>CAZQSZ010000003.1:0-500021 GCA_964596345.1 uncultured Chitinophaga sp. | reverse complement strand
AATTCGTCGTGTTTCTTTTTTTTGGAGAAATCCGTGTACATCCCTCCCATCCTTTTCATCCGTGTTTCCTGTATTTAATTAGCCGTAACGACTAATTTTTTGAACACGGATAACACAGATTAAACGGATCAGCACAGATTTTTTTCGCTATAATTCGTCGTGTTTCTTTTTTTTGGAGAAATCCGTGTACATCCCTCCCATCCTTTACATCCGTGTTCCCTGTATTTAATTAGCCATACCGGCTAACTTTTTTTAAACACGGATGACACAGATTAAACGGATGAGCACAGATTTTTTATCCCTGTGGTTACAGAGGTTTCCTTTTACCAGAGAAGTCCGTGTAGATCCCTCCCATCCGTGTCATCCGTGTTCCCTGTATTTAATTAGCCGTACCGGCTAATTTTTTTGAACACGGATAACACAGATTGAACAGATCAACACGGATTTTTATACTGTTTTCAATGCTCCTGTCACTCCCCTGCGTCATATCCACACAACCGCTTTGCCGTTTTCTCCCAAACATTATCTTTGCCTAACAGTCGTTAGCGACCTTTCAACTGATCAACTAATTAACCAATAAACTATTCCCATGCCTTCCATCACCCAACTCCTCGGCGATAAAGCGGAGTACTTACTGAACCACCAGTCTAAAACCATTTCAAAAGACCAGTTGCACCTGCCCGGTCCTGATTTTGTAGATCGTATATGGATCGGCAGCGACCGCACCCCGCATGTGCTGCGCAACCTGCAGCTGATGTACAATACCGGCCGACTCGGCAACACAGGTTATTTGTCAATTCTTCCCGTTGACCAGGGCATTGAACACAGCGGCGGTGCTTCCTTTGCCAAAAACCCTATTTATTTTGACCCGGAAAATATTATCAAACTGGCAATGGAAGGGGGTTGCAATGCGGTGGCCACCACGTTTGGTGGTTTGGGTTTTCTTTCCCGCAGGTATGCTCATAAGATCCCGTTCATTGTTAAGATCAACCACAATGAATTCCTCACCTACCCCAATAAATTTGACCAGGTAATGTTTGCGTCCATTAAAGCCAGCTGGAACCTGGGTGCTGCGGCCGTGGGTGCGACGATATATTTCGGCAGTGATGAATCCACCAGGCAATTGCAGGAAGTAAGCCGGGCTTTTGAAATGGCCCATGAACTGGGTATGGCCACCATTCTCTGGTGTTACCTGCGCAACCCGGCGTTTAAACAATCGGATAAGGATTATCATGTATCCGCTGACCTCACCGGCCAGGCCAATCATCTCGGCGTGACGATCGAAGCGGATATCATCAAACAAAAACTGCCGGAGAACAATGGTGGTTACCTGGCCCTCAATACCAAAGAGTCGGCCTATGGCAAAAATGATAAACGTATATACAGCGAACTCACTTCCGATCATCCCATTGATCTTTGCCGCTACCAGGTGGCCAATTGTTATATGGGTCGTGCCGGTCTCATCAACAGCGGTGGTGCTTCTTCCGGTGCCAGCGATATGGCTGAAGCCGTGACCACAGCGGTGATCAATAAAAGAGCCGGCGGCATGGGCCTCATCAGTGGCCGCAAAGCTTTTCAGCGACCCATGAAAGAAGGGGTTGAAATTCTGAATGCCATACAGGATGTGTATTTGGATAAAGCCATAACAATAGCATAGACAGGCTGGAAGCTGGTACAGATTTACATTGATTATCAACTTGAATCTGTACCAGTTATTGCTATATTTAGAAATAAGCCTTCTTGATGATTTACTGTTTTATAAAGTTGTATTTGCGCTACCCCCGTACAGTAGCGTTTTTTTAAATAATTATTTCAGAAAGAAGGATTTAAAAAAATTGTTACCCCTCTTTGGGTAGCGTATATTAGCGTAAATACACACGTTGTGTGCCATTATAAATGAACACCCTAATAACTTAAAGTGACAATGAAACGACTTCTCTTTATTTTTCTCATTTTTTCTTTAAAGTCATTCGGACAGAAAGACACAGAAGTCCTTTTCAACTCAATAAAAGAAGCGTTAGTTAATCCGACAATTGTAAAATCTCTTGACCTTTCAGACCAGCAACTCAAACAACTGCCTACTGACATTGTTAAGCTGACAACTCTTGAAAAGATTGACATAGGTTCAAATCCTGACTTGGATCTAGTGCAAACCTTTGAGGTTTTAAAGCAAATTCCGAGTTTAAAAATAATCTGGCTGACAGATGGAAAAATAAAAGCAATACCAAACAATATTTCACAACTCAAAAAGCTTGAAGAGCTTTGGCTAGATAATAACGAACTAACATCATTTCCAGAGCCTGTTAAGCAACTTGACAATCTAAAATACCTACGGTTATTCAGTAACAAAATCAAAAAAGTAAATTTCAAAAAGGGACAACTCCCAAACCTCATTTACATTGACCTTTGTTACAATGAATTTGAAACATTTCCAGTTGAATTATCGGCACTTCCAAATCTTAAACGCATAATCATTTGGTACAACTCAATAAGTGAAATTCCCAAAAAAATAAAGCGATTGAAACAAATTGAAGAGATAAATCTTGAAAGTAATAATCTTACTTCGCTGCCCAAACAATTTGGACGACTTAAAGCAATTCAAAAGCTATGCTTAAGAGACAATAAACTTTCAGACACAAGCATAAAAGTCGTTTATAAACTATACAATTTGAAAGACCTTGACTTGCAGGGAAATAATATTAAATCTCTATCATACAAGGTTGGAAATCTTAAACAGTTAGAACGATTGTCAGTTTGCGATAATCCATTGAAAGAGTTACCAGTTGAACTTGAACAAGTCAAGACAATTCAGCAATTAGGTTTAGGCGACCTGCATAACTTAAACTGGACAAGTGCCTTTTCAATAATGGAGAAACTACCTAACTTAAAAAGAGTCGGAATGTACACAATGAAGCTTCCAACTATGCCTTTAGGTTTTGACAAGCTTCAACAAGTTGACACCTTTTGGCTAACATTCAATTCGTTTGACAATACTGAAAAGAAACGGATTCAAGCTATGGTTCCAAAAGCAAAAATTGATTTCGAGTGACGAATAACGGCACACAACAAAAGTATTTGCAAAAGCAGGGCTGGACATTGTAACATCAACTATGTGCAATCATCATCAGCAGTTCGGGCTCGACGTTTAATGTTCAGCTTTAGTTCTTAACTTAAACAACGTATTTTCAAATGGGCATTTGTACCGGGCTGGACAATCTATGAATTCCCTGCCTTCGCAAATACTCGAACGTTAGCGGTTATGCCTATGAGACCCATCATCATCATATTACTTCTCATTTTTGCAAATAGCTGCCTCGACGGTAACCCAAAACATGTTCAATATGAAAAAGGTGACTTTTGGGTTGCTAACTTCAGAAACAATAGTTATCCCTCAAAAGCCTATAGAGATGACAAGATCTACTGCAGCAGTCTAGAAATTGGAGGTGACAAGCCCAACTTTTTGTACTGCTTAAATCTAAGAACTGGTAAAATTGATTGGGCAACACAAGTAAAAAATTGGGCATCCCAAGCGCCCATCATTTGTGACAGTTTTATCTACTATTGTAGTTTCGTTGGAGATATTTATAAGTTTGACAAAAATGGCAATCAAATATGGTCTTCTAACTTTAGTTCAACATACGGAGGTCATTGTATCAATCCTTTGAACGGTAATCTACTTGTCAGCACGGTTGCATATGGGCTTAGAGAGATTGATTTTAAAACCGGGAAAGTAATTGATAGTATCGGATATGGAAAAATGGATGTCCCATTTCCTGTGTTTCAAAATGACACAATTTACCAAGTTATAAATGATACTTTAAGTTGCCGCAAAAATTCAGGCAAGGCACTACTTTGGCAAAAGACAACAGGAACCGATATTGACAAATTATTCTTAATTGATCAGCGTCTATACTATTTTGACAATACCCAACGTCTCTATTGTCTAAATGCTCTTACCGGGAACGTTGTTTGGCAATCGAATTCGATTTTTCCGGCGCAACCATTTAATCCTCACTTGGTACTTGAAAATGGTAAAATTCTCAGCTACTTTTCAAGTTTATATAACATTTATGTAATTGATCCTTCCAATGGAACCGTGCTGGAGAAAAAAAGCGACGAGGATTTGCGCAAAGAGGGTCTTTTCCTGCCTAAAGAAGTAAATTATAGTGTAGCTTTTGACGGAAAGCACTATGACGTTACAGTGATGCCAAGTGACTTTCGAGACGATTTTGAGATTATGATTGTAGAAAGGCACAACCGCTAACATGAACTGTGTAAAAAAAACTCGCAAAACTCAACTACAAACAAAGCAATGACAGACCCGCTGCATATCTTATTACGGCCCACTGAAATTGCTGACCTGGAAAAACTCTTTTTGTTCCAGCTTGACCCGGAAGCCAATCACTTAGCTGCTTTCACCGCAAAAGACCCGGCTGATAAAACCGCCTACCTGGCTAAATACACAGCACTGCTGGGCAACCCCACTGTAAACAACCAGACCATTCTTGTCAACAACAGCATCGCCGGGAGTATAGCCAAATTTGAAATAGAAGGCGAAGCAGAGATCACCTACTGGATCGACAGGCAATACTGGGGAAAAGGCATTGCCAGCACAGCGCTTAAAAAATTCCTGGTCCTCGAAACTACAAGGCCGCTTTGCGGACGTACCGCCTTTGATAATTGGGGTTCTCAAAAAGTGCTGGAAAAAGCAGGCTTCGAAAAAGTGGGAACCGACAAAGGTTTTGCCAACGCCAGGCAGGCCGACATTGAAGAATTTATTTATAAACTGGTTTAATATAACTATCCTATCAATACCGGGTTTACCTTAAAGTCCTGGTCATAGAAGGACAACTGATCAAGATCGATATGGAAGCGCATAAAGTGAGATAAGGGCTATGTAGAATTAATTACAAAAAAACCTGTAAATGAAATACCTGCTTATCCTTTCCGGCTTACTGATCAGCCTTAGTAGCATTTCCCAGCAAAACCCGGATTCTGTAGCCGTTGCCCGGCTCCTTATTGACGATTATAAAACATTAGGCAACTGGAACCTGGAAAAACATCTTCAAAATTGCACCAGCAATTACCTCCTGCTGGAAAACGGGGAACTGCAGACCCTGGCAGATGAAAGTAATTACTTTCGTAAAAATTCCAGCCGGAAGATCGTCCGCACCGACTCCTTTACGTTTGTTACTATCCGTATTACTGATGATATAGCCTATGCTGTTTACACACTGTATTCCACCATTGAAGAAAATAATACAACCAAAAAATACAGCTGGCTGGAAAGCTGCATTTGCAGGAAGATCAATGGCCGGTGGAAAATTGAATTGATCCATTCCACCAAAAAAGATTGATGGTTTTTCGCCGATTAGCCAGCAGCTTTTATCACTACCCGGTAACATTTCATTCGCCCTGATCGTCAATATATCTGCTCAATTCTCCCTTCATCCTTTTAAACCGGGAGAATGCAGGCGGAAACTATAGTTTAGATGCATGACAGCTTATTACCGTCTCAAACCAATGAAATGAAACCAATTGCTGCAGCCAAACAACGTATTGATATCGTGGATATGCTCCGCGGGTTTTCCTTGCTGGGTATTATCCTGGCCCATTTTTGCAACCAGTATTATGCGGGAGACCCGCCACCCGGCCATGAACAGTTTGCTATCAAAAACGGGTTTGACCAGGGTCTACAGTTATTTCATGATATTTTCATCTTTGGTAAATTCTATACGATTTTTTCCTTCCTGTTCGGGCTAAGTTTTGCTATTCAATTGCTGAATGCTAAAGAAAAAGGGCAACCCTTCATAGGTCGTTTTGCCTGGCGGCTGATTTTACTATTTGCCATCGGTTTCCTTCACCATATGCACTACCGGGGTGATATACTTACCATTTATGCTGCACTTGGTTTTGTGCTATTGTTATTTCATAAGGCAGGAAACAAAGTGCTGCTCATCGTCGCTTTCTTCTTTATGTTCAACGGGCCCGGTCTTATTGTGAGAACAATTGAGTTTGCCAGGATCAGTAATCAGCCGGCAACTGAGCAACAACCCCAGGCCAATAATCCCCCGGATAAAATGCAGCAGGATGCCACTGTTTATTATAATATGATAAAGCAGGGTGATTATATAGGTATTGCCCGCTGGAATATTTCAAAAGATCTTCAAACCAAACTGGAGTTCCAGGTTTTTTCAGGACGCTTGTTCGTTACACTGGGTCTTTTCCTGTTAGGCCTGTATGCGGGACGCAATAAAATTTTTGAAACCCTGCCACAGTATAAGAAGAAAATAAAAAAGTGGTTTTGGATTTCCCTGGCCGTTTCCATTTTTGCTTTGGTGATCTATGGGGTCTTTGGTGAAAGCCTGTTTCTTTCCTTCAACATTTACAGTTTACTGGCTTCTGTCTTAATTGATATTCATTATATCAGCTTCAGCATGGTTTATGCCGGTGGATTCCTGTTGCTGGCGCAACGGGTGAGAGCAGGGAAATTCCTTGCTGGTCTTGCCCAGTTAGGCAGGATGGGACTGACCACTTACCTGACCCAAACTATTTTCGGCTTATTGCTGTTCTATGGTTATGGTTTTAACCAACTGGGAGAAATAGGCAATAGTATCAGCTTTGCGGCCGGTATCATTTTCTTTATCATCCAGGTCTATATCAGTAAATGGTGGATGAGAAACTACCAGTACGGGCCTTTTGAATGGATCTGGCGGTCACTCACCTATTTTAAAATGCAGCCCTGGCGAAAGAAACTTAATCCACCAGGCTGACAAATATCACATTCAGATCAACCATCCTGCTGTAATTTTGAAAAAAAAGGAATATGAAAAATCTGAATGCAATAGGATTAGACAGTAAAAAATCCGCTTTACTGGCCGGGCAACTTAATGAGCTGCTGGCCAACTACTCCATCTTTTACCAGAATGTAAGAGGTTATCACTGGAATATCAAAGGCGAAAAATTCTTTGAATTACATTTGAAATTTGAAGAACTGTATAATGATCTCTTATTGAAAATTGATGAAGTGGCGGAACGCATACTCACCCTGGGACATTCTCCCAATCATAAATATTCTGATTATAAAAAAGTATCAGCGATTGCTGAAAGCAGCCAGGTATCTGATGGTCTGAAGGCAGTAACTGATATCCTGAATTCATTCAAAGTGATCATTGGTATCCAGCGGAACCTCTTATCCTTATCAGCAGAAACCAATGATGAAGGTACCAATGCCCTGATGAGTGATTATATCCGGGCACAGGAAAAATTAGTATGGATGTATTCGGCGTTCTTGAAAAAGTAAAAGCAATTTTAATCTATATCTAAGATTCTTATCAGGGAATTTTAACGGTAATTGTTTTACCAACCGGGAAGCGGTTCTTATTTTTAGGGATGAGAAAAATATTTCTTCCCCTCTTTGTAATGTTCTTTTCAGCAGCCTGTAATAACGAGGCAGCACCGGAAGATGCAGTGGATACCACAGGTGCGTTGGAAATAGCTGTATCCCCTGAAGAAAAACTGGCCTGGACTACGGTCTATGACAGCCTCAGCGGCAATTACCTGCTGAAACAACAACGGCAGGTCAATACAGATAGTCTTACTGCAGCAGAACTGATCAGTGCGATGAATGCAGCCTGGGAAAATGTACAGCTGGAGTTAATCAAGATTTCCAACGACACTATTTATACGGCTATTCCCAACAGTGAATTCCTGACCCAGCGGATGGGCAGCAGCGGTGCTGCTGAGTATATGGCGGTCAGTACATTTAATCTTACTGAATTAAAAAATATCCGCTTCGTAAATTATTCGTTCGAAGAAGGCGATCATGCAGCACCAGGAACGTTCCGCCGGGAAGATTTCAGGAATTTCCAACGGCAATAACTTTTATTGCTGCTGGTACACTTTCACATAATCCACCTCCATCCGTTGCGGCAGGATGGAATCATTGATCCCTTTTTGCCCGCCCCAGGTGCCGCCAAAAGCTACGTTCAGCAGCAGGTACATTTTATTATCAAAAGGCCATGCTTCGTATCCGCTTCGTTCGTTCGCAAACCGGAAATAGATAGTTCCATCTACTGATACTTTCACACTGTCTTTATCCCACTCGGTGCCATACACATGAAATTGCTCTGAATAATCAGGTATATGCACCGTATCCGTTTTTTGGGTGCCGATACTATGGTAATATTTTTTGCAGTGCACAGAACCATGAATATAGCCGGGGTTAAAACCCACATGCTCCATAATATCGATCTCGCCATCATCCGGCCATACCAACGGCGTGGTGGCTCCCAGCATCCAGATAGCCGGCCAGGTGCCAAGACCTGAAGGCAGTTTGGCCCTCACTTCTATTTTACCGTATTGCCATTCAGCCTTTCCTTTGGTAACTAACCGGGCTGAAGTATAATTCATCCCTTCCCAATTTTCTTTTCTTGCTTCGATGATAAGATTACCTCCTTCCATCCTTGCATTCTCTAGCCGGTTGGCTGTATAATACTGTAATTCCTGGTTGCCCCAGCCATGACCACCCACATCATAATTCCATTTACTGCTGTCGGGCAAACCTGCGGTATTGAATTCATCACTCCATACCAGTTTATATTTTTCCTCCGCCATTTTAGGGTTTGACTGGCAGGCGAGCAAACCGCTGCAGATGCTTACAAAAAGAAATAGCTTTTTCATGCCCTGAATTTCGGACAAAATCACCTCTCCAATGTTTATTTTTGATAAAAGAGCCTTGCATGATCTCCTACAATCCCAAAGACTGGTTTACTTTTATCTTTCGTTTTCATAAAGCAGATACCTTCCGCCAGCTTGGCAAGCTGATCATTGGCATCTGTATCTATTCTGCTATTGTTGCTTACCTGGAGCTGGAATACTGGAAACTCTCTTCCAACAGTTATGTCAGGAATATTCCCCTGATGCATTCCCTGCTGGGTTTTGCGATTTCAATGCTACTCGTTTTTCGCACCAATACTGCTTACGACCGCTGGTGGGAAGGACGCAAACTCTGGGGGTCGCTGGTCAACAACAGCCGTAACCTGGCCTTGAAACTGGCAGCTATTTTACCAGCCGAGGAAAAAAGCCAGCGTTCTTTTTTCCGGAAGATCATCCCAGCCTATGCCTTTGCCCTGCACAATCATTTACGCCGTGAACAAACAAGGATCGAGTTATTTGAAGACGAAGAACACAAGCATGTATTCAGTAAGATAGATACCGAGAAGCATATTCCTAACCAGATCGCCTTATTGATGTACCAGCATATCCAGCAATTGTATAAGGAAAATAAAATTTCCGGTGAACAATTGCTTTACCTGAATACAGAACTGCAATCCTTCACCGATATCTGCGGTGCCTGCGAACGGATCAAGAACACCCCGATCCCTTTTTCCTATAGTGTGTTCATCAAGAAATTTATTTTCTTTTATATCATGACGCTTCCGTTTGGTTATGTTTTCCAGCTGGGCTTTTACGTAGTTCCGGTAGTGGCGTTTGTTTTTTATGTGCTCGCCAGTTTGGAATTGATCGCTGAAGAAATTGAAGACCCCTTTGGCGGCGATGAGAATGATGTGCCCACTGATAAACTGGCACAAAATATTCACCGGCATGTGGCCGAGATCATTTAATTTTTTCAGAAACCAGCATTCAGAGCAACTTTGGTTAAACTTTTGCCGTTATTAGTTATCAGAAAATCCTTTACCAACCAACGAAAACATGAAAAAGGCACTGATCATTCTAAGTCTGGCAACAGCAGCATTTATTTTTAATTCCTGCAGCAAGGATAATGGTGGCAGCAACACTCCCCCGCTTGATTGCGCCACGGTAACCAATAAAGCATGGGCGGCTGATGTAAATCCTATTATACAAGCTACCTGCAACCAGGTTGATTGCCATAACGTGGCCAGTGTAAACGGCCCCGGTCCGCTGACCAACTATGCACAGGTCTTCAGTGCCCGGGCCACGATCCGTACCAATGTGGCTTCCGGGAATATGCCCCGCAATACCACGTTAACCACGGCGCAAAAGAATGCGATCCTCTGCTGGATCGACAGCGGTGCCCCGAATAACTGATCGCCCCTGAGGCATTGTCTTCCATGTATTTAGCCACCGGCAGCTGACCAGTATTAGTAACCTTACAATCCCTATATTTGTGCTCTAACTACAAAGGTTATGGCCAAAAAAATTGAAGATTTTGATGCGAACCTGGCAGGTGAGGAAGGAAAAACAGAAGAAAACAAGACCAGCTGGTTCAAACGCATCAAGAAAGGAATTAACACCAAGACCTCAGAAAAGAAAGAAACCCCGGAAGGACTCTGGACCAAATGCCCCGAATGCAATTATATCTGCACCGTCACTGAATTGAGAGAACATCTTTTCGTGTGCCCCAAATGCAGCTACCACCACCGCATCAACAGCCAGGAGTATTTTGAACTGTTGTATGATAATGGCGAATTCACCGAATTGTTTGAAAATATCCGCAGCAAAGACTTCCTGGAATTTACTGACCTGAAGCCTTACAAGAAAAGACTGGAAGATATCTGGAGTAAAACCGACCTGAAAGATTCCATGCGGGTGGCAACAGGAACCATAAACGGCCATGGCATTGTGATTGCCTGTATGGATTTTGAATTTATTGGCGGATCGCTGGGCAGTGTGATGGGTGAAAAATTTTCAAGAGCTGTTGATTATTGTGTTACGCATAACCAGGCCTATATGGTGATCAGTAAAAGCGGTGGCGCCCGGATGATGGAAAGTGCTTTTTCCCTGATGCAATTGGCCAAAACAAGTGGTAAGCTCTCGCAACTGAGTGATGCCAAACTTCCTTATATCTCTTTGCTCACCGACCCTACTTTTGGAGGTATTTCCGCTTCCTTTGGTATGCTGGGTGATCTGAATATTGCGGAACCGGGAGCCCTGATTGGTTTTGCCGGCCCGAGGGTTATTAAAGAAACTATTAAAAAAGACCTACCCGAAGGATTCCAGCGCAGCGAGTTTCTCCTGGATCATGGTTTCCTTGATTTTATTGTGCCCAGAAAAGAATTAAAAGAGAAACTGGGGGTGGTGCTGGGGCACTTCAAAAGTTAAGCATATATAAAAAATCAGTTAGTAAGAGGTATTTTTGCCTCTTACTTTTTTTGTGCATGAACGAGATAAAGAACAGATCAGCTTATTACGAATACTTCATCGATGCCAAATACGATGCGGGCATGGTATTGCTGGGAACCGAAGTAAAATCGCTGCGGGAAGGAAAAGCCAGTTTCAATGACAGCTTTTGCATCATCCACCAGGGTGAAGTGTGGCTGAAAAGCCTGCATATTGCCCAATATTCACATGGCACCGTCAATAACCATGATCCGCTAAGGGACCGGAAACTGCTGTTGCAAAAAAGAGAGATCCGGAAAATGGAAGGCAAATTAAAAGAGAAGGGTTATACCATTGTTCCCCTCCGCATCTTTTTAAACGACAAGGGTATGATGAAGATCGAGATCGGGCTGGGCAAAGGAAAAAAACTCTACGATAAGCGGGAAAGCATCAAGAAAAAAGACGTGGACCGGGAAATGAAACGCTACATTAAATAACCGTTCACAATTTTCTTTTATTAGGGAATGATTTTTGCCGATCTTAGAACTTCATGAAGAAACTCCTCCTGCCTGTATTTCTTTTTTTAACCCTGTGCTCTTCCGGGCAAACAGTTTTTGGCTATTGGTATGGTTATGCCAACGTAAAGACCAGCAGTTCTGCTAATAATTACCTGGTGGAGCTGATCCTGCAGCCGGAGAAGAACTATGTAAAGGGGGTGCTCAATTATTACTTTAAGAATACCTTTCGCAGTCTGCAGGTAAAAGGTAATTATAATGCCACGAGCCGCCAGCTCAATTTGTATGATGTGCCGGTTACCTATTATGGCTCCAGGGCCAATATGGAAGTGGATTGTATGATGAATTTGAGAGCTACTTTACGGGTGGCCAAAGCTGGTTCTAATCTATCCGGCGGCTTTGTGAGTTTACCCGAATACCGGCTCATGTGTGCCGATATCAATTTTAACCTGGAACTGAATGCAGATGCCAGTAAACAGGATTCTGTTTTAAAAGCCTTGCGGGAATATAAAGAAAGCTACCAGGTCTGGACGCCTTCGGCCTTTGATACCTTAGTTCCGGAAACGGTCATCCAGCGCAAAGTGATCAATTATGTGGTAGAAAGAGAATTTACCGAACGGGAAAATGTGATAGCACAGGAAATTGAAGTGGAATCAGATTCGCTGAAAGTGGATTTTTATGATAATGGTGAAGTGGACGGGGATTCTATTTCTGTTTTCTTCAATAAGCAACTGATGGCTTTCAACCGCAAGCTCAGTACCCGTGCCATTCATTTTGATATTGTGTTAGACAGTGCCAGGATAGAAAACGAACTGTCGATGTTTGCCGATAACCTTGGCGCCATCCCTCCCAATACTGCCCTGATGATGATCAGCGATGGAAAGAACCGGTTTGAAGTACGTTTATCCAGTAACCTGGAGAAAAATGGGACGGTGCGGATCAGGAGGAAGAAGGATGATCCTAAATTAAAAAAATAAAATCACACATCTGACAGGCTCAATTTGTATAAAATTTCAATGAGCCCTCCAATTCCGCTTCAAGATAATCGTCAAAAAGGAATTTATATAATCGGGTTTTTACCCCATTATTATAGAATATAAAAATGAACCTATAGAATCTCTTATCGAACTTACCCATGCTGCTATAAACGGCAATATCATTTTCGATGTATCGCTTTTTCAATATTTTGTATCCCATAAATGAACCTGCATTTTCATTCAGAAAAATAAACTTGCTTTTCAAATCAAGTGTAGCAGAATCCTTTAAGTTTATATTGGGATTAGAGGATAATAATCCGTCAATAGCTAAGGCTGCTTCTTTTCGTTGAACCTTTGAATAAAATGAATCTATTAAAGGCATAGCAGTTTTATCCATTAAATTCTTTTCTGACTGGACACCACCACAACCAGTAATAATAATTAAGCTCATTAGCATTACTACTCTCATAAGAATATCTTTAAAAGGTCAGAACAACTCCGGCTGGTTATCATCCGCTTTCGGTTTCACCCATTCCATTTCCACACTCTTGCTGTAATCCACTAATTTGGCACCAACTGCTTTCCAGCCCATCACTTCCACCATCTTTGCAATTTTGAACTTCGCTTTTCGTACCTGTTCCCCCCTGCCCTGCTGCACGGCCAGTATCGGTTCTTCATCGGTGGTTACCGCTTCCACGTAATTATTATTCCCTTCTTTAATAAACAGGAACTTCGACTTAAGGGTGGTGGTTTCAATTTTGAACCGCTTCACGATATATTGCTTCTTCTCATTGTCAACGTACACCGCCGTAATGATCTTCTCCGGATAGAATTTGCCGATATGCAGTACTTTTTCAGCATCAAATTTCTGCGTCATCTCCTGGTCGGTGATCTCGTAATTACCGTCCGTATAGATCACCAGTACTTTATCTTCCGGTTCAAAGCTGCCGAGATAAATACCTTTTTCTTCAGCACTCAGCCTTCCGAACTTCTCATCAAACCAGAGTTTGCGTCCGCTCAGTGTGGCTTTACCAGCTTCTTTAAATTTCACGGATTTGATCGGGTATTTCGTTACCTGGTTACCCATGCTGCTGCGGCCTTTAATATCCAGTTCCTCAAAATAAAAATCAAACTCCTTGATACGGGCTGAAGAAGCAGGACTCAAAACCACTTTCACCACTTCGGCTTCCCCATTGGCATTAGCCGTAAAATAATGCACTTTGGATTTCTCATGGCCCTTGGTGAGGTCATACTCTTTATCACGGGTCACCCCGGTCACATTGAAACGTTTGGCATAACTGATCCCGGTGGCGCCATCTGCATAGATCATATTATAAGTGGTGCGTTCATCATTCTTCTGGAAAACGGCCGCATACAAAATGTCTTTGCCGATGAATGTTTTATCCGACACTTTTACCACTTTCATGATACCCCGTTTTGCAAACACGATGATATCATCGAGGTCGGAACATTCAAATAGCAACTCATCTTTCTTCAATCCTGTTCCGATAAAGCCTTCTTCCCTGTTTACATATAATTTCGCATTAGCGATCGCTACGTTCTTGGCTTCGATCACTTCAAACTGTTTGATCTCTGTTTTCCGTTCTCTTCCTTTGCCATATTTCTTCAACAGGTTCTCATAATAGGCCACGGCATAATCCACCAGGTTACTGAGGTCATTCTTCACCTGTTTGATATCGGCTTCCAGCCCTTTGATCTGGGCATTCAGTTCGTCTATATCCAGCTTGTAGATACGGCGGACCGGTTTCTCGGTCAGCTTCACAATATCTTCCCTGGTGATCTCCCTTTTCAGCTGCTTTTTGAAAGGCACGAAAGCTTTATCAATTGCTTCCAGCACTTTATCCCAGGTCTCGTGTTTTTTCTCCAGTTCCTTGTAGATCTTCTCTTCAAAGAATATTTTCTCTAAAGAGGTGTAATGCCATTTTTCCTGCAGTTCTGCCAGTTTGATCTTCAGCTCCTGTTCCAGCAGATCTTTTGTCTTATCCGTAGAAAGCTTCAGCAATTCCTGCACCCCGAGAAACTGGGGTTTCATATCCACGATGACGCAGGCATTGGGAGAAATAGAGATCTCGCAATCCGTGAATTTATACAGTGCATCAATAGTGATATCAGGGGAAATACCTGGTGCGAGGTCTACCTGTATCTCCACCTCGGCTGCGGTATTATCCGTTACTTTTTTGATCTTGATCTTTCCCTGGTCATTGGCTTTTACGATGGATTCCATCAGCTGCGTGGTGGTAACACCATAAGGCACACTCTTTATAGCCAGTGTTTTCTTATCCACTTCTTCAATATGGGCTCTTACTTTTACTTTACCGCCTCTTTTGCCCTGGTTATAATCCGCTACATCAATCATTCCACCTGTGAGAAAATCGGGATAGAGCTCAAAACGCTTACCCCGTAAATATTTTATCGCTGCTTCGATCAGTTCACAGAAATTATGCGGAAGGATTTTGGTGGATAAACCCACCGCAATACCATCCGCTCCCTGTGCCAGTAACAAAGGAAACTTCATCGGCAAAGTGACCGGCTCATTCTTACGGCCATCATAGCTCAATTGCCAGTCAGTGGTCTTGGCATTAAAAGCAACTTCCAAGGCAAACTTGCTAAGCCTTGCTTCAATGTAACGGGCAGCTGCGGCATCATCACCTGTACGTACATCACCCCAGTTACCCTGTGTGTCGATCAGCAGGTCTTTCTGCCCCATGTTCACCAGCGCATCGCCGATACTGGCATCACCATGCGGATGGTATTGCATGGCCTGCCCGATGATATTAGCGACTTTGTTATAACGTCCGTCATCCATTTCTTTCATGGCATGAAGGATGCGGCGTTGTACCGGTTTCAGTCCGTCTTCAATAGCAGGTACGGCTCTTTCCAATATAACATAGGAGGCATAGTCAAGGAACCATGTCTTATACTGGCCATGCAAGCCGCTGTCGTTATTCTGAACGTCTGTTAATTTATTTTTTGCTGCACTCATTGTTTTATTTCTTTCCTATCGGTCCTAAATGTGTGAACTTAAATCCTTCTTTCAGTTTTAAACCGTAGCCCATCATCCTGTCCATGGAAGCATGACCAAACAGAACGATACCCACCAACTGTAATAACTCATTGGGCAAAACAAAGCCGGTTGCAAAAATCAAAACTGCCAGCCCCTTATGATGAAATACATTGTATGCAATAGCTCCAACTGTATTACCCGCTACATACCCGATCATGCTGATATCAGGTCCCAGGAACAAAACCAGGTACCACCACCATTCCACGTTGAAAAGCGTAAGGGCATACACTGCAAGCCCGAACATAAAAGCTTCTTCCAGTTTGATGATATTCTTCATGGTTATACAGTTTCCTGTTCAGGAATACTCATCTCCGCCAGTTTGGCTCCCGCCTGCTTCACATCAAAATCCTTCCATCCTTTGGCAGGATCGCCCATGGTTTCAATCCTTCCTGCTGCGATCAGTTGTTTCATCCTCCACATGATGAACACATCACCGGTCTTAATTTTCATCCGGTTCAGGGTATTGGATAAAACCCGGGTGGCTTTCTGCCATTCAGGGGTCAGGTTTTTGAGTATCTCGTTGTCATAAAAGCTATCTTCTTTACCAACGATCTTTTTTCCTCCTTCCAGTATTCTTACAGTTGCATTCTCTTCCACCAGTTTCTTCCATTCATCCGGATCCACTTCAAACTCACTCAGCGTAATGGGGCGGCATAATTTTTTAGCCTTGGTGAATTCCTTCGGCTGAATCTCGTGCAGCCAGGAAGGATAGAATATCTGTCCCTTCTCATTGATAAAAGGAAGATTGTTCATGTATAATACCATCACCCTTCCCTGGTAATTTCTCAGTTGCGGCATCAGCCAGTAATAACCGGTCACATCATGCTGGTTCTGCCCCATCCATATCCATATTTCTTCCGTTTCATTTTCTTCCAGCTTTGCTTTTATAGCTTCTACTGTTTGCCTGTCATCAAAACTGCCGGCCAGGTTTTGCCCATAAGGAGATGTATCTAATAAATTTTTCCACCATTCCACTCTTGCATTCCAGCCTTCTTCGGTATCAAGTCCTGTTAACGGGCCTACGGCAAAATCATCCCGGATCAGTACCACTTCACCAGCCAGGGTTTCATCCAGTTCCATCACCTGTTGCATCAACTGCACTTCACTCTCGTTAAAAACAATATGTATCATAAAACCTCCTCACCTTCTTTATTACAGAAGGAATTTTATTTTTTAATTTTTACAGCGACAAATAAATAGTTGTTGGCAGCTCCGATCACTTCATAGTTCACATAAAAACTTTCTGTGAAAATCTTAAAGGCCATGAACTCATGTTTCGGCACCGCAAACTCATCAAATAATATAATATCGCCATCATCCAGGAAACGGTACAATTGCGACAAACTGAAAATAGTGGCACTGAACAGATCAGCATCCATATGGATCAGTTTTTTCTTCCCGCTTTGATAAGTTGCTAAAAAAGGGATCAGCGTATCTTGAAACAAACCCTTATAAAAATTGGCTCTTGGATCGGTAATATTCAGTGACTCCAGTGCCACGGCCATCGTGCCTTTACTGAAGGGTCCAAAGTCTTCCGGCAATCCTTCAAAAGTATCGAAGCCGTAAAACTTAGAATTAGGGTTAGCATTATGCTCGAGCCACCATTTAAAAGAATGACCACCGCAAACTCCAAATTCAAAATAATCAAGCGGTGTATCTTTTAAATTTTCCTGCTTGCTGACCGCTTCGTATAAATTGATCCGACGGCTATAATCCCAACTGCCCTGGTACCAGTCATTATAGCCCGTTACTTTTGTCTGCTGTCTCCACTTACTCAGCTTTGACATATGATAGGCATTGAGCAGCAAACCGGTGAACGGTTCCACGATACCATGCAACCGCCATTTCATGAACAGCGATTTCGTCTTTCGTATAATATCAAGCTTCGTCATTATTGTGCGATCTCCTCCACTTTATCCAGCTCCACTTTCAGGTTATTGATAATAAATTCCTGTCTTTCCATCGTATTCTTACCCATATAATATTCCAGCAGTTGTTGTATATGATCGCCTTGTTCCAGCCGCATCAGTTGTTTGCGCATATCGGCGCCGATGAACTGTGCAAATTCATCCGGGCTGATCTCTCCTAATCCTTTAAATCGTGTTACTTCCGGTTTGGTACCGAGTTTCTTCATGGCATCCTGCTTCTCCTGTTCACTGAAGCAATAAATGGTTTCCTGTTTATTTCGCACCCGGAACAACGGCGTTTCCAGCACATATACTTTTTCATGCTTCACCAGGTCAGGGAAAAACTGGAGAAAGAAGGTCATCAGCAGTAAACGGATATGCATACCATCCACATCGGCATCCGTGGCGATCACCACATTATTAAACCGTAAGCCTTCCAGGCCTTCTTCAATATTCAAAGCATGTTGCAGCAAGTTGAATTCTTCATTCTCGTACACCACTTTCTTGGTCAGCCCGAAACAGTTCAGGGGCTTACCCCGCAAACTGAATACCGCCTGTATTTCCACATTCCTGGCCTTGGTAATAGAACCACTGGCACTATCTCCTTCCGTAATAAAGATGGTGGTCTCTCCCTGCTTCGCTAAAAAATCTTCCTTGCCTTTGGAAGGCGGCTCATCGTTGAGATGGTAGCGGCAATCCCGCAATTTCTTATTATGAAGATTTGCTTTCTTGGCTCTTTCATTCGCCAGTTTCTTAATGCCCGCAAGCTCCTTTCGCTCCCGTTCGCTTTGCTCAATGCGTTTTTTCAATCCATCGGCGATCGAAGGATTCTTGTGCAGGAAATTATCCAGTTCTTTGGATAAGAAGTCGCCTACAAACTGCCGCATACTGGGCCCATCCACATCCACGTTCACTGAACCCAGTTTTGTTTTGGTCTGCGATTCAAACACCGGTTCCACTACTCTTACAGACACAGCAGCAACAATACCTGTTCGTATATCCGCTGCATCGTAATCTTTCTTAAAGAAATCACGGATCGTTTTTACATACGCTTCCCGGAAGGCCTGCTGGTGGGTTCCTCCCTGCGTGGTATGCTGGCCATTGACAAAACTGTAAATGTCTTCACCGTAGTCATTGGTATGCGAGATCGCCACCTCAATATCATCACCGGTTAAGTGAATGATCGGGTAACGGATCTCGTCTTCATTGGTCTTGCGTTGCAGCAGGTCGAGTAGGCCATTCTTACTGATAAAACTTTTACCATTAAAAAGGATCTTCAGTCCTGCATTCAGGAAACAATAATTCCAGATCTGGTTCTCCAGGAACTCCGGTAAGAATTTAAAATTCTTGAATACCTGGTCATCCGGAACAAAGGTCACCATCGTACCATTTTGCTCGGTACTCTTTGCTTCTTTATGTTCCTTGATCAGTACCCCTCTTTCAAATTCAGCCGTCTTTTCCTTTCCGTCGCGGATCGCAGTGACTTTAAAATAATTACTCAGTGCATTCACGGCTTTGGTACCCACCCCATTCAACCCCACCGATTTCTGGAAAGCCTTGCTGTCATATTTTGCACCGGTATTGATCTTACTCACCACATCCACCACTTTACCCAGCGGAATACCACGGCCATAGTCACGGATCGTAACGGTTTTTCCTTCGATCGACAGTTCCACCGTTTTCCCGTGCCCCATCGTGTATTCATCAATACAGTTATCCATCACTTCTTTCACCAGCACATAGATCCCATCGTCCGGTGAAGCCCCATCGCCCAGCTTACCAATGTACATACCGGGCCGCAGGCGGATATGCTCTTTCCAATCCAGCGACTTGATACTGTCTTCCGTATAGTCAAACAGGTTGGTTGTATCTTTTTCTTTTGCCATAATCTTGCGGGGCACTGCCGTAGTCAGCTCCCCAATATTTACAGGTTATTAGTTTTCAGGTCAGCTACATGTCCACAGACAACAGTTTCCTTCCTGCAGACAGCATTTTACTGTCTGCGAACAACCGTTTCCGTCGAAAAATAGCCAATCGGGCAAATATACCAAAACGAGCCTTGCACCCTCAATTTGTAGTTATTCACAGTTGGGGAAAAGAATTGAGCACCAGCAAGTTCAATTACTGATGAAACTCTTATAAGCGATTGACCTGCCTCAACCTGATTTTCTTCCTGCACGGGTAGTTTTAGGGTCTAAAACCGACCAATGAAAAAACTAATCCTGCTCTCCTCATTGATCTTGTTTGCGGCCTGCCAGCCCAGTAAGATCACCCGGCACTGGACAGCAAAAAACCTGCAGCCAAAGCAATACAAACAAATACTGGTTCTGGCCATTGCTTCCGATACCGATAATGTATTGCAATCTAAAATGGAGGACCACCTGGCTGAAGACCTGCGGAATATGGGCTATTATGCCATTGCCGCGAATACCATTTACCCCGCCGGCACTTTTGTAAAAGGAGATACGAACCGGGCCATTGCGGCTGTCAGCGGCAGAAATTTTGATGCTGTATTCACCCTTGTATTGCTGGATAAACAAAAAGAGAAATTTTATGTCCCCGGCCGGATTACCGACAGCCTTCGTTCGGGGCAGAACAGCCGCTTTGAACAATACATGAACTCTGTAAATGACAGGATCTATACACCTGGTTATTACGGCGAACAAACCCGGTTTACCTGGGAATGTAATTTTTATGACGGTGCTTCCCGGCAGATTATCTACTCCGCCCGTACCCGGACCTTTGATTATGCTTCCACCACGATCCTTGCCCATACATTTGGGCAGTTGCTTTCGTATGATCTTGTTAAAAGAAAGATATTGACAAAGCCTCCGGCTGAGAATTATTGAGAAAAAGAAGAATTAAATTAGCAGGTAACCAGAAATCATTTTATGAAAAAATGGCCTTGCCTGTTTCTTTTGTTGTTTTGTTACAACACACCGCAGTCCTTTTCACAAACAATAACAGCTACTGATGGTAACTGGACAAAACAATTCCTGGTATTAAAGCATACACCTGAAGCCGATGCCATGATCCGGCTGGGTGATATTGATAACCTCAGTCACGGTTGGGCCGAAGGGTTTAATCCCTTTTCCGGCAGAAGTACGGATGCCCATGGTTACCCATGGGAACTAAATAAAAATGATATTCCGGGAACCGACCGGATCATGATACCCACGGGGTATCGATATGGCAGCGACGCACCGCATGATGGTTATACCGGCTCTACAGAAAGACCCGCTAATAACCCGGTGCCGGTCGTTATCCCATTAAAAGATATCAAAGATATTTCTGTCACATCAGCTGCTCTCCAGTTATTCATTGATGATTTTCAGTCCCCGGAATATCAAAAAAAATTCCAGTTCAGGATTAACGGGCAACGTTTCATTGAAGCAGAAAAAATGATCAACGGCGTGAACCAGGCCGGGCCGGTCGGTAAACTCATCAGTTTCAAATTCACAGCCGAACAACTGGTCATGCTCCGGGGCGATTCATTAGTTATTTTCATTGATGACCCGGTAACAGAAACCGGTGATGGCTTTGCCATTGATTTTGTAAAACTGCTCATCAATCCCAAAGCTGTATTGTACAAGGGCAATATCAAAGGAACGATCATTGATGAAGAAACAAAAAAGCCCATTGCCAATGCCAGTGCAGAAGTAAAAGATTACGGAATGGTGCTAACAGACGCCGGGGGAAGCTTCCTGTTGCAGGCTATTCCGGCAGGATTGAACATAGTAACCGGCAGTGCGGCGGGTTATTCCTCGGCTCAACAACAGGTGGATGTGATAGAAGGAGAAACCACAGAAGATGTGCTGCTCGAACTGAAACGTTCCGGTAAAGTACAGTTCAACGACAAGACCCTGCAGGAAGGAGATCATGTGGTGATGAACAATATACAGTTTGAAGTGAACAGTGCTGTATTACTGGCAGCAGGCAAACAGGAACTGGATAAACTGGCTGCCTTTATGAAGCAAAACCCGTCGATGGAGATTCTTTTATCCGGTCATACTTCTTCCGAAGGTTCAGCCAGCCTGAACCGGGAGCTATCGCTGAAAAGAGTGAAAAGTTGTAAAGACTATCTTGTTTCAAAAGGAATCGAGGAAGGGCTGATCACTATTAAAGGATTCGGACCCGATCAACCGGTTGCACCCAATGATACGGAAGCAAACCGGTCCAGGAACAGACGGGTGGAATTAAAAATAACCAAACTGTAATGGCGGCACCTGATTATAAAACTTTTCATCCCACAACAAGAAAAGAATGGCGGCAATGGCTGGCAAAAAACCATACCAGTTCACCAGGCATCTGGCTGATCTACTTTAAAAAAGAATCCGGTAAGCCAAGGGTAACTTATGATGAATCGGTGGAAGAAGCTTTATGCTTTGGGTGGATTGACAGCCTGCCCCGCAAACTGGATGAGGAACGATCTATGTTGAAGTTCACTCCCCGCAAACCCAAAAGTGTATGGAGCCAGCTAAACAAAACAAGAGTAGAAAAATTAATACTAGCAAACCTGATGACGCCGGCAGGACTCGCTGCGATTGAAACGGCAAAGAAAAACGGCAGTTGGGATATCTTAACTTCGTCTGATACTGCCGCCGTCACAAATACCATTCCAGCTGACCTCGAAAAATGCTTTAACAAAAACAAGAAAGCAAGGGAAAATTTTCTGAATTTTTCCGTTAGTATACGCAAGCAATTTCTCTCCTGGATCGACAGTGCCAGGAAACCAGCAACCAGGTCGGCCAGGTTGCAACAAACAGTATTGATGGCAGCTGGGAACAAAAAGCCCGGTCCGAAGGGTTTCCAATTATAGCCCGTTTATTATTCGAAACGGACAACGGCTGAATAAGATTAATCGTCACTTAATACCGGTTTGCTCTACAGGTAAAATCTGAAGAGCAGAATCACTTACATTTGTCACCTAATACTACTCTATGCGGAAATTTATTGTTGCGTTATTGCTTGGCTCCACTTTAATGGCCAATACCCAGCCAGTACAAAGACCCAAACTGGTGGTGGGAATTGTTGTTGATCAAATGCGTTGGGATTATCTCTATCGTTTTTATGACCGCTATGCAGCAGATGGTGGTTTTAAACGAATGCTGAGCCAGGGCTTTACCTGTGAGAACACATTAATACCCTATGCTCCTACTGTTACAGCCTGCGGCCATGCTTCCATCTACACCGGCTCAGTTCCTGCCATCAATGGTATTACCGGAAATTTCTGGTGGGATAACCAGGAAATGCGTTCTGTTTACTGCACAGAAGATAAATCAGTAAAAACAGTGGGCAGTTCATCTGCATTGGGCCTGATGAGTCCCCGCAACCTGCTGGTGACAACCATTTGTGATGAACTCAAATTAGCCACCAATTTCCGTAGTAAGGTAATTGGCATTTCACCAAAAGACCGGGGTGGCATTTTACCTGCCGGGCACAGTGCCAATGCTGCTTACTGGTACGATAATACCGTTGGGGACTGGATCACTTCTACTTATTATATGAATGATTTACCACAATGGGTAAAAGATTTTAATGCAAAGAAATTAGTTGATGCCTATTATGAACAGGGATGGTATCTTTTATACCCCGCTGATACCTATGTACAAAGTTCTGCGGATGAAAAACAATACGAGGGAAAACCTTTTGGTAAGAGCTTCCCCTACGATCTGAAGAAATTTATTGGCAAAACATACAGCTCTGTACTAACCACACCTTATGGTAATACATTAACGGCTGAATTTGCAAAAAAGGCTATTACCGAAGAGCAACTCGGTGCTGATGATATTACGGATTTCCTGGCCGTTAGTTTCTCTTCACCCGATTATATTGGTCATACTTTCGGGCCCAATTCCCTTGAATCAGAGGATGCATTCCTGCGTTTAGATAAAGAATTGGGCGGCCTGTTCAATTTTCTTGACAGCAAAGTGGGTAAAGGCCAGTATACCGTTTTTTTATCCGCTGATCACGGCGTTTCCCAGGTCCCCGAATTCTTACAGGAAAATAAATTACCCGGTGGCCGTGTTTTTATGAGTAATGTGGTAAAACAACTAAATAATAGGCTGCAGGAGAAATTCAAAATTCCGGTACTAGTCGTGAGTGATGACAACTACCAGCTGCACCTGAACCGAATGGCACTGGATTCTGCAAAAATCGATAAAGAAGAAGTTACAGAATGGATCACCGGTTACCTTTCTGCTGAGCCGGGTATTGCCAGGGTGTTTCCAATTGAAGAGCTGAACGAAGTCCCTTTACCCGGCCGCATCAGGGAAATGCTGAACAATGGGTATTATCCCCGCCGCAACGGCGATGTGCAGGTCATCCTGCATTCTAACTATATTGATGCTTACAGTACAACCGGCACCACGCATGGTTTATGGAATCCGTATGATGCACATATCCCCCTGCTCTGGTATGGCTGGGGCATCAAACAGGGAAAGACCAACCATGATACATACATGTCGGATATTGCACCCACACTGGCAGCATTATTACACATTCAGATGCCAAGTGGCAATGTTGGTAAAGTGATCCAGGAAGTACTGAAGTAGATTTTATGGCTGAACCAAACAACCCATTATACCATGAGAAAGTTTCCTGTTTTTTTTATTTTACTATTCCTGGTTCTCGTTAACCAGGTAATAGCACAGACATCAAAAAAAATTGACGACACTTTTTTCCTGGAAGAGCAGCCTCTTGAGATAACCATACAGTCTGATTTCAAGAACCTGCTGGCTAAAAAAATGAAAAAAGAGTACCAGCCGGCAACTGTTACGGTCCGTTTTCCTGACAGCAGCAGTATCAAAGAAGAGATCAGGATACAAACAAGGGGAAAGTTCAGGTTGGAGACCTGTTTTATGCCTCCGCTGATGCTGAATTTTAAGAACAACACTTCTCCCCTGTTAAAACCATTGGGTAAGCTAAAACTGGTTTGTGGTTGTGGCACTTCAACTAATGACGAGCAGCTTATCATCAAAGAGTTCATGGCCTACAAAATATACAATATGCTGACCGAAAGGAGCTTTAAAGTGCGGTTAGTAAAGATCAATTATGATGACAGCCGGGGTAAAATCAAAAAATATTCGCAATATGGTTTTTTGCTGGAAGATGTGGATGACATGGCAGCACGGAATAAATGCGTGGAAGTAGAGGGTACGCAATTCTTTACCGAAAAAACCGACAGGCAGCAGATGACGCTGGTAGCTTTGTTCGAGTTCATGATCGGGAATACGGACTTCTCAGTTCCTCATTACCATAACGTGAAACTGATGCGTCCGCTGCAGGACAGTATTTCTGCTCCCATTGTTGTCCCCTATGACCTGAATCATTGTGGTTTTGTGAATGCCGAATATGCATTACCAAACGAAGAGCTGGATATCAAATCGGTCCGGGAAAGGCTCTACCGCGGGTTCCCGAGAACCCTGGAAGAACTGGAAGCAGCAATTACAGTTTTCAAGGTGAATAAAGAAAAAATTTGGAGCCTGATCAATAACTGCCCCTGGATGAATGCCAGGAACAAGAAAGAAACCACCTACTATCTTGAAGAATTTTATAAGATCATAGAAAGTAAAAATTCTATACGATATCACTTTATTGATAATGCCCGTACCCAATAATGAATATACAGTTGATTAGTTGTATACTTGCAGGATCAATAATTATCTGTTATCAAGAAAACCAACTGTATGGAATTAAAAGAACAATTTGAAAAAGCCGTGGCCGACAGTAAGAATCTTTCAGAAAAGCCCGGCAACGAAACATTACTTAAGTTATACTCATTGTACAAACAGGCTACGGAAGGCGACGTAACTGCTGATCCTCCATCAAATCCCTTTGATTTTGTGGCAAAGGCTAAATACGATGCATGGTCAGGATTGAAAGGGAAATCGAATGAAGAAGCCATGAATGATTACATTGCCCTGGTAAATAAGCTCAGGTCAAACTGATTGGGCTAAAATTTCTTTATACCAGTTGCTGAATTGCTCACCCACTTTGCTGTAACTGAATTTAGAACCGGTCATTGCTGCGATAGCCCTGCTGTCAATCAATGGCCGGTTTTCTATTATCTGCATCATTTGACCGGCCAGTGCTACGGGATCATGCGGTTTAACAAAAAAACCATTTACTGCTTCCTGTATGTTTTCATGAAAAACAGGGATATCGCTTACAAGCACCGGAATACCGCAGGCATTGGCTTCGATCAGTACACAGCCAAATGTTTCATAACTTGAATAAAGGATCAGCGCTATTGATTGGTTAAGTTCATTTGCCAGCAGTTGCTGGGGTACTTCGTCCCGGAATCTGACATTACCGGTAAGTTGCAGATCATCTGAAAAATCTGCGACCTCCTTTTTTGTTGAACCAACTATTTCCAGTATTGCATCCGGGTATTTATCCGAAACGATCTTAAATGCCTCCACTATTTCTTTTGGGTTTTTTAGTTCATCCAACCCGGAAATATGAATGAATTTCAGCTGCTTTTGTTCTTTTCCTGACGGATAAAAGATAGCCGTATTAACAACATTCGGAATTACTGTGTTTGCAATAAAAGGAAACCTGCCTTGTAGTGCACTGCCGAGGTATTGAGATACCGTGCTGCATCCGGCTGCCTTTCTCATTACTTTCTTCCACAATGACCGGAAATAAAAAGGGAGTTGACCAAATCGTTCTCTTGCTTCCTCCAAAAATCCTGACCAGTGTTCGGATACTACAAATGGAATTTTCATTGTTCTTTTCATCCACAGGGCAATAACACCGGCTTTCATTGCCACATGCACATGCACCAAATCCGGGTTTCCATTTTTTTTGATGTAACTTCTTACCGCCTTCTTATAGAGTTGCCGGTACTTTCGTTCAGAAAAAAGTTTATCTAAAAAGAAAGGATATTTTGGACTGTAATAATAAATGATAGTTTCACTCAGTTGCTGATCTGTAGTTTCTTCCGTCAAAACACCCCTGGTCATTTTTCCTTCCGCATCTCTTACTACATAGATCACCTTCACCCGGTGGTAAAGACTAACAGCCTCAGCATGCCGCTTTATAAAATCCCCGTTGTACGGGGATAATTTGTCAGGATACCAGCTAACCAGCCATAATATGCTTTTATCCATCATTCCGTTTTGCTAAAATTAACATAGAATAGCCACCCCATAATTTATCGCTTAACCGCTTGCTCAGCCTGAAAAAAATATTCCTGCCGGTTTTTTTAATTCCTTGCCAACTATTTTTAGCAGGCAGTATATCTGTCATTGGTTTTGTATAGTGCCAGTCGAGCAACTGGTAGCCGGTATCTCTCAAAAGCCAAAAGATCATATCCCTGGAAAAATAATGGATATGACCTACTGAATCCCGTTGTTGCAATAGTATATGAGGCCTCAAAATAGTACGGCAGGAAAGATCGAGAGGTATGTGAAAGACGAAGTAATTTCCTTTTGCATTCAATTGCCGGGTAAACCCGTAATAGTCCTCCACATGTTCAATCACATCCATCACCAGCAGGAGCTCTTTTTTACCGGTACCGGGATGATTAACAAAATCAGCCTGGAAAAAACTGGTCTTTTCAGAAGCCCGGGCAGCCGCCAGTCTTATCGCATCCGGTGAAATATCATACCCCGTAAATTTTTTTACTGACGGATGTAATTTTTCAAGTTCCTGCAGCACAACTCCGGCCCCACAACCTACATCAACGATTTCATTAACCTCAATATTATTTTTTTTTATGATTGAAGAAATCAATCCCGCTTTCCACGGACTGTCTGCAATATCCCAGGTTGGATTCTTTTTTAAATAGGTGCCATCCGTATACATATCAGTCAGACCCATTTTTTACGTTTTTAGTAAAGACCTTTTTTAACCAGGCAGCATCACTGCGGCGAATCAGTAAGTAATTGACAAGACCCACCGGTGACTCCCGGTTAAAATTATAAAATACCGTTATAAAAAGCACCATATACCCGATACAGGATACCACTGCTGCACCCCTGATTCCATAAGCCGGAACAAGAATCAATGCCCCCGGCACAATAAAAAATAATGCCAGCAACGAGGCATAAATATTAATCCTGATTTTATTTTTCCCGGCAAAATAGCTGGTAAGCGGGTACGCAATACAGATGCTAATAATACCGGGTACCAGTAATAGGAATGGCAGGTACATCTGGTTGAATAACTCGCCAAATACAAACGGGAATAACCACTTACCTAAAAGGGCAATTAATAAACAGCCCGCTGAAGAAACAAAAAAAATGATCCTTGTCAGCACGATAATATCTTCTTTAATTTTCGGAAGCCCTCCCGAAGTTAACGGAAAGATGGCGCTGGCCAGGAATGAGGGAATGGCAAAAAATAATTGTGCTATTTTACTGACCTGGATATAATTGCCCAATTCCTGCCCGTCACTTCTGAAATACTGGATGAACCAATAATCAGATCGAAAAACAAGAAAAGTAATAAAATTGCTGATGAATGCTAAAAGAGAAAACCGGATCAGCATTTTTATTTCAGGGATATCCGGCAGCGAGATACTGCTACTGATTACATTTTTTCTCAAAAAAAATATTGCCATTATAATACCCTGGACAAGATAAATACCCACATAGATATATAAGATAACTTCCGGCGACAACCAGGGTAACCAGTTATTCCCTGCAGCAATTACAACAACAATTACGAACAGGTTGCCCACTAATAAAATCATATTGGGCAGGGCAAAATTTTTCCGGGCAAAAAAAAGTGACAGGAAAAAAGTGATGAGCATATTACCCGTTACAAATAGCAATGGCACAACAACCGAAACAAGAGTAAGCCCCCCTTCATTTATTGTAAAGAAGTACACAACAACAAGGGTCAGGGTAGCAGCGGATAAAGTCCACAACAATGACAGGCCTGTTAATTTACCGGCGGCAATTTTACCGGTTGCACAATAATACCCTATACCCGTTTCTATACTAAAACTGAGAATAGTGATCAGGAAAGCATAATTATTCAGTAAATAAAATAGCTGCCCGCTTTCCTCGGGTTCATAATACCTTGCCACCAGTATATTCAAAACAAACTGGGACAGCAGTACCAGGCTTCGCCACATTGCACTTTTGTATAATAAGCGTTGAAATTCCATGCGGTTTTGATGCTGTGATAATTCTGCCCTTAGTGCAATGTTATGTTATTTTCAGTAAAGCGGACACCCACCCCGGTGAAGACGATTCCAGGGGCTTATCGCACAGGAAGTATCCGTATAAATTTCTTCCTGTTTACATAATAGAGATAAATGAACCAGGCAATGGGAGCAAAACTCAGCAGTTTGATAAAAAACAATCCTGTCCAGAAACCCAGCAGGTAGAACAAGACCAGGAAGAAACTACCTCCGAGCAACTGCAAATCTTCAATGGCACAGGTGACTTTGAATTTATAATAGCTGGGCTCATCAAATACCAGCTCCAGTGGTGGCGTAAAATGAAAGCCGTCGGTTGCCACCACATTGGGATAATTAATTTCAACCGGTATCACAACTGGCCGGTCATTCAGTAACGGGTAAATATCCCTGTTGTTGACAACGATCCTGACCTTCATAAAATTCAGTAATACCTGGTTGGTCCGGCTAATGACAATATAATACGGTGCCTGGTTCAATTATGCTTTCAGCGACCGGATGATCTCCGTAAAGTCAGCTGCCAGCAGTGAAGCGCCTCCAACAAGGCCCCCGTCCACATCAGGGCAGGCAAATATTTCAGCAGCATTGCTGGCCTTTACACTTCCCCCGTATAAGATAGAAACTTCGTCTGCTGTATGCTGACCATACTGTCCGGCAATTACAGAACGTAAATAGGCATGTATTTCTTGTGCCTGCTCTGTGGTTGCTGTTTTGCCGGTACCAATTGCCCAGATCGGCTCGTAGGCAATAACAATGTCTTTAAGCTGTTTGGCTGACAAATGGAAGAGGGATTCTTTTAACTGTGTGGCTACATATTCATTCTGTGTACCTGCTTCCCGTATGGACAACGGTTCACCGCAACAAAATATAGGTGTAATAGTATTTTCCAGGCAAAGATTTACTTTATCGGCCAGCATAGCATTGGTCTCATTAAAATATTCCCTGCGTTCACTATGCCCGATCACACAGTAAGGAACCCCGATGGAATGAAGCATTTCCGCTGATATTTCCCCGGTAAAAGCTCCTGATTTTTTATGATAACAGTTTTGCGCCGAAATAAAATAATTATACTCATCTGCCACTTCACTCCTGCTCATTAACAAATAAGGAAAAGGAACTGCAAAGATCACCTGCTGATGAGCAACCAGTTTTATACTTTCTCCCAATATATCATCCAGTAATTTTTCCCCTTGCTGGTAAGTAAGATTCATTTTCCAGTTAGCTGCTGCAATTTGTTTTCTCATAGTTTGTATTTATTCCTTCTTTAAAATTTGTCAAATATATACTTCAAAATACTTTTTTCAGCATGACTTACCGGCTGGTTCTTTAACTTTTTCCAGGCATCAATATCCACCATTGCTTTCTCCAGCTCATACCGTTTTACGCCTTCACTACCCCAGGAAAAAGAAGGAATATATTTTGGCGTAAGACCACTGCCAAAGACATGGGCGGCGACCCCAATCACTGTTCCGGTGTTAATAGATGTGTTAATGGCGGTCCTTGAATAATCGCCCATCATAACGCCACACTTGAAGCCTGCATTTATTTCTCCTTTGGGTGTCCATACCCTGACCATACCTGCATTGTTCTTAAGATTACTATTGGTAGTGCCGGCACCCATATTACACCATTCGCCGATCACTGAATCACCCAGGTAGCCATCATGTGCTTTGTTGGAATAGCCAAAAAGAATGGAATTCTTGATCTCACCACCGGCCACACAATAAGGCCCGATCGTCGTGGCCCCATATACTTTGGATCCCATTTTCAAACAGGCTCCTTCGCCTATCGAAAAAGGTCCTCTTATTACCGTGCCTTCCATCAGCTCAGCATTTTTACCGATATAAACCGGCCCCGTGGAGGCATTGATGATACAGTGCTCCAGCTTCGCTCCTTTCTCGATAAAGACCTGCGAAGCGTTAATGACCTTATTTGACTTTGGGATTGCCAGTGATCTTCTCTTCTTTGTCAATAATGCAAAATCCTGCCGGATTGCCCAATCATTCAATTGGAAAATATCCCAGGGAAACCGGATCTGTTTCGCCGCAGTTTTGACAGCCACTGCGCCGGTAACTTTTATCTTATGCTTTTCCCTGATCTCTTTTTTGGTAATGCGGAAAATAATTCCTGAACTTCCGTTGGCTGAAATAAACTGGCCATCTTTCAATTTTTGGGCAGCTTTTACCAATTCGGGAGTTGGTAAAACATTACCGTGTATCATCAGGCAATATCCTTTTTCATCAACCGCCTCATCAAGATTGACGGAACGTTCCAGGTCTTTATAATCATCTTCTTTTTTGTCAAAGGAAGGAAGACCCAGCATCTTCTCCCATTTTTCCCGGATCGTAAGGATACCAATACGTATATCCTGTATCTGCCGGGTCAGCGTAAATGGATGGAGCATTTCAGGCTGGCAAAATTCTTCGGTGAAGATAATCTTGTTCATTTATAACGGAAAGGTACTAAAGCCTTATTGCAAATAAAAAACCCCGAAGAGGAATCTCCGGGATTTAAAGTATAGCCATGAAAAACAAAAATAATTCTGAAATAAATTTACAGCATTATTTCTTTTTCTCATATTTCTTCTTGAATTTGTCGATACGACCTGCTGTGTCTACCAGCATATTCTTACCGGTAAAGAAGGGGTGCGACATATTTGAAATCTCCAGCTTTACCAGCGGGTATTCGTTGCCATCTTCCCATTTTATGGTCTCTTTTGAAGCAGCTGTGGAGCGGCTGAGGAATGAGTGATTATTACTCATGTCCTTAAAAACTACTAACCGGTAGCTGTCGGGATGGATTCCTTTTTTCATAACTCTATGATTTTTAAAGGCTGCACGGATTTTGCCGTACAGATGAATAGATAAAATTTGGTCGGCAAAGGTAGGCGGGGAAAGGGTTTTATCCAAATAATAGTAGCAGAAATATCAAAGGGGCGCAAAATAAGAAAGCACCAAGTTTTGTCCTCTCTCCGGCTTTCGCCTTCCTGATTTCTAACCCGATGCTTTCCGAGGCTGTTTCTGTCTTTTGAAGGACTTCCACATCCCCCGTTGCATTCCTTTTTGTTTCCAAATTTTCCTGCAACTATTGTACATTGAAGATAGCTTTTTGTACTACCTCTTTCCAAATTTTCAGGTTGTTTTGTATGCACCTCTTTTGCACCCCGTTATCCACCGGAAATCCGCTCTGTGCACATATTTGGCCGGGTTTATACACAAGGAACGGCCCGTTAATCTCTCATGTTCTCATATTGTAGCGGGACCCCCAGGTTCCAGCTCTTGGAAGCCTGGATGACCGTCTGCAGATCATCGATCTTTTTGCCTGTAACCCTCACTATATCATCGTTGATGGAAGCCTGTACTTTAAGGCCTGCCTCTTTAATATGTTTTACGATCTTCTTGGCATCTTCCTGCTTCAGGCCATTCCTGACGATTACCTCTTTTTTCCAGACCTTACCGCTTTGGGCACCCTCCTTTGACGCATCAAAAGCTTCGGGTGAAATGCCTTGTTTATGGGCCCTGTTGATCAGCACATCAATCAGCTGGCGCATCTTCATGTCATCATCTGTTTCCAGCTTGATCACAAATTCCTTTTTATCAAGATTGATCACTACATGCGACCCTTTAAAATCAAAGCGGTTTGTGATTTCCTTGGTAGTAACGTTAACGGCATTATCCAGTGCCTGGGCATCTACTTTGCTGACAATATCAAATGAAGGCATGACAATTAGTTTTAGTTATTGGCAAATATAGAAAAGTCCCTCTTAGAAAAGAGGGACGGAACATGCACATGAGAAAACTCTCATGATAGAGATCGTTTAAAATTTTTACTGGCCGCCCTGGCCCACCCTGTTCTGCTCGTCCTGCGATGCGCTGTTGCGGCGGCGGGGCGGAGGATTTTGCTGGCCATTCTTTCCAAAACGATACGTAAACGTAGCTGTAACCTGGCGGTTATCCCAGCGATTCTGTACCCGGTTGTCGACAATATCATATTGTGTTCTGCCTTTAAACCGTTGCAACCAGAAAGGATCACGGAGATTGAGCCGAACGGTGCCCTTTCCTTTCAATACTTGTTTTTGACCGCCAAAACTCACCATATACATCGGTTCGCTGATGGTCAACTGGTCTACTCCCCTTGCCCGGTAAAAGCCAGTCATTTCTAAAGTAAACCCTTGTTTCATCGTAAAGGTCTGGGTCATATTGACCATGAAAGAAGTGTACGAAATATCCAATGGCTTGTTCTCATAAGTTCCTTCGTAATGATTGTTATAAATATTCGTAAAGAGATTCAGGTTCCACCATTTGGTAACGGGCACAGGTGCTGTGATAGAAATACCAATATTCCTGAACCGGGCTACATTCTCTGATGTCATGTACACAATATCACCATCCGGTTTCAGAATTTGAGAGATCACACGATTCGTACTGTTAAAATTCAGCGTAGTGATCAGCTTACTTTTAAAGGAATGACTCAGTTCAATATTATGCGTGAATTGCGGCAGCAGGAAAGGATTCCCCTTCCGGTAGGATAAGGAATCCAGGAAATAAATAAATGGGTTCAGGTCCTGGTAATTAGGACGGGTTATGCGGCGGCTATAGGATACTGTAACAGTATTCGATTTATTCAATTCATAACTGATAAAAGTGCTGGGGAATAAGTTGGTGAAATTCCGTTTGAACGTAGAGTCATTATTATATTGGTATCCTTTAGCTATTGTATTCTCCAAACGTAAGCCGGCCTGGAACGACCATTTTTTTACCTGCTTATTGGCATTCAGATAAACTGCATTGATGTTCTCATCATATACAAAATGATTGGAACGGCCATCGTTTACCCAGTCCGACCCGTTCCATCTTTTATAATCAACCAGGTTATCATTTTCCACAAAACTGCTTTTGAATCCAGCTTCCAGCCGTCCTCCCTTTTTGAAAGGATGCACATAATCTGATTTTACCGAATAAATATTAATACTGGCCGGCAGGTGGCCTCTTAATTTCAATGGGTCGCCTGCAGGCATTCCATTGCCCTGGTAAAAATCGGTGACCAGTTGCATATTGGAAGTATTACTGTAGGTTATGAAGTCAAAATCTGCGGTCAGCTCACGGCCGGTTGAATCAAATACATGCCGGTAATTAAAATTGGAAGTGAGATTTTTGAACCTGATCTTATTATCCGTCTGAGATACCATCCTGGACAAGACCTGGTAGTTCTCATCCGCTGTCGTGGTAACCGTTGTCGGAGTTGGATGCCCGGAAAAAGTAAAGCCGCTGATCACCACGCCGAATGTGTTCTTCTTATCCGCAAAAAGGTCAAGCCCCAGTTTCAGGGTATGATTGTTATTGCCGAATTTAAATTGTGTTTGCACATCATTATATCCCAGTATATCCTTGGCCTGGTTCAGCTTTGTCCTGGTAAATTCCAATTGACTGCGGCCGCTAAAAAAATTCGGGTTATAGTTTCCAAAAAAGTTGATCTTATTTTTCCGGTAATTAAAATTGATACTGTTCTGTGATTTGGGGATCACATAAAAGGTTCCATTCGCTTCATAGTAGCTGGTAGTGATGCCCGCCATAATGGAGCCGTTAAATCCGGCTGTTCTTCCTTTCTTCGTTTTAATGTTAATGACACCGGAATTGCCAGATGCATCATATTTGGCAGATGGATTGGTCATGATCTCGATCTGGTCAATAGCTGAGGCGGGCATATTTTTAAGCAAATTGGCAAGATCTGTTGGGGAGAGAAATGTTTGTTTACCATCCATCATCACGATCACACCAGCTTTACCCCGAAGGCTGATGGCTCCGTCATTACTGACAGTGATCCCAGGTGATTTCTCCAATACTTCCAGTGCTGTTGCCCCGGCGCTGGTGGGCGAAGCATCCACATTCACTACCGTTTTATCGATCTTTGTTTCGATAAAAGGTCTTTTTGCAGTTACGGTTACTCCCTCTATTCCTTTTGCAGCTTCATTCACCTGCAGCGGTTCCAGCTTTGTAACAGCAGCAGCACTTACTGAAAAGGGGTTACTGAATTTCTTTTCAAAACCAACGGAGGTTATCGTAAGCAGGTAATCACCTTCTTTGATATTTTCAAATTCATATGCCCCGTCTTTACCGGTGATGGCCAGTTTCACCAATACAGAATCTTTTGCTTTCACCAATGACACAGATGCGGACTGCATGAATTTCCCTGTATTATCAGTCACAGTACCAATGATCTTACCCGTATTTGTTTGTGCGAAACTGCCGGAAGCAATGACAAGGCATACAAGAAGGAGGCTTGCGATTTTTTTCATAACATGGCTATGGTTAATGATCAATGAAAACTAAAGATGCCATGAATAACCGGGGTGATTTACTTAAATATGATAAGCTTCGTAGTTTGCGTGTTGAAGGGTGATTAAATCATGCCGATACACCAACGGTTAAAAAGCAAGTTCCCGGTGATAAAATTGAAATCGGGCTGTCAGTTTTTTACATGACTGATCAAAGGAATGCGAAAGCCCGGATAAGATACCCGGGCTTTCGCAGAATTATAAGATAGATTTAATCGTTAATGACCTGTTTAGTTACCGGTTTTCACACGGCTTTCTTCGTCGGAAGCCCCGCTTTTCCTTCTGCGTTCAGGAGCAATATTATTTTTACCAAAACGGTACGTAAAGCTCAGGTTAAACTGGCGGCTGTCTCTCCTGCTCGCAATATCCACATCCACATCGCTGTATCTTGCATAACCGCTGAACTGTTGTGAGAAGAATATATCCCGTACACCCAGTTTAACCGTAGCTTTCTTCTTGAAAAGCTGTTTGGTAATAGCACTGTTCACCGCCCACATATCATAAGCTACGAGCAATCCTTCTGCACCTTTGCTGCGGTACCAACCGCTCAGCTCAGCTCCCCATCCTTTACCGAACGTGAAACTATTGGTCATATTTGCCATTAAACTGGTGAACTGTATATCAACAGGCTCAGTCTGGTAAATACCGGAATAATGGTTGTTAAATACATTCACATAGATGTTACTATTCCACCATTTCTTTACCGGTACATTGGCCATCACAGCAATACCAAACTGTTTCATGCTGCTGAAATTCTCCCTGGTCTGGTAAGTCTCGTTCTTGTCCGTATTCTGCTTCAGCAGTTCTGTAATGATGTCATTCGTAACAGTATAATTCAGCGTGGTGGTCAGGAATCTTTTAAAAGTGTGGCTGAATTCAATGTTATTGGTGAACTGTGGTTGCAGGTAAGGATTTCCTTGCCCGTATGTCAATGAATCCAGGAAGAAGATGAACGGGTTCAGATCATCGTAATCCGGGCGGGATATCCGGCGGCTATAGGACAGGCTGAATTGATTTTTGTCATTGGCAGCATAGCTTACACCCACGTTCGGGAACAGGTTGGTATAATTGCGCTTGAAAGAAGAATCATTGCTCACCTGGTGACCTTTGGCAATGGTGTTCTCTACACGCAGGCCGGCATTCAACTCCCATTTTTTGATACTCTTTGAAAAAATGGCATAAGCAGCATTGATATTCTCATCATAGATAAAATGGTTGGTACGCTGATCTTTTACCCAGCCACTGTTATTACTATTGCGCAGGTAATCAACCCGGTTGTCTGTATTTACAAAACTGGTCTTCAGGCCGGCCTCTAATTTCAAACCGCTTTTAAAAGGATGCACATAATCGATCTTTCCACTATAGATATTAATAACGGAAGGAATATCGCCTTTCAGTATAACTTCTCCGGTTTTTATATCAAAAAGATCGAAACTATTGGTTATAAGCTGGGTATTACTTTTATTATTATAATAGATATAATCCAGGTCAGCTGTTATCTCCCTCCCTGTTGAATCAAATGTGTGCTTGTAATTAAAGTTGGTGGAAATATTTGATGACTTACGGAAATTATCTCCCTGCGAAATAAGTTTATAATTAATATTACCAGCGGCATCCCTGATATTGGTCCGGCTGAACGGATCTTCATCTCCGCGGTTGAAATTCGTATTCACTACCACACCTGCCACATCTTTCTTTGAAAAATTGTAATCAATACCTGCTTTCAGGTTATGGTATACTCCTTCAAAATGCGGCCTTGAAACCTGGTCAATGGTTCTGACCAGTACTTTATTTTCATACAGATTACGGTCAATAATAAGCTTATTAAATCCTTCCCATGTACCCCCGTTATATCCACCGAATATATTCAGTTTGTTATTTCTGTAATTAAGATTGACGCCGCTGTTTACACGACCATAGATGCCCTGGGTATAGCCGAGATTCGCATTCCCGTTCATTCCTTTTACAATCCCTTTCTTTGTTTTGATATTGATGATACCAGAGTTACCGGCTGCATCATATTTGGCCGGTGGATTAGTCATGATCTCAATTTGCTCCAGGCTGCTGCTTTGCATATTCTTTAATAAGTTAGCCAGGTCAGCACCACTCATATAAGTAGGTTTACCATCAATGAGTATCATTACACCCTGTTTGCCTTTTAAACTGATATTCCCATCATTATCAACAGACACACCGGGAGATTTCTCCAATAATTCAAGTGCTGTTAAACCACTATTGGTTGGCGAAGCCTCAACATTGATCAGCGTTTTTCCTGCTTTTTGTTCAATAAGCGGCTTTTTAGCAGTTACGGTTACCCCTCCCACTGTTTTTGCCTGGGGAATCAGCTCAATGGTCTTTAACGTAATATCAGTTGCTGCAGAATTGATCGTAAAGGTTTCGGAGTACCCTTTCTGGTGGCCGACTGCTGAAACGGATACCAGGTAAGTCCCTTCAGCAATTCCTTCAAAGCTGAACTTACCAGTCTTATCAGCAACACTCATTTTAGCGATAGCAGAATCCTTCGCCCTTAATAAGGTAATTGTAGCCGATTCGATCGTTTTGGTATTACCATCCACGATCGTACCTGTTATTTTACCGGTTTTCACCTGTGCCTGGCTGACAAAAGATAAGGTCGTCAGCACAATTACCAGCAAGGTTAAGATCTTTCTCATTTGATTGGTTTTATGAATTAGTACTTGTTTTTGATTATTACAGTTCAAAATTATGTACTATGCATTGCAAAGTACATTGTTTTAAAATAAACGGCCGTATTTACTGACAAGCGGCCGATTACAGGGTACAGAAATGAGACGTAAGAGCGGAAAACTGGTTACATATTGAACCTTATTTCGGACGAAAGGCCATATTTGACTATAAGCGGGTGCAAAGGTTCTTATCTCAAATCCGTGGTAAAAATACCCCCCTGAATAAGGCAGGAAAAGCCAATTACGAGCAGTTGGCTGTTTAAGTTATTGAACGGGGCTTAAAAGGTAATGAACCGTTTCAGAGACCGAACTCGGAACGGATATCATCGTGGTAAGTCCGGCCGGAAGTGAGGCGGGTACCTGCCTTGTCATCCATTATAAAAAGGTATCGGCTGTTAAAATGCCGGTGCATTTCTTTGATCTTATCCTTGTTGATGATATATGATTTCTGGATACGGTAAAACTGCGGGGGCAGCTTTTCTGACAGGGTGGTCAGGGATTGATCTGTAAGATGCTTTTGCCCATCTGTTGTAAATACATATACATATTTATCCTGTGCTTCCAGGTAAGCAATATTCTCATAGCGGAGTAAAGTGATCCTGTCACCAGTCTTTATGGGCAATGCAGTTGCTTTCTGCGGCGCCTGCAACTGGCGGATAATATCCTGGAGACTGCTTACATCCAGGGTTTGATTCAGGCGGCCAAATTGTTTCAGTTTATCAATACTCTGTTGTAATCTTTCTTCCTTGATGGGTTTCAACAGGTAATCAATAGAAAAATTTTCAAAGGCCTTGATTGCATATTGTTCATACGCCGTGGTGAAAATAACATTGGGTTTATGTGTTAACCGCTCCAGCACTTCAAAACCGGTCAGGTCGGGCATTTGTATATCTAAGAAAATGAGATCGGGTCGCAGCTCTTCAATTTTTGTAATGGCCTCCCTCCCATTGCCTGCTTCGGCCACAACAGTTACTACCTGGGCATAATCCTCCAGCAGGCTTTTCATCAGCCTGCGGGCCGCCGGTTCATCATCAATAACGATAGCTTTATACAAGGGGCTCATTTTTCATCAGTTTATGAATATGTATAGCGACTTGCTTGACCGGCTGGTTACTGAAATGTATTTCATACTGGCCTGGGAAAAGAAGATCCAGCTTATCGTACACACTCTTCACTCCATATCCCGGCATTAATTCCTCGGGAAATGCAGGTCCGTTATCCGCAATAGTGATCAGCATCCCTCTTTCCCCTTTCTTTACGGTAAGAACGATCTCGGTCATTTCGCCGGTTACTTTTAAACCATGCTTTACCGCATTTTCCACCAATGGCTGGAGTACAAATCTAGGCACCAGGTAATGTCCCATATCATCGGCCACATTCACCGTATAATTTAACTGGTCCTCGAACCTGATCTTTTCAATCTGCAGGTACACTTCGGTCATCGCCACTTCCTCATTCACGGTAGAAAAATTATTCTGGCTGTAGTTGATGCTATAGCGGAAAAGATCTGCGAGTGCAATGGTCATTTTCCTGGCTTTCTTTCCATCTGTCATGGAGAGATCGGCAATAGAATTAAGCGCATTGTATAAAAAGTGAGGATTCACTTTTGAATGCAGTGCATCCAGCTCTGCTTTGGCTTTTGATTCCCGCATCCGGCTTAACTCGAGTTCCTTGGCATCAAACTTTCGCTTTCGTTCAATATCAAGATAACTGATGACCGAATAGATGAGCCCGGTGGCACCGGCCAGGTACACACTATTAAGGATTACATATTTCAGGTAAGGAGCGTTGCTGCCGTACAAATGATAAGCAAACGGAATATTGATGAGAATCGTGGTAACGATCAGGGTGATTACGATCAGCAGGTTGTGTTTAATAAAACCCATTTGCTGCAACCGCCTGTTTTCAGCAATATATCGTACCGCATTAAAGACAAGCAGGGTTGTTATGGTCACGGAAATCAACTGGACAAATACCGACCACAGCCAACCCCATTTAGCCAGCATATAAAAAAAACCGCCCGACATGGGCACCATGGCATTGGAAATACATAAAATAGCAAGCCAGGCCACCACGTTCTTGCGCAGCAATTCATTTTTGATGGATTGTTTGAACATCCGGGAGAATTGCGTCAGCACATACAGGCCTGCCACAGCAAAGAGGAGGCTGAAGAAAATCAGCAAGACATATTCCAGCGTAGATGGTTCTCTCATACAGGCAGGCAATTTAAGAAAAGAAGCAGAAGACCGGCTTCCCGCTTCGCAAAATGGCTGTTTTCAGGCGTGAACTGATTATCTTGCAGAAAATTCGCAGCATGCTGATTGATTTCAGATCGGACACAGTGACCCAACCCTCCCCGGCCATGCTCGGGGCCATGATGAAAGCAAAAGTTGGTGATGATGTTTTTGGCGAAGACCCCTCTATCAATGAACTGGAAAACAGGTCAGCCTCCCTGTTTGGAATGGAAGCGGGGCTCTTTTGCCCCTCCGGTACCATGACCAACCAAATCGCCATTAAATGCCATACACAACCCGGCGATGAAGTGATCTGCGATGAAAATGCTCATATTTATCAATACGAAGGAGGTGGTATTGCTTTTAACTCCGGAGCGTCTGTCAAATTGATGCAGGGAGACCGGGGCCGGTTTACCGCAGCCCAGGCAAAAGCAGCTATCAATCCTGACGATGTACACCGGGCCAATACAAGTTTGATCTGCCTGGAGAATACCAGCAACCGTGGTGGCGGCAGCTGCTATGATTTTGAAGAGATCAAAAAAATAAAAGCCCTTTGCACAGAAAACAAACTTGGTTTTCATTTGGATGGAGCCCGTTTATGGAATGCCCTGGTGGCAAAGAATGAAACCCCAAAACAATACGGGGAAGTATTTGACAGCATCTCCATTTGTTTCAGTAAAAGTTTGGGCTGTCCTGTTGGCAGTGTATTGCTGGGCACAAAAGAATTTATCAAAAAAGCCAGGAGGATCCGGAAAGTATTTGGTGGCGGCATGCGGCAGGCCGGCTTTATTGCCGCAGCAGGCATCTATGCCTTAGAAAATAATATACAACGCCTGGCAGAAGATCATTTGCATGCACAACAGATCAGCGAAGCTATTGCAAAGAAAGGTTTTGTAAAAATGGTGCTGCCTGTTGAGACCAATATTATCATCTTCGAACTGAACGATGGAATGTCAGCACCCGGATTAGTGGCTAAACTGAAAGAGCATAATATCCTCGGTTATGCAATTGCGCCAAACAGGGTAAGGCTCGTCACCCATCTTGATATTACCAAAGAAATGACCGCAACAACCATAGAACGTTTTAATCAACTATAATATATGTTACCTAAGATAAACCCTGCTTCTGTACCTGCCTGGCAACAATTACATGCTCATTACCACGAAATAAAAGAAAAGCAGCTGCGGGAACTGTTCAAAGAAGACACTAATCGTTTTGAAAAACTGTCCCTTCAAAAAGGCGATATCCTCTTCGATTACTCCAAGAATATCATTACCGGTAAAACGCTGGATTTATTATTGCAACTGGCTAATGATTGCAAACTGAAAGACGCTATCAATGCTATGTTTGCGGGTGATAAGATCAATGCCACAGAAGGCCGTGCCGTTTTACATACTGCGCTGAGAAATTTTTCCAAAGATCCTGTTTTTGCCGAAGGCAGTGATGTGATGCCGCTGGTACGTAAAGTGCTGAAGAAAATGAAAAGCTTTTGCGAAGCCGTTCATTCCGGCAAGCACAGGGGTTATACCAACAAGCGGATCAAGTACATCGTCAATATAGGTATTGGTGGCAGTGACCTGGGTCCTTTGATGGTTACCGAAGCATTAAAACCTTATACGGTGGATGATATCGAAACCTTTTTTGTCTCCAACGTGGATGGAACTCATATTGCAGAAACCTTAAAGAAAGTAAATCCTGAACGAACATTATTCCTGATCGCTTCCAAAACTTTTACCACCCAGGAAACCATGACCAATGCCCATACGGCAAGAGAATGGTTCCTGAAAAAAGCAAAGAACGAAAAACACATCGCCAAACATTTTGTGGCCCTCAGTACCAATGAAACTGAAGTGGTGAAATTTGGTATTGATAAAAACAACATGTTTGAATTCTGGGATTGGGTGGGTGGCCGCTATTCCTTATGGAGTGCTATCGGTCTTTCCATTGCACTGACGATCGGCTATAAGAATTTTGAACAACTGTTGAAAGGCGCCCACGATACCGACAAACATTTCAGGGATACATCCTTTGAAAAAAATGTCCCGGTGCTGATGGCCCTGATCGGTTTATGGTACACGAATTTCTTCGGCACACAAAGCGAAGCTATTCTTCCTTATGATCAGTATCTCCATCGTTTTGCTGCTTACTTCCAGCAGGGAAATATGGAAAGCAACGGGAAGAGTATTGACCGCAACGGCGAAGCGGTTGAATATGCCACCGGCCCCATCATCTGGGGAGAGCCGGGCACCAACGGGCAGCATGCTTTTTACCAGCTGATACACCAGGGCACACCACTTATTCCCTGTGATTTTATTGCTCCTGTACAAACACATAATCCTATTGGTGATCATCATGTAAAACTGCTGAGCAATTTCTTTGCCCAGACAGAAGCATTAATGAATGGCAAAACAGAAGAAGAAGCCGGGAAAGAATTAGAGAAAGCAGGCTTAAGCAATGAAGATATTACCCGTCTCCTGCCTTATAAAGTATTTACCGGTAACCGGCCCACCAATTCATTCCTTATTAAAAAGATCACACCCTATACTTTGGGAGAGCTGATCGCTTTATATGAACATAAAATATTTGTGCAGGGCATCCTCTGGAATATTTACAGCTTCGACCAGTGGGGAGTGGAATTGGGTAAGCAATTGGCGAACAAGATACTTCCGGAGTTAGTGACCAAAGAAACGGTTACCAGTCATGATTCTTCCACCAACGGGCTGATCAACCACTGGAAACAGGTGAGAACTAAAAAATAGAGCATACCATTGTAAAATAAAAAGCCTGGACCGGGAAACCTGTTCAGGCTTTTTTTATAACTTTAAAGACCTTATATTTTGCTTATGAAAAAATTATTCTTACCACTCTGCCTGCTGGCTGCTTCCATAGCTGTTGCACAAACCGATGGAGTTACGGATATCAATAAATACAGCCTGAACAAAATGAAATGGAGTAATGATTCGGTATTTGTTTACGATGGCAAAGTTCAGTTCAAGGGAGTCAACAGTTTTGGTTTTAAAAGTTTTTCAACCGGTAAGGATAGTATTGTGGGACAAATGCCCTGTATTATTCCCGATCTCAGTAAGTGCAACTACAATATGCCCAACCTGGCTACTACGCCACAGTATAAAGCTATTATGCTGGAAAGATATGGCAGTGTCGCAGTGGTTAAACCACCAGTAATACGAAACAGCAAGCCTCCTGTTAACAGGTGATGAGGTTTTAAAGGCAGTTTGACAGGTGAATGGTTTTAATTATCTCCTTTCCCTGTCAGCGATTTTATAAGCCTGACTTCTTCTTCGCTGTAAGGAGTTCCATCTTTGCGAAAAATATCATGAAACCATATTTTAGGCTCACTGCCATCGGGTATAGGAGTATCCCATGCGTAGATCGTATTGCTTTTGCCCGCCACAAGGCCCCAGTTGATGGCAGCAATTTTTCGTTCCTTGAGCATTGGCATGATGTTATCAAACCTGCTGTCCCTTGTTCTTGCCATATATTCAGTACAGATCAGCGGCTTCCCGGTTTGAACCAAAAATGAATCGATCCACTTCAGGTGTTCTTTTTCATTCATGTAGTTGTGATAGGTAATCACATCTGAATTTTCTAACTGAAACTGGTTCAGTTCTTTTAACCGCAGGTCCCATACACCGGCAGACAGTGGCTGGTCAGGATTGATCGTTCTTCCCCATGAAAAAGCTTTTTGCAGCAGCGGCATACTTTTATTGCCATAGCCTGAATTGCCGGGCTCATTGTACAGGTCCCATAATAAAATACGTTTATCTTTTTTAAAAGCAGCCAGTATATCTTTTACATATTTCTCCAGCATAACGGCGGCTGACAGATCCATGTCCATTAATTTTCCCGGGTCTCTTACCCAGCCTGAATTATGAATACCCGGTTTGGGCAATGGTTGTTTGCCCGGTGCATAGGTCTCATTCCAGCAATCATCGAAGAAAACAAAAATGGTCGTGATGCCATGTTTACCGGCAATGGATAGATAGGTATTCATTCTTTTTTTGAACCCTGCCTGATCGGCCTGCCATACCAAATGGTGAAGATAAACCCGCATAACATTCATGCCGATACCTTGTGCAAAGCCAAGCTCCCGGTCAATAGTGACAGAATCAAAAGACTCAGCCTGCCACATTTCCAGTTGGTTGATGGCAGTGCTAGGCAAAAAATCAGCACCGGCCATCCACGGAAGTTTAGCATACCAGGCATTGGCTTTCTCTTTGCTCCATACAGTTCTTTCTTTTTGTGCAGCGGTTGTAAACGTTAGGATAAAGACAATAACTAACAGGGCAACTAAACGGCGATTGATCCTATTCATATAACAGCATTAAAAATTAGTACAGGGAAGGCATTCACTATTTCCAACAACAATGTAATCAAATCCTGTTTATTGTCCCGAATCTAAATCGGGTTTCTTTAGCCAATAGCCTCCGATGAAAATCTATAAGAAGTAAAAAGGCCGCCTCCTACTTTGAGACAGCCTTGCATAATTTTTTACTCCTATTATCAGAATACCTGGTATCTGCGCAATTCCTGCTGAAATGCCAGCGTACCTGTTTCATCAAAAAATTCAAATTTAACCAGTCCTATATTTCTTGCATAATAACTTTTCCCTGAACCCACCAGTGATGTAACATCCTGCCAAACCCCGGGAGCAACTTCCTGTTCGTATTTCTCTTCTACCACAATAACATTCGAAAAATTCATCGTCCCTGTAGAAGTCGTAAATGAAAGGGGAACATCTTTTTGTAAAATGGTATAGCTGAAACGAAGCGTAATAGAAAATGTTGGATTCGGCGGAACAGTTACAGTACCCGGATGTGCGGTACTCTTCCAGTTGGTGCCGGCTGCTGCATCTTTTAGAAAAATGTATTCTTTCCACTGCGGATTATCATAACCGATAAAAGCACCGATATCTACAAATTCCAGGTAATCATTTCCTGATTTACGGTAATACCCGGAAGAATCAAACCCGGTGGCAATATTATCAGTGATCATGAAGATATTATAGGAATTGCCGAGAGCACTATGTGTATTCGCTATTACCCTGCGGAACAGGGAATCATTTGCATCGTCATCAATTTCATAACTCCAGTTGCTATTCGTTGTCCTGGGGAAATAATCAATGATCGCAGGAGCCGCTACCACCGGGATGGTAAATGTGCAGCTGCTGGTGCCAAAAGTAACCGTGAACACCTGGTTACCTGCTGTAGTGGGTGTACCGCTTCCTATCAACGTAATATTTTGAATACCGGTGGCCGGGAAAGTTCCGGTGGCGGTAAAACTAAAACCAGTAACCGTATTGGTGCTGATCGTGTACGTACCAACGGTGGCAACGTTTACCTGAATCTGCACATTATTTCCGACAGTAAGTGCTGTACCCACGGTGTAAGTACCGGCCGGTGTTACCGGTGTGCAACCACCCGGTGCCCCGGCCAGGGTGCCGGTGCCGGCATTTCCAACTGTAATATCAAATGAACAGAGATTAGTGCCGATGGTAACCGGAACCGTGTTCACCCCTGCCGTAGTCGGTGTGCCGCTACCAAATAATACAACTGTTTGCGGTCCTGTAGTGATAAAAGCCCCGCTTGCCTGGAAAGTCATTCCCTGGAACGTGGTGCTGATGGAATAAGTTCCGATCGTGGTTACATTCACATTCACGGTAACGCTATGCGTACCTCCCAAGGCTACTCCTAATGTGTAAGTGCCGACAACGGTGGCTCCTGCACAATTAGCACCGGTGCCACTTAACCCGAATACAGCAGGTCCGCCACTACCTACCGGTAAAAAAGTTACCGGAACAAAACATTCCTGTCCGTCATATTGTATCCTGAAATTGAAGGTGCCGGTTGTGGCCGGTGTTCCATTGCCCCGCAATTTGACCACATTGTTACCAGCAGTAGTAAAAGTGCCGGATAACCGGAAATAAACACCATTAACAGTATCGGAAAAAACAGTGTAGCTACCCGTAGCTGTTACGTCCACCGTCACTTCAATATATTCTGTATTACCGTTCAAAGCTGTTCCCTGCACATAAGTACCCACCACATTTTTGGGCAGGCAGTCACCATTAATATCACTTTGCAGAAGGCCTTCAGAGGGTTGATTGCCGGATTCAAAACTGTTTTCCTTCTGACAAGCCACGATTACCAAACCCAGCAGCAAAAGGGAAGCAAGGATTTTTCTCATATAGGTAGTTATTGAAGTCACTAAAATAAGACTTATTTGCGGAACAGCGGCAAAGCGGTATCCCCATCCCAGCCTGCTGAGGCTACTACTGTAAATCTTACATTTGCAAAAAATATCTGTACATGAAAATGGTTTCCCTGATTCTTATTTCAACCCTATTTTATAGCTGCCAGGCACAAACTATCTCCAAGGTCAATGCGACTGATTTTGAAAAAGGAATCACTGCTGACAGTGCCCAGGTGCTGGATGTAAGAACTGCAGGCGAGTATGGCTCGGGACATATTAAAAATTCCTTACAGGCCAACTGGATCGACAAAGAGCAATTCTTTGACAGGGTGCAATACATCGACAAGAACAGGCCGGTCTATATTTATTGTTTAGTGGGTGGCAGAAGTGCAGCCGCTGCAGAATGGATGCGGAATAATGGTTTTAAAAAAGTGGTGGAGCTTGAAGGTGGCCTGAATGCCTGGAAACGGGCAGCCAAACCACTGGAAGGTGTGAGCAATGAAAAACAACTGACGGTAGAAGAATACCAGGCCTCTATCCCAAAAGACCAGACCGTGCTGGTTGATTTTGGCGCCACCTGGTGCCCGCCCTGTGTGAAAATGGAACCGGTGCTGGAAGAAATTAAAAAAGACAAATCACTTCATTTCTATTTTTTGAAAATTGATGCGGGTATTCATACAGAAGTAATGAAATCCTTGCATATTGAACCCATCCCGGTTTTTATTATTTATAAAGAAGGAAAGGAAGTGTGGAGAAAGGTCGGGTTGGTCACCAAAGAAGAATTTGCCGCTCAACTGAAATAATCTTTCTGATTTTTGGCTACCTTTTCGATATGAAAAGAAGCCAGTTCCTCAAAACCTCTGCTGCCATCGCAGGGAGTTCTTTATTACCTGCGCTAAGTTTTGCAGAAACAAGTAAAAAGAAACCCCTCCGCTTTGCCCATCTTTCAGATATTCACCTGAAGCCGGGTCTCATTCCTGAAGCAGGAATGGCAAAAGCCTTTCAGCATGCCCAGCAACTAAAAACAAAAGTTGATTTTATCATCAACGGCGGCGATGCTATCATGGATGCACTCGATGCGGATAAACAAAAAACAAAGGAACAGTTTGATCTTTTCAATACGCTGTTAAAAAAAGAAAACAGTCTGCCCATATACCATTGCATCGGTAACCATGATGTATGGGGCTGGTTTATCAAGCAAGACAGGCCGGAGCATGATAAACTATACGGTAAACAGTGGGTGGTGGAAAATTTCAATATGCCACGACGGTTTTACAGGTTCACCAAAGGAAAATGGCATTTCATTGTTTTGGATAGTACACAATTAAATCCTGCCGGTGGTTATATCGGCAAACTGGACCCGGAACAACTGGATTGGGTGCAGCAGGAATTAAAACAGGTGCCCGCTGATCAGTTCATTTGTTTTGTATCTCATATCCCTATTTTATCCATTTGCGCCGGGTTATTCTTTGACAAAACAGAACCCAACGGCGACCTGAAGATCCAGCGCAACCTGATGCATAGTGATTTCCTGGTTTTAAAGAAATTATTTGCTCAATATCCTAATATCAAAGTTTGTATCAGCGGCCATATTCACCTGCAGGACGAAGTGGATTATCTCGGTATCAAATATTATTGCAATGGTGCTGTTTCCGGCAACTGGTGGAAAGGGGCTTTCCAGGAATTTGCGCCGGCCTATGCCGTGATCGAATTATTTGACGACGGATCGTCCACCCGGACAATGCACCCGTACTAAGAACAGGAACCGTTTCCTTTTATCTTGTTTATATTCTATCTTACCTCTTCTTATGCCGTTTGTCAATGAATAAAATAGCTGTCCTTCTGGTTTCCTTATTCCTGTTAAGCTTATCCGGTTTCCGTTATCGCCCCGAACCGAAAGTGCAGGTGCTCACATCCGGTACCAATACCAGTCTCCGCGGATTAAGTGTGGTGAATGATAATATCGTTTGGGTAAGCGGAAGTAATGGCATAGTAGGCCGTTCGAGTAATGCAGGAAAGAACTGGAAATGGATAACTGTAAAAGGATTTGAGAAAAAAGAATTCCGGGATATAGAAGCTTTTGATGCCAGCACTGCGATCATTATGGCGGTGGATACACCTGCAGTAATCCTGAAAACCACAGACGGAGGTGAAACCTGGAATACGGTATACGAAAATAAAACGCCGGGTATGTTTTTAGACGCAATGCATTTTGTTGACCAGTATACCGGCATCGTGATCGGCGACCCGATCAATAAAAAAGTTTTTGTGGCGGCCACACAAAACGGCGGTGACCGCTGGCAGGAATGGGAAGATAGTCAAAAGCCAGTAGCTGATTCTGGTGAAGCTTTCTTTGCAGCCAGCGGTACCAATATCCGTTTGTTTGAAAAGAATAAATACTTTATGGTCAGCGGCGGTACCCGTTCAAGGTTATTTACCAATAATGCTATCATTGATATGCCCATGATGCAAGGTAAAGAAACGACCGGCGCCAATTCAATAGCGGTATTTGATGAAGGCAAATTAAAAGGCAGCAAAAGAATTGTTGTGGTAGGCGGAGATTTTATGACCCCGGCAGAGAGTAAACAAAATTGCTATTATACAACTGACGGAGGCAAGAGTTGGAATGCCCCTTCCACTCCACCCCATGGCTACCGCAGTTGCGTGGAGTATTTATCTAAAACTGATCTGGTGAGTTGCGGCCTGAATGGCGTTGACTATTCGTATAATGGCGGAAAGACATGGAAATGGGTGAGCAAAGAAAGTTTTCATGTGGTCCGCATTGCCAAAATGGGAACGTCCATATTCTTAGCAGGTAATAAAGGGCAGATAGGTAAGCTTATACTTGATTAATATTATTTCAGGTTGTTCAGTATCTCCTGCACAGTGGGTCTTTTTTTATAATCACTGTTAAAAAACCGGTAGGTAATATTCGCTTCTTTGTCGATAACATATACAGCAGGTACCGGTAAATAATTCCAATCTTTCCCATTGATCTTTTCCAGGTCAATACCTGAATTACGGTAGCGGGTAATGGTATTTTCCGGTACAACAAATTCTACTTCGTAGGCTTTCATGATTTTTAAGCCTTCGTCATATAAGATGGAATATTCTGCCTTTGTTTTTTCAATCGTCTTCTCCACCCCTTCCGGTTTTTCGGGTGTTACGGCAATAAGCGTAGCCCCTTTATCTTTGATCAGCTGCAGGGAGTCTTCCAGTCTTTTCAGCTGGCGGTTACAGTAAGGACACCAGTTGCCACGGTAGAAAACAAGCACCACTTTCCCTTTTTTAAGCAGGTCTTTCAGCCTCACTTCGTTTCCATTCTGATCGGTTGCTTTAAAATCCGGGGCCTTGGAATTAATGAATAATCCTTCGGGGGCTTCCTGGCCCGCCATGGTAAAAAAAGCCGCCAGTAACAGGGTCGTCAGAATGTTCTTTTTCATACTGCAAATTTAGATTTTAAATAATTTGTTCAGGTTTTTGTCCCATCCGGGCCTGGGTAAGTTAACAAAAGATTATTTCTTTACTTTTGCCTGATATACTGTCCATTACCAAACCTGATACTATGTCGAATACACACCAGGATAAATACCTGACCAAACTATTGATAGGTATTGCCCTTATAACGACCAGCATTGTTGTATTGTTTTACACCATCTACGAAAGATCAGAAAAGGCGCAGAAAGAAGAAGACTGGTACTTGTGGGCACTTGGTTTTGCTGTATTACTGATCGCCGGTATCATTTCCATTTGCCAGGCATTTGTACACAAGATAAAATCGGACCTGATCCGTCGCCAGAAACAAAGAGATCATCACAAAACATCACCCCGGCTAACGGAAGAAGAGATGTAACCGGTCCTACCCAAACCTTTTACTGAACATAAAATAAACGGCTCCCAGCAGGAAAGCAAAACTGACAAGGTAGCGCCAGTGAAAAGGCTCTTTCAGATATAAGACTGCAAAAAAACCAAATACCACCAGGGTGATCACTTCCTGGATCATTTTTAACTGGAATCCCGAAAAGCCCCTGGCATAACCGCTGCGGTTGGCCGGCACCATCAGCATATACTCAAAAAAAGCAATGAACCAGCTCAGCACAATCGCTTTCCACAAAGGCCATCCCTCCTGTTTCAAATGGTAATACCAGGCAAAAGTCATAAAGATGTTAGAAGCAACGAGAAGAATGATTGTTCGCATAGTTAATTTATTTATTCCTGTACTCTCTTTTAAATGCTGTATACTGGCCCCACAGAAACGGTATCTTGAATAATAAATAAGCAATCAAGAAGCTTATTGAAAATTTTGTGAACGAAACCCAATAGCTTAGAATAGTATAAGCAATGGCTTGCTCTGGCTTTTTATTTGGGAAAATGACGGTAAGATGATCTCCCTTCTTTTTATTTCTCACCCAAATCAATTCATCTGCAGATGTATAAATGTCACCTTGGTAAGAGAATTGAAATTGCGGATAATATCCTCTTCTACCCCTGCCAGCACCCAATAATTGATCTATTACAACAGCTTTCACCTTTTCAGAGTTTCTGTATTCATCAATAGTAGCCAGGTAGAAATAAACGATCATAAATAAAAGGTATCCCAGCCAATACGCAATTACAAGATTAAATTTCTGGTTACCGGTCATTGATCAAAAATAGAGCAGGAAATTATAGAATGAAAAAAGTCCTGTATTTTTTCTACAGGACTTTCTATTTTGCTTACTATGTATTAATTCTGGTTCTGCTGCAAATTCCGGAAGTCGACACTTACCAGTTTGCTGACGCCCGGCTCCTGCATCGTTACCCCATAGATCACATCCACGGTACTCATCGTCATTTTATTGTGTGTAACAATAATGAACTGTGAGTTGTCACTGAACTGGCGGATCATATTGGTGAACTTGCTTACGTTGGCATCATCCAGCGGTGCATCCACCTCATCCAGGATACAGAACGGTGCCGGTTTGATCAGGTAGATCGCAAACAACAGGGCTGTTGCCGTTAAGGTTCTTTCACCACCACTCAGCTGTGTCAATGAAGTAGGTCGTTTCCCTTTGGGACGGGCAATCACTTCAATACCGGTATCCGCCAGGTTCTCCGGGTTTTCCAGCACCAGGTCGCAATGATCATCTTCGGTGAAGAGGGTCTTGAATACTTTAATGAAATTCTCTTTTACCCGGTTAAAGGTTTCGAGGAATTTCAGATTCGCTGTTGCCTCCACTTCTTCAATCGTCTTCAACAGGCTGTCCTTGGCATTCACCAGGTCATTCTTTTGCTCCACGATGAACTCATACCGTTTCTTCATTTCCGTAAATGCCTCGATCGCAGTCGGGTTCACCTCGCCAAGGTTTTCCAGCCTCTTCTTCATGCGATCTGCTTTCTCCTGCAACTCTTCCAGTGCTGTTTCAGATGTCCTGGCCTGGTCTAAAATATCCTCCAGTTTGATACGGAACTCCACATCCAGTCTCTCTTTCGTTCCGGCTAACTGTAATTTCAGTTCGTTCAGTTTGTCTTTGATAGCCGCTAATAAATGCTCTACCTGCTCCTTCTCTTTTACTTTATGACGCAGTTCACTTTCTTTTTCACTTAATTGGTTCCGCAGGTTATAATAAGCCTGGTCCGCTTCATTCAATATGGATTGTTCATCTTCCCTTCTGCGGATCATTTCCAGCAGAGCATCTTCAATATCCTTTAAAGAAGTAGCCGATTGCTCAATGCTGGTGGTAGTATCCAATAAACTGGTGGTATTACTTTCGATTTGCTGGTTCAGGTCATTCAGCTGGTTCCGCTTGAAATCGAGTTCCTGTTTCAGTGCATTGATCTTACTTTGCTGCCGGGTCACACTCAGGTTAAACTCATTGTATTGCTGTGATGCTTCGTTATATGTTGCTTCAGCTGCTTTGAAATGCTCATCCGCCTCCGCCAGCTTGGCCGTGTAGGATTGTAACTGCTCATTAAACTCGTTCAGTTGGTTTCTTACTCCTTCCACGGACTGCTGTGTTTGCTGTACCTGCTGATTCAGTTCTTCCAGGCGATGCTGGCTATTGGTTTGCATGGAATGCAGGTTCTCCAGCTTGTTGTGCAAAGAGAATACCTGGTTGGTCAGTTGCTGTATCTCTCTTTCTGTTTCTCTCAATGCATTCTCCCGGAGATCTTCGTTAAAGGCGATCACTTCATTGTGTCTTGCCTGTATCTCACTGCGGAGTTTCTCCACCACTTCATCCTGGGCGGCGATCTCGTCCTGCAACTTTTCTAAATTTTTTACCCGGCCGATCTTTTTTCCTTCGATCAATCCCACGCTGCCGCCGGTCAGCGAATATTTTCCCTTTACATATTTACCGGCTTTCTCAATCACTACAAAACCATTACTGTTCTGCAACGCATCTTCGCTGTCAGCGATAAAGACATTGCCTAATAAATGTTCCGCCAGTTTCCTGTATTTTTCTTCCACATCCACCACACTCAGGGCAGGAACAGCACCTTCTAATTGATGAGCAGAAGCATCAGCTCCTTTTTCGTTTACTTTATCCAGCAGGAAGAAATTGGCCTTGCCTTTTTTATTCTCATCCAGTAAATGAACCGCCTGCAAACCTTCCTGCAGGTTATTGACCACATAATAACTCAGGTAAGGCTCCAGTACATTTTCCAGTGCAGTCCTGTATTCCTCTTTTACATAGAGGATATCAGAAAGAATTGGCGAAGTATAATTCCAGTTGTTGTTATTGTGCAGGAATTTTACAGAATCAGGATAGCCTTCCATCGAATCGATCATACTTTTCAGCAGGTCGTGTTCATTCTTTTTAGCATCCAGCTTTCTTGTTTCCACCGCCAGTTCATTACGGAGTGATTCCACAATGGACTGTGTCTGTAATATCTGCTCCTTCGTGTTTTCCTGGTGTTGCTGCAATTGTTCCAGGTCCACTTTTTTTATGTTCAGTTCTTTTTCTTTCAGCAAACGTTCTTCATCCAGGTGATGCCGCTGTTCTTCTCTTTGTTTTCTTTCTTCTTCGATCTGCCCGATAGCTCTTTGTAAATTCTGTACAGAAGTATCCGCCACTGCCACTTTTTTCTCCGCATCAAACTGGCTGCGTTGCACCTGCTGGTATTCGCTACGGAATGTATCCAATGTGCGGCGTTTTTCATCCAGCACTTCTCTTTGCACCGATACCTGGTTATTCAGTTGCTGTAATTGCTCACTTAATCCTTCCAGTGCTTTTGATTCTTCTTCTACCTGTAACTGGGTAAAACCAATACTTTCATCAATCCCCTTTAACTGGCCGCCTGCTTTTTGCAAAAACTCTTTCAGGCTGCTTTCTCTTTCCTTGAGATATTCCAGCCGCTGGGCTGCCAGGTTCTTTTCGTTTTCTTTGGTTCTTACCTGCTGCACCAGTTCGTTGAAAGCATGCTGCATACTTTGCAGTTGCCTTTCCTTTTCAATGAACCCAACTTTCTCCTGTTCCAGGACTGCTTCTTCATTCGCTATCTCAGCTTCCATGCGGATCTTCTTATCCGTTTCCGCATCATGTTGTTCATTCAGTTCTTTGTAGGTCAGGTTAAATCCTTCCAGGGCTGCTTTGGCCAGTTCAATACTGATCTCCCGGTAATCTTTTTTGATCTCGTGGTACTTCTCCGCCTTTTTCGCCTGGCTTTCCAGGGCTTTCAGCTGGTTGTTGATCTCGAAAAGCAGGTCTTCGATACGGGCCAGGTCCTGCTCCGTGGCATCCAGTTTTTGTTTGGCTTCTTTTTTCCGGGTTTTATAGATGGAGATGCCGGCGGCCTGTTCCAGCATCCGGCGGCGGCTGTTGTCCTTGTCTTTGATCAAATCATCCACCATGCCCAATTCGATGATGGCATAGCTGTCGGTACTCACCCCGGTATCCATAAACAGGTTCTGGATATCTTTCAGGCGGCACTGTACATCATTGAGGCGGTATTCCGACTCGCCGCTTTTATAAAACTTACGGGTTATGGTTACGGTGCTGAATTCGGTAGGCAGCAGGTTCTTGGTATTCTCAAAAGTCAGGCTTACCTCGGCCAGGCCGGAGGCGCTGCGGGTCTTGGAACCGTTGAAGACAAGGCTGTCCAGGTTCTCACTCCGCAGGTGGCTGATCTTCTGTTCCCCGATCACCCAGCGAATACTGTCCACGATATTGGATTTACCACAACCGTTTGGTCCAACGATGCCCGTGATATTGTCGTCGAAATTGACAATTGTTTTGTCGGCAAAACTTTTGAATCCCTTGATTTCTAAGCTCTTTAATCTCACTGTTTTCAAATTTTAAGTCAGGCGGCGAATATAAGTCAAAGGTCAGGAATAATCGGTTTGGCCAAAAGGCATTTATTCACAATGAAGGGCCAAAAATGTGAGAAGAAAGTGGGCACAAAAGGGAGAAATTACAGGTCCGGAAAGTAAAGATATGCCCGGCCTTAACAAGGTCAGGCCTGGTTAAGACCGGTACGACCAATCTGAAAATTTAACCGGTTGAAGTATCTTCCGGTCATGAATGAAGAACTTTTTCAAATTAAGCTGGATGAGACCGGTAAGAACTTGCTGATCCGCATTAGCCGCTGGGCCAGGTTCCTGTATGTATGCTGTGTACTGACATGTATTTTCGATTTAGTTAATGCTTATCTGGGCATTAAAACATTTTTAAAATATGCAGACAACTATGATGATTATATGAGGTTCTCTGTAATCTTCAATATTATATTCCTGATAATTTATGCTGTTTTGTTACCGGCACAAGCCTATTATTTCCTTTCCTTTTCCAGGAAAGCCCGCAAGGCAATACAGTATGAAGACAGCTTTAGCTTTAATAATTCCTTTAAGTGGTTACTGAAACATGTTATTATAGCAAGTCTTTTATTTACCCTGAATAGTATCTGGGCTTTTGTTTATAGTATCCGGGACTTCAGTTTGATGAATTGATACAAAAATCATCTTTCAATCACCCCTACCAATAAAGGCCAAAGGTCTCTTTCAAATTTCTTCCGGAAAATACCCATATGCCCCACTTTATGACGGGTATGTTTTTCTACCGGCAGTTTCAGTATCTCCTGGGGTGCATTAGGAAAGAACTTCATCATCAGCGGTACTGTTTTATCATTGGCAATAAAATCATCACTGGTATAAACGGCCGTGATCGGCGTGGTGAAATGATAAAACTTGTCCGCCTGTATCTTTTGCTCCAGGAATTTCATAAAGTAGTTCTTACTCATGCACCATTGCCGCCATTCCAGGATGATATTTTTCGGCAAGTCTTCGCCCCAGCCGATCTTTCGCATGGTGCCATAGCCATGCATTTTGATGAGCAATGGTCCTATCACATACCATAAGGCACAAACGGCAATATTTCTCGGGAAAGGGAAATAGCCCCAGTATCCCACCGCCGCATTTATGGCGATCACTTTTTTGATATGCTGTTTTTTATCGAGGAAACCAATTAACTGGGCACCGACACTATGGCCTACCCAGATGATATTTGTATGCTTCCGTTCATCCACCATATAATTCAACATGGCATTCATATCCTTGGTGCCCCACTCATGCATATAAGAAGCAGATGTCTTTAAGTTATTCGGAGCTGACTCTCCAATACCGCGGTAATCATACAGCAGAACCGTATAACCATTCTGAACCAGGTAGCGGGTAAAATTGATATAAAATTCTTTTTTAACACCGGTGGCTGAACTGAGTATAATAGCACCTGTGCTTTCTCCCACAGGCCTTGCATAGACAGCACTTAACTGGTAACCATCCTCAGCTGTGATCATTATTTTAAGCATAGGCCACCTCCCTGCAATTTTTTTTTGCATTTGAGTGACAGGGATCCATTATTACAAGCGGCATGTGAATAGCACTGACAATTCGTTTCATACATATAGTTTTTAAAATTGGCAATAAAAATCTCTGCCTGCTTCTGCGCAGGCATGGGACTGGTGAATAAAAAGCAGGTGAAACTGCAATAGTTTGTGAACGGTTGCCGGGTAGTGTTTGCTATTAACCAGAAGCGGATTGCAAAATCCGTTATAAAAATAATACTGGCCAAATATTGGCTGCAAAATCCCCCCTTTGCGGTAGAGAAATCCATTGCCTGAATAAAAATCATACGCCTGGTAAACTTTTATTTACGTAACAACAAATGATTTTTAACAAATAATTCTCCCCGTAAATCCTTTTACTGCAGGCTGCCTGTTTATTTTTAAATCATGAACCGGCTGCTATTCTCCATTTTCATTATAGTTATTACCAGCTCAAACAGCACCGCACAGCAAACATTACACGGGAAAATTTATGACAGGATCACCGACTCAGCTCTCGCCGGTATCAATGTTTTCAACAGGACAAACAGGTCATTCAGCGTATCAGCCAAAGACGGCAGTTACCGTATTGCTGCCAGTGAAGGCGATAAAATCATGTTTACCGCTTCAGGTTTTAAAACCGATTCAGTGATAGTGACCTTCGGCCATCTGCTGACACAATATGATGTTAGTTTATCAGTCAGGTATGTGTCCCTGGGCAGTATCACCCTGAACAGCAGTTACCAGGCTGATTCACTGGAGCGAAGAAACATTTACCGTTATTATTTTGACAGCCTGAAAAATATTACGGGCGGCAACCGGCCAACAGATGGTGTTGGGATCAGCATCAGTCCGCTTAGTTATTTCTCCAGCAAAGCCAAACGGCAGCGGGAACTAAGAAAAAGATTACTGAAAGAAGAAAGAGATTCTTATATCGACCGCTCCTTCCCTGTTGAATGGGTGGAACGGCTCACCAGTCTTCATGGTGATTCATTACGGTTATTCATGTACCGCTACAGGCCTTCTTATGATTTCTGCAGGAAAACAGATCGTGCCGACATGATTGTTTATATCAGTGATAAACTGAAAGAATTCAGGAAACCAACCTCCAGGTGATACAATGATTAGTAACAACGACCCCGGTTATTCCTTTATAACCCCGTATTTCACTTCATTATGTACCGGCTTCAATGTTTGCAGGTAATTGAAAATAGCTTTCAGTTCATCGTCGCTCATCCGGCTGAAGGGTCCCCATGGCATATGGCTTTGCCTGATCAGTATCCCTTTCCTGAACCGGGAAATAAATTGCTCCTGTGTCCAGCCTTTAATTCTTCCGGTGGCAGGATCGGGAGTAAGGTTAGGGCTGGTTATAGAATAAGTTCCCGAGTCGGTCACTGTTTCCATTTTAAATCCGCCGGCAAAGTCTTCGCCGGTAAAAGCACCCGTCATCAGGTCACGGTTAGTGTGACAGCCCTTGCAATTGGCCACGCTATTCGCAAGATATTGCCCATATACAGCAGTGGTATCCTGTTTAATAGCTACAGGAACATCTCCGGTTGGTCCGGCTGGTTTCAATAAAAAAGCATTCACCACTTTTCCCAGCAGGTTCAATTTATTTTCCGGCACTTTATTTTCTACTGCCGGCTGGCTGCGCAGGTAGGAGATGATCGCTGTAAGATCTTCATCACTGGTATTATGAAACGGCATAAAATCAAATAATGCCCTCCCATCAGGCCTGACCCCATAGCGAAGAGCCCTGGCTATTTCTGCATCGGTCTTATTACCGATTCCCGTTTTATCTGGTGTCAGATTTTTGGCATAAATCTTCCCAATGGGAATTTCAAATACCCGTCCTCCTGAAAGCGATGCTTTGACTCCATTGTTTACCTGCTCTTCCATTTCTACTGGCGCATGACAATTGGCGCAATGAGCAGGTCCAAACACCAGGGATTGCCCCCTGGCAATAGTGGCACTATCTGTTGTTGACCTGATTGCAGGATAAGGTGCACTGAATTTCCTGTTCTGTCTCGCTCCAATTGTAATGGATAATATTGTGATAAGCATAAGCAGGACAATTCCTGCCCATTTAAAAAATTTCCGCATGTAGGTATGTCTTTGAAAGTGTTTATAAAAAAGCAAATCTCCTTTATCAAAAGACTTCAGACCATGCCCAATAACAAGTAAAGTGTAACCGGTATCGGTTACACTTTACAAAAAATATAAATAGCACAAAAAAGAGGGCCTGGGGTACAGTGGTATAGCAGGTGAGGGAAGCAGAAAAATCAGGAAATGATCACTGTGTTATAACTATTACAAACAGCTTTGAGTGTAACAGGTTCCCAAAATTAATCACGATAACTATTGTTTGGGAAATTATGTTCCCCTATCCTTGTTCCCGGTCAATTTGTTCCTGATGCATTTTAATTACCTGATCAATGTCACCGTTCCTTTCCTGAATACCTTATTGCCTTTATAATCTACTGCCTCCACCATCCATACGTAAGTATTGGATGCCTGTGGGATTCCTTTGATAGTACCATCCCAGCCATTACGGGGATCGCTGGTGGTAAACACCCTTTCTCCCCAACGATTATAGATATTGAAGAAGTGAAATTCTTTCATCCCAACAGAGGTCACTTTCAGTATATCATTCAATCCATCTCCCCCCGGAGTGAAGGCGGTGGGCACATACACTTCAGGGCCCTGGTACACTTTCACATTCACCGCAGCAGCTCCTTCACAATCGCTGATCGTTTTTGCTTTGATGATGTAAGTGATATCCCGGTCAAGAATAGCAATAGGGTTTGGAATGAACGGATCATTAAGACCTGTGGAAGGTGTCCATACATAGCTGATGAAACCGCTGTTATTGGCATCGGTTGCATTGAATTGCAGTGGTTGATTAATGGCAACCACGGTATCTCTTACAATCCCGATCAGCGGTGGGGCAGCAACGATCACTGCTACCTGTTCATCTGCGAGTGAACGGCAGCCATTCGGATCTGTGATGGTCAGGTGATATACATGAGTCCCCGATGTGGGATTGATCACTCTTGGATTAGCAATGGTCGGGTTATCTAAAAAAGTGGATGGACTCCATGAATAGGTTACGCCACCTGATCCGCTCAATTGTGTATTGTCGCCAAAACATATAGCGATATCAGCACCTGCATCGGCAACCGGCACCGGAAGTGAAGGCACTGTAACGGCCCTTGCAGCAGGGCAACCGCCTGTTGCCGGTGTTCCTTTAATATAATAGGTACCAGCGATAGCAGCTGTTGGAGTTGTCATGGGTACAGTTACTGCTGCATCCATCCAGTAACTAAAAATAAGTCCGGGTGCAGAGCCGGCTGTAATGGCAGCAGTTGTTAAATCCGCTGTACCATCCGGTAAACAGACCGCAGGAGGACTGTGGGTGATCAAAGTTGGAAGATTGGTAAACATGAAAGTTGTAAACGTCTGTGTGCCCCCGCAATCCCTGTTCAAAAATGCTCTTACCGTATAATTGATTCCCGTGGAAAGACCTGTAAACACCCCACTTGTATTACTGGCCAATTCAGTGGTCCCGTTATATAAAACAAACGTAACCGTTGTTCCGGAAGGAGGAACCGGGCTTACAGTGGCTGTTGCAGATAATGTAAGACAATCATCCGCAACTGATAAAGAATAAATGGGGGAAGGACAATAGCCGGAAACATCGACCGATGCTACAAAGCCATTACCTCCTGCATATAAAAGTTCATGTGCGTTATCATATGCAAGATCATACACAGCATTTGCAGGAAACCCGGTAATTGTAATATCAGCTGCTGCTGCGTCATCAAATAAAGTCCCGTTGAATTTTAATACTTTGATAGTCCCGTTGGTAAACCCGATAAACACATTATTACACTCATCTGCATGAATACCTCCCTGCTGGAGGATCATATTGGAACTGAAATTCATTTGCACTCCGACAGCAGCGCCGGTTGCCTTATTAATCGCTTTCAGGTTTACACCATCCCAATAAAACAAATAGGACGAGTTTACAGCCAGTGTATTGCTTGAATTATCGAGACCCGTCAGATAAGGCCTGTTCCTGGGTTCATTTAATGCAAAGTAACCAGTCGGCACCTGCCAGGATATGACAGTGGAGGTATAAGGAGGCGGATGCTTATAAATAAAATTATCCCTGCCAGGTGATCCGGCAGGGGTCGAATAAATGGTAAACATATCATTGGTTACCGGATCGATAACAATATCTGAAATATCATTATGACCGCCTGTCAAACCAGACAGATTCGAAGTGACGGGAACCACGGCGGGTGGGGAAAGCAGTGCCAGTTCATTATTGGCGGAGCCTCCGCCACCTGCAATCAATAACTTAGGAGCTCCTCCATTACAACTCCAGGTCATTTTCCAGTTTTCACTGAAATTGACATTGGGGATTGTTATATAATTATCATACAGGCCTGCGGCGTTTAATCTCACAACGGCAAACCCACTGCTCATCAATCCCTGCCCGATATAAACGCCACCTCCGACTTTGTCCACCATCCAGCCACCATACGAACTGCCGAAATTCCAGGAAGGGGTTCCTAGTGTTCCGGAAAAAGTCCACAATAATGTACCAGTCGGAGAAAATTTAGCCAGCTTCTGTGCGCCATTATCTCCTCCACCCGATACAAAAATATTACCGGCATAATCGAAGTCTATATCTTTTGCGATACCATTATTTGTACCAGTCAGCGTTGTAGTAGCGGTAACAAAAGGATCAATCACAAGTGTTTTTTCCTTGTTATAATCCGCCGGTAACTTAAAACTAACCAGTTTCTTGCTGCTGATCGCATAACCGGTCCTGATCTTTTCGCTGTTATTTCCATTTTCAGGATAAAAGCAAAGCGGAGCTGACTGAATGATCCCCTCAATATCTGAACTGATAATGAGCTGTCCATTCTTATCCTGCCGGATAGACTTTACATCACCGCCATACCGCATTTTCACTTTCGTGATATCGGCACCCGGTCTTACAATGAGGCTAAATTCATATCCCGGCTTTTCTCCTTTGATAAACGAATAAACAGCATCAATACCCGGGTATATTTCTTTATAAGTAAGTTTTTCATATGCCGGGGTCTTTTGTAATTGCAGCCCATAGACATGATAGCCTTCGGCGGCATCCTCCGGTATGATTTCAACAGCCGGGTTTGCATTGACCCACTCCACTGTTATAACACGATCTATCGCCGGGTTGCTTTTACGTATCTGCTCCTTGCTCATTCCCCGTTCTTCCATTCTTTCCTTTTCTTCATACGTAAGGATTTCCTGTTTCCTTTGTAAATGAATAATTCCTTTGGCTGTAAACAATACAGGCATCCTTAAACCTTCATAACCATACAGAATTTTACCCATTGCTGTATAATTGACCAGTGTATCACCGTATTGTCCTTTATTCTGAATGTAGCGTCCGTTTATACCAAAGAGATCTTTATCATTGCCAGCAAGGGATTGTACTTTATTATTAACTGAATTATTTGCCGCTAAACGGGCTTGCTGCTGTGCAGGTAAACTAAATGAAACAAGAAGAAAAATAACAGGTAAAGTTATACAGGTAAGGACGGCATCTCTCCTTTTGTTACAATTAATCATCATAGGCAGTGTTAAGTAGCTAAAGGTAATAATTATAGCCAAAAAGACAGCTGCTTTATGACAGAAGGAAACGATTGTTTATGAAAAACATAACAATAAATAAAAGAGTCGTAATTGTTTATGAAACTGCAACAACAGGTGCTGCCTGTAATTTATGAATCCGGATGACCTTTAACCGGCTTAGCAATCGGATCATCCCATAGGTCGGGTCTATTTCATACCACCGGTAGCCAAAGTTGACAGCCGAAGGGTTTTTATGGTGATTGTTATGATACGCTTCGCCCATCATCAGCAGATCTACTTTAAATAAATTGGTGGATGTATTTTTAACCTCGAAGTTTCTTGAACCATATTTATGGGCAAACCAGTTAATGATGGTGCCATGCAGCGGAACAGTTAATATGTGAACGGGCAATAATAAAAACCACCACGCTGATGGGGCAAACTGGATATAAATCATCACATAAACTGCGATCCAACCCAATCTTGACCATACAGAATTAGCGATCTTATCCAGTAAAGGCCAGTCAGGCAGATTTTTTGTAAATCGTTGTTCCACTTCAAACTTCCCTTTATAAATCCGGGAGGAAACCTGCCGGGCATGCCACATCAGTTTGAACATGTTATCATCAAACATGGGGGAATGCGGGTCTTTGGACGTATCAGTATATGCATGGTGCATGCGGTGCATAATAGCATAAGCCCTGGGGCTGACATAGGCAGAACCTTGTGTGATATATGCCATAAGGTAAAAGAACCGTTCCCAGCCCTTACTCATGCTGAAGGCCCCGTGTGCGGCATAGCGATGTTGCAAAAAGGTTTGCATAAAAAGAGAAAGATACCAGTGGGCAGCTAAAAAGAGCAGAATAAATAACATTATATAACATCACTATTGTTGAATAGACTGACCTTTACAAGATAGTCTTATTAAATGGCATTCTCCTCTAAATAACCCCATTTGCCAGTATTTTACTGGTATTTAATAGGAAAATAAAAAAAGCCCTGCCAATTTAATAGTGTATCTTCACCGGGTGATAAAAAAGTACTCCCAACAGTCAGTTCAGATCAGAATCAATTTTTACTCTTCCGTCCAGTATTAGTTAATCTCCTCTTTGCTTCTTGCTGCCAGTCTTTCATCACAGGTATTGTATTGTTTTATCTAAATTATGTTTTATGAATTTGTATGTATCTAATTTAAGTTTTCATACGATGGATGATGACTTAAGAAAATTATTCGAACAATTTGGTGCTGTTTCTTCTGCTAAAGTGATCACAGACAGGGAAACAGGACGCAGCCGTGGTTTTGGATTTGTGGAAATGGACTCTGATGAAGAAGCTAATAAAGCAATCAAAGGCCTTAACAGCAAAGAGGTTGAAGGAAGAGCAATGTCTGTTTCTGTAGCAAGAGAGAAAACAAGCCGACCCGATAACAACAACAGGAGATACTAAGAACGCATTTTGAAAAGAGCCCTGGCAGGCTCTTTTTTTATTCCCGCTTACCCGGGAATTATTTTTGTATTTAAATCAATTCTATTATGGCAATGATCATGCAGATCGCAGATACAGATAAGAACCTCAGCAGTTTTATGAAAGGGGTAAAAATTACAGACCTGGCAGAAACATTAAATGGCAAAGGCCCTTTTACAATCCTGGCTCCTGTCAACCTCGCTTTTGGAAAATTGAAAAAGACCTCATACGAAGAATTACTCAAGCCGGTTAATAAAATCAGGCTTTCTGATCTGTTATCCTGTTTTATTTTGCCTGAAAAAAAATTAGTGAAAGACTTTATTAACGGTCAAAAACTAAAGACAATTCATGGCACAGAACTAATGGTATCCGTAAAAGATGGCGAAGTCCGTATCAATGGCGCCAAAATATTATCCCGCGACAGGCAGGGTTTTAATGGTGTGGTTCATTCTGTAGATACAATAGATGATACAGCTGAGTGAGAATGAGAAAAGTATAGCAGCCGCTTATACAAGATTGTCTTCTCCGCAAAAAACTGAAACGAGTTTAACTGTAGCCATTACTGGCTACAGTTAAATAAATCATCAGGCTGTTCTCCTTGAAAAAGATCTTCCAAATTGTCTTTTTTGACCACTCCGCTGTTGTTGCCCCTGCCGTACTGGTTTTTGAAATGTCGGTCTCACCCCTTCAGTTGCCAGCACCGTTGTCATCGAAAAAGGATGATCTTGTACAACCGGTATCTGTTTAGCGATCAGTTTCTGAATATCTTTCAGGTAAGCTCTTTCTTCATGGTCACAAAAGGAAATAGCAATCCCGCTGGCTCCGGCCCTTCCTGTTCTGCCGATACGATGCACATAGGTCTCGGGTACATTCGGTAGTTCGTAATTGATCACATGCGTCAATTCATCAATATCTATTCCCCGGGCAGCAATATCAGTAGCTACAAGAATCCGTGTGGTCTTCGCTTTGAAATTCTGCAATGCATTCTGCCTTGCATTTTGTGACTTATTACCATGTATGGCATCTGCATTAATTCCTGAACGGTTCAGATCTTTGGCTATTTTATCGGCACCATGCTTTGTCCTTGCAAAAACCAATGCATTCTTTATCGTAGCATCCTGCAGCAGGTGAATCAGTAAAGAACGTTTATGCTCTTTATTTGTGTAATATAACTCCTGCTGTATCGTATCCGCGGTGGATGACACAGGCGCCACTTCCACTTTTACCGGGTTTTTTAATAATACGTTTGCCAGTTGCCGTATCTCCGGAGGCATCGTGGCTGAAAAGAATAATGTCTGGCGCTGTACCGGCAATTTTGCTATGATCTTTTTTACATCATGCACAAAACCCATATCCAGCATCCGGTCGGCTTCATCCAGTACAAAGAATTTGATATCCCGGAGTGAAAGAAGGTTCTGGTTCATCAGGTCAAGTAAACGGCCCGGTGTTGCTATTAAAATATCAACGCCGCGGCGTAAAGTATTCACCTGGTTATGTTGCGACACACCACCAAAGATCACCAGGTGCCGGAGATCAAGGTACTTACCATAAGCCCTGAAACTTTCTTCAATCTGGATAGCCAGCTCTCTTGTTGGCGTTAAGACCAATGCTTTAATGTTGCGGCGATTATTGCTGTTACCCTGCTGTTCCTGGTGCATTAATTGCAAAATGGGGATAGCAAAAGCGGCTGTCTTCCCGGTGCCCGTCTGGGCACAACCTAACAGGTCTTTATGTTGCAAAATAACAGGAATAGATTTTTGCTGAATGGGTGTAGGCATTGTATAGCCTTCGTTGCTCAGAGCCTTTACTACCGGCTCAATGAGCGATAAATTGTTAAATGACAATTGAATAAAATTTGATAAAAAATGTGGTAAGGCTATCAAAATAAGATGATACTTTACCTGCCTTACATTAAGCCGTCACGATATCTGAAATGGAGAACATGTCAAACTAAGTGCAGGAATAACATACAGAGACACGAAGATACGTTTAAAAACGGACAGTGAGGGTTTTATTTTAAAAGATAAGAGCAGGAAGCTATAGAACATAGTCCCTGGGCTTGTACTTATTTCTCTATAAAAACTGCCGGTTTATTACTTTTTGATAGGCGCATCCTTATGTGGCTTCACCTGGTTGTCAAACTTGATCTGTGTAGCTGGTTGTTTAACCGGCACGGATTGTTTGATAGTGGTCTGCTTGATGCCTTCATGTTTAATGGCAGTTTGCTTGATACCGGCCTTTAATGAATCGGTAACAAGCTTACCGGTTTTGATTGTAGCATTGCTCTCTTTCATGGTCACCCCGGGTTTCACAACAGGAACCTGACCGGTTACCGGTTTCACCTGCGGTGTTGTTTCTTTTTTGACAGTAACTGTAGTTTGTGCTTTCAGGCCCATAATAAGCAGCAATGACGAAAGTGTGGCTAACAGTTTTTTCATTTTCATTTATTTTAGTTCCTAAATTTACGGCGAACCCCCAAAATGCCCTATCCCACTTTAGGGGGATATTTTCGGATTATGAAATTCAGCAATTTCTTTAAAAAGCCGGTTATAAAACAACCTGGTCATTTGTATGTTGCGGCAAGTGCAGTCCATGGCCGGGGTGTATTTTCACATAAGCATATTACAGCGGGAGAACATATTGAAACGGCCCCGCTGATCCCCATCAGTAGTAATGAAGATGAGTTGCTAAAAAACACTGCCCTTTATCATTACTATTTCCTGGTAAAGGATGAAAATATCAAAGTTGTGATAGGGCTGGGATGCAGTTCAATCTATAATCACCGGGCCCCTTCAAATGCCATGTATAGCATCAACCTGGATAAACTGACCATCGGCATTAAAGCAGTGACGGCCATCAAAGCCGGTGAAGAGATATTTATCAATTACAATGGCCGGCATGATGATTATTCACCGGTAAACTTCTAGACTATGACAAGACCCTCTTTATATATCCGGGAAATAAAAGGTAAAGGAAGGGGCGTTTTCAGCAGTACACCTATCCAGGAAAACGACCTGGTGGAAGAATGCCCGCTGATCGAGATACCGGCTGAAGATTTTGATGCCGTCACTTCCACCCATGTGGTTAATTATTGTTTTTTTCTGAACAAAGAACAAAACATTCTGTCTGTTGCCCTGGGCTTTGGCTCCATCTATAATCATGCATTCCCTTGCAATGCGCATCACATGATCGACCGGGAAGCGAAAACCATTACTTTTTTTGCCCTGCGGGATATTAAGCCCGGTGAGGAGATCACTATTAATTATAATGGCGATCCGCAAAATGATTCCCTGCACTGGTTTACTGCCAGGGATATTGAATACAAACCCTGATATCTAATCACTTTTTTTCAGAATCGTAGATTTCCTATCTCTCTTTTTTCTTTCCTGAAACCGTTAAAAATTAACTATTTATACAAATGCTTTCCCAGTTGACACCTGATCATAACAAAGCTTTGACGAATACACTTGACTGGTATAACAGAATGATGTACGTTTGCATTCTTCACGTTCCTCTGTAAAAATCACAAAAGAAATACTGTTTCGTATTCTCCATTATTCCTCTGGGATCCTTCACTCTTTTCCGAAACCTTAAAACTTTTGTGCATGAAAAAGATCAACACATTAATGAAGAATGAGAATGTAATGGCTACTATCGTTGTGGGCGGCATATTCCTTCTTACCGGTGTAGCTACTTTCCTGGCTATCTATTTCGGATAATTAATTATTGCTGTCTGAATTGATTGAAAACCGGCATAAGCCGGTTTTTTTTATCGTAACCGCAAGGGGATGAACTTTTTTGTTTCTTCCGGGTAGATGCTGATAAAATGTGAACGAACCAGGGCCGCTGCAGGTGCATCCTGTCCCGGTAACATCACTGCTATGGACTGGGATAATTTTGCCGGCATATGGCAGTCGATACAATTTTGATGCATACCCGGAAATTTAGTAGTATCAATTGTACAGAAATTATTATGCACCACACTATGACAACCGCTGCATTTCTGTGAAAAAAGGGCTTTATTGCCCCGCTGGTTTTCATGCGGGTTGTGACAGGTATTGCAGGTCATCGATTCACCCATGCGGAAACATTTACTTTTCTTCAGCAGCCCAAGCTGATTTCCATGCACATCCACATTCCCCGTATGGACAGCCAAATCACTCAATGTATCGATAGTAAAGTAATCCGTCAGCGTCTCACCGGCTGCATAAGAAAACACCGGCTTTGTCCTGTGGATATTTCCGCCATGACATAAAGCACAGAGATCAAGATTTTGCTGTCTTGACATGGATGCCGGGTTCAAGATAAATTTGCCTTTTTTCTCCTGCGGATTTTTGGTCTGAAATGCCACATGCTCTGCTGCAGGTCCGTGACACTTTTCACAATCGATCCCGTAAATAATATTGGTTTTTGAAAATTCTTCCGGCTCCTTTCCATCTTCTGATATTCTTTCGGCGAAGGTGACATGACATTCCATGCAGCGGGAAGTAATAGGCCTGTCAATCATTACCCGGCCGGAAGGAAAGCCGGGGCTGTTAGACCATTGTGCTGCATTGGTGAAATAAGTGATGGGAAGCTGAAACAGTTTATTTCCCCGCCACGTCATAAAGGATTGCCCTTTGGCACCGGAACCGGTTACAATATCAAACCGCATGGCCTTTTTCTCTTCCCCTTTAAAATATACAACCTGGAAAAAATGGCTATCTCTTTTTTCCATTGCCAGGATGATGTCAGGGGTATATGCATAAATATTCTTACCCTTTTCAAAACTACCCTTGATATATTTTTCTTCTGCCGGCCTGGAACTAAGATAGTGGCCTGTTTGCTTGTGCTTTTCATACATATCCTTATGACAGCTTGCGCAACTGGCAGAACCGGCAAACTGGCTGAATTTTGCAATTTCTTTTTTGGTTTCTTCTTCCTTTTCATTATTCACACATTGCGTTAACAGAAACCCGGAGAGCACAATGGCTCCAATCACGAAGAATAACCTGCGATACCTGTTGATTAAATTCATTTTACTTAATTGGCCCGGGTAAATTACAGAATTGAAAGGAAATAAATTAAAAATAAGCTCCATTCATCTTTTCAGCTAAGAATAGCTTTCAACATCTGGATAAATACCGGGAATATTTTCTTAATTCTTTTTAACAACCATCTCCTTTCATCATTCTCAGCCTGCACAATTACCTGCCTGAAAATATATTCGCAACCTGTTCAAAGATCATAAACCTTAAACCTTCTTTTATGAAAAAAATCATTTTACTGGCAGGACTTACTGCTTTTCTCTTTACCGCCTGCGACAAAGAGAAAAGAGAATGCCCCGGTGCGGCCGAAAAAACATTTGCCTTAAATGGGTTTACCAAAATAATGGCCGGAGAGACATTTAAAATAACCATCATTAAAGGAACCGATTTCAGCGTTAAAGCAAGTGGTTGTAGCAATGACCTCGCAGACCTGGAAGTCTTAGTTTTGACCGGCGGTTTTCTTGATATTAAATACAAGCAATTCAGGCCGGAGCGTTACCCGGTTGACTTTACCATTACCATGCCTGTTGTTACTAACATTCATTTATCAGGGGCCGCCAATGCTACCGTCACTGGTTTTTCCGGGCAAAATTCAGTGATAAGGTATATTCTTTCCGGTAATACAACCGTGGTATCCACCGGCACCGGCATTAATGCACAAGCTGATATGTCAGGAGCTTCTTCCCTGGTGATCAACGGCAATACGGAGAGTTTGTATGGAAGTATATCCGGAAACGCAAGACTCAATGCTTATGACCTGTCAGCTACTGAAGTGGATATATCCGTATCAGGCACTGCAAAAGCATGGGTGAAACCGGTACAGGCTATTTATGCAGAAGCATCAGGCGAAGCAAGAGTTTACTACAGGGGGAACCCTCCCACCACTGCGTTCTCAACAAGTGGAAACGGAAGGATCATTAAAGAATAAAAGATAGACAACGGTTGCGTTAAAAGCCCGGTACCTGCAGTACCGGGCTTTTCATTTTTTGCAATACCGGAAACTTTTCAGGAACTTCATTGTTCTTGCTTTGAACTTCAAAATACTATATCATGAAATTTCAACATTTTCTCGTTGTTGCTTCACTAACTGTAACGTTATTCACATCCTGCAAAAACGAAGACAAAAAAATGGAAACCAAAGAACCCAAATTAAAAGAGGAAACCATTACCTACAATGCTGACAGCATTACCATGAACGGGTACGTGGTATATGATGAGAATAAAGAAGGTACCCGTCCTGCCGTACTGGTAGTACATGAATGGTGGGGACAAAATGACTACAGCAGAAGCCGTGCGAAACAATTAGCGGAGCTGGGTTATATCGCCATGGCGGTAGATATGTATGGAAATGGAGCACAGGCCGACAATCCTGATTCTGCGGGTAAACTGGCCATGCCATTTTATCAAAACCCGGAAATGGCCAAAAGAAGATTTGATGCGGCCCTGGAAAAATTGAAAACCTATGCCCAGACAGATGCCACAAAGATCGCAGCTATCGGTTACTGCTTTGGTGGGGCACAGGTTTTAAATATGGCCAAACTCGGTGATGACCTGAAAGGCGTAGTTAGTTTTCATGGCAACCTGAATGTGGTACCTGCTAACAAAGACCTGCTGAAAGCACAGGTTTTGGTTTGTCATGGTGCGGCTGACCCTTTTGTGCCGCAAACAGAAGTTGACCAGTTCAAAAAACAAATGGATTCTATCGGGGCTAAATATACATTCAAGGCCTATGATAGCGCCACCCATGCTTTTACCAACCCCAATGCAACGGCGATGGGACAAAAATTCAATATCCCGATTGCTTATAATGCTGCAGCCGATGCTGCTTCCTGGAAAGACATGAAAGAATTTTTCAATACCATTTTCAAGTAGCAGATTCCTGTTACTTACAAAAAGCCGGGGGTTGAGACTCCGGCTTTTGTGTGTCATAATGGTAATTTTACGATTGAAATAGTAAAATACTTAGAAAAAATACGTGTAAAAGCTATGGGATTTAATGACTGCTTTCTATTTTGCAGTCCCGATGAAACAAATACGTATCCCCTTGAAACAAACTATTCTTTCCCTGCTTATTGCAAGCACCGTATTATCTTCCTGTCACAAAGAAAACATTACAGTACCTGAAGAGGCCTGTACTCCCCAAACCCAGAATCCTACGGGTCGTAGTTATGAGAATGGAGAAATGGTTCCTGTCAGTTATTCTAAAAAGAATTGTGGCATCATTCCGCTCAGCAGCCGCAACTACTGGGTTTATCAAGACTCTGTTTTTAATGATGGTGTCTTTGTGAAGGTGAAAATGGATACGCTGCAATTCAGCAAAACTTATCAATCCGTTAGCGACCAACTGATCTGGTGGGAAACAAATATCAATATTGGCCTGCCCGATCTGTTATATGCAAATGACTCTGCCATTTTCCTCGCTGAATACCGTCTTTTTGCCACCGACCCGATCCGGGATGCCAAAAAAGAATATGGTCTCTTCCCCGGCGATTCAGTAAAATATTTTACCAGTTTTGAAGACAATGCGGCCTTTGGACGCTCAGTAAAAATGCAGGAGGCAATACAGACCCCGGCCGGCCAGTTTGGCGATTGCCTGTTGTTTGAAAAGAAAGCCCCTTTCTCCCGCAAAGACCAGGTATACCTGAAACCAGGTTTGGGTGTTGTAAAATATATTTCTGAAAGAGCTCCTATGGGAATGCCGGTTTTAAAAATCCAGCAAATTTCTACACTGGTCAGTTACCATATTGAGTAAATATCCTGCCATCAACTGATTTAGTTATTTTAAGCCGGCGTGAATGAGTCGGCTTTTTTGTAAGTATCTATTCCTGCAACAATCAAATTCATATGTCAAAGGCTCTTACTGAGATATAAGCTGTTTAGAATGCAAAGGGAATAATACTACCGGTTCATCTTCCTGATCTCCTCCGCCATCAGCTTCATATAAGAAGCATATTCATGAATAAAACTTTCCCCGTCGGAAGGGAAACGGCCCCTTAATTTTCCCATGGCAATATCCAGGCTCAGGTGAGCCTTAGCAGCCTGTGTTGAATCATAAAAGAGCTTTGTAAAATTACTTTTTGCAGCCAGGGGCCTCAGCCCGATGGCATGTTGGTAAAACCTGAAGGGCAGCATTACCCTTGAAGGAATAAAATAGCTGGATTCCCTGTCCACTAAAAAATAATACCGGGAATAATAATCCAGCATGTCAGCCAGACTTTCCTTTATTTGTTCGTCTGTTTCTGCTGTTACAGGTCTTTTCCTCCACGCATTCGGCTTGTCGCCAAAGAGCTGGGAAGATTCATTCCCCTTTAGTTTTTTGAGTTTCCACTTTAGCTGGATCGATTCTCCTTTATAACGGATCCTCTCAACCAATTCCATAATATCATTCTTGTACTGGAAAAATTCTGCCGTAAATGGAGAATAGCCCTCACCCCCATTTTCCACCCGGAGCAACAGGTCATCTGTAATCTTCCATTGACCGCTCTGCCCCAGGCTATCCATCTGCCTGAAACTTCCATTCTTGTCAAAACGGACAAGCTTTAGTCCCATCAGGCTGACTACTGAGTCCTGTATTTCGCCATATACTTTTTTCTGAACACTGTTGTTGTCATCATGATCCGGGTATACTATTAACCAGTTACCCTCTATATCATGAGCCCTCAATTCTTTTTCTGTACGCTTTTGTTGGCAGGAAAAAAAACCAACGAATAACAGGAAGAAAATAATTCGCATCCTGCAAAATAGAAAAGTCCTTCCGTTTCCGGAAGGACTTGCTGCATTTCCCGTTATACTTGTTCGCTCTTAGGGTAAGGTAATAAGACGTTGATTGTTGCCATCATTCCAGGTCAGCATGGCCTTATTATCACAGTCGCCATTATTGGGGGCACCATAATTCAGGAATAACACCCGGCTGTTGACCTTTATTTTCAGCAGCCCGTTACTGATCCAGGGGCAAACCACTTTCTTCAGCAGCGGAGATTCTGTGTTCAGCACGATGCGCAGGCCATTGTTGAATTCAGTTTCTGATCTTCCTTCCACGGTGAACACATCATCCCGGCAGGCAGCCGTTGAGCCACCGGCAATTTGTTTTACATACTTCAGGCCCTGATAAGCATAGCCTCTTCCGTTGGGCAGGGTTACACGGCCACCCACCACCTGCACGGTAAATTTGATATTCCCATTCTCACTCAGGTTGCTGATTGTTTTAGTGCCTTCGATATGGGCACGGTTCAGGTAGAAATTACGTAACGTGATTGTAGCTACGGCACCCGGGCGGCGGATCGGTGCAGTCAGGTGGATGATCACAGCTCCTTTACGGAACTTACCATCGGCACAGACGCATCCGCCACCAAAGTCGATCGTAATTGTTTTCGGATAAGTGCTGTCATTGGGAGTTACCGTGATCTCAGCGCAATGACCAATACGCAAACGCAACTCAGCAAAAAGAAAGATACGGTTCCTTCCTTCCTCAGCAGAACGACCGGAAGTGCTGACAACGCCTTCCTCTTCAGCAGCTGTCATACCAAGGTCTTCCACATCATCAAAACTGGCCTCGGCCTGTGCACTTTCAGCAGAGTAAGTGGCGGCTTCTTCCTCGGTTAAAGGAGTGGAATCAGTTAAACTGGCTTCTTTTTTACAGGAATAAAGGATCGTGGCAAACAATACTGCAAAGGCAGCAATCGTAAGACGGTTAATTGTGAAAAGTTTCATGGCTATACTTTTTAGGGTTGTGGAATCATTTAACGTAACATTGGAGTTTTTAAGCGCAGGAAAGTTTAACTGACCTCTAAAAAAATTATTTTCGGGCCGCATGAAAAGCATAATCAGCTATATAAGAGACTATTTCAGGGAAACGGACAAACGGGTATTGTGTATAGTATCGGTGCTCACAGCTATATTGATTGGGGCGAATTACTATTTTCAACTGGATGAAAGCATCAGCAACCGGCATTCCTTTAGTTTTAGTTTCATCTCCCGGTATTTTATTTTTCTGATCGCTTTTGGTCTTCCTTATTTTATTATTTATATAAGCAACCCGAAAGGCAATTTCCACCAGCCCGTATTTCTTTTCTTAATTTTTCTGGCTCCGTCCATCTTTGCTTTGAAGACTTCTTTCAGTATCTCCTTAAACATCAGCGACAGCTATACAATGAATAATTACTGGAACCATGTTTTATACTGGCCTGTTTTATTAGTCATTATTGTCACCCTTTTATTTACTTGCTGGAAATTCTTTGATAAAGACCAGCCTTTTTATGGCACTGCTGCCAAAGACATGGTATGGAAACCTTACTGGATGATGCTGATCATTATGCTGCCGTTAATAGCAGCGGCCTCCACGCAGCCGGATTTCTTAGCCGTGTACCCGAAATTAAAATCCATCTCTTCGCTGAGTAATACGGAGCTTTCAGGATGGCATAAATTGTTATTTGAACTTTCTTACGGCAGCGACTTTATCAGCATTGAACTATTCTTTCGTGGCTTCCTGGTCCTTGCTTTTGTGAAATGGGCCGGTAAAGATGCCATATTACCCATGGCCTGCTTTTATTGCACCATTCATTTTGGTAAACCACTGGGTGAATGTATAAGTTCTTATTTTGGCGGACTATTACTGGGTATTGTTGTTTATAATACCCGTTCTATCTGGGGCGGGCTGATGGTACATCTAGGCATTGCCTGGCTGATGGAGCTGGGAGGGTATATTGGCAATTACTGGTAAGTGTTTCCCCTTCACCACTTCATTGGAAATACCAGCTTAAATACCGTATTTTATAGTATGAAACACCTGATCCTTTTGAATGGCCTGGCTATTTTACTTTTTAGTTGTCAGCGAACTATAGCTGATAACCCATCAACCAGAAATTGTATTTCTTCATCGCAATTACCAACTGGTTATCCGAATGACGGACTTACTGAAATAAATTATAATAACACCCATTGCGGATTTATGCCATTAGGTAAAAAAAATTATTGGGTGTATCTGGATTCATTATTTGACAGCAATGGTGAATTTACTGGTACTAAGTATGATACATTAAAGTTTACCAAGACATATTATAGCACCGACAGTATTGTTTGGTGGGAACCAAATGTATTTAAAGGCTTTTTCAGGTTTAATTATTCCACTGACAGTATTTTGTACACTTTGGGTGATCGCTGGGGTAATAGGTTATTAGTAGAATGGGCAAAGCCCTTAATTACTGATTCTACAAACGATGAGTGTATCTATACGGACCATACCACTCTTTGTAAAGCTTGGAAAATTAATGAGCCGGTAAACGTTCCAGCTGGTAGTTTTAATCAGTGTTTTCATTATCGGAAATTATGGTTCCTTGGAAACGATTTCGATTTCTATTTCAAACCCGGTATTGGTGTATTAAAATTTTGGTATTACAGCAAGTATCCTGACGGCAGAATAAAGCCAGCTACAATCTCGACATTAGTCAATTATCATTTGGAGTAATTTTCCCAGAACAACTCCTGAATTGTTTAAAAAAGCTACAAGCCGGTAAGCCGGATTCTGTCCCCTTCGACAAGCTCAGGGTGGCTATCATTTATCTGTTCCGGCAGTTACCCGCCGGAATCCATCTGCCTACCCTGTACCCTGTTCCGGCAAGCCGGTCCTTGGGCGAGCAGCCCTCGAACGGTACTATACGTGGCATTTCAGCATGCAAGGTTTACCCGCCTATGATGTTACCATCAAAAGCTGTGAGCTTTTACCTCACATTTTCACCTTTTCCCGGAAGTGCATAGCTACTTCCGGGTAGTTATTTTCTGTGGCACTATCTCTTTCCCGGGTTTAACCGGGAAGCCGGCTCTTCACCGGTGCATTGCTCTGTGCTGTCCGGACTTTCCTACCTGATCTCTCAAGTCGATAGCCTGGCTTGTAGCAGGACAAAGGTAATTTTAATTATTGGAGCTCTATTGAGAGGATTTTAATACTGAAAATAAATCTCGGTTGCCCCATACCCAAACCTCGGGTCGTATTGGTTCACAAAGGATTTTACTTCCCGTTTTAAACGGAGTATATCATGTATTTCATCCCGCAACTTTCCCTCCCCCACACCATGTATCACGATCAGCGTGGGCTGGTGATGTGCCAATGCCAGTTCATAATATTTCTCAAAGGTCTTTAACTGCAGGCTGATGATCTCGTAATTGCTCATCCGCTTCCAGTCGTCCACCAGTTTTTCAATATGCAGGTCCACCACGCTGCGGGCAGGTTCCAGGTGTTCCCGCACCCGTTTGGCATCATACACTTTAAATCCTTTGGCAGCCAGGTTACCAAAATCAATAGTATCTTCAAAAGCCCGGTCAGGATATTGTTCAAATAAACGATGCGAGAAAGTCGCCTGGTTTTTGGTACGTATCTCCTCGATCCTCGCAAAAAGCTGTTTAGGCTTCAGCCGCAGCGAAGCTTCATAAAATTCCGCTTTCTTTTTATCGGGCTGCAATAATGAAAATTCAAAATCAAAAGTGGGATTATCATTCAGGTCAGAGAAAGGAATATCATGCAGGTAAAAATTCTCAAAAGGATTCACCTGGTTCTTTAATTCAAAATCGGCTTTGCCGAAGAAATTGAGTTTGTATGTAAACTGGTAGGGCGTCTCCGTTCTGTTCACCAAATGGAGTTTCAGTTCTTCCACCACTTCATCGCCAAATTCATCCGTATCCATCACCGGCAGAAAAGTGAGCCAAACGCCGTCCACCACTTTCTTTTCCGGCGATGGTTTTTCTTTCCGTATATCATCCACATATTTCTTTTCTTTTTTTTCGGGGAACATTTTCTTTTCTGTGAACCGTTTGAAATAGGGAAAGTCGACCTGGTCCATATAAACCGGGAAAGTCACTCCTTTCACTTCCACCATCATCATTTGTTTATTGATAATGTCCACCACTTTGCCCTCCTCGTTGGAATGCAGGATCAGCACCGTATCGCCTATTTGATATTTCATGCGGTAATAATTAATAAACCGGTCAGCCTGCAAATTTACTGAAGAAACCCGCCCGGGGATAATAAAAAATGAGTTGTGCCAGTTGGTACAACTCATTCAAATACTAATCAGAAATAATTTATCCGGCCGCCAGCTTACTTTTCTTATACCCGTACAGGAAATAAATGATCAGCCCCAATAATAACCAGCCCAGGAACCAGGCCCAGTTGCTCTTGGTCATACCGGTCAGCAGGTATAAACAGGTAGTAACACCCATCAGCGGGATCAGTGAATATTTTTTAATGAAACTGAGTATTGCCAGCAGCAAACAAATGGTCCAGAAAACAAGAATGGAAATTTTAGGCGTGGCCAGGTCCATAAAAGATACTTTACCTTCTGTATATTCTGCATTCCCGGAAAAATCAAAGTTCATGGCATCACTGAAATAACCATTGCCATATTTGTAAAAAAGGAAACCAGCCAATGCAATGATCAGCGGGTAAATGAACTGCCCGTTGATATAAGGAAGATTAAACCGCCCTGCTATTTTTTCTTTGCGGGGTATCAGTAATACACCACCGCAGACCAGCACAAAGGCAAACAGGGTGGCAATACTGGTGAAATCCAGTACAAATGATTTATCGGTGAATAAGATCGGTACTCCCACTACTAACCCGGTAATGATCGTGGCGAAAGAAGGCGTTTTGAATTTGCTGTGTATCTTTTGGAACACCGGCGGCAGCAATCCATCCCGGCTCATGCTCATCCAGATGCGGGGTTGCCCCATCTGGAAAACAAGTAATACACTGGTCATAGCTACCACGGCACAAATAGAGACAAGAATTTGCATCCAGGGCACATTGAGGTTTTGTGTCTCAAAGATGAAAGCCAGCGGGTCGCCCACTCCATCAAAATTGCGGTAGTTCACCGCCCCCGTTAATACCATGGATAATAAAATATAAACGACGGTACAGATCACCAGTGAATAGATCATACCTCTTGGCAGGTCCCGTTGCGGGTTCTTACTTTCTTCTGCCAGTACACTCACTGCATCAAAACCGATATACGCAAAGAACACTCCGCTTACTGCTGCCATTACCCCGCTAAAACCGTTTGGCATAAATGAGCGGATACCTTCATCATTGGCCGGTGTCCAGTTGAAAGATAACCCATTTGAAAAAACCAGGGCACCACCTACCAGGATCACCAGTGCCACAATCGCCAGCTTCAGGATTACCATGACGTTGCTGAAATTCCGGCTCTCTCTAATACCCCGGTAGACCAGGTAAGTGATCAGCAGGTTGATGATGATAGCAGGCAGATCAAAAATGATACGCAGGTTACCCAGCATCGGCGCAGAGTTCCAGGCATTGACCAGTTCCATATTCGATGAACCTTTGGCTACCGCTTTTTGTGCTTCTTTATAACTGCAGGCGAGATAGTCGGGAATATGAATATTAACCTTGTGAAGAAAAGATGTGAAATAATCGCTCCAACTGAATGCCACATAAATATTACCAATAGAGTATTCCATGATCAGGGCCCAGCCTATGATCCAGGCAAAGAGTTCACCAAAACTGGCATAGGAGTAGGTATAGGCACTTCCGGCAACGGGGATGCGGCTGGCAAATTCAGAATAACAAAAAGCAGTAAAAGCACAGGCAATACCAGTGATGATAAAAAGTACCACCACACCAGGCCCTCCTTTGAAAACAGCTTCACCGAGGCTGCTGAAACTACCGGCCCCGATAATGGCCGCTATCCCAAAGAAAGTGAGGTCACGAACGGTGAGTACTCTTTTAAGCCCTCCTCCATGGCTGTCATCGCCACCTTCGGCCAATATAGATTCGATTTTCTTTTTCCGGAATAAAGAATTAGCCATCAGTCAGTTGGTTTTATCGTTCAAAATAGGGAAAATTACCAAGAGCTCAAAAAGAGCAAAAGAAAGACAAACTGTAATGCCGCTGTTAGCGCATAGCTCAATGGTCTCTTTTGACAAGGAAATCCGCCAGGTCTTTCAAAGGTTGTTTCCGTTTAGAAAGCACTGCTATATCTTCCAGATGGGTAAATGCCTCATCAAGATACCTGTCTTTTAATTGCAAAGCCCATTCATCCACTTTGCAATCCCGGAACAGTTGCAATACCTTTTCCACTTTATCAGCAGGGTTTTCTTTGATCAATTTATTCAACTCCATTTTCTGGGAACCAGAAGCGACTTCCAGCGTATGAATGAGGAGAAATGTTTTTTTATTGGCCATGATGTCACCACCTACCTGCTTACCGAATTTTTTTGGATCGCCAAAAGCATCTAAGTAATCGTCCTGCACCTGGAAGGCAATACCCAGCTTTCTTCCAAACTCATATAAGAGATTTTGATTTCGTTCTCCGGCACCACCCAATACTGCTCCCATTTTTAAAGAGGCTGCCAACAGTACCGATGTTTTCAGTTCGATCATCTTCAAATATTCTCCCAGCTGCACATTCTCCATTTTTTCGAAATCCATATCGAGTTGCTGCCCCTCGCAAACCTCTTTCGCCGTCTGGTTAAATAACCGCATGATGGCAGGAAGTAGCACCGGGTCTATTTTGCTGAGGTGTTCATAGGCTGTCACCAGCATCACATCACCGGCCAGCAAAGCTGTATTATCACCAAATTTTGTATGCACAGTTTCCATGCCTCTTCTCAGCGGTGCTTTGTCCATAATATCATCATGGATCAGGGTGAAATTGTGAAAAAGTTCTATGGCAGTAGCCACATGCCAGGCATCTTCTTTAATATCATCCACCAGTTCATTACCCATCAGGCATAATACAGGGCGGATCCTTTTACCACCCAACCGAAGAAAATACTCATTCGGCTCATACAGGGATGCCGGCTCAGCGGGGAAATGGCGCTGGTCAAAATGAAGCCCGAATTTCTGGGAGAGTAATTCAAATGATTGCATGCTGTAAATATATTAATGCAGTATCAACTAACTATTTCTTCTTCTTTACTTTTTCTTTTACGGGTTGCTCTTCCGGTACAGTTGCGGCCACCACCCATTCATAATCCAGTTGCCGTTTGGTGAGATTGGCAGCCACTACTTTGATCCATACTTTATCACCCATCCGGAATTTCTTACCGCTGCGCTGTCCCACCAGGCAATAATCGGATTCCACATGCCTGAACTCGTCATACTCCAGCAGGCTGTTAATACTCACAAGGCCTTCGCATTTATGTTCAACAGTCTCCACCCAGAATCCAAAACTGGCCACCCCGCTGATCACTCCTTCAAATTCCTCACCCAGGTAGTTTTTCATATACTGCACCTGTTTGTATTTGTTCCCGGCCCTTTCCGATTCCATGGCTGCTCTTTCCCGTTCACTGCAGTGTTTGCATTTTTCCTCCAGCTTTTTATCGGGCTGCACTTTATTGGTCAATACATCAAATAAAATACGATGCACCATCACATCCGGGTAACGGCGTATCGGTGAAGTAAAATGACAATAGTGTTCAAATCCCAACCCATAGTGACCTACATTCTCAATCGTATATTTTGCCTTGGCCATGGTGCGGATACCCAGTTGTTCCAGCACATGCTGTTCGGGCTTACCATGTGCATCCTTTAGTAGCTGGTTAAATGATTCAGCAATTTTATCCGGCGAAGAAGTATCAAACTTATGCCCGAATTTTTTGGCAAATGCAGCAAAGGGCAGCAGTTTTTCTTCATCCGGGTCATCGTGTGTTCGGTATGGAAATGGTAATGCCTTATTATTGAATTTCAGTTTGGAAATATTCTCTGCCACTGTCCGGTTGGCAAGTAACATGTATTCTTCCACCAACTGGTGAGCTTCTTTACTTTCCTTGATCATGATGCCAATGGGATCGCCTTTCTCATCCAGTTTGAACCGCACTTCCTGCGAAGAGAAATTAATAGCCCCGTTATTAAAGCGTTTCTTACGGAATTTCTGTGCCAGCTCATTTAATATCAACACCTCTTCAGCATACAGACCGGCTTTTTCTTCAATGATGGCCTGTACTTCCTCGTACGTAAAGCGGTGATCAGAATGAATCACCGTTTTACCGAGCCAGTATTGCTTTACTTCTGCTTTCGGGGTGATCTGGAATATGGCTGAAAAAGTAAGCTTGTCTTCTTTCGGTCGCAGCGAACAGAGCACATTGGAAATATGTTCCGGCAGCATTGGATTCACCCGGTCAGGCAGGTATACTGAGGTGGCTTTACCATAAGCTTCCTTATCCAGTGGAGTTTCCGGTTCCAGGTAATGGCTTACATCCGCTATATGAACACCCAGTTCATAGTTGCCATTTTTAAGTTTCCGGAACGAGATGGCATCATCAAAATCTTTGGCATCCACCGGGTCGATCGTAATGGTAAAAATATCCCGGATATCTTTTCTCGCTTTTATTTCCTCAGCTGAAATAGTATCGGGTATCCGCGCCGCCACTTCCAGGGCTTCATCTGAAAATTGCAAAGGGAACCCGTTTTCCAGCAAAATTTCTTTCATCGCTGCATCATTGGTATTTTCTGCATCCAGCACATTGACCACTTCACCAACAGGTCTTTTGCCATTTTGCTCCCATTCTGTTATACGGACCACCACCCTGTCACCATCGGCAGCACCATTCATATTATGGACCGGTATAAAAATATCGGGCATGGGTTTGTCCATTTCTGCAATGAAAAAACCAAATCCTTTGTTCATTTCCAGGTGACCAATAAATTCACTGCGTTTGCGCTGCAGCACTTCTTTCACCACTCCCTGCATTCTTCTGCCTGCACTCCGCATTTCTTTGATTGCAACCCGTACAGTATCGCCGTGCAAAGCTGTATTAAAATCTGAAGGGCGTACCATAATGTCCACCTCCATTCCTTCCACAGTAACAAATCCCATCCCGGAACGGGTCACATCCAGTTTACCTTTCAGCAGCCTGTCTGTTGATCGTGCCGGTTTCGCTTTTGTATCTTTCTTCTTCTTTGAATTCTTTCTTCCCATTATTGTTTTTTATGATTGTATTTTAAAGTTCAGGATAAAATCTGTTATCAATTTATTGAATTTATCCTCTTCTTTAAAAAGAAAATGAGGCCGGATCGGCACCACATATACGGGCAAGCCTTCAATCGCCTGCCTGAATTTCACCAGCCGCACGGCATCTTTCTCTGTTGTTAAAATAATTTTTTTTGTTTCTTCTATGTTTTCAAATCGTTTCCGGATATCGTTCAGGTCATCAATGGTGAAAATATGATGATCTGCATATTGCAGCAAGGAATAACTGCTGCTGTATTCCTCCAGCCATTTTTTCAACGGCCGCGGGCTGGCAATACCGGAAACCAGCAACACTTCTGTATCCTCATCCAGTTGGGTAACGTTTTTATGAATGATATGATATAAACTGCCATATTGAATACAAGTAAAAAAGATGTGCTGGTGTGGTAATGGCGCTACTTCTTTCACCAGTTTTTTTTTCTCCTCTTCTGAAAGATCAGGCTTGCATTTGGTCACTACAATGATCTCTGCCCGTCTATAGCTGCTCTTCAGGTCACGAAGATCCCCGGTGGGCAGGTAAAAATCACGGGTGAATAAATTATTGTAATCAGTAAGCAGGATATTCAACCCGGCTTTGATCGAACGGTGCTGAAAGGCATCGTCTAAAATAATCGCCTGGGTTTCCGGTTTATCATGCAGTAATTGGGGGATGGCTTCAATCCGTTGCTCTCCTACCGCTACCGGCACATCCGGGAATTTCAAATGAAACTGCATGGGTTCATCGCCGATCTCCAATGCTGTTGTATCATCGTCGGCCAATGCATAACCCTTTGTTTTCCGTTTATACCCACGGCTCAGGGTGGCCACTTTGAACTGGTCTTTGAGCAATACCAGCAGGTATTCCACCATGGGCGACTTGCCGGTTCCGCCTACTGAAAGATTACCAATATTGATCAGGGGAAGCCCAAACTCAGCCGTTTTCAGGATATTCTTATCAAATAACCAATTTCGCAATGCTATAACCGCCCAATAGACAAGTGCAAATGGCAACAATAGTATTCTGAATGAGCGGAGAAAAAAATTAGAAAACATAAACGGCTTGAGACGTGATACAAAGGTCTAAAGGTACGTCAAAATCATTGCAGTCATCAATGGCTGCAACAGGTTCAAAGTAGCTGACCCCAGCCTTTATACAATCTTCCCGGCAATCAGCCAGAAATTTATCATAGTACCCTTTGCCATATCCTACCCGGTATCCCAGTTCGTCAAAAGCCAGCAGCGGGACAATCACCAAATCGATATCAGTTGCCGGAATCACCTCGCCATTTTCCGGTTCATACACATTAAAATGGTTTCGGGTCAACCGGGTATCCTCATCGACCAATATCGCCTGCATAGTGCCGGTAGTACTATCGATTTTGGGATACACTAACTGCAATCCCGGTGACCTGAACTCAAGAAAATCAGTAAACAGATGTGTATTGGGCTCCTTGTTTTCTTCGATCGGCCAATAAGAAAATACAGTGCGGAGCATTGGGAGGTCAGCTGTTTGAAATTGAATCAGCAACAGGTCATCCAATTTAGCTTTTTCAGCAGCGGTCAGTGCATTTCTCTTCTCCCTGAATAATTTTCTTAGTTCTTTCTTCAGCATAATAATTAAAGCACCTGTAATAATTTATCCTTCATTTTCTGCGCTTCCTCATACACCGCAGACTTATCAATATGACCCAATTTACCAACAGAACCTAATTTCAGGTAGCCCGACCAGCTGGTAATATCATTTTCATAATCCATGAATTGGTCATTGAATATCCAGCCGGATACCCGGATATTTTTCTGCCGGCACACTTGTGCAGTCAGTAAGGAATGATTGATACTGCCCAGGTAGTTGCGGCTGACGAGTATCACTTTTGCATTCAGTTTACGAATAAGATCGATCACCAGTTCATGCTCATTCAGCGGAACTAATAACCCACCGGCTCCTTCAATTACGATCCTTCTCCCCGGAACCAGGTACTGCGTATAGGCAGAAAATATTTTTTCGAGGGAGATCGTCCGGTTCTCCTCCTTTGCAGCCAGGTGCGGGGAAGCCGGCATCTTCAACCTGTATGTTTCAGGATAAATTTTCGATTTGGTATTGGTCAGCATAGACTGCACCCACTCTGAGTCGGTGCCTTCATCATAGCCCGCCTGCACGGGTTTCCAATAGTCAGCCTGTAAGGCTTCTGCGACAATCGCCGAAACAAGCGTTTTACCCACGCCTGTACCAATGCCCGTTATAAAAATGGTTTGAACCATTACTCAATTTAAAATGGAAAACCCAAAAGGGAAAATGTAAAAATACGGTGACGTTTTTCTTCGTTCAGTCTTAGTCTCTTGTTTCAATAAATACCGTAAAGATCGTAGTACCATAATTCCGTTCTGAAGAATAGTAAGGGAACGATTTATAGTCATTTCTTGGTGTATGTTCCAGTACGAACCAGCCGCTTTTCCGGAGCAATTGTTTTTCAAATATTCGCTTCGGGAGGTCATCAATTGTGGTTAAGGCATAAGGTGGTCCGGCAAAAATAAAATCAAATTGATCGGCACAATTATCGATGAACCTGAACACATCCATTTTCACAGCCTTCAAGTTCTCTATCCGTAACGCCTGTGCTGTTTTTTTAATGAACTCAAACATCTGTGTATCCTTTTCCACAATGGTCAGGTCAGGAACACCTCTTGATGCCAGTTCATAACTGATGCTGCCGGTGCCCCCGAAAAGATCAAGCGTTTTCAATTCTTCAAAATCCAGTTTATGCTGCAGCACATTGAACAGGCCTTCTTTGGCAATATCCGTGGTGGGCCTGGTATAAGGCATATTGTTCGGGGGATTAAATCTCCTTCCTCCATGTTCTCCGCCTATGATGCGCATTTTACAAGATCATTGAGTGAGGTAAAAAAATGAGACGGGTAATCACTATTCTCAACCACCCATCCTGCTTCCCGGAATTCAAGATGCAGGAAATACTGGTATAATTCTTTATACAATGCAGATTGCTTATCAATAAGCCCGGATAAAGACAGCCTGGCTTCCTGTTGGGAAAGCCCGAGCTGCTGAACTGTTTTCAACAGGTAATACAACACATCCTCAGGCGTGGCATATAAGAAAGTTTGCGTCAGCAGTAACTGGCCATTTGCTGCCGCTACAACGGTAAAATCATTTTTCCGGAAATCGATCAGCAGGTGACCACCGCTTTCAGCGGCCTGGATATTCTTTATTGCCACCGAATATTGGTGCCAGTATTGCCCGGCAGCATATTTCTTACTGACCAGTTCATGTAATGAAGCCGGGACGGCAAATACATTGTACAATTGCCAGCCAGCTATTGACTCAGAAATAACAGTGGAAGATCCGTTGATGCCATACAAGGAACGCAACAGGTTCAGCCCTTCCTCGTGCCGAAATTGCGACCAGGGTACAAGGGTGCTTTGCGGATGATCATAACTCAGTAATACTTTGTAGAAAGTATTACTGAGTTCAGGGTGCTGCTCCAACAAAGCAGGAAGAGCAGTTTCATTTTCTTCCGTGTCATAGTAAAGGAGTTTGTACAGTTTATTTCCTTCAGCATTCGTGATAGCAAAACTGCAATGTGTCTCTCCCAAGTTGAACAATAACTGCTTTTGAATTTCTTCGCCTGTTTCCGGCTGCTCAATATGAAATAATTGTTTCACTGTACTTTTTTCAATTCGTGCAATAATAGTAAAATTTAAATTAACTGCCCCCCTGCGGAGATCAGCTGATCAAATCTTTAACAACTCCCCAAAACAGGTGATTTATGTACACGGCATGGGGAGTAGTTAATTATTAAGTAGGTTTGCCCTCTTTTTGACTATGGCAAACATTGCGCCACATAACGATTTACAGGTAGAGATCAGCAACCGGCAGATCTTAAAGATCGCTTTGCCGATCACCCTGGCCTTACTGGTGCCACAGGTCAATTTTATAGCGAATACTGTTTTCCTGAGCGGACTTGGTGAGCTGGAGCTGGGTTCAGCAGGTATCACCGGCGTCTTTTACCTTGTCTTTGCCCTTGTAGGTAATGGACTAAACAGCGGGCTGCAAAGCCTTATATCAAGACGTGCCGGGGAAAATCGTCCTGCGGAAATAGGCAGAATGTTTTCCCAATCCATCTGGATCGCTTTATTGTTTGCAGCCGGATGTATCCTTCTTACTTTTTTAATTGCACCCTGGTTCTTATCCCAAACCCTTACAATCCCCGAGGTGCAAAAGGAATCTTCGTCGTTTTTAAAGATCCGGATCATGGGGCTTCCTTTTCTATACCTTTTTCAAATGGGCAATGCCATGCTGGTTGGCACCAATAACAGCCGGTATATGAAATATGGCTTCATCATAGAGGCGTTATTGAATATTTTCCTTGACTATGTATTAATATATGGCCATTGGGGATTTCCCGAATTAGGTTTTAACGGGGCTGCGGTTGCATCTGTGATTGCAGAAGCAACGGGTATGGTAGTGGTATTCAGTATTATTTTTTATAAAAAATTCAATACCCGTTTTTTCTTATTCGACCACCTGCGGTTCGATAAAAAATTATCCGGCCTGTTATTCCGTCAATCCTCTCCATTAGTGATGCAATTTGTACTGAGCGTAGGCGCCTGGCTTTTATTTTATATCCTGATCGAAAACAGTGGCACCGGCGAGAATAAGGAACGGCCTCTTGCCATCAGCAATATGATGCGTAATATTTTTGGGTTGTTCGGCATTTTCGTCTGGGCATTTGCCAGTACGAGCAATGCAATGGTGAGTAATATCATTGGGCAGGGAAAAAAAGATAAAGTGCTGTTTCTTATTGGAAAAATTGCCAGGCTCAGTTTTATTTTCACAGCCTCCCTGTGCCTCATCATTAATTTATTTCCTGATATTTTCCTGCGCATTTATGGTCGTGATCCCGGCTTTATTGCTGCGGCTGTTCCTGTGCTGAGAGTAGTATCGGTAGCCCTGTTACTGATGTCTGTGTCCACCGTGTGGCTAAACGGGGTTACCGGAACAGCCAATACAAAGATCAACCTGGCCATTGAGATCGTGGCAATAACCGTTTATTGTATCTACGTATATCTTGTTTTAAGGGTATGGCATTTATCCTTAGAATGGGCATGGGCTTCTGAATTCCTCTATTGGACCGTACTGTTTACGCTTTCCTATATCTACTTACAAAGCGGAAGATGGAAGAAGAAAGTTATTTAATAACGATCAGGCTTCTTTGCAATATTTCACTCCCACACTGCCGGTAAAGCCAGCTATGGGCGGATGCAATTTTATAATTGACAGCTCTGTTTTCTTTACAGCCGGGAATGCAGCAAAGATGGCTTCTGTTATTTCCATGGCTACTGTCTCCAGCAAAGCAGTGGGTTGATGCATCCGGGTTTTTACCAGTTCATATAGGGTCACATAATTGACCGTGGTGGATATATCAGTAATAACATCTTCTGCTGGAATATGATCAACAGAAAGACTTACTTTAAACTCATTCCCTGTTTTCAATTCTTCTGCATACAAACCATGTTTTGCAAAAAAACGAAGCTGCTGAAGCTGAATGGTCATTACTCCTGCCATATGAATAATTAATGGATTCCTTTTGCTCCAAGGTATCTTTCTGCATCCAGTGCAGCCATACAACCGCTACCTGCCGCTGTCACAGCCTGCCGGTAAATTTTATCCTGCACATCACCGGCTGCGAAAACACCTTCCACATTTGTTTTGGAAGTGCCGGGAATGGTTTGAATATAACCTGCTTCATCCATTTGAAGGAAGGGTTTAAAGATATCAGAGTTGGGCTGATGCCCGATGGCTACAAAGAACCCGCTGATAGGTATCTCCTGCTTTTCGCCGGTTTTGTTATTTTTAACCCGTACGGCTGTTACATTTTTCTCACCGACAACTTCTTCCGTATCGGTGTTCCAGTACACTTTGATATTCGGGGCATTCAATACTCTTTCCTGCATGACTTTACTGGCCCGCATGGCATCCTTCCGAATGAACATATGAACGGTTGTGCAAAGTTTGGAAAGATACAAAGCTTCTTCTGCAGCGGTATCACCAGCTCCAACTATCGCTACTTCCTTATTCCTGAAAAAGAAACCGTCGCAAACCGCACAGGCACTGACCCCGTATCCGTTCAGGCGTTGTTCACTTTCCAATCCCAGCCATTTGGCAGACGCACCGGTTGCAATAATTACGGCATCAGCTTCTACCAGTTTTTCTTCATCGATCCATACTTTATGTGGTTGAGAAGAAAAATCAACTTTTGTAGCCAACCCATACCGGATATCAGCACCCATCCGGGCAGCCTGTTTTTCAAAATCCACCATCATTTCAGGCCCCTGCACGCCATTTGCGTAGCCGGGATAATTCTCCACTTCGGTAGTGATCGTTAACTGTCCGCCGGGTTGAATACCCTGGTATAATACGGGTTTCAGGTTGGCTCTTGATGCATAAATAGCGGCTGTATATCCTGCAGGTCCCGAACCTATAATAAGGCAATGAACTCTTTCGCTTGCGGTAGTCTCCATTCGTCTGTAGATTTAAGAATTGGGCAAAATTAACTGTAAAAGCAATACTGAAATGTAGCCTGCACTGCAGTTGGGCAGCATGTGCAAAACCTGTCAGTGAATTAAAAGAATTTATCGGGGTATAACAATCGTTCTGTACTGGGCTGCATAACCACCAAAATACCCTAATCCTCCGTTACTGATATTACTGCTGACCTTTGTTGGTGAGGCAAAAGGGTTGCCTACACTGGCGTAGGTAAATTCCATGGTGCGCCAGAAATCATACGTGGCTTTATCGATATTGCAAAGTTTGAGCGTTACCGTATCCCCTTTGTCAAAAAAAGAATAGCCCTCCGGCACATCCCCATTCCTTTCCACCCCTCTTTCCACCTGGATATCGTAAGTGCTTCCGTCAATGATCTGGTCATCGAATACGGAATTAAGGCCCGGGTAAAATATTTCCTGGTTGCGTTTAGTGAAATAACGGGCATAATCACCTAAACCAGGCGGATCAGTCGCTTTGATCATTACAGCCACTTTCTCCTGGGGATTACTTCCAGGAGCCTGCTTCCAGTACAAGGAATCAATTCTTTTGGTTATAGCGGGGATAGTGGTTACAGCAGTATATTCTTTTCCCTCGGTCAGAATACGCAGCGAATATTGTTTATTCAGTTCACCGGTAAAAGCTGTTGCCAAATTTGCAGAATCAATGGAATAGTAATAAAAATTCAGGCCACCACCAGCGGGAATAGTATACTCTTTTAGCCGGTGGGTAAGTATTCCGTTAGAAACGTACACCTCGGCATTACGGACAAAACTATTGGCCAGGGTTGAAAGGTCGATTTGTGAGAAATAGGCCTGGCTTTTTGTAAGGTACACTACAGGTGGTTGTCCATTTTCAATGGTAGCTTCCACCACCAGTTTTGGAGTCACATCAGCCAGTTTAAAATCGACTTTTCTTTCACAGGAAATGAGCAGGATGCAAAAAGCCAGGATAGGAACTAATTTCTTCATAGTTATTACAAAAATAACCAGCAGGAAGGAAAAAGGTTGTTAAGAATACCTGTAAAACACAACTCCGGTCGTTATACTGACCGGAGTTGTATAAAATAAACTCATCGTTTAAAATATCGCTTAGCCCAGGTATGCTTTCAACGCACTGCTGTAACGGGCTTTTTGTAAACGTTTGATAGCTCTTTCCTTGATCTGGCGGATGCGTTCTTTGGTCAGATCATATTTCTGGCCGATCTGCTCAATGGTAACGCCATTTTCGCCATCCAGTCCGAAATAAGCATTCACGATCTCGGCTTCACGGGGACTGAGTGATTTCAATACCCGGCGAATCTCGTTACGCAAAGAATCCTTCATCACATCATCATCTGTATCATCACCACCTTCCAGCAGGTCGCCCATGGCCACATCTTCTGCTTCATGCACAGGTGCATCCAGCGAGGTGTGACGAGTGTTGCTCTGGAAAATGTTGTTGATCTCTGTTTCGCTCATTTCAAGTAACTCCGCTAATTCTTCTGTTGAAGGCTCTCTCTCGTGTTCCTGTTCAAAAGCCATATACGCTTTATTAGCCTTGTTGTAGGTGCCAATTTTGTTTTGAGGCAGGCGGACTAATCTGCCCTGCTCTGCCAATGCCTGTAAAATGGACTGGCGAATCCACCATACCGCATAAGAAATGAATTTGAAACCTTTGGTTTCATCAAAGCGTTGTGCCGCTTTGATCAGGCCGAGATTACCCTCGTTGATAAGGTCACTCAGCGATAAACCCTGGTGTTGATATTGTTTGGCCACTGACACCACGAAACGAAGGTTGGCCTGAACAAGCTTATCCAAAGCTTTCTGGTCGCCCATTTTGATCCGTTGTGCTAACGTGGTTTCCTCTTCAGGAGTGATCATCGAAATTTTCGATATTTCCTGCAGATATTTCTCAACCGCCTGAGAATCCCTGTTGGTGATCTGGGTAGCAATTTTGAGCTGCCGCATAATGTAGTACCTCTCTGTTTAAATAAAAACGAATAGTAGACAGGCTTTGTTCCAGCTTAGTTGCAAAAAGTGTGGTAAAATAGGAACCGTCCAAGTCCGTCTGCAAAAATACATCGCAAAGCCGGAATCTCATAGCCGTTGTGTATAAAATATGAAAGATGGAAACCAATGCAAACGTTTCCATTTTGGAGGCTACCGGGAAAGTCAATACAGGAGAGTGTTTCAGGAGCCTGTAGAATTAATCCTACGCAAAAAAATAACGGCGGCTACAACTAAAATTCAGCATCAGGATGTGGATTTCGGCCCCTTATATGCTCTTTTAAGGTAAATCCATAAAGCCAGTCCGGACAGGAATAAAAGGGTGGAAATGACCTCAGCCTGGGTGGGTTTAAAGCCGAAAAGGTCTAACGTTGTATTGACCCTGATCTTTTCAATAAAGAATCGCTCCACCCCGTTGAACATAAGGTATAGAGCAAACATGGTACCCGGCACTTTCAGCTTTTTACGAAGCGACCAGAGAATTCCAAAGATGATGAGGCAGGCAATGGTCTCATAAAATGGAGTTGGATAGACGCCGACAGGCAACTCATTACAGTATTTCCCAACACAGCCGGCGATAGGATCACCTACTTCATTTACGTTATGCGGATAGGTGTAGGACCACATCCAGTCGGGTAGCCAGCTGAGGGGTTTATCGGAGGTATTATTGATACCCCAATCGCCATCCCCTGCTACCTGGCAACCGATACGACCAACTGCATAGGCCAGCATTAAAACAGGTGCCGCAGCATCATTCAGGTGCCAAAAGCCAATCTTATGCTTCCTGGCATACCACCAGATGGCTAATGCTGCGCAAATCAGGCCTCCGTAAAATGTTAACCCGGAAGGTGAAAAAATGAAATCAGAAGGTTGTTTAAGGAAAGCACTCCAATTCTCAAATATGTCAAAAAGTTTGGCACCTAGTAACCCGAATACAAGTGCAATGATCGTGATCTCCCCCACCCGGTCATGTGGCCATATCCGTACCGTTCTTTTTTCTGGTTTAGCCAGTTTTTGTTTGTTCTTTTCCCACCATTTAAGCCCGGCAAATAAAAGTCCGAGGCCAATACCGGTAGGCCAACTACCTAAAGAAGAAAATATAAAGGCCTGTGGATCCTCGGTAGCAGAACTACTCATGATGAAAAGGGCCAATATCTTATAACCTAACAAAAAGCCCAACAGGAAATTAAGGACCAATTCACCAGTTGTTGCCGGTTGTCCCACTACAATCTGCATTTCAGTTGGCTGTAAGAGGCCCTGTTTACTCTTGCGGCGTAACTCGGCTACTAACACAACCGCCGCCAGTATAAAAGCAATAGCTACAAAAAAACCAAACGAATTAACAAAACGGAGTTTTTCAATTTCTATTCCGAACAGATCTTTAAAAGCGAAATACAGGTTGGGATACATCTGGGAAGTAGTTGATTAAGAGCAACGAATATACAAATCAAATTGAGAGTAGTTGCAAAAGAAACTTTTATGAAAATACCTCCCCGCTTCCGGGGAGGTATTCACAACTGGTATAAAAATTTATGCTGCTGTTTCCTTTTTGCAATGCTGCTCAAAAGCACTGATCAGGTTGTGAGCTATAACCTGTGCCGGGCGGCCTTCGATCTGGTGCCGTTCGATAAAATGTACCAATTGGCCATTTTTGAAAAGAGCTATAGCCGGTGATGAAGGAGGATAAGGGAGCAGGTGCTGCCTTAATGTTTTGATCGCATCAACATCAAATCCAGCAAAACTGGTAGTCAGAAAATCTGGCTTCACAGGGGTGTTGGCTACAGCCATCAGGACTCCGGGACGGGCCGTACCTGCGGAACATCCGCAGACTGAATTGATCATTACCAAAGTGGTTCCTTCTTTTGATAATTGTGCTTCTACCTCAGCTGGCGTCTGGAGTTCAGAAAAACCGTTATCGGTCAACTCCTCTTTCATGGGGATTACTATTTCTTCCGGATACATATTGAATATTTTAAGTTGAACGCAAAAGTAGCAAAAAAGTTGGTCAGCCGTTCTTCGTCTGGTAAATACTGGAAATTATGTCAGCATTTTTTCGTATTTCGGAAATTCTGGCATAGCAATGCCAATGACCAAGAATCAATGACAGGAAAAAGTTGATGAAAAGCGGTTGGTATGTGGTTTGTCGAAATGCAATCGTAAGCAATTACCTAAACTTAAAAAACTAAATAACTATGACACTCGTAAAATTGAACAGGAAACCTTTTGAAAGAAACTTCAACAGTTTTGTAGATGATTTCTTTACTGAATTGCCAGGTCTTTTCAGGAACGAAACAGAGCCGCAGTGGAAAGGGTTTGTACCCGTTAATATCCTGGAAACAGAAAAAGGATACAACCTTGAAGTAGTGGCACCCGGTTTTGAAAAAACAGATTTCAAGGTAAACCTGGACCAGCAGGTATTAACGATCTCAGCAGAGAAAAAAGAAGAAGCCAAAAGCGAGAACAAAAAACAAATTCGCAAAGAATACAACTATCGGTCTTTCAAAAGAGTCTTTACAATAGACGAAAAGATTGAAGCAAATAATATCGAAGCACAATATGTTAATGGTGTTTTAACATTAAACCTTCCGAAAAAAGAAACAGTCAAAGAAACAGCGAAGGAAATAAACATCAGGTAACGTCAAATAAGTAATTAAGATTTTCTCATAAGCAGTTGGTTTTGGTTTACACCCCCTGTTTCTACAGGGGGTTTCTTTTTTTGTACTGGTAATCAATGTTGCTGGACAATCAACACAAATACGGTAATATTGCGTTCTGAAAAAAACCACATGAGAGCAAGGCTTATTTTACTGGTTAGTTGCATACTGGCAACGTATGCCTCCACTGCGCAGGTTGCCGACTCTGTTAATGCTAACTTAAAACACGAGGCTGATTCCGCCCTTCGTATCACCAACCTGAATCCTTTTTTTTCTATTCATGTGGATTCCATGCTTTCTTACCAGCTATCCATTAATAAAGACGATTCCAGGTATTACTGGTATATCAAGAACTCCCCTGCCGGCCTGAAGATCAATAAGGATAATGGCCTGCTTACCTTCAAAGCGGAAAAATCATATTTCATGTCGGGCAAATTGAAATATGACCAGGAGTACTCCGTGAAACTGGGCGTTCAAAGCCTTGTTGATCCTTCCGAAAAAGTCGATACCGGTTTTATACTCACTTTTTATAATACAGATATTGTTCTGCCAAGGGTAAAACCTACTGTTGCGGGGACATTGACCGTCGAAGAAGGTCAACCGGTTCTCTTTAATGTCTTGTGCGAAAACGGGACTTTTGCCATAGAAACCATCCTTTTTACCAGCAGCACCCCTATCAGCAATTATAACCTGGTAAAAAAATGTGATGATGAATTTGCCTGGACACCCCCTTATGATTTTGTGAAGGAAACCGATCCGGGAAAAGAAAAAATTGTGAACCTGAGTTTTATCGGTTCCGGCAAGTTCAATTCGAAGGATACGGCTGTGGTGAAACTGGTGGTTAAAGATGCATTGAACTATCCGCTGGCCAAACAGGAGTATGAAAATGTTGTGACGAATATCAAAAGTTATATTCTTCGCTTAAAATATACGTTCCTGCAAATTGACAAGCGGCTGAAAAAAACAAAAACCGCCCGTGCCACATTTGATCTCACCTCGGCTACTTCTGCCCTCACAGGAACGATACTCTCCACCACTGGTGGCGAGTCATCGAAAACAGCCGGGAAGATTTTACCCAGCGTTGGTGTGGCATTAGTTCCGGTAAAAGAAGCCACTTCGCCCAATAAAACAGTAGAACAAAACCAGGCCTCTCTTATCCGTTCTTCCATCAAAAGACTGGAGTATATGATCTTTGATTATTCCCTGGTGGGAGAAAAAGATCCTGGAATTGCCAATAAAACAAACAAGCTTAAGGATGAACTGAAGCAAAGCCAGATGCAGCTGATAGATGTCCCTGTAGACATCACTAATAATATGACCGAGGAAGAACTGAATAACTATTTCAATAATCCGAAAGTCACTAAAAAATACAGGTTGAAAGGAAAATAACTATTCGCATCCCTGTCTTCTTCTCGTATCAATAATGTATTGAATTTTCCACTCCCCATTCAGCCGTACCAGTTGGAAAGAGTTGACACCGCAATGGCTGAATTTCCCTTTATAATAAAATTTGTAGGGCGTCCATACACTGGCAAGGTCTCCATCAATTTTTATATTTTCAAAAACAATCTGTTCATCTGCATCCCCTTTAGTTATTTTCCGAATAGATTCCGCAAATGCATTCACTTCTTCACTGGTCACTACAACAGCTCCTGTCTCTTTTGACCTGCCAATGGTCTGCAACACGGCATTGGAAGTGAAAGAATTTTTAAGCATGGCTTCATCTGATTCCTTCATCGCAGTAAATAATTTATTGACTGCTGCTTTTACAGAATCTTCAGTACCCTGCGCAGTGGCATTGGTAATAAGAAAGCCCGCTGTTAACAATAACAAAAAATATCGCATGTTAAAATGGTTTATGATTTTGCGGCAAATGAATTGTCCCGCTAATGTAAAATCATAAATCATGAAAATGATAAAAATTCTACAAGCGGTAGTATTGATGGTCGTGATTGGAAGTGCTGCCAGTTGCAGTTCCGGCCGTGAATACTACAACCAACCCCAGGCCCGTTACAATTCGCATGTTTCCCTGATCCTTAACCCAAGCCCCGGCTTTACCATGAGCCGCAATCCCGATGGCCGTTTCTTTCACCGGAGTCCGCAGGGATTTGTGTACTGGCAGGGCTACGACAACAGGTTTTACCTGGATAAAGCCCAGGTAAAAAAAGTTCGGTACAGTAATTATGAATACAGGGAATGGAAACGTTTCGGTAAGAAGTACAGCAAGAGAGGAAAGTATTGAGTAATCAGGAATTGGGAATTAGCAGAATAACATTACTAATTCCCAATTCTTTTTGTGAAAACTTATTTCATGTATCCCAATATCTTCAACATACTTTGCGCTGTTTGCTGCTTGGCGTATAACCAATCTGTCAGTTTACCATTCTTATCATAGCCAACGATCACATGTTTGGGCGAAGGAATAAGACAATGCTTGATCCCTCCATACCCGCTGATCTGGTCCTGGTAAGCACCGGTATGAAAAAAGCCTACATATAAAGGTTCATTTCCTCCATTGATCTTGGGGAGGAACACTTCATTGATATGTTCTTCTGAATCATAATAGTCATGACTGTCGCAGGTAATGCCTCCTAATACAACCCGTTGATAGTCGGAATCCCATTTGTTGACCGGCAGCATCAGGAATTTCTCACCAATACCCCAGGTGTCTGGTAGCGTGGTGATAAATGAAGAGTCGATCATATACCAGGTCTCCCTGTCGTTCTGCACTTTTTCGCCGATCACACTGTAGATATGCGCCATACTCTCTCCCACCGTGTAGCTGCCAAACTCAGTGAAGATATTCGGCATCGGCACTTTGGCTTTTTTGCAAGCCGATTTGATGTTTCCGACGATCTCATTAATCATGAACTGGTAATCATATTCAAAACCCAGTGAGTGCTTGATCGGGAAACCACCGCCAATATTGATAGAGTCCAGTTCGGGACATATCTTTTTCAACTGACAATAGAGGTTGATGATCTTATTCAGCTCACTCCAGTAGTAAATATCATCTTTGATCCCCTTGTTCAGGAAAATATGAAGCATCTTCAGCTGGAACTTACTTTCATATCCTTCAATCCTGTCTACATAAAATTCAAGGATATCTTTTGAACGGATACCCAGGCGGGAAGTATAAAAAGGGAAATTGGGCTCTTCTTCCGCAGCCACCCTGATTCCTAATTTAAATGGCCCTTTCACGGTTTTTGCATACTCCTTAAGTTCATCCTTGTTATCCAGAACGGGTATTACATTGTTGAAACCTGAATTAAGCAGGTTGGCAATTCTCCGCGTATAACTCTTCTCTTTGTATCCGTTACAAACAATATGAATATCCTTGGTGATCTTCTTTTTTTCGTAGAGTTTTTTGATGATCTCGATATCATAGGCATAAGAAGTCTCCAGGTGAATATCATGCTTCAGTGCTTCTTCCACTACAAATGAAAAATGCGAACTCTTGGTACAATAACAATAATGATACTTCCCTTCATATTTATGTTTTTTGAAAGCATTGGCAAACATGGTCTTTGCCTTCTTGATCTGCATCCCGATCTTGGGCAGGTAGGTCATTTTCATGGGGGTACCGTACTTATCGATCAGTGCTTTCAGATCAAGCCCGTTAAAATGAAGATAGCCTTCATCGTTTACGTTCAATCCTTCCTGTGGAAAGTTGAATGTTTGTTTTACCAGGTCGTGGTAGGAATTCGTCATTGACAGTAAGAGTGGATTGGGTTAGATAAGCTTTTTAAGGCTACAAATGTATACGATTGTGAAAATTACCGGGCAAAAAATTAATCAGACTCAGCAAGCTGCCACTGCCTGTTTTCCAGATCTCTGGGCAGGCAACAAAAAGCCCCGCTTATGCAGCAGGGCTTTTAGCTCAGGGTTATATTCAATTACTTCACCGAAGCAACCAGGTTCTTAAACGTTTCCGGGTTGTTCATAGCCAGGTCGGCCAGCACTTTTCGGTCAAGTTCAATTCCTTTCTTCTGTAATTTGTTGATGAATTCGGAGTAAGTCATTCCTTCTGCACGAACGGCCGCATTGATACGGGCAATCCAAAGGGAACGATATTCTCTTTTCTTCAGTTTACGGCCTACAAACATGTAGGTCATCCCTTTTTCCACTACGTTCTTGGCAACCGTTAATACATTTTTACGTTTGCCATAGAAGCCTTTGGCTTGTTTTAATATTTTTTTGCGGCGTGCTTTAGAAGCTACAGCATTTTTTGAACGAGGCATATCTGAAAGAGTTTAAAATTAAAAGTTGAGTTTATTAAAGAAATCTGAAGCCGGTAGTCAGCTTATTGACATCTTACTTCAGGCGCAACAGGCGTTTTACAAAATCAACATGTGATTTTGCCACTGTTCCGTCCATTCTCATGTTACGTTTACGTTTTTTGGATTTCTTGGTCAGGATGTGACGCTTGAAACTCTTTTGGTGCATGATTTTCCCGGTCGCCGTCACTTTAAAGCGTTTTTTGGCGCTGGAATTTGTTTTTACTTTAGGCATTTTACCCAGTATTAAATATTACACCCTTGAGGCATTCCCCACCGGGGGACCTTTGTCGAACCTCTTCAGGTAATCTGTTCTGTTGAAGAACTACCGTTTTTTCAAACGGAGTGCAAAGATAGGGCTGAAACCCTTACCTGCAAAGGGGCTGAGAAAATAAAAGCAGGGTGCTTTTAAGGCCACCCTGCTCTTCGTATTCATTGGATATAAACCTGCTTAGTCTTTCGGATTCAATGCATTATCAATTCTCTTTGCAACATCCTGGAGATGGTACTTACTCATCGCATCGGAAGTGCCGACCGCAGCCGCAACTATCTCAGCTCTTAGACTCGCCAGATGAGCCCTTACCACACTCTTAATATCCGACTTATCAGTACTGCTCCCACTGCTGATTCCAAACAAGGCCGCTAATGGATCCGGGCCGCTTGCTTTTACAGGAGCTACGAGGTTAGTCATGATATTTACATACGATTTTTGAAGCCCCCTGCGATAAACATCAATGGTCTTACGACCAGCGAGTTCACTCCAGATTCCTTTCTTCAGATCGCTGAGTAACTCGGTGATTTGATATGCTCCGCTACCCTGGGCTGCTTCAGCATCAATTAATTTACCTAAAGTCCGGGTGCTTAACAACCGGTTCAGCATATTATCCTGCAGGTTGCCGATGGTTGTCAATCCACTCAACCCTGTCCGGCTGAATATCTCCTGGTTGATCAGCCATGATGGGGTAGCAAATAACTGTTTATTCAAAAACTCAACGGCCTCTTTTTGTTTGGTTGCTGCAACCACTTCATAAACAGGTCCGGCCTCTTCCACCATTTTCGGTGTTTCCATGACACCTCCCACATACTTAGCCACATGACCCATATAACGGCCGAGCTGCCCGGTTATCTCCCCATACATATCCCTGAGATTGCTATAATTCTCATTCGGCTCTTTTGTCCATTCTACCAGGTTAGGCAAAATGCGTTGAAGGTTTTTGATACCATACATGCTTCCTTTCATCGCATCATCACCTACCTGCTCACTTTGGGAACGGGGGTCATCAGGATTTGTCTCTGTACCGAACCAAAGACGCTTATCTTTTAATTTTTCGATCACCCATTTATTCAAATACCCTTTTTCATCTTCAGCATTTTTATACTGTGGAAATAACCGGTATCCCCAATCAATTGCCCAGTTATCATAATCACCAATGCGTGGATACAACCCTTTATCACTGATATTATCTTCCGGCTGCGCCACATAATTAAACCGGGCATAATCCATGATCGACGGGGTATGACCATTGGCTTCCACCCATGCTTTATCACGCAGTTTTTCAACCGGCACAGAAGAACTGGACCCATAATTATGACGAAGACCTAACGTATGTCCCACTTCATGCGAAGAAACAAAACGGATCAGTTGTCCCATCAGTTCGTCATCAAATACCATTTTGCGGGCACGGGGATCAACGGCAGCCGTTTGAACAAAATACCAGTTGCGCAACAACTCCATTACATTATGATACCAGTTGATATGGCTTTCCATGATCTCACCACTGCGGGGATCGGCTACGCTGGGGCCGCTGGCATTAGGTACATCAGAGGGTTTATAAACAATGGCAGAGTAGCGGGCATCTTCCAGGCTCCATTCGGGGTTCTCGGTTTTAGAAGGTGCTTCTTTAGCAAGGATCGCATTTTTAAACCCGGCTTTTTCAAATGCCTTCTGCCAGTCATTTACACCCTGGACCAGATAAGGCACCCATTTTTTCGGGGTAGCCGGATCTATATAAAATATGATCGGCTTCTTTGGCTCTACCAGCTCTCCTCTCTTATATTTTTCCAGGTCCTCCTCCTTAGGTTCCAGTCTCCAGCGTTTAACCATTGCGATCGACTTTACACCCTGTGGATTCAGGTCAAAATCTGTATACCCAACAGCGAAATATCCGACACGGGGATCGAAGTATCTTGACTGCATAGGTTCTTTAGGTAACAATACCAGTGAACTGTTTAATTCAACAGTGATATTACCGGTACCACCTGGTGCACCAACGGTCAGCCCGGGTATACCGCTTGGAGCAGCGGGTGTTCTTGAATAGGTCTTTACTGTTTTAATTTCAATATTGATCGGGTAAGAGCTTACGCCAACGATATATGATTTATCACCCTGCAACATGCCGATACGCTGAGAACTTTTCAATGAAGTATTGAAGAAAAGAATATCATTATCGCCATTGATATAATCAGTTATTTCAAGAACAGACCCGGTTGAGTCTTTCGAAAAAGCTTTGATATCAAAAGAGGCAGAAATAGGCTGGATGTTCGAATTCCTTACAGCAGCAAACATCGGCGATGTTGAATCCTTCGCATATTCCGCATAGGAAATATTCTTCAGGAATACTTTGTTATTGGGCCCTTTCTCGAAACGAATTACGTTCTGACCGATCTGGTCACCGGCATAACCAAAAAAACCGCTTCTCATTCCTGCGGCTGCTTTGGATATCCTGTTTACTACCAGTACATCACGGCCCAGTAATACATCAGGAATTTCAATAAAATATTTATCCTCAATCTTGTGCACTTTAAAAAGGCCTTCGTCAGTTTTGGTTTTATCGGTAATTACTTCTTTATAAGGCTTTGGGCCATTGGAAGAAGGGCGGATACCTCCGGGACCACTCATAGGGCCTCTTGTAGTATCACGGACAATCGGGGCTTGCGCTGCGGCCGCCAGGTAAATGGTGGAAGCCAGCACCGTCAATCCCAATCGGTTGAAGAGTGAACGCATAAACATCAATTTGGTGATTTAATAAGTGCCCAATATACGGAATGCAATGGTTAAACATGGAATCGCGGGAGATTTTATACCAGCGGTTGAATTTACCCCGTAAAAAAAATAACCCGGCTTAAACAAAGCCGGGCTGCTGCTGTAACATCTGTTTATTTGCTGGATTTACCTTCCATTTTCAATCCGAGTTTAAGCAATGAAGCAGTAAAGCTGCAACCTTGCCTGGACTCAAGCTCTTTGATCACTTTTTGAGCAAATTTATCCTGGTTAAAAGTATAGGCCTTATCGTATTTCTTTTCCACGTTCTTGATACATTTACCAACTTCTGAATTTTCATCATCCATTTGGCTAAAACTTTCCATCTCCCCGGCTATAGTTACCTGTTCTTCTTCGTTTAATGCCAGTACTGCATTTTGAATCGACAGTTCCGGATTTTCGGCAAGAGATGCCTTTGCAACAATATTTTTTGTTGATTCACTCAGTTCCCGTTCCATTGTTGAAAAGCAATTACAGAAATCAGTGGCCATTTGAGGCACTTTCTGATCAGCTGTTGAGCAGGAAGCAATACTTATTATTACAACTACTACGGGCAGCAGGTATACAATCTTTTTCATACTGGTTTGTTTGATAAATAATAACCCAAAATAGCCGTATAAACCGGTAAGAAAAAATTTCACCGGCTCTTTTTAATCTTCATTCTCCTTTACATTAAAAAGCCACCCGGCTGGGTGGCTTGCAATAATTACTTTATGTATTTAGGATTTCTTCTTACCCTTCGGTGCAAACATGGCCAGCATTCTCCGGCCTTCCATCTTCGGCATACTTTCCAGCACACCTGTTTCTGCCAGTCTTTCCGCAAACTTCAGCAGCAACAATTGTCCCCGGTCCTGGAACTGGATCGCACGGCCTTTGAACTGCACATATGCTTTCACTTTATTACCATCTTTCAAAAATTCGATCGCATGTTTGGCTTTGAAGTCAAAATCATGATCATCCGTGTTCGGGGTAAACCGGATCTCCTTCACCTCAGAGACTTTGCTTTTAGCCTTCATCTCTTTTTCTTTCTTCTTCTTATCGTAGAGGAATTTGTTGTAATCAATGATCTTGCAAACCGGCGGATCAACCGTAGGAGAGATTTCCACCAGGTCTAATCCCTGTTCCTGTGCCATCTTCAATGCATCCTGTGTGTTGTAGATACCTACTTCCACATTTTCACCAACCAGCCGCACCTGCGGCACACGGATAAAATGATTGATACGGTGTTCTGCTTCTTTACGGGGAACAAATCTTCCCCTGAATCCACCTTTGTTGAATCCGCCACCGCCGGGTTTAAAACCTCCGCCGCCGGGTGGCCTGTTGAACCCGCCGCCGGGTTTTTGTGGTACTGCCATTTATTATTTTTAGTTAAGCCCTCAACCCCTGCAGGAGAGCAATTTTCGTTTTTATAAAATCCTCACCAGGATTGAGGAAAAATTATTTACTCTGATTTTCTTTCTTTAATCTCATCTATCGCCTCAGCTAAAAACTCGTCAACTGATTTTACTCCCAGGTCACCCTTCCCCTGTCTCCTTACTGCCACTTTATTTTCATTCATTTCCTTCTCTCCCACCACCAGCATGTAAGGTACTTTCATCAGTTCGGTATCACGGATCTTTTTACCGATCTTCTCATTTCTGTCATCTACCTCTGCACGAATATCAGCTTTTTTCAGTTTATCCGATACAGATTTTGCATAGTCGATAAACTTGTCGCTGATCGGGAGCACTTTTACCTGTACCGGTGCCAGCCACAGCGGCAGTTTACCGGCATAGTGTTCCAGCAGGAAGCCGATGAAACGTTCATGGGTGCCCAGCGGTGCCCGGTGAATGATCAGCGGGATTTCCCGTTCGTTATTCTGGTTGGTAAAGGAGAGGTTGAAGCTGCGGGACTGCGCAAAATCCACCTGGTTGGTGGCCAGGGTAAATTCACGGCCAATCGCACTCCAGATTTGTACATCGATCTTTGGTCCGTAAAAAGCCCCTTCGCCTTTTACTTCCACAAAAGGCACCCCTGTTTCGATCAACACCTTTCTTACCAGGTCTTCTGTTTCCAGCCAGAGTGCAGGTTCGTTCACATATTTTTGTCCCAGTTTTTCAGGATCGTGCAAACTCAGCCGCATCACATATTTATCGATCCCGAATATTTTAAAATACTTCAGGTACATATCATTCACCGCTTTGAATTCCTGGGCAAACTGTTCTTTGGTGCAATAGATATGTGCATCGTTCATATGCAAACAACGCACCCGCATCAGCCCGAATAATTCTCCGCTCTGTTCATAACGATAGCAGGTGCCGTACTCAGCAATACGATAAGGCATATCCCTGTAACTCTTCGGTTCCGCATCAAAAATTTTATGGTGATGCGGACAGTTCATCGCTTTCAGGTAATATTTCTCCCCGTCCATTTCCATGGGTGGAAACATACTGTCTGCGTAATAAGGAAGATGACCGCTCGTCAGGTACATACTCTCCTTAGCAATATGCGGTGTCACCACCCTTTTATAGCCGGCAGCCAATTCCGTTTCTTTCGCCAGTTTTTCTAATTCCTCGATAATAACCGTTCCATTGGGCATCCACAAAATAAGCCCGGGACCCACATCGTCGTCCATGGTGTAAATGCCTAATTCTTTCCCTAGTTTACGGTGATCCCTTTTCTTTGCTTCCTCCAGCATGGCTAAATGCTCATCCAGTTCTTTTTGCGAAGGAAAAGTCACCCCATAAACTCTTGTCAGTTGCTTATTCTTTTCATCTCCTTTCCAGTAAGCACCGGCAATACTCATTAATTTAATTGCCTTGATAAAACTGGTATTAGGAATATGCGGCCCGCGGCACAGGTCGGTGAATTCTCCCTGTGTATAAAAAGTGATCTCCCCATCCTGCAGGTTACCCAGCAGGTCAAGTTTGTATTCATCTCCTTTTTCGGTGAAGTATTGAACTGCGTCTGCTTTTGAAATTTCTTTTCTTACATACTGGTTATTCTTCTTTGCCAGCTCGTTCATTTTCTTTTCCAGTACCTGCAGGTCTTCTTCGGTCATCTTCTTATCACCAAGATCCATATCATAATAAAACCCATTTTCTACCGGCGGGCCAACCCAGAATTTTACGCCTGGGTACATGGATTCCACGGCCTCTGCCATCAAATGGGCTGAAGAGTGCCAGAATGTATTTTTGCCATCTGTATCATTCCAGGTGAGTAATTTGAACGTAGCATCTTCATGAATAGGTCTCGTGGCATCCCACACCTGCCCGTTCACACTGGCAGCAAGAACTTTTCGGGCCAGTCCTTCGGAAATGGACTTTGCAATATCGAGTGCAGTCGTTCCCTTTTCATATTCCCTGACAGCACCATCCGGAAGTGTAATCTTGATCATGTAATAAATCCCTGTTTTAAAGAGAGTGCAAATTTAGCAAAATCCGGTTGATTTACAGGGATTCACAGGCAAGTTCCGGTTATTAAATATTCTTCCGGATCAGCCTGTCCAGCCGACGGGTTTTTCCCTGCAGCCTTTTTAATTTTTTTTCGAACAAAGCCCGGTCATTGAAATAGAGTACGGCCAGCTTCAATTGCCGGTTTCTCCAGCGTTTCAGCATTATTTTCCCGTATAGTTTATCAAATCCAATGGTGAGGGTATGCAATAGCCTCAGTTTCTTATTTTCTGCCAATGCCCTGCTATAAACAATCTCATATTCTTTCTGTAGTTCATTATGATAAGCAAAATACCAGGGTTTCAGTTCCTCTATTTCTGGGGCAGTAAAAGCATTGGTTAATGCCTGCCAGATATCCCCATTAATGTGAGCATTAATCCCATATAAAACATACCGTAATGGAGAGGCGCAGCTGTCCTGGTAATAAGCTTGCCAGGGACGGGGTACGGTCTCCTTTTGCTGATGCGCCTCTACTGCCCGGAAGAAATAGCTGGCAAATTGCAGTTCCAGTCTTTCCATCAGTTGCTGAACCCTTTCATCAGTCCTCGAAAAATAATTCATCGCACCGATAGTGGTTTCAAAATAGATATCCGCAAAATGTTTCGCTGCTGAATGACTTTGCCGGACGGAATCTAACCGGGCCAGTAAAGTAACCGATCTGTCACTGATTTGAGTACTGGCAAAATGAGACATACATGAAAAAAAGAAAACAAAAAAACATTGGCGGAGACCCATAGATTGAACAGCTTTTAAAGCATGTTAAAATTAACAAACTCTTGCCCAATGCCGTTCTACCATACGAACCAATTCGTTAGTTTTGACCCGTGATGAAACAGCTATTCATAAAAATTTGCCTGTTTTTTATATTGCTGGTCCCTTTTTCCAATCCTACCGTCTTCTCGCAAGATCTGACGGGTATCTGGAAAGGATTTTTCATGTCGGAGGGCGGACAATTCTATAAATTAGAGTTCCAGCTTTCGCATAACAAATCCTATGCTGCGAGCGGAGTATCCTATTCCTATCTTGATGTACGTTTTTACGGCAAAGCCACCATGACCGGCAGCTATGTTAAAAACACAAAGACATTAAAGATCAAAGAGATCAGAACAGTTGAGGTAAAAAGCGTAATGGGAGGAATGACCTGCATCATGAATTACACCCTTACCTATTCAAAATCCGGTAATGAGGAGTTTTTAGAAGGTACATACCTGGGAAGAAATGAAAAACCACTATCTGTTGATACCTCTTTTTGGGGCGATTGCGGTGGCGGCCGTGTTTCCTTGCGAAGAGTTGTTTCATCCGATTTCTATCTTGAACCTTTTTTAAGAAAACCAACACCCAAAGCTCCGGCAACCAAACCACCGGTAACAACAAAAGTCAATCCTCCCGTTGTAAAAAAGCCTCCGGTAGTTACTAAACCCGCCAGCAAACCAGTGGTTAAAAAACCAGTAACAAAACCGCCGGTAACCACAAAGCCATTGGCAGTTACTCCTAAAATTGATACCGTCTCAAAAATTGTGGCACCCCCGTTTGTCAAAAAATCTGTTCCTGAAAACATACCAACCCCTTCCGTATTAAAAAACAGGGCTAATGAATTGGTTAAAATTCTCACTGTAAGTAATGAGAATGTAACCGTGAAATTGTACGATAACGGGGAGATTGATGATGATACGATCTCTGTGTATATGGATAAAAAACTGGTTCTTTCTTCCAAACGGTTAACAGCATCTCCGCTGATCGTTAACCTGAAAATGGACGAGGATAATTCGGAACACGAACTGGTGATGGTGGCTGAAAACCTGGGCCGTATTCCTCCCAATACTTCACTGATGATCGTCGAATCCGGCGAGCAACGATTTGATGTCCGCATCACATCTACAGAACAAAAAAATGCAGTGGTCAGGTTCCGGTATGTGAAACCAAAATAATCATCGCTTTACCTTATCTGCAATGTAAAAAACGAACCACAGGAGAAAACCGGGCAACCGCTTCTGTAATTTCTGCATTGCCTTTTATTAATTTGGCCTATTTTCATTTTTTATGAAGCGTATTGCCCTTTTAGTCATTTTGTTGCTGTCCCTGTCTTGTGTGCGGGCACAGGATATCAATGGCATCTGGAAGGGTAAACTGGTGATGGAACCCGGAGGCTGCTTCCCGGTTTACAACATAGAATTACAGCTGACCGTGGTAGGTAACAAAATATCAGGCGTTTCTTATCATTATTCCGACACCAGTAATTATGTAAGAGAAACCTTTGAAGGAACTTTCAAACCTGACAGCAACAGTATCCTCATCAACGAGATTGGGGTAACCAGCTTTCATATCCCGCCCGATTGCACCCCCTGTATCAAAAGGTATAATTTTTCCTACCACAAAGGGGGCAACGAAGAACAATTACGAGGTTCCTGGACCGGTAAGACCATGGATAATAAATCCAATTGTCCCCCCGGAACGATCGTGTTGATCCGGATCACCAAATCGGCTTTTAAACCCAATCTCCCCAAAACCCTGACGGAAAGAAAGAATGAACTGGTGAAAACGATCTATGTGGATACCGGGACAGTTAAACTTGATTTCTACGATAATGGTATCATAGACGGGGATACTATCTCTGTTTATGTGAATGATATGCCGGTGGTGTCAAGAAAATTACTGACAGCTAAACCGGTTACTGCGGCTATAAAAATCGATTTGCAACGAACCATACAGGAAGTGATCATGGTTGGGGAGAATCTTGGCTCCATCCCCCCCAACACAGCATTGATGATCATCAATGCCGGTGATAAGCGCTACCAGCTCTATCTTACTTCCGATGATAAAAAAAATGCGATGGTCCGGTTCATCTATGAAAAACCGGTAGCCGCAAAAGTTTTATCGCCTTAGCCATGCTATTTATTATTCCCTGATCAGGCGCAAAAATTCTTCTACCGCATCTTCATCCACCACGGATACAGACTCTTTTACTCCCCGCACGGCTTTAACCATCAGTCTTTCCAGGAAGTTCATTTTTTCCAGCAACAATTCCCCGCCAAACAGGCCATGCGCCACGGCATGTGTACGCAACGACTCAGGAAAAGCGGTGTCAAACTCAACAGCCCCCTCATCCATATTCATAAAGCAGAGAAAAAGCCCCAGCCGTTTTAACAGCAATTGCTTTTCGTTCAACTCACAGAACTGGCGTATCTTTTTCTGGATCTGACCCATATGTATGGAACCGCCGATGATCACCGTTGACCATGATTCAATATCCGGCATGGCCTCATTAGCCAGGTTAACAAGCCTCACTTTTTCATCCAGCTCCTGGGATAAATAAGTTGCTAACTTTTGCGTGGTGCCATGCTGGCTCATATAAACGACGAGGTAGCTCATAATAAAGTGTTTTAGTGGTCCTCAATAAAGGGCACTACTCAATTCCACAGTACTATTCTCTTTCTAAATCTATGCATTATTAAAGGCGGTTACAGATGACGCCTGTCATGGCGAATCTTGAAAGAAGTCAGCTACCTGTGTTAACAACACCTGCTTTAAACAAAAAAGAGCCCCGAAAGGCTCCTTTTAATTGCTTATCCTGCAAACCGTCCCTGTGCCGTTCTTGCCTTCCTGCGGATATTCCACAGGTCTGCAGCCGTGAATGTTCGTTCACTGTCAGCAGGGAGCACAATGTTCTTTGCTAATGTTTCCTTTACTTCTTTTACCAGGTTTTTTAATACATCCGGTTCCATCTGGACAATAGATGGCATCACATCACTCTTCATGATTTATTTCCTTTTTAATTGTTTACAAAATTGATCTGAGCCTTGAGGGAGAAATACACTAAGAATCGTTAGAAGAAGTGTTGAATTCTGTCGCCTGTTTGTATCTATACTACATCTCTCAGATTGATGATGCAAAGATACACTTTATATGCTCTCCTTCCAAGGAAGAAGGTATGAAATTGAGTAAACAGTCACTATCATTGAGTAAACAGAAACCCCTGAAACCATTACCTGTAAAAGGTTTCAGGACCTTACTAAAAAACTGTTAAGGATAGTGCCAGGAAAATTTATTCTGTTGACCTAACTTACCTGGTTCAAAAATAATGGCAGTCCTGATTTCCACTCGCCATCAATATAGAGTTCAAAAGAGTAACGACCCGGTTTTTCAAATTGGAGCTGGTTGAAATTGATCACTATATTGATAGCAGCAAACTGTCCGTTAGGTGGAGTACCCATATTGATATTGCCTTCGATCGGTTGCAGTATCTGTTTTGCATTGGTGTCTGTCAGCCGGAGTTTGAATTGATGCTGGCCAATCTCTTTGATCCCAAACCGCAGGCGGCAGGCAACAGCGCAAGACGGGTGCTGTACCGGGAATTGTTTTGCCTGGATCGCATCGAATGTTCCGACAACCGTCAGTTTTGAGTTGTTATCCTGTGCAAAGTCTGCCAGGGTGAATATTTCTACTTCCATAATCTTTTTTTAATAAATAAAGCCAGCCCTTATTCAGGGAGCCTTTCTATGCTGCTAAGAACCGTGCCGGATGAAAGTACCTGTTGAAGAGTGCCATTAATTGTCATTTGCCGGTTCGCCACTGACATTGCAGCAGGTATGAATGCAATTGAGTCAGTACCATAGCTGCGAAAAGAAAAAAGGCTGTAGCAATAAAACTGTAAAAGCCCTGGTACATAAAACCGGGGTTTAAAAATCAACCCGGGTACTTAAGCATCTTTTCTCCTTCAACGGCTATGTATTTATCCGGGCCTACCATATAACTTGCTTTTACGGTAATAGGTCCGCCGGCAGCAAATTCAAATTCTGCTTTTACCCGGCCAAGCCCTCCTTCAAAACTATTATTGCCTTTATAATCCATAGCTTCCATGATCTGCCCGTTTAATTTTACAAAGAGCTGGTCATCCTGCCGGTAAAATTCACACATCGATTTATCTTTCATGGTGTACAAACCGGCTATTTTTTTAAACGCCCCTGCATCCAGTACATACTCATCTTTTAATACAACATCAAATTTCACAAGCTTTTCATTGGCACTGTTGGTGGATGATTCGAGGATGCGGTTCAATGACCTGGGATCCCCGGCACTCTCATCTTTGGAAAGATGTTCATCTCCTTTGAAATAAACCTGTGTCACCAGGTCCTGTTGCGAATTACCGGATATACGCATATGTATATGGGCCGGCCTTACTATATCACCTCCCACGTTATAAGGAACCGGTAATATGGTTTTGAAATGGTACTTTCCGTCATTCCCGGTTTTAAAAGAAGCCCGGTAGATATACTCATCCGACGTGTTATCATAAACCCCATGCTCATTACAATGCCATATTTCAACTAATGAATTTTTGAGTGGGGTTTTCCCATCTTTCCCAAAAACAGTTCCGCTGAAATGCAGCAACTGCCCTTTGGTTCCTTTTTGAACTAATTCGGTACGGAAAGGGGCACCGGGCCGGTAAAAAGGTCCCAGAATATCCGTTGTGGTGGGGTCCTCTCCCACAAAAGCATGGCCATCCCATTTGATCTTTCCGAAAACTCCCACACTCATCGCTATCAGTGATGAACTGTAGATAAAACTTCTTCGTTTCATGTTAAAATGATTTGGTGGTGAATAAATGAGGCGGGTGAGAATTTTTAACAGGAATCAGAGGGAATGAATTGTATTCGCTGGCTACAGTAAGGTAAGATAATAACAGGAAACGGGATTCATTATTTAAAATATTTTTGTATCAAAAAAGGCCGGCGTTACCACCGGCCCTTTCAGAAATAAATGTAAAACTACTTCTTTACGGTTGTATCAGCAGGCGAAGGTGCAGCTGGCATCATTGCTATCATATCTTTCGGATCCATATACATCCAATGCTCCACAGCTTTCCCATCTTTGAATTTCGACACATCAATACTTGACATAGTCACTGGTTTCCCACCCATGTTGCCGGAAATTGTAGCCCAGGTAAAAACGCACTCATCATCGGCAAGGCTCCTTGTATTCGATGATTTCATGTCCGGCATCATGGCCCCGTAGCGTTTCATGTCGGCGACAATACTGTCAAGCCCTTTTACATCATAGCCTTTATCACTGCCATGGTCTACCGCATCAGCAGCAATTGGTGGAGCAATAAATAAACTTTACTTTTTTACAATATCATTGATAATCGCAAGATGATGGGCCGTATGGATCGCAATGACTTTTCTTGCCTGTTTTAGTTTTACATCACCAAAAACAGGATGTGTAAAGAATTTATCACTGCTTAGTTTCTCAAACAGCTCCACTTTTTGCTTGGCTTTTTCCAGCAAAGGAATGATCGTTCCGGCGCTGATCGCTTCCCCGGGTCTAACAGCAGTCGGTGCTTTGGCCTTGCCTCTCGGTATCTTCCCCAGCAGCAAAACAATGGAACGCTTGAGGTTGAACTTCCATTTATAATCAGCCGGGTTGGAATGTTCCGTGGCAGATATCATTTTTACCAACGCCAGTAAACTATGCTCCAGGTGCCAGCCGACAGAGGCCTGTGATACGGCTTCCTTCCTTTGTTCAATAAAGGGCAACTTAGTTTCTAATTCATGGACGAGGGCAAGAAGAGTCTTCATGATATCGCTGATTAAAAATAAATATAGTAATTCCGTTTGGGTTTCTCTAGGCGGCTCAGCCACATGTTGATTTTCTGTTAAACCAGGGAGAAATCATACAGACATTATGGAATATCCGCTAATTTCCATCCACACGCTATCACATCAAAACAACGTTTATGAAAAAATACTTCAAATGGGCAGCCTTTGCTGCTGCGGTACTTGTCGCCGTCATTACCTTAACCGCCGGCATTGATAAAAGAAGCGGCGGCTACAAAGACCTGGTGGATGAATTCTATGGACAGGCTGTTAAACAAAACAGCAACCTGGAATCCATTGAAGATGGCATCACTGCTTTCTACAAAAAAAGAGAAGATGCCCTGGAAAAGTACAACAGCTTTACGTCCTACAACAGCCGCTATTATGCCGATGCCCGGTCACATGCCAATAGCATACCCGATGCGGCCACCAAACAACGGGCTACGGAACTAATCTTAAAAAGTGAAGCTGCCTATTTGGCGAAACTAAGCAACTGGCAAACTTCAATTACCAGTTTGAACAGTAAGGAAAGGGAATTGAAAAGCCTGCATGAGTTAATGAAAGTAATGATCGCCACCCCGGTGCTGGAAAATTACCAGCAGAACAACCTGCCGGATAACAGCAAGCTGAATGAAGCGAATGGCGACCTGCAGCAACTGATCGAAAAGATAAAAGCGATCACTAAATAAACGCTGGGAAATGGAGCACAAGGAGTAAGTACCATAACAACAAAATTGTAACTTCAGGCAAACAGCTTTATATGAAATGCATGTTCTCTCTCCTGCTCTTCAGTATTGCAATCACAAGTGTGGGCCAACTGCAACCGGTTGGTTCGGCTGTGTTTCACTGGAATGAATTACCCGTAATAAAAAAAGACCAGCGGGAAAGCCGTAAAATAACAGAAGGGACCACTTTTGAGTTTGACTATTTTGAAATACATGCTACCACGCAGGAGAAAGGGGCAACAGCAAAACCCGCCCATACACAACCCAACACCGAAGAACTGATCATCATTAAAGAAGGAACCCTCAAATGCAGCATCGGCAGCAAGACAGCTATACTTGGCCCTGGCAGTGTATTGTTGGTGCCGCCAGGCGAAATGCAAAGTTTTGAGAATGCCGGTGATGGTCCGGTTACGTATTATGTGCTGATGTTCCGTTCCAAAAAGCCAATGGATATGGAACGAAGTACAAAAGCAGGCGGGGCCTTATTGTTACATGCTGATTCATTAGCCTACACCGAAAAAGATGGCCGGGGCACCAAAAAATATTTTGACCGCCCCACCGCCATGTGTGAACGGTATGAAATGCATACCACCACACTGACTAAAAAAGGAGCCAGCCATGCGCCGCACAGTCATGTGGATACCGAGATTATCCTGATGATAGAAGGAGAAACCGAAATGACCATTGAGGGCAAGACCTACCAGGCCGGACCCGGTGACCTCTACATAATTGAAAGTGGCCAGTTTCATGGTATCGCCAATGCCAGTGATAAACCCTGCCGCTATTTTGCATTTAAGTGGAGATAATACGTTGATAGGCCGGGAGCATTCATTCAACAAAACAGCTCACGGTTGAAAACCATGAGCTGCAAAAGAATATTTTTGACAGTATTTGAATGATTTGCTGTAGCCCGGCATCACATCATTGGTGCCGGAGCTGCAGGTGCTGCAGGAGCAGCTTTCCTTGCTCTTTTGGCTTTTGATTTACTGCCATTACTTTCTGAAGCTTCGTCTGTAACCGGATCTATCAGAAGTGTGGTAAGAAACTTGTTAAACTCTTCAATACATTCATTGCTATCCGTTAATAATTCAACAAAAAATGTTTCCTTACCATTGGTAAACGAATAGAAATACACCCTTACTTCTTTTTCATTCACCGTACTGCTGCCATAAGAGGAGAAACCAATATTCCCGTTTGTTTCCGTCCTGGTCACCTGTTTTGCATTCTGGTTGTACCGTGCATTCGTTGTGTTTTTACTTTTCCGTTGTTGCAGGTAGCTGGCTGCGGTATTGACCGCCCCTTTTTCGGTATTGTAAATAGTGATCTTGCAAAGCCCCCCTCTCTTGGTGCTGTTTTCCAGTACCACAGATGAAGTACCGGCAGTGCTTTGCCAGCCGGCGGGTACTGTATAAGTGGCGATGCCTGATTTAGTTTGCGCAAAGAGGTGGCCGGTTGCTACCAGCAATAAGGCGAAAAAAATATACTTTTTCATACTGAACTTGGTTTGATGATTAAAAATTGACCGGGTAAACATATTGCTTATGCAGGGCTGTGCTTATCCTGTAAAAACAGGATTTTTAAATAAGCTGCTCCTGCATGGTTTCAGGCTAAAAACAATGATTGCATAAAAGAAAAAACTGCCCCTGCTTATGTTTTGCCACTACCCAAACAATAAGTAGTTTCCCACAAAATTGCAGTATGAAATTTTTATTATTGCCGCCAGCAGTTATACTATTTTTTGCAGCTTTTGTAATTACGGGCTGCAGCACTGCCAACAAAACTGCTTCCAAAAAGGATTGGGTACCCCTTTTTAATGGCAAAGACATAAACGACTGGATTGTAAAAATTCAACACCATGATGCGGGAGTAAATTTTGGCAATACTTTCAGGGTGGCCAACAATACCATCCAGGTGCGGTATGATGAATATGGACCGGAATTTAAAGAACAGTTTGGCCACTTGTATTACAAAACCCCTTTCTCCTATTATCATTTGAAATTGGAATATCGTTTTGTTGCCGAATGGATGAAGACTGCACCATCGTACACCATGCGAAACAGCGGTGTCATGTTTCATTCTCAAAGCCCCTACAGCATGCCTAAGGAGCAGGACTGGCCCATTTCCGTTGAAATGCAGTTTTTAGGCGGGTTAAGCGATGGAAAACCAAGGCCCACCGGCAATATGTGCTCCCCGGGTACAGAGGTAATGCAGAAAGACAGCCTCGTGCCTTCGCATTGTATCAACTCCACCAGCAAAACCTATGACGGCGAACAGTGGGTAAGTGCAGAGTTAATTGTACTGGGCGACTCGCTTATTACCCATATTATTAACGGCGATACCGTGCTGCAATACTCCAAACCACAAATAGGCGGTGCTGTGGTAAACCGTTACGACCCTGCCATAAAAAAAGACGGGCAGCTGCTCAGCAGTGGTTTCATTGCGCTGCAAAGCGAAGGTCAGCCGGTTGATTTCAGGAATATCCGTATTAAAGATTTATCGGGGCAGTATAAAAGCAAACAGGCTAAACAATAACCGTATGCGACTATGCCGGGTGGCTTTGACAGACTCGGCTGGGAAGAGAGGACTGTGGCGACGTTGAACTGGACTAGGAAGAGATTTCTTTGCTTGTTGCTTTTAACTGAAAAGAAAGCATGAAATAATCTAGTCCAACTTTTGTAAAAGTTGCAACAATTTTAAAACCTTCATTCTCATTTATTTTTTCCCAAATTCCATCACCAGCCTTCTTGAAATTATCTTTAATATAACTCAAATAATTCTCTGCAAACTTTATTTCCCCACTTACAAATTGCACAAAACACAACTCCTTCCCATTTATTCTTGCAAATGATGTTGAGACTTCAGAACAAGAGAAGAACTCCTCGTCGTAAAGTGAAAATTTAAGAGTTAAATTAAGATTACCATTCTTAGTAAAGTTCTTCTCAATTTTGTAAGCTGGATTTGGCCTCAGCTTAATCAGATCGTTAAAATAGTTTGTTACCGCCGAATCAGTTTGCCCAATTAATATATCTATCTGTTTGTTTTGAGCAAGAGCAGTAAATGTATTTAGTGCTATAAAAAAGGCAATTATATGAAGCCTCACAATTAGTTATTTAAAAACTAAATATACTATAAAAAACGAGAGCATTTACCAACCATATAATTTCTGTACAAAATCATTATAGTTAACAAGGCGATTGTATCTGCAGTTCACAATGATCTTAAGTATCCCTTGAAATCCTCGAAAGAAGTTTCTTTTGGATCTGTAGCCGAAGAATATAATTTATATCTGAGTAGTATATTCTTTTGGCGACTCAAGTATAATTGAGTTTCCTTGTCTTTTGCTGCAATTAATTCATCAAACTTTGGAATAAGCTTATTGTTCAAATAACCTGTATTAGCAACAAAGTGAAATTCGATTTCTTTGTTCTGCTCTTTCTTTGAGTAAACAAATCTCTCATTTGAGATAATTGTTAATAAGGCTTCAACATCTTGATCAAATTTTATATCGACCGCAAAATCCTTCAAAATTATTACCACTTCTATATCGCTAGCCATCTTTATTATTTTAGTCTTTAAAATTAAAGCCCTTACGGTTTTCGTAAGGGCTTTGTAAGTAACATTATTCAAATCATCTAATCAGCATTACTTCACCTCTTCATAAGGAACATCCGTCACATTATCATTGGCAGTGGCACCGGCAGTTTGTTGCTGGGCTCCCGCATCAGGTCCGGGTTGTGCTGCACCTTCCTGGCCGTTCTTATACATATCTTCACTGGCGGCTGTCCAGGCAGCATTCAAAGCAGCAATGGCTGTTTCAATCGCCGGTATATCCTGTGCCTTATGGGCTTCTTTTAATTTTTCAGCGGCCTGCTCAATGATAGCTTTTTTATCTGCCGGTATCTTATCGCCGTATTCCTTCAGTTGTTTTTCGGTCTGGAATACGAGACTGTCGGCCTGGTTAAGCTTCTCCACTTTTTCCTTCTCCGCTTTATCGGTGGCTTCATTGGCCCTTGCTTCAGCCTTCATTTTTTCCACTTCATCTTTGCTCAAACCGGAACCAGCTTCGATATGGATCTTTTGTTCCTTACCGGTTCCCTTGTCTTTGGCAGTAACGTGTAAGATACCATTGGCATCAATATCAAAGATCACTTCGATCTGCGGTACACCTCTTGGTGCCGGCGGAATGCCATCCAGGTTGAACATACCGAGGCTTTTGTTGTCCTTGGCCATACTTCTTTCGCCCTGCAGCACATGTATCTGCACACCGGGCTGGTTATCGCTTGCGGTGGAGAACACTTCTGATTTCTTGGTCGGGATCGTTGTATTGGATGGGATCAACGGAGTCAGTACACCACCCATGGTTTCGATACCCAGTGTTAACGGGGTCACGTCGAGCAGCAATACATCTTTCACTTCACCGGTCAGTACCGCACCTTGTATAGCCGCACCTACAGCCACCACTTCATCCGGGTTCACACCCCGGTTGGGTTTTTTACCAAAGAATTTCTCTACGATCTCCTGCACTTTCGGGATACGGGTGGAACCTCCCACCAGGATCACTTCATCAATTTGTGAAGTAGATAAGCCGGCATCTTTCAGGGCCGCTTCACAAGGCTTCAAACAACGGGTGAATAAATTATCAGCCAGTTGCTCAAATTTAGCCCGGCTCAGTTTTTTCACTAAGTGTTTGGGTACTCCGTCCACCGCAGTGATATAGGGAAGATTGATCTCTGTTTCAGAAGAAGAAGACAGTTCCACTTTTGCTTTTTCAGCAGCTTCTTTCAGGCGCTGTAAGGCCATCGGGTCTTTGCGCAGGTCAATTGCTTCGTCTTTTTTGAATTCATCGGCCAGCCAGTCCATGATCACTTTATCAAAGTCATCACCACCGAGGTGGGTATCACCATTGGTTGATTTTACTTCAAACACCCCGTCGCCCAGTTCGAGTACGGAGATATCAAACGTACCACCACCCAAGTCAAACACGGCGATCTTCTGATCGTGGCGGCCTTTGTCCAGGCCATAAGCAAGGGCGGCAGCCGTCGGCTCGTTCACGATACGGCGAACGGTCAGCCCGGCAATTTCTCCGGCTTCTTTGGTAGCCTGGCGCTGGGCATCGTTGAAGTAAGCCGGCACGGTGATCACCGCTTCGGTCACTTCATGGCCGAGGTAATCTTCGGCTGTTTTCTTCATTTTCTGCAGCACCATCGCCGAAATTTCCTGGGGCGTATAGAGTCTGCCATCTATGTCAATACGAACGGTATTATTGTCACCTTTTGCCACTTTGTAGCTCCAGTGGCTGATCTCTTCGGTCACCTCATCAAAGCGGCGGCCCATGAAACGCTTTACTGAGCTGATGGTATTGTGGGGGTTGGTGATAGCCTGGCGTTTGGCCGGGTCACCTACTTTCCGTTCACCATTTTTCAGAAAAGCCACTACAGACGGGGTCGTACGGCGGCCCTCGTCGTTAGCGATCACCACCGGCTCGTTGCCTTCCATCACGGAAACGCAGCTATTGGTGGTTCCTAAGTCGATTCCTATAATCTTTGCCATAATGCTTGGGTTTATTGTTCGCTCTAACTTGTCAATCATTGTGCCGCGGGGGAAAAAGTGAAAAATTGGCAGGTTTTGGGGAATAGGAGTTGGTTGACAGGTTAATAAGTTAACCAGTTGACCGGGTAACGAGGTAATCGCTATTATTTATTAAGCAGCTTTGGGGGAGCCTTTACTTCAGGTTTTGGATGATGTTTTGTTGCGTGTCATGCATCTTTTTGAGAAGGTTAGACAGGGTGCTCATCGCCTTACTCTTCCTGTCCATGGCCGATTGCAGGCGGAGTGATTCCATCTCTCCCATTTCACTCATGGAGTCGAGGCTGCTTTTTATCTTCTCCACCGTTGCATCTATTTCCTTTTTGGTTACTGTCCTCGTTACAGAAGCAGGCCTTGCCAGTTTTACCGTATCCGGATTATTCCGTTTTTGCAGGGCTTTCGCCTGGTTTATTACCAGGCTGAAAGAATCCAGTTGCACATTGCTGATGGAACGGCTGCTGTTTATTTTATTCATAGCATTCCGCAGTTTCGCCTTTTGTTCATTGATGGACTTAACATTTGCCATGATAGCTTTCAGGTCTTCCTGTGCACTCTTAGAAGCCTGCATCAGTACAAGAAAAGCAATTGCTTCTATATCCTGGGTGTTCATATTACCCAATGCGCCGTAAGACTTTGCCCGGGTCATTACATCAGCCTCTGATAGTTTTTTTTCATTCACTTCCACTGCGGTGGTTTTTATCCACTTTACATGCCTTGGATTGATCGCAGCCATCGCATTTTTATAAAATGCTTCTGCTTCCGGCGAGGGTTCATTTTGAGCAGTTGTTGCGAAAGGTGAAAATAAAAATGAGCAGACAAGGAGGGCTAATACTATTTTCATGACCTGGGGTTTAGATTCTAAAGTTCCTTTATTCCCGTGTATATATGAAAACAAGTTTAAAAAAAACCATAGGGCAGGAATCTTACATTTGCTGATAAAATCATCAGCATGGCTAATTCCATAGCCGATAAGCTCCGGATCAAAACAGGGTATACCCTGCTCACCCTGCATGCCCCGGCTGATTTTAAAAAAGGATTGCAGGGCTTACCGGCAGGCGTAAAAATTACCGGCAGCGGAAAAGAATATAACCAGTTGCATTGGTTTGTACTGAACCGGGCACAGTTAGAAAAAGAGATGAGCAAAGTGATGAAGCTGGTGAAACCGGACCTGACGGTTTGGGTCTACTATCCAAAAGTATCTTCAAAAATTCAAACTGACCTGACCAGGGATAAGGGCTGGGATTGTTTACTGGCAGAAAGTGATAAACTTACCTGGATCAGTTTGATCTCCTTCAATGAAACCTGGTCGGTCTTTGGATTCAGGGCCAAAACGGAAGCGGATAAAAAGAAAGACGCAAAACCCAAAGAAGAACGGGAAATTTTTAAATGGGTGAACCCGGCAACCAAAGAAGTAAGATTGCCGGAAGAATTATCCGCAGTATTAAAGAAACATAAAAAAGAAGCGGCCTATTTTGAAACCTTGTCTTTTACCTGTAAGAAAGAATACATTGAATGGATCGTAACGGCCAAACGGGAAGAAACAAAAAAAGAACGGGTGAAAGGAACGATAGAGCGGTTGGGCAAACAATGGAAAAATCCTTCAAACCGGTAAACAACCAGTATGAAAACAACAAGGGAGATACATCCGGATTTTCTTTCTCTGCTGGAACTGAAACAACAGTCCCTCATTCACCTGTTTAAAGACCTGCGGGCTTTCCTGCTCGATATCTACCCTGACGCTAATGAACTGCTGTATCATACCCATGCGTTAACAGCCGTATTTTCTCTTTCAGAAAAATTATCGGATGCCTATTGCATGATCCCCATTTATACCAACCATTTGAATTTAGGTTTCAACAAGGGAACGTTGATCGGAGACCCGCACCAGTTACTAACCGGAACAGGAAACCTTATACGGCATATTCCTGTGCAGGCACCGGGAGACTACCGGAATACGAAGGTGAAAAAACTGGTTCAATCTGCTATTGAACTGGCATTGGAGGATATGGCAACGAAAACAAAAACAACCCGGAATACAATTTCTAAAATCAAAAAAGCAGGATAATCCGGCAGGCTATGCAACTTACCCCCGACCTATACCAGCGCATTGTGGCAGCCAAAATTTATATCGATGCCAACTACCAGGAACCGATCGACCTGGAACAGATCTCAAAACAGGCTTTTCTTTCCCGGTTTCATTTTCACCGCCTGTTTACCAAGGTATATAAGAAAACACCGCACCAGTATCTCACCCAAACCCGGATAGAGGCAGCCAAATTATTGCTGGCCAAAGAAGGCATCAGCATTACTGATGTCTGCAACAGGATCGGTTTTGAAAGCCTGGGCTCCTTCAGCAGCTTATTCAGGAAACAGAGCGGTCATACACCCCAGTATTACCGCAATATTGCGTGGCTGAAAAAGAAATTGGCGAAAGAAGAACCGAAGCGTTTTATTCCGCATTGTTTTATTGAGCAATATAAAATTTGATACAGGATACCGGTTGTTTGCAACTGGTTCATTCAAATCCCTATCCAGTATCTCGTATCAATTATCAAGCATCCATCCAAGAAAGCAAGATTCAAGAACCGGTTTAGCGGCATCCCTCCTATCTTCATATTCTTAAATCAACCAATATGGTAACAAAATTTTCCCACACCACTCTTTTTGTAAACGACCAGGACAAGGCCTATGATTTTTATGTCAACCTGCTGGGCTTTAAAGTCAATACCGATGCCACGATGGAAAGCGGCTACCGCTGGCTGACCCTCAACCCGCCGGAACAACCTGAACTGGAAGTGGTACTGATGCCGGTACTGCATGAAAGCATGATCAAGAGCGAAACCTGTCCCGACGGTTTTGATGAAGAAACCCGCCAGGCATTTAAAGTGCTGCTGGAAAAAGGGATCATGGGTGCCGGTGTACTCTACACTCCCGACTGCCATGCTGCGTATGCAGAACTCAAGGCCAAGGGTGTAACCCTTACCGAACCCAAAGAACAGTTTTATGGTATTGAATGCGTGGTGAAGGATGGTTGCGGCAACTGGTTTAGTATGACACAACCCAAAGAGATGTAATACTACTTCGTAATTTCTTCACAATTCCTTTTCCTTTCTTTCATTATTTTTATTGCATCAATGAAAAACATGAATGGAAAAGGAATTGTTCTTTTAGCAGCGGTCATTAGCTTGCTTGTTTCCTGCTCGCCCAAGATCAACCCGGAAAAACCAACACTGGCGCAAACCAATTTCAAACTGGATTCTTTACCCGTCTCCGAGATCAATGTTCCCATCCAGGTGAACCTGAAACCTGTTTATGCCATGGCAGAAAAAAGTGTGGACACTTTGTTTACTTCTCCCAAATACCCGGATGAATGGGTGTATGATGGTTGTGATACAAGGTATAAATATTCCTTCCGCCGCAGCCCTTTGCAAATGAAAGCCACCGGCACTTCCCTGTCATTAGGCTTCACGGGTTATTATAAGATCATTGGCTCTACAAGAGTTTGTGTGGCCGGTGTGGCGGTTTCTCCGTGGACAGCCCCCTGCCGTTGCGGGTTTGATGAACCGGAAAGAAAAGTGAATGTTTCTTTTACCAACTCACTCACCGTGCAGCCCGATTATAAAGTGAAACTGGCGATCAAAAGAAATGAACCGCAAGCGTTGGATAAATGCGAGGTTTGTTTCTGGGGGCAGGATATCACCAAACAGGTATTGAATGGTTTGAAAACAGAACTGGATGCAGCTAAAGCAGATCTGGATAAGAACTATGGTACGGTGGACCTGAAATCAAAATTCCAGCAGGTATGGGACCAGCTGAATAAAGTTTATGATCTCTATGGCATGGGCTGGCTGCAGGTGAACCCGCAAAGGATTCGCATCAACAGTTTATATGCCCGCAATGATTCGCTGAATGTAATACTTGGTTTATCGGCCCGGCCGGTGATCAGTTTTGAAAAGCCGGCAGAGCAAAGTTCCTGGTTGCCCAATATTACTGACTTCAGTAACAAACCCGGCTTCAATATTTTCCTGGATGCTGTGCTGCATTATGATTCATTGAGTAACCTGCTGAATATGCAGGCGGCGGGCAAAGAGTTTGACCTGAACAAAGGCCCGGTTAAAAAGAAGTTCATTATTAAAGATGTAAAGCTTTTTGGCTCGGGTAATGAAAAGCTGATCATCCGGATCAATTTTGGTGGCACCAATGATGGTTCCATGTACCTGGTGGGCAAACCGGTGTATGATCCCGAGAAAAAATTACTGGAGATAAAAAATATTGATTTTGATATCAAATCCAAAGATGCCTTGCTGAAAGCGGCCGACTGGTTGTTCAACCGAAGGATCGTGACCGAGATCAGTAAATATGCGAAGTATGATCTGACAGCTTACCTGGATTCCGCTAAAACATCCATGGGCCAATACCTGAACCGGGAATGGATAAAAGGCATCCGGAGTAATGGCAGTATCAATGACCTGAAACTGATCGGCATCTACCCGCTTGATAAATTCTTAGTGATCCGCAGTAATTGTGCCGGCTCCATGTCAGTGAAAGTAGAATCGATCGACTTTAGTCTGTGATCTCTTTCTCGTCATCCACTTCCTTTATCTTGAAGGTAAAGTACCGCTGGGCGATATAACTGATCACAATGATCATGAACGTGGAAATAACCTGCGCCAGCACGGCATCCATCTTAATGATCTCTACAAATACTTTCAGGGCAATATAGTTCAGGGCCAGGTTGAACAGGTAGATGACGAGGTAGCGGAACAGTTGTACTTTTCCCTTCACCCTTGAATCGTTAAACACCACGTATTTCATCAGGAAAAAGCCAAAAGGGAAGCCAAACAGGAAAGAAGCGAACAAGGCCGCTGAGTGTGGCGTGAATGCATAGAAATCGAATTGCAGTAACTGTTCCTTGAAAACATATTTCAGGCAGATGAAATAGACCACGAAACTCAATACAGCATTAATACCACCACAGGCTGCATACCGGAAAGTCCGCAAAGGCATGATCCGGCGAAACAGCGGGTGAAAGAAGTCGATCATGGGCAGGATCAGCTCACGGATGGTATGGATATGCTTTTTCATGACCGGGCAAAGTAAATAAAAGAAATACCAAAACTGAAATTCCGGCGGTTAAATCGCTGCGGCAAGAGCTGTGTCCTGTTTAACCGGGCCGGGTTTCTTACATTTGCGCAATAATTGACAAGGATGAATATCGTAAACAGGATAAAGCCATTAGTTGTAAAGGCGCTGCAAAATATCAGCGGGAATGAGTTCAAAGAGTCTGACCTCACTATCAATTCCACCAAACCGGAATTTGAGGGAGATTATACAATCGTGTTGTTTTCGTTCATCAAGCAACTGAAGAAATCACCGGAACAGTTGGGTACGGAACTGGGAGATGAATTGCTGAAAAACGATCCTTCTTTTTTCAAAGCGTATAATGTTATCAAAGGATTTTTGAACCTGACGATTGACGACAGTTACTGGCTGGAAGTGTTACAGTCGGGGTACAGCAATAAGAAGTATGGACTGAGTGCAGGCAACGGGCAAAAAGTGATGGTGGAGTACTCATCTCCTAATACCAACAAGCCTTTGCATCTTGGGCATTTGCGCAATAATTTTTTAGGATGGAGTGTGGCGGAGATACTGAAAGCTAAGGGATACGAGATCATAAAAAGCTGTATTGTTAACGACCGGGGTATTCATATTTGTAAGAGTATGATCGCCTGGCAGCTGTTTGCCAACGGCGCCACGCCGGAATCAACCAATACAAAAGGTGATCATTTTGTTGGAGAGTATTATGTGAAGTTCAACGATGAATATAAAAAACAGGTGGAAGAACTGGTGGCGGGTGGTATGACCAAAGAGTTAGCCGAGAAAGAAGCACCGATCATGAAAGGCACACAACAAATGTTGCTGGACTGGGAAGAAGGCAAACCGGATGTGATAGCACTCTGGAAAAAGATGAACAGCTGGGTCTATGCCGGTTTTGATGTCACTTATAAACGCATCGGCAGTGATTTCCAGAAAATGTATTATGAAAGTGAAACTTACCTGCCCGGTAAAAAATTTGTGGAGGATGGATTAAAGTCTGGTGTTTTCTTTAAAAAAGAAGATGGCAGTACCTGGATCGACCTGACCGATGAAGGACTGGATGAAAAATTAGTATTGAGAAAGGACGGTACCTCTGTTTATATCACACAAGACCTTGGTTTGGCACAACAGAAATATGAAGAGTTCAAGTATGACCAGAGCATTTATGTGATAGCGGATGAACAGAACTATCATATGAAAGTGCTGAAGCTGATCCTGAAAAAACTGGGCAAGCCCTATGCGGATGGTATCTATCACCTGAGTTATGGTATGGTGGAACTGCCCACCGGAAGAATGAAAAGCCGGGAAGGAACTGTAGTGGATGCCGATGATATGGTGGAAGAAATGGTGAATGTAGCGAGGCATAAAACAGAAGAACTGGGAAAAGTAAAAGACTTCACCGAAGTAGAACTGAAGGAATTGTATGATACGATTGCCTTAGGAGCTTTGAAATTCTTCCTTTTGCGGGTTGACCCTAAAAAGAAAATGATCTTTAACCCGGAGGAGTCCATCGACTTCCACGGATTCACAGGTCCGTTTGTGCAATACACCCATGCAAGGATAAAATCCATACTCAGGAAACAAAAAGCGATCGATGGACCACAAACCATCGGCCAGGGCTTGCTGAAACTGGAAAAAGACCTGGTTGTTTCGCTGGAACAATACCCCGTCATAATTGAGCAAGCTGCTACAGAGCACAATCCTTCCCTGCTGGCCATTTATGCTTTTAACCTGGCCAAATCATTCAATACCTTCTATACCGAACATTCGGTGATGAATGCTGAAACGGAAGAAAAGAAACAGCTTCGTTTACAAATAGCAGAAATGACGGCCAATGTGATTGCATCTGCGATGAGTTTGCTGGGAATCAGGGTGCCGGAAAGAATGTAATCGTTAGTCCGTAGTATTTAGTCAGGAGTCGGGAGTAATCAATAAAAAAGCATTAAAAAAAGCAACCCAATTGGTTGCTTTTTTTAATTTCTTACTAAAGACTATCGACTCAGGACTTATCAAAGTCCCATCATTTGTTTCTTTTGTTTCAGTGAAGCGAGGCTGGGGTCGAGTTCGATTGCTTTATCACAAAGCGCCATGCCTTTATCCTTCTCCCCTTTTTTCTGGTAGCTCATCCCGATCATATACAAAGCTGATGCATTGGCTTTATCATATTCGAGTACTTTATCCCAGTAATCAATTGCCTGCTGGTATTTTCCTTTATAATAATAAGCTTCTGCCAGCATGTTCAGGATATTCAGGTCGCTGGGTTTTCTTTTTAATATTTCACCCATGATGGCAGCTCCCTGATCAAGATCACCTATGTTCAGGTAAGCGATACCCAGGTTCTCCAGGTAATCATTATCTCTTTTGTAGCCTTTCTCACCTGCCAGTAAAATATACTTCAGGGAATTCTTATCATCATGCATGGCATAATAGATCAGGCCGAGTTCATATATCCAGTAATTTTTGGAAGGATCCAGTTCAATTGCTTTCAGGAAATAAGGGATCGCCTGCTTGTAGTTCATCATATCCGCATAGCTATGGGCGATGAGGTACGGGATCTCCGCATTCGTTGCATCTTCCTTGGCGGCTTCATTCAGGTATTTGATGGCTTCCCCATAGTTATCCTGGTCATACTGTATACGGCCAATATAATAATTCACTTTTTCAGAAGGATCCAGCTCTTTCAATTTAGTGGCATATTTGATCACATCTTCGTGTTGCTTCAACTGGAAAGAAAGATTGGTCAGTTGCTTGTAAGTAGCAATTGACTGATCCCCGAGTTCTAATAGTTTTTTGTAGGCATCTCTCGCAAAGCTGTAGCGGCGCAGGTCAAGATAGGCCAATGCAATCTCGGAGACGATCTCCTTATTATTCGCATCATACTTAACGGCTTTTTCAAAATTCTTCAATGACTCAAGACGTCTTCCGTTTTGCTTTTCCAATAAACCTTTTTGGTAAAAATAGCCTGCACTGTCGGGGGGCAGGTTTAACTGGTTGACCGAGGTCTGTGAAGAGGCCATGTAGGTGGTCATCACCAGGCACAAGGACAGGATTTTCCGGATCATAGGGTTCCCTTTAAATTGGATATTTTTCTGGTTACGCAACACAAGTTACAGGTTTACAGTTACTAATCGCCTCAAAACCACCCCTTGATCCACCGAAAGACTTCCAAAATAGTAGTTATTTCAGAATAATCCCAGCTAATGCAGGTAAATTTACGATCAGGCGGTATTTTTTTTGAGCCTTGTCAACCAACTCGCTTCTTATCTCCGGGTTGTAAACGCTGCCCGTACCCCAGTATATTGTCTTGTCGCTGTTGAATATTTCCTCACTATACGCCTTTCCACTTACTTCGATTGTCCAGTCATTTCGCACCACCGGTGTCATATTCAGGATCACCAGCAGGTCATCCGATTTTTTCTTGCCTTTACGCCGGTAGACCATCACGGATTCCTGGCGGTGATCCAGGTCCACCCATTCAAACCCATCCTGGTTGAACTGGTTAGAAAAAAGGGCAGGCTCTTGCTTTAATACTTTATTCAAATCGGCCACACAATCTTTGAGTAACCGGTGACAATCGAATTGTAACAATCCCCAGTCCAGTTCTGATTTATAATTCCATTCCGTGGTTTGACCGAACTCATCGCCCATAAACAAAAGTCGTCCGCCCGGGTGTGTCCACATATACGTATACATCAGCCGCAGGTTGGCGAATTTCTGCCATTCATCTCCCGGCATTTTATACAGCATTGGGCTTTTGCCATGTACTACTTCATCATGGCTGAGCGGCAGCATGAAATTCTCATCATAGAAATACATCATGCTGAAGGAAAACTTATCCTGGTGGAACTGGCGTGCCAGCGGATCCAGTTTAAAATAATCCAATGTATCATGCATCCAGCCCATCATCCATTTCATACCAAAGCCCAGTCCATCCTGCCAGGTGGGTTTGGAAACTCCGGGCCAGTCGGTGGCTTCTTCAGCAATGGTTTGCACATCCGGGAAATCACGGAAGATGGTTTCATTCAGGTCTTTGATAAAGGCAATTGCTTCCAGGTTGCCATTGCCGCCAAATTCATTCGGCTCCCACTCTCCTTCCTCTCTTGAATAATTCAATTTCAGCATGGAGCTCACGGCATCTACTCTTACACCGTCTATATGAAACAGGTCGAACCAGAATCTTGCACTGCTGATCAGGAATGATTTTACTTCTCCTCGTTTGTAATTGAAAATATAGCTGTTCCAGTCTGGATGAAAACCTTTACGCATATCGGCATATTCATAGGTATGGGTACCATCAAACATGAACAAGCCATGTGCATCATAAGGAAAATGCGAAGGCACCCAGTCCAGTATCACGCCGATACCTTCCTGGTGAAAGGCATCGATCAATCTCATCAGTCCCTGGGGATCACCAAAACGTGAAGTAGCGGCAAAGAAACCGGTGCACTGATAACCCCAGCTGCCGTCAAACGGGTGTTCTGTTACGGGCATCAGCTCCACATGGGTAAATCCTAATTCCTTTACATAAGGAACTAAGCGTTCGGTGATCTGATCGTAAGTATTATAAGTTTCCTCATCATTCTTATCGGGTCGTTGCCAGCTGGCAAGATGTACTTCATAAACACTCCAGGGTGCATCCAGTGCATTGTGTTTCTTTCTTTTCTTCATCCAGGCAGCATCCTTCCATTCATAATACATATCCCAGGTAATGCTGGCTGTCTGCGGACGTTTTTCCCAGAAGTTGGCAAAGGGATCCCCTTTATCTGTTTCCCTGCCTTCGAAACCAACAATATGATACTTGTATGCTTCCCCTAATTTAAAATCAGGAATAAATCCTTCCCAGATGCCACTCTTGTCCCAACGGGGATTCAACTCATATTCATGATTTTTCCAATGATTGAAATTGCCTTTTACTGATACCGCCGTTGCATTCGGTGCCCAGACACAGAAATACATTCCCCAGCGTTCGTTGACCTGTATAGAATGTGATCCGAATTTTTTATAGAGCTGGTAATTGGTGCCCTGCTGGTAGTTGGCCACATCTTCATCCGTTAACAGGGAATAGTTCCATACTGGAAGTGAAGTATCAACAAAGTTCAGGTCCTCGTATTTGGGGGATGCTTCGGCCATTTTAATTGCTTTTGTTTTTTCAGACTTTGGCAGGTTCACTATTTTGGCTTTGCCTGCATTATCTTTTGTGGAATTTTTCTGCTTCCGTGTCATACAGCGTTATCGTTCAGTGAGCTTTAACTTAAAATTACATGAATGGTCAGTCGCTAATGCTTTTTTTAAGTCAATTTAGCGGCCGAAACCGTTGAACCTTAATCAACCAACTACAATTTAGCCATGAGAAAACCGGTTGTACTGTTATTGCTGTTGCTAATCACAGCCCTTTCGTCCTATTCACAAACTTCTTCTCTTAAAGGTACAGTTACTGATTCAGTAGAAAAAAAGAATCCTGCCAATGCGGTGATCTCTTTGCTTCGTCAGAAAGATTCAGTACTGGTCCGTTTTACCCGTTCCGACAAGGAAGGCAATTTTTCCATTAACAACCTGAAGGAAGGGAAGTTCATCCTGATGATCACCCATCCGTATATGGGGGACTACTTCGACAATTTCGAGGTCAAAGCCGGAACACCGGTTGACCTGGGTAAGGTGTATATCACTCCCAAAAGCAAGTTGCTGGCCGAAGTGATCATTAAAAGCGGCTCTCCTATCCGTATTAAAGGTGATACCACTGTTTATACGGCTGATAGTTTTAAAGTAAGAGCAGGTGCCAACGTGGAAGAGCTGTTGCGCAGGCTTCCCGGTATCCAGGTGGATAAAGATGGTAAGATCACCGCCATGGGTGAACGGGTGACCAAAGTGTTGGTGGACGGTGAAGAATTCTTTGGAAGTGATCCCGGCATTGCCACCAAAAACCTGAGAGCCGATGCCGTTAAGGAAGTGGAAGTCTTTGATAAAAAAAGCGACCAGGCCGAATTTACCGGTATTGATGATGGAGTGAAAGACAAGACCATTAACCTGAAGATGAAACAAAAGAAGGGGTATTTTGGAAAAGTGGAAGCCGGTGGTGGATTAAAAGACAAGTACAATAATGCCATAATGCTTAATTCCTTTAAGAATAAACGGAAGCTGGCGGGTTATGGCATCATGAGTAATACCGGGCAGACCAACCTTGACTGGCAGGATGCACAGAACTATGGCGGCGGTATGGATGGCATGGAAAGTGGTATGAGTGATGATGGCGGCATGTGGATCAGCTACAGTGGTGACGGTGATGATAATTACTGGGGCGGCCGAAATGGGATCCCGAAAAACTGGAGCGGCGGGTTGCACTATAGTGATAAGTTTGGGAAAGACCAGAAACAAAGTTTCAACAGCGGGTATAAATTCAGCAAAGTAAATGCCCAGGCAGATAATTCTACCTTCGCAAAAACCTTTTTATCCGATACCAGCTGGTTCAACAACAGCAACAGCAGCAGTTTTAATTCCACCAACAAACATGCCCTGAACCTTACCCTCGATTTCAATATTGATTCAAGTAATTCACTGAAATGGACCACCAGAGGAAACAATAAAACAACCCGCAGCACCACCCGGTCCTATTCAGAAGCTTTAAATGAGTCGCAGCAAAATATCAATAATAGCCTCCGGAACAGTAATAATAACTCGGATAACAACAGTATCACCTCCTCCGTTTTGTGGAAGCATAAATTCAAAAAACTATCCCGCACCATTTCGATCAATACCGACTTCAACTGGAGCCGGTCTGAAAACGAGGGCTTTTTGTATTCCCTGAATAATTATTATGATGCCGGAGTACTTCTGAGCAGGGACACTACCGACCAGCTGAATATCCGGGATAATGAGGCCAGGGGCATCTCCACTAAAATCGCCTACACAGAACCACTGGCTAAAGATTTTTACCTGGAACTCAGTTATGCACTTGCCTGGAATGGTAATACCAATGACAGGATCACTAATAAGAAAAGTATCAACGGGAAATACGAGGAGAAAATTGACACGCTGAGCAACTCGTTTGAGTTTAACAGGCTGGTCAATACCCCCGGCCTTAATTTCAGGCTCAATAAAAAGAAGTATAGTATCTCCTTCGGTTCTTCGGTCGGTTTCAGCAATTTTATTCAAAAAAATATTACTGAGGGCACTAAAACCAACTACAATTTCACCAACTTTTTTCCAAGGGCCTCTTTTAACTATAAGTTTAAGCCCAGCGAAAGTATCCGGTTCAATTATAATGGTTCCACTACGGCCCCATCACTGGAACAATTGCAGCCGATCCGTGTGAATACAGACCCGCTGAACGTTTATTCCGGGAATCCCGATCTGAAGCAATCTTTCCGGCATAATATCAATGCCGGATATAATTTCTACAATGTATTACAAGAAAAAAACCTCTGGACCAGCATCAATTTCACGATGACTGAAAATGCTTTTGTACAATCCGATACCATAAAGGCGGGTGGGATAAGAACCTACCAAACTGTAAATGCTGATGGTGTCTATAACCTGAGCCTTTACAGCGACTATGGTTTTAAACTGAAGAACAGCAAAGTCCGCCTGGGTGCAGGCCCCACTTTCAACAGAAACCGCAACGTGGGTTTTTTAACCACCTTGAAGAATAATGCCTTTGAAACAACAAAAAATATCACAACGGTTACCAGCTATGGCGTAAGGCTGAATGCCAGCCGGTACGTGGAAAATAAATTTAATTTCTACTTCAGTCCCAGCATCACATGGAATAATTCCAAAGCATCTGTAAATACTGCTGCAAATGCCAACTACTGGCAGATAGAAGGATGGGCCGAATTAAGGATAACACTGCCGAAAAAGTTTGAGTTTAACACGGATGCCAATACACAGCTGCGGCAGAAAGACCCCCGCTTCCCGGCCAATAACAGTTTCACCACCTGGAATGCTGCCATTACCAAGCGATTCTTAAAAGAGAACGCATTTGAAATGAAATTTGGTATCTATGATATCCTGAACCAGAACCGCGGCTATAACAGGAACTTCAGCAGTAATAATTTCACGGAATCTTATTATACCACACTCAGAAGGTTCTGGCTGCTGACACTGACCTGGAATATTTCTAAAAACGGAAAGCCTGCCAGTTTCTAAATGATAAAAGACATTCAGCATATGAAAAAAATATTCATCTTAACAGCTATTGTAATCAGCTCAGCCTGTTCTGCCCAGCAATTCATCAGCAGCGGCATGATCGAATTTGAGGTACGTACCAATAACCATAAAAGCTTTGGCGATGGTATCTGGGCCGAAATGTTCAAAGACAAAATGCCCCAGTTCTCTACGTCCTGGTACCAGTATACTTTTAACGACAACAAAGCGATGTACAAGTATAACCGGAAGGATGAAAAAAATAAACTCCCCTGGTCAAGAGGTGAGGAAGAAGATAATTTGTGGTACAGTGATTACGCAGCCGGCACTTTTGCACAATCGAAATTTGTTTTTGATAATACGTACCTGCTGAGCGATTCATTAATGAAGATCGACTGGAAAATCTCACCGAATGAAACCCGGGAGATCGCCGGTTTCAATTGCCGGAAAGCCACCGGGATCATTTTTGACAGTGTATATGTTTTCGCCTTTTATACCGACGAGATCACTGTAAGCGGCGGCCCGATGGGTATACATGGCTTGCCGGGAATGATACTGGGTATCACCATCCCCCGCATGTACACCAGCTGGATCGCAACCAAGCTGCAGGTGAACGGAGTGAATACCAATATCATTGCTGCCCCGCAAAAGGGGAAAAAGAAAGTCGCTAAAGAACTACAGGAGTCTTTAATAAAAGTCACTTCCGACTGGGGTAGTTATGGCCAGCAGGCTATCTGGAATATTTTTCTATAGCTGATTATTTCTGCAATTCAAATACAACACAATCTTTTGCCGGTATCTCGTAACCGGTAAAAGATTGTATCTCCCCGGTTACCACATTTTTCATTTTTGTGAAACCATTCGTTCTTTCTGCATAAATATTCCAATCCGGTTTCATGGGTTTATTAGCGGTATTCATCACCACCATTACGGTCTGGTTATTATCGTACCTGAAATAAATATACAAACCGTCCCTGGGAATGAATTGCATCAGCTTACCAGTTTTAATAGCTGAGGAGCCCTTTCTGAAATTAGCCAGTGTTTTTATAAGGTTATGTATCTCATTCTCTCTTGCAGTACGTCCTTCTTTGGTAAACTTATTATCCTTATCCTCCGGCCATCCTCCTTTAAAATCAAGCCGCACCCAACCATCCGGATTCGTGAAACCGGTCATACCTATCTCATCGCCATAATATAATTGCGGGACACCCCGGAAAGTAAGCAACCAGGATAACGCTGTTTTATACTTTGCCATATCCTCACCTATTACAGAAAAGAATCTTGGTAAATCATGGTTGCCTAAAAATATTACCTGGCGCATCGGGTCTTTATACACAAAATCCTGCGCAGTAGTGGTGTACAGTTTATTCACCCCTTCTGTCCAGCCAAAGTTTTCGTTCACAGCAGGTTGAATACCGTAGAACAGGGTTTGAAAATCGGTTGTAGCCTGCAGGTTACTCTTGAAGGGAATATTGTAATTGTTCTCGCAGAAATAACTTTGATTAGGTACACCGTGTACCCATGTTTCTCCAAACATGGTCAGCTTTGGATATTCGTCCATCAATGCCTTGTTGCAACGATTCATAAAAGCAAGATCGTTGTACATATAGGTGTCGATCCGCCAGCCATCCACGCCAAATTCTTCCACACTCCAGATAGCATGCTGGATCATGTAATTCGCAACATAGGGATTGGACTGGTTCATATCCGGCATCTGGGTGGTAAACCAGCCGTCAGCCATTTGTTTTTGATCCTTTTCTGAATGATGCGGATCAAACAAAGCCTGGTCTTTATAATTGGTCTGAGTATAGGAAGGCCATTGGTGCAGCCAGTCTTTCATCGGGGGATCTTGTACGGTAAAATGGTAAAGCCCCACATGATTATATACGGCATCCTGAATCAGCTTCATGCCTTTCTTATGCAGCTCATCACTTAATTTCCTGTACATCGAAGCACCGCCAAATCGGGGCTCAATCTTATAGTGGTTGGTAAACGCATAGCCATGTTCTGTCCGGTTAGGCATATCGTTTTCGATCACCGGGGTCATCCAAACAGTGGTAACGCCGAGGTCTTTTAAATAATCCAGCTTATTAATGATGCCCTGGAAATCGCCGCCATGACGGTCATAAATAGAATCCCTGTTGAGCGACTGGTCTCTCATACCAGCGATCCTGTCATTCGAAGGATCACCATTACTGAAACGATCCGGCATCAGCAGGTAAACGAGATCTTCGGCAATAACACCCTGTGCCCAGGTGGTACCATTGCCTTTATTCCTTGCTTTCAGTTCATATTCGAACTTAAATGCAGAGGAAGGGGGGCCAAAACTAAAAATGCGTTTACCCGGTTTTGCAGTTGGCGCAATTACCAGATCAAGAAATACATAGTTGGGATTTTCGGTCCGGTGTATCATTTTTAAGGTAACACCATCCGCCAGTTTCATACCCGCTGCAGATAGCTTATACATGGGGATACGATTGGCCACATCTTTCTGGTACACCATTAACTGTACTTTGTTCCATTTCATACCCACCCACCAATGAGTAGGATAGACTTCCTGTGCCATTAAACCGTTGAGTAAAAACAAACCTGCACAGAAAAGCACAACATACTTTTTCATAAAAATTTATTTACTGAGCTTTGATTCTTTTACGATTAATGCACAAACAATACCTGCAAGACAGAGTAATACGCCGCCAATCAGTACAGCAGTTAACCTGTCGCTATTCAGATAATGCTCGAATATCTTCCCGAAGAATAAGGATGCAATTATTTCAGGTAAAACAATGAAGAAGTTAAAAATCCCCATGTATATCCCAATTTTCTCTTGTGGTATTACACCCGCCAGCATTGAATAAGGCATTGACAAAATTGATGCCCAGGCAATACCAACCATACTCATTGATATATACAACATCCATGGCTCGTGAATGAAGTTTACTGATATCAAACCCACACCACCAATGAGTAAACAAGCAGTATGAGTTAGTTTCTTTCCGATTTTACCCACCCAGAAAGGGATACTGAATGAGAAAATAAAAGTCACAAGGTTAAGAATCGCAGAAGTATTGTTTGCATGTTCCAGCCCCTTTGTGTACACTATAGCATTTGTTTGCGCATCACCGCCAAAGATATTTGTCGCAACTCCGGTACCATAATAGAACCACATCAAAAACAATCCCGGCCATGTAAGAAACTGAACGAGTGCCAGTCTTTTCATTTGCCCGGGCATATTCCCTATAGCAGAAAAGACTTCCTTTACACCTCCCAAAAAACTTCCGCCTTTTTCCTTCTTTAATGCTTCTTTCCAGTTTGGATCCGAAGGGGGATATTCTTTACTCTTTAATACCGTAAATAGCACCGCTCCTAAAAAAACAGCGGCACCAATGTAAAAAGACCACATGATATTCTGAGGGATACCACCTTCACCTTTTTCTCTTGAAATACCTCCCCAGTCCGCTAATAAACCCGGTAAGAATAAAGCTATGAATGATGCTGCCCCGATAAACATACTCTGCATAGCATAACCAAATGACCGCTGCTTCTCATCGAGATTATCAGCCACGAATGCACGGAAAGGTTCCATACTGATATTGATACAGGAATCGAGTATCCATAAAGTACCAGCCGCCATCCATACAGCAGAAGAGTTGGGCATAATGAATAAGGCAAGGGAACTGAGGATGGCGCCGACTAAAAAGAACGGTCTTCTTCTTCCCAGTTTGGGGTGCCAGGTCCTGTCACTTAAATAACCAATAATGGGTTGCACGATTAACCCTGTCATTGGAGCAGCTAACCAAAGGCCAGGAATGGCTTCCGGGGAAGCACCCAGGAATTCATAAATAGCACTCATGTTACCCATTTGCAGGCTCCAGCCAAACTGGATACCAAAGAAACCAAAACACATATTCCAAACCTGCCAGAAAGTAAGTTTAGGCTTAACACCCGTGTAGACAGTAGACATAGCAATCGTTTTAGCAATTAGAATAGGAAAGTTAAGGAGAATATGTAATAAGTACACATTTTGAAATCCATAAAAAAAGGAAGCCTTCCGGCTTCCTTTTAAAGTATTTATCAGATCACAAACCCATTGGGCAATACGGCTCCTTTTTTGACAACCACGATACCGTCCTTCACTGTATAAAGTGCATGATCGGTATTTTCAAGATGCGGGCCACCGTTGATACGGACATCGTTGCCAATACGAACATTCTTATCCAGTATGGCATTTTTGATATAACACCGGTCGCCCACCCCAAGCAACGGGATCCCTTTCTCCGTGTCTGATGCAATATCAGAAAGGGTTTCATAAAAATCACTTCCCATGATATAGGTGCTGACAATGGTGCTGCCATGTCCCACCCTGCTGCGGATACCAATTACAGAATGCTCCACCCTGGATGCATTGATAATCGAACCTTCGGCAATCAATGTTTTCTCCAGCGTAGTACCGCTGATCTTGGCTGGCGGTAACATCCTTGGTCTTGTATAGATGGTCCTGTCATTATCAAACATATTGAAGTCAGGAATATCTTTTGTGAGGTCCAGGTTAGCTTCAAAGAAAGAATAAATATTACCGATATCAGTCCAGTAACCGGTGTACTGGTAGCTGGCTACTTTATACTTTTCGATAGACTGGGGAATGATCTCTTTGCCAAAATCAGTCGCATCTTTGAATTCGTGCTGCAGCATATCAAACAACAGTTTCCTGTTGAAGATATAAATACCCATGGAAGCAAGGTAGATCCTTCCTGCTGCCTGCATTTCAGACCCGGTATCACTTACCCAATCTCCCAATATGTCTTTCTTCGGTTTTTCAATAAAAGAAGTGATCAACCCTTTATCGGATTTCAGGATGCCAAACTCAGGTGCTTCCCGGGAGGCAACAGGAATAGTAGCTACTGAAATATCAGCACCTAATTCTTTATGATTCTCCAGCATCTCTGCAAAATCCATCTGGTATAACTGGTCACCCGAAAGAATCAGTACATAATCACTTTCGAAAGGCTCGATGTGGCGCAGGCCTTGCCTTACAGCATCAGCCGTTCCCTGGTACCAGGTGGGGTTATCAGGAGTTTGTTCCGCAGCCAGGATATCAACGAAAGCTTTACTGAAAGCACTGAAGTGATAGGTATTCTTGATATGCCTGTTGAGCGAAGCCGAGTTGAATTGCGTCAGCACAAACATCCGGCCTATGCCATTGTTCAGGCAATTGGAGATGGGGATATCCACTAAGCGGTATTTACCGGCAATGGGCACGGCAGGTTTGGAACGACTGGAAGTCAGCGGCGATAACCGGGATCCGGCTCCTCCGCCCAATATAACCGATAAAATTTCTTTTGAATGAGTGATGGTTCTGATAGCCATGGCAAGTGTAGTTTATTTCAATGACTGATATAGATTAATGTATTGTTGTGCTGCTCCGTCCCATGAATGATCGATCGTCATCATGTGACTTCGCATCCAGGAATAAAGGTCGGGCTTATTATTGTAAAGATCGATAGCTCTTCCCACTGAATATGTAATATCCCAGACACTGGCTTCATTAAACCGGATGCCGAAGCCCTGCCAGTCGCCAAAATCGGTAATCGTATCCTTTAATCCACCCACTGTTCTTACCATGGGTACCGTACCATATCTTAATGCATACATCTGGTTTAGTCCGCAGGGCTCTACCCGGCTGGGCATTAAGAGGAAATCAGAACCGGCATACATCAGGTGACTCAACTGCTCATTATAACCGATATAAGAATTATAATACCCTTTGAACTGGTGTTTCATCTGGTCAAGCCTGTCCTCCAGTTCCGGGTCACCAGATCCCAGGATCAGGAAATTGGCATGACCATGATGCTGGTAAATAGACTGGCTGATGGCTTCCGGTAACAAATCCGCTGCTTTCTCTCCCACCAGCCTTCCGATAAATGTGATCAGCGGCTTATCCGGGTCCAGACCAAACTGACCTGCCAGTTCCTTCTTATTTTTTAATTTACCCTTCTCCACTAATTCTTTGTCATAATTCTTAACGATCATATTATCCGTTTCCGGATTCCACACCTGTGTATCAATTCCGTTTAAGATACCCAGGCTTTTTCCTCTTTCATATTCAAACAAATTCTCCAGCCCGTTAGCAGCATAGCGCATCTCCTCCAGGTAGCTGTTGCTGACCGTTGTTACTTTCCAGGCACATTTTACGGCAGATGCCAGGGGGTTGATCATATTATTCCAGTCCAGCAAGCCCCATTTGTAGGAATCATACGCCGGGAGGTAATAATATTTATCCCAGCTGATCCAGCCCTGGTATTGTGCATTGTGTATTGTAAAAACAGTGGGTATGCCTGCCAGTTTATTGAACGCAAAACAATACTTGACCATGAACGGAATAAAACCAGTATGGTGGTCATGACAATGGATCACATCCGGCTGGTGTGTCCACTTGCTGATCCAGTCGCACACGGCGATCTGGAAAGCCATGAACCTTTCCGTGTCGTCATCGTAGCCATAGATCTTTTCCCGGTCGAGCAGGCCATTTATATCCACGAGATAAAGATCGAACCCGAGTTTGTTCGTCTTTTCCTTGATAACGCTGTAATGAAAAAAATGAGAGCCCATTTGCTGGCCGCCTTCATGTACCAGTTCCCATTCATTTGTATAGAGGAATTTGGTACGGTACATCGGCATCACCACTTTCGCCACATGACCGAGTTCTGCCTGGTATTTGGGCAAAGCCCCCACCACATCACCCAAACCGCCGGCTTTGGCTACCGGGTAACATTCTGCTGCTACATGTACTATCTCCATTGTAGAGGATTAAATCAAGTTTGATTTGAAATTAAGGGGTTTTTTTGATTGGCGATGTGAGATAGATAAAAAAAATGAAAGAATAATCCCGGTTTTTAAAATACCCCTAAGCCCGGGGCTCTTTTTTTTATACAAGCTGTCAACAAAAAAAACGGTAGTCTTAACATGACACTGAAAAATGTTATACTTTGGGCAACATTTAATAAAACAACCGATTGCCATGAGCCAATCTAAACAACCTACTAATTACGGTGCCCTCGGAACGCTGGTAACTGTATTTTTCTTCTGGGGATTTATTGCTGCGGGAAACAGCGTTTTTATTCCCTTCTGTAAAAACTATTTCCACCTTGATCAGTTCCAAAGCCAGTTAATTGATTTTGCGTTTTATACAGCATATTACATTGGGGCTCTCGTATTGTTCGCATACGGTGCATTCGGAGGTAAAGATCTCGTTGGTAAATGGGGTTTTAAAAGAAGTATCGTATATGGTTTGCTTTTCTCTGCCTTTGGCGCAGCTGCTATGATACTGGCCGTAAATGGAAACAGTTTCGCAGGCATGTTGATCGGGTTGTTTATCGTAGCACTCGGCTTCTCACTACAGCAAACTGCAGCTCAACCTTTCGCAATAACACTTGGAGACCCTTCGACTGGCACTAGTCGTGTCAACCTCGGTGGTGGTGTAAATTCATTTGGTACGTCGATTGGACCTTTGGTGGTGGCACTGGCACTTTTTGGAACAACAGCAACAATTACTGACGAGAAAATTGCAAGCCTCAGTTTATCAAAAGTGATTGTGCTCTACAGTGCAGTTGGTGTTCTTTTTATAGCAGCAGCAGCGTTATTCTTCTTTTCAAAAAAAGTACCGGCTGGTATTTTACTTGAAAAAACTGAGAAGGCAAACAAAGCTCTTTATACGCTAATTATACTAACCGGGCTACTAATTATTATGTTTGTCCCGGTTTTCAGCAGCTATAAAAGCAAGGAAGCTATCCAGATCACGACTTTAGAGGATGCTGTGAAAAAAGAATACAAGTTCTCTGACTCTTTACTTAAAGCTACTCTCACTCCAAACCCTGCAGATACAGCCTTTGCTGTAAATTTCCTGAAGAAAGATGCAGCCATAGTTAAAACCAGCCTTGATTCTCTGGAAAAAAGCTATAGTTCCAATCCCGAAGTGCTTGCAGTTTTATCAACAGTTAAGAATACTGATCAGAAAATAAAGGATAGTCATAATGAAATTACTTCATTAAAGCACCCTCTTGAAAAATATCGTTTATACTGGTTACTCGGTGCATTGGCCATTGTAGTTATTGCGCTTTTGTATGCTAATACAAGTGCCCGGAAAAAAGCGGATGGATGGGGAGCTATGCAGTACCCGCAGTTAGTATTTGGGATGTTAGGCATATTTACATATGTAGGCGTTGAGGTGGCAATAGGAAGTAACCTGGGCGAATTATTGAAACAAAAAGAATTCGGCTCCTTATCTGCCTCAGAAGCGACTCCTTATATTATGATGTATTGGGGCAGTTTGATGATTGGAAGATGGACAGGCGCCATTAGTGCATTTAATATTTCGAAGAATACCAAACTCATCCTCCAATTCATTGTACCGTTGGTGGCGTTTGGGATATTAGTAGGCATTATTTATTTGTCTGATTATGACGTCACCCCGTTGTTCTATTATGTTTTCTGTGTATTGATTCAGATTGCTGCTTTCTATATCAGTAAAGATAAGCCCGCAAAAACATTGCTTATATTCAGCATTCTTGGAGTAGCTGCCATGATAATTGGCTTGCTCACAAGTGGCAATATCGCTATTTATGCTTTCCTTAGCGGAGGACTGGTTTGCTCTATCATGTGGCCCGCTATCTTTAGTCTTTCTGTTGCCGGGCTTGGGAAATATACTTCGCAGGGATCAGCTTTCCTTATTATGATGATCCTGGGTGGTGGCATTATTCCGCCTATTCAAGGTAAGATTGCAGACGTAATAGGTATTCATCAGTCATATGTAATCGCTGTTGTTTGTTTTGCTTACCTGGCATTCTTTGGCTTTGTTGTAAAAGGATTCCTGAAAAAACAGGGTATTGATTACGATGCAGAAGTAAGTGCTGGTGGTCATTAAAATAATTTTATAAAAATATTGTTATGGCAGATTTTGCAATAGGAATTGATATTGGTGGTACCAACACCAAATTCGGGGTGGTGGACCGTAACGGACATATTCTGGAACAGGACAGGGTGCTCACCAATGAGCATGAAACCGTACAGGAATTCATTGATGACCTGCATGCCCGTCTTGGCCCTATGATTGAAAAGGCCGGAGGTGTTTCCACTTTCAATGGAATAGGCATTGGTGCACCCAACGGTAATTATTACACCGGCAATATTGAATATGCGGCAAACCTGAAATGGAGAGGCATCATTCCCCTGGCAAAAATGGTATCCGAGAAATTCGGGTTAAAGGTAAAACTGACCAACGATGCCAATGCTGCCGCAGTCGGCGAAATGATGTATGGCTGCGCCAAAGGAATGAAACATTTTATCACCATCACCCTCGGCACCGGTGTGGGCAGTGGCATCGTCATAGACGGAAAGATCGTATTAGGTCATGATGGTTTTGCGGGTGAGCTGGGGCATACCGTCATCCGTCATGGCGGAAGGTTACACAAAGGTACCGGGTTACGAGGCAGCCTTGAATCCTATGCTTCTGCCACAGGAGTAAGGGAAACGGCACTGGAATTACTTTCTGCCAACCCACAAACGGAAAGCCTGCTGAGAGATTATACCATCAATGATCTTATTACCAGCCAGACAGTCTACGAATGTGCTATCAAGGGTGATAAGATCGCTAATGAGATCTTTGAATTCACCGGGCAAATACTGGGTGAAGCCCTTGCTAACTTTGTAATGTTCTCTTCCCCGGAAGCGATCATCTTGTTTGGCGGCCTCACCAAAGCAGGTGACCTGATCATGAACCCTACCCGCCAGGCGATGGAAGATAATTTAATACAGGTATTCAAAAACAAGGTAAAACTGATGTACAGCGACCTGAAAGAAGCGGATGCCGCTATTCTTGGTGCCAGTGCCTTGGTTTGGGAAGAATAAAGAATAACTTATCAACTGATCGTATCAACAAACTTAAAGCCCGGTTGTACAACCGGGCTTTAAGTTTACATAGCAATTTCTTTCTTACTTTATTTTCAATACCGGTTTCAGGTGAAAAGCACCTGTCCCGATCTGGTGAATGGATAGTGCCGCATCAAAATCAATCAGCAATGAATCCAATGTTCCATTCAGTTGTTTATTCACTTTAATTTTCAACCCGGATTCTGAACCACTCGGGATCGTCAGCGGGTAGGTTACACCGGCCACTTTAATGGAATTATTGGTACCCAGCACAAAGCGGATTTCTTTTACCACATTAGTTGGTATGGTGCCCACCGCCAGCAGGGTATCCACCCCGTTTTGCAAACCCAGCAAATTATAGATGCCAGCATGGGTATCCAGGTTGGCCCAGCCGGTGGCAGAATCTTCCCGGAATTTTACCCTTACCTGCTGAATATCCACATTTACCTCCTCTGCATTAACAGGATTATCGGTGAGCCGGATCTTTACCGTTGTACTTTCTGCCGCATTTTCTTTTGAGCAGGCAATCAGTATTATAGCAGCTACTGCTGTCAGTAAAAAAACGGGGAGCACTATTTTTCTCATGTCTGTAAATTTTAAAACTAATCCGATAAAACCATGCCAAGTAGCGAAGAAATGGGTAATAAACAGGTCATTTTATCCACCGGGATCTTACTAATTCTTTTCCCGGATGATAAAAACAGCCGGTACCGGCCGCTGTCCTGTTGCATCTGAAACCCTGATCGTTTCCTTTCCATTCACCAGCATACAACTGCTGCCACCACCGTCCAGGTTCAGCGCTTCCCAACAGCCAATGTCTTTTAATAATTGTGCCAGTTGTGTAAGGGTGGCTCCTTCTGCAACAGCATTGTGCCGGCCTTCCACCACGAGGATGATCAGTTTATTATTTCTTGTATACCCCATAGCCGTCCGGGGATGTTTATCATCAATTGCTTTACCGGCAAATTTCAATTCCTCATTATTCGTAATCCTTATTTCACCGTTTTGAAGAAGCACAGGGCCACCTCCAACAGCTGTTTTCATTTTCCAGGCCGGGAAAGATATCCGGGCCCGGGTATTGTTATCTAAAGATTGCAGGATCGCTTTTTCGGCAGCTGGTTTAGAAAAGCCGGGAATGGAATCACGAACTGCTTTTAAAGGGGCCTGTCGTGTATACGGATACCTGAGACTTGAATCGGTATACAACCAGGCTATATCAGCTTGCCTGTTTTTATTAATACCAATGGCACTTCCAAAAGGATGCCGGTACGTCAGCGTATCTTTTCCTTTGCCTGCAAGGCTGTGGATATTATAACTCACAAGTTTACCCTCTTTGATCACCACGTTTAAATTCTGGTTCGTGGCAAAAGAGAAGAAGGTGGTATTAACCACGAGCAACGATTTTTCATTCTTATCAAAAAATTGAGTAGGTGTTAACCGGCGTTTATACGTTGTGTCGGCAGTGAACTCAAGTTTTTTATCTTTCAGATCAGCTTCCACATAATAAGCAATATTGGGTTTGCCATCTAACGGATCTGTTGTTTTATAGATATGAACAGATGCCGGTAATGGTCCGAATAAAGAATCCACATTTACCCATTTTACCTGTGCCTGTGATTGAAAACAGGCGATTGTTAGAAACGAAACCGAAAAAAGAAGCTTCTGCATAGCTACTGTATTTAGCGATGAAGTTATCGTATGATCGTTGAAGTGCCTTTCAACTGGTACACTTTGCCGGCATAATCTGTGGCCCTGCATATCCATACATAAGTGCCCGTTGGTTGTTTTACTCCTTTGTAACTGCCATCCCAACCGGTTGCTATATCTTTTGTTGTAAAGACCATTTCCCCCCAGCGGTTATAGACGGTAAAGTAATCCAGCTTCTGAATGCCGACATAGTACGGTTTCAGCAATTCGTTCAATCCGTCATTATTGGGAGTAAATCCAGTTGGTACATACACCGCAGACCCTTTGAACACGGTAATGTTGATCGTATCCTTAGCCACGCAACCCTCAGCAGTTGTAACAGTAAAGTAATAGGTCTGGTCATCCTGCAATATGGTTACAGGAAATGCAATGGCAGCATCATCCAGGCCTGTTGCAGGCGACCATATGAACGTCGTAAGGCTGCTTGCTGCTCCGGCAATAGTATGGCTGCTCTGTAATGGAAAAGGTACATTCTGTATGATCACCGTATCGTTGCCTGCATGGGCAGTAACCGTATTGATAAATACCGGAACAGTAACCGGGTCTGCAAGGCATCCGTTGGTTGCAGTTGCCGTCAGTACGGCATTCTCATTTCCGGGGGTATTGAATATGAACGCAGCATTTTGCGTTGCGGCTGTTTGGTTAGCACTGCTCTGCCAGTTCCATTGTGCAATGGTAGTGGCATTATCAATCTGCTGCCCCGAAAAAGATACAGGCAATCCTGCACACCCGTTGGCCGCCAGGCCGGCAATTACCGGTTTCGGGTTTATAGTGAATGGCTTTATTAAAACGGGTGAAACACATCCATGATTGCTGGTTGCTGTTAATTGTAACTGGTGCGGGCCCGTTGCCAACCCTGCTAACTGTGGTAATTGGGAAGTGGAAACCGGGTTACCATCCAGCAGCCAGTTCCATTGTGATACGGAACCCACTGTTACCAACGAGCTTTCAACAATACGGGGAGTGTTCCCATTGCAAGTATCAAACACGTTGAAATTTGCAACGGGTTTATCTCCTATTGTAATTGTTTTTCGCAAGGTATCGCTGAAGCAACCATCAAGTCCGGTAATTGCCACTTTCACATTGTAAATACCGGGAGTAGTATATAATTGTGCGGGGGGATTGGGTGCCGTACTCGTATTCCCATTTCCAAAATCCCAGTAAAAACTGGTGATGGGGGCAAATGATTGTGATGTATTGGTAAAACTTACACTTACCGGGATATTATCATAACAAGCAGTATTATTCGTAAGATTAGTAGTAAAGCCGGGGTTCAAAGCTGTGCAGAACTGCTGCAGGTTGTTAGAGCCTCCGGTAGCTGCACTGAAACCCCAATATACCATTGGGTCATTATTAAAAACGGTGGCCACCAGGTCAACCGTTGTTTGCAGCCGGAATACGCCATCAAAATATGTACTTAATTGTTTGGTAACCGGGTCCCATACGATCCGCAACGTATGCCATTGGCAGTCTTCAATATTGGGATTAGCAGGTGAAGCCTGTACCGGGCCGGCAAGGTCAGTTCCATGTGTCAGATTCCCATTTTTATTGATGCTGATATGGTCTTCTGCAGGATCATTATTATTTACATTTTGCCAGGTATCCAGTAAAATACCAACTGATGGCACAATACCTTCAAAGCCCAGACCACCGCCCGAAGTGCCCACACTGGTGCTGATCGGTTGTAAGGTAAAAGAAATACCGTCCGCACCATTAGCATCAGTACAGCCTAAAAAAACATTGAAAACAAAATCAAAGGGATTATTGAGACTGATCTTGGTTGCATTCCACACACTACCGCTCTGTGTGTTCACCGCCGGGGTTAACGTATAACAATTACAGGTATTTTGAATGGCGGAACCATTGAGAATATACGTTCCGGGTTGGGCAACAATAACGCAGCTGAGAAGAAGTGCAGGTAGAATAAAGAAGATACGGCTCAAACTTTTCATGGTGATGGCTGCCTTACAAATTGAAGAAGCAAGTTACCTACAAAAAGGCAAACCTCAGGACTGAACTGCAGCTTTCTTCATCTCCCATTCTTTCCTGCCAAGACCGGCGAATACATGTCTTTCACTATGGTAAGAAGAACGGACCAACGGGCCGCTTTCGATATAATCAAGCCCGATCATATATCCCAGTTCCTGGTATTCGGCAAATTCATCCGGGTGTACAAACCGGTGAACAGGTAAATGTTTTTTTGTCGGCTGCAGGTACTGGCCAATCGTGATCACATCACATCCATTTTCTTTCAGGTCTTTAATAGTTTGTATCACTTCTTCTTTGGTCTCACCCAAACCGAGCATGATGCCACTCTTGGTTCTCATGCCCCCTTCTTTCAATGTCCTGATCACTTCCATACTCCGCCAGTAACGGGCCTGGATCCGAACCTGGCGGGTCAGTCTCTCTACCGTTTCAATATTATGTGATACCACTTCAGGTGCCGCATCGATCACCCGCTGTATATCTTCTTTCTTTCCTTTAAAATCGGGGATCAGGGTTTCGAGTGTGGTACCCGGATTCAATGACTTTACTGCTTTGATCGTATTGTGCCAGATAATGGAGCCACCGTCTGCCAGTTCATCCCTGTCCACCGAAGTGATCACAGCGTGTTTCACCTTCATCAGGTGAATAGCTTCTGCCACCCGCTGTGGCTCATCCCAATCAACGGGGTCAGGACGACCGGTTGCCACCGCACAAAAACCACAACTCCTGGTACAGGTATTCCCAAGGATCATAAAAGTCGCTGTTCCTGCACCCCAGCATTCACCCATATTGGGGCAATTACCGCTTTCGCAGATCGTGTGCAGTTTGTGGCTGTCAACAAGCCCTCTAACATGCTTATAACTTTCGCCAATGGGGAGTTTTACACGAAGCCAGTCGGGCTTCCTGGTTTTCGTTTCCTTTTCGCTATTTGCCGGGACTACGGGGAGTTCAGTCATAGCACAAAAATAAGCCCATTACTTCCGACGGCCAAACAGGATGGCCACATAGCCCTGGAAAAACATGCTCTTATCCTTTTGTTGCAGTAGCATGATCGGAATTTTAGAGCCGTAGACTTCCAGGCTCATGCCTATTTCCAGCCCGGAAACCATTTCATTAAAGCGGCCATAATCGAATCGCATGGCTACTTTGGCAAAAGCACCGGGTTTTATTTTCATTTCGCTCCAGCCCTTACCTAAACCGCCTCCGCCGGAAATGGTGGGGCCGAGGAACAAAGCACTGTCTTCCTGTGAATATTTTATCGTCCGTTCGGTGCCGCTGCCGGGATCATTCACCACGACGTAATAAGGACGAAGCAGGCCGATGGAGATACCGGCATTGTACACTCCTGTTACAACGACTCCATTCTTATTTCCTTTTTGCCCGAAAATATACTGCTGTCCAAAACCCAATGTGACCGGGTAAAAATAATTCTGCTTCCCATACACAAATGAGTTACCAAAAAAACCACTGCTGATAAATTTTTCTTCTTTTGGGCTTTTGGTTTCTGTGATATCAATCCGGTAGATGTTGGTCTTACGGGTACTTTTCATTTTGCCCAGTTCATAAAAAATGCCATACCCGTTGGTGCGGGCCTGGATACCGAATATACTTTGCTTCCTGAACACCAGGGTTCCTTCCTCTGCCTGGCGGATACGATTATTGATCGCTTCCCTGCGGGTTTCTTTACGTTCTTCACGGGATAGATAGGTGGAATCCTGTGCAACGGCAGCAATACCTGCAATGGCAAACAGCAGTAAAAAACTTAATTTCTTCACGGAGCTATATTTTATTGGTTAACCGGGAACATAAACGAGAAAAAGTATTGAAAAGATGCCGCTCTGTTCTGAAAGAAAAAGCCAAAACTCTTTTGCTTCTTTTCGTCCTGCTCAGGGCTATAACGTAAATTTAGGGCAAAAATTGATAATGACATCTTCAGTTGTGTATAATGGTGACCTGAGAACCACCTGCACCCATCTTAAAAGCGGTAGTTATTTTGAGACGGATGCCCCGGTTGACAATAATGGTAAAGGTGAACGTTTCTCTCCCACCGATCTGCTGGCCACATCACTGGGCACCTGTATGATCACGGTAATGGGCATTAAAGCAAGGACCATGGGCTTTGACCTGAACGATATAAAAATTGAAGTACTCAAGATCATGAAAGCCGACCCGAGAAGAGTGGGCGGAATTGAGTTAGTATTTCATATCCCTGAAGCATTAAAAAACATAGAGCAAAAAACAAAAATCATCCTGAAACATACCGGCGATACCTGCCCGGTGATGAAGAGTATCCACCCCGACATTGAAGTAAAGATTGATTGGGGCAGCTGGAGTTAACATTTTTTTAGCGATTTACATCTGTATCAATTTTTGCGATGAATGAACTGACTTCATTTCATTCATCGCTTTCAGCAGTTGATGCTTATAATCTTTTATTTATTCTTTTACACTTGTAATCTTTGCTGTTTCCGGAAGGATAATAGTGATGCCATGAATGTACTGGTGATAGAATATGAAAAGGGGATGGTTCAGCAAATAAAAGATATCCTCAGTGAAATAGATGATTCCATCCGGGTGGTGGGTGTCACGGGTGATATGTTTGCCGCTGCAGAATGGCTGACTAAAAACAATATCCCCGACCTTATACTGGCCAATGAGGAAATGATAACCGGGATGAATTACAAGGATGTAAAAGCCGTTGTAACTTTTTCTACGAAAACAGCCGAGTATAATTTTGCCGCCTTTCGTTATAAAACCATCCGGCAGATACTGAACAGCCTTCCGGGTACAGAAGAAAAACTACTCAGTTTTGATCAGTTCACCAACAGCACTAACAGCAAACCGTTAACAGCCGGTCCTTTTAAAGAAAGGTTTCTTGTCAAGCAAGGTCAGCGTTTACTATCTATTCCTGTGGGACAGATCGCTTATTTCTTTTCACAGGAACGCTTTATCTTTTTTAAAACCTTCGACAACCAGAAATTTTTGCTGGAATACCGTATTGAGCAATTAGAAAACCTCCTCTCTCCCACCCTGTTCTTCCGGGTGAACCGTTCATTTATTATTTCATTACCAACGGTCAAAGAGATCCATGCCTATTTTGGAAATCGTCTCAAACTTTATCTTTCCCCGGCAACAGATAAGGAAGTTATTGTGAGCCGCAAAAGGGTTCATGACTTCAAAGATTGGCTGGATAAATAAAAAATTATTCATCGCTGATTCATTCATGCCGGTTTAGTTGCAGTTCATGCAGCAATCCGTTCGTTTGCTTCCGGTTGACTTGCAGCCAGCCAATCATTATCATAGTTTGGGTTAGTAAACATCCAATACCAGGTCACCCGGCAAAAGGCCTGAACATAAGTCCAAACTCTGAAAAACCAGGTATCCCGATATCCTGAAAACCGTGCTGGCTCTTATGTGTGAAAACGATCGTGAAAGGCTTTTTGCCGGTGATCTTATTTTTAAAACACATGAGATGAAAGCCCCCTTACTGATCCTGCTCTTTTTTCTTTTTACATCCCGTAACGGTTTTTCGCAATGCATCACCGCACCACCTGTGCCACCTGATTGCACAGGAACTGAACCATTGGTTACAGACGGGGAAGAATTACACAACGCAACCACCAAATGGTTTTATGGCACGACAACTCTGTTTAATACCCTTTCCCTGAAAGGTGGTACCCTGGTTGTTTGTGGTGATCTTTCTATTGACAAATTTTACATGGATAGCGGTACCATCTATGTACTGCCCGGTGCCCGATTTGTGATTACATCCGGGATTGGTTCCGGGTTGATCTTTACCGGCGGCTGTTCTATTTATAACTATGGTACCTGCGAAATACAGCGAAATCTTTCCCTGGTCAACAATGCCACTTTATCCAATCCCAACCTTATCATTAATGCCACCACCGGTTCGGTTTTTAAAATGTCAAACCAGTACCTGGTCATTAATAACGCCCATTCCTGGTTCGTAAACAGGGGGACTGCTGAATTCTGGGGCATCATTCATGATCCGTTGGCATCTGCCGGATCCGTTTGCCTGGGAAATGGCAGCAGCACCCAAATGGCTGTCCTTATCAATAAAGTAGCCAACAGTTATTCCGTGCCAACTGGCAATGCCTGTTTGTATGTTCGTCAGTTTTCCCAGTTTTACGGGCAGCTTACAAATAATACAGGGTTGCTGGCCTGTCTCGGCAACAGTCATACTTCCGATTCCGGCTGTATCCCCTGGGGATGCCAGCCGAATAACTGGGGATCTGCGCAGGTGTTTACCAGTTGCAATAGTTGCAGTGCATTACTGGCATTATCTGTTCAATTCATATCATTTACAATCAATGTCACTGCTGACAATAGCAACAAGCTGAACTGGGAGATGAATACAGCCGCTCCCGCCGGTACATTCAAAATACTGCGGTCAGCCGACGGCAGCAGTTTCAGTGTTATTGACAGCTTTGAGAAAAAAGAATCAGCGATAAGCAAATTCACTCACATTGATAAAAATCCTTTACCCGGAAATAACCACTATATGATCAAATACACCAACAGCAACGGATATTCTATCAACAGTAAGATCGTTCACACCTATACAGAACCCAAAAACGGGTTCAGTATCTTCCCGGTCCCTTTCGACAATAAGTTCATCGTTCGTTATGCCCCGGGTATGCGTCCCGAGAAGATCATCATTACAGATATCAGTGGCAGAAATATAAAAATTCACTACAGCATTAAAGAGAGTTCACAGCAGGTAGAGATCACTTTAGCCGACAAAGTAGAGGCAGGCATTTATATCATCCACATGGTCAATAACCAGAAGTACACAGCCCAAACGATCATTAAGAATTAAGCTGCACTGTACAGCCGGGATGAGCTATTCATCCCGGCTTTTTATTGCTTCAGGAGGGCATTCCCCACCCCACAATCGAGGCAGCGTTTTGATTGACAGTAATTATTTTTTAATTCAATCAATGCCTGCGAATCATAAGCGGTCCTGTTTTCCAGCCCCAGCTTCTCAAATCCCCTGGTGATCACATTCATTTCGGCAGTTGTTTCTTCCAGCCACAGCAGGGCTTTGTCTTTATACGGTTGCTCTTTATGATAATTGCCATAGGCAAATAGTACCGGTGCGATTGTATTAATGACGATATTATCAATCATCGTTGCTCCCAGTTTCTTTTTCCGGAATGCGGAAAGTTCATCAAACCGGTAATGATAATGCCAGTAATCATTGGCCGTGATATCAAACCGGGATTTAACCTTCTTTACATCAGCAGCTTCTTTAATTTCTGAGAACAAATGAACGGAATCATGGACCAGCATGGCCAGTTGTGCCAGCCGGACCGCCGGAAAATTCCCGGGTCGCATCCGCAACGAAAACACCGGGTTATTGACCGGCTGGAGGCCGTATTTGTTTTTATAGAATGTATATTCTTTTTGTAACATGACAGGATAATCTTCCGTAAAATTTTCATTCAGTAAGCCTGCCTGCCCCAGCAATAATGCTTCCAGCTGATGGATCTGGTTTTTATGTTTCGCAAGAATATTAATGGACAAAGAGCGGGCAACCGCTTCAAAAGCATCGGCATTTACTTTCATTCCAAAATTCCGGGCCAGCAACCACCAAAACGTGGCTTCCCAATGATAATTGTTCTGCTGCAGGTATGTTTCTACCACCGCTGCTTTGCGTAGTAGCCGTTCCGCCAGCAATCGTTCCTTCCAGCTTTTCCAGGTAATATCCCGGACTGTATGGATCGTTTTCTCGCAGGGAATAAAGGAAGAAGAGAGCATCAATTCTTCATAGCGCTGCAGTAAAACTTTAGGAACCCTGCTTTTCAGCTCCAATACCGGCAGCGCATTGGCTTTCGTATCGTCTTCCCATACCACATGTAGAATGACATTAATATAATTATTATCCTGCTGGTGATTATGTTTTTGCCAATCAGAAGTATTGATATGCAACTCTATGGTACCCGCCCAGGTAGTTGTTCCGATTTTAATTTTGGCATCACTGAAATCAGGACCCTGGTTTGTATTGAACTGGCCGGGAAATATTATTTGCAGCGGCTCTCCTGCAGCTGTTGATAATTGTCCTTTATTATAATACTGGAATTGCCAGATATATTGCAGCAATCGCTCTGTCATGGGATAACAGTTTATTTATTGCTACAACCGGCTAACCTTTCCCTAAGTTAAGCATTTAGTTGATGCAAAGCCAGCACCACCCTGCTTACCGGCAGACCCATGACATTATAGAAATCGCCTTTGATAGATTTAATTCCCACCACACCGATCCACTCCTGGATGGCGTAAGCACCGGCTTTATCGTAAGGTTTATATTTATCCACGTAAAACTCAATCTGTTCAACTGACAGGTCATGAAATTCCACTTCCGTTACATCTGCAAAGGCGATTTCAATACCCCCCTTTCTTATGACCACCCCGGTTACCACCCGGTGCTTTTCTCCTGCCAGGGCCAGTAACATACTCACAGCATCCTCCCGGTGAACCGGTTTGCCAAGAATATGATCATCACCCAACACCACAATGGTATCAGCTGCTAATACAGTTTCAGTCTCATTGCGCATCGCCTGTACGGCTAATGCTTTATTCCTGGCAATATAAACCGACACTTCTTCCGCTGTAATTCCCGGGGGAAATCGTTCGTCCGTTTCTTTCACTACTACTTCAAAAGGCACTTCAGCCCATTCCAGTAATTGTTTACGCCGTGGTGACTGTGATGCAAGAATTATTGTATTCATAGGTAAAAATAAAAGAAAACCATGGAGAGAATGCCGGTTAGCATAACCAGTTTGGTCCAGTTGCTCAGCTTGTGAAATTGGGCTGTTGTCCGGGCTTTAAAAAGTTCGTAAAAAATATAGCCTAATGGCAAAATGATCAAACCAATGCTATACACTACCGGCAGCCACCACCTGAATTGTAATACATATACCTGCACAATGATCAGGATAGTGATCAATACGATCAGCCAGACCGCCACATACACTTTAGTGGCATTAACACCCCAAACGATCGGCATGGTACGGCAACCATACTTTGCATCCCCTTCCATATCTTCCATATCCTTGATCGCCTCCCGGATCAACGAACTGATGAAAGCAAACCCCGCATACAGGAAAGCCAGCCTGAAAAATTTCTGGTGTGATCCTTCTCCCATCCCGATGGCATCTGCCACAGATACCTTGGAAAAGAAAACAATAAGAATGGTCCAGGCGGTGAGTAGTGAGATCACAATATTACCTATGAGCAAACTTTTTTTGAAATTGGTGGAATAGAACCAGAGCAATGCCACACAGGCCATATTAGCCAGGATCAAATACCATTTCTCCAGAAAAGGCAATGCCACCACGGTGAGTATCAGCCCGCTGGTGCTAAGCATAAAATGCCAGGCAATGGCCCAGCGGCGATGGATCAGTTTGTCCACCACCATTTTTTGAGGCTTATTGACCTCATCAATGTTGATATCAAAATAATCATTGATCACATACCCTGCCGCAGCAATAAAAACAGAAGCCAGCACCAGGATAAAAAAACGAAAGAGGTCGCCGGAGGTCACCTGCCCTTTGTAGAGTACATCGTAAATACAGAAATGAAAAAGCAGTTGCGTGAGGGCAATAAAAAAAAGGTTGGGCAGTCGGATCATTTTCAGGAAAGCGGCTGTCAACCTCATTGAAAAAAATTTTGGCGAAAGATACGGCAGAACGGTGAGGTATAAAATAAGAGTATTATCAGCGGGAAGTTACATCCGTACGGTACTCCCAGTGGTCATTCAGCTTCAAGACCTTTTCGATCACATCCCGCACACAGGCAGCCCCCCCGTTCAGGTGTGAAATATAACTGGCTGCGGCTTTGATCTCAGCCACTGCATCAGCAGGGCAACAGGGCACCCCCACCACTTTCATAGCGGGAAGATCGGGCAGGTCATCTCCCATATACAATACTTCTTCTTTTTTCAGCTTGTTAGCTTTCATGTATTCTTCAAGAAAAGTCTTCTTATCCAAAACAGACATGCTGATATCTTTTACACCCAGTTTTTCCAGCCTGTCCACTACTTGTGGTGAATTGCCTCCTGAAATAATACGGACACCGTACCCGTTCTTGATCGCCATTTGCAAAGCGAAACCATCTTTGATATTCATCCGTCTTGCCTGCAGGCCGTTATCAAGCACCAGAACAGTACCATCAGTCAGCACACCATCCACATCGAAAACAAACGTGGTTACCTTTTTAAATAGTTCGAGAACGTTCATGTTTGCAGGTTGATAAGGGTGTAAAGAAACTTTCAACTTTTCAACGGCGGGTTACTTCTGGTTATCTCTCCATTCATAGACCCAGGCACTCTGGATCATTTCCAGGTGTCCTTCGGTACTTTGCTCACGGGTTCCTTCAAAACCGGGAATTTGCAATATCCATTCCAGCAGATCAGTGAAACGAACCCTGTATATTTTCCCTTCATTGAATTCATCACCAAAACGTTCATACAGTTTCAAGGCAATGTCTTCATGATCACTCCAATTGATAGGTGGTTCAAAATGACTCATAAAAAGAAAAAGAAGTCTGAGGTATGATAACGGAGGCCGGAATTCAGACTTCTTACTTCTGACCTCTGTGAAATTTATTCTCCCAAAAATTGTGTCTGGTCGGGTAATGTCACTTCTATTTCACCCTCTCCATCGTGCAGCAGGCACTGGCATCCCAGCCGGGAGTTAAGGCGGGGGCTAACTGCCCTATCAATAAAATCCTCTTCCTTGTCGCTGATAGGATCGATGAACTGCTCTCCTTTTTCAACATAAACATGACAGGTGCTGCAGGCACAAACACCTCCGCAATTATGATGAAGGTCAATATTATTCTTCAGGGCAATTTCCAGGATGCTTTCCCAGGGCCCGGCATTCTGAATAACCACCGGCTCCAGTCCTTTTTCCTCAAAATTGAATTTGATCGTATACATCTGTTCCTTTTTTCGTTTCAGGGGGCAAAAGTATTGTAAAAACGAATAAAAGGTTTACTTGTTCGGGAAAATGATAAGATGAGAACAGTTTAACCGGTACCCATTATTTCACTTGCTGAATACTCTCTGTAAGTAACAAATAGATCGTTTTTAAACCGGGATAGTCATTCAGCAACTCCAGGTGTTTTTCAATGGTTTCTTTATCATGGCGGATGGCAGGGCCCGTTTGTGCCTGTTTCGGGGAGATATCGTTAATGCGCAGGGCTGTTTCCTCAATCAACGGTAATAACTGTTTGAAATCAAGTCCTTCGTTTTTGCAATATTCCTGGGCAAGGGTATACAGGTGATTGGTAAAATTGCTGACCAGTACGGCTGCCACATGCAGTTTTAAACGGTCTTTAGTACCTGCTTCTGCCACCTTTTCGCCTGCAATAGATTGCGCCAGTACCTCGAGTTTCCTTTTGGTAAACTCATCACTTCCCTCAAAAAAAACAGGCACTTCCGGCAAATGAATGGTTTCCTTCCGCAGGCTTTGTAATGGATAAAAAACACCGTAGTGTGCTGTAATATTTTTCAATATCTCTTTAGGCACAGAAGCAGCGGTATGTGCCACCACTTTGCCGGGAAGTTTAAGGTCATCCGCCACCTCATCAATAGCATCGTCAGCGACAGCTATTATATACATATCTGCCTTTTTATTGATTAGGATTTTGTAATTAGTGGATTCCGTGTCCCATTCATAAGCCAGTTCGCTGGCTGCTGACGCATTACGACTATATATCTGTACAATGCTATGACCAGCTGCTTTGAATTTTCTACCCAGCACAGCTGCCACATTTCCCGATCCGATAATTACAATATCCATATACCTCCTCCGAATCTTATTTTTGCATTGCATGAAATTAGCACAAAAAATCGCAGTCAGCTATTTTAGAACCAAATTCAAACTATTGACAGTCGTTTCCCCTGCGAAAGCGGCTGCAAAAGCATTCGATCTGTTCCGCACACCGCAACGACGTAATAAGAAGCCTGCCCCAAAGATTTTTGAACAGGCTGAAAAATTAACTTTCAAACTTGATGGTATCACTGTATGTGGCTGGCGCTGGAACCACCCGGCTGAACGAAAAGTACTCATCCTGCATGGCTTTGAGTCTTCCGCCACCAGTTTTGACCGCTATATAAGGCCCCTGATCAAAAAAGGATATGAAGTACTGGCATTTGATGCACCCGCCCATGGCAAAAGTGGCGGCAAACAAATCACAGCCCCTTTGTATGCTAAGACAATTACGGAGATCAATGAACGGTATGGTCCTGTTCAATCCTTCATGGCACATTCATTTGGCGGGCTTGCGGTAAGCCTTGCATTAGAAGAAATCCATCATAGCAATGATACTCACCTCGTATTGATCGCACCCGCTACGGAAACGACCACAGCTATCAATACTTTTTTCCATTTCCTGAAACTGGATGACGCACTGCGGCCCGAATTTGAAAAGATCATTATCAAAGCAGGCGGGCATCCTTCTTCCTGGTATTCGATCCGTCGGGCTATGCAACATATCCGGGCCAAAGTGCTCTGGTTGCATGATGAGGATGATGAGATCACCCCGCTGACCGACGCCTATAATGTAAAAGCCGAAAACTATCCGAATATACAATTCGTAATTAGCAAGGGACTGGGGCACCGCCGGATCTACCGGGATAACAAGGTATCCAAAGCCATTGTTGATTTTTTATGAGACCTGTATTCATTCTGTTTAGTTTCTTTACTATTGCCGTTAGTTTCAGTGATCAAACAAATATTCCCGAAATGGCTGCTAAAAAATATACATATCTCGCTATCGGTGATTCTTATACCATTGGCGAAAGTGTTCCCCCGGAAGAAAATTTTCCAAGCCAGTTGGTTCAACAATTGCAACATGAAAATGCCATAGAAATCAAGGCCAGGATCATCGCCAAAACCGGCTGGACCACTGATGAACTGGAAGCCGGCATCATCGCCGCGGACAAAGAAGAACCATTGCTGCCAATTTATGATTTCGTTTCTCTTTTAATTGGTGTCAATAATCAATACCGCGGCCGTTCAGTGGAAGAATATAAACCCGAATTTGAAGCCCTGTTGAAAAAAGCAATTCGTTTAGCCGGGAACAAAGCCAGCCATGTGGTAGTACTTTCCATCCCGGATTGGGGTGTTACTCCTTTTGCAGAAGGAAGGGACCGTTCACAGATCGCTGCTGAAATTGATGCCTATAACAAAGCCAATAAAGAGATCGCTTTGCAATACAAGGTTCATTACATTGCTATAACAGCATGGACAAGGGAGGCTGTAACTGATCACTCCTTATTAGCCGCCGACGGTTTACATCCTTCCGGCAAGGAATATAAAAGATGGGCAGCAAAAATAGCTGCCTGGGTCAGCACATTGATTTAACCAGCTCTATTCGTCTTTGCAACCGTTATTATAGATCACAAACACTTTATTCAGGTAAAACCCGTTCCTGCGGATGGCCCTTCTTATCTCTTTATCTCTTTTATCCACCATCTCCATAGAAGCAGGGCAATCCTTCACATACTCCCTGATGTCTTTCTGGTTGGCAATAGCCTCAATAGGTCCGTTATCACCCCGCTGTACGTAGTGAATACAAACCAGCCGTTGCGAAGTCCGCATAGCACCGGTCCGGCTGTTGGTAGTTGTATAGGTTGTCCAGTCCTCGGTATAATACACATTCAGCTTGCCATGTATGATACGTTTGGCGTAGTTACTGCTATTGATACGGCCATAATAGGTACCATTGGCAAAATAACCTTTGGTCTCCCGGATAGCGAATTTTTCATCGCCCACTTTGATCTGGTCTTTTACCAGCAAGCCCGATTTCCAGGTTATCCTGTCGCCAAAAACTTTGGAGCCATCGTTTAGCAACACATAGTTATCAGCACTGGTTTCCTCGCCGCTTGGTGTCCGGCTGAAAGCACCACAGTGTATTTTGTTGATGCTGGAACTGCCGGCCGCAATAAGCAGGAATCCTGCTGCAGCCGCCACACTATAAATTGACTTTCTTTTGCTGCGATTCATAATTATCAATTAAACTGCCAGGGTATGATTTTATTTGTTTGAAGAACCGGTTCATTAAAAGGCCTGCACCCATAAAAAGAAAATAAGTCATAACATCTGCTATATCGGCTGTGCCTGCAACTAACAGGTAATGCTGCAAAAGTTCAAAGCAGGCTGCCAGCAAAAAGGAAATGAAAAGCCAGGTATAATTCAGCTGCCGGTTCCAGATGATAAGGATCGCTGATAAGAACGCATAGGCCCAGAGGCCATCGGGAAAATAATTTTTAACCCATTGCGGAAGCAGTTCATAGCTGCCCAGGAAATAGATAAAATACCCCAGTAATAAAGGGGAAATTACATTCAGCAGCAGGTCTGTTTGCCGGGTGATTTTCATGTTGATATACAGCCGCCAAACTAACGGATAGTTTTACGATTTGGCAAGTTTCCGGGAAAATTAATTATTCTTGCTCTAATTTGCAGCCGCTGAAAAGCGGTTTTGTATTATAATATGGAGTCCTTATGGCGAAAAATCTGCTGATAGTTGAGAGCCCTGCGAAAGCGAAAACGATCGAAAAGATCCTGGGAAAAGATTTCCAGGTGAAAAGTTGTTTTGGCCATATCCGTGACCTGGAAAAAGCCGGGATGGGTATTGATGTGGAGAATGGTTTCAAGCCCCGATATATTGTTCCCGATGATAAGGAGAAGGTGGTCAATGAGCTGAAGAAATTATCCAAAAACAGCGAAGTATGGCTGGCCACGGATGAGGACCGTGAAGGGGAAGCCATCAGCTGGCATTTGTGCGAGGTGCTGGGCCTTGATCCCAAGACCACCAAACGGATCGTCTTTCATGAGATCACCAAGCCGGCCATCCAGGCGGCAGTACAGAATCCCCGCAAACTGGATATGAACCTGGTGATGGCCCAGCAGGCCCGCCGTATCCTCGACAGGATCGTGGGGTTTGAACTGAGCCCTGTTCTCTGGCGCAAGATGAGTATGCGCAACAACCTGAGTGCAGGCCGTGTGCAGAGTGTGGCTGTTCGTCTGATCGCTGAACGGGAAAGAGAGATCAATGCCTTTACTCCCACCAGCACTTTTAAGATCGAAGCGTTATTCACCGCCAAAGATGTCTCTGATAAAAATGTAACCTTCGCCGCAGAAGGCAGGAAATACAATGCAGCAGAAGACGCAGAAGCATTTTTGAAAAGTTGTGTTGGTGCTGATTATAAAGTAACCGACATACAGGTGAAACCGGGCAAACGTTCCCCGGCCCCACCTTTCACCACATCCACTTTACAACAGGAAGCTTCCCGCAAACTGGGGTATGGCGTTTCAAGAACCATGCAGATCGCCCAACGTTTGTACGAGAACGGGTACATTACTTATATGCGTACCGACAGTGTGAACCTGAGTGATACTGCTTTGGGTGATATCACCAGAACTGTGAAAGGGATGTATGGCGACCAGTATCACCAGTTCCGTAAGTACAAGAATAAAAATGAAAGTGCACAGGAAGCACACGAAGCGATCCGCCCCACGTATATGAGCAATCCTTCCATCCAGGAAGCTGAATGGGCAAGGTTGTATGAACTGATCTGGAAAAGAACGATGGCCTGCCAGATGGCGGATGCGGAACTGGAAAAGACCACAGCGAAGATTGAAATATCAACCAATAAGGAAGAACTCAGTGCCAGTGGTGAAGTATTGAAATTTGACGGCTTTCTGAAAGTGTACCGGGAAGATAAAGATGACGATGAACTGGAAGAAGAAGCCAACGAGGGAATGCTGCCGCCATTGACTGTTGGCCAGCAGTTACCTTTTAAAGAAATGAAAGCAACGGAACGATTCAGTCGTCCTTTGCCGAGGTATACCGAAGCTTCCTTAGTAAAGAAATTAGAAGAGCTGGGCATTGGCCGCCCTTCTACCTATGCGCCTACGATCTCCACGATTTTAAAAAGAGGTTATGTGGAGAAAAGAGATAAGGAAGGCACCCGCCGTGATTTCCGTGTGTTTGTTTTACGGAAAGACCTGGTGAGCAAAGAAATGGAACAGGAAAACACCGGTGCGGAGAAATCAAAACTGTTTCCTTCCGATCTTGGATTGGTAGTCACCGATTTCCTGAAGCAGTATTTCGATGATATCATGGATTACAGTTTCACGGCCCGGATTGAAGAAGAGTTTGATGAAGTGGCGGAAGGAAAGATGAAGTGGAACAAGATGATTGATGATTTCTACAGTCCTTTCAAAAAAGATGTGGAGAAAACCATTGAGACGGCTGAACGCATCAAAGGAGAAAGAGAACTGGGTGTTGACCCGGAAAGCGGCAAGCCGGTGGTGGCAAGAATGGGACGTTATGGTGCTATGATACAGATCGGCAGTGCCGATGAAGAAGAGAAACCCCGTTTTGCCAAAATACCAACCGGCCAGAGCATTGAGACCATTACTTATGAAGAGGCAATGAATCTGTTTGGTGCACAGGGATCAATGGGATTATACGAAGACAAAGAAGTCTCTGTCAATGTAGGCCGCTTTGGCCCGTATGTAAAATGGGGCGATGAATTTATTTCATTGCCCAAAGGCACTGATCTTTCCACCGTGGACCTGGAAACGGCGATCTCTCATATCAAACAAAAACAAATTGCCGATGCACCGGTGGGTATGTACGAAGGTAAACCCATCACCAAGGGCAAGGGCCGTTTTGGTCCTTATATCAAATGGGACGGGATGTTTATCAATGTACCGAGGCGTTACAATTTTGATACGCTGATCCAATCAGAAATGGATGAACTGATCGATGCAAAAGTGAAAAAAGAAGCCAACCGCTATATCCAGCGCTGGGCGGATGAAAAGATCTCTGTTGAGAATGCAAGATGGGGCCCCATCCTGAAATATGGTAAGAAGATCATCCGTATTCCCAAAAAAGCAGATGATACAAAATATACAGCGGAAGAAGCTGCTGCTTTTACTTTAGAGGATGTAAAGAAATTCATTGAACTGGAAATACCCGGTGCCTTTACTAAAAAAACAAAAGCGGCAAAGCCAAAAACCGGGAAAGCTCCGGCAAAGAAAAAAGCAGCGGTGAAAAAGAAAGCCGCACCAAAAAAGAAGAAGTAACTAAAAAACCCTGCAATTGCAGGGTTTTTCTTTCCGGTTATATTTTATTTTCCTTTCATCAAATAAAATCCTTTCATCGTCAGCGGCATTTTTTGCCCCATCACATTCATCGCTCCCTTCATTTCCATTTTATAATCACTGTCTTTCAGGTAGCCGTCGGCCAGCCCGATATTCACGGTTCCTTTTTGAGTGCCATCCATATCCATTTCCATCGCTACCCCACCCTGCTCCATATTTCCCTTCCCTGAAAATTTCCCATCCAGGGCGATAAAAGCAACGCCGTCTTTTACAGCAGTTAAGGTGTATTTACCTTTTACTTTCATAGCAACACCGGCCATAGACGTATTGGTTTCACTTTCCCAGGTGTCACCGATTTTAACCGGCTTATCCGGGTACATCTGGAACATCATACCCAGCATACCATTCATCTGGTCTTTGGAAAACATTTTATTCATTTGCTCACGGGTAGCTTCATCCAACGCCTCATTATCGGTAAAGGTTTCAAAACCATTGGTACTGACGATCTCATTTTTATCATTCAATTGCATCCGTACGGTTTTGCCAATGATCCGGCCTGTTGCTTTATCCATAATAGAATCAGTGATATTTTCCACTCCCATCGCTTTCATCTTCATGCCCATTTTTATTTGCGTATAGGTCATCCCGACTTCTTTAAGGCCGGCAGTATCTCCCAGCACTTCAAAATCAAGCAGCCCGTTCATTGTCATATTCATATCCATCGGCTGGCCCATCATATCAAAACTCATATCCAGTTTTGTTTCGATCTCCTGTGTGAATTTATCACCGGTTGCCAGTTTCATTTTCAGGGTATACGCTTCGCCGCTTCCTTTCCCGCCACAAGAAACCAGGAAAACAACAAGCAAACAAGCCAGTACCGGGAGAATAATTTTTTTCATATTGATAATTTGATCCCTAAATATAGAATAATAAAAGTCCTGTTTCAAGAATATGAAACAGGACTTATTACAACGGCACTGTTATACGTTATTGTATCCGGAAATCAGGAAAAGACCAGGAGTACCAGGAATAACAGGAGATTGATCCCCAGGAACAAAAGAGCATTAACGGCAAACCCTGACTCACTGATTTTTTTCATGGCATATGTTTTTGAAGTAAAAGAATATTGAACCCGCAGCATCAAAGCGGGTCACCCCGGGGTGAAAGAAAAAATGGCTGGCGTAATTTCTTTACAACCAAAAGCAGACCAAAGCCGTATTTTGTGGAAAATATTCACAGCGCATGGACAGGAAATACTGGGAACGAATTGCACCGGCATATAATGACGAGATCTTTGATGTGCTCCATAATGATAAAAAAGCCATTATCCGCTCAGCCATTGAAAAGATAGCCGGTCACGGCAAAACAGTACTGGATGCCGGTTGTGCTATTGGAAAGTGGCTGCCTGTACTGGCTCCCGCCTTTAAGCAGGTGATTGCTGCTGATATTTCAGCAAAGAACCTGGAGATAGCCGCAAATAATTACCCGGGGTATACCAATGTAAAGTACCTGCGGGCTGATCTCTCGTCCCCAAAGATCAAATTACCGAAATGTGATGTCACGATCTGCATCAATGCGATACTGACCGACTCAATGAAAAAACGAGATGCATTTTTTAAAAATCTGTCCTCCTGTACGAAGAAGGGTGGTTATTTGGTGTTGACTGTTCCTGCATTGGAATCCTGGATGTTCAGCCGTATCATCCAGCAGAAATGGAATATTGATAAGAAGTACTTTGCAGATAAGATTTCCGGAGCAATGGCATTGAGGAAATACAGGAATATGCTACAGGGTAATATGGACCTGGATCATGTTCCAACCAAACATTACCTGGAAGAAGAATTGCAACTCTTGTTATCCAACGAAGGTTTTACCACACTGGATACACAAAAAATAGAATACAGCTGGTCAACCGAATTTCACCATCCACCCAAATGGCTGAAAGAACCCAGGCCCTGGGACTGGATGGTGCTTGCCCAAAAGAAATAAGTATCATTTAATAGAAAACACTGTCACTTTCACCACTTCGTAGTTCTGACTTCATACTTGCTTTTCCCGGCTTCTCCCCACCTGTGGAAAATTTTAATAGCGTTCTTTCGTTATCAGCATAGATATTTACCAAACTGAAGCCGCCACCATGGAAACAAATACTGAGATATCTGCCCTTCTTCATTTGCTGGATGATCCCGATGAAGAAGTCTTTGAAGCCGTCAGCACCAAAATTGTTGACTATGGCAAACCTATCATTCCTAACCTGGAACATCTCTGGGAAACCACACCGGATGAACCCACCCAGGAACGGATTGAAGTACTGATCCACCGTCTCCATTACCGTGACCTCGCCGAAGATTTCCGCCAATGGAATGTATCCGGTCATCATGATCTGACACTGGGCGCCCTGCTCACCTGCAAGTTCCAGTACCCTGAGATGGCTACCGCCCCCGTGATGCAGGAAATCGAAAAAGTGCGCCGCAATATCTGGCTGGAGCTTAATAATTACCTGACGCCGCTGGAACAGATCAATATCGTGACCAGCATCCTCTACAGTTACTATGGCTTAAAAGGAAATGAGACCAACTACAAAGAACCTAACGAATTCTTACTGCATAAAACACTGGAAGCAAAACGGGGCAACCAGGTAAGCAATGGCATTTTATATCTTCTGCTTTGCGAAATGCTGGATATTCCTGTCCGGGCTATTAATTTACCCAAACAGTTCATCGTTGCCTATTTCAAATACGGCTATTCCGATGAACAATTAATGAACCCGGTTGAAAAAATAGAATTCTTTATTGATCCCACTTCCGGTCAGGTGTTCACCCATAAAGACGTAGACAATTATTTCAAACGTATTTCTGTTCCCCCGATTGATCATTATTTCAAACCACAGAAGAATAAAGATGTGATCAAACAACTACTGGAAGAATTCAGTAAATGTTTTTCCGGGGAAAAAGATATTTACAAGCAGGCAGAGTTGATGGATTTGGTGAAGTTATTAGATTGAAGTGCTACTTGTAAAAATATAATGCATCGAAATCGGAAATCACTCTCTTAAGAAATGAATCAATTTTTCATTTGTAACCAGCACAAAGTAGAATCTACCCTTAAAACTCTGTCCAAGTTAAAAACTTCAGGCGACGGCTGCACACATTACTACTCAGACAATAACCCAACAGAAGAATGGGTTTTAATATACTACGAGACTGAATATTTCGGCAAGGTCATATCGGTTTTAAAAAAACTTCCGGAACCTACAATTGAACAGCTTATTGATATTGCAACATCTTCAACTGAAATTAACGATATTCTTGGCGCATCATTTGAACTTTATGAAAGAGAAAGGAAACATAAAGAAGACTTCAGAAACAGCTTATTAACCCGTTTATTACAATTCGAGATTCAAAATCTTAGTGCTTTTGAAAAAGAAAGGATCAAAATAATTATTTATGAGAGTAATCTATACGATGCGACAAATCGAAGAGACATCGTTGGAAAATATATTACCGAAATAAAAAAAGATTCAGAATATTACCTGGAAATTTCAAAAAAAGCTAAATCAATACTCTTAGAAATTGCCAAGTAGAATAAATTACAGCCAATTAGTCTTACAACTCCAGCTTCCAGCCAGCCCTGTATTCCCTCTTCACAAACTGGTTAGCTTCATCAAAATTGGTGATCTTCATATTCTTGGCATCCCATAAAAGTTTCTTGCGGCCCAGGTATTTATCACCCCATCCCTTCAGGTTCGGGTTCTTCATCAGCCAGCTGCGGATGGCAAGATTACCCATCAGGATACTTTCCGTGAACGGTCCGGCATAAGAGAATGGTGAACTGGTCTCGCCTTTTCCGTAACCGGCAATACAGGCATTCACCCACTGTATATAATGTCCTTCGGGCACTCTTTTGATCGTTTCCTTCGGCATCGTCTTTTCCTTCATTAATTTGGTGGGCAGCAATCGTGGGTTGGCACCGTAACAATCCAGCAGCAGTTTTCCTTTTGTACCGATCAGCAACACACCCCCATCCCAGTTACCAAAAGGTTCATCGGGTAATAATTCATCCGGTCTTTCCGGCAGCAAGCCGCCATCGTGCCAGGATACCTTGATATTGCCTTTGCCGTCTTTTCTCGGGTAATTCAGGTGGATGATGGAAGCAGGAGGACAGGCATCCAGGTTTTGTGTATCATTCCACATTTCTTTCCAGACCGTTGCTACGCTGCATTCCGCAGAGTCGGGATAATCAATAGGCAGGATACGGTAAATCGGGTCCATGATATGACAGGCCATATCGCCCAATGCTCCTGTCCCGAAAGCCCACCAGCCTCTCCAGTTAAAAGGAAGATAGGCCGGGTTGAAATCAATCATCTTCGCCGGGCCGAGCCAGAGATCCCAGTTCAGCTCTTTGGGAATATCATACTTTCCGGTAGGTGTGGCAATGCCCTGCGGCCATACCGGCCGGTTGGTCCAGGCATGTGCTTCCGTAACGTTTCCGATCATACCGGCATTCACCATTTCTTTGGCTTTGCGGACACCATCGCCGGAACCACCCTGGTTTCCCATCTGTGTTACCACTTTGTATTTCTTTTCCGCCTGAGCCAGTATCCTTGCTTCATAGATATCATGTGTCAATGGTTTTTGTGTGTACACATGTTTACCCAGCTGCATTGCCGCTAAAGTGGCTACGGCGTGGGTATTATCCGGAGTAGAAATGGAACAGGCATCAATGTTATTCTTTTCTTTATCCAGCATTTCCCTGAAATCATGGTAGTAAGAGGCTCTGGGAAATTTCTCTCTTGTCTTGGCGGATTCCCTGTCGTCCACATCACAAAGAGCGACAATATTTACATTCGGACTTTTGGCGAATTCAGCCAGGTCACTGGCTCCTTTTCCACCGGCACCGATACCGGCAATATTCAGTTTATCACTGGGTGCAATAAAGCCACGGCCCATCACATGTCTTGGAATAATAAAAAATCCTGCACCTGCAATACCGGCATTGCGGATGAATTTGCGGCGGGAGATACTCATATCTTTTTTAACAGGGGTCATATGGCTCAAATTTCCAGAAAGATAAATGGAAGAAGAATAACCGGCAAAATAATTTAGTGTAAGCGGTTTATCATTATTCTTTAGTTTACGGTAAATTTTAATCTATGCTCATCAGCTGGGATGATTTTGAAAAGATCGATATCAGGACCGGGACCATTATTGAAGTGAATGATTTTCCCAAAGCCCGGAAACCGGCTTATCAACTACGGATTGATTTCGGCAGCGAACTGGGCATCAAACGATCTTCTGCACAGATTACAAGGCATTATTCCAAAGAAGAACTCCTAGGCCGGCAGGTGGTGGCCGTTGTGAATTTTCCACCCAAACAAATAGCTGATTTTATAAGCGAATGCCTGGTGCTGGGTGTGTATGATGAAAATAAGGACGTAATTTTATTGCAACCGCAACGATCTGTGCTGAATGGCATGAAGATCGGCTGACATGAACGAACAATACAGCACATACTATCATTCACCGGTGGGACTGCTGAAAATTGCAGGCACCGAAGAATATATCAGCGAAGTAACTTTTCATGATACATCGCAGAAAGCACCCGGCCATAAAAAACATATGCCGCCGATGCTGATCAACTGCGTGGAGCAACTGATACAATACTTCAATGGCCAGCGCAGGGTTTTTGAATTACCGCTGAACCAGAACGGTACTCCTTTCCAGCAGGAAGTATGGAACCTGTTAGTAACAATTCCCTTCGGGAAAACGATCAGCTATCTTGATCTTGCCCGTAAAACGGGTGACAGCAAAGCCACAAGAGCAGTCGCCAATGCAAATGGCAGAAATAATATTGCCATCATTGTTCCCTGTCACCGGGTAATTGGCAGTAATAAAGATTTAGTAGGTTATGCAGGTGGCCTCTGGAGAAAGAAATGGCTGCTGGAGCATGAGATGAAAGTGGCGTATGGAGTACAGACATTGTTTTAGTCGGGAGTCATTAGTCCATAGTCGTTAGTCAAATTAGCCCGATACTCCTGACTCACGACTACAAACTACCGGCTCTCATATCAATTCCTCCGGGGTAAATGCAAAAGGTAATAAGAATTTCGCTGTCTGGATGATAAACACTTTTCCTTCCTGTCCGCTTAAGATCAGCCGTATCGGTTTTTTTGTTCTTGTTTCGTATTCTAATAACGCCTGGCGGCACATGCCGCAGGGCGATATCGGGTGATCGCTTTTTATTTCTTCTGTTTTGCTTTTGCTGATATAGCTGATCGCTATTGTTTCAATCGGCACATCCTTGTATAAAGTAGCAGCGTTACCTAATAACACTCTTTCCGCACAGATGCCAACAGGATAAGAAGCATTCTCCTGGTTGGTGCCTGCCACCACCTGGCCATTGGCCAGCATGGCTACCGCACCTACATGAAATTCGGAATATGGGGCATAGGCATTCTCGGTAACATTCCTTGCTTCACGCAGTAACCAGGCATCTTTCTCCTGCAGTTTGCTGATATCATCAAAGACTTCGTATTCAAATTCAAATTTCTTTCCGCTCATGTACTAAGGTTTAAAGACAACAATGCCCCTGATTGTGTCAAGGGCATTTAAAGGTAGTTTATTTTACGATGTTAAACAACCGTTTCCATCGTGGTCCTCCTTCCCAGCTGAACCAGATCATCCAGGCTTTGCCCACGATACGGTCTTCCGGAACAAATCCCCAGTAACGGCTGTCCTGTGATCCGTGACGGTTATCTCCCATCATCCAGTAATAATCCATTTTGAAGGTATAGCTGGTTGTTTCCTTTCCATTCAGGAAGAACTTGCCATTCTGCAAATAGAAATCATTGTGTTCATATACCCGGATAGCTCTTTCGTAGATGGAATAATTCTCAGCAGTAAGTTGGAGGGTTGCTCCTTTTTTGGGGATCCAGATTGCACCATATGTATCTAAAGACCATCTATGTAAAGTGTCAAATGGAAAATAAGCTATTCTATTAGGCGTATTATCAATATATGGTTGGACATGATCTGTAAAACCGGATTTCTCTAAAATTGCTTTTTCACTTTCTGTCATGTTAACCATATACTGATAACCCTCAACATTTACAATATTAAGGTCATTATCATAAATCGCTATTCCCATATCCTCCAATGACTCTTCAGAAAGCATTCTGCCAGGTTTCATTCTCACCAGGTAAGGTCTGCCTGAATAAGGAGGAAAAGGTTGTGCAACCCCATTGATTTTTATAGTCCCATCTACAATTTCCAAAGTATCCCCGGCAATTCCAACACATCTTTTAATGTAGTTATCCGTTTTATCAACCGGGTGAACAACCAGTGGTTTATACTCACCATTGGTTAAAACAGATTCCCTTCCTTCTTTTCGAACTAAAAAGTAATACGGAGTAAGGGATTCATAGTCTTTTTTGTGTATAACCGTATCCCCGGCCGGGAAATTAAATACCACTGCATCACCTCTTTTCACCGGAGATGGGAACCATCGCATATAAGGGAGCTTAATGAGCTCAGAATAAGATTTGGTATTCGTGACAGGAAGATAGTTATGTACAAAAGGAACGGAAAGCGGCGTATTCGGAATTCTTGGCCCATAGCTCAGTTTGCTGACAAACAAAAAATCCCTGACAAGCAATGTCTTTTCCATAGAACCGGATGGGATGGTGTAGGCTTCAAAGATAAATGTACGGATCAGTGTTGCTGCTACTACGGCAAATACCGCTGCATCCACCCATTCTCTCCAGCCGGCTTTTTTATGTTTACTTACTGCTTCGGCACCAATAAACTTCGGATCCTGCTTATAAGCGAGATAAGGGAAATAAACAGGTGCTAGTAAAGAAGCCCCTGTATGCTGACCTAAAGAGAAACGGCCAAACAACTTGGCAAACTCTATAAAAATACCCATGCTGATAAACCAGCCTACCACAGGTATGAATTGCCAGAAAACCCAGTGCTTGGGTCTTTGTGCAAGCTCCTGCATGACCCAGGTGTTATAAAATGGAATATATGCTTTCCAGGAAGGCACCCCGGCTTTAGTAAACAGTTTGGCAAAACCAAAAGAGGGCAGGAAAACGATCAGTGTTCCGATAAGATAAACGACAAAAATGTGCTGTAAAGGCATGAACCTGTATTTAGTAGGTCACAAAAGTATTATAAATATCTGCCTCCCAAAATATAATAATTCAAAGTTTTGCTAAACCAAACCAGTGGTTTTTTGTCATTTTAAGCGGCAGAATGATAATTTAGACGTTATAATGAACCAGTTCAGCATCCGTGATATAGAGAATCTTTGCGGCGTAAAGGCCCACACCCTGCGTATCTGGGAACAACGCTACCAGCTTTTCATCCCGAAAAGAAAGGAAAGCCAGCACCGGACCTATGACTGTGATGACCTGAAAGAATTACTACGCATCTCTTTCTTATACCATAACGGCTACAAAATATCAAAGATCGCTGGTCTGAGCCCGGAGCAGATCCAGGAAGAAGTGGCCAAGATAAAACCTCAGCCCTGCAATTATGAAGTATTCGTCCATCAACTGATCGAAGCCAGTCTTTCCTTAGATAAGGATACATTTGATCATATTGCCGATGAGCTGCTGGCAAAAATGGGTATGGAAAAATGTATCCTCCATGTCTTTTATCCCTTTTTGCAACGGATCGGTTTATTATGGATGACCAATCATGTGATTCCTGCCCAGGAACATTTCTCCAGCCATATTATCCGGAAAAAAATATTAGCTGCTATAGACGCATTAACTGTCAAAAACGATGACAAGTATAATGTAGTGATCTTCTCTCCTCCCGGTGAGTTACACGAGATCCCGCTGCTGGTGATCAATTATCTTTTAAGAAAAAGAGGAATAAAGACTACTTATTTCGGAACCAGCGTGGCAACAGAAACGCTGGGTTATTATGCGAAGCATCATCCGATAAGTCATTTTTATGCTCACCTGATCACCCCGATCGACAGCCCGGGTGTCAATGATTCCATTGCCACTTTGTGCAAAACATTTGCATCCACGCCGGTGATCATATCCGGTCCTGCCAGCCATTGTATCCAGCAACAGGAAGCCAATCTTACGCAGCTGGGCTCATTGGGTGATGTGATCAGCTATGCCAATTCACTGGCAACAATACCGGCCTGATCTTATTTCGGCATCACATAATTCTTTACATCTTCGATGGTGATATTCTTACCGGAAAGAATTACCAGGCGTTCCACCACGTTTCTTAATTCCCGGATATTACCTGTCCAGTTATATTCCTGCAATAATTTAATGGCATCATCATCGATGGCTTTCCTTGCCGTGCCGTAGTCGGAGCAGATATCATCCAGGAATTGTTCCACCAGCAGGGGGATATCGTCTCTCCGGTCATTCAGGGAAGGAACATGAATTAAAATAACACTGAGACGGTGATACAGGTCGAGCCGGAAATTCTTAGCCTCCACTTCCTTCAGCAGGTCTTTATTCGTGGCAGCGATCACCCTTACATCAACGCTGATATCCTTATCCGCACCTACCCGGGTGATCTTTCCTTCCTGTAATGCCCGCAAAACTTTGGCCTGCGCAGTAGGGCTCATATCCCCGATCTCATCCAAAAATAAAGTGCCTCCGCTGGCTGATTCAAATTTCCCGATCCGTTGTTTGATGGCGGAAGTAAAAGATCCTTTTTCATGACCAAATAATTCACTTTCGATCAACTCACTGGGAATGGCAGCACAGTTCACTTCGATCATGGGTCCGCCGGCCCGGTTACTTTTTTCATGCACCCAGCGGGCCACCAGTTCCTTACCGACCCCGTTTTCTCCGGTGATCAGTATCCGAGCTTCTGTTGGAGCCACTTTCTCTATCGTGTCTTTGATCTTTTTAATGGGCATGGAATCCCCGATCATTTCCTGCACCCGGCTCACTTTTCGTTTCAGCACTTTGGTTTCTGTAACCAGGCTGCTTTTATCCATCGCATTACGGATGGTGATCAGCAGGCGGTTCAGATCCGGCGGTTTGGAGATATAATCATAGGCCCCTTTCTTCACCGCCTCTACGGCTGTTTCAATATTACCATGGCCAGATATCATAATAATGGGAACGTCAGGATTGCTCTCGCCTGCTTTCTGCAGGAACTCAATACCATCCAGTTTGGGCATCTTAATATCGCAAAGCACCACATCGTAGGCTTTTTCCTTGAACTTTTTTAATCCCTCCTCCCCGTCTGCTGCTTCATCAATTTTATATCCTTCAAATGAAAGTATTTCCGTCAGGGTTTTGCGTATCGCTTTCTCATCATCTATGATCAATATATCCGCCATTACATTTTATTTTAAGTGCAGTAAAAATAAATGATTTGGAGGGAAGCAGGCAAGAACAATGCCGTTTAAAGAGGAGTTCCCGGGGATATTAGAGCAAAAAGAAGAGTTTGATGCAGTGAGGATATCCGGGTCTGATTCGTTCTGAAAAAAATAGAGGCCGGGTAGAAACCCAGCCTCGTTTTAAAATCCAATATCCTATGAAAAACCGAGACAAAGATGCAGTATAAATATCAAAAGGTTGTATCATTCATAAACTATTTTTCTAAAATCCCGGAAAGTGGTAGTAAAGCATACCTCATTTGTGGGATATAGTTCTTTTTCTAATATTGTTTTAATAAAAAACCCCGCAAAAGCAGGGTTAATTAGTTGTATAGTGAACTAATATTTATTATTTCTTCTGGTACATCACCTCTTTTACCAGCTTCACGGTTCTGGGCACATCTGGCAACGCAGCTGCCACCAGGTTGGGCGCATAGTGCAGCGGTGCATCAGCAGCAGTGATGCGGCGGATCGGGGCATCTAAATAATCAAATCCTTCCTTTTGTATCTGGTAAGTGATCTCGGAGGATACGGAGGCAAAAGGCCATTGCTCTTCCACAATAACCAGCCTGTTGGTCTTCTTAACACTTTCCAGGATCGTTTTCCAGTCCAGCGGACGTATCGTCCTCAGGTCAATCACTTCGGCACTGATCCCTTCTTTCTGTAGTTCTTCTGCGGCACCCAGTGCCACTTTCATCATTTTGTTGAAGGAAACGATAGTGACATCCCGGCCAGCTCTTTTCACATCAGCTTTACCCAGTTCGATATAATATTCTTCTTCTGGTATTTCCATTTTATCACCATACATCTGCTCACTTTCCATGAACATTACCGGGTCTTCTTCATACCGGATGGCCTGTTTCAGCAATCCTTTGGCATCATAACCATTACTGGGTGATACCACTTTAATCCCGGGAATATTAGCATAAAGCGCTTCAAAAGCTGTGGAGTGTTGAGCACCCAACTGACCGGCTGATCCATTACCACCCCTGAAAACGATGGGGCAAGAAATTTGTCCGCCACTCATTGCCAGCATTTTAGAAGCCGTGTTGAGAATTTGATCCAAAGCCAAAACTGCAAAGTTCCAGGTCATGAATTCCACAATAGGGCGAAGACCATTTTGCGCAGCACCTACTCCAACGGCAGTAAAACCAAGCTCTGCAATAGGTGTGTCGATCACCCTTTTCGGGCCAAATTCGGCCAGCATACCCTGGCTCACTTTGTAGGCACCATTGTATTCAGCCACTTCTTCTCCCATCAGGAAAACCCGGTCATCCCTTCTCATTTCCTCACTCATCGCCTCACGCAGGGCATCCCGGAATGCAATTGATCTTGCCATTTCTTTGCTTGCTTTTTAGGTGGGCAAATTTAAGCGGGAAAGCGGATAAAACCTAAAATGAAAACGACCCTTCCGTGCAGGAGGCGGGCTTATCTTTGAGACCATGAAAAACGAACAGTACAACATCATCATCATTGGTGGTGGCCCAATCGGCCTTGCCTGCGGGCTGGAGGCAAAAAAAGCCGGGTTGGATTACCTGGTACTGGAGAAAGGAAGCCTTGTTAATTCTTTGTACAACTACCCGGTGAATATGACCTTTTTCTCCACTTCAGAAAGACTGGAGATCGGTGGTATCCCTTTTGTTTCCAATAACGCCAAACCAACCCGGGCAGAGGCGTTAGAATATTACAGGAGGGCTACCATAGCTCACCAATTGAATGTGCATTTATTTGAGAAAGTGAAAACAGTTACTAAAATGACTGATGGTTTCACGGTTCTTACGACAAAATCAACCTATACTGCCAGCCATATTATCATTGCTACCGGTTTTTATGATATCCCTTATTTACTGAATGTGCCGGGCGAGGAATTGCCAAAAGTGACCCATTATTACAAAGAACCCCATTTCTATGCTTTCCAGAAAGTGCTGGTGGTTGGCGCCAATAACTCTGCTGTAGATGCGGCGTTGGAAACCTGGCGCAAAGGGGCTGAAGTCACTATGGTGATCCGGGGTAAAGAGATTGGAGAACGGGTGAAATACTGGGTAAGGCCGGATATTGTTAACCGTATTGAAGAAGGCTCCATCAAAGCTTATTTTAATGCTGAAGTCAAAGCAATAAGAGAGCAGGAAGTGGATATACAAACAGCAGCCGGAATTATAACCATCCCCAACGACTGGGTGATCGCCATGACAGGCTACCAGCCGAACCTTGATTTCTTACGAAAAACAGGGATCCTATTATCCAATGATGAAGTAATGAAACCGGTGTATAATGAAGAAACTTATGAGACCAATGTGGACAATGTATTTCTTGCCGGGGTTATCTGTGGAGGGATGAATACGCATCGCCTCTTCATTGAAAACTCAAGAGCACACGCTGAAAAGATTATCGCAGCGATCCGGAAAAGGATAGTATAAATGATCAGAGTTTCTTTTTCATCAGCCAGTCGTTCTGCTTATCATTCCCGAGTACGAAATCATGATCCGCAAATTTCGAAAAGCCCCATTTGGTATAGAACTGGATAGCCCGTTCATTCTTCTCCCATACACCGAGCCAGACGGTTGTCTTCTTTAATTCGAGGGCAATGGAAATACATTTTTCCATCAATGCCCTGCCCACTCCCTTCCCTATTGAATCTGTAGTCGTATATATCCGGGCAATCTCAAGCGCATTCTTATCGTCCAGTTCAGGCGGAATATTATTTTCCCGCATACGTACATAGCCCACTGGTATATCCGCATCAAAAGCCAGTAAAAAAATATTGCCGGGGGCTCCAACCTCTTTCATGAGTGCTTCTTTTGTGAACTGCTCGTTCATGAATCTATCCATATCTTCCTTTGTATTATCAGCAGCAAAGGTTTCATAAAAGGTTTGGCGGCTCAGGTCGGCAATAAGAGCGGCATCAATATCCGTGGCGAAACGTACAAGGGGTAAATTCATACGCAAATTTAATACAGTAGGCATTATAGTATTCATAATGCTGTGTCATAAAAAGTCTCTGTTAATCCGAATGCCCTTTCCGGTGATTTGTTTTCGATCTCGTGAAAAGTAACAGGTGTGAGCCCGGTAAAGTCTTTATAATCCTTTGCCAGGTGCTGGTAGTCATGGTAATCACATTCGATGGCGATCCGCAGCCAGTCCATTTGCGGGTAAAGATTTTTTAAACGAAAGGCTTTATCAAACCGGGCTACCCGGCATAGCAGTTTAGGGTTAATGCCGGTTCTTTCTTTGAACTTTCTTTCAAACTGGCGTGGACTTAAACAGGACAGTCCGGATAATTTATCCAGGGAGATATTGCCGTTCTGCCTGATCAGCATCTTGCTCATTTCGTCCACCGGGTGAACATCCTTACTAACCTTTTTTACCAGTTGCAAAACAAATTTCTCCACGATGCTGATCATTTCATTATACTGCACTGCATGGAACAACTGCTCATTGATTAATCTTAGTTCTGCAGAGAAGACCGCTTCGGCATCAAGGCATTCGTTATTGAATGCTGCGGCCGGTATACCCGTGATCCTGTATAAAGCCCCCGGGTGAAACACTACCTGTACAATCAGGAATTCCCTTCCCACAAACCGTTTCGTAACTCCCAGTTGCTGCCCGTAAAGTATGACTGGCAGTGATCCGATTTTCTTATCACTGTCTGAGTATTCTATATTTTCCCTGTCAAACGGGAAGAAGGATAAACAATGCTCCGGCCGGGGCGGATACGCCTTGAAAGGCAACGGGTCATCCGGGCCAAACAAAAAATGTACGATCCTGAACAGGTGTACATATTCGCTTATCGCAGCTGAAGGTTTAAAATCTTTTAGCAGCATACATTGCCCGGGGCTCCGTTTAAGTCAGTAATTTAAGACAGACCTGGTTAAAAAGAAAATCAGGCTATAAACTGAGTGGCGGCCCCACCACTTTCATATCGTGTGCTGCATGGATCCTGTCGATCTCTTCGGGTGAAGGTGGCTCCGTCAATTTATTCATGATAAGAAAAAACTCCTCCATCTTACCCGCAGGTTGTAAAAAATAGATCATCTTTCCTTTTTCACTTGTTTGTATCCAGGTATGTGGAATATTGCGGGGAAGAAAAATAGTATCCCCGGCTACCAGGTTTTTAGTCTCCCCGCCAACAACAAAACGATATTCCCCTTCTGTGACCATGAATATTTCATCCTGGTTGAAGTGAATATGCAAAGCCGGACCCACTTGTCCCAAGCCGGTATATTCAAAAACGGATAACTGTCCATCCGTATCTTTTGATGATATTTTCAAATCGTTAGGATGAACACCTAAGAATTTTACAATATCACCAAACCGGCTCTCTTTGTTTTTGATCACAAAAGGTTTTTTTGAGGAAAATTGACCGGCCCATTTTGCCATGGCTGTAAAAGGCATTGCCACAATTGCTGAAAGTGTAATAAATTTTCTCCGTTGCATGGTTTTCGTTTTTGTAACACAAATATGAACCATGCCGGTTACCATCTGGTGGTAAAAAAGCGACATTCTTCAGGTAAATATTTATAACAAAAATCCCCGGCAGGCCGGGGATTTTTGTTGCTCCTGTATTGAACTGTCTAAACATTTTCGATGACCATCGCCAATGCGCCGCCTCCGCCATTACGCCCCTCCAGCTCCCCTGAAGGGGAGGGTACTCTTAAATGTTTTCGATAACCATTGCCGATGCGCCGCCTCCGCCATTACAAATACCGGCTGCACCGTATTTAGCATTATTTGCTTTCAGTACATTGATCAATGTTACGATAATTCTTGCGCCGCTGCATCCAAGCGGATGCCCTAAAGAAACGGCACCACCATGTACGTTCACTGTAGATGGATCCAGTTTCATTCGTTTACTGTTCTCTATACCAACAACTGCAAAAGCCTCATTCAACTCCCAGTAAGCTATCTCTTCCATCTTCAACCCTGCTTTGGCTACTGCCTTTGGAACAGCTAATGAAGGTGTGGTGGTAAACCATTCCGGGGCCTGTTCGGCATCTGCATATCCCCTGATCTTGGCAATAGGTTTCAACCCTAATTCATCTGCTTTTTCTTTGCTCATTAATACCAGGGCCGCAGCTCCATCATTCATCGTAGATGCGTTGGCCGCAGTCACCGTCCCGTCTTTTTGAAAGGCAGGGCTCAACGTTGGAATCTTATCGAACTTTACATTGAAGGGTTCCTCATCTTTGGCAAAAACAACCGGGTCTCCTTTTCGCTGCGGAATTTCTACCGGAACAATTTCATTGGCAAACAATCCTTTTTCCCAGGCAGCTTGTGACCGTTTATAGCTTTCAATGGCAAATTTGTCCTGTTCTTCACGGCTGATACCACATTCTTTGGCACAAAGCTCAGCAGCATTACCCATTGCTTTACCGTCATATACATCCGTTAATCCATCCTTTGCTAATCCATCCAGCAATGATGTATTACCATACTTATTTCCCCAGCGAACGCTATCTGCATAAAAAGGGACATTGCTCATGCTTTCCATCCCTCCCGCTACAACGATAGCTGCATCACCCAGCATGATACTTTGTGCAGCCTGTGCAATGGCTTTCATACCACTGGCGCAAACTTTATTGACGGTGGTGCAATTCACTTCATTGGACAAACCGGCAAATTTAGCTGCCTGCCTGGCCGGCGCCTGTCCAAGATTCGCCTGGATCACACAACCCATCAGTACGTCCTGCACCTGTTCAGGCTTGATACCTGCTTTTGCCACTGCCCCTTTAATAGCTATGGCCCCTAATTGCGTTGCGGTTAAACTTTTAAGACTACCTCCGAAACTGCCCATTGGCGTACGGACGGCTGAAATAATATAGACTTCTTTCATATGGATGATAAAATTGAGGCGTAAAGATAACGATTGTTAGTGTCAGGAGAAACTAACCTTGCAAAGCGAGAAAAAAGCAGGGTGAAAGAAGCCTGTTAATACCTGTAACAAACAGCATTGATATTCATACCGGCCCCTACGGAAGCAAAGAGGATCACATCGCCGGGCGATAACCGGTGATTGTCCACTTTATCGTTACGGACAAGATCATACAGTGTAGGAATCGTGGCAACCGAACTATTACCCAGCCAGTGAATACTCATGGGCATAATATGTTCTGGCGGCTTGCTGATGCCGTAGAGCTGGTACATTCTTTTGATGATGCCTTCATCCATTTTTTCATTTGCCTGGTGAATGAAAACCTTCTTCAAATCCTTAATATCAACAGCACTTTTATCGAGGCAGTCTTTCATCGCCGCAGGTACATATTTCATGGCATATTCATACACTTTGCGGCCTTTCATTTTAATATACCGTATCCGTGGATCACTTCCGGGGTAATAAGACATCCCCATATTGATATAATCCACTTCTTCCAGCGAATGGGTTTGAGCACTTACACCCAGCATCCCCGGGCCGGTATCCCCTGTTTCTTTATATTCCAATACAGCCGCACCAGCTCCGTCACTAAAGATCATACTGTCGCGGTCATACATATCAATAACCCTGGACAAGGTCTCTGTTCCAATCACCAGTGCTTTTTTTGCAAGTCCTGCTTTGAAAAATGCATCAGCCTGTATCAACCCCTGTACCCAGCCAGGGCAGCCAAAAAGAATATCGTAAGCGATACAATTTGGATTACGGATACCGAGAAGGTGTTTAATATGGCTGGCCAGTGATGGCACTGCATCCATTTGAATAGTGTGCTTGAGAACATTGCCAAAATTGTGGGCAACGATGATCTGGTCTATTTCCTCAGGGTCTGTTCCACTGTTGATCAATGCGTTTTTGGCAGCAATACTTCCGATATCAGATGCAGTAAGATCATCGGTGGTGTACCGACGTTCTTCAATACCGGTGATCTGTTTAAATTTCTCTACCACTACCTCGGGAGGAATTCCAAGGGGTTCCTGAATATCTGAATAAAAAACGTGGTTGGCAAAGTCGCGGTTGGATTGAACAGAGGGAGGAATATAGCAACCGGTACCGGTAATAACTGATCGTAGCATAAGAGACTGCTGATTTTTTCTTGAACAAATGTAAAATCATCCCATCAGTCAGCAGGATGATATTGGTTAGGGGTAAAGACTGATCTTTATCCTTGATCTCCTGTTCAGACCACTCCTGTTTCAGCATTGACCTCTGTCTCATCTGTGGCTGCTTCTACTGAAGTTTCTACAGTAGCCAGGTTCCTGATCGTTAACTGGGAACTGTTGTTCATAGAAAACTCCAGGTTCATCTCTTTGATCAGTTTGCGGGTAATTTCATCCTCCTGTAATACCACGGCAAATTCCTTTGCAAAAGGGCTATGCTTTACCAGCGTATTGATACGACCTTTATTGATCTGTAAAACACTAAAACTGAATTTCACTTTCCGGCCGCCGGCAGCCCTTGTAAAATCGGTATGATTCATATCAAGTACCTGGTCGCCATTAGCTGAACGTTTCAGCAGAATAATAATTACGGGGAGGTATTTTTTCCAAACCTGGCTAAACATATATTATGAGTTTAAAAAACTAATCAGATTTCAAAAAGATGCTGTTCAGATATGGCTTATACTGCCTCTTTATCTGAAAGCCGGGTAAATGATACACCGTTGAAAACACGGGTAAGATTGATATCTTTTGTTTGTTTCCACTCATCCAGGTGGCTGTTACTTACAATGCGCCAGAAATTTTTTGATTTCAATTCATCATAATCCATACCCTGTACAAAAAGCCCGATCACGGTACTTCTTTCTTTGAAATGAATATTTACGGGAGCCCCTTTGCGGCCTTTGCCTTCTACAAATTTTTCGATTGTTTCTGTTGTCATACTTTTTATTATAGATGGATAAAATACGTCTGTAATGCAGGATAAGGGGCACTTGAGAAAAAACGCAGCTGTAAAGGAAGAATACTGGTAAAGAAAACTAATTGTTCGCTTACAAGAGCTATATACTCAAAATACATCGTAAAGGTACGCTTTATTTGGCTGTCAGAGGCGTTTATTTTTGCCTTGCAGTGTTTGGAATGGTCAGGCAATAAATACTCAGCTTTTGGCAGGGAGTGTAAATAATTACTGGTCAACAGATAATCAGCCGGTTTACTGAGTAATATCAATACTACATACCGGGTGATTTTGTTTTTTTGTTTATCTTATATCACAAATTAAATACTGCATCAATGGCAAATCCTCATCATCGCAAAAAACATAAAGCTCATGTGCAGAATTTTAAGCACAGCCATGATACAACAACAGGCGCCGGTAAAGCAGCCAAAAGAAAAGGTGCGAATATATTTGCTGTTGTCGGCGCAGTGCTTGGCCTGACTATCAGCTATTTTATTGTACCCGGAGAGATCGTATGGATGATCACCGGTCTTACGATTGGTGCCGTGGCTGGTTATGTGGCGGGCAAGCAGATTGATAAAGGATAATAATTTTCAGCTACCAACCGATACCGTAATCTTCTCCGTGGTTGCTGCTGCCGCCCCAGAAGCTACCATGCTTCCAGTCAAAATAAATGGCATTGATGGGTCCGCTTGTCCTGTCATCAAAACTTAAAGTATAACCCATCTTTTTTAATTCGTTGCGGACTGCTTCTGGTGTTTTATCCTGCAGAAGAATACTACCAGGCCTGGGTTTACGATCATCCATTTTTGTTCCTCCTAATGATAACCACAACTGGTTACTGTTGATATTTGCAGCTTCAGCTGCCTGTTGCACATTCATTCCAAATTCAACAACGTTCAAAAAGAACTGCAGCAAATTCTGGTCTTGTGTATCTCCGCCCTGTACGGCAAACGATAAATACGGCTTACCATCTTTCAGTGCTAAAGAGGGTGTTAAGGTAACCCTTGGTCTTTTACCCGGTGCCACCACGTTAAACGGGTTCATACTTTCCTCCAATACAAAACTCTGCATCCGCTGGCTCATACCCACACCTGTATTTCCTGCAATGCAGGCCGGTAACCAACCACCACTTGGTGTAATGGAAACCACCCAGCCTTCTTTATCGGCGGCTTCCACACTGGTGGTGCCTCTCCACAAACGATCCATATAATCATTATCAATGGAAGCAACACCACGGATATCATGTGCCGGGGCAAAATTTCGCCCGGTAGTATCTAACTCATACCCTCTTTGCTTTAAAAGATCAGGAAAAGGATTTGTTTTCCCTTCAAAAGGATAGGGATCACCGGGACCAATACCAGGATTATTCTTATCAAAACTGACCAGGGATGCTCTTTGCTTTGCATAGTCTTTACTCAATAAACCTTTCATGGGCTCTTCGGGAGCAAAAGCCGGATCGCCATAATAAAAATCCCTGTCGGCAAAAGAAAGATTCATCGCCTGGTAGAGGGTATGAATATATTTACTACTATTATAGCCCATGCTTTTCAGATCGAAATTCTCCAAAATGTTCAGTGATTGCAAGAGCACCGGGCCCTGGGTCCATTGCTGCAGCTTATATACGTCGATCCCTTTGTAGTTCGTATGCAATGGCTCTTCCACAACCGGTTTCCAGTTGGCAAGGTCTTCCATGGTGATGAGACCACCCTGTTCCTGGCATCCTCTTACAAACTCTTTGGCAATATCACCTTTATAGAATCTCTCGTAAGCCGCCATGATCGCTTCCTTCCTGCTTTTCTTTTTCTTCAGCGCTTCCTGTTCAGCTTCCACCATTTTAGTAAGCGTTGCCAGCAAGTCTTTTTGTACAAATATTTCTCCGGCTTCAGGGGCTTCTCTTTTTTCGCCAGCATGGGGAAGAAATATTTTTTTACTATAGGGCCATTCTTTGATCCTTGCTTTTCCTCTCTCCATGCTATTGGCTGTTTGTGCTTCGATGGGATAACCGGCCGCCAATTGCATAGCCGGTGCCAGTACTTCTTTCAGGCTCATCGTTCCGTATTCTGACAGCATCAAACAGATACCACCCGGTGTGCCCGGAGTGGTAGCTGCCAAAGGGCCATACTCCGGCGGAAAATTATATCCTTTGTTTTTAAAAAATTCTGGTGTCGCTCCAGTGGGAGCCACTCCCATTGCATTAATGGCGATCACTTTTTTTGTTGCTGGATTATAGATCAGTGCCTGTGTCTCTCCTCCCCAACTAAGCACATCCCACATGGTGCAGGTGGCAGCCAGCATGGCACAAGCTGCATCCACCGCATTTCCTCCTTTTTGAAAAACAATTGAACCTGCCGTTGCTGCCATCGGTTTTCCTGTAATAGCCATCCAGTTCTTTCCGTGCAGAACAGGTTTCTGGGTTTGTTGCGCAGCAGCGAATGTGACAACTGAACTTATTACAACTAACAGGAGGAATGAACGTTTCATAGTGAAGCATTTTGTAACTTAAAGATAAGTTGATTCAGTACTATAAATTTCAAAGCAGGCAGGACATTATAAGCTCATCAATGAACCGGCCTTCACTTTTCAGGAAAGTAAAGTTGCGAAGCCTTCCTTCCTGCTGAAACCCGGCCTTCTCATACAACCGTATGGCTTTTTCATTCATTACTGCTACGGTAAGTTCTATCCGGGAAAATCCTTTCTGAGCTACCATCCCTTTGATCTCATGGAGCATTTGCATGGCATACCCTTTTCCCGTAAATAATGGATCAATAGCAAGGCCACCTAAATAAACCACATGTGAATTCCTGTATTGCTGGGGTACCAGTTTAAACATCCCCACCGGCACTCCTTCCTGGTCCTGGTAAACATACAGGTATCCCTTTTCCTGTAATTTATTGAATACAGGTCTGAATTCTTCAACCGGCATTTGCTCATATAATAAAAAGGGATTGATCGCCGGATGCATATATAACCCGTAGAGATAACCAAAGTCTGATGTAACCGCAATCCTGGTCATATAAAATATTGATTACTGCAAAATACAAAAAGAGATTATAGCGGTAACCGGTTGCCTGTTTTTATTAACCAACGGCAAATGGTACATTTGCAGCAGCAAAATTTCAACAGATACCACATGTCAAAATTCATTCTTCTTTACCTGCTCCTGTTCCCGGGTTTTGTAAAAGGCCAGCAATATTTCGGCAAAACCCAATCACAGGTTAAAAAAGAACTACAGCAATACATTAAAAAAAATAAATCACTGGGGGCCACCCTTGAGCAGACGGACAGTACAATTCATATGTCAGTACCAGGACCTGCAAGCCAACCCGCTGATTTTTTCTACAGCTTTGATAAAACAGGTAAGTGTGTTTCTCAAAAAACGGTTACTTACTGCGATTCCTGTTTCAGAAAATTTTTACAAGCCCTTCTTCAGCAGGAAAAATACAAGTGGAAAAAGATCAATGAGAACCAGTATATCTCCAGCTACTCCGAAAGCTTGCTGATCGAACTGCCCGCTGAAGAAAAACAGTACTGGTTCTTATTGATGAAAGTTAGCTGGACCAAAGAATTATACAAACTGCTTACGGGAAGGGATGAGTGATGCAGCATACTCACTGAAATCCCGGTCTGCAATAAAACTGCTATGCAACCACCTCCTTTGCGAACGGTGCTCACCGCCGGTTTAATTGCCGGTTTACTTGATATTACAGCAGCCTGTATCAAGTTTTATAGTAACACCGGCAAAGGGCCTGCCCCGGTTCTTCAATTCGTTGCCAGCGGCATATTCGGAAAAAAGGCCTTTACCGGAGGAAATGAAATGCTGGCCTGGGGCCTGTTTTTTCATTTCCTGATCGCTGTTGGCTTTGCAACACTATATGTACTGCTGTTCCGTCAATATAGTTTCATCAGAAAGAACAGCATAGTTTCCGGAATCGTATATGGAGTAGTTGCCTGGTCGGTCATGAACCTGCTGGTAATACCCCTCAGTCATGCACCGGCACAGCCCTTTGTGCTGAAGAAAGCCGTCATCAGTTTGCTGATCATTGTTTTTATGATCGGTTTGCCCATCGCTTTGATCACTAGAAAAATGGAGAAGGAAAAAGAATAATATCAGAATACTTTACCACCCTCATCGTTGTCAATGAGTTTACCAGCCAGGTCTTTATCAAATACAAATTCTTTACTGGCAATAGCCTGCCGCAGCAGATCATGAATAGTGATCACGCCCCGGAATTCTTTATCGTCAAATGCCAAGAGGTAGCGGGCTTTATGAAGATCCATCGTCAGCATGCAATGTTCGGCAGTATCCGTCATTTGCACGATCGGCAGGTGGATCGTCATCACTTCTTCCACTTTGGTATCCCGGCTGGAACGTCCTTTCAAAATAACATTGCGGCTATAATCCCGTTCACAAAAAATACCTTTGTACACATTATTATCTTTCACCACCAGGTAACTCAGGTTAACTGAATTCAGCATGGTCAGTGCATCGATAACCAAAGCCCCGGGTTCAATCGTATTGTAAACAGTCGGTTTTTTCTCCAGCATTTCTTTTACGGTAATCATAGTGCAAACAGTTATGTATACAAGTTCGTGAATTACACTGAAAATAAATGATGATAGCGATCATATTTTCAGGTGATTTTCCAGCCCCCCTGAACGTTGGTACTTTCCTTTAATTTTACGGCATAACTAACAAATATGAAGACAATCGGGCTGATCGGCGGACTTACCTGGCTTTCCACACTGGATTACTACCGGCTACTGAATGAAATGGTAAACAAGCAGCTCGGTGGAGTCGAAGCCGGCCAAATCATCTTATACTCTGTCAATTTTGGTGAGATCAAAGTGCTGACGGAGGCGGGCCAGTGGGACGAGATTGTCAAACAGATCAGCGGGGCGGCAAAAAAACTGGAACAGGCTGGTGCTGATTGTATCCTGATTGGGGCCAATACAATGCATAAGATCGCTGATGAAATACAGGCCGCAGTTGCTATTCCTGTCATTCATATAGCGGAAGAAGTGGCCGCCAGCATAAAAGAGAAAAAGCTCAGCCGTGTGGCACTACTGGGAACTAAATACACGATGCAGCTTGATTTTTACAAAAATAAACTGGCCGCCAACGGGATCAGCACCATCATTCCCAACGAAGCAGAAATTGAGATCATTAATACCGCTATCTATACAGAAATGGGTAAAGGGATTTTTACCACCGCCACAAAAGCAAAATTCATGGAAATTATCGAGCGGCTGATCTATGAAGGTGCAGAAGGCATCATCCTTGGGTGCACAGAAATACCGATCCTGATCAAACAGGAAGATTGCAGCGTCCCGGTGTTTGATACCACCTGCATTCATGCAAAGGCTGCCGTGAAATTTGCTTTAGGTTAATGCCCTTATTTTTCCAGCAAACCGTCAGCCTTCCATTGCTTGAAAATAGTAATGGTGCTGTCACTCAGTTTGGCAGTTCCTTTAAAAGGCATAAACCCTCTTGTACCCGGCGTCAGTTCTATACGGCGGATAATTTCATCAATATCAGCTTTCACATTCGCAAAATTGTCGTAGGGCCTTTTGTTTCCCCCTTTTGAAGGAATATGGCAGGGAGCACATTTAGCTGCAATCACTGATTGCACATTTGCCTCATAATTGAGCTTGGCAGGTGCTGCCGCCGTCGCCTTTTTAGAAGAACTGCAATTTGAAAAGATAAGTACTGCTGCTGCGATAGCAGTAAGAGAAAGGATTTTTTTCATGTTGGTTGTAATTAAAAAATGAATATATCTAAAAAACCGGAAACAGCAGCTGTGCAGTCAGAACGATTTAAATACATAGCCGGTTGCTTTGATTGCTGATCATTCTGGTAATTTTGCTGCTCTTCTATGTTATCCACTGCTATCAGGACATACCGTAATGCGTATACAGGTCTTTCAAAGGAAACCTGGTTATTATCATTCATTATGCTGATCAACCGCATGGGTACAATGGTGGTTCCGTTCATGACCCTTTACCTGACCAGCCCGCAAATGGGCTATAGTGTGGGGCAGGCAGGTATTGTATTTGGTATTTTTGGCGCCGGGGCTTTTAGCGGTGCCTGGCTGGGAGGCAGAATGACAGATAAGATCGGTTTTTATCCCGTCCAGCTGATCACCCTGATCGGGGGTGGTATTCTTTTCATTGTATTAGGACAAATGAAAAGCTACAGTCTTATTTGTCTTTTCACATTTGCTGTCAGTTTTGTGAATGAGGCTTTTCGTCCCGCTAATTCCACGGCTATTGCATTTTACAGTAAAGAATCGAATCGCACCCGTTCTTATGCATTGAACAGGCTGGCCATTAATATCGGCTGGGCTATTGGAGTGGCAATGGGAGGTGTTATTTCTGATTTTAATTTTGAATTATTATTCTGGGTGGATGGATGCACGAATATTTCTGCCGCACTGGTGATGTGGTTCTTTTTAAAACCGGTTAATTACAAACCCGTTCAGCAAAAGAAAACCAAAGAAACCAGGGCCATGTCTGCCTACAAAGACAATACTTATCTCCTCTTCGTTTTAGCCACCATGCTGTTTGCGGCCTGCTTTTTCCAGCTGTTTAATAACCTGCCCGTATATTTTGAAAAAGAACTTCATTTATCAAAGACCTATATCGGGCTGATCATGTCTGCCAATGGAATTATTATCGCCATCGTGGAAATGGTGCTGGTATATAAAATGGAAAACAAAGGGAAGAACAGTCTATTGATCACTACAGGGATAGGCCTTGTGGGGCTCTCTTTCCTGATGCTTAATATTCCGGGAATGGGAGTTGCATTAGCTTTTGTTATGATCATCGTTGTCACCTTTGGCGAAATATTCTCCATGCCATTCATGAACACTTACTGGATCAGCCGGACACAACCTTCCAATCGTGGTGAATATGCCGCACTTTATACCATGGCCTGGTCGGCGGCACAATGCCTGGGTCCGTTTCTGGGGGCGCAGGTAGCAGACCGTGCCGGCTTCCATACCCTCTGGTGGATGGTTGGAGGCACTTCCTTGCTGGCTTCATTTTTCTTTTACAGGATATTGAGCCGTAGATCATGATTGTGAAAAAAGTATTCCCTTAATTTCATGTTCCCGACTCCGTAGCTCAGTTGGTAGAGCTACTGACTCTTAATCAGTAGGTCCAGGGTTCGAGTCCCTGCGGGGTCACTTAATTTGTGAAGTAAAAATTACCGGCTTTACAATTTTTAATAATCTTTATAACCAATTGAAAATCTGTCATAAAATCACATTAACTACTTTTAAAAGGAGCTTATTCAAAAATATATTCTGCCTTTTTTTTCCAAACTCCCTAATTTTGAATCCTGCTTCTAACCCACCCGATTCTTACCATTACCGGCTTATTTGAGGACCTGTAAATTGTAAAGTAACTACCCATTAAAGATTGGCTTATTGACCTGTACTATTTTATGAACGTTCAAAAAAGGGAGGATGTTATGTATACCTATGACCTGCTGGAAACCGGTTGTTACTACCTGGTAAAAGAAAATGAAGACTCTGCTGTCACACTTATCAAAGTGGCAATGGCAACAGATCACTGCCTCTTTATTCAGCGTTATGATGGACCTTTGGAAACTGAATGGAAATTGAAAAAGGACAGTCTTACTGATATTATTGAATGCCTTAGTGATGAGGCAGTGAAAGTTTGGGAGGAGCATTACAAGAGCAACGAGGATGCTTATTACGAGGAGGACGATGAGGAGTAAAAGGCCATTCATATAATTTTATCGGCGGGGTTGATGAAAGCGTTTATATTTAGTTCATCAACCTTTTTTTATGCCTATACACTATTTCAAAAACACAGTCCCGCTGCTGTCGGGAATTATTTCATCCTTCCTGTTGGCAGCACAGCCATCGCCAGCACCACCGGATGATTTTTTACCCAAAGATTATCTCAGTAAAGAATTTCATGCCGGCCGCAGGGCGGCTCTCCGGGAGCTATTACCGGATAATTCAGTAATGGTGGTTTTCGCCTACCCCACCCGTACCTTCTCCAATGATGTGGAATACCTCTACCACCAAAACCCGGATATGTATTATTTTACCGGGTACAAGGAGCCGCACTCTGTTTTTCTCCTTTTTAAAGATGAACAAACTGATTCTGCGGGCAACCGTTTCAAAGAGCTTCTTTTTGTACAAAAAAGAAATGCTGCTGCTGAGCAATGGACCGGGAAAAGACTGGGAACAGAAGGCGCAAGAGAAAAACTCGGTATCAGCACTGTTTACAATGCTGAGGATTTCAAAAAACTGGGCCTTGATTTCAGCAAATTTGATAAGGTGATCTTCGACCGCTTCCCGGTGGATATACCAGATAACCCGAGAGATAATGCCGATCTCTTCGATCTGATCCGGCAATTCAGGCAAAAAGCCGGGGTTCCGGATGAATATGCAAAAGAAAAACGATTTGATACCAAAGCATACCGTGATCTGACAGCCCGGCTCCGGGAGATAAAAACAGGAGAAGAACTGGTATTACTGCGTAAGGCCATTGAAATATCCTGCCAGGGACAAAATGAGGTCATGAAAGCCGTCCGCCCGGATATGTCAGAACTGGAGATCCAGGGCCTGCACGAATATGTACATAAAAAATATGGTGCCGAAGAAGTGGGCTACGGCTCTATCATTGGGGCCGGCGAAAATGGCTGCATCCTTCATTACATGGAAAACACAAAAACAAAAGTGGGCTCCAGCATGCTGCTGATGGATGTTGGAGCTGAATACCATGGCTACACCGCTGATGTAACAAGAACAGTACCGGTGGATGGCAAATTTTCGGCTGAAGAAAAAGCTATCTACCAGCTTGTATACGATGCCCAGGAAGCTGCATTTAAGCTATTGAAAAATGGCTGCAAATGGGCCGACATCAATATTGCAGCCCGCAAAACGATCACCGCCGGGCTTGTAAAACTTGGTGTTGCGAAAACGGAAGAGGAAGCAAATCAATACTATCCTCATGGCCTTGGTCATCATATTGGCCTGGATGTTCACGACCGGGGTACTTATGGTGAACTGAAAAAAGATATGGTGATCACTATTGAACCTGGTATTTATATTCCTGAAGGAAGTAAATGTGATAAGAAATGGTGGAGTATCGCCGTCAGGATCGAAGACGATGCACTGATCACAGAAACGGGCTATGAATTGCTTTCTGCCTTTGCTCCCCGCAAAATTGAAGAAATTGAAAAAATGATAGCACAAAAAAGTGCCCTGGATGATTTTAAATTACCTCCTTTGAAATCTGCTGAAAAGAAAGGGTTCTGATCCGGCATAAGGATAAACGATAAAAAGAGCGGCTCCGGGAGCCGCTCTTTTTATACCTGAGGGTAAAACTACAAAGACAAGCTATACAATCGCTTATTTGACCTGTAAAAAAGAAGACCGATCCAATAGCTATTTGCAGAACTATGATGACCCCGGTTGCAGCAGTTTATAATCTTCCATAAAGAGGCTTGCGCAAAAAAAGCCGCCCTTGCGGGCGGCTTTGAAATATTCATTTTTATCTTCTTCAGTTTAGTGAGAGATCACAACCAATCCAGAAGTTACTTTACCGTTGAATCTGTCTTCAACTTTAACCACGTAAGTACCGGCTGCTTGACCAGAGAGGTCAAAATCCATGCGCAGGTATGGTCCGTTGGCGTCTGTCAGGACAAATACTTTATCAACGATACGGGCACCGGCTGAGTTGTAAACCGATACGATCCTCTTCTCTGTCGGGTTGCCGCTGGAGAATAATCTAACCTGGAACTGGCCGCTTGATGGGTTCGGGTAAATCCACAAACGATCAGAAGCCTCACCGGTAATCTCTATTGATGCGGGCTGTGCCGAGGTACAACCAGCAGCAGTGGTAGCAGTAACTGTGTACAAACCCAACTGGTTGATGCCAGCTACTAAAGTACTTCCGGTAACTCCGGCCAACGGAGAACCATTCAGGCTCCAGCTATAACTTGCAGCAGCAACGTTGGTGCTGGAAGCAGTAATAGTAGCTGTTTGATCTGGAGTAATAGAAGCATCAGGTGTTGTTAATGTTACCACAGGAAGCGGATTAACAACAAGTGTACCTGCTGCAGAAGTAACAGCACCGCAAGGGCCGCCTGTAGCAACAACACGGTACTGATTGTTATTCATTGCCGTAGTGATATTCGCAAGACTAAGCGTTGCAGAAGTAGCACCAGTGATATTCGCAAAAGTTGCACCTCCGTCTGTACTTACCTGCCACTGATATGCACTTACAGGTCCGCCACCGGTTGTAGTTGCTGTAAAGCTGGTAGTGGATGTATTACAAGCTGATCTTGTAGCCGGAGTAACCGTAAGGCCGGTTACAGGGTTACTTACTGTTACAGGTACACTTGCAGATGAAGATGTACAGGTAGCTGTGCTGTAAGTAACATTATATGTAGACGTAGCAGTAGGCCTTACATAGATAGTGGTAGCAGGAGTTCCTGTGTATGCTGTTGTAGCAGCCGCATCAGTAAACATCGTTCCTGCAGGACCCGTCCAGATACCTTGTGCGAGAACAGGTGCTACATAAGTGATCTCTATATCCCACCTTGTAAAGGTTCCTGGATCTGGATCTACGAAGTAATCAAAGAAGGCCAGTGTCCAGGCTCCATTGATAGTTGAATACAGAGAAGAGAAGTTGGTAACATTTGGAACAAATCCCACGGGGCCGGCTGGCGCAGCAGGAATAAGTGCTCCGGTAGCAGCATCTGCCCTGAATGTACCTGTAAATGGTGATGTGCCGGAACTTAACAATGCCGTGCCTGCAGAGCTGATAGTAGTGTTAACAAAATTCACACCAGCTCCTCCAGTTCCACTGAGGAAGTTATCCAGGTTAAGAATATTATTATTTGGGGCTCTTACAACATAACATACATCTCCAGCCCAGTTATGGCTCATATTCAACCGGATTTTCACTTCAGAAATTATTGAGCCAGCAGGGATGCCAGATACATTGATAGTACTGGTTCCGCTTGCTACACCTCCGGGACTTTCAGGAATTGCCACTGAAACCGGACCGGAAGTAAAGGTGGCTGTAACAGGAGCAGATACTGTATTTGTCAGAGACAGTTGTTGTATTGTACCATTACAGATTGATGCTGATGCAGGACTAACAACAGGAACAAGCCTGTTAACTGTTAATGTAGCTGCAGCAGAGAAGTCAACAGCAGAACAACCGCCTGATACCAATGCCCTGTACTGGTAACCATTGTTAGCATCAGGAACACCTGTCAATGTGAGAGTGGAAGTAGTAGCCCCGCTATAAATACCGCCATTGGTTACAGTCTGCCATACTCCGGAAGCACTTGTTCTGTACTGCCATGAATAGGAGGGCACTGAACCGGTAACAGCTACCGTAAATGTGGTATTACTACCACAGGTAATCGTACTGCTAACAGGAGCTGTTGTGATGGAAACAGGAACACATGGAACGACAGTCACACTATAATCCTCGGTTTCACTGAAAGTGGCAGCCACACATGCCTGTGCACCCGTGAACAAAGTTGCACCAAAACGAATTCTAACCCTCATACGGGTAGTGCCAAGTGTAGCATTCGCAGGTACTGCAATATTACCAGTCAGCGATGTTGCACCTGCTGGTTTGTTACCAAGACTGGTGAACTCTGTTGTTTCAAAAACACCATTTTGATTATAGTCAATCCAAACACCAACGGATTCAGACCATGTAGCTGGAGCTTCTACCCTGATCGGCATAGACGCACCCGCATATACATCAGTCGGAGCTACTGTGGTTGTATAATTACTATATCCTGCAGGCGGGCCGGCAGAACAGGTGGAGGCATTATCAAGAGTGTTTATCAATACCCTTGTAATCACATCATCATCCGTACAATCGGATGCAGGTGGCAAGCAATAACATCCTGATGGTGGTGTCAGTCCAACTGTTACAGGAGTTGAAATACCTGTGTTTCCAGAACAGGTTACCTGGCAGCGGTATTGGGTGGTAGCACCATGAGTAGTGGAATAGCTTGAGTTGGTTGCACCGGTTATATTGGTCCAGGCTGTACCATCAGGTGATGATTGCCATTGGTAAGTTACACCTGAGCCAGAGGTTGAATTCTGTAACGTTAAGGTAAAGCTTGATCCGGGACAAACAGAAGTTGCGGTGGATATAGTATTACCTGGTGCAGGAGTTCCAGAACAAGGTCCAGTAGCATAATCAATTATGAAATATTGATCCTGAGCACCGCCGCCACCAGCATCAATGATATTAGTCCATGTACCGGGCAGACCGCCGGCATAGTTTCTCTGTTTGGAGTTACCACCGGGAGGTGTGGCTTGGCCAGCTACTGTACTGGGAGGGGTGAAATTGCTTAAACCACCGTTTCCATGTGCCCATTCAATCCAATAGGTACCGGGGGCAAGAACAACATTTACAGTAGCTTCAATCCTCCAGATTCTTCTGGATTGATCAGCAGTTGTTCCGCTGGTACGGAAAACATTGGCTGCACTGGAAGCAAGAAACCTGTTCGTAGTCAGGTCTCCAAATATTGGAGCGGGATTTCCTACAGAAGGGTCTGTATTAAATATTTGCACCCTTGTGTCCACAAAGGGTGACGTAGCTCCTGCAAATCCTGTTGAATAAGCAAAGAAAGTAACTTTCGTAACTGCCCAGGAAGGTCCTGCAGGCACAGTAAAATCATCAGCAAGTGTAAAACTTGCTGTGGCATTTGCACCAAAACCTAATCCGGTATTAGTCCCTTGTAATTCGCTCCAGGTTGTGCCGGCAGGAGCAGTAGTGCCGGTGCCGGCGTGGGTGGCACCGGTTGAGAGGTTACCATTGATATATTGCTGGGCATTGAGAGAAAAGGCACCAGAAAATAACAATGATAAACACCCCAGCCAAAACAGTTTTACCCGCCTGGCAAAAAGCGTAGATTTTTCTTGCATAAACAGTTTGTTTTTGTAATAGTTAAGATTTATTCGGGCAATATCTCCCAAATTGGGTCCAAGTTAACTTTTTTTCCAAACCGTGAAAAAAAAATGTTAACACAACAATAAATAAATCTGAATTTTATTGGACACATTAAAGAAAAAGATTAAGCCGCCGGATATTTGTTGAAAATGACCTTCTGATTATTTGCATGACGGGCCAAAAACTATTTAATTCCCACATATCTTTATCAGCTATTTTTGTTGAAACTAAAAGTGCATAATTCATGAAACACATTTTTTCTCTTCTTTTACTGCTTTGTATAACCGGATCGGTAGTTTTGGGCCAACCCGTTGAAAATGACCCCAATGTTACCACTATTGATGGCAGACACTACAAGAAACTAGTCACCATCAGCAACCCCAAACAAGATGAAACCCACCAGTTTGAAATCAGTGGGGCCGGCACCACTGTCTTCAGCACTTCGAATGTTGCAGACGGCACAGTCAATACCTACAAACATAACCAGCAGATTACGGTTAGCCTGGTGCCTGCTGATAAATCAAAAGGGGAATTCCAGGTAATATTCTATTCCGATCCTAAAGAAGTGCCCCAAACAGCCAATTATACTGACAAAAAAGTTGCGGTTTACTATCCCATCCAGTTGTATGAATCCATTAAAGAAAAGCTGGACCAGGCATTTTCTGCAAGAAAAAAAGTGTACGTAAAAGTGGTACAGAAAACAAATGGCTTCAGAGAGGGATCATTGATACTGTAAACCCATTTCCATGTAAAGATATTTTCACGAAAATATAAAAGCCCGGTTATACCGGGCTTTTTGTTGTATAAATCAAATAATTTGAATTACCACTTATCTACTTCCTCTGTACTGGCAGCGGAATTATCGGTCATCTCCGTCACCGGGGCTGCTGGTGCCGACTGCTCTGCAACAGGGGTTGGAGCAGCTTCTGCTGTTACCGGTTCGCCGCCTTCTGACTGGCCTTCTTCTGTTTCATCATGGTTGAACGCATCAAAATCAAAATCCGGCATCAGTTCTGTCTTCACATAATCAACCGCCTCGGTCAATGCCTTGATAAACTTATTGAAATCCTCTTTGTACAGAAATACCTTGTGCCGGTCATACCCGTTATCATCAAAACGCTTCCTGCTCTCGGTGATCGTCAGGTAATAATCATTGCCACGGGTTGCTCTTACATCAAAAAAATAAGTTCTTCTTTTACCAGCCCTGATCCTTTTGCTGTAAATACTTTCCATTTTCTTGTCATTGTTCTCGTACGCCACAGTTATAAATTTTGCAGTTAAAAAATTTACTTTAGGTTTTGGAAGTCACAAATATATAGATGTTTTTGATACAGCCAAATCCGGGAACGATTTGAAGAATTGCCCGGGAGCCCGGACAACCTTCTTTGTATTACATTATTAAAAAATACAAGGTTATCCCTATTCCACCTGCCGCTCCTGTTCCTGCTGCCGTTCATATAACCCGGCATAGTAGCCCTTGCGGGCTACTAATTCCTGGTGTGTGCCCTGCTCCACGATTTCTCCATCTTCCAGCACCACGATCTTGTCAAAATCAAAAAGCGAAAAGATCCGGTGGGTGATAATGATAGCCGTTTTATCCTGCAGGTAGTCATTCAGGTTGCCGATGATCTCCTTTTCTGTCCGGGCATCCACAGCGCTAAGGCAATCGTCAAAGATCACCAGGTTGGGTTCTTTGATCAGGGCCCGGGCAATAGATATTCGTTGTTTCTGACCGCCGCTCAGCGTTACTCCCCTCTCCCCGATCATGGTCTGGTATTGTTCTGAAAAACCGGCGATCTCTTTGTCAACACTGGCCTGCCTGGCTGCCCTTTCCACATCTGCCATCACTGTTTCCTCCAGGCCAAAACTGATATTATTGGCCACCGTATCGCTGAATAAAAAAACGTCCTGCGGCACATAGCTGATCTGTTCCCTGAGGGCTTTCAGGTGCAGCTGTTTTATATCCGTTCCATCCAGTTCAATGGTACCTTTCGTGGTGTCATACATCCGCAACAGGAGTTGCGCAAGGGTTGATTTACCGCTGCCGGTTCTCCCCACTATGGCTACTTTCTCTCCTTTTTTGATCTCCAGGTTAAAGTTCTTTAACGCCGTGATCCCCGTATGTTCGTACACAAAATCCACGTCTTTGAATGATATACTCCCCTGCACTATTTTTTCCACGGGCACTGCGGGTTCTTTGATGGAAGAAGGGGTATCCAGGAATTCATTGATCCTTTTCTGGGAAGTGGCTGCCCGCTGGATCATACTGGCCGTTAACCCGATGGCACTAACGGGGAAGGTGAGCATATTCACATACATCACAAACTCCACGATCGTGGCGAGACTGGTAGTATCCGGGTTGGCAATATGGTGCAAGCCGCCGATCATGATCGTAAACAAAGTGCTTAACCCGATCAGCAACGTGATAGAAGGGAAATAAACCGCTTCCACCCGGGCCAGCCCGATCGCATTCTTCCGGTACTCTTCGCTGTTCTTTGTAAAAAAACCAAGCATGGCTTTTTCCTGCACAAACGATTTGATCACCCGGATACCCGAATAGGATTCCTGTGCATTCGTGGTCAGGTCCGAAAGCGATTCCTGGATCTTCTCACTTTTACGGTTGATGGTATTGTTGACATAATAGATGGTGATAGCAAGAATGGGTAGAGGCGCCAGCACATACAATGTCAGTTCTGCATCCCGCTTCAGCATAAAGAAAACACTAAGGGAAATAATGGCCACCAGGTTGGCGAGGTACATAATAGCAGGGCCGGTAAACATCCTTACCCGGCTCACATCTTCAGCGATCCGGTTCATCAGGTCGCCGGTATTATGTGTTTTGAAAAAACTGCTGTCCAATTGCTGGTAATGTTTATACACTTCATTCTTCTGATCATATTCAATATAGCGGCTCACCACAATCACCGTTTGCCGCATCAGGAATAAAAAGAAACCCCGTAACAACGCCAGCACCAGTATCACCAACCCGCAGATGGCCACGATCGTAACCCAGTTGTAATCCATGTGTTCGATCTTCTCTGTAATGGTTACCACCAGTATATCATAATTGGCCTTGTTCTGTGGCGCCTTATAGCCCGACACACTCAGTGACCGTTGTACAAAATCAATAATATACCCCGTGATCTGAGGAGATAACACGTTGAAGTAATTGGACAGGAAAACGAAAAGGATACCGCCCCCTAACCGTACCCGGTATTTCCAGAAATATTTATTCAGTGCTTTGAGCTGCTTCAACAGATAATGATTTGAAACAAAATTACTTGAATGCGGATTATTTTTTGGAAGATAAAGGCTGAGACGTTTATTTTGCACCCGGAGAGATGGCAGAGCGGTCGAATGCGGCGGTCTTGAAAACCGTTGAACTGAAAGGTTCCGGGGGTTCGAATCCCTCTCTCTCCGCCAGTATCAATACAAAAAGATACAAAACGCTGTAAAATCAATGGTTTACAGCGTTTTTTGTTTTGTGGCCATACCAAAGAAAGCCAGCAATTCTTATTTCTTCAGTGATCTATTCAGTGACCTGTTTCCAAAACAATAAAACAGGTCACTGGAAATCGCTGAAACACTGGTTCAGCAAGCAGTTCAGCTTTTGAACATCTTGTCTGCGGCCAGGCTTGGAAATAACTTTATCAACTTTTAAAGGTCGCCACACCATGAACAGAACTTTCAATTTACTCTTCTATGTGAAGAAAGCCAAGACCGTTGCTAACGGTACTGCCCCCATTTATTTACGCATCACTATTGATGGAAAGATTACAGAGCTGGCCGCCAAGCGGTATATACAGCCAGAAAAATGGAACGCTGTAGCCCAAAAAGTAAGCGGCACATCTGAAGATGTAAAGGTTCTAAATGCTTATTTGAAAACCCTAGAGCAGCAGGTTTTTGAGGCACATCATCAAATGCTCAAAGACAAGGCCGTCATCACAGCCGAAAACCTGAAAAATAAGTTGTACAGTTCGGAGGAAAGACAAAGAACCCTTATACCCATTTTTGAGGACCATAACAAAAAAGTAGAAGCCTTACTAAACGATGAATTTGCACCTGGCACTTTGGAACGCTACAAAACTTCTCTAAAACACACTATTGACTTCCTGCTTTGGAAATACAATGTTTCAGATATTGACATCAAAAGGATTGACCATGCCTTTGTAACAGAGTATGAGTTCTATCTCCGCAGCGTTCGCAAGTGCAATAATAATACAGCAGTAAAGTACATCAAGAACTTTGGCAAAATCATCCGCATTTGCATAGCTAATGGTTGGCTGGATAAGAACCCATTTGTAAATTATAAAGCCAAAGTAAAAGAGGTTGAAAGGGCTTACCTGGTGCAGGAAGAATTACAGGCGATTGCCGATAAAGAATTTGCTACTGAAAGGCTTAACCAGGTGAAAGACATTTTCCTGTTCAGTTGTTTTACCGGGCTTGCATACATAGATGTAAAGCAGCTAACCCGTAACAATATCGGTTTGGGCATTGATGGTGGCAAATGGATTTTTACCAACCGGCAAAAAACAGATACTCGTTCCAATATTCCATTACTACCTATTGCAGAAGAGATACTATACAAATACAAGCAGCATCCGCAATGCCTGAATCAAGAACGATTATTGCCGGTATTAAGCAACCAAAAAATGAACAGCTACTTAAAAGAAATTGCTGATTTATGCGGCATTAACAAGGAACTTACCTTCCATATTGCCCGGCACACATTTGCCACAACAGTAACACTTACTAACGGTGTACCTATTGAAAGTGTAAGTAAAATGCTGGGGCATAAAAATCTTCGTACTACACAGCATTATGCTAAGATTTTAGATAGAAAAGTGAGTGAAGATATGAAACTACTTAGGAGTAAATTTCAGATAGATGAAAAGAACATAAAAGTTCAGAAAGCCGCTTCCTCAACGTGATTTTCCCTTGAAAAGATTTTTTTGAAAGAAACTGTGATATTTTAAATGGTGATGCTAATAATTAAAGGTACACTCACCAATTTTTATTATAATGACAAAGATTTTACTTTTTATAATTGCGGCATTAATATCCCTCAAAGGAACGTCTGCATTTGGACAAAATATTTTACAGGAATACTATAATGGAGATGAGGCTAAAATGATTGCGGATGCAAATTCATTAGTAGCTTCTCCAGACCCAGTATTTAAAAATAAACAAACCTACATTCCCGATGTAATTGAAAAAGAGGAGGAGAATTTTTTTAATTTAACTAAAATTGAAGTAAAGAAATTTTCGGTTCGAGACAAAGCGACGATTAACACCTACAGATTTCCTTCCATTTCAAATGAAATAATAATTTTTGTTCATGGTCTTAAAAGTAGCGCTGCTAAATATCTGAAAACTTGTAATTATTTGCAAACGTCAACGCAGGCTGAGGTTTATGCAATTGATTTGCGTGGGCATGGAAATTCAGACGGCTCGCCGGGCGATGTTAAATACATCAACCAATACACAGATGATTTAGCTGATATTATTTACACCATAAAAAATGAAAATCCTGATAAGAAAATAATACTAGCTGGTCATTCAATGGGAGCAGGTGTTATACTGAGATATGCTATGGGAAACTATAAAGTGAAAGTAAATGGATATTTGCTATTTGCACCCCACTTGGGACACAACTCTCCCACAATGGTACAAAGCAAAACTACTTCAAAAAAGGCTGCCGAATCGTTTATGCAAATAAACATTCAGCGTATTATTGGCTTAAAGATGTTGAATGAACTTAACCATCACGAACAGGACGGATTGCCAGTTTTATTTTTTAACCTGCCAGCCAATGTGAAATTAAGACAATACACCTATAGGGCAAATATGAGTATGGCGCCAGAAAATTACACTGATGGGTTAAAGGCTATTAATGCACCGCTTCTTGTACTAATTGGGGGGAAAGACGAAGCTTTCAATGCATCACTAACAAAAAAAGCTGTTACAGACAATAGCAAGGGAGATACTGAAGTAATTGAAGAAATCAATCATAATGGCATAAGACACAATGAAAAGGCGTTTTCCATTATTAAAAACTGGTATCAAAAATTATAATGGACAAGGCACTACAACACCAACGGTTTAATGAAATATTAGCTACCCATAAAGGTATTATTTTCAAAGTTGCCAGAAGCTATTGTCATGACGAAACTGACAGGCAGGATTTGATACAGGAAATTTTGATTCAAATCTGGCAATCACTTCACACATATAATACCAAGTATGCAATAACAACATGGCTTTACCGGGTTTCATTAAACACTGCCATTTCACATTACAGAAAAAGTAAAACGAGAGGAAAATATTTTATTGCATTAGAACCAGGGTTTGACATTAGTACCTTCTTAGACAATACTGAAAAAGAACAAAACCTGAATTTATTGGAACAATTCATTAGTGAATTGAAGGAAATAGACAAAGCACTCATGCTTTTGTACCTGGAGGATAAAAACCATGCTGAGATTTCAGAAATATTAGGTTTAAGTATATCCAATATATCAACCAAAATTGCCCGAATTAAAGAAAAACTAAAAAGCCGTTTCTCACTAAATAAAATTTAAAAGTATGCAAGAATTAGAATTAAAAATGCTTTGGAAGTCTTATAATGAGAAGGTGGAAAAGAGCCTTACTCTGAATAAGCAAAATGCTGATGATATTTCAAAAATGAAAGTTCAAAGCCTTTTATCATCCATGAAACCCATTAAAATATTTACATTAATTGCTGGGATAGTATGGTCCGTTCCACTTGCATTTATCCTTGTAAACTTGTTCCTGTTCGGTTATGATAAAGTGAGCCCATTTTTTCTGTATTCCGCTTCTATCCAAGTCCTTCTCACCATCATTGCTACTGCAGTTTATATTTACCAGTTAGATTTAATTTATAAAATAGACTTCAGCACTCCTGTAATAACCATGCAGGAAAGCCTGTCAAAATTAAAAATATCTACTCTTTGGGCTGGTCGTATTCTTTTTTTGCAGCTTCCGGTATGGACAACATTCTACCTTACAGAAAATACAATTTTGCAAGGAACCCCATTTCACCTTATTATACAAGGCATTGTTACTTTTTCGTTTGCTTTTGCCGGTATCTGGCTTTTTATTAATATCAATTACAAAAACAGGAACAAGAAATGGTTTCAGCGGATTTTTAAAGGAAAAGAATGGACACCATTATTAAAATCTATGGATTTGCTTGAACAGGTTGAGGAATATAAAAAACAAAATTGAGTTTAACCGTTGCTGGTATTTATAAGATTACACAATTCAATCAAAAACAGAATGCGAATAATTATATTAACAATATCGTTTGTTTTTTCACTGACCGAAATATTGGGGCAGAAAGAAGAAGCAAAATTAAAACTAGTGCAGTTAACAGGAGATTTTAATATCTATACAACTTACAATACCTACGAAGGAAATAAAATACCAGCAAACGGGATGTACCTTGTCACAAACAATGGTGTAGTTCTATTTGATACGCCTTGGGATACTACCCAATTTCAACCATTGTTAGACAGCATCAAACTGAGGCACAATCAGAATGTAACGATGTGCATTGCTACACATTGGCACAGTGACAGAACTGAAGGACTTGAATATTATAAGAATAAGGGAATTAAAACTTACACTACGTTACTGACTGATGAATTAAGTAAGATAAATGGGAAGAAACGGGCAGAATATTTAATTCAGAAAGATACTGTTTTCAACATCGGGCAATACAGCTTTGAAACTTTTTATCCTGGGCAAGGACATACACAAGACAACATTGTCATTTGGTTTGATAAAGAAAAAATCCTTTATGGCGGTTGTTTAATAAAAGGCGCTGATGCTGAGAATTTAGGCTACTTAGGTGACGGTAATATAAAAGAGTATTATTCAACTTTAAAGAGGGTGCAGGGAAAATTTTCTGCCCCCAAGTTCATTATTGTTTCACATAGCGACTGGAATAATTCAAATTCGTTGAAACACTCCATTAAATTGGCGAGAAAACTTAAAAGCAAATATTGAGCATTTTAATAACTAAACGAAAGAAAAAAAATAACAAAAATATACTTATGCAAAAAAGAAGAATTTTTTATGCCCTATCTGTATTTGCGATAGCCATTAGTTTAATTTTCTGTGGCCCAAATCAAATGAATGACCAGAAGAATAGTAAAGATTCTCCAGTTGTCAATAAGGAATCTCAAATTGAAAGGTCTGTACCTGATTCTATTGTTCAATTTTTAATGAATTCAGCTGCCAGTGATTTTTCTAACCACCAGCCCCCAACCGTAGTAGAATTTCGAAATTTAAAAATTGGATATATTTTGTCCGAAACTAACGTAAAAACATTTCTTCTTTGTGGAGAATTTTTATCTGCTGAAAGTAAGAATAAAAATCAATGGGAGCCGTTCGCCACACTCAAAACTGAGGGTTATGAACAATGGGTAGGCTCCGGCTCAATAACTTATTGTCAAAAAGCACATTTCGTTAACGAAAATGATGCTGCTTTAGCTAAAAGCTTATTGGAAAATCTGAATAAAAAAAGAAGCAAAAAGTAATTATAATCGTCATTTAACAACGATGAAGGCAATCATTTGCACAAAATATGGGGCACCCGAAGTTTTGCACTTACAAGAAGTTGCAAAGCCTATGCTTGAAGCTGATAAAGTCCTGATAAAAATCTACGCTTCGGCAGTAAATTCAGGTGACGTAAGAGTTAGAGGGCTTGCGGTAAAAGGTTTTTTACGGATAGTAATGCGTTTTGTCCTGGGTTTTGGAAAACCCAGAAAACCGATTCTTGGGACAGTATTCTCAGGTATTGTAGAAGATGTAGGGAAAGCCGTAACTCAATTCCAAAAAGGAGATAAAGTTTTTGGTAGCAGCGGTTTCAAATTTGGTGCTCATGCAGAATACATTGTTTTAGCAGAAAATGGAATCCTTGCTCCTATGCCATTAAATGCATCGTTTAATGATGCCGCCGCTATTGTTTTCGGTGGGATGACAGCAGTTTATTTTCTCAATAAAGGAGGAGTTGATTCTAAACCCAACCAAGATATTTTGATTTATGGGGCTACAGGTTCAGTAGGTTGTGCAGCTATTCAAATTGCAAGATGGTTTAATGCAAATGTAACCAGTGTATGTAGTAATGAAGGTGCAGCATTAGCTAAATCATTAGGTAGCTCTGAAGTAATCATTTACACTATGCAAGACTTTGCAAAACTTGAAAAAAAGTACAATATTATTTTTGATGCAGTTGGAAAAACCAACAAAAAAAACTTTAAGCATCTGCTAAAAAGTGAAGGTAGGTACTTAACTGTGGGAGGTTTGGAAGTTGCAAAGGAAACAAAAAGCCAGCTTAATCTATTGAAAACAATATATGAAGAAGGCAAATTGTATTCAAATATTGACAGGGTTTATCCAATAGATGATATTGTAAATGCTCACAAATATGTTGATACAGGCAGAAAAAAAGGGAACGTAGTAGTTGCTGTAAACTAGAGAAGATGAATCGGAGAAAACAACTTACACTCTTTATTGAAGAAAAGTACTCAAAGAATATTGAAAATATTCGGTGGTTGTACAATATTGAGCAGTACAAACTAATAAAAGCCCATGTTACACTTTGCCGTGAAGACGAATTATTTGATATAGATAAAGTAATATCTAACCTACATCGGCTAAGGAATACTCCCGTTCAATTAATGATTTCAAGTCCAGAACGGTTTGCTGATGGCAAAGGTGTTTTTTTGCCTGTCATTACAAAATGCCAATCATTAAGGAAAGAGATTTTATCTGGAATCATTGAGAATCCTGGCACTCCAAATCTTCATATAACCTTAATGCATCCAAGAAATTCATGCTGCACCGATGAAATTTTCGAAGCTATATCAAGTGTAGAATTTCCAAACGATATAATGTTCAAGAAAATAAGCTTAATAGAACAGGTTGATAATAACGAATGGTATACCCTGGATGAGTTTTCTTTAGCTAACACTTAAAATTTATAAAAATGAAAAATGAACTAACACATTTTGCCGTCTACATAGACGACATTGAAAGAGCCAGGAATTTTTACGATAAAGTTTTTGACTGGGGCTTTAACTCTTATGGGCAAGCTGACTTTTTACAGATAAAAGCCGACAAAGAAGAAAATGCAAGGCCAATTGGAGCTTTGCAATCAAGAAAGTATTCTCCACATAATGAGAATATAATTGGTTTTGAATGTACCATCGGTGTTGAAAATATTGATGAAACAATTGAAAAAGTTAACCACAATGGAGGGAAAGTTCTGATGCCTAAAATGGCAATACCTTTTGTTGGATGGATTTCTAAATTCTTAGATACAGAGGGTAATATCTTTTGTGCTATGCAATACGATAATACAGCAAAATGAATTACCACAGACCAATACATCCTGATTTTAAGATACTCCTTGATTTTAAAGAAAAGCAAGTAATTGACTTATTTACCGACTTGCGAAATAATATCCTGGAACTATATCCGGACTGCAATGAGCTGTTATACCACACTCATGCTTTAACAGCCGTTTTTAGTATATCCGATAAACTATCTGATGCCTTCTGCATGCTTCCAATTTACACTAACCATCTAAATCTAGGTTTTAATAAAGGTACTTTACTTAAAGACCCACATAAACTTTTACAAGGTACCGGGAATCATATCCGCCATGTAGTTGTTAATGAAAAGAGTGATTATAGAAATCCAAAAGTAAAGGCATTGATTAAAGAGTCAATTAAGTTTTCTTTAAGAGATATGGATTCGCATGTAAAATGTATCGGGAAAACAATCTCAAAAATTAAAAAATAAGGAACGATGCCTGATGATGAATTAAGAGAAGTTTATTTACACCAAATACTGGAGGCTTGTAAAAGAATTGCAATAGCGAACACATTGTAGAAGCTTCTTTAATTCAGAAGCCCGAAATATTCACATTAGGCTGGTCTGAAAAAAGGGAGGAGGTCAAAAATTAAACTACTCCAAAAACAGCTGTCAGAGAAATGGGGTACTTACACTGGCACTTTAATTTTCCGAAAATATTACACCACTAGAATATGTTACTGCCAAGAGTGCTAATTAAAAATAGCGGTTTCAAGAAACTTTTAAAAAATAGAATCTTTCTGTGATTTTATAGCATGGTCTGCGTATAATTAAATACCTAACATTATTGTATTGTAAATTTCAAAAAGTTAAAATGGAATCTAAAACAATCTCACAAATCAAAAGAGGCAAATTATTTACAATAATAATGCTTGCTTTTCTTTCGATTTCATCTTGTGCCCAAAAAAAACAAGCACCAAAAATTGATATTCATACGGCAGTTCTAAATGGCGAAATTCAAACAGTAAAACAACATATTGCCGCAAAATCTGACTTAAATGTAAAGGAAAACTCAAGTGGCAGTACGCCACTTATTTCTGCGGCTCTATTTGGGAAAGTTGAAATTGCAAAATTATTAATTGATGCTGGTGCATTACTTAATGTGCAGAATAACGAAGGTTCAACAGCACTTATCACTGCATCATTTTTTTGCCACCCGGAAATAGTAAAAATGCTCATAGCAAAAAACGCAGATAAAACCATAAAGAACAATTATGGCAGCACAGCCTACGATGCCGTAAACGCACCTTTTGAAGAAGCCAAGCCCTTTTATGATATGACGGGTGCAGCCTTAGCCCCCTTGGGTGTAAAATTGGATTATGAGTATATTAAAAAAACAAGGCCTGTAATTGTAGCCATGCTAAAATAAACCCGTAATGACAGAAAGAAGATATGATGTTGATTGGATAAGAGTAATTACCATTGCTTTATTAATAGTATATCATGTGGCTATTGTTTTTCAACCGTGGGGGCTTATGATAGGATTTATGACAAACACAGAAAATTGGCTATCATTATGGCTTCCAATGTCTTTTTTAAATGTTTGGCGAATCCCTATCCTATTTTTCATAGCAGGTATGGGTTTGTGCTTTTCATTTAGAAACCGAAGCTGGAAAGAGTTGTTGAAAGAAAGGTTGCTAAGAATAGGGTTGCCATTGTTATTCGGATTTGTTGTAATTACACCGGTCTATCTTTTCATACTGCAAAAATATTATGATTGGAAATTTCAATATAAGCCACATGCTGGTCATCTTTGGTTTTTAGGTAATATTTTGTGTTATGTATTACTCGCCATTGCACCGTTATACTACATTAGAAAAGTAGCAAACAAGAACACTATTGTAAAAATTCGTAAGGCATTGAGTGGTGTAATCATCCTCCCGATTATAATTGTTTGCTTTATAATGGAAACAATTATTGTAAACCCGCCTGTGTATGAAATGTATGCAGAAACAATTCACGGCTTTTTTTTAGGGTTGCTAGCATTTGTATTTGGAATAGTATTCGCATTTTTAGACGGAAATTTTTGGAAGATGCTTACCAAGTACAAGTGGTTATTTCTATGTTTTTCTGCTTTTTTCTTTACCATTAGAGTGGGAAATTATTTTGACTTTCCTCAACGAATAAATATGCCTGTTGAAACTTGTCTTTGGATTTTTACAGTCTTTGCTTTTGCCAATAAACACTTCAATTTTTCAAATACAGCATTGAGTTACCTGTCAAAAGCAGCCTACCCTGTTTATATTGTACATATGATTTTTTTAGGGTTATCCTGTATGACCATATTGCCATTGACTATTCAGGTACAGCTAAAATTTTTAATGGTGTTGATAGGAACCACGACAGGGAGTTTGCTATTTTATGAATTTATAATAAAACGAAATAAATATATCGGAACACTTTTTGGAATAATAGACAATAGAAAACAGATATGAGAGAAGCCGATAAGTCCACCATATTTATAAATATAATAGAAGCTCATAAAGGCATTATATACAAAATTGCAACCTCATATTGTAAGGACGTTGAGGATAGAAATGACCTTGTACAAGAAATAATTTTGAAACTTTGGAAAGTTTTTGAAAATTATAATGATGAGTTCAAGCATTCAACCTGGATTTATCGAATTGCTTTAAATACAGCCATCTCAAATTACAGGAAAGAAAAAGTGAGAGAAAAACATATTGTAAGTCATGCTGCACCCATTTTTGAAGTTTCTGATACAAGTAATACTGGTGAAAAAGAGCAGAACTACTTACTGTTGCTTCACTTTGTAAGTGAATTGAAAGAATTAGACAAGGCATTAATATTATTATATTTTGAAGAGAAAAGTTATAAGGAAATTTCAGAAATTTTAGGTATTTCTGAAACGAATGTGGGTACAAGAATGGGCAGAATAAAAATATTTTTAAAAGAAAAGTTTACAACTGTAAAATAAATATTGCAATGGAATTAACTGAAATAATAGGTTTGTGGAAAGTGCAAAATTCTAAAATAGACAAGTGTTTAAACATAAATACACAGCTATTAAAAGAAAGTTTGCAAGGCAAAGTAAAATCTACATTACACGGTTTGAAAAAAAACCGAATTGTAGGTATTGTTTTCGGCATTGTTTGGTGTGCTGCGATGTTACTTATTGTAATAGCATCCTGGAGTAAAACCAATTTGTATTTCAAATCAGCGATTATCATTCATATCTCTATAAGCATTACAGCTATTGCTCTATATGTCTATCACTTAGTGCTTCTTAAAAATTTCAATTACAACCAAACTGTTATAGTAGCTCAACAGCGGTTGTTAAAATTGAAATTATCTAACCTGAAAACATTAGGGCTGTTATGGATACAACTACCTGTATTTTCCATATGGTTTATGAGCAATGAATGGATGTTAGATAGCCCTGCTACTTTTTGGTTTGTGCAAGTGCCTATTGTAATTATCCAACTGTTTATTGGTATTTGGCTTTACATGAATTTAAATATTAAAAATCAACATAAAAAGTGGTTTAAGTGGTTTATGAGCAAAGGGGAATTTAAAAGAATTCAGGATGCAAATGAAATATTAAATGAAATACATAGCTTAAATGCCTGATACTATAGACTTGAAACAAATGAATTATCAAACTTTTGAACCAAGCAAAGACTTAAGCACTCTTGTAAAATGTTATTGGACTTTGGAAAGTCTGAAAGAAATGTACCCGCAACGGCAAACCATAGTTCCTGACGGTTGTATGGAAATGATTTTTCATTATGGTGATTTATACAAACAACACATAGCAGGCGGAAACACTATTATTCAACCCAGGTGCTTTGTTTTCGGTCAATTAACCAAACCTCTTGAAATAGAACCCACCGGTAAAACAGGTATTTTTTCTGTTCGTTTTTACCATGAAGGTTTTTTACCCTTTTCAACCATTCCATTAAAAGAAATGGAAAATAAAGCAGTTGCATTAGAAAAACTATTTGGTACAGATGGCAAACAAATAGAACAGGTCATATTAAATACTACATTGATTTCTGAAAGAATAAATCAAATTGAAACATTTTTATTAAGCCGACTATCATCTGCAGAAACAATTGAAAAGGTAATACAATCAACTATTGAAACTATACTAACGGCTAACGGGCAACTTTCCGTTGATGAGCTTTCTAAACTTAACAATATCAATCGCAGGCAACTAGAGCGGAAATTTTCAACTGCCATCGGATTAAGTCCTAAGCAGCTTTCAAAAACCATAAGGTTGCAAACCACACTTAAAATGCTTATTAGTAAAAAGTTTACAAGTCTTACTGCCCTCGCCTATGAAGGACAATATTACGACCAGGCTCACTTTATCAAAGACTTTAGAGAATTTACAGGCTTTACACCCAAAGAATTTTATGGTAACAACATTAAAATGTCTTCACTGTTTTATGGCACAGATTAAGTTGTCGCATTTGTACAATTTTGAATTTAAGCGGTGCTGCATTTTTGCTACTCACCGAAAAAAATATAAGAATGGAAAATTTAATCAATTGGTTTGAAATACCAGCAGCAGACTTTGCAAGGGCAATATCTTTTTACAAGGCTATTCTTGGGGTAGAAATTAAAGAAAGCGAAATGTTTGGAACAAAGATGGGCTTCTTTCCTACAGATGGAAAGAATGTGTCCGGGGCTATTGTACAAGGCGAAGATTATAAACCCTCAAAAGATGGAATACTTGCTTACCTGAATGGCGGCAAAGATTTACAAAGTGTATTAAACAAAGTTGAAAAAAACAATGGCAGGGTTATCGTTCCTAAAACCCAGATAAGCCCTGAAATGGGATACTTCGCAATGTTTATAGATACAGAGGGGAATAAAGTGGCAGTTCATTCATTAAACTAAACTCAACTCAACAAATGAAAAAGATAATCGTATTTGCAGTTTTAGGAATAATTACTTTTTGCAGTTGGACTTTTCAACAACACAATAAAATACAGAAAGCAGAATGGCTTATTGGCACCTGGGAAAATAAAACCCAAAGAGGAAGCATTTATGAAACATGGGAAAAGATAAATGAGTTTGAACTGTCTGGAAAAAGCTATATGCTTAAAGAAAAAGACACAATAGTTTTTGAGACTGTACAATTACTTGAGGAAAAAAAATCCTTGTTTTATATTCCGAAGGTTAAAAATCAAAATGGTGATTTACCTGTACGCTTTACTGCAAAAATAGTTTCAGAGACCGAATTGATATTTGAAAATCAAGCACACGATTTTCCTCAAATAATTTCCTACACTAAAATAACTGCAGATTCATTGGTAGCTGAAATCTCAGGTACTAAAAATGGGAAAGAACGTAGCCAAAAATTCCCTATGAAAAGGGTTAAGTAAAATGGCAAACCCTAAACCTATAAAAAGAACATAAAAAATGAATAGGCTATTTCAATTAACATCTTTACTATTATTATTTGCAGCAAGTTGCAAGACACGAGATAATACTGATTATTTACGAAATAGAATTGAGCAAATTGTATCTAAAAAAAATGCAGTAGTAGGGGTTTCAATTATTGGGAATAATGGGAAAGACACTCTTTCGTTACATGGAGATAGGAAATTCCCAATGCAAAGTGTTTTTAAGTTTCATATTGCATTAGCTGTGTTGTCGAAAGTTGACAAAGGAAACCTGTCATTAGACCAAAAAATAGAAATAAGCAAAAATGAACTTTTACCAGAAGAGTTTTGGAGTCCGCTTAGAGATGAAAACCCTAATGGCGGAAGTTTTACTATTGAAAGGTTAATTCAGTATGCTGTCTCTCACAGTGATAATACAGCTTGCGATATACTTATTAAACTTATTGGGACACCGAAAACGGTGGAAGAGTATATTAAAAATAGCGGCATAAAAGATATAGAAATTACTTTTAACGAAAAAGAAATGCAAGCGAAGTGGGATAATATGTTTCAAAATTGGACTACCCCAAAAGCAGCAAGCGAAGCCCTTAAAGTATTTTTTGAGAATAAAGACGATTTACTCTCAAAGGCCAGTTACGACTTTTTTTGGAAAACAAACAAAGAAACGACTACCGGTAAAAACCGAATAAGAGGACAATTGCCGGAAGAAACAATTGTTGCCCATAAGACCGGCTGGTCAGGCACAAACAAAGGAACTGGAATTACAGCCGCTGTAAATAATATTGGTATCGTTTTTTTACCTAATGAAAAGTATTTTATCATTAGTGTTTTTGTATCTGAGTCAAAAGAAGATTTCGATACAAACGAAAAAATTATCGCAGACATTGCAAAAGCAACTTATGACTTCTACACAAAAAACGAATAGAAAAATTATGCCAACAAAAATATTTACACATTTATTGTGCGGCTTTTTGATAAGTTTCTCATCAGCAACTGCTCAACAAATTAATTCTTCAGATAGCATTTACATTGTTCAAGACAGCATATTAATTCCTATACGAAGCGGCATTGGCATTTCTGCTATTGTTGTTCGTAAAAAAGCAAACACAATTCCATTGCCTGCTATTCTGTTTTATACAACTTATTACCAGGGAGCAGGAGACAATATTTTTGGCAAGCGTTCAGCCGACAGAGATTTTGTTGGCATTGTTGCTTATGCCAGAGGCATCAGAACTGATTTAAAATATTATGCTCCTTATGAACATGAAACAACAGATATTTTTGAAATTATTGATTGGATTAGCAGGCAATCATGGTGCAATGGAAGCGTTGGTATGTTTGGTGGGAGCTATACGGGCTATGCACAATGGGCAAGTGTAAAAAATAGTCATCCTGCACTTAAAACCATCGTTCCACAAGTGGCTGTTATGCCTGGCTTCGATTTTCCTATGGAAAACAATGTTCCTCTATTGCATACACTTAGTTGGAGCAACGATATTTATAAAAACAAACCATTAACAAGGGAATTGGTCTTCGATTATTTCAACACAGGAATAGCATATAACAAACTTGACAGTTTAGCCGGACAACCAAACTCAATTTTTCAAAACTGGTTAACGCATCCTGCTTACGACAATTATTGGCAATCCCTAGTTCCAACACCAGATGAGTATGCAAAAATCAATATTCCCATATTGACAACTACCGGGTATTATGATGGTTCTCAAATAGGAGCCATCCAGTATTTTAAGCAACATTATAGATTTAATAAAAAAGCCAATCATTATTTTGTAATCGGACCTTACGACCATTGGGGCGGGCAACGCAGACCTGCAAAAAATCTGATAGGTTATAATATTGATAGTGTTGCAAACATCAGTATGATGGAACTTGCTTATCAATGGCTGGACTACATTTTGAAAGGAAAGCCCAAACCTGAATTACTCAAAGACAAAATAAATTTTCAGGTAATGGGAACAAATGAATGGCGGCATTCATCATCACTCCAAAACATTAATAACGACACACTTATTTTCTTTTTAAGCAAAAACAGACTGGCTCCTGTAAAACCTAAAACAAAAAATTTTGAAACCCAAAAAATAGATTTCAAGGATAGAGAAAAACAAAATACATATTACACTCCTGAAATAATTTTTGACTCCCTTGATGCCGGTAATGGATTGGTTTTTACCACACAACCTTTTGAATATGACTTTTCAATCAATGGCTCATTTACAGGAAACATGATTGCAACCATTAACAAAAAAGATATGGATGTTTCATTGGCTTTATATGAACTGATGCCTGATGGTAAATATTTCTTTCTTACCCGCTATGTTGGCAGGGCAAGCTATGCCAAAGACAATTCTAAACGACAGCTTTTACAACCCAATAAAAAGGAGCTTATTCCTTTTGGGAATACCCGATTTGTAAGTAAGAAAATTAATAAAGGAAGCCGACTGGTTCTTTTACTCAATATCAATAAACATCCTTTTGAAATAATAAATTATGGTTCAGGTAAACCAGTTTCAGAAGAAACAATAAAAGATGCAGGTGAACCTTTACAAATCAAATGGCATAATGAAAGCTTTATAAAAATGCCTATATGGAAGAACTAAACCGCCTTTGGCAATATCAATGCTGCCGGAGTTTAATTGGACTTTTCTCTAGTACAGCAACCAAAAAAGCAATGGGATGAAAAAGATTGACCTATTATTGATTCAATTTCTACTCTGGGCAAGAGCACAACCCTTGCTCTATCGATTTACGATAGGAAGCAAAGTGCTGCTGGCCGTAGCATTCATTCCAACAGGTATGGTAAAAGTATTAGGAATGCGGTTCAGCACGATGGGCACAGAATACGAAGCTGGGGCCTTTTTTGAAATGCTCTATCAATCGGGGTATTATTGGCAGTTTTTAGGAGCTGCACAGGTCATTGCAGGTTTATTTATTTTGTTTGAACGAACAGCTGCATTTGGCTCGGTTATGTTTTTAGCCATCATTTCAAATATTTATTTTATAACAATATCATACGAATTTGCAGATACCTCATTTGTAGCTTTTGGTATGCTACTCGCAAGTATTTGGGTGGCTTTATGGAACTGGCATAAAATCAGGTACTTGTTTATTGACAGCTTGTTACCGTTCATAGATTCGACAAATCTAACTTTAAGTACCATTGAAAAATTCGTTTACTTTTCAGGGTTAGTTGCCGGGCTAATAGTATTTTCATTTCTCCGAGTTTCAATTATTTCTATGCCGTTATTTTACTTCGTCTTATTATTGATGGTCTTAAGCTTCATTATGGCAGTTGTTTTGGGTGTAATCAATCGTAAAAGAAAGTTTTGACAACACAGGTTATAGTAATATTAGGATACAATCAATTTGCATTAAAACGAAATGGAAATAATAAAAACAAATACTTTATCGAAGCGATTCGGCTCAACAGAAGCTATTAACAATATCAGCATCCACGTTAGAGAGGGTGAGATTTACGGTTTCCTGGGATTAAACGGTGCAGGTAAGTCGACCCTTATTCGTATGTTGTTAGGAATGATAAAACCCGACAGTGGAGCAATTTACTTGTTTGGTAAACCTCTTACACCTCAATTCAGGCATTGGAATGATATTGGTTATTTAGTTGAAACACCTCATTCCTATCCAAATCTTTCGGTTTACGAAAATCTGAATGTGATTTACAAGTTGCGACAACTTTCCAATCTCAAATTGATTGACGACATTATTGACAAATTAAAATTAACAAAATACAGAAATATAAAAGCTAAGGCATTATCACTCGGTAACCAGCAACGCTTAGGGTTAGCAAAATCACTAATGCACAATCCGAAACTTTTGATATTAGACGAACCAATAAACGGATTAGACCCGGAAGGAATTGTAGAAGTTCGGGAACTGCTGACTGCCCTTGCAAAAAAAGGCTCAACAATTTTTCTTTCAAGCCATATACTCGGTGAAATCTCCAAACTTGCAAATCGCATCGCCATAATTCATGAAGGGAAATTGATTAAGGAAGTTGCCTCGCAAGAATTATCACAACAAATCATCAGGAAAGTTTTAGTGCAAACAACCGACAATCAAAAAGCTATTCAATTTTTGCAAACCAAAAATTACACAGTTCATCAAAAACAAACCAACGAAATAGAAATTACAAACAGCGAAGCGATTGAACAACCTGAACTTATATCAAAGCTATTGACGGAAAATGGTTTACCACCAAAGCAAATATTTCTGTTTTTGGAAGATTTGGAAATGTATTTTTTGCGAACTATTAAAGAAAATGGACAATGAAACAACAGATTCAGGCATTAGAAGCAGAATGGATAAAAACAAAATCCGCAAAAATACTCTGGGCAACTTTTCTTGCATTCGCAATAGTTCCGGTATTGGGAGGTATTTGCATACTTGTTGTTCAAGACAAAGAAGTAATGGAAAAAACAAGCGATTTTGCTCTTAGAATAAAGGCAATGAATTTTGAAGCTACCTGGAAATCGTATTTTGGTTTATTGAACGAAGCCGTTGGCGTAGGCGGAGTCATACTATTTGGATTTGTGGCAAGCTGGCTTTTTGGTCGGGAATATTCTGATGGCACAGTAAAAGACTTACTTTCACTTCCTACCTCCCGTGCAAAAATTTTGAATGCAAAATTTATCTTGTATGTGTTTTGGTGTTTAGCACTTGCCTTGTCAAATTTAATTATTGCTTTTATATTTGGAAAAACCTTGCAACTTCCTAATATTGATAATGGTTTATCGACACAATTGATAACCGAATATTTAATTACAACTATTTTGACAATTGCCATTGTAATTCCGACTGCTTTTTTTGCACTTTATGGAAAGGGCTTTCTTGCTCCACTTGGTTTTGTTACATTAACTATAATTTTTTCTCATATAATTGCCGGAATAGGTTATGGGTCATATTTTCCATGGTCGGTACCGGGTCTTTATAGCGGAGCAAGTGGCGAGTTTAAAATGTCGCTTGACACTTATAGTTACGGAATCTTACTTCTGACAAGTATTGCCGGTTACATAGCAACAGTAAGGTATTGGAATAAAGCAGACCAAACGAAATAGAAAAGAAAAACTGTACATTTATGTTGCTTCGACCCCCTATAAGCTTTTCAAAAAAAATAAAACTATATATACATTATCAGTTTATATTTTAAATGTTAATACGCCATATTAGTTTTTTTGTTTGGCGGTATCTTTATTCACACTTTCAACAATTTTGTAATCCTTTTCAGAAATTCCTTTTATACCCTTTGGTTTTTTTACAGGCGGTGCTGGCATTGATAAAGTGGAATCAATCCGAATCAATCTGTTATCATTTTGAATAGAGTCAGGCAAAAACTGAGGAAAGAGTTCTTTATCAACAGAATCAATTGTAATAGCATTATCAATGAGTTGGAGAGTATCTTTTATATCTGATGAAAGAGGAATGATTAAACTACCCGGCTCATTTTTGTGGTCATTAACAACATTGCTATCTCTATCCTGCAGTTTACTATTTCTCTCAGGAATCCTTTCAGGTAAAGGCTCACTTTTGGGAGTGGCCCGCTGCCTATTATGAATAAGAAACCAAAGTATTACTACAACAATAATCAAAGCAGATAATGCCAGCTTAAGCCATTTTCTATGCCTGTTAGATATTTCCTGGTGAGTAACCTCTACAGGAAAATCCAACTCATGCTCGATAGCAGCCCATATTTCATTAACCTTGTCTGGTAATGGCAACTGCTCAATTTTCTGAGCTAATAATTTTTCGTATGATGTAGAGTTGTTCAATAGAACTATTTCATTGTTAATTTTTGTTGAAGAATCTTTCTTGCTTCACTCAAATGCCATTTACTTGTGCCTTCTTTTATTCCTAAATTATCTGCAATTTCTTTATGCGTAAACCCTTCAATTGCAAAAAGGACAAATACAGCATGTGTAGCCGGAGGCAATTGCCTAATCAAGTGCATCAAAGCCGCTGCATCTGTTTTATCAATAATCTCATTGTTAATATTCGGCTCAGTAGCATTTTCCAATTCAATAGTGTTAAAACGACTTTCTTTTTTGATTAAATCTAAGGCTTCATTTATTATTATTCTTTTTAACCAACCATGAAAATTTCCTTTTCGTGAATCAAAAGAAGATATGCTCCTAAACATTTTAACAAAGGCGTGGCTCATTATATCCGCCGCTTCATGCTCATCACGGGCATACCGCATAGCGATAGCCATGGCAAATCCATAAAATTGCCTGTACAACTGCTCCTGGGCATTTCTGATTCCATTCTGGCAGTCTTTTATTATACTATTTAATACTTCTTCCTTCAAATACGGCTACTGGTTTGTTCACTTCATTATCACCTTTCTCAAAAAAATAAAGGCTTATAATATACACGGCTATAAATATCATTACCACTTTGTATCATTTACCTTCCTTGCAAAAAGTGCTGTTGAAATAGCACTTATATTCAATCGTTCCCCTTCATCCAATTCGTTATAAAACCAGATATTTCTGTCAATCAGGTCAATAATAGCCACTACACCGCCAGTTGTGCTTAACTCATACCCGGAAAGCATCTTAACAGGTAATTTACCTGATTTTCCATTCGGCGATTCTGTATCCCTTAAACTTACTGCTTTGATGTACAAGGTATCTATACCATTTGTAGCCATACCATTATCATCAGGTCGGAGTATCTTGAATAGTTTTTGGTCGTTTTCCTTTTTCTTGTCATAAACATTTGTCATAACTAATTCCCAGGGGTTATCATTTTCTAAGTGAGGGTTCTTAATGATGGCCGAAAAGACATAGCTGTAGTTTTGCAAGCGTCTATAGCTATTGAAAATGTTTTTATCGTTATTTAGTAATTTATACTCTATTGTTCTTTTAATTTCTTTTTCCTCACCATATATCTCAACTTCAGTTTTTCCATCTAGTAATGTATAGCGAAATTTAGCTTTTTCCTTTCTTACAATTTCATTTTTCTGCACCCCTGCCATATTCAGCAAAAGGTTTTCAAGAAAGAAGCCCCTGTTCCAACCTGGGTAGCTTACATGAATACCTCTCTTAATTTTTGAAGTATGAAAATTAGCAAATGACATTTTGTTGCCTCTTGCTCCATTAACATGATACATAGCCGCTTGTTGCTTAAATACTTCGGGCACCGCCAATCTTAAAGTATTGCCGCAGCTTATAATGATAAAAAGCAAACATCCTATTGCAATACTTTTGAAAATTTTATTTTCCCTTAAATGTAGAGTCATATTGTACAACTGTTAGCCTTACAGGCATTATTGAAGAATTGTTTATGGGTGATGCAAGAATATTTGCAAACTTATATCCATTAGTATTATTATCCTTGGTGGCTACTACAGTAAGAGAATCATTGCCATTGCCGGACGATTTGTTGATTGTTAGCCAATCTGGGACTAGGTTTTCAATCAATAGTGACCAGGCTAAATTTGATTTAATAGCTATTGTAGCACTAGAGCCCTGCTTGTTTAGCACATTTAAAGTAGCCCTTTCAAACCTCAGGAAGTCTCCATTTTCGTAATCTGACGGATTTTTATTTCAACTTACAAACGCAATACTACCAAGAAAAACTGCAAAGCATATCATTTTCCTAATTTTCATTTCTTCTTTTTTAAATAATTAAATAATTCGTTACCGAGAATAATGCGTAACGTTTACTTAGCTAATACCCCTTAAATCAACCAATGGTTGGGTCTTCTGAAAAAAATGCACAAAATTCATAGACGGGTGTGATTTATCTGGCTTTGATGCGAATAATAAAGAAAACATCTCTTGTATTTATCATATTTCGAAATGCAAATTGAACTAATGGATGGATTTATTCTGCAAAATGAATTACCCAACCTTTTTCTATTTGAACGGGTATTGATGAAAACATTATTTAATTAAAACAAAAATTTATGAAGCATTTTAGAAGTAGAACCATTTTTTCATTCCTTTTATTAACATTATTTCTTGTTTCGTGCAAGAAAGATAGAGATGAGCAGCAATGCCAACCTAATGTTGCAGGCATTTCAGGGAATTACAAAATAACCAGCCTTCAGTATAAAATGACCAGTACATCTACCCCTGTTGATTATCTCGTATTTATGGACGATTGCGAGAAAGATGATTTAATTATTCTGAAAGCTGATGGCGCCTATCAGTCAAATGATATTGGCTTAATCTGTACTCCAAACAACTCAAATAGCGGTACATGGAGCATTTCTGGCAATACAATTATTAGTGACGGTGTTGTTGCGGGTACTATTGAAACTTTCGATTGCAATAAGCTTGTTTGTTTCCTTGATGATGTTAATGTCCCTGGTGATAGATTTACTTTAACTGTTACACGGCAATAATTAAGGATAGCTTTTGTATCCTAAAAAATCACACTTATCCTATAGCTTCAAATAAATATCGGGTTAAGTGTGATTTTATTTACTCACAGACGAATAATTAGAAAATAATGCAAAGCTGAGCAATTGCCTTTCGTTAAGTCCTTAAAGATGATTAAAACAATAAATTTCCTGCATTCAAAAATATGGGCCCAGTTGTTCATAATTTACTGCAGGTATTTAATCGGCGGAACTTTTGCGTATTCTTCTATCGTCAAAATAAAAGGAGAAAGGTTTACGTCAGTTAGCGGTGAAAACTCACCAATAAATACTCCGTTTCACTTTTTTGAGACTTTATATCAAACAGGGTTGTACTGGAAATTTATTGGCTGGGCACAGCTAATAGCTGCTTTTTTCCTAATGACACAGCGATTCTCTAAACTGGGTGCTTTGATATTTTTCCCATTGATTCTGAACATATTTATTATCACGATTTCAATAAACTTTAACTATACATGGCAAATTTCAGGGTTGATGCTTTTAGCAAGTGTAGCATTAATCCTTTGGGATTGGAACCAGCTTAGGTTAATAATAAACCAAAATCCATTGATAGAAAGCAAATCAGGATTTGAATACTCAAAAACATGGGAAGTAACAGGATTTATTTTATTTCTCTACACTGTGGCCATAAGATACTTCTCTGTTAAATATGACATTATAGTTTGGTTTAGCGGATGTGTCCTTATTGGTTTTATAGGTTTGTTTTTTGGAATTAAAGCCAAAAAAGTATCATCCTTCTCTTCTTGAGATGAGTTCTGGTATCTCACAAATATTAAACTATCAAACTCAGCGAAGATTTTTAAAGAAATACCGGAAAAAATGTGATATGGACCCCACCAAAACGAATAATTAAAAGAATGCTATTTATGAAAGTATTATCTGTATTCTGTAGAGTGCTGGTAATTCTAATGTGGTGGCATATCAATTTTATAATAGCAGAGATAGAAAGCCTATGCAAGTAATAAACAAGCAGAAAGAAGGAGATGGCCAATTCAGGAAATTGGCGGGTTACAGCCTTTTGGTTTCCTCGGTAATAATTGTTTTAATAGCCATGATGCATCCAGTTGGTGGAGATATTGGACATATCGTTCATGTAAAATCAATGCTACAGCAATCTCATTCTTTAGCTATAGCATGCCTGCCATTTCTAGGGTTTGGATTCTTTGGTATTTCAAAAATTCTAATAACCAAAAGTAAATTGTCAGTTTTATCACTCATAATTTCTTTTTTTGGGCTATTCGCTGCAATGATAGCGGCCACAATAAATGGATTAACGCTACCGGCATTTGCATCAAATTACTCTCCGGACAGAGATAAAGAAGAAATTGTAAAAACCATAATCACTTACGGAAAATTTATTAATGTACCAATGGCATACATTTTCATGTCTGTTATAACCTTGTCAATTGCTTTATGGTCATTCCTAATCATTAAGACAACTCGACTTTCACTATGGATAGGCTATTTAGGATTTGCAATTTCTCTATTAGGTGCGGTGGCTTTGATGGGTAAGTTTAACCTGGTTGGCCTGTTTGGATTCAGGGCTTTTTTATTTGGCTTAGTTATCTGGAAGATATTTGTGGGATTAAATATGCTGAAAAGAATGTAAGCTAAATACGAAAACATACTTCAATCTTAAACTAAATTATAATGATGCCCCTTTACAAATTAACATTTTTTGTTTTCATTTTCCTATTCGTCTCTCAGAGGAACTACGGACAGCATTCAGATACTATTATAATCAATCAAAACAATGTGAACACAAATGTTTTAAAAGATGGCAAATCCGTGTATCTGGTTTACTTTAAAATGAAAAAAGATTCCATCCGCACAATGACACAGTTTTGGACTCGTACTATTGCGAGAGAACCTTATAATGGTATAGATGCAATTACTGTTTCCCAATCATGGGAAGATAAAGATTCGATTGTACACACAACTAAATCTGTATGCGATAGCAAAACATTTGCCCCAATATATCAATATAGTTGGTGGAAGAGAGCTGGCAAAATCTCAACTTCCTCATTTGATTTTGTCAATAAGCAGGCTATTGTAGATGAAAAGCCTTTAACCGAAACAGATACAGCAAAGTCCAGAAAGGCAGCCTGGCAGTCATTTCTTAAAGCAAATAACCAGTATACACTGAATTGGCATTTAGATTTAGAAGTATTCCCAATACTACCATATAAGAAAGGTAGGGTATTTTCTGTACCTTTTTATGACCCTGGTTTCAGTGCACCGAAACAGGTTATTTATACAGTTTCAGGTGAAGACCTATTACTCAGCCATGATAATCAAAAAATTGATTGCTGGCTCTTGATGCACACTGATAAAGGAAATAAAGAAGTATTCTGGATTAGCAAAAAGACAAAAGAAGTCTTAAAACTTGAACAGCAAATAAATGGCACTATGTATAGGTATAAAATAAAATTGGGTTTTAGCATGTAGCATTTATTTCATGAAAAACAAAACTAAGTACAGCAAGAATAGCCTGGCTTTGGTCAGGTTATTCTTTTTATAAACCTATATAGTATTGTCCCAATATGATGGACAACATTCAAAAATTGCGGGGCGATTTAGATGACCAGCTTAAATTCATTGACCTGGAGCAGGATGATGCACTTAAATGTGCTCAGTTGTCAATAGATGTTTGCCTGAAGGGCCTTGAAAGACTAAAAGCTATTATCCTTAAGTATAAATTCAAAAACAACAGTGAGGAAATAAGATTCTTCAAAGAGCTTAAACCGAAGTTTCTAGCCCCATTAATTTATCACTTAAAGGTGTTCAAAATTGAATCTCGTAAACCGAACGGTGGGGATAAAATCAAAAAGAGGTATTTGCTTAATGAATTGGATAAACTTAAACATTATTTTGATAGCAATCTCGACTTTTATCGCTACTACCGAACTCAAAGCAACTACTTAGACCATAAATATTTTCTCCGGGGTAAATATGATATAAGGCTCACAGTAGACAGTTTCTTTTTTGAAGCAGATGAAAGGTTTTGCACAAGCCATGATTTTAAGGTAGCAAAAATTCTGGCACACGATAGGCTGCAGGTTTTCCTGGAGGAAGAATTAACAAACCTTGAAAGAAAAGAAACAAATATGACAACGCAAGATGTCCCCAAAGTGAAACTCTACTGGACAGAGAGTAAAACTGCATTAATTGAATTGATTTATGCATTGCAAGCACAGGGAGCTGTCGACAATGGCAAAGCTGATATTAAGGATATTGCCGCAGTATTCGAACATATGTTTGGTTTAGAACTGGGAGACTATTATCGAACCTTCTTAGAAATACGGGTGCGTAAAACTGGCCGTACAAAGTTTATTGATACTTTAAGAAATACGCTTATTAGACGGATGGATGAAGCAGATGACAAATAATTGGCTGCCATTTTTTCCAAGTAATAATTATTACGAATATGAACTTATTTAGAAATGATAAGATAACAGTTTTACTAATGGCATTTTGTTTAATTATTGATTCAAAATCGGTAATTGCTCAAGAAGTATTACCGGCAAAATATTTTGTTGGTATAAACGCATCTATTCTTTGGAATACAACTGGCTTTTCTACCGGACTTTCTGGTGAAAGAATTATTGCTTCTCAAAAAAATAAAGAGTTATCTGTTAAAGCTGCCTATATGTTCCGGCATCGGTTAGATAACTTGATTTTATTTTCGTCTTCAGCCTATGATATAAATAGTGCCGAAACCATAGTAATTATTGAGGGGTATTTGTTTACTAATAAGCAAAAAAGCATTAATGGATTCTTTATATCTGGCGGCTTTGGAGCAATGCATTCTGTATGGAAATATAGGAACGAACCATATGCAACATTCTTAAGGCCAACTGTAGAGTTTGGATTGGGGTTTAAATTCAAGTTAGGTGATAAGATGGCATTACGCTGGAGCAATGATATAAGGTTGGCATCGCCCCAACCTGAAGCCTACATGGGAATAAATACTACAACAACTTTTTCCTTAGGGTTTTAGCCATTCCTAGATATTAAATAGCTTCAAAATTTACTCCTTCACATACATACTCGTTCAGTAAGATGATTGATAGAGGTTACTTTAAACAATCATTTACTTTAATCTAATTTAGAAAAAATCTTTCCCATGTTGGTATAAACTTGGGAAACATTATCAGCCAAACCATATTTTTTTGTGCCATACAAAATTTGAGTACAGAGTATGGCAGTAAATATTGTTACCAAAGAAGACCTGACAGAGTTCAGGCACCAGCTACTGGATGACTTAAAAACATTCATCCACTCAAAGCCACTCAAACAAAAGCAGTGGCTTAAAAGCAGTGAAGTCCGCAAACTGCTTAAAATCTCTCCCGGCACATTGCAGAATCTTCGCATTAACGGCACACTTTCCTTTACAAAAATTGGCAGCATTATTTACTACAGTTCCGAAGATATTGAAGCATTACTGGAGGATAATAAAAAACAAGCCATAGTGGAGAATACCCTTTTCGGAAAACTAAAGAAAGGAGGTAATCCATGAACTACATAAAACACCTGGCTGGCTTTTTTGACCGGGTAGCCGCTGATGAGCGGCTTAACCCTACACATATCAGTATGTACGTTTCACTGTTCCAGTTTTGGAATGCCAGCCGCTTTAAAAATCCAATAAGCATTTCACGGGGTGAGTTAATGAGGGTGAGTAAAATAAGTGCTAAAGCAACGTATCACAAGTGCATGAAAGAATTAAATGATTTTGGTTACCTCAAATACAAACCCTCTTACAATCCATTTAAAGGGAGCCTTGTTTACTTGTTCAATTTCCAGACAGGTAGTGAACAGCCACTTAGTACAGACCATACTAAAAACGGGACAGGTGTTGAACAAGCACAAGAGCCTTACATAAACAGTTCAAACATTATAAACCAAACATCTTTAAACTTGGGTGAGCCAGCACAAAAAAAAGAAGTTCAAAAAATGAACGGGCAAAGAAAGAAAGAAAAAAGTTCCGCCAAAAAAGAAAGAAATGTTTTTGTTGCTCCACAGCTTGCCCAGGTGCAGGAATATTTTGCTTCGCAAAAATTTCCACCGGTAGAAGCTTTAAAATTTTACAACTATTTCCAAAGTAATGGCTGGCTGGTTGGTGGTAAAACAAAAATGAAAGACTGGCAAGCTGCAGCCCGTAACTGGATGCTGAATGCAAACAAGTTTGCCAAAGGCAAACCGGTAAAGCCCAAAGCCAAACATCTTCATGCAACAACCAATAAAAACTATTCAGAGCCGCTATAACTACAATGATGCTTGGGAGTGGCTCCAACAAAAAGGTAAAGAAGTATATGGCAAAAAATTTCAACTGCATGAGGAAGATATGCAAACCATTTACCTGCTGCTTTGCTGGTTCTTACAAGACGACATTGCAGCGCCACAGTTGGAGTTGGATTTGGAGAAAGGAATATTATTAAGCGGTCCCGTTGGCTGTGGTAAAACAACGCTAATGAGTTTGATGCGGTATGTAACAACAGATAAATACAAATTCATTATGAAATCTTGCAGGGATGCAAGCTTTGAATTTATTGAAGATGGCTTTTCTGTCATTCACAAATACAGCAGAGGGGCATTGTATCAGCATAACCCCAAGAATTATTGCTTTGATGATTTGGGAGTAGAAAGCAGTTTGAAATATTACGGCAACGAGTGCAATGTAATGGCTGAAATTCTTTTAACCAGGTACGATTTATTTATAGCTCAAAATCTGATAACTCATGTAACTACAAACCTATCTGCTAGTGAAATTGAAGAAATGTATGGCAACCGGTTACGAAGCAGGATGAGAAACATGTTTAACCTGATAGCTTTTAGTAACAGTTCAATTGATAAACGACAATAAACCAAAATCAAATTATGAATATCAAAAATTTCACATCAACAGTAGAAGCCAGTCGCAGCATGGCAAAAATTGAAGAACTATTGGTAGAAATCGGTGCCAGTAATATCAACAAGCAGTATGCAGATAAAATCTGCACTGGCATCACTTTCTTATTATTCGACCAGCAACTCCAGCAAACCTTACCCTTTCACCTAAAGGCACAGGTGGAGGAATGTTTTACTATCCTTTGGCAGGATGTAAAACGGCCACGGCCAGACACCCGGACGCAGATACAGCAGCAGGCCAGCCGTACTGCATGGAAAATCCTGTCCGACTGGACAGAGGTCCAATGCACAATGATTCTATTAGGCCAGGCAAAACCCTTGCAAATGTTCCTGCCGTTTATGTACGACATGAAAACGAATGAAACACTGTTTGACAAGGTAAGTAATGGAAAAGTGAAGTTGCTGCAAGGATAAAATGATATGACTGTTTGGTTAAAAGAACCCATTCATTTTTATCATATTGTCGAGATTGTCTTCCACTGTTGCATCTTTTACAGTTCGTAAAAACTCCTTATTCCCTTCTTTAACTATTATGACATTTGCTCCCCTTTTCCAGGAAGCGGTTTGGTAGTTCCATTTCAAGGTCATTACAGTGTTATTTGCTTTTAATAACTGTATTACCGCTGCTTCAGGAGTTTTTTTCCCAGCATTAAAACCTGTAGAGGTATTTAAATGGAGAAATACATCTGTAATCACTCCGGCATCTGTTTTCCATACGCCGGTAATAAAGTAATTTGGAGGTACTGACATAAATTATAGTTTTTACAATTATTGATTGAATATTTCTTTGATATACCTGGGATTTTCTTCGATTCTTTCTATATCATTAAATAGCTGCTCAGATAAATAATCTCTTTGTGAACTGCTTAATTTTGAATTAAGGTTATTGTTTGAGTTTGTGACATCTGAATAATTGCTTTGTTGTATTTTTTTTGCAATAATATTCATGCTGTTTAGCAAATTTTCAGTATCAGAAAAATGCACACCAAATTGGTTATCTGAAAGGGCATCAACCACACATTGGTCAATAATTACACTGGGTAATTCTATGCCGTTTCTTACTTTATATGTTTTCAAAAGTTTTACTACTCTTCTGGCCTCAGGTTTATTTACTGTAATAGCTTTCTGTGCACCAATATTTGTTTTAAAAGAGCTTCCCTTTTGCCAAACCCAATCTGGCCTTACATATAAATTAAGCTCCTTGGTAATCTTATAATCGCCAAGCTCTCTGCCCGGTACAATATCAAAATGTATGGGAAGACCATTATGTTCAAATGTTAATCCTATTGCCTTTGTTTGTTTACTTACAATAGCTTTATTTCCATATTGTGCTTGCAAACAATCATACACATCATAATACATTTCTTCAAGAGTAGAATAACTGTTATTCCTGAATGGTAATACTATATCCAAATCAGTATCAGAAGCAATGGCAGTACGCTTAAAAAATGAACCGGCATCTTCTGCTTTACAAATGAGCCTCGATTCAAATTTCCTATTCAGCCATTCTTTAATATCGTCCTTATATGAAAGATATTTTTTCAATAGAAGCGGGTCTGATTTCAAATTCTCATCAGACAACACTTTCTTTAAGTACTCATCAGAATTAAATGGATGTTTTGCTTCTTCCGATAATTTAGCCTGGTAGGCTAAGTATCCCACACCTGCACCAATAGCTCCACCAATGAAAGCATTTTTTAATGTTCGATTACCATTATAAGATTCCCAAGTAAACGGTTTCTTATCCAGCCGATGTTCTAACCATTGCAACAGTATATCTAAGCCTGCAGTACCGGCAAAACCAATCAAAGCCCATTTTGAAACGTATTGTTCATTTCTTCTCATAAGTTATTCTGTTGAGTATTTTTCATTAATAGCCCATTTAGTATGAGCCCCAATTTCATATTCAGTTTCTTTTTCTCTTTCATCAAATCCAAGAGAGTTAATAATGATTTCGTCTGCCCATTTAACTTTATCTGTATTACCTTGTTTGTATAAAGAGTCTAGGACTTTTATTTGTTCATCATTTGGTATTAAATCAAATATCTCATAAATGAGTATTTCTTGACAGGAAAGATTTTTAGCCTTTTGAATCGGAGTTTGAATAGTAGTTACATACTTATAATCAATGTAGCGAAAAGTGTGTTTCTCAGTAATAATATTCGTTGTAAGCAACTCTTCGCAGAATTCTCTCCACTGCGAAGTCTCTCTGTCTTCACGGGAATTAAACCATGCAATGATTTTCATTACATTCTTACCAGGTAATCGAAAACGCAGGTCATTCTTGGCTATCCCATGTTCCGTCTCAAATCTTTTATCAGGTTTAACTGAATTTTCTTTAAATACTTTTTCCACACCTGGAAGTGTTTTGTAAGCACCACCAACTAATTGGTAGTAGTTACCTTTTCTATTCTTCACAAGAAGATATTTGCCATTGCTTTTTATTCTGAACAAATATGAAATGGATAACCTTACATCTTTATTCCTATACAATATTTGCGTTTTAAACACTAGAGGAAGTTTTCTGATATTGTATATGCCTTCCACAATGCCAACATACAATGGACTCGTAATAATATTTACAGCCAATGCAATTAACAGAGCAGGAAATGGTTTGGAAGCGTCACTATAAATAAGGATATAACTGATTAAAGCAATACCTGCTGTAAACACTAATCCTTCTGCGATATTTTTTCTCATATTATTTTTGGACTTGGTTTTATTCTTTTGATTACATTTTCAAGAATATCAAAAGAAAGCGGTTTATTAGGGAAACTTTCTGCCACTGCTTCGGGTAGAACTTTTAATGTTAGGTCAGAATAAGAATAACCAAGGCCATCATTTGCATTAGCACCAGTTAATTCAGCAAGTTTTTCAAATTCTTTTTCCTTGATACCAGTACCTATTAATGTCTTTGAAAATAATTCTTTTCTTTCGCTATCATCAGGTCTTTCAAACTCCATGATTATAGCCGCTCTTCTTAATATAGCTTCATCAATAAAGTGAAGTCTATTGGTTGACATAAATACGATTGCACGGCCATGTAATCCTCTGATTTCATCAATTTTTTGAATCAATGTATTTACTGCAGCTTTCTCTTCTTGGTGCATTTGATGTGTTGACCTTGTAGTAGCAATTGCATCAGCTTCATCAATAAATAAAAATGCAATCCTTTTTTTACCAGCTTCTTGTTTTAATCTGTCAAAAGCATTATTTACCAGATTTCCCATTTGCCCATGCAAACCTTCTCCACGAACTCTCGTACTCAACTTAAGGAAAAAGCCTTCCTTGCCTAATTCCCTCACCATGTTATCTGCTATCCCTTCCGCAGAAACAGTTTTACCTGTTCCTGCATCGCCTGCTAAAAGTACAAGCGGATATCTATCTAATATAGTATCTAGTACAGTTAGTTTTGTTTTATGATACTTATTGCTCCATTCTATCAAGCCATCTTGGTCAATTAATAACTTCAAGTTATTATGTACTCTTTCAAATCTTTTTTGAAATCCAATTAAAGCATCGGCTCTTTTTTTAACCTCGGAGTTGGGTAGTTCAATGATGTTGTCAAATATTGTTGTATTGTTCATAAAATTTACTTGTAATTAGTCTTATTTAATTCATATCCGTTACTTGCAAAAGTTTGTGCAGCTTGTTTTGATAAATTAGGAAAACTATTATCTATAGAAGAGGCAGACCAGCCAATTTTAAAATTATTAGCCAGTTGAAAAGCTTCTTTTTGTTGTTGAGTAAGCAAATGCCAGGCAGCCGTGTAGCTAACTATAACATCCAGATAAGTGTTTGGCATATTAGTCCAATCATTTCCACCTGCTCTGTCACCAGTGATACTGGTTCCTGCATCATTTACAGTATACTTAGCCGCACGTACTGGCAGGTTACTACTATTTAATAAGACAATGTCAACGGTTCTCAAATATTTTGCCTCAGCTAATTTTATGATGTCATGAAATACCTTGTCAACATACTCTGATGACCATTTTTCGGTACGTCTGGCAATCATTCTCAAATCGGCTTCAAAACCTTCAAAGGTTTTCCGTATATCAACTACCGTGTAAGTTGAAGTTGCTGTGTAAGTGTTGTAACTCATAATTAATCTTCTGGTTTAATATTAAAAGAAGAACCAAAAACAAATTTCCATTCCTCAATGGTGTCTCCTTCGTAATTTTTTGATTGTGCTATGTTTAATGCTTCAAATGCATTGTCAGCATCTTTTTTGATTTCATCCCAATTAACTTCGTCAATTTTTTTTGCGGCATTATTTTCATTATTTGTAGGGTCTGCAACATAAAATTTAGGAATTGGGGTTGGCAACGAATTAATAGCTTCTTTAAAACTAATAGTAGGAAAAGTAGGGTCACTTACAAGTTTAAAAAAACGGATGATTCCTTCTTCGATATTGGTTTCAACTCCTTTAGTATTCTCAATGTAGGATACGATAAGTTCAATAACAAAAGAAGATAAGTGGTCCAGTTCTTTATAATTACGCCACCATTTTAAAGCTCTGACAATTGCCGTATAGGAGCTATTTTGATTTTTATATTTACTTGCGAAATCAAGTTGTTTATTAACACTTGTAATATACTTGCCACCGCCACCTCTTTGGGGTTGCCATACATATTCTTTTGGGTTTTTCATTGGAACTACTGGTACAATATCTACTTCTAAACCAGTACCAATAAATTTAATCTTTATTGATTTTGTTTTTCCGCTTGCATCAACATCTCTTAGTATATCCTTCGTTGGATATATTTTTTTAAGATAATCTACTATCAAATCATGAAGCCTCTCTAAGTCATCCTGTAGGTTATCTTCTCCTTCAACGTATAAAACAAGGTCAATATCAATAGGGTTTTCACCAGTCGCTCTTAAGATGGTTCCTTTTTTCCATGAACCAGCTATTATAGCTCTTGTAACTTTTATTCCAGTGCTGGTATCTGAGGTGATGTACTTCTCCAAATCTTCAATCAGGCTGTTTACCTGGTTGCGATAAGTAGTCATATTCTCTCTTTTCAGCTTTATTCGGGAAATAAAGTTCTGCAGTTGTGAATTGGTCAATTTCATCTATAAGTAATTACAGAATTAAAAAATCAATATTTTGTGTCTTTTGGCGGCACCGGGTCGTTTCCGTAAGAGTCTTTATCTCTTATCTTGCCATTAGCACCATGAATTACTACTTCCGATTTATTGTTTTTTGGAATCGGAATAGCGGCTTTGATTGCCTGCTTTTGAGTGTCAGTAACAACTGTTGCTTTTCCATTACCGGCACCTTTAACCTGCCATCCTCCTCCGGGGTGCTTGGTTACATGCTGATTCTTACCCATTGTTTTTTAATTTAATTAGGTTAATAAATTATCTGCCCACAAGGATTAGATTGCGGATTTAGTGGGCATCGTAGCCGGAAAGTTTGAATAGAAGGGGAGTTGCCGGCAAAGAATGATAGCCGGTAAGATAGCTACATTAGCAAGTGTTGCTTATTAAATAAACAACACTTACCTTTGCAGTCGAAATTATACAACGGACAAGAGACACTTTCAAACTCATTTCCTGAAAGTCCCGGGTTGGCGCCTGGGCTTTCGCCTTCTAGTAAAGAACTTTTTAACATCTCAATAATTTTGCCTTTCTCACTATCCTAATCATTTCATGACAAAATTACTGTTTTTGTATGATTGTTAATATTTTTAGTATTTAAATACTAACAATTTGTGCAAAACTCATGTATTAACTATTCAATCTCACTCTCACTTCTTCTTTTATCTTAACGTTACTGTGTATGAAACTAAAATTGTTCAGCAACTGTGTTACTTCGTTATAAATATTCCCTTTCTTTTTTGTGTCTTTTATCGTAATGATTAAACAAAATTCCTGGCTGGGTGTAATTTTCTGAGCATCACATTTTGTTTCAGTAAAATGCCTGAAAAGCCCTTCCAGTTTTAAATACCAGTTTTTAGGCGCTTTCAAAAATTTTTCTTTGTTTGCTGGTGTGAAATCATCAAAACTCACACTCCATTTTTTTACAGGCTGGTATTTATCACCGTAAGAAACAAGCATCCTTTCATTTGCAAATGGTGTAGTTACATCTTTTGCAGCAAGTTTACTATAAATGGCCGTTGACAAAACGTTTTGTCTGCCATCAGCACCAATAGGGTTTTTAATAGTTGGTTTGGTTGTATCCCTCTCAGTTTTTTGGTTATAGCTGCCAAACATTACATCAATATTTGATTGACAGTATTCTGAACCTTGAGAAGGTTCAAGAATAGGCGACGTTGCAAGAGTTACAGTAACTTCACCATAAAAATAACCATCATCATCAATCATAGATTGAGGAAACGGGAAATCAAGAATATCAATAAAATTTCCTTTCTCAAGGGTATCCTGTAAAATGAGTGTTATTTCATTCGGTTGATTAAACAGTATATCACTAATATTGGATGGTAGACCAAAACCTGCTGCATTTATCTTCTCTGCTATTTTCATTTTCATTTCATCAGGGTACTTCGCAGAGTGAACAATTAATGCCTTTATAAGTAAAGGATTAAATTTTTCATTCAGCATTGAGTCAAGTCCAGCTGCAATAGCAGAAATTCTTGGTGTTGAAAAACTGGTGCCAATCTTTTTTGATAATCGGCCATCAGGGGCAAATGAACTAACTGGATTTGTTGTTGGATTGTTCCTATTATCTAAACCAGCATTACCGCCCATATGAACAACATCCGGTTTTATCAAGTGAGAAGGACCGGGCCCAGTTCTGGAATAAGGTGCAGGGTTATTTTTATCTACCAAGTCAGTCCCGTTTTTGGCATGTGCAAGTGCACCTACTACTATGCCCCTTACTGTATCTGCAGATTTTGATATTCTTCTTTTTGGGGCTGCATATTTATAATTATCGCAATTTCCTGCAGATTTACATATAAGCACATCGTGTTGCTCCTGTATTTCATCTAACGCCTTGGCGAAATCCGAGAAGTCATGCAAATCAGCTTCGGTATTGGTGCCTAAGGATAGGTTCCAGATTTTTATTTCATCGTTTTTCCCAATTGCTTCCCGTATATGTTCAATTAACTCGTCTTCATATATCCGTTGCTTTTTAAGATTGGGCATAACAATTGCCTCAAATAACTTGCAGCCATCAAATCCTGTATAATTTGCCCCTTCCAGGTCATCGCCATATATCATTACTCCGGCAACAAAAGTCCCATGCCCTTTATCAACATCATCAGGATGGTACTTTGTGAAATTCTTATTGTGAAGCCAGGGACTAAGGTGTGGTATATCTGCAATACCTGTATCCAAAACACCTACAACTGGATAAACCTGACCTTCTTTTGGATTTTTAACCGGAACTGTATTTTCTTCTGTTATTTCATCTGTAGTAACATCATAAGTAGGCATTTCTGTAACGAGCTGTACACCATCAAAATTTTTCAACTCCTCAAACGCATCTGCAGTTACTTCAGACAATCTGTAAATGTTTAAATCACCAGAATAGGCCGCCCTTTCAAAGTTGAGTTCCTTTTCGGCACAATAACCCTCAAAAAGCTTAATAAGTATTCCATTTAAGTCGCCATCTTCGTAGTTGAAGAGTTTTACTTTTAATATAGACTCTTTTGTAAGTTCCACATCTACTATTGGCTTAAACTCTTCAACATTGGTTATTGCTGAAATACCAACAATAGTTGTAAAACTTGGGAAAGCATCATTCGCATTTTCAAACTTTTTCAAAATAGCAATTAAATCATTTTCACTGTCAATTTTTACCAGTACTTCATCTTCACCCTGTACTCCAATAATATTTAGCTTACCGGTATTAAAAAGATTAGCTATTTCTCTTCTATGGCTCTTAGCCAGCGCCTCTTCGTTTAGTTTAACTTTAACCACTGAAGGGATGTAGTTATTTCTTTTTACTTTTTCTGAAAGTGATTTTGAAACACCCGAAAGAACGCCGTTCACATAGTAGGCTTTTTCTCTGATTATTTCAGGACTGGCCCATTTAGGCAATCTTCTTTCACCACCGCCTTCGGTGTCCATTTCATCTTTCTGCCTTTTCTGAAAGAATTTTATAGGAAGGTTTTTTTCTGCCATTGCTTTAAGATTGTTTGTTTAAATAATTTCTTACCTGCCTTACTGAAACCTTCATCCTTTCAGCTATAGCAGCTTGTGGTATTCCATTGTCATTAAGAAACTCAACCAATTTATCAATAGTTAAATCCCCATGATGATTAAATTCAAATAGCTCTACCAGTAAATCTTCGTAGGCAAGTATATCTCTGCCGTTTATTATTGCCTGGGCTTTTGCATTGTTCACAATACTTTTAATATCAGAAGGTGTTTTTCCTTCCAGTAACTTAATAAGTTTGTCAGTTCGTTTTTCATCACTGCTAAAGTCTGTATTAAATCCATCTGTAAAAGTCTTTACAAGTTCAACAATCTCTCCATCTTGTGGTGCCCCAATTTCTATGACAGTGTTGAATCTTCTCCAAATAGCCTTGTCAAGTAGTTCGGGATGATTGGTAGCAGCAATAAGAATATTATGCTTTGCAAAGGCATCAATATTTTGAAGAAGGCTATTAATAACCCGTTTTAATTCACCTAACTCATACTGGTCATCCCTTGCTTTGGCAATTGCATCAAATTCGTCAAGAAAGAGAATGCAGGGTTTGTTATCTGCAAAATCAAAAATCTTTCTGATGTTCTTTGCTGTGTTACCAAGCAATGATGAAACAATAGCATCAAACCTTGCTATCACCAGCGGCAATCCTGTTTTTTCAGAAATATATTTTGCAACAGTTGTCTTGCCGCAACCAGGTTTACCATAAAGCAGCAAAGTGTTTGACATTTCAACACCACCCTTTATTAACTGCCTTTGGTGTTTAACAACATTAATAAAATCCTCAATCTTGTTATCAACAAGTTTGGGAAGCACTATTAGTGTTTGTTCCTTTGAAGGAACTTCCACATCAACAATACTTAATCTGCTTTCCTGGTCCACAGGGGTGGTTAACAACTCATCCATAGTTACTGTTGTAGCAGGCCCATTATCAATGGCTCTCAAAATCATTTTAGCCATCTTATTGTCGCCATCTTTATCAAGCTTATCAGCCAGCAATCTTGAATAGTTGTACACCTTTTTGGGGTCTTTAGCTAACCCGCCTTCTATTATTCGTAATATTTCGGTATACATGGCGTATTATTTTTTCGTTTTGTGATACAAAAATGAGACAATTTGGAATAAAAAACAAATAAAATGAAAAATTCTATCAAAAATCGTATTTTAAATACCATCTTGCGTATTAAAATCGGTAATTCCGTAATAATTTTGCCGTGCAGCGAAAACTTTTGCCAATGTGGAAAAACTGATACCCTAAAACTCTTATTAAATGCTGATATTGAAACAAATAGATAGAAATTTTTATTTGGCAGAATTACGATTATACCAAACTGACGGGATTCACAAAATCTTTAACTGCTGGAAACAAGGCAAAAGAAGTATTCTTTTTCAAATGCCGACCGGAACGGGGAAAACTGTTTTGTTTTCACAGATTGTAAAACTTGGTTTTGACAATAACCGGCGGATATTAATCGTAGTTCATCGCAAAGAATTGGTGGAGCAGATTACGGAAAAGCTGACAGCAAGAAATGTTCCGGTGGGCCACATTCTTGCCGGAGTGAAAGCCGATTATACTCAAACAGTTCAGGTGGCATCAATACAAACACTTTCCAGGAGAGAACACCCGGAAGCTAATTTGATTATTATTGACGAATGCCATCATGCAAAAGCTGATACTTATAAAAAGCTTTGGAATATCTATCCAAATGCAAAGTTTTTAGGTGTAACGGCAACACCGGTACGTTTAAGCGGCGAAGGTTTTGATGATTTGTTTGATGAACTGATAGTTTCTATGTCCACTCAAAAATTTATTGAGCAGGGATATTTGTGTCCGATTACACATCTGGTTTGCTCCAATCCAAATCTTTCTGACGTAAAACAAAAGCAAGGGGACTATGTTACAAAAATGCTTTCCGGTGTAATGATGGATAATTCCATCATGTCAGACTTGATAGAAAGTTATAAAGAAAAAGCGTTGGGTAAAACAGCAATAGTATTTGCAGTTGATGTAGAGCATAGCCAAAGTATTGTAAAGCGATATAATGAAGAAAACATTTCTGCAGCACACATTGATGCCACGACACCAAAAAGTGAAAGAACTGCAATACTTAATGATTTTAAAGCAGGCAAGATTAAAGTAGTTAGCAATGTTGAAATAATAACTGAAGGTTTTGATTTTCCAGAATGTGAAGTAGTGCAGTTAGCAAGGCCAACTAAGTCATTGTCACTTTACCTGCAAATGGTAGGGAGAGTTATGCGGCTTTCAAAAAATAAAAAAGAAGGGATAATATTAGATAATGCTGGTTTATGGCTTGAACATGGGCTATCAACTGTAGATAGGGAATGGACTTTACAAAGCACAAAAAAGAAAAATAAAAACGACTTGCGGCAAATAAAAGAAGTAGCCCTTGACGAAGAAGGAACAATCCGGGAAATAAACAGAAAGCGACCTATTGAAATAAAAGGTTTAAAACTTGTGCCGCTTACATTTGAAATCAAAAGGCTGTTTGAATTTGAAACCATTCTTGTTAATTCAAGGGCTAAGGGTCATAATCTCCTATCATCATATTTTGCTTATAAAACATTACTGGATGAAAGAACCATAGCTATATCAAAATATGAATTTGCGTACATCAAAAAGCGGCTGAATGCTTTCAATGAAAAAGCACCAGTAGATAAACAGTTTAAAAAAGGTTATTGGTATAACGAAGAAAAAACATTGTTCCAGCAATAGAAGAACAAACATGATTGATTTTGGTTTAATTAAGGGTAGAATACAAAAGCACCGGCTTTCATCAATTATTCATAAAACACTTGAATTACTGAATGAAGTACAACGTAGAGATGATAAGGGTTATCCTATATGGAATTTGCTTACCCTTATCAAATGGTCATATATTCACACAACAGATAGCATATTAAGAAGCCCGATAAAGGAGCATGAATACAATCAGTTACTTGAATTAATCAGGCAGTTTGAAACAAAGTACAGTGGTATAAGTTTTAAACACCGCAGCCAGGTCAATCAATCTTTTAAGATTATTGCGAATCAGCAATTTCCGCTTCAGGACAAGTTTCACAATTCCATACTTTCCCGGCAGATGGTGTTATATCTGCAACTGCGGTCAAAGTTTGATATTGAAAATGAGTTTAAACGGTTAACAAGTATTAATCTTAAATCATTTCTTGAATACAGTTATTTTACTTTTTTCTTTTTCAATTTTGAAATGGTGAGGCCAGATATTCGTTATGATGGAGACTTATTTGAAAGCTATTTTACTTTGTTTAAATCAAAATGGGCAAATGATGAGTTAGAAAAGTACCTGAATTTACTTACACTGAAAAGCCGTAGTGATTTTGAAAAACTGCAGAAGCTCAACAATGAAGTGTTGCAGTTGTATGAAACAAATTTCTTTACACTAAAACCGTTTATTCTTTTCCGCAACCAATACAGGATTCCTCATAAACAAATATTTACTCAAACAATCAAGCACTTTATTTACAACTATCTTAAAGAGAACTCTCCTGAATTTCCTGAAGAGTTTGGCAGCCGCTTAAATAAATACGTTGAATTGGGTTTGACTGAAAATAAAATTCTTTTTGAAAATGATACGGTGCTAAAAGCTAAATACCCGGAAGGAAAAGTAGCCGATTTTTTAATTGAATCAGATATACTTGTAGAAGTAAAAGCAATAGAGCTAAACCCCCGTGCCGGGGTGCTGCGTACTAATGATATTCTTGTCAAGGATTTGGATAAGACAATTATCAAGGCATACACTCAACTCTTAGAAACCGCTTTTAAAGTAAACCCTACTCAGGAATATTACGGCATCATCATAACGTACAAAGAAATGTATTTAGGATTTGGAGCTGATGCCTGGGAAGAATTTATGAAAGAACCCATTGAAACTTATTGCCTGCAAAACTCAATTGAGATAGCAATTTTACCACCTCAGAATTTAGTTTTTATCAGCATTGAAAATTGGGATTACATGATGCAAGCAATAAAAGAAGGGAAAGCTACTTTAAAAGAAATCCTTCTGAAAGGAAAAGAACTTAACGCCTTAGATAATCCTGCCGAAAGTGTAATGCTCATGGAGCAAGCTATTAATAAACATTTTCATCCTTCCGAAATGTCTATATCATACTTAAAAGATAAACATTTGCAACTGGACATACTTCCTGACGAAAGCCAGTTCTAATTTTTTGATACTAGCTTCAGTTTTTCATGGCATTATCGTTGCGTCGCACTCTTGTACAGCATATCAATAGGCATCAATTTTGTTTCCATAATCAACAACCAACTGCGATACTGCGACAGTAAACTTCAACTGCAACAATCCATTTAAAAAAATTAAATACACATGCAAGATAGCTCCGGGAAAACGGGGCATCCAAAAGACTACGGCATAAACACAAACCCAACACACAAGGCTATCTTTTATTCCGTTTCCTTTTGGAGTGCAAAAACACCCGTTTCCCTTCGCTGACAGATGCATGTTATTTTATTTTTTCATTTTAAATGTATTGTTATGTCAGCTTTATTTCCTTTTCCTGGTCGCCGTCGCAGGCAGTGGGTTTCTTTTTTAGTTACAGGTTGTCATCATTGCAGCCTTGTTCATGTAGTGTATCGTTGTCCTGTTGTTGCAGGTGTTCCGTTGGTGCATCTTGCATGGGTTCATCGTATCGTACCGGCTTTATAGCTGGTACTTTGACGGAAGTTGTGTGGCTTCGCCACGATTCTTTTATGATTGCTTATTCCGTTCCTCTGCATAAGCAAGATTTGCCCACCGCACAGACCCAACGCTTCGCCGGTAAAAAGGTCTCACTACGGCGGCGTCAGCAAGCAGATACGCCAAACCATTGCAGTACCTGGCATAACTCCATTAAAATACTTTTATGGTATGCCAGCAACTGCAATGCCCTTCGGGCTGCTATCGCAGGTTTGTCATACTGCTTGCAGTTCCTTCGCCTTCGTTCGGGCAGCTACTGTGTCCTTCACGCCACTTTGTTCATTACTTCCTTCGTTATGCTTCATTACACCTCGTTCGTAGCTATTCATTTGCTTCAAGGCATGGTCTACATTGCCAACACACAAATCAAATCACATGTAGCCACATACCTTTTCGCAAGCCAACGCTACAATACTCACTGGGTTTCATTCCGCTTCACTACGTCATTCATTCACTTCAGTAGCGTTCAGTCCACCCGCTGCCTATAATTTGGCTCGCCGGCCGCCCACTTCGGCTGCGTTCACCTTGCGGCTGCTAATTGCTCATTCGTACCTCATTTCGCAAAGCACCGCTAAGGTTCACTTGCATAGTTCTGCCGCCTTCGTACCCTTCGGGAAATATACTACGGCGGCATCCTATGGAGCTGGCATCGCAGCAGCCACTTGGCTAAGCTTCTTTTCATTAATCCGATAAGTGGCTGCTGCTTTACTGACCAGCCCCTTCGTGGGGCTCGCAGGCACTTCCGTTCGTTCCTCTCTCCAGTGCCTTATGGCGGCTCGCCACCAGCGCTACAGTGCGGACAAGTGTGCCGCACGGCTCTGCTTCTTTTTTGCCGCAGGCGCTTTTACCGGCAGGCAAGCACACAATTTGCCAACCCTTCCAGGAAAGCATTATTGAACTGTAAAATAAATTTAGCGGGTGCATCTGAAGAAAATATCCCGGCTGTATCAAACCGGCACAAAAAAAGTGAAGCCACTTGACCTCACTCTTATGAAGTTTATTCAGCAACAGACTATTCTTCAACAACACTTGCACCAGGTGCATTCGTTTTTACAGATTCTATACCATTATCCCTACCTGCTGATGTTTCGTACATTTCACTTGTACCAATAATTTGCCCATTAGATGCTTTCAAATTGAAATAGTACTTTCCGTTTGTTGAAGTCTTTTTATCGTACTTGCTATCATCCTTTGCATTGGCTTTTACAGAATCAATTCCATTTTGACAAGCAGCTTTGGTAGTATAACCTTCGCTTGATAAAATCTTTTGACCGTTATCTGCTTTAAGGCTGAAATAATACTGACCGTTACTTCCGGTTTTAATGACAAACTTTCCCATTGAAAAGAATTTAAAGTGTAAATAGAATTATGTTATTCAATCAGACCGTAATAATATAAAAAAGGTTGGTCTGGTAATTTGAATTTTATTCACAAACAAAAAAAGTGCAGCAAGTTAGGTGGCTGGCACAAACCCTTCCAATAAAAAAGCCAAAAGACTACGGCATAAACACAAACCCACCGCACAAGGCTATCATTTATTCCGTTTCCTTTTGGCTTTTTAGCCACGCCACCTGATGTGATTGCTTTCTTTTTCTTTTTTCGGTTTTTCTTTCTCTTTTAGGTTTTATATATGGCGGAGCGTAGCGGAGCATCATTAAATGCTCAAACTATGCTTATTAAATGTTACAAACTCAATCAGCAAATTTCAAAGCCCCATTTTTTCATTCTTTCAAAAGGGAATAACAGCGGCAAGCCTTTAGATACAGCTTGTCCTAATTGTTTTGTGTGCATCTGCAAAACGGAAGAAGAAAAGCAGCAATTATACTGGCTCTTTTATGGCTTATGGCAGGGTTCATTTTTTCATCCATTCCTTACAGGTTCTGTTATTTCATTTATCAGGTTAGATGATTTAAAAAAAGTAGCTGCAATGGCTTTAGAAAAAATTATGCTGCAGCCAGAACAATTCAATAAAAATATTTCCATGCTGCAGTTGTTAGATGATAAAAGCAAAGTCATCATGGAGCAAATCAAATTGATAAAGCAAGCTAAAAAAGCACTCATGTACCAGGTACTAAAATAAAAGTCCCGGCAAATGCCAGGACTTTATCAATCTCAACCGAAGGTCACCACAACGAACGGGAGAATTATTTTTTTAGTCGTTTAATAAGTGCTTTTAAAAATATGGTTACTGTAAAACTCACCGCTGCACCAATGGCAGCCAGGATAATTGTTTTGATTAAATCCGCACTGCTGATATTGGCAAAGATGGTGAGCAATGTGCCGCCGGCAGTGCCGGCTTTAGTGGTAGTGTCGAAATAATTGTTCATTATTCACCCTCCACAGCCGTTTGACTAACAGCACCGGCTATACCACCGGCAACAGCCAGGTAACCGGCAATTTTAATAACAACTGCAGGCAACGCCACAGGAGCAGCTACAATACTTGTAGCAACGGCTGCTAAAACCAAACCTATATTACGCAACTTCTTAAAAAACTTAGGTGTTGGAGTTTGAACTCTTTTAATAATTTCGTTCATTTTATTAGATTTAAAATACCGGATGCTTTTTACGACTACCCGGTATTGGTTTTAAGATATTGTTTCCTTAATATAAGTTAGAGCGATAGCCAACTCAATATTAAATTTAATACTCCAATTAGCATTTGATTAAGTTTTAATTGTGATAAAAATTTTGTTTCTTTTTTCCAGTTCTGGATAAACAATTGACAGTAAAAGCTGCAATGCTACTCGGGACCTGATGCCTTTTCCTTCACCCGTTAAAACAGAAACTGGAGCGATACATCCTTTTGATTCTTTTACCGCATCGTTGTAGGCATGAATTAAAATGTAGTTTCTGTTAACCACATTGTTAACTAATAGATGCCAGCCAAACCGCAGGCTATACCGCTTTGTCAGTTGATACTTTCCTTCAGGGATGCAGGAAACCCTTGATTGATTTTCTTTCCATGGCAACTCAATAGTGTTACACACTTTCACACCATCAATCAATAACTCGCCATTAACGCCATCGGGATTGTATGTTCTGATTAACTCCAGTTTCATGTTTTAGTTTTTAGGGTGAGGGATTAATTGCCATCCACATCAGCAATTGCTAATGCGTTGTAGGCGCCGTTTTTCAATGGATACATCTGTCCGTTTACCTGCTGGTAAAATTCAATACCCAGCATCAGGAATAAAGGATGAGTACTGTTTGCAGTAACTGCATTGCTGAGGTTGATAACCGCCGTTGCATTTGCATCCCAGGGAAGGATTGCAGTTGCCTGGCTATCCACTACGAAAGTTTCATTTTCAAAATCCACTTCCGCACCTGCAGAAACGATTTTAAAGTGAGTGGTACCACCGGGGGCTGCAACCATGTTCAGAGGCACAAATGCCGGGATGTTGGCTACAAGCGTTCCTACAGCCCTGTCAATGGTTGTAGTGAACGGAGCATACAGCGTAGTGCCGAGTTTACCATTAATGTTAAACTCAAAACCAGCCAGCAGTTCAGCTTCACCATCAATTACATTGCGTAAGCCCCTTGTATTGGTTACATCTTCCTGTATAACCTTTACCATTTCGGTGGTTAAACGGCTAACCATACGGCTGTCAGAAGCGTTCTGCAGCAATGCACGGATGGCATTACGCAACACCTTACCAGCTTTACCGGCACGGCCAAATTCAGCGCCGTTTTCACGGGTCCGCTGGAAGGCCGGGTCATTGGCGATACGGTCCGCAGGGATGCCGCCTTTTTCCCTGGCTAAATAGCCATCTTTGGATTTGTAAAATGTAATGTCACCAATGGTGCCATCCAGTTTTATAATCCCTTTTTGTCTTGCCATGTTATTGGTTTTTGTATTAGGAATGGAAATGTTTTCATGGGCACACTTCATAAAGCCTTTGCGAATTCACAAACACAAAACTTGCACATGCAATTGATGTTTGTATCAAAGCACTTCCGATACCAGCCTATATTGCCGCTAATAGCTTTTATTGCTGCTTACTACTTTATGTACTGAATTGTATTTTTGTGCAATGCCTTTATCAAATCAAATACAGCATCAGTATGGCAAAGCCGTACCAAAGGCATGGATAAAGTATGAAATCAGGACAAACACGGTTATGCATATACCCAAAAGATGTGCAGCGTATCACTGGTAAAAGTGAACGCTATGGCCGTATGCTACTTCAAAAAATCAAGCAATATTTTGAAAAGGAAGAACACCAGTTTGTAACTGTTGAAGAATTTTGTCTGTACACCGGCATCAAAAAAGATGAAGTGATTTTGTTCTTAGCTGCTTAAAAACTTGTTCAAAAAACAGGCAGGTTTATGCCTTTTTCCCTCTCATTTTGTGTATTTTTACATCATAAGAAATGAAGTTCTTTGTTTGGTTTTGACAGTGACCTATTCAGTGACCTGTCGTACCTCAAAACATTAAAATACAGTGTGGGAAAGGGTTTCAGGATTTATTACAAATCCCTCTCTCTCCGCTGAACCCCTTAACGCACTGGCGATGAGGGGTTTCTTTTTTATAGCCGGGCTTGCAGTAATTTTAGATCATACTGTAATTAAACCGGTTCTGTCAATTCAAATGACACAAAAGACCAATACTATACTGATTGTCGGCGTTGGCAACACCCTCCGGGGTGATGACGGCATTGGTGCTTACATCTGTTCCTGTATGGAGCTGTTGAAAATACCAGGTGTGCAAACATTACAGGTACAGCAATTAGATACAGCCCTGCTCGATGAACTGATGCAGGCCAATCATATCATCATTGCTGATGCCTCTTTTGAAGGGAAATCAGTTGAGTTTTTTAAAGTATCCGGCAATGAGCCATTACGGGGCTCGTCGTCTCATCACATGAGTGCTCCTTTACTGCTGCAGATGGCACAAACCATCTACCAAAAAGAATTATCCCTGCTGATCTGTGCCGTAGCCGGCTACCGGTTCGGCATGAAAGAAAAATTATCCGTAAAGGCCAAAAAGAATGCTGATATAGCGGTGGCCGCTATAATAGAATGGATCAATAAAAACAATTAACCTCTTTCCAGTCTTTTCAGCAGCACTCCCCTTTTATCTTTTACCTCGATGACCATTGGCATTTGCCCGATGGCGTGGGTAGAACAGGATAAACAGGGATCATAACAACGGATCGTTGACTCCACCCGGTTCAGCATTCCCTCTTTGATGTCGTCACCTTTTACATATTGTTTTGCCACTTCTAATACCGAGCGGTTCATGGAAGGATTGTTCTGCCCGGTGGCGATCAGCAGGTTCACCATTTTCAGTTTACCTGTTTCATCCGTCTTATAATGATGAAACAAAGTTCCTCTTGGTGCTTCTGAGCTTCCAATGCCTTCTTCATAATTCCAGCGGCCATGATGCTGTATATGTGTTGAAGTGACTTGCGGATCATTTAATATACGTTCCGCATCTTCCACATCACTCAATGCTTCTATCAGCCGGGTATAATGGAAATAAAAAGTGCCGTGTACCGGTTTGCCATCATTCATTTGCTTAAACAACTCAAATTCCCGCTGGGCCAAGGGTGTTCTCATCCGGCTCGCCACATTCAGTCTTGCCAATGGTCCCACCCGGTAAAAACCTTTATCAAATCCAAATGGTTTATAGTAAGGATATTTCAGGTACGACCAGTTAACGGATCGTTCGGCAATAAATTCCAAATACTGTTGTGGTAATAACTGATCCTGCAAAATAGTACCGTCAGCATCCATGAACCGGAGTTTGCCATCATACAATTCATGTTCACCATTGGGGCCCACGGTACCTAAATATAATGTGGGTGATGTGGCAAAGGAGGCCACCATCTCCGCATTTTCATCATGAAATTTCTTAATGATGCCGATACCGGCCTGTACCGTTTCAATGGCTTCAGGTATCCAGGCCAATAATGCTTTGCGGTTATCTTCTGTTAACGGGTAGGCCATACCGCCCGGCACAATACCCATGATATGTATCTTCTTACCGGTAATACGTTCACTCAGTTCCTGCCCGAATTTCCGTAACCGTATCCCCCGCAAGGCGATATCAGGATATTTTTCTGCAATGCCCAGGATATTTCGTTTTGCAGGATCGCTATCATATCCCAATAGAAAATCAGGAGAGGATAAATGAAAAAACGACAACGCATGGGAAGAAAGATTTTGACCAATATGCATCAGCCTTCTTAACAGGTTTGCCGTATAAGTGGGTTGAATACCCTGTATCATTTCGCAGGCTTTTACACTGGCCAGTGTATGACTGGTTGGGCAAATACCACAGATCCTTGGTGTGATCGTTGGCATCTCCGTGTACATACGTCCTTCACAAAATTTTTCAAAGCCCCTGAATTCATTGACATGAAACAGGGCATCGCTTACATTACCGTTATCATCCATCTCAATCGTGATATTGGCATGCCCTTCAATCCTGGTAACAGGTGATATAAAGATTCTCCGCTTATCCATATTTCAGTTTTTTGGCCTTGCCCAGGTCGGGAAGGCGGTCATTGAGCAATTCAAACAATACATAAAAGATCGTGTCCGCATTCGGCGGGCAACCGGGAATCACAAAATCAACGTTCACCACTTCCTGTAGCGGCACTACTTTCTCATTTAATTTTAATAAAGAAGGATGATCCGGCACCTGCCCTTCCCTGTCATTGCTGACAGCATTCACATAAGCGGCATCAAACACTTCTTTCAACGGAAAATAATTCCGCATCCCGGTTACGTTGGTCATCACCGCACAATCGCCAAATGCGATCAGTGTTTTTGCTTTCTTGCGGATATGCAGTATTTCCCGGTAATGCTCATCACTGGTGATGGATCCTTCCACCAGGGCAATATCTACTTCCGGCATTTCTTTCCCATCCACAATCGGGCTTTTAACTATATCGGCCAACTTGGCTACATCCAATATCCGTTCGTCAATATCCAGCAATGACATATGGCAACCCGAACATCCGCCCAGCCATACCGTTGCTAATTTTTTTTTGTTCATCTTTTTATATTTAACCATTAAGAAGTTAAGGGAGTTAAGACTTAATGCTTCTTAACTCCTTACTGGTTTACTTTACAATTTCATTTTTCTTTTTTCTACCAGTTCATTGATCATACCCGGGTTCTTTTGCAATTGCCCCTGTACGATGGCTTTAGGCCAGATGGCTCCCGTTGGACAAGCATGCAGGCATTTACCGCAGGAAGTACAGGTAACCGATTCTCCCCAGGGTGAATTGAAATCAGCAATGATCCTTACCTGGTGCCCCCGGTTCATCACATCCCAGTTATGAGCACCTTCTACTTCATTGCAAACCCTGACACAACGGGTACACATGATGCACCGGTTATGATCCATCACATACCAGGGATGCGAAGTATCCACTTCACATTGCGGGAACAAATGCGGGTAGCGGATATGATCCAGGCCTACTTTATAACCGAGATCCTGCAATTCACATTTACCATTCGCCACACATACGGCGCATACATGGTTCCTTTCAGCAAAAAATAATTCCGTGGTGATCCGCTGGTATTTTTTGATCCGGTCCGTATTTGTCCGGATGATCATATTCGCCGCCACTTTGGTGGTGCAGGCAGATAATAATTTATTCACGCCTTCAATTTCCACCAGGCACAAACGGCAGGCACCAATATCCAGTATTCCTTTCAGGTGGCACATGGTCAATATATCGATCTCGTTTTCCCGGCACACTTCCAGTATTGTTTTTCCCGGATCCGCTTCCAGTTTCTTATCATCTATTATAATGGGTATTGTGTTCATACTTCAGTTCATTGTGTTTGTAATCATTAATCATGCTGCACGATCCTGCTTTCATATTCCTTCCGGAAATGCCGCAGTGTACTCAGCAATGGATTCGGTGCCGATCCTCCCAACCCGCATAAACTTGTTTCCTTTACATAAACGGCTAATTCCTCCAGCCTGTCGAGATCGATCTGCGTGGCTTTATTATCACATATTTTCTGCAGCAGGTCATGCATCATTCTTGTTCCCACCCGGCAGGGCACACATTTACCACAGCTCTCATCCATACAAAACTCCATGAAGAAACGGGCCACATCCACCATATCAGAACTCTTATCCATGATGATGAGACCACCGGAGCCCATGATCGATCCCAGGCTCACCAATGATTCATAATCCATCTTCACATCCAGGTGTTCAGCCGGGATACAGCCGCCGGATGGTCCACCTGTTTGCGCTGCCTTAAATTCTTCACCATTCTGTATACCGCCACCAATATCAAAAACTATTTCCCGGAGTGTGGTCCCCATCGGTACTTCGATGAGCCCTGCATAATTTATTTTTCCTGCGAGTGCAAATACTTTTGTTCCGGCACTTTTAGGTGTACCGATTTCACTGTACCATTCACCGCCATTATTAATGATCGGTGAAAAGGCGGCAAATGTTTCTACATTATTGATCAACGTAGGTTTGCCCCATAAACCTGACTCGGCCGGGAACGGAGGTCTTGGTCTCGGCGTTCCTCTTTTTCCTTCGATCGATGCGATCAGGGCTGTTTCTTCACCACAAACAAATGCACCCGCACCGATCCTTACTTCCACATCAAAAGAAAAAGCAGTGCCCAGGATATTATTACCCAACAATCCTAATTTCTTCGCTTGCTTGATCGCTAATTCAAATCGTTTAATGGCTAAAGGATATTCACCGCGGATATATGCATATCCTTTATTCGCCCCGATGGCATACCCGGCAATCGCCATTCCTTCCAGTACTCTATGCGGGTTGCCTTCCAACACACTCCTGTCCATGAAGGCTCCGGGGTCACCTTCATCACCATTACAGATCACATATTTCTGGTCGTTCACATACTTATATACAGTCTCCCATTTTAGCCCTGCCGGGTAACCGGCACCACCACGGCCACGGATTCGGCTTTGTTTCACTTCAGCGATCACTTCTTCCGGGCTCATTTCAAACAATACTTTATCCAGGGCCTGGTAACCGTTATGAACGAGATAATCTTCGATCCGTTCCGGGTTGATATGTCCACAGTTTCTTAATGCGATCTTCAATTGTTTTTTGAAATAGGGATCATCCCTTGCATCTATGAATGGTTTTTCCCTTGAGTCAGCAAACAATAACAGATCCTCTATTGGTTTCTTTTCGATCAGCTGACTTTGTACAATTGCTGCAATATTGGAGCAATCCACTTTTTGGTAAATGTTATACTCCGGTAAAAATTTCATCAGCGGTCCCTGGTTACAGGGCCCCATACAACCAGTGGGAATCACTTCCACTTCGTTTTCCAACCCTCTTGTCTTGATCTCTTCCTGTAATTTTTTCATGACTTCTTCTGAACCGGAAGAAATACAACCGGCACCACAGCATACACATATCTTGTGTTTATACTTATTGGTTTCATCTTTCTTTTTTTCTGCGTAGATGATCGTTTTCAGATCTTGCCTGTTCATAGTGTTCCGATTTTAGCGTTGATCTTTTGTACAATTTCTTCCGGGGCCACTTTGGCCTGCACTTCATCATCCAGTACCACGGCCGGGGCTAAACCACAGGCACCGATGCAACGGGCCACCTGTACACCCAACTTATTATCGGCTGTCACCTGTCCTGCTTTTAAACCCAACCCTCTTTCTATTTCATTGAGGATGGCCTGGGCTCCTTTAACATAGCAGGCCGTACCGGTACAAACCAGGCAGGTATGTTCTCCTTTTGATTTCAGGGAAAAGAAATGATAGAACGTAACTGTTGAATATACCCTGGATGGCGGCAGGTGCAATGCTTTGGTGATATAAGAGAGTACTTCCTTCGGCAAATACCCATAGGCGTTCTGGGCAGTATGCAGTATCTCGATCAATGCATCTGCTTTGAAGCTTTCCTTCTTCAGCTTGGCGGCGATCAGCTTCATACGGGGATCCGTTTTGGGCAATTCTTTTACCGGAACAGCGGTATCGCTTTTCATATAAAATTCTCCTGCATTTTTATTGAATAAAAAAAGTGACGGTTCAAAAACAATGTAGTACTGGCGAAGTGTTTCATGGTGCCGTGTACTGTTTGAGTGAATACGAAGCTACCCCGGTGTGTATTGGTGGAGTATGATTTACATCAACCGGGGCTATACGGCAAAAGGCGCATTGCGCAGGATTGTTTGTACAAAAGCTTTTCAACGATTTTTTCAATCAAAATTTTCTTTCCTTCAGGCCTCATTTTTTGGGCTGTTTTTTTTAGTAAAAAGCTGAAAAACTGACATTAATCATACCGGGCACTGACCATAAAGCTGGTATTGAGGTGATCATCTCCCGACATTTGTTCTAGTTCTGATCTTTAAAAACCCGGCAATGAAAGACAATACCAGCAAACCCTCTGCGGTTAAGGAAAGAAAAGTCAAAGGAAGGGTTGAAATAGATATACAAAAATGTAAAGGTTGTGAACTCTGCAGCATCGCCTGCAAAGAACAGGTACTGTCACTTTCAGCAACCATCAATATCAAAGGTTATCGCTACATCATTGCCAATAATGATGCCTGCACCGGTTGTGTGAACTGTGCATTGGTATGTCCGGATGCCGTGATCACTGTTTACCGTACCCATCCCAAAAAGAAACCGGTTGCTATTACTCCCGCTGATATAAAGGAGCAATTACAATCAATGATCAGTCCCGTTAAATAAATATGTATGGCGGAATTCAAACTCATGAAGGGTAATGAAGCAATGGCGGAAGCAGCGATCCTGGCGGGTTGCGATGCATACTTCGGTTATCCCATCACCCCGCAATCAGAAGTGCTGGAATACCTGGCCCGGGAAATGCCCAAACATAAGCGCATCGTGATGCAGGCCGAAAGTGAAGTGGCTTCTATCAATATGGTCTATGGAGCTGCGGGTGCAGGATTCCGGACCATGACCAGTTCTTCTTCTCCCGGTATCAGCCTGATGCAGGAAGGCATTTCTTATATCGCCGGTGCTGAATTACCTTGTTTAATTGTCAATGTGAACCGGGCCGGACCTGGTTTAGGAACCATACAACCCGGCCAGGGAGATTATTTTCAATCGGTGAAAGGCGGAGGACATGGTGATTATAAAATGATCGTATTGGCTCCTGCTTCTGTACAGGAAATGGCCGATTTTGTTTTTCTCGGTTTCGACCTTGCTGATAAATACCGTAATCCCGTTTTAATGTTATCCGATGGTGCCATCGGGCAAATGATGGAAAAGGTGGAATTCAAACCGTATACCAGACCTGTGGTTGATAAATCAGCATGGGCCACCACCGGTAAACCGAAAAGCCGGGGAAGAAATTATATCACTTCCTTATTTATACAGCCGGAACGGATGGAAGTTCATAACCTTAAGCTGGAAGAAAAATTCAAACAGATACGGGAAAATGAAGTTCGGTTGGAAGAAATCAATACGACTGATGCTGATTATTTATTCGTAGCCTACGGACTGAGTGCAAGGATCTGCCAGAAAGCAATGGATATTGCCCGGGAAAAAGGGATCAGGATCGGCCTGCTGCGTCCCATCACTTTGTATCCCTATCCTTACCAAAGACTACATGAACTTGCTTCGCAGGTAAAGATGATGCTCAGCGTGGAACTCAACAGCGGGCAGATGGTGGAAGATGTACGACTCGGGGTCAATGGAAAAGTACCCGTTGAGTTTTATGGCAGAATGGGCGGCATGATGCCTACACCGGAAGAGATCGTTCATCATTTGGAAACCTTAATACAGTATCATCATGTCAACTGAGCAGCATATCTTACCCGCACCGGCACCGGTATTGAACCTGCCTCCCTGTCATACCGAAGAAGAATACGAAATGGTCTATCACAAACCATCAACGATGGTGGATACCACTATGCACTATTGTCCCGGCTGTGCACACAGTTTGGTTCATAAACTGATCATGGAAGTGGTGGAGGAAATGGATATCCAGGAAAAAACAATTGGGGTGGCACCGGTGGGCTGTTCTGTATTTGCATATGATTATATGGATATCGATATGCAGGAAGCGGCGCATGGCCGTGCCTGTGCAGTGGCCACCGGTATCAAACGACTGATGCCGGATAAATATGTATTCACTTACCAGGGTGATGGTGATCTTGCAGCCATCGGTATTGCAGAAACATTACATGCCATTAACCGCGGAGAAAATATTTGCATCGTTTTTATGAACAATGCTGTGTATGGAATGACCAGCGGGCAAATGGCTCCTACTACTTTACCGGGTATGCATACCACCACCAGCCCGGACGGAAGAGATGTAAGCTATTATGGTGCGCCCATTAAAGTGGCTGAACTGATGGCCAACCTGCCGGGAGCATTTTATGTAACGAGACAGGCAGTGAACAGTGCCAATGCAGTAAGGCGGACTAAAAAAGCTTTACTGAATGCGTTCAAATACCAGCAACTGCAGAAAGGCACCTGCCTCGTAGAGATCATCGGCAACTGTCCTTCCAACTGGAAGATGACGCCGGTGGAAGCCTCTAAATTTATTGATGAGGAAATGATCAAAACATTTCCGCTGGGTGATATTAAAATACCGGGTGCTGAAGAAAAAATAACTGAACCCGCAAAGCAGGAATCATGAAAAATAATAACCAACTGGAAGAACTGATCGTGGCCGGCTTTGGCGGGCAGGGTGTTTTATCATTGGGAATGACATTGGCCTATGCCGGTATGCTGGAGAATAAAGAAATTTCCTGGATGCCTTCCTACGGACCGGAAATGCGGGGCGGCACGGCCAACTGCATTACGATCATTTCCGAAAATAAGATCAGTTCGCCGATCATCTCGCTCTTTGATTCAGCCATCGTACTGAACCAGCCTTCGATGGATAAATTTGCACCGCGGGTAAAACCCGGTGGTATTTTATTATATGAATCCAGTAACATTTTCAAACCGAGTACCAGGACTGATATTGACATAATCGGCATCCCCGCCACTACGGAAGCCCTGCAGATGAAGAATGCAAAGGTGATGAACATGATCATACTGGGAGCCTATCTTCAATTGCGGCCCGTTGTCAGCAACGAATCTGTCCTGGAAGCATTAACCAAAGTATTACCGGAGAAATACCATCATTTACTCCCCATCAACCGGCAGGCATTGGAGAGAGGTGAAGCGATGGTTGTTGCGTTGAGAGAACAAGCGGTGAGCTGAAAAATTCCACAAAGTCTGCACACAATTCCTTCCGACACTCGCCTGTGAAGAAACTGGGCCGAAATAAATCTCAAATCTGATCTATAATTTTCATGGCCTCATTTATCTTGTCCACAAGTTCAGAAAACGAACATGCACTTTCGGCAAATAAGGGAGTATCCCAATCATAATCAAGTATAATTAAAACTTTGAAACAGCCTGTAATATGATCTCCATACCATCCCACATCTAGTATTTTCTTTTGTTTGCCATAGTTAAATTCCACTTGGAGAATATCTTCACTTAAATATAAATCCCCCCTTCTGCCTTTTATTGAATATTCTTCATATGCTCTATCAATTTCGTTTTTAACTATAGTACCTTTTTCAAATATTTTTTCATCTAGCATACTCATAGTCATCTACTTTTAATTTTTCGCTGCTGAATCTCACTCTTTGCCTGGTGTGCTGGCCGTGGACCCGGTGTTATTAATTGGCTTTGTCAAATTTATAGCATTCCGCCAGTTGAGCGGTGAGCCTTTCTGTCGGCAGACAATGAAAGATGGTTTATCTTTACCCGGCACAATCATTACCGCATTATGAACCCTGAAGAAATAGCGCAACTGCGCAAAGACTATACGCTGCACTCCCTGAATGAAGATGAAGTGGAGGAATCCCCGTTTACCCAGTTTAAAAAATGGTGGGAAGATGCTGCGGCCTCACAAATTGAAGAGTTCAATGCCATGACGCTGGCCAGTACAACCCCGGAAGGCATGGCCGATGCAAGAACCGTTTTATTAAAAGCCTTTGATGAAAGAGGGTTTGTGTTCTTTACCAACTACAACAGCGCCAAGAGCACCCAGCTGGATGCCAATCATAAATGCTGCCTGTTGTTTTACTGGAAAGAACTGGAACGGCAGGTACGCATCAACGGTATCGCTGAAAGAATAACGACGAAAGAAAGCATTGATTATTTCGACAGCCGCCCCGAAGGCAGCAAGATCGGTGCCTGGGCGTCGCCGCAAAGTATGGTGGTGGCCGGTAAAGCCTGGCTGAAAGAAACTTTCCAGTATTATGCCGAACGCTTCAAGCATGGACAAATACCCAAACCTCCGCATTGGGGCGGGTACCGGGTGAAACCATTCCGGGTGGAATTCTGGCAGGGAAGACCCAGCCGTATGCATGACCGTATCCTATATACCAAAGACGGGGAGAAATGGAAAACAGAACGACTGGCTCCGTAAAAAACTCCGTTCTTCATTTTTCTTTTTCCCAAAAAACAGGCTTGCTTAGTTTTGCTGCATGGACGACATTCTTATCCGCCGCATTGAACCGGCTGACAATCCCATTATCGCTGCGATTATCCGGCAGACATTAAAAGAGTTCGGTGCCAATCATCCCGGCACGGTGTATTACGATGCAACAACGGATCATTTATTTGAACTTTTTCAACAAGAAAGATCTGCTTACAATATTGCTTTGCTTAATGGCCAAATCGTTGGCGGTGGCGGCATCTACCCTACTGAAGGATTACCGGAAGATACCTGTGAACTGGTAAAAATGTATTTAGTACCGGAGGCAAGAGGAACAGGGCTGGGATCAAAAATGATCAGCCTTTGCCTGCAACAGGCGAAAGAAAATGGTTTCAGCAAAGTGTACCTGGAAACCATGACGGAATTGAAAGCTGCTTTAAAAGTATATGAAAGGATGGGCTTTGCGTATTTAGACGGACCGATGGGTAACAGCGGGCATTTTGGTTGTCCGTTGTGGATGTTGAGGAGTCTTTAGTCGATAGTCAGGAGCCGGTAGCAATTTATGATCGGCTGTTCACCAGTTCCACTTCATATACCGGGCTGAATAAATACACTTTGTTTGTTCCCAGTTCCACGCACCTGAACCGTTTTCTCAATTTTTCTTTTTTTTGAAAGACACGGCCATCGGCAATCCTGAAAATTGCATTTGCCGGCAACTCTTCTACCAAGCGGTGATTATCTTTTTTGCTGTCATACTTTCTTAGCACCCGCAGTAAACCATCTTCCGCACAACTGCTGGCAGCAGGATTCTTTAATGACTGCTGCAATTCGTTCTCAATATCAGCCGGGAAAATGTTGTGTTGCAAAAACTGGAAAAGAAATTGTCCATAAACCATCTTCCATTCTTTTCCATGCGCCTGCACTTTATGTCCAAACTGTTCGAAAGTGACAAGATGCGCCAGCTCATGTAACAACGTGATCAAAAAAGAGTAACTGTTGAGATTACCGTTTACGCTGATGCGGTGATTGGCGTGATGTGTCCGGTGGCGGTAATCACCCAATACACTTTTCCGCTCTTTAGCCACGGTAAGATGAACCCGGTATTGCCGTAAATAGGCCAGTACCGGTTCAAAAGTATTGGGAGGCAGGTAATCCTGCAATTGGTGAATGGGAGCTTCTTGCTTAGGCATTCTTTTTCGACTTCAGCAGTTTCATCAGCATACTGATCTCAATAAATGTGTACACTAAATACAAGCCCATCGTGGTGAACAGGGCGGGTTTATTGACATCCTTTTTGGTAACCTGTATATAAACAAAAGCAGCAATAGCGATGAGGAAGAACTTCACAATAAAACTTCCATACATGGCCCGGACAAATGCCTGCGGATTGGCCGAATGGATCGCTTTATACAAGAGCAGGAAAGAAATGAATACGACAGCAAAGACGAGCAGGTTACCTCCTATCAGCACTTCCTGGTCAAAACCCCATTTGGTCAGCAGGGATTTGGAAGTGATGAATAATCCGTTCAGTATAATAAATACGATCAGCAGCGGGCGGGCCAAGCTCAGGCTATTTCTCATTGCGGTTTGATTTTGTTTCCCTGGCAATTCTGTAAAAAATTCCTCCCAGGACGAGCAAAGGTAAGACACAGGAAAACAACGGTACCGTATGCAGCCAGTTATCTGTTTTTAAACCCATAAAAACAGCGAGGCCAATCCCTGCCAGTAGTTGTGTGCCGAGACTGAGATAGCGATAAAGGAATTCTTTATTACTGGGCGGCAGCTTTTTGTTCATTACCATTACTCATTTCCACCACGTTGGCTCCCATATGGCATTGACCATTGAAAGTTGCGGAGGGTTCCACCTGCAATTTACCGGCATAAAGATTACCGGTCACCACGCATTCTCCCCGTAATTGCAACAATTCTTTTGCCCGGATATTGCCGGATACTTTTCCTACAATATCGGCCTGGTTGCCGGTGATATCTCCTTCTACCACTCCATTGGCACCGATGACGATCTTGGCACTGCTTTGAATATTCCCGATGATGGTTCCATCAATGCGGAGGTCACCATTACTGCTGATGTCTCCTTTTAGTGTAGTTCCGGCACTGATCAGTGTAGTGCCGTTTCCCGTTCCGTTGGTTTTTTCAGGCTGCATGTCGGTTTTGTTTTTGGCGTTAAACATAGGTATAGCGATTAATCATTTGATACTTCCGGTTTCGGCACATTCAGCTGGGTGGTGTCCAGCACCACGGTCTTATCGGATGCCAGTGCTTTTTTCAGCCCTGCATTATATTGCTCCAGGTCGGTCATTTTCTTCTCCATTTCATCCACTTTGTACTTCAACTGGCGATATTCCCGGCCGATCTTAAGGTCATCATAACCGGGGATATAATATTTCAAAGGTGTGAAAACGATGAGGGCGACTGTAAGGCCTACCAGTAACACAAAAACTGTGCTCAACATGACATAAACGCTGAGTCTGGATAATTTAAAGGTCACCACTTCTTCATAGGTATCATCATTCATGACCACCAGCCGGTACCGGTTACGCAACCGTTTCAGGGTGGTGCCTGCATCTAATTTGGACATAGCTGGTTTTTAAGGAAATTAAAGGTAAGGAATGAAGGTCGGTTTTGCCAACTGGCAAGGGTGGTTCCTGCCAAAATAAAAACGCTTATTTTTATACTAAAATATCTGAATTTCAGTTAATAAGACTTTAGTTTGAGACGGACCATGAGACTTACCAGCAATACGACTACTGCTATATTATTCCTCCTTATCCTTTGCCAGTTCAGTGAACCAGCTTTTGGACAATTAGGCTATTCCCTGGGCCTGAAAAAACCCAAGGAATATAGCGAGAGAACTTTACGGTCAGAACGATCAGAGGAGAAGAAATTTACGGTACCCCGCCGTTTCATGCAGAATACGGTTACCCATTACAATTTCTTTTTCAACGCCAATACTAAAATCAACGAGATCGTTGAAAGGGCTAAAATGGTCCATAAGGATGATTACTCGGAACTCCTGTCCTTTTATAATTACAGCCTGGATGTAACTGCCGGAGATACCCTGCAGATTGATTCTGTTTCGTATAAAGTGCAAACAGGTATTGCCCTGCATGATCTGCGTAATGACTGGATCGATAATCTTTATTTGTTGTGGGGAGCTTCTTATTATCTCCGGAAAGATTTTGATTCGGCGTACCTGATGTTTCAATACATCAATTATGCGTTTGCCCAGAAAGAAAAAGATGGTTATTATAAAACAATAGGAAGCGGCCGGGATGGTACGGCTTATAGTATTGCCACCAAAGAAAAGAACAGCCTTCCCAGGAGAATATTCAGTGAACCTCCCAGCCGGAATGATGCTTTTATCTGGCAGATCAGGAATTTCCTGGCCCAGGATCTTTTTGCAGAGGCAGCCAGCCTGATTGTTACATTACGGAACGATCCTGTATTCCCCAAAAGACTGCACAGTGACCTGGAAGAAGTGCAGGCCTACTGGTTTTACAAACAGGCGATGTGGGACAGTGCAGCTGTTCATCTTTCAGAGGCATTAGATAATGCTACTAACAAACAGGAACGGGCAAGATGGGAATACCTGGTGGCACAATTGTATGAAAATGCCGGCAAGAACAAAGAAGCAGAAAACTTTTATGCCAAAGCTATCAAGCATACTACTGACCCGATCCTTGATATTTATGCACGGCTCTATTCGATCCGGGTGAATGAAGATGGCGGCGAAAACTATATTGAAAAAAATATTGCCGAGCTGCTGAAAATGGCTAAGCGGGATAAATATGAAGAGTACCGGGACATCATATATTACATGGCGGCACAAATGCAGCTGGAACGGAATAATATTGATGCCGCCATTCCCCTGCTCGTGAAAAGCACCCAATACAACAACAATAACCCGGCGCAACGTAATAAGGCTTTTCTGCAATTGGCAGAACTTTCTTTTGGTAAAAAACTATTCCGCCAGTCCTACAATTTTTATGACAGCCTCCGCATGGACGATCCTGAATTAAAGAACCCGGAAGCCATACTGCAACGTAAAGAAGCGCTGGGTAATATTGCCGCCAGCCTGGAGATAATAGAGAGACAGGATAGCCTGCAACGGATTGCCGCCCTGCCCGAGGAAGAACGCAGGGATATTGTTAAAAAGCTGGTGAAGCAGCTACGCAAACAACAGGGTTTAAAAGACGAATCAGCGGCTACCACCACTGGTTCTCCATTTCAGCAAACACCGGCAGCCAATCTCTTTTCAAATAACGACACGAAAGGAGAATGGTATTTCTATAACACCGCTTCAAAAATGAAAGGGGCCAATGATTTTAAAGCCCGTTGGGGAACCCGGCCCAATACAGACAACTGGAGAAGAAGTGCCAGCCGCAGCAATATAGTGCCGGATAATAACCAGCTCCGCAATCCCAATGTTGTTATTAAAAACAATACTGACAACGGCGCAGAGACAGAAGCCACTTTTGAAGGTCTGTACAGCAAGCTCCCTCTGACAGCAGAGTTGCTGCAAAAATCAAATGACTCGGTGAAAGCGGCTCTTTTTAACCTGGGCAAATCCTATATCCAGGAGATCGAAGATTGCCCGGAAGGAACAGCAACATTGGAAAACCTGCGGACCCGTTTCCCCGAATTCAAACCGATGGATGAAGTCTTATTCAATCTTTATTATTGTTATAATAAGAATGGCGAAACAGCGAAAGCTGCAGCTATCAAAAAAATACTGAGTGAGAATTACGGTACCAGCAATTTCACCACCATCATTACCACCGGGAAAAATCCACAGTCCAAAACCGCCAACAGTGATGCTACTAAAATCTATGAAAAAATATACGACTTATTCATAGAAGGAAATTTCAAAGAAGCTATTGCACAAAAGAAAATAGCAGACAGTTTATACAGCAGTAATTACTGGACACCACAATTACTGTATATCGAAGCGGTCTATTATGTAAAACAACGGGAAGACAGTACTGCTACAAGAATACTTACTGATATAACCACTAATTTTCCGAAATCTCCATTAGCAGAGAGAGCCGCTAACCTGATCAACGTATTAAAAAACAGGAGCAAGATCGAAGAAGAATTAAAGAACCTGGTGGTTAACCGCCCTGCTGAAGAAGTGAAAATGAACAGGCCGGTTGTTAATACTCCCGTTATCCCTCCGCCGGTTATTAAGAAAGATTCGGTTGCCGTGAATAAACCAGTGGTAACGCCACCTGTTGCAGTCAGCAATAAACCAGCAACAGACAGCGCCAATAAAAAACCGGTTGTTCCCCCTCCTGCTGCATCGCCCTTTACTTTTGCTGCCACCGATCCGCAATTTGTGGTGTTGGTGCTGAATAAAGTGGACCCCGTTTTCTCTAACGAAGCCAAAAATGCGTTCTTCCGCCATAACCGGGAAACTTTCTATAATAAACAATATGCGATCGACCTGTTGCAACTGGATGATGACAACCGGCTGATGCTGATCAGCCCGTTCAAGGATGCAGCCGAAGCCCTCTCCTATATTGAAAAGACGAGACCCAGAACAGCCAATGAGATCATCCCCTGGCTGAAAGGCGGCAAGTATTATTTCACGATGATCTCCGAAAGGAACCTTGAATTATTAAAGGCTAATAAAAACCTGGAGGGCTACAAAACATTCCTCAACCAGCAGCTGCCGGGTAAGTTCTGAGTTGTTAACAGGTTGAACTACCCGTTTTGGCAAAAAATTAAACGCAGCAACCCGGTTGCCCACATGGATTTTCCTATTTTCGGTGCATGATATTTGCTGCATGAAGCAGACCTTCATCACCACAACCATTCAATTCAGATGAAAAGATCAGTCCGCATTTTCTGGCGCCTCTTCCTGGTAGGACTGGGCGCATTTATTCTCCTGATCGCCCTGGCCAATTTTGGCATTTTTGGGAAGATGCCTTCACTAAAGGATCTTGAAAACCCATCTATACTCCAGGCTTCTGAAGTATATGCCGCCGACGGCACATTGATGGGGAAATATTATACAGAAAGAGGAAACCGCAGCAATGTAAAATACCGTGATATCTCCAAACATGTCATCGATGCACTTGTTGCCACGGAAGATGAACGCTTTTATGATCACTCCGGTATTGATTTCAAGTCCACATTAAGGGCCGTCTTTACATTCGGCAAACAAGGCGGTGGCAGTACCATCACTCAACAATTAGCCAAAGCCTTATTAGACCAGGGGAGCAAGAACATAGCAGAACGGGGCATTGAGAAGCTGAAAGAATGGATCATTGCTGTTAAGCTGGAAAGAAATTTCACCAAAGAAGAGATCATTACATTATACCTGAATGCTGTTCCTTTTGGCAATAATATTTATGGTATCAGGAACGCATCCCGGTCTTTTTTTCAAAAAGAGCCGGATCGTTTGAATGTGGAAGAAGCGGCTTTGTTAGTAGGCATGCTCAAAGGAAACAGTATCTATAACCCGATACGAAATCCTAAAGCGGCCCTCGACCGCCGAAATGTGGTGATCAGCCAGATGGCTGTGAACGGAAAGATCAGCGAAGCAGAAGGTACCAAACTGAAAGCAAAACCAATTAAGCTGAATTACCGGAAACTTGATGAGAATACCGGCTATGCTCCTTATTTCAGGGAAGTACTCAAAGATGAAATTAAAGACGTACTGAAGGATGTGAAAAAACCGGACGGCGGCAGTTATGACATCTATGAGGACGGGCTAAAGATATATACCACCATTAACCCAAGAATGCAGGAATATGCGGAGGAATCAGTAGCCTCACATATGCCCACTTTACAAAAGGCTCTTGTCAGCCAAGGAAGGGTAAAGAATGGCGCTGTCTGGAAAGAACATGAAAACATCATTGACGCAGCGATGAAACAAAGTGACCGCTGGAAAAACCTGGCCGATGATGGCCTCAGCGATAAAGAGATCAAAGCCAGTTTTTCTAAAAAGGTTTCGATGAAGATCTTTGCCTGGAACAGCAACCGGGAAAAAGATACGGTGATGACCCCGCTGGATTCCATCAAATATCACCGGCAGATGATGCAGACCGCTTTTATGGTGATGGATCCTATCACCGGCGAAGTGAAAGCCTGGGTGGGCGGTATCAGTTTCAAAACCTATAAATATGACCACGTTAACCTGAAAACAAAAAGACAGGTGGGTTCCACCATTAAGCCTTTATTGTATACACAGGCCGTGGAAGAATTGGGCTATACTGCCGAAACGGAAGTGCAGGATGTGCAACAGAATTTTGGTGCCGGCCGCCTGGTACCAGCCACTTCAAGGACCTGTTCTGGTGGTACAATGACCTTTGCCAATGCATTGGCCTATTCCAAAAACTGTGCTTCTGCTTATATTATGAAACAGATCGGGCCGGAGAATTTTGCCAATTTCCTGGCCCGCATAAACGTACCGACCAAAGTTGACCCGCATCCTTCTATTGCGTTAGGTTCCTGTGATCTGTCGTTGTATGAAATGCTCTGGGGCTATAGCATTTTTGCAGGTCGTGGGTTTTCAACAAAGCCTTATATCATCAGCCGTATTGAAGACAGGAATGGCAATGTGATCAAACGCCTTGATTATAGTGTGAACCGGAAAGAAGCTGTTAGTGAAATTGCTGCTTACCAGATGTCACGCATCATGCAGGGAACCGTTGATAAAGGTACCGCAGCCGGTCTTCGGGGGAGATTAGGTGCAGCAGAAATGGGCGGCAAAACCGGTACAACCAACTCCAATGCCGACTTCTGGTTCATCGGCTATACGCCTCAACTGATGGCAGGTGCCTGGGTGGGTTGTGACGATCGCTTTATCACCCTCGAAAGTTCAGCTTTCTACGGAGGTTCTGTGGCCCGGCCGATCTGGGAGAACTTCTTTAAAAAAGTATATGCCGATAAAACACTGGGTATTGAAAAGGATGCCAAATTCATCAAACCGGAAAACCTGGAAAATGAGATCAATAGTGCAGATATTATGGAATCGATCGATGACAGCGATCCCGGCGCACAGGGTGAAGACCAGGGAGTGGGTACAGAGCAGGACTATAATAACATGAATGAATATATCGGTCCGGAATCCAAACCGGTAATAGATGAAGACAATACAAAACCGGTTAAAAAAGATACGGTTAAAACGTCTGTCATTAAAAATGAAGAGAGTAAACCCATCGGCTCTGCCACTGATGATCCTCCCAAAAAGAAAGGGCTCCTGAAAAGGATTTTTGGTAAAAAGAATAAAGAATAAGGAACTGGATACCGTTTTACAAACCTGCTTCATAAGCAGGTTTTTTTGTACCTGGTTGTTTTTTACTTTTATAGAATCTGTATGCTTTCTTGTCAACGTATATATGCAGCATGGAAAGAAAAATTTACAACCCCATTCAGAAAGACAGTGTCACCTTTTTAAAAACCGCTTCCGATAGCCATGGAGAATATACACTTGTTGAAGTGGAACTTGCCAATGGCGGTGGCGTAGGTCTTCATTACCATAAGACCTACAGTGAAAAATTTGATTGCCTGGAAGGCGAAGTGCAGGTGCAGTTGGATAAAGTGATACACACCCTGCAACCCGGCCAGTCCGCTACAGCAGCACCGATGATCAATCACCTGTTTCGCAACCGCAGCGGGAAGACATGCAGGTTTAACGTGGAGATAAGACCAGCCAGCCGGGGTTTTGAACAGTCATTGCAGATCGCCTATGGTTTAGCAAATGACGGACTTTGTAAACGCAACGGCTTCCCCAAAGACGGCCTGGCACTTGCCTGGCTGTTTGCGATCAGTGAAAGTAACCTGCCTGGATGGCGGAGCATTTTTGAATTCATATTACGGGGACAAGCAAAAAAAGCCATCCAAAAGGGAATCGACCGGCAACTGGTTGAAAAATATGTAAAATTCTGAGTTCAGTATTACTATAAAAAAAGTCCTCTCACTAAATGCTGAGAGGACTTTTTATTAGTAAGCAATTGGCTTATTGGAAATAGCTCAGTTTCAGTTCCACCCTGCGGTTCTTGGTACGGCCGGCAGCTGTTTTGTTATCAGCGATCGGCATCGTTTCACCATGACCGGCAGAAGTGATGCGGCTTTCGTCAACACCTTTGCTGACAAGATAAGTTCTTACGGCAGCAGCACGGTTGTCGCTCAGCTTCTGGTTCAGTTCATCTTTACCTACATTATCCGTATGGCCGTCGATAGCCAGTTTCATTTCAGGATTTTCCTTCATGATCTTCACGACTTCGTTCAGACCTTTGAAGGATTTGGACTGAAGTTTGGCACTGCCTGTAACAAAAAGGATACTGTTTGCTGCCACATCCACTTTCTTCTTCACTTCCTCGGAGATAACAGGGCAACCCTGGTTTTCAGCAGGACCGGCTAATGTGGGGCATTTATCTTCTTCATCGTTTACACCATCTTTATCACCATCCGGAACAGGGCAACCCTGGTAACGGGCCACACCGGGAACTGTCGGGCATTTATCTTCTTCGTCATTGATGCCATCTTTATCTGTATCGGGAATCGGGCATCCCTGGTATTTAGCAAGACCGGGAACAGTCGGGCATTTATCTTCTTCATCATTGATGCCATCTTTATCCGTATCAGGAATCGGGCAACCCTGATATTTCGCCAATCCTTTCACAGTTGGACATTTATCTTCATTATCAATGATACCATCACCGTCTGTATCAGCAGGCGGAGGCGGTGGTGGAGGAGGAATTACCTTAGGCTCTTTCTTTTTACCAATAGAACCAGCAATACCTATGCTGTTTTGAAAATGATAGTTAGATGTTTCGCTGGTAACCGGCACCCGGTACTGGGACGTAATGAAAAGGTGTGCTTCATCATAAAAATTCACTTTCATACCCAATCCAAGCGGCATAAAAGCTCCCCAGTATTTACCATACATATGACCTCCAATACCAGCGATGATATACGGCTGCAACCAGTATTTCTCAGAAACCATTTTCAGGTTGACGGCAGCATTTGCTTCCATTAAGAACCTGTCATTGGTAAAAGCCGGTTTATTAGGGAAAGGATAACGTACAAAAGAACCGCCCAATGAGGCCGCAAAGTCGATATGCTTTCTTAACCCTTTGAAATAATGTAAAGAAAGACCGGGAGACATTTCACGGAATTTTGCCCATCCCTTGTCCCTGAAGACCTGGGCCAGGGAAGTAGTACGGATTTTTTGGGCCGTCTGAAAGTCGTTCAGGAAAAAACTGATACCAATAGCAGGTTGTCTGATCTCATCATCCTGTGCGTTAGTAGCAGGTGCCATCAGGTATATAGCAAGGCATACAGCTAGTATCTTCTTCATAAAGAGATAGTTTGGTTTTAAACTGAGCAAAAATAACGGGTATGTTCTATTCCCTAAAATAAATTATTTGCTTCATATCCACCCTATTGGAGCACTTTTTTTTCAGCAATCCCTGCTGTTTTACCGGCTATCCCCGGACCAGCTGCAAAATACCTTTGCCGGAGCATTTTGTCCTCCCCATATATATCATCATAAAAGGCAATTCCGCCGGATCTCCCTTCACAGGTGAAATAGCGGATGTAAACAGGCAGCCTGTTCCTGATGGGGATACTGTGTTTTTCTTTTCTTTTCAGCCATACCCCCATCGAATCGAGGAGGGCTACCTTACCACCCACTTCCACCCGGTCCTTCCGGATTATATAATCAGCCAGTTTTTGCCATTCCTGCACCCGGACACAACCGTGGCTGAATGTCCGGACCACTTGCCCGAATAAAGACCGCTGGTTGGTATCGTGCAGGTAAACCGCATATTTATTGGGGAAATTGAACTTCAGTACTCCCAGGGCATTGGCATCCCCGCTGCCCTGCACCACCCGGTAAGGAATGCCTTTTGAATATTTTGACCAGTCGACCGTATAAGGATCCACTTCCTCCCCGTTCTTATCTACCAGGCTAAACCCCTTTTTGGCCAGGTAACCGGGATTTCGTTTTACAGCCGGCAATATTTCTTTCACGATAATGCTGGTGGGAACGGTCCATTGCGGGTAGGTGATGATCTCCGATACGGCACTATTTAACACAGGGGTTCGGGTGATCGCTTTACCGCAAATGATCCGGGAAACGAGTTTTACCGAATCCTTCTCCTGCACTTTCATGGAGAAAGAAGGCAGGTTGACCCAGATATAACGTTCGGGCATGGTTGACGGAAGCATTTTATACCGGTCCATAGTAATGGCAATACTGTAAAACTTGTCTTCATCAGAAGTGTTCAGCATTCGTATTGTACCCTCTCCTGCTCTGCCGTCAACGGTAATATTTTTCTGCTTTTGAAATTTCTTTACGGCTTCGGCCAGTTCCAGTGAATCAGCCGCTGTGCTGTCATTGGAAAGATAACCTCCCTCCACCAGTCTTTTTTGCAGCAATGCTTTGAAGCCGGGATCTTTAGAAGAAGGTAGTTTCGTATATGGTTTATAATCTGCGCTGTCCAGGAATTGCGGAATCCCGGCTTTCAATAAACGGTATCCTTCATGTTGCGGTTCCAGCGCTGCCAAAATGGAGGATAGAGAATTTTCCTTTTGAAAAATTTCCAGTTGTTGCAGGTAAAATTGATCAGCCAGTATGGTATCCTTTCGTAATGAAATACTATCATTGGGAAGACGGCCCAGTTTCACATCTTTGATGATATGAAAGAAAGCATTGGTCAGCAACACATCTGCTGTTGACCATAAAGCAGCATCCCTTCTTGCTGATTTGGAAAGACTGTCCTGCAAAAATTGCTGGTGGATTGAATCAAGAATAGTAAAATAATAGTGGCTGGGGAATAACCCATAGAATTTTGCTTTGCCAACCAGTTGCAGCAGTGAATCTCCCTGTGCATTCCATTGCTCTTTACTGCTCCATAAAGCAGCAAACTGGTTCTTCTCATACACTTGTTTTACCAGGCCGGCGTTAAATAAAGGAACAGAATCATTCAGGCGGCCTTCGTTAGCGGCTGCATAGTCCAGCAATTGCCGGATATTACCGGTTACTTTCTCTTCCAGTTGCTCCGGCGTACTGGCAATATCGCTGCCCGGCGGGTGCTTGGTACTGCCGCAGGCCGATAACAGCAATAGTAACATCAGTAAAGGAAGGCAGGAATACGGAGTGTTCTTTTTGTGCATAAGGAAACAATGGTATAATGGTAATAACCGAATTTACACTAATTTTCACGGACTGATCTAACCGGTTATGCCAGACAAAATAGGAAATCCTTTCAGTATTTACCTTCGGATCTGTATCATTTTTTCTATGGCTCCTGCTGGTATAATAACTGCAGAGAAAAATTAGTCCCGAACCGGCAGAAGATGAAATGGCCGGTAATTAATTTAAAAAACCTGTAGTGAACATCATGAGTATGATACATACTATTCTCCGTTTGCTTAGTTTCCGGATCAGCAAAGAAGAAATGCTCGGGTTTACTAAAGCCCATTTTGTAGCGGGGCTGGCAGGTACCTGGCTGGTAGGGATAGGTCGCTATTGGGATGATCCGGGGGCCAGCACTTTACAACACATGGGACTCGGCTCAGTCATTTATATTTTTTGCTTGTCTGCCTTTGTCTGGCTGATCATTCTTCCTTTCAAAGTTCAAAATTGGAAATATTTCACCGTGGTTACTTTTATAAGCCTGACTTCTTTTCCTGCATTGTTATATGCGATCCCGGTCGAACGATTTTTCCCGCTTGCCACAGCAGCCCGGATCAATGTTTGGTTCCTCGCTATAGTGGCCTCCTGGAGATTGGCGCTGCTCTTTCAGTTCATGAAGCGGTACTGTGATTTCCCGGGCTATATTGTTACTGCAGTGACATTACTCCCGGTCTGTCTTATTATTAATGTACTTAGTTTGCTGAACCTCGAAAGAGCTGTATTTGAGATCATGGGTGGTGTACGGGAGAAAACAGCTAATGATAACGCCTATGTGGTTCTTCTAATCATAACCACTATCTCCTATATTTTTATTCTGCCGCTGATCATTACTTATATAACAGGGATTGTGAACTACCGGAAGAAAAACGGGCTATAAAGAAATCACTTCCGTCACTGCATCGGTATTGATGGTCCCATACACATGCGGAAACGTATCCTGTGTGGAAGGTGACCAGTCGAATACATACTTACTCGTAAGCTTATCCGTATCAATAACTAGTTTTACGAGACCGGTTTTACCGGCATAATATCTTTCCAGCACTGCAGCTACCTGGTGATCCTGGGAGCAATGAATAAATCCTTCATCCTGTAAAGAAGGAGCTTCGTAAAAACCGTTTTGTTTTGCTGCATTCCAGTCCGCAGCTGTAGTTACATGATAGATGATTGGCATAATCGTCAGATGATTTCAATAAGGTCAGGAAACGACCCGTTTAATTTGTTGTTCCAATAAAAGAAAGTCGAGTAAGGTTACGGCTGCAGCAGCTTCTAAAATTACAGGTGCCCGTAAGGCCACGCAAAGATCATGACGGCCTTTCACTGAAAAAATCTCGGCCTGGCCCGTCTCCCAATTCAGGCTGTTTTGTTCTTTGGGTGTGGAAGCGGTTGGTTTGATAGCTATCCGGAATACCAATTCATTCCCGTTGCTGATACCACCGACCACACCACCGGCATGATTGGTTCTTGTTTTGCCCTCCATATTTTCAATGGCATCATTATGCTGTGAGCCAAACATGCTGGCGGCTGCAAAACCGGCTCCGAATTCAATCCCTTTTACAGCAGGAATGGCGAAAGCAATATGGGCTATTTGTGATTCCACGGAATCAAAAAAAGGTTCCCCTAAACCAACCGGTAATCCATTGACACGGCATTCCACCAAACCACCTACCGAATCTTTTGCATCAATGGCTTTTTGTAATCCTTTCTCCAGGTCAGCCTCTCCTCCTATTGCTGTTACAGCGGCATGAATAGTGATCCCCTGCATTAATTTTTTGGCGATAGCACCGGCAGCCACCAACCCTGTTGTCAATCTTGCACTGAAATGACCACCGCCGCGGTAGTCTTCATGGCCGCCATATTTTTGGTGCGCCACCCAATCAGCATGCCCGGGCCGGGGAATACTTCTTTGTTTATTATAATCTTCACTGCGGGTATTATTGTTTTCAAACAGGATCGTTATCGGTGCCCCGGTTGTTTTACCATTGAACAAACCACTTTTGAAAAAAGGATAATCCGCTTCCTGCCGGGGTGTGGTACCTTTTTGTTTGCCGCCTTTTCTTCTCTCCAGGTCAGCCAGCAGGTCCTCTTCGGATAAGGATAAACCGGCCGGGCATCCGTCAATAACAATCCCCACGGATTCGCCATGCGATTCACCAAAGATGTGTACCCGGAAGATGCGGCCGAATGAGTTCAAGGTTATAAGTTGAAATGTTGATACGGTAAAGATACAGATGCGCCGAGAGATTTCAGGTCATTATAGAAATCAGGGTAAGATTTACTCACCGCCTGCGCTTCTTCGATCAGCATTTCACTATCGGCTCTTAATCCTGCCACAGCACAGGCCATTGCTATCCGGTGGTCGTGATGAGAATGTACATCAGCACCTTTCACTTTTGCCGTTCCGTGGATGATCATATCGTCTCCTTCCAGGTCAATGATCACTCCCATTTTATCAAATTCATCCTGCAGTGTTACTGCCCGGTTGCTTTCTTTATGTGTTAAACGGGATACGCCTTTGATCGTTGTCTTTCCTTTGCAATAAGCTGCTAAGGCGACCAGCGGCGGAAACAGGTCCGGGCAATCCGTAGCATCAAAATAAAACCCGGTCATGGCGGACTGGTGTATCCTGATCCCCTTGGCTTCAATAGCAATACCGGCATTGGCCGCCATCAATGCATCTACAATGGCTTTGTCGGCCTGGGTGGAAGTTAAGTCAAGCCCGTTCACCATAATAGGTCCTGCAATGGCACCCGCCACGAGCAGGAATGCGCCACCGCTCCAGTCACCTTCTACAGTGTAGTTGTGAGTCAGGAGTTCAGGAGCAGGAGCCGATTCATCAAACCAGAATTCTTCATAATTCCGGTTCTCCGGTACTTTCAGTCCAAATGATTGCATCACCGATAAAGTAAGATCGATATAAGGTTTGCTTTTCAGGTCCTTTACTTTGATAGAAACATTGGATGCTCCTGCAGCAGCATAGGCCATCAGCAAACCGGTAAGGAATTGAGAACTCAATGAACCATCCACTTCTATAGTAGTTGGTACTAATGGTCCTTGTATGATCAGCGGAAGTTTTCCTTGCTGGCTTTTTATTTTCACCTTCAGCTTCGGTAAAATGGTATCAAAGAAATCCATGGGTCTTGTTAGCAGGCTGCCCGAACCGTTGATCGTAATTTCTTTATCACTCAGCGCTGCAAGCGGTGTGAACATCCGGATGCTTAAACCGCTTTCACCACAATTGATCGTTGTATCAACCGGGTCAACTCCCCCGCTTTCCATTTTCCATACTCCATTCTCCATTACTGCCTTTGCTCCCAGCCGTTGAATAATATCCAGTGCAGCTTTATCATCATTACTATGACCGGGATTGTGCAACTCTGTAATTCCTTTTACCAGTAGTGCTACCGCACAGGCCCTTTGCATAGAACTCTTGGAAGCCGGTGCCTGTATGGTTCCTCTTAATTGCGACGGATTGATTGTTACGTTCATACCCTATTCCCCGAAGGGAAATGATTTTAAAGATTTGTAATAATTTTCTCCAGCTGCCCCATCGGGATAGTCTTCACCACTCCTTTCCCGATTTTCTCCAGCAAAATATAATTCATTTCCTTTCGCTCCCGTTTCTTATCCATCTTCAGCACTTCCAGTACTTTCGTTTTATTGAAAGAAGCATAGGTGGGCAAATTATATTGCTCCAATACTTTCACCACTTTATCGGTTTGCCTGAAACCACTCAACTGTCCGGAAATATGACAGGCATAGGTCATACCGATAGCCACCGCCTGCCCATGGGATAACTCGTATTGGTTTTCCAATGCATGGCCGAGTGTGTGCCCAAAATTCAGCAGCCTTCTTTCCCCTTTTTCAAATTCATCCTGCTGCACCACTTTTATTTTGATCTGTGCATTGCGCTGTACCAGTTCACAGATGGCTGTCTTTTTGGTTTGATAGGTTTTAAGTGAATTCGCTTCCAGCTCCCGGAACATCGCTGCATCTTTGATACAGGCATGTTTGATGATCTCGGCAAACCCGTTTTCCCATTCTGCCTGCGGCAGGCTGTTGAGGAAAACCATATCCTGCAAAATGAATTTCGGCTGCCGGATCACCCCCACCATATTCTTATATACCCCCACATCAATCCCGTTCTTACCACCAATGGAGGCATCCACCAATGCCAGTAAGGAAGTCGGAATGAAACCAAATGCGATCCCCCGCATATACACGGATGCCACATACCCGGTGATATCCGTGATCACACCGCCACCCACGCCGACAAGTGTCGTCTTGCGGTCGGCCTGCATAGCGATCAGTTGCTCGATCACTGCATCCACCGTAGCCTGTAATTTGAATTCCTCACCGGGTTTCAACACGATCGTATTCCAGCCCCTGAAACGTTGGGTATGTGCATTGAAAACATTCTCATCCGTGACCAGGATCGTATTCTTCTTATCCACGATGGCTTTCAAGTGACCGATCCCGTGTGCAAAATAGAAATCAGTAGATGAGCCTGAGAATTTGTAATTGATATGTTTCATTTTGTTTCTTCGACGAGGTGATGATAAGAATAGCCTTTAGTTTTGCCAGCACCCACCCCATTTTCTTAAAGCACCTGGCGAACTAAATCCGCCCCTCCGGGGAGGGGAAGAACCCCATTCACCACTTTCGATTTTCCCGGATTTAACTATCCAGCACCTTCTTCTGGTGATTGATACTTTCCATATGCACGGCATCCAGGTACTTCGTGATGAATTCTTTGCTCAACCCGATCTTCTCACCCTTCGCACTGGCCCTTTCAATGATCTCGTTCCAGCGGTTCGTTTGCAGGATCGTAATGTTATTATCTTTTTTATATTGCCCGATCTGTTCAGCGATCTTCATCCGCTGGCTCAGTATCTGCATCAGTTCATCATCCAGGTGATTGATCTTTTGCCGCAAGGCTTCCAGTGCAGCATGGTATTCTTCGGAGTTCACATCTTCCCTTCTCCAGATGATCGTATTCAGCATTTCAGCCAGGCGTTCAGGCGTTACCTGTTGTTTGGCATCACTCCAGGCGTTATCAGGATCGATATGACTTTCGATCATCAGCCCGTCATAATCAAGATCAATCGCTCTTTGCATCACTTCCAGTAAAATATCCCGGCGGCCGCAGATATGCGAAGGATCATTGATGATCGGCATGTTGGGATGTTTCAGTTTCATTTCAATGGCCAGGTGCCACATCGGCGCATTCCGGTATTCACTGTTGCCATAGGAACTGAAACCCCGGTGGATAAGACCGATCTGTTTTACACCGGCCCGGGCAATTCTTTCCACGGCACCGCTCCATAATTCAAGATCAGGATTGATCGGGTTTTTGATCATTACCGGCACATCAACTCCCCGTAAGGCATCGGCCACTTCCTGCACACTGAAGGGATTCACTGTTGTCCGGGCACCGATCCACAATACATCCACTTCAAAGTTGAGGGCATCTTCCACCTGTTTACCGGTAGCTACTTCCACGGTGGTGGGAAGCCCCGTCAGTTTTTTAGCCTGTTGCAACCAGGGCAACCCTTTGGCACCAATCCCTTCAAACATACCTGGTTTAGTACGGGGTTTCCAGATGCCGGCCCGGAGCATATCCACTTTTCCGGTAGCGGCCAGGCGTTGTGCCGTAGCCAGTACCTGCTCTTCTGTTTCTGCACTGCAAGGCCCGCTGATGATCAACGGCCTTTTATTCCATGCCTGCTGCACGGCGTTTGTTGCGGTTTGTTCTGCTGTCTGCATAGTTTGTAAAGATAAATTTTTATGTTGTCATCTGTTGTACTACTATCAGCTTCGTTGCGTCGCACACCTCAGGGTTCTGTCCACTATTCGGCTTTTTGCATCTGCCGAATTGCTTTAAACGCTTTTTGATAAAATTCATTCCCCGCTTTTTCATCTACTTTTCCTCCTATCCAGGCATATTGTATAAATCCGCTTTGATCAATAATGTATGTTGTGGGATAGGCAGAACCCATTAACCGATCCGTTAATACTCTTGCATCTGAAATTATCTTAAAATCAAGCCGATGCCTAGGTAAAAAATCTTTCACTATTCTTTCCTTCGCCTCCCATGTTATTGCAAGGAACACTACATCCTTTCCTATATACTGCGCAACAAGTTTATTCAAACCATCTAATTCTGCTATACAGGGATGACAATCAATGAACCAAAAGTTAATCACCAGTATTTTTCCCTTTAGTGTGCTCAATTGAATAGTATCCCCAGCCAATGTGATTGCATTAAAATCAGGAACTTTCTTCCTAAGTGTACAATCCTCCTATTCTTTCAGAGGCTGGCCCCCAGCTTTAGTTATGCTATCAGCATTTATAAAAACATTTCTTGCACAAACACCAATATCCTCCTGGGCTGACAAAATTTTAGCTGTTAGAAATATAAATAAACTGATAGCCAACTTTCGCATACTACTCATTTTATTATCCTCCTGATCTTATTCGCATCTTCAATCAGTTTCATCAGATAAGCATCGTCACTTTTCTCAATACTTTCTTTGAACCGTTCCAGTTGTGCAATATGTTCTTTTAATACATCCAGTACATTCTCCTTATTCTGCATAAAGATGGGTACCCACATGGCCGGGTTACTCTTCGCCAGCCGCACCGTACTTTCAAAACCTGCACTGGCCAGTTCAAAAATGGCATTGTCCTCTTTTTCTTTTTGCAATACGGTATTGGCTAATGCAAAGGAGGTAATATGCGAGATATGACTCACATAGGCAGCATGCAAATCATGAGCTTTGGCTTCCATTTCCAGTAAATGCATCCCGATCTTTTTATACATATGCTTTACCCAGTCGAGTGCATCGGCATCTGTCTCTTCCGGGTTACAGATGATCACGGCTTTATTCTCATAAGCACCCCGCACAGCAGCCTGAGGCCCGCTATACTCGGTTCCCCACATCGGGTGTGTGGCTACATACCTCCCCCGCTTAGGATGATTTTTCAGTGATTCCACCAACTGAGATTTGGTGGACCCCAGGTCCACCACGATCTGGTCATCTATTTTATCCATTATATTAGGCAGCAGCTCCACCAGCTTATCCACCGGTATAGCCAGTATGATAACGTCTGATTGTTCAATGGCTTCATTCAACGGCATCGTTTCATCCACCAGTTCCAGTTCCACGGCTTTTTTGGCATGTTCTTCATTGGCGTCCACACCGATGAGCCGGGAGGATAATTTTTTTTCATGCAGCTGGATAGCTAATGAACCACCGATAAGACCTACACCTACTATTGCTATTTTCTTCCTTTGCCCCCTCCGCCCCCTAAAGGGGGAACTGGGTTCCTCAGCAGCCGAACTCTTCGACATTCCGGTATTTTTATTCGAGTCTTCCATTTTAAGAATTATTGTAATTGCTTAGTAAAAGTGTTTGCAAATGTCAGGATCTAAAAGTCCCTCCTGCGGAGGGATTTAGGGAGGCCTTGATTCTTTCTATCGCCTCCGCAAATTTTTCTACCGGAGCACACAAACTTACCCTGATAAAATTATTACCGGCACTGCCAAAGATCCCTCCCGGTGTAATAAAGACTGCAGATTGGTATAATACTTCATCACTGAGTAACCCACCCTTACCAAGAGGATGTTCTAATGCCCCTTCTGCGGAGGGGTTTGGGGAGGCTGCCCACACAAACATTCCCGCCTGCTCAGTAGAGAATTTGCAGTTCAGCAAACGCAGCAATTCAAATACTTTTTCCCGCCGCTCCCGGTAAACTGTGTTCACTTCCTCCTGCCATTCTTTGCCGAGTGATAGTGCTTTGGCCGCCGCTAATTGTAAAGGCAGAAACATCCCGCTGTCCATATTGCTTTTAAAACGCAATACTTCTTCTATTCTTTCTTTGGCCCCGCACAACATCCCGATCCTCCACCCGGCCATATTATGGCTCTTGCTGAGTGAGTTCAGTTCGATCACACAATCTTTGGCCCCTTCCACACTTAATAAACTTGACGGGTGCTCATTCAGGATAAAACTGTAGGGGTTATCATGAATAATAAGGATATTATGTTTTTTCCCGAAAGCGACTATTCGCTTAAATAAATCTTCAGAAGGTAATTGCCCCGTGGGCATCTGCGGGTAATTGACAAACAGCAGTTTTACTTTCTTCAGGTTCTTTTCATCCAGTTTGTCCCACTCGGGTTCATAGTTATTTTTCTCTTTCAGTTTATATTCCACGCATTTGCCGCCTGCTAATTGCACAGCACTTCTGTAGGTTGGATAGCCCGGATTGGGCACCAGCACTTCATCTCCTTTATTGAGATAGGTCATACAGATATGCATGATGCCTTCCTTACTCCCGATCAGCGGCAGTATTTCTGTATCCGGGTTCAATTCCACTTTATACCATTTCTTATACCAGTCGCTTACTGCATTCCGCAACACCGGCGACCCCTTGTAAGATTGGTAAGCATGTGTATTCGGTTTTACCGCTTCTTCCTGTAAAATCCTTATCACCTCCGGGTGGGGTGGCAGGTCGGGACTGCCAATACCGAGGTTGATGACATTCTTTCCTGCCTTATTCAATGCCTCTATCTCCCGCAACTTTTGTGAGAAATAATATTCCCCGATCCCTTCCAGTCTTTTGCTTGTCTTTATTTCCATAATCCTCTTTTATAAACACCGTAAATTTTTATAGCTTCTGTCAATGGGCTGATCGTTTCTATCACTGTATTGAATTGCTCTGCCGAATCAAATTCCATATCCGCATGAAATGCATATTTAAAATCAGAACCGGGTATCGGGAAGCTCTGCAGCTTGCTGAGGTTGATACCTCCTTCTGAAATTTTAGTAAGTACTTTCGCCAGGCTCCCCCTTGAATGATCGGTATGAAAAGTAACGGAGGCTTTGTCTGCATCTGCAATGACAGAGGTCATATCTTCCCGCTGCAGCATCAGGAACCGGGTATAATTGTTCTTCAGCGTATGGATATTCGGCGCAATCACATCCAGACCGTATAATTCTGCGGCCAGCTTGCTGGCAATTGCCGCCACATGTTTGCTTTTATGCTGGTGGATATGTTTGGCGCTAAGGGCCGTATCATCCGTCTCCACCAGTTTCCATTTGTACCTATCCAAAAACTCATAACACTGCTGCAAAGCCATGGTATGCGAATGCACTTCCCGGATATCTTCCAGCTTCACGCCGGGGTTCACCAATAAGTTCTGCCGAATCTGCAAATACAATTCACCCACAATACGGAGATTTGATTTTTGCAACAGGTTATAATTCGCAAGTATACTTCCTGCAATAGAATTCTCAATCGCCATCACCCCGCCATCACTTTCTTTTTTATTCGCTGCGATCTTTACCACTTCCCGGAATGTATCACAAGGAATCACCGTTGTTGCTTTACCATAAAACAATTGCGCCGCCACCTGGTGAAAACTGCCTTCATAACCCTGAATGGAAATCCCCTTTCTCCCCCTGAAGGGGGAAACTGCATCCACACTTACCTCGCGTCTCAAGTCTTCCGCCTTTTTTTCTGCATTTACCATATACCAAATTTTCAAAACGTTTAAGCCATTTTTTCTTTCAGACTCCAAAGCCCCTTCAGGGGTTGGGGGTAAACAAGAATCCCGGCCGTTTGGCCGGGATTCTTTATGTTGATTTTTAGTTGTTCTTATTTTACTTTCAACAAAAGCATTCCCGGCCTCTTTCCAAAAAAGAAGTAATAAAAACTAAAACCAAAATATGCTTTCGTCATTAACATGAAACAAATGTACTTTTTATAGCAATTAAAACCAACCAATTTCTAATTTATTTTCTTCTGCCACCACCTGATTCCGCATCGTTCATCCGGATCTTTCGGCCACGATAGTTCTTACCATCAATCGCTTTGATCATTTTTTTACCGGCAGATGGTTCTATTTCGATCCAGCTGGTCATCTCTTTCATATCAATTCGCCCAAGTACTTCTTTCTTCAGGTCACTCATATCTAATATAAACTGCAGAAAACTTGCTTTATAAAAACCATCCTTGGTTCCAAGGTTCACGAACAAACGTTGATATGAACCATTACCTCCTCCTCCAAATCTTCTTTCCCCGCTTTCTCTTGGCGAACGTTCTGTTCTGCGGTCAGCACCTCTTTCACTTCTGCGGCTATCTTCCCTCATATTCAGATCCGGCGCATTCTCATAATACTTCAGGAAACGGTCAAACTCCAGTGCAGCTACTCTTTGCAATATCTCTTCTTTTTCAACAGCTGCAAATTTTTCCCGTAATACCGGCAGGTAGGCTTCGTATTCACCATTACTGATATCAGCCTGCAGCATCTTATCAATAAAATGGAAGAATTGCTTGCGGCAAACATCCTTACCACTTGGTATATCCATTTTATGCACCCTTGTATTCACCAGTCTTTCAATCTGGCGCAGGCGGTAGGTTTCCTTGGGAGTAACAATAGAAACAGAAACACCGCTATTACCCGCACGGCCGGTACGTCCGCTTCTGTGCGTATACACTTCCACATCATCCGGTAATTCGTAGTTGATCACATGGGTGATACCCTGCACATCAATACCCCGTGCTGCCACATCGGTAGCAACGAGCAGTTTTACACTTTTATCACGGAACAAGCCCATCACTTTGTCTCTTTGCTGTTGGGTCAGGTCGCCATGAATAGCATCAATATCATATCCCTCTCTTGTTAATTTCTCAGCGATATCCTGGGTATCAGCCTTGGTTCTTGCAAACACGATACCATAGATGCCGGGGTTGAAATCAATGATACGTTTCAATACTTCATACCGGTTATGATGCTGGGTGGCATAATACTGGTGATCGATATTGGCATTGCCCGAGTTCACTTTTCCAACAGTGATCTCGAAGGGCTTATCCATGTAGCGTTTACTCACCTGCCTGATCTCTGCCGGCATGGTGGCACTGAATAACCAGGTGCTCTGGCGGTTGGGAGTGTTCTTTAAAATGAATTCTATATCCTCTTTGAAACCCATGTTCAGCATTTCGTCTGCTTCATCCAATACCACATAATGGATCTGTTCCAGGTTGATCGCTTTTCTTTCGATCAGGTCAATTAACCGGCCGGGAGTAGCCACCACCACATGTGTGCCTCTTTTCAGGTCACGTATCTGCATACTGATCGAGGTTCCCCCGTATACAGCCGTCACCAGCACATTCGCCTTCTTGCTTTTAAATTTTTCCAGGTCACTGGTGATTTGCAGGCAAAGCTCCCGGGTCGGGCAAACGATCAGCGCCTGGGGAAACTTATCCGCTTTATTAATTAATTGAAGTAAAGGCAATCCAAAAGCTGCTGTTTTACCAGTGCCTGTCTGTGCCAGTCCAATAAAATCTTTGGTTCCCTGTAAAAGCACGGGGATGGCTTTTTCCTGTATGGGGGTTGGCTGTGTAAAGCCTAAGGTCTGGATCGATTGCAATAAGCCTTCTTCGATCCCTAATTCTGCAAAACTGGTCACTGGTAAATTCATTTTAAAATGTTAGCCGGATAAGGCGGCAAAGGTAGCTTTTATTAGCGGGAATAGCAGCAAAAAGAAAAGCCGCCCCGGTGAACGGGACGGCCTTCAATTGCTTGCCGTAAAATTTATTACTTCTTCAGTGAATCAACCACAGCAGCAGCTGCAGTATCAATCTTTGCAGCAGCAGTATCTACAGCGGCAGCAGCAGCGGCGGCAGCAGAATCAGCAGCAGCTTTGATAGCAGCGCTATCTACAGTGCTTTCAGTTTTTTCACCTTCATTGTTACATGCTACGAAACCAAGGCTAGCTACAGCCAAAACGATAAAAAGCTTTTTCATTTGTTGCGATTTTTTGTTTGAGTTTTGAAATATTTCGATGTTAATACCCGGAATGAAGAAAGGTAACCCGGCATTTTAAAATTTTTTTTAGGTGCTTCAGGGTTACTATTTTTAAAAACCCGTATTAAATAATGGAATAGTGAAACAAGAGATTAACGAACAAGCTTTATTGCAAGGATTAGCCCGGAACGAGACAAAAGCGGTTGAAACGATCTACAGGGAGAATTATAATACCATTCAGGCCCTGATAATCAACAACAACGGATCAGCCGACGATGCCAAAGACATATTCCAGGAGGCCATGATCGTCCTCTATGAAAAGGTGAGATCAGGGACTTTTGAGCTGAATTGCCAGATCAGGACCTATGTTTATTCCGTCAGTCGGCGTTTATGGCTCAAAAGGCTGCAGCAATTGAACCGCTACTCGGCCCCGGTTGAAAACCTGGAAGGCCTGGTGCCGGTGGAGGACGAGATCGAGGCACACGAACAGCGGAACCTGGAATTTGACATGATGAATAAGGCCATCAGCAGCCTGGGGGAACCCTGCAAAAGCCTGCTGGAAGCCTACTACCTGCAAAAAAGAAATATGCAGGACATTGCGGCCAGTTTTGGATATACCAATGCTGACAATGCCAAGAACCAGAAGTACAAGTGCCTGATGCGGTTGAAGAAGATATTTTTTAGTCATTATAAAAATGAGACCAGTGATGAATGATGTTCAGATATTAGAAGCAGTAGAACGGTATATCCGCGGTGAAATGAACCCGGATGAGCGGTTGTATTTTGAAAACCTGCGCAAGACCAATACCGAAGTGGACCAACTGGTGGTGGAGCATACCTTATTCCTCCAGCAGATGAACCGGTTTGGGGAGTGGCAGAAATTCAGGACCAACCTGCATGATGTGCATACCAATCTTACCGAAGCAGGCAAGATCAGTTCCGCCAAACTTACGGGCAAAGCAAAAGTGGTTTATCTCTGGAATCGGTATAAGCGGGTGGCTGCTATCGCTGCTACTATTGCAGGCGTAACTGCCCTAACAGTTTCCTCCTTAGTCAATACATTCAGCCCGGTTCCGGAAAATGCTAAAGTAAAAGAACTGGTAAATAAAGTAAAAGACCTTGATACCAAAACCCGGCAACTGGATACAAAAATTGAAAACGTTGACAAGAAAGAAGGGCGGAAGCCAATTATTGCAACACCTGTACGGTATAATGGAACCGGGTTTCTTATTGATGCAAAAGGTCTGATGATCACCAATGCCCACGTAGTAAAAAATTCCAGGAACATTTTTGTGCAGAACAATAAAGGCGATCAATTTAAGGCTATCGTTGTACGACTTGATGTAGCCAGGGATGTGGCAATTATAAAGATTGATGATGACAATTTTAAACAATTCCCATCACTTCCATACGGCATCAGGAAAACAAACTCGGAAATTGCAGAACCTATATTCACACTCGGCTTCCCAAGAAATGAAATAGTTTACGGGGAAGGATACCTGAGTGCAAGGACCGGATATAACGGTGATACCCTTTCTTGCCAGATTGCTGTCGCTGCCAATCCCGGAAATAGCGGAGGACCTGTATTCAATCATAACGGTGAAGTGATTGGTATTCTTAGTGCAAAAGAAACCGATGCAGAAAGCACTGTATTCGCTGTGCAGTCTAAATACATTTACCAGGCGTTAGAAGAACTGAAGTCAAATTCCTTGTATAAAAACATCCGGATGTCCTCAAAATCATCTGTCAGCGGGCTTAGTAAAGTGCAGCAGGTGAAAAAAATACAGGATTATATTTTCATGGTAAAAGGTGACTAAACAACATATTTCCCTATGAAAAAGCCGCAGTAATAAACTGCGGCTTTTTTTATTTTCCAATTATTTATTTCCAGAGAAACGCAGGATATTCTCCTTTTTGAATCAGGTCATTCAGGCTTTGCTGCACAAAAGGTGCGTCTTCTTTATAGGTTACACCAAACCATAGCGAGTTGGTGGGAATGATCGAAACCTTACCACCTTCTTTGATAAACTGGTCGGCTACTATCGGGATAAAGAACTCTGATTTCAGCTCCTTCCCATAGTTGCGGAGAAAATCGCTGAACAATTTCTTCGTGTAGGAAAAAAAGGAAGGATCAAAACACCAGAAATTCATGGATACCCTGGTAGTAATGGCCAATTCTTTAGGTTCAAACCCGTCATCACACAATATCTTCCCGTCCTTCTTAGCAATATTGATACGTTCAGTGATCGTGGCCAGATTACCATCCGCATCAAGGCCGCAAACACCCCGGTTCACCGTACCATGTTCTGATAAAGTGCTTAACAGGTCATATCCAACAATACCGTAATTACCAGCATCGCATTTCGTGGTTAGAAAATCTGCTGCGTTTTTAAAAGCACTGTAGCCGTAAAAATCATCGGCATTGATCACTGCAAATGGTTCTTTCACCACCTCCATCGCACACAACACTGCATGTGCCGTTCCCCAGGGCTTGGTCCGCTCAGGATGTCTTTCAAAATCATCCGTGAATGAATTCATTTCCTGGAAAACATATTCTGTTGCAATCCGTCCTTCCAGTTTGGGTTCAAATATGGATTTGAAATTGTCTGCAAATTCTTTGCGGATAATGAACACGACCTTACCAAACCCGGAGCGGATGGCATCATAGATGGAATAATCCATAATGGTTTCACCACCGGGGCCAAATCCTTCGATCTGCTTCATACTGCCATAGCGGGAGGCCATGCCTGCTGCTAATATTACTAATGTAGGTTTCATAGTTTAAAATTGCGGGACGAAATTAAAGTAAATTCGCCATGCAATATCTTCTATTTTGAAAGAGCTCTGTTTTGAAAATATCACTGTTGACCATGTAACAATACCACTTTTTACGCAAAAAAAGATTGAGTTATCTGTTCTCCGTATTGATCAATTGCACGAAATAGTATCCGGCAACAAATGGTTCAAACTCCGCTATTATATCAGCGAAGCGGTTGAACAGCAAAAAAAACAGATTGTAACCTTTGGCGGTGCTTACTCGAATCATATCGTGGCCACCGCCGCTGCCTGCCGGATCAACCGGCTGGCTAGTACAGGCATCATCCGTGGTGAAGAATCGATTTCCCTTTCCCCAACCTTATTACAGGCAAAAGAATTGGGTATGCAACTGGTCTTTATCAGCCGGGAAGAGTATGCTGCAAAGAAATTACCAACCCAATTGAACAACGAAGATAATTACATCATTAATGAAGGCGGCTATGGCAGGAACGGTGCAAAAGGGGCCGCCGATATTATTGACTATTTTACCCCGGCTGATTATTCACATGTCTGCTGTGCCGTTGGCACCGGTACGATGATGGCTGGTTTAATGAATGCATTGTCCGGGCAACAGGTAATTGGCATCAGCACAATGAAAAATAATCTCGGGCTGGAAGATGCAGTCCGGCATTTATTGCATGATCCGCAACAACAGGTCCGGATAGTTCATGATTATCATTTCGGTGGTTACGCCAAACACAAACCGGAATTATTCTCCTTCATGAATGAATTGTACAGGACAACCGGTATTCCTTCCGATTTTGTCTACACGGGTAAATTATTTTATGCAATCAACGATCTTGCAGCAAAAGATTTCTTTCCGCCCGGTAGTAAATTATTGCTGATCCATAGCGGAGGGCTGCAGGGCAACCGGTCGCTGAGTAAGGATACGTTAATCTTCTAGGTATTTTATTCCCCTGCCCTATCTTTGTCCACACCGATAAAAGAATCCAATCATTTTTCCGTTATTTTATCATTATGAAGAAACTGGTCCTGTCCCTTTTACTGGTCTGTTTTATTACGAGCAATCATCTGTTTGCACAGGACACCCTGCCTAAATTCTCCGTCACCAATGCCGGTAATAACCGAATCATTGTTGGTTGGACCAATACCTATGATAATGTTCGCCAGATCAGCATACAGCGTTCGTTCGACAGTCTCTCCGGTTATAAATCGATTATGACGGTGCCTGATCCGTCAACATTACAAAACGGGTATGTTGATACCAAAGCCACGAACGATCACATGTTTTACCGGCTTTATATCATGTTTGATAAAGGGATGTACACTTTCAGTAAACCCAAAAGGCCATTTAAAGACACTGCCCGGAGAGCAACAGCACCGGTTGTTACAACCGGACCGGGTGGGAAAATACAAACCAATGTTGCTGACAGTATGAAACTGAATGGCGTTGATGTGGGAGATGTGGTAAACCTGATCAATGCAGGTGATTCCATCGGCATCCCGGGTATCGGGATCAGCAATAAACCCAAGCCGCCTGTTTTTACGCCTTCCCTGCATGTGTATACATACAAGGATGGCAATATCCGTATCAATCTTCCCGAAGAAGAGAATAAAAAATATGCGATCAAATTCTTTGAAGAGAATAATGATGATATGCTGTTTGAACTCAAAGACATTAAGGAACGGACTTTCAGTATTGATAAAGCCATCTTCCTGCACAGCGGCTGGTTCAAATTTGAATTATACGAGGATGGAAAACTGAAAGAAAAACACAAATTCTTCCTGCAGAAAGATTTCTGATCAGCCGGTCACCAGTTCGGATTCAAATACTTTTGAAAAGTTATTCTTCACCTTTTCTTTTACTTCTTCAAAATCGAGGGTAAATCCCAGTTCCTTTTCCAATGAGGTAACCTGCTTGTCCGTAATGCCGCAGGGAACAATAAAGTTGAAATAATTCAGGTCGGTATTTACATTCAGGGCAAACCCGTGCATGGTGATCCAGCGGCTGCTGCGGACACCAATGGCACATATCTTTCGTTCCTTTCCTTTTATATCCGGATCGATCCACACACCCGTCTCACCCGGGGAACGATCACCTTTTATTCCATATTCCGCCAGCGTAAGAATGATCACTTCTTCAATATTGCGCAGGTATTTGCCGATATCGGTATAAAATTTTTCCAGGTCCAGTATGGGATAACCGACGATCTGTCCCGGTCCGTGAAAAGTAATATCTCCGCCCCGGTTGGTACGGAAGAATTCAATGCCCTTCATCGAACGCATTTCTTCACTGATCAGCACATTTTCAATATTGCCGCTTTTGCCTAAAGTGTATACCGGTGGATGTTCTACGAAAAGAAGATGGTGCTGAGTACTTAGGTCTGAGGCCGGAATACTGAAGTCGGATTGTAAGGCTCCGGCATCAGGTACCAGGCTCCTGGCTTCTGTTTTCTTCCTCACATTTTCCTGCAACAAGTTTTCCTGGTAGTCCCAGGCAGCCTGGTAGTCCAGCTGGCCAAGGTCTTTGAATATGATTGGTTGTTTATTCATTCTGAAAGCAAATTTATACCAAACCGGGATAAGCTGCTTGCATTGAACATCAGCCAAAAGATAAAGGATATGTGTCCCGGCAAAATGCCAACCATTACCTTTGCAGGCTATGGCGGAAGAATTGGAACAGGATAACCCGGAAATACAGGATAACAGTGATGAGCTTTATGAGCGGTTTAGTTTTAAAACCGACAAAGGGCAGGAACCTTTGCGTATTGATAAATTCCTGACCAACCGGATTGAAAGGGCTACCCGGAATAAACTCCAACAGGCGATCAATGCCGGGCTGGTACTGGTGAATGGGAAAGAGATACGGCCCAACTACAAGATTAAGCCGATGGATGAGATCGTGGTGTATTCCGACATGAGCCCGGAAGAAACGGATGTGGTGCCCGAACCCATGGACCTGAATATCGTGTACGAGGATCATGAACTGATGATGATCAATAAACCCGCGGGTATGGTGGTGCATCCCGGCAGTGGTAACTATACAGGCACTTTATTGAATGGTGTTGCCTATTACCTGCAGCAAAAAAATCCGGGTATCTCAGAAGATGTACTACCAAGATTTGGATTGGTTCATCGTATTGATAAAAATACCAGCGGACTTTTGGTATTGGCAAAGACAGATATTGCCATGCGGCAATTAGCCAAGCAATTCTTTGATCATACAGTGAAGCGCCAATACCTCGCTTTGGTCTGGGGTGATGTGCAAAAGGATGAAGGAACGATCATCGCTCATGTGGGCCGCCATCTTCGCTTCAGGAAATTATTTGAAGCCTATCCCGAAGGAGATCATGGCAAAGAAGCGATAACCCATTATAAAGTAATTGAACGGTTTGGTTATGTTACCCTAGTACAATGTATCCTGGAGACAGGGCGTACCCACCAGATACGGGTGCATATGAAATATATCGGCCATCCTTTATTCAATGATGATTTTTATGGCGGTGATAAAATTGTAAAAGGAACTGTTTATACCAAGTACAAGCAGTTTGTTGATAATTGTTTTACTATCTGCAAGCGGCAGGCTTTGCATGCCAAGACCCTGGGTTTTGTTCACCCCACCACCGGAAAAGAACTATTTTTTGACACTGAATTACCCGAAGACATCAGTAATGTGATCGAAAAATGGAGAAAGTATGTCAACGCCGGGGGAAAGAAACTGGAGGACTAAAAAAACTGGTGTCTCAGTTTTTAAAATCAAATAGAGTTGCAGTAAATATTCCTCTTTCTCTTTTCTTGAAGATCACATTCCAGTTACCTTTATAACGAAGCGTTTTAGGAACAAGGTGAGTTCCGAATTTTGTAAGTTCCACTTCCATGTGTACATCAAAATCATACAACCCCGCATTATAACTGATATCATAATTACGGGCCATGATCTCCATGGTCTTTGCATTGAACCAGGTGATCATATTGTCAATAACAATCTTATCCTTCTTTCCTTCCCGCAGGTCTTCTTTGGAAGTAATAGAGAATACATAACAGGATTGCCCTTCATAGTCGGCCTGGTCAATCCTGAAATTGTAATACTTTGCCCGGTCAGGATCAAAGATGTCGATCTTATCACCGATAAAAGGAATACCGGATATTTTTTTACCCGGGTTAAAGAACAGCATCTTCAGCTGTTCTTTATGTTTGGCTATCCCTTTTTTGGAACGGGTGCTGAAATCAATTCCTTTTACAATATTATTTTCCTTACAAACCGTGCCATTGGTAAAGAAAAGACCGGCATATAACTGGGCCGTGTAATAATTGTAATTACTGTCGCCGGTATAAAAATTCCCCGTGGCTTTTTCTTCCAGCACTTCCATGGTTCTGCAACCGGCATTTCTTTTTTGCTTCGTTCTGCTTTGCAGGGATGCTTTCTGCTTTCCATTCTTATCAATAATACGGATGTCATTGAGCGAAGTGAAACCAAGTATATGCAGCGTCCTGAACGCTTTATAAAAAGTAGTGTCTTCTTTTACCCGCTGAATAAATTTCGGCACATTCAGATCGGACCGCATCACCACTTCGGAAAGATTCATCATTTGTGCCAGCCGCTGGTTGTCGAGGGAATCTTCCTGTGCAGCCAGTTTACCCGTTACTGCAAGAACGATAAAGCCCGGTAACAACATTCTGCGCAGCATGGCTTTAATTTTTGATGAGATGGATAAGATCAGCAGGTTAACCGGGGAAGGTCATTTTGTAATCAACATTGACTTTCCCCTTGGAGATATCATTGAGTTTTCCTTTCATCAGCTTGCGTTTCAACCCGGAGATATGATCAATGAATAATTTCCCTTCGATATGATCGTATTCGTGTAAGATCACCCGGGCGGAAAGACCGGTGAAGGTCATGATATGTGAATCAAAGTTCTGGTCCCTGAACTGCATCGTTACAGATTCGCTCCTGTACACATCTTCCCTGATTTTGGGTATACTGAGACATCCTTCATTATAAGCCCATTCATCACCATCCAGTTCCACGATATGTGCATTGATAAAAACAGCTTTGATGCCGGGAGCATCGGGATATTCTTTTTGCTCGTCCGGGTTCATGCCATTGAACATCTGCACGGTATCCACCACAAATAAGCGGATATCCCTGTTCACCTGGGGTGCAGCCAGCCCTACCCCGTTACTGGCATACATGGTTTCCCACATGTCTTCGATCAGTTTTTCAAGCCCGGGATGTTCAGGCATGATGTCATGGGCTACTTTTCGTAATACCGGGTGACCATATGCTACAATTGGAAGAATCATTCAGTTAAATCATTTATTCATTAATTGATCCGGGAACCGGTGCTGCAAAGTTATTCTGTCAGGGCTAATTAACCAATTTACGGGTCATCCAATTGACCGGAGATACTCCTGTAATAGGATCGTGGCGGCTATTTCATCCACCAGGGCTTTGTTGCGGCGGTCTTTTTTCTTCAGCCCCATTTCCAGCATGGAATCTTTCGCCATTTTGGAAGTAAAGCGTTCATCTACTTTTTTAACGGGCATGGCAGGGAAATGTTTTTGCAGGTCTTTAATGCATTTCTCCACCAATGGGGTGGCATGTGTGGCAGAATCGTCCCAGTTGGTGGGCCAGCCGATAATGATGAGTTCCACCTGTTCTTTGGCAAAATAATCTTTCAGGAAAGGGATCAGTTCTTTTGAATGCAGGGTGGTGAGTCCCGTGGCAATGATCTGCAAAGGATCGGTAACGGCGATACCGGTGCGTTTGAGGCCGAAATCAATGGAAATAATACGGGACATAATTCATGTTGATTCAGTTCATGGTTCATGGTTCATGGTCACGGGCCATGAACTATCAACAATGAACTATGAACTGATAAAAAGATCAGCGATGACAAAGATGGCGAAAACAACGGAAGCAATTCCATTAGCGGTCATAAAAGCAAGATTTACTTTACGAAGATCGTTAGGCTTTACAATAGAATGCTGGTAGATCAGCATGCCGGTAAAGATTGCCACCCCGATCCAGTAGAGCCAGCCGAATCCCCCGATCCTGCCCGCTACAAAAACACCTGCCGCACTGATACCATGAAAAAGTTCCGATACATGCAGTGCTTTTGCTTTTCCCAGCCAGGCGGGGATGGAGTATAATTGCTGCGACTTGTCAAACTCTTCGTCCTGCAACGCATAGATAATATCAAAACCGCTGACCCAAAATATAACAGCGATAGAAAATAAGACAGGCAGCAAAGCAAATTGGCCGGTGACGGCTAAATAAGCACCGATCGGCGCCAATGACAGGCCAAGACCCAGTATCAAATGACAAAATGCTGTAAATCGTTTGGTGTAACTATATCCCAGTACTACCGCCAATGCAACCGGTGATAAGAAAAAACAAAGCCTGTTAATGAAGTAAGTGCAAGTAATAAACAACAGGCTATTGAGGATGGTGAAGAGCAATGCATTTTTGGGGGTAATGATCCCTGCTGGTATTTCCCTTATCGCTGTTCTCGGGTTCTTTGCATCATACCGCCTGTCGAGATAACGGTTAAAAGCCATGGCAGCACTGCGGGCAAAGACCATACAGAGAATAACAAGAATAAATCTAATAACAGCTCCCTCAACAGAAATTATATGCCCATCGTAAACAGTGGTCGATCCTGATATCCAATGGTAATCAACTTGGCTATCCGTATTTTTCAAAATACCAACCGTTATCATTCCCAGAAAAAAACCAATCATCGCAAAAGGCATGGCAAAGATGGTATGCGAGAATTTTATAAGAGAGAGATAACTTTTTACTTTTGGCATGTTTCAAAATTAATCATGAATCTACGGATAAGTCTCCCCTTAAGGGGGACAGGGGGCTTATTCTTGTTCTCACCAGTTCCCAGAGCACCACTCCTGCTGCTGTGGCAATATTTAAAGAGTGTTTCATACCCAGTTGTGGTATTTCCAGGCAGCCATCGCATAATCCAATCGTGGATTGCTCCACCCCGGTTACTTCATTCCCGAATATAACAGCGATCTTTTCTTCCGGTTCAAAGCCAATGGCATTGAGTTTAAAACTTCCTTCAGCCTGTTCAGCGGCATATACATTAAAGCCATTTCCTCTCAATTCTTCAACCGCCTCTGCGGTGGTTTTAAAATATTTCCAGTCCACTGTTTCTTCGGCGCCTAAGGCAGTTTTCTTGATCTCTTTATGAGGAGGCTTGGCAGAGTAGCCTATAATATAAATAGCTTCGATCAGGAAAGCATCCGAGGTACGGAACACACTGCCTACATTGTAAGCACTGCGGATATTTTCCAGTACAATGATAATGGGTATTTTTTCCGATTGCCTGAACTCCTCCACCGATTTACGGCCCAGTTCTTCCATACTCAGTTTTCGCATGGCGCAAATGTAGGGATTAGTTAAAAAGTCAACAGGCTGACAGGGGAAAAACTACCTCCCCTTATCAACCTGTCAACTTATCAACCAGCCCCTATTTTAAATTCACGATCTTTTTGTCCTTGGGATATTTCACACTATAGGTAAACCTGACTTTTTTACTTTCCCCGGGTTTCAGATCAATTTTCCAGGTCAGCACGCCGGTTTCGGCATTGACCATCGCTTCACCACTTTCCTCCAGTTTCACTTCCACTTCTTTGATTGTACTGAGCGGATGCTGGTCTTTCAATAACAAATTCACATCAGTAAGTTTATTATTCTTCACGGTGATCTCGTAGGTAAAAGTCTGTTTGTTATTACCGCCGCTTGTTTTCAGGCTGCTCAGTTCTTTCACCACCGAACGTTTCACCACCAGCCGTTTGTCTTTTCCTAAAGAAAGGTTCAGTGTATCAGCCGTGGTATTCGGATCGATCACTGATTTGCCGATATAGGTATCATCCATGATGATATTCGCATCTCCGGGTAACAGGTCAAGATTTTGCCAATCCGCCACTTCCGCCAGCAGGTAGGCTTCTTTATCCATCCTGGGTACTGCATAATTCTTCAAAATACAATTCACTTCTTCGTCTTTGATGGTTACACTGTGCAGTTTGCCATCGGCTTCTATATCGTAAGGAAGATCAATTTCAAAATTGGTATTCAGCTGCCCTTCGTTCAGCGTTGTGTATTGCTGCAGGGTACTGGGATCTACTTCGGAAATGGTTTTATCCGTACGGTATTGCCCATTTGCGGAAGCAACCACCACTTCAGCAAGTTTGGCATCGTTCTCGTAAGACTGTATCACATTCCTGTTTATATTGGCTCCCGGTGCTCTTCCCTGCAGGGAACGATACAATTCCGGAACATATAATTGCAGGAACCACGGAGTCAATACCGGGGCTGTTACACCAAAATTGGGTGTACCTGTACTCAATGTCAGTTTTGTTTTTTTCCAGTCGATACCACTGGTTTGGGTGATGGAAGCTTTATACACCAGTTTCACTTTATTGGTTTTTGAATTCACCCGGATATCATACAAGGGTGTCCAGCCGGCGTTATTGGTATAGTAAGAAAGGGAGACCGGGATTTCAGCAGTTCTTTTGCACATTACCTGCAAGGTCAGCTGCCCGTAAGGCTTTTGTTTATTAACCGGCGGAATGTTCAGCGCCGCAATCCTTTTACGGATGGATGCGATCTTTTCGTTCTGGTTCCCGATATACTGACGGTGATTATAGATATTCGTTTTTGCTTTCTCGATCTTCGTATTGTAGTACTCCACCAGTTTCAGCAACTCTTCGCTGGTCATAATAGCGGTCTTGCCCCCGTTGGAATTGATCGTTGTTTCAATAAGCATTCCTGTTTTTGTCAGCGTTTCCTGCTCTATGACGATCAGGTTATCCATACGGCTGATATCTTTCTGCAGCAAAATGATACTATCTTCCAGCCGCTCCAGTTCCTTTGTTTTCACCAGTGGTGGCAGCACCGGGTAGAACACACTATATCGGTGAGATAATAAGGCCACGTCCTCCGGCACACTGATCTGCAGACTGTTCACATCTGCAACCGTACTGAGTTGGTCAATGACGATGAATTTTGTTTCGCTGCCCACCTTGACTTTCGATTGGTGGGTTAGCTCGGCCCCATAGCCGAAATAAATAGTGGCCGTTGACATACTGGCATCGGCCCTTGCGGTGTCTTGTGCTTGTAACAGGGTACAGCTGAGTATCCCCATCAGCAGGAATAATTGCTTCATGGCGTATAATTTTTCAACAGATGCAGAGAAAAAGATTGTTACATAAACAGTTCCTTATTTTTGCCAGCCATGGCCAAAACAGCAATCTCAGAAACACCGATGATGCAGCAGCACCGGGCTATCAAACAGAAGTACCCGGATGCCGTATTATTATTTCGTGTCGGGGATTTTTACGAAACCTTCGGACAGGATGCGGTGATCGCTTCCCAGGTGTTGGGTATCACACTTACGAAACGAAATAACGGGGCTGCTGCTTCACTGGACCTGGCCGGGTTTCCACATCATGCTTTAGATACATATTTGCATAAACTGGTAAAAGCCGGTTACAGGGTGGCCATCTGCGACCAGTTGGAAGATCCGAAACTGGCCAAGGGTGTGGTAAAAAGAGGCGTGACCGATATGATCACCCCCGGCACCACGGTCAATGATAAATTACTCGATCATCACAGTAATAATTTCCTGGCCGCTATTCACTTTGCAGATACTTCTGCTTCCCCACAGCAGGAGCAATATGGGCTTGCTTTTTTAGATATTTCCACCGGTGAATTTTTTATTGCTGAAGGCGACCGGGAATATGCTGACAAATTGTTGCAGAGTTTTAAACCGGCTGAAGTAGTTTTTCAGCGGCAGCAACAAAAGAAATTCAAAGAATATTTCGGGGTAAAAATATACAGTTATACACTGGACGAATGGATCTTCGACAGCGTTTATGCAGAAGATGTTTTATTAAAACACTTTCAAACCCATTCCCTAAAAGGTTTTGGGGTGGATGAACTGAAATGGGGATTGATCGCCGCCGGTGCCATCATTCATTACCTGCGGGATACCGAACATCCCAACCTGCAGCATATCAAATCGCTGCAACGGATCGACCGGGATGATTTTTTATGGATGGACCGTTTTACCATCCGCAACCTGGAATTGGTGTATGGTAATTCCGAGGGTAATCACACCTTACTAAGTGTATTGGATAACACGGCCTCCCCCATGGGTGCCCGTTTATTGAAACGCTGGATCATCTTCCCCCTGAAAGATATACTTAAGATCAATGAACGGTTAACGCTGGTGGAATTGCTGATCAAAGAAACAGACCTGCGGAACAAGATCATACATGCTGTTAAACTATGCGGAGATATTGAAAGGCTTGTTTCAAAAATACCCTTGAAAAAGATCAACCCGAGAGAGGTATTGCAACTGGCCAAAGGCCTGAAGCAGGTGGAGATCATCAAGCAGTTATGTTTATCTTCTTCCAACGAATATTTAAAAAGGCTGGGAGATGCGCTGAACCCTTGCCCTTATATAGCAGAAAAAATATTTAAAGAGATCACGGAGAACCCTCCTGCACTTGCCGTGAAAGGCGGTATGATCAATAACGGCGTGCATGCAGAACTGGATGACCTGCGCAACATTGCACACAGCGGTAAGAATTATCTTACCCAGTTACAGCAAAAAGAAGCGGAAAGAACAGGTATCAGTTCTTTAAAGATCGGGTTCAACAATGTCTTTGGTTATTATTTAGAAGTAACCAATTCTCATAAGAATAAAGTGCCGGCTGAATGGATGCGTAAACAAACCCTGGCAAATGCCGAACGATATATTACGCCTGAATTAAAAGACTATGAAGAAAAGATAACCGGTGCTGAAGAAAAGATACTGAAACTGGAAATGGAGCTGTATGAATCGCTCCTCAATGAACTGTTTGATTACCTGGCCCCGGTGCAGACCAATGGCAATATCATTGCCATCCTGGATTGTATCTGCTGCTTTGCTTACAATGCGGTGCAATACCAATATAAAAAACCACAATTGCACGAAGGACAGGAATGGATCGTCAAAGAAGGCCGGCACCCGGTTATTGAAAGAAATTTACCGATAGGCGAAGGTTATACCCACAATGATCTTGAATTGAACAAAACCGGGCAGCAGATCATTATTCTTACCGGTCCAAACATGAGTGGTAAATCAGCCTTGCTGCGTCAGACAGCTCTTATTACGCTGATGGCCCATATCGGTTCTTTTGTTCCTGCCACAGAAGCCAGGATATCTTTAACCGATAAAATATTTACCCGGGTTGGCGCATCCGATAATCTCAGTGGCGGCGAATCCACTTTTATGGTGGAGATGAATGAAACAGCCAGCATCATCAATAATATCACGCCCCGCAGCCTGATATTGCTGGATGAAATTGGCCGTGGTACTTCCACGTATGATGGCATTTCTATTGCCTGGAGTATTGCAGAGCATTTGCACAATTCACCCCACCAGCCCAAAACACTTTTTGCCACCCACTATCATGAACTGAATGAACTGGAAGAAAAACTGGAACGGGTAAAAAATTATCATATCACGAATAAAGAAGCCGGTAATAAGATCATCTTCCTGCGGAAACTGGCACCGGGTGGCAGCACCCACAGTTTCGGTATACATGTGGCTAAAATGGCCGGCATGCCTCCCTCTTTAATTGAAAGGGCGAATGACATCCTGAAACAATTAGAGACCAAACATGTGGATGAGGAAATTAGTGATGCGGTGAAAAAGATAGCTACCCCGAAAATGCAACTCTCCATCTTTGATGCCCACAGCGAAACTTTCGAGGAGATCAGGAAAGTATTGGAAGGAATTGATATCAATCGCCTGACCCCTGTTGAAGCATTATTGAAACTCCAGGAAATAAAAGGGAAATTGAAATAACAACGGCCCGTACATTAGTAAATCATTTTATTTATTGTACTATTTTTAGTATTCTTCCTAATCCCCTGAATACCTGCAATAGTAGTTTTACGTTTTTAGTGCTTTTTTTTACGAAATAAGTAATTACACCTAAAAAAATTTAGGTTTCTTAGTGGCAGAAATATAGGTATAAACACCTAATCCACTATCCAATGAACCGAATACTGACCGTAGCCCTTTTTGTGCTGCTCCTATCCAACCATTCCTTTGCCCAATGTTCCCCGCAGGGAAACCAGACCAGTTATGGCACTAATAATGTCTGGAGAGGCTATATGTATAACAATGTCAATTTTGGCAATTACAGAGGGTATACCACGGAAGGAAATGCAGGCAGTCCCAATTTCGATCAAAACTTTGGTGGCACTAATGTGAACTATAGCACCTATAACTGTTTCGTTAATACAGAAACCTTCAGTGCCCGGTATAAACTCACTAAAACGTTCACGAATGGCACTTATGATTTTACCGTGGGTGCTGATGATGGCTATCGTTTTAGTCTTGACGGTGGAAACACCTGGGTCATTAACCAATGGAACGACCAGGCATATAATACTACTACGTATACAGTACAGTTGAATGGCACCTATAATATGGTGCTTGAATATTATGAAAACACAGGCGATAACAGGCTTAGCTTTTCAGTTACCAGTTCCTGTACCAGTAATGAAAATACGGCTACGTATGGTTCAAGTGATACCTGGAGAGGTTATTTATATGACGGAACCAATTTCAATGTTTATAAAGGTATGGTGACAGAAGGAACATCCGGGAACCCTTCGTTTACCCAGGATTTTGGCGGCAGTAATGCCACTTTCAATACCAGCGGGTGTGCTGTCAATACAGAAACCTTTAGTGTTCGTTATCGACTTACAAAAAATTTCCCTTACGGTAATCACACTTTCATTGTCGGAGGTGATGATGGCTATCGGTTAAGCCTGGATGGCGGAGCCACCTGGGTCATTAACCAGTGGAATGACCAGTCTTATCAAACAACTACCTACAGTGCTGTATTCAGCGGAAGCAGGAACCTGGTACTGGAGTTTTATGAAAACAGCGGCGACAACCGGATCAGCTTTACCACTCAATTCAATATACCATTACCGGTAAAACTGGTATCCTTCGCCGGGAAAGAGAATAATAAGCTGGCAGAACTAAGCTGGGATATCACACCAGACAGTGACCCTGATTATTTTGAAGTCCAGAAAAGTAATGATGGCAACAGCTTTGCCAGCATTGCAACGATACAGGGATCGGCCGGCCAGCAACAGGCAGCGTCGGTCACCTATCGCTATGCAGATCCGGCACATTTAAACGGTACTACTTTTTACCGTTTAAAAATGACGGATATAAGCGGAACAGTTACCTATTCAAAAATTGTACTGATCAGCACTGCTGCGGTAGCCCGAAACGAAATAATGCTGTTCCCTACTGTTTTGACAGGAAACAGCATTAATCTCAAAACAGGTAGTCCGCTTAAAAAAGCCGTATTCGAAATATCCGACTTCGCCGGTAAATTGCTGTTCTCGCAACAAATACCTGCCGTTGCTGCCGGTCAGACCATCAACATACCCATTGAAAAGGCAAATTTGGCAAAAGGTCTTACCCTGGTCAGGATAAAGGAGGCGGGGGTCCCTGTTTGCACACAAAAGATCATCGTGCAATAAAAGCGGGTTTTATCTTGAGGAACCTGAGGGGAAACCAGCCATCAGAAGTCCGGTTTCACTTCAACTTATTCACTTGTTTTTCAGGTTAAATGAGAAAAAAGCGGTCTTCCATTGCCAAATGGAAAAAGTTCTTATTTTTATAGCAAATCTCACAATCATGAAATGGATCAAACTAACTGCTTTCCCTCTCTTTCTTTTAGCGATTCTGGTAACATTTAACTCTTGCGAAAAGGCTGCTGAAGCCAAGAAAACTGTTCTCTATGAAAAGAAAGGCATCACCATGAGCGGTGCCCAGGTGGTTCCTACCAGTGCATCGAATGCCCTGGGCACGATTGATGTTTTCTATATTAAAGGAACAAAAACTTTAAGCTACACAATTAACTGGGCTGGCTTAAGTGGTGCTCCAACAGGTATCGGTGTTTACGGCACGGCCCCTGCAGGTTTCGCATTACCCCCCACCACGCCACTGCAAACTGTTTCTACTACCGGCCTGACAGCGAATGGATCAAGATCAGGAACATTATTAGTAGATGGAGTAGTGGTAAAGGAAGAAGCTGTATTAAGCGGCTTGTATTATATCGCTATCAGAACCGCTGCTTATCCCGCTGGTGAGATCAGGGCGCAGGTAGTTTTCCAGTAATGATATTCCTAAAATAGCTTTAACCGTTCCGTTTCATTATGGGGCGGTTTTTTATTTGGCATCAAACCAGAGAGGAGTGTTGTCATCCCATTCGCCATTATAATTAATAAATAACTCCTCTCCCGCTTTTACCGGCTTTACTGACCTTACCAGGATCTGCCGGCTGTCAAAATCCATTTCATATTCACAATTGGACTCGTAGGAATGGTTATAAACCGGCACATAGCCCAGTGCCATACAGCATTGTTCACTTTGTTCACCCCATTCAAAGATATAATCGTGTAAAAGCGTTTGGTCTAACAGCTTTCTTTCTTCTGCCGTCATCACGATAACCGGTGCGACTTCGATGAGTGTTCCGGCATCTATATCCTCTCTTGTAAAAACACCACGCCCCATTTCCTGCGTGGGAGCAATAAATAAGAATGGAAGAATCATCGGCCTGCTATTTACAAGCGAAGTAAACAAATTAATTAACAAAGAAGGGAGTCATCATCGTGATGCTGCTAACTTATGGCTTCGTATTTTTGAGCTATGTCCTTAGAACTGGCACAACCAACCATACCGGAACAATTTGAAGCTATTATCCAGACGGAAGATAAGCTGCAGATAAAGGATTTTCTGAACCATCAGAATATCAGTGACGTGGCGATGCTGGTAGATGAGTTTCCCGATTATGAGAGCCAGATCATCGCCAATATGTCGGTGCACCGGGCCGCCAGTGTTTTCAAGATACTTGACCTGTCTGTACAAAAAAGGATCATACGGGATCTGCCACCCAATACAATCGCTTCTTTGCTGAATGAACTGCCGGCAGATGACCGTACCGATTTCCTGGAAGAATTACCCAGTAATGCCGTCCGTGAACTGATCAAATTACTGGACCCGGAAGAAAGAAAGATCACTCTTTCCTTGCTGGGTTACCCGGAAAACAGTATAGGCCGTTTGATGACGCCGGATTATGTATATGTATATCCCGATAATACCATAGAAGAAGTTTTTGCTACCATCCGTAAATATGGAAAGGATAGTGAAACCATCAATGTGATCTATGTGATCAATAAAAAAGGGGAATTGCTGGATGATATCAGGATCCGTGATTTTATACTCAATCCCCCGGATAAAAAAGTAGCTGAACTGATGGATAACAGGGTTGTTTCCCTGAAAGCTGACGAAGACCAGGAAACAGCCGGTGAGGTTTTTAAAATGAATAACCGGGTAGCCTTACCCGTGGTTAGTAATAGTAATAAATTACTGGGTATCGTTACTATTGATGATATGCTATGGGTGGCAGAAGAAGAATTCAGTGAGGATATGCAAAAGATCGGCGGTACTGCAGCACTGGAAGAGCCTTATATTGAAATGCCCATATTCAGGCTATTCAAAAAAAGGATTATCTGGCTGATCATTTTATTTTTCGGGGAACTGATTACAATCACAGCCATGCAACAATTCCAGGACGAGATCGCCAAAGTGGTTATACTGGCTACTTTTATCCCGCTGATCATATCAAGTGGCGGCAACAGCGGGTCGCAGGCCTCCACCCTGATCATACAGGCCATGGCCCTTGGCGAAGTCACTATCGCTGACTGGTGGCGTATTATGCGAAGAGAAATATTCTCAGGATTTCTGTTAGGCCTCACCCTTTGCCTCATTGGCATATCGGTGATAACAGTATGGCATTTACTGGCACCAGCCACCTTTGGAGAACATTACCTGCGAATAGCGTTCACTGTCGGCTTCTCACTAACGGGTATTGTTTTGTGGGGATCGCTGATGGGCTCTATGTTACCCTTAATTCTTAAAAGGCTGGGAGCTGATCCTGCCGCCTCCTCTACTCCTTTTGTTGCCACATTAGTGGACGTAACAGGTTTGCTGATCTATTTTTCCTTTGCCTATTTTTTCCTCAGCGGTACCTTACTCTGATAAGAAGGTTTCTTCAATTTTTTTACGCTTTTTTTTCTACCTTCCATGATAATGCAGCCAGTCAAACGTTTGCATGTTTTGAAATCAATACCTTTGCCGCAATAAATTAAAAATCTATGTGTGGAATTGTCGGATATACCGGGCCAAGAGAAGCTTATCCTATTATTATCAAAGGACTAAAACGTCTTGAATACCGTGGTTATGACAGTACAGGGGTTGCCCTGCAAAACGGCAGCGGCCTGAAAGTATATAAAAAGAAAGGACGGGTAGCTGAACTGGAAGACAATATTGTAGGAAAAGATCTTCATGCACATGTTGGCATTGGTCACACCCGCTGGGCCACACATGGTGAACCAAGTGACCGGAATGCACACCCCCATCAATCCGCCAGCGGCAAACTGGCCATGATTCATAACGGCATCATTGAAAACTATGCACAACTTAAAAAAGAACTCACCAATAAAGGCTACACGTTTACCAGTGATACGGATACAGAAGTATTGCTCAATTTTATTGAAGAGATCAAAAAAAATAATGAGTGCTCCCTGGAAGAAGCCGTTCGGGTGGCTTTAAAAAGGGTGACAGGTGCTTATGTAATTCTTTTGCTGGATGCAGATGATCCCGAAACCATCATTGCAGCGAGAAAAGGAAGCCCGCTGGTAATCGGTGTGGGAAAAGGCGAACATTTCCTCGGCTCTGATGCATCACCCATGCTGGAGTATACCAAAGAAGTGGTTTATGTAAACGATTATGAACTGGCCATCATCAGGCCGGATGAACTGATCCTGAAAAACCTGGGCAACGAGAAACTGACACCCTATGTTCAAAAACTGGATATTGAACTGGCAGCGATCGAAAAAGGCGGATACGATCATTTCATGCTGAAAGAGATTTTTGAACAACCGCAAACCGTATATGATTGCCTGCGGGGAAGATTAGATGCAGCTGCGGGTACGATTACCATGAGTGGTATTCAGCAATATGCAGAACAATTAGTGAGTGCCAACCGCATCATTATGGTAGCCTGTGGCACCAGCTGGCATGCGGGCCTGGTGGCAGAATATATTTTTGAAGAACTCTGCCGGGTGAATGTGGAAGTGGAATATGCTTCTGAATTCCGCTACCGTAACCCGGTTATTAATAAAGGTGATGTCATTATTGCAATTTCACAAAGCGGTGAGACCGCTGATACGTTGGTTGCCATTGAAAATGCAAAATTGAAAGGAGCCATTATACTTGGTGTGGTGAATGTGGTGGGATCTTCCATTGCCCGTGCTTCACATGGCGGGGCCTACACGCATGCAGGCCCCGAGATCGGTGTGGCCTCCACCAAAGCATTTACTGCACAACTGGCCGTACTAACTATGATGGCCCTGAAGATCGCTTATATCAAAGGATCAATTTCCAATGACAGGTATATGCACCTGCTGAGCGAATTGGAACAGATACCCGAGAAACTGGCCTGGACATTAAAACACAGCGAACCCATCAAGGCACTGGCTGAGAAATATAAGGATGCCCGGGATTTTCTTTACCTCGGCCGTGGTTATAATTTCCCGGTGGCCCTGGAAGGAGCCTTAAAACTGAAAGAAATTTCATACATACATGCAGAAGGATATCCTGCCGCTGAAATGAAACATGGGCCCATTGCATTGGTGGATGAAAACCTGCCCGTGGTATTTGTTGCCACCAAAGACACTTACCATGAAAAAGTGGTCAGTAATATGCAGGAGATCAAAGCAAGAAAAGGCCAGGTGGTATCTGTCATAACCGAAGGCGATGAAATATCAGCCGGGCTTTCTAACGATATAATGATCGTTCCGGAAGCTGATGAGATCGTGGCCCCTATGCTGAGTGTGGTTCCATTGCAATTACTCGCCTATTACATTGGTGTTGCCAAAGGTCTTGATGTTGACAAACCCAGGAACCTCGCCAAATCAGTAACGGTGGAATAGTTACAGGTTCTCCTGCCCTTTGTTTATCTTAAAGTCAGTAAGCAGAACTTAAACTAACTCCATGAACCATATCAAAAAGAATCCTGTTGCCAGCATGGGCTACGGTTTTGTGGCCAAAGAATATATACCCAAAGGAAAGAACGAATATTATCTCCGTAATATCCAGAACCGCAGTGGTATCAAATACCGCAAACTCACCGCTTACGAAACAGAAGTACTGGTACGCAACGGCAACACTTCTGATGACTGGGACAAAGTACAGGTGTCCAATGCCTTTAATCCAGAACTCGTGCAGCGCTGTAAGTTTTATGGCCTTGTCAGGATCGGAAAACTTGAGCCCTATTTTTTAGAGTTCAACAATATCCGGATGCCGGTCGGATTGTACAACAGCACCATCATCAGTTGTGATATTGGTGATAATGTGGTAATCGACAATGTGAATTTCATGAGTCATTATATTATCGGCAATGATGTAATGATCGTAAACGTTAACGAACTGGCAACCACGGACCATGCCAAATTTGGGAATGGTATTTTAAGAGAAGGTGAAAAAGAATCAGTCCGCATCTGGATAGAGGTATGTAATGAGAATGCCGGCCGCAGTATACTGCCTTTTAACGGTATGCTTCCCGGCGATGCCTATCTCTGGGCCAAATACAGGAGTGATGAAAAACTACAACAGAAGTTTAAAGAGTTCACAGAAAAGAAATTTGATAAACAAAGAGGCTATTACGGTAAGATCGGTGACAGAACGGTGATCAAGAACAGCCGTATTATCAAAGACGTCTGGATCGGCACTGATGCCTATATCAAAGGGGCCAATAAACTCAAAAATCTTACAATTAACTCCTCCCCGGAAGCAAAATCACAGATCGGCGAAGGTTGTGAATTAGTAAATGGGATTGTTGGTTTTGGTTGTCGTATTTTTTACGGTGTAAAGGCCGTTCGTTTTATCATGGCGTCACAATCGCAACTAAAGTATGGTGCCCGGCTGATCAATTCATACCTTGGCGACAACTCCACCATTTCCTGCTGCGAGGTATTAAACTCACTGATCTTCCCCGCCCATGAGCAACACCACAATAATTCCTTTTTATGTGCTGCTACTATTATGGGGCAAAGTAATATGGCTGCAGGTGCCACCATCGGATCAAATCATAATTCAAGAGGAGCGGATGGTGAAATTGTCGCAGGGCGTGGTTTCTGGCCGGGGCTTTGCGTCAGCCTGAAGCACAATTCCAAATTTGCATCGTTCACACTGATCGCTAAAGGCGATTTCCCTGCCGAACTGAATATACCTATCCCCTTCTCACTTGTCAGCAATGATGTCAGCCATGACCGGCTTGTCATTATGCCTGCTTACTGGTTCATGTATAACATGTATGCGCTGGCCCGTAATGCCGGCAAATACGCCGGCAGGGATAAACGCACAGAAAAAGTGCAGGAACTGGAATATGATTTCCTGGCCCCGGATAGTATTAACGAAATTTTTGATGCCCTGCGCCTGTTAAAAGAAGCAACAACAAAAGCCTGGGCCCTGAAGAATAAGAAAAAAATAGCAGATAAAGACCTCCTGAAAACTGCCGGGGTATTATTCCAGGATAAACGGGCCGATATCAGCAAATTGGAAATCCTTGCTGAAGGATTTGAAAATACAGATCGTAAAGTGCAACTGATCAAAGTGGCAGAGGCGCATGCAATTTTTAAAGAACTTATTATTTATTACGGCATCACCCAGCTTATTTCATTTATTGCAGACAATAAACTATCCTCTTTCACACAATTAATAAAGACATTGCCTGCCAAACCGGTTCGTCAGGCGTGGACCAATATCGGTGGACAGCTTATACCTGTTCCTGCTTTTAACAGCCTGGTAAGATCAATTCATTCCGGCAAGATCAATGACTGGGACCAGGTGCATGCATTTTACGAACAACAGGGCCGGATATATGCAAAAGAAAAAACACAGCATGCTTTTGCTACACTGCTGGAAATGCTTCAATTAACACCCGGCCGGTTCAGTAAAAAAATATTTACATCGCTGCTGCTGCAGGCCGTTACTACAAAAGAATGGATGACAAAAGCCATTTACGAATCAAGAGCTAAAGATTACCGGAGTCCTTTCCGCCAGATGGTGTATGAAACAGAGAAAGAAATGGAGACCGTGATCGGCAAATTAAAAGATAATCCTTTCATTGCCCAGCAACAGGAAGAATTCATAGCTTTCAAAAAACACGCAGAACAGATCAGTATTCAGTTCGGTTTATACTAGCAATGAAGAAAGTGGATGAATATATCGAAGCTTTACCGGATGAAAGACGTGAATTGGCAGAAATACTCCGGGAGATGATCATCGAAAATGTACCGGGTATTGAAGAACGGTTCAGTTTTAAGATCCCCTTCTATCATTATTTTGGAATGTTTATGTACCTCAACAACACACCAAAAGGCGTGGATGTTGCTTTTTGCCGCGGCAAAGACCTGCTCGAAGCTTTCCCGCAACTGGAGCTGAAATCAAGGGCTGCCATTGCAACAATCACTGTTACTTCAAAAAAAGATATCAGTTCATTTGGTATAAGGGAACTGATCATCAATGCAGCTGCCTGGAATGAGGAAGCAAAAAGGCTTAATATCCCAATGGTAAAAAAGACGGCTTCAAAGAAAAAAGCAAAGTGATCCCTATTGTTTAATAAACCGGATACCATTGGTTCGCCGCCCTTTACTTTCTGCATAGACCAGATACGTACCTGTAACCAGGCTGCCTGCATAAAGCTGAATCGTTGTATTTCCTGCAATTAACCGGTGTTCTTTTTTTAACAGTATCCTTCCCTGCATATCTGTAATAAACAGCACCACATCACGGTTACCGGATGCTGCTATCATAACAGTTACGATGTCTGTAACAAGTGTTGAAGCAACTGCTGTTAACAAAAGTTCAGACGAACCATTCATAACGGTCACAATACGGCTATAACTTATTTTCCCATCTTCTTCAATAATCCGGAGCCTGTAATAAGTAAGCCCTGTATGAAGGCGGTTATCAGTTACCTGGTAGAACCGGCTGATTTCATTGCCCGCAATAGTTTTATATGTAACAAAGCTGCCTCCTTCGTGAGAACGCTGCAATTCAAACTTTGTATTTTTCGAACAGTATGCCGCCAATTCCCATTGCAACAGAGCCGAATTATTTTGCTTTACAACATCAAAACCAACCAGCATAACAGGCAGCGGGTTGATAGCAAAAGGCTGGTCGGTGATCAGTGTAAAGTCTCCGAATGCAGAGAGATCAGCAGTACTGGTAATCGTACCTGTCTCATACGGTGGGTATAGGGTAACACCTCCATTAGTTGAACCTTCATCAGTCCAGAATGAGCCATTCCAGCGGCTGACATAAGTAGTGGCTAATGACTTACAAAAACTGGTTGCTGTAACAGCGAGTGCCACTTTCTTAACAGCTGTTCCTGCATCACGGGTAAGCGTCCAGTGCTCCACATAACTTACATGATCCATACCCGGTTCTACTGCAGGTCCACGAATTATTTGAGGATTGGTGCGTTTATATTCTGCGGTAAATATATCTGCACTATTTTCACCGGATACGTTGTCAATAGTGACCGGCGCATATATACTTCCAACGCCAACCGGGAACGTGAAATTGTCATCCCCGATTTTTCGCAGAGGCCCCTCGATAAAACTTAGCGAAGAGGCCCCGGTTGTTACAGCATTATCTGCAAGAGTAAGCATATTCGAAAGTGAAGTTGTGATTTTCCCAGTTGTCAAATTCAGCCGGTACGGCAGGGTCAGGCTTGACTGAAGAGTAACACCGGCCGGGTTATTTATTCTCAATTCAACATTGTTCGTTATGTTTCCGGGTATAGTAATGTTTTGATTGGCGGCCCCGTTCAGCTCCAATACAGGAAGGCCGGTACCTGTTTCTGTAATCTCTCCCTGGCTGGTAAGGTTGCCTTCAATTTTAACGTAATTATTGTCTGTTGAATTTTGAATACTATAAACAGATGCCGGTTGTTGATTCAAATTTCCCTTTATTATAAAATCAGCAGCAAAACCGGAGGAAAAAGTAACTCCGCTATTGATTGTAAAATCACTGTTAATGATACAGGGATTTGAACCGGAAGAAGTATATGTTCTGGTGCCGCCCGCCGCTGTTGCTGACAATACTAAATTACCTACCGTTCTGCCGGTAAGTGAAATAACATATGCAGTTGTAGTAGGTACATCAAATTCAATTGTCCCGTCTTCTGTACCCGGGGCAGATGATAACTTATCCAATAATGCCGTATGCTGGCGAAAGGTATTGTGAATATACCTGCCGCCATTATTGATCCTGAAAATACCTGGAAGATTACTTACACTAATGGGCAAGCCGCCTGTTGCACCGGAAGAATTTTGCAGAATCGCCCTGTTATTCAACACCAGAACATCTCCGGTTCCAGTAATGTCTAAAGCAGGAACAATAGTATTGGAAACTGGGAGTATCAACCTGATCGTATTGCTTCCAGAAGGAGAAATCAGCAAAGAATTAATTATTGTTGAAACGGTGCCAGGTGGCAGGCTTACAATATACGACCCGGTTACAACAGAATTATCCAGGATCACATCATCACCGGTTTGCGGCAGCGTATTTCCCGCCCAGTTAGCAGGAGTATTCCATTGGTCATCACCAGCTTCACCATCCCAGGTGACAATAGCAGCCTTTGAATAGGTACATACAGACAGCAGGGCTGTCAGCAGAAGATATCCTTTCATGCGATAAGGTTTAATGGCCGCAGGGCAGGAACATGAAAGGCTTTTCGGGGAGATGGACAGGTTTAATGGTCACTTAAATTAAGAAAAATCCCTGAACAGAAAAATAATGTGCAAAAAATCCCCCGCCGGTATGGGCAGGGGAACTTCTTACAAGAAGCTATATTGTTCAGTACAATGATTACTTCTTCAGGGAATCAACTACAGCAGCGGCAGCAGTGTCAACTTTTGCAGCAGCAGTATCTACAGTTGCAGCAACAGCGGCAGCAGCTGAATCAGCAGCAGCTTTGATAGCAGCGCTGTCTACAGTAGTTTCAGTTTTTTCAGCTTCGTTGTTACAAGCCACCATGAATGTAGCGATAGCCAGGATTGCGAATACTTTTTTCATTGTACTTTTTTGTTTTAGGTTTTAAAAAGATGCGCAAAGGTATATCCCGGAAATCAAATATCAAAGCTGCTTTATATCTTTTTCTTCCGGTCGGCTCCTGCTTGACAGTAATCAATCATTTACTTTTTCCGGAAGAATAAACGGACTGGTACTCCGGTGAAATTAAAGTTCTTACGCAATTGATTTTCAAGATAATTTTTGTACGGTTGTTTCACATCTTCCGGGAAATTGCAGAAAAAAGCGAACGATGGTACGGCTGTAGGTATCTGGGTCACAAATTTGATCTTTAATGAATGACCCCTGACTACCGGCGCATGATGGGCTTCTACCGCTTTCAGCATCACTTCATTTAATTGCGAGGTGGGTATCCTGCGCTGGCGGCTTTCATATACATCCAGTGCCAGTTCAATGGCTTTAAATATTCTTGTTTTTTCTTTAGCGGAAATAAAGAGAACAGGAACATCGGTAAAGGGAGCTAATTTTTCTTTCAGCTTAGCTTCATAATCCCGTGCAGTATTGGTTTCCTTGTTCACCAGGTCCCATTTATTCACCAGCACCACCACCCCTTTTCCTTTCTTCACTGCCAGGCTGAAAATATTCAGGTCTTGCTGTGCAATTCCTTTTTCTGCATCCAGTACCAGTAAACAAACATCTGCCTCATCCAATGCTTTAATGGCCCGGATCACGGAATAAAATTCTAGATCTTCATGCACTTTCGCTTTGCGGCGGATACCGGCGGTATCGATCAATATAAATTCTTTCTGGAAAAGATTGTAGTGGGTATGAATGGTATCCCTGGTGGTACCGGCAATTTCACTCACAATGGTCCGCTCCTGACCGATCAGTGCATTCAGTAAAGAAGACTTCCCCACATTGGGCTGACCGATAATGGCAAACTTAGGCAACGCATTCATCTCTGCTGTTTCTTCCGAAGCATCCTCGCTGATAAGACCGGCAATAGCATCCAGTAACTCCCCACTGCCGCTGCCACTGGCTGCTGCGATAAAGAAAACATGTTCAAAGCCCATGCTGTAAAACTCGTTAGCCTCCAGCAGTCGTTCACTATTATCAACTTTATTGACCGTCAAAAAAACGGGTTTCGTACTTCTTCTTAATACCCCCGCCATCGCATCATCAAGGTTAGTAAGGCCGGTATGTGCATCTACCATGAAGATGATAGCATCTGCTTCTTCCACAGCAATCAATACCTGCTTGGCAATTTCTTTTTCAAAAATATCTTCGCTGCCCGCTACAAAACCACCTGTATCGATAACGTTGAACATCTTCCCGTTCCAGTCAGCAACACCATACTGCCGGTCTCTTGTCACCCCGCTCACATCATCCACGATGGCTTTGCGCTGTTCCAGCAAACGGTTAAAAAATGTACTTTTCCCTACGTTCGGACGGCCTACTATTGCTACTGTAAATGACATAATAATTTGTTGATGGTTGATAGTTCATGGTTCATAGCCACTGTAACAAAAACTATAAGCCTTTTAATATCCATATTCTTTTAACTGGAGATCATTCTCTCTCCATTTGGGTTTCACTTTGACAAACAATTCAAGGAAAACCTTTTGCTGCAAAAAGACTTCAATATCCTGCCTCGCTGCTGTCCCGATTTTCTTGATCATACTGCCACCTTCCCCGATCAGGATCACTTTCTGTGTCTCGCGGTGTACAATGATATCTGCCACAATTTTGACCAATGTTGTCTTCTCTTTAAATTCCCTGACCAATACAGCCGTGTGATATGGTATCTCATCCTGTGACAACTCGTATATTTTCTCCCGGATTAATTCACTGACAAAGAACTTGGTCGGCAGATCACTGATATCATCATCGGTATAGAACGGATCACCTTCCGGCAATAATTCCAATATCGGTTTCAGGAAGTTCTTGATATTGATACCACTTGTGGCTGTGATCGTCAGCGTCTTCTTACAATAAGACTTGCTTTCAAAAAAAGTAACCGCTTCTTTTATTTTTTCCTGCGATGCCCTGTCGATCTTATTGATAACTATAATGGCAGGCACCTTTAATTTCAAGGCTTCAAAAATGGTATTACATTCCTCCCAGTTCTCATTTACATCAACGATCAGCAGGGCTACGTCAGCATCTTCCAACGCACTTTTAACAGCCTGCATCATCTTTTCATGCAGTTTATACCGGGGCTCAATAATACCGGGGGTGTCTGAAAAAATCACCTGGTAATCTTTTTCTGTCATGATTGCTTTGATCCGGTGCCTTGTGGTCTGCACTTTTGGAGATACGATAGCCAGTTTCTCTCCCATTAGCGCATTGAGTAAGGTGCTTTTCCCGGCATTGGGCCTTCCGAAAATATTGACGAACCCTGTTTTCATTGAAAAAAATTCAAGCCGACGACTTCAACTTGACTGCCGAAAGGCAGAGCCTAAGAATTGAGGAGGTGATCAATCTTGGCAGTTGAAGTTCAACTGTTAAGAAAAAATTGAAAAAGCCAAACCGGGGTTTGGCCTTTTTCGTTGGTTGCGAAGGGGAGGATCGAACTCCCGACCTTCGGGTTATGAGCCCGACGAGCTACCGCTGCTCTACTTCGCGATGTGGAGCGCAAAGGTAACCGTATCTGGCTATCCCTCCAAAAGAAAAATAAAAAAAAGTCGCAATTAAAATGGCAGCGCTTTACTATATCCTTTTGTTATGACTAAATCCTTTTTACAGAACCGGCGCCACTGGTGCGTATATCCCTGATCAACCCTTCTCCTTTATACCGCAGATCACTGGCGCCACTCACATTGGCTGACAATTCTTTATTCACCGTGATCTTTACATCACTGGCCCCGCTGGCATCCACATTACAATAATCAACCGATAGATCCTGCCCCTTAAAATTACTGGCACCACTGGCATCGATTTTCAATTGATTAGCTGTACCTGTAACTGTCATGTCGGAAGCTCCGCTGATATCAACATCCAGGGTCTTTACATCCAGTTTTCCTTTCAGGTCACTGGCCCCGGACAGATCAACTTTCAGTTCATCAGCCTTTAATGATCCATTGATATACACGTCGCAGGCACCACTGATATTGATCTTATCTAATTTCTTATACGATACATAAGCTTTCAGGTGTTTATTCCCCTTAGCCCATTTCATACCCTGGTTATCCAGGCTTATAAAAAGGATCCCATTCTTAACTTCCACCTTTATACGGCTGCGGTAATCCATATCTGTTGAGCTGACCGCAACAGCTTCATCTCCCTGGCTCAGGTACACATCAAAAGCATGCGATACGTTGATGCCGTGAAATCCCTTTGCATCCCTCACTTCTGCGTTCGGATCGTTGATCGTTTGTGCTGCCGCAAACAATACTGCTAACAGGCCAAACATGAGAACAGTTATCTTTTTCATACGCTTAACTTTTAATTCTTTATTTAGATGTCTTTTTCACACTGCCACCGCCGCTGCTCTTAATATTCCGGATCATGGCTGCCCCTTTGTAATATACATCACTGCCGCCACTGCTTTCCACATTTAATTCTTTAGTTGCCGTAACAGACACATCACTGCCGCCGCTGGCTTCTACGGTACAATTTTCCACGATGAGATCAAATCCTTTAAAATCGCTTCCGCCACTCACATCAATATCCAGCTTTTTGGCAGAACCGGAAATATGAATATCAGACCCACCACTGGCATTAGCTCTCAGATCGGTTACATCCACTTTGCCCGTAAAATCAGACCCACCAGAAACTCCCAGGTCAAGTTTTACAAAGGTAAGAGTCCCCTCCACCCGCACATCAGAACCGCCGGACGCATTTAATTTATCAAGTTCCTTAACGGAAACATAGGCTTTCAGTTGCATTTTTGAATTCGTCCAGTTAATTCTTAACCCTTTTTCATATTCATACCTGATCTTCAACACCCCGTTTACCACTTCCGTTTTTATCTTGTCGCGGTATTTTATTTCACTGGCACTTACGGCCACTGCTTCATCACCCTGCGAAAGGTAAAGATCAATACCGCCTCCCACTTCTATTGCATGAAAGTTGGTGACATTTCTCTTCTCTGCATTCGCATCATTGATCGTTTTTTGCGCAGTAACAGAAGTAAATGCTACTGCCAGCAATACTAAGCTGATTATTTTTTTCATGATCTGTTGGTTATAGTTTAGATTTTAGAAACGGACCCGCCGGTGTTGGTTTTAATTTCCCGGATACCAGCAGTGCCTTTGTATTTGATATATCCGCCTGTATTGGCTTTTGCATTCAGTTCTTTATTCACAGTAATAGATATTCCCGCCCCGGTCCCTGCCGAAGCCGTGCAATTGGTCGTCTCAAGCTTTTCTCCCAAAAATTTACTCCCGGTATCACCGTCTACTTCCAATGTCTCCGCTTTACCTGTCAATGTTATTTTGGAGCCGGTATCCTGGCTTACTTTCAATTTAGTAATATTGATTTTTCCCTTTACAATACCGCCTGTATTGGCCTTTAGTGTTAAAACGGAAGAAGATAATACGCCCCTGATCTCTACTTCTGCTCCTGTATTAACATCCAGGTGATCCAGTGTCTTATACGATACGTATGCCCTGAGTTCCTTACTTTCTTTACGCTTATTGATCGACCCCATTTTTGTTTCATACCTGATCTTCAGAATACCATTCTCTACTTTAGTCACGATCTTATCCCTGAACTCAATGCTGGCTGCACTCACGGCTACTTCTTCGGCAGTGCCTTCGGTCAGAATCAGGGTGATGCCGGTTGATACATCAATACCATGGAAACTGCTGACGGCCCGTTTTTCCGCGTTAGGATCGTTGATAACTTGCTGGGCAAGCACCGGCAACATGGCCAGTACCAGAGAAAGCAATAACAAATATTTCTTCATATTAGCTGGTTTTCAGGTGGTACGAAGAACAGGGTAGAAAAGTTACAGCTGATGGTAACTATTTTCTGCCTTAACTTTGCCTTATCTGCCCGCTGGCAGATAAGTTCTTATTCTTGCAAAAAAGAAAGCTTTGTAAGTTTTCAGTGTTTCCCGGGGTGCTCACCTGAACCCGCCAAAGGGCCCTTTGGCAGTTCAGCGTTGGCTGAGATCAAACCCGTAAAACCTGATCAGGGTAATGCCTGCGCAGGGAAGGAGGTCAATCACATGCCCTTTCTCCACAGCATTTCCCTCTCATTTTTTAACCTTAAAAAATTAAAAAAAATGAAGAGGATTGCCATTCCAATCATTTCGTTCATCCTGTGCCAAACGGTTAGGGCGCAGGAAAAAACGCCTGTCAAAGACAGTTTTTATGCCTTGTCTCCCGTGGAAGTAAAAGCTATCCGTGCGGCAGATAATGCACCGTTTACCAAAACCAATATCGGCAGAAAAGAGATTGCTAAAGTCAATTTGGGACAAGACATTCCTTTTCTGCTCAACCAGACACCATCCATAGTTATTAACTCGGATGCCGGGAATGGTATCGGTTACACCGGTATCCGTATCCGGGGAACGGATGCCACAAGGATCAATGTTACGCTGAATGGAATTCCATACAACGATGCGGAAAGCCAGGGCACTTTCTTTGTGGACCTCCCGGATTTTTCTTCTTCCACCGGCAGTATCCAGGTACAGCGGGGTGTGGGCACATCATCCAATGGCGCAGGTGCTTTTGGCGGCAGCATCAATTTCAGCACCAATGAAGTAATGAAAGAGGCTTATGCAGAGATCAACAACAGCTATGGTTCTTTTGATACCTGGAAGAATACATTGAAACTGGGCAGTGGTTTGATCGGCGATCATATTACTACGGATATTCGCATATCAAATATCACCAGCAATGGTTTTATCGACCGTGCAAAAACAGACCTGAAATCCATTTATTTTTCCACCGCTTATATTGGAAAGAACAATTCCTTACGGTTCAATATTTTTTCAGGCAAAGAAAAAACCTACCAGGCCTGGAATGGTGTTTCAGAAACAGACCTGGAAGCCGGTAACCGAACCGTCAATTATGCCGGTACCGAAAAACCCGGTGAGCCTTATGATAACGAAACTGACAACTTCAAACAGGATCATTACCAGTTATTCTTTAACCAGGCCATTAACAACAGGCTGCATTTTAATACTGCTTTATTCCTTACCAAAGGAGAAGGTTATTATGAACAATATAAAGCGGATGAACCCTATTCAAAATACGGAATCAGTACGGCAGGTAATTCGGATTTTGTCCGCCAGTTATGGCTGGATAATGATTTTTACGGCTCCATATTTTCATTACAGTATAAAAGCAGCAAATCACAAACCACATTCGGGGGCGCCATCACCCGGTATAATGGAAATCATTTCGGTGAACTGACATGGGCATCTAACGGGTTGCCTTCACCTGATTACCGCTGGTATGATCTTGATGCCTTGAAAAACGACCTCACGGTTTACCTGAAAGAACAGGTACAGGTAGGCGATCACTGGAATTTATTCGGAGATATTCAATACCGGGCTGTCCGCTATACAATTGAAGGGTTCCGGGATAATCCCTCGCTATTTGTGAATAACGAATTCGACTTCTTTAATCCCAAAGCCGGTATCAGTTACAGCAAGAATGGCTGGAAAGGTTATCTCTCTTACGCTGTTGCGAACAAAGAACCCAACCGGGATGATTTTGAAGCCGGTGCCCTGCAACAACCCCGGCCCGAACGGCTGCATGATATTGAAGCCGGTATAGAAAAGAGCAGCAAAAAATTTAACTGGTCAGCCACATTGTATTATATGAATTACAAAGACCAGTTGGTATTAACCGGCAAGATCAATGATGTGGGAGCCTATACAAGAACCAATATACTGGAAAGCTACCGGGCGGGCATTGAATTACAGGGAGGGTATATTGTAAATTCATGGCTAAATGCAACCGGCAATCTTGCACTCAGCAGGAATAAGGTCAATAACTTCTCAGAATTTATTGATGATTATGATAACGGCGGACAAAAAGTAAATACGTATGATGCTACCGATATAGCCTTTTCACCTTCCGTAGTCGGGAGTGCAGCCATTAACCTGTTGCCGGTAAAAAATCTTGAACTGAGTTTATTAAGTAAATATGTCGGCGATCAGTATCTTGATAATACACAAAACGACAACAGGAAACTGAATGCCTTTTATGTTCAGGACCTGAGAGCTATTTATACGATCAAAAAGAAATGGCTGAAAGAAGTAAATATTATTGGCCAGGTAAATAACCTTTTTAGCAAGAAATATGAACCGAATGGATATACATTCAGCTATATCTACGGAGGTCAGACCACTACTGAGAATTATTATTTCCCGATGGCAGGAACGAATTTTATGCTGGCTGTCAATATAAGGTTATAAAAAGGCCGGAAGTAAGAAGTCTGCCATCCGGCCCCAGACTTCTTACTTCTTATTTCCATATTTCTCCTGCCAGCCCAGCATACCTCCCACCAGGTTCTTGGTATTGGTAAACCCGAGTGCATCCAGGAACAGGCAAGCTTGCCCGCTACGGTTTCCGCTGCGACAATACACTATGAGTTCCTGTTGTTTCAGGTCTTCGATCTCGTCAATTTGCATACTTTGCACTTTTCCCAATGGAATAAGCGTACCACCAATATTGAATTCCGCATTCTCGTGTGGTTCTCTTACATCAATGATGTTCATTTTTTCACCGGCATCCAGCCGGGCTTTCAATTCTTCCGCCGTGATATTTTGCATAACTGTGTATATTATTCTTGAATTAAAGGTATAGTAACGGTATCCCTTACTGGTTTGTCAAGTTGCAGCCATACATCCATTGTCTGGCCCGAACGAATACGCTGTATCTTCTTATCTATATCTAATCTCTCCGGGTTTTGTTTATAGATAAAGGCACTGGCTGTATCAGTAACGCCATCTGCAATAACAGATGCGAAACTGATCCCATAGGCTTCCAGTCTTGCTTTGGCATCAGCAAAAGTCAGCCCGATAATGTCAGGTACTGCAAATTCTTTATCCCCCACTCCGTCTCCCAGCACAAAGTCGATCTTGCTGCCCATTCTTATTTTAGTGCCGGGTGTTATAGGTGAACCATTATACAGTTGTTCTAATACAGCATTGCGGGCAAAGTCGGGTTTGAAAGTGCTGTCACCAAAGCGAAGCCCGTTATTTTTCAAGGTCATTTCTGCATTACGAAAACTATAGCCTACCAGGTTCGGCATATCGATCATAGGAGGAACAGCCCTGTTGATAGTAAGATATACTTTACGGTTTACCTTCACCACCTCATCCGCTTCGGGAAATTGTTTCAATACAGCCATCGGTTTTGTGGTGTCGGAATAAATTGAATCCTGTATCTCAACATCAAAGCCGGCTTTCTCCAATATACTTTCGGCCTCTTCAAATGATTTACCCGTTACCTGGGGTACCGTCATTGAACTGTTATGATGGGTAAGCCAGTTCAGTGATAAGATAAAAACAGAAAAGATGGCTACAGCCAGTAATATCCCGGCCAGGATATTAAGCCACAAAGGACGATGTGTGATAAATTTCAGCACGGTTTAAATTTTGAATGATCCTAATCGCACTTTTATAAATCAGTATAAAGCTTCTTCCACCAGTTTGGTATAAAATTCTTTCAGGCTCCAGCCCATGGCTCTCACCTGCTGCGGCACAATACTCGCCTCGCTTTGTCCCGGTATGGTATTTATCTCCAGCATGAAGGGCTGACCACTTTCCTCATTATAAATAAAATCAATCCTGACCACCCCCCTGCAATTGAATACAGCATAGATTTTATGTGCTGCTGCCCTGATCTTATCGGCTATCACTTCATCCACCACCGCCGGAGTTGTTTCTGTTGATTTACCCTGGTACTTGGCTTCAAAATCAAAGAACTCCTTATCGTCATCTGCTCTTACTTCTGTAAGCGGCAACACGATAATATTTCCCTTTGTTTTGAAAACACCTACTGTATATTCTTTCCCTTTCACCATCTCTTCAATCAGTACCTGCTCATCTTCATTGAATGCTTTGACAATAGCCGCATCCAGGTCTTCCGGTTTATCTACTTTGCTCATCCCGATGCTTGATCCTCCATTACTGGGTTTCACAAACACCGGTAGTTTTACCTGGCTGAGTACCTGCGTAGCAGGAACAGGAGAATGTTTAAACAGGTGAACTGAATTAGCTACCGAGATGCCGGCCATTTTGGCCACCGCAACAGTATATCGTTTATTGAACGTGATGGCCGACGTGGTCGCATCACAACTCGTGTAGGGGATTTTTAATGTATCAAAGTAGCCCTGCAGTTTTCCATCTTCCCCGGGGGTGCCGTGCATACCAATAAAAACCACATCAAAATCTATCTTTTGATTATCGAGTGGAAGAGAAAAATCATTCTTATCAATTTCCACTTTTCTCCCGTCTGCCAGTTCATAGAACCAGCCTTTAGGGTTGATATCAATCTTATAAACATTGAATCTATCCCGGTCGAGATTATTATCGATCGTTGTGGCACTTTTATACGAAATAACTGCCTCTCCTGAAAAACCGCCGGTAACCAGGGCAATGGTTTTCTTCATAGTTGATTATGTATGTGTTTAGCTACGCAAATATTGAGGAAAAAAAGCGATGCCGGAAATTTCAAATGCTAAAAATCATTTATTTCCTGCCGCTTTCAAAAATAAGAAAGGTGAAGGCCGTTTCTCCTTCACCTTTTTACGACGGGAAATATCACCCGCCTTTAATGGAGCAGTTTACACTGCTATATTAATTGAATCGGTCACTAAGTTATACAACTTTATACAGAACAATCAGTAACCGGTTAAATAATTATGCACAGCCGAAGCACAGATCAGATATGCAATTTGTCTTTTTTGGCCATCAGCTGATCCACGGTCTCCTGGTACATCTCATCCGGAACACAGCAATCAACCGGGCAAACGGCTGCACACTGCGGCTCTTCATGAAAGCCCTGGCACTCAGTACATTTATTGGGGGTGATGTAATAAATATCAACACTTACCGGTGCGTTTTTTTGATCAGCATCCACTACTGATCCATCCAAAAGGGTAAAAGGGCCCTTTACTGTGGTTCCGTCTGAAACAGCCCACTCCACGCCACCTTCATAAATAGCGTTATTGGGACATTCGGGTTCGCAGGCGCCGCAATTGATACATTCTTCGGTGATCTTGATTGCCATAAAAAAACATTTAACGGGTTGAGAATTATATTGCTGAGCAAAATTAGTTTGTTTTTAGTCTCAGCAGCCTGCTTTAAATTTTTTCCTGCGCAGTCATCCATTAATTTGCAGCCGGAAAACTTAAAACTGGCATTTAATTTACGGGCATGAATTTACAGTATCGGATCGATTTATTGGTTGACCTAGGGGAATATATTTTAGCAGGTGATCCCCTGTGGATAGAAGCCAAAGAAAAAGCTTCCGGGGAAAATGGCTGGTTCATCCCCGAATTCGTTGACCTGGCCACCAACAATATAGCCCGGTATTTCCTGTCCCGCCCGGAATTGGAAAAATGGGTCAGCTCTTATGATCTGCCAGCCAATACTCCTCAACCCAAAAACGTCGGGATCGTTATGGCAGGTAACATCCCCCTGGTGGGTTTCCATGATTTCTTATCGGTATTCATGTCGGGCCATAGGGCAACGATCAAGACTTCTTCGAAGGACGAAACCCTGATAAAACACCTGCTTGGTAAATTGGCAGAATGGGATAAAACGGTTGAGCAGTGGGTCTCTTATGCAAATATGCTGAAAGGCTGCGATGCCTATATTGCCACCGGCAGCAATAATTCAGCAGGGCATTTTGAGTATTATTTTGGCAAATGGCCGCATGTCATCCGCCGAAACAGAACCTCGGTAGCCATTCTTACCGGCGCAGAAACCAGCGAAGAACTGGCAAAACTGGCCGATGACGTGTACCTCTATTTTGGCCTGGGCTGCCGGAATGTGACCAAAATTTATGTCCCGCAAGGCTACGATTTTATTCCCCTGCTCTCCGCCTTTAAGAAATATGATTTCCTGGCCGACCATCATAAGTACAAAAACAATTACGATTATAACCTGGCCCTGCATCTGCTGAATAAGAAATATTATATGAGTAACTCCTCCATTTTACTGGTTGAGGACCACTCCCTGTTCTCCCCCATCAGCCAGTTGAACTATGAATTCTATGACAATCCCGACAAATTGACCGGTAGTTTAAAAGATCATCCCGACCTGCAATGCATTGCAGGCAGGGGTTTCGTCCCATTTGGACAAACCCAGGTTCCGGCCATTACGGATTATGCAGACGGGGTTGATACCCTTGCTTTTCTTTGCCGCCTGTAAAACGAAGCTTTTTATTCCCCGCAAATGGCATTAAATTTACATGGGCAGTAAAGTACGAAGACCTTAGTAAAGAATTGTTAAACTAAACTGTTGGCAAACAAAGATGACCTGACAGTTTGTTACTTTGTAAAGCAATGGCACAGAATATGAAACAATTGGTCCTTGCAAACAAAAATCTAAAAAGTATATAGCACTATGAAACTTAAACAACTTTTTCTGATCGTTGCTGTGAGTGCAGCATCAGCCGTTGGCAGTGTGTGGGTATATGGTAAACTGACCAGTAAAAAAGATGGGATTGCGCAGACCACCGCCGATGGTAAACTGCCGGTTAATTATGCCGGTTTTTATGGTAATGCAGGCACAGCTGCCGACCCGATTGATTTTACAAAAGCCGCCGGTTCTGCTGTTCCCGCTGTTGTACACATCAAAACAAAGATCCCGGCCAAGAAAATAAGTAACCTGAACCGCAGCCGCGGCAACAACATGGATGATTTCTTCAACCAGTTTTTTGGAGAAGGTTTCGGGCCGCAGGTACAACCTGAACAAAGGGCCTCTGGCAGCGGGGTGATCATCAGCGAAGATGGTTATATCGTAACCAATAACCACGTTGTATCGAATGGTGGAGATGGTGTGGCCGATGAGATCACTGTAACCCTGAGCAATAAGAAAACTTATAAAGCTAAAGTGATCGGCCGTGATCCTAGTACCGACCTTGCCGTATTAAAAGTGGATGCAACTAACCTGCCTTACCTGATCTATGGTAACTCCGATGCTGTTAAATTGGGCCAGTGGGTGTTAGCTGTTGGCTATCCCCTGACACTTGAAACTACAGTTACGGCAGGTATCGTGAGTGCTAAAGGAAGGGCCATTGGTATCAACCAGCGTCAAAGCAACAGCCCGATCGAATCTTTTATACAAACGGATGCTGCTATCAACCAGGGAAACAGTGGTGGGGCCCTGATCACTACCGATGGGCAACTGGTGGGAATTAACTCTGCCATTCTTGCTCCAAACGGAACTTATGCCGGTTATGGTTTTGCTATCCCGGTAAACCTGGTAAAAAAGATCGTGAATGACCTCGTGAAATATGGTGATGTGAAGAGGCCTTATCTTGGCATCTCTGCTGCGGAAGATAAATACGATGCAGGTGATGGTGCTTATGTTGGCCTGGTGGCCCCGGATGGCGCTGCTGCTGAGATAGGTTTGAAAAAAGGTGATGTGATCACTAAGATCAATGATATTGCTATTGCTTCATGGCCTGAACTACAGGGAACCGTTGCTTCTTACAATGCAGGTGATAAAGTAAAGATCACATATAAAAGAGGCGATAAAGAATTTAACGGTACTGCCACATTGAAAAGTAAAGTAGGTTCTTACGAAGAAGTGGCTAAAACAGATATCAACCAGAAACTGGGTGCCGAGCTGGAAAACCTGAGTAAAGAGAAAGCAACAAAATTAGATATAGGCGGTGGCGTGGTGGTAAAATCAATTACCAGCAAAGACAGCCCCATCGGCAGAACAAGGATCCAGGAAGGCTTTGTGATCACCAGTGTGAACGGAACAGAGATCAGCAGTATTGAACAGTTAGCAAGGATCATCGCAAGGACTGATGGCAGCATCCGCCTGGAAGGCATCTATCCCGGTTATGATGGGTCTTATACGTATCCCCTGAACCTGGATGAACAATAATCAATACAGAAAATGAATAAAAAAGCCGCCTGCATTACAGGCGGCTTTTTTTAGTACAATTAATTATGATCACTTCTCATACACCAGGTATTCCCAGGGTTGCATTTCAAAACTTTTCTCCGTGGTAAAATCATTAGCAGCACCTGAAAAAACATTTTTGAAAATCCCTTTCAGGCTTTCATCCGTAATATCGAAATGCAGGTCTTTTGCCGCAGAAAGATTCAATACCACCAGCACTTCCCTTTCTCCATTCTTTCTCAGATAAGCAAGCACATGCCCGTCATCAGAAGTAGCAAGGTGGATCGTTTTTACCGTACTATCACCTCCCCGTAAGGCCGGGTTATTTTTTTTGAGGGCAAATAACGTTTTATAAAAATCATGCAATTCATTTTTACCAGCCCATGGAATAGGATCTTTCTCAAAAAACTCCAGTCTTTTGGTGCGCAGCGGCAGTTCCTGGCCGGAATAGATCAGTGGCACACCATTCCAGGTGGCACTGAACACGGCTAAGGCTTTGGCCATCTCCCCATATTTTTCATACTCCGTACCGTTCCAGCTGTTCTCATCATGATTGCTGGTGAACCAGGCCCGCATAGAACCATCTCCAATGGCACTATACCGGTACAGGATTGAATCGATAGCACTCAATGGCAACTGCTGCTGGTAGAAATCCTTTGTCTTATGCATCCAGGTCCAGGTATAACTGGCATCAAATACTTTTCCATACTCCGGTGTCTCCAGTTCATCAAATTCGCCCAGCCAGAACAATGGCTTCACCGCATCCACTTCCGGCCTTGCCTTTTGCCAGAAATGCAATTCCACCCAACTGGCCAGGTCGCAACGAAAACCATCGATATCACATTCCGTAACCCAGAATTTCATCGCATCAATCATGGCCTGCACGGTAGCGGGGTTATTAAAATCCAGTTCAATGATATCATCCATACCGGAAGCAATATGAAAGTCGTTAGTAGCAGAATCCTTCAAATAATACTCCGGGTGCTCTTTGGTCCAGCGATGATCCCAGCCAGTATGATTGGCCACCCAGTCAATGATCACTTTAAAACCCATTTCATGCGCCTGCTTTACCAGGTTCTTAAAATCATCCATCGTTCCAAACTCTGGATTAATGGAAGTATAATCAGAACAGGCATAAGGGCTGCCCAATGTTCCTTTTTTATTTTTTTGTGCGATCGGGGTAATGGGCATAAACCACAACGTATGAACTCCCATGTCCTTTAACCGGGGTAATTCATTGGCAAATGCATTGAAAGTTCCTTCCTCGGTGTACTGGCGGATATTCACTTCGTAAATATTGGTACTGTGCGCCCAACCCGGGGTATTGAATACAGTGGTCATACTCTTTTTACTTTTAGTTTCTTTTTCATCTTCTTTCTTCATCAGCTTGCAGGCACTGAGCAATACTGAAAGAGAGATAGCAAGCAACAGGTATCGCATGGTCCTAACTTTTGCGAAAGATAAGAAGAAATCAGGCCCGGAACATCCTCCATCTGTCTTCAGGCTTCTCTGCACTTCCCTCACTATCTTTGCAATCATGAAAAGTTTTGATGTTCCGATCATTTACCGCAGTCCGCTCATCACCGCTATCAAGAAGAAACGGAAAGAAACGGATAAAATGAAAAAGGATTTCAGCCCCACCCTGCTGGACTTTGGGCCATTGCAAATTTTCCTGGCCCGTCATTTTGGATTTTGTTACGGTGTGGAGAATGCTATCGAGATCGCTTTCCGGACTGTTGAAGAAAACCCGGGCAAACGCATCTTTTTGTTAAGCGAAATGATCCATAATCCCCAGGTAAATGCCGACCTGCAATCGCATGGTATAACTTTTTTACAGGACACCTACGGTAAACAGATCATCCCTTTTGAAGCACTGACCGCTGATGATATAGTGATCATTCCTGCATTCGGCACCACCCTTGACATTGAAAAGCGGCTGAACGATATCGGCATTCAAACAGAAAAATACAATACCACCTGCCCGTTTGTAGAAAAAGTATGGAACCGCAGCGAGGTGATCGCTAAAAAAAATTATACCATTGTTATCCATGGCAAACCTAAACATGAAGAGACCAGGGCTACTTTTTCACATGCAGCTGCCAATGCTGCTTCGGTGGTAGTGGAAGACATGAAACAGGCCAAGGAACTGGCCAAATATATCACCGGGGAAAAACCGGCAGCTTTGTTTGCAGAAGAATTCAAAGGGCAGTACTCAGCAGGATTTGATGTAACAAAAGACCTGCAGCGGATTGGCGTGGTCAATCAAACTACCATGCTGGCCAGCGATACACAAGCTATTGCTGATTATTTAAAACAGGTAATGATCGACACATTTCATCCTGCTGTTGCAGAAGATCGTTTTGCTGAAACAAGAGATACACTGTGCTATGCTACAAATGATAACCAGACTGCCGTTACCGGTATGCTGGAGACAGCTGCCGACCTGGCGATCGTAGTGGGAGGATATAATTCTTCCAACACTTCACACCTTGTTGAACTCTGCGAAGAAAAGCTACCCACCTATTTTATCAATAATGAAGAAAAAATTATTTCGGCACAAGAAATACTGCATTATAATTTTCATACCAAAGAAGAAAAACGAACGGCTGAGTTTTTACCAAAGAAAGAACCTGTAAAAATTCTGATCACCAGTGGGGCCTCCTGCCCCGATGCACTGGTGGAAGGGGTGATTAATAAACTGGCCGGATTCTTCCCTATTAACATATCAGGTGACCAGCTTATTAAAAGTTTTGAATAAAAAAGGCCTTCGCTAAATGAAGGCCTTTCAGAATTTGTTTGTGATTTTTTATTTGTACAACAAATCATAATATTCATGTGCCATCCGGTTACTGTCAAACTGGAAGCGTACATCCTGCATTCCGTTCTTCATCACCTGCCGCCAGGTAGAATAATTGTTATAATACAACGGAAGAATTTCATTTTCCAGAATCTCGTATAACTTATCCAGGTCATACTGGTCCTGTTCATGCGTGGCCATACGGGCATAATCTGCCTTGGGCACCACAAATCCATTATGCCCGTGATTGATGAACTCGGGTATCCAGCCGTCATCGGTAGAAAAATTGATGGCACCGTTCATGGCTGCCGTCATTCCACTGGTTCCGGAAGCTTCTCTCGGTACTCTTGGATTATTTAACCAGCAATCCGCTGCCTGCTTCAGCCTTTTTGACAATGCCAGTTCATAACCGGTCAGCACGGCCACATTCTTATATTTTTTACTGATATGCACCAACTGGTTGAACTCACTGATGGCAGGATGATCCACCGGGTAAGGTTTCCCTGCCCAGATGATCTGCACGGGGTGTTTGGGATTGTTCAATAATTTTTCAAAACGTTCCTCGTCACTGGTCAGCATGCTGGCTCTTTTATAACCGGCAAAACGGCGGGCCCAGACAATGGTAAATACATCCGGGTTAAATATTTTGCCGGTCTGATCAGCCACTATTTCAAAAGCCCTTTTCTTCAAATATTTTTTGCGGTCATCAATACCATAATCATCACCGGCTTCCATGAAGCGGTATAATTGTTTATCGGCCCAGTAACGCCAGTTCTGCGCATTAGTGATGGAAATGATCGGGCAGATATTTTCATAACGACCCCACATGGCCCTGGATACATGACCGTGCAATTGCGATACCCCGTTGGCTAATTTGGCAAAACGCAAGGCTGCGAGAGAGTGGTTGAACTGGTCATCCGGGTTACCGGTCAGTTTTTTTACCTGGTCAACCGTGAGGCCGCAGAAATAACTCATTTTATGACAGAGATAAATATCATGCTTCTCGTTACCGGCTTCTTCCGGTGTATGCGTGGTGAACACCAGACGTTTTCTTACTTCCTCAATATTGTTCTTGTATTTATTGTAGAGGTAAAAAGCAGCCGATAAACCATGCGCTTCGTTCAAATGATATAACTCAGGATTAAAACCAATGACATCCATCAGTTTGGCACCACCCACACCGAGTAAAATGAACTGGGCCACTTTGGTCGCCACATTCGCATCATACAAACGATGCGTGATGGTTTGAGAAACATAGTCGTTTTCAGGAACATCGGTTGACAATAAGAACAGTGGTGCTGTTTTAAAGGTTTCCGGGTTCAGGTAATAGACTTTTACCCAAACAGGATGTTCGTGTACGTTTATCTGGAACTTGATACCTGTGTCTTCCAGAAAGCTATAATATTTTTCATACCAGGTCACCTGCAGGGTCTGGTCCTGGTGACGGGCCTGGTCGTAATAACCATACTTCCATAAAATACCGATGCCCACCATATTCTGGCGGAGTTCATATGCACTGCGAAGATGAGACCCTGCAAGGAAGCCCAAACCACCACTGTATATCTTTAATGGTTGATGAGTGGCAAACTCCATCGAGAAATAAGCAACTTTCTTAGTATAAGCCTGGTCAACGGGGTACGGAACTGAATATTTAGTAAAACTCATATTGTGTCTTTTTTACACGAGGCTGCAATATAAAATTTAATTATGAATAGGAAACAGATTTAGGCCAGAAAGCAAATTATCCACAGGTAATGAAATAATTGAACAAATATCCCCGCAAACGTTAGCAAAGGGTAATTATTTTCTTTTGGTCAGTTTTGTTTTGACAGTTTTCGGCTTGATTTCTTTTTTCCGGGGGAAAGTCCCATCAAAAGCACAACGCAATCCCCTGTGTGCTCCACAGCCCTCCATTTCCTTCAACGTAACTGAAGAAGAAGTGAAACGGAATTGCAACACGCAGGGATCACCGCCTATTTTATATTCAGCCAGGTTAGCGGATCGGATCATCGCTTCTCCTTTTAGTTCCCCGGTACAGGCACCGTTGTCTTTTTCAAAATGAATAAAGAAAGTGAGTCGATCCCCCTTTCTTCCATCCCTTATAGAAACAAGATTTAGTTTACCGGTAGCATAGTCGGCTGATAATTTATGCTTCCGGGGCAAGGTATCAATCGGGTTGATCAGCTCAGTTACTTTATCTTCCAGTGCATCCGTCATGATCAGCATAAAATTCCTGGCATCGGCATTCAGTACATACACATCTTTTCCTTCACTCAAACTACCATCGGTATTCTTCCGCAATTGTGTCTTGGTGATCGTGTACCTCCTGTCAATGACTGTTGTCCGTACAGAAGATTTTGGAAGATCTGTTCTGATGGCAGGCAGGCTTGCTAAAAATGTATTGTTTTTATCCAGTGCAATAATAAAGGCTGCTTTTTTGCCCGCACCAACCACTTTGGCAAAAAGATAAGTCTCTGACCCGTCAACTTTGGTTTTTCCAAGGGGATATATCTTCAACTTCTTGTCTTTCCCAAAAACCTTCCCTAATGCCGAATCAGGAACGAACTGGGTAAACACTTTATAGCTGATCCGTAAGGAATCATTGTCCTTTTTTAATAAGAGACTATCCTCAAAGGCAAATGGCAAATTGACCGGCTGAAAAAAATCAACAAAATCGGTCACTTCAACCGGCTCATCGCCAGCCAAAGAAGGTTTTTTTTTATCCTTGCAGCCCGTGAGCAGTATAAAAGAAAGGGCCAACAACAATAATTTCCGGTAAAGGGTCATAGACATGAATTGGATGCCGAAAATAAGCGTTTCCGCCCTACCATCAAAAGAAGGGATTTGGAAGGCTCCTGATTATAATTTAGATTTGTCTAAAAAAAAATTTAGCCGTGCTGAACTATTCAACCAGTGAGGAAAATTATATCAAGGCCATCTACCACCTGCAGCAACAGGATGGCAGGGTGACCACCAACGAACTGGCCGCTGAACTGAAGGCCAAACCAGCATCCATCACCGATATGATGAAAAAGCTGAAGGCCAAAAAACTGTTGTATTATGAACCGTACCAGGGCTTCAGTCTCAGCAATGAGGGAAAAAAAGTGGCTCTGGGGATTATCCGCAGGCACCGGTTATGGGAATATTTTTTAGCAGAGAAGCTGAAGTTCACCTGGGATGAAGTGCATGAAGTGGCCGAACATTTAGAACATGTGAGCAGTAAAAAACTGATTGATAAATTAGATGAGTTCCTGGGTTTCCCGAGGGTGGATCCACATGGAGATCCGATACCTGACCAGGACGGGAAAATTGAGAACAGCCGCCAGGTTTGTTTACTGGACCTTCCCTTTAATAAAACAGCAGTGGTCAGCCATGTCAGTGACCAGTCTTCTGAGATACTGGAGCTGCTGAAACATAAAAATATTGGCATGGGTACCAAACTGGAAGTAAAGAAGAAATTCTCCTTCGATAATTCCCTCGAAGTAAAAACAGGAAAGCTTCCTGTTTTTACTATCAGCGAACAATTAGCACAGAACCTGTTTGTAAAAATCTGAGTACATGGAATCAATTGAACAATTTTTTATTAAGATAGGACCCGTTTATTCAGCACTTATCGCCACCTCCTTTACCTGGCTGGTAACAGCAGCAGGAGCTGCGTTGGTATTTTTCTTTAAAACATTAAGCCGGGGCGTACTTGATCCTATGCTCGGATTCACTGGTGGAGTGATGGTTGCTGCCAGTTTCTGGTCACTATTGAATCCCGCCATAGAAATGTCAGAAAAAATGTATCCTTCCATGAGTTGGATGCCGGCAGCTGTTGGCTTTTTGTTAGGTGCTTTATTCATTTTCTTTTTGGATAAAGTGACACCTCACCTGCACCTGAATTTCGGAGTAGAAGAATCGGAGGGGATAAAAACAAAATTGCACAAAACCACCCTGCTGATACTCGCCATAACGTTGCATAACATACCGGAAGGGCTGGCAGTAGGTGTATTATTTGGCGCTGCGGCCATTGGCATGGAAGATGCTTCCGTTTCAGGTGCCATAGCATTGGCTATAGGCATTGGCATTCAGAATTTCCCGGAAGGAGTAGCTGTATCCATGCCGCTGAGAAGACACGGGGTGAGCCGCCTGCGCAGTTTTTGGTATGGACAACTGTCTGCGATCGTAGAACCGGTTGCAGGTGTTATTGGAGCTGTTGCTGTAATTTATATGCAGCCCATCCTTCCTTTTGCACTGGCCTTTGCTGCCGGAGCTATGATCTTTGTGGTGGTGGAAGAAGTAATTCCTGAAACGCAAAGAGATAAATATACAGACAGGTCTGTACTCGGCTTTATTGGCGGATTCCTGGTAATGATGATTCTTGATGTGGCGTTGGGTTAATGCACCTTCAGGGTTTAGCCGTTGCTTTGCTATGGCCTTTTATCAGGTGTTTGAAACGGCTGAAGGTTTCCGGTTTGATATTGAGATAAGAAGCCAGGTATTTTTGCGGCACCCGCTGCATCAGCTCAGGGTTCTTCGTCACAAAATTTAAAAACCGTTCTCTCGGTGTCATCTTCACCATCTGCATCTGCCAGTTGTCTTTGATGATCATGGCAAAAGTGACGATCAGGCGGCCGAGATGCTCCATTTTATGCGAGTGCTGGTACACCCGTTCCAAATCTTCATAAGAAATAGAAACCAGCGTTGATGATTCAATAGTTTCAATCGTATAATCGGAGGGTGTGCGGCTGTGGAATGATTCCTGGCTCAGGATCAGGTGGCCTTCCATGGATATCTGTGTATTGATCTCGTGGTGGCCTTTTTTGTAATACTTGCGGACAAGACCCCGTACAATGAAGTTGATATAGTTCTCTACATCCCCTGCCTTTGTGACCACTTCTTTTTTGCCAAATCTCCGCACTTTACATACGGGTAACAGGTGCTGGTTAAACTCAGCATCTGTAAGATCCGTGAATCTTTTTAAATAATTCAGGAATGACTTTACAGAGTCCATACTACTAATTGCCTTAAAAGTTACAACTTTTTGGATTGATTTGAATCAATCGGGTAAAAATTTAATACAAAAGTACGGCACAATATCTTCCGGCACATGACATAAGTCACATTTGATAATATTGTAGATTTGCCAACCCTGAATTTTAACCTAAAACAATTGTTATCATGGCCCAAAAGATCAAAGTTGCTAAACCGGTGGTAGAACTGGACGGAGATGAAATGACTCGCATTATCTGGAAATTCATCAAAGACAAGCTGATACTCCCCTACGTGGAAGTAGATATCAAATATTATGACCTCGGTATGGAATACCGTGACCAGACCAACGACCAGGTAACCGTGGATGCTGCCAACGCCATCAAAGAACACGGCGTGGGTATCAAATGTGCCACCATCACCCCGGATGAAGCAAGGGTTAAGGAATTCAGCCTGAAACAAATGTGGAAGAGCCCGAACGGCACGATCCGCAATATCCTGGATGGAACCGTGTTCCGGGAGCCGATCGTTATTAAAAATATTCCCCGCCTTGTGACCAACTGGACTGCACCTATCATTGTGGGCCGTCATGCGTTTGGCGACCAGTACCGGGCCACTGATACCGTCATCAAAGGAAAAGGCAAACTGACCATGACCTTTACCCCCGAAGGCGGTGGCGAGCCCCAAACCTTTGAAGTATTCAATTTCAAAGGCGATGGTGTAGCGATGTCGATGTATAATACGGATGAAAGTATCATGGGTTTTGCCAGGAGCTGTTTCAATATGGCCCTGAGTAAAAAATGGCCTTTATACCTTTCTACGAAGAATACCATCCTGAAAAAATATGATGGCCGTTTCAAAGATATTTTTGAAGATATCTACCAGAACGAATTCAAAGCACAGTTTGAAGCAGCGGGTATCGTGTATGAACACCGCCTGATCGATGATATGGTGGCCAGTGCCCTGAAATGGAACGGTAATTTTGTATGGGCCTGTAAGAATTACGATGGGGATGTGCAAAGTGATACCGTGGCACAGGGTTTTGGTTCACTCGGGCTGATGACTTCTGTACTGATCACCCCCGATGGTAAGACCATGGAAGCGGAAGCTGCACATGGCACCGTTACCCGTCACTACCGGGAGCACCAGAAAGGCAAACCCACTTCTACAAATCCTATTGCTTCCATTTTTGCCTGGACAAGAGGACTTGCTTTCCGTGGCAAATTAGACGGCAACCAGCCGCTGATCGATTTTGCCAATGCACTGGAAGCCGTTTGTATTGAAACTGTGGAAGAAGGCAAAATGACCAAAGACCTTGCGGTATGTATCCATGGCAATAAAGTGAATCATGGTGACCATTACCTGTATACTGAAGAATTCTTAGATGCTATTGATGCCAACCTGAAAAAGAAAATGGGTCTTTAACCCTTTTATTATTATCTGAGAACGGGATTGCGAAAGTGATCCCGTTTTTTTTATTGGTGGATGGTGACAATAACAACCTGTCAGGTTGAAATGGCGATGATCAGCTATTTGAAAATCAAAGGCTATTTTCCTTGAAAGCAAGCGGGGAGTATCATATATTTACATGTTGTGCGAAATCTTATGAGAGCTTTATTTTTTATAGTTTTTATCTTCAGCTTACTTTCCTGCAATCAAAGGGAAAATGGACTTTCACAAGCTCCTGACTCTCTGAATGAATGGTTTGTGCAGAATGAAGAAGCGCTTCACAAAGACTTGCTGAAGTACATAAAAGAGGATTCTATAAAGCACCCAAATGACCAAGATTGGCTTGAAAGGCAATACGAACTCTTCGATACTACCCGCCCTGTTGGACATTTCACGAAAATGGTTATGGAAAAGGGCGATTGTATTGGCATTAGATACGTTTATAGTAAACAAGAAACGCCGAATGCCAAAATCCTGATAACAGCAAACTACCAAAAAAGGTGTGTTGCTATCGTTGATTCAATATTGAATGCGGCGGCAAAAACAAAATTGTTTGTAATCCAGAAATATGAATCAGCATCAGATGAATTAACACTTTACCAATTCGAAGAGGGGCAAATTTCATCAAAGGATATCGTAGCAGAGATAGAAAATCAAACCCTTCCTTATAATATCACATTTTATGTGAGAAGGAATGACATAAGGTTAACCGAAGATACAAAAGTGGAGCTGGCAAAGCTGTTGTTGGGAGAAGAGGTGCTTTTGAAAAGAGTTGGCAGTATAACTTGGAAATCGGATACCTCGACTAAAGCAAAAATTTTGACCATCGGAGAACTGCAACTGTTACTGACTGAGAAAGACATCGCACAATAGGCACTTTAAAAAAGTCGGGCAGGTGTGCTACATTTACCCAGCAAAATAATAATCAACGGTAGTGCCAAAGTGGAGCAACATATTTCCAAACGCCAACCCTTCTTAAATCGCTTAAACGTTACATGCCATTTTAATGATAATGCGTTTCATAACTACAATCATTCTGACAATCTTTTTTTTCTCATGCAACAATTCAAAGCATGACACAGAAAAATCAAACACATCCAAAGTTCAATCAAGCAGAGTTGCTATGACGGACACAACCAAAAACGACATTATTGAGCAGCTAAACATTTCTATTAAAAGTGGCTTTTACGACAAAGAAGAAACTTTTACAAACATTGAAGACTATTTGTATGAAATTCCATTTGACCGAGACTGGACAAAAAATCAAATTGACAGTGCGTATGCAGAACGTTTGAGAGAACAAGCAAGTTGGGCAACAGTTACAGATTTTGACAAGTTGGTTCAAGCTTTTGATAAATTAAACTCGTCAGGAATAATTGCTTTACATAATGCAGGTATTACAAAACAAGATGGCGAAGGTGACAGTCAAGAAATTCATGAAGAACTTTTAAAAAAGGGCATTAAAACAAGTGGCTTTTGCTATTACCATTGGCAAGACATAGAAAGGGTTGTTGATGACAGGCATCTATTTATTGGTTTTGGCGACTTTAATAATAACTACAAAGACGCTTTAGAAATTGGAAAACAAGTTGCTGCGACACTTGAAAGCAAGGGTTTCAAGCTTAATTGGGACAAAACAGTTGAGACAAGAATCGAGATTATAAACATCAATTGGCAAAAAAGATTTGGCAATGACAATTGTAGCAATGAAAAAGCCATTAAACTATTGACCAGTTCTTCAAGATAACATACAAAAAATCTTTTCGGTCAGTAAATTCTAATTTCATAGCATGATCATCCCCATACCAACCGCACACTTATTTCCCGTATTGGATCAGCAGTTAATGGAACTGTTACAATCGCTGTCGAAAGATGATTGGAACAAACCCACCATCGCCAAAAAATGGCAGGTAAAAGATATTGCAGCGCATTTGCTGGATGGGAATATCAGGACCCTGTCCCTGTCAAGAGATCATCATTCCTTAGAGCCGAACAAACCCATTAACAGTTATGCAGAACTGGTTGATTATTTAAATGAATTGAATGCACAATGGGTGCAGGCCAGCCAGCGAATGAGCCCCGGATTAATAACGGAGTTACTCGCCTATACCGGCAAACAATACTGCGATTATATCGCTTCGCTGGATCCTTTTGAAGAGGCCCTGTTCAGTGTAGCCTGGGCCGGGGAAACAGTTTCTAAAAACTGGTTTCATGTGGCAAGAGAGTACACGGAAAAATTTATTCACCAGCAGCAGATAAGGGATGCGGTAGGCCAACCCGGCCTGTTCAGCCGGGAACTCTTCTACCCTTTTATGGACACCTTCATGTGCGGGCTGCCGCATACCTACCGGGATGTGCCCGCTGCAGATGGAACAGTTATCTGTGTGCAGGTAACCACGGATGCAGGGGGCAACTGGTACCTCCTCCGTAACAATGGCCTTTGGCAACTGGTAAAAGAAACAGACAGAGACATTACTGCTACTGTTAGCATTGCCCCGGATACAGCCTGGAAATTATTCTCCAAAGGCATCACAGCGGATGAAGCAATGCATAAGGTTCAGTTAACCGGCGACAAGGCGTTGGGAACAGTGGCTCTCCACATGGTTTCGGTTATGGCATAGATACCCTGCTCATGGTATAGCGAATCTGTTCCCATTGATTATCTTGGCTGCTTAAACAACCGCTTTCATGAATTATATCGCCATTGCCGCCGCACCCGGTATCGCTATCTGCCTGATCATTTTTTACCGGGATATCTACAACAAAGAACCCAAGCTGAATCTTATTGTCAGTTTTATACTCGGCGGCTTGTCTATCTTACCCGCTGCGGAACTGGAAAAGTATTTTGCAGACAAAGTAGTGGATGGCTCATTAGCCGGCGTGGCCATTTTTGCATTCCTGGTGGTGGGACTGAGTGAAGAACTTTGCAAATTCATTTTCCTGCGGGGTTACTCCTACCGGCAGAAAAGTTTTGATGAACCATTAGATGGTATCGTGTACAGCCTGATGGTGAGTATGGGATTTGCCACGGTAGAAAATATTTTATATGTGACCAAGTATGCTGAGCTGGGCATGGGTTACCAGGTGGCATTCCAGCGGATGTTCCTGAGTGTCCCTGCTCACGCCACTTTTGGTATCATCATGGGGTACTTTGTGGGCAAAGCCAAATTTGATTCCAGCAGAAGTTTGTGGCTGATGATACTCGGCGTTAGCGGAGCCGTTTTCTTCCATGGCTTGTACGATTTCTTTTTATTCATCAACCAGTATTCGCTGGTGGGACAAAACGTAAGCGAATTATTATTACTGGCAGGGGCAATTGTATCATTAATTGTAGCTTTGGTGCTCAGCCGTAACCTGACAAGAGAGCACCGCAACCTGTCACGGCAACTATTTAAAGATCAAAATAAAACAACCAGTGTTTGAGATACAAAAAGCTTCGGTCAACGATATCCCCCTGATCCGTGAACTGGCCTTTAAAGTGTGGCCACACACCTATGCTTCCATGATTTCTGCTGAGCAGATCGATTACATGCTGGACATGATGTACAGTGAAGCCTCCCTGGAAAAACAGATCAGCGATGGCGCCCGGTTCATTTTTATTTATGAGAATAAGGAGCCGGTGGGCTTTGCTTCTTACCAGGAAATGAGTCCGGGAGTTTTTAAACTACATAAACTATATGTACTGCCTTCGCAACAGGGAAAAGGTACCGGCCGTTATATCATTGAGCATATCATCAGCGAAATAAAACCCTTAGGGGCCAACGCCCTGCAATTACAGGTGAACCGGCGTAACAAGGCCAAATATTTCTACGAAAAAAATGGCTTCTCCGTGATCAAAGAATTCGACTTTGATATCGGCAACGGTTATGTGATGGATGATTATGTGATGGAGAAGAAATTGTAAACTTTATACTATTCGTTCTTCAGTACATTTTTACAATCCAGGTATTTGGAAGGATCCAGCTGTGTTTCAAATTGGTACATCAGCATTTCCACCCTGCCGCCCGGTTCAATATAACCGATCGCCTGTCCTGCTTTTATGAGTGTGTTTTTTGACACCAGTGTTTTATTCAACCCCGTGTACCAGAAATAATAATCCTTGTTATTGATCTTTGAAAAAATAACAATCCCGTATTTTCCTTCCTCATCAATCTCCACATTCGTTACTCTTGCATTGGCTACCGATTTCACAATACTATCCGGCAAGCTGGTCAGTACAATACAAAGATCCGGCGGGTCATATTTCATAGCGTTTTTAGGCGGCGGAACCAGCACTGCTTCTTCCAGCGGGCAAAACAAACGGATACTGTCTTTTTGTGCCGGCAGATGTTGTGGAAAGAGTAAGTAAATAACTATCCCTAAAAGTAGCAGTGCTTTTTTCATATTGGCTGGAACAGGTTTGTTCAGGAACGGTTTATCTGTAATTTCATGGCCATATCTGAACCCATAGCCTCTGCTGAAATACCATAGCCATTTACCAATACTCCTTTAAGGCCATTCACTGATTCAATGGCATAGACCACGGCTTCATCTGCAGGATCGGTATTCCCTTCAAAGCGGTGCACTTCCACGATCTCAAAATCTTTTATATCCAGTGTATGCGGGTGACAAACCAGGCAATTTTCCTGCAAATTGAAATCAAGATCAAAGCCCCGTTTTTTCAGATCATTTACTGCTTCAGACAATGTATCATATGTATACATTTTCATATCGTTTTGTTATACTGAAGTTACTCTTCTTTTTTAAACTGGCAACCAGGGACCGCATTCAGCCAAATACCAATTGATGTGTTTGTTTAATGATCCCCATGACGAATATACTTTGCACATGTCCCATATTCTCGATCTGGCTCAGTTTATTCACATGAAAATCATGGTAAGCATTCATATCCTCACACATTACTTTCAGCATAAAATCAAATTCACCGGAAATGGTATAACATTCCACCACATCGGGCATCAGTTGTATGGCTTTTACAAACTTGGTACCTGCTGTTTTGTTGTGCTCTTTTAATGATACATAGCAAATGGCGATCAGGCTTTTCTTTACTTTGGCATGATCCACCAAAGTAGCATATTGTTTTATCACCCCGCTTGTTTCCATCCGCTTGATCCGTTCATGCACCGGGGTGGTACTCAGGTGTATTTTGGCTGCAATTTCCTTTACCGTCATCCTCGCATTTTGCTGCAGCAGGTTCAGTATGGCCATGTCTTTACTATCGAGTATAACATCGGTAACAGCTGTTTTTTCTGTTTTGGTAGCTTTTGCCATCCGTAAAAAGGATTTTCGACTTTTAATAATGGATTTCAGGAAGATTCTCCCAAATTTAGACAATTCCTTAGAATAATATTCTATAATACTATTTTTGCTGTCTAAAAACACAATCATGTCAACAGTAACTAAATCCATTGACTTTAGCCTTCCCTACAAAGTGGCCGATATCAGCCTTGCTGAATGGGGTCGCAAAGAAATTCGTTTAGCCGAAGCAGAGATGCCCGGCCTGATGTCTATCCGTAAAGAATACGGACCTTCCCAACCTTTAAAAGGTGCAAGAGTAGCCGGTTGTTTGCATATGACCATCCAGACTGCTGTCCTGATCGAAACATTAGTGGCCCTGGGTGCCGAAGTAAAATGGAGCTCTTGTAATATCTTCTCCACACAGGATCATGCAGCTGCTGCTATTGCTGCTGCCGGTATCGGTGTATTTGCCTGGAAAGGACAAACACAGGAAGAAGCTGACTGGTGTATTGAACAAACATTATTCTTCGGTGGCAAAGACAAACCCCTGAACATGATCCTGGATGATGGTGGTGACCTGACCAATATGGTACTGGATACTTACCCTGAACTGATACAGCATGTAAAAGGTATCTCTGAAGAAACAACTACCGGTGTTCACCGTTTATATGAGAGAGTGGCAAAAGGTACTTTACCCATGCCTGCTATCAATGTAAACGATTCAGTTACTAAATCTAAATTCGATAATAAATACGGTTGTAAAGAATCATTAGTGGATTCTATCCGTCGTGCTACGGATGTAATGCTGGCTGGTAAGATTGCCGTTGTTGGTGGTTATGGTGATGTGGGTAAAGGTTCAGCAGCTTCTTTAGCCGGAGCTGGTTGCCGTGTGATCGTTACCGAAATCGACCCGATCTGTGCATTACAGGCTGCAATGGACGGTTTTGAAGTAAAGAAAATGATCGACGCAGTAAAAGAAGCCGATATCGTTGTTACAGCATCCGGTTGCCGTGACCTGATCCGTGGTGATCATTTCAAACTGATGAAAGATAAAGCCATCGTTTGTAATATCGGCCACTTTGATATCGAAATCGACATTGCCTGGCTGAATCAGAACTATGGTCATACAAAGGATACCATTAAACCACAGGTTGACATCTATAATGTAGATGGCAAAGACATCATCATCCTGGCAGAAGGCCGTTTGGTGAACCTGGGTTGCGCTACCGGTCACCCCTCCTTTGTAATGAGTAACTCTTTCTCTAACCAGACCCTCGCTCAAATAGAATTGTGGCTCAACCATAAAAACTATGAGAACAAAGTTTATGTGCTGCCTAAGCACCTGGACGAGAAAGTGGCCCGCTTACACCTCGCCAAGATCGGTGTTGAACTGGATGAACTGACCACAGCACAAGCTGAATACCTCGGTATCAGCAAAGAAGGTCCGTTTAAAGCTGAACATTACAGGTATTAATACTTGTCAGTGTATTATATAAAAAGCCCTGTAGCATTTACTACAGGGCTTTTTCATGGCTACAAAGAAAGTAAAGTTATGCTGCGAGGTCGGGGAAGGTAAAAGAGATGGTAGCCACTCTTGCTCTCGGATCCTTAATGGCAATATGTCCGCCAATTTCAACAGCTTCGGGTTCGATGGAACTGACGCTGAATGCCAATGCATATCCGTTGTAATTATTCCTTTCCTGTATCTGTAATACTACGATACCCTGGTACCGTTCTGCGGTAATATGAATTTCCCCGTTACGGGAATTCAGGATCACGGTATCCAGCAATTCTTTCAGGATGGGAATAACCTTAACCTTTTCAACTCCCAGTACAACCCCCTGCCCGACTTCGTTCAAAACAATCGTCTTGTTCTGAAGTGCAGCAGGCAGGGAACTGTTAACCAGGGTACTGATAAGTTGCTGCAAAGAAGTTCCGTGGACGGCAGCATCTGCAGCAAGATCTGTTTGCTTTTCCATAAGGTACTGTTTGGACGGTTTTCAAAGGATTGGGATCAGCAGGTTTTTCAAGACCTGGTTTTTTCAAAGGATCGGATCAACGGGCTTTTCAAAAGGATTGGTTTGGTTTTCTCAGGTTTGGATCATCGGGTTTTCAAAGGATTAATGTTTTGGGTCGTTTTCATCGGTATTGGAATTTCAGAAGTCAAAGTACGTGAAGCTGCCTTTTGTAATCAATAGAACAAGATGTTAATGTGCTGTACTATTTGTTACTACAACCCGGCCGGGTATATCCGGAAAGGATAAGTGTTAACCCTGTTTTCAGGTAATTACCGTTAGTTGTTTTACGAACTTACCATTGTCAAAAAAGCCACTTACTAAGTAGTAAGTATTTCTTATATTTGGGAAATGACGGTCAGGACAACCGATACCAAAGAAGAAATTTTACGATTAGGCACCGAGCTGATACAGGTGTACGGGTACAATGCATTCAGCTATGCCGATATTGCCAAAGAGCTGGATATTAAGAATGCTGCTGTTCATTATCATTTCCCGGGAAAAGAAGACTTGCTGGCCGGGATCATTGACCAGTATATACAGCGCTATAAAGAGCTCGGGGCTAAGATCAATGCCCCCGGTATTACAGCCAAACAAAAACTGGAAGTTTTCATCGGCCGCTATACTGACCTGTGCGAACAAAATAAGATCTGCATCATTGGTTCGGTTTGTTCGGATTACAACACCATGCCTGAATCCGTAAAGGCTAAATTGAGTGAGCTGATCGAAATGGTATTGGGAATGGTGGAAAAAGTGTTACAGCAGGGAAAGAAAAGCGGTGAATTAAACTTTCCCGAAACAGCAAGAGTAAAATCCCTGCTGATCATGACCAACCTGGCTGCCGGGGTACAACTGGCCCGTATCACAGGAAAAAAAGATTATATGGCTATTTGTAAAAGTATTATTGACCAGGTAAGTAGCTAAAATTTTTTACCTCTATAACTTACTTATTAGTAAGTAACAATATATTAATCATCAAAACCAAAAACCATGAAACATTTCCTTTCTCTCATCTTATTTTCTCTTTGTCTTGCTTTCGTTCATTCCTCAAGTGTCCTAGCCCAGGCCCCGGCGGGTTTTAAAACGGGTTATATCATCCTGAATGACAATACCCGTAAAGAGGGGTTTGTTAAAGACAATTTCAAATCAAAAGCAGCTGTTATTTTCCAGGATGCCGATGGCAAAAAAACAACGTACAGCGGTAATGATATAAAAGAAACGGGCATAGAGGGCACTATTTATATCAGCTATAGCAGTGACTTTTTCAAACTGGTTAGCAGTGGTGCAAAAGCCTCCCTGTTCCAGAAAGTCACCGACGCTTCCGGCCAGATCATCTTTAACGGGTCTGAAGCCGTAGGTGTAAGTTCCGGTTCCGAAGGCGCCGTTAAAGACTTCTTTATCCGGACCAGCAAAGACAATGCCCTTCACCTTATAACCAAGAAGAATTTCCAGGCTGCTATTTCCACGTATTGTGCAGATTGCCCAACTGTAACAGAGAGCATAAAGAATAACAGCACCAGTTATGAAAAGCTGGAAGAACTAATTCAGTTATACAACCAATGTAAATAAAGGATACCCGTATACGATATTCCCCTTGTTATGAAGAACCTGCCTGCTTTCCAGCAGGCTTTTTTATTTGCAGTAACCTATTTCGTATTTTTAGATCACTAAATTATTTCCAAAATTCAAACCCTTGCGAAATTTGCAGCATATTATAAGGCCGCAGTTTGTTAAACAATATTTATTGTGTTTTCTTTTCGGCTGGATCGCAATTCCTGCGTTTGCTTATACAGGCAATACAGATTCAAAAAGGATCTCAACCCTGGAAGATGCTGCTGAATATTTAAGAACATTGCCTAAACCGGACTCCAGCATTTTCTGGCCGAATGTGAAACCTGAATACCTGCTGGAAAACCTGCAGCTCTATGTGCAAAGACCGGCTTATGCCTTTGAAAGCCGGAATACCAACTTTTGCGGGTATACTGCTTTATCCTTTGTAACCCTTGATCATGACCCCCTGGGTTTTGTAAAACTCATGGTTCAATTGTACAAAGAAGGAAAGGCGCAAATGGGCCGGGCAGTGTTGGAACCATCAGAAGCCGTCCGCAGCATGGCCGGGAATTTAAAGTATAAAGGCATCCTTGATATCAACCCCGCCACGCAAATGTGGTTTCTTACCCTGGCTGATCATTTTAAAGGTTATCTCAACTTCTTCAATAAGCGATATGACCGGGGCGATGAGAACAGGTTATGGGCTGCTACCAATTTTGCAAAATTCAACCGGATGCTGCGGCACCTGTTTGACTGGAAAGTGGAGGCCCGCGGAGCCGATCTTATCCGCCCTTCTGTTGATGATCTCTATTCCTTCATAGAGAAAAAATTAAAAAAAGGGACTGTGTTCCTTTACCTTAATAACCGGCTTTTGTACAAGAAAAAACATGTGGCCACCCGTTTCGGAATTCCCACTCATTATGTTTTATTACTGGACATCAGCAGGGAAAATGATACGATTCATATCACCTATACTGACGGGGGAAGAACCACCCACCAGCAGATCAGTACAGGGCTGTTAAAGAAAATTACTTACGGTATCACTTTTTGTACAGAACGAAACTAATGCAGAAGCTCATTTACCATATTATCATAACCTTTTTCCTGTGCAGCCTCATTGCCTGCTCCACCCCGGGTAAAAATTTTGCCACCCGTTATTACAATGAGAACAAAGAAATGCTGGACAGTATCCGCAACCGGTTCAGGAATTACTATGCCATTAAACCCTTTCACCTGCAGTTTGAAGACCGCAATTTCCGCTATATCTCTTTTGAAATGCTGACTGACAGTTCAAGACATATTTATGGCTTTGACCTGCTGGAAAAGGATTTTGCCGATACGCTGGAAAAATACAATTATCCTGCAGCTGCCATCATCGGGCTGGCCGCTGATATGAGACTGATTCACTGCACCTGGATCAGCAAACTGGATTATTATGAAAACCGGCAGTTGAAGAACCTCGTCTTTATCTCCATGCGTAATAATCACCTCAACTCTTTCCTGAACGGGGAAAAATATTATGCCCTTGCTTTTTTTAATGACCGGCAATATTTCGATAAACAGGGCCGGCTGACCGACAAATCAGAACGGAGAAGAATGCGGGAGATCAATGGGCAGGTCTTTCATCGCATCACGGATCGTATCTGTTATGCCATCACCGGGAATTTCAGGTAACCTGGCACCCCTTTTCACCTCTGCTGCCGGAGAATAGGCATTGATTACCGTAAACTAACCGGGTTGCCCAAAAAGGAAAATCGCCGCTATATCTTGTTCCCCGGTCAACAACTATTCAATCATTTACAAACTTCTGTATGAAAAAATTATTTTTTATACTCTTGTTGAGTATCCCAGTAATGATGCTGGCGCAAAGTGTAGCTATCAATACCGATGGAACAGTCCCTGACAATTCAGCCTTACTGGATATTAAAAGTAATTCGAAGGGCCTGCTGGCTCCCCGTATGACTACCCTGGAAAGAACAAGTATTGCCGGTCCTGCCATCGGGCTGACCGTATTTGATCTGACGACATTCAGCTACTGGATATACCGGGGTGACCTGAATGGCGGCTGGGCTGAATTGCAACACAATTACCAGAATTACTGGACAACGAACGGGAATAATATTTTTAATAACAACAGCGGGTTCGTTGGTATTGGCACCAATATTCCCGGGGAGAAATTATCAATCAACGCTCCCAACGCTGCTATACAGTTTATGAACAGCGGAACTGCCAGGGGATTTTTACAGGTAAACGGTACCAATATGCGGCTCGGCACGTATGCAAATAACAGTACCGGCAAACTAGTTTTCAGTACGAAAGCTCTGGACCGCATGTGGCTGGATGAAAACGGTAATCTCGGTATCGGAACGGCTGACCCGGTATCTGCATTAACCATTAATGGCACGAACCCTTACATTGAATTACAAAATGGTGGAGTAAATAAAGGTTTCTTACTAACCAATGGTAATGATCTGAAAATAGGAACTAACTCAACCAACACAACCGGCCATCTCGTTTTGCAAACAAAGTTATTAGACCGGATGACAATTGATGAAAACGGCCAGGTAGGTATTGGAACCACCACCCCATCTTCAGAACTTACTATAAACGGCAACGACCCTATCCTGCAGCTACGCAACGGGAATATAGATAAGGGTTTTGTACAACTTGTGGATGATGATATTAAAGTAGGCACCAATCTTAGTAATACAACCGGAAGATTTATTGTACGTACCAATGGAACGGATCGCTTTATGGTTAATCATGTTGGTAATGCCACTCTTGGTGGCGGCGCAGAAGGAGGATTATTAACAACCGATGGTGGGTACACCGGTATGGTGCTAAAAACGGGCGGAGTAACAAGACTTAGTGTGGTGGCGGCGGGCATCAACCCGGAAATTACCGGAACAGGTACCGGTGTATTCAGGATTAGAAACAGCAGTGATGGAATCTATATGTATGCCAATGGTAAGATAAGTATTGGCGGGGGCGGTGCTGTTGCCACCGGCTATGTGGTAAGTGTGGAAGGAAAACTGATAGCCACAGAAGTTACCTCGCTTCCCTTTGGAAGCTGGCCTGATTATGTATTTGCCGATGATTACAAATTACGGCCACTTACAGAGGTAAAAAAATTCATTACTGAAAACAAACACCTGCCCAATATCCCTCCGGCTTCCGAAATAGAAAAAAAGGGGGTACAACTGGGTGATATGAGTAAACGCCTGGTGGAAAAAGTGGAAGAATTGACTTTGTACATACTGCAATTACAGGAGCAGATTGATGAATTAAAGAAAGAATTGCCCGCAAAAAAATAAAAAGGAGTATTTTATAGTTGAATAAGCCCTGGCGTTGAAAAAACAAGTTGCGATACTACTGATCTCCTGTCTCATGAGCTTACAAATGCAGGCCCAGCAGCCTGCATTTTATCATTTGAGCACGGCAGAAGGGTTGAATGATAACAATGTAATTACTGCTGCCCGGGACCGGAATGGTATTTTATGGGTAGGTACTTCAGAAGGATTGAGCAGTTTTGACGGCAACAGAATTACCTCTTTTTACAAACAATACAACCCCGGATTGTTTGCCAACAGCATTCAATGGATTGAAATTGATCAGCATAACCGGATTTGGCTGCGTACCCAGGCTCCATTTATTTCCATGCTGGATGAGAAAAGAAATTTTAATCTCTATACAGTAGGCGACACCGCTGATAAAGAGGCTGTCAAAGATATTTTCTCAACCAGGAGCCGTGGCCTGGTTGTTATTAAGGGCAATGAGCAGTATACCTTAAAAAATAAAACGACAAAACACTTTGAGCAAACTTCGCTGTTTGAAAAAGGAACAATTCCTGCCAATTACAACTTTGCCCGGAAATTAACCGGTGATAAAGTGGTCTTTTATGGCGAAGGAAAGCTGGTAGTGGCAGATTACGCCTCATCAAAAGTGCTGCTCAGCTTACCGTTCAATGAACTGGCATATGCCGCTGCGATTAATGAAAACGAACTGCTGGCTTTTACAACAAAAGGGGATGTGTTCTACCGCATCAGCATCTCACAAAAAAAAGTAATAACTACTTATAATAATTTAAAAGACCAGTATAGCAAACCTGTTGAAGGTGATTTACGGAAAATGACAGGGATTGATGAAAATAACTTCATTATTACTTCCCGTTTCTCTGGCTTATACTATCTGAACCTGGCCACACTCCGTTTAAAAAATTACCGCCACGATCCGCTCGATGCAAGAAGTATTGGTGGCAATAATACTTATAATATTACCTATGATACCAGCGGTTACTTATTTGTCACCACACAAACATCCGGGCTTCACTATTATAACAACAAACAGGTAATTGCTGCTTCCCGGCCTTATTTTATCAATGAAAAGGGAGATGTATTTGACGGATACATTCAATGGGTTTGTTCCTCCGGCGACAGTGTGCTGTGGCTGGGTGCACAGGACAGGCTCATCCGCTGGAACAGGAACCAGGAAACTGCCACTTATGTACCAATTGTCCTGAACGGGCAAAATATAAGCGGCCGTGAAACCATCCGCTATATATATGAAGATGACAACGGATTGCTGTGGGTGGGCACTACACGTTACGGGGTGGTGCTCATGAACAGGAATATGAACATTCTTGAGGTGTTCAATCATAAAGAAAAAGATGCTGTTGCGTACAACTGGACCAACGCAATACTTAAGGACCACAATGGCAATATCTGGGTAGCGACTCTCGGCGGCACCCTCCTGTATTCAAAAACAGCAACAGGTTATACATCCATATTGGTGCATAAAGGAGCCAGCCTGTCTTTGTTTACTGACCGGGATAAGAATATGTGGATAGGAACAGAAACCGGCCTTTTCCGGTATAACTCCCAACTGAAGCAGGAACGACATTATCATCTGCAAAACGGATTAATCAACAACCGGATCGATGCAATAGAGCAGGACAACGATGGCAATATCTATGCAGGTACAGCAGGTGGTCTCTCCGTAATTCACCAGGACAATTCCATTACCAATTACAGCCGGGGCAATGGCTTACGCAACGACCGCTGTGAGGGGATTTTGAAAGATGCAAATGGCTTTATGTGGATTGGGAACCTTAACTGTGTATTGCGTTTTCATCCGGCCACCAAAACATTTACTGTTTTTGAAGAAGGCAATGGATTCAATCATTCGGGTTTTCGTATGCGTTGTGCCTACAAAAGCAAATCAGGCGAAATGTTCTGGGGCACTGACAAAGGATTGGTCTGGTTTCATCCGGCAACAATTAATTTATCATCAGCCTTAGTAAAACCTGTTGTGTACAGTTTAAAAACAGCGGACAGCAGTTATTATTTTACACAGGCGGCTTCTTTGCATTTTCCTTTTTCCACTTCAGTATTCAATTTTTATTTTTCGTCTGGTGAATTAAGCGGCGGAAAAAAAAGCCAGATGCAATATTTACTCAGTGGCTATGATAAAGAATGGCGCATACCTTCCATCAACGGGCAGGCAACGTATTCAAAACTTCCGCCCGGTTCTTATGAATTTAAAGTAAAAGCTTCCACTGACGGGGTACGGTGGGAAGATTCTTCTTTCTCTGTATCATTTATAGTGCGCAAACCATGGTGGCAACAGGCCTGGTTCCGTATCATTTGCCTTGCCGCATCCCTGCTCCTCTTCTTTTTAGCCTATCGCTACTTCAAACAAAAGCAGCAGCAAAAACAAGTGCGGCAAATGATCGAATACTTTTCCAACAGTGGTTATGAACACACAGCCGTGAATGACCTGCTCTGGGATATTTGCCGGAACTGTATTGCACGGCTGGGTTTCGAAGATTGTGTGATCTACCTGCTGGACGAAGAAAGGAATGTATTGCAGCAAAAGGCGGCTTACGGCCTTAAAAACCCGGTCGGGTTTGAAATAGCAAACCCAATTGAAATACCACTGGGCAAAGGTATTGTGGGTGATGTGGCCGTTACCGGTAAAGCATCCGTTGTTGCTGATACCAGCAAAGACAGCCGGTATATCGTGGATGATATGAAAAGGTATTCCGAAATTACCGTGCCCCTGGTGCATGAAGGCAAAGTGATTGGCATTATTGATTCAGAGCACAGGCAGGCAAATTTTTATACAAAACTGCATTTGCATGCGCTGCAGTCTATTGCCTCAATTTGTTCAGCCAAAATAAGTAAAGCCCTGGCAGAGGAAGCCATGAGGAAAAATCAGCAGCAGCTACTGGAACTGAATGTGAAGATGGCAGAATCTAAATTCATGAACCTGCGTTTGCAGATGAACCCGCATTTTCTCTTTAATTCATTAAGCTCTATCCAGCACCTCATCGTTTCGCAACAGACCACCAGGGCTTATAAATACCTGACTGTGTTCTCTAATTTTTTACGTTCCCTGCTCAACTATGCTGACAAGAATTTTATACCCCTGGATGCAGAACTGAATATACTCCGGATGTATATCGAACTGGAATCACTTCGTTTCGATCAGTCATTCACGTATGAAATAACAGCTGACGAAACCCTGAGCAACGATGAAGTGCTGGTGCCTTCTTTAATGGTACAACCCTTTGCTGAAAATGCTATCTGGCATGGCCTGCTGCATAAAGAAGGTGAAAAGACGCTATCGATACGCTTCTCCAATAACTCAGATGAATACCTGACCTGTATCATTGAAGATAACGGCATTGGCCGTCAAACAGCCGAAACAATACAAAAAACAAAACTCACTTCAATGGTGCATGAAAGCAAAGGCATCAATATCATAAGGGAAAGGCTGGACCTGCTGCAGCAAAAAACCGGGAAACCTGCCAGCCTGGAAATAAAAGACATGTATATGAACAATAAGGCAACCGGCACCAGAGTGATCATTACAATTCCTTACTACAATCCGGAAGAATCATGATAAAAGCAATGATCGTTGACGATGAGCAATCTTCGATTGACCTCTTACAATGGCTGATCGGTCAGTACTGCCCCGATATCAGTTCCATCAAAACAGCCCGGAGTGTGCAGGAAGCTATCCCCCTGGTACAATCCTTCGGACCTGATATACTTTTTCTTGATATTCAAATGCCGCACCAGAGTGGTTTTGATTTGCTCATTACTGTTGACAACTGGAACTTTGAAGTAATTTTCACCACCGCCTACAATGAATTTGCCATCCAGGCCATCCGGTTCAGTGCCCTTGATTATTTATTAAAACCAATTGATGAAACAGAACTGAAAAAAGCGGTCGAACGGTTTAAAGCCAAACGGATCTATGCTCCTGCAGGGCAATTATTGTTTCGCAATTTTATGCAAAACATTTCCCTGCAAAACAAAAATAAATTCAGGCTGGCCCTGGCCGATGCCAGCGAGGTGAAATATGTTCAACTGGATGAGATCATCCGCCTGCAGGCAGAAAGTAATTACACGCATATATTCCTGGCCGGTAATAAGGTCTTCGTATCGGCTAAAACATTAAAGGACTATGATGAACTGCTGAAAGGCCATCATTTCCTGCGGGTACATAAATCTCATCTTGTTAATCCGGCTCATATTGACAGTTATGACCGTTCCGGTATGCTGCAAATGAGTGATGGCGCAAAAGTGGAAGTGGCGAGACGTAAAAGAGAATTCCTTCAACAGGCACTTGCGGGCAAAGCATAAAAATACCCACCCCGGCTGCTGCAGGAAATGGGTAGTAGTAATAATGTTATTTATAATCTTACCGCCGTACCGGTTGCAATCACCATCAGCATACTGCCGCTGGCGCCTACGGTTTCAAAATCAAGGTCAACACCCAGGATACCATTGGCTCCCATGGCCTGTGCTTTTTGAGATAATTCCCGCAAAGCATCTTCTTTTGCTTCTTCCAGCACCTTTTCATAAGTTTTGCTTCTGCCACCAAACACATCCCGCAAGCCACCGAGAAAATCTTTGAAAATATTGGCACCAATAATACTCTGTGCATTGATAACACCAAGATATTCCTGCACAGGTCTTCCTTCCACTGTGCTTGTTGTTGTAATGATCATTGTATAGTTTGTTTTAATTTTTCAAAAATAGTTCTTAGTTCTGTATTTTCTGCAACCGCAGCTCCCGCAGCTGCTTCACGGATATAAGCAATCCGCTTATCAATATCGGGGTGACTTCCTAAAAATTCAGGCGCTGAGGAAGAAGGCCCTGCATTTTTCAGGTGCTGGAAAAGATCAGCAAAACCTTTTGTATCAATTTTCCGGGCTTTCAGTAATTCAAGCCCATCCATATCGGCTTCTTTTTCCAGTGACCGGGAGTAGGTAAGTGATTTCAGGTTATCTGCCTGGTCCACCAGGACAGATGTCACCGATCCGAACTTCCCGAACAGCAGGCTGATAAATATTTTGGAGCCTAATTTTCTGAAAATAGCTTTCGTGGAATGTTTATTATTGACATGGGTAAACTCATGGGCCAGCAGCGCTGCCAACTCAGGGTAAGTTTCAATAGCATCTAACAATGCTGTATAGACCACAATACGGCCGCCGGGTAAGGCAAACGCATTCACGGTCTCCCCTTTTACAACTGAAATGCGGATCGTATACGCTGTCCGAACATTCATGGCCGCAAAGAAATGATTGATGGCAAAACTGGCGGCGGTATCTTCCTGTTCTTCCAGCCGCATACCTGTAAAGGCAGCATCGCCAAAACTTTCTTCTGTTTTTACAGAAACCTGCGTAGCCATTTTTTCTGCCATCCAGGGAACCAATAAAAAATACAACAACACTAACCCGCCGGCCACACCCAAAAAGATCAGGGAATTCCTGCCCCACTCCCTTGCTTTATCTTTTTGATGCCAGGGTTTTTGCTGCTCAGCCTGCAGTGCACTGATCTGCGCAGCAGCATCTTTGCCGGGCACAAAAAGTTCAATAGTCCGGTCGGTGCTGTTCCTGATACGGGTGGATTGGGCCGCAAGATCAAAAACAGCTTCCACATCCCCGATATTCCATTTCAGGGTTTGGTGATGACCGGAGGCAGACCGGTAACCGATATGCACTTCTTTATCAAATACCAGTACCGTTGCTTCAGCAGCCTCAGCACCGGGAAGAGAATAAGTTCCTAAATATGATTTCACAGCTATTGATTTGATCGAAACTGCAAATTACAACAACTCCTTTATTGCAGCAGCGCCGGGGCTTCTTTGACGATACAGGCAGCCAGGTCTAAAACAACCTGCTGTTGGTCAGGATCAAGTGTGATCACAATTTCCTTTTTATCCGTACCGGTAAAAACGATCTTTTCGATCTTTTGTGTTGCCATTTTCCGGAGAAGAGGCGCCGGTGTGGCTGTGTTGCGGAAGATAATATGAAAAAGGCCTTCGCAATTCATAGAACCGGCATTGCGCTGGGTTTGTTTTACTTTACTGCCCACGAAAAAAATAGCAGCGGTGGAGGCGTCTGTAAAACAACGGTCAGCTCCGGACACAGAGAACAGCAGATCTACTTCGGCTTTGCGGGCATCCATCGAAAGGGAAGCCCCGGTTAGCGGGATAAAACCGGTGGAAACAGTTCTTTCTTTAGTATACGGATCGGCTTCTTTGATCAATTTGCAATCCTGCGCAAGCAGTGATAGAGGCATCGCCAATAAGAGAGTAAAAACAAATTTCATATATAAACTATTACATGAAGATAAAACGAAGCTTGTGAAAATTAATACAAGATTCTACTCCGTTCAGTCAATATCGTTCTATAACATCAATTTTGTGAACAACTTTTAGCCCCTGAATGTTCTGTTAGCATAGTAATTGCACTATTGCCTTACTAATAATGCTAACTTATGGAGATAAAATTTATCAGGGCCATTCAATTCACCCGGTTGGTGAAGGCCGGCGGACGGTTACGGGAATTCAATTTCAGGAAATTGAATGCTGCAGATACAGAACGTTTCAGCATTAACGTGGTGGATGACCGTGGTGAAAGGATTCTCTTCCAGATGACAAAGCAGGAGAACGGCTGGAAACTGCCCGCACAGCCATTGCCGGTATGGATAGAACAAAATGAGAAACAATTGCACCAGCTGATCGAAGAAGAATTGCCAGATAACAGGTAATACTTCTTCCTTATTTATCATTTTCCCGGAATCTCTTGCGGATCGCTTCCAGTTGCACGGCTGTCAGGACAGATGTTTTCCGGAGCAAACCCACAAAATAGTCTACTTCCTTTTCAGCAGAAGGACATCCCATGTTTTCCTTTGAGCCATCCTTGCTGTATGCCGGAACAATCCGGGAATCACCCAGCAAGTTCCCATTAGCATCCTGTATCATCCAGAAGGGAAGGCTGGCGCTGTTATCATTGTGTTTTTCCAGCAGTTCCCCTGCCCCGGGATTATTTTCACTTTCATCAAATTCATAGGCTACCAGGTCAACAATAACATAACTGCTGTCGAAAAAAGCTTTTATTTTTTTGTCATTCATAGAAGCCTGCATGGTTTTACAAGGTCCGCACCAGGAAGCATGAAAAATAATAAAAATGTTCTTCTTCCGGGCGGCAGCTTCTTTATATGCTTTTTTCAATAAAGCACCTGCGGATGGAAGACTCTGCTGGGCTATAGCAGTTACTGAAAATATTATACACGTAAGCAGTACGACCGGCCATTTGCTTTTCATGGCTGCTAATTTAAGCCAATCCTTCTTTTTTATTTGCCCGGAAAATAAAACCTTTGCAGCCTTATACTGTTAAAGGCATAGTTTTTAACAAGCAACCAATCACCCATAATTATTCCACTTGGTACAGGCATATAATTTTCTGGCTTCCTGGCAGCTTTTTCCCGAAAAAGGCAATTACGAATATGGCGAAAGACCCAAAAGCGGTATCTACAAGATCGAATCAGCCGAAGACCGAAAGGAACTCAGTATTTCGCATAACTGGGTAACTCTCGAAAACCAGGCTTTTACTTCCCAGTACAAGCTGATTGCTGACGGTGATCTCAACCCTTTTCAAAATACCGATCTCGCCGACCAGGCACAAGCTACTTTTATTGACAGCATCAGTTTCGGGATCCATTTTTATAGGAACGGGCAGGTTTGTTTACATATCGTTCATGAGATAATGCCCAATGGTTATCTCAAAATCACACAACAGGGAACAAAACCGGATGGCACAGCTTATACCAATTCCGAGATCTACCATAAGCAATTAAGTGTGCTCCCTTATTCTGCTTCGGTCGCCGGCGCATTGATCAGGCCAACAGAAGAAGGCATGATCAAACACAAAGCACTTACTGCCATGGAAGAGCAGACCAATATGCAGCTGGACCAGATCCGGAAACAAATTGAACTGCTGGCCCTGCAGGCACAGGAGATACAAAAGAGAAAAGACCTCTCGCTGATGATCTACAATGCAAAACTTTCTTTCAAACCCAATATTGGCCAGACCTATTATTTATATGAAAAGCAGGACGAAAGTTTTATGCTCTCCCTGGTGGCACCCAAAGAATGGGGACCTGCTGGTCCTTTTAAAAAGTTTGTAGCTGCAGTACGACTCCTTGCCGACCATACCTGGATGGAATTGTAAAAAAGGCATTAATTTTCTTTTATTTTTTTACACAATAAGCATAAATCCTTAGCGTTTATCCGATAACCATCCTCTATCCTAGTCATGAGAAGACCTTTACTTATGGCGGGCATTGCCCTGCTGTTTACTTCCGCCGAACTTACCGCCCAGGTACTTAACTGGGGCAGCGCTTTTTCCCCACCATGGGCACCTGGTAATACCAATCGCACAGCTATTAATGTAGCAGGCACCGGGGTCAATTGCACGGTTGTTGCTTCCATAACAGGAAGCGGAGTTTTCAGGCAAACAAGTTCATTTGGCGGGCTGACACCTACTGTTTCAGGTGCTATTATCGTTGTACCCGGCTCGCCCAGCAGGCTGCATACCATTGTTGATTTTGATAATACCAGCAGTTATGTAACAGTGCGGCTCACTTTCTCCAGCTATGTAAGAAATGTTTCTTTCCGGATCGCTGATATTGATAAACCGGGCCCAACCGGCACCGGTCACTTAGACAGGGCTACTATAACAGGTATGATGGGTCCGTCTGTTATTATCCCATCATATACAAAATATGATCCTGTCACTGACCCCGCTTTTCTCACCGGCAGTGGCAATGTTGCCACCGTGAACAGCAGCAGCGGCCAGGCTGATAATGCCCTTTCCGATGCTATTGATCAGCGGGGTACGATAACAGTTGATTTCGGAACCAGCCTGATCAATGAAATTATCATCCGGTATGATAATGCTCCCGGTGCTGATGCCGATCCGTCGCAACAGGATTTTGCGATAGGGAATGTGTCTTTCCAGTTATTAACCTTACCGGTCAACCTTGTTTCCTTCAGTGCTGCCCAATCGGGTGATAATGTAAAATTGAAATGGGCAACTGCACAGGAGACCAACAGTTCACATTTTACAGTTGAAAGAAGCAGCAATGCCAGTGACTGGTCGGCGATCGGAACGGTTACTGCCCGTGGCAATACCACTGAAAGATCCGACTATTCATATACCGATATCAATCCTGCAAAAGCCACTCTTTTCTACCGGTTGAAGCAGGTTGACCAGGATGGGAATTCCAGGTACTCCCCCGTTGCAAGGATCAGTACTAAAGACCTTATAACAGAACTCATCACTTATCCCAATCCTTTCAGCACACTGGTGAATATCAGTCTTCATTCGGCAGTGTCTCAGCAGGTAACCAGCAGCATTACGGATGTAACAGGCCGGGTTGTACAGTCTGTGACAAGGCAACTCAGCAAAGGCAATAATCTTTACAGCATCAACGTTTCAGAAAAAATACCAGCGGGCATTTACTGGCTAACCATCACAGATGAACAAAAAAATGTGCTGGGCCAAACCCGTTTATTTAAACAATAGTATTCATAACTAAGGATAGATTTAGTACCCGCCACCCACCATGGCGGGTTTTTATTTGCTGCATGTACTAACTTTGGCAGAAATAAACGGGGAATGACCAAACTGAGTGTGAACATTAATAAGATAGCAACCCTGCGCAATTCGAGAGGCGGCAATAATCCCGATGTGGTAAAAGCTGCAACAGATGTGCAGCGTTTTGGTGCCGACGGGGTAACCGTGCATCCAAGACCGGATGAACGACATATCCGTTATGATGATGTAAGGGCGATAAAAAAAATCATCACTACGGAGTTTAATATTGAGGGTAATTGCACTGAACAAAAATTTGTAGACCTGGTGCTGGAAACAAAACCCGACCAGGTAACTCTTGTTCCTGACACACTGGGACAATTAACCTCTGATCATGGCTGGGACACGGTGAAGAACAAAGACTATTTGCAAAACATGATCAGCGTTTTTAAAAAAGCCGGCATTCGTGTTTCCATTTTCGTAGACCCGGATGTGAAGATGGTGAGAGGTGCTGCTGAAACCGGCACAGACAGGATCGAGTTGTATACAGAAGGCTACGCCAAAGAGTTTGGAGCCGGGAGACGGGAGTCGGGAGTCAATCCCTATGTACTAGCAGCGTTGAAAGCAAAGGAACTGGGACTGGGTTTAAATGCCGGGCACGACCTGGACCTGCAGAACCTGCAGTTCTTTAAACAAAATATTCCCTGGCTGGATGAAGTAAGCATTGGCCATGCCCTGATCTGTGATGCTATTTATTTAGGGCTGGAAAATGCGGTGCAGTTGTATAAAAGGCAGTTACAGTGATGCTGGTACAGTTTGTTGTTGATTAACAGGAAAAAACTGTACCAACAGTGTCATATATTTACGTGTTAGCTGCAAGCCTATGGCGACAATCATTAAAATTTTTCCAGCTTTTTTTATTCTGACACTTTACGGGTGTATCGGACAGACAGACAACGGAAAAGACTCAGACTCAAAAACCACATCTCAACACACTTGCACTCCATATTTCGACTTTGATAAAGTTGAACACTACTATCTAGACATGAATGAGAATGTACTGTGGGACACAGAACAGAAAAAGATAAAAACCGACAAAGAGCAAAAACAATTAACACTGCTTATACAGCATAAACCAGACAAACTAACCGACTCGACCTTTTTGAAAGGTCTTGAAAACTTTGATTTCGTAAAAAAAGAAATTCCAGTTGACAAGTTCGATAAAATCAATCAGATTTTCTGCCAGAGAAAACATAAAGAGGTTCTTGCCATGGCCTGTATTGCAGTTTATCGCGACATTTTAATTTTTAAAAAAGAAAACAAAACAATAGGATTTGCAAAAGTTTGCTTTAGCTGTGACCAAAGTGTAATAACAGGTACGACACAGAACACAGATGAATTTGGACAATCAGGTGACTATAAAAAACTTTACCAACTATTACATTGACGAAGGCTATGCAGGTAGCAAACAGTTTTGCGGCAGCGGGGGCGACGTAAAACAATTGCCCCGCCGACCGCAAAGCTGTGAACGTTGTATGAAATTCTAATCTAATGTTTAAACTTTCATTTATCATCTTATCATCTTGGTTTGTTTTATTAAGTCATTCGGCTTATGGACAAAGCCCTACAATCTCTAGCAACCATATATCAGGCCTAAGATTTGATACCTCAAAAACAGCAGTTTTAAAATTTGAAGGATATGTGTCATGGATATTTGACAGTACACACACTCCTGCCAGATTAACTCAAAGTGATCTATGGATTATCGATAGCTTTCTTTTAATTGCTGTTGGCGAGTTTAATAGTTGGCAACAGAAGAATAACTCTGGGAATCCCTGGAAAATTGATCTTGGTAAATTTGTTTATAGGAAGCAACTCATTACGGTCACTAATAAAAAAGGAGAAAAGGAAGTTTGGGTTAATTGTTTCTGTAGTATTGCCAACAATGATTGGAAGTCAGCCCCTATTTTCGTTCTGGATGGTGCAACTTGTTATTTCAATTTCAAAATTAATTTGACCACTAACGTATATTACGATTTCGCTGTCAATAGTGCGGCCTGAAGAACTACATGCAACAACGGGCAACTCCCAGCTTCAGTTCGATCAGACAAACAACTATCAGCTTTTGTTCATAACTTCAACAACATATTTTCAATCAGCAGCGGCTATGAGCAGACGAAATACTAATTCCCTACCTGTATAACGCCCTGGCCGTTGTGAGTAACCTTTATGGGACTTGAAGCCTACCTTTTGCGAATTAAATTTCAAACACCGATTTCGGAAGAAATCGCAATTTCTCTTTTGAAAGAAGTTGGTATGCATTACCTCAAAGACAGAAGTTGTCAACAGACAAAAGATAGCTACGGCAACTTGTTTTTTGAATTACGTACTAACAAAGGTTTAACAGAAGCAAACATCATCACTTCTCCCGGAGACCCAACTGTTGATGAATTTTCGGTTAGGTTTTCCATTCTAAGTCCCAAGTCAGTTGTTGACCAGTCTTTTGATTTTTTTCAAAGACTTAACAATATCTCACGGATTGACATATATGACACAGAAATAAGAAACCACATAATGCGTCGGCTACGGCAAACTGGAAAGGTTGACCAAAACTTTAAGGGGCTTAACGGTCAAGATGATGAAGCGATAAATAAACTTTGCTTCATTTCTTTGGACGCAGATGATTTCAAGTGTAACGAACTTGAGATAATGAAAAGACAGACCGTGTTAGAAAACATCGATGGTGAAATCATTGAAGGCGGTAGTGCAACAATTAACTTTATCCAAAAGAAAGGTATGTTCGAAAGATTTTTGGGATGGATTAAAAAGGAATTGTAATAATCGTCAATACGATAAGGCTACGCACAACATGAAAAAAGTAGCTTAAAATTGGTTTGTTTTTGTCATAGAAACCTGTGTAAAAACCAGGCAAAAATCCAACTTCTTAGAGGCTAGCCAAGCATTAATTGGGTTGGAATTTTAAACAAACAGATGAAACACTATTATCTTCTCCTTCTTTCTGGTTGCTTCTCAACTGCCACATATAGCCAGCAAAATACGGAAAGCGGTAAACCTATACCAGGCCTTGCAACCTTTCAGCCCGGCGACTCCATTGAAAAATTTACCGGTTTGCTCAGTTGTGCCGAAGCCGGGCAAAGTAAAGAAGTGGCCGACCTCAAAGGCAAATTATCCTGTTTCGGGTTCAGGTATTTACAAGCGGAAAAAGATGCTGTTGAAATAGGAAATGTAAATTTCAATGCCACCGTTTTACTTACAGACAGTTCAAAAAAGATCATTACTATCAACTTTCTTAAAACATATTTCCGGGAAGATCCGGCAGGTCCCAAAAACCCGGCCGCCGCCGACTACAATAACCTGAAAATATTTTTATCCCGGCTGTTAGGAGTAAAAGGTTCAAAAAATAAAACTCCCCAGGAAAAACATTCAGGGTTTACAAGGGGCTTAGTATGGATAAAGGATAATAAAAAATATATACTACGGGAATTCAACCTTGAAAAAAGGCAGCAAAACGTAACCGGTATGCTGGACCTTAGTTTACTGATAGCGGAATAAAACCCCGGTTGACATTCATTGGCTGCAGGGCGGGTAACAAGCAGGCGTACTACTATCAGCAAATTGCTTGTATCTTGTTTACCAGATGAAAAATATTCCTGTCAGAAAGATCACAGCTGGTCAAAGGGAACAAATGGCTCCGGGCCGTTTCAGCATCCGTGAACTGCAGCAGTTGCTGAACGGCAAAGATCTTGCTCATGAATTGCATAAACATGACTTCTTTTTTGTGCTGGCCATCCAAGAAGGCAGGGGTATTCATGAAGTTGATTTTGTGAAATACAAGGTGCATGACCATGCTGTTTTCATCCTGCGTCCCGGCCAGGTGCACCGGCTGGAACTGAAAGCCGGTGCCTCCGGTTTCCTGCTGGAATTTGATACTGGTTTTTACCAGCCCCAAAAAAGTCTTACTGAACAACGCTGGCAGAAAGCAGCGGCCAAAAATTATTGCGGGCTGGCTGCAGCAAGGTTTAACAAACTGTACAGCATACTCAGCAATACCTTCCTTGAATTTTCTGCACAGGAGGACGCCTACAGGGAAGCTATACGAGCCAACCTTGATCTTTTCTTTATTGAACTGCTCCGCCAGAGCCGCAACCCCAAAAACATTGCCTCCAAACAAAATCATTACACACAGGAACGATTTGAGGAATTGCTCCGCCTGCTGGAGACCCATATTGGCCACCTGAAAGAAGTGGCCGGTTATGCCAGCCTGCTAAATATGTCGCCCTACCAGCTGAATGCCATCAGCAAAGCAGCTGTTGGTAAAACGGTCTCTGCACTTATCAACGAACAGATCATCCTGGAAGCAAAAAGATATTTACTGGCCACCAGCAGCCAGGTAAAAGACATCGCTGATCAGCTCGGCTATGAAGATGTTTCTTATTTTATCCGCTTTTTCAAAAGACATACGGGGCATTCACCGGAATCTTTCCGGAAGAATTGTAAATAAGTCCTGTTCAACTAAAAAATCGTCCTGTCATCACCTCTGCCGCTCCAATTAATTTTGTGCTGTTAAACTATTCAATCATTAAAAATCAATCACGATGAAAACAAAAACAAGATTATTTATGTCGCTGAAGATCTGGATGGTGATCTATCCTTCCATCACTCTCTTTCTTTTCCTGTTTGGCCAGCAGTTATCCTCGTTGCCATTATACCTGCGAACATTTATTCTCACCATCTCCTTAGTACCCTGGATGATGTTCATCGGGGTGCCGTTCCTTGATTTTCTTATCCGCCGGTTATCAAAAGCAGGTGGGTCAAAATGAAGCGAGGGACTCGTCACCGATGTCTCCAGGACGTAACTTTATACAACAGGCAGGTATAGTGGCAGATGGACTATTATTTCCCTTCTGCTGATTACCGGCGCAACAAACAATAAGATGAAACAGGAAAATGAATACGAGACCATAATCATTGGCGGCAGTTATTCCGGCCTGGCAGCAGGCATGGCATTGGGCCGGTCGTTAAGAAAGGTGCTGATCATTGATAGCGGAAGTCCCTGTAATCAACAAACCCCTCAATCGCACAACTTCCTTACCAACGACGGCAAGCCACCGGGAGAGATCGCCCATGCGGCTAAACTGCAGGTGCAGGCATACAGCACAGTAACATTCCTGGATGCTGTCGCCACAGCCGGCAGTAAAACCGTTGATGGTTTTCAAATACAGGTACAATCAGGTGAAACCTTCTCCGCTAAAAAACTTGTATTTGCATCCGGTATTAAGGATATTATGCCGGATATACCTGGCTTTGCTGCCTGCTGGGGGATCAGTGTGCTGCATTGCCCCTACTGTCATGGCTATGAAGTGCGGCACCAGCAAACCGGCATTCTTGCCAATGGGGATGCTGCGTTTGAACTGTCCACACTTATCTCCAACTGGACAAGTGACCTGGCTATTTTCAGCAACGGAAAATCAACACTGAATGAACAACAAGTAAAAAAACTCCGTGAGAATAAGATTAGCATTATTGAAACGGAGATTGACCGCCTTGAACACAGGAACGGTTATATTGAACAGATCGTTTTCAGGGACGGAACAAAAGCAACAGTCAAAGCCATCTATGCAAGACTGCCTTTTGTACAGCACTCAACGGTTCCGCATGCACTCGGGTGTGAGTTGACGCCGGAAGGATACATACTGACCGACCGGGAACAAAGAACCACTGTTCCCGGGGTGTATGCCTGTGGTGATAATACGACAAGGATGCGGACAGTGGCCAATGCCGTAGCGATGGGCACCGCTGCCGGGATGATGCTGAATAAGGAACTGACAGAAGAGGAGTTTTGACCTGGCTGCAGGGCCAGTCAATAGGAAATAAATAAAGTATTTTAAAAAATAAACGTGACCGGCATATGCAAAAATTGACTATAGAAACAGAACGGCTGCTGATCAGGAACCTGGCATTAACGGACCTGCCGGATTTTCATTTTTACCGATCCAATCCTGAAGTAACAAAATACCAGGGCTTTGATGTATTCTCCATGGAAGAAGCAGCAGATTTTATCAGGGAACAGGCTGGTAAACTGTTTGGAAAACCGGGTGAATGGGTACAGTATGGCATTGAAGAAAAAGCAAGAGGCCGTCTGATCGGTGACTGTGCGATCAGGTTACATGAACATGATGCCCGCCTGGCTGAAATTGGTATTACCATTTCACCGGCAGCGCAGCAAAAAGGATTTGCAAAAGAAACCCTGCTGGCCATCCTTGATTTTTTATTCAGTCTTGAGGATTTTCACAGGGTGACGGAAACGGTGGATGCGGAGAACATCGCCTCCATCCGGTTATTGGAAAGTACCGGCTTCAGGAAAGAAGGACATTTTGTTGAGAATATTTTCTTCAAAGGCCAATGGGGAAGCGAATACCAATATGCGATGCTGAAAAGAGAATGGCTGCAATTAAAAAAATAACGGGTAATGCCGTTCCCGGCTTCTGTTACTGCAACCGGGAACAATGAACATCTGCTGAAGTAATGAATTTTGTATTTTTAGTCAGCATACAGGCTGCTGCAACATTTATTTCCATAAGACCAGCGGTAGTGTTCCGCATTTCTGTTCATCACATTTAATAGCTACAAATGAAACCGGTTTACTTTTTCCTGTTTATTTCTCTTGTTATCTCCGGTTGCGGTTCTCATAACAAACTGGCAAAGGCAAACCCGGAAGACGGGTATATAACAACAGCATCAGGTCTGAAATATACGATCCTTAAAAAAGGTAGCAGTGCCCCTGCAAAAGAGGGCCAGGAGGTATTAATTTTTGAAACAACAACTTACCTGGATGGAACCGTATTGTATTCAAACGAAAAATCAACAACTCCTGTTAAGGTTTTAATTGGCGGGCACCAGGCCACAGACGGCGTTGATGAAGGGTTGAGAGGGATGCAGGCAGGAGAAATCCGCCAACTGATAGCTCCTCCTTATTTAGTCAAAAGAAAATCTTATCCATCCAATGTATCGCCAGACTCCACGTTAATGATAAAGATCATTCTTCATAAAATTATATAACCATTTGCAGACCGGATAAGTCAATACTTAATCCGGCAGCACTTTCACCATAATATTTTTATAGAACACTTTGCTTTTCGGGTCATGGCCTTGTAAAGCAAAAGTGCCGCTGCTGATCAACCGTCCTTCCATCCCTTTGTCCCGCTTCACTTCCTCCGGCTCGGTATAATCCACCACCTGCCTGTCATTTATAAATACCGAAACATGCTTGCCTTTTACTTTGATCCTCTCGGTATACCAAACACTGTCTTTCACATACACTTCCCGCACATCCTGTATGGCATATAAACTGCCGGTGCGCCGCCAGTCGGTATGCGAATTATTCACTTGTACTTCATAGCCCTTCTTTGGCCAGGAACTTTCCTGGAATGCTGTATGAAAATAGATACCGGAATTTGAGCCCGGCATCGTCATTACATCGGCCCTGAATTCAAAATTGCTGAAGTCGTGCCGCTGTACCGGCCCATCATAAAAAAGATGGGCCACGTTCCCGTTTACCACAATGGCTCCATCAGCGACAGAAAAACTGGAAGCATTGGCACCCACTTTCCAGCCGTCGAGACTTTTGCCATCGAATAAAGATATCCATCCTTTTTTATGCTGATCAGTAGCTGACAAAGAAATAAAAGCAATGATAACAAAAACTGATGCAATTAATTTTCGCATGATGCAGGAATTGATTGTTGAATTTTGAAGAATGAAGCTACCGGTTTTTCTATACAAAAATACGGGTTGCCAGGCCGGATACTGCTGTACTTTTTTCCGAAACATATGTAAGCAGTTATTTATATCTACCCTACCATCCTTGTGGAGAAAATGGGGATTGTCATTTTCCAAAAAATCTTATTTTGATTACTCATTTATCGCCTCGCCAATTTTCCCATCCCCTATTTAAATGAACAACGAACCATTGTAAAACACCAGTGCAAATTATTTTGTATCAGTAGCTAAAATTTAATTTCCGAAATGCCACCCATCTTATCCTGTGCAAAGGTCCGCCTATTGCTCCTTTGTATGCTGACGAGTCAATTATTACTCGCCCAGACACACACACCCAGAACAGTTACCATCAACAGCAAATGCCGGGGCTACTGGGAATACCTGCCGGTTAACTATACCAGTAACACAACCACCAAATACCCGCTGATCTTTTATATACACGGTGCCGGTTCGTATGGTAATGGCACGGCCTCTGCCATGAACATCATGCTGAGTTATGAAGGTGTGCCATATTATATCAACACAGGTGCTTTCCCGGCCACATTTACCGTCAATGGGCAAAGCACTTCTTTTATTGTTATTTCACCGCAATTCACTTCCCGGCCGACACCCCTGGAAATAAAGCAGGTGATCGACTATATGATGCCCCGCTACCGGATCGACACTACCCGTATCTATTGCACGGGTTATAGTGTGGGTGGTGATGTGGCCTGGAAAACGCCTTACAACCTGGCAGCTGCTTACCGGCTGGCAGCATTGGCACCCGTGGCAGGTTATAATAATCCCTATTCGGATACGACTGCCCGGTTTATTGCTAATTCCAACCTGCCCACCTGGGCTATCCACAGTAACAGTGATGCCTCTATTGTGGTGGAAGCTTCGCAAAACATGGTGAACAAGATCAACAGTTTTAATCCGTCTATACCGGCAATTATTACCCGGCTTACAGGCGTTACACATGAGAACACAGTACGTACCGCTTATGATCCTGCCTTCCGTCCCAATGGGAAAAATATGTACGAATGGTTCCTGCAATACAGCCGCAACTTTCCACCGGATGCCAATGCAGGAAGTAACGTAAGTATTACTTTACCCGTTAACAGTGTTGCCCTCAGTGGCAGTGCTTCCTCGGATCCGGAGAACAGCCCCTTGCAATACAGCTGGAGCAAGATCAGCGGCCCTTCACAATTCCTGATCAGCAATGGAAATACCGCCACAGCAACAGTTTCCAATTTAGTGGCAGGGGTATATGATTTCAGGCTGGTGGTTACAGATAATGTATTACTGACGGATACAGCGACAGTAAGAGTGACAGTTATCAATCCAAATCCGAATCAATTACCCACTGCTGTTGCAGGGAATGACCAGGAACTATTGTTGCCGCAAACAGCTACCACCATCAGTGCAACCGGCTCCACTGATGCAGATGGTATAATCGAAACGTATAACTGGACAAAAATTGCCGGGCCTGCTCAGTTCAGCATCAGTACGCCCAATGCAGCCAGTACAACTGTATCCAATCTTAAGGTTGGCACTTACCGTTTTAAATTAACCGTCACCGATAATCAGAACGGGGTGGCCACAGATACCGTCGATATCGTCGTGATCAATCCTTTCCCCAATCTCTTACCGGTTGCCAATGCCGGTACTGACCAGGTAATCACCCTGCCTGTCAGCACAGCAACCGTGAATGGCTCGTCTTCTTCCGATGGAGATGGAAATATTGTGGGGTATCAATGGCAACAGGTCAGTGGACCGGTTGCAACAACGATCGCAACACCCAACGCAGTTTCCACAACTGTCAGCAACCTCAGCACCGCAGGTGTTTACAGGTTTGAACTTGCCGTCACTGATGACAGCAGTGCAGTGGTAAAGGACACAATGGCCATTACAGTCAATCCGCCGGTCAGGATCATCCAGGTAAACATTTTCGGTGGCAGCAACCCGGCAGGCACCGGCTGGTATAACTGGAATGTGCAAACCGGTTTAACCACACCGGCACTTCCTTATTCCAATGGATTAACATCTACCGTAACCGCTGCATTAAGTGCACATACGAATATTGGCGATAACGGAACCAACTATCCTACTACCATGTGCCCGCCGGAAGTTGGACGACATGCCAGCTATAATACCGCGGCAAGCAGGACACTGACTATCTCAGGGTTGGACAACAGCAAACGATATGACTTTGAAGCTTATGCTTCCCGTACCGGCGGAAACCAGACAAGATTTACGACAGGCACCAACACGGTAACAATTACCACCGACAGGAATTATGCTAATAAAGCACTCTTCACCAACCTTGCTCCTTCAGCTGGAAGAATTGTGATCAATATTGAACGGATCAGCACCTACACCTATATCAATGGTTTCAAACTGACAGAGATTACCAGCGGCAGCAGTTCCAATGCAGCTCCTGTTTCTGTGCCGGGCAATAACCAGTCCATCACTCTGCCCACCTCGCAGGTCACATTGAACGGGTCTGCTTCCAGCGATCCTGACGGAAGCATTACTGGATACAGCTGGCAAAAGCTATCGGGACCGACAGCAACCATCACTAATGCAACACAGGCTTCCACCACCGTGACCGGCATGACGACAACCGGTGTATATGTATTCCAGTTAACTGTTACCGATAACCAGGGAGCAACAGCTTCCAATACACTCGAAGTAACAGTGAGCCCCCAGGTATCGCCGTTAACAGTTGCCGATTCATTGAACTGCGGCAGGAGCGTTAAAATAGTGGTACTGGGTTCTTCCACGGCTTCGGGTACCGGGGCAACACCAATCGATAGTTCATGGGTGAATAAACTCAGGAGATATATCATCAGCAAAAATGCTCAAAGCACCGTGATCAATCTTGGATTATCCGGTATGACGACTTACCAGATACTTTGCCCAACCGGTTTTGTACCACCTGCCGGCAGGCCTTCACCAAGTATCAACAACAACATCACCTATGCCCTTTCATTAAATCCTGATATCATTATCATCAACCTGCCATCAAATGATGCCGCGAATGATTACACACTGCAGGAACAACAGGATAATTATGAAAGGACCATGGCATTGGCAGATGCCCGCAATATCCCGGTATGGGTGGCCACCACGCAGCCACGGAACGGCTTAACTACTGCCCAGGTTAATAATCTTACGGCTATGCGTGACTGGACCAACCAGCGTTTTGGTACCAAAGCCATTGATTTCTGGACAACACTTGCCACTGCCACAGGAACGATCAACAGTGTTTATAATTATGATGGCATACATTTAAATAACAGCGGTCATCATATGCTGTATACAAGAACGGTGGCGGAAAGAATGCTGGATACGATCTGCCTGCGTTATAATATACCGCCGGTTGCCAATGCAGGAATAGATAAAGAGATCACCTTACCTGAAGATTCTGTACAGCTGAGCGGATCAGGCACAGATAATGACGGAACGATTACCGCTTATAACTGGTCAAAACTCAGTGGCCCGGCTTCATATACAATCACTAATCCTGCTATAGCAAATCCTAAACTCAGAAACCTTGCATACGGCACTTATCTTTTTGAGCTGAGCGTAACAGACAACTTAGGTGCCCGTGCAAAAGACACGGTACTTATCAGGATCAATTCCGCTTTACCATTGCCTCCAGTTGCCAATGCAGGTATTGATCTCAGTACCCGTTTACCAAGAGATTCTGTGCAACTGAACGGAGCAGCATCTGATGATCCGGATGGTATCATCAGTCATTATCAATGGAATAAAGTTGCCGGGCCGGATCAATTCAGTATCAGTGATGATACCCTTGTAAATCCAATCGTAAATAATCTTATAATCGGCAGCTATATTTTTGAACTGGTGGTTACAGACAGCAGCGGACTTAGTGATAAAGACTCAGTAACGGTACAGGTAACAGCAGCCAACCTGCCTCCTGTTGCCAATGCAGGCACTGATAATTTTATTATTTCCCCAACCAGCAGTATACAGCTGAACAGTTCGCTGTCTGCAGACCCGGATGGTACGATCAGCAGCCGCAACTGGTTAAAAGTTGCAGGCCCTGCTTCTTTTGCCATTGCAAATGCAACAGCCATGAACCCGGTGATCAGCAGCCTGGTTCCCGGAACTTATACGATAGAACTAACGGTTACGGATAATGATGGAGCTGTTGCAAAAGATTCAGTTACCATCACGGTGTATCCTCCACCGAATACGGCCCCGGTAGCAAGAGCCGGTAACGACCAGGTGATCACCCTTCCGTTGGATTCTGTAACAGTAAACGGTTCTGCTTCATCAGATGCAGTTGGCAGCATTACCAGTTATCAATGGCAGCAGGTAAGCGGCCCGGCAGCAAGTATCATTAATAATCCCGGTAATGCCATCACTATAATACGGGGGTTAACCGGTACAGGGTCTTACCAATTTGAACTGACGGTAACAGATGACAGCAGTGCTGTGTCAAGAGATACTATATTAATAACCGTCAATGCAGCACCACCGCCACAACGTTTTGTCAGGGTAAATATATTTGGTGGCAGCAATCCTGCAGGTACCGGATGGAATAACTGGAATGTACAAACCGGTTTAACCAGCAGTGCCTTTACTTACGCAGATGGCGGCACTTCCACTATTACTGCTGCACTGAGTGCACATACTAATATCGGTGATAATGGCACCGGTTATCCCACCACCATGTGTCCGCCGGAAGTAGGAAGACATGCCAGTTATAATACCGCAGCAAGCCGTACATTGATCATTTCGGGATTAGATAATAGTAAACGTTACGACTTTGAAGCTTATGCATCCCGTATTGGTGGCAACCAAACCCGGTATGTAGTAGGCAGCACCAGCATTACTATTAACTGCGACAGAAACTATGCAAACAAAGCCAGTTTCACCAACCTCACACCGGTTAGCGGAAGGATCACCATAACGCTGGAAAGAGTAACAACCTACACTTATATCAATGGCTTTACGCTGACAGAAAATGGTGGCAGCGGAACACCGGCTCCCAACCAACCGCCTGTTGCAAGAGCAGGTAATGATATTACCATGATACTGCCTGCTAATTCAGCTACACTGAGTGGCAGCACCTCTTCTGACCCGGATGGAACGATCACAGCCTATAACTGGACCAAATTATCCGGCCCGGCCTCCTTCACGATCAGTAATGCCACAATTGCGAATCCTTCGATCAGCAACCTGTCAGCAGGTACATATCAGATGCAACTGACCGTTACTGATAATAGCGGCGCCAGCAGTATGGATTCAGTCAGCATTACGGTATATCCTTCCCTGAATACCGCACCGGTTGCCAGAGCTGGTGCCGATCAGGCAATATCCTTACCCGTTAATACCGTTACACTGAATGGCAGTGCATCATCTGATGCAGTAGGACAGATTATCAGTTACCAATGGCGGCAGATCAGCGGACCGGCTGCAAGCAATCTTGCAACAGCCAATGCAATAAGTACAACTGCCAGTGACCTTGTAACAGGTGTTTACCAGTTTGAATTACTGGTAATAGATGACAGCAGTGCTGTAGGTAAGGATACGGTTGTTGTAACCGTTAACCCGGTACCCCCTGCTCAACGGTTCGTGAGGGTCAACATATTTGGCGGCTCCAATCCCGCCGGTGCAGGATGGAATAACTGGAATGTGCAAACAAGCCTGTCAACCGGCGCTTTATCTTATTCCGACGGAGGTACCTCCACTATCACTGCTGCCCTGAGTGCACATACCAATGTTGGCGATAATGGTGCCGGCTATCCCACTACCATGTGTCCACCGGAAGTAGGCAGGGTTGCCAGCTATAATACAAATGCCAGCCGGACACTGACTATTTCTGGTTTAGACAATAGCAAGACCTATGACTTCGAAGCCTATGCATCCCGTATTGGTGGCAATCAAACCCGTTACGTGATAGGCAGCACCAGTGTTACGATCAACACCGACAGAAACTATACAAACAAAGCCTCCTTCAGCAATCTTGTTCCTGTCGCCGGAAGAATTACAATCAGTATCGAGAGGATTACCACTTTTACATATATTAATGGGTTTACACTAACAGAAAACAGCAGCACACAAGGAAGATCAGCTGGCCAGTTATTTACCGGCACAACAGCTGATGATATAATACCGGCCGCAACAACCGATGTTATAGCTGTAACCGGCGCTGAAAACGCAACCCTGTCCTTATTCCCGAACCCGGCTGCTGATCATACAGAAATACAGATAGTATCATCTCAGGAAGGCCAGGTGAAAACATCCCTGCTTAATGAAAGCGGAACTATTGCCAGGCAATGGGAATGGAAAAAAGAAAAAGGTCTTCTGCAAAAAAAGGTTTCTTTAACCGGGCTGAAGAAAGGAATATACCTGCTGCAGGTTAAAATGGGCAACTGGCAACAAACAAAAACGATCATCAAACTATAAACCATTGGCTTTATTACTGTGGATTAACCATATCTCCATCGTATCAGCAAAAAAGACAGCAAATGCTGTCTTTTTGCTGATTTGCATATTTTATTGAAAGCAACCTCTTTTCAACCTTTTCTGTCTTTTGTTGTTTATGTACGATATGAAATTAATTCCCGTCATTTCTTTTTTGATCAGTAGCTTATGTACAGCCTTCTCCCCTGCCACCGAAGATGGTATAATAATCAATATTACTAATCTCCGGAATGATAAAGGACATATACTGATCAGTCTTTTTAAAGAAGGGGAAGGTTTCCCCGACAAAGTGGAAAAAGCTTTTCGTAAAGAACGGGTGTCTATCAGCAATAAGAAAGCAATTATACAATTCAGTTCCGTACCGGCCGGCAATTATGCGATTGCCATCCTGCATGATGAGAATGATGACGCAAAGATGAATAAGACCTGGCTGGGTCTTCCCAAAGAGGGCTATGGTTTTTCCAATAATGTCATGGGAGCACTTGGCCCCCCTTCTTTCAGTAAAGCCAGCTTCACGCATGCAGCAGGCCGGTTTACCGCCATTGATATAAAGACCAAATATTAACCCCTGTACGCAGTCTTCTTTCCTCCTGCCTGCAATTGGATCCCGGCTACTGCATAATTTTTTTGCCCCCTCTTGCTCATAATCTTTGAATCGATCATTGAATGACTGCTACCCGGGCTAAAGCTTTGTTAAGAATGAAAAGCCAGGCAATGATAAGCAGTTTCTGCCTGTTGTGAATTTGAGACAATATGGTTCAATATGCCGTTCGTACCAGCAGGGTTATGATTTGTATATATTGTTGGTATTGAATTTGCCTGAAGGGTACGATTGCCTATTTTTACAACTCAAATTCCTGAGTCTGAGGAGATTCAAAAAAATACTAAAATGGTTTTTCTTGTCACTGCTGCTTTTATTAGTGGCCCTGTACATATTTGTCCAAACTCCCTGGGGGCAAAACCTGATCGTAAAGCAGGTAACCAAACGTCTCTCCCGCGACCTGGGTACTGAAGTCAGCGTTAAACACGTTGACTTTTCCCTTTTCAACAGTATGCATCTTGAAGGTATGCTGGTCCGCGACCTGCAGAAAGACACATTACTGTATGCAGGTGATGTAAAGGTTCGTATTACCGATTGGTTTTTCTTTAAGAAAAAAGCTGAATTCAAATATATCGGACTTGAAAATGCGGTGGTCAAATTTCAACGCAAAGATTCTGTATGGAGTCAGCAGTTTCTCTTTGACTATTTTTCTTCTCCTTCCACCGGAACAAAGAAAAAGAAAGGGGGTATCCAGTTTGACCTGAAACAGGTGGAATTAAAGAATGTGCTCTTCATTAAAAAAGATGAATGGCTGGGACAGGATATGACCGTAAGTGTGGGCTCCATGAAACTGGAGGCCAATGATCTTAGTCTTTCGGGCAGTTCTTACGACATCAAATCTCTCGTATTAAAAGATCCTGTTTTTTCCGAAAAAGGATATACCGGCCTCAAGCCAAAAGATTCCGCTGCTGTTGCCGCCACTACTCCTGCAATTACCCTTGATAAAGATGCAAGGCTTAGCTGGAACCAGGGTGGAATGGTATTTAAAATTGGCAACCTTAAAATTGAAAACGGCACATTCCGGTCGGATAAAAATACCGGCAGGGAGCCATTTGCTTATTTTGATGGTAAGCATATCCTTTTTACAGAGATCAATGGCGAGATCAGCAATGCAAAATTTATCGGGGATACCGTTTTTTCCAGGCTCACCCTATCAGCGAAGGAAAGAAGCGGGTTGGAAATAAAAAAGATCGAAGCAGATATGAAGATGATGCCGAAGGGAATGGCTTTTTCCAATCTTGACCTGCAAACCAACCGCAGTACGATCCGGAATTATTTCAGCATGGCTTACGATGATATGAATGATATGGGAGACTTCATTCATAAAGTAAGAATGACCGCCAACCTGGATGGCACTTATATAGACAGCGACGATATTGCTTTTTTCGCCCCGAACATGAGTGACTGGAAAAAGAAAATTGCCTTGCGGGGAAAAATAAGAGGCACGGTGGATGACCTGGTGGGCCGTGACATGATCATTCAGGCAGGTGCCAGTACTTTTTTAAACGGTGATGTTACCCTCACAGGCCTCCCTGACATCAACCAAACCTTTATTGATTTTAAAGCCAATGATTTCAGGACTACCTACACTGACGCTGTTACCATTATTCCTGCAATACGGAATATAACAGCACCGGACCTGAAGAAGATACAGTACGTCAACTTTACCGGTAGCTTCACGGGCTTCATCCGCGACTTTGTAACTTATGGAACCATCCGCACCAATCTCGGTATTGTAAAAAGTGACCTGAATATGAAATTACCTGCGGGGGGACAACCAGTTTACTCCGGGAATATTTCTACAGATAATTTTCAATTGGGTACATTCCTGGGTGATAAAAAAATAGGTGCCGTCTCTATGGAAGGGGTGGTGAAAGGAACCGGCTTCAGTGAAAAATACCGTAATGCAGAAGTAAAGGGAAATATCCGCTTTGCTGATTACAATAACTACCGCTATCACAATATCGCTATCGAGAAAGGCAAGCTGGATAAAAAATTATTTGACGGAACGGTTTCCATCAATGACGAAAATGCAGAACTGACCCTGAACGGCGTGATTGATTTCAATGCCAAAAAACCGGTCTTCAATTTCCTGGCCGATGTAAGAAAAGCAAAACTCAAAACCCTGAATCTCACCAAAGATGATATTGCTTTTACCGGTAAATTCAATCTTGATTTCACCGGCAGCACAATTGATAACTTTCTCGGCACTGCCAGAATATCGGAGGCTTCACTGACTAAAGATGGCAACAGGCTGCCCTTTGATTCGCTGACACTTTCTTCTTCCTATGCCGACAATATCAAAACACTCAAAGCCAGTTCCAATGAGTTTGAAGGAACGATCACCGGCGATTTTAATATTGCGGAGTTACCGGATGCTGTTCAGCTTTTTTTAAATAAATATTACCCGGCCTATATCAAAGCACCTAAAAAAATGCCGGTCAATGAGTCGTTTACATTTGACCTGACCACGAATTTTGTGGAAGATTATATCAAACTGATCGATTCCAGTCTTACCGGTTTTAATTACAGTCATATTGCCGGCAACCTCGATATGCAGCAAAGCCAGTTGAACCTCGTGGCTGATATCCCTTATTTCAAATATGGTAAACAGGACTTCAATGAAGTTACCCTGACCGCCAAAGGAACACTGGACAGCCTGTTATTGATCGGCGGGGCCAAAAATATCTATATTAATGACAGCCTCAGTGTGCCGCAAGCCACTTTCAGGATCAGTGGCAGCAATGATGTGTCACAGGTAAATATTTTCGCCGGGGCCAACCAGGCATTGGATAAAGCTAATATCAGCGCACTGGTAAAAACATACAATGACGGGGTGAAGATCGAATTCAATCCTTCCGATTTCATGGTGAATGGAAAAACCTGGACGATAGATGAAAATGGTGAACTGCAATTCCGCAGCAATACACCTGCCAGTGGATTGTTAGTGTTGCGGGAAGGAGACCAGGAGATCAAATTAAGAACGGAGCCTTCCAAAGAAGGCAGCTGGAATGACCTGATCGTTGATCTTAAGAAAGTAAACCTGGGGGACTTGTCCCCGTATGTGATGCCAAAAGGAAGGCTCGAAGGTTTGTTATCAGGAAATTTGCTGGTAGAAGATCCAACTGGGAAAAATATGCGGGTGGTATCTGACAATATCAAAACAGAGTACCTGCGGCTGGATAATGATTCATTGGGCGAAGTAAATGCCGACCTTGTTTATGACAGTAAAACCAAAGAGCTGACCAGTACATTCAAAACAGCCAACCAGGAAAATTACCTGGAGGGCAACCTGCATTTATTCTTTGGTGAAAAAGCACAGCAAAAAAATAACCTGATCGCTTTGAAACCCCGGAACTTTCCCTTAAGCATCCTGGAACGTTTTCTTGGTAATATTTTTTCTGACATACAAGGTTACCTGACCGGTAATGTTGACCTCCAGGGTGAATTCGCTGATCTTGACATAACCGGGAAAGGAAAACTGAAAGATGCCGGACTGAAGATCAATTTCACACAATGTTTTTACAGGATCGAAGACACCGACCTTGAACTTACCCCGCATGAAATAAAACTGGATGGTCTTGTATTAAAAGACACCGTAACCGGTAATCCTATTTATGTGGAAGGAGGAATAGAACACAATTCATTTAAGGATATGTTTTACAATGTCAACGTATCCACACAAAAGAAATTAACTAACAACCCGCAGTTCAACAAGCCGGTGCAGTTGCTCAATACAACCTACAACGATAACCAGCAATTCTATGGCAAGGTGAAAGGAACCGGTTCCTTCTCCTTAGTGGGACCGCAGGCTGATATGTATATGGCCATAAATGCGGTGGCATCTGACCAGGACAGCAGTTATATCACTATCCCTCCTTCCAAAAGCCGGGAATCAGGCATTGCCGATTTCCTGGTGGAAAGAAAGTATGGCCGTGAAATGGATGACAGCAGTTTACGAAACAGTGCCAGCAATATTATCTATGATGTAAAAGTAACCGCCAACCCGATGGTGAATGTAAAAGTGCAGATAGATGATATCACCGGGGATGAAATAAAAGGGAATGGCACGGGCACATTGAATATCCGTTCGGGCACCAGCGAGCCGCTGACGATGAGAGGCCGCTTTGATATCAATAAAGGAAACTATCTTTTTACTTTCCAATCCCTGTTTAAAAAACAGTTTGAACTGAAAGAAGGGGGCGACAACTATATTACATTTAATGGGGACCCTTATGATGCACAGATACAGTTTGATGCGCAATATACAGCCAGCAAGGTCAGTTTTTCTCCATTGGTCAGTGCATTAAACCTCGACCAGTCTATATCCAAGTATAGGGAGGATGTATATGTGATCGCTAATCTTACCGGCCCGTTATTCAAACCTAAGTTCAAATTGAGTCTCGATTTTCCTCCAAACAGCAAAGCCAAAACAGATCCTTCCATTTCGCTGAATGTGGAACAAATGGAAAAAAATGAAACCGAGGTGATCAGGCAGGTGGCTTACCTGGTTACGCTGAACAGTTTTGCCCCCCTGGAAAATTCCACCACCTCATCAACCGGTATTGGCAGCGCCGTGAACGAATTTACCTACACAGCTATTTCCAGTTTGTCGGGCATGTTCTTCAATGTAATTAATAAAAAATTGAACAGCGAGATATCCAGGATTCTGAAAACAGATAATATCAGCGTTAACTTCAGCGGTTCGTTGTATAACAGGAACCTGTTAAGCGGGGGCAGCAGCAGCGGATTTGGATTGAACCAGGGAAATTTTGGTGTGAATGTTCCTATCTCTTTGTTTAAAGACAGGCTCTTCATTACACTGGGAAGTACGTTTGATGTTCCCCTGCAATCGAATATCCAGCAAACTGTACAATTTCTTCCGGATGTAACGATTGAGTGGTTATTCAATCAAACCGGTACCGTAAGAGCAAGTATATTTTACAGGCAGAATATTGACGACCTGGCTACCACCAGTACCGGTGCTGCTAAAAATAAACGGTCCGGGGCGAATATATCTTTCAGGCGTGAATTTGACCACCTCTTTAAAAAGAAGACGCCTGCGCCTAAAGAGGCTAAGCCGGTTACAGTACCGGAAGCAGATAAACCAAAGGAAACTAACAAGACAGAAGGCTGATCAATGATCTCCTAATATTTCATGGCCCATTTTACTTTTTTTGGTCTCCAGGTATTTTTCGTTGTAAGGATTAGGATGAGCTTCGATAGGAATATTTTCCACGATTTCCAATCCATACCCGATCAGTCCCACTCTTTTCTTCGGGTTATTGCTCATCAGCCGGAGTTTGGTAATGCCCAGGTATCGCAGCATTTGAGCACCGATCCCGTAATCCCGCTGGTCCATCTGGAAACCTAAATGCAAATTCGCTTCCACGGTATCCATTCCCTGTTCCTGCAACTGGTAGGCTTTCAATTTATTTAAAAGGCCAATACCCCTGCCCTCCTGGTTCATATACAATATAGCACCCTTGCCTTCTTTTTCTACCTGCTGCATGGCTTTTTGTAATTGCTCCCCGCAATCGCAACGCAGGGAACCGAGGATATCACCCGTAAAACAGGAAGAGTGAACCCTTACCAAAACAGGTTCATCTTTTTGCCACTCCCCTTTCAGCAGGGCAAGGTGTTCGTTGGTGGAATTTTTTTCCCGGAAAGCCACCAGCTTGAAATGACCATACTTGGTAGGCATATCCACCCGCACCACTTCCTCCACCAGTGAATCAATTTTGATCCGGTACTCGATCAGGTCTTTGATGGAGATCAGTTTAAAATCAAATTTCTTCGCAACCTCTATTAATTCGGGTAACCGGGCCATACTGCCATCATCATTCATAATTTCCACCAAAACACCTCCCGGCTCAAAACCAGCCAGGCGGGCCAGGTCCACTGCTGCTTCCGTATGTCCGGCCCTTCTCAATACTCCCCCTTTTTTGGCCCGAAGTGGGAAAATATGACCGGGGCGACCCAGGTCGGATGGCTGGGTGGCAGGATCTATCAGGGCCTGTATAGTTTTCGCCCTGTCATGGGCAGAGATACCCGTGGTGCAGCCATGCCCCAGCAGGTCAACGGAAACCGTAAATGCGGTTTCGTGCAGGGCGGTGTTATTATTCACCATTAATTCCAGCCCCAGTTCATCACAACGGTCCTCAGGCAAAGTGGCGCAGATCAGGCCCCGCCCGTGTTTGGTCATAAAATTGACCACATCCGGAGTCACATTCCGGGCAGCGGTAATAAAATCGCCTTCATTTTCCCGGTCCTCGTCATCCACCACGATCACCAGCTTCCCTTCCTGAATATCCTTAATGGCATCTTCAATCCTGTCAAACATATGGGTCAAATTTGAGGCAAAGTTAGGAACAAAACCCGGCGGAAATGTCCCTTCTTTCAAGGCAGCACCGGGACGGAACCAGTTGTCTTTACAAAAGCTTTATACTGAAAGACAATTTGTTAATATTTGTCTATATTTAATTTTGGAATATTCCCTTTCTTTGCAACCGAAAACTAAATCTTTATGCTTAAGAGAATTACGCCTCTGATCGTTCTCCTTTTGTTGCTTTCGCCTTTTGTTATGAAGGCACAGATAACTACCTCCAGTATTACGGGTACCGTTAAAGGTGCTGCTGACGAACCACTGGCAGGAGCAACGGTTACGGCCATACACCAGCCTACGGGCACTAAATATGCTACCACAACCCGTGCTGGTGGCCAGTTCACGATCAATAATATGCGGGTAGGTGGTCCTTATACCATCGAGATCAGTTTTGTCGGTTTTGTAACAGATAAACAGGAGGATGTGTACCTGAAACTGGCAGAACCATTCCTGTTCACCACTACACTGAAAAGCGGTACTGGTGAATTGACCAACGTCGTATTAACTACAACGGGTCGCCGGAACCCGATCTTAAATGCCAACAGGAATGGCGCAGTTACTAACATTGGTAAAGTGCAGATCGAACGTTTACCCAGTATCAGCAGAAGTGTGAACGACCTGACCAGGGCTACTCCGCAATCCAATGGTTCTTCTGTGGGTGGTGGTAACTATCGTCAGAACAACTTCACTATTGACGGAGCTGATTTTAATAACAGCTTTGGTATTGGTACTAACCTGCCGGCCAATGGCTCACCAATTTCACTGGATGCTTTAGAAGAAATTTCTGTGAACATCACACCGTATGATATCCGTCAGTCTGGTTTCATCGGCAGTGCGATCAACGCTGTAACCCGTTCAGGAACCAATACATTCTCCGGTTCTGTTTATAAATATTTCAGAACAGAAAAGCAAAGAGGCGATAGAGTGGATAAAACCACGTTTATCCGCCCGGTAGAGGAATATGATCAGTTTGGTCTTCGGGTGGGTGGTCCGATTATCAAGAACAAGTTGTTCTTTTTCCTGAACTATGAAAAAGAAACACAGCCAAGAACTATACAATCCAGGACTGCGGCTACACCAACAGCTCCTTTCGGTGCAGCTAATCCAAACGTAGCAAGACCATTGGCAACTGAGCTGGCTGCCATCAGCGAATATTTGTTTAATACCTATGGATATGTAACAGATGGCTACGAAAACTATGCGCTGAATGAAGAGAGAACCAAGATCATGGCCCGCCTTGACTGGAATATCAGTAATAAGCATAAGATCAATTTCCGTTACAGCCAGGTAGAAGGCGGAACACCCAGCCCGGTAAGCGGCTCCCGTTCTCCTCTCACAGGTTATGCAACAGGAGCAGGCCGTAATGACATAAATGCAATGTGGTTCAAGAATTCTAATTATTTCCAGGGAGCAAATTTTTATTCTTTTGCAGCGGAGTTGAACTCAAATTTTGGCAAATTGTCTAACACCCTTCGTGGCACCTATACGTACCAGAATGACTCCCGTGAATCGCCAAGCCAGATATTTCCTTTTGTGGATATCCTGAAAGACGGTACTCCTTTCACTTCGTTTGGTTACGAGCCTTTCACTTTCGGAAACCTCCGGAAAGTAAAAATGTATTCTATTGTTGATAACCTGAGCTGGAATACAGGCAAGCATAACTGGACCGTGGGTGTTCAGGCCGACCTCAGTGAAACGATCAACGGCTTCCAGCGTTTTGGAACCAGCTACTACACTTTTGCTTCATGGAACGACTTTATCAGCGGCGTTAAACCGCTTGATTTCGCTCTTACCTATTCATTAGCTCCCGGATTTGCCCAGGCATTCCCAAGCTTTAAGTTTGCACAATTATCTGCATACGGACAGGATGAGATCGCTGTCAACAAGAATCTCCGCCTGACCTTTGGTCTTCGCTTAGATCAACCTGGCTACCCGGATGTTGATGAAATTGTAACACACCCATTAGTTGCAGCACTGACATTTGCAAACGGAGAAAAGATCAATACAGGTACTTTGCCTAAGAAAAGGCTGATGTGGTCTCCACGTTTTGGCTTTAACTGGGATCTTTATGGAGACCGTTCTCTACAGTTCCGCGGAGGTACAGGTGTCTTTACCGGCCGCATCCCCTTTGTTTGGATCGTGAGCCAGTCGGGTGATGCCGGTATGCTGCAGGTAACACAGACCTTTGTTGGACAGGCTAATACTCCTGGCCCTTTCAATCCTAATCCAAACGCATACCGGCCAACATCTGTTCCTGCTGCCGGAACCGTTATTCCAAGTACCATCAGTGCGATGGATCCTGATTTTAAGATCCCGCAGACATGGAAAACAAGCCTGGCCATGGATACCAAATTACCAGGTGGCGTTGTGGCAACTATTGAAGCTATCTATAATAAAGACCTGAATACAGCTTTGTTCAGGAATCCGAACCTGGTAGCTCCTGCTGCTTTGAATGTGGCAGGTTATCCTGACAAGAGGCTGATCTATCCTAGTGCCAATAACCAGAAATTCATCAATGCCCTTACTAATGCCGGACAGGCCAGTCCAACCGGAACCGGAGCTTTCAATACAATCGTAATTGATAATGGGAATAAAGGATATTATTTCTCCTTAACGGCTCAATTACAGAAACAATTCCGTGGAGGGTTCTTTGCTTCATTAGCTTATACCAAATCAATGGCTGATAACCTGTTTGATGGTGGTGGTGACCAGCCGCTTTCTGCATGGCAGGGTACTGCCAATGTAAACGGATCTAATTTCCCTACATTGGGTTATGCCGGTTTTGTGCAACCTGACAGGGTGATTGCCACTTTCTCTTACAGGAAAGAATATTTCAAACACCTTGCTACTACTTTCTCGCTGGTTTATGAAGGTGGAATCCAGGGTCGTTTCTCTTATACTTACTCTTCTGACTTCAACAGGGACGGCACCAATTTCGACCTGATCTATATTCCAAGAAATGCGTCCGAGATCGACTTTGTGGCACAAACTGTAAACGGAGTAAACTATTCTGCGCAACAGCAAAGCGACCTGTTCTTCGCTTATATCGAACAGGATAAATACCTGAGAGCTCACAAAGGACAGTATGCTGAAAGAAACGGAGCACAAACTCCCTGGAGAAACCAGGTGGATGTTAAATTCGTCCAGGACCTGTTTACCAATGTGGGCAAGAACCGCAATACGATCCAGTTCAGTGTTGATATTTTCAATTTTGGTAACCTGCTGAATCCAAGCTGGGGCCGTGTAAAGGCAATCAATGCAAGTTCAATCCTGATACCCCAAAACGTAGCTTCACTGACTCCGGGTGGAACAACAAGACCTACCTTCCGGTTAGCGACAGACAGGGGCAATATCATTACCAGCACATTCAGGGATGTGGTAAGCACAGCGTCTACATACTTTATGCAGTTTGGTATCCGCTATATCTTCAACAACTAAGATGTGATTTACTGAATAGAAAAACCCGGTCATTGACCGGGTTTTTTATTGTAACAACTTGATTAAACAAAATATCATTTCTTACCCCAACCCCATTTCAAAAACTCCGGCATGGCTATCCCCCAGGTAGGAATATCATGGCGGCCCTCCGGCATCTCCAGGTATTGAATATCCTTGTTTTTATCGTATCCTTTTTTGACCAGCTCTTTGATCAGATCCAGCGTATCATCAATGGAATCAATGACACCATTATGGTTGCGATCCATGGTTTCGTCTTTATTACCGCATTGCAGGAAGAATTTCAAACCGGGATAAAAATTCCCTTTCCGGATCTGCTGGTGAATGATGCGGTGTTTATCGTCATCATACTCTGCCTCTGTCTGGTCAATACTTCTCCACCATAAGGAAGCCGAGAATACCCCGGCTTTCTTAAATACGGAAGGATGGTTCCATACAATATCCAGTGCGCTGAGACCTCCCAGCGAAAATCCTGCAAATGCTTTCTCTTTGAACGAAGACAGCCGGTAGGTTGTTTTAATATAGGGAAGCAATTCCCCGAAAATGAAATTTGTGTAGGCAGCAGCCCTGGCTCCCCGGCCCAGGTAATCCGGCTCCCCGGCCACACCATATTCCATTTTCCTGTCTTCCCCACAATGAATAGCGGCACAAAGCAGGGGCTCTATGGCCTCTTCGGCATATAACTTCTCCAGGAGGGCTTCAAAACCCAGCTCCTCCATATTCTGGCCATCATTGATCAGCAATAAACTCATTTGGGAAGGATCAGCAACGTTACGGGGCAAATAAAAATCAATTTTTACCTCTCTGCCCAGTTCCCGGGACTGAATAACCGCATTTTCTACCAGGACACCCGATACTTTCGTCATACGCATGGTCTCAAAAATAAGGATTTAATAATAATAGCGGCTTTTTGAAACAATCTTCCACAACCCCATAAAAGCAGTTGGTTAATTTGTTAATTTGATGACGAAAAAATAAATTTGGTAACAGCCGCACTGGTTCCAGTTTTTGCTTCCACTGCAAGGCCTGCATCATTCACCCATCAACAAAAAACAGTTTATGAAGAAAATAGGAATCCTCCATGGCAAGGAACGTTCATTCCCGGAAGCCTTTGTTGCAAGAGTCAACAGTAAAAATATACCGGGTATTATTGCAGAACCTGTCCGTATTGATAAAGCCATGCAGGGCGTTCATACCGGCTACAGTGTGATCATCGACCGCATCTCGCAGGATGTGCCTTTTTATCGTACCTGGCTGAAGAATGCTGCAGTTACGGGCACCGCTGTTATCAATAATCCTTTCTGGTGGAGTGCCGATGATAAATATTTCAATAACTGCCTGATGACAAAAGTGGATGTACCGGTTCCCAAAACAGCTATCCTGCCTTCAAGAGATTTGCCGGATGATACATCGGATGAGTCGTTCAGCAACCTTGCCTTCCCGCTGGATTGGGATTCTATCTTCAACTATGTTGGCTTCCCTGCTTATATGAAACCATTTGCCGGCGGTGGCTGGAAGCATGTTTACAAACTCAATAGTGCAGAAGAGTTTTTTCAAAAACACAGTGAAACGGGGCAGTTGGTAATGCTCTTACAGGAAGAGATTGTTTTTACTGAATACTATCGTTGCTATTGCATTGGTGGCAAATATGTGCGGATCATGTCGTATGAACCCCGCAACCCGCATCATCTCAGGTATGTGGCGGATTTTAAACCTTCTGCAGAACGCCTGCAACAGATGACGGATATTGTACTTCGTATCAACAAGTATCTCGGTTATGATTTTAATACGGTGGAATTAGCGGTTCGGGACGGTGTTCCTTATGCGATTGATTTCTGTAACCCGGCTCCGGATGCAGAAAGAACCAGTGTGGGAGAGGAGAATTTTGAATGGGTGGTGGAAACCGCCGCTAATTATGCGATTGAAAAAGCCATGAGCAATGTGGAAGGTGCTGATAACCTGACCTGGGGTGAATATGTAAAAAGAAGCAGCACCAAAATGCCTTTGATCTAAAAGACAATTACCCATTTCAAATTAACGTATGACCCTGAACTATAAAAGTTTTACCCTCGGAGTTGAAGAAGAATACATGGTGCTCGATCCTGCCACCCATGAACTCAAAAGTCATGAACAAAAGATTGTTCAGGAAGGACAGAAAGTGATCAAGGACAAAGTAAAAGCTGAAATGCACCAGGCCGTGGTGGAAGTAGGTACGGATATCTGCGCTGATATTGATGAGGCCTATACCGATGTGGCAACCCTGCGTAAAACCATATCCGGTATTGCCGGCGACCTGGGTTTTGCCATGGGTGCATCCGGCACCCACCCTTTCAGCCACTGGGAAAGCCAGCTCATCACCGACCATGTTCGTTACAGCGAAATCGTTAATGAATTACAGGAAGCTGCCAGAAGCAATCTCATTTTCGGATTACATGTGCATGTGGGTATGGAAAACAGGGAAATGGCGAACCATATTGCCAACTCCACCAGGTATTTTTTACCTCACGTTTATGCTTTAAGTACCAACTCCCCTTTCTGGGAAGGAAGAATGACGGGTTATAAATCTTTCCGGACAAAAGTGTTTGATAAATTTCCCCGCACTGGTATACCTGAAGCGTTTGAAAGTATCGAAGCATATGATAATTATGTGAAGCTGCTGATCAAAACCAATTGTATTGATAATGCAAAAAAAATCTGGTGGGACCTGAGAGTTCATCCTTTCTTTAATACCGTTGAATTCCGGATTTGTGATGTGCCGATGACCGTTGATGAAACAATTGCCATTGCCGCTTTATTCCAGGCTATCTGTGCCCGGATCTATATGCTCCGGAGCAAGAACCTGAATTTTATTCAATACCCCCGGCCTTTGCTCAACGAAAATAAATGGAGGGCCAGCCGCTATGGTATTGATGGTTACCTGATCGATTTTGGGAAAGAGGAAGAAGTAAATACCCGGGCACTGATCTATGAGCTGCTTGATTTTGTTGATCCTGTATTGGATCACCTGGGCAGCCGTCACCGCCTGGCTTATGTGCACAAAATGCTGGAACAGGGAACTGGTGCCGATCGCCAGTTGGCCGTTTTTGAGCAAACAAAAAACCTGACCACTGTTGCAGAATATATCGGGAAACAGTTTCTTGCCGGAATATAAACTGAATGTTATTTATCAATATTCAAATAACGAATCATTGCTTCAATAAAATAATAGTCTGCATAGGTCAGCGGTACATCTACTTCTGTGCCTGCCGGCAAATGACCCACGCCGTGCTGCAACAGGAACCCGCCATTGGTTCCGTCTTTGGCCAGGTACATATTTCCGGATAATGTTTTTAAAATAACAGCTGCATCATTCAAATAGGATCTTCTTTTTTGGGGATCCGTATACCCGCTTAGTTCAAGCAGTGCGGAGGCAGTAATAGCGGCAGCTGAAGCATCCCGCAATACAGCAGGAATACCGGGTGCATTAAAATCCCAATAGGGTATTTTATCAGCAGGAAGGTTGGGATGCTGAAGTATAAAGCTGGCAATATGGTTTGCCTGCTCCAGGTATTTTCTATCTTTTGTTTCCCGGTACATGACAGTAAACCCATACAAACCCCAGGCCTGTCCTCTTGCCCAGGCCGATTCGTCCGCAGCACCCTGTGCTGTTCTTTTTTGTTTGACCGTTCCTGTAGCAGTATCATAATTCAATACATGATAAGAACTATGATCAGGACGAAAGTGATTTTTCATGGTTGTGTTGGCATGAGTGACTGCCAGTTTATAGAAAGAAGAATCCCCGGAGAAACGGGTAGCCCAGAACAGCAGTTCAAGATTCATCATATTATCAATGATGACTAAAAAATCGGGGCCTTTCGAATCCCAGGAACGGATACAACCCACTTTCTCATTAAAACGGGTGGCCAATGAACGGGCACTGGTCAGTAAAATATCATTGTAACCGGGTAGTGGAGCAATCCGGTTGGCATTTCCGAAACTGCAATACATCATAAAACCAAGATCATGTGTGCCGGTGTTATTCTTTTCTTTTTCCAGTTCACCCAGCATGGTCAGAGCTTCTTTGAGCAAAATAGTATCCCGGGTTTGCTCAAAGAGATATAATAAACTACCGGGGTAAAACCCGCTGCACCACCAGCCGGAATTACTCCATTCATATTTCCCCGTTCCGGGAAACCATGTTTTGGGAAACTTGCCGGCAGGGCGATTTGCCGCCAGTAATTTGTACTGAGATGCAGCCTTTATAAAGTTAACCTTAAACTCCTGCTGCATTTTTTTTTCAACCCTGTATTTTCTTTGTCCCTGTATCGAAAAAGGTAATAAGAAGAATAATGACAGGACAAAGCAAAATGCCTTACAACGCGGATCGTTCATATTTAAAATATTTCAGCATCTAAGATAATCGAAAGAGTTATTCAGGCCAGCCGGGTAAACAGTTTTTCCGATCCCGGCATCAGACCACAAAAATTCATTTATTATGATTAAATTCGGTAAGCTTAGTAACCACCAACTGCATTTCCAATGATTGTTTCATTTTTTTCAGGCCGGAGCCGGGTAAAAAAACATTTCCTGCTGTATTGTTTATTACTTGCCACGGTACAGGGATTTTCTCAAAAAGAGAAAGCAGACAGCCTTCGCCGGTTATTGAATTTTGAGAAAGTGGACAGTGCAAGGGCCTCACTGATGTGGCAACTGGCCAGTGCCATCAATGTCTATAACCCGGATACCGCTTTATTTCTATCCCAGCAATCGCTTTATCTTTCTAAGAATATCAATTACCTGGAAGGGGAATCCAGGGCACTTGGCGTATTAGCCAATACCTTCCTGAAATTTGGCAACTATCCCCGTGCACTGGAACTCTATATCCAGAAATTAAAACTTGAAGAAAAAAGAAATAAGCCCAGAAACCTTTCCAGTGTGCTGCAAAATATCGGTATTGTTTACGTATTGCAGGAAGATTACCGGCAGGCATTAGAGTATATTCTTAAAGCCGATTCTGTTGTCAACCTCCATGATGTGCAGGATATGAAATACTATATCGCCCTGAATCTTGGTGACACCTACCGGCGCATCAATATCATAGACTCCGCCTATCATTATTTTAACAAATCGCTTGACCTTGCACTTAAAGGGAAGGATGATGACCAGATCGGAACATCCATGACGGGCCTGGGCCATACTTACCTTAAGCTTGGTAATTATCCTGCATCGCTCAGCAATTATCAAACTGCAATATCCTACCTGAAAGCAGCTAATGATGATGAAGTGTTATGTGAAGCAACCTTAGGACTGGCTGACCTATATAAGCACCTGGGGAAGAACGACTCTGTCAGCCACTACGCCAACCTGTCTCTTTCCATTGCTAAAAAAGTTGGATTCCTTACTGAAGAACTTAAAGCAGCTGAATTCCTGTCAGAACATTACAGGGAAATAAAAAGGATTGACAGTGCCTTTTCATACGTGACACAGGTGCATGACCTCAATGATTCACTCAACAGTAAAACTAAAGTACGGGAGTTACAACTTATTTCCAGTGATGAGCAGTTCAGGCAACTGGAGCTGGCAGAAACCAAAAGACAGGAACAAAAGAAACGCTTCCAGCAAATGCAGATGTTGCTGATTGCTATCTTCATTCCCGGCTTTTTCCTGCTTACGCTGTTACTGAACCGGATCAGGATTCACATTAAAGTCATTCGTTTACTGGGTGTGCTTTCCCTTTTATTCCTGTTTGAATACCTGACCCTGTTATTGCATCCTACTGTTGCTGAATTAACTCATCATACACCTGTTTACGAAATACTGATCTTTGTGGGTATTGCGGCGGTATTGATTCCCGCACACCACCGCCTGGAGCAATGGATGATCCACAAACTGAGTCATCACCACCATAAACTCCATCATACAGAGAAAATAAAAGAACCTGTTGCTGCCACTACAAAAGAAAAACCGCCGCTATCATAAATAAACAATGATAGTGGCGGGTAAGCAAAATATCAGTAACTAAGCTTTAATCGGTTGTTTTAACCGGTTTTGTATCAGCAGGAATACTGTCCATTACTTGTGAAGCAGAATCAGTTGTTGCAGTTTTGGCTTCAGTTGCTGCCGGGGTATCCTCTTTCTTTTCTTCCTTCTTGTCATCATTACAAGCGGTAATTGCTGCTGAAAGCACTAAAGCTGTAAAGAAAAGGCGGAAAGCAGATGTTGGTTTTTTGATGCTCATTGTAGTATAAGTTTAGACTATAAGTGTACGACAACTATTGGTGAATTCCAAAAAAAACTAATAACATCAATAACTCACCGAACACTTACCATTTCCTCAATTGAGACCTGTAAAAAATCCATTCCGGGGTAATAAGGGTATCATTCATCGAATACCACGGGCTTATTCGCTTTTCACCCGGGTTATTGACGATATGAATATCCTGGGCCGGCATATAACCCTGTGCCAGCATAAATACCCGTTCTCCAAGTTTGTTAACTGCTACATCCACCACGATCATGGCATGCCCCGGGAAACCGCCTTTAATAAAAATATCTCCCGGCTCTATTAACCGCTGATTATTCAATGGTGTCAGTTGTTTTTCCAGGGAAGCTGATCCACACCAGCTAAAAACCTGTTCCAGGTATTGCTCAAACAAACTCCTGTTGCTTCCCTCCTTCCATTGATATACTTTCCCGGCATTATCTGTAAATACAATGTCAGAAAATTTTTCTTGAGCAAATAAGTATTCAGCCCTCAATCGCATTACTGCATCAGCACATTGCTGAAGATCTCTTTTACCCACCGGCATATCCAGTACAGCAAATTGCGCCGACTGGTTCTTTTTTAAAGACCCGTCCCAGCAATAAACAGTATTGTTTTTTTTCAATGAAATTTCCTGTAGCCATCCCGCAAAAGAACCGGCACCGGTTTTCAAACGATGGTAGCCCGCTGGAGTCTTTATCTCATGTATGGATTTGTATGCTGCAGCCAAAGGCTCATCCGGCAACTTAGCTGCGGCTCCGTCTCCTTTACTGCTGCAATTGAGTAACACTACAAAAATGAATACATAGCTGGCCAGCTTCATAGTAGATTATAAGAAGCGGCGGACATTAAAATCCATATTTCTGTCATAAGAATCAGCAAAAAAAAGAAAAAAAACTAAAATTGATCCTGCTTAGTTAACTCAGTATTTACCCTTATGTTATAGCGCCGTTTTGAGCTATCTCATCCTGTACTGTAATTAAAGTCATATAGCAGGTGGGCACAGACGTCTACTTTTACCCCCAACCAAAGACAATGGAAAAGAAGCACCATCCTCTCTTACTTTCCTCGGTTACGTTGCCGCGTCTTTCACCGGCAGCATGGCTAACATTGAGTTATCTTACCCTGAGCATTATCTGGATCCTGTGGAGCGATACAATAGCTGCCCGGCTTTCCAATTCCGGTTATAGCTCCCTGACATTTGAAAACATACAGGCAGTAAAAGGAATACTGTTTGTATTCCTTTCCGGCACACTCCTTTTTGTATTAAGCAGAAAATTATATTCCGGTATTCACAAATCATATGAACAAAAGGAAAGCATTGAGAGAAAATTCACTGTACTCAACCAAATGGCCCGGGAAGGGATTATCGATTTTAATTTTAAGGAACAAAAAGCCACCCTTAACGACAAAATGAAGTTTTTTTTCCCCGCCATTGGCAATACCATCGGTAATTTCTGGGAAGTCTATCAAACAAGAATTCACCCGGGGGACCTGGAAAGACAAAAAAATGAGTTTAATGAAATTCTCTGCTCCGCGAAACAAACCTGGCAATCTGAATTCAGGCTGCTGGGTAATGATGGTAAATATTACTCAGTCATCAGTAATGCCTACATCATAAGGGACAATGAAACGGGTGAACCCCTTCAACTGATCGGAGCTGTGCAGGATGTAAGCGATCTGCGCAGGCTCCAAAATGATTATTCAGAGCAACAATTAAAACATAAACGGACACTTGCTGCCTCTATCATTAAAGCGCAGGAAATAGAAAGAAGCCGGTGGGCAGAGGAGCTACATGATAATGTTTGCCAGATCCTTTCGGTAGCCAACCTGTATACATCCGATATTTGTTCATCCCCTGAGCACGCCAAAACAATGGCACCGGAGATCAGAAAACTGATCATGGAAAGCATTCATGAAATAAGACAGCTCTCGGCCAATATCAAAACGCCTTCCTTCAATAAGGAAACACTGCTGGAATCCATTGAACGGCTCGCCGCCAATATCAACAGGGTAAAATCCGTCCACTTCTCACTGGTAACAGCCCGGTTCGACGAATCAAAACTTTGTGCTGAACAAAAACTGATGATCTATCGGATCGTACAGGAACAATTCAACAATATCATCAAGTATGCTGAGGCCAGTGAAGTCGAAGTAAGATTATCAATTGATGAAAACAACAGCATCCGGATTACCGTAAAAGACAATGGAAAAGGTTTTGATACAACAGAGATCAAAACAGGCATAGGATTAAGAAATATACAAAGCCGTTTACAGGTTTATAATGGAAGTCTGAAAATACAATCTTCACCGGGAAACGGTTGTGCCGTTGATGCATCATTCCTGCTTACCGCCGGGTAAAATATCCCTTCACCCGGGAAATTGATTACGGGCAAAAAAAATAGCTGGTACTATAAAATTTTTATATTTTAGGTAAAAGCTTGCCGCATGAATCACGTTGAATACAACGACTTCTTCCCTGTTGCCCAGTCTCTCCGGAAGCAGGGTCTTAATGATGATGAAATAGTATTGCAACTCCGGGAAAAAGGTGCCCCGGAAAACCTGATGCAGGATATTATCGAAAAATTGAAAGCCCTCCGGCTCATCCAAAAAAGGAATACCGGCTTTACCTGTTGCGCCATTGGGGTGGTTTTATTAATAGCAGGCTGCCTGCTCACCCTGGTGCTTTTCGATACAGGTGCCAGCATCAAACTGGCCATGTATGGCCTCACAACGCTTGGGGTTATTTTTACTTTCAAAGGACTGGCGGATATCATGGGCTGGTGATCACCTTTGCTTCCACAGGTAAAACAGCAGGAGAAACGGAAGTACCGTACTTTTGCGGCATGTCCACCTCAACTATTTCCACCAGCAGTATATTAGCAAAGCTTGAGATCAAGTCATTGAATGAAATGCAGCAGGCTGCTATTAAAACCACTGCTGAACACAATAATGTACTCCTCTTATCGGCCACCGGTTCGGGCAAAACACTGGCCTTCCTGTTACCACTGATCCATTCATTAAGGCCCGGGGATACAAAAACACAGGCCATTATCATTGTACCTTCCCGGGAGCTGGCGCTGCAGATCGAATCCGTATTCAAAAGCATGGGGACCAACTTCAAAGTAACCTGCTGCTATGGTGGCCATTTAAGAGAAACCGAAGAAAATAACCTGAAGCAGGCACCTGCCCTGCTGATCGGCACACCAGGCCGCCTGGCCGATCATATCCGGAGAGGTAATATCACCACCGCCAGTATTGAAACATTGATACTTGATGAGTTTGATAAATCACTGGAACTGGGTTTCCTGGATGAGATGTCGTTTATTATCGGGGCTTTGCCTGCCATAAAGAAAAGAATGCTCACCTCCGCCACACAGGCGGTGGAGATCCCTGCTTTCATTGGCATGAACGACCCGGTCACTCTTGATTTTTTGAATGATAAAGATGAAGAAACAGGACTTACTATAAAAACCTTGCTGAGCGATGGAAAAGACAAATTAGAAACCCTGTTCCGGTTGCTCTGTATGCTGGGCAATCGCTCCACGATCATTTTTTGCAATCACCGGGAGTCTGTGGAAAGGACCAGTAAATTCCTGAAAGAAAAAGATATTATCAATGAGTTTTATCATGGTGCCCTGGAACAACCCGAACGGGATGCCGCTTTATGCAAATTCAGGAATGGCACGTCAAACGTATTAGTAACGACTGACCTGGCTTCAAGAGGATTGGATATTGCCAATATCCGCTACATCATCCATTATCACCTGCCCGCCAGTGAAGATATTTTTACACACCGCAATGGCCGCACGGCCCGGATGGATGCCAGCGGTACTGCCATACTTATCTTATCACCGGAAGAAAAACTGCCTGACTATATTGATGCCGGAGTTGAAAAGATAGAATTACCGGCCACCCTTGTCCTTCCGGAAAAACCAAAATGGTCAACCCTTTTCATTGCAGCCGGTAAAAAAGATAAGGTCAATAAAGTGGATATTGTCGGCTTCCTCTCGAATAAAGGCGACCTGAAAAAAGAAGATATCGGCCTGATCGAAGTAAAAGATTTCTTTTCGTTTGCAGCGATAAAGAAAATTAAAGTAAGCCATACCCTGCAACTGATCAAAGAACAAAAGATCAAGAATAAAAAAGTGAAGATTGCGGTGGCGAAATAGAAGTTATAAAGTAATAACCAACCTTTATTATAAAATCAACTACTATGTTACAGGCAACTGACACAGGTGTTTCTTTAGTACTATATCTTGGCTCTTTGGCGATAGCCATTTTACTGACTGCCATCATTACCACTTTAATTGTTAGCCGCAAAAAACGGCATTGATTAAATTCCTGTCGCCATCATTTGCCAACCATTTATCTGTATATTTATCGGGCTTAATTCAGCCTGAATATGAAATATATTTCCATCCTCACACTGGCCTTTGTCTTTAGTTTTTGCGGTACATCCCGCCACACTTCAAAAAGCCCTGTTGAAAATGGGCAAGCCATTAAAACGGGTGCCGAACAAACAGAAAAATATATTCCTTACCTGCAAGGTAAAAGAGTGGCGTTGATGGCCAATCTTACTTCTGTTATTGGTAAGACACATTTAGTAGACAGCCTCAAAAGCCGGGGGGTGAATATTGTAAAAGTATTTGGCCCGGAACATGGATTCCGCGGCAATGCCAGTGCCGGTGTGTCTGTAGCAGATGAAGTGGATATGGCTACGGGTATCCCTGTCATCTCTTTGTATGGCAAGAAAAACAAACCCACCAAAGAAGATCTCGCTGATGTTGATATCCTGATCTATGATCTGCAGGATGTGGGCTGCCGGTTTTATACTAATATCAATGCGCTGGTGCGGCTGATGGATGCCTGTTATGAAAATGGCAAAGAGATGCTGATATTGGACCGGCCCAACCCCAACGGCTACCTGGTTGATGGCCCTATACTGGATATGAAATATAAATCCGGGATCGGCATGTTCCCTATTCCTATGTCACACGGATTGACGGTGGGTGAATTTGCACAAATGGCCAATGGCGAAGGCTGGCTGACCAATAAAGCTAAATGTACCATTAAAGTAATACCGGTGGCTAATTATAACCATGACATGGCTTATACGCTGCCGGTGAAACCTTCTCCCAATTTGAATACACAGCAATCCATCATGCTCTACCCTTCCACTTGTATGTTTGAAGGCACTTATCTTAATCATGGACGTGGCACTTATTTTCCGTTCACTGTTATCGGCAGCCCGGAACTGAAAGGCAAATATGAATTTAGCTTCACTCCCACCAGCATCAAAGGCATGTCAGAAACACCGCTCTTTATGGACCAGCTTTGTTATGGCCTGGATCTTCGTACTTATGATATTGAACTGTTGAGAAAAAGCAAACAGATCAACCTGCAATGGATCATGGAACTTTACAAATCCTCTCCGTATAAAGAAAAATTCTTTGATTCAAAACTCAGTAAAGAAATGGGTACGATTGAAAAACTGATCGGCTCGGGTTTATTCCGCCAGCAGATCATTGATGGCGTACCTGAAAAAGAGATTCGTGCCAGTTGGGAACCGGGATTAAGTGAGTACAAGTTGATGCGGAAAAAATATTTATTGTATCCCTAAAAGTAGTTGATCGTGAAAAAGAGAACTGATTACATCACCTGGGATGAATATTTTATGGGAGTTGCTTTGTTATCCGCCCGGCGGAGTAAAGACCCGAATACACAGGTAGGCGCCTGCATTGTGAACGATAAAAATAAAATTGTTGGTGCTGGTTATAATGGCCTCCCGATTGGCTGCCATGATGATGATTTTCCCTGGGATAAACAAGGAGAATTCCTGGATACCAAGTATCCTTATATCTGCCATGCTGAACTGAATGCCATTTTAAATAATATCGGCATGGACCTGCATGGTTGTAAAATTTACACAGCTTTGTTCCCCTGTAATGAATGTACAAAAGCCATTATTCAATCCGGCATCACCGAAGTGATCTATCTCTCTGATAAATATGAAGGCAGTGATGTCTTTAAAGCCTCGAAGATCATGCTGGATAAGGCCGGGGTTACGTACAGGAAAGTAACAACGAAGATCAGCAGCCTGGTACTGTCTTATCATGAAAAGGATGTGTAATTGCAGTGTCTATTTCGTGGGAAGCTTCCGGGGATTCTTTAAATAATCGGCAACAGCCTCTTCCATATTTACTTCCATCAGGTTGGCAAGCGTCAGCAGCCACATCAGTACATCTGCAAATTCTTCTTTGGCATTTTGTTGGTCGCCGGTTGCAATAGCCGATGAAAGCTCTCCCACTTCTTCATGAAACCATAAAGCGGTGTGATAGATTCCTCTTTCACTATCCGTTTTAAAATATCTTTCTTTTACAATTTGCTGCAGTGCTGAAATTTCCATTTGAAAATTTTATTTTCCAGGTTATAAAGATGCTTCTTAGTTATTTGTTTTTGATTCCCGGCTGCCGCTGTATAATTCATATTCCAGCAAGCGGCAATCAATTGTACTTGTATAAAATTCAATCCTCCGCTTTGCCTTCAACCCGATCTTCTTGGCCAGTTCCAGGTTACCGGTAAATACATACCCGAAATAACCGCCGCATTTTTGCTTCATAAAATCACCGATACGGGCATAAGTGGCTTCCAGTTCTTTCACATCACCAAGACGTTCGCCATATTCAGGGTTCACATAAAAAATACCGTTTTCACCGGCGGGTACTTCTGTCAATGCAAAATCACAAACAGCAAATTCGATCAGGTCGGCCACCCCGGCTGCGATAGCATTCTTCTTCGCATTTTCAACCGCCTTTGCACTGTAATCCGTGGCAATGATCCGTAAGCCAGGCACATCCACGATCTGTTGTTCCAGCAAAGCATCTTCCTTCTGGTACAGCGATTCGTCATAACCCTGCAAATGCATAAAAGCATAATTGGTTCTGAACAGGCCGGGCCTGCGGTTCGTAGCGATCATCGCCGCTTCAATAGCCAGCGTACCAGAGCCACACATCGGGTTTACAAAAGCTGATTTACGATCCCAACGGGTGGCATAGATCGTTGCCGATGCCAATGCTTCGAGCATGGGTGCCTGCCCGGGTATTTTGCGATAGCCATGCCTTCCTAATGAATCGCCGGAAGTATCCACAAATATTTCTGCCCTTTCATTTTTCCAGAATAAATGAATGACCGCTCCTGTGAGTTCAGAACCGGTTGATGGCCGGGTGCCTTTTTGCTCCCGCATCCTGTCCACGATGGCATCTTTTACCCGCAGGTTGGCAAACATGCTGTTATTGATCGTTGGGTTATTGACATTGCTGGTAATGGAAAAATACCCGGGATCCGGCAAAAGCGTTTCCCAGGGATAGGCCACCAGGTTTCGGTAGATCGCATCCGCATCTTCAGCTTCAAATTTTTTAAGGCTATAAAGCACCTGGCTGGCGCAACGCAGGTTCAGGTTCAATTTGATACAGTCATTGACCGTACCGGATAAACGGACACCTGTTACAAAGGTTTCATCAATGGTAAAACCCAGTTCCCTCACTTCCTGCTCCAGGTAAGGGGACAGCCTTTTGGGGCAGGTGATAATAATGACCGATCTGCTGGTATATACATTCATACAGGCTAAAGGTAAAGCCTTCCTGCTGATACTGTTATATTAATTGACCCCGCCAAAAAGAATCCTGTTTCCTGAAAATATATACCCGTTTTCGTCGTTTATAGGGAGATCAAAATCCAAATCTGTGAAAAAACTCTACTTTTTTGCCTTGTTGGCCATCTCCTTTAGCATCAATGCCCAGAAGAAAGTTGACCTTGACCGTTTCCGTTTTTCCGTTCAATGCCGCTCGCTGCCGAAAATGCGTATCGACAGTACCTACCGCACTTATAATGTGGAAGTGGAAGGCACCCGGCTGATGCAGTCTTTCCTGAATGAAATGTCGCCGGAAAACTCGGTTGTACTGGAAGGCTGGAGAAAATTGCCACAGGATGGCCACCTGGATATCAAAGTAAAGCTGGGTGACCTGGTACCTGAATCAGTTTCCGTGAAAGAAAGAATTGAAACCTCCAAGAACAGGGCCGGGCAGGTGAGCACTAAAACCTATTACCGCCAGGAAGTCGTGTATTCATTTGATGCGACAGCCAGCATTACCGATTATAAAGGGGCACATATCATGGACCAGGAACTGGCCGGCCGGGGAAATAAACAGGTGTACAGGAGCCCGGAGTTTGCCAGCCGTATTCTTGCAGAAGGATATTTTGCACTGAATTCTTTGGCTGTTACCAAAGAGCTGTACCAGAACTGTGTAACAAGAGCCATGCATAACCTGAGTGAACGCATCACGGATAATTTTGGTTTCAATGCAGTCACCTCGAATGATTTTATGTGGATCGTTGACAGCCGGAAACATCCTGAATATACAGCTCACCGCCAGGCTTTCCAGCAGATCAGCGAGGTATTGTTCAATATGAACGCTAACACTTCTATCGATGGAGCCAGGGAACAATTAAAACCGGTGATCGATTATTTTGAAAAGATCAAACGGATCTATTCTTCTACCAGTAAACATGACCGGAAGATGAAATATGCCAGCTACTTCAACCTAGCTGTATTATATTATTATTTAGATGATCCGCAGGCGATGATGAAGGAAGCAAAAGGATTAGAGCTGAATGACTATGATGCAAAGGATGCCAGGGGATTTGTACAAACGGCCACCTGGTTAAAAAATCTTTTTGAGCAGAATAATATTTACACCCGTCACTTTACGATTAACCCGGCTTCCTTTAAAGGCCCCTATGAAAAAGCAGATGTAACAGCAAAATAAAAAACCGCAGTGGAAGCTGCGGTATCTTACCCGGAAAAAAGCAGAGGGGCACTACTATTACTTTATTTTATTTCCCTTTGTTTCCCGGCCGCCCTGGTATAACACGAGGTGAGTGACCTTTCCAGCAGCATCTTTAAAGAATTCGATCTTTGCATCAATTTCTTTGGGAAAGAACCTGGTAGCTGTTTCCGCATAGACCTGTATAGCTGATTGCCCGGTAGCCTGCACCATCATTTTATCTCCCTCCACTGTTACGGTCATGATAAAACCAGGAGCCAGTTCATATTCACCGACATAAGCGGCCAGCAGGGCTGCATCCATCTTAACAGCAGTGGGTTTCTCCGGCAATGGTTTATTGGTTCTTTTCCATTCGCTCTTTTCATTCCGGCTTTTGAATTCCAGTTTTTCCACCTGTCCGCCTGCATTACGGATAAACCGCATCGTTGATAACGAGTTTTCAAAAAAGAAACCATCTTTTTCACAGGCTTTCAATTTGAATTTATTACCACCTCCCCTTTGCGAGATCACCTGGTTCCCCTCGGCTGTAATAAACCGCTGCTCCCCTGTTTCGTTCTCATACACCCCGCTGTATTGTTTTGCAGTTGCTTCATCAATAGTTATTTCTTTCTTGATATACGGTTTACCCATTGTCAGTGCCGCAAGTTGTGGAGCTTCCATATCCAGTGAACGGCAATCACAATTGGCGAATATGGCTACAAATATGTCTTCTGCGGGTATATAAAGGGCATCTGTTACAAAGCCATTGATACCGCCACTGTGCTCAATGGTAGCAGCACCCTGCACATCATTAAAACCCCAGCCATAACCATATTTAGTGGGTTTGCCATTAACCAGTTTATAATCTGTAAATGCTTTCTGCAGAGATTCTTTCGATACCAGTTTGTATGCGTGTACGGCCTGGTTCCATTTCCAGAGATCTTCTACAGTCGAGACCAGTGAACCGGCAGCATAGGGCAATGTCATACTCAACGGCCTTGCATTTTCATAGCCGTCTTTTCCCTGCTGGTATCCTTTGGCCCTGTTGGCAATGAGGCGGGTATCATTGCCGTAGGCTGAATGCATCATACCGGCAGGTTTGAATAAATTTTCTTTTACATACTCCTCGTAGGTAAGTCCTGAGACCTTTTCAATGATATAGCCCAGGATAAAATAGCCTGAATTATTATAGTTCCATTGGGTGCCGGGGGCAAAATCCATCGGCTGGTTCTTAAAATAAGCGATCATCTCCAGCGGTTTCATATCCATGTTCATGATGGAATCAAAACTGTTCATGTCCGTATAGCTTTTAATACCCGATGTATGCGTCAGTAAATGTTCTACGGTGATGGAATATCCATGGGTGGGATAATCCGGGATGAATTTTTTAATATCATCCTGGAGCGACAACTTACCTTTCTCCATCAATTGCAATATGGCCACTGCTGTAAATTGTTTGCTGATAGATCCGATACGAAACACCATTTCTGAACGCATGGGCACTTTCAGTTCCATATCCGCCATGCCAAATCCCTTTTGGTAGATCACCTGTCCTTTGCGGCTGACCAGTACCGTGGCACCGGGATCATCTTTTTTGAATTTAGCCGAGAGCAACGTATCAAAGGCAGCTATTAATTGTTTATCAGCTTTAGAAAGCGGTTGGGCAAAAGAGGCGATACTGATAAGCAGTACCAGTATCCCTGTTAAGAATTTTGCAGGCATATTCATTGGTTTAGCGGGAAGTTACGGTATTCCGGAAGGAAAATTAAATTTGGCAGTAAGCCGGCTTGTTATTTCATAATTAAATCATCGCTGCTGTTCCAGCCATTTGATAGCTGCCTGTATTTTTTCATCCTTCAGCAAGTCTTGAAAATTTTCTTTCGCTTTGATGACTATATCAGGTGCAATGCCCTCCTGGTATTCCCGGCCTGTACGGTCGGTATAATATCCTTTGGATAGATTGAGCACCGCATCACTGCCAACAGGTATCCATTGATTCCCTGTTACAAGGCCACCCGTTGTATCCCCAATGTGAAATGTCCGGGGCCGTTCTTTAATTGCAGTAACTACCACTTCACCCGAACTGAGTGTATAAAAACTGGTCAGTAAAACAACTGGCGCCGTGGCTTGATTACCCTTACAATGAGGGCCGGCTGCTGTTTGTACCATTTCATCAAAATATATATCTCCGTTCCGGGTACTCCACCAATGTTCCACCTGCTTATTTGTATTCGTAAGGCCGCCGAATCTTGTTTCTCCAATTAAAAAACTCAGGGCTCCCATCATGGGGTACATGGTACCGCCCATATTGGCCCGCAGGTCAATGATCCAGCCCTTAACAGGTACGCTGATATTTTTGCAGATCGTATCCCTCCATTGTTTAATGGTTGCATTCACAACAGCCGGGTCGGAATTACCAAAACCAGGGATACAGATATAGCCATACTGTTCTGCAATTATTTTTGCCTCCATCATCCCCATCCTTGGTTGCAGCAATTGATAGGTGGCAGTAAGTTCCTCCTCCCTTCCATCCGGCATAGGTTTGTAATAAGCATACGACCTATTGTTGAAAAAAACCTGGCTGTGGAAATCATTCAGCTGGCGAAACAACCAACGAAATTGCTTAAACTGGTTCTCTGCAGAAGTAGCAGTATCCATCCGTAGATAAAATTGTGCAGTGAGGGTATCCCAGCCCACTTTATCCCTGTACATACTCTGTTGCCGGATAAGGCTGAAAACAGTGTCTGCTTTTTGACGGGTGTAAGCAAGATCATCTGCTTGGGCTATAGCAGCACAACTGATGAAAAAAAATACGATACCTATGGAATAACGCATCAGCTATTCTTTGAGTGATATCTAAGTTAATTCTTTTCGTCCAGTACCGGGAAAACAGGCGGCTTTCATCAATACCTGAACAATAATTTAGCAGGCAACATCTCTATTTCAATGACATCCGCAGTATTGTATTCACCATCCAGGTGATACTGAACAGGCCTATCACTTTCAATACGGATCTTTTGTGTGTGAAAATGGGTGATAATTTTCAATTGCAGGTGTTTCCCTTTTTCGATCACCGGCAGATAGCGGAGCCGTTGCAAGACAGTAAGCGGCGACGCAATCACCACATCAAAAAATCCGTCATCGGCCCGTGCTTCGGGAGCAATATGAAAACCGCCACCAGCTCTGCGGCCATTGCTGATATCGACCAGGAGTTTTTTACCCCTGCTGTTATATTCTGCTGACTGAATGGTATAATCCTGGCAACGGTAGCCGACTATTTTTTTCAGGATGGTAATAAAGAATGAGGTTTTACCGGGCAATTTTTTCTTCCCCGTTAATGCCCTGGCCACTTCCCCTTCAAAACCAATACCGGCACCATTGATAAAATACCGGTCATTGCATTTACCGATATCAACGGGTTTGGGAGTTTGGTTTAATACAAACTGCAATTGCTCTTCCGGCGTTTTATTACCATACAACAACCAGTGAAAATCATTCCCGGTACCGCCTTTAAAGATCGCCAGGGGCAACCTGATATCCGGGTACTGATTAATGAAATAGTTCAGGGTGCCGTCACCACCGGCTATCCATACATCTGTAAAACCAGGAAATGCAGCAGGCCAGTTTTCAATGATCAGCTGATGGCTGATTTGTTGTGCAGCTAATTCGTTGGCAATTTGCCGGGCTACAGTAACGGCTTTACCCACTCCCGCCAGGGGGTTGCACAAAATGGCTATTTTCTTATCACTGGCAGCAGGCATGAAATGAAAATACAATTTTCAGCATTACAAACCAGCCGGTATATTTTTAGTATTTGTGCAGTTTGAAAACATCCGCAAATGACTATGCTTGTTCATTTGCAAAAAGCTTTTCCCTTGCCTGTGCAGAACTGATCACCGGTACCACCTCAAACCCGGCCAGGTCATCCCATTGCCGGATCCATTCCTGCAGTTGCTCAGGTGATTCCGCTTGCATGACCTGGTAGCAGACCGTAACTTCTTCATTGATCCAGCTGTTGATATACTGTACGCCATCCGGCAGCATTCTTCCTTTTTCTGCAAACCGCTGGTACAGTTCTTTCACTCTACCGGTATGAAACCGTTCGATGATCATGTATTGCATATGTGATGAATTACCAGTTAAATATCGGTAATCATCCATAGCAACCGGAACTGCGGGTAAAAAAAATTACCCGGATGTATTAAATCTTCCTACCTTACTTATTCTTCGCCCCTATCCCAACACTACCCTCCACATTTATTAACAACCAAAACATCGCACATGAAAAAGATTTTTCTTTTCCTCATGCTTGCCCCGTTATTGGGCGCAGGCCAGAACAAAACTGTACTTAGTACATTCCGGGTAACACCCAAGCCCGACAAAGTAGTTGAATTTGAAAAAGCCCTGGCCAACCATGCCCAGAAGTATCATGCCGGCGACTGGAAATGGCGGGTCTTCGAGGTACAATCGGGACCGGAATCAGGAGCGTATCATGTAACCGAAGGACCCAACAGTTGGGAAGGTATGGATGGTCGTGGAGACATCAGTGCCGATCATAAACTGGACTGGGATAAAAATGTTTCCCCGCTCACCACGGGTACAGGTACATCAGGGTACAGCCAGTTTAATGCAGACATGAGTACTGTCCAGCTAACCGACTATACTGACAAGATCATCATCGGTCACATGTATCCCAAACCGGGCATGATCGTTAAGATGACCGAAATGCTTAAAAAACTGAAAAAAGTATGGGAGGCCAGTAATGAAACAGTAGCCGTTTACAACTCCATCAATTCGGGTGAACCCCAAATTGCGACAGTGACAAGGCTGAAAGCCGGGTTAAAAGAGCTGGATCCTTCCTTCCGCAAACCGATGAGTGAAAGATATAATGCCATCTATGGAGCCGGTACCTGGGATTACTGGCTGGCCGATTATGCCGAATGCGTTGAAAGCCGGTGGAATGAAATGCTTTTCTTCCGGGCAGACCTGAGTTCCAAATAAAAATGATTAAAAAAACTCCGGACCTTTCCGGAGTTTTTTTCTTTATGTGTAGGAAAGCTGGGAAGGTTTACAACTTACAACCGCAGGTACTCCAGCTTCCTGTCGCCACAAAAAATAAAACCGTTTACTTTATTATTCTCCAGCACAAAACGGATATCCATGTTTTTATCGGGCTGAATAAAAAACAAATTATCCCCCGCTGCTTTCAGCGGCACCACTTCCTTTCCCGGTTTTGCAGTAAGACCAGTTGCTGTAACAACGATCTGCACCGTATCTCGATCCGGTCCGATGTACACACCGGCATATTTTTTCAACAGGGCTTCATTGCTGACAGGTCTTTCTGCATACCTGAATTTTGATTGTGCCAGCAACCAGCTGTACAGTGAATCATTGTTATACGTAAGATCCCAGCTGTTATGGTTCGCTTCAGGATATAAGGTAAACCGAACAGTATTACTATACCGTTTCGTTGCTTTTACCAGGTTCTCACTACTTGCCGGCAAGACCACATCATCCTTGGCACCATGAAAGCACCAGACCGGCATATTGCGCAGTTTCCAGGCATTCGTTGTATCGCCGCCTCCGCAGACCGGTGCAATGGCTGCAAACTCATCCGGGTATTTCATCGCCATAGCCCAGGTGCCAAAGCCGCCCATACTCAATCCTGTCAGGTAAATTTTCTGTTCATTCACCCGGTATTGCTTTTTGATGTTTTGCAGCAACCGGTACAGCATTTCAATATCCCAGCCCGATGGAACATCCGATTGCGGAGACACCATAATAAATGGAAAGGACTTCCCTTTATCTGCCAGCTCCGGCGGACCATGTGCTTTTACTTTTTTAATATCATAACCGCTTTCCCCGCTTCCATGCAAAAAGATCAGTAAGGGCCAGCGGGCTGATGTATCACTTTGATACCCTTCAGGCAGAGAAAGCAGGTACTCCGTTTGTTGCACAAATTTTTCAACTGTTTGTTGTGCATTTGCAAAATCATTCAGCAACAGGAAAAACAGGATGCCAATAACAGTTAAGCGTTTTTTTGTGGGCATGAGCAGGTGCTGTTTGGTAATGAACAGGATGTTATAGTCCTGAGACGCATTCTCACCAAACAAGTTACAGCCTTTTCGCTGTATGAACATCTGCACCAAAGACCTTTCTATTGTACCGGGGTGATCTGTACCTGTATACATTTCCATGTACCCTGTTCCTTTTTATACGTATCCGTATAGATCGTGTACCCTGTTATAGTTTTCCCCTGGACTGATTTGGTATAAACCGTTTTCGACCTGACCAGTGCTATGTCGCCGAAAATACGGATACATTCATCTGTATAAGTGAAGGTAAGATAACCGCTGTTGTCAAAATCGGTGGCCCAGTTTTTCAGGTAGGTTTCCCTGGATATAATACTTCCATCACCCTGGATACATACAAAATCCGGGTGAATGATGGCAGCATGTGATTGCACATCCTGTGTCAGAAAATTAGTAATGAACAGTGCATTGATGGCGCTGAGTTGCTTGTTGTCATTCATCGTATCCATTGTAATTGCTTGTTTTAAAATTACAGGGGGCCGGTTTGCTACGGCGGCAGGCGGGTTTGAAAATGTGATAACCAGCAGTATCGTAATACCGGTGAGAAAAAGCATAGTGCTGTATTTGCCCGAAACTAGGCAACCGGGAAAAGAACAGGTTTCAAAATCTTGCTCTTTTTCCAAACACCTGCTGATCTGGCAAAAGCTTGCTTAACTTTACCATCGGATCAGCAACAAATGGTTCATGCCAGCGCAGTCGGCCAATATAGCAACCAGTAACCCGGAAAGATTATTCTCCAAAAATCTTTTTGTGTCTGATTTTTACGAGATCAAACACTGGAGCTATGAGTTGCCGGCCACCCAGCCACCCCTGGATGGTTTTAATGATTGCCTTTGCCTGGTGTATGTGAAGAAAGGTAATTTCTCGTTTGACCTTTCCGTGAAAAAACATGAACTGCACTCCGGTTATATTCTCTTAGAGAAACCCGGTTGTGATTACCGGATGCGACCCTCTGCCGGTGCCATTACCATTTTCAATTTTACCGACCATTTCCGTCAACAATTTGTAACGGATATGCAACTGGAGCAGGCCTATTTTTTCGGTAATCAAAACCTGCTTTCCGTTATCCTGCAATCAACCCCGGTCGCCGATTACCTGCACCACCAGGCAGTGAACAAATTGAATACGGCCGGGAAATTAGAAATGGATACCCTGGTGGTTGAATTGTTCAGTGAAGCGGCGGCTATTATTACCAATCGTCCGGCAACAGCAAATATTCCTGTTGTATCAAAAGCCAACAGGCTGACCACAGTTGAACTGGCCAAAGAATATATGAATACGCATTTCAGTACTGATATTTCTTTGCAGGAAGTAGCGGTGAATAGTTGTATAAGCCCTTTTCATTTCAGCCGGCTTTTTAAAAAGATCACTTCCTTTTCCCCGCACCAGTACCTGCAGCAGGTACGGTTGAAACATGCCGAACTGTTATTGAAGAACAGTAAGCTTCCCGTAACAGATATTGCTTATGCTTCCGGCTTCAGCAGCACAGCGTATTTTGCCACGGCCTTTAAACATCACTACAAACTGGCACCTTCGCAGTACAGGAGAATGAACTGAATGTAAAAAGATAATTTTGAACCAGCCTGATCATTATTAAATAAGTACAGCGGGCTGTATAACCCGCTGTACTTATTATTTTATTCCGGAAAAAAATTACTGTGCTGTCACTAATTGAATGGCAGGCACTGCTGCCGGCGGTTTGATATCAAATGGTTCTGAAGATGACTGGGGTACAGGTGAATTTTTAAATAGCTGCAGGTTGCCGTTTGCCACAATTGCTGCATCTTTTATTCTCACTTTTACCTTGGGCAGTGACGAGGTAGAACCATCCGTACGTTCCATAACATCCATCACTTCAAAAGCAACAATACCCAGGTTGGCTCCCATCAGGTTTCCCTGCAAGGGTGAATAGTTGATGCTGATCTCACTGTCATACACCACAGCGATCACCGTTTGTCCTTTCAGCATGGTAAGTCCTGTAGCCCGCAAGGGTGTTACATCCGGTATTTTATCCAGCAATACTTCTTTATTATCATCCGGGCTACCCGATCCCAGCCCGGGACCTGCCTGCAGGAAATTCCTGGCCCCAATTGTTATGGGGCCTGTACTGATCCAGGAAGAAGGAATGGTTTTGAGTGCATGCCAGCCCTCATCCCCCACCTGTCCTGTATACAGTACTATTTCCTTCCCAATATTGTTTTGAAAATAGTCAAGCGGCCTTCTTAATCCCACGGCTGCCAGTTGGTCGTTCACCTGCACATCAGAAAAATTATTCGGTTCATTTCCATTATCAATACTCTCTTCATCAATGACCAACAGCACCGGGTCGGTTGCTGTTGTAGCCGTGTTCTCATCACTGCCGGACATTTCCCGCTGGCAGGAAGTAAACGTTAGGAGTGCCGGCAGGCATAAGATGGAAAATACATTTTTTAAGACTGTCATAGATCAATGGTTTTCGTTTCTAAAAAGGAAGTTGTTGTGTGATACCAAAAGTCAACAATGTTCATACCAATTAGTTTCCCGCAACCCCCGTTTTATCAACAGCAGCCATACTGTCTAAGAGATCACTAAGGAAACCTTTTATCCCCTCCACAAAAGCGGATATTTTTTTTACGCCTTTTCTTTAAAATCGTTTGACAGATTATCGTTTTTTCCGGAACTTTAAAGAGCTTACTACCCGGGACAACTTTTGTAACCATTTACCCGATATCCTTTTGAGATGTTGCTTTACCATATCAAACGGACAATGTGAACAACAGAAGGCTCTCTTTTAATCCCCAACTGCTCCTTTCCCCCCGGATCGTTCCCCTGCTATGTCTATCCTTTTGTTTCTGCAGCAGCCAGGCACAAGTCTGTCCGCCGAATATTGATTTTGAAACCGGTTCCTTTGCCGGCTGGAAATGTTATATCGGTTCTACCGTTGAAGTGGGCGGCCAGAATTTTATCACCCTTTCCGAAAGCGGCCCTGTAGCAGGGCGGCATACCATGATCACCGCTGATCCCAGCAACCCGCTGGATGCTTACGGAGGCTTTCCCATCAATTGCCCCAATGGCAGCGGTCGTACCGTGCGGTTGGGTAACGACGAGTCGGGCACACAGGCAGAAGGTATTTCGTATGAGTTCACCATTCCTGCCGGGCAGAATGTATATACCCTGATCTATCATTATGCCGTGGTGTTTGAAGACCCGGCGCATGAAATATACCAGCAACCCCGGATGCAGATCGAGATCACCAATGTAACAGATGATGAGATCATTGATTGTTCCTCTTTCAGTTTTATTCCCAACGGATCGGGCCTGCCCGGTTTTTTTCAATCCCCCGTGCAGATCAGCAATGCACCGATCTGGTGCAAGGACTGGACAGCGGTCTCCATCAACCTGAACGGGCATGCAGGAAAAACCATCCGGCTTTTTTTTAAAACGGCTGACTGCACGTTCCGCCGGCATTTTGGTTATGCTTATATAGATGTAAATTCCGAATGCAGTGGTGAATTTGTTGGCGCCAGCTATTGTGCCGATGATACAGCAGTGCATGTAACAGCCCCTTACGGTTACCAGTCTTATACCTGGTTCAATAATAATTTCACACAAGTGCTCGGCAACCAGCAAACCATCAGCTTCGCACCTCCTCCGCCACCCGGCACCAGCATTGCCGTGGAACTTATACCTTTCAATGGCTACGGCTGCCCGGATACTTTATCGGCATTAATGATAGATACCATGACCATCCGGGCCAATGCCGGTGCGGATGCTGTTTCCTGTAATAACCGGCCTGTACAAATCGGCGTGAATCCCAAACCGGGTTATGTGTACAGCTGGTTGCCCATTACCGGGTTGAGCAATTCTTCGGTGGCTAATCCTTTCGCCAATCCTGCCGGCAACACGACCTATACACTAACCGTACGGAACCGGGGTGGCGGTTGTATGTCTACGGATGAAGTGCTTGTCAGAAAATCAATACTGGATACAACAGTATCTGTTGCCGGGAAATTAGCGTTTTGTGAAGGCAACAATGATAGTTGTATACTCAGGGTAACCGCTGCGGGCAGCATACAATGGTTTAAAGACAATGTGCCTATACCCGGTGCCACACAACGAACCTATCGTGTCAGCAGTTCGGGCACCTACCATGCCCTGCTCGGCAACAGTGATGGTTGCAGTGAACCAACGTCGTACCGTACGGTTGTTATTGAAGTGCCATTGCCGGGCATTGTTTATCCCCTGCAATTTGCGGTAACCAATACACCCGTACAATTGCAGGCAAGAACAATTGGCAGCTCCGCTTTATGGAGCCCCCCCTTACAATTAAATAATCCTGCTGTTTATACTCCTTTGTTTACCGGCGATGAGGACCAAACCTACACGATCACTTTAACGACTACCAGTGGCTGCGTTACAAAAGATCAGCAAACCGTCAAAGTGATCCCCTTCATTGATATTTTTGTTCCTACTGGTTTCACCCCCAACCGGGATGGATTGAATGATGTGCTGCGGGCCACTTTGTCCGGTATTAAAGAACTGCGTTATTTTAAGATCTTCAACCGCTGGGGACAATTGCTATTTGAAACCGCTAATCCCGAAACTGGATGGAACGGCACGATCAACGGGCAGCAACAGGCCAGCCAGGTGATCGTATGGATGGCGGAGGGAATTGGTATTGATAATAAAGTATACCGGAGAAAAGGAACGAGTACGCTGATCAGGTAATGATTTATTAAGTGCTTCTTTTCTTACCCGGATTTTGGCGGTACATAAATACACTGTAAATAACAATCCGGCTATCAAAGGTTTCATAAACCACTGTATAAGGAAACCTGTTCAGTGAGCCCTGCCGCACAGGTTTTTCATAATAAGAATAGGTATCCGGGTTTCGTTGTAGCGTAGTATAAAAAATTTCAAGCTCTAAAAGAAATTCAGCCCCTAATCCATCCCGTTGTGCTTCATACCAATCGTATGCCTCAATAATTTCAAGAGCAGCAAGCGGCCTGATCTCAATCTTATAAGCCATTTCGTTTTTCTTTATTGATGGCCTTATCTTTTACTTCGTCCCAGCTCAGCGATTGGCCTTCCCCTTTCAGGTAGTTGGCTCTTTCCTCCATCACCAGTTGTTTCCGTAGATCTGCAGCATCTTCACTCTTCAGCTGCACATATTGCTTAGCCACACTTAACAATGATTCCTTTTCCGTGTTTGTAAGCTTCGACCAATATTGCATAAACTCATTATCCAGAACAGGAGCTTCCATAAAAAATGGTTTTCACAAATTTAATCTTTCTGGATGTAAAACCGGCATCTCCCTATTGCACCGACTCCATCACCAACACCCAGTCATTGCCTTTTTGCTTTTTACCGGGAGGATCAAATATTTGCTTCCGTTTATTGGGAAAAGTTCCTATCCCCTGGTATTGACCGGTGCGGGGATCATACCAGCTGCACATGATCTTATTGCCGCTTAGTTTTCCCATATTAACAGGTACGCTTCTTCCATTGCAGGTATATACAAATGCATAGTTAGTTCCACTGAAAGCCGCCAGGTAATAATAGCGTTCGCCCTGGTTACTGATGAGGCCCTGGTCGGGTTTGCCCGATAAGAGATCTTTGGAGAGCATCAGTTTTTTGAGAAACTGCATCTGTGTGGCGCCTTTGGATAAGATACCTTGCTCCCAGGTGGTTGTTACACCATAAGCACCTTTGGGTTCATGGGCTTTCCGGAATTGCATCACCGAGTTTTCTCCGTAGGTAAAGCCTGCTCCGCCGGCCAGCACACTCCAGTACGCATAACGGCGGATATCAGCATCCGTCCAGCGGGTTTGCAAACTATCGTGCAGCCCATGCGGAATATTTTCATACGAAGGTTCTGCATCTAATACAGGTTTAACCGGTTGCCGATGATAATCCTGGTTGATAAAACGCCAGTTGTCTTCTCCAAAATGAAACAGATCGCTGCTTGTTGTATCCTGCGCATAATCTTTATGACCGCTTTGCACCATATTGAAATCCAGCCAGTCTTTATCATGGAACCAAACAGAAGAACTGTACCGGCCCCTGGGGTGAAAACTTTGTAAGTGTTGCGGATCTTCTTTGTGCAATGTAACACCAATCGTATTCCATATCTCCATTTCCACATCACCTTTCAGGTCGCCACCATTGATCCAAACAATATTTGATTTGTCTTTAAACCTGTTCACTAAAAATCCCGCATAGCCTTCCGCCTGTTGTTTAGTGATCAGTTTCGCTTTTATATTACTGCCCCAAACGGCTACCAGCCCGATATACATATCCCGTTTGGCTGCTTCATCAATGATGAAACTTACATGGTCCCAGTAATCATATTCTTCCTCGCTGGTAATCGCATTGCCGCTTGTCATCTTTGGCTGCGATACATCTTTATGGACAAACGCAGAATCACCATACACATTCACGGCGTTTTTCAGGTCATGCAGCACCATCACCTGTATCATATTAAAACCCTGCGCCCTTCTTGTATCCAGGTATTTTATGGCTTCTTCTCTTGTACATTTTACAAATAATAACCAGCCGGTATCACCAAGCCAGAAAAAAGGTCTACCATCTGCCGTCATGAAATACCTGCCGGATTTAGAAACTTCAAGAGGCAAGGGTTGTGACAGGCCTTGCAGCGAGAGTAATAAAGCGGTAATGAAAAGGAATATCCGGTTCATGATTAAATATATTGCATATTCTTACTTCAGCCTTACCGTCTTCCCTTTTTTCGCTGATTGTTTTGCCGCTTCCAGTATCTCCACCACGATCATGTTGTTTTCTAAAGAAGAAAGATCATAAGGTGCTACTACTATTTCATTACGGATCACCGCCGCAAAAAAGCGGAAGGGATCATTATAGGGTGCGGGCCTTTCTTCCAACTGCTGCACCGTTTCCCGGAAACCATCATAGCCTTCCGCCATTCTTACTCTTAGTGTATTCCTGTTATCGGCATAGATCACTCCTTTGCTGCCATACACTTCCATATCCTTGCGGCCGATGGGCCAGTTCCAGGATGCCTGTATCGTTGCTTTGGATGAATCATAAGCCAGCAGGATCGTTGCTTCATCATCCACCGCCGGGTTATTTTCTTTTTGAAATTGCTGGGTGATCGCCGTCACAGCCACCGGTCTTTTCCCTTTGTGCAACCAGGTGCTGATATTGGCACCATAACAACCAAAGTCGGTGATGGCACCAGCACCATTCTGTACCGGGTCGGTCAGCCAGTCTAAAAATTCTTTGTTGATACCGATCTTCTTCGGTCCGCGGTGCCCATCCCTGATCACAATTTGACTGAGACGACCGACACTATCTTTCTCCATCCACGCATAAGTTTTTTCCACGGTCGGGTACCAGGTAGTTTCATAATTGGTAAGCAGGTGGATCTTATATTTTTTGGCCAGTGCTTCCATTTTTTTTGCATGCAGCGTACTTACGGCCAATGGTTTTTCCACCATCACATGAATGCCGAGCGGTGCACAGGTCTCCACCACTTTCAAATGTTCATAGATGGTGCCGAAAGCCGTCACCGCTTCGGGTTTTGTTTTAGCGATCATTTCTTCCATTGTCGTAAACACGATGTCCATGGAAAAGCCGTGCTGCTGACTGTAGCGCAGGGCCAGTTCCTGGTTGGGCTCCACAATACCGACGATGGTAAACTGCTCATTCTTTGGGCTGCCAAGTATCCAGTGCACATGGGTATGCGTTAAGCCCACCACAGCCAGCCGTACCGGGGCTTTGGTATTTTGAGATTGGGCGGAACAACAAAGAATGAAAAGGAAGAGAGAAATAAAAGTTCTCATAATGATTTATTCATTGCTGTTTAAATGTACAATTATTCAGGCTGTCGCCGGCATCATTAATTTTCTGAAGGATCAGCAGCAACAGCATTATCGTATGGTTTCAAATATTTTACTCTCTTCTTTACTTTTTTTCTTGACAAAAAAAGTAACCTGCCTGCCGGCAGGCAGGCAAAGAAGTCAAGGCAAACACGATGGCTCCGCCCGTTTTGCCTTCCCACCCACCTGTGGTGTGACGGGAAGCGGAAATATAGTTTGCATTCGTGTTGTGAGAAAGAAGGATGAATATCTCCAGGCGTGATTCTCCAGGACTCCAATGGCGCTGTGTTTCGTCTTGATTTCTTTATTATTTTGAGTGGCTGCTGGCAGGACGAAACAAGGCGCAGCCATTTCATCTATATACAAGCTGATAAGTACATGAAAACAACCTGCAGTCCTAATGACCTGCAGGTTATTTTTTTCTGTTACATGATCCTTCCTCTATTTCGAAAACCGGTACACAGCCGTATATGGCACTGCTGCTGTTTCATTGCCATTCTGCGGCAATTGTGCCGGTGCTTTACCACCCGTCGTGGCGATCCGCTGGATATATTGTACCTGTGCGAAAATACCGGTAGCCGTTTTCCCGGTTTTGGGTTGCAGCAGCAGCCAGTCGATACTGTAGCCACCCGGCACGGAAGCTGTTTTGGCCGGGCTGAAATGCTGGGCGAATACAGAATCGCCGGGAGAAATTTCCCAAAAAGGACCGGCGCCATGTGTTCCTTTTTTTTTATTGTCGCTGCCAAAAAGTTCGGCCTGCGGGGCCACGAAGACCCATTCATAACTGGCCGGGCTGCTGCCGGCTTTTACCTGCGCCTTATAGAGCTGCACGCCTTTGGCAAAATAAGTGGCTACCCTTGTGCTGCCATTGACTGAAATATGCTGCGGAAGCTGCAGTTGTTCACTTTGGGCAATCTGCCAGCTGGGTAAGGCAGGGTCCACCGGGTTACCGGGTTCAAGGTCTTTACCGCAGCTCATGACGAGCAGGGTCAGCAGCGGCATTACAAAAAAGAGATTCCGGGTGTTTGTTGTCTTGTTCATTGTTTAAGGTTTAATGGTTATGATCAATTAGAAACGGCTGCAAAACTAAAGCCCTGCCGGAAACAGGACTTTACTGCTGAGGCCAACTATATGACTGTAAGGTTCAATCAGAAAATAAAATAGTGCTGAGGGAGGAAACAGGTCATCTTACATCGCCGGAGGTGATACAATAAAACTGCGGAGCTGCAAGCACCGCAGAGATGGTGGAAACAGGTTATCCCAGTTGGTAAGTAAAGTGTACCACTTCTGCTTCCTTTGCGGGTTGGGTGGAGCGGTAAAATTCAATGGCCTGTTCGTCTTCTTTGTCGGCCTGTACAAATACTTCTTCAAAACCTTTCTGCCGGCAATATTCATTGGTAAATGCGATCAAATTTTTTCCTATCCCCTGCCGTTGCCAGTTTGTTGCTACCGCCAGGTCATACAGATAGGCCAGTGGTTTTTCGGAATAATACTGATCCAGCACATACATGGTCATTCCCCCGATTACGGCATTGTCCATTTTTGCGATGACGGCAAAAAAATTAGGCTGTTGCAGTAATTTATCCAAATGCGCCTGACCGGGCCGCTGGTAAGGTTCCCTTTCAAATACCTCTTCAAAGACAGCAATGAGTTGCAGCAGTTCTTCTTTGCTGCGGAGTATAGTTATTTGCAGGCTTGCGGCCGGATCCCTACGCATAGTTTACAGGTTTTAACACCGCTACCCGTTGTTCTCAACAGCAACACGAATACCGGCTCATTTCAATTTCCGTTCTTTCAAGATCTTATCCAGCTCTTGGTATCTTTTGTTTTTGGGGTCATTGACCAATCGATAGATAAGGTACAAAGGAATCAGGGTAAGCATCCCCCAACTGTTTTTAACTATACTGAATACGATAATGCCGATTAAAAATCCAATAAAAAAAGCATGGGTAATAGAAAATGATCTCATTTTTTTAGCCTCTTCCAGTAATTCCTGGTCTGTCAATCCGGATATATCTTTATTGGTCATGGTGTATTGTGCTTACTGTTTTTTAAGTTTCATTTGCCAATATAACAACCGGGAAGAACGAAAGTTTCACCCGGTTGGCTGGTTACATCCTCCTATTTAGTACTGCTCTCCGGGTAATAATGAAATCCCAGGTAAGCAATTTTCCACTCGCCGTTTTCCTTTTCCAGGATACGGGTCTCTAAAGACCGGCCGAGAAATTTCCGGGTGTCTTTTTCATACGACCATTGTTCAAAGGTGTACCAGGCCATATCATCTGTGATGCGGAAGCTTTCATTTTTTCGTTCCTCCGTTGAGCCTTTCCAAAGCGTTTCATTCGCATCGAATTGCTTTTTCTTTTCTGCTGCCAGTGATTCAAAACCAATATTGCTGACTACTTTTTCGGGATAGCCTTCCCAATACCCAAACTTTCGAAAAGCAGGTGATTGCAGGTAATTGCTTTTCCAGGCTTCAAAATCCTGTTTGTAATAGGACTCCGTTTCTTTGGCAATGACGGCCTGGATGGCCGCCTTCTCCTTTTCCACATCAAGGGTATTGCCGGCGGGCTGTTTTTGTTGGCAATTTGTTAGCCCCATGCAAATGACAAGCAGATAGATTGCTAATTTCATACGAAACCATTTGCTGCTGAAGTTAAGTACTAAAGCTGAATTGTGAAAGTTGAGCTGTTGACGGCTTTAGCAAAGCCGGTGGTTAGACACAGTCTAACCACAACAACCCTTTCACTTTTGATTTTCTAATTGAGATGGAAGACTCAAGATAACTGGGCAAGTCAATCAATGACAACTTTGTCATTTGTCTTGGGGTTGATTTCTGTATATCTCAGTATGGCATAATTTTTAATTTCAATATGTATGGTTCTCCAAACTCCATCTTTGTTGTAACTAGTTGTTGTGCTTGTGCCGTTTCCCCCTGTCGTGTAACTGTCTCCTTTGAAATATCCAAGATCATAAGTTAGTAAAGTGTCTGAATAAGAGGTTTGTCTGAATTTATATCCTGAACCAACTTGCATAAGTTCATTAAGCTGGGTCATGAAATTTAGTAAGGTGTCTTTGTTGGCAAACTTATGATTGATAAATAGCTTGACTAAACTTTTACTTGTCCCACTATACCATAAAGGTTCAACTAGTATCGTTTTTGACTTCAACGTGTCAACAAGTACCAGGCAAGTTCCTTCATTGACATGATAGCCTAAATAATTGGTCATTGTAACTTTATAGAAATCATAGTTTGGAATTACAGACTTCACTAAAGGCTGTTCTATTCTTTCAATATTTGCTTTGTCAGGAAAAAACACCCAACTGCGATCTTCTTGTTTGTTTACTGAAAAGTAATTCTTAAGAATAAGCTCTAATTTGGAGTTTATCTGTCCGTACAGATTCGCAAGAAAGCAAAAGTTAAATATAATTGCTAGAATTTTCATTTTGCATTGTTTACAACGTTCGAGGCTTGCCGCAGGGCTGGAATTGTTGCTGTGTCCGCCCGGTAACTGAAGCCGATTAAAATTACTGATGCTGAAGTTAACAACTAAAAGCCAAATAGAATTCGGTCAAGCCCAATATTAGCTGATAGTAGTACAACTGACGATTGTTATTGCGTCCGCCAGCCTTGCGGCAAACCTTTTGTTGCCTGCTGCCCTGGTTTATGAGACGCAATTTTTTACGGTCTGTCCAAATACTTTTTCAAAATCCAACCAGTCTTTGGCAAGTTGTCTTTTGAACTTACATAGCTAACATAAACCCATTTGTGATTTACCTGTAAACATACAATCTCAAAATCTTTAGGTAAAAGCTCAATTACTAATGTGCGATTTGTAGGCTTTAAAAGAACTTTACAAGCCCTGTTAGTTTTTCTGAACTCTTTTTGGTCTTTAAGTTTGTCAGTAATAGTTTCAATAATTTTTGTCTCAAACTTTACAAGGTCTTCTTGTGTTGCTGCTGGTTTGTCTTTTATGAAATGATAGTATTGATGTAGAGCCATAATGTTTACTACTACCGAAAGAAAGAGTAACGCATTAGTCCCGAATTTTTTGTTTCGTTTTATGAATGTTAGAATAAACTCAATAAGTCTCTCAAAGCGTTTACTTTCCTCTTCAGTTAAGGCAATTTCATTTGAAACATTATTTGAAATTTCTAAAGCTTGCTCACTTATATTTTCAAAGTCCTCGAGTAATGTCCAATTTTTTTGTGCCGCTGCGATTGAACTTAACTGTCCTGAAATACCTGCAAGTGCAAAACGCAAACTATTCATTTGCGAAATTGCCGACTGATTTGCCTTTATGGCTTCTGCTACAAATTTAAAATTGCCAAAAAGTTGTTCGTGTTGCTTATTAATTGTTTTAATCGCATCAAATGCTGAAGTTGGGATTGATAACTTGGATTGCACTGCCATTGACTTTGAAATGGCTTCTATTGCTGAATTTGGAATTGAAAATTTATTTTGAGCTGCTACAGATTTTGAAATAGCCTCAATCATTGACAAAGATGACTTGTTAACTAACGCTTGGTGATTTAAACTTTTAGTAATTTCAGAAAGCATATTCAAGCCTGAAAAACTATTCTTCCAACTGTTTTGAGCTTTAATGATTTCAGATAACTGTGATGCAGCTGCAAAATTTTTTGTCAAAGCTTGGGTAGACTGAATTGATTTTAGAAGTTCAGTAAAATTATTTTTCATTTAGTCCACTGATTAAACTTTAATGATGGTCGCAAAAGGGTTGCAGGCAACTCGTAAATTTATGACACTCCCGGCTTCCTTTCAAGAAAAATTGACTTTGATTTTCAAGAGGTTGATCTTCGCCATTTCAATTGTTGTTGTCACAATCCACCGTTCGCCATCCTTCTACACCATAGTAACCAGCCTATCGGCAGACAGATTGTTTTTGAACATATCTGTTGCCACCCAATACTCGGATTTAAAATTTTACAACTACCAATGCTTTTTTGCTCAGCAAGTGTACCATTCTTCTTTTAATTCTTTATCCGTTAAAAGACGGAATTTTCACTCCGTTTTTCACATCTTATTCCAATCAACAAAAATCCGTAGCTTCAGTTACCAACGATAATCCCTCCCTACTTCCCGTTCAATCATTTAACCATTATAATTATCAACTATGGCCAACAAACAATTTAACCGCCGGGAGTTTATGCAGGTGCTGGGTGTGTCTGCCCTGGTGCCGGCTGCATTAGTAGTACCGCAAAGCAGTGCCGCCAGGCCCTGGCTGCCGCAAGAGACACCGAATATCAACCATATCGGCCCGCTGGAGGGCTATACCCCGCAGATCGGTGCCCTGGTGTCCATGCTGGAATGGATCAGTGATTCGGTGGTGCGGGTCACTAAAAAACTATCCGTGGAGCAACTGGACTACCTGCATGATAAGGAGTCCAATTCCATTGGTGCGCTGATGCTGCATGTGGCGGCCACCGAAGTGATCTACCAGGACCTGACCTTTGACAACCTGGCTGATTTTTCCAAAGCCAACAAAGAGAAATGGGGCGTGGCCATGGAACTGGGACCGGACGCACAAACGAAGATCAAGGGCAACCCGGTTTCGTATTACGTGGAGGCCATGAATGAAGCCCGTGCAAAAACAAAACTGGAGATGAAAAAAAGAAACGATGAGTGGCTGCTGGGCGGTGCCACCAAAGAATGGGACTGGAATAATTACTGCAAGTGGTTTCATGTCACAGAGCATTTTGCCAACCACCGCGGGCAAATGACCTGGTATGCGAAGAGGCTGCCGAAATAGAGAGAAGAAGGGAGTTGGGAATTTGGAATTGGGGGAAGGAAAGTGGGAAATGGAGAATAGAAAATGGGGATTAGGAGAGAACGGGAGTTGGAAATTTGGAATTGAGGGAAGAGGGAATAATGAATATTGAACAAGGAATGATGAAAGAATGGATAGCAGATTCCTCCTTCGTCGGAATGACAAGAACCACAAAGACTGACTAGCCGGAGTGCTTCGTACCTCGTAGTTCTGACTTTGTACTTCCGACTTCAGTCCTCAGACTTCATACTACCGTCGCCATGTTGTATCCTGCCGGGTAACCGCTCAACTATTATAACAAATAATTTTCCGGCTGAACTTATAGCTTTAGTGGACTTCATCCCTTAAGCTACCGGTATATGAAAAAAAACAAATGGTTATTCCTGCTCAGTTTGCTGACAACAGGAACAGGGTTTTCTCAACATGATCCGGGCAGTACGATTACACTACCCTCTGCTATCTTAAAAGAAACAAGAACGGTGCAGTTGTATAACCCGGCTTCCAGCAGTTCTGCTGCACAGCAGTATCCTGTTCTTTATGTGCTTGATGGAGGTTCTCTCTACTGGCCGGTTCTCGGTGCTGCTAAGTTTATGCATGCCGGCAGTTCATTACCACAGGCGCCGGAAGCGATCATTGTGAGTGTTCTCAATACCAACCGTGACCGGGATATGCCGGTGCCGCAGGAAATGGTAAACAATAAAAACGCAGCCAATTTTCTTCGCTTTCTTACGGAAGAACTGGTTCCTTATATCAACCAGCACTACCCGGTGAATGGTCTGAATGTACTGATCGGGCATTCGCAGGGCGGGTTGTTTGCCACCTATGCAGGAATACAGCAACCAGCAGTATTCCCTTTTATTCTTTCGCTGGATGCGCCGGTGACGGTGAACCCGGTTATTTTGCAACAGTACCTGCAGCAGTTGAAAGACCGCTGCCCGGTCAATTATTTTTCCGGTGAATCCCGGTATGGCTGGGATAAAAATTTATCATTGCCTGCCCGCTGTACTACCTGGCAACAGCAAAAAATAGAAGGGGAAACCCACGAGACCATGCCTTATACAGGCATTTATGAAGGTTTGAAGTTTTTGTTCCGGGAACATATTCCCTCTCAAAAAGATATACAGCTGGCTGCGATGCAGGCTTATTACAAAAAGTTATCAGAGAAATATAACTGCCGCTACCCTATACCAGCTGCTTTGCTCTTAGCGAGTGCCAACCAGCAGATCAATGTATCCAAAAAACAGGAAGCCCTTGCCCTTCTTGCTTATTATGAAAAAACATACGGTGCTGACCAGCGGTCTGACGGTATGCTTCTAAAAGCCAATGCTATTACCAGCGGGCCGGATGAACGAGTCGATTATTATCTTATGCACCCGGGTTCAACTGCTGAGGTGCTGCAACCTTTTATGGGAAAATGGAAAGGAACGTTGTATGTGCCCGGAGGCACCGATATGGATATAACATGGGAAATAAAAAAGATCAACGATAAATATACACTGGATGCCAGGGTGGCCGATGCATTCAATGACCGTTCGCATTTCTTATTAGTCACCGCGAAGAATGAACTGGCCTGGGGCCGCCGTCATGAAGGAGGAGGTATCTATCTTTCTATTGGCCGTTTATCCGCCGATGGCCAGGTGCTAAGCGGCCAGGAAGAACTGATCGGTTTTAAAATGCCGGATGGTATTCCGCCGATGAAGCCCAATACATTTACTTTTAAGAGAGTATCCAAATAAAGGAAGCGGGGGAAATGGAGAAGGGAATGAGAGAGAATGGGAGTTGTGAATTTGGAATTAGTCAAATAAAGAATGTAACAGGAATTAAAGGCAGTTCGTGCTTCGTACTTCCGGCTTCGTACTTCGTACTTCTGACTTCCTCCCTCCTCACCTATCTTTGCTCTCTAACGATACAACTATGAACCTTGATTTCAATAAGAACGAAGATGTACTGAAACAAAGCCTGAGTGAGCTGCGCCAGCGGTTAGAAAAGATCTATGAAGGCGGCGGTAAGAAAGCTATTGAGAAACAACGGGAAAAAAATAAACTCACAGCAAGGGAACGTATTGCCTACCTGACCGATGCTGATCGGCCGTTCATCGAGATCGGTGCTTTTGCGGGTTACGGGATGTATGCCGAACAGGGCGGTTGTCCGGCGGGTGGCACCGTGGCGGGTATCGGGTATGTGAGCGGAAGACAATGTGTGATACTGGCGAATGATCAGACCGTGAAAGCCGGTGCCTGGTTCCCGATCACGGGTAAAAAGAATTTGCGGTTGCAGGAGATTGCAATGGAAAATCATTTACCCGTTATTTATTTAGTGGACAGTGCCGGTGTGTTCCTGCCGATGCAGGATGAGATCTTTCCCGATAAAGAACATTTTGGCCGCATCTTCCGCAACAATGCCCGGATGAGTGGCATGGGTATCACCCAAATTGCTGCAGTGATGGGACCCTGTGTGGCAGGTGGTGCTTATTTGCCCATCATGAGTGATGAAACACTGATGGTGGAAGGGAATGGTTCAATTTATTTAGCCGGGCCTTACTTGGTGAAAGCAGCCATTGGGGAAGATATCGATAATGAAACGCTGGGTGGTGCCGTCACGCATACGGAGATCAGCGGTATTGCGGATTATAAATTCAAGACCGAACAGGAATGCATGGATCATATCAAGAAAATGTTTTCCATGCTGGGTGATAAACCCAAAGCCGGTTTTGACCGCATCAAAGCCAAAGCTCCGAAAAAGAACCCGGAAGAATTGTATGGTTTATTTCCCTTTGATGGAAAGCCCTACGAGATGCTGGATATTATTGAACGTATTGTGGATGATTCGGAATTTGAACAGTTCAAAGAAGACTATGGTAAATCAATTGTCTGTGGTTATGGCCGCATAGATGGCTGGGCAGTGGGTATTGTGGCCAACCAGCGGAAGATCGTCAAGAGTAAGAAAGGAGAAATGCAGATGGGCGGTGTCATTTATAATGACAGTGCCGATAAAGCAGCACGGTTTATTCTCAATTGTAATCAAAAGAAAATACCATTGGTGTTTTTGCAGGATGTGACCGGTTTTATGGTGGGCAGCCGCAGCGAACATGCGGGCATCATAAAAGACGGTGCCAAGCTGGTGAATGCCGTGGCTAATTCGGTGGTGCCCAAGATCACCATCATTATTGGCAACAGCTATGGTGCCGGCAACTATGCGATGTGTGGCAAAGCCTATGATCCCCGTTTTATCTATGCCTGGCCCACGGCGAAGATCGCTGTGATGGGCGGCGATGCGGCGGCGAAAACCTTATTACAAATTGAAGTGGCTTCGCTGAAAGCAAAAGGACAGACGATCACCCCGGAAGCAGAGAATAAATTGCTGAGTGATATTAAAGGAAGGTATGATCAGCAAACTTCTCCTTACTATGCAGCAGCGAGGTTATGGGTGGATGCCATTATTGATCCTGTTGAAACAAGAAGGGTGATCAGCGAGGGCATCGCGGCAGCGAACAATAATGCTGATATTGCTGATCTGAGAACAGGAGTTTTTCAAGTTTGAGAAATGGAACACGGATGACACGGGTTGGATAGATTTACACAGATAAAATCAGTGCAAATCCGTTGTATCTGTCTTATCCGTGTTCAATAAAAACAATGAGTAAAGACATTTATGTCCCTAAAGAAAAATGTGCTGGCGATATCCGGTAGTACCCGGGCCAATTCCAGTAACCTGCACCTGATCAAAGCTATTGAAGAGCTGGGCAGGGATTTATTTTCCATTACTGTTTTTAACGGGCTGATGGGCATTCCTCCTTTTAACCCGGATGATGATACCGATAACCCGCCTCCGGCGATCATACAGTTCAGAAAGCAATTGAAAGAAGCCGATGGCATACTTATCTGCACACCGGAATATGCAATGGGTGTCCCCGGCACGTTGAAGAATGCGATCGACTGGACGGTATCCTCCATGGAATTCTCCCATAAACCTGTGGCATTGATCACGGCTTCTTCGGTGGGTAAGAAAGGGCATGCGGCTTTACTGGAAACATTGTATGTGATCGAAGCAAAAATACCCGGGGAAACACAGTTGCTTATTCCCTTTATCAAAACAAAAGTGGCTCCGGATAACAGCATCACCGATGCCGCTACGTTGCAGGAAGTACAACAATTGATCACTGCGTTTACCAACTTGATGAATGAAGCGTAACAAATTTTTCCACTCAATAGTTAAACTGTAATTTTCCTCCCGTTTACATTATTTTACACCCCGATCAACAGCCAAATACTTTAATGAAACGTCTATGGACTATCGGCCATGGACTATGGACTCTAATTATGTCATCAACTAACATCACGATATACACCGACGGATCAGCGAGGGGAAACCCGGGACCGGGCGGCTACGGCGTCATCTTAATGAGTGGTGATCACCGTAAAGAATTATCACAGGGCTATAAGCATACTACCAATAACCGGATGGAATTAATGGCTGTGATCGCCGGGTTGAAAGCGTTGAAAAAAGACGGCATGCATGTGACCATTTATTCCGACAGCCAGTACGTAGTGAAAGCCTGGGAAGAAGGCTGGCTGAAGAACTGGATCAAAACGAATTTTAAAGGTGGTAAGAAGAACCCTGACCTGTGGCGGGAATTTTATGAATTGTCGAAGAAGCATACGATCAAATTCAAATGGGTGAAAGGACATGCAGATAACCCGTATAACAATCGTTGTGATGAACTGGCCACGGAAGCAGCGGATGGAAGTCATCATACACTGTTGCATGATGAAGGGTATGAAGGAACAGCTACATAAAAAATGTTTTGAACCACTAAGACACGGAAACAGCAAGACACGGGAGAAATTCAACTACGTGTCGTTGTGCCTTACTGTCCTTGTGTTTCCAACTATATTAAAAATATGAAAGACGCACTATGCTCCTGGAGTGGTGGCAAAGACAGTTGCTTTGCACTGATGCAGGCAATTCAGTTGGGCTATGTACCGAGAGTATTACTGAATGTATTAAATGAAGAAGGCAAGATATCCCGTTCGCATGGGATTCCGGCTGCCATACTGGAAGCACAGGCGGCTGCGGCTAACCTACCTGCACATTTGATCAGCAGTTCCTGGGAAGAATATGAACGGCATTTTACTGCCGCACTTTCCAAATTAAAAGAGGAGTACCATCTTACGCATGCCGTATTTGGTGATATTGACCTGCAACCGCACCGCGACTGGGAAGAAAAAGTTTGTGCGAATGCAGGACTAACAGCCGTGCTTCCCTTGTGGCAGCAAGACCGGAAGTCACTGGTCATGCAGATGCTGGAAGCCGGTATTGAAACGATCATTGTGAGTTGTAATGCAACCATGGGCGAACGGTTCATTGGTCAGCGCATCACTCCTGCCCTGGTCGATGAATTAGAAAGCATGGGTATTGATGCCTGTGGAGAAAACGGCGAGTACCATACATTGGTACTGGATTGCCCTTTGTTCAGCGAACGGATCAGTGTTAGTGTAACAGAAAAATTGCAGCATGGCAATTACTGGTTTGCAAAACTGGAATTAACGGGGCCGGTTGGCTGATGACAACACTTAACAAAAAAGCACCCGCTTTTAATCTGCGGATGCTTTCACTATCTTTTAATCAGCGATATTATGCAAGGATCAATTTCGCCTTTCTTTCCATCATCATATTGTACACGAACAATACAGCAGGCAGGAACAACAAAGTGGCCACCAGTGCATTTTTATAAAAAGGTAATGCAGCAGTATAACAGGTCATCAGCCCGCTGAAATCTTTTGTATAAACAGCTTCCGTAGTACCTGTCCATACCAGGAAATTAGACACCAAAAAGAAAACTGTAGGTGCTGCAATAGCGCCTGTCAATAAACGGGTATAGCTTCTTCCTTTTAAAGCCCAGCCGATCAGGGTGGACAGCATCAGGATGGCATATATTTTCCACTGGCCGTTGTAAATACCGGCGTAAGGAAACAGGTGCTGTGTATATAATACCTGTATCAGCATATCGCTGATGAATAAAGCGATCAGTGGTAATAAGAAGGATTTATCCCGGTCTTTAATGATCATACCGGAAAACAGGGCGATAGCAAACATGGGTGAAAAACCGGACATATCCAGGTCGGGTCCGAAAAAGAACTTACAGGCAGTAGCTACAGCCACCAGTATCACCGTAAACACTATAAAACGTCCGTTGATCTTCATAATTTGTAATTGAACCGGGATTTGAAACTTGAGCCCCGTGAATCAGTGGCAAAAATAACAGAATTGGGCTAATTGCCCGGTCTATTTATTCACCATTGTGAACAGGAACGGTAGCCCTGTAAACCGCTGATACCTTATGCGCTTCCAGTTGCACTTTTTGCCCGGCAAAGACCACTGCAGAAGGCTTTCCCGGTAACAGCCGGATGCTCTCTGTTCCATTGGTAAGGGTAACCTCCCCTTCCGTTAATAACAATATTTCCGTGGTACCAGCTGTGAAGCCTGCCTTTTCGCCGGGATCCAGTTCAAAGGCACTGAGCCGGAAATCCGGGGCACTGGTCAGGTAGATCCTTTCCAGGCCATGCCACTCTCCTTTTAATATCTCGTATTTCGTGGCTTCAAATTTCACATGTTTCAGCAACTCGCCGGCATCAATATGTTTGGTCGTTAATCCTCCCCGCAACACATTATCAGAATTCGCCATGATCTCCACATTGGGTCCTTCGAGGTAAGCATGCGGGATACCGGCATCCTGGAAAATGGCCTGTCCTTTTTTCAGGTGCAGTATATTAAAAAAATAAACAGAGAATATACCCCGGTCAATATGATTGCTTTGTGAATAGGTTATGGCCGCCCTTGCTGCCCAGAAATCTTCCTGCGATTTGTCGAGCTTACCCTCTTTATACAAAGGAATGATCCGTTCCACCAATGGCTTTAACAGGCGATCCACTTCTTCCTGCGGCATCTTCATCACTTTGCTGTACAGGGCTTCATACCCGCCTGATTGAAATAGTGCTTTCAACCCACTTAGTTCTTTAACCCGGTCAAAAATTTTTAGTATTGCGGCTTCCGATTTAAATCCATGTAATAACCAGAAATCATTCAGCGCCATGGCCAGTTCGGGCTTGTGATTATCATCTTTATAATTCCTGTTGCCTGCGGTAAGTGGAATACCAGCTCCATTTTCAGCAGCAAATCCGGCTTCGGCCGCTTTTTTAGAAGGATGCACCTGGATGGACAACATATCTTTTACATCCATGGCTTTAAGCAAATAAGGCAGGTTACCAAACCGGCTGTTCACCCTTTCTCCCAGGGTTTGTTCCTTATTGCTGTTGATGATATCCTTTAAAACGGCTGTGCCTCCTGTTCCGTCTTCCACGATGCCATCCGCCAATGGATGAACACCCATCCAGTATTCAGCGAAAGGTTTTCCTTCGCTGTTGTTTACCTGTAATAAAAAAGGGATGAGTTGAGTGCCGCCCCAATCATAATGTTTAACCGTACCCTGAAGCCCTGCTATTCCTTTCATGGATAAAATTCTTTTAATAACTTACTGTAAAGATACAGCATGGCCTCACATAATGATTTGGGAAAGGAAGGCGAAGTGATGGCGGCAAAATGGCTGCAGGAAAAAGGCTATCAGATTTTACACATCAACTGGCGGCATTCGCACTACGAGATCGATATCATTGCCAGCAAAAAAGAGAAACTGCATATTATCGAAGTAAAGGCAAGAAAAGATTCGCCTTTCGGCCATCCCGAAGACAGTGTAACGAAACGAAAATTCAAAAACCTGCAACGGGCAGCCGATGAATTCTTATTTCACAACCCCGGTTATAAATGGATGCAATATGATGTACTGGCTATAACACTCTTCAAGAATAAAGAACCGGAATTCTTCTTATTGGAAGACGTCTTTCTTTAGAAACGAGCCCGGCTGTGGTCTGTCGTCCATCGTCTGTGGTCCATTTCTACTTCACATCAATCTGCCCGATCATTTTCTCCACCATCTTGTAGGTAGCCGGACAGTATTCCACGTTCTGTTTGTGTACATGCACATAATCTTTCATGCGTTTGGGCAAATGCGGGAAGCCGGCACAGTCATCCGGCCGTATTTCGTAGATGCTGCATTTATTGTCTTTCAGGTTCAGGAACTGGCAGGGTTGTTTTTTATTCATCCAGTCGCCGCTGCCTCTTTCTTTGTACAACCATTTTTCTTTGAACTCCTCCACCGTTTGCCCGAAATGGGCAGAGATCCGTTTCAGGTCAGCTGCCGTGAATGTCGGCGTCATCGTTTTGCAGCAATTGGCACAGGTGAGGCAATCCACTTCCTGCCATACTTCTTTTTCAATGGCAGCAGTTATCTTCTCAATTCCTTTGGGAGCTTTTTTTTCCAGTTTGGTCAGGAAGGTGCGGAAGCGGCGGCGGTTCTTCGGCATCTGCTGCTTAAACTTTCGCAGCGTATTCACTTGTTTTTCACTCATGCGCCGAAGATACTACTTGAACGCTTTCCACCAACAGCGGAAAAGAATTTTAGTAAGGATAGTCCTCAATGGTTATTTTTGTTTGACTATAAAACCCAATACATATGCGATTTATTTTAGTCCTTGTTGCTGCCAGTTTCGTTACCTGGTCCTTCAGTGCCTGCAGTTCTTCTTCTGCCCCGCCCAATTTTTGCGATACGGCCTGTTCGGATCAGCCGATTACTTTTAACCACCCGCATCCCGACAGTCCTTTTGTAACGATCAGTTTCAAAGGCTGTAATCCTGATACAATATCCTGGAGCAATAAACGGCTGGAAACAACCCGCAAAATGGGTTATATGGAGCTGGTGGGCAAAGAGGCCCGGATCAATAAGAATTTTATCTCCTGTTATTTTAAGGATACTTCTTATGCCTGGCTGAAATACAATGATTGCATCACCGGCCGTGGCTTTTTGGTAAAGCTGCCTTACAGCAAATCAGACAAGTGGAGTATCTATACCAGTGCCCTCAATAATTTTGATAAGAAATTCAATGTGGAGGAAGGGGTGATCGCTTACTACGATGAGACTTTCATCTATGCTCAGAATATGGAGAATGGCAAGATCGACCGGATGCTGCTGAACAATACCAAACTGGATATTGACCATAACAATGTGCATGGTACTTTTGATTCGATCCATGTAAGCAAAACCAGGATATGGGCCAATATCAATATCAACAGTAAACTCCAGGCCAAAGAAAAAACGATCAAGATCGAATAAACAAGACTCCGTGTGGGAACCTTATAAAAAAGGATTCAGAGCCTATCTGCAATTAGAGAAATCTCTCTCTGATCATTCTGTTGAAGCCTACCTGCGGGATATTGATAAACTGACGCAATACCTGCAGGAGGCTTCTTCGTTAAAATCACCTGCGGATGTGGAGCTGAAGGACCTGCAGTCCTTCGTGAAATGGATAGCTGAACTGGGTATGACCGATACCAGCCAGGCCCGTATCATTTCCGGCATCAAAGCTTTTTACAAGTATTGCCTGGTTGAGCAGATCAGCCGGAAAGACCCCACCGTATTATTGGAAGCCCCGAAATTAAAAAGAGCATTACCCGATATTCTCAGCTTTGAGGAAATTGAAACGATCATCGGGCAAATTGATCTCAGCAAACCCGAAGGTGGCAGGAATAAAGCCATTTTAGAAACAATGTACAGTTGTGGTTTGCGGGTAACAGAAGCGGTGAACCTGCGGATATCACAGCTCTACCTGGATGTTGGTTTTATCCGGGTATTGGGCAAAGGCGATAAAGAACGGTTGGTACCTATCGGCAGCAGTGCCATCAAATTCATCACTATTTATAAAGACAAGATCCGGGTGCATATGCCTGTGAAACCCGGCAATGAAGACATCCTGTTCCTGAACCAGCGGGGTGGTAAATTATCCAGGGTGATGATCTTTTATATTATCAAGGACCTGGTGGTAAAAGCCGGGATTAAAAAAACAGTATCACCCCACACGTTTCGTCATTCCTTCGCCACCCATTTGGTGGAAGGCGGTGCAGATTTACGGGCCGTGCAGGAAATGCTGGGCCATGAGAGTATTACCACCACGGAGATCTATACCCATCTTGACCGGGAGTTTTTAAGAAAGACGCTGGAGAATTTTCACCCGGCGTTTAAATGAGATATCCCACAAAGACACAAAGGGCACAAAGTTTATTATTGGATAATCATTTTCTCAGAGTAAGCTTTCCCTGTTTTTTTATTGCTAAGGCGGATGATATAGGTGCCGGGATTGGCAAGAGATATATCAATGCTTAACAGCCTTGCTTCTTTATCGATCCAGATCGTTTGTTGTTTGATGGTCTGCCCGGCGAGGCTGAGGATTTCAAGATTATAATATCCTTCTTCCTGTTGTTTCCATTCAATGTTCAGGTTGCCACCTGAAGTAACGGGATTAGGGAATAGTTTGAATACAGTTTCATTAACTGTAACAGTGCGGTCTTCCACCAGTGGAACCGGTTCACTAACAGTTTTCTTCTTTTTCTTTTTTGCCCTGACAACGACTACTTCACCAGCAATGGCGGGTACTAATGCAGGCATCCGGATGATTGTTTCATTGGTGATTTCATCCGAACTGATTTCTTTTTCCATTGCTTCAAACCCCACACAGGATATCTGGAGAATAATTTTTTTCTCCCCACGGGGGATTGCTGTTAACCTGAATAACCCACTACCGTCTGTCTGCGTTCCATATTTTGTTCCTTTGAGAATGACCGATACATGTTGCACCGGGTTGTTGTATTCATCCGTAATAAGTCCCTTAATGGTAAGATTATTTTTAACGGATATTGCAGATGCAGGGGTATTTCGGGGCACCGGCAAACTACATACCTCAGGAACAACCTTACCAACCGTTATAAGTTGTTCACTAGTCACAGCAGGTCTTGAACTGATCACTCTCACTTCTCCCTGCGCTTTTGCTTTAGCAGAAACAAAAAACGCCGGTATAGCAAACTGGAAAAAATATTTCACCCACGGTATTCTCTTCACAGGTATTTCCATGTCCCGCTGTAACTGGTCCTGCATAAAGCGGCCGCATACCGAACCGGTGGAAGGTTTCTTAAAAAATTCAGCCACCTGCCGGTCATTCATACGGCTGAAATCCATGACCTGCTTCTGGCAGGCAGCACAAAAACGTCCTTTCTCCACCGGCGTCATCGCTTCCCAGTTTTCATGGCAGGGTGCTGGTATCGTTAACTGTATCTTTTTTCCCATGCTGAAGAATTATAATTATTGGATGATGACCTTTTGCTGATGAAGTAATTGTTTGGTTGCTGAACTGAATAGAACCACATAAGTTCCGGCAGACCAACTACCCGATGTATTCACTGCAATCCTGTTGGCACCTTTGGTAAGCTGGTACGGGTAAGATGCTACTGTTTGCCCGCTGATACTCATTATGCTTACTTGTATTTTTTGGTCTGATGTGCTTTCGAGTTCCGCTGTCAGTGGCTGGTTCCGCTGAACGGGGTTAGGATATATTCTATTTGCTGTTATGAGTTCCTGTTTTTTATTATCTACTACAGTCCACTCACTTTTTATATGCCATCCACAACATCTAAGCCTGCAGTACCTTGTTAATCCATACCCTTTTACAATCACTTCCTCATTTACCCGGAAATCCCTTTCTAATAACAATTCAGCAGACTTGACTGATGGCCTGGCCTGGTAAGAGTAGTTCTTATACCCGACCGATGTAACAGTGACAGAATATTCAACTCCCTTTTTCAACCTGTCAGTAACCACCTGCCCCCTTTCATCTGCAACAAACATAAGGGTATCGGTTTTGCTTTTTACCGAAGTGAATGTTAAAGTGGCACCGGGGATGCTACTGCCATCTGTAAAATCTTTTATAACAAATTCTCTTGTTCCGGCCGACTTCGTGGTTATAAGGATAACAGCATTACCGGCCCTGCAGCCATAGATAGCGGTGGCAGTGGCGTCTTTCAGGATGCTTATACTTTCAATCTCATGCGGTCTCATCTTGCCAAGGGAGTTGAAATCAGCGATTACTCCGTCCACTACAAGCAGGGGTTCAGCAGGAAACTGTGTTGCACCGCATCGCAGTCTTATTGTTGTTGCAGGTTTTTGTTCACCCACTTTACAGGCTGAAAATTGCTTTTTTGCTAATGTATCTGCCCAATCTTTTTTTTGTACCACAAAACAATCTTTGAATACAAAAGCAGGTTTATACCCGGCGGAAACAGGTTGTTGAGCTATCCCCTGAAAACTGATCAGCAAAAGGCATAGTGTACTTGTTATTCTCATAAGCATTGTTTTTAAAAAGTAAAAAAGGAGCCGGTAGAAACCAGCCCCGTTATCACTAACCGGCTGTTAAATGATTAGCCTTATAACCGGGATGCTTCGTTTTCCCGGATTACACACAACCAACAAAAGACGGATGCATATTTTTTAGTTTTTACATACAAGCCCTACGGGTTTTATTTATTAATTTTAAGCCCTTGGCTTTTATCAGGCATATATCTCACAGCACACTGACCGACAAGGAGCTGGTGGCGCTCTACAAACAGGCAGGCGACATGGCCGTACTGGGTGAATTGTACCAGCGGTACATGGACCTGGTCTATGGTGTCTGCCTCAAGTATTACAAAGAACCGGAAACGGCCAAGGATAGTGTGATGCTGATCTTTGAAGAACTGGTATCAAAATTGAAAAAGCATGAGGTGGAGAATTTCAGGGGCTGGTTGCACCAACTGGCTAAAAACCACTGCCTGATGCAGCTGCGGACGCCCAAAAACATGAAAACCGTTGAGTTTAAGCATGAACTTGTGCAAAGCGGGGAAGATGTGCATCTGAATGGTGTGCTGGAAAAAGAGGAGAATTTCAAAAAGATGGAATACTGCCTCGGCACCCTAACCCCGGAACAGCAGCAGGCCATCCGGCTGTTTTACCTGGAAGGAAAATGTTATAACGAGATCGTGGAGTTGACCGGGCAGGAATGGAACCAGGTGCGGAGTTTTATCCAGAACGGCCGGCGAAACCTGAAACTGTGCATGGAGAAAACAGGGATGGAAGCAGAATCGAAAAAAAGTGGAACTTTATAACGCCTTATGGCAACTGAGCATACGATAAAAACATTTACCGCTCTTGATATTGAAAAATATCAGCAGGGTCTTCTTTCTTCCAAAGAAAGACATGATTTGGAAAAAGCGGCTTTAGATGATCCTTTCCTCGCCGATGCACTGGAAGGTTATCACAGCAGCCCGGTAAATATCAGTGCCGATCTCACAGAACTTAAGAACAGGCTGGCCGGGAAAACGGAAGAGAAAAAAGCAATTCCCCTTCAACATACAGAAGGCAAAAGGGCATTCCCCTGGTTAAGAGTGGCCGCTATGCTCATTGCCGTGGCAGGTGCCGGTTTATTGGTCTATCAGTTTGCTTTCAATAAGCAAGAAGACACTAATATAGCCCAGGTTAATAAAGCGGAAGAAAAAAATGTACCTGTTGCGCCTGACAGTATGAAAGCTGCAACAGATGGTGTCCCTGTTATTTCCACCTCACCCGGAACAACAGGTAAACAAACCACAGTAACAACACAACCCGGTTCTCTAAGCAGCGATGAAGCAGTCAAAGAAGATGCTAAGGATATTACCGCACAAGCCGATGCAGTCGCCACGAACGATGATGTAAAATCATCCGATAACAATGTATCCGCTCCTTCTCAGCCCGGCAATGCAGCCAATGCACCTGTAACAGCAACCGGTGCCGCCAATAATAATGCAAAGGCGTTAGAAGCAGATACAAAAATCGCTGAGGCCAAAAGAAAGGATGCTGAAAATGCAGCAGCTAAAGAAGTAAATGCAAATGCAGGAGTCTTAAATGAAGCCGCCAGCCGCCAGAACCGCAGTGTAACAGCCAATCGTAATGCAGAACAATTGAATAACCAGTACCGGGCGAATATATTCCGTGGCCAGGTAACAGATGCTAACAACAATGCTGTACCCTTTGCCAATGTGACCAACCTGGAGGATAACGTAGGCACCTATACGGATGCAAGGGGCAATTTCAATCTCACGTCACCGGATACAGTATTAAATGTGCAGGTAAGAGGGCTTGGGTATAATAATAATAATCTCCAGCTCAGGAATAATGTTTCCAATGCCCAGGTGGTGATGCAGGAAGACAAATCAGTTGCCGCCCAGACAATATCCAGCAAAAAAATCAATTCTGAGAGAAGGGCCAATAACCCCAACTTTAAACTGGAAAACGAACCGGAGCCGGAGGATGGCTGGGATAATTATGACAGTTACCTGGTCAACAACCTGAGCATCCCGGATGATATAAAAGGAAAACAATCGGGCGGAGGCCAGGTGGAACTTTCCTTTGAAGTGAATAAATACGGTGAACCTGTCAATATTAAGGTGACCAAATCCCTGTGCACCCGTTGCGACCAGGAAGCTATCCGGCTCGTCAAAGAAGGACCGAAATGGAGACGCAAGGCCCGGAATGGCAAAACAACCGTCACCATCTCTTTCTAAGTACAATTTACAGAAGCCCGAAGTTCTGACCTGTTCCCCTACCTTTGCTTTCTCAAAAACTTAGCTTGTATGAAAAAAATCATTATCGCTGCTGCGGCAGTATTTGCCTTATTATCAGCCGATGCGCAATTAAGGACGCCGGCTCCCAGTCCCACGCAAACCATTAAACAGGATTTCGGGCTGGCTTCTGTTGAACTGTCCTATTCCCGTCCGGCTATGAAAGGTCGTAAAGTATTTGGCGACCTGGTACCTTTTGGAAAAGTTTGGCGTACCGGTGCCAACAGTGCTACTACCATCAACTTTGGTGAAGAAGTATCAATAGGCGGGAAAAAAATTCCTGCGGGTAAATATGGCCTGCTGAGTATCCCTGATAAAAACAGCTGGACACTGATCATCAGCAAACAATTAGATGTAACCAGTCCCGCCGCTTACAAACAAGATATGGATGTGGTAAGAGTGGATGCAAAGACGATGAAAATGAATGAAAGCATGGAATCATTTACCATGCAGTTTGCCAACGTAAAACCCACTTCCTGCGAATTACATATTATGTGGGAGAATACAGCAGTTGCATTACCCATCACGGTTGACGTGGAAACAAAAGTAATGGCGCAGATCGACCAGCTGATGAATAAGGATAACCGTCCTTATTTCAATGCAGCCATGTATTACATGGACAATGGCAAAGACCTGAACCAGGCACTGGCATGGTTTGAAAAAGCGACAGAAGCTCAGCCTTCCGCCTTCTGGATTCATCATCAAAAAGCAAATTGCCTGGCAAAACTCGGAAAGAAAGAAGAAGCTAAGAAAGCAGCTGAGAAATCAAAAGAACTGGCGGCTGCTGCCAAAAATGATGATTATGTGAAACTGAATGAAAAATTACTGGCAGAATTAAAATAACCTGAACTCCTTTACTAAAAGAAACCCTGCTGTTTAAACCAGCGGGGTTTCTTTTTTTGCGATGCCTTTATTTAGTAATATGGTGAAAAATATCACTCCGAAAGCCCCGATCGGGTTTAACCAGAGAAAGCCCATTTTGAAGACACCCATTTTAGTAAGAATAAATACAGCCAGTACTAATAACTCTGCAACTATAGCTGCCCAGAATACCACGGTGCCGCTCTTGATATGTTTCATAAAGAATGCCACGAGAAATACCCCGAGTATAACACCATAGAATAAGGAACCAAGAATATTCACGGCTTCGATCAGGCTGTTACCTATATTATAAGTGAACATGGCTACCACGATACAGAAAATACCCCAGCCCAGTGTGTACCATTTTGACAACCTGTATTCATCTTCGCCGGTATCTTTATTCTTTGTAAAGCGGCGGTGAAAATCAACCATGGAACAGGAAGCCAGCGAGTTGATAGCGGCAGCAATACTGCCCCAGGAGGCGAGGAAGATGATAGCGATCAGTAATCCCACCAAACCTGCCGGTAAATGATCCACTACAAAACGGAGGAAGATATAATTGGTATCATTTCCATCACCTCCCACTTCTTTGGAGTTGATCCAGCCGGTGACCTTTTTCCGTAAACTGTCTGCTTCTTTTTGTAACGACCGTAACTGAAGCGTATTCAATTCGATTGCTGTATCATCCTTTTTATCGAGTGCTGCTGCAAAAGCTGTTACAGTTTTATTTTTTTGTACCGACAATTCATTGTACCGGTTATTCACCAGGTGAAAGGAATCTTTTAACGAAGAGTTCTCGATCTTGGTAACCTGCTTCTGATTAAAGAAGATCGGGGCATTATTGAACTGGTAAAATGTAAATACCAATACTCCCACCAGCAGGATCAAAAATTGCATGGGCACTTTCACCAGCCCGTTCATAATAAGCCCCATCCTGCTTTCCTTCAAAGAGCTGGCCGTTAAGTATCGCCCCACCTGGCTTTGATCGGCCCCGAAATACGAAAGGGCTAAAAAGAACCCGCCCACCAGTCCTGTCCATATATTATACTGGTCACTCCAGTTAAATCCTTTCTCTGTAAATCCGGTTGTGATCACATTCAGCTTGCCCAACTTACCGCTTACCTGTAATGCATCAATAAAGCCCACATTTGCCGGGAGCATATTCACTACCATATAGGCCGCTAAGAACATACCGGTGAAAATAACAATGAGCTGTAACTGCTGTGTGTACGCTACTGCTTTAGCACCGCCTGTCATGGTGTAAATGATCAGCAGGCCACCCATGAATAAATTGGTCCAGTAAATATTCCAATCTAATAACGACGAAAGAATAATGGAAGGTGCAAACACACTGATACCGGTTGACAAACCCCGTTGCAACAGGAAAAGAAAAGAGGTGAGTGTTCTTGTCTTCCCGTCAAAACGATTTTCCAGGTATTCATATGCCGTATATACTTTTAGTTTGCTGAAGATGGGCACAAAGAAGATGCAGATAACGATCATGGCCAGCGGGATACCAAAATAATATTGCACAAACCGCATACCGTCAGTATAGGCCTGTCCCGGTGCTGATAAAAAAGTAATAGCACTGGCCTGCGTACCCATGATACTTAATAGTACCAACCCCCAGGGCAAACTACGGTTGCTCAGGAAATAGCCATCCAGGTTATGGGAAGTACGGCTTTTGTATAAACCGTAGGAGATGATGGCAAGCAATGTAATAACCAGTACTATCCAGTCTGTCTGGCTCATGAAAAATAATTGGTGAACAATGAAAACAAAATGATCAGCACTACCAAAAACAACACAACCAGTATATACCAGCCGTTCCAGTTCCTGAATAAAGGTGCTTTATCGTTATCTGTTTGCGACATATTTATTTCCTCGTGGTTCTTAACCAGCCTGTAAGTATGATCAGGATACCGAGCACAAGCCCAATCAGTATCCCGATCCTGATTTTTTTGATCATGATCCCCAGGGCAAGCCCGAGAACAATAGCAAAAATGAATGCCATCTCTCCTCTTCTTACGCTGGGTTGTTTATTTCCGCTCATTAAAAAGCTTTTTTCCGGTTTAATGCGATCAGGTTGGCCAGTAACCGGTAAGCACCGGGCACACCCGCTGGTAATTCCCGGAAGAAAACAATACCCGTATAGGTAAAAAATCCTTTGCCATATTTAGCTACCAGCAAGCTTCCATCATCCGATCTTTCACCCGGATCGGACATCCCAATTAATTTTTCAAACTTACCGGATGTATCCGTAGCATGATAAATGCTGCGTTCCTGTATCCATCCCCGGAAATCGTCGCCGGATATTTTATTGGGGAAATTAAAGGCAGGATGATCCGGCTTCAGTAAAGTGACCGCGGCATTCTCGTCTGTTACCCTTGTTCTTGTTATATTGAAATTATAGGGGCCGATCTTTGCTCTTACCGGTCCGATCTGGTTGCTCGTATTATACTGAACAATAAGATTTCCTCCTTCATTCACATACTTCATCAGTTTATCGTAATGCTTATTCATCCAGTCATGCGTATTATAAGCCCTTACCCCGGTGATGATCGCATCAAACTGCTGCAAATTGTTTCTTGATAATTCTTTATCCGTAAGCAGTGTCACTTCGTATCCCATTTGTTCAAGGGCAGCAGGTACTTTATCCCCTGCACCTACAATATACCCGATCTTTTTGTTGTAGATCTTCAGGTCAACATAATTAAGGGATACGGTTGCATCATGAAAATAGTTGATATACGGGATGTGATCATATTTTACTTCGTGCCGGTCCTTTGCCACCGTTGCCTGTCCGGCCTCTGCTATTTTAAAAAAAATCTTCTCATTTTTTTGGGCAGCATCCCCGCTATAGGTCAATTCTGTGATCTGGTCTTTTGTATTTACAGCAATAGCATCATTAGCTATAGAAACATTTGTAATCACCTTACCCGATTCTCCTGACTGGAGCGAGACAGCAGCCGCAAATCCCTTTTTCATTCCTTTTACCAGTACGGCACCATTGATCTTTGTTTTATCAGGGGTGATGATCTTCAGATCTTCCACAGGACTCATTAACACCGGCGGTACCACCACAACGGGCTGGTAAAGTTCGCCTCTTACCGGGTCTGTAAATTTGAAGCGAACAGGTCTCATGAATAAAAAAGGCTCCCCGTATATCTTTATCCTGATAAAAGCATAAAAAGCGGGGTCAACATCCGGCTGCCCTATTTGTAATTGGTCTCCAACATTAAAATATCCCTCTTCCATTTTATTGACTAACCAATAAGGTTGTGTAACCGGCTTACCAGAAGGAATATATATGTTCTTAGAGAAGTTCAGGTTCTTATTTTTTTCCAGTGTTTTTAAAAACAACGTATCAAAATGATCGACAGTTACTTTTTCAAGCACTGCATTTGTTCCAAGGCGGTTGTTGAAGGAGAAGTTGATACGGATCGAATCTGTTTGTACCGCAAATTGTTCTGTTGTGGTGGCATCAAGGAATAAACCGCTGCATTGAGCGATCAGTGTATACACTTCCCGTAGCTTTTGCGCCTTCCAGTTACTCTCTTCCAGCTGGTTGATGGCCTGGTATAATTTAACTAGTCCTTCTACCGATTTTTCCGGGCGGAAGAGATCAAAATCAGCAATAAGCTGATCCACTTTACTGGCGATGGCTTCTCCTCCTTTCACTCTTTTCCAGGTCAGCTCCGCCCCATCTGTCAATTCATTCACCGGCTGATCACCTTTGGTAGCTTTAAAGAACTCTACTGACTCACCTCTTGATGCAGGCACACCAAAGCCCTGGCTTTTATGCTGGCTCCTGCTTTCGGCAGCGATCTCTCCATAACTTTTTCCCAACAAGGGATTATACCCGCCCACATCGACTTTGAACTGGTCATCTCTTGTGGTGTTGTTGCCTCCGAAGTTGAACGTATTCCATAACACTCGCTTTGCCTGCCATACGGAAACATATTTCAGTTGTTCAGGAAAACGTTTGAGATCAGCTGCTGCTTCAAAAGCTTCATTCGCCAAAATAGCAGATCCGGTGTGATGACCATGGCCACCTTCGCCGGTCGTGGGGAAACGGGTGATGATCACATCAGGTTGAAATTTCCTGATCACCCATACCACATCACTCAGTATTTTTTCTTTGTCCCATTTGGTAAAGGTTTCTTCGGGGTTTTTTGAAAATCCAAAATCATAAGCCCGGGTAAAGAATTGTTCACCGCCATCAATTCTCCGGGCAGCTAATAATTCCTGTGTCCGGATCATGCCCAGTTCAATTCCCTGTTCATCACCGATCAGGTTCTGGCCACCGTCCCCTCTTGTCAATGACAAGTAACCGGTCCGGTACATTTTATCCTTCGATAAATAAGCGATCAGCCGGGTATTCTCGTCATCCGGGTGGGCCGCCACGTACAATACCGAACCCAGCACATTCAGTTTGCGCAGGGCCAGGTACATATCGGCGGAAGTCCAGCTTTGAGGTGCCTGTGAGAAGGAAAAAGGCGCAAGACACAGGCAATAAATAAAGAGTATAATTAGTTTTCGCATTCCCTGAAATTATTCAGCGAATATAACGGCAATTTGGATAGCGTTTGGAGCCGCCGGTACAAAAAGATGGCCCTGCCTTCTTTTAAAAGAAACAGGGCCAAAAGATTTAATTCTTCTTAACAGTTACCCCGGTAAGGCCTGTACACCATTATTGTCCGACCAGGAAGATCGCATTGCAGAACATCAGTTTCCCATTCTCCCAAAAACTACGGAACATGAGATCATCTGCCAGGTAAGAGATGCTTCCTGCCCCCATATCCTGCACACCAAACAACAAACCGTCTTTCAGTTTGGGTTGCAGATCAACGCCTACAAAACCTGCTACCTGGTTTTCTTTTTTGATCACCCCCACATTCCAGCCACCATCTTTTAAGAATTCATAGATATTATCATCCATTTTCAGGCTGTAATAATAATCCGGATATCCAAAAGCCAGCGGATGGGTATTATCTAATTTCACTTTCCAGATAGACCCGGGTGTAAACGCTGAAATAGCATCTCTTTCACGGCTTTCATATTCCTTTAGTGCATCATAAGCCGCAGCCTTATCCTTTTTATCATCACCCTCTGCTTTCTTTTGCCTGATACCAAAATCTGCTCCAGCCAGCTGAGATACCGCTCCTTCTAACGCTATTACTCTCCCGCCTTTTGCTATCCATGCTTTGAACGCTTCCAGCTCACTCTTATTACTGAGAAAACGATAATTACCGTCGGGCATGATCAATACATCAATATCATCCCAGTTGGCACGGGACAGATCATTTACATTGATCAAAGTAACGGGATAGTCCAGCTGGTCATCAAAGAAATGCCAGATCTCTCCTGCCGCATTACTGCCTATACCTTCCCCGGTAACCAATACCACTTTAGGTGCTTTTAACGGATGCACCATACCACTGCCAAAGTCAAATCCTTTATCCACAAAACCACTGGAAACAGGATATAACTGCACCCCATCCGTATTAGCTGTTTCTCTCACTACATTCCACAGGTTCTTACCGAATTTCTTATTCGCTGTTTTCAATACGATCACAGCACCACGATCAAACTTATTCCCATTCACTTCAAAAGGCTGTTCTGCATAGCGGAGCAAAATCCCCTTCTGTAATAAATGACCCACCATCTTTGCTGTTTTCACGCCATTCCAGGGAATCACATAGCCATATTCTGTTTCCGCATTATTTATTTTTGCTTTAACAGGATAAGCAGCACCTGCCGGTATTTTATCTTTTGAAGCAAATGCATTTACGCCATACACATACGGCAATGACCAGGCTGTAATATCATAAGTAGCAGAGTCAGATAATTTTGATCGGGGTTCAAATAATACTTTGACCATGGCTGAACGGGGTTGTAATACGGAGATCACGATATCATTCGCTGTGGCAGTAAAAGACTCTTCCTTCCCGGATAGATAATTAAATCCTTTCCCAACTGCACCGTTTCCCGCTGAATACTGGATACCGTTTTTATCCAGCAGTTCAATTAGTTTATCTATACGTTCCTGTTGCCTGGCATCATACTTCACCACAAAGGCTTTATGTTCCCCCATTCCAGTACTAACTGCGTCATTAAAAAATTTACGATACTCTTTAACCAGCCTTGTTCCATTGACAGAGGAAATCTCAACCGTACTTAAAGAAGTGGTAAAATGATGCTGTGCCCTGTCCACCAATGTAAGGGTATCATCATCCTCATTGATCACACCAAGACCGGCGCCGATACCGCCCTGCTCATAGGTCATACCAATACTGCCGTTATAGGTTGGATAAGTATCACCGTAGGAAGGATACAACAGATCAAATCGTTCCTTCGTAAAATATAACCAGCCATTGGCATCAAAATATTTTGCATGGTTCTTTCCAATGGTAGTTTGAAATTCCCGCTGCCAGGGGGTGATCACTTCATGAAAGGGTTCTGCCGCCGGGGCAAAATAATAGGGTTCATTAATACCTTGTTCATGAAAGTCCACATGCACCTGCGGCATCCATTGATTATATATTTTTATCCGTTGCTGGCTTTCCACCTGTGTTTGCCAGGCCCAGTCACGGTTCAGGTCAAAATTGTAGTGATTACTTCTGCCACCGGGCCATGGCTCCCGATGTTCTCTCGCAATACGCTGCGGGTTATAATTTTTCCCTACCACAGAATTGAACCAGTTGATATAACGGTCTCTTCCATCCGGGTTCAGGCAGGGATCAATGATCACTACTGTATTCTTCAGCCACTCTTTTGTTTTTGTCACTGCAGGATTAACCAATTCATAGAGTGTAAGCATGGCCGCTTCAGAAGAAGATGTCTCGTTACCATGCACATTATAACTCAGCCACACGATCGCAGGAGCGTTTTCTTCTATTGCCGCCGCACGGTCCTTTGCTAAATTGGCCAGGCGCAGGTTATTCATCCTGATTGGCTCCAGGTTTTTCATATTCTCAGCGGTGGAAATAAATGTCAGCAACAATGGGCGGCCTTCATTGGTTTCACCGTATTGCTGCAATTTTATCATTGCTGGTACAGCGGCAGCCACATGATTAAAATAATTAACGATCTTAAAATGTGGTGTGTACCGGGTGCCGATCTTATATCCTAAAAATTCTTCAGGTGATTTAAGCTGGGTATTCCCGGTAATGAAAAAAGAAAGGAAAAGAACGGAGAGCAAAACCTTGCGGATCATAGTGCATGTAGTTTAAGCTGGCAAGTTAATGAAGAGCTGTTTAATTTCAACATATTTCAAAACCAGTCAAATCATCCGTTTTCAGTAGCTTTGCCCATCCTAAAAAACGTCCCTCCATGCAAAAAAAAATCCTTTCTCTCCTTCTTTTCAGCCTGCTGTTATACTGTTGCAATAGTCCCAAAAAAAATACATCTTCTGCATTTGATCCTTATCAGTATTCCGGCTCTAAAAAAGTAATCGCTGAAAATGGTGCTGTTGTTTCAGCACATCCGCTGGCGAGCAAGGTTGGGATTGAGATCATGAAGGCGGGTGGTAATGCAGTTGACGCTGCTATTGCCACACAATTGGCATTAGCTGTAGTTTACCCGAATGCGGGTAACCTCGGTGGCGGCGGCTTTATGGTGGCCCGGATGGGTGATGGAAAAACATTTTCGATTGATTACCGGGAGATGGCGCCGGGAAAAGCTCATCGTGATATGTATATTGATCCCGATGGTAAAGCCCGCAACGATAAAAGCGAGGATGGTCATTTAGCCAGTGGGGTGCCCGGTACAGTATCAGGTCTTATTGCAGCTAACCAGTATGCCCGTCTCCCCTTTGAAAAACTGATCCAACCGGCCATTGATCTTGCGGAGAAAGGATTTGTAATCAGTAAACGGGAAGCTAATTCTTTGAACGGCTTGCAGGAGGAATTGAAAAGATTCAATACAGTGATGCCTGTTTTTGTAAAATCCACTCCCTGGAAAGAAGGCGATACTTTGATACAAAAAGACCTGGCCAATACCCTGAAGAGAATTCAAAAAAATAAGGATACCGGTTTTTATGAAGGCGAAACGGCTAACCTGATCGTGGAAGAAATGAAAAGAGGTGGCGGTATCATTACCCTGGAAGACCTGAAGAATTATAAAGCAAAATTCAGGGAGCCGCACAGTTTTGATTACAAGGGGTATAAAATTATCAGTATGCCCATGCCCAGCAGCGGCGGCCTTTTGTTGCACCAGATGATGAAGATGATTGAAGATAAGAATATTGCCGCTATGGGATTTCATTCTGTACAAGCAGTGCAACTGATGACAGAAGTGGAGAGAAGGGCTTTTGCTGACCGTGGCGAATATATGGGCGACCCGGATCACTATAAAGTGCCGGTGGATATGCTCACGAATGATGTGTACCTGCAGGAAAGAATGAAAGATTATAATCCTGCCAAAGCTACTCCCAGTGCCTCGGTTAAACCCGGCCGCTTACCAAAGGCAGAAAGTGAAGAAACCACACACCTGAGTGTGATTGATAAAGATGGCAACGCAGTATCTGTTACCACAACATTGAATAATTCCTATGGCAGCAGAACTGTGGTGGGTGGTGCCGGTTTTTTCCTGAATGATGAGATGGATGATTTTAGTATCAAGCCGGGGGTTCCGAATATGTATGGAGCCATTGGTGGTGAGGCCAATTCCATCAAACCTGGTAAAAGAATGCTGAGTTCAATGACTCCCACACTGGTGCTAAAAGACAACAAACCTTTTATTGTGATTGGTACACCTGGCGGCACCACGATACCGACACAGGTGTTTCAAACATTAGTAAATATTCTTGAATTTAATATGAATACCGATAATGCAGTGTACCAGCCCCGGTTCCACCATCAATGGTTGCCCGACCAGGTGGATGTGGAGAAAAACTTCCCTGTTGCAGTAATCGATTCATTAAAAAAAATGGGATACATGATCAATAACCGGGGAACATTTGGCCGGCTGGAGATCATTAAGGTATTACCCGACGGAAAATTTGAAGCCGTGGCGGATAACCGGGGTGATGATGCTGCAGAAGGATACTAAAGTAGCTTAACGTGTTAAAACAAAGTGTATGACCACCTCAATTGGTAAAGAATTTTTACAAACAGCTATCCGGCGGTTAAAGTATTATAAGGATCTTGGTGATAAAACATTTGCACAACTGAATGATGAACAACTGCATTATCAGCCCAATGCAACATCCAACAGTATTGCGGTGATCGTACAACATATGACCGGGAATATGCTGAGCCGCTGGACTAATTTCTTATCAGAAGATGGAGAGAAAACCTGGAGGCAGAGGGATGATGAGTTTGAAGTACACAGTTATGATAAACAACAGATCATTGACCTTTGGGAAAAAGGATGGGCTTGTTTTTTAGATACACTCAGTTCATTGTCTGAACAGGATCTGCTTAAAAACGTAACCATCCGCCAGGAGCCCCTAACGGTATTGGATGCCATCAACAGGCAACTGGCACATTATCCCTATCATATTGGCCAGATCATTTACATAGGTAAGATCGTTAAGGATCTTAATTGGGAAAATCTTTCTATCCCAAAAGGAAATTCCGCACAGTATAACAACAGCTCTTCCATCAAAGACCCGGCAAAGAAATTCTGAAAACTTCCCCAGTTCTGTTCCCAGTAAAACCAGGCAACTGAAGGACATTCCCCTTCATTTGCAAACCCGGATTTTATGTCTATTTTTACCGCTTTGTAAACCCTGTCCTGTCTCCTTTCCTCCTGAATGGCGCAAACCGGGAAATTACCGATCACCATAACCACCATCAATGAAGTTCATTTCTTTGCCTGTCGTTTTTCTCCTGTTTTGTTTTTCTGTACAAAGCCAGGTGCAATTCAACCTGTTTGCCGGACCGCAGGCTACCACAGCAAGTTATACGGTCCGGGGAGTAAAACAAAAAACCACCACTAAATATGGTGGCATCATGGGAGTAGGTTTAAAAGTTCCATTTGAGAACCGCCTGTATTTTGCCCCTTCTGCATTTTACAGCATGAAAGGATATAAAGCCGTATATACCCGTTTTGCATACCCGCCGGATACTTTAGCAACTGATAACAATACGACCTTTCATACATTTGAAACAGCTTTTCTGCTTCAATACGATTTTAGCTCCCATCCCAATCACTTCCTGGTCAAATTCGGGCCATCACTTGATTTCCATTTATTCGGAAAAGAGAAATACAATACAGCTACCGGCCTGGTCAGCCGCAACACTCCTTTTGGTTTTGACAAATACGGACATTACTCCGCCAATTTTCTGCTGAATGTTGGTTATGAAATGCAAAACGGTTTTTTCATCCTCGGTCAGTACACGCATGGTATTGCCAGTATCAATAATGCTGATGGCGGCCCAAGGATCAGGCACCGGGCTTTCGGCATTTCCATTGGTAAATACCTGGGGCTGAATAAAATCGTATTAGATACCCGGAACAAAGAATGATCTTTACTTCAAATCAATGACACATTATTTTATTGTTCCCGGCCTTGGAAATTCAGGACCTGAACACTGGCAAACATGGTTTGAAAAATCCGGGGACAACTTCTCCAGGATAGAACAACAGGAATGGAACTCCCCGGCCTGTAGTGAGTGGGTAAATACAATTGACAATGCAATAGCAGCATACGATCTTTCCACTGTTGTATTAATCGGTCACAGTCTTGGCTGCTCCACCATTGCACATTGGGCTTTACAAACAGGTAAGATCATTAAAGGAGCTATGCTTGTTGCACCCAGTGATATTGAAGCCCCGGTATATAATTTTCCTGCAACAGGCTTTACTCCTGTTCCGCTTTCTCCAATACCTTTTAAAACTATTGTTGTTGCCAGCAACGATGACCCCTGGGTATCAATAGCAAGAGCCCGGTATTTTGCAGGCAACTGGGGCAGTGAATTTATTGATATAGGAAAGGCCGGCCATATCAATGCTGCATCAGGTTATGGTGCCTGGCCTGAAGGTTTATCCATTTTGAAAACAATGGGCTAATAAAAATGCCCTGCGGGAAATAGCAGGGCAGGTGGACGGTCAAAAAGGACGGATGAACTTAAAAAAATACGTTCAGTTAACAGTGTTATGATTCATAATTCCAATAGCCAGGGTGGTAATGTTATTCCGGTAGCTGGTTACACTAACACTGGCGCAGGCTTTCAGGGCCATCTCCTGGATGGCCGATAATTTACCGGCAAAACTGCGGCTATAGAGCCTGCTGTTAACTTTTACATGCAACAGGATCACATGGCCTACTTGTTTAGCGGAAATGGTAATGCTGCAGTTAGTACAATGTTCAAGTACGGCATTCAGCAGACCACCTGTTATCATCAGAAGTTTCTTTTCATCGGCTTCTACAATAAATCCGGGTTTAATCTCATTTACAATAACACACTGCTGACGGGAAGCAAGAGGGATCGTACTAATGATAAGCCGGTTGACCATCAGGTGCAATGATAGCTCTCTTTCAATAACAGGTGCTACATCCACTGTGTACATAAATCTCATAGTATCACATTTAACATGAACAATAAGGTTGGTTGCACAGGGTACGGATTGCGGAATGCTTTCAAAAGGTAGCGGTACGGGATAAAGAATCTTACCAGGACAAAAATTTTTCAAAGGGTTGGGAAAGCTGGTGTTCCTTAGTTGTGAGCACAAAGAAACAATTACAAGCGGCCGAAAAAAATAGAACCTTATCTCATTAGCTGGTCATAAATAAAGGCAGAAGCATGTAGAATCAATTCTACGTTAAAACCCTTGCTTGCACTGCAAAGCTTTGCGGTTAATTACTAATTTAGCTTATGACTCTCAATAGTTTATCAATAAAACACATAACTATTGTTACCGGGTTATGGACCCTGTTAACAGCCTGTAAAGCAGAGACGGTATTGTCCGGGAAGTACAGCAGTAAATTATACGATGAGTATGTGGAATTGAAAGATAATGGCCATTTTAAAAAATACCAGTACTGGTTTGGTATAAGGCCCCGGCTGGATGGAGGCAAATACCTCGTTTCCCGGGATACTGTTTACTTAATTCACAAACGTCATAAAACCATTTATGCCCGCCGGGATTTCTTTTTAATCAGCGGAAACTCTTTGAAGTATTATCATCTTGATTCGCTGGAAATTCTAAAACAGTATAATATACGGTTGAACAAATTAAACAAGAAACCAGGGAGCTGATTTCTTTACGTATGTATAAATAGCTTCCTGCGCTGAAACCGCCGGATCAGGCTTTCCTTCCATCTTTTCATTGACGGCTGTTCCTGTCACAATATCGCTTTTTAGCAGTACGGATTTGATAGAATCCGCTAATTGAAACTGGATAATATCCCTGAGTTCGTTACAAAGAGTTTCATCATAAACAGGAAAGCATACTTCGATGCGGCTGTGCAGGTTCCGGTTCATCCAGTCGGCACTGCCCATGTAATATTCCGGTTGCCCATTGTTATGAAAAATAAACACTCTTGCATGTTCCAGGTAGCGGTCAACGATACGATGTACGGTTATATTTTCACTCTGCCCCTTTACACCTGGCGCCAGGCAACAAATACTCCGTACCAGTAATTGCACTTCCACTCCTGCCCTGCTGGCCTCATAAAGCCGGGTGATCAATTCCTTTTCCTGAAGGTTGTTTAGTTTGATTATGATATGAGCAGGCTTCCCGTTTCCTGCATTTTCAATTTCCCTGTCAATCAGTTTCCCGAATTGTTTCAGCATATTGAATTGAGAAACCAGCAGGTGTTTAAAAGGTATCTTACCATAACTGGCAGGCTGCATGCGCCATTGCAGGTACTCAAATAGCATCTCCAGCTCATATCCAAACTCCGGCCTCGAAGTAAAGTAAACATGGTCAGTATAAAACCGGCCCGTGGCTTCATTGAAATTACCAGTAGCCATAAATGAAAAATGCTGCCATTGTTTTTCCTCCTGTCTTTTTACCAGCGCCACTTTTGCATGTACTTTCAGGCCGGGTATGCTATTGATGATCTTTATACCTGCCGCTTTCATTTTTTTTGACCACTTCAGGTTATTCGCTTCATCGAACCGGGCTTTCAGTTCAACAAAAACAGTAACTTTCTTTCCATTCTTAGCTGCACTGATCAGTGCATTTACAATATGTGAATCGGCTGCCACCCGGTACAGGGTAACATATATTTCTTTTACCAGCGGATCAATGGCTGCCTCGTTGAAAAAACGAAGTATGTAATTATAAGAATGATACGGCAGGTGCAGCAATTTCTCTTTTTCAATAATACTTTGAAAAACAGATTGCTTCGTTGAAAAACCCGGGTGCGGCACCGCTGGCCAGCCGGGGTAAGTCAATTTTCCTTTTTGAGGATTGGGCAGGTTGCCAAGATCTTTCAGGTTATGGTAACGTCCTCCTTCCACCATTTCATCATCCCGCAACTCAAAATACTCCTGCACAAAATCTTTTACTACCGGAGACATAGCCCCGTCATACAAAAACCGGGTGGAATGTCCCACATCTCTTTTCTCCAGTTGTTTTTCTATTTTCTCAGCAATATCCCCGATGAATTCATCCTCCAGGTTCATCTCCGCATCCCGGGTCAGTTTCACACTGTATATGCCATGAATAATAAAGTCCGGGAAAACTACTCCAAGATTATCCCGGATTACATCATCAATGAAAAGAATATAGTTATCATCATTTACAACAGGCAATTCTAAAAATCGTGGCAAAGGGGCGGATGGGATATTCAAGAGTGCATATTGCCTGCTGCCGGGATTGCCTGCTGCTTCAATGTCCAAAATAAAATATAAGGCGTTATTTTCTAAAAAAACATCCGGCCGGTTCTCTTTCTGGAGTATTACGGGTTGCAGAAAAGACAATACCCTTGATAAAAAATAATCCCGTATCGTTTCCTTATGCTGCTCCAGTAGCGGTTCTCCGTAGTACAAATGGATCTGTTCTCTTTTTAAGCCAGGGATAATTTGCTGAGTGAGTATTTGTCCAAATTGCTCCAATTGATCCTGTATTGCTATTTTCACCTGGTCTGCCAGTCCTTCCGGGTATTCGTCCCGCCACGCTTTTTTAGCATCCAGGCTGCTAAACGCAAAAATAGCAGGCATCCGAACCCTGAAAAATTCATCAAGGTTGGAAGAAAAAATAGATAAAAAGGAAATACGGTTGTAAAGAGGCACCGATTCATCTGTGGCTTCCAGCAAAACACGATGGTTAAAACTAAGCCAGCTCAGGTCACGGTTCAGGAAAAAATATTTTTCATCAGCCATCCGTCCGGGTTTAAAACTAAGATAACGGATTAAGGGCAAAACCGGAAACTACAGCCCTGCAACAATCATCCTCCCAGCTAAGCTTAATCAGCTGTTACCGGGTATAATTGTTTACCTTGATATGGATAAAAAGAAAAAGATGAAAAAATCGCTTAAAGCCATACAAACAGAAATTGATGCCTGTTACCTGTATAGTAAACTGGCTGAAAAGGAAGAAGATAAAAATGTAGCTGATATATTCAGGCAAATGAGTGCTATTGAAAAAGGACATGCAGAAGCCTTCCTGAAAAAAGTAAACTTACCGGTTGACAAAATGCCGCCTCCTTCCTTCCGGGCCAGAACGCTAAACCGTATTGGGAAACTATTTGGTTATGATTATGTATTGGGTGTTTTAATGGATACCGAAAAAAGCCTTTCTAATTCTGTACTATCAGTTAAGAAACAAACAAAGTTGCCGGTTACCGGATCAGAAACAAACCATGTGAAAGTGCTCCGCAATATTGTTGAAAGATCAGATGTATCGGGTAGTACCATTGCCCGTTTTGAGACCCGGCACCGTTCCGTAGGAGGAAATGCACTGCGGGCTGCGGTACTGGGTGGTAATGACGGATTAGTATCCAATTTCAGCCTGGTGATGGGAGTTGCAGGCGCTACTGCAGGCCAGGAAGGAGTTTTGCTGGCGGGATTAGCCGGATTACTGGCAGGTGCCCTTTCTATGGCATTAGGCGAATGGATCTCCGTTAAAAGTTCACAAGAACTGTACGAGAACCAGATGGAGATAGAGATGGAGGAATTACAAACGAGCCCGGAAAATGAAATGAAAGAACTGGAACTGATTTACCGGGCGAAAGGCATTCCTCCTGAACAAGCAAAAGATATGGCCGCTGAAATTTTAAGAAACCCGGCACAGGCCCATGATATTTTGGTAAAGGAAGAGCTGGGTATTAACGCTGAAGAACTAAAGGGCTCTGCATTTGAAGCTGCACTCTATTCATTTTTCCTGTTTGCAATCGGTGCGATCATTCCCGTGTTCCCTTTCATGTTTCTTACGGGCACTAATGCCATCTTATTAAGTGTGGGTGCCAGTACAGCAGGGCTATTTATTATTGGCGCAGCAATTACATTGTTTACCGGGAAAAGCATCTGGTATTCAGGCTTCCGCCAGGTGATTTTCGGACTGGCTGCTGCGGCCATCACATTTGGTATTGGTAAACTGATCGGTGTAAGTGTGGCAGGGTGATTGCATCAATTAAGGTAGCACTTCTCCTTCCAGGTCATAGTCATATGCTTTTGTGATCCTGACATTCACAAATTCACCAACCGGAAGTTTCTTTGCAGAGTGGATCACTACTTCGTTGTCCACTTCCACAGAATCAAATTCGGTACGGCCTAAATACCTGCCGGCTTCTTTTTTATCAATTAATGTCTTGAAGGTTTTACCAACTTTTTCCTGGTTCAGTTCAAAGGAAATTTCCTGCTGCACTTCCATGATCTCCTGTGCTCTTTGCTCCTTCACTTCTGCCGGCACGTCATCAACCAGGTCATGTGCTGAGGTTCCTTCTTCATGCGAATAGGTGAAGATACCCACCCGGTCAAACCGCTGACGCTGTAAAAATCCTTTCAGCTCTTCCACATCCTCTTCTGTCTCTCCGGGGAAACCGGCGATCAGGGTTGTACGAAGACAAATACCCGGCACTTTTTCCCGGATAGCAATCGTGAGCTCTTCCATTTCTTCCCGGGTGATTTGCCTTTTCATAGCTTTCAGCATATTATTGGCCGCATGCTGTAAAGGCATATCGAGATAATTACAGATATTTTCTCTTTCCCTCATTACATCAAGTATCTCTAACGGAAATTTAGAGGGGTATGCATAATGCAGGCGAATCCATTCCAGCCCTTTAACATCGGCAAGACGGTGCATCAGATCGCCCAACATTCTTTTTTTATAAATATCCAATCCATAATACGTCAGTTCCTGTGCAATCAGCATTACTTCTTTCACACCTTTCTTCACCAATCCTTCCGCTTCCCTGACGAGCTCATCAATGGGCTTGCTTACATGTTGTCCCCGCATCAGCGGAATGGCACAAAAGGAACAGGTACGGTTACAGCCTTCTGATATTTTCATATAGGCATAATGCTGCGGAGTAGCCAGCAACCGTTCACCTACCAATTCTGTTTTATAATCAGCTTCAAATTGCTTCAGTATAAGCGGCAACTCCATCGTACCGAAATAGGCATCCACTTCCGGTATCTCTGCTTCCAGGTTATTCTTATAACGTTCACTCAGGCAACCGGTCACATATACTTTATCCAGCTTGCCTTTTCTTTTCAATTCCACCTGGTCAAGAATGGTATTGATGCTTTCTTCTTTAGCCTTATCAATAAATCCACAGGTGTTCACCACCACGATATTGTGATCCAGTTTTTTATTCTCATGCACCACGTCAATATCATTGGCCAGCAACTGTCCGCTAAGCACTTCACTGTCCACCATATTCTTGCTGCACCCGAGGGTGATAATATTGACTTTATCTTTTTTGAGTGTTTTTGTTTTCATTACGCCTCTTTTCTTTCCAGGTTAAATAAGCTATCCACAAACTCATGTTTGTCGAAGACCAGTAAGTCTTCCATCTTTTCTCCCACACCAATAAACTTCACGGGTATCTTAAATTGATTGGCAATAGCTAATACCACCCCGCCTTTTGCCGTGCCATCCAGTTTGGTGATCGCTAAAGCCGTAACATCTGTTGCCGCAGTAAAATGTTTGGCTTGTTCCAGTGCGTTCTGCCCGGTAGATCCGTCCAGCACCAGCAATACTTCATGCGGGGCATCGGGGATCGTTTTTTGGATCACCCGTTTGATCTTGCTCAATTCCTCCATCAGGTGAGCTTTGTTGTGCAAACGGCCTGCTGTATCAATCAGTACCACATCGCTTTGTTTTGCAACAGCACTTTGTACGGTATCAAAAGCAACAGCGGCCGGATCGGATCCCATATCCTGTTTGACGATCGGCACCCCTGTTCTTTCACTCCAGATTGTAAGTTGGTCAACTGCTGCTGCCCGGAAAGTATCTGCCGCACCTAATAGTACGTTCTTACCTGCTTTCTTGAAATTATATGCCAGTTTACCAATGGTAGTAGTTTTGCCAACTCCATTTACCCCAACCACTAAAATAATATAAGGTTTGGTGGGAAGATCAGAATTAAAGGCGTAACTGTTGGCTTCCGGTGCATCCACCAGCATATGCTCAATTTCTTCCTGCAGCATTTTATTTAGCTCAGCTGCATTGAGGTATTTGTCTTTTGATACCCGTTTTTCGATCCGTTCAATGATCTTCACAGTGGTCTCAATACCCACATCCGCCCCCACCAATGCTTCTTCCAGGTTATCCAGCACTTCTTCATCCACCGTGCTTTTACCGGCGATGGCTTTTGTGATCTTCGCAAAGAATCCCTCCTTGGTTTTTTGCAAACCCTGGTCCAGGCTTTCTTTTTCCTTTTTGCCAAACAGTTTATTGAAGAATCCCATGCTAAATCAATTTGTTGATAAGTTTAAAAGTTGACAAGTCCTTTTCAACTTACACACTTGTAATCCTGTTAACTTATGAAAACAACAAAAGCCATCCGTGGTGACGAATAGCTTTTGAATATCGTTTCAAGCGCAAATTACTTTTGTGCTAAGAAATCTTTCACTTTGTCTTTGTGAACGATTTGCTCTTTAAAAGTATAAGCACCTGTTTTAGGGCTGCGAACGGCTTTGATAACCTTCGTCCAGTTCTTTGCCTCAGCCGATGCCTTAAGGTCTTTTACTTTAGCGTTCTTGGAAGCTGCTTTTGCCATGATTACTTGATTTCTTTATGAACAGTTACTTTTTTCAGGATCGGGTTGAACTTTTTCAGTTCCAATCTCTCAGGATTGTTCTTCTTGTTTTTTACCGTGATATAACGGCTGGTGCCGGGCTGACCACTTGTTTTGTGCTCAGTACATTCCAGGATCACTTGTACACGGTTGCCTTTCTTTGCCATGATTATTTAACTTTAATACGTTAGACTTTTTCTCCTTTAGCTCTCAGTTCTTTCACCACACTATACAAACCATTTTTGTTGATGGTGCGGATCGCTTCAGTTGATAACTTCAGGGTGATCCATTTATCTTCTTCGGCCAGGTAAAATTTCTTCTTCTGCAAATTGGGCAGAAAACGGCGCTTTGTTTTGATATTCGAGTGAGAAACCTTGTTTCCCCCGATCGGCGTTTTACCTGTAACCTGACATACTCTGGCCATGACGATTCGTAATTTTTAGGACGGCAAAGGTAGGGGAAAGATGGGAAACTATTCTATCTAAAAGGAGTTTTTTTTACCCAGCTGTTGAAAAACTGCCAAAAGTCTTAATCCATGGTTTTCAGTTCAAAATGCCCGCAGTGGATCAATTTCCGGAGCCAACTCTCTCGGTTTCCTCTGTGGCCCCCCCACCGGAACGTTTGACGGGTTTCATGGCTTTACCGAATCTCCAGCTAAAAGTGATCCGGGCCACCCTTGAATCCCATTTTACGGCGAAAGGCTCATCCGAATTCTGGAAAGTGGAGTACCCTGAATAGTTCTGGGTGTAAAACATATCCCTGATAGTCAGGCGGATGGTCCCTTTATTTTTGAGTACCTGCTTTGATATCCCCGCCCCCATTTCGCCCTGTGGAGTCAATGTTTCCTGTAAGTCGATCTGGCTATTGGAAAGATAATACCCACTTAATTCGGCGGCCCAGCCTTTGCCAAACTGGAACTGGTTGTTCAAACTGATATTCACCTGGTTCACCGTGGCTTTAAAAGGCGCCCAGATAAATCCTTCGATTATTTTGTGATTATAAACTACTGTGGATGTCAGGTTCCACCATTTGGCGATGGGTAATTGCAGACTGGCTGAGGCCCCTATATTATGAAATTTGCCCACATTACCCCTTGTGTAAATAATGATATTCTTATTCACATTACTGCTGTTGGAATCAATAACGAATATCTGCGAGAAGTAATCTTTAAGGTAGCTGTAAGAAATACTGGTTGACAAAATCCCTTTATAAGTATGAATCAGTTCCATGTTCCAGGTGTACTGGGGCCTGATGAAAGGATTACCTCCCTCAAAAGTATATTTATTGATCGTTACAAGGAACGGGTTCAGGTTCTGAAATTGCGGACGATCAATCCTTCTTCCAAAACGCAGGGTAAGTGTATTATTACTGTCAGCGGCGTAAGAAACAAAAGCAGAAGGAAACAGGCTTCCATAATTCTTTGTAAAGGATGAATCTTTCACCACAGTATTTCCCAATTGATTGGCTTTGTAGGTTGTAAACTCATACCGCAACCCGGCCTGCCAGTGCCATTTACCCTTTTCCGCATCTATGCTGCTGTAAGCGGAATGTATTTTTTCATCATACAGGAAGTGGTTACTCCGGCTCAGGTCTGCCTGCCAGGCAAGGCCTTCATTGTAATAATATTCGGCAAGGTTGTCTGTATTGGTAACCGCCGTTTTCAACCCGGCTTCCCAAAGTAATTGTTTGAAGCGTTTTGAATAATCCAGCTTTGCTGTAAAAATATTCAACTCGGAAGGTATATCTCCTTTAGTACCGAATACAGTGCTGCCCGGAGCCTGCAGTTGTGTTTCGAAATACTGGTTGCCTTTAATATTGAATTGAATATAATCAATATCAAATGCAAGCTCACTGCTCTCTGTAAAACTATGACGGCCGCTTAAATTGATACCAGCCCTTTTGAAATCACTGTTCCTGTTGCCCCTTGTAATAATAGTAGAGTCTATAATATAAGACGGGGACATCCAGTCAATGGTGCTGGAACTGCTGGTCCTGCGTTCATTTAAGTTACCGGTAAAGGCTATCCCAAACGTTGTTTTTTTACCTGCAAAAAAATCTGCCCCCACTTTCAGATTATGCGCATTGATCTTTGTCCGGGTAACATTGGGCTGATCCAATAAAAGTGAATCCTCTCCATTGGTATTAAAATATTTCCGGAGAGCTTCTATGGTCATTCGTTCCTTACCGCCTCTCATTCCATAATTCAGGTAAAAGTTCCACTTCCCGGTACGGTAGTTCATATTGAAACTGTTATTGATCTTGGTAAAAAATCCCTGGCCAAGACTGAAACTGAGAGAACCATTGAATCCTTTTTGCCTGTTCTTTTTTGTCCGGATATTAATGATTCCGGCATTACCCGCTGCATCATACCTGGCCCCGGGGTTCTCTATTAATTCTATTACATCCACCTGTGATGCATTCATCCCTGCGAGGTAAGCCTGCAGTTCAGCTCCATTCAGCTGCGTTTGTTTTCCGTCAATCAGTACCATTACCTGGGGCTTACCTTTCATGCTTATATTACCATCCCTGCCGATCGTAATACCCGGCGATTTTTCCAAAACATCCATCACCGTGGCACCGGCATTGGTAATACCCGCTTCTACGTTGATCACCGTTTTGTCTGGTAAAAACTGGACCAACGGCTTTTTGGCAGTTACTGTCACATCCTGTAACAATACATGATCCGGCATCAAAATGATGGTATCTGTTACTTCCTCTTGTGATACCAGGTTCACAGTACCGGAAAGATGATCCCTGAAGCCCAGTGACCGCACCCTAATCAAATAGTTACCCGGAACCAATTGGGTGAAATAAGCAAGCCCTGAGACATCTGTAACAGAGCTTTTTATAACTAACGAGTCCCGGCTCAGCAATGCCACAGTGGCGTCCGCAAGAGCCGACTTGTTTTCGGTGATAACTTTTATTCTTACCTGCCGGTTATTTCCAGGCTGGGCAAGAAGATTCAGTCCGTAAAAAAGGAAAGCGATACAACTTAAAAAAAGGCGCATGAGTATGATTCAGGCTCTAAATTATCAAAGCCAGCCCAAGTTGAGATTTTTTTTATTCCAGCGGTGCAAAAGGCATGTGAACAGACCAATACCCCTTTTTGCCCAATTGCCTGTTTTCAGATAACTTCGCTGCTCATTACTAATCAATCTAATCAAAAAAATATGGCATACGATGTAGTTGTAATCGGAAGCGGCCCCGGCGGATATGTGGCGGCCATCCGTGCATCTCAATTAGGCTTTAAAACGGCGGTTATTGAAAAAGAAAGTCTTGGCGGCATTTGCCTCAACTGGGGTTGTATCCCTACCAAGGCCCTGCTGAAAAGTGCCCAGGTATTTGAAGATATCAAACATGCCAGCAGCTATGGTATTGAAGCCACCGGTACAGCCAATTTTGAAGCGGTGGTGAAAAGAAGCCGCGGCGTGGCCGATAAGATGAGTAAAGGTGTGCAGTACCTGATGAAAAAAAACAAGATCGATGTGATCAATGGTTTCGGGAAGATAAAGGCTAAGGGGCAGGTGGAAGTAACTGCGGCGGACGGAAGCAAAAAAATCGTGGAAGGGAAATACCTGATCATTGCCACAGGCGGCAGAAGCCGTGAATTACCGGCATTGAAACAGGATGGTAAAAAGATCATCGGTTACCGGGAAGCGATGAGCCTGCCTGCACAGCCTAAATCAATCATCGTGGTGGGAAGTGGTGCAATAGGTGTTGAGTTTGGCTATTTCTACAATAGTATGGGAACCAAAGTAACTATTGTGGAATTCCTGCCCCGTATTGTTCCTGTTGAAGACGAAGAGATTTCCAAAGAACTGGAAAAGAATTTCAAAAAGAATGGTATTGAGATCATGACCAGCAGTGAAGTGACTTCTGTGGACACATCGGGTAATGGTGTAAAAGCAAAAGTGAAAACAGCAACCGGTGAAGTAACGCTGGAAGCGGATGTATTATTAAGTGCGGTTGGAGTAGCGGCCAATATTGAAGGCATCGGTTTGGAAGAAACTGGTATCAAAACCGATAAAGGCCGTATTGTGGTTGATAAATATTACCAGACCAATGTGCCGGGTATTTATGCCATCGGCGATTGCGTTCCGGGCCAGGCATTAGCACACGTTGCTTCTAAAGAAGGTATCATTTGCGTGGAAGCCATTGCTTATAATGAAAAGAAATTCAATCACCAGCCCGAAGCACTGGATTATAACAATGTGCCGGGTTGCACCTATTGCTATCCGGAGATCGCTTCTGTTGGCTATACAGAGAAACAAGCCAAAGATGCCGGTTATGAAGTGAAAGTAGGTAAGTTCCCATTGAGTGCCGCTGGTAAAGCAACGGCTGCCGGTCATAACGAAGGATTCATCAAAGTGATCTTTGATGCCAAATATGGCGAATGGCTGGGTACCCATATGATCGGGTATAACGTTACAGAAATGATCGCCGAAACCGTAGTGGCCAGGAAACTGGAAACCACTTACCATGAAGTGCTGAACAGCATTCATCCTCACCCCACTATCAGTGAAAACATCAAGGAAGCGATTGAAGTGGCGTATGGGGAAGCAATACATCTATAATAAGTAACAGGCCTCCAATAAATTTATAAGCCATAAGAATTCTTATGGCTTTTTTCTGTTGATAGCATAAATTACAATTGACCTGAAATAAGTTTTCTGTCTCCCAGGCAAAGAATTAAGACCATCACCTCTCCCGGTTTTAAGTGCATCCCTTTAGTTACTGAATATTACACTTAGAAGATTAGAAATTTATTAATTACTTAGTAGTAGAATCATCATCATCCAATATTCCTTATGCATCCAACTACCACAAAAGTTGCCCTGGGCCTTTCTTTGCTTTTTCTTTTCCGGGCTTCTTCCTTATTAGCTCAAAATTCATTTACCAACGATGGGGCGGCGGTATACCTGCAGGGTTCAGCCAATATTTATATCCAGGGAAATTTTGAAAATAAAAGCACCGGCCAGTTCACGAACAATGGTATTGTGCATATTACCGGCAACCTGGCCCATAACGCCAGCGGAAATCTTAATGCTACTGCTTCGGGCTTATTTCGCCTGAACGGAACAGCGATACAATTGATCACCGGCTCAAACCAGCCAAATTTTTATAACCTGGCTATTGACAAAATAACCGGCGAATGCGAGTTGCAAACCAATATATCCCTAGGCAACCAGCTCACATTAACCAGTGGTAATGTTTTTCTGAACAACAGGCAGATCAATCTTCTTACAACAGGTGAACTGATCGGGGAAACGAACAGTAAAAGAATCTATGATAACCCCACCAATACAGGAATGATCACTATAACGAAACTGCTGAATGCTCCCGCAGCCAGTAACCCTGGTAATCTTGGAGCCATCATTACATCAGCCCAAAACCTTGGTTCCACCACAATTACCAGGGGACATCATGAACAGTTTATCGTATCCGCCAACAGCATTACACGTTACTATGATATTTCGCCTGCCAGCAACAGCGTCTTAAACGCAACCCTCCGTTTCAATTATTTTGATAATGAATTAAACGGCCAGGTGGAAAGCAACCTGGTGCAATGGCATTCACCGGATAACGGTATTATCTGGAGTAAACGGGGCGGAACGATCAATACAAGTGCTGATTATGTAGATCTTGGTGGTATAGACTCTTTTCACAGAATATCACTGATCAGCAACTCGATCATCCCCCTTCCATTGAACCTGTTAACCTTTACCGCAGTCAAAAATAATTCGGGTATGGTGGACCTGGCATGGACAACCACGCAGGAAATCAACAGCAGTCATTTTGAAATTGAACGGTCACTGAACGGAAGAAACTGGATAAAGATCGGGACAAAAGCAGCAGTTGGTCTGCAAGGCTCCATGCAAACTTATTCTTTCACGGATCCACTTCCCGGAAAAGAGGCCAATTATTACCGGCTAAGAATAGTTGATCTTGACAACCGGTTTGACTACTCTCCCGTCCGGCTTGTACTATTCGGCAAAGAATTACCAGTAAAAATTTATCCTACCATTGCTAAAGGCAACAGCACTTATTTTATTGAAGGGGTGCAGCCCGGTAATACAACTATAGCAGTGTACAGCGAAAATGGGCAACTGGTGCATAGCAGCTACCTGAACAGCAACTCATTTATTTTACCAATTACAACGGCAGGTGTTTATCATATACGTGTTGCCAGCCGTAATAATCCGTTGATCATATCCTCACATAAAATAATTATCTACTAATCATCCAATATCATCCAGCAATGAAAAAAACAATTCTTTTCCTTCTTTTCCTCTGCGGAGTGAAAGACCAACTCTTGTCACAGAACAGGGTTGGTATTAATACCTCCACTCCCGATTCAACCCTGACTGTTGCAGGCAGCACCAGCATCAGCAGCAATTTGCGAATCGGTAATAACCTGCAGTTACCGGTATTCCCCAACACCAGGGATAATTCTGCTTCCATATTCCCGAACAATATGCTGTATACGGATGCATCGGGAAACCTGTTATCAGCTCCCAGTCAGCAACGGACCAATTATAAGCTGGTAAAAACAGTAGCCGATCTTCCCGCTGCATCAGGGGGAATCATCACCCTGACAGCAGGCACTTTATATGAAGTCAATGGCACCATTGTACTGACAGATAAGATCAACCTGAATGGTTGTTACCTGGTTGGCCGTGATGCTAATAACGATAAATTGGTTTACACACCCGGATCCGGTGAATTGTTTACCGGCACCAAAGGCGGAACCATCCGGATGCTGACCATGGTGGCAAATACTGCTGGTTCGAAATTATTCAACCTGGATATGGGGGCTACAGAAAATCTTATTGTCCGGGATGCCATCATTGCCAACTGCAAGGAAGTAGGTCTTGTAAAAGGCGGTTATATTACATTTTTTAGTGTGATCAATTATGCCGGCAATACAACTGGTATTACCTATGAAAATAACGCCAATCTTTTCCTGGATAATACGGCCTGGTTTCCCACCAATGCAGGAACTTTCGAAAAATTAACTGGCACATTTGATGTGATTGAAAAACTGGGTGGTTTCAGTCAACCCACATCGGGCTTATCGGCAACTGCTTTCGATGTAACCGGTATCACTACTATCAATGAAGCCGGGAATTTAAAGAATACGGCATTTATGGGTACAGGGACCAAGGTGAGTGGTACCTTTTCAAAAAAATGGGAAGTAGATGCTCCCGGTATTAATACAGAAAGAGATGGCGCAGCCACTGGAAGTCTTTATATTACCTCTACCGCTGTTACAGATATTACAGGTATTAACTCACCCAAAAAAGTAGCCGGCACCACTAGTACTTTTGAGCTGGTCCGCTTTACCTCTCCTTCCAATAACCGGCTCCAATATGATGGGACCAAAACAAGAACGTTTATCGTTACAGCAGCCATGACGGCAACAGGCGCCAGTGGCACCTACCTTTACTCCTTTTATATTTACAAGAATGGAGTGCAGGTGGCAGGATCCAGGCAAAAAACAAAAGTGTATTCTGCTTCCGGCGATATACAAACGATAACTGTTGTATGTACTGTAACGCTGGCACCCGGTGATTACATAGAAGTATGGTCAGAAAATAACGAAGCAAATGTGGATGTCACGGTACAGAACATGACACTCACTGTAAAATAGGTTAATGGTTATTGTCAACACAAAGCCCCTTCATTCCTGAAGGGGCTTTCTTAATCACAGTTAGTATTGGTCTCTCTTATAGCTTAACAAATTTCTGTTTGATCGTTTCCCCATCCTCTTTTTTTGAAATGAGTAAATACATACCCGGCTTCAGGTTGCTGGTATTAATGGTTTGCACTTTGGCGGTAATGGGCAATTGCATAATGACCTGGCCCTGCATATTCATCAGGGTGATCGTTTTCCCGATCCAGCGAATATCATAAGAAAGGTCAATGGTCAGCTGGCTGCTGGCAGGATTAGGATAAAACTGCGGGTGCAGCCATTTCGGATCCTCTTCCGGCAGAGGCGATTCAAAGATCAGCGGTGTACTTAAACCAGTTGAACTCAATAATGAATTCCTGGTTCCTCCCGGCGCAAAAGCGGCCTGCATTCTTGTCTTCTGCCCGTTGGTAAACATATTCATACAGGCATCATCTGTGAAATCCATATAATTCATGTACATATCCCCATCCGGTCCGTTGCCACAGGTAACCGTATTCCCGGAAGGGCATCCGACATTATACCAGGATTGTTTAGGAGTATCACTAACGCCATCATCACCGCAATCGGCATCTCCCCAGATATGCTTTAACCCCAGCCAATGGCCCACTTCATGCACAGCTGTCTTTCCCATATTAAAACCAGTCATTCCCCCTTCTGTTCCAAAAACAGTAAACCCGAGTACTATGCCATCTTTAGACAGGTCGCCACCGGGGAGACTGGAATATCCAGCTACCCTGTCGAGATTGCACACCCAGATATTCAGGTAACTCTTTGCATCCCAGGCATCGCTGCCCATTTCGGAGGAGAATTTCATCTTATCATCATTTTGCCAGGTTGTAATGGGTGTATATTTTCTTACTATACCGGAAGTGTTTCTGCGCTTTGGGTCTGAGACAGCGAGTTGAAATTCGATCTCGCAATCAGCAGCCAGCTTCTTGAATCTTGCAGGTGTATTCACTGTATCAGCATTCGTCCGGCGAAAAGCTTTATTCAATGCCTGAATCTGGCTCATCACTTTTGCATCGCTGATATTATCGGCAGGATCGTGGTAAAGTATATGGACGACAACGGGTATTTTAATTATTTCTCCTTCCGTCCTGGAGACTGTGCCTTGGTTATCGCTTATAAAATTCCGGGTAAACGTTTCAATATCCCTGAACCGGGTTGCCAATGCCGGGTTCTTCTGCAATTGTGCCTGTTGATAGGAGAAGGCATCACAGCTCTTTTGTGCCCGCATGGAATAAACAGCAGCGAATGTAAAAAACGCCAGTAGCAGTCTTGTCTTCATGGTTCCAAATCATTAACCGTTCGTGCATGGCAATAGTATTAAAGCCATGAGTATTCATGCGGGATTGGAAATGATGAGGATAAAAGGGAAATTAATGAAGTGGCGTTCCAGGGATACGATTCAGCAATGGATTAAAATTTCAGGAACTAAATCAAGTGAAGCTCAAATATAACTTTTTTTGTGAAGGTTACTAAATTGCGGGCTGTTTTTTTATATCGTATTTTCCCGATTCCGGATGATCCTGGGTTGTTAAAGCTTTAACAGGCCTGTATTTAATGGGTTCTTACATTTGTACAATTAATTTTATTTAATGAAACTATTTACCTGGTTCTGTGCACTAACAACTGTTTTAATTGCTTCCTGCAATGGGAATGGCACTAAAAATGGTAATGATGGAAAAACTCCTGAGCCCACCAAATCGATCAGCTATTCTGTTGTTGCTACCTACCCGCATGATACTTCTTCATTTACCGAAGGTCTTTTGTTTTACAAAGGAGAGTTGTTTGAAAGTACAGGCGAGAAAGGAGAATCTAAACTGATAAAAACAGATCTGAAAACCGGTAAACCAATAAAAAGTATAGCCATTGGTGATCAATATTTCGGGGAAGGTATTGTGATCATTAATGATACCGTCTATATGCTAACCTACCAGGATGAAGTGGGTTTGATGTATGATGTAACTAATTTTAAGAAGATCGGCGAATTCAAATTTGCCAGCAAAGAAGGCTGGGGCATGACAACAGATGGCAAAAGGATCATTGCCAGCGACGGTACCAGTAATTTGTATTATTACGAGCCCGGTTCATTCAAACTATTGCAACAGCAAACCATAACAGAGGCTGGTAACCTGGCTTTCAACATCAACGAACTGGAATATATTGATGGATTTATTTATGCCAACCAGTGGCAGGCCCCCTACATTTTAAAAATCAATCCTGCTACAGGAGAAGTAGTCGGCAAGATCGACCTGAGTGCCATCACCGAAACAGTGAAGGCTAAATATCCTTTTGCATTAGAATTAAACGGGATCGCTTTTGAGCCCACCACAAAGAAAATCTACATCACCGGTAAAAACTGGCCGGAACTTTATGAAATTCAGTTAGGGCAATAATTATTTGGAGATCACATAAATAACCGAGCTGCATTTCTTCACATCAGCTGCAGCACCCAGGTTTGAACGCAACCCGTTAAAAAAGGCGGCTATTAAGTTTGGTTGCCCATTTTTATATTTACTGCTGAGCAGGGAAATATAAAAACTATCGTACCACATCGGTTTGTATGCCTCCACTTTCATCCCGTTCTTTTCCATCAGTACTCCGATGGAGCGGGGAGAAAAATGATACAGGTGCCGGGGCACATCATAAGCGGCCCAGTGTTCTTTATAAACAGCAGCATCTTTTGACTTGTAATTGGGCACTGCAATAAACAGTTTACCATTTGCTTTCAGCAGGGTTTTCAATTGCTGAATATAGCGTTGTAATTCGTGTACATGTTCCAGCACATGCCATAGGGTAATCGCATCAAAGCTACCTGAAGGCAGCTCATAGAACTGCGCCATATCGGTTAAGCTGGCATTGTATACCCGGGCTGCCACCTTCCTGGCATCTGCATCCGGCTCCAGCCCTGTTACCTGCCAGCCGGCCTGCTTCATCACATGCACAAAAGTGCCAACACCACTCCCAACATCTAATAAAACGCCTTTTGAAAGACCTGTGGATTGCTGAACCAATTTTCGTTTACTCACCATAGTGCGGTTGCGTACAAACTGGTACAACCGGTTGATCAGTCCTTTAGAGGTATTCGTATGAGAAATATAATCTTCCGATTTATAAAAAGGAGCAATGCATTCAGGGCCGGGCACATTCTGTGTAAACCGCAGTGAACAACTGCTGCATTCTGCAATGGGAAATTTTTCCTTGCTGACCGTATTGTCTGTTGCCGTTAAAACAATATTGATATCACCCGATCCGCAAACGGGGCAGTGTGTATAATGAATAGTAGAACTCATGCCGGTTATCCTTTGTTAACAGGATTGGCAAAGTAAAATGAAAATCAGTAAAAAAGTGTGGAATATCAGCGCAACTGCTGATAAGTGCCCGTGGCTTCAGCAGGCGTTGCTTTATGGTTATTACCGGCTGACATGACCTCTAATCCATTTTTGGAAAAATACCAGCCAATAAACATGGTTATAAGAAGGCCTGCTATCAAAGCCCAGGCCCACCAGTAATTTCGCCGGGCTGCAGGCTGGTTCAGGAATTCGATCATCTCATCAGAAGTTTTTTCATCCTCTCCCACCCTCACCATATGTTCAGATTTCTCCCGGATGACCTTTTCTGCCTTCACCGGCACCTCCAGTGTTTTATTCTTCAATGCCGGTTCAAAACGGATCTCACCGGCAAGGCCACTGCTCAATGTACCCACTCCATCCCAGGCGATCTTATTCCCGTTCCTGATCTTTTGTTTGAGATCAAAAGCGAAATCATTAAAACGGACCACCGCATCCCGGTCAGAAACCTGCAATGCCTGTGCCAGCCAGTTGAAAAACCGTTTGGAAGGTGTTGCATTATCATGTTGCAAGGCTATAGAAAAGGAAGGTGCGTTGATCAGCTTATTGGGAAAATCAGCGGTAGCCGGCATTCTTTCCAACTGGAATGTGCCGATACCGGGTAGATTCAGCTGTTTATGCAGAATAAAATATTGATAGAGTTCTCCGTACATCATCAGTTCTTTTGATCAAACGAAAATACAACTCCGCCCACAAAGTTGAACCCATACACCTGGTATTGATTCCAGCGCTGGTATTCCTGGTTGGTAATATTATTGAATTGCGTCCACAGGTTCAGGTTTTTGGTGATCTTGAATTCCAAACCGGCATTCAGGTCAAGGGCTCCTTTTAATTTGCCATTATCAACCCCATCGGCTTTACGGTATTGCGGGCCTGTCCAGCCGAATACATCTGCTTTCAGCCAGAGATCTTTGATCACCTGTACCCGCATGGCTGCGTTCAGTTCAAGCGGGATCAACCCCCAGGCTCTTTTATGCTCTTTCAAACCGGTATACTGGTTAAAATTCCAGCCAGCTACTACAGAAAATTTCTCCTGTACCGTATAGCCCAACTGGCCACCGATATGCAGTACGTTGATCCGGGGTTCGTTGACTACCAGGAAAGATTTAGCGCCCAATCCACTGGTTGTATCATTCACAAATAAAGGCTGGTTAGTGATTTTATTAAAGCCGGCTTTGGCACTATACGTAAAATGATTCCCAACAGAACCTTTTAACCCGATGAATCTTTCTTCGATCCAGCTGTTCTTAAATGTGGTTGGCAACCATAACCAGGGGTTTTGCGAAGCAAGATATTGGTAGGTTGTTTTGCGGATATAGCCCGTCCAGCCCAGGTTCACGAAGAAACGCTGGTCTTCTGTTCCCACTTCTGCTAATACATTCGGGAACATTTTAAAGGTCTTGTTATCCCAGGAGGGGCGGATACCTGCATGCAGGTTCACTTTGGGTGTTTTAAATAAAACAGAAGGTGATACATAATAAATCGTGTTATTAAATGCAGTCTTGTCTTTTGGAGAGAGACGTGTCAGGTCGAAAGTGAGCCCGAGATTTACCGCAAAGGTTTTGCCGACTGATTTTTCCAAAGGCAGGTTCACAACGGTATTGCTCTCATTATTCTTCAGGTTATCGGTAAATACATCAATTTTTACTTCGGGGGCATAGGTCAACCCAAATTCTGTCTTGTTGATATTGTGCATACCGACTCTCGCCGCAATAGTTTGAAAATTCTGCTTCAGTGAGTCTTTCGTAAAAGAAAGAGTTTGTGGTTCGTAACCATATTTATAAGTTCGATCCTGCTTCATGCCGATACTGGCATTCCACTCATGATTACCGGCTGTTTTATAAAATCCACTCAGGCGGACTTGTGTATTGGTAAAATCCTGGTATTCTCTTTTACCCTGCGAAGAAACATGCTTTGCGTAAATATTGGCTCCGGCTGTAGTTCCGTCACCGAATGAAAAGCCTGCCTGTATATACGGTGTCCGCAAACTGCCAAAACCGGCTTTGATATAACTGCTGTTATCCCATTTACCACCCGAATCAATATTCAATGCCAGTGGCTTTAACGTACCCGGCGTAAATGCCAATGCCAGGTTCTGGTTGGGTATTTCGTATTTTAATGCAGGTTTTATTGTATCTGCAGAAGGGGGTGTTGCATTAAAATTGATCTTAGCTGCTTCCCGCAGCACCGGTTTAAATGCCGAACGAATATCAACGGACTTGCCTTTGGTGGTATCCTTTTGTGCAAAAGCAATACTGCAGGAAAAAATTCCCAGTCCCAGTAAAACGATCTTATAGAGTGGCTGTTTCATCATCATGGTTGTTGTTAGTTGTTCCGATGCTTAGTTACCTACTTTACTTGATTTACTTTCCTCATCAATCACTTTATTCAGTTTGGCCTGGGCTTCTCCTTTCAGTTCGGTATTGATGGTATTATCAACAATACTCTGGAAAGTGGCTTTGGCATTGAAATAATCTTTCTGCCGGAAATAAACATCTCCTAATAATATATAGGCCTTCGTGACCCAGAAATCATAAGATCCCGACTTGTTGATCGTCTCAAAAGCCGCTTTTTCTGCATCCGAAAGTTTATTAACCGCTAACCAGCTATTAGCGATCTCGTACCGGGCTTCGGCTGCCAGAGCTGCTTTATTCAATGTCACTACGGATTTATAATTAGCAATAGCAAGATCATACTGCCCTCCCACCTGGTAAGATTTGGCAATAGCCATATTCGCCAACGCTTTATCATCCGTGCTGCTTCCTTTGGCTGTTGTTAATTCTTTCGCATTATCAACAGCTTCTGTCCATTTCTGCTGCTGGTACTGGCAACGTAACAGGCCTCTCATTGCTTCCAGTTTATTTTCCTGGCTGCCGGTCAGCTGTTTTAACTGACCGTAGTATTTTTCAGCATTCGCATAATTCTTCAATTCAAAGAAGTTGATACGGGCGGCTTCCAATGTTGCTTTCTCGGCATATTTATTCGGGGCGTTTGCAGCAACTGCTTCATACCCGGTCAGCGCATTGTTCCAGTCCTTTTTACTGTTATAGATTTCTCCCCGGTAAAAATTGGCATCAAGTGAATAAACCCCATCAGGGAAACGCTGCAGGTAAGCACCAAAAGCAGTCAATGCAGCATTCACATTACCATTATCATATTGCGTTTCTGCCGCTGCATAGGTCAGCGAATCTTCCGCACTCACACTGATCGGGCGGCCTGCCTGGCGCATAAAGTCGGCATATTCGCCCGGCTTACCATCTTCCACATAAATGGCTTTTACATTCTCCAGAGCATCTTCCGCTTCTGGTGAATTAGGGTATTGACTGATCAATGTCTTGTACTGTTTCAGTGCTTCCGTATTATTATTTAGATTATAGTGTGCATTACCCAATTTTTGATAGGCCTGTGGTTTCAGGCTGGCATTCCCATCTCCTTTCAATACATTATTCAGGAATGGTATGGATTCCCGGAAACGTTCATCTGCTATATAGGTATTCGCAATTTCCATATTGGCATCGGTCACTAATGACGAGGTGGGGAATTTCCGGTTCATGGTGTTCAGCAGGTTGATCTTGTCTGTTGAACTTTTAATACCGGCGATCATGGAATTCTGGAATGTAGCATAATCCTCCGCGGGCCACGAGAATTTGATCACATTATCATACATGCCCTTAGCCTTGTTGTATTCCTTTTGCATAAAATAGCAATCCGCCGTACGGATATATGCATCCTGTGTCAGCTCATTGGAATTGAGTGCAGGACTTTTCCCTAAAGGTTCAAAGAAGCTTTGCGCAGCCGCATAATTTTCTTTGCGCAGGTAACAATAACCCAGGTTATACCGTGCATTATTGGCATTGGCTTCGCCGCCTGCGGGAGAGCCTGCACTTACATAGGCATTATAATATTTGATCGCATTATCCAGCTTATTATTCCGGTAAGCCAGCTCTCCTTTCCAGAAATTCAGGAAGGCCAGCACGGAACCATTGTAGGGATCTTTCAGGGCCTTGTCCAGCAATGCATCTGCATCCGCCAGTCGTCCATCGTTCACATATTCGGTGGCCCTTCCGTATAAAATTCTTGGATATAACCGTTTTGCATTTTCGGAGGGTTTATCCAAACTTTCCAATAACGACAAGGCATCTTTATAATTATTCGTATTCGCCAATACGGCCACCAGCAATTCTTTTGCCTCCGTGTTATACGTTGACCTGGGATAATCATTCAGAAAAGAACTCAGGCTGTTCAGTGCCTCATCCTGGTAACCCAGTTCGTACGAAAGCTTTGCATACTGGTATTTAGAAATTTCTTTTTGCGTCGGGTTGCTGCTGTTGGAAGCACAGAACAGGAAGGCATTTCTTGCGTTCGTTTTTTGATTTGTTTTCAGGTAAGCATCCCCGAGCAGGTACATGGAGTGCTGGCTGAGTGAGTCATCCTTACCACTTAATTGTTTGAAACCATCAATGGCTTTATTCAACTGGTTGGCCTGGTAATAACAATAGGATAATTCATACAGGTCTTCCCGGCGCACCTTCTGCGAACGGGTCACATAATCTTCCAGGTATGGCAATGCCATTGCATATTCCTTTCTTTCAAAATGGGCATGACCGATCAGCTGCTTCAGTTCAAGATCATAATACTGGGTATTGGCCCCGCTTTTCAGTTTATTCTGCACATAGGCGATGGCTTCTTCTTTTTTACCCTGTATATAGTATATCTGGGCTATGTAATAGGGAACAACGGTTGCATAATCCTTTTCATTTTCCACGATCCGGAAACTGGACAAAGCATCGCTGTATTGTTTATCCCTGAAAGCAAGGAATCCATAGTAATAATTCGCATCCAGGTAATTTGGATCATCTTTAATGGTCCGGATCGTATTAAACAAAGGCTTTGCCTGGTTGAAACGCTGCAGGGTGAAATAGGAATAACCCTGGTGAAATTTCATATCGGCGATCTCTTTATTGCTGAGGTTTTCAATATTCGTTGCTTCGTATTGCTGGGCTGCATTCGCAAATTCCTGCTTCCGGTAGTAATACTCCCCCAAATGAAAACTCATCATCTGGATGCGGGAAGTGTTTTTATCCAGGTCAATAAAGGCTTTTGCTTGCTCTTCCGCCCTTCCTTCATTTTGCTTTAATGCCAGAACAGTTGTATAATAATTGATCTCCTGCACCGTCACAGCAGTATTAATGATATCTGTTTCCCTGATGGATTGCTGTAATTCCTTGAATAAAGGATATGCGAGGCTGTACTGTTCTTTTTGATAATATTCTTTCGCTTCTTTGAAAGTGGCCTGCGGGTCAGTATAAAAACGGGTTGACTGTGAAAATGCAGTAACACTGGTTACTACAGCGATGGCGAGTACTAGTTGTTGCTTCATGAAGTTTGTCCTTTAGCCGGTGGTCCAGGTAACGTTAAGTGAATTCCTAACGTTGCAAGTTTCAAATTATTTCAGGTCAGACCAAACATCATTCCAAACAGGTGTGGATAAGTGCCTGTTTGAAAATGTTTTAACATTTTGTTCGGCTCAATCATGCGAATAGTTACAAAGTCCTGCCCGCCGGTTTTTCCTTAATATTGCACTTTATTATACCCTAAACTATCAATACCGATGAAAAAAATCTTTAGCACCAAGTATACCGACAACGGAGTTTCTTTTGCTTTACTGTTATTACGCCTCTCTGTAGGTGGATTGATGATCCCCAACGGTGTTCAGAAACTGGTAAATTTTGGGAAATGGTCAGGTACTTTCTCTGATCCTTTCCATATTGGTTCTCCCACTTCCCTGATGCTGGTCATATTTGCGGAATTATTTTGTGCCGTTTTTATTGTATTGGGATTAATGACGAGACTGGCCGCCATACCCCTGATCGTTGCCATGTCCGTGGCAGTTTTTATTGCCCATCACGGAGATGTATTTGACACCGGGTCGAAAGCTACTTTATTCCTCATGGGCTACCTGGCTTTATTATTTACCGGCCCCGGAAAGATCAGTATGGACAGGCTGATCGGAAAATAACTACGGTATATCACTATCTTTAACCACTATGTTTGTAAGTGAAACAAAGATCAGGGTTCGCTATGCAGAGACCGACCAGATGGGTGTGGTGTACCACAGCAATTATTTCCCCTATTTTGAATCGGCCAGGGCCGAATCCATCCGGCAATTAGGGTTTACGTATGCAGATATGGAAAAAATGGGAGTGATCATGCCCGTGGTGGATGTGCATTGCCGCTACCTGCGGCCTGCCTTGTATGATGACCTGCTTACCATAAAGACTATGCTGAAAGAGTTACCAGTTCATCATAAGATCGAATTTCACCACGAAGTATTCAATGAAAAAGAAGAATTGCTGGCGGTGGGCAAGATCATTCTTTATTTTATGGAGGCGAAAACCATGAAAAAAACCGTGATGCCGCAAAACCTGGTAGATCAATTACAACCCTATTTTAGCTAAATTTAATACATGGAGCCAGTACAGGAACCTTCTTATGAATCTCAACCGGGCGAAGCTGTTTCTCCGGAAGAAACAGTAGTTGTGTATCCTCCCAAATTTCAAAGGATGGAAGCCCCTGCCAATGTTTGGGCAAAATCAATCGGCAGCCTGGCCTTGTACCTCATTCTTGGTTATTATATTTTCCACAGCTTCACCATGCTGCTGATCATTACATCCATCGTGGTGATCCATGAACTCGGGCATTTTTTTGCTATGAAGCTGTTCCGCTATAAAGACCTGGGCATCTTCTTCATTCCTTTACTTGGTGCTTATGTGTCCGGTACAAAAAGGGAAGTATCACAACGGGAGTCGGCAATTATCTTACTGGCAGGCCCATTACCAGGAATCGTTTTGGGAATTATATTCTATCTACTCTGGCAAAAAAATGATTCATTAGCCCTGGCAGGCATCTCTTATTACCAGGTCTCCATGTTGTTTATCTTATTAAACCTGATCAATCTTTTACCTATCTACCCGCTGGATGGCGGCCAGTTGCTGAACCGGGTATTTCTTGATGAAGAAAGCTGGGTCAGTAAAGTATTCGTTATACTCTCTGCCGGACTGATGATCTGGGTAGCCTGGAGTTTATACCAGTCATCCGGTCAGCCTTTTTATTTTATTCTTTTCCTTTTCCCGCTGATGATACTGACCCGTTTGCAAACGGATAAAAAATTCACCGCCATTGAAAAAAAGATCGAAGAAGCCGGTATCAATGCTGATGTATCCTATGAAGACCTGAAAGATGAGGATTACTGGAAGATCAGGAATATCCTGATCGAAGGACATACTGCTTTTAAAGATATTGCCCCTGCCCCGCCATATACATACAGCCCCAAAGAAGAAAAAGTGATGACAACAGTACAAAGTTTATTACACCGGCACCTGATACAAGATGTATCGCTGGTTGGCAAACTATTCATCCTGCTTATTTGCCTCACCGCTTTTGCGTCTCCCTGGCTGCTGAAGATGGATATGAGCTTCTTTAACCGTTTCGGACTCTGATCTTTTCTCAAAGAAATATTCTTTTATACCCGGTGATGATCAGCTCTCCAGTTTTGAATGGCTTGCTTGATCTGTTTCTGTGATAATTTTTCTTCCACCGCTCGTTTGGCTAAGGCCGGCATTTCTTCATCGCTGGCAAAACGCAGCGCAATGACCTGGCTGAGACGAAGATTTTTATCATGCGGTTTCCCGGTGAGCAGGTAATGACGGAAATTCTCTTCGGCCCGGATAGCCCTGTCCTGTGCTTTCAGTGCAAAGACCCTCGCATACCAGGCCACACCAAGCAGTGCCAAAAAAGCGACAACGATAAGGGCTGCCGAATAATGGGTGGCAGCATCTGCACTAAAAAGGTTAACAACGCTGCCGATCAGGCCGGCTATGATCAATAAAAAAGTAACCCCGTGAAAGCCGAACACCAGCCTGGAGTGATTTTTAAAATTCTGTTCCATAAACAGTTTTGAATTTTGATGTATAGTTTGTAGTTCGTTTCCTAAAGTAGGCTTTTACTTTCACATTATAGGAGTCTAAAGTCCCTCCTGCGGAGGGAATTAGGGAGGCGTTTTACTTCAGCACCTCCAGCACTTTGTACATCTTACTGACCAATTGTGAAGCCCGGCCGCTGTAATTATTGACCAGGAAGGAGAAAATATATTCTTTACCATCTTTGGCTGTATGGTAACCGCAGAATCCTTTTACATCACTGATGGTGCCACTTTTCATTTTCATGCCATTGTATTCGGGCAGGGCATCATAAAAAGAAGGAAACCAATCCCTGGTCTTTGCATATTTCAATATCTCCACCTGTGCATGGGTTGTTACCCGGTTTAAAGGAGAAAGCCCGGAACCATCATAGATATTCAGTTCGTCCTCCTCGAGTCCTTTTTGGTTCCAGAATTTTTTAACGATGGCCACACCGGTATCGGTGGACCCAAAGCCTGTTTTTTCGTAGGCAAATGTTTTCACCAATGCTTCCCCGTAGAGATTGATACTTTTTTTATTGAACCAATAGATGATGGAATCAAGAGAGGGGGAATAGTGGGTGTAGATAATTAATTTTTCCGTATCATGCCCTTTCATGTATTTATAGCTAGGTGACTCAACACTCATAAGCCCAATTTCAAAAAAAACACTATCCTTCTTCTTTTTCCAATTATCTATAAGGAAGTTCTGAAAATAGCTTACAGGATCGTAATGAGATGCTGATACATCAAAAAACTTTACTCCCGCAGGAATTGACCCTCTAACAGTATAATGATTTACCGCTCCTTCTCTGGGATTAAGATAAAAATATGCATTATCCCCACTTCCTTTCTTTCCTGTAATAATGTCTGTAAGGCGAATTGGATCACTTTGGGCATAGCCAGGAATTATTGTATCGATACGAGGAGCTTCACCTTCATCGCCAGGAATAAATCTAAAGGTATATTGATTTTCTCTCCAGTTCAGGCCAATAGCATTAGCACCATAATAATTCCCTATATCCTGCCATATCCATCCATCCTGGCTAATCTCGCTAGAAAAACGAGTGGCATCTAAAAACAGAAAAGGCTCAGGCTTTTCTTTAATGAATGGTATTTTCTTTATTCCATAATTTTTTATTGCGTTAGCTATTTCTTGATAATAAAACTCAGGGGCAGTCGAAGCATATCTCCAACTGCCAAGAGTTGGGTCTCCTGATCCTGTTAAATAAAGATTACCAGAAAGAATACCACTATTTATTTTTCCTGTATAGCCTAATGTAGTTTTATACCTGTAATCTTTCCCCAGCAACTCAAAAGCCGTCACACTGGTAATAATTTTTTGGGTGGAGGCCGGGGCTAAACCCACCTGTGCATTTCTTTCAAACACTACATTGCCTGTCTTTGCATCGATCACATACAAGGAACTGATGGCGTGGCGCAACTGGCTGTCGCTTTCAAATTGCTGAAAAGCTTTTTGCAGTTTTTGGGAAACGGTTTGTGCCAATGAACCGGTAGCCAGGAGCCAACAACCGGTAAACAGGAAGAAAACTTTTTTCATAGCCATGTGTTGATAACTTTGCTAAAACTACTTCATTTCGTTTTAATCATATCTTAAATGAGCCTTACTTCCCTCAACGCTTCCATCATTACCATTGGTGATGAACTGCTGATTGGCCAGACCATTGATACCAACAGTGCTTTTATTGCGCAGGAATTTAATAAAGTGGGGATCTGGGTGCGAAGAAGAGTGGCCGTGGGTGACGTGAAAGAAGATATCCGCCAGGCACTGGATGAAGAAAGAAAACAATCACAGATCATCGTCATCACCGGCGGCCTTGGCCCCACTGCTGATGATATTACCAAACCATTGCTTTGTGAATATTTTGGAGGAAAGCTGGTCGTGAATGAAGAAGTAAAAGCTCATGTACAATATTTATTTGAAAAAGTATATCGCCGCCCGGGAGCTATGCTGGAAAGAAACCTGAAGCAGGCCGAAGTGCCGGATGTATGTACGGTATTGCATAATGCCAGGGGAACAGCTCCGGGGATGTGGTTCAGCCCCCCCACCCCCCGCAGGGGAGATTTAGAACCCGGTAATCAGGATAAACCTGAAAAGTACCTGAGAGCGGATCCGATGATATATGGGTTACTCAAAGAATTTGTTGCTACTCACCGGAGTCATCCCACAGAGGCTGAGAAATCCTTATGGGAAATCCTGAAAGGGAAAAAGATGGCTGGATATAAATTCCGCCGTCAACATATTATTTCCAATTACATCGCTGATTTTGTTTGCCTGTCCGAACAATTGATCATTGAGGTGGATGGTTTATATCACCAGCTACCCGAAAATAAAAACAGTGACGAAGAGAGAACACAGGAATTGAATAAGCTGGGCTTTGAGGTCCTCCGGTTTACCAATGAGCAGGTACTGCATGATACAGATAATGTAATAAACACGATAGTGCTCCGGCTTTTAGAGAGAAACAGCAAAGCGGGGTCTGAAGTCCCTCCTGCGGAGGGATTTAGGGAGGCCATATTTATCTCCCTGCCCGGCGTGCCGCATGAAATGAAAGGCCTGATCAAAGATGAAGTGATACCAAGACTGCTGAAAGAATTTGAAATGCCGGCTATCGTTCACCGCACTGCCTTTACAGCCGGGCTGGGAGAATCCATGATCGCTGAACTGCTGAAAGATTTTGAACCCACACTGCCTGAACATATCAAATTAGCTTACCTGCCGAATTATGGCATGGTAAAACTCCGGCTTACTGCAAGAGGTAATCACAAAGAAGCCACCGAAAAAGAACTCCTTCCTTATTTTGAGCAATTGCAGGAACTGGTCAGCCAATACCTCGTCACCAATGAAGATGAAGGGCTGGAAATTGTACTGGGGAAAATTTTAAAAGCAAAAGGTATGACCATGGGCACCGCTGAAAGTTGTACCGGTGGTAATATTGCCCAGCTGATCACCAGTATCCCGGGATCATCTGCCTATTTCAAAGGTTCAATCGTGAGTTATGCCAATGAAGTGAAACAAAACCTGCTTGGTGTAAAAACGGAAACCCTGGAAACAGTGGGTGCTGTAAGCGAGAAAACCGTTAAAGAAATGATCCGGGGTGCCATCAATAGCCTGAAAGTAGATTATGCCCTTGCCACTTCCGGCATTATGGGTCCGGATGGCGGCACCGCAGAGAAACCGGTGGGCACCGTATGGATAGCCGTGGGCAATGCGAATAAGACAGAGACCCTGCAACTGAACCTGCGGTTCGACCGCCGGCGCAATATTGACATGACCACCGCTAATGCCCTTAATTTACTGCGTAAATTCATTTTGACTAACGGTTGATCGGTTTGATTATTCCCAAATCATTACCTTTGGCCGGATTTAAATTGCTTGTCTGACCAGCCCATTTGTGACATGTAGCTGAAGTTTACGACCTGCCTGTCGGCAGGCAGGCGCAAGGGACGATGAGCATTATTCTGTCGCTGACAAACAAAAAAATAATTATGGCCGTTGTTGATTTAATAATGCCAAAACTGGGCGAAAGTATCATGGAAGCTACCATTTTAAAATGGCATAAACAGGCTGGTGATACCGTAAAAATGGATGAAACTGTACTGGAAATCGCTACGGACAAAGTGGATAGTGAAGTACCAAGTACTGCTGCGGGTGTGCTCGAGGAAATTTTATACAATGTCAATGACGTGGTGCCTATAGGCACTGTGATTGCCAGGATAAGAACCGGCGCTGCGGAGATCGTGAGCAATAACCCGGTTGTTTCCACTCCTTCCCGGACAGAAGTGCAGCAACCTGCTCAACAGGCTGTGGTGGTGGAAACCATCCAGCATACCGCGGCTGCTGTTCAGCACCAGTCTTCCAATGGTTCTGCCAATCGTTTTTATTCTCCTCTCGTATTGAATATTGCAGCCAGTGAAGGTATCAGTATGACCGAACTGGAAAAAATTCCCGGTACAGGCAATGAAGGAAGAGTGACCAAGAAAGATATTTTGCAGTATGTAAGTGAGCGGAAGTCAGGAGTGGTTAGCCGGGAACCGGTAGCCAGGAATACGGATATGGTGATCCCTGTGGCGAAAGTGGAGCAACAACAATCAACCGGTACCCAACAGGTGCCGACGACTTATTCCGGTAATGTCGAGATCATTGAAATGGACCGGATGCGCAAGCTGATCGCTGATCATATGGTGCGCAGCAAGCATACCAGCCCGCATGTGACCAGTTTTACCGAAGCGGATGTGACCAACCTGGTGCAATGGAGAGATAAAGTAAAAAAGGATTTTGAAAAGAGAGAAGGGACCAAGATCACTTTCACCCCGCTGTTTGTGGAAGCCATTGTACGTTGTATCAAAAAATTCCCGCTGATCAATTGTTCCTTAGACGGCAACAATATCATTATCAAAAAAGATATCAATATAGGGATGGCTACGGCATTGCCTTCTGGCAACCTGATCGTTCCGGTGATCAAAAATGCCGACCAGTTAAACCTTGTGGGTTTAGCCAAACAGGTGAATAACCTGGCTGACAGTGCCAGGAATGGCAAACTGAAAGCTGATGATACCACCGGCGGAACCTTCACCCTGACCAATGTGGGTACATTTGGAAGTTTGATGGGGACACCGATCATTAACCAGCCGCAGGTGGCCATCATGGCGGTGGGTGCTATCAAGAAAAGACCGGTGGTGATTGAAACAGAAGCCGGCGACAGTATTGCTATCCGGCATATGATGTACCTGAGCATGAGTTATGATCACCGCATCGTGGATGGAAGTCTCGGAGCTACTTTCCTCACTGCCGTGGCAAAAGAATTAGAAAATTTCAAACCGGACCGGGAATATTAATCGCTGCGTGAATTTATAAATTGAAAAGAGTCTTCACCAGGAAGACTCTTTTTTTATTAAGGTATATTCTTTCCTTATTCCGTTGGCGTTCCATATTTTTTATTGGTAAAAACAAACTTTCTGCCTTTTCTTTTCACCACAAAGAGGTTATCATACTGCGTTTCTTTCAGGTCGCCCGGTACAACGGTTTTACCACATAACTTATTGGCGATATCATCAATGGTGTTGGAATGGCCCACCACCAGTACATTTCCATTTTTAATAGCCTTCAATTTTTCAATGAACAGATCCATAGAATCTTTTTTGCTGCTGTAAATCTCAATGGCAGTTGATCCCCTTGTTTCATTCAGCGGCTGGGCCGTAGAAAGTGTTCTTTTATAATTGGTGGAAAAGATATGTTCAATCCTTTCACCCCGCAGCCACTGCCGGAGTTCAATAGCCCTTTGCTCCCCGGCCGGGGACAAAGGAGGATCACTGGCCATCATAGCACTGGCACCTGCTTCCACCGGGGCTTTCTCGGCATGACGGACAATATAATAGGTATTACCGCAGGAATAACAGGCAAGGCAAATAAGCAAAGCAGCAAATCTCATGGTATTGTTTTAACAACTTAAAGTTAAACCCCTCTTTCTGTTTTGCCGTCTTTTTTTTAAATTAGTTGAACCAATCTAAACCCCAACGACATGAAATCATTATCCGAAACCTGGTTTGCGGAAGGCCGTATTGATTTTGAGCTGAAGAAGTACACCCTCCTTGCCTACCTGCAGGAAGTAAATAAATATTTTAACGAGAACAAGCTCTACCCGCAGCTGGCCGATATTGTTTTCCATTACAATAATATTGTTGCCTTCCGGGAAAATAAGAAATACCTGCAGGATCATTTTCCGAAAAAGCTGACCGGCATCCAGCTGGAAAAGTTACAAGTCTTATATGAGCAGATGATCGAGGATGATGAACTGATGGCCGAACTGGAGGATATCATTCATTATTCTGCGGGGAAAATAAAAAGCACCATTCATAACGGTACCGAGATCTATGAATTTGTGGAAGAAAAGATCAGTATCAGTCCCGTGGGTATTATCCCGCTGGATACACAGGAAGGTTATTTCTTCTTAAGCAGCGGAAATACCAGCGGCACCAAAGTATACCATTACCGGCTTTCCATTTTTGAAAAGCATGATGAAAAGTACCGCAGTATCAAAACTTCCTTTATTGATCACTGGGTGCGGAGCATCAGCAGCACGTATGAACATATCAAATCAGAACTGATCCGGCACCGGAAAGACCTGCCTAACCCGGCGGTTTATTCCATCGAAACGGAACTGAGTTTCCCCGTGGATGAAACCTTGCTACCTGTAGCAAAAAGAAGCCTGGTAAAGTTTATAAGTACACAAGCAGCCTGACGAAGTACGAAGCCAGAAGTAAGAGGTACGAACTCCTGGAAAACAGGAAGAATCTTCTGCCTAAAGACTTCCGTACTTCGTACCTCGTATTTATAACTTTTGATTAAAGGCATTCTCAATCAACAAGCTCCAAGCCCCAATCCTTTCCTTTCTTCACCGCTGGTACCCCTTCAGTGATCCATTTCGGCGCTTTGTCTCCTTTCAATAACCAGTCGAAATATTGCTGCTCCCGGATGGAAATATCTTTCTTATTATTTCTTTGTACAAGGTTATGCGCTTCGCCATTGTAATTGAGCATCCATACTTTTTTACCCAGTCTTCTCATCGCTGTAAATAATTCAATGCCCTGGTACCAGGGAACTGCTCCGTCGGCATCGTTGTGCATAATAACCAACGGGGTTTTCACTTTGGGTAAATGGAATAAAGGCGAATTCTCGATATAGAGACCCGGTTTTTCCCATAAAGTAGCCCCGATGCGGCTCTGTGTTTTTTCATACTGGAACTGGCGGTTCGACCCGCTTTCCCAGCGGATACCACCATAAGCACTGGTCATATTGGCCACGGGTGCACCTGCCCAGGCTGCTTTGAACATATCGGTCATGGTTACCAACTGTGCCACTTGGATACCGCCCCAGCTTTGTCCCTGGATGCCCATATTCGCTGCATCCACCCATTTATGTTTACCCAGATCTTTAGCAGCACTCACCACATAATCATAACAGCTTTTAGCAGGGTGCCCGATCGTGTACCGGATATCCGGAGAGAATACCAGGTAACCACGGCTGACAAAAAAAGAAATATTCAACCGGCTACCCGTAGGCGTGGGGTCAATATAATCGTGCAGGGTGTTGGTATGTGTTTCATAGAAATAAAAAATGACGGGGTATTTTTTCTTCGGATCAAAATCTTCGGGTTTATATAAAATACCTTCTGCAGGTTTTCCATTAAAGGCCTTCCATTTGTACAATTCAGAAGTGCCCCAGTTATAGTCTTTTTGCTGGGGGTTGAGAGAAGACAGCTTAATATCGTACTCTGGCTGATAATTCAAAGAATTCAGATACAAATCCGGAGAAGACGAATAACTTTCTTTTGTAAAAATATACTTTCTTAAGTCCCTGGCCCTACTGACTGGACCAAAACTAACTGCTGACATGGCAATCAGAGATTCATCACCATTCGTTGAGCTTCTGAAAAGTGAAGCACTCTTATTCAATTCGTTAAACACTCTGAATACTAAATCTTGTCCCGAAGTAATATTTTTTTCTTCAGAATTTGTCCTAATGTACCTGTAGATTGTTTTATTCTTCCTGCCATTTATGTTGTTAAATACATCCGGTATTTTTTTTACATTAGGATCAACCTGCCATATATCATACTTATCATACACATACAGCACAGAATCTCCCTCATGCCATCCCATTATTCCATACGGCGGCGGGTCAGAAGGTGAATCATGTTCTTCATTCCATAACGGGTACTTTATTTTCTTAGTTATATTCCTGGTGGAATCGCCATCCCAGGCAAAATAATGACGGGCCTTGCTGTCATACCACATGATGTATTTACCGGTGGGAGATATGAATTGCGGGCTGATAATTCCAACCATATCCTTTTTTACTACTTTCTTTTCACCTGTCAGAACATCTATAGCATAAATATCCTTTTTGGTATTGCCTGCCCACTGGCTTTCGATACGTTTGCCGAAATCGGTAACGCCGACAAAACGATCCCCATCTCCTTCATTGGTGGGATAGATGGCGGGGATTTCTTTAGAGCCCAGTTGCTTCAACATACTTTTGTCCAAATGGTATACGGCGAGATAATTTGTTTGCAGGTCCCGCTGGAGGCGGTTCAGCTGAACCGTTTGCAGGTAGTCGTCGTTGTAATGCCAGATATCGAGTTTGACCAAATCAATATCAATGAGTGTGGTATCCTTCGGTGGCTGAATCAGCGCAGTACCGAAAAATAAACGGTTACCGCTTTTACTGAAACTGATATTCCCAAACTCACTGATGGTCATCCCGAGTTGCATACCAACTGAATTCTTATCGGCTAACAATGTGGCGCTGTCCATACCTGTTTTGTAATACCAGAGCCGGTAGAATTTCTGCAGCTCTTTGGGTTTGGCATCCCGTTCGGCCACATAAGCCACCTGTAGGCCGTCTTCTGAGAAGGTGAAATTCTTAAAATCATTCCCTCCTTTGCTTAATACAATGGATTTTGCTTCTTTGAGATCATAGAGTGTAACCGCATTTTTACTTAATGAGTCTTTGGGATTCTTCGCCTGTTCAATTAATAATTTACCACCCGTTTTGCTGAAATAATATTCCAGTACATTCATAAATGTTTTCTCTTGCCCTGTAGCAAGGTTGCGCAGCACGAGGTCAGTACCTGCATCAACGGGGCCGGCAGCGGGTTCATCGCCTTCAGCATCATAAGAGTCCGTAGTCTGTAGTCCAAAGTCGGTAGCCAGGGCATCTTCTTCATCTTTATTTTTCTTTTTCGGCATGGTTTCAATGACCTGTTGCAAAGAATCAATCACCCGGTTCAGGCTATCCGTTATTTTTTTATCGTTTGCCTCCGGTTTTTTAACGGGAGTTTCCTTTTTCTCTACTCCCTTTTCCAAATGATAGGCCACCCAGCCGGCTTCCTTCTCCGGGGTCTTATAGGTCTTTACTTTAGCTGCTTTCCATACACTGTCTTTACCCAATTCCACCACTGCAAAAGAATCTTTGGGCATATCATCCGGTCTTTTCTTTTTGATACGGGCATCTCTTGTGTCTTTGAAAAAAGGTTTTATTTTAAATACGGCATAACGGCTGTCGTCAGTGATCACCGCATTATAACCTCTCGGTACTGTTTTTTTATACCTGGCATCTGCCGACTGGATCACTAACTCATTATCCCCTTCCTGTGGGGTAATGGTATAGACCACCCATTTTCCATCATTACTGATCATCCGTTCCCCGATGCTTTGCCAGCTATCATACACGGAATGATCCAATGGTTTTTTCTGGGCAACTAATACGGTGGAAACAACTACAAAAAGGAACAGGAGAGTAATTCTCTTCATAACAGTTAATTTGAATACGCTAAAGATAACGGTGAAAAAGCAAAAATGATCAGGGTTTTACAGCCGTGAATAAGCCGTATTGCCACAGCCCTTTTTTCATTCCATGATACTGGAATTTGCAAGCCCGGATATTCGCTTTCTGTATGGCTGTGGTGCGATACGAAAAAGTCAATCGTTTCCATAACAGGTACAACGATGCCAGGAAATAAAACCGGTAAAGCCGACGGGAAGAATGTGCAGTCTGTTTTGATATATTACGATAAATGCTATTCTGAAAGCCTGCCCTTTCGAGGAAAGATTGAAACCGTTCCGGTGATTCCAGGTAATTCACCTGCCATCCCTCCGTCCATTGGCGGATGACCGGGTGTTCATTATTTTCATAGGTTGTTACAAATCCATCGGCCACTACTAACCGGCCACCCGGTTTCAATAAGCGATATGCTTCTTTAATGAATTGTTCCTTACTATCGGCATAACAAATACTTTCACAACCCCATACCACATCAAAACTGGCATCCGGAAAATCTGTCGCACAGTAATTCATTACTTTAAAATCCACCATCGCCTCCACTCCATTGTTTTTTGCATTAGTTATTGCCTGTTGCACCTGCCGTTCGCTTAGCGTGATGCCTGTCACTTTCGCCCCGGCATGCTTTGCCATGAAAATACTACTGCCTCCCACCCCGCAACCTGCATCCAGTACCTTGTCACCAGGCTTAATACCGGCGGCTTCGATCATGATCTCATTCATCCGGAGTAAGGACTGGGGGAATGACTTTACCTTTTCATCCCAGTAACCATAATGAATAGCGAGGCTGTTGTCCAGGTCCCAGGAATCTTTATAAGCATGTTCGGTAGACTTATAATAATCAACGATGCGTTGATGATACTCACTCGGCTGCATGCTGGATGATTTTTCTTTCGATGCGCATCAATAAAATGATATGAATAGTAAGAGCAGCAGCTATAATGGCAAACCCAATATAGAACCACTTGCTCAGGAATTCATTTTCTTTATACACGGCAAAGGCCAGCAGGATACCATAGACCGGCTCCAGGTTATAGGTCAGGTTGACGGTAAATGCTGATAAGCGTTTCAATGCATTGGCAGAAAGCTGGAAAGCGATGACCGAGCAAAACCAGGAAAGTACCAATAGCCATCCGAAGTCTTCCCAGCCGGGTAAAAAATTACCGGTTGGAAATTGCTGCAGGTAAAATGGCAAGAGGATGGATAATACAATGAATCCACCTGTTTGCTGCCAGGTCAGCATGGTTTCCACGTTGATCCGCTTCAGGAACTCCCGGTTATATATGGGAAACAAAGAAGCCAGTAATGCTGATATAAGCCCGAGAATGATACCCGTTTTGAATTGCGTATCGAAATGGAAAATGATATAGATACCGGTCATCGTTAACAGCCCCAGGAAAAGTTCTGTTATATTGATCCTTTTTTTCAGGATCAGCGGCTCAAATAAGGCGGTGAAAAAACTGATGGAGGAAAAGCAAACCAATGCTACGGATACATTGGAATATTTAATGGAACCATAGAAAGTAACCCAGTGCATGGCGGCAATAAAACCAACAGCACTGATTTTAAGAATATCATTTACAGGGATTCTTTGTAGTTTTTTCATAAGGGCAAACAGCAGCCACATGGTTGCTGCTGTGAACAAAAGCCGGTACCAGACGATCATGCCTTCATTAAAACTGATCAGCCTCCCGAGTATACCCGTGAAGCCGGCTAAGAAAACAGCGATATGTAATTGCAAAAAAGCCTTTTTCATTTGCAGCAACAATAAACTGCAAACTAAAGAAAAGAAAGAAAAAGGAAGGGGTTATTTCGTCTCGGCCAGCACTTCATTGGGTGCTGAAGTTGTAACCGGGGTACTTTGTACTTCAGTTTTTTTTACCCGGCTGCGGTAATTGGTAAAGAGACTGTGCCAGCGGAGTTTGAGTACACCAAGAATACCTTCTTTCACAATCCCCTTATTCATTTTAGAAACACCGTAGGTCCTGTCCTGGAAAATGATCGGTACTTCTTTGATCTTGAAGCCTAATTTCCACGCAGCAAATTTCATTTCGATCTGGAAAGCGTAGCCGACAAAAGCGATCTTATCCAAATCGATCGTTTCCAGTACCTCTTTCCGGTAACACATAAAACCGGCTGTCGGGTCTTTCACCGGCATCCAGGTAATGATCCTTGTATAGAGAGAGCCGCCCTTTGATAAAGCAATGCGGTTGGCCGGCCAGTTCACCACGCCACCGCCTTTCGTATAGCGGGAACCAATGGCCAGGTCGGCCCCTTCATTCTTGCAGGCATTGTATAAGCGGGGGAGATCATTGGGATTGTGTGAAAAGTCGGCATCCATTTCAAAAATGAACTGGTAGTTGCGGGCTATGCCCCATTTAAACCCATGAATATATGCCGTACCCAGGCCCAGCTTACCTTTTCTTTCTTCAATGAATAGCTGGTCCGGAAATTTCGATTGTAAATCTTTTACGATCTGAGCGGTTCCATCCGGCGAACCATCATCTATCACCAGGACATGGAAATTTTCATTCAGGTTGAATACTGCATGAAGGATATTACTGATATTCTCCTTCTCGTTGTAGGTTGGTATAACTACTAATTTTTCCAAGATTGCCAGTTACCTGTTTAAAGCTCAAATTTACAATAAACACTAAAAGAAGCCCTGTTAAAATTGTAAGCAGATTAAGTTCGCTGCTTATGCTTAATTTTTCTTCAGCATCGTACGGGTATAGATCTCTGTCAGTTTTTGTTTGGTGTGCTGGGGAAAATCGCCTTTCATCATCCAGTCATAATACTGGGGTTCACTTTTTAAAACATCTGCAACAGGCCGGCCTTTGAATTTTCCGAAATTGAATACCTCGGTACCGTTTTCCATGATGAACCGGCGGGCAAAATCGACGATCACATCTTCACCAATGGTCTTGAGAATAGTATCTACGTTATTTCCGAGTTCAGGGTAACGTTCGAGTTGTGCTTCCAGTATCTCATGTGTGGCTGAGGCATCCACTTCGGCACCATGGGCACCTTCCAATGCTTTATTGCAATAAAATTTATAGGCTGCCCCAAGTGTGCGGGGTTCCATTTTATGAAAGATATTCTGCACATCCAGCAGTTTCCGGTTCTTCATATCGAAATCTACCTGCACCCGTAAGAATTCTTCCATCAGCAGGGGGATGTCAAAACGGTTGGAATTGTAGCCAGCCAGGTCGCAGCCATCCAGCATCTGCTTTAATTCGTGGGCCACCTGCTTAAAAGTAGGGGCATCTTTTACCATTTCATCCGTAATGCCGTGGATATCACTGGAAGCTTTGGGGATAGCCATTTCAGGGTTCAGGAGCTTTCGTTTTACGCTTTTGGTGCCATCCGGGAGGATCTTCACAATAGCGATCTCAACGATACGGTCCAGGCCAAGGTTCACACCGGTTGTCTCCAGGTCTATGAAAGCAAGCGGTTTTTTCAATTGTAACATCAGGTCAGTAATTTCTTTTCGGGTAAAATAGGGCGGTAAAGGTAAAGGAATAAGTGCTTTTTAGTGGAGAAATATTAATCCGTTCAATTCCTGTTCAGCTGTAGATAACCAGTCACTTAAGTGGAAACTCCTGCCGCAAAAAGACGCAGAAGTCTTAAAAAGGGCAAAATCGGCTTCCCCGCATTATATTTGCGTAATAATTACGGTCTCCTGTCGTTATAACAACACAAAATATCCGACAATGAAAAATAAGGTTTTAGCCTCTTTACTTTTAGCAGCCCTGGTCTTTGTTATTTCATCCTGCGCCACCCAAAAATATGGTTGCCCGGGTAATCCTCAATCCAGTTACAAATTCAAAGGCTGATTTTTTCCACTCTTATGCATTGGACACACCTGACTACTGAAGATCAGCTGAATGATCTTATAGCTTCATCTCACGATAAGCCCAAAGTGATTTTTAAACACAGCACCCGCTGTAACATCAGCCGCACGGCCCTGAACAGGGTCGAACAACTGGATAATGTGCAGGGAGTGGATTTTTACTTCCTCGACCTGCTGGTACACCGCCCTGTTTCTAATAAAGTAGCTGAGGTATTCAATGTACACCATGAGTCGCCCCAGGTGTTACTGATCAAATCAGGAGAATGTGTGTATGAAGAAAGCCACCTGGGTATTACTCCAACAGACATCCTGGAACAGGCAGCCCGCAATTGACAAATAAAACTACCACTCATTTGTAAGCAGTATAAAAAATTACAGGCAAATGACGTGCCTGTATATTTAATCCCTATTTTTGCTTTTCAATATGAACAGACACACACATAATCATCATCATCACTTGCTACACGGGTAGTAGGCCATGAAGGTATTATGTGATAAACATAGTGAAGGGCTTACTCTTGAGTAAGCCCTTTTTATTTTACGCTAATAAAGCATCTATGCAAACAACATTAAAGATCGCTGTGCAGAAATCGGGCCGCCTGTACGAAGGTTCTATGAAACTCCTGAAAGAATGCGGCATCGAAGTCAGCAATGGCAATAACCAGTTAAGGGTGCAGGCCGCCAACTTCCCTATTGAAGTTTTCTTTTTACGGGACGATGATATTCCGGAATATGTACAGGATGCTGTGGCTGATATTGGCTTTGTTGGCGAGAATGTGGTAAAAGAAAGCCGGAAGGATGTTGATACCATTGAAAAAGCCGGTTTCGGAAAATGCCGTTTATCGCTGGCCGTGCCAAAGAATGGCAGCATGAAATCCGCAGAAGATCTGAATGGCAAAAAAATCGCCACCAGCTATCCTAACATTCTCCGTGCTTACCTCCTGGAGAAAAACATCAGCGCCTCTATTCATGAGATCAGTGGTTCCGTGGAGATAGCACCCCGGATTGGATTGGCAGATGCTATTTGTGACCTGGTAAGTTCGGGCAGCACCCTGTTTACCAATGAGCTGAAAGAGATCGAAACCATTCTTTCTTCGGAAGCGGTATTGATCAGTAATAAAAACTTATCGGCCGATAAAAAAATCATCCTGGAAAGCCTGTTGTTCCGCATACGGTCAGTAAAAAAAGCAAAGAATAATAAATATGTATTACTGAATGCCCCGAACGATAAAGTGGAAACAATCTGTGCATTATTACCGGGAATGAAGAGCCCCACCATTTTACCGTTAGCTGAATCAGGCTGGAGTTCGATCCATTCCGTTATTGCTGAAAATGATTTCTGGAATGTAATTCAGCAACTAAAAGAGAACGGTGCACAGGGCATCCTTATCATCCCCATTGAAAAAATGATCATTTAACTAATCGGCATGCAAACCTATAATTACCCGGGTAAAGAACTTTGGCAGGAGATCCTTCAACGACCCGCAGCGGATAATTCCTCACTGGAGAAAACTGTGAGAAAGATATTACAAAAAGTGAAGGAGAAAGGAGACAAAGCGGTAAAGAAGTTTACAAAAGAATTTGACGGTGTATCAGTAAAGAAACTGGTTGTTACTGACAAAGAAATTACACGGGCCTCAGGCCTGCTTTCACCTGAACTGAAACAGGCCATTGAGCAAGCCAAAAAGAATATCGAAACATTTCATCTTTCACAAAAAGAAGAGACCAGAAAAGTTGAAACAATGCCAGGAGTGCTTTGCTGGAGAGAGTCAAGAGGCATAGAAAAAGTGGGACTATATATTCCGGGTGGCTCGGCCCCGCTTTTCTCCACCGTACTCATGCTCGCTGTCCCGGCTTCTATTGCAGGTTGTAAGGAGATTGTACTGTGTACTCCCCCATCCAAAGACGGAACAGTTAACCCGGCGATCTTATACGCCGCTTCCATTTGCGGAGTTACAAAAATTTTTAAAGCAGGTGGTGTGCAGGCCATCGCTGCCATGACTTACGGAACAGAAAGTATCCCTAACGTATTCAAAATATTCGGACCGGGAAATCAATATGTAACGTTGGCGAAGCAGCTCATACAACAACAGGGAACAGCGATTGATATGCCTGCGGGTCCTTCGGAGGTCCTCGTAATTGCTGATGATACAGCCATACCAGAATATGTGGCTGCTGATCTTCTTTCACAGGCTGAACATGGACCGGATTCGCAGGTAGTCCTTTTAACAACATCAGAAGATATATTATCAAATGTAACCAAAGCAATAAGGCAGCAGGTAACTGAATTACCAAGAAAGGATATTGCAGAAAAAGCATTACAGAACAGTAAACTTGTCTTAGTAAGAGATATTGATGAAGCAATTGAATTATCAAACCTGTATGCACCGGAACACCTGATCCTCTCCTGTGAAAATGCCGAAGCTGCAGCAAAAAAGGTTGTAACAGCCGGGTCGGTTTTTATTGGCAACTACTCCCCTGAAAGTGCAGGTGATTATGCCAGCGGTACTAACCATACCTTACCAACGAACGGCTATGCAGCCATGTACAGTGGTGTATCATTAGATAGTTTTGTCAAAAAGATCACTTACCAGCAATTAACAAAAGAGGGTTTGCAACAAATAAGTGCTATTGTAATGACCATGGCTGCAGCCGAAGGGCTGGATGCCCATAAAAATGCCGTAGCAATACGTTTAAAGTAAAAAAGATGAACTTCAACCTGGACAGTTTAATACGGGAGAATATAAAAAAGATGACCGCTTATTCATCAGCCCGTCATGAATTCAGCGGCAATGCCCGTATTTTCCTCGATGCCAATGAAAATGCGTTTGGTTCGCCATTGGATGAAGACTATAACCGCTACCCGGATCCTTTGCAGCTTTCAGTAAAAGAGAAGATCAGTAAAATAAAAGGTGTTCCGCCGGAAAATATCTTTTTAGGGAATGGCAGTGATGAAGCCATTGATCTCCTGTTCCGTATTTTTTGTGAACCCGGGAAGGATAATGTGATCATCTGTCCGCCCACGTATGGCATGTATGAAGTATGTGCAGAAATGAATGATGTCAGCTTGAAAAAGGTGCCATTAACTACTGAATTTCAACTAGACCTCGATAGGATTGAAGAAGTTATTGATCCTTTTACCAAATTGATATTTATTTGTTCCCCTAATAATCCGACCGGCAACAGCATCAACCGGTCAGATATTGAAGTAATGCTGAATAATTTTGAAGGGCTTGTGGTTATTGATGAAGCCTATATCAACTATGCAAAGCAAAAAACTTTTATTCCTGAGTTAATGGAATATCCCAACCTGGTCATTCTTCAAACCTTATCCAAAGCATGGGGACTGGCCGGCCTGCGGTTGGGAATGGCTTTCGCCGGCCAACCGGTCATTGACCTGATGAACAAAGTGAAGTATCCTTACAATATTAATACAGCCACCCAGCAACTTGTTTCCGCAGCATTGGACAATATTATTACGGTGAATGACTGGATCCAGATAACCGTTGAACAACGGGAGTGGCTCAGGGATGCATTGATGCAGTTCCCCTTTACTCAGGCCGTATACCCTTCTGATGCTAATTTCCTGTTGATAAAAATGGAAGGGGCTAAGAAAATCTACGAGTTTCTGACCGCAAAAGGGATCATTGTCCGTGACCGCTCAAAGGTTATCCTTTGCGATGATTGCCTCCGGGTAACAATTGGCACTCCCGAAGAAAATCAACTATTGACCGATGCTTTAAAAACATATACGCCATGAAAAAGGTATTATTTATTGATCGAGACGGAACCCTGATCAAAGAAGCTCCACCTAGTTACCAGCTGGATTCCTTTGATAAACTGGAATTCTATCCCGGTATGTTCAGCTGGATGAAGAAAATTGCACAGGAACTGGATTATGAATTAGTGATGATCACCAACCAGGACGGGTTGGGTACTCCTTCTTTCCCGGAAGATACATTCTGGCCGGTCCATAATTTTGTTATAAAGAGTTTAGCCAATGAAGGCATTGAATTTTCAGCTGTTTATATTGACAGAACTTTTCCTGCCGACAATGCCCCTACCCGCAAACCTGGCACCGGTATGCTGACCAGCTACATTAATAATAAAGAATACGACCTGCCGGGTTCATTTGTAATCGGAGACCGGATTACGGATGTGCAGCTTGCCAAAAACCTTGGATGCAGGGCCATCTGGTTAAAAGAGGACAGCTTATTGGGCGGCGCAGAAGTAAAAGACGATGAAATAACTTTACAAGCTGTCGTAGCTCTTGAAACCACTGATTGGCAAAAAATTTATGAGCTGCTGAAACTGGGCCAGCGCCTGATCACACATCAACGTTATACAAATGAAACAAAGATCCATATCGAATTAAACCTTGATGGCAGCGGCAGAACAGCCATAAAAACCGGTCTTCACTTCTTTGATCACATGCTGGATCAGTTGGGCCGTCATAGTGGTATTGACCTCACGATAACTGTTGACGGCGATCTTCAAATTGACGAACACCATACCATTGAAGACACCGCCATTGCGTTGGGAGAAGCTTTTCTCATCGCCCTGGGAAATAAAAAAGGTATTGGCCGTTATGGTTTCACTTTACCTATGGATGATTGCCTGGCGCAGGTGGCCATCGACTTTGGCGGCAGGACCTGGCTGGTTTGGGATGCTCCCTTTAAAAGAGAAAAGATCGGCGATATGCCCACGGAAATGTTCCATCATTTCTTTAAATCATTCGCTGATGCTTCTAAAAGCAACCTGAATATTAAAGCAGAAGGCGATAACGAACATCATAAAATAGAATCTATTTTCAAAGCCCTCGCAAAAGCCATTAAATCGGCTGTGAAAAGAGATGCAGAAAATATGCAATTACCAAGCACTAAAGGTTCCCTGTAAGATGAATGTCGTTATCATAAAATATAACGCCGGCAATATCCAATCTGTTCTTTTTGCCCTGGAGAGGATCGGGGTAAAAGCGACTGTGACGGACGATTCCTCCTTAATACAAGCTGCGGACAGAGTTATTTTCCCGGGGGTTGGCGAAGCCAGCACAGCTATGAGTTATTTAAAAGAAAGAGAGCTTGACAAACTGATCATTTCATTACAACAACCCGTTTTGGGCATTTGCCTGGGCATGCAATTACTTTGCGATTATTCGGAGGAGAATGACACTCCCTGTCTCGGGATTTTCGATAAGGTCCTGGTAAAAAAATTCAAGACTGTTGATCCACAATTAAAAATACCACAGATCGGCTGGAATACAATAGCAGGATTGAAAACAGAATTATTCTCTTGTATTGAGGAAAAAAGTTATTGTTACTTTGTTCACGGCTATTATGCCGGTACCAGTGATTATACAATTGCAACTACAGATTATATACAGTCATATAGTTCGGCCCTGAAAAAAAATAATTTTTATGGAGTCCAGTTTCACCCGGAAAAAAGTGCCAAAGCCGGGGAACAACTACTTAAAAACTTTCTTAGTTTATCATTATGACGATCATACCAGCTATTGATATTATTAACGGAAAATGCGTCCGGTTAACGAAAGGTGACTACAGCCAGCAAACAATCTATAACGAAGACCCGCTGGAAGTTGCCAAACAATTTGAAGATGCGGGATTAAAAAGATTACATCTTGTCGACCTGGATGGCGCCAAAGCAGGTGAAGTAAAGAACTGGAATGTGCTGGAAAAGATCGCAACGAAAACAAAACTGGAAATCGATTTCAGCGGTGGCATCAGCACACAACAAAACCTGGAAATAACTTTTAATTCGGGGGCGGCCTTTGCTTCCATAGGAAGCATTGCCGTAAAAGATGAGTTTACTTTCTCTGGCTGGTTACTGGCGTTTGGAGCTGACCGTTTTATCCTTGGCGCTGATGTTAAAAATGAATTGATCGTTATCCGGGGATGGACGGAAACTACAACACTGACAGTATTTGACCTGGTAGAAAAATATAAAGTAAAAGGAGTAAAACAGTTTTTCTGTACGGATGTCAATAAAGATGGCTTATTGCAGGGGCCTGCCAGCGTTTTGTATAAAAAAATATTGAACCAGCATCCTTCGATTGATCTTATCGCCAGCGGGGGCATTACTACGCTGGCCGACCTGGAAGAATTACGCCAGGCGGGATGTAATGGTGCTATCATTGGTAAAGCTATTTATGAGAACAGGATTTCCTTACCTGAATTAAAACGTTTTTTGTAAAAGATGTTAACCAAACGCATCATACCTTGTCTTGATATTAAAGATGGCAGAACTGTCAAAGGAACCAACTTTATACAGTTACGGGATGCCGGCGATCCGGTGGAACTGGCTGTGCGTTATTGCGAGGAAGGGGCTGATGAACTGGTATTTCTTGATATTACCGCCACAACTGAAAAAAGAAAAACATTGGCCCGGTTAGTCAGGGCTATTGCCACACATATCAACATCCCATTTACAGTAGGCGGGGGTATCAATACCTTAGATGATGTGAGTATCTTACTGGAGAATGGGGCCGATAAGATATCCATAAATACTTCAGCCGTTAAAAATCCGGCGCTGATTGATGAACTGGCTATGAACTTCGGCAGTCAGTGTATAGTGGTGGCTATCGATGCTAAGATCATCAATAATGAATGGACTGTTGTAACACATGGTGGCAGAACACCCACTACCCTTTTAACAATTGACTGGGCCAAAGAAGTTGCAGCAAGAGGAGCCGGGGAAATATTATTAACTTCGATGGAAAACGATGGCACAAAAAATGGGTTTGCCATTGATATTACCAGTGCTGTTTCAAAGGCAGTTAACGTTCCTGTGATCGCTTCGGGCGGGGCGGGAACCATAGCACATTTTACTGAAGTTTTTACCCAGGCTGATGCAGATGCTGCCCTTGCTGCCAGTATTTTTCATTTTAAAGAAATTGCTATCCCTGATCTCAAACAATTTTTAGCTGACCAAAAAATACCTGTAAGATTATGAACCCTGATTTTTCAAAATATGCAGACGGCCTGGTTCCGGCCATAATCCAGGATTGTTCATCCCATACAGTATTAATGCTGGGCTTTATGAACGAGGAGGCTTATGAACAAACAAAGAAAGAAGGCAAAGTAACTTTTTACAGCCGCAGTAAACAAAGGCTCTGGACCAAGGGAGAAAGCTCAGGAAATTTCTTATTAGTAAAAGAAATACTTACCGACTGTGACAATGATACTTTATTAATAAAAGCCGAACCACTTGGCCCTGTTTGTCATACCGGGGCTGACACCTGCTTTGCTGAAAAAAACATCGGGTTTTCCTTAGAAAAACTGGAACAGGTCATTAAAAAAAGGAAGGAAACCCCGGACGCAGGCTCTTATACATCTTCCCTTTTTGCCAAAGGCATCAACAAGATAGCGCAAAAAGTAGGCGAAGAAGCCGTTGAACTCGTTATTGAAAGTAAGGACGAGGATGATGAAAAATTTCTCAACGAAGGGGCTGATTTACTCTTCCACTATCTTATTTTATTACAGGCAAAAGGTTATCAACTGAGTGATATTGTTAGTATACTGGCTCAAAGACATAAATAACCACCCGTCCAAACTAGTCTCTTCCCGGCATCGAAACTGTTAATGTACATCCTTTGCCCGGTGCTGTCTGTATATCAACAGTACCGTTGTAATACCTTGCCCTGTCATGGATATTTGACAGCCCGATACCTTTATGGGTCTGCCTGGGATCGAAGCCAACACCATCATCTTTAATAACTAGTTGCACATTATCATCTTTATATTGAAGATATACTTCTACCTGCTTTGCCTTACTGTATTTAAGAATATTTTTCAGTTGTTCCTGGATAATTCTGAATAAAGTAATTTTTTTACCTGAGCTCAGGAGTTCATTTTCATGATCATGAGTAAACCGGATCTTCAGTGAGCTTGAGATATTAATATCCTCAATAAGTAACTTTACACTATCAATTAATCCTTTTTCTTTTAATTGCGGTACTACCAGTTCCCTTGATAATTTGCGAATTTCCTCAATAGCCGAAAGCAGGTATTCAATACCTTTTGCTTTGAATGTCTTTTCATCAGCTGATGAAGGCGTGACCATATCCATAAAAAGTTTTGCCGTAGACAATATCTGGTTGACATTATCATGCAACTCATGACCGATCCTTGTTCTTTCTTTCTCCTGTACCTTGATTACAGTTTCAGATATTTCTTTTTGCCGCTGCAATTTTTCTTCAATTAACTGGCCTTCCAGTTCTTTTAGTTCAGTAATATCCTGCAGGGAACCAATCATTTTCACAGGCAACCCGTTCTCATAAACCACATATCCCTTATCCTGCACATGCTTATAAGTGCCGTCTGCACATTTAAAGCGGTACTGGTCTTCCCATGAATGCTGCCCTTTATCGGTAGCTTCCTTTATAATATCACTGAGGCGGTTCCTGTCCTCGGGATGAATACGGCGCAACCACCAGGATAGTCCTTTGGAATCTTCTGCATTATACCCGACCATATCCATGAGAGCATCATTACGAAAGATATATCCTGTTTGCATATCCCATTCCCAGATAGCATCAGTTGTTGCCCTGCTGAGCAGCAAAAGCCGCTCATTAGCTTCCCGTAATTTCTTTTCCGTGGCGAATTTTTCGGCCAGGTTTACGGCGTGCCCTCCCACCATTTTTTTGTTGGCAACACCCTGAATTGGGAAAAGATTGATATGAAAAACAAAATTTGTACCGTCGGACCATTTCATTTTTTCTATGGTCTCCAGCGGCATCCCGCTTTCCAGTACCTGTAAATGCTTCCCGTGCAGTGCTTCTCCAACTGTAGAGGGGATCAGCTCCAGGATATTTTTATTAATACAATTTTCTTCCTTTAACCCGAAATACTGATAAAAGGAAGTACTTGCGAATAGTAAAGTAGCAGACTCATCCACCACCCAGGAAAGATTGGGTGTTTTATCGAGAAATGAACGGAAAAGCATGTCCCTTTCCTGCATTTCCCCTGACAATTTCTTTTCCCGGGTGACATCCACTATGTTTGACACAACTGAAAAGGGTATATCTTCCCCGGCATTAAACAAAGGCTGGGAATTAAATAAGATATGCTGCATTTGACCGTTTCGGAGCTTAATACATAATATTTCAGCTACCGCCTTTCCTGTTGCCAGGGCTTTCATATAAGGGGTATCATCAAAATCAACCGGTTTACCATTTTCATCATACACTTCCCAGGACTCATTCCATTGGCCCCTGATATCTGTAAGCTGATATAGTCTTTCCAATGTTGTTCCGAATATCTCAGCCGCTTTTTTATTGGCGGCAATAAGTTCACCATTACTGTCCTGGAAAAGAATTCCGGCGTTCAATCCTTCGACAATCGTCTGGTAATTCTGTTCACCCAATATGTTGAACTGTTTTAATCGTTCATCGTCCAGCAATTTATAGCCAACACAAAGAAAATCTCCTTTTTCCTTCTCCGGATTTTCAATATAGTTGATCTGCCATTTCATGGGATGATAATATCCGTTCTTTAAATACAACTCAGCAGAAGAAGGGCTGCTTTGAATCCTTGATTCGTTAATAGCTTTTTTGAATGCTGAAATATGCTCGGGGTGCAGGAGGCTGAAAAAATTAATCTTTTCTTCCCGGGGATTTTTGATATGCAGGGTTTTCTGCATATTTGCATTAGCTGACAAAATATAACCCTCTTCATTTATTAATGACAGGAACAGGTCATCCTTAAGCTCACATCCGTTAATAAGATTCTTTAATACCGACCACCTCTTGAGCATACTGCAAATTTTCCTGATTAAATGAAATTATTATTAGCAACGACCGTATCAATTCCTCCTTCCATATGGCTAACGATACCAGGAACTTTTGCAAAATCGTTTGATTTATCCATGAAATAATCTGCTCCTAGTTCCCTGCATAAAACACGATAATACTCCTCAGCATGATTTGTCATCATCATAACCTTAGTACTGCTGCTTGCTAATTTAATTTTTTTCAGCAGTTCGATACCGCTTTTCCCGGGCAGGTTTATATCAAGTAATACCAGATCGTGAGGTTCACTTAGCAATAGTCTGCTGGCCTCATCAAAATCGCTGGCTACATTGATGTAGGCGATATTTTTCACTTCTTCCAGAAGCCCAATCATTCGCTCCACAAAGCACATATTATCATCCACGATAAGGATCAATAGTTTCCCTTTACGGCTTACAGGATTATTACTCATACTGCAAAGAAAAAAAACGGATCTATATTAAAAAATAGAGTTGCAGGCTTTTGATTTGTACTGAAAATAAAAACTATTATGTAGATGTTATACTACAAAAAACGGTATGTCAAATAAGATTATTCTCCAATGCGTACTGTATTAACTCCGCATTGGTTTTCATATTCATTTTGGTAAGAATTCGTGTTCGGTAAGTACTGACAGTTGTATTGCGAAGAGATAGTAAATCACTAATCTCCGAAATGGGCTTTCCCTTGGCTAAGAAAACGAAAACATCCCACTCCCGGTCACTTAAAAGTTCATGCGAAGGCACATCTTTATGCTGATCTAATTTTTGAATCAGCTTTTCAGCAATGCCCTCTGTAATATACCTGCGGCCGGATAAGATGCGGTTTACTGCGGTCACCAGTTCTTCCGGGGCAGCGTCTTTATTGAGATACCCGGATGCACCTGCTTTCATTACCCTGAGAGCATACTGGTCTTCCGGGTATATGCTAAGTATCAGTACAGGAATTTTTATTTCCTGCTTTGCCATTTGTTTCAAAGCTTCCAGGCCACCACCGCCAGGCATAGCCAGGTCGGAAACAATAATATCCCAGGTACCGGAAATTGCTTTTTCCACAAGTGACGAGCAGTCATTCGCCTCCTCTATATGGGCAAATGAGAACCCTTCCAGCAGAATTTGCTTTAAACCTCTGCGAACAATTTCATGGTCATCGGCAATCAATACCCTTAACATAATAATCCCAGGAATTGAATAATTGAAAAGTGAAAGTCTGCTTTAGCACAGAAAATGACTTTTATGTCTAAAGTACAGGCACAAAATAGAAAGGACTGTTCCCGAAAAGTGTAGGCAAGGGAATTTTAAGGAAGTAGAATATATACTACAATGCCTATATCAAGCCCTTTTCAAGGGCATATCTCGTGAGCTCAGCATTGGAACGCATACTCATTTTATCCATGATCCTGGATCGGTAAGTACTGACGGTGGTAACGCTGAGGGATAACTGGGCAGCGATATCTGAAACGGATTTCCCGGTGGCCAGCAATTTAAATACATCAAATTCCCTGTCAGATAAAGATTCATGTAATTGCTGGTCCGAGCCTATATTAAAAGCTTCTGCCAGTTTTTCGGCTATACTGGTAGTTATGTATCGCTTACCCAATAATACAGTTTGTATGGCATGGATCAGTTCATCATGAATGGATTCTTTATTCAGGTAGCCGGAGGCACCGGCTTTCAACACCCGTAATGCATACTGATCTTCCGGATGCATACTCATAATCAGTACCGGTAAAGAAGGTATACTCTGCTTTATCTGGCGAAGGGCATCCAATCCGCTTCTTCCGGGCATGCTCATATCGCAGATTACAACATCCCACGGATGCTGCAATGCCTTATTGATCAAACTTTCTGCATCACCGGTCTCCTCGACCAATGCGGTCGGATATTCCTCCATAAGTAGTTGCCGTAATCCTTTGCGTACTATGGCATGGTCGTCTGCAATCAGAATCCGTAGCATACAGGTACTTTATTAAGCTTGTTCGTTTAATGTTGCTTTTACAGGTACAGATACAGTAATGATGGTTCCTTTACCAGGCTCGCTGCTGATCTCATAAATCCCTCCCATCATCATTGATCTCTCCTTCATTCCCAGGATACCCAGTGTCCGTTTACTTTTCGATTTCTCAGGGTCAAATCCATGACCATTATCACTGATGCTCAATACAAGATAATTATCCTTTTCTTCTAAAACCACTTTAACTGATGAAGCTCCGGAGTGACGGGCCACATTGGTGAGTGATTCCTGGAAGATCCGGTAAAGCCCTGTTTTGAATTTATCAGGAATATCCAGTTCTAATTCTGGTTCTTCAAAAATAGTTCCGATACCGGATCTGCGGCTAAATTCTTTCAAATACCAGTCTATCGCTGCCACCAGCCCCAGGTCATCCAGCAGGCTTGGTCTTAATTCCGAGGATATCCTCCTGACTGTTTTTACGGTTCCATCCAGCATTTCGGCCAGGCTTTTGAGTTTATTGGCCACTATCTCATCACCACGTCCCACTTTTTTATTCAGCCAGGATACGTCCATTTTCAGCACGGTAAGCTGCTGACCTAACTCATCATGTATTTCACGGGCAATATGCGATCGCTCTTCTTCCCGTATATTCTGAATATGCCCCGTCAGCTCACGAATAGCTTCATAAGATTCTTTAAGCTTTTCCTCTGCAATATATTTATCTGTTATATTATTTGCAAGTATTAATCGGACCTGTTTCTCTTCATAAACAATATCATGACTAAGTATGTCAACATAAATAATTTCGCCATTCTTTTTCTTATGCCTCCAGACCCCGGCATAATGAACTCCTTCCCTGAAATTAGTATTTAAGTATTTTAAAAATTTTCCGACATCTTCAGCTGGCCGCATTTCTTCTGCCCGAAGCAACAGGAATTCTTCTCTTGTATATCCATATTGCTGTGCCGCGGCATTATTTACATCCACAACACTATACCCGGGTAAATCAAACATCCACATCGGTTGCGGATTGCTCTCAAAAAGTAATTTATATTTCTTTTCCGATGCCCTGATCTGTTCTTCTGCTTTTTTCCGTTCTGTGATGTCAGTTCCGCTTCCCAGCAAGCAGGGTTTTCCATCGTAATGCATCATGACCGCCTTAAAATAATAAGGCACCTTTTCGCCGCTTTTGGTCAGGAAATTAGCTTCTGCATCATTACTGCCATTTATAAATACTCCTTCTATCCGCTTTCCTAAGTATTCCTTTTCTTGTTCCGGGAAAAGATCAAGAGGATGCATCTCCGCTATTTCTCTCCCGGAATATCCGGTTACAGTTTCCAGTTGCCGGTTCCAGCGGATAAACCGCCCGTTTTCATCATAGAAATAAAATACCCCTGGTAATGCGTCAATCAGTTTGTCGGCCATATCCCTGGCTTTCACGATCTCTTCTTCTGCTTTTTTCCGTTCGGTTATATTCATCATACTTCCCATCATCCTCATGGGTTCACCAGCCTCATCTCGCACAATATAAGTCCTGTCATAGATGTTGATCAGCTCTTCGTTGACAGTGTAAAACCTGTACTCAGCTATCCATGTACTTTCCTTTGAAGAAAAGGTATCCCTGTAACTCCGGAGGGTTTGTTCGCGGTCGTCAGGATGAATTCTTTGTATCCAGTCTTCATGTGAAGGAACAGCATCTTTGATGGTCAGGCCATAGAGATACTGATGGGCGTCATTTCCCCATGCCTCTCCTGTTTGAAGATCCATTTCCCAGATTGCCTCGTTCGTGGTTCTTGCGATAAGCCGGAACCTTTCATTGGCCTTAATTATATTTTCCTCTGCTTTTCTTTGCTCTGTTACGTCCTCCGCATAGCCATACTCTATTTTTTGCCCTTTGTTATCAATAATCACATTTGTACGGGCAGTTATCCATCTTATTTCCTGGTCGGGCCGGACGATCCGGTAAGATACTCTTGTCTTTAATGTATTGGCAATATTCTCATACGCTTTATATAACTCGTTGCGGTCTTCAGGATGTACTGCTTTGATAAAATCAGCAGGATCCTGGTAAAGATCCCTGCAGGCACGGCCCCACACTGTTTCATAAGAGGGGCTGACATACAGCGTTTGCTGCAGATCAAGGTTATTTACCCAATAAACTCCCGATATATTTTCTACAAGGTTTTGAAATTGTTTCCTGGATTTCACAATTTCATCCTCTGTTTTCTTACGTTCCGTAATATCCCGTATGTAAGCACAGAAAAATTTAAAATCACCCTGTACCACCGGTACAATGCTCAATTCTACAGGAAACTCTTCTCCTTTTTTGTTCAGCCCGTTAATTTCAATCATCCGGTTAAGAACAGGTCCATGACCAGTATTGAGATAGCGTTTCAACCCTTCCTGGTGCACTTTGCGGTATTGCTCAGGTATAATTGAATCACTCAGTTGAGTCCCGATCATCTCTTCTTCTGTCCACCCGAATATTTTTTCCGCCTGTTTTGTCCAAACAGTGACAAAGCCCTCTGTGTCCATACAAATGATCGCATCCAGTGCTGAATTCATAATAAGCCGCTTGGTTTCTTCACTGGCTTTCATCGCCACTTCGGCTTTTTTCCTTTCTGTTATATCCCTGATAAAAGCAAGGAACCGGTTATCGGAAAGGAATTTGGCATTCACTTCTATATCCACCAGGGTTCCGTCTTTTCTTTTCATTTTACGCTCCACAATAACTCCCTTTTCAGAATTCATTTCAGAAAAATGAAAAGGATTTTGCTTCAATTCTTCGGAGTCAACCAGGTCATAAATTGTTTTACCCAGCATCTCCTCCATACTGTATTGGGCCATTGCACAACCGCTTGAATTCACAACAATAAAACGTCCATCACTGCCTGCGATAAAGATTCCATCAGTTGCCTGTTCAACAAGGGTGCGGTATTTCTCTTCGCTTGCTTTTAATGATTCCAGTGCCAACTTTTCCTGGGTTATATCAGATATTGTACCCAGGTAACCCGTCAATATTCCTTCATTATCGTATAAAGGCACTGCTTTACCGCTTACCCAGCGAACACTGCCATTGTTGGCTACAAGCCTGTATTCGGAACTGGATTCACTTTTGATTGCTTTATTATCATACCAGTTTTGCAGCAACAGTTCCCTGTCTTCCGGGTGAACAGCCCGGATCCAACCTTCACCCATTACTTCTTTGAGGTTAAGCCCCGAATACTCCATCCATTTTTCATTTACATAAATGGTCTGGCCTTCTGCATCCGTTTGAAAAATTCCAACCGGTGTATTATCCGCCAATGTTCTGAAACGGAGTTCGCTGTCCTGCAGCGCCTTTTCTGATTTTGTTTTTTCTGTAACATCCCGGATTACCGCCATCACATTCCCGTCCGGAAGCATTTTGGAGCTGATATCCATTGTCAGTATCCGCTCATCCTTTGTCAGAATTCTACGCCTGTTATGAGTGGTTTTCCCGGAACTAAGTTCATCGAAAGGAAGTGGCTGCCAAAGCAGGTCTTCTTTGAAGAGCAGGTCCGCTACATTCATGTTCTTCAGTTCATTTTTTGAAAAGCCTGAATAATCTGTTGCGGCCTGGTTAATTTCAAGTATATCACCCTTCAGATTATGAATAACAATTGTGTCACTGGCCCTTTCAAAAAGATTCCGGTAACGGTCTTCCGATTGCTTGAGTTCTTCCCTTGCTTCAAACAATGGAGTTACATCCGTCATCGAGCCAACCAGCTTATATGCCTTTCCTTCTGTGTTCCGCAGGATGTAACAACGGTCGTAGATGTTCAGGTACGATCCGTCTGATTTTGTAAATTTGTATTCCTCTTTCCAGGTGGTTTCAGCTGCTGATTCGATTGTTTTGTTAATACTGCTGACGACCCTTTCCTTATCATCGGGATGAAGGAAATTTTCCCAACTCATATTATCAAGTTCGATGATCTCCCTCTTATATCCGAACTTCCAGTAAAAATTATCATTCCACCATAATGTTCCTTTTTGAAGATCCACTTCCCACAAAACATCATTGGTTGCATTGGCCGCAGCATTGAACCGCTCAATTGATTGTGCCAGGCGGAGTTCAGTTTTCTTTTTATCAGTAATATCCCTGAAATGTATTGACAAGCCGCCTTCAGAAGGATAAATATGATTTTCAAACCATTTGTCAAAGTCCCGGTAATGCGACTCTATAAACTGATAACATTGTGTCTCCATTGCACTGTGGTAGGCCTTGTAAAATTCATTACCTACAGCATCCGGGTAAATATCCCACATACTTCTACCCAACAGCTCCCCGGGTTCCCGGCCAATCAGTTCTGAAGCTTTGTGATTAATATACACATAGCGCCATTCTTTATCCAGTGCAATAAAGCCATCACTGATCCGGTCAAGTATATCCCGGAATTCAATGGTTCTCTCCTGTACCTGGCTGGTCAGCTCCTGGTATAGTCTTTTACGAACATCCCTGCGGATCAGCAAAAAGAACGTAAGCAAAAACAGAAAGAAAAGTATCCCTAAAATAAAGAAGAGTGTGGTGGTTTGCCGGGCGGTTTTTTTTTGCTGGCTGGTGTAGAGGTTAAGTTTAGCCCTGTCTTCCCTTTCAATCTTTTCAACGGTATTCCTGATAATGTCCATTAACCTTCTGCCCTCGGCTGACTGAATCCGTTCCTCCGCACGGGGTAGCCCGTATGTTTCACCGATGGCCACTGTTTCCTTAGTAAATGCCACTTTAAGCGCTACAAAATTCAACAGCTGCCTAACATCTTTTTTTCTTTCCTCATCTGTAACCCTTAACTCCAGTATAGACAGAGAATCTTTTGCCAGTTTTTCCAAACCTGATAAATATGGATCAAGAAACTTCTTATCCCCGGAAATAACGTATCCTCTTTGCCCGGTTTCAATATTCTGTACATCATCATATACGCTTTCAATGACCCTTAATGAGCGCAGGGTTTCTTCTTCCTGTTGTGCATTCCTCTCCCCTTTCTGCATATTGATGTACGTATATACAGCAAAAAAAGAGATAATAGCTAATGCCACGATATAGCCAATAAGAATTGTCCGCCGGATGGAGAATGGAGTCATGCTTGCCGGGATTTTGCCAATATCGGTCCAATCAAAATACAGGTAAATATAACCCAGAACACTTCATTACAGTCCCTGTGCGTTGATAAAATTGACCAGCGCTGCTGTATTTCTCAGGTTAAGTTTTTTAAGAATATTATACCTGTGCACCTCCACCGTTTTCAGGGAGATGTCTAATTGCAGAGCAATCTCTTTAGACGAAAGGCCTTCCTTGATCAATTGTATAATATCCAATTCTCTCCTGGATAAATTATTCATATCCGTTGATGCCGGAGTACCTTCATCCAGTTCCTGTTGTGCAAGGATATTTTTCACTTCATCGCAGATATATTTTCTTCCATCATGTACCTCAAGTATCGCTGTGATCATTTCATCCTTTGGCGAATTCTTGGTAACATAACCCATGGCACCTAATTGCAGCATCCGTTTAGCATATGCCGGCATTGAATGCATGGAAACACCAATCACTTTAGAACCTGGAGAAAATCTCCGGATCTGCCTGGTGGCATCGAAACCGTTAACAGGCGTCATATTCACATCCATTAAAACGATATCAGGCTTTTTGCTTTTAGCCAGTTCAATGGCATCTTCACCGCTACTGGTTTCTGCCACTACTTCAAAACGGGGATCACTGTTTAAGATGAATGACCAGGAATCCCTGATCAGGCGATGATCGTCTACTAAGAGGATGGTTATCTTACTCATACGGATATGGGGCTTTTCAGGTTCGTAATAAGGTTTAATGAAGTATAAATTACAAAAAAAACCTTAGTGATTCATGCAAAAGAACCCAAGAATTAGGCAGTAAAAAAAAAATAATACCTAAAATAAGTAAATACCCTTATCAAACTGGCTCTCCTTTTTATATACGGTAGCAGTGAGGTACTGAAAAGCGGCTTCTGTAAAGCCTGGCAGGCACTGTGATTATACTTCGTAAATTCACGATTGGTGGAGGTGACCGGATTCGAACCGGTGTCCAAACATATTCTTCAAAAGCTTTCTACATGCTTATTTGTTCATTACTTGTCGGGAAAATACAGGGGAACAACAAACCAATATTTTCCTTAGCTGGATGGTCTTAAGCAATCAGCACAGCCTTTGATCGCAGCATCCTGTTTTGTTTTAAGTCGGCGGCGGGGCCTGGAAACAGGCGAACCTGCCCGGCGGCCCTAATGACTACTTAATCACTGATTAGGCAGCCATGGCATACTGAGTATTGCCATTTGTAGTTTGCGTATTCAGATTAACGGGCTAATTACGCAACGCCCGGCATGCTTACACTTTCAAAGATCTACGCTGTCAAAACCATACACCCCCAATTCCGGCAAGCCGGACAGCAAATTTAGCATTTTTGCTCCTCATTTGTATTCTTTATGTATGCCTGCCTTGAAACAAATCATAAAGAGGGAATGAATTAGTTTTATCCCATGAAAGACAGGATTCCTAAGGACGTATATATTGAGACGGTAAAAAAGCTAACTGACCAGCTTCATCAGCTGAACAAAAAAAAAGCATCCCTTGCCTGGCTGCGGCTGATCAGTTTTCTTACCGCTGTAGTATTAACCTGGTTGTTATGGCCACAAGGCCTGCTTGTTGCCCTGGCTACGTTTATTATCATGTTCGCTATTTTTCTTTTTATTGTCTCTATAGACCTGGCTAATAAAGCGGCCATTGATAATACCCTATTGTTACTGCGGATCAATAAAGAAGAACTTTCCTTCCTGGAACATCAATTCACCCATTTCCAGGATGGTAATAACTTAAAACCAGAATTGCACCCCTATGCCAACGACCTGGATATATTCGGCCGGGCATCCCTGTTTCAATATATCAACCGGACCACATCGCAGCAAGGCAACCGGTTACTGGCAACATGGTTATTAGCCCCGGCTGCCGCAGCTGCTATCAAAGAACGGCAGGAAGCTGCAAAAGAACTGGCACCTCAACAAGAATGGCGGCAACAACTACAAGCCTATGGTTTGTCCAAACAACTTACGCTAAAGACAGAAGAGAATATTACCAGTTGGCTGCAGGAAGAAAATCGTTTTATTGATCCTATTTATTGGAAAAATTTCCGTTTCCTGCTGCCTGCACTTAGCATCGCCTGCCTGGTATTATATCTTGACGATATGATACCAGAAGGCCCATTTTATACACTAATGCTGATGTTCCTGGCTATTTCATTAGGAATATCCAAAAAGATCATGCCGGCCTGGACTAAACTGGGTAAGATCACAGCAGAACTGGAAACACTGTCTGATAGTATTGGCCTCGTCGAAAAGCATTCGTTTAAAAGCCCGTTACTGCAACAACTTAAAAGAACTTTTAGCCCGGCCAACGACCAACCCGCCTCTTCCAATATCAGGGCTTTAAAAAAGATCCTTGACCGGCTTGATTACCGGTTGAATCCAATCGTATTCATTCCCCTGAGCATATTTCTTTGCTGGGATCTGCAGCAAATATTCGCCTTGGAAAAATGGAAGAAAAAAAATCAGGGGCAATTAGGTGATTGGTTTTCTGCACTTGCACAGTTAGAAGCGCTGTCAACATTAGGAAGTATATCCTTCAATCACCCGGAGTGGTGTTTTGTTGAATTATCAACAGAAGAAGGCATCCTGAAAGCAGAAGAAATGGGCCACCCGCTGATACCACCGGTCAAACGAATTAATAATTCCTTTTCCACTACCGGGATCAACAAGATCAGCCTGATCACCGGTTCTAATATGGCAGGTAAAAGCACATTCCTGCGAAGCACCGGCATCAATATTGTGCTGGCGATGATGGGAGCCCCCGTTTGTGCAAAATCATTTACGCTTTTTCCCATGAAAGTGATGAGCAGTATGCGGATCAGTGATAACCTGGAAGAGAGCACTTCCACTTTTTATGCAGAACTGAAAAAACTGAAAGAAGTAATTGAAGCCGTAAATAAAAATGAAAAAGTGTTTTTATTACTCGACGAAATACTCAGGGGCACCAATTCTGCCGACCGGCATGCCGGCTCAAAAGCTCTCATCAAACAACTCATTCAGCACAAAGCCGTGGGCATGGTCGCCACGCATGACCTGGAGCTGGCAAAACTGGAAAAAGAATACCCTGCAAATATTCGTAACTATCATTTTGATGTGCAGGTAGCTAATGACGAATTATATTTTGACTATAAATTAAAAGGAGGCGTTTGCCAGAGCATGAACGCCTCCATTTTAATGAAGAAGATTGGTATTGAATTATAAGTTACCCTTTGCCCCAGCCAAACCAGTCGTTACCGTTTGCATACAGCATCAGGAGTAATAATAAAACCATGCCCACCATTTGCGCATACTCCAGGAATTTCTCATTGGGTTTGCGCCGGGTAATCATTTCATACAAGGTGAACATTACGTGACCGCCATCCAATGCAGGAATGGGCAATAAATTCATAAAAGCCAAAATGATTGATAAGAAAGCGGTGATGTTCCAGAATGCTTCCCAGCTCCAGCTTGTAGGGAATACTGAGCCAATAGCTTTAAAGCCTCCAAGTCCTTTATATGCACCAGTACTTGGGTTTAAAATCAATTTGAACTGGTCGATATAAGCACTCAACTTATCTCCTGTTTTAGCCACCCCTGCAGGGAATGCTTCAAAAAAGCCATATTTAACTGTGTTGATTTTATAAACACCAAGACTATCATATTGAAGCCCCGTTAATGGCATTACTTCCAGTCTGCCTTCCGCATTCACTTTATTGGTTAGTGTAATAGTATCTGTATTCCTGAGCAGCTTTACTGTCACTGAGCCTCCTTTATGCAAAGCTCCGATGGTATTTAACTCATCCAGAAATTCAACTGGTTGATCATTGATCGCTATTATTCTATCGAAAGGCTTTAAGCCAGCCTGCTTACCATACATCGTATCTTTTTCTTCATATTCCCCTACTATGGCAGGCACCCGTTGTAACAGCAGCGTTCTCTTTTTATCTTTCCGGGTAATCAGTTTATCAATCAGGTCAATAGGGAGATCTAATTCCTTAATGGCACCATTCCTTTCCAGGACCACTTTACGTCCGCCAATAAGTATTTTAGCCTGTAGCTCATCAAAGTATTTTACGGTGTCCCCGTTCACAGATATGATCTTATCCCCGTTCTCAAACCCAAGTTTTGTCATTAAAGAATCTGTCACCCAAATACCGTTCTTCACACTGCTGTTGGGTACATTCTTCTCCCCCCAGATCATCAATACAAAAGCATAGATCAAAAAAGCCACCAGCACATTCATAATAATACCACCGAGCATGATGATCAGCCGTTGCCAGGCCGGCTTACTCCTGAATTCCCATTCTTTTGCGGGTTCTTTCATTGCTTCCTTATCCATACTCTCATCAATCATTCCCGATATTTTCACATAGCCCCCCAATGGTAACCAGCCGATACCATAAACAGTATCGCCCACTTTTTTCTTTACCAGTGCAAACCAGGGATCAAAGAATAAAAAGAATTTTTCCACCCGGCATTTAAACCAGCGGGCTGTGATATAATGGCCAAATTCATGCAATACGATAAGTATGGAAAGAGCCAGCAGCAGTTGTCCTGCCTGCAGACCTACATTGGCCCAATTAATAGCTAACAGATTCATAGTTTAATTTCTAAAAACAATCCCGCCTGCGGCGGGACTAAACCTTTTGACAGGTTTAGGAAATAATATTATAGTTTAATAATGTCGGCGGCAAAATTACGGGCCTCCCCGTCGCTTTCAAAATATTCCTCCAGCGTTGGCTTTTCGATGAAAGGCACTTTTTGCATCACTTTTTCGATCAGGTCGGTCATGTCAAGGAAATTGATCCGGTTGCGGAGAAAGGCGTAGACAGCAATTTCATTTGCTGCATTCATCACACAAGGCAGGTTTCCGCCTTTATTCAATGCCTCAATCGCAAGGGCAAGGTTCCTGAAAGTCCTGAGATCCGGTTCTTCAAAGTTCAGGGTACTTACTTTCTTAAAATCATACCGCGGAAAGCTGTTAGGAATACGTTTGGGAAAAGCCATCGCATACTGGATAGGTAATTTCATATCGGGCAATCCCATTTGTGCTTTGATACTGCCGTCTTCAAACTGCACCATACTGTGAATGATGCTTTGCGGATGCACCACCACCTGTATCTGTTCCGGTTTCAGGTTGAACAGCCATTTCGCTTCGATCATCTCCAGTCCCTTATTCATCAGGGTGGCAGAATCAATAGTGATCTTGGCACCCATACTCCAGTTGGGATGCTGCAGGGCATGTTCTCTTTTTACATTTACCAGGTAGTTAGGCTTGCGTCCCAGGAAAGGTCCGCCGGAGGCAGTGAGGATGATTTTTTCGATCCTGTTTCTTGTTTCACCCACCAGGCACTGAAAAATGGCCGAATGTTCAGAATCCACCGGGATCACGGGTACCCGGTGCTCCACAGCTTTCTTCATTACAATATCACCAGCCACTACTAATGTTTCCTTATTCGCTAGTGCGATTGCTTTCCCATTTTCAATGGCCTTTAGCGTTGGCTTCAATCCTGCATACCCAACAATGGCTGCCAGCATCAGGTCATAGCAATCCATGGCCGCTACTTCTTCCAGGGCTTTTTCACCGGCAAATACTTTTATGGTTGTTGTGGAAAGGGCTTGCTTAACTGCTGCATATTTTTTCTCATCCCCGATCACCACGATATTGGGGTTGAACTGCAACGCCTGCTGTATGAGCAACTCGTCATTATGATGTGCTGTCAGTACCTCTGCAGAAAATTTATCAGTATTGGCTGCAATCACATCCAGTGCCTGTGTTCCAATAGAACCAGTGGAGCCGAAAATGGCAATCCTTTTTATAGTTTGTTCTGAAGTCATGTAGTCAGATCAGTTCTCTTTCCATTTTACTAATTCTTCGGCTATTTTCCGGTCATTACTCAATCTCGGTACTTTATTCTGTCCACCCAATTTACCGATTGATTTCATGTAATCAATAAAGCCATTTTTCCTGACAGGTGTTATTTTTAAAGGCTCCAGGATATTTCCTGTGATCAGGTCATCGTAATAAACATTCTTATCCCGGAGATTATTATCCAGTTTCAGCGCAAATTGCTCCATGTCATGAGGCTGGTTTTCAAACTCCACGAACCATTCATGGTATGACTTCCCCTCGGTACTGCTCACAAAGGGTGCCACTGTAAACTCTGTGATGTGCACATTCTCTTCCTGTGCTGCTTTCAGCATGCTGTGTTCCACTTCTTCTCCAATCACATGTTCGCCGAAAGCGGAAATAAAGTGTTTTGTTCTTCCGGTTACCACCAGGCGGTAAGGGTCGGTGGAGAGAAATTTCACGGTATCCCCCAGGTTATAACCCCAGAGACCTGCATTACTGTTAATGATCAGGGCATAATTCTCTCCCACTTTTACCTCCTTCAAAGAAAGCCGGGTTGGGTTTTCATTGAATATCTCGCCAGCCGGAACAAATTCAAAGAATATCCCGCTGTTGGTGTTTAACAGAAGCCCTTCCGCCTTTTGAGAATCCTGGAAAGCAAAAAACCCTTCACTGGCCGGGAACAATTCAATACAATCTATCTTCTTACCAATACTCTCGTACAATTTTGCTTTGTAGGGTTCAAAGTTCACCCCGCCCTGTACCATTACACTGAAATTAGGGAACAGTTCACTGATCCTCTTCCCACTTCGTTTCATCAGCTCATCAAAATACATCTGCATCCAGGGGGGAATACCACTGATCAGTGTCATATCCTTATTGATCGTTTCATCCACAATTTTCTGCAACTTGGTTTCCCAGTCTTCAATACAATTGGTCTCGTAGGAAGGAAGCTGGTTGGTCCGCAGGTATTTGGGCACATGGTGATTCACAATTCCGCTTAAGCGTCCCGTAGGGATTCCTCCCACTCTTTCTAATACCGGCGAACCGGACAGGAAGATCATCTTACCGTTGGCAAAAAGAGTATTCCCTGTTTCTGCCATATAACACAGCAAGGCGTTGCGGGCCGTATTGATATGGTTAGGGATTGAGTCTTTAGTAATCGGGATATACTTGGTACCGCTGGTGGTGCCACTGGTCTTGGCAAAATAGATGGGTTTTCCTTTCCAGAGCACATTGTGACGGCCTTCCTTGATCTTATCCACCCAGGGCCGCATTTGCTCATAATCCCGGACCGGGACAGCCTGCCTGAACTCTTCATACGTATTTACCTTGTCAAACCCGGAAGCTTTACCAAATTCAGTGGTCCGGCCGGTTTTAAGGAGGGATTTCAGGATATTTTCCTGGTCGGCCACTGCGGTGACCATCCCTTTTCGGATACCTTTATATATATAGGAGGCGAATGGCCTGGCTAAGAAAGACTTGATTTTCATACATTCTGCAATATCTGCCCGGAATGGCTTACAAATATAAAGGGTTACCCCGGCAAAGAGGGTCATTTTATCAACATAAAACTTTGATTTTCCGTTTGCCGGTACGAAATTTCCCCTTACCTTTGCCGTCCTAATTTTAATAGTATGATAGCCGTTGTAAAAGTAGCCGGACAGCAGTTCAAAGTTGAGAAAGACCAGACTTTGTACGTTCCTCGTCTTGAGGGTAATGCCGGAGATAAACTGGACCTCGAAGTTTTGCTCGCAGATGCTGATGGCAAGCTTTCAACCGGTTCTGACGTTAAAACAAAAGTAAAAGCTGAGATCGTTGACCAGGTAAAAGGTGATACGGTTATTGCTTATAAGCAAAAAAGAAGAAAGGGCTTTCATAAAAAGAAAGGTCACCGTACAGCTTATACTAAAATCAAAGTAACCAGCATCGCTTAAGTTCAGTGACCAGCTGACCAGTTAAAGAATAACAAGGCAGCTTACGGACTTATCAACTAATTAACCTATCAACTAATAAACTTTTAAAAGATGGCACATAAGAAAGGTGAAGGTAGTGTAAAGAATGGCCGCGACTCGCAAAGCAAACGTCTTGGCGTAAAGATCTTCGGTGGTCAACCAGCAGTTGCCGGTAATATTATCCTTCGTCAGCGTGGTACAGTTTATCATCCTGGTAAGAATGTTGGTCTTGGAAAAGACTTCACCATTTTTGCTATGCATGATGGTATTGTTGAATTCCGTAAAGGAAGAAACGATAAAACTGTAGTATCAGTTAATGTAGCAGAAGCTTAATGCGATTCTCCCGGTTGCCAATTTTGTGGAAAAAAAATTTGGGTAGTATAAAATAATTATTATTTTTACTAACGATAACCCATTTTACTAAACATTAAATTCAACAAAAATGGCAACAAAGAAAAAAGCTGCTAAAAAAGCTGCTCCTAAAAAGAAAGCTGCTCCAAAGAAAAAAGCTGCTAAGAAGAAAGCTGCTAAGAAAAAATAAGTTAAGTGTAAAACAACTTATAACAGAAGTCCCGGTTGAACCGGGACTTTTTTTATTTTATCCCCTCTCAAAAAATATATCCCTGTAACCCGCTACAGGCAAGGGTTTCCGCCGCTAATCAAGAAAGAGTATCCGGGACACCTGTTCTTATTGACTGATCATTTATTTAAATTGCAGCTATGGATAATGCTGCTATTGCCGATAACTTCTCCCTGCTTGCCAAGCTCATGGATATTCATGGTGAAAATTCTTTTAAGACAAAAACATACTCCATTGCGGCTTATAACATTGAAAAAATGCCCGTCAGCCTGGCCGAAACACCAAGAGAAAAATTGTTCGGAATTAAAGGAATTGGGGAAAGTGTCGGCAAAAAAGTGGTCGAATTGCTCGATTCGGGCAGTTTGCAGGTACTTACAGCATATATTTCTTCCACCCCTCCCGGCGTGATCGAGATGCTCAACATCAAAGGCATTGGTCCTAAAAAAATACATACGATCTGGAAAGAGATGGGTATTGAATCCATTGGTGAGCTATTATATGCCTGTAATGAAAACCGGTTGACCCTGTTCAAAGGATTTGGAGAAAAAACACAGCAGAACGTTATTGAAGCTATTGAATTTTATTTGCAGAACCAGGGACATTTCCTGTTTGCTGAGTTGGAAGAAGTATTCCCACAGGTGGAAGCTTATTTGAAAAAAATATTCACCCCGGATAAAGTAAGAGCCACCGGTGCTTATCGCCGTCATGAATTAACGATTGAAGAATTGGAGTTTGTTGTCCTGGAACCGCTGGATATGATCAAACCAAAATTCCAGACGGCGCAGCCGCCCGAATTGCTGGAAGAAAATGATAGCAGTATCCTGTATAAACTGAAGAATGGTCTGAAACTCCGCTTGTATCATGGAGGCAGTAACAGGGCGGAGCAATTATTCCGTACCACCGGTAGCCCCGAATTCCTGGAGGCATTTGACAAAACATTCCCTGAACTCAGTTTTTCCGGTACCAAAACAGAAAATGACGAGATCGTTTTTGAAAAAGCCGGGATACCCTTTATCCCGCCCTTTCTCCGGGAATCGGCTGCCATTATTGAACAGGCAAAAAAGAATGCGTTACCGGTACTGTTGCAGCCTGAAGATGTAAAAGGGCTGATCCACTCCCACAGCAACTGGAGCGACGGTGCTAATACCATCGAAGAAATGGCCAGGGAACTGATCAAAAGAGGATTTGAGTACCTGGTGATATCCGATCACTCCAAGGCTGCCGCCTATGCCAACGGGCTGACGGAAGACCGGATCAGGGAACAGCATCGTTATATTGATGAGCTGAATAATAAACTGTCTCCTTTCAGAATATTCAAGAGTATTGAATGTGATATCCTCAATGACGGCAGCCTCGATTACAGCAATGACATCCTCGCCACATTCGACCTGGTGATTGCCTCTGTCCACAGCAACCTGAAGATGAATGAAGAGAAAGCGATGCTACGGGTGCTGAAAGCTATTGAGAACCCCTACACCACCATTCTGGGACATATGACGGGTCGGTTATTATTAAGCCGCAATGGTTACCCGCTGGATCATAAGAAGATCATTGACGCCTGTGCATTGAATAATGTAGTGATTGAACTGAATGCTCACCCCCGCCGGCTGGATATTGACTGGAAATGGATACCCTATGCCCTGGAAAAGAAGGTACTGATCTCCATTAATCCCGATGCACATGCATTGGAAGGATTTGATGATATTAAATATGGAGTCCTGGCTGCGCAGAAAGGCGGATTAACGAAAGAGATGAATTTAAGCAGCTATTCATTGACAAATTTTGAGAAATATATTAATAAGATCGGCAAAAAAAGATAGCGATTACTCAATCACCGGCAACTCCACATGAAACGTGGTTCCTCTTCCCTGTTCTGTCTCGAACCATATTTTGCCCTGTGCCTGTTCCACTATTCCTTTACACATGGCCAGGCCCAAACCGGTGCCTGAAGATTTCGTAGTAAAATTGGGAACAAAAATCCTGGATTGCATTTCTGCCGCAATCCCTTCCCCGTTGTCTTTAATACTCACCCTGATCCGGCCCTCCTGCAATTCTTCTTTCACTTCAATTTTACAAACACTATTGCCATTGCAGGCTTCCACCGCATTTGCAAACAGGTTGGTGAATAAGCGGTTCATCTGCGTTTTATCTGCTTCGATCATCACTTGTTTATTAACAGGACTCCAGTCAAACTGAACTCTCTCATCAGCCTGGTATAACTCTTTTAAAGAAGCCAGGACATCGTGTAAATCAAAACGGGTAACACTTGTAGTACCGATATTGGCAAACTGTGAAAAATCGGCCGCTATCTTCGAAAGATGATCAATCTGCTCCACCAGGGTGTTCGCCACATTGGCTGAGAGTTCCTTTACATTGGGCTGGTTATTATCAATAGATTTTTGCAGGTACTGGATACTCAGTTTCATCGGCGTCAGCGGGTTTTTTATCTCATGTGCCACCTGTCTTGCCATTTCCCGCCAGGCTCCTTCCCGTTCACTTTTTGCCAGGGCCGCCGCACTATTCTCCAATTTGCCCACCATCTTATTGTATTCCTTAACCAACTCACCAATTTCATCTTCCCTGCTCCAGCTGATCTCTTCGTTGAGTTTACCCAGGTTGACTTCCCGCATTTTTTCGCTGATCAGTGAGAACGACCGGGTGATCCTGTTGGTAATAAATAATGCGATCAATCCTGCAATCAGGAAAATAAATGCATTGAGGTTGATTAAGGTTACGAGGAAATTGGATATCTCCTGCTTGAGTTCCTGTTGCGAAGTGAAATAAGGAATATTGACATAGGCATAGGCGTTCCCATCCTCGTTTCGTACCGGAGCATAGATACTCTGGTAAGAAAGATTACCGATATTCTCTTTTTGCAAATGCTGTACCTGCCGCAACCGGTTGATATAATAGTAAGCCTGCGGGTCGATCTTCCTGCTCAATACGCCTCTTGTATATACATTGGGTTCAGATGTAACATACAAATCTCCTCCCAAATCATATACATTCACACTTACCCCATGTATTTCGGAAACATCACTTACTAATTTCTGGAGGTTAAATCCCGACACTGTATCATATAATTTTAACACATCATCAAAAGTGCTGTGGTTAGCCAACTCCTTCTGCATTTCACCTACCATAATCCCCATGGTGCGGCTAAGCTTATCGTTATTGCTCCGTTCATACCGGCTGATAAAAAAGGAAATGGTGGAAGCCCCGATCACCAGGAAAGAAAAGAAACTGACAAAAATAAAGGTACTGTGCACCTGTGAACGGATATTGAACTGGAAAGCTTTTTTAAGACTCTGCCGGCTGGTAAGCGTCCGTAGTAGCAGTGAAATAAACTGCACCACCGATACCAGGAACAAAAATGAGCAGAATATATAAGAGAACAGGGTGATCGTTTCAATGACCGTGTCTCTTTTACGGGCAATCACCACTACTTTATCCCTGCCAGCCCTGTACCATAATTCAATATTATCGCCATTTATCTTCCGGGTAAATTCTTCGTTGGGGACCTGATCTTCCGTGATCCAGGTGGCAAACGGATATTTATTTACTGGTGACACCAGCCTGTTCCCGATATATACTGCATACGAATACATCGGCGAATTTTCCAGGTCGTTCTGCTTGAATTTTTTGAACAACTCAGGGAACAACGCATCACTGCTGAATTTTTTAGGATTCGAGAGAATAAAAAGATATCCTTCCCTATTTCCTGATGTATCCAGGACCTCTTTCCGGGTTATATAGATAAACTTATCAAAAGATGTTTCATAATAATAGAGATCCGGCGTTGTTGTTTCTTTGGCCTGCACCTGCAGCAGGGTGGAAAGATCATCAAACGAGATCGGGTCATCATTATTAACAGCCCTGCCGGCTTTATCGAAGACATACAACCGGGTATCAAATTTATTCAGGTAACCACTGTAATTAACGGTCAGGATACTATCCCGTATCCGCTTATTATCCATTGAATCAAGGAACCTGTTGAAATTGGCGGTTAAAAAATCACTGTCGAGGTATTGCAGGGCAATATTCAGCAGTCTTTCACTGGAAGGATCTGTTTGTACAGCCTGCTTCTCTGCAAAGCTTTTTCTCCTTTCCCATTCTGCTTTCTTATTTTCTGTCAGCATGATCGCTGCAATGGAAACAGAAAAGATAAATATCCAGAATAAAATGCCGGCTATATTGATCCGCATCCGGTTAAAGATCATCCCCTGTTTATGTACCAGCCAGGTATAAACCAGCAACCAGGCCAATACCGGCAAATAAAATAATACCAGCAGGTTGCCCGATTTAAAAGTGAGATAGATCAATCCGCCAATAGCAATACCAAAATAAACTGCGATGGAATAACCCTCTGATAAAGGGAAGATGAGCCGGAATAATAATTGGGTGAAATAATAATAGGCCAGCGACAGGCAGGCCAATACCACAAATCCAAATATGGTATATTGGTTAAGGCTGAAAAAATCGGTTACATCAAAGGAAATCCGGGAATCAGCTACCATACTACGGATAACTGTGGCCAGTGTAAACGTTGAAAGCAATAATAAAACAAGAGCCGCCACAGCACTTACCCATTGCAATGCCTTAGGAAATTTTTCCGCCGGTTTATCAATATGACGGAGCTTGGCCCATGCAAATAAAACGATCCAGCAGAATAAGATGGCATTGATCAGCAGATCGCCCAATGAACGTTGCACAATATTGGACCCATATATAGCAGGATCAAATAATTCAAATTGCCGCAGGTTCAGCCAGGAAGGATACTGGTAGGAAAGTACCCTTAATGAAACGATAACAACCGAGAGCAGCCCAATAGACTTCCAGGGCCCCCACCTGTTTGCTATACTTTCTGCCAAAAAATACAGGAACATGAATAAAGAGAGCAGGGCAAAGAATTTTAAAAAAATAGTAAGCCTGCTGTTATAAGGAACAGCACCCGCATATTTTTTCTCCACATGGAATAGCATCTGCCCTTCACCCGACCGGACCGGGAAATCGGTTGCAGCCGTACTGATGAATATTCTTTTTTCAGCCGTTTCAGAAAATGGAAATTTCCGGGGGAGGTAATCTGTCTCAATAAAATACTCAGACCGTACCGGGATCATCGCAAACGCAATAATCCCCGTTTCTAAGGAAGGCAATAGTATTGTTCTTTTGATGATCACATAATACCCGTTTGCCAGTTGCCGGAAAAACTCACCATCGGGCATTTGAAAAGATTCCGGCGGCGGCACCGCCTGCTGATCGCTCCAGAATTTCATCTGGATATTTCCAAACTCATTAGCAGTATAGAGAAATGAACTATAAGGTTTGGACGCTAATGCCGAAAACTGCTCAATAGATTCTTTTTCCTTCACCAGTTTCCCGATCAGTGCTGTGTCACCCAGGAAAGCTGCAAAATCTTTCTCTTGCCTGGCGATATATTGCTCGGCCAGTTTTACCTCCCTGTTTAATAAAGACCGGTTGGTGTAGAGTTTATTAAAAGAAAAAGAAAGGACGAACAATACAACCGCTATAAACAGCCAGCTGTATTTACTAAAGAGGATATTTTTCAGTCGAAGCTTCACTGCTCCCTTTGCTGTTTGATGGTATTCCAGATGGCATCCATTTCCTGCAGGCTCATTTGATGTAATTGCTTCCCGTTGTTCATGGCTTGTTGCTCCATCCGGGTAAACCGGTGGATGAATTTTTTATTGGTTCGTTCCAGTGCATTTTCAGCATCCACCTGCAAAAACCGTGCATAATTGATCAACGAAAAAACAAGGTCGCCAAATTCCTCTTCTATTTTATCCTGCTTTGCCGTTCCGATTGCCTCTTTCAGTTCCAGCATTTCCTCTTCCACCTTGTCCCAGACCTGCTCTTTATTGTCCCATTCAAAGCCCACCTGTTTGGCCTTTTCCTGCAACCGCATGGCTTTTACAGTTGCCGGTAACGATTTAGGTACACCACCCAGAACAGAGGTCTTCCCTTCTTTCAGCTTCAGTTGCTCCCAATTCCTTTTCACGTCTTCCTCATCATTTACCTTTACATCACCATAGATATGCGGGTGACGGCTGACCAGTTTTTCAGCAATGCCATTGATCACTTCCACCAGTTCAAACTGTTTTTGTTCACTGCCGATTTTTGCATAGAAAACAATGTGTAATAAAAGATCACCTAATTCCTCTTTGATCCCTTTCCAGTCTTCTTCTGTAATAGCATCAGCCAGCTCATAGGTCTCCTCGATGGTCATCTGGCGAAGGGATTGAACCGTTTGTTTTCTATCCCAGGGACATTTCTCCCGTAAATCATCCATGATCGAGATCAGCCGTGAAAATGCCTGTAAAGTATCAGCCTGCATAATATTAAATTTCAAATACAGAAAATAAGATGAAAGCAGCAAATAAGATTGCTAACAGGATTATACCTGAAATATTCAGTAACAGGAATTTCAGGAGTGTTTTACCATGGCCCTGTTGATAGAACTTTTTCATGGAAACATACAGATACACACCTCCTGATAAAAAAAGGATTGCCATAAGAATATCAAGAAAGCCAAGACCGGGTATATCTGTCAGTTTATCCAACCCGAACAAAGCAAGAAAAAGAATGAAAGTGAAAATGTAATGATAGATACTGAAAATAGCATGGTCTGCGTAATAGTATTTTTTGTGACGTATATAAAGCAGTTTCAGTACCAGTGCAAATAAAGGGAGAGATACAAAGAGTAAATAGGGAAGACGGTGCAAAAAGGAATCCGATATAGCGGTAAATCCTTTTCCAGGTTCATTTCTGTATTTCTTCCGCAATGCAAGATTTTTTTTCTGTACCAACCGCTGAAACCAGTTGTCCTTTTCAGCGGCAGGTAAAGAGTGCTGCACCGAGTCATACTCTTCCTGGGATACATACGACCGGCCGCTGATATTGATATAATTGAAATCATCCCAATACCGGATCATATCTTTTTCGGCAAGTACCCTGCCCGTGTCTTTTAGCATCACTAATGCTTCTGTCCATTTTGTATTACCAGGATTTGCCGCCATTCTTTTTTCTCCTTTGCTGATATAGGCAAGCCGCTCTTCTTTTGTCAAGGGTTTATCAAGATCAAAGTTTACCGCTCTGTCTTTTGAAGTCAATGCAAAAAATATAAGAAAGAAGATCGCCGAAGTAAACACATACTTTTTAACAGGGTTCAGGTAACGGGCCCTTTTCCCTTTAATATATTCAGAAGGCAGAAACCCCGGCCTCAGCAGCAGGAATTTCATAGAATCAAAGAATTTACTGTCGAAATGTGTGATGTCGTAAAGAAAATGTTTGACCATATGGCCAAAGGTCTCATGCGGCACCACGTTTTCCTGGCCGCAAGCCTGGCAATAGCGGCCCTGTACGATAGTTCCGCAGTTCAGGCAGTCCTTTTCTTTACGCTGTGGAATATGCGACACGAAAAATTTTTCTTAAAAATAAGTACAAAAAGATACCGCCAGTCTTTTCTTTTACGTTAACCGGTAAATCAGGTACTTTTGATACATAAACAAGATCATATTTCATGAAAACCTTTTCCCTTCTTATCTCCTTAATTATCTCGTCTGCAGTCTCCGGACAATATTATTACAACGATATTATTGGCACACAGGAAACCAACCGGCAAATGCAGACCTACCTGGCCAATAAGGTCAGGACAGTCGCCGCCAGCGGCTCCGACCAGCGGGGAACAAAAGCCACCGATTTTTCAGAGTTTCATGAACTAAAAGAAAACGGGAAGGCACTGAAAGCCACTTCCATCATTAACCTGAACCGGTCTGTTATTTACAGCCGTTTTGATGAACAGAACAGGTTGGTCAGTATGAGTGATTCCTCCACGGAAGCAAAAAGCAATACTGTTTACGAATACGATGCTGCAGGAAAGATTATCAAGGTGCAGAATTTCGTCAGCGACTCCGCCAATGATTTCAACCAGGCAGAGGCTCATATCTGGTTATACAATGAAAAAGGAAACCCTGAAAAAATGTGGCGGATCATCACCGGCTCGGGTAACAATACAGCCGACAGCCTGGAGATACGATTTGTAACGGATGAACAAGGTAATATTGGTGAAGAAAGAACATTCCGGAAAGGACGGGAAACCGGTTATCTCTACTATTATTATGATGAAAAAAACAGGCTGAGCGATATTGTTCGCTACAATACCAAGCTAAAAAAACTGCTGCCTGACCTGATGTTTGAATATGATGACCAGGACAGGGTTATCCAGAAAATAACCACCACATCAAGCCTCAATCTCGGTTACCTGATCTGGCGGTATATTTACAATGAAAAGGGATTAAAAATCAAAGAAGCCCTTTTTAATAAAGACAAAGAACTTACCGGCAGGATCGATTACAATTACACGTACAATCAGTAAACGCCCCGTCCCAAATCAACTGTAAAGCTGACCTTGCTCATTATGAAAGGAGGGCACCATAGCTAACTTTATTTTCAAATAAAAGTTATGCTGGGCGAATTAAATGATAAGCAGATTGACAGCTTACTGAACTCACAGCTCGTTGGTCGCCTGGGTTGTCATGCAGGTGGAATTACCTATGTTGTTCCGGTTACCTATATCTATGACAACGGGGATATCATCTGTCACAGCCGGGATGGCCTGAAACTGGAAATGATGCGGAAGAACCCGGAAGTATGTTTTGAAACAGATCATATGGAAAATATGGCCAACTGGCAAAGTGTGATTGCCTGGGGCCTTTTTGAAGAATTGAAAAATGGGGAGGCCCGGGAAGCCCTGCAAAAAATGTTTGATAAATTCACCCCGCTGATGGTAAGCCAGACCGCATTACCTGATCATGCAACTGAAAATAAGGACCGCAAACCAGTACCTGCTGCAGCGGCAGTTGTTTTCCGCATCCGGCTAAAGAAGCGAACGGGGCGTTTTGAAAAAAGAACGCTATAAAAAAAGGGATCAGTAATTACTGATCCCTTTTTTGTGCCCCGGATCGGAGTTGAACCGATACGGCCATTGCTGGCCACAGGATTTTAAGTCCTGCGTGTCTACCAATTTCACCACCAGGGCAAATTTTGAGAGTGTGCTATTAAAAAAAATCCTCCGCCTGTGGGGCAAGAGGACTTTTGCTGAGCGGAAGACCGGGCTCGAACCGGCCACCCCGACCTTGGCAAGGTCGTGCTCT
>CAZQSZ010000002.1:0-918366 GCA_964596345.1 uncultured Chitinophaga sp. | reverse complement strand
TTTGATTTCTTCCTGCTACCTAAAACTATTGAAATGTAAACATAGGAAGGGGTTTGGCGTCATGGCGGCTTTACGAATAAATCCTCATCGATATATCGTTGCTCAGCGACATATCAATCTTACGAATAAAGCCAAGCTATAGAATATATTTTGATCTTCATATCTTTGATCAGCACCAGTCCCGGCTTACGTAACACCGAATCCGCCACGTCGCCAAGCCCTGGACGTTGTGTGTAATATTATAAGACCCTTATGTTTGTAATCTCTCCTACTGACAATACTTGGTTTCAATTTCTTCGGGACACTGGACTAAACTCCTTTGTTAACTTTTGGACACCCACTCCTTGGAATATTAAGAAATTAAATCAGGGTGACAGATGGTACTTTCTTTTAAAATCGCCAATCCGACAGCTTGGAGGTTTTGGGGAGTTTTATGAGTACAAAAATTTGACAGCAAACGCAGCTTGGAAAGAGTTTGGACAAAGAAACGGCTGTGTTGACAAAGCTCAATTCATTGACAGAATTCAAACTTATATTGATAAAAACAGCGAATCTTTTGGCGGCAAATCAATTGACATTAATACTTATGAAATCGGTTGTATTGTTTTAGTCAATTGCCAGTATTGGGACGAAGAAAAATATCTTAGACCTGAAGATTTTCAAATTGATTTCGCTACTCAAGTTGTTAAATACAAGTACTTTGACCAATACGACCCTTTCACAATTCAAATTGACGGTTCCGACAATTTCAATTTAGTCAACGAACCCAGAGAAGATTACAAACGAGAAGTCAATCAACGAAAAGGACAAAGTGAATTCAAAGGAAAAATATTAAAAGCCTATAAAAACAAATGCTGCATTACAGGTGAAACTTGTCCTGAACTTCTTGAAGCAGCACATTTACAGTCGTATTTGACAGAATCTTCAAATCATATTCAAAACGGAGTTTTGCTTAGAGTTGACTTGCATCGTTTGTATGACAGCGGACTTTTGTTTATTGACAGTAGCTATATCGTTCACATTAGTTCTTTAATACAAAGCACAACTTACCAGCAATACAATGGACAAAAAATTGCATTGCCAGACAATCCAAATTCTTATCCATCAAAAGAATCTTTAGAATTGAAAAGACAAAACTTCCGACAGTGAAGAAATACTACACACAACATTGGTATTGCCAATAGTGGGGCTTGACATTGGAGCAATCAGCAGCAGTAGTTCTGCTGTACTTTGGTTTGGGGCTCGACGAATAAAGCCCAGCTTTAGTTCTTAATATTTAACTTTATCAAAAAGCCAGGCAGCAGTTCCGGGCGGACGAATATAAAATTCCCCACCATCGGCAATACCTGTCCGTTATCAATTTTTAAATGACAATATAATCGTAATGAAAAATATTCTACCAACATTCATTTTGACGATTTATAGCTTGACAATTTGCTCTCAAGATAATACGACCACAGAATTAAAAGCCTTGTCGGACAAAAAACAGTATGACAAAATAATTGAACAATATGCTTCAAAGAGCAATGATCTTTCTGCAAAGTCCCTGTATTACGTTGGACTTGCCTACTACATGAAAGAGGACGATAATAACTGCATTAAGTTTATGAATCTTTCTATTGATAAGGATGCAAAAGACCCTGCTCCTTTTTATATTATAGCGTCGACTCTTAACTACATGAAAAAGTATGAAGAAGCGGTTAAAGGTTTTCAGTCTGCCATTGCTTTAAAGGCAGACGATGCAGTATTTTACAGCGGACTTGGCGACGCCTACTATAATCTCGGAAAATTAGATTTGGCACTTGAAGCTTATAGAAAAGCAACCGAACAAAAAGACTGTCCCGACAGACCATATTCACTTATTGCTCAAATCTATTCCGACCAAAAAAATAATGACAAAGCATTAGAAGCTTTTTATGTAGCTAAATCAAAAATCTCAAAAGAATCCGATTCATACATCAATGTCTTATTCAATATTGGCCTCCTTGAATCTTTGAAAAGTAATTATGACAAAGCCGAGCCAGCCTTTATTGAGCTTTTACAACTAGACCCCAAAGACTACCATTCCTATGCAAAGCTTATCCAAATCTATTATCAAAAAAAAGAGTATGGCAAAGCAAAACCTTATAAGGATAAATTGTATGAAGCTCACCAACAAGGACTCCTTAAAGACAACCTGAAAGATATGTTTTGCTTCGACCAATTCAAATGGGGTGATTATTTAATTCAAGCCTTTGAACGTTATGAAAATGAAAACAAAGGAAACATATATTATAAACATATTTTTTATGTTGTCGACAATGCCGGTAAAATTGTTTTAAGAGTTCAGACAGAATTCTCTCCTATTTCTGCCGAGTTGGGTGGACCTAAATATCTATTATGTGCCAATAAAGGCTCGACACATTATAACCCAGGGATTGGATTCAACGATGATTTTAAATATGATAATTTAAAAGCGGAAGCAATTAAATTATTTGAAAAGTATACCAGATAAATGGCCCCAGTTGTCCGTAGTGTTTTCCTGACAAAGATTAAACGATAATGACAAGATTTATCCTGATACCAATAACACTGGTTCTTTTCTCCCTGGAAGCATACAGCCAGGATAGCTTGTTTAAAACATACCGGCCTGATACTGCAGCATCTGAACTAAAGTTTTCACTGGATATCCCCCACTCCTGGAAAGAGATGCCGGGGCAGGGTGCTGCTGGTTACTTTCAATCATTTCTTGAAACAGACAGTGCAGGCAGGCCTGTCAAAAAACTCTGTTTGGATAGTGTGCTCTACCGGCTACGGTATTTCCCAACCGCTATTCCAAAGGCGATGGAAGAAATGGGTTTCAATGCCCGCCATGAATATATGTATCTATATGAATTAAATAATTTTATTCATGTTGTGGTGAGTTTTGAAATGAAGGCGAATAATTATACCGGTTTGGATTGCACTTTTTTTACCCACCTGCCCTGCGAAGGAAAGAAGCCAAAGAAAAGTAAAAGTACCGCACAGGTAGCCTGCTTATTTTTCTCCAACGGAGCTGAAACAATTTGCCTGATGGGAAACGGCATTGCCCTCAGCGACCAGGTATTGGAAAGAATTAAAAGCAGTTTTAAGTTCGGGCAACAGTAATACATCCAACTCTGCAAAACTTCCCCTTGCACAGTTTTATTGTATCGCCTCTGGCGGTTAACCCTGCTTCAGATTATATTTTCATCTTCCTATCTTTACTCAGCGTCAGCAGTATTAACATAGGATATTGCTCTAAACAAGCCTTTACTTCAAACAGAAAAATGAAAAAATACCTGCTCATCATCAGCCTGTTTTTTGTAACAACTAATGCTGTCGGACAAGTACCGATTGATACGATAAAAGCCATTATTCACCAGGAAGTTGCCAATAAAAGAAGTAAAAGTATTATCGTTGGGATCGTTGATACCCATGGCAGAAAAATAATTGCAGAAGGCATATTAAGTGACAGGAACCCTGCACTGCCGGATGGCAATACCATCTATGAAATAGGGTCTATTACCAAAGTATTCACCTCCCTGTTACTGGCCGACATGAGCCTGCAACAACAACTGGATCTTAATGACCCCATCTCTGCATTTCTTCCCAAAACGGTAAAAACACCTGTAAGAAATGGAAAAGAAATTTCATTGCTTAACCTGTCTGCACACCGGTCGGGAATGCCCCGTTTTCCCTACAATGTTGATCCGAAAAACCAGGACCAGCCCTATGCAGATTATTCCGTAAAGCAGTTATACGAGTATGTTTCAAATTTCAACCCTCCCTTTGATATTGATTCAAAATGGGTCTACTCCAATACAGGCTACGGATTGTTGGGCAATATACTGACCCTGGTGGCACAAAAAGATTTCGAGACCCTGGTAACAGAAGAAATCTGCAAGCCGCTGCATATGAATAATACAGTTATTTCATTAACGGCGAAACAAAAATCAAACCTGGCAGTTGGTCATGCCGAAACCGGGGTTCCCGTTGGCCTGGCCGATTTAGGAGCAATAAGTGCAGGCGGTGCCCTGCGTTCAACGGTAAACGATCTTCTCACATTTGCAGAAGCCAGCATGGGCTTCATTAAAACAGATTTATCCCCTGCTATGGAACTTACGCATATACTGCGGGCTAAAAAGAATGACGACAATGTTTATGCTACCATGGGATGGACGCTTGTAAATAACGAGGGAAAGTATTTACTCTTTAAAGATGGGGGAATGCCGGGCTACCGTACTTTTTTAGGAATAGACAAAAAGAAGAAAGTCGGGGTTGTCGTTTTGTCGAATTCAAATAATTCTGTAACAGATATCGGCTGGCATATCCTTGATGCCAGCCATCAGCTGGAGCCCTACAAATATCCCTGGGCCTTATTAGATACGCTCAGGAGCACCATTCAGACTAACGGGGTGGATGCCGCTATCGAATTGTATCAGCAACTCAAAATCTCAAAAAAACCAGCCTTTATTTTTAATGAATACCAGCTGAGTTATCTTGGAGATGAACTGAGGAAAGCTAAAAAAATAAAAGCTGCCATAAAAATCTACAGCCTGAATGCCATTGAGTATCCAACATCCACTCTTGTTTATGAAAACCTGGGAGAAATTTATAGGCGGAATAAGAACAAAAAAATGGCTGTTCAGTGTTTTGAAAAAAATCATGAGCTGGATCCGCAAAACCTTCACTGGACTTACCTCCTTAAAAAACTTAAAAATGATGAATAGCCTGATCGTTGCTGAAGTATAACTACCGGCAAACAGCCCCCGTTATCCCCGGCTCTGCGGTGCTTGCAGCTCCGCAGTTTTATTGTATAGCCTTTGGCGGTTAACAGGAAAGAAACATCCCGCTGCCGGCACAAATTGCAGCGTTAATCCACGGGTTAATACCCCGGCTGACGAATTACTATTTGGCTTTTTGTTGTTAACTTCAGCTTCATATTTTCAACCTGCTAGCACAGCAGCAAGCCCTGGCCGTAAGCCGGATTTTATTACCCACTAATTAAACTTTAATTTTTATGTTTAAATCTGCAGCCGACCTGGTAAAAGAAGCAAAACAACAAATTGAAAACCTGGCGCCGCAACAAGTGGCGGAAGAATTATTGAATGGAGATGTAACGCTGATCGACATCCGTGAAAGTGAAGAGTTAAAACTAAATGGGAAAATTCCGGGTTCAATACATGCATCAAGAGGTATGCTTGAATTTTATGCGGACCCAACACTTCCTTATTATAAACCTGAATTTGATAAGAGTAAAAGGATCATACTTCAATGTGCATCAGGTGGCCGCTCTGCTTTAGCTGCTGTAACGTTAAAGCAAATGGGTTTTGAAAATGTAGCTCATCTTGACGGTGGAATTAAAGCCTGGAAAGAAGCAGGATTAGCAACAGAATAAAGTATAAAATAAACCAGCTTCTTTCTTTACTCCGCATCCGTCCCGGCTTGAATCAGCAGGTATTTCTCTATGTTTGATCAATATCCCCAGACCACCTGGTTCGGTAATTCGTAATAGGAAAGACGGCCGGTATAAGCCAGCGAAAGAAAGATAGTGTCAACAATACCATGCACCAGTATTGTAAACCATATATTTCCGCTTCTTTTATAAATGATGCCGAAAAGCAGTGCCCATAAAAAAGTCAGGACAATACCAGCCAGGCCTTCATAACCATGAGCGAAAGCAAATAAAACTGCTCCAATGGTCATGATCGCTGCTGTTTGAAATTTTCCCGGCGGTATTACCCGGTTTAACTGGTCAAAGATGAACCCCCTGAACAATAATTCTTCCCCCGCCGCCGCACTGAGCCAGGTATAAAAAATATATTTAGTGTACAAGGCCGTTTTATTTTCCAGTACACTGAAATAACTGTAATCGGGTACCGTATTGCATAACTTATTAACGAGCGGCTGCACCAGCCAGTCCATCAGCAATTCTGCTGCCAGTGCTGTAGCGGCAGCAGCCAATACAAACAAAAAGGGATTAGTGATGCGTTGAATACCCAGTAACTTCAACGGCCTTTTAAAAAAAAGATATCCAGCGATAATGACAGAACAGATGAAGGGGATATTGTAAGGAAAAGGGATAAACTTACAGAACATGAAAAGATAAGCAGCTGCAATGAAAAGTGCAGCAACCAGTGCTTTCCCGGCAGTATTTGAATTCACGGATTTTTTCATGTTATAAAAATTATCACAATTTTAGTTGATGATGGAAGCATGGTTCCGTCAGACTGTAACCGGTTGAGAATTCCGGTGGTTGAATTGAAAACCCGGCAGATGAACATCAGTAGAAAATAACAGGTCTTATCTTTACACAGGATCACCAGTAAACACATTATACCATGGGCAAACTCCACGACTCCATCAAACCGGCGCATAAGGAATTCATTGAACAGCAGCATATCTTCTTTGTTGCCACCGCCCCGCTCAGCGCCAATGGCCGGGTGAATCTTTCACCGAAAGGATTGGATTGTTTCCGGGTATTATCCGATCACAAAGTGGGATACATGGATCTCATCAGCAGCGGGAATGAAACATCAGCACATACAAAGGAAAACGGCCGCATCACGATCATGTTCTGTTCTTTTGAAGGGGCACCGAATATTTTACGGTTGTATGGTAAAGGACATGCTGTATTACCGGGCACAGCCGAATGGGAAGAGTTAGCCCCGCAGTTCAAACTTTATCCCAGCACCCGGCAACTGATCATAGCTGATATTGACCTGGTACAAACTTCCTGTGGTTTTGGCGTACCGCTTTATACCTATACCGGTGAAAGAGATATTCACTTTGAATGGGCGGAAAAGAAAGGGGCCGATGGCCTGCATGAATATGTGCAGCAGAATAATTTGAAGAGCCTGGACGGGCTGCCCACCGACCTGGGCCACTCAATATAGACCGCAACAACCTGTTTGTTTTCGTATATAAAAAAGTGTACATTTAATCAGCAGGCAGTCAGCAATATCATACGGCAGGCATTTCTCCTGAATGGCTCTACGGACAATCTCCTGATCCTGACCCGCAAGCCGATCCTCCATTTATCAACTCAAAAAACTGTAGTATGAAAAAGCAAGCCTTTCTTTCCCTGGTCATTTCTGCGCTACTCTTTTTACCACAAAATGGAACTGCACAGGTAATAAAAGAGACTCCTTCAGCAATCAGTGTCATCAGCAAAGAAACGTTAGAAAATACCGGCAGGTTAAGTATTGATGTTGCCGCATTGCTGCCTTTTGGCAAGGGTGCTGAGAATTATTCATTGGGAGCCGGAGCCCGGGTGCAATATGATTTTGGCCGGTCCTTGCAGGTAAATGCCGGCAGCTCCATTGTTTCTCCTTTTATCATAACCAAAGAGGAACTGGAAAAAGCCGGGGGTACAACCGACCTGGAAAAAATAATAAGCCTGGCTGAGAAATTTGGACCAGTAGAAGTAATTCGTTCAGGCTTTCATGCCGAACTTGGTTTCAGCCAGCTCTTTGGTAAAACAGAGACCATTGGTAATTTTTCCTATGATTATTCTGACCTGTCCATTCTACATGGCTTTGCCGGCTGGCATTATATGCCCTGCCCGAGAGGCGATATCGAAATAGAAGCCGGCCCTGCACTGGGCCTGTTTGGAGGAGGAAGTTCCGAATTTGGATATGGGGCCTCTATCGGCGGGTATTATCATTTATCAGCACCGGCAGGGATCATAAATAAAATAGCTGTGCAGGGAAAAAGACCAATGCAATGGGAACTTGGGGCAGGTGTCAGCTATTACAAACTGGGCGAAGCGGATGCCATCTTTACTGTCAATGCAGGTATCCGTCTTAATTTTTAAAACAAGCTATCGCAACAGCCGCTGTCATTGCTGGCAGCGGCTGTATTTTACCTTTTACATAAAAACTTTCCTTACTACCTTCTGTTCCGGTAAATTTGCTGTATGATCCGCCGGTCGTTAGAAATAGTTTACAGCAGTTTTAAAATGGCCCTGCAGGAATTGTGGAAGAACAAACTCCGTACCTTCCTCTCGCTGTTTGGTATCACCATCGGTATCTTCTGCATCATCGGCGTACTGGCTACGGTGAACAGCCTGGAACAGAATATCCAGAACGAAGTAAAATCCTTAGGCACCAATACGATCTATATTGATAAATGGGATTACAGTGCCGGTGGCGGCCCTGATTATCCCTGGTGGAAATATGTGAACCGTCCTGTTCCCAAATACGGGGAAATGAAGCATATCAAGGACCGGACAAAAAGTGCGAAGTATGCGGCTTTTGCCATTAACACCCGGGACAATGTGGAGTATAAAGGCAACCAGTTATCCAACGTAATTCTCTACGGCGTCAGTGAAGATTTTGATGATATACAAACCATGAGTATAGGCACCGGCCGTTATTTTTCGGAAGCCGAGTTTTCAAGTGGTGGCAATGTAACGGTGATCGGTAATGAAATTGCAGAGAAACTATATGGTTCCCCGGAGACGGCTGTTGGTAAAGAAATTTCTGTAAGAGGAAAGCAATTACAAGTCATCGGTGTGATCAAAAAACAAGGCAAGACCATGATCGGTGGCTGGGAATTTGACCAGAGCACTTTATTCACTTATAATTTTTCCCGGTCCATTATGAATGAACTCCGGACCGACCCGGTGATCATGGTGCAGGGACAGGATAACCTGACCAGTAAAGCTCTCAAAGACGACCTGACCGGTACCATGAGGGCTTTACATAAACTCAGCCCCACGAAAGAAGAGGACTTTGCCCTGAACGATATCAATGATTTCAGCGATGCCATCAGTTCGGCCTTCGTGGGTTTAAATATCGGTGGCTGGGCCATTGCAGCCTTATCCTTAATTGTAGGCATGTTTGGTGTGGCCAATATCATGTTCGTCTCCGTAAGGGAACGTACCGGGCAGATCGGTTTGAAAAAAGCCATTGGGGCCAAGAGCCGGATCATACTCACCGAGTTTTTATTAGAATCAGCATTCCTCTGCATTATCGGCGGATTGATCGGTCTTACACTGGTATTCCTGTTAACCGTGATCCTGACTCAAGCCTTGAACTTCCCGGTATATATCTCCACCAGCTACATGGTGCTGGCCATCGGCATTTGCATTTTCGTCGGTATCCTCGCCGGTTTTATCCCTGCCCTGCAGGCTGCCAAAATGGACCCGGTGGTGGCGATCCGGAGTAAATAGTGCCCCTCTTCATCTCCCCTGAAGGGGAGACTTACAGGAGTTTTAAACTTCACCTACTCCTTTAATCATTCAAATAGCCAATGCTATTATTTTTGCTTTACTTTTTAACCAGTTAACCTGTTAACTTACTAACTTTTCAACGTGTCAACCACCATCCTGGCCATAGAATCAAGTTGCGACGAAACATCTGCCTCCATTTGCGTGGATGGAAAGATCCTTTCCAATTTCATTGCCAACCAGGCCGTGCATGAACAATACGGTGGCGTTGTACCCGAACTGGCATCAAGGGCTCATATGCAACATATCGTTCCCGTGGTGGATGCGGCATTGAAAACTGCTAACACAGCACTTTCATCTGTAGATGCCATTGCTTTTACCCAATCGCCGGGGCTGATCGGTTCTTTATTGGTCGGCGGACAATTTGCCAAATCACTAGCTCTTTCATTAAACAAGCCGCTGATCGCCGTTCACCATATGCAGGCCCATGTATTGGCCAACCTGATCGACGATCCCAAACCCAATTTTCCTTTTCTCTGTTTAACTGTCAGCGGTGGTCATACGCAGATTGTTTTATGTGAATCACCCACGAACATGAAAGTGATCGGCGAAACAATTGATGATGCAGCCGGGGAAGCCTTTGATAAATCAGCCAAGATACTGGGCCTTCCCTATCCCGGCGGACCGCTGATTGATAAATATGCTAAAGAAGGTGATCCCAAACGCTTCCAATTCCCGGAGCCACAAATACCCGGGCTGAATTTCAGTTTCAGCGGGCTGAAAACCTCGATCCTGTATTTTCTGCAAAATGCGGGTAAGAGCAATTTGTATAAAGAGGAATTCACGGCCACGGAAGAAGAGAAACAGGCCTTCATTCAAAATAACCTGGCTGATATCTGCGCTTCCATACAGCACCGCATTGTGACCATACTTCTCAACAAAGTAAAAAAGGCTGCGATTGAAACCGGTATCAAAGACATCTGCCTCGCCGGAGGTGTATCCGCCAACAGCGGCTTGCGGCAGGCATTCACGGTAATGGGCCAACAGTATCACTGGAACACGTTTATTCCCGCCTTCCAGTACTGCACGGATAATGCCGGTATGATCGCAATTACGGGGTACTATAAATACCAGGCCGGCCAGTTTGCAGATATTGCTGTCAGTGCATCGGCAAGGGCGAATTGGTAACCCCGGTTGCTTATCACGGGTTTCTGGCTACATTTACAAAAAGCCTGGCCCTTTGTCAAATACTTATTTCCGTTTTAAACAATTCACCGTTCACCAGGAACGCTGTGCCATGAAAGTAACCACGGATGGTTGCCTGTTTGGTGCCTGGGTGGCGGATAAAGTACGGCACCAGGAACCCGGCTTAAAGATCCTGGATATCGGAACCGGAACCGGTTTGCTCAGCCTCATGCTGGCACAGAAAAATTTAACCGCAGAAATTGAGGCAAAGGAGATCGACAAAGATGCTGCTACGCAGGCGGCAGAAAATGTAAACAGCTCTCCCTGGAAAGAACGGATCAACGTCATCCATACTGATGCTAAATTATATTCAACAAACAAGAATTACAACCTGATAATCAGTAATCCACCTTTTTATGAAGAAGAATTAAAATCGCATGATGACAGTAAGAATATAGCGCATCATAGTAGTGCCTTGACCCTTGACGGCTTACTGGATATCATTAAAAAATCGCTTTCAGAAAATGGTAGCTTCTACCTCTTATTACCTTATAAAAGATGGGAGGAACTACCCGCTCTTTTCAATAAACACTCCTTACAGGTCGCCGAAAAAACATTGGTAAGGCAGACAACAAAGCATAATTATTTCCGGGTTATGCTGGCAGGCACCCACCAGGGCAAACCTGGTAATAAGTATCCGGAACAGGAAATAAGCATCAAGGATGATGCGCAGCAATACAGCCCTGAGTTTGCAGCACTGCTGAAAGAATATTACCTCCAGCTATAAACATCATTTTCCTCCTGCATAATCCCGGAGGTATTCATAGCCCGGAGTAAGATCCCCGTCTTTTGCCATAGTAGCCCGGTCAATAATTGCAGAACCGTTTCCCACCAGGTCTTCCAGTACATGCTTGATCAGCTGCTCTCCAAAATAGCGGGAAGCATCCCTGGGCAATTCGTTGGGCAGGTTACCTACCGCCATGATATCAATGGAGGTTTCCAGGTAGGGGGCTGTTTTTTCCAGTGTTTTCTTATCAACACCGTAGATGGGGTCTTCAATGGTCTGATCACCCAGGTTGATCGGAACGGAGCCATCGGCATCATCGGTAATATCCGAAATGGTCTGTATGATAAAATTGTCCGAAACTGCATCTGCTTTTTCAAACAAGCGGGGGACCGTTTTATCCCAATACACCCCATTCATTAATATATCGGTCTGGGCGGTGTACGGCGGGAATGTACATTCATACAATTCCGGGTGGTCATGAAATTCCTGGCGATTGTAACCACCGGTTGTTTTATTCCGGTAGAGGTCGGCACCCTTTAACTGGGTGTAAACAGGATAAGAAAAACGACGTTTCAGGTAATCATCCGGCTCCACTTCGTGAATGCCCATCAGGTTCATGATCTCCAAAATACCATGCGCCACCCGTCCTGATCCAGTAACAGCTATTTTTACATTGGGCAACCGGAGGCCGAAATAATTATGAATTAATTCCCTGAAGCTGCGTTGTTTATAAACTCTGTCTAATTTAAAAAGGCCGGTACGATTACCATAAGCCATCATTCCGTTATGAGCACCCACCACACCGGCAAAAAAACCAAAACCAATGATCCGTTGTCCATCTTCGTGCTCCAGGCACTCATAATCAATGAGACGTATTTTTTTATTCAGGATAGACCTCATAAGTTTTTGGTTATGAGGTTGTTTTTTCTTTGTGTGGGAGAAGAATAAATAGGTCTTATTATCCATCAACTGATCAATGGGCACTTCCTTAATGCCTAATAAAATATCACAGTCCAAAATATCTTCCTTTACCTCCACCCCTGCTGATAAATACTCCCTGTCACTGAAGCAGCGATGGGGAGATGACTGGGCCACAATTTTTACCTGGTCTGAATTCTTGTGCACCCATTTGCATTGGGCAGGTGTCAGTGCCACCCGGTTATCCGCCGGTATCTTTCCTTCCCGTATAAGTCCGATTCTTGTCATATAGCCTTACTCGTTAGTTATGGCCGCAAAGTTGCCGTTTCTCCCGATGCAAAACAAGCTGATTTAAATCAGGGAAGCCGGCATAATAAATGTTGTAACTTTAATTTCGTGGAAAAAAAGTTGCCCTCCCCGGTTACAAGATGGCTTCCAGGTTTTACACACAAAAAAGGCCTTTATGACTATTCGTGGTATCTTCCGCTTCATCCCGGCATTACTGGCAGTATTGGTTTTTACCTCCTGCGATCCCACTGCCGGGGTGGATGAGCCTGCTGGTCCTTATACCCTTAGTTATGGCGACTCCATTATTTACATGCGGGCACAGGCCACGGATTATATCGTGGAGCCACTGCAAAAAAGAGCCGGTACGTATGATGGTTTTCCCGAAGGAATAGAGATTGACGAGAATACCGGAGCCATTAATGTCTCAAAAAGTGAGACCGGGCTTCGTTACCGCATCACCCACACGGCTCCCAATGGTACAGTAACAGAAACTAAAATAGTTTTATCAGGCATCACCTTCAAAGACCATTTCTATTACCTCTCAGCCAATGATTCCATCGCCTTTCCAATTTACAATGCCGATGAGAACCGGGTTTTGCCCCTCAGCGGGTCCGTATTTGATGAAGGCAACCTGGCCAACAGTGGCGGATGTTCAGTAAGAACAGATAACGGCAAGATCAATCTCAAAGAAACTATCCGCAACGGTGTATTCGGTTTCCCTCCCCGCAATGATGCCCAGGAAACATTCGAGATCAAATACCGGATCAACGATGCAAGTGGTAAATCAGAAAACAAGCTGAAAGTGCTTTTATACTGGTACAATACGATCAATGATGTACCGCAGTATGTCTGGGATATCCTGAATGACCGCACTTCACAGGGTGTTTTTTTAAGAGGCGGCGATGTAGGCCGGGTGGCCAAACCACGACCCCCATGCGTCATAATTGTAAACCAGTAATCAGTTAGTTCTGCTAAATTTGATAAGCAGCCCGCTTATCATGAACAGGATCTTATTATCAACCTTACTGGCCCTTCTCCTGCTACTTGGTTTTTCCCAACAAAAGTCTCAGCCCGGGCATTCGTACCGGCAAGATTATGCGGCTGCAGATCGTATCTATCACCAGGCCGGGCAGCTTTCTTCCATATCCAACTACACGGAAGAAACAGCAACGAAAGAAGCAGCCCTGAACCGGCAGGCGTTAAAAAACTTCCGGGACATACTACCGGCTGTTGAAAAGGCATTGGATGATTCGCTTGCTTTTCATTGTTATTACAAGATCGGCGAACTGCAGCATTATTTCGACAGCATTGAACCCGCCAAAAGGAATTACGCCAAAGCCATTGCCCTCAAAAGCAAAATACCCTCGCTGCCGGACTCGTTTTTGTTCAAACCTCATATATTCCTTGGCGGCATCCAATACAGCAGCAACCAATTTGATTCTGCCCTGTTCAATTACAAAAGAGCCGAAGCAATAGCTTCCCGCTATTCCGTCCCGCTGGATGGAACGAACCGGCTCTACAATACACTGGGAGCGATGTATTTTGAAACAGGCAATTACAGCCAGGCAAAAAATTATTTTGAAAAAGCCATTGCCCTGCTGGGCTCCCCGAATTCTTCCACCGACGGACTCCGGGCTAATTACGAGATCAACCTGGCAGCCACGCTGACAAAACTGGAAAATTATGATGCTGCCAATACGATTTACCAGCAATTGCTCAGGGAAGACATCAATAAAAATGATATCCTCCATAATTTAGGTGCGATCAACCTGGCACTGGGAGCCGGCCGTAAAGCTATCGGCTTTTTTAAACAGGTACGATATAACAATAACAAGATCGTACGGTTACTGAATGATATCGGCCTGGCTTATGAAAGTTTGAATATGGCTGATTCTGCACAATATTATTACCAGGAAGTACTCGCAGAAAATAAAAAATGGAACGTTGGCCGCAAGAATATACAGGCAGGCCTGGCATTGAAACACCTGGGAGATATGGCCATTCAAAAAGATAAGTTTACGGAAGCACTGGAGCAATACCAGTTGTCGGTTATCCAGTTTGTCAATGACTTTAATGAAAGAGATATCTATAAAAACCCGGAACAATTCAGTGGTGTATTTTCCTATATCAACCTGTTTAATGCTTTAACTGCTAAAGCCGATGCCTTTGTTTTCCTTTACCGGCAGGAAAAAGATATCAGCCAGCTCAAAGCTGCCCTGGATGCTTACCGGGCTGCTTTTAAACTGGCTGATTTTGTAGAAAGAACCTATGACTCGGACGAAGCCCGTCTTTTCCTGAATAAAATAAAATACACAGCGCACAGTAAACCGATCGATATCAGCTTGCTGCTGCATGAGCTTACCGGCGAAAAGCAATTCCTGGAAGAAGCGTATTTCTTTGACCAGCGGAACAAAGCTTCGATCCTTTCACTGAACGTACAGGAAAATAAACTCAAAGACGCCGGCAATGACCTGACAAGGCAGGAAGCTTTACTGAGGATATCCATTACCCGCATGAGCCTGAAAGCAGCTAACATAACAGATAGTGTACAATTGGCTGGTATCAATGCCGCCATCCGGGATGACGAGATCCGGTTGGGGAAAATACAGGAACAAATAAATGCTGATCCTGTTTACCGCGATAAGCAGGCAGCGGAACGTATTCCTTCCGTAAACGAGCTTAGCAAATTGCTGGATAATAGCACCACTTTATTATCCTATCATTTATCAGAAAAAGAGGTCCTGGTATTAGTGATCTCGTCCAATGGTATCAATTATCACCGGGCCCCTGTAGCTGAAGATTTTTACAAACAACTGGCGGGGTTCAAAACTGCTCTTCATTCCGTTGACGGGCTGAAACGTTTTGAAGGCCGGGCCGAAGCCGCAATTTTATATGCTATCCTTATAAAGCCTGTTGAACAGCAACTGGCAGCAGCAAAACGGCTGATCATAATACCGGATGATGAACTGAACTATCTTCCTTTTGAAGCCCTGCAGGATGAACAAGGTAAATACCTGTTGGAAAAATTTGCTGTTCAATACCAATATTCAACGGCCCTGCTGAGAAAGCATGAAACAGCAACAGGAAAATTAAATGGCACCCTGGCCTTTGCACCGTTTATAACTGAAGGCTATGAAGATTCAACCGGTTTTTCCTTCACTAAACTGCCCGCCTCCAAACAAGAAGTGAGCCAGTTGCCGGGTACAATTTTTACCGGCAGCAATGCCACCAAAGCAAATTTCTTAACCACAGCTAATCATAATGGTATCATTCATCTTGCCACACATGCCACGGTGAACAATGAATTTCCCCTGCGTTCCTTTATTGCCTTTTATCCCGTCAATGTTGAATACAGGTTATATGCACAGGAGATCTATGATATGAAACTTGATTCGACGCAACTGATCATCCTGAGTGCCTGCGAAACCGGGGCTGGCCAATTGGTGAAAGGTGAAGGGCTGATGAGTTTGTCAAGAGCATTTGCTTATGCCGGTTGCCCCAATATTATCACATCCCTGTGGAAGGCAGAAGATAAAACAACGGCCTTTATCACCCGGCAACTGCATCATTATATTGATAACGGTTTCTCAAAAGATGTGGCGTTACAACAGGCCAAACTGGACTTGTTAAAAAATAAAGAGATCGATCCGCGTTTTAAAACCCCTAACTATTGGGCTCATCTTTTATTTATCGGGGATTACCAGCCCAACAATCATCCAAAAGCCTGGTGGTGGATCGCTGCCGGCATCATTGTACTAACCACCGTCTATTTATTCATCAAGCATAAAAAGAAAAGCCGGGCCTGAACGACCCGGCTTAGTTCTCCACAGGTAAGCTCAATACTATTGGTGCAATGTTATGGTGGGCAAGTGAGTGTCTTCCCGGTTCCTGACGACCACATTATTGATCGTTGTATCATTATAATTATTTCTTCCGTCGATGAATACTTTATACGTACCGGCAGTAAGACCCACGATCTTGAACTCTCCGTCATCGTCATCAGGACGTGCCATCGTGGTATCCGTACCGCTGATCGCCATCACCACTGCATCAGCTGCCCGGGGCAATACCCTGCCTTCTATTTCACCGGAATGACTTCTTGTAAATATTTTGATATGTGACTTCAAACGGTAACCATTATTATTCCCGGAGCCGCTGTTATCAACCTGTATAGAACGGCTAGCATCAAAATCGATCCAGAATAATACCTGCCCGTTGCTGATCTCAAAATTGCTGCTCTCCAGGTTGGCTGTTACCTGCCTGTCCTCATCTTTGATACGGAGCGGGAATGACTGGCCATTTTTCATTACACTGTTTTGTGTGCCCAGTGTCAACCGGATCTTTTTCACACGGCCATTAGGTAAAGTGCCGGTGCCGAATAAAGTATCAATACCATTCCGCAGGCGAAGGATATTATAAACACCCGCCCTGATTTGCAGGCTCACCCAGCCATCATTCGGCAGGGTATCATCTTCCAGTTTCACTTCCAGTCGTTGCAGGTCAATAAATACACTGTCAAACACAGGTGTCTGGTCATCGGTCAGGTAAATGGCCACGGTATGTGGTGTATTGATATCAACCTTGCTGCTTCCCGAAACATCCTTTTGACAGGAATAAAAGATAACAGTTGCCAGTAACAGCAACATAATACTCCAACGGATCTTGTTTTTCATAAATAATTTTTTCATTTCACAATACTTGTTTTCATGAATGAGTACACAGCAGGAAGCAACATGTAACCGGTCAAGCAAAAAAAATCCTCCTGCAAGGCAGGAGGATACCAACTGTGACCATTCAACCATTAACGCCATTTCAGCAATTTGACCTGGCGGATCAGTTTGCCGGTTATTTTTTCATTGTACAGGTGACCGGGATCATCCTGTATCTTTTTCATGAGTTCCAGGGCAAAATCATAATCCCTGTTGCGGATATAACTGAGCGACAGGTAGTACTCTGCTTCATCCTCAAGCATCTTATCATTTGTTTGCCGGTTGGTTTCCATCACTTCTTTAAAACAGGTGATCGCTTTGCTGTTGTGATCCAGTTCTAAGGCGGAAACACCTGCAAGAAATTCCGTGAGCTGCCCGGCTTCACTTCCCTGGTCATGTATGCTTATTACTTCCTTATAATTCTTTTCCTGGTAGGCTTTTTCTGCTTCCGTTATTGTTGATCCGCTGCCACGGGTATTGCTTACTTCATAAAAACTGTAGTTCTCCGTAAATACCTTATCAGGAGATAATTGATAAAAATTATACCCGGTGATACCTAAGGCAACGAGTAACACACTCGCCGCAACTGCTATAGTATAACGGACAATACGTCTTACGGGGCTGATGGTCCTTACAGGGGTTTGTAATTCGGTCATCATGTCCCGGTGAATGGTTCCGACTTTTTGCTGTAAGCCATATAATTTCACAGCTTCAGCGGTTCCCAGCAGGTTCTCCCATTCCTCTTTTATGATGGGGTCAGCAGCCAGTTGTTTTTCCAATTGCTGTTTTTTATCAGCGGGTAAAATGCCGTCGATATGATCAATGAGCAGGACAGTAATATCAGGTGTAGAATTATCCATGCAATAAGTTTTTCAGGCTTTGTTTCAAATATGGTTTTTCGGTGATCATTTGTTCTAATTGTTTCAGGCATTTATACTTTTTATTCCGTACCACCTGTTCATTCTCATAATGCAGGGTTTCTAATATTTCCCGCATCGACAGGTTCTCATAATAAAACAGGAGCAATATCTTCCGGCAGGTCTCTCCCAGCTCTCCTACCAGCCGGGTCAGTTCCGCTTTTCCTTCCCGGTCAGCGATATAATGACTGGCATCCATCTCTGTTCTTTCCTGGCCTCTTTCATATTTTTCCTCCCGGGCCTGGGCCCGGCCCCGTCTTTTCAGTTCATTGAGCCAGGTATACCGGTTCAGGGAAAATAAAAAGGTCTTTACCGTTGATTCGCCCCTGAACTTATCCCTTTGTACCAGGTCAATAAAACTCAGCACCACTTCCTGGAACACATCCTCCGCATCCTGCCTGCTGCCGCTGTTGTTCATGATATACCAGCAGAGGCTTTCGAAGTGGTTCCGGTAAATGGCTTTGATCGCCTCATCCATGCTTTTACCCGCCCGGAGGTTTGCTACCAGCTCTGTATCCGGGAGGTTCCTGATTAGCTCCATGCCTTATTCGTAGATTTGTACATGATAAAACCTGTTTTGTAACCCAAACTAAGGATATTTTTAACAGAAAATAATTTCTTATATATAAATGGCTATGACCTATTTCGAATTATTTGAACTGCCGGTATCCCTGAAAGTGAATACCGCCACCCTGTCCCGGAAGTTTTTTGAATTGTCAAAGAAATACCACCCGGATTATTTTATTAATGAGGAAGATCAGGCACAGGCAGAAGCATTGGAAAAATCGGCCCAGCTGAATAAGGCCTGGAAAACCTTTCAAAACCCGGATGAGACCATTAAATATGTACTCCAGCTGAAAGGATTGCTGGAAGAAGAAGAGAAATATGAGCTACCGCCTGATTTTTTGATGGAAGTATTGGAAATAAACGAACAGTTGATGGACGCCGATGAGCCTGCTGTAAAGGCAGACCTGGAATCTACTATTCACCATCTTCAAAATGAGATATATGAACCTGTTAAAGAAATGGTGGAGAATTATAAGGAAGGTACTGTTACCGAAAAAGAGCTGTTGCAGGTAAAAGCCTATTATTACAAGAAAAAATATTTAGACCGCATCCGCCGTCAATTAGCCGGAATGGCTTAATATTGCAGCCCCAATGCTGCCAATGGATTGGTAGTTAGTTCTTATCAATAGTTCATTGCCCGGGTGGCGAAATTGGTAGACGCAGCAGACTCAAAATCTGCCGCTTTCACGAGTGTGCCGGTTCGAGTCCGGCCCCGGGCACAAAGACTGCTTCCCAGGAGCAGTCTTTTGCATTTACAGCAACTATGTTTTACGTATTATTTCACCAATGCCTCATAAAGCACTTCCACCGGGTGCCATGCTTTTTTATGAGTACCATCTTTTACCTGGTGACGGCAGGAAGTTCCGGAAGCAACGATAATATCCTGTTCAGGCACCGCCCTCACAGCCGGGAAGAGTACCAATTCTCCCACTTGTTGTGAAATTTCATAATGTTCTTGTTCATATCCAAAACCACCTGCCATACCGCAACAACCCGATGGGATCAGTTTGGCTTTGAAATTGACAGGTAGCTGCACGGTATCCAATAGGGATTGCTGTCTGGATAATGCTTTCTGGTAACAATGTCCATGAATATGCAGTTCTCTTTGCTCAGTAGTAAACAAATTTCTATCAATAAGACCAGCCGCTGCTTGCTTGGATAAAAACTCTTCAATGGTAAATGAATGAGCTGCTAATGATTGGGCCGCCCTTTTATTTTTTTCATCCGCCAGGTCAATATACTCATCCCGAAAGGTGAGTATCGCTGAAGGTTCGATACCGATCAGTGGTGTGGTTGCTGAAACCAGCCCGGATAATAATTCAATATTGGCATTGGCGATAGCTGCTGCCTTCTTCACCAGGCCCTTTGATAAATAGGTGCGGCCGCTTTCCTGGTGTAAAGGAATGATCACTTCATATCCCAATGCCTCTAACAGCAAAATTGCTTTCTTACCGATTTCAGTATCGTTGTAATTGGTAAACTCATCACAAAAGAAATAAAGTTGCTTTGTTGATTTCATTACAGGATGTTTCTTATACCAATGCAGCAAAGTTTCCTTTCCCAGTGCAGGCATCGTTCTGTCCGGGTGAAAACCGACTAACCGGTTGGCTGTTTTCCTGAAAAACGGGATACTGTAAAACCAGTTGAACAGTGCCGGGAATTTCGATACCAGTTTCATCTGCTTACTGAAATTGGCGATCAGCTTTGCACGGAACGGAATACCATTCTGATCATAATACTGTTGCAAAAACTCCGCCTTCATCTTCGCCACATCCACACCGGAGGGGCATTCTGTCTTACAACCTTTGCAACTCAGGCACAGGTCCATGATCTCTTTGATCTCCTGGTGATTGAAAGGTTGCTCATCCACTTCATTACTTAAGAACTGTCTTAGCAGGTTGGCTCTTGCTCTCGTGGTATCTTTTTCCAGGCGGGTGGCCATGTAGCTGGGGCACATCGTGCCGCCAGAGATGGGCATCTTCCGGCAATCACCGGAACCGGAACATTTTTCGGCCAGCCTTAATATCCCATCCTCGTTGGAAAAATCAAACGTTGTTTTTATTGTTCTGCCCGCTGGCTTCTGCTGCACCCGTAAGTGTGTATCCATCGCAGCAGTGGCCGTTATCTTACCTGCATTGAAAATCCGATTAGGATCAAAGATGGATTTCACCTGCTCAAATAATTGATACGTCTCCTTTCCCACTACATGGGCGATATATTCTCCCCTCAATCTGCCGTCACCATGTTCACCGGATAAAGAGCCTTTGTATTTTTTTACCAACTCCACTATATCAGCCAGGATATTCCTGAATGTTTTTAATCCTTCTGCTGATTTTAAATTCAGCATCGGCTCCACATGCAGTTCCCCGGCACCGGCATGTGCATAATAGGATGCATTGACCTTATGTTTTTTTAATACCTCCTGCAGGTCAGCAATATAATCCGGGAGTTCATCCGTACTTACCGCACAGTCTTCAATTAAATTCACCGGTTGTGTATCTCCTTTCAGGTTGCGCAATAAACCCAAACCGGCTTTTCGCACATCCCAGGCAAATTTGGTTTGCTCATTATATAACACCGGGAATGCATAGCCCAACCCGGCTTCCTGTAATGATGCAATTAATCTTTGCGCCTTTTGTTGTACAGCACTTGCATCATGTTCCATAAATTCCACCATTAATATGGCGGCGGGATCACCTTCAATAAAGAACCGGTTCTTACTGTATTCAGGATGACCAATGGTAAAATCCATGATGTATTTATCCACCAGCTCCGATGCCATGGGTTGGTGCTTCAGCGCAACAATATTTGCCTGCAATGATTCAATGATGGAATGACAATGGATGCAGACAACAGCCGTTTCCTTCGGCGGCAGATCAAGCAGCCCTATTTTTATTTCCGTAATAAAAGCCAGTGTACCTTCTGACCCTGCCAGCAGCTTGCAAACATTAAAGGATTCACCATTCTCCGTAAACGGCTGCATGGCCAGTAAACTGTCTAATGCATACCCTGTATTGCGCCGGTGAACAGTTGATTTAGGAAATGTATCCCGGATGAGCTGCTGGTTATGTTTATCACTTAATAACTGGTACAGGTCCTGGTATATTTTTTCTTTCAGCGATGATGTTTGATGATTTACCAGTGTTTCTTCTGCTTTAAAGATCACTTCCGACCCGTCACTCAATAAAGCGGTCACTTCCTGCACATGATCTCTTATCGAACCCCACACAATGCTATGCAGCCCGCAGGAATTATTTCCCAGCATGCCACCGATCATGGCCCGGCTGGCTGTAGATGTTTCCGGGCCAAACATCAATCCATAAGATCGCAAATGAAAATTCAGGTCATCCCTGATCACACCGGGCTGCACCCGCACCCATTTCTCTTCCTTGTTTACCTCCAGGATATTTGTAAAATATTTAGATATATCCACCACGATGCCATTACCCACCACCTGCCCCGCTAAAGAAGTGCCCGCGGCTCTTGGTATCAGTGTCAGTTTGTTTTCGTTGGCAAATACAATCAGTTGCTGTATATCGGCTGTATGAAAAGGAATCGCCACTGCTACCGGTTTTTCCTGGTACACCGATGCATCGGTTGAATACGCCAGTAGCTGTGCCTGGTGAATGGCAGTGTTATCAAAAAAAAGCAGGCCGGCGAATTTTTGCTGAAGTTGTGCGAATGGGAATTCCATACAATTGAGTTGCGGGTATCAAAATTAACCCGTTTAGACAGTAAAACAGTTGACGCAGTCAATTAATAAAACAGCATTAAAAAGTTCCCGCATCCACATCTTTGATAAATTGGATAACTCCCTCCATAAATACTTTCTGGTCATCCCACATGGCCAGGTGACTGCCGTTCGGGCAATAGAGATAGCGGCCTTTCTGTACCAGTTTGCTTTGCTCTTCCATGGCGTTGGGATCCATTGTATCATGTTTAGCACCCACCATCAGCGTAGGCACTTTTATTTCTTTGAGCCGGTTCTTTACATCCCAGTTGGCTAACCGTCCCGCAATGCCAAATTCAGAAGGGCCCTGCATCATCGTATAGATCTCCCCGTTGGCATGTTTCATCGAACGGTTAAAACCATCGGGCCATTCTTCCAGCCGGCATAAATGCTCTTTATAGAAATTCGGTATCAGCAATTCCATGTACCGTGGATTGGTAAAATCGCCTTTGGCTTCAATAGCTTTTATTTCAGTCAATACTTCCGGCTTCAGTTGTTTGGCCAATACTTCTTCCGCATACTTTCCGTACTCAGGGCAACTTGCCATCATATTACAAACGAGCAATCCTTTTAAATTATCCTGGTATTTCAACGCATATTGCATCGCCAAAATGCCGCCCCATGAATTACCCAGCAGGTAAAAATTATCTTTATTCATACCCAATGCTGTCCGCACCTGCTCCACTTCTTCCACAAAACGATCCGTTGTCCAAAGGCTGCTGTCTTTGGGCTGGTCGCTGTAATAGGAACCCAACTGGTCATATTCGTAGAATTCAAATCCCTGCTCCGGGAAAAAGCTTTCAAAACATTCCATGTATTCATGCGTCATGGCCGGGCCGCCATGCAATAACAATATCTTGATCCGGGGATTATTGCCAAACCGCTTGGTCCATACTTTGAAAGAGCCCACCGGCGTGGAAACAGGTATCATTTTGATCCCAGCCAGGCGTACACTGCTGTCACCATAATTGAAATACTCCGCCACCGGCATAGCGCCTCCCTCCTTTTTTGTGGAAGTGGATTGACAGGAAATAATAACAACAGTTAACAGGACAAATAATATCTTTCGCATACCAGTGATTTTATGAAAAGGTATTGATTTTACGTTTAATTTCAGTCAACGCAAAACCAATTGTATGAGATTTTTAGTAGCTGCCTGCTGTTCGTGGCTGTTTCTCTCTGCCACGGCACAAACAAAAACCGATTCTATTCAACTCGTGAAAGATGCATTGTCGCTCTATGATCTTTCGTTCACCGATGCAGAAGCGGATTCTATGCTGGACGGATTGAAAGAGAACAGGGATGTGTTTTATGCCATGCATCAATTATATCCGCCCAATAACCTTGCTTATCCTTTTGCATTCAACCCGGCTATCGGGAAAAAGATACCCCAGCAAAAAACAACCATCAGCTGGAACATACCAGCCAATGTGCAGTTACCGGCCAACCGGAATGAACTGGCTTTTTATTCACTGCCGCAATTAGCTTCGTTGATAAAAAACAAAAAGATCAGTTCGGTGGAGCTGACCACTTTTTTCATCAACCGCCTGAAGAAATGGGGTGATACATTGCAATGTGTCATTTCCTTAACAGAAGAGATTGCCCTGCAACAGGCCCGGCAGGCAGATAATGAATTAAAGAAAGGTATCTACCGGGGGCCGCTGCATGGTATTCCTTACGGATTAAAAGACCTGTTTGCTGTGAAGGGAACAAAGACCACCTGGGGCAGCACACCTTATAAAGACCAGGTGATTGATGAAGATGCCTATGTATACCAGCAATTGAAAAATGCGGGGGCCATATTATGTGCCAAGCTTTCACTGGGTGCACTGGCCTTCGATAATAAATGGTTTGGCGGTGCCACCAAAAATCCCTGGAATTTAAAACAGGGTTCCAGTGGCTCCTCTGCTGGTTCAGCCGCCGCAACCGCAGCAGGTCTATTACCATTTGCTATTGGTACAGAAACATGGGGATCGATCATATCCCCTTCCACCCGTTGCGGCGCAACAGGTCTGAGGCCAACTTTTGGTTCAGTCAGCCGCAGTGGTGGCATGGTACTCAGCTGGAGCCTGGATAAAGTCGGGCCCATCTGCCGCAGCGCCGAAGATGCAGCTATTGTTTTCTCCGTTATCAATGGTACGGATGGAAAAGATCCGGGTTCAGTGGATCATGCATTTAATTATACCGGCAAAGCGGATATGAAAAAATTACGCATTGGCTATGCAGCCAATTATTTCAGGCGTTTGGACAGCAATGCAGCAGAAAGAAAAGTATTGGATATATACCGTTCATTAGGGGCAGACATTAAAGCCATCAGTTTCCCTGACTCTGCTATTTATCCATTTGATATCATGAATGTGGTGATCAGTGCTGAATCAGCCGCCGCTTTTGATGAACTCACCCGCACTAACCGGGATGAACTGATCGAAAGGCAGGATAAAAATTTCTGGCCGAATATCTTCCGCACTTCAAGACTGATACCGGCCGTGGAATATATCAATGCCAACCGCTGGCGGTCGAAACTATGTGATGACATGAATGCGTTTATGAAAGACTTTGATGTAGTGATCGTTCCCACTTTTGCAGGTAACCAGACTGCTATTACGAACCTGACCGGTCACCCGGTTGTTTGTATGCCCATTGGCTTTAACCGGAATGGTTCACCGCTCAGTATTACCCTCATTGGCAATTTATATGACGAAGCCACTATCTTAGCGGCGGCAAAAGCCTTCCAGGATAAAACAGAACATAACAAAAAGCATCCGCCGAAATTTATGGACTGATATCCTGGTTCCTGATAAAACTAATATGATGAAACTATTTTTTTTACTCTTTTCTTTTTCAGTATTACTTTCCTGCAATACCAAAGAAAAAGTTGACCTGCTTGTCTATAACGGAACGATCTACACAGTGGATTCATCTTTCTCCAGCAAAGAAGCCATGGTCATCAAAGATGGCAAGATCGTGGAGACAGGAACAACGGCGGAACTGCAAAAAAAATACAGCGCTGCTGAATCCATAGATGCTCAGGGGAAATTCATCTATCCCGGTTTCATTGATGCCCATGCCCATTTTGTGGGTTATGGATTAGGATTGCAAACCGTGAACCTCGTTGGTACCGGCAGCTGGCAGGAGATCATTGATAAACTAAAAGCATTTGCTGCCGCCAACCCGGATGGATGGCTGATCGGCCGCGGTTGGGACCAGAATGACTGGGCGGTAAAAGAATTTCCCGATAATAAATTATTGAATGAGCTTTTCCCAGATCGTCCTGTTTTCTTAACAAGAGTGGATGGTCATGCTGCTATTGTGAATCAAAAAGCACTGGATGCAGCAGGTGTAAAAGCTGGTTACCAACTTACCGGTGGTGATGTGGAAATAAAAAATGGTCAGCTGACAGGTTTATTAATTGATAATGCCGTTGATCTTGTTTCAGCAAAGATCCCCGCTCCCACCGAAGAGCAATTCAAAAAAGCATTGCAGGCCGCTGAACAAAATTGTTTTGCGGTTGGTCTCACCACGATTGATGACTGCGGGCTGGATTACCAGCAAGCACTCGCTATCTATGCTTTGCAGCAAAAGAGAGAATTAAAGATGCGGCTCTATATCATGCTGAGTGATACCAGGGCCAATATTGATTATTTACATTCCGACAGGCTCACCAAAACCGACCGCATTAATATCCGTGGCTTGAAAGTATATGCGGATGGAGCCTTAGGTTCAAGAGGTGCCTGCCTGCTGGAACCCTATCATGATAAACCCAACTGGTCAGGTTTTCTTTTAAGCTCATTGAATCATTTTGATTCGGTGGCACAGGTGCTGCGCAAAAGAGACCTGCAGATGTGTACACATGCCATTGGCGACAGTGGCAACAGGTCTATCTTAAACATTTATGCCAAATATCTAAAAGGAAAGAATGACCTGCGCTGGCGGATTGAACATGCACAGGTGGTGAATCCCAATGATTTTAATTTATTTGGTGCCAACTCCATTATTCCTTCTGTACAACCTACCCATGCCACCAGTGATATGTACTGGGCCGCTGACCGGCTCGGTGCGGAAAGAGTGAAAGGTGCTTATGCTTATAAACAATTGTTACAGCAAAACGGGTGGTTACCATTGGGCACCGACTTTCCCGTGGAAGATATTTCCACCTTTAAAACATTTTATGCAGCCGTGGTAAGAAAAGATGCGAAGGGTTGGCCGGAAGCAGGTTATCAAATGGAGAATGCACTGACAAGAGAAGAAGCGTTGAGAGGCATGACGATCTGGGCAGCTAAATCCAACTTTGAAGAAAAAGAAAAAGGATCGCTGGAAAAAGGCAAGTATGCAGATTTTGTGATCCTGGATAATGACCTGATGAAGATCGCTGATACCGCTATATTGAACACAACGGTACTCAAGACTTTTTTGAACGGCGAGAAAGTGTACGAGAAAAAATAAATTTTCTTTTAATTAGAATGATGCAAAAAGTTGATCCTAAAAGCAGACTTACAATTACTAACACGCCAAGGCCTTACGAGAGATTCTTATCCACTCAATCCAAAGCCGCTGATCCTACAGTATATGAGCCAATAATTTACAAATGTGCCAAATGCTCTAGCGAAACCCTGTTAGAAGAAAAAAGTTTTAAAAAACATTCAGGTTCGGAATTTTCAAATCTTCTTCCTGAAGACAGGAATGCAATTATTTTATTTCTAAAAGAACTCACGGTAAAGTCTTACTCATTTCTTGATTTTTACTGTCCGGGTTGTAAAAAAACTATTAGCATTTTTTATACCGATGGATATGGAGGTAAATCAGGAGATTATATAATTGATATTGATTTTATCGTTGAAAATGAAAAATAGGAGCTAAAACGTATAAAGCGTCCCTTCACCCTGACTTTAAATAAATATATAAGAAACCTATGAAGTCACCCCTTAATTTCCTCCAAATAACTTAGCCTCAATCATTAATCCACATTTGTGGGCAATTTCATCGTTTGTACGACAAGCCCCTCCGGCAAAAAATGATTATGTTTGCCCCATGGGCTGGACAGATAAAAAGTTAGTTCGTATCGCAATTCTCGATCTCTATGAAGGTAAGGCCAACCAGGGCATGCGCTGTATCCGGGAGATCATCGGTGAGTGGGCCACTGCCAATCAATTCGATACCATTTGTGAAGAGTTTGATGTGCGCCAGAAAAATGAACTGCCCGATACCTCCTTCGACATTTATATTTCCAGTGGCGGCCCCGGTGACCCGCTCTCTTCCCGTTTCGATGACTGGGATATCAGCTGGTGCCGCTGGCTCGACAGTATGGAACGCTGGAACAACAACCCGGATAACGCACAGAAAAAATACATCTTCTTCATCTGTCATTCCTTCCAGTTAGCCAGCCGTTATTATAATATTGGTTTGGTCTGCAAGCGAAAATCCACCGCCTTTGGTGTGTTCCCCATCCATATGCTGGAAGCCGGTAAAGAAGAAATTGTTTTTGACGGTCTCCGGGATCCTTTCTATGGGGTGGACAGCCGCGACTACCAGGTGATACAACCCAACCACGACCTGCTGCATAAAATGGGCGCCAAAGTTTTATGTATTGAAAAAAGCCGTCCGCATGTTCCGTATGAAAGAGCATTGATGGGTGTTCGTTTCAATGAATACATGATCGGTACACAATTCCATCCCGAGGCCGATGCACCGGGCATGAGCATGTACCTGCAGCTCGAAGAAAAAAGAAAGACCGTGATCGAAAGTCATGGCGAGGATAAACTCAATAATATGCTGGAGTTCCTCGATCACCCCGATAAGATCAGGTGGACACATGCCCATATTCTCCCCAACTTCCTGAACCAGTCGGTGGGAAAGTTTGAAATGATGGAGGTCTAGCCATGAGTCATTAGTCTGGAGTCTTTAGTCCACGTTTTGAAAAAAGCTTTGTGTCTTCGTGCCTTTGTGGCATATCCCCTTTTACTTCTGTTTGGTGGCTATCCGTTCATGCAGTAACTTACTTTGCATAAACTATTGATACATGATACCGGCTATCCGCCAGCAATTCAACGCTGATTTTACCAACGAAAAATACGAAGCCTTTTTAAAAGAACTGCATGCCGCACATGAAGGAGCGATTGAATTCCGGGTGGCAGAAACAGCGGTATTTGTACCCAAAGATTTTACGAATAAAATTATTGATGCCTGCGAAAGTATTGTGGATATTATCGTGGATCCTTCTTTCAAAGAACTCACCAAACATGCGATCCCCAAAGGACTGGAAGTACCGGGAGAAAATAATCACTCGCATTTTATTGCTTTTGATTTTGGCATCTGCATCAATGATAAAGGCGAATATGAACCGCAGCTGATCGAAATGCAGGGCTTCCCTTCTCTTTTTGCCTACGAGATACTGGTGGATGATGTATTCAGGAATCATTTTGATGTACCGGCCGGTTTCTCGGCTTATCTCGGTGGACATACCAAAGAAACCTATATACAGCATTTAAAAGAGATCATTCTTGGAACACATCAGCCCGAAAATGTGATCCTGCTGGAAATATTCCCGCACCAGCAAAAAACAAAGATTGACTTTTACTGTACGCAGGATCATGTCGGTATTCAACCGGTCTGCATCACCGAACTGATCAAAGAAGGAAAGAAACTATACTATTTGAAGGCTGGCGTGAAAACGGAGATCAAACGCATCTATAACCGGGTGATCTTTGATGACCTGTTTCAGCAACCGGCCGACGTGCAGGAGAAAGGAAAAATATTCTTTGAAGAATTAGACGTTGAATGGGCACCGCATCCGTCCTGGTTTTACCGCATCAGCAAATACACCATCCCGCTGATCCGTCATCCCTATGTGCCGGAAACATTTTTCCTGAACGAAGTGAAACAATTACCCGGCGACCTGGAAAATTATGTACTGAAACCTTTGTTCTCCTTTGCCGGGCAGGGAGTCATCATTGATGTCACGCAAAAAGATATTGATGAGGTGAAAGACCCGGAGAACTGGATATTGCAACGCAAAGTAAAGTATGCCGATATTATTACAACACCGGATATTCCGGCCAAAGCCGAGATCCGTATTTTTTATTTCTGGAAAGACGGTGCCCTGCGGCCGGTACCTGCCAATAACCTGGCCCGGTTAAGCAAAGGCAAAATGATCGGCGTCCGGTATAATAAGGATAAAGAATGGGTGGGTGGAAGTTTGTGTTATTTTGAGGCCCCCTAGCCCCCTAACCCCCTGAAGGGGGAACACTATTCCTGTTTTTGAAAACCCGTAATGATTATGCAACACCTGAAAGACATACAACCCAAAGAACTGGCTACCGGCCTCACCGGCTATTATGCGCATGGCAGCAACATGACACTTGGCTTAGTGGAAATAAAAGCCGGCAGTAATTTACCAGCCCACCAGCATGTGCATGAACAGATCACTTATATCCTGGAAGGGCAATTAGACATGACCATCGGCGGCGAGCTTTGCAGCCTAACCGCCGGGATGTATTATGTGATCCCTTCGAATGTGGTGCACGGTGCGGTGGCGAGAACCGATTGCAAAGTGATTGATGTGTTTAACCCGGTGCGGGAGGATTATAAGTAGCCCTGCTGCATTACTGTCCTGAGCGAAGTCTAAGGACAATCGTCTGTTACATCACACACTTGTACATTCTTATCAATATAGGGCAAACTATTTATTATAATTTTAATGGAAAAGAAAATACCTAAAAATGTAACTGCCCAAATTAATAGATTAAGGGAAATTGCAACCTTCGGGGTGACACAGTGGCGTGAATCTCCTTCTGCTGCAGTAAAAATCTTTTCCTCTGGCAAGGGAACAGTTTCATTCTTATCAGTCGGCGTTTTAAGGGAATTTAACTCGATAACCTCAAGCCTTTATTCACAAAATCAAATTATACTAAATAACTATACTCTAAAGAATTTTATACAAGAATTAGTCAGCTTAATAAGAGACTTAAAAAAAGAAGATAGAATTGCAATTAAGGAAGATTGGAATACGCTTATAAGACGATTGTCTGAAAAACCAGATGTTCAAACAGAAATTGCTGTTCCGATTTATGGGGTCGTATTAGATATCCCATTTATTAAACTCGGAGATTTCAAAATATATAAACAGGAAGCTTTGAAAAAAAAATACTCAAAGAATTCAAATCCTGTAAAATCAGCTATCGATTCTGAGTATTATTTAGCACAAACCGTCACTGCCAAGTCGTTAGATAAGTGTAGGGAAGATGCGGAAAAGATTTTTTTTATTTTTGAAAATGTAGCAAATTTTATAACTGCTGGCTTTCATAAAACATATAAGATAAGTCTATTCAATAACTGGTTCTCTGCTCAAATAAATCACTTAGCCTTTACAGAAAATCAAATATTAGAGGGAGGAAAGACTTTGCATAATTTCGAACCGGTAAAAATTGAAAACCTTCATTTCGTTGATGAACTAAATGGCTATGGAAAAGTTTGGAAATTGATTACATCAAAGAAAAATGATTTACAAACAAAAATTTTAGAATCAATTGAATGGTCTGGAATGGCCTCTGTTGAGACTGATGACAACAAAGCATTGCTCCTTTATTTGATTGCAATAGAATCAATTTTAAATTACGCAGAAAAAACATCTTTATATGTCCCAGTAACAGTATCCTTAGCTGATTCTGTTGCATTTTTGTTGGGTAAGAATAAAAAATCAAGAAAGGAATATTCAAGATACATTTTCGACTTGTATGCTCTAAGGTCTGCTATTGTGCATGGCAGCAGGCAAAAAACCATTACTGAGCTACATTTACACACAGCATTTAGTTTAAGTCATCAAATCATAAGAAAAATTCTTACAGAAGAACCCTATCAATCTTTTCAGTCAAAAAAAGAATTATCACATTACTTACTGAGAGAAAAAAAATATGATACTGGTGGCCTGTACGATACCGAATAGCAGGAACTTCTTCCCGGCAATTTCTAATCCTTAAAATTCTTCTTCAACTCCATCAGCTTCGCCTGGAAAGGATTCAATACCTCCGGCTTCTTCCCGGCAGGTTTCTGTCCCCGTACTTCTGGCTTCTGACCTCTGACTTCCGGTCTTCCGGACTCTCCATCTTTCAGCGACAACGCAATCCGCTTCCTGGCAATATCCACTTCCAGCACGGTGGCCATTACTTTTTGTCCCAGTTTCACGGCTTCATTCGGGTCACTGATATACCGGTTGGCCAAATGAGAGATATGCACCAGTCCGTCCTGCTTCACTCCCACATCCACGAAAGCACCAAAATTGGTGATATTGGTAACGATACCCGGGATCTTCATCCCCGGCTTCAGGTCTTCCATGGTACTCACGCCATCTGCAAAACGAAACTCCTCGATCGGTGAACGGGGATCACGGCCGGGCTTCTCCAGTTCTTTCAATATATCTTCAATGGTAAACTGGCCGATCGTTTCCGATACAAATTCCTTCGCTTTGATCTGCTTGCGTACTTCCGGGTTTTTGATCAGCTCCGGAACCGTACTGTTCGCTTTTGCTGCCATGGCTTCCACCACATGATAGCTTTCCGGGTGCACGGCTGAATTATCCAACGGGTTTGTGGCATTCGCAATGCGTAAGAAGCCTGCACATTGTTCAAAGGCTTTGGGGCCGAGCATGGAAACTTTTTTCAGTTCATCCCGGCTTTTGAAACCACCGTTCTTTGCCCGGTACTCCACTACATTCTTAGCCACAGTGGCACTCAAACCGGATACATACATCAGCAAATGTTTACTGGCCGTATTTACATCCACGCCTACAAAGTTCACACAGCTTTCCACCACCTGGTCCAATGCTTCTTTCAAGCGGTTCTGGTTCACATCATGCTGGTATTGCCCCACACCAATACTCTTGGCATCGATCTTCACCAGTTCACTCAGGGGATCCAATAAACGGCGGCCGATACTGATCGCACCCCGAACTGTCACGTCTTCATCGGGAAATTCTTCCCTGGCCACTTCACTGGCCGAGTAAATAGAAGCACCACTTTCATTCACCATGAATACAGAAACGGGTTTACCAAAATCAATACCTCTTACCAATTGCTCCGTTTCTTTGCTGGCTGTGCCGTTTCCATAACCGATGGCTTCAATATCATACTTCGCCACCAGTTCTTTGATCGTTTGGGTGGCACCGTTCCAGTCATTCTGCGGTGCATGGGGATAGATGGTATTGTATTTTAAGAAGGTCCCATGTTCATCTAAGCAAACCACTTTGCAGCCGGTCCGGAAACCGGGGTCAATGGCCATTACTCTTTTTTGTCCCAGTGGTGAGGCAAGCAATAACTGCCGGAGGTTTTCTGCAAATACCCGGATCGCTTCTTCATCCGCCCTTGTTTTACTGGCCATGCGGAATTCATTTTCGATAGAAGGTTTTAATAAGCGGTTGAAACAATCTTCAATGGCCATACTCACCTGCTGTGCCACCGCACCGGAAGTTTTCAGAAAGGCTCTTTTCAATTCTTCATGAGCTGTTTCTTTCTCCACGTTGATATCCATGATCAGGAACCCTTCTTTTTCCCCGCGGCGGATGGCCAGGATACGATGCGAGGGACTTTGCGCCAGCGGTTCTTTGAAATCAAAATAATCCCGGTACTTCTGTGCATCGGCTTCTTCTTTTTTGGAGGTCAGTACTCTTGCAGTCAGCGCCGCTTCTTCGGTGAATAATTTACGGATGATATTTCTTGCCTGTTCGTTTTCGGAGATCCATTCAGCCATGATATCCCGGGCACCCTGTAATGCTTCGGCACTATCTTTTACCTGTTCTGTTATATATTTTGCAGCTTCATCTTCGGGGTTCACCGCTTCCTGGTCAAACAATAATTTCGCTAAAGGTTCCAGCCCTTTCTCAATAGCAACGGTCGCTTTTGTTTTGCGCTTGGGTTTATAGGGCAGGTAAATATCTTCCAGTTCCGTAGCGTTGATACAATCTTCAATACGTTTTTTCAGTTCGGGTGTCAGCTTGCCGGCTTCTTCAATTGTTTTCAGTACGGTTTCCTTCCGCTTCTCCAGTTCATTGAAATACTTGACCTGGTCGATCACATTCCCGATCACCACTTCATCCAGGTTACCGGTGGCTTCCTTCCGGTAACGGGCAATAAAAGGAATGGTGGAACCTTCGGTGTGCAGGTCATAGATACTATTGACCTGTTTCAGGGATATATTCAGTGTGGCCGCAATTTGTTGTGAGTATTTCAGCTCCATAGGTTATTTGTTTGGGGGAGCAAATCTAACGGTAGCCCGACAACAAAAAAATTTGTTTTTATACACATATTCTGATAAGCAGAGACAAAAATCCCACAAAGGCACGGAGATCACAAAGTATTTCTTATAATACCTTCGTGCCCTTTGTGTCTTTGTGGGAAATAAACCTGTATACTATACTGTATGCTATTCTTCCTCGGCCGTATTTTTCATCTTTGATAAAACAGCATAGGCATTTTTGGTCACCAGTTTTTTATCCGGGAATCCCTGGATAGTACTTGACACTTCTACCCTCCCGTTTTCAACGATACCGGTCTGCACTTCCAGCATTTTAAATTCATTCTTGTTCGAGAGTTCGTATACATATTGTTTGTTCTCAAAACGAACCACTGCTTCTTCCGGCAAGGTGAGCACATTCGCATTACTGGTATGGATCGTTGCATTCAGGAACATACCCGGCAACAGGCTCTTGGGTTGTTTTTCAAAATGGCAATGCACCAGGGCACTCCGGCTTTCATCCACGTTTTTAGTAACCAGGATCACTTCACATTCATACACAGAAGCCGGATCATCCACAAATGATACCTGTACTTTCTGACCGATATTGACCTTAGTAATATCTTTTTCAAACACGGTCAGCATGGCATGCATATCATCCGGGTTGATGAGCTCAAATAATACGTCCGTGGCGGTAACATATTTACCAATATTCACATTCACTTTTGATACAAACCCGTTGATCGGTGAATGCACCGTTACACTTCTTGAAATGGTATTCTCCGTCAGTCGTGCAGGATTAATACCAATCAGTTGTAATTTTTCGCTGTATCCCTTCACCAGTACTTTTTGAGAAGTAAAATCCGCCTGTGCCTGCTGGTATACTTTATCCGCATTCACTTTATTTTCATTCAGCATTTTTTGCCGTTCGTATTCCTGTTGCAGGAAATTTAATCTCGCTACAGCTACTAAATAATCCTGCTGCAACTGGATCAGGGCCTGGTCTTCGATCACAGCGATCACTTCACCCCGGCTCACATGCATACCGGGCATCAGTTTGGTGGAACGGAGATAACCTCCCAGCGGGAAACTGACCGATACAATATTCTGGGGCGGCACATCCACCATGCCGTTCACTTTTAAAGTACTGTTCATGGCCTGCGGCAACACCGTTCCTGTTTCAATGCCTGCATTTTTAAGTTGTGCATCCGTCATCAGCACCACATCTTCTGCCGTTGCTTCTTGGGCTTCCACAGCCGCTTCTTTCTTCGATGAGCAGGAAGCGAATAAGAAGATCGCTGTTATATATAAAAAGATCTTTGTCATAAATTTTATTTTCCGGTTAAATATTCTATTTCAGTATGGATCGTATGCAGTTGCTGCACTGCATCGAGGTGAGCCAGTTGTATGCTCACCGCATTATTCATGAGCATCGTCCATTCCAGGTAACTGATCTGTCCCTTCTCGAAATTTTGTTTCGCATGGCTAATGATCAGTTCGGACTGGGCCAAACCCTGCTGCTGGTAATAATTCAGTTGCTGCAGTTTCTTGCGCAGCTCTTCGGTAAGTTGTAATAACTGGCTTTTCAGTTGCTGGTCCGTCACTTTCACATTCATCCTGGCTACTTCTTCATTCAGCTGACCGGCCTTCACTTTATTCTTAGCTGCCTTACTGAACAAAGGAATTGCCATCGTGATAGTAAAACTGTTGAAGCGGCTGCCGGAACCATAATACTTTTGTGTAATTCCATCAGGTGACTGGTAACCAACAATGGACATATTATTATAACCGGCAGCAATATCCGGTACCAGTTTATTCCTGTCCAGTGCTGTTTGCGAACCGGCCAGCATCACCTGCTGCTCCCTGAATTGGATCAACGGGTGGTTGCTGACCACTGCTGTATCTGCTATCACGATACCGATTCTATTGTCTTCCGAATAATCAGGTAACAACTTTTCTTCTGTATTGAGCAGCCACTGCAGTTTTTGTTGTGCAATGCTGATATCTCCCTGTAATTGCTGTTGCTGGATCTTCAGTTGCTGCACCTGTGCTTCCACCGTTATTTTTTCCAGTGTATTGGTTTCACCGGCTTGCAGGCGGAGAGCAGCTGCCTGCAATACCCGGCTGTACACTGAATCCAGTTTTACCAATAGTTGTTGTCTTGCCAAAAGATCAGCCATTTGCCAGAAAACAAGTTTCACTTCTTTGTTCAGTTCCTGTTGCTTCCAGTTGATCATCGCTGTCTGTGTTTTTTCACTGGCCTGGTAAAACTCCCGTTGCCGTTTATAAACAACCGGTAAACTAACCGATTGGCTGATGGTGAAACGGGTATCGTTATTCAAACTGTTGATATTTCCGTATTCAGCACCGAGCTGTGTTTTAGCCGGTTCAAATACAGCAGCCTGCAATTGTTTCCAATAAGCTGATTCTTTTTGCATGGACTGTATGGCTAAATTTTGTTTACCGGCCAGTTGCAGCATTTCTTCCAGCTTCATCTTTTTCGCTGGCAGGTTTTGTGCCTGGGCAAATGAACAGGCCAGCAGTAATAAAAGAATGGTTGCGGGCACTACGGGTTTCTTCCTTCTTGTTTTCTTCGGTTTCTCCCGTTCGATCCACATATATAAGATGGGTAATAACACCAGCGTCAGGAATGTCGCCGTGATCAAACCACCGATCACCACCGTTGCCAATGGACGTTGCACTTCAGCACCGGCACCATGGCTCAATGCCATGGGTAAAAATCCAAGTGATGCCACAGAAGCTGTCATTAATACAGGACGCAGCCTGACTTTGGTTCCTTCCATAATAATGAATTTAAGATCATGCATACCCTGGTTTTTCAAGCGGTTGAATTCGGTGATCAACACGATACCATTCAATACGGCCACCCCAAACAAAGCAATAAAGCCCACACCTGCCGAAATACTGAAAGGCATACCCAGTATCCACAAGGCCAATACACCACCTATAGCTGATAATGGAATAGCAGAGAAGATAAGCACCCCGTATTTTAATTTGCCAAAGGCAAAATAGAGCATGATAAATATGAGCAGCAAAGCCAGTGGCAATGCTATGCTCAGTCTTTTCTTTGCTTCCACCAGGTTTTCAAACTGGCCGCCGTAGGTGATATAATAACCGGGTGGTAATTTTAATTGTGCCTCTACTTTTTCGCTGAGTTCTGTTACCACGGTCTGCACATCTTTGCCTCTTACATTAAAGCCCACCACAATTCTTCGTTTGGCATCTTCCCGTTGTATCTGGTTGGGCCCTTCTTTGATCTCCACCGTCGCCACCTGGTATAAAGGAATTTGTGTACCGGTCGGGGTGGCAATCAACAGGTTTTGTACATCCGTAAGATCTTTCCGGGATTGCTGGTTCAGGCGAACGACGAGATCAAACCGTCTTTCATTTTCATAGATCATCCCGGCTGTTTCACCTGCAAAAGCAGTACGGATCACCCGGTTCACATCAGCAATATGCAATTGATAATGCGACAGGGCATCCCGGTTATAATTAATAACGATCTGGGGCAAACCCGTCACCGTCTCCACGTAAAGATCTCTTGCACCATCTACTGTACTCACCACCTCACCCAACTTTTTAGAATAAGCGGCCAATGTATCAAGGTCCTCCCCGAATATCTTGCACACCACATCCTGTCTTGCCCCTGTCATCAGTTCATTGAAACGCATCTGCACTGGGTATTGAAACCCTGCTGTTACTCCCGGCACATCTTCCAGTGCCTTACTCATTTTATTCGCTAATTCATCAAAGGTTTTGGCAGAGGTCCATTCACTTTTGTCTTTTAAGATCACCATCATATCCGATGCTTCCACCGGCATCGGGTCCGTGGGTATCTCACCGGAACCGATCTTGGTCACTACTTTTTCCACTTCCGGGAATTTCTTTAAAAGTATTCCTGCTGTTTGCTGTGTTGATTCTATTGTTTGTGTCAGGGAGCTCCCCGTCAGCAATCTTGTATCGACTGCAAAATCTCCCTCCTCCAGCTTGGGAATAAATTCTCCGCCTAATCTTGATAAAATGAAAACAGCGAATACAAATACAGCGATCACGATACCGGTAATGATCCTGGGAAAGGCGAGTGCCTTTTTCAAGGCCGGTTCATACAGGCGTTGTATCCAGTTCATCATTTTATCCGAAAAATTCTCCTTGTGTTTCATCTTTTTACTGAGAAACAAAGAACTAACCATCGGCACATAGGTGAGAGATAAGATAAAGGCGCCGATCAGGGCGAAGGAAACGGTTTGTGCCATCGGCCTGAACATTTTTCCTTCAATACCCACCAACGCAAGAATGGGCAAATACACAATAAGAATAATGATCTGACCAAATACAGCCGAGTTCATCATTTTCCCGGATGAATTTTCTACTTCTTCATCCATCTGTGTTTGTGTGATGCTGTTATTGACCGCATACTGCCGGCTATGATACAAGCGGTGCATCACCGCTTCCACAATGATTACCGCTCCATCCACGATCAGCCCGAAATCCAGTGCACCCAAACTCATCAGGTTACCGGAAACACCAAATGTATTCATCATGATGACGGCAAACAGCATGGAAAGTGGTATCACGGAAGCAACGATCAAACCTGCCCGGAGATTACCGAGAAAAACGACCAGGATAAAAATAACGATCAGTGCCCCTTCGATCAGGTTCTTCTCCACCGTACCAATGGCATGATCCACCATTTTCGTCCGGTCAAGAAAAGGTTCGATCCGCACTCCTTCCGGCAACGTTTTTTCGATCTGCTTGATACGTTCTTTTACATTTTTGATCACTTCCGAAGAATTACCACCCTTCAGCATCATCACAATGGCGCCGGCTACCTCCCCTTCGTCATTAAAACACATAGCCCCATAGCGGACAGCGGTGCCGATACGAACCTCGGCCACATCTTTTATATACACAGGAATGCCTGCAGCGGTATGCTTGACAAATATCTTCCCGATATCCTCAATACCTTTTGCGAGGCCTTCACTCCGTATGTATAAAACAGCCGGGCCTTTTTCAATATAAGTACCACCGGTGTTCTGGTTATTTTGTTCCAGTGCTGTAAATACATCGCTGATGGACACATTCATACTTTTCAGCCGTTCACTGTTCACAGCCACCTCGTATTGCTTTAGGTTGCCGCCAAAGCTGCTGACATCTGCCACACCTGGTGTGCCCAGCAACTGGCGGCGGACGATCCAATCCTGTATCGTTCTTAATTCGGTCGCCGTGTATTTATTCTCGTAACCTTTTTTGGGGCGGACAGCATATTGAAATATCTCACCGAGACCTGTAGTAACAGGACCTAAAGAAGGGTTACCAGCATCAGCAGGAATTTCAGAACGTACCTGTTGTAAACGTTCCGATACTTGTTGCCTTGCCCAGTATACATCGGTGTTATCATCAAATACAATCGTAACGAGTGATAAACCAAAACGGGAAAAAGAACGGATCTCAATGATACCGGGAATATTGGCGGTTGCCTGTTCAACAGGAAATGTAATTAATCGTTCCACTTCAGGAGCAGCTAACGATGGAGATACAGTGATCACCTGTACCTGGTTATTGGTAATATCCGGAACAGCATCGATGGGTAATTTGGTAAACGAATAAGCCCCCCAGCCTATCAGTCCCACTACCAATAGCCCAACGATCAGCTTATTCCGTATGGAAAAGCGGATAATATGATTAAGCATAATTATTTTTACTGGTTCAGTAAATCAGGTTGGTAACAAAACGTATATGATCAACTGATACGGGGAGGCTGAAAGATATCAAAGGAGGCAAACTGAGGTTTATTTTCTTCCCTATATACAGTGAACTGGCGGGGCAACTGGTTAGGTGTAACCAGCTCCATGGCCGAAAGATTAAAATCACAGATACTGGTTGCTGCCATGGAATTACAATCCGCATCGCGAAGGGGTAATTGCTGATCCTTATCAAAGTCACTATCCTTTACCATCTTTTCCAGGTAATGTATTTTGAGAAACGCCCAGATGCTGATATCCTTATCTTCCTGCCTGTGTTCCCGGAAATGTTCAACCAGGAGGGGAATTTTCACCAACTGGTGCAGCTCAGTATAGGAGAACAGGTAAACTGACACAAATAATATGGCGGTTATCTTTTTCAGATTTTCAAAGGTAAAAAATCGGGCTGAGACTTTCGTGACAAAAATCACCTCCTTATTTCAGCGTCAATCGGATACCTCCAAAAAATCGTATCCCCTGGTTGGGTGCATATACATAGGTGGGGTCAAAACTGAGGGCATAAGGGTTTTCTGCTGTGGCCAGAATATTTCCACCGGCATCATATTCCACTTTTTTATCAAAAGGATCATGCGAACGGGCAATGATAAAGGGGGTATTTTTAGCAGGTGTCCAGTTGAGTAAGTTTTTGATCCCGGTGAATAATTCCAGTTTTGTGTTCAGGAGTTTGCTGAACTGGATATTCTGGATACTCCATACCGGTGAAAAGGCTGGTCTTGGGTCTGTTTTTGATAAAAGCGGCAACCGCATCGGTCCATAGACATTGCCGGTATAATCAATCGTTAATCGTGCAGCAGGAATTGTATAGGTAATGGCCCAGGTGCCACTCCATTTCTCTGTTAATACAGGTTGCTGTTTTACTTTTTTTCCCTGGTCATTGGTCTCTGTTTTTTCTACATTCTGCATCGTTACTCCCAGCATTGTTTTCAGACGGTGTCCTTTATTGATCTCAAGGTTGAGTGTTAGTCCTTTTGATTCAGCAAAGCCATCCAGGTTTTTATAGATGATCTTATCCGGATCTGTATCGTAATCCGGGATGATCTGGTTGGTAAAATGCGAATACCAGGCAGAAGCATCAATATTCAGGGATAACTGCTCCCATTTTTTAAACCAGGTATAATTCAGGTTCACGTTATAACTTCGTTCCGGCTTCAATGACTCTTTTACTTCCACGGCCCTTGCCCCGGTCAGTGCCGCATGTTCTTCGGTAAACAAACTCACCACCCGGAAACCGGTGCCTGCATTCAGGCGAAAGGTCTGCCGTTCTTTCAAACTCCATTTCCACGCAACTCTTGGTGTGAAAATCCCTTTATGAATGGGGTGATGATCATACCGGAGGCCCAGTAACAATAAATGTTTTTTATCCAACTTCCATTCATCCTGTAAAAAAATACCGGGGATAATATATCTATCAGGCTTATTCCTACCGGTCAGGGTATCGGTTGTAGCCGTTGAATTATCATCATAATAATTATAACGGCCGGCGAGGCCTGCCAGTACCGAATGAGCAGCACCCGCCTGCTTATCCCATACCAGTTGTACAAACCCGATCTTTTGTTTACCCATATACGGTGTTGTACCATAATAAGAATTTTGATCATGGCTGGTGGCAGAAAAAGAAAAGAAGATTTTCTCGGGAACCGGCAATTGATAATTACCGATCAGTTCAACCCGGTTCGTATAAATGCTTTCGCCATATAAACTATCAGATCCCCGGAACCTTTTGTTCCATCGCATATCACCGCCCCAGCGGTCTTCATAAAAATAACGGGCTGCCAGTGTGGCAACACGGTTATTCTTTCTTTCAAAACTCAGTTTGTTGAAAACGGAGATACGGTGTTGCAAGGTGACATCCGTAAACTGGTCGTTGTTCTTATCCAGCGGGTGCTGGTAATTAAAATAGTTGATGCCCAATAAGGAAGATGTCTTTTTACCGAGTTTGATTTTCGCACCCATATCAGCGGTGTGTTCCTGCCAGTTGGTGGTCATCAGGTTGGCCGTGAACAACGGTGCTTTATCGGGTGATTTGGTGATGATATTAATTAAGCCGCCAATCGCTTCAGAACCATACAAGCCTGAAGCAGGTCCTTTTACGATTTCGATACGATCGATCAGTTGGGTGGGAATACCAAATAATCCATACACCGAAGCAAGGCTGCTGACGATTGGCATTCCATCAATAGTGATCATGGTATAAGGTCCTTCGAGACCGTTGATATGTATGTCGCCGGTATTACAAACGCTGCAATTTAGTTGCGGTCTTACTCCGTTTACGTTTTGTAAGGATTCAAAAATACTGGGCGAAGGATTCTTTTTTAAGAACTGCGGGGTATAAACTTCCACCGCCACCGGGCTCTCGGATCTTCGCACCGCCTTCATCGTACCGGTAACCACTACTCCTTCCAGTTCTTTTTGCAGGGGAGACATGGAGAGAACCAGGTATTTTTTACCTGCAGCGAATACCTTTTTTGTTTCAAAACCCGTGACTGAGACCAGTAACGAATCTGTATCCGTCATATCGATTGAAAAAATCCCGTTCCTGTCACTGACCACTGACCGCAGGGAAATACTGGTACTGACAGTAGCCCCGGGTAAACGTTCACCGGTTTGTTCATGCACCACTTCCCCCTGCACAGAACGCTGCGCCAAAAGACCTCCTGACAAGAAGAAGAGGATAAAAAATAAAAAAGGTTTTCGTTTCATATTCAACCCAACTAAACAAATTTTTAGACAAGTCTAAAAATTTGTTTAGGCAAATATAACGATATTGCCTGTTTGACCAAAAGAAAAGGCAGTTTTATGGTTGCCTTGTTTGAAAAAAAAGAGGGCCACTAATGCAGATGTCGCACTCCCTTCCTGATAAACAGGTAGTTGACAGGATAAGCTGCAATAAATCCGGCAAGCAGACCAAGCAGCATCCCTTTCCAGAAAATCCAATCCTGAAGATGAGCATCCATTACCCCCGGTGTATAGACCTGCACCAGCACTTCTACTGTTTCCATGACGGCTATACTAAGGCCTTCAGCAATCAGTACCTGCCGGAATGCCCGTTTTAATGAAAACCTGGCCTTTAATAAAGGGATCATCCCAAAAGCAAAACCAAAAACAAAACCCAGGATAATGGCGAGTATCATTGTATCCGTATTACTCATATGCAACCAGGTGCCGATGATCATTCCCAATACTTCCCCCAATCCGCACCCGATAAGACAATGAACAGTAGCACTGAAAGCCAGCTTCCAGTTACTGACCACTGCTGGTCTGTTTTTTATTACGTGGTGCTGTTTATGCAGGTGTTGGTGATTCATAAAAATAATTTAATGGTTATGTATAAGAGGCCTTAAGTGAAAATAAAACTGGAAACCCATCGGCATATTGCCATATAAAGGTTTCAATTGTTCAGCAGGTATACTCATGGTTATTTTTGTTCCTGCTGTTACTTCAATATTTGCTTTGCTGAATAAGCTCCGGTTATAGCCAATAGAAAAACTATGTACATTAAATGCAGCATGTCCTAATTCAGCTTCGAGATCAAGCTCCTCTGCTGATTTTTGTATGAATTCATACCGGCTGAAGAGGGCACTCTTATTGAACTGGAAGTTTTCTTCGAGTAAAACAGAATGTTCCTTATGATCATGACCTTTGTCATTTAACCCCCAGATCAAAGCAGCACTGAGATGCTGATTATTCTTTAATTTTTTAGCATATAAAACGGAAGCCGTTGTCCGGGTAATATCCGTACCGGGCTCCAAAGCTTCCGGCTCTTTAATAAATCCCTGCGAGAACTGCAACGCCCAGTTGACAGTTGGATTCCACGACACCCGGTAAGAATAGCTGTTGAGTTTAACCTTATCAAAATCATAGCGATCTTCATCAGGTTCACGGCCATTGAAAACAGAACCCTCAAGTTTCAATTGTTTAAACCGAATACCAAGTGTTCCCACACCAAACGTAATATGTGTGGCATCCTGCCAGTGATGACCCAATGGAGCATCCGGATCGTTCATCGCTGACACCCGGTGCATAAAGGCCGGAGCCCCTAAAGCAGGTTCACCGGGATAACCGATATAACCAAACAGATCTATGTCTTTACTGATCATTTGGGTGTACCCAATGCTCAATGCAGAAAAAAGATCATGCGGATGCTGCCGGTCAACCAGCCGTTTTCCTTTCCAGGTTTCACCGGATTGAAATAATAACGGGTAACCATTCCCTGTCTCTGTCAGTGCATCCAGGCTGATCATGGCCGTTGCATTAAACAACCCCTTGTCACCCACTTTCCTGTTCATCATTGTCATGAACCAATTCGGAAAACTGAACCGCTGACCTCCCCTTTTTCCGTTATTAAAAATATTGGTATTGGTATACCGCATAAAAATATTCCCATGAAACATCCAGTCGGTTTTACCTGTTTGCTTCATCCACATATACATTGGACTTGCATCAGGGTTCCAGGCAGTACCGGAAGCATTCCTGTTCATGGGCAAGTTCCGGGAAAAAGCATGGGATGGCATTGCTTTCATCGTCGTGTGATCATGCTTCTTCCTGCCAGGCATTTTCATGGTATCCTTTACAGGCTGTTTCGCCGGGGTTGTCTTTTTAACAGTATCTGCCGGTGAGGGGTGATGATCATGCTGTCCCAGCATGACAAACTGCAGTAGTAATAAACCGGGCAGTATCAACAATAGCTTTTTCATTTGCAACAATTTTTCTTAGTGAAGAATGATTGAATAAAATGGAATATCTTTTTCATAATCGCTTATAACATCGTGGCCAGCATGGTACCACTCATGGCAACCATCAGCAGGTCTTCCAATAAGGTTACCTTACTTAAGGGCAGTTGGATAACAGTACCCAGGCAGGCACATTGAAAATTTGTTTTCCTGAGCAGGCTCTGCACCACACCCACCGTACTGACTGCCATTACAACTAACGTGACAGCATTCACGATCAGCGGTTCAATCCCGGTTAAGAAAGCAATACCCAGGCCCAATTCAATGAAAGCATAGATATAACCCCAGGCCGGAAACTCTTTTGCCACTACATCATAGCTTTGATAGCCTTCAGCAAAACCTTTCAGGTTCATCAGTTTGAAAAAAGAAAACACAAAAAAGAAACCTGCCATAAAATGACGCATCCACTCCATCCAGTTAAAAGATCCTTTTACAACCTGTATTAAAATGGAAATGCCTGCTATATAACCAAAGATCAAAAAGATGGGCAGGTAAGATGGCTTTTCTTCCGGGGCAGCCATCATTGAAGACGCTGAAGGATGTCCGGCTTCAGTGATCTTGTAATTACCGGCTTTACTGACTGCTTCCTGTAATACCGGGGTACTGATATGGTTGCTCATGCTGATAACAGCCTGCGGGGAGCTGAGTTGAACTTCAGCACCGGTTACATCACCCAGTTTCAACAATTCATTTTTGACCCGGGCCACGCAACTGCCGCAGGTCATCCCGGTTATCTGGTATTCATGTGTCATAGTTTAAAATTTATAACACAAATCTCCGGCGGGAAAGAGGGTAACCTGTTATATAATCGTGAGTATCTGTTATATCATTTGCACCTCAGAGTTTATCCAGCGGGTTCCGGTGATGATCTTTCAATTTTTTAAACTGGGAGGGAGTAAAACCTGTGACTTTTTTAAATTGGGCAGATAGATGGGCCACACTGCTGTAGCCCAATTTAAAAGCCATTTCATTGAGCGTAAATTCATCATATACCAGCCACTCTTTTACCTTTTCAATCTTTTGTAAAATGAAGTATTGTTCGATCGTGGTATTCTCTACAGAAGAGAACAGGTTGCTCAGGTAATGATAGTCCTTATACAATTTAGAGGAAAGATAAGCCGACAGGTTTTCCCTCATCTCATACAGTTCACCATAATGAACCAATTGTACGATCGCCTGTTTTACTTCTTCCACAAGTTTCACTTTCTGATCATCCAGCCATTCAAATCCTTCGGCCAGCAGGGCTTTCCTGGTTTGCAATTCCTGCTCCGCGGTTAGTGGCTCAGCCGTTTCCACTTTACCAAGATGAACAGCCACCGGGGCTATACCAGCTTCCCGGAAAATGCCCGTTACCGTTTTCAGGCAACGGGCACATACCATATTTTTAATATTATATACCGGCATAGATAAAATGGTAATATAATTTACAAAACGTTTAGCTACTTATTTGATCTTAAACCGGAATCCTGTATAAAATAAATTTCCGCTTACCGGTCCCCAAACAAGTGATGCATCAAAATAAGGGCCGAAGGGCTGGTCCGCCGCCACGATCACATCCCGCTGAAAATAATTACCCAGGTTCTCCCCTCCAATATAAAAATCAATGGGATGTTTTTTCCCAACCGTCTTACTTACCTGCGCATTCATTAGGACAAACGAGGGTGAATAATTGTTTCGCTGGTATTGTAAAGGGTTCGCAGCGGTAGACGGTATTCTCTTTGCTCCGTTATAATTCACCGTATAATCAAACTTCCATCCTTTTAATTCATAGGCGATATTAGCAAAGGCCCTGTGTTTGGCAGTAAATGGTTTTTGTAATAACTGGTTACTATAAGTTGTTCTTACATCAAAAAACCGGTAGGCCAGCCGCAGTTCCAGTTTATGTGCCGGTTCTATATGTACCTCGGCCTGGAAACTGTTGGAGAAAGACTTGCCGTCAAGATTATAGAACTTTACTTCTCTTGCATTCTCCAGGTCAACCACCACCTGGTCCCGGAAATCATTCCGGAAGAAATCAATACTGAACAAAGCATCACGGCCCAGCAGTTTGAATTTCTGGTCCACCGTAATACCTTTATTCCAGGCAGTCTCGGGATCTAATCCATAAGCTTTGCCGGCAGCGGCAGAAAGAATATTCACATTCCTTGAACTCACCAGCACACTCATATTCTCTGCAAAAATATTAGCGGTACGCTGACCTCTTCCCACACTGGCCCGGATCGTTGTCCCTTTCACCGACTCATAACGAAGATGCAGCCTCGGTGTGGCAAACCAGCCAAATAAACTGTTGTGATCAGCACGGATACCAGCCACGATATTGAAATGATCCACCGGGGAAAACGTATATTCAAAAAATCCGCCGGGCACTGCTTCCCTCCTTTTATAGTTGCTGTTTTTAAAATCCTCGTTGTACTTATCGGATGTAAAACTTACACCCGTTCTGAACTTATGTGCTGTGGTACCGATAATGGATTGATAGATCAGGTTGGCATAGATATTTTGTTGGGATGCATTATAAGTGGTCATGCCAAAATAGGAATCCTGCTGATGATCAAACACCGATAGCTGAAGGCCGATACTCTTATATTTCTTTTCCGGGAATACATACCCGATCTTGGCAAAACCTTCGTAGCGCTTTGTTTCAATACCTAACCCATAACTATTGGTGGTGAATTTATCTTCCTTTGGATTGAAAACTGTTTCACCACCTGTTTTTGAATCGGTTAATAGTTTAAATCCAAACTGGGTAAGAAACCCTTTTCCATCTTCATACTTCCAGCGGTTGATAGCACTGAATAAATTACCGGTCGGCAGATCCCTGAAACCGTCCTTATTAAAATCAATGGTTGTATTGGTTAAAAAATCATCGTGCAGTAATAAAGCCGTACTCCATTTTTTCCCGATCTGTTGTGCCAGGTTCAGGTTCAGATCGGTCTTGCCCATATTATTGATATACCCATTCAGGTACAGCCGTTCTGCCTTCTCTGGTTTTTTTAATTCAATATTGATCTGGCCGGCTATACTTTCATATCCATTGACAACAGAACCGACACCTTTACTCAGCTGGATCGATTCCACCCAGGGACCGGCAATAAAACTTAAGCCCAATGGCGTTGCAATACCTCTTGGGCCGGGTAGATTCTCTACGGTCAACTGGGTATAGTTACCGCTCAATCCTAACAACTGAATTTGCTTACTGCCCGTGACAGCATCATTATAGGATACATCCACGGAAGGATTAGTCTCGAAACTTTCACTGAGGTTACAGCAGGCTGCTTTAAATAATTCCCGTTCCGTCATGATCTGTGTGCGGATCGGGCTGATAGAAGAAAGATAAGTGGACCGCTGCCGGGATGCCACTCTCACTTCCCCGAGCTGCTGGTTACTGGCTAATATGATCTTCAATTCTTCTACGGGTTGTATAACGATCGTATCACTTTTATACCCGGCATAACTGATCACCAGTTGTTGACCACCTGTATGTGCCGTAATCTTAAAAACACCGGATGAATCCGTGATCGTTCCGTGATTCGTACCCAGCCAAAGCACTGAAGCACCCTGCAGGGCATGGAAATTTCCTTTGTTATCCGCTTCCAGCACCACACCTTTGATCAGTTGTTTGCCGGAAGCTGCAGATGCATCTTTAGAAAGCAGGTCAGCAGCGATCTTACTGACCGTATCAGCTTGCTCCTTATTTTTTTGCATCAGCTCTTCCATCGTACCATGCCGGTAGAGGCAACATTCCGGCAACTCACTATACACATTATCTTTTGCTTTCTTTTTTTGGGTATCGTGACCGGCATCGGCTATCCGTTGTTCCACTTTACCCGGGTTAGTAATATTTGTATTGTAGATTAAAGTCAGCTGTTTGCTTTCAACGTTCCAGGCAGCCGATTTAACGCCGGGGCCTTTGGCAGCCTGCTCGATCCGTTCTTTACACATTTCACAATTACCAGAAACATGGATCTGTACCGTATCTATTTTAGATGCCGTTTTTTGTGCATGGCCATAAACAGCCAGCAGCAGGAATAAAGCCAGTAGAAAATTATTTTTCATTGCATTTGATTAAAATAGAATAATTGCTGTTGTCACAGCATTTATTGTGGCTGATAATGCAGCCTGAACAAATCAAATGATCTCAGATACGGAAGACATTATTACGGAGAAATACGGGAACCTTAAGATTGCCGGGTGGCCCGTGATCATCTATATGCTGGTGCAGTAATGAAACCGGGAGCAATGATTCATATACGATATAATCATGTGCAACGGGGTAAACAGGTGATTCAAAATGAACCGTAGTGAAATTGGACTGCTGGTCATCACTGATCTTCACTTTTATAGTTTCATCGATACAGCAGCCCTTCTTTTTATCACTTTTATCCATTCCGCATCGATTGCACATGTCATCCTGCTGTTGGTATAGACTCCAGCCCACCAGCTGCTTCATGCAATAATGCCGTTGCAGGATCACACCTGTTGTGGCAGCAAGGTAAATAACAGCTACTATGGAAATGAATAATTTTTTCATGGCTGCTGTTTCCTGAACGCATTCAGGAATGTTCGTTCAAAACTGATTAAAAAACTATTGTCCGCCATCCTGTTCATGTTACTGCCCAGTTGAAAGCGATACCCAAGATTCAGTTTGGTATTGCTGGTAAAGATCAGTTGAATGGCCGGTGCCATATCAATATAATACGTGGAGCGGTCCAGGGTTTGCTGGCTCAGCAATTCCAGGTATAAATTCAGGTTGGTTTGCTTATAACTTGTATACTCTTTGGGAAACAATAAATACCCGCCCGATACAGAGAAATTAAGCGATTGGTAATTCCGCTCCGGGATATAAAGCACTTTATTATTTCTTGATTTATCCAGCACTTGTGTATGACTTACCGTACCACTCAGGGCAAATTTGTGCCAGAGCTGTGTGGCAATGATGCCGGCTTCAACGCCACTCTTATCCCCCATCATACTGATCTCATCATAATGAAAAGGAACATTGGTCTTTGAAGCTTCAGCAAATACTGCCATGCGAAAATGCTTGTGTACTTCATCTTTTGACAGGAACCTGTATTTCGTATATACACTGAAGGACTCGTACCGGGTATCCGTTGTGTGCATATTGGCAATGGATATACCGGCCCTTACCATTAATTTCCGGCTGATGCCATACAGCAGCTGCGGCATCAGGCGGTTGGAGAACCGGTCATAGATATTGTCGCTGGATACAAAATGATCTTTGATCTTTACACTTAGGGAATGAGCCGGTATATTGGAAGCCGGTTCGGAGAAAACATATAACTCCTGCCCTGTTACGTTTTGCAACAGGAAAAAAAGGTATAATATAATGATGCCTGTTTTCATACTATTGATCCAGTAATTGCTTCAATGCTCTTTCCAGTTCTTTTCCTTCCAGGTCTTTGGCGATAAGGGTTCCGTTCTTGTCCATCAGGAAGGAAGCCGGTATAGCATAAATATCCCAGGCCTGGGCTGTTCCTGTTTTTCCGCCATTATCGTTGACCTGCGGCCAGTTCATTTTGTCTTTACTTACAGCTTTCTTCCATGCATTCAGGTTATCATCAATCGATACGGAGAATATTTCAAATCCTTTGTCCTTGTATTTCGCATAGATCTTTGTCAGCACTTTATTCGTGGCACGGCAGGGCCTGCACCAGGACGCCCAGAAATCGATCAGCACTACTTTCCCTTTTAATGACAATAATGTGGCGGTATCACCCGTCGTTGTTGGCAATGCAATTTCTTCTGCCGGCATTCCCTGGCGGGGCTGTGCTTTTGAAGTAACTGAAAGAATAAGAGAACTGATCAGTAAAAAAAATCGCTGGCTTAACATAGTTGTTATTTAATAAAGCATCTCCCGTTGCAAGGAGATGCTTATTTTGTTAAATCGTGACATGGTATATCCTTGTATCGGGTGTCACGCCTTCATTGGTACAACAACTGCCTGCCTTGCCCGTTTGCATACAGGGCATTTTGGTAGCAGCACTGTATTTTTTGAATTGCTTCGCCGATATAAAATTCTTGTCTACCACAGTAATAGTCGTTTCACCGTTCAAGGATTGCTCACCGATACCCAGGAAATGAAAATGTAAAGTACCGATCTGCACATGCTGATCATTTGCCACTTTCAGGGGCTCCAGGTTGCCGGTCAGTTTCAGGCTGCCCACAGAAAAACCTGCGTCTTCCACTGCATCTTTCAATGCATCGATATTGATCGCAGCATCCTTTTTAAAAACGATACTGAAGGAAGAATTTTTAATATCAGATCGTACTGATTCCACAAAGGGGACCTGCAGCAATGCTTTATTGACCGCATTACTGCACATGGCACAGGTGAGTCCTGTTGCCTGTAAGGTTCCTTTGCTGAACTGGGCAAAGCCCTGGACTCCGATGAACGCTAACGCCATTATCAAAAACACTTTTCTCATGTTCACTTATTTTGAAGTAACCAATTAAGATTTCTTGCAGCAATCTTTACCATCATGACCGGGCTTACTGCATTTACCATCCTTGCAGCAATCCATCTTGCCATCATCTTTTTTGCAGCAGTCTTTACCATCGTGCCCTTCTTTCGTGCATTTACCATCTTTGCAGCAATCCATCTTCCCCTCATGGCCAACGCATTTGCCATCTTTCATTTCACATTTGTCTGAACACATATGTTCTTCTTTCTCAGCAGTGGCTGCAGCCCTGTCGTATTTGCAGCAACCGGGTAATTTTTTGTAAGAAGCATCAGTAGCTTTGAACCCTGCATTATCATATCCCACACCGGCGATCTGCTGTTGTATTTTGGCTGTATTGGAAGATCCGCTGTTGTAAGTTACTGTCAGCTCTTTGGATTCTTTATCCCAGCTGGCTGCTGTTGCACCCGCAGCTTTCGCCGCTTTTTCAATGGAGGTTTTACACATGCCACAGTTACCGGATACTTTAAATGTTTCTGTCTTTGTTTGTGCAAAGCTGAAGGAAGCAATCGCCATAAAGAAGGCGATGAAAGAAAATACTCTCAACGTTTTCATGTTGTTTAGTTTAGTTTAAATGTAATAAATATGCATGAACGAACAGGTAAGCAATTAGCTTACAGGATCCATTGTAAGAAGGAACCGGGTCTTGTCTCAGATGCGGAATACATTATGCTGCAGGTAGGAATCCTGTGCAGACAATAAAGGGGGAGGATGTTGGTCGTAGTGATTAACGATATCCATATTAAACAGGAACGATGTAATAAAAGAAGAATGGGCCAGCACAGCAGGCTGGTCAACAGAAAAGGCAAACTCAGCCACCGGCGACTTTAAATGATCTTCATTTAATTTCACCACTTTGAATTCGTCATGACAGCATTTATTGGATTTGTGCTTGTTCATGCCGCAGCGGCCGCACTTGTCCGATGTAGTACCAAACCATTCCACTGAAGCCAGCCGCTTCATACAATAATGAAGATTCACCGTTACACCGCTGGTGATGGCCAGGTAATAGACAGCTAATATGAGGACAAAAGGCTTTTTCATGAAGCTCCTGCAAAGATAACAGCATTACTGAATTTTGAAAGCTGATTCTTATCAAAAAGCTGCTTATAGTCAACCAATTGTCAATCAATTAACAAAACTCCAGAATATCCCAAACCGGATATTGAGCCCGGGATAGGGATACCCGGCTGCAGCAAGGTTATTGTTAGTAAAGCCAAATCCATCCTGGTTCCGGGCCGTATTGAGGTTCTCCATCCGCACATAGATCTTGATCCCTTTAATACGGAAATGAACATACCCGGCTATATCCGGCAATTTATTGCTCACAGACACACTATCCTGGTAATAAAATTGTCCCAGTACCGGCGAATAGCCATCAGCTTTGTAAGAAGTATGGTATCGAACCTCTGCACCAAAAGCGATAGAAAGGTTTTTGTACCCCAGGTTGCCTTCATAGGCAATCCGGTTGCGGGTAAATACGGTGGGCACATTAACCGGCGCATCCCCGATCACCTGCTGGAAATACACATCGGCATGCCAGTTCCATTTCTTACCCAGCTTTATGGTTTTCTGTAAAGAAACCTGCAGCACATTGAACAGGCCTTCCGCCTGTTGTTGTTTGTAATATTCACTTAAATAAGTGTAGTTGGTCAGCAGGTAGTAATGTCCTGCCAGTTTTAATTTGTAAGCCGGATTCAAAATGCTGGCAAAAAAATGAGAACTGTTCTCTTTCTTAAAGTCCTGTGTTCCCCCGGAAATATTGAACGTACTGCGGTTGTCAAAAATAAAAGAGGGAGTACGATTCGCATTTTCAAATCCCAATTGTACATATCCTATTTTCTTCCCGGCATAGCGTTGCAGGCTGCCGTACAACTGGAAATCTCCGGCATTCAGACCGGTAAAATATAATTTTCCATTGGCTTCAATATCCCATTTCTGGTTCCTGGTCTTATTCCTGTATTCAGCATGGCCAAATACATTGTAGAAATTCTTTTTGCCGGAGGGCAGTTCCCCGGAAAGATTCTGAATACCGGCACCCAGTTTAATGAACTGCTGCAGGTTCTTGGCATCAGGAAACTGGATAATGGAAAAATCATTCACCAGTTCTTTCCATAATTCCCGGTACCGGACCGTATCACCGGGAGTGATGGTCAACTGGTAATAATCCTGGTAATAAGTGGAATCGGGAACATAGGCATAACCGGTATTGCTTATATAAGGCGCATCACTAAAAAGAAATTTGTAGGAACTGTAACTGATAGTGTGTTCAAAACGAAGGCGGGGGTAGAATAACGGGATTACGGTTGAATCAGTGACCAATGAATCTTTTTTACCCAGATCATATTGCTGGCGCATCAGGATCGTTGACTCGGTGTATTTATTACCGCTGCCAATGGTGGTATTGAAGAAGTTGGTGCCATAAGGACTATCACCCCCGATCTTGGTGGGAATATTAAAACGATCCTTATAGATCGGGTTGGCCAAAAAATCAGCCGTATCCAGAATACCGCCATTCTCGGATGCCTGCAGTTTATTAGCCAGTATCACGAAGTAATTAGTGTACCGCTGGTTGACCGACCGGAACCAGGAACTGAGCACATAATTATTATGATTTGTTTTCTGGTTCTTGAAAAAACCCGGAGAGTTGATCATCCGGTACTGGAATAAAAAATTCCAGTTAGGTTTGATATTCTGCGTGTGTAATACTTCGATCATTTGTTCCGAACGGGCCCCGAGTGCATAGTTTAGTTCAGAATAAGGTCTTGTGGTATTAAAGAAGCGTACTTTCTCCAGCTTCCATTTATAGATATCAAAGGAGTGAAAACCGGCATCCCAGCCTGCATTGAACCTGGGTGAAAATAAAAGCGACCGTGAAGCCGTACCGTTATTACCTAAATAAATATTTGTGGCCGGTACCGGGAAATGAAGGGTGAAATCAGTGATGGAAGAATCCAGTTTGTAATTCCGGGTGGAATCCAGGTACCTGTAATAAACGGTGACAGAGTCTGCATTTTTATCGCGGCGTTGCAGGCTGTCTTTGCCGCCGCCCTGGCTGCTGAACTGGCGGCCAATATTACCAACACGGTTCCGGAGATTACCCAGTGTCGGCTCCTGTGCGGATGCAACAAAAGAAATAAATAAGAAGAGGAACAGCGGGTATGTAAATTTCCTGGTCAGTGGATGCATTTAAATGAAAAGCAAATTAACGGCGCAAAAATACAATTGCCGCTTTTAAATTGTTAAATGGATTCTTTCCATCAATAAGGATACCTGTAAAAATCACAAAAATCCTCATCACAAAGCAATTTCTGCAGGACCGGATCTTTTAGTATCTCGGTATAATCCATCCATTGTTTTCCTACTTTGACCTGCCGGTACACCAGCCGTATGCCCTGGCTGTAATCCACCCACCAGTTGATATGACCTGTGTACAGCGGCTGTATCGGTTGGCCGTTCAACTGGTGCCAGCCATAAATTGCCACCCGGTCCGGTCTTTTATCTCTTGGGATCTTCCCACTGATGACCACATCTTTTTTGATGCCGGCGATCAATCCCTTCCTCCCCTTTCGCTGACCCTCAATGATCAGGTGATGCTGCCACATGGTGGGTGTGCTGTCACGAAAAGCATACATCGGTACCGGTTCTAATTTTACTGCAGCTGCCCTGTAAATATCATTTACCATTTTACGGGTCGGCAAAAAACAATGAAAACTGTCAGCGATCTGTTGTGCAACGATCGGGGTGATATTGACCCTCGCCCAATCTTCATCATTGCCAATGCCAATATAATCCGGCGTTACATAATAGGTAGCATGGATCGTTTTACCCGATATTGAATCAACAATACTCACCTGTACCGGCGATAATTTTGTAAGAAAAGAAGGGATATTCCCCGATAGTATTTCCTTTAGTACAAAAGAATCTCTTGCGTTCCAGTTCATCGCCGCCGCCTGTTTATAAAAAGAGCTGCCGGTCACAACGGAAGGGTTTACCGGTATCTTTAAGATAATTCTGTTGCCCTGGCAGGACAACAAGACAAATACTATGACAATAAGAACAAACCGAAACATAACCCAAGATAAAAAAAGCCGCCGTGGTATTGGCAGCCTTTTAAAAAATATTGAACAGCTTTATTGCTTAATGAATTTAATATACTGCATTCGTTCTGCTGAACGCAATTGCAGCAAATAGGTTCCTGCTGCTAATTGATCCACCTGTACATTATATTTCAATTGGCCTGCAGCTAACACATTGCTGGAAACAGTTCTCCCGGAAAGATCAGTGATCGTGATACGGCCTGCAGTTGTTAGCGGCTGGCGGAAAGAGATCGTCAGCTGGTCATGGACCGGGTTGGGATAGAAGACAGCTGTACCATCCGCAGATGGAATTGTTATTTTCACCAGCTTACTATAGTTAAAGCGGCCATCCTGGTCCACCATTTTCAACCGGTAAATAACTGTTCCCTGAAATCCTGCAGCAGCTTCAGTGAAAGTATAACTACTCCTGTTTTGTGTATAGTTAACCGTTCCTGCTTTGCTGAATGTCGTACCGCCGTTCTCACTTCTTTCCACTTCAAAATGACTGAAACGTTCTGCATTGGCAACCGTCCAGTTCAGTACTACCGATTCGTCCTTCAACTGTCCATTGAAAGAAAGTATATCCACCGGCAGCACCGAACAAAGTGAAGCCCATATTTGCTCTACGTATTCAGGATGATCGACAAAAGGATTCCGGTTACCCTGGAAGCTCAGTGCAGCATTATTTCGATCTACTTCTTTCTGGCTCACCGGGTCGCTGTTATGCCAACTGATCATTAATGCTAAATAAGCAGGTTCCACCGAAGGCCAGGTGCTTCCGTCCATAGCCAGGTCACCACTGGGATCAGCTGCTTCCCAGGCAGCCATACTACTCTGATAACAGGTTACCATATATAAAAATGCACGGGCCACATCCCCCTTGTATTCATTGATCGGTTCAAACACGGTACCCGAAAGCCCCGGCCAGTTACTCGTTCCGAGTTTGCTGCCGTTATCTGATGTAAAACTTGCAGCACCAACAGTCCCGTAAGGAAAATTAGACCGTTGCCCGTTCACATATCCATCGGTCGGGAAGATATGCAGGTAATCAGTACCCGGCCCTGCAGCAGTACCACCGCCAAACCAGCTCTGGGGGAATGAGTGCTCCCTGTTATAACAATCACCTTCGCCGGCATAAGAACCGCACTGTTCAGTAACAGGAGTAAATTCATAGGGATCGGGCCCTGTGGGATCATCAGAATAAATATCCCAGATCACATTGCCACTGGCCAGTTCGCTGGCTTGAATATCCGCTGTCTGGTAAATGGTCCAGAGATCGCTATAGCTTTGATGGCTCAGCCCGGTATTAATGATATTACGTAATTCTGTTTTCAATGCAGCACAACTCAACCCGGTCGCACTGCTGTAATAATTGAGAGGGATATTATTATTGACAAGGGTGCTGAATGTCCGCACTGTATTCCCTGTTGTTAAATAATCAGGGAGACCGCCGCAGAGATTATATGTGTACACCGTGATATAATAGGTAGTGCCGCTTGTTAATCCCGATACAAAAGTTGTGGTACCAGTTCCTGCATATAAAACCTGTTCACCACTGCTGTAGGTATTGTTACCGCTATAAGTAGTTCCATCAACAGGAGCAGTGAAACTATTAGCTGCATTTATTTTTACCAAAGAACTGCTGCCATTGCCTCCACTCCAGCTGATCGTAGCCGAAACCAGGGAGGCATTCACATTGATCGTACTCACCTGCACAGAAGGAGCACCGCAGGAAGTGGTTTGGTTACCGGTGGCGGGGCTTGTTACATTATAACAGGAACCCGTATTATCAAATGTATAGACGGCCACATGGTAGGTACTGCCGGAACCAAGCCCTGTAACTGCTACGGCATTTCCAGTCCCATTGTAAACAACATACTCCCCAGCTGCAATGGTCTGCCCGCTGCCAAATGAAGTATTGGCAGTATATGTATTTCCGATAACAGGTGAACCGGCTACCGCAGTTCCTGCTTTGATCACTACTAACGAATTGGTGCCACTACCGGCATTCCAGTTCACAGTAAAAGAATTGCTGGTAACACTGGAAAAAGAAACCGCCGTTGCCTGTGTAACAGGTGGCGTGCAACCACTGCCGCTGGAAAAATCAAGTGAGATATCATCAATGCCTGTTGTGGCCCTGTTGCCCGTGCCTGTGGCCGCCGATAAACTGGTAATACGTATCCATACATCCTGCCCGATATTATCCAATGCGGATCCGAAGTTGACGGTTACTGTTGTATTGGTAAATGTGCTGCCGCCTGTAGTGATCGTGACCGGCGAAGTGGTAACTGCTGTAAAACTGGCGGGAGAAGCTCCTACACCATAATCCACTCTCCAGGTAGTTACTCTTGGAGAAGTAATATCGAGTGATTGCAATTTAAAACTCAGGGAAAAATTAGAGAAGCCGGTGGTATTTGTTAACTGCATTTCCAGGGCAGCACCGGGATCAGCCACAGAACCACTCTGCCGTATCCCTATTGCCCGGTCTGTACTGGCGTTCTGTGCTGCGGTATTAGAAGAACTGATCAACCCATCCGCAGAAGCCACATTCTTCCAACCGGAAAAAGTACTGCTCCAGGGAGAATTTGCATCAATGGCACTGGTAAATGTGGCAGCTGTCCCCAGGCTGGTAGCCGTAGCATTTGATGCCACCCGGAAACCGGCCGGTAAGCCCGATCCCACCCCATCAAAATTTTGTGTATAGTTGGTCCCGCTTAATGTGATCTGGGTGCTGGCGGAAAGTGATAGCATCCCCCCGAATAGTAAGGTAAAAATTGTCTTCATAATCAGTAACAGTTTTGGCCCTGCAAAGGCCGCAAATCTATGTTTTTATCCTACCCGAAAACCGGGTGGGAATAACTTGTGCTTCCTCACAACAACTATCCCGGAAAACAACAAACGAACTCTTTTTTTGCATCAGTCCGAATAAGTATCTTCGCCGGAAATTTTTGCACTATGAACCTCCACGAATACCAGGCCAAGGAACTACTGAAGAAATACCATGTAACCGTCCAGGAAGGATTTGCCTGCAGTACTGTACATGAAGCAGAAGAAGCTTACCGCCAGATCAAAACCCAGTACGGCAGCAACTTTGCCGTCGTTAAAGCACAAATTCACGCCGGTGGCCGTGGCAAAGGCACCGTAAAAGAAACCGGTATCAATGGAGTTAAAGTAGCCAAGTCGGCCGAAGACGTAGTGGATATTTCCAAAAAATTATTAGGTGGCACCCTCGTTACCCTGCAAACCGGACCTGCCGGTAAAGTGGTGAACAAGATCCTCGTGGCACAGGACATGTATTATGATGGCGTATCAGACCGGAAAGAATTTTATCTCTCCATATTACTGGATCGTACCAAGGGACAGAATGTGATCATGTACAGTACCGAAGGCGGTATGAACATTGAAGACGTGGCGCATGATACGCCTGAAAAAATATTCAAAGAGTGGGTGCACCCTTCCGGTGGCCTGCAAGGGTTCCAGGCAAGAAAGATCGCTTTCAACCTCGGGTTGAGTGGGGATGCGTTCAAGAATATGGTCAAATTCGTGACCAATCTTTATAATGCGTATGTTGGACTGGATTGCTCCATGCTGGAAATTAACCCGCTGTTCAAAGCAGCTGATAACAAAATTGTAGCCGTTGACTGTAAGATGAACCTAGACGAGAATGCCCTGATGCGTCATGCTGACCTGGCTTCTCTCCGGGATGTAACGGAAGAAGACCCTACGGAAGTGGAAGCCGGTAAATACAACCTGAACTTTGTAAAACTGGATGGCAACGTAGGTTGTATGGTGAACGGTGCCGGTTTGGCTATGGCAACCATGGATATGATCAAACTCAGCGGTGGTGAACCTGCTAACTTCCTGGATGTGGGTGGTACTGCTAATGCGCAAACTGTGGAAGCCGGTTTCAAGATCATTTTAAAAGATCCTGCGGTAAAAGCGATCCTCATCAACATCTTTGGTGGTATCGTTCGTTGTGACCGGGTGGCACAAGGTGTTATTGATGCCTATAAAAATCTCGGCAACATTCATATTCCCATCATTGTTCGTTTGCAGGGCACCAATGCCGTAGAAGCTAAAAAACTCATTGATGAAAGCGGACTGGAAGTTCAATCTGCAATCCTCCTCAGCGAAGCAGCTGATTTGGTAAAGAAAGCTGTGGCGTAAACAAGTACGAACCAGGAACTACGAAATAAGAATCCCCCGAATCATTCAAATTGCTTCGGGGGATTTTTTATCAACTCACACTCGCTTATTTCTCCAGTAAAAGAAAGATGTGGCTGCGGACTAGCACCTGACTCACGGCTAAGGACTCACGACTCCTGACTAACAACTCCCAACTCTCCGCTAAACCCTCCCCTGCTACCGTTAAAAAACGGTATTTCTCCACTTTACAGAAAAACCCCTGCCCTGGTTTTGGAAATAGATATAAAATTTCTCTACCTTAATAGAGATAACCATTCCCACCAACCAAAACCTTATCCATCATGGCTACAGCAATGTATGTGTCTGAAGACACCACGTCCCTGTTCAAAGACAAAACCACCAATAAAATTGCCCGTCATTTACTCTGGGGGGATACTGTTCTATTACAGGAAGACCTGCCTGCTACGGGACGAGTAAAAGTAAAAGCCAGGGGCTGGACCGGTTATGTTAACTCATCTCATATCGGTGAACAGGCCTTACTGGAATATTACTTTATTGACGTGGGGCAGGGCGATGGTGTACTCATCGTAACACCTGACCGGAAACATATACTTATTGATGGAGGCTATATCCGCAGTAAACAACTGACCAAAAGAAATGCAGCCGATTTCGTGGACTGGAAATTCAAAAAAGAATATGGCAAGAATAAAATTACGCTGGATGTCATGATGGCCTCTCACAATGATGAAGATCATTACGGCGGTCTCTGGGATTTGATCAACCCGGAAGAAACAGATGAACTGGAGATCACTAATGTTGAGGTGAAGAATTTCTATTATGCCGGCATCAACTGGTTCAAAAAAGGAACTACAAGGAGTCTTGGCCCGAATAAAAGCGGTTACTACACCCCGCTGCTCGATAATAAAACAGCCTTAAAAAAATATTTACCAGGCGGCAGCGGTGCCACCGCAACCGGTTATGAACTACAGGGGCAATGGAAAAGTTTTATGGAACTAGTGATCGGGCAGGTGGAAACTATTGAACGGTTAAGCCATAAAAAAAATGAAAATGGCTATGTACCCGGCTTTGCCCCCAAACCCGGGAAGCCCAGCATCAAAGTATTAGCCCCTGTTGAAGAATCGGTGGATGGCAAACCGGCTTTAAAGAAATTCAGCAATGGTGATGCGCAAAATACCAATGGGCATAGTTTATTACTCAGAGTAGATTATGGAAAGACAAGGGTGTTGCTTACCGGCGACCTGAATGCACAGAGCCAGAAACATATCCTCAATTTTTACCAGGATAATATTGGCGAACTGGCCTGTGATCTTACCAAAGCCTGTCACCACGGAAGTGATGATTGTTCCTTTGAATTCTTAACCACCCTGTCTGCTTCTGCCACGGTTATCTCTTCAGGTGATAATGAAGGTCATAATCATCCACGACCAAAAATAGTTGCGGCCAGCGGCATTACCGGTCATAAGACCATCAAAGACGACCGCATTATTACTCCATTAGTGTACAGCACCGAGATTGCCCGCAGTTATAAAATCGATAACCCGGAAAAACTGGTGCTGGGGAAAGACGGGGAAGATGGCACTTTCAATGCTGCCAATAAAAAAGCTGCCATTCAATTTACCTCCAGCGGCAAAGTAAGAACCAGGGATTTCTGGGACAGTATGTTTGTGACCGGTTTGATCTATGGCCTTGTCAATGTACGCACCGACGGAGACAAAATACTCTGTGCCACTATGAGTGAAAAAGATGGCGACTGGCAGGTGGAGACTTTTAAATCCAGATTTTAAACCTTTAAATTTTATACAATGGGCAATATTGATATTATTAAAATACTCGGGGTTGGCCTTTCCGGATTTGGATTTCTGCTCATGTTCCTTGCCTATAAACTTTTGAATAAGATTATTACTGAGCGGTCAACAAATGCGTTGATTCATAAATCCATCAACAGGTATATGCTGGTCTGTTTTGTTATGACGGTTACGGTTGGTGTCTTCACCTTCATCAGCACAGAATATAAAAAAGAAACAATTGCCTCCCAGAATGAACAGATAAAAAATGACGAAACCGCTATCAATCTCCTGGTCACCACAAATAAAAATAATTCTATTGCGGATAGTGTAATCTCTGCTGCCGGTAATGACAACACGGTGCCCGGAGCTAAAAAAGACCAGGAGAAAATCCTGAATGACCTGTCAGTAATCATTAGTTCCGAAAAGGATCCAAAAACCACTGCTCAATTCACAAAATACAAAGACAATATTCTGAAAATTCACGACTCCCTGAATATGCCGAACTTGTCTAAACCGGAAATAGAGTCGCTGAAAAGATCGTATTCAAAATACAATGACTCTGTTACTAAACTGACCCTGGATATTACAAACCGTGTTAAACCGGGTTTGACTTCAAGAAGACTGTCTTCCAATTAGGCTTGTGTCTTTTATGATTTATAATGTTCTTGTTAAGAGCTCTGCTAACAGGCAAAGTTCTTAACAAGAATATTCTATTCACTCCCCCGCTTTCACTTTCCAGCTTACCAGCGGGTGTTTACCCGGTGCATTCACCGCACTTAATACTTCAAATTGCAGTTCTGTTTCTGCGAGCCGTTGTTTGGTTTTTACTTCCAATACATTCTTATCACCAGGCTGCAGGGTAATCACATCATAATCGGTATGAAAGGTAAAGCCGGTCTTATTTTGCAGCACAATGGTATTGCTGGTCCTGTTTTCCAGCACCACTCTTAAAACATCTGTCTTGCCGGTGTATTTCGCCGATTTCACCACCACAGCAGCCTGCAGTAAGGGGATCAAAAATTCATTCCGCCCGATCAGCAGGTCTTTATACGATACAACTGTTCTCCGGTTCAGCAGGGCCTCTTTAAGACTTTCATTCGTTTTCTCCGCAGCAAACACTAATGTAACCGGCCGGTGCCCGCCTTCATTTACCTTAAAATCCCAGTCGATCAGTTTATGAATATCACTGGTGCCCATGATGGTTAAATTATTATCCAGGGCGATCTGCAAAGCTTCTTCCGAATAGGTATTATCATTTACCACTTCAATACCATCCAGTAACTTTTCTTTGACCAGGAATTTATGCATATCAGTCAGGGTGGCTATACCGTCTTTGCGTTGCGAAGTCCAGTTGGGATGATTCCAGAAAACAAAAGCACCCTGCTTTTTGGCTTCGCGGAAGACCGCTACCGAATCATCCACCAGTAATTTATTCGCATCGGTGATGAACACGGCATTATTATGACCGGGCGGCATCTTCCGGGTGATCTCTGATCCGTGGACGATGAGCAGGTCATGGTTCTTTGCTTCTTTCAGTGCCAGTTCGTAAGAACGGTTCCGGTCCGGATGAGGTATATCCGTTTTATGTGGCTGGTATTCCAGGTGTTCCGTCAGGGAGATCGCATCCAGCCCGTCCATCAGGGCTTCCATCACCCGGATATCAGGCCATACACTACCGTCCGAAAAAACCGTGTGCTGGTGCAGGTCGCACTTCATGGTTTTATAACCGGGTATATCTGGGAAGATGATCTTACGTCCGTACTGGTGACTATGTTCCTGTGCAGTAACCACCGTGGTATAGAAAACCAAAAAAGCAATACATATCTTTTTCATATCCCTGTTTTGCAGCAAGGTAACTGAAAAGCTGAAATTCAATATTAACAACAGAAGAATTTTGCAGGGGTACTTTCAAATTTATGATCGCAGACCTTTTTGTAGCTTGCAGCAGCAAGCCTTAAACCCATACTATGAAACAGGCGTTATTCATTCTTCTCTTCTTCAGCTTTTTCTCAGCAACGGGACAACGCATGATTAAACGGAGCCCGGCTGCATATCAGCAACTATGGGTGGGTATTACGGTTTCTCCGGATTACAATAACCGTTCGCTCAGGAGTGATGGCAGTATGTCAGCGGATATCGTTAAAGAAAGCCGTGACAAAAGAGAAATGGGACAGATCGGTTATACTGCCGGTCTTGCTGTTAATTACACCCCTGCAGGGCAGTGGAGTATCGAAGCAGGTGTGCAGTATGCACAAAAAGGCTACCGCTCCAAAAAAGAAAATTTAGTTTGGCCGCAACCTTCACCGGCATTCCCCACCACTTCAAAATTTATTTATAATTATTTCTTCCTCGACATCCCGTTACAGGTAAAATATACAACAGGTACCGGCAACTGCCGTTTCTTTTGCAGTGCCGGGTTAGCCTTTAATATTTTCCTGGAAGGAGAAGCCACCGGCATTTTTGAATATGCCAATGGCAGCAAAGACAAAAGCACAGGACCCGCCACGAGTAACGAGAACAAGATCAGCCTCTCCCCTTTGCTGAGTGCCGGTATTGATTACAGCTTCAAACCCAGGATGCATTTCCGGTTGGCGCCCATTTTCCGCTATGGTATCACGAAGATGATCGATGCACCGGTATCGGAACGCTTATGGAATGCTGGATTGAATTTTGGATTTTATTACCGGCTGCTATGAAACAATTGCTAAAAATATTGGCTGAATATTACTATCATCTTACTTATAGGATTTTTGCTTTTACTATATATACCTGCACAGGAAAAAGAATATATCAATGCCAGCATAAAAGCAATTGAGAAAATTTCCAGCAGGATTACATTCGTCCTGCTGGGTCTTGCTCTTTTAACAGGACTGGCATTTTATGTAAAACAAGAAAAAAAGATCAGTGCCTTGTCGGTCATCCCTGTACTGGTGATTTTCTTGCTGCCTTTCTATTTCATCCTCACAGTCTTTACCAAATCAGGTATTTATTTTATGAACGGGGTGCTATCAAAAGAAAAGATCAATAAAGAATACAGGATCATCAGTACTGGTAATAGTACCAAGTTTAACTACCTCTTTGATAAGGAGAATAATAAAATCGTTTCTTTTGAAAGTTTGGGGTTTACTGTTAAATCAAAAACATATGCTGACGGAGATACTGTCAGCATCATCTTCGATAAAGGATTATTGGGCTATTTGCATAACCCGGAAATAACACGAACAGTACAGATTAAATAGCTTATATTTAATAACAACCCCAGCCCGGAAGACAATTACTTTTTTTAACCACTAAAACAAACTGATATGAAAAAGTTCTGTTTTTTCCTGCTGTTAGCGTTAACAACATCCACTCTTTTCAGCCAGCAGGCATTGATCCGGGAAGAACTACTGAAGAAAAGCAAATCACAAAAGACAGCCGGTTTTATCCTGTTGGGTGCCGGTGTTACCACGCTGATCATTATCAGCGCAGGCGATACCGAATTTGATGCTGTTGGCCCCTTATTCATTGGCGGCACTGCAGCAGTGCTGGGCAGTATCCCTTTATTTATTGCAGCAGGGCGCAATAAAAGAAAGGCAAATAAGATGACCGGTTCTATTGGCCTGCAACAGGCACCTGCTATAGAACTGGCAGGTATCCGCTACCGTTCTTATCCTGTCTTATCACTGCAATTCGCCCTGTAATTTCTATCCGTTTATTAACAACCTGCTTGAGGCTGTCCGGGTATTAATCCGTATTTTCGCGGCATTGAAAAAAGCTGCTTTTATATCGTTCGTATTTCTGCTGCTGGCTGCCGTATTGGTGCAGGCCGGGCCTGCCAAGAAGCCGGCAGGAACCGATAGTAAGCCCGTCAACAGCATCGGAATTTCCGTATCTGTTTCCTGCCCCGACGCAGAACTGGTGCAGGGAACAGGTATCAGCCTGCCGGGTCTGCCTGCATCCAAAACAGCACAGCGGTTATTGGGATTCGCAGAAGAGCAAGCCTGGAAATTACAAACAACCGGCAGCACTATTTTATTGAAGGAATCATCACAACTTTATTTCGCCTTCAATAATCATCTTTTCTTTATATATCCTTCGCATAATTTCTGGTGATCCGGCCCGGTACAGATCATTACAACAGCCCGGTCAATCCTGACCGGTCCTTTATTATTCACTAAAAAAGAAATTATGTCAACGATCATAACGGCACTTTGTGTGCTGGGTTTTATCGCCCTTATTATCGGCCTGCTGATGTTTGTTCATAAACGTGACCAGAAAGCCGATGCAGAAAAAGCAAACCAATTAAAATAAACTAAACCAGGTCAGTGCAGGCAAACCCTTTACTATGAATATAGACGCCGGAAATATTTTATTGACAGGATCAGTATTACTGCTGGTCAGCGTTATCGCCGGTAAAACGACGAACCGCCTGGGAGTGCCTACACTGATCTTTTTTCTTATCATTGGTATACTCGCCGGTTCCGAAGGCATCGGTGGTATCCAGTTTGATAATGCAGCCGTAGCCCAATTGATCGGTATCACTGCCCTTAATTTCATCCTGTTCTCCGGCGGACTGGATACCAACTGGCAAAGCATCAAACCGGTTCTCTGGCGGGGTGTTGCTTTATCAACTCTCGGCGTTTTCCTGACTGCCTTAGCTGTTGGCATATTTGTACACTATGCATTTGGGTTCACCATTCTCGAGGGTTTATTGCTGGGTGCGATCGTATCGGCGACTGATGCAGCTGCCGTTTTTTCCATACTGCGTAACAGAGGCATCGCCTTAAAAGGATACCTGCGGCCGGTGCTGGAACTGGAAAGCGGCAGTAATGACCCGATGGCGTATTTTCTTACCATCACACTTACCGGCCTGGTGATGGCGGGCAATATTGACCCGGCAGTTGTAGTGATCAGCTTCCTGAAAGAATTTATTCTTGGTGCGGCTATCGGTTTTTCCATGGGAAAAGCCAGTGTGTGGTTGGTCAACAATATTAAACTGGAAACAGAAGGCCTTTACCCGGTACTCACACTCGGTCTTGCAATATTCACCTATTCACTGACACATGCGATTGGCGGCAATGGTTTCCTCGCCATTTATCTCTGTGCCATCATCATGGGCAACAGTAAAATGGTACATAAAAGAAGCCTGATCAAATTTTATGATGGCCAGGCCTGGCTGATGCAGATCATTCTCTTTCTTACATTGGGGCTGCTGGTCTTTCCCTCCAAAGTCTTTCCACTGATCGGTATGGGTTTATTGATCTCTGCCTTCCTGATCTTTGTGGCAAGACCGCTGGCTGTTTTCGTCTCTTTATCCTTTTTTAAATCCAACACCAGGAGTAAGTTGTTTTTATCCTGGGTGGGATTACGGGGCAGTGTACCTATTGTATTCGCTACGTATCCGCTGCTCGCCGGGTTTCCCAAGTCGGAGCTTATCTTCAACCTGGTCTTTTTTATCTCTATTACCTCCGTATTACTGCAGGGAACCACACTTTCCTATGTGGCCAAATTGCTGCATGTTACTATCCCGCAAAAAGCAAAAAGGAGAACCGGGCTTGATTTTGAACTCACCGACAAAATCAAAACTGCGATGGAAGAAATACGGATACCGGATGATGCCCCTGTTATAGGAAAAAGGATCGTGGAACTGGGTACTCCTGCTACGGTCAATATCCTCTCTATTGAAAGAGCAGGTGTTTATATCGTACCCAATGGTTCCACTAAATTAATGGGAGGCGATATCCTGCATGTGCTGGCAGAAGACGAGAATGCACTGGAATTACTATCCGGCACATTGGGTATTAGCTAACCTATTGCACTGCCTGTTACAGCTTACCATTTTTTATCTGCGACATAGTATATTTGTTTCCTTACAATAAAAGTTAGTATGACTTTAGAACATGTAGCCATCTGGACTGACACTGACCAGTTAGAAGTCTTAAAAGATTTTTACGTAAACTATTTCCATGGCGTGGCCAATGAAAAATACACGAATGAAAAGAACCAGTTCAACAGCTATTTCCTGACCTTTCGGTCAGGGGCAAGACTGGAACTGATGAGTATGCCGGGTATCCCTGCCAACAGCAACGACCGTGTAAAGGCACAGCATACAGGCATTATCCATCTTGCATTTGGTATGGACACGATGCAACAGGTGAATGAAAAAGCTGTTGAATTAAAAGCAGCTGGGTTTCCTATCTTAAGCGGTCCCAGGAAAACCGGCGATGGCTATTATGAATTTGAAACCCTGGACCCGGATAATAACCGGCTGGAGGTGACAACGATTTATAAATAATATACTGGAGATCATTTTAGCTAAAAACAATAAAAAGGTATCAGTACGCCGCTTATCCATCAGTGACGATGACCGGTTGTCGGCATACTTGCAGGAGTTATCACCAGAAACCAAAAAGAAATTTGAGCCCCACCCCTTTGACAAAATTTCAATCAGTCATTTTTATCAAACTAATCCTTATAATCTTGGCTATATAGCAGAAGATACCAGTGACGGATCAGTCATTGCCTATGCAATCATCCGCCTCGGTTACCTGGAACATGATGCAGACCGCTTACGTTCTTTTGGTTTTATACCCGATCATTTTACCGATGTCACCTATGCTCCTTCCGTAGCTGATGACTGGCAGGGCCTTGGTATCGGTTATCATTTATTACAATTCATCGAAGAAGAACTGAAGATAATGGGGCGGCAACGGATCATTCTCTGGGGTGGCGTGCAGCAGGAAAATGAAAAAGCAGTTCGGTATTACCTGAAAAATGGTTTTATGATACTGGGTGCATTTGAATACAATGGCCTCAACTATGATATGGCAAAAACGATTGGCTGAACTATCTTAGCCCGGAAACAAGGAATATGTCCCGGATAACTGCAACTTTTACATTTAACAGGATATTACTGCTTATCTTCGTCTTTGTGCTGTGCGTGGCACTGGCATTCTATTTTGAATACTATTACCGGGTTCTGGTTGTTGAACTATATAAAGAAATTCACCCCGGACAGTTTACATTCAATGGAAAATATTTTCAATTCCCGGGTGCCAGGTTTGTGAGTGCCTTTGGAATATTTGGAATACTGCTTACCAGTTTCTTGTTTGAACAAAGAAAGAAAATACTAAAACTGCTGATCTCTGTTATTCTTTTCTTTCTCAGCACAGCCGTCATCGTTTATGCCAATAGTTCTTATCAACTGGCAGCCTGCACCGCCTGCAATGACGGAAAACTCACACTCGGCCTGCGGGAGATCCCTTATGATTCGTATTTCTATGCAAGTCTTTTCATTTCACTTTTACCCGTTACCATCATGGCTTTCAAAAAAAGAAAACAATCCTGATGCAACCGTACGATTTTACACCTGTATTAGAAACAAGCCGGTTGCAACTGCGTTCACTCGTAACAGAAGATGCAGAAGCTATCTCCGTCCTGCGTTCTGATCCGCAGGTAAATACCTATCTCAATCGGCCGGCAACACTTACCAAGGAAGAAGCCAGGGCTTATATCAGTAAGATTACAACCGGTGTAAAGCAACACAACTGGATGTATTGGGCCATTGAACTAAAAAATTCTCCTGGCCTGATCGGTACGATCTGTCTCTGGAATTTTGTCCCGGAAAATGATAAAGCAGAGATCGGTTATGAGCTAAGCCCTGCTTACCAGGGTAAAGGATTAATGCTGGAAGCGGTTGAAGCCGTGATCCGTTTTGGTTTCAAAGAAATGAAATTGCAGCTTATCACCGCATTGGTGAAACCGGGCAATCAAAAATCACGGCAATTACTGGAACGTCATCATTTCCGGCCTGATCATTTCAATCATTATATCAGCAAGGAAGAAGCTGGTGAATTTGATGTTTTTTATTTGCTGAAGGATCACCTGCCCGGCTGATCTCATGAGTACAAGTTGTCCAGTAAAGTGTTTTCCTGCTTACTCCCACCTTCAGGCATACCAAAGGCCCGGATACTGTATGAAGAGTGCAGGAAACAGGTAATATTACGATACCCGGGGGATGATACCGGGCAGAAGCCCCGTCTTAGCTGCGAAAAATCAGCCCGGGGCCTGACCAGGTTCTTCTTTCCCGGAAACGAATACAGTACCTTAGTTTCCGGAAACTTGACGATAGCAGCATTTCATCATCTAAAAAAACGAGTATGAAATTTATGCCCCTTGCCATCCTGGTGATACTATTTACCAGTTGCGGACAAAACAAAAAAGAAAAAACAGTTACGCCGGAAGCCGCTGTTGACTCAACATCCTTTATCACTTCGGCGATCGTTGATTATTACCAGCAGCATTTCGATAAAGAACATGCAAAGGATCCCAAAAACCGGTTCCGCATTGATACTACCGGTGATAAAGAGATCCAGGTCAAAACCATGTTTGATTCCACTTCATCTGAAGGCTCATTAAATATTATTCCTGTTGCCGCTAAATTCCTGAAAGGCGACCTGAATGGGGATAAAAGAAATGATTATATAGTGCCGGTATATTCAACCGGTGGTGGTAACGTAAGCTGGACAGAATTATTTGTCTTCACCAGCAATAACGGCCAATTGAATATGATGAGAATGTATTCTTCTTACGACCTGGGTCATTGCGAGGCTACCGGTGGTATTGACGGGCAATTCTTCCCGGAAAAAATTGACAGCAGCGGCCTGCTGGTGGGTGAGTCCGCCTGTTATGCGTTAACCGATCCCTCCTGCTGCCCTACCATAAAATGGACAACGAGGTACAAAGTCAGTAATAATGCACTGGCCCTGGCAGACCAGGTAAGAAAAAACTGATATCACTTGCTATTGCTTAAGACAGCTGCCCTTTGTGAATTTCAAATTCCAAAGGGCAGCTTCATTTTATAACAGCCCTCACCTCATATCCTCTTCAAACAGCAGTTCATCCCTTTGTTTTTTCGCTGGTAACAATCGGTCACAGCATGATGAGGAAGATAGTAGCTTGTAGTACAAATAATTTACTAACATGAAGAAAATTTCATTCGTACTACCGGTATTGTTTGTACTGTCAGCAACTGTACAGGCACAAATACCCCTCACCGTCAGTCCAAGCGGTGGCAATAAAAAAGCTTCGGTGCATGAACGTATTGGTCTCACGGATGTGACCATCCATTATGACCGGCCCGGCGTAAAAGGCCGTGAAGGAAAAATATGGGGTCAATTAGTACATACCGGTTTTATTGACCAGGGCTTTGGCAGCAGTAAAGCAGCCCCCTGGAGAGCCGGTTCTAATGAGAACACAACCATTGAATTTACCAATGCTGTAAAAATAGAAGGGCAATCATTACCTGCGGGAAAATATGGTTTCTTCATAGCTTATGACCCGAACGAATCCATACTGATCTTCAGTAAGAATTCCAGTTCCTGGGGCAGCTATTATTATGATGAGAAAGAAGATGCCCTGCGGGTGAAAGTAAAGCCACAGCCGTTAGACAAAAGCGTTGAATGGCTGAAATATGAATTCATAAATGAAACAGAGAACAGTGCCATGGTGGCGTTACAATGGGAAAAACTATCGATTGCCTTTCGTATCGAAACGGATCTTGTCGCTGACCAACTGGCTTCCTTCCGCAAGGAACTGAGAACTGAAAAAGGTTTTATCTGGCAAAGCTGGGACCAGGCGGCGGCCTGGTGCCTGCAACGCAATGTCAATCTTGACCAGGCTTTATTATGGGCCGACTCCGCTACCAGTGCCGGCTTTGGTGGTGATAAAGCCTTTACTGCCTGGAGCACTAAAGCTGCGATACTGGAGAAACTCGGCAGGGGCGACGAAGCAGCGGCGATCATGAAAACAGCGATGGCTTTTGCCAGTATGAACGAGATCCATCAATATGGACGACGCTTATTGCAACAAAAGAAACCCAAAGAAGCATTGGAAATATTCAAAACCAATTTTGCTAAAAATCCCGGCCAGTTCACTACCCTGATGGGAATGACAAGAGGATATTCTGCCAATGGCGATTTTAAAAATGCATTAAAGTTTGCCCAACAGGCTCTGCCACTGGCGCCGGATACCAATAACAAGAACAATGTAACAACGATCATTGAAAAACTGAAGAAAGGAGAAGATGTGAATTAGGAATTGCATCAGTAAGCTGAATAAAAAAGGCCGGAACAATTCTGTTCCGGCCTTGCACTTAAATAAGGTTGGCCGTTAATTACAACCCAGTATCTCACAAAGTTTAGATTCCAGTGCAGCACCACGCAGGTTTTTCCCGATGATCTTTCCGTTCGGATCCACTAAGATATTCTGCGGTATGCCCTGGATGCGGTACATTTTAGCCACTTCATTATTCCAGAATTGCAGGTCGCTGACATGTGTCCAGGTGAGGTTATCTTCCTTGATCGCATTCAGCCATTTATCCTTCTGACCGGGCCGGTCCAATGATACACCCAGCACGGTAAAATTTTTATCCCTGAACTTATTATAGTTCTGCACCACGTTCGGGTTCTCATCCCGGCAAGGGCCGCACCAGCTGGCCCAGAAATCCACCAATACATATTTGCCCCGGAAAGAAGATAAAGAAACAGGATTGCCGGATGTATCTGCCTGGGTAAATTCAAGGGCCTGTGTTCCCACAGCACCGATCTTTCCGTCGGCAATCTGGCCGGCTAATATCTTCCCGATATAAGACCCCTGTACAGCTGTATCGAGTTTGTTGAATCTTGTCTCAGCAGTGGCAGGATCATCATTAAAACCCATCATCACCAGCAATACAAACGGAGATACATAAGAAGATGTTTTTACCGTGATAAAACTGTCGATTGTATTCTGAATATCTTTTTGCAAAGCGGTATAAGATGTAATCATCGCATCCCGCTGCGGGCCCGGTGCTGTATTATTGATCGTGTTCCCGGCTGTATTCAGTTTCTGTGCCAGCGGGGTAAATGTTTTCTCAAAATCCTGGAAATCTTTGTGCGAAGCAGACCCTTTCACCACCCATTTGTCCATTGCATTATTACTGCCGGTAATAGTGATCACACTATTCTCAGCATACATATTAAACGGTTTCATATCACCAATGGAAACCAGGCAAAGATCCGGTTCAGGCATCTTGCCCTTCAACACAAACATAGTTTTCGTGGAAGTAACAGGTTTACCGTTTTTCTTCACGGTTACTTTCTTTTCAGTAACGGTGGTACTCGCCAGCTCAGTATTGGTATTGGCGTTGACCAGTTTTACGACCGTTCCTTTTGTAAGGCCACTGATATCACCGGTGATCGTAAATCCTTTTTCAACAGTTGGTTTCTTAACAGCCGCCACCGGTTGTGCCATCGTGAACAAGGGAGACAACAAAAAGACAAAAAATAATTGACTGATTCGATTTGACATAGACTCGTTTTACGCTGAGGGTATTAATAAACCACAAATGTAGAGAATCAGGCAGGACCGGCAAACCGGCTCCCTGCCGTTTAACAATTTTATGGGGCATAAACGTAGAAATTCCCCGGAAAGATGTCAGCAAAGCGACAAATCTCAGGATAGAATACCGGACAGGAACTTCCGGGTGGCCTCTTCAACAGGCTCTCCCTTTCCCAATCCATGGATATAGGCTGTTCCAATGATCGCCCCGCTGGCATGGGCACAGGCCGCTTCAAAACTTTGTTTATCCTTAATACCAAATCCAACCAGCACCGGGTTTTGCAGTTGCATCGCCTGTAACCGTTGTAAATAGGCTGTTACATCACCAGCAGCCTTATCACTGCCGGTAGTGGAAGAAGAAGATACTGCATATAAAAAACCGGAGCTAAGCTGGTCTAATTTCCTGACCCGTTCTTCCGATGTTTCGGGTGTAACCAGGAAAATAAAATCAAGCCCGTATTTTTTAATAATGGCCCCGTATTCTGTTTCAAATTCATATTCGGGCAGGTCAGGCAGGATCAAACCATCCACTCCCACGGCTGCGGCATCGGCACAAAAACGTTCAAAGCCATATTGCAACACGGGATTCATATAACCCATCAATACAACCGGCACCGTAATATCGCTTCTGCACTGCCGCAATTGCTCAAACAATATGGCGATTGTCATCCCATTGGCTAATGCCACGGAACTGCTATGCTGTATCACGGGACCATCTGCCAGGGGATCGCTGTACGGCATACCCAGTTCAACCAGGTCAGCACCATTGTTTTGAAGGGCTTTTATTACTTCAGCAGTGGCATGTAAATGAGGATAGCCTGCGGTGCAGTAAACATTGAGTACTCCTTTTTTTTGCCCCTCTAAATCTCCCCTTAAAGGGAGACTTCCGAAGAGCCTGCTAATCCTGCTTTTCTGCGTGTGTTCCATTAGTTCTTAATTCGCTTATTGTAAATTTTATTCTTTCAACTACTGATTCTATCCTGTTTTTCACTTCATTATTACTAAACCTGATCACTTTTATTCCAAAAGAAGAGATATCTTCTTCTCTGGCAATATCATGCTCTACCACTTCTTTTAAATTATGTATTGAACCGTCAACTTCAATGACCAATTTTAATTCGTGGCAATAAAAATCTGCTATATACATCCAGATCGGGTGTTGTCGTTTAAATCTTACGCCCAGTTGATTTCTTTTTAAATACAGCCACAATAACTTTTCATCCTCTGTTGGATTCTTTCTTAACTCCTCCGCCCTTTCAAAAATTGGCTTTATAGCACCATAAAACATATCTCCCATAACATGAACTTTTGAGGCTATAAGAAGCTTCAACAATCGGAGTCCTAAGTCTCCCCTTGAGGGGAGATTTAGAGGGGCAGATTTTTCATATACGTATCCAGATCCTTATCTCCCCTTCCGCTCAGACAAATCACGATCACATCGGTCTTTTTAAAATTGATCATCTTCAGTGCATGTAAGGCATGGGCTGATTCCAATGCCGGAATGATCCCTTCTGTTTTACTCAATTCAAAAGCTGCATTTAATGCCTTGGTATCAGTGGCACTCATGAATATGGCACGACCGGTCTGGAATAAATTAGCATGTAAAGGGCCAATGCCCGGGTAATCCAATCCGGCGGAGATACTATGCGGTTCCACTACCTGCCCATCGGCAGTTTGCATCAGCAGGCTTTTGCTGCCATGTAAAATACCCGGTTTACCGAGTTGCGTGGTGGCAGCACTCATCCCACTGTTCACACCATGACCTGCTGCTTCCACCGCTACTAATTTCACTGAAGGTTCGTCTAAGAAATGATAGAAGGCACCCGCTGCATTACTGCCACCACCCACACAGGCAATCACATAATTGGGTAATTCATTACCAGTCTTCTCTGCTAATTGTTTACGCATCTCTTCGCTGATCACACTTTGAAACCGGGCCACCATATCCGGGTAAGGATGTGGCCCCACCACGCTGCCAATAATATAATGCGTATCATCGGGGTGATTGATCCAGTCACGGATCGCTTCATTCGTTGCATCTTTTAAGGTCTTGCTGCCACTGGTGGCCGGTATCACTGTAGCTCCGAGCATTTTCATTCTCGCCACATTCGGTGCCTGCCGTTCAATGTCTTTTTCACCCATGTACACGATGCACTCCACTCCTTTCAATGCACACACTGTTGCTGTAGCCACTCCGTGCTGACCGGCTCCTGTTTCTGCAATGATCCTTTTCTTGCCCAGCCGTTGTGCCAGTAATATCTGCCCCACAGTATTATTGATCTTATGAGCACCAGTATGACAAAGATCTTCCCGCTTCAGGTAGATATGGGCATTGTACCGCTTACTCATCCGTTCTGCATGATACAACGGCGTTGGTCTGCCCACATAGTCCCTTAACAGGTCATTGAATTCTTTTTGAAACCCTTCTTCATAGATAATCTCCAGGTATTTTGTCCGCAGCTCTTCCACATTGCGGTGCAGCATTTCGGGAATATAGGCCCCACCGAAGGAACCATAATACCCTTGTTCATTGGGCTGCTGGTATGTTTGTGTTGTTTCCATTTTTATTTTAACTTCTGCGATAGTGCTGCTATCATCGCCTGTTGCTCCTGCCTTCCGGTAGGAAGGTCGCACTCTTGTACTTTCTGTATTTCTATTCAGATATTGGCAATAATAACTAATCAAAGTTCACATTACATATCCAGTTAACAAGTACAATCAATGCAATGAATATTATTACCGGTACTGATATAAGAAAAAAATTAAAAGTCCGTCGCCTTGAATCATTCGCTTTACCAATCGGCATTTCGATTATTTTTTCATTATTCTTCTTTAATAATGAAAGCATAAGTGTGATTGAAGCAATAACGATTATAACAACTATTATCAATCCCGATAAATTTTCGCCCAACCCCATTCCAGCTTGTAATAAAAACATAGTATCATCTTTATCACATTATTGACTACTTAAACTGTTACACCAACCCTATATACTTCATCCCTGTACTTTTAAAACTCTACCCCAGTTTCTCAAAGCAATCAACTCCTCACTTCGCTCCGCCCAGGCGAGGATGTATACTTTAGCATCTATCTTCTTTCATTCTCCTTATCTAACCAATAAATATTCGGCCTAAGTTCCCCTTCAGGGGACAGGGGCATCACTTCAACCCCTGCTTAAACTGCAGTACCAGTTTCATATCTTTTACACCCGGTGCCGTCTCAAACTTGCTGTTGATATCAACACCAAAGAAATCAGGATGTTTGAATGCTTTAACTTTCGCTGCATCTTCCGGGCTGATGCCGCCGCTTAAAAAGAACGGCTTTTCAATTTTGGCTTTGCTGAGCATACCCCAGTCAAATTGTTTGCCGGTGCCGCCAAAACTCTCTTTCAACCCGCCGGTATCAAACAGGTAATAATCACAAGCGGCATCATACTTCGCCACCAGTTTATCAATATCCACCCCATCCGTTACCCGGAAGGCCTTGATCACTTCCACTTCACTGCCCAGGTCCTCGCACATCTCCGGGCTTTCCTCCCCGTGCAGCTGCACCACATCCAGGCCATATTCGTCAATAGCATCCAGCACTTCGATCATTTCGGGGTTGACGAACACACCTACTTTCTTCAAATCAAAATCAGCATTTTTAAGCTCTTTGCCGGATAATTTCTCTCCCATGTATCTCGGAGAGTCCTTATAAAAGATCAACCCGGCAAAATCAACACCCAGTCCGTCCAGTTGCTGCAGTTGTTTCATTGTGGTGATACCACACACTTTGATATTCATCTTTGTTTATTTATTCTTTTACTCTTTCATATTCTTCACAAACTCCCTCACTCTTTCCATATTCTTAACCCCCGCACTCACTTCAAACTTGCTGTTGATATCCACCGCAAATAATTTCTTTGCTTCCGGCAGGGCAGCAAATTCTTTCAGCTTTTCCTCATCACCCGGTTCAATGCCACCACTCAGGATAAATAATTTACTAATCCCCGTTCCCTTCAATACAGTCCAGTCAAACTTTTTTCCAGTGCCCCCGTATCCCGATCCCAGCGTATCGAACATATACATATCACATCCTTCGTGAAAAGGCCTTACCATCCAGTCGATCGGATCATTATCACTCAGCCGGAAAGCCTTGATAACGGAAACATAGTTTGCCACCTTCTCACAAAACCGTTCGGATTCATCTCCATGCAGCTGCACCATATCGAGCCGGTAATCTTCCACCGTCTGCATCAGTTCTTCATACGGCATGTTGACAAACACTCCCACTTTGCCGATACGGCCCCCGGTCTTTTTCATTTTTTCCGGGCTGATCTTCCTGCGTACAAACCTGGGCGATTTCTCATAGAAAATAAACCCGGCCAGGTCAACGCCCATTTCATCCAGGGCATTCACCTGTTCAGGCAATGTCATGCCACATACTTTAATTCGCATGCCCCCCCGCCCCCTGGAGGGGGAGTCAGCGGCATGCTCTTGCCCGATACCTGTTTCTTTACTGTGCTTTTGCTCCATAGATTTCATGTTATACTCCTGTAAACTTCCACCAGGAAGCCAGGAGGGTTGAATAAATCAGCAAAAGCAATCGTATAGATCATTATTCATTCGCCAACTCTTTGCAGGTCGATCACAAACTGTTCAAACGCCAGCCCGGGATATTCTTTCTTCATAAAATTCTCCCCGATCAAAAATCCTTTGAATCCTACTTTCCTTAAAGTTACGATCGTCTGCACCTCACTGATGCCACTTTCTGCCACCGCCGGTTTACCCGTTGGTATCTTGTTGATAAGCCCCAGTGAAATATCAATATCCACTTCAAATGTCTTCAGGTTGCGGTTATTCACTCCCACCATATCCACTTCCTCACAGATATGATCCAATTCTTCCTCGTTGTGTATTTCCAGCAATACTTCCAGCCCGATGCTCCTGGCATAGGCAGCAAACTGTTTTACTTCGGCTTTCGTTAAGCAGGCTGCGATCAATAAGATCACATCAGCACCAAAAGCCTTCGCTTCTGCTATCTGCCATGGATCCACAATAAAATCTTTCCGTAACACCGGTATATCCGATATCACTTTGGTTTGGATCAGGTCATCCAGGTCGCCGCCAAAGAACTCTTCATCTGTCAACACAGAAATACCGGCGGCACCCAGATCATTATATGCTCTCACCACCGGCTCCACTTCCAGTTCCTTTGTTTTGAACCATCCTTTGCTGGGACTCTTGCGTTTGAATTCTGCAATGATACCGGTACTGCCTTCTGCCAGTAAACTTTGTTTGAGTGAACGGTTACTGACCTTCCAGAAAAATCCATCCCGCTCAAACCGTTCAACAGAACTCATCGGCTTGAATTTTTCAATCTCCTTTCGCTTATTCGCCACAATCGTATCTAAGATCGTACTCATTGTAAGGTTATCAGTTTTTTCAGTGATGCATGTGCTTTCCCGCTTTCCAAACTTTCCACGGCAGCCTGGTAGGCCCCGTCATAGCTGGTATAATTGCCGGTGCAATATAAAGCCATTGCCGCATTGGCCAGCACCACCGCATTTTGCGCCCAGCTTCCTTCCCCGCTGATTATTTTGGTAAATATCCTGGCTGCTTCTCCCAGCGTAGTACCACCCTGTATATCCTGCGGAGCAACGGTTCGTTTCCCCAATTGTTCCGGCGTCATGATCTTTTCTCCTTCATTGGTGATCACTTTGGTATCATTGGTCAGTGCGATCTCATCGTAACCATCCAGGCTGTGAATGATCGTAAATGGTTTTCCAGTTTGTTGTAATAAATAATTATAGATACGGGCCATCTCCAGGTTAAACACACCCACTAACTGGAAAGCGGGGTCAGCCGGGTTGACCATCGGGCCGAGCATATTAAAAAAAGTACGCATCGCCAGGTTCTTCCGGATCGGTCCCACCACTTTTAATGCCGGGTGAAATAGCGGGGCATGTAAAAAACAAATACCTGCTTCTTCCACTTCTCTTTTTAATGCACCGGTATCCGATTTGAATCTATAGCCCAGTTGTTCCATTACATTTGAAGCCCCGCTGACAGAGGAAGCTCCATAATTACCATGCTTGGCTACTTTTTGCCCGGTACCCGCTACAATAAAACAACTGAGTGTGGAAATATTAAAAGTGTTCTTACCATCACCACCGGTGCCGACAATATCAACGGTAGCATGCCCGCCGAGGTTGACCGGCACACATAATTCCAGCAACGCATCCCGAAAACCCTGTAACTCTTCAATGGTGATGCTCCGCATCAGGTACACGGTCATGAATGCCGTTACCTCATGTTCATTGTAAATACCCTTCCCGATATTCACCAGCACTTCTTTGGCCGTGTCACGGCTTAGCGTCTTGTGTTCAAAAAGATATTGTAAAATCTTCTTCATACCCCTGTCTCCGCCTAAGGCGGATAGCTTAGTTTGTAGTTAATAATTATTTTTAAACGCCCATGTATTTACATGCATATATAATTCCATTTAGTTTTTCACAGCCCCTTCAGGGGGTTGGGGGCTAACCAGTTTCTCAAAATCGCTTCTCCCATTGGCGTCAGCACACTCTCCGGGTGAAACTGTACTCCCTGCACATCAAAAGTTGTATGCTGCAAGGCCATGATATAATTATTATCATCTCTTGCCGTGACTTCCAGTTCGTCCGGAAAATTCTCGTCTGAAACAATCCAGCTATGATAACGGCCCACTTCAATCCGTTCCGGCAATCCTTCAAACAAAGGGCTCCGGGCTCCCGACTCCCGGCTTCCGACTCCTATCTCGGTTGCCACCCCATGATACACGGTACTTAAATTCTCCAGCTTCCCGCCAAAAGCTTCTCCAATGGCCTGGTGACCGAGACAAACCCCCAGTATACTTTTAGTAGCTGCATATTCTTTGATCAGTGGTAATAACAGGCCCGCTTCTTCCGGGATACCCGGACCTGGGGATAAGATGATCTTATCATAGTCTTTCACCTTCTCCAATGGTAACTGGTCGTTACGGAATACATCCACTTTGCCATGTATGATCTTCTCCACCAGGTGAACCAGGTTGTAGGTAAAGGAATCGTAATTATCGAATACTAATATTTTCATACCCTTGAAAAGTTCATAGTTGATGGTTCATTGTTCATAGCTATCCAACATGAACGATGAACCCGTTTATAAAGTTTCTGCTATCTCAATTGCTTTCTTCAATGCGCCCAATTTATTATTTACTTCCTGCAATTCATTTTCAGGTACTGATGCCACCACCACACCTGCCCCTGCCTGGCAGGTCAGTGTATTGTTCTTGCTTAAAAATGTCCTGATCATGATCGCATGATTACAACTGCCGTCAAACCCGGTAAAGCCAATGGCGCCGCCATAATAACTCCTGTCCGTTGGTTCATAACTGTTGATCAGCTGCATGGCTTTGATCTTGGGTGCGCCACTCAATGTACCGGCGGGAAAAGTTTTGGCTACTAATTCAAAAGGATTACTGCCTGCTCTCACTTTACCAGTTACTTCACTTACCAGGTGGATGACATGCGAATAATATTGCACCTGTTTATACTGCGCCACCAACACTTCATCGCATAACCTGCTGAGATCATTGCGGGCCAGGTCTACCAGCATCACATGCTCTGCATTCTCTTTGGCATCTTTTAATAATCGTTCTGTTTCCAGCCGGTCCGTTTCTTCATCACCGGTTCGTTTGAATGTACCTGCTATCGGGTGTACCACGGCTTTCCCGTTTTGTATGATCAGTTGTGCCTCCGGCGAAGATCCCATCAGTTTATAATCACCATAATCAAAGAAAAATAGATAAGGAGAAGGATTGATACTGCGCAGGGCCCTGTACACATTGAATTCATCCCCCATAAAACCCTGCTGGAAACGACGGCTAAGAACGATCTGGAACACATCACCCCGGTGACAACTGGCAATCCCTTTTTGCACCATGGCTTTATATTCTTCACCGGTCATATTGGAAGTCTCCTCACCTTTTTTCCTGAACGGATAAACAGGAACATCCTTTCCTCTTATCAGCGACTCCACCACCGCTAATTCACTTTCAATTCCGCTGATAGTATTTTCACAGATGAATAATTCGTCTTTGAAATGATTGAATGCAATGACGTATTGGTATAACCGGTACCGCATTAAGGGAATAGCTGCGGGCGATGAGCTATGAGTAGCAAGATTAATCGTATCAAAAAACTGTACGGCATCATACGTGGTATAACCAAACAAACCCTGTGCAAATTTTGCTTCTTTGGTTTCCGTGTTGCTGATCTCAAATTTTTGCATGAAGTCCCACAACAACTGCGGCACGGAACCGGGATCTTTGATAGCCACTTTTTCTGGTTGCCTCCCCGGCAATTTGAATTCGATACTACTGGCCGAACTGATCTCCATCCCGGCAATAGCATTGATGCCAATAAAGGACCAGCTGTTATCGGCAGAATGATGGTCGGTGCTCTCCAGCAGCACCGTGTCCCGGAACCGGTCCCGCAGCCGCAGGTAAATGCCCACCGGGGTAAACACATCCGCCAGCATCCTTTTCGCACTGGTATTGATCGCTATTTTCTTCATATCCTTTTCTTCCTTGTTTGAATGACAAAGCCCCGGGTAATCCGGGGCTTTGTAGTAATATACTGCTATGAACATAGTAATGACCTTACAAACCCCTTAGAGTTGTATGCCACCACCACTGGTTATGTGTAATTGTTTTGTTCATTCTGTTACAAATATAAAAGCAAAACCATTATCGCCAAATTCTTTTTAGATTTAACCTATGAAATGGCCGAAACTCTTTCTCCTTTTGTTCATCCAGTTGCCTTTTGTCCTGTATGCAGGAGAAAGGGATACAGTGGTAAAAAAAGTTACGGTCTCCTTTGCCTATTCAAAAAACATTTTCCCGGAAAGCTGGCAACCGGCCCCGATCAATGCAAGGGGTGAAATGATCAGTGCCCGTGAAGTGTCAAGAAGCAAAACAGCAAGTATCCTTGCCTTACAAAAATACCCGGAAGCACTGCTGGACAAAAATCTCAGCGCCGTATACTGGTTAAAGAATATGCATTTCTATGATGTGGGATATGGCGGCACCAATTCCAATAATGCTTTATTCCTCACCAACGACGGGGAAGTCCTGGGCTATACAATGAAATATATGGAGCAGACTCTCCACCATGAATTCTCCAGCATCCTGTACAGGAATTATAAAAAACTGTTTAGTGATTCCACCTGGATCGCTGCCAATGCATACAATTTTGATTATACCGATCCGGAAGCCGGCGTGGGAGCCATCCGGAAAAATGCTTCCTCGCAGGATATCGATACTGCACTCTGTGCCATCGGTATGCTGACTCAATATGCGATGTCGGGCCTGGAAAACGACCTGAATACTTTTGCCCAGAATCTTTTCTGCCCTTCGCCCGGTTTCTGGAAAGTCGTTGACAACTATCCCCGCATCCGCACCAAAGTCAGTTTACTGATCAGCTTTTATAATAAATTAGCTCCTCTTTTTACCGAAACGTATTTCCGGCAATTCGACAATTCAAAACAGTAACTATGCTGATTCAACATAAAAAAGTGGGCAATAAAGGCTTATTCTTTGTGCAACAGGATGGAAATATCCTGGCCGAAATGACCTATACCATGCCTTCACCGGAGAAAATGATCATTGACCATACCGAAGTAAGCGATGAACTCCGCGGGCAGAATGTGGGTTACCAGTTAGTACACACGGCTGTGGAATATGCCAGGACCCATCACCTGAAGATCATACCCCTTTGCCCCTTTGCCAATGCGGTGTTTAAAAAGAAACCGGAATATGCGGATGTGCTGAATTGATCCCTGCTGCCATTCATACAAGAGTGCAACATTTTATCCTCTTCCTGCTTGCTTCAAGCCTGTTGTGGCTTAACTTCCCTTTTCTAAATAACCACATATGTCTGCCAAACAATTTTTTATTGCATTAGTATTTTTTTCAATTGGTATCACAGGATACAGCCAGGATGATGCCGCTTACAAAACACCGCCGCAGGCCATTACCGATATGCTGCTGGCCAAACCCACTCCCAATATCAGCCTGGATGATAAAGGAGAATGGATGTTGTTTACCGAAAGTAACAGCTATCCTTCGGTGGAAGAACTGGCCCGTCCCGAATTAAAGATCGCCGGGATGCGTATCAACCCCAATAATTTTGCGCCCAGCCGGCAGAATTTCATCAACAACCTGTATTTAAAGAACATTGCTACCGGTAAGGAATATAAAATTACCGGCCTGCCTTCTCCCCTTGCAGCCGGCAGCATCAGCTGGAGTCCCAATGATAAAAAGATCGCTTTCACGCATACGACCACTGCAAAAGTTGACCTCTATGTAATTGATATCGCCACGCAAAAAGCAACAAAGGTCAATAAGACTGCGCTGAATGGATTGATGGGTACTTATCAATGGTATGATGATAATACCTTATTGTACCGTACCATTATCAAACCGGCCACGGCTGCCCCACCCAAACCGGCTGTGCCCAAAGGTCCGGCCACGCAGGAAAACTATGGCAAAGCTTCTCCCCGTCCCACTTTCCAGGATATGATCAAAAGTCCCTACGACGAAGAACTCTTTGCATTTTATACCACGGCTCAATTGGTAAAGAATGTAAAAGGCGTGGAAACAAAGATCGGGCAGCCTGCTATCTACAGTATGATCAGTGTATCTCCCGATAAAAAATACATGCTGCTGCGTACACTGAAGAAACCTTTTTCTTACCTCGTGCCGGCTCAAGGATTTCCTTCCGATGTATTCATCACCGATATCAATGGCAAAAAAATAAAACAGGTGGCCGACCTTCCTTCGGCGGAAACAGCCCCGGGTGGTAATGATAATGTACAGTTGGTGCCCCGTGGTTTTGAATGGAGAGATGATGAAGCCGCTACTTTAGTCTGGTGTATGCCGCTCGACAGTGGCTTAATTAAAAAAACAGCTGAATACCGGGATGCTGTCTATGCACAACCAGCTCCGTTTACCGCTGAACCGGTTGAACTTTTCAAAACAAAAATGCGTTACCGCGGCACCACCTGGGGTGATAAGAATTTAGCACTGGTTACCGAAGGGCTCACGGGTAAACAAACCACGCAGCTGGACCGCTATAATCCTGTTACCGGTGATTTGGAAAAACTGATCACCAGGAATACCACTGACGCTTATTCCAATCCTGGTTTCCCGGTGCTGGATAAAAACCAGTATGGCCGGAATGTGATCAAAACGATTGATAACGGCAATAAGATCTTAATGAACAATACAACGGGCAGCTCACCTGAAGGCGATAAACCTTTCCTGGCCACGTTTGATGTGCATACCAAAAAGAAAGAGATCATCTGGCGTTGTGCTGACGGTTATTTTGAAAACGTGGTAAGAGTAATGGATGCAGAAAAACTGCAACTCTTAACAAGAAGAGAGAGTGAAAAAGAAATGCCGAATTACTGGATCAAAAACCTGAAGTTGCGCATTGCTGATCGCCAGCTCACCGAATTTAAAAATCCTTACCCGCAGTTAGATGGGGTAACCAAAGAAAAGATCAAATACAAAAGAGCCGATGGGGTGGACCTGACCGGCGACTTGTATTTACCCAAGGGCTATGATGCCAAACGGGATGGCAAATTGCCCGTCTTTATCTGGGCCTACCCGGCTGAATATAATTCGGCTGCTGATGCAGCCCAGATCCGTGGCAGTGAACATAAATTCACCCTGCTCAACTGGGGCTCTCCAGTGTATTATGTAACACAGGGCTATGCTGTACTGAATAATGCCGAAATGCCCATTGTGGCAACGGATAAAGACAAAAAGCCCAATGATAATTTTATTGACCAGTTAAAGATGAATGCAGAGGCGGCTATCAATACATTAGATTCTCTCGGCGTGGGCGACCGGAACAGGGTGGCTGTTGGCGGACATAGTTATGGCGCCTTTATGACGGCGAATCTATTAGCCCATACTAATCTTTTTAAAGGCGGTATTGCAAGAAGCGGTGCCTACAACCGGACACTGACACCGTTTGGTTTCCAGAATGAAGACCGCAACTACTGGCAGGCTCCCGACCTGTATCACGACATGAGCCCCTTTAGTTATGCCGATAAAATTAAAACGCCGTTGCTCCTGATCCATGGCGATGCCGATAACAATACCGGCACTTTCCCTATCCAGAGTGAACGGATGTTCAATGCCATTAAAGGCAATGGCGGCACAGCCAAATATATCAGCCTGCCTTATGAAAGTCATGGTTATGCCGGCCGGGAAAATATTTTGCATACACTGGCCGAACAGTTTGGCTGGTTAGAAAAATATGTAAAGAATGCGCCAAAACCTGCGGAGAAGAAAGAACAAAAAGCATTCTGAGCGGAGCCGAAGAATGAGCCTGTCAAAGAATGAGTATTAAAATACTTCCTTATAATCCCGGTCTTGCACCGGGATTTTTCTTTTATCAATTCAGACCATCATTTTTAAAGGCTTACCCCGTTTGAAAATTAAGCTGGTATTCCTGATAGCAGGGTAAAACTGTTTGGATAAATAAAATGTATGCAGTTGTCCTTTTAACGGACTTCTTATGTAAATTTAATACTACTAAAATTAACGCTTATGCAGCAGAAGCAAATTGGCAAGCATCTACTGTTTGCACTATTTTTTTTACTGGCAACTACCCTTGCATTTTCCCAACCCCAAAAACAGATATCGATTATTATTTCAGGCACCACTTATGACAATCCAAACCTGGCTTCCTTAAAAGATTACCTGAAAAACAAACCCGGCATCGTTGGGTTCAAAACAACTTTCAACGCTTCGGTCGCCACCCTTACGTTTACATCCCCCAAAGACGCTGATAATATATGGGATGAGATGCCGGAAGATAAAAGAACTGGCTTTACTGTTGCCAGCATCGATAGTAAGACAATTAAATTACAGGGAGCAAAGAACAGCAATACACCTGCAGCCACAACAGCAAAGGGAGACAAAAACTGTGGTTGTGAGTATATGCGGCTATGCAATCCTGATGTCACGAAAAACTTTATGGGTCAAACCTGGAAAGGGTATAACAATGATGGAAAAATCACTTATTACTATTGCGAAAATGGTATTATCAGGGCCAAATACGAGTTGTTTGACAATTTTAACGGGAACAGTGCAGGCTTTGCCACCTACACAGCTTTCAAATCTAATGAACCCCAGGGAGCATCATGGGAAGAAACCGTAGATATTAATGGAGCCAAATATTACTACAACCATAGTATTCTTAAAAAAGGAGTACGTATACAGGCAGGTTCGGAAAAATATAACGATGCCATCCTGGTACGCAGGGTTGTCACAGCAGCCTCCATCTTTTATGAAGGCAAGCCACAAAATGAAATGGAGATTGAACGGCAAAATATCTACTATGTAAAAAATGTCGGGGCTTATCCTGATAAAGCGGTAAAAGAATTAGTAGATGAAAAGTTAGAGACCAGTTTGGCTGAAAACGCAATTGCCAACAGAAAGCATCCCCACTTTAAACAAATTGTAAGTGACTCCTGGATGCATAATCGACCCCCTAACAGCAGGATGAATGAAATAGAATTTAAGTTTAACGAAGACGGGACTATGGTTCATCTTATAAATGGTATAGCAAATGAAGGATACTGGCGTATAAATGGAAATCTGATCGAAATACTCTATAAATTATACCTCAATAGTGCTAAGTGGTCGGGAGAGTTAGAAATTGTACCAAATTCGCAGGGAATAGATTTAAAATTTGTATTTGTTGATAAATCAATTCTCGTGAAGAAGTCAGCGGTTAAAACAACCCCTGCCAAAAATAAGCCCGATGAAGGAATCCGTCGCATTATTTCCACCTACAAAGGGCTTTACCAGCTCGACAACCGGGACAAGAAAGCAAAGATCAATTATTACATTGAATTTCATGAACAGGGAGGTATTTATTTTAAAGTATGGAATAAGGATAGCCTGTTTCTTTATAACCAATGTACTACAGAATTAACTGTTAAAGAGGAGGCCAATGCATTACCTGAATTTTTTATTAAAGATTGTTCCGGAGTTCCGCAAAAGCTGGATATAACATCAAAACCACAAGTGTATATTATATTGGGTAAACAGAAATATTTCTATACCCGGTTATAAATTTTTGGTTTCTCCTGTTGCCAGTTTACCTGCAGTACGTGTGGCAGGTAAACTGGCAATTTAAGTGTGAGCTAAACAAAACAGTTCGTAGTTTCGCAAATACACACGTTGGTGGCAATTGAAATCAATACCCATTGAATTTGAAAATTTTTATAGAATACTTTATTATGAAAAAAGCAATCGGCATTTTACTATTTTTATTTCTAACCAAACTATCTTTTGGACAGACTCAATCAATTGTTGGAGCATGGCTTTGGTCTGACTCAACAAAACAGACATCAATGTTTTTTAGCCAAGACGGAAACATACAAATGCATTCAGGTCCTAAGGGCGAAGTAATCCTAACTAAAATTCTTAAAAATGGAACTTATGTACTGACACCTAAAATGTTGACAATAAAATGGGCTGACAATAGCATACAAAAAGATGCTATCAGGTTTATCGACAAACATAGTTTCGTTTTAACAGTCCGGGACAAAAACAAAAAAATTGAGTTTACCTTTTGGCGTGTAGTTGACGAAGAGGTTATCGAAGAAAAACAGCTGCAATAATCCGACTTTGGTATTGCTGGTGAGAAACACCAGCAACGGCGTAAAAACTGGTTGAAGCTGCTGAAAATCAAACCGACAATTTTTTAAAGCTGTCAAATAAAACAGTTCGTAGTTTCGCTAATACACACGCTGTAAGTTATTTTATGGATATAGTACTTGATTCAAACATTTTTAGAGGAGATATTCTTTTAAGGTCGAAAGACTTTGATATACTACTTGACTATTTAGATAAGACAAGTTCAGCCCTCTTAATGCCGCAAATTATCTATGACGAAATTTCGGGGCTTTACTCAAGAGTTCTAAAAGACAGAATAGCTGACCTTAGTAAAGCTGCCAATAATATTACTTTGGCACTTACAGAAGAAGATACTTCTTTTAAACCAAGAGAGGTTGATATTCAAGCCGAAACTGAGAAATATAAGGAGTTCATCAAAAGTAAGTTTAAAATAAAAGACAGGCACATCCTTCCATACAAAAATGACTATTTGCCCGAAATAGCAAGCCGAGCTATCGCTAGACAAAAGCCTTCGGGTGATAAAGGACAAGGTTTCAGAGATACTTTAATTTGGTTGACAATAAGAGATTACACAGTCAAATGTCATGAAAAACAAATAACACTTATCAGTAACAATACTGACGATTTTACAAATCAAGATAAAACGACTCTACATGAATCTCTCCAACAGGAATGTGACAAGCTTGGCATAAGAGTTAATTTCTTTAAATCAGTCAAAGACTTTATAGAAAACCATTCAGTAAAAATCGACTTCATTAATTATGACTGGCTTGCTGAAAACTTAGACTATGATGCTATAAGCGATATGGTTCTTGACGACATAAATGGAAGAACGAAATCGAGCATTACCTCTTGGTTCCAAAAAGAAACTGGAGAAGAATGCACAGGACACTACAGAGCATTAGGTGTTCATCCTAACAACGACAAAGATTTATTTGTTTATGAAATGGTGGACAATACTCTCATAGTTAACGTGACAGTTGCTGCTGAGATTGAAATTGAGTTTGAATATTACAAAGAAGAAAGGGTACGTCATTGGGATTATAGCGACTATGAATATTATCATGAACGACACCCTTCAACGATAGTGAAATATTTGGACGCAGAGCTTTATGTTGCAATCACCGTAGAAAATGGCAAAGTAATAGAAACTGAAATATCAGATTGGGATCATTGGTAAAAAAACGTACAACATTGGGATTTGCAAAAGCTGGGTGGACGGAAGTCTATTCCCGAGCCTTCGCAAATACTTGCTCGTTAGCTGCAAGCATTTCAAAAAATACAGCGAATAAATTAAAATGAATAGAATTATACTTATTGGAAATGGATTTGATTTAGCTCATAATATTAAAACTAGCTATAATCACTTTATAAATGACTACTGGGAAAAAATAATTCTGAAATTGCGAAATGAAGTTAATGGAAACATAACAACTTATCTAAAAACGTTCGAAACCAGGGAAATTAAAATTGAAAACGTTCCAGGCGGTCCTTATTATGCTGGAGATTGGGTTAAAGGAAACTGTTACGATGATTTAGTTAAGGTTTTAAAAGAAATGGGCCTTGAACTGGTTTTTAAAAATAGATTTTTAGAAATATTAACTAAAAAACAAAAAGAAAGGAATTGGGTGGATATCGAAAATGAATACTATGCCTTATTGAAAGATTCTTTTAAAAACGTATTCTATAATTATACAATAGAAGCATTAAATAAAGACCTAAATCAAATAAAAAATTTACTTGAGCTATATTTAAGCGAAGTTGAAGAAAGATTTATCGCTGATTTTGGAAGTCGTGATAACGATTTAAAATTGAAGCACAACATTGGAACTAAAATTTATTCGCCATTTAAGCTGAGGGATTTTACTGAAACATTGATAAACAAGAAAGCTGAAATTGAATTTCAAAAACTACATAAAGACATAAAAACTCTGAGAGATGAATCAATTACTATTTCTGAACTAAATGCAGAAAATAAAAAAATAATCTCAAGAATTGGGATAGACGCATCTTTAAAGGATATTAGAAAGTTGCTTATGTCAGAATATGCCGAAAATTATTTTGAATTAATGCCTGAAGAAATTTTGTTTCTAAATTTCAATTATACTTTTACTGAAAACATCTATTCCAATCAAAATCAATTTAATCCTTTTGATTCAAGAAAGACACTAGTAAAACAATATATCCATATTCATGGAACAACAAACAAACATGATAACAACGACGTTATATTCGGATTTGGTGATGAAATTGATGAAGATTACAAATTAATTGAAAATTTGAACGACAATATGTATCTAGAAAATATCAAGTCAATCAAATATTTAGAAACTGATAATTACAAGAGATTACTTGAGTTTTTGAACAATGGGGATTATCAAATTTTTATTTTCGGTCACTCTTGTGGCATATCTGATAGAACATTATTAAACACACTTTTTGAGCACAAAAATTGCTCATCAATAAAGCCATTTTATTATCGTATGGAAAACGGAAGTGACAACTATAGTGATATTGTTAGGAACATTTCCAGAAATTTCAATAGTAAAACAAATATGAGAGACAAAGTTGTTAATAAAAAATACTGCGACCCGTTATCATAAAATGCCAGCAGCTACCATCAACTAATATCGGGCTTGACCGAATTTTATTTGACTTTTAGTTATTAACTTCATCATCAGTCTTTCAATCGGCTTCAGTTGCCGGGCTAACACAGCAACTATTCCAGCCCTGCGGCAAGCCTCGAACGTTAGCAGCTATTATAAAACCGACACCGACAAACAATGACAATAGACGAATTAAAAGAACTTCTTGACAAATTTTTAAATAGATGGACAATTGAAAATGTTCAAAATCTAACATTACAAGAATATGTTGGACTTGGGAACAAAGACACATTTTGTCAATGGGTTGAGACAAAAACAAGAATGTTGGGTAGTATAAAAGGTTTGACATCTATAAAGTTTGGAATTTATGAGCGAAAAGACCCAACCAAAAAGCCGAAAAATTACAAAAATGACAATCAATATTCTTGGTTACAAGGTTATGGAGACAGTAGAAAAACAGCTTTTGAGAATACTAAAAATGACATAATTAAAATCATAAAACTTTCGGAAATTGGAAAATTTTCAGAAATCGACAATATACTTTTACCCGATTTGTTTAAGTGGAAAGTTGCATATTTATACTCAAACGAAAGACTAATACCCATCTATAAACGAGACGTTTTATTCAAAATTGCTAACCATTTTGGTTTAAATACAGACCGACATACAAGAATTTCAGAAATTCAAAATGTGATGATGCAAAATAAACCTGCACATTTAGATGTGTACGCTTTTATGTGGCAACTTTTTGACCAATTTGGCGACAATGAAGATAAAAAAGAAATTGTTGGAACAAAAGGAAGAAAAAGACAAAGACGCACAACAAGACAAGCAACAAATGGAAGAAATACTACTCCACAAACTAGAACCGTGACACGTTCATATATTGCTGAACAAAAACACAATAAAATTCAAGAAGCATTAGTAGAAATACTTTCAAAAAAATATGGAAAAGATAACGTAGTTCTTGAAGAAAATTATGTTGACATAAAATTAATTCAGCCGAGTTTTATAAACTTTTATGAAGTAAAATCATCATCATATGCTTCTGAATGTATTAAAGAAGCATTAGGACAAATATTACTTTATTCTTTAAACGACACTGACAAAAGACCGAAAAAACATATTGTGGTTGGACAATATCCGACAACCGAAAATGACAAGAAATATATTAACTTCTTGAAATATAACTTAAAACTTGAATTTGATTATTTGAACGTAGAAATAGAATAATAACAGCTGCAAACATGAACTGAGTAAAAAACCAAGCAAAAATTCAATTATACGCCGTTGTCAATGCATGCTAGAGTTCAGCCCCGCACCGCCCGAATATAAACCACAGGCAAAGCATAAAATCCCTTAATTCCCCCAAAAGAGGGATATAAACAACCCCGCCGCAATTTTACCTTTACGGACACTCAGTAACCGCAAAAAACCTGTTATGCAAAAAGGAATCGTATGCCCTGCCCTGAAGCCGCTCCTTGTCTTCGTATTGGTAGCCACCTGTTTGATGAGCAATGCCCAAACCCTGCAGGGAAAATATACGCTGGTGAAAGACAGTGATGGGAAATCACCCAAAAACCAGGCGGTGATCTCGCTGACCTTTGCCCCCGGCACATTCAAACTGAAAGCGGCCATGCCGGGACAAACCGTGGAAGATAATGGTACGTATAAGATCAGCGGTAATAACATCACGATCATCTTTAAAGAAATGGAACAGGGCAAACAAACAGGACCGTTCACCAACGTGGATGGTACGCTTACCCTTCCTTTCAAAATGCTGAGTAATGAAAAAGGTTCTTCCACCTGGCAGAAAGAAGGAACATTACCCGCATCAGCAACAGCTGTAACGGGTACGGTACCCCAGATCATTGCCCAAACACTGGCCGATGCAAAAAGCAAGGCTAAATATTTTGAACAGGTAGATAAAAATGCTGCGATCACCGCAAAGAAAGTAAAGGGTAATATGGCACAGGCCTATTATATCAATGCCATGGTTTGCTATTTCAAAAACCTGCGGCCCGATGCCCTCTACGGTTATGCCAAAGCAGCGCAACTGCAACCCGGCAATGGTCTTTTCCTGAACAATCTTGCCTTGCTGCTGATGGACAATAATAAATACGGAGATGCCATTGCTTTGCTGAAAGAAGTGACAAGGACCTTCCCCAACCTGGCTTCTCCATTTGGAAACCTGGCCATTGCTTATTACAAGACCAATGATATGGCAAGAGCTGATTCTGCCAACCGGGTGGCCCGCCGGATCGACCCGGAGAACGGCTTGTATTGTTATACCGACGGTATGATCAAAGAAAAAAAAGGAAAGAAAGAAGAAGCACAAAAAAGTTTTGAAGAAGCCTGGGACCGTGGTTATGCCGGTGAAGGACGGGAAGGTGCCAAAGGAAAGAATGCATCCGTTGCAAAAAGTCCCACTCCTGTCAAATCCTCCAAACCCAATACCAATAAGCCCAAAACGAATAAGCCACAAACCAAAGAAGAAAAGCTGGCCCAATGGGAAGGGCATTATGAAGCCGAAGTGGCCAGTGCAAGATCTGGTGAAACAGCTGCGGATGCCAATACACAATTCGGCACCGGCCTGGGCAGCACCAATATCAATTTGCAAACACTGGCCTGCGCCAAAGAATTTTCGATGGATATTTCCCGCATGGGTAATATAAGTGGTACAGGAAAAGTATTGTATGTGTACCAGGGTGGTGCTGCGGCCCCTGCCATGGGTATGATCCCTGCTCCTGTTGCCGGCACGATGGGAGGTTTTACCACCAACCTCAAAGATGGTTTCCAGATCAGGGACTGGAGTTTCAGCGGCACCATTGATGAAGAAGGTAATGTTGAAATTAATGGGATGCCTTCCGGTGAACTGGACCTGCTGAATGTTGGTAAATGGCAAAAGATCAAAACCTGGTCACCGCTTCCGCCGGATGGTCCGGGTGCGGCCATGAAGGGGCCTTTTCATATGAAAATGAAGATGGATGAAAAAGGAGTTCCGTTTATTACCGTGAATCAATACCTGGCGCTGAATGATAAACTGATCCGCCGGGTGCATTACCAGGCATTTATTGTAAGAACAGATGGAGACATTGCCCCCAAATGCGATGGCCCGAAGGCACCGGAACCGGCTAAATGTGCAGCTACGGAATCCATCAAAACAAAAGTCACCTTCTCTCCCAATGATGTGGTGAGCATTGAAGCTTCCAATACGTTTACCAAAGGGCCCAATGGTGTACAGTCACAACAGGAAATGGGGGTGAATGTTTCCGGTGGTCTAGAGATCGGGCCCGTGGGTGCCGGTGTTGAATTCCATCCTTCGGATAACAGCTATGAACTTTCTGTCGGTGTGGGAGTAGATACGGAAGACCTGTTAAAAGGCAGCCCGATCAGTTTCGGGGAAAAATTAGATCTCATCTATGATTCCAAATGCGGCTGGGGTGTGAAGGCATCCGCAGGATTGAAAAATAAATTCTCCTCCACCAGTTATTCCGTGGAGGGAGTTATCTTCTTTAATAAAGGTTTATAGTTACAGTGTTTACCGGAAAGGCTTTCTGTTTATCTTCGGCGGAGAAAAATTATTTTCTTTACGGATGAACAGGAATTATATAGAAGATCAACAGTTCGAAAAAGAAGATTACAGCATTCAATCGCCATCAAAAGGAGATTATGACAACTGTACCTTCTCCAACTGCAATTTTGCAGAAAGTAACCTGGCAGAGATCTCTTTCACGGGATGCACATTTACGGATTGCAATTTCAGTAATGCAAAATTTTCCAAAACCGGGTTGCGGGATGTACAATTCTTCAACTGCAAACTATTGGGTTTACACTTTGATAACTGCGATCCGTTCCTCTTTGAAGTGAGTTTTGAAAAATGCACCCTGAACCTCTCTTCCTTTTACCAGGTAAAAATGAAGAAGACGAATTTCACAGATTGCATCCTGCAGGAAGTTGATTTTACCGGTGCCGATCTCAGCCAGGCGGTCCTCACCCGTTGCGATCTTGCCCATGCTGTTTTCCGGGAAACCGTTTTAGACAAAGCAGATCTCAGTACTTCGTTCAATTATTCCATTGACCCGGGGGCCAATAAGATCAAAAAAGCAAAATTCTCGTTTCCGGGTATAGCGGGATTGCTGGATAAGTATGATATTGAAATCGTATGAGCAGAACCGCCTATATCGCCATCAGCTATAGCAAAAGAAAAGAACTGGCGGAAGAGTTAGCTGCCATTAAAGAAGCATTACTGGCTTCCGGGATCAGCCCTTTTGTTTTTGTGGAGCAATTTCAATTCAATGTTTCGCAGGAAAAAGAAATGATGCAGGAAGCGATGCGGCAACTGGATGCAGCCGACCTCCTTATTGCTGAAACATCTGACAAAGCCATTGGTATCGGTATTGAAGCCGGGTATGCCAAAGCGAAGGGCAAACCTGTTATCTACCTGCGGAATAAAATAGCAGATCATTCCACCACCCTTTCCGGCATCAGTGATCAGCAGATCGTTTATGAAAACAACATTGATCTTAAAGAGAAACTACTACTTAGTATAACCCAGGTCATGAAACCCTGACAAGCTCAAGACTCCGGATTCCCCGCTAACTACTCCCGACTCCTTACCTTTGCCCCATGGCAGAAGATTTACAAATAGCAAAAGGCTCTAAAGCCGAACAATACGAATCGCTGTTACCCCAGATCAAAGGATTACTGGAAGGAGAAAATGATCTCGTTGCCAATACAGCCAATGTAGTCGCAGCACTGAAGGAACAATTCGGCTGGTTCTGGGTCGGGTTTTATTTTGTAAAAAATGATGAACTGGTTCTTGGGCCATTCCAGGGGCCGGTTGCCTGCACCCGCATTAAAAAAGGCCGGGGTGTTTGCGGCAGCAGCTGGGCACAGCAGCAAACACTGATCGTTCCGGATGTAGAAAAATTCCCGGGACATATTGCCTGCAGCAGTTTATCTAAATCAGAGATTGTGGTACCGGTGATCCGCAACCAGGAAGTGGTGGCGGTTCTGGATGTGGACAGCGATGCCTACGACCAGTTTGATTCAACCGATCAGCAATTCCTGGAAGAAATCGTCAACCTGATTAATTTCTGATGCTCGTTACTTATTCCATTATTGTATCTGGTAAAGTGCAGGGTGTGTTCTACCGGCAAAGCACCAAAGAGAAAGCAATAACTATTGGCATTACCGGTACTGTTGAAAATCTTCTTACCGGGCAGGTAAAGATCATTGCCACAGGTACAAAAGAACAAATTGAAGTATTAATAAACTGGTGCAAACAAGGACCGCCCAAAGCCGTTGTAACAAGTGTTGAAATTTCGGAACTGTCTTTACAATCCTTCGACCGGTTCAGTATTATAAGATAGTGACCGGTGCTTATTTCAGATTGGCTAACATATCTTTCGTCATCGCTGCCAAATCAAACTCTTCTTTCCAGCCCCAGTCCTTATTCGCTACAGAGTCATCAATACTCTGCGGCCAGCTGTCGGCAATCGCCTGCCGGTAATCCGGTTTATAACTGATGGTAAATTCAGGAATGTGTTTTTTGATCTCTGCCGCAATTTCTTTGGGGGAAAAACTCATTCCGGAAACATTATACGAAGTGCGGATCGATATCTTCTTCGCCGGAGCTTCCATCAGTTCAATAGTAGCCCTGATGGCATCGGGCATATACATCATCGGCAGATACGTATCTTCCTTCAGGAAACATTCATATTTTTTTTCCTCCAGTGCTTCATGAAAAATCTCGACTGAATAATCGGTGGTGCCGCCACCGGGTGCTGATTTATACGAGATGAGACCGGGGTAACGAAGGCTCCTCACATCCACACCAAACCGGTTATGAAAATAATGACACCAGAATTCCCCGGCATATTTACTGATACCATATACAGTAGTAGGTTCAATAATGGTTTGCTGCGGGCAATTTTGTTTGGGGGAAGTGGGACCAAAGACCGCAATAGATGATGGCCAGTACACTTTATGCAATTTTTCTTCCCTTGCAATATCCAGTACATTCAGCAAGCCCTGCATATTCAGGTTCCAGGCCAGGCCGGGATTCTTCTCGCCGGTGGCAGAAAGTATCGCTGCCAATAAATAGATCTGTGTAATATTCTGGCGGATCACCTGCACATGCAGCATCTCCTTGTTCATCACATCCAGTGATACATAAGGGCCGGTTCCTTCCAGCAAAGGGTTTTGTTCCCGCAGGTCCGAAGCGATCACATTGGCATTCCCATATATTTTTCGCAGTGCCAGTGTCAGTTCCACACCGATCTGGCCGGACGCACCGATCACTAATATTTTATCTTTTACCATAGCAAGCTGTATAGGGTTGCAATATAAGGAAAGGTTGTGAACAAGATAAGTTGATCGGTTGACAGGTTAACTGGTTAATAAGCGTACACAGTGACAATTCAGTTCCCGTTCAACTTGTAAACTCACCACCCGTCAACTTCCCTCCCTTTCATTAACTTCGCAGCATGCAACAATTTCTGAAAGACCTTTTTGCAGGTCAGTCATACGATGAGAAAAGTTTTTTCCTGCTGGCAGGCCCCTGCGTGGTGGAAAGTGAAGACCTGGTGATGGAAGTGGCAGAAAAAGTAGCGGGCATTTGTAAAAACCTGGGTATCCCCTATGTTTTCAAAGCCTCTTACCGGAAGGCCAACCGCACCAGTGCCAGTTCCTTTACCGGCCTGGGTGATGAAGCCGCATTGAAGATCTTAGGTCATGTAAAAAAACAACTCGGCTTACCAGTGGTTTCAGATATCCATGCTCATGAAGAAGCTGCCATGGCGGCGGAGTATGTAGATATTTTACAGATCCCCGCTTTTCTTTGCCGGCAGACAGATTTGTTAGTAGCAGCAGCGCAGACAGGTAAGATCGTGAATGTAAAGAAAGGACAATTCCTCAGCGGGCAGTCCATGAAATTTGCAGCCGAAAAGATCCGCCAGGCCGGTAATGATAAAGTAATGCTGACGGAAAGAGGAACCACGTTTGGCTACCAGGACCTGGTGGTGGATTACCGCAATATCCCCTGGATGCAGGAACATGGAGCTCCTGTAGTGATGGATGTAACACATTCCTTACAACAGCCCAATCAAACTACTGGCATCACCGGCGGCAACCCGCAACTGATCGGAACGATTGCCAAAGCCGCCATTGCAACAGGAGCCGATGGCTTATTCATCGAAACACATCCCAACCCAGCTGTTGCCAAAAGTGACGGGGCCAATATGTTACGGTTAGACCTGCTGGAATCCTTACTGGAACAAGTAATAAAGATCAGGAAAGCGGTTATATAAAATTGTATAGGAGAATAATAAGAAAGGGCTGTGAAAATGAATCACAACCCTTTTTCTTTTATACTTCTTGCCAATACTTATCTGAGGTCTACTTCCTCTACACCGGGAAATTTGCTCTTATTGAAAACAAATTCTGTATCTGCGATAGCCGCATTTGTTTTCATACTGGTCATAGTATAGCTGTACCGGTTACCTGCATTCTCTAATACTTTGGTGCTATAAATAGTTTTTGCAGTCTTATCAACCAACAGGTACACTTTGTGAAAGGCTTTTGTTTTATCGATCGGGGTCATTTCAATTTCCTGCAGGGTTTTACCCGCCTGTTTTTTTTCACCGTTCAGGATATAATAAAAATCTTTATCGTAGAAATTGGTAAATAATTTTTGCGGGGTGATCGTTCCGCCGGAGGCATCCAGGTTGCTGATGGTTACTTCATTGGCGGCTTTATCATAATTCCAGACGGTCTTTCCATCACAGAAAATTTCCTGCCCGCTGAAACTTACCCGGTACTTCGTGCCTTTCATTTTCAGGGTGCCTGTTTTGGTGGACAATACTTTACCGGCTGCATTTTCAACGGTGTATTTAAAACCGGCCTGTACGGTAGTAAAGGTTTTGAATTTGGCGCTGACGGCATCCAGCACTTTTTTAGCTTCCGGGTCGTTACGGGTAGGATTTGTTTGTGCAAAGGATATAATACCACTCAGGAATACGACAACTAACAGGTAAACTTTCTTCATCATATTATCTTTTTTATAGACGGGTGCAAAGATAGGGGCTCTTATTTGTTATCAGGACTGACAATCATCAGGCCGGGTTGCAAGCAGTGGGCCGTTCTTAACAGGATTCTAACCCATCGCATCCAGGTGTTGCTGCAGATCAATTTCTGTTTTAATTAATACATCACGGGCCTTGCTTCCCTGGTTGGGCCCCACAATACCTGCCGCTTCCAGCTGATCCATTAGCCTGCCTGCCCGGTTATAACCCAGTTTCATTCTTCTCTGCAATAACGAAGTGGAACCGATTTGGTTCTGTACGATCAGCCTGGCCGCATCTTCAAATAAAGAATCCCTGTCGCCGAGGTCAAAATCTTTTCCTTCCAGTTCCTTCTCATCAATATATTCCGGCAACAGGAAGGGCACCGGGTAGCCTTCCTGGTAGCCAATGAACTCCACCACCCTGTCCACTTCCGGTGTATCCACAAAAGCACATTGCAAACGCACCAGCTCCCCATTATAACTCACCAGCATATCTCCCTTACCGATCAGTTGCTCGGCACCACCGGTGTCTAATATCGTCCGGGAATCAATTTTGGAAGAAACCTTGAAACCGATACGGGCCGGGAAATTGGCCTTAATAGTACCTGTGATAATATTCACCGAAGGTCTTTGTGTGGCAATGATCAGGTGGATACCAACGGCACGGGCCAGCTGCGCCAGGCGGGCAATCGGCATTTCAATTTCTTTACCCGCCGTCATGATCAGGTCGGCAAACTCATCGATCACCAATACAATGAACGGGAGAAACTGGTGTCCTTTCTCAGGGTTCAGTTTTCTTGATACAAATTTTTCATTGTATTCTTTGATATTCCGGCAACCGGCTTCTTTCAGCAGGTCATAGCGGTGATCCATTTCAATACAAAGGGCATTCAGTGTATTGATCACTTTCTTGGTATCGGTAATGATCGCTTCTTCTTCGTTAGGCAGTTTTGCCAGGAAATGTTGTTCAATACGGCGGTAAATACTCAGCTCCACTTTCTTGGGATCGACTAAAATGAACTTCAGTTGTGAAGGATGCTTCTTGTATAAAAGAGAAACAAGGATCGCATTTACTCCCACCGATTTTCCCTGCCCGGTGGCCCCTGCCATCAGCAGGTGCGGCATACTGGCAAGGTCAACAATAAAATTCTCGTTATCAATTTTCTTTCCCAATGCGATCGGGAGTGAAAAATTATTATTCTGGAATTTATCCGAAGCCAGTAAGGTCTTCATGCTCACAATGGTCTTGCGGGCATTGGGCACTTCAATACCAATGGTTCCCTTGCCGGGTATCGGTGCAATGATACGGATACCTAACGCCGATAAGCTGAGTGCAATATCATCCTCCAGGTTCTTGATGCGGGAGATGCGGACCCCTGCAGCCGGTATGATCTCATATAAGGTAACTGTTGGACCTACAGTGGCAAATATTTTTTGTATCTCGATGGAATAGTTCCGGAGGGTGGCAATGATCTGGTTCTTGTTATTCTCCAGTTCATTGGTATCCTGCACGATCTTTTCACTGCCATGACTATCGAGCAGGTCCAGGGTTGGGTATTTATAATTTTTTAACCCGAGCACGGGATCATATTTTTCAGCAATAGCGGGTGTGGAAGGTTTCACCGCATCCGTCTCAGGAGTCTCATCCGGTACCACTTTTATTTCCAGCTCCAGGTCATCGGCAGCAGGTATTTTTTCAACCGGTTTTTCTTTAATGGGTTTAAAGTCGGGCGGCACCGTTACCGGCAATTCTTTGGCAGCAGCCAGGTCATGCTCGTGCATGATCTCACTGACGATCTCTTTTTCCACGGTAGGCTGCTGTTGTTCCAGCAGGGCGGCTTCATCTTCCAGCGGCTCTTCTTTTTCAATGATCTTGAATTCGGGCAGGGCTTCTTCCTTATTGGGGTTAAGGATCATTCCCCCGGTTGTCTTCATAGAATTCCCTTTTAATGCTTCGCCGCTATTTTCATTGTAAATATCATTGATCGTTTTACCACCGGGTATGATTGCACCCGTCGTATCCTCTTCCCCGGGTATTGTTTCCAATATGGGTTCAACCTGCTCTTTTTTCTGTGGCAGGTTAAAAGCAGGATTGAACTGCCAGATAAAATAACCAATGGCCAGTAAGAGCAATACTGCAGCCGTGCCAATTGTTCCTAATGCACCCGTCAGCCAGCCGCTGATCATCGCCCCCACACCGCCGCCAAACCGGAAATCGCTGTTCGAAAAAATAAAAGCCAGGGATACGGAAAGTACCAGCAGCCCGATGGTAACATATTTCAGGTTTCGGGAAACAGAGAATACTTTTCGGGTAAACAGCAGGTTTACACCCAGCACAAAAAAGAAAGTACAGAACAGCAGGGAAGCTGCCCCGAATCCTTTATAAATAAAAAAATGGGAAATATAGGCACCCAGGCGGCCCAGCAGGTTGTTTACTTTCACCTCATTGTCGAACAACACCGATGCGCCTTGCGAAACCTTATCCTGGTCTTCTTTCCAGGTAAAGAAATAAGAAATAAAGGCGATGAACAGGAAAATAGACACCAACAGGGATACCGCACCGCTGATCTTCCAGGTACGTTCGTCACGGGCCAGCCCCCGCCAGTCAATACTCTCATCTTTCTCCTGTTTCATAGGTAATGCATCCGCCTTACCCGGTTTATTCTTAGGACTTTCAGCAATCTTCTTTTTCTTCTTTTGAGCCATGGCGGCAAAGATAGCATAGTTTACTTTTTTCCGGTTGCTCAGCCGGGTGCCGGCTACCCGGAAAGTGGTATAGCTAAAATTTAGATTATCAGGCCTGAATCATTACATTTGAAAGATTGCCACCAGTCACGAACATGAAAACAAATACCGGTAAACTTTTAGCCACCCTCCTGGTTGTACTGCTCTGCCATTTTTGTAGCCGGGCACAGGATAGTACAGCACCCCGGTGCCTTGATATAAGCCGGATCGAATATGCCACGAGCCTGGCAAAATACGCTTACAGCGGTTTTATGAAAAGCGGGGATGACCTGCAGAAAATTCTTCCCGGGCTTGTGTTCAAAAAAGGAATGGTCCATACCGGGCTTGTACCACCTTCTGATGTGGCCAAAAAAGCAGTACTCCGGTTTTCAGTTTGCAATACTAAAGATACGGCCATCAGTGCCTGGTTTTTCCCGGGGTTCTTTTATACCGATGTTTTCCTTTTTACACAGCAAGGTCAGACCTTAACACCTATACCTTTTATCCCTGCCCCTATCCCCGACAACCTTGGCTACCGGAAAATAACCGTGGCTGCGGGTGACTCTGTCAACATTATTGCAGTGCTGCAACTGACCCGCACCCATATCAACACGATGAAACCCCGGCTGGTACATATTAACCGGGTCGAATCTTTTATCAAAGACATACAGGAAGATCACCGGATGTATAACATGGTTACATATGTATTCAGCGGTTTATTGCTGATGATGATCATGTTCTCGATGGCTAATTATCTGCAAGGTGCCAACAAAGAGTTTCTCTATTATGCGGCGTATGCATTTTTCGTGGGTGGCATGTTATTCACGAAGGCTTTTTATGATATGCGGCCCAATACCATTGGTTATTTCTTCGAAGGCTACCTGGATTATGTCATGCAGAGCCTGGGCATTATGTTCTATATGTTTTTTATGCAGCGGTTCCTGGTCACTAAAAAGAACCACCCCTTCCTGTATAAATTGTACAATGCCGGGATCATTATGATCGTGGTATCGATACTCGTCTTCAGCTATTTTCATTTTTTCACTGATAATTTCGTCGCGGAATACAACGTAGAGAATATCACCAAGATGGCATTGCTGGTGATGACGGTCATCTTTCTTGTCTACAGCCTGCGCCGGTGGAAAGACAAATTACTCCGCTACCTGTTCTGGGGTAATTTACTGTTGCTTATTTTTTCTTTTATTTCCCTGCTGTTATACCTGGTCACCAAAGTCATCAAATTACCCGGCATCTGGGATTCCGCTCTTTTCTATTACGAGATCGGGTTGTTCCTGGAACTGGTGTTCTTCTTCTCCGGCCTGAATCATAAGAACCGTACCAACATCATTGCACAAACAAAAGAAAGAGAACGGTTGCGGACAGAGAACCAGATGAAAGAATATGAAAAAGAACTGGCGGTGTATAAAGCGCAACAGGAAGAACGGCAACGTATCTCTGCTGATATGCACGATGAACTCGGAGCCGGCATGACCGCTATCCGGCTGATGAGCGAAATAGCCCGGAATAAAATGAAAGAATCCACGCCGGTGGAAATAGAAAAGATATCCCACTCAGCCGACGAAGTGCTGAATAAAATGAATGCGATCATCTGGAGTATGAACAGCGGGAACGATACGCTGGACAACCTGGTTTCCTATATCCGTTCCTATGCGCTGGAATATTTTGAAAGCACCCCGATCGATTGTAAAGTGTACACCCCGGAAAAGATTGAAGCAAAAGAGATCACGGGTGATAAACGGAGAAATATCTTTCTCTGTGTGAAAGAAACCCTGAACAATGCCCTCAAACATTCCAAAGCAGGAATGATCCGGATTGATATTGAAATCAATGACCGGCTCGTGATCCGCATCAGTGATGATGGAGTTGGGATAGATATGCAGAAACTCCGGCAGTTTGGAAATGGTCTCAAGAATATCAAGCGAAGAATGGAAAGTATCGGGGGCTCTTACAACATAGAAAATCAAAACGGAACGGTTACTACGCTGACATTACCCCTCTGATCATTTTCGTTTCAGGATGGCCGCAAAGAGTAATAACCAGCCGGCAATAAAAAAGATTCCTCCAACAGGTGTTACCGGGCCGATAAACTTTACTGCCGTACTGGCCTGTATCTTCAAATAGGTAAGCAGGTATAAGGAGCCGGAGAAAAGAACGATCCCGGTTATAAAACAAGTGCCTGCCCAGCTCATCAGCTTCCCATGAAACCGCTCTGCTAAAATGCCGGTTACCAGCAAGGCCAGAGCATGGTATAGCTGGTATTGTGCTGCGGTCTGGTATCCTTTGAGAATGGTTTCATCATCCGTCAGCCGTTGTAATCCGTGTGCACCGAAAGCACCTAAAGCCACAGCCAGTGCTCCGAGCATAGCACCGCCCAGTAAAAAATTTTTATGCATGGAATATTTTTTCGATCAAAAAATCCAATCGTACCGGTTCCTCATCGATCACTACATCAGCCTGTTCATAATAGATCTTGCGATCGGCATATTTCTTCCCGATGAAACCCCTTAATTGTTCATCGGTCAGGTCTTTGATCAGCGGACGTTTTTCCTTCTCTCCCATCAGCCGGTAAAAAAGTGTATCAATGGGAGTGTTGATCCAGACCGTAGTGCCGGATTGATTCATGTACTCAATATTATTGAAATAGCAGGGAGTGCCGCCGCCACAGGCCATCACAAAACTATCATGGCTTTCGGCAATGATATGCATCACATCTTTCTCCAGTAACCTGAAATGCTCTTCACCACTTTCTGCAAAAATTTCAGCTATCGATTTTCCTTCATGGTTCACCACCTGTTCATCCAGGTCAAAAAAAGGGATGTTGAGTTTTTGACTCAGCAACCTGCCCCAATGTGTTTTCCCGGAGCCCATAAAACCGATTAAAAAAATTTTCATGCCCTAAGCTCCTAAAGGAGAGTTTATACTCCTGTTAGCGGAGATTATTATTGATGATTAGAATTACTACAGTACAAGTGTGCGACGCAACCACAGAGGACCAGGGAACCGATGTTAGTCACATAACAAAATTTCAGCCACATAAAGAACTTAACTAACCATACAGTATATCCAACCTAAGTTCCCCTTTAGGGGACAGGGGCTCATTTAAATGCATTAAACCCTGTTACATCCATTCCTGTTATCAGCAGGTGAATATCATGTGTTCCTTCGTAAGTTATTACACTTTCCAGGTTCATCATATGCCGCATCACCGGGTATTCGCCGGTGATACCCATACCACCGAGCATCTGTCTTGCATCCCTGGCAATGTTTGTGGCGATCTCGCAGGCATTTCTTTTGGCCATACTTACCTGTTGCGGTGTTACTTTGCCTTCGTTCATCAATACCCCCAGCCTCCAGTTCAGCAATTGGGCCTTGGTGATCTCTGTCAGCATTTCTGCTAATTTCTTTTGCTGCAACTGGAAAGCACCAATCGGTTTGCCAAACTGTTCTCTTTCTTTGGAATACCGAAGTGCGGTATCATAGCAATCCATAGCGGCACCAACTGCGCCCCAGGCAATACCATATCTTGCTTTGGTCAAACAACTCAATGGGCCTTTTAACCCTTTTACACCGGGTAAAATATTTTGTTTCGGTACTTTGACATTATCAAAAACCAGTTCACCGGTTGCTGATGCCCGCAGGCTCCATTTGCCATGCGTGGTGGGTGTGGTAAATCCTTCCATGCCTCTTTCCACGATCACACCCTGTATATCGCCCTGCTCGTTCTTGGCCCACACCACAGCCACTTGCGAAAAAGGTGCATTACTGATCCACATTTTGGCACCGTTCAGTATCACATGATCACCGGCGTCTTTAAAATTGGTCAGCATACTACTCGGATCACTTCCATGGTTAGGCTCTGTTAATCCAAAACAACCCAGCCATTCACCGCTTGCCAGTTTGGGTAAATATTTCATCTTCTGTTCTTCGCTGCCATACGCATAGATCGGGAACATCACCAATGAGCCCTGTACCGATGCTGTAGAACGAACACCGCTGTCCCCTCTTTCCAGTTCCTGCATCATCAGGCCGTAAGAAATATAATCAAGACCTCCGCCTCCATATTGTTCTGGAACAGTAGGACCGAAGCAACCCAGTTCTCCCAATTGTTTAACGATCTGCAACGGGAACTCTGCCCGCTGTGCATAGTCTTCAATGATGGGTGATATTTCTTTTTTTACATAGTTGCGGACGGATTCACGAACCATCAGGTGTTCTTCGGTCAGCAGTTCATCCACATTAAAATAATCAGGGCTGGTAAAAAGGTCTGTACGGGCTGCCATCGTTATTGTCTGTTTAAGATTTTTGATTTCTTTTTAGCTGCCGCAAAGGTATTAGAAAGTTTGTAGTTAAACCCTGATTGTTTATGAATAATTACCTGTCGGAAGAGCCCCGGAACTGCTTATTTCCTTGCAAAAAAATGATACATTTAATAAAACAAACCTTCATGAAAAGAAGCGTCCTCCTGCTGATCCTGCTGCTGGCCCTGTGCCCGGTTTCTTTTGGCCAGCAGGATTCCTCGGCAAAAAAAACAGCGCCACAGGTGAAACAATTCTGGCTGGTGATCCTGAAAACCGGTCCAAAGGATAAAGAGATCACCGACACAACGCAACGAAAAAAATTATTTGCAGGCCATTTCGCCAATATGGAACGATTGCACCAGGAAGGAATCCTGAAAGCAGCCGGCCCTTTTGGTAAAAATGATTTTACCTGGCGAGGACTTTTTATCCTGGATTGCAAAACAAAAGAAGAAGCAGAGAGCTATGTACAAACAGATCCTTCCATAGCCGCAGGCATTTTCATTGTTGACATAGTGCCGTGGTACAGCGAACCGTCGGGAAGTTTTGCACCGGGTAAACCAAAGAAAGAAAACTAGCATGGGTTATCCGCCTAAAGAAATATGGAGAAATTTTTTATCGGTGGTGGCAGGAGTAATTTCAGGGTTATTAATTTTCCTGTTTATTTCTATTGGAGCGAATTCAAGATTAAACAGAATTGAAAGCTCGAATGGCCACACGATCACAAAAGAATCAAGACTTACACTTTCTGCATTAGGATTAATTATCGGTGCTTTAGCAGGAGGCAGCTTGACAGCTTCAATTTCTACAAGAAAAGATAAAACACACGCTGGTATAACAGGAATAGTTTTAACCGTTATCCTTTTCTACTTATTCAAAAAAAACGGGTATGACATTACGCCGTTTAAAATAACGATTTGCTTGCTCGTAATTATAGCAGGCCTGACAGGTGGGTTATTAAATAAAAAAAGCCGTATCAAAGATTAAGATAAAGACACATCTCCTCCCTGTACTCCTTCGCCACATCTCTTGCCTTCTCCGCAAAATCTTTACCGGAGGAAGCATAAATGATAGCCCGGCTGGCGTTTACCAGCAGGCCGCAATCTTTATTCATGGCTTTTTCAGAAATTTCTTTTAAGCTGCCGCCCTGTGCTCCCACGCCGGGAACCAGGTAAAAATGATCGGGAGTTAATTTCCTGATATTGGTAAATGCATCCGCTTGAGTGGCACCTACTACAAACATCAGGTTATTGGGAGAACCCCAGGCGGCAACAGTAGTCAGCACTTTTTCATATAACATACTACCATGGTTAGTGTCTTCGCTAACCATCCTTTGCAATTCAAAATCTTCTGCACCTTTATTAGAAGTCAATCCTAAAACAATGGCCCATTTCCCTGCATGCTGTAAAAAAGGTTTTACGCTGTCTTCGCCCATATACGGTGCTACCGTCACCGAATCAAAGGGCAATGCTTCAAAAAAGGCTTTGGCATACTGATCGGATGTGTTACCGATATCACCCCGCTTGGCATCCGCAATTTTAAAATGTTCCTCACCAATATAGCGAACTGTTTTTTCCAATGCCACCCATCCTTTTACACCCAATGCTTCATAAAAAGCCGTATTGATCTTATAGCTTACACAAAGATCCCGGGTAGCATCAATGATCGCTTTGTTGAATGCAAAGACCGGGTCGGTATCATTGAGTAAATGCTGGGGAATCTTTGTAATGTCGGTATCCAACCCCACGCAGAGATAGGATTGTTTTTGGCGGATCTGGTCAATGAGTTGCTGGCGGGTCATGGGTGCAAAAATACAGTTTGATGTGTGAAGTTTGATGTATAGCGTTAAAAACCTCACACTTCAAACATCAAACACGATCCACTCTTTGCTCAATAATCTGCTGGTGAAGCTGGTCGTCATTCCATCTATGTTCAATATCATCAATTTTCATCACTTCCAGCATGATCGCTTCCTGCTGTTGCCCTCTTTGCAAAGCTTCGGAATAGCGGATCTGCGGACTGAATGTTACCTGCGAATAAGCAGGTATCCATTTATCCGGGTATCTCTCATGCAGCCTGGCTTCTATTTTTTTCTGGAGTAAGAACCGGGGATCAGCCGTCCGGTCACGCATTTCAGTGAAGTTATTGATCGCCAGATCGGCGATCGCATCGCCATCGGGTTTACGCAATATTTGATATTGTTGTAAAATAGCAGTCCAATCCTCCCCGTATTGATCGATTAGTTCGTCCAATACCCGGCAATCTTCAAATCCGCAATTCATTCCTTGTCCGAAGAAAGGTACGATGGCATGGGCTGCATCACCAATCAACGCAAATTTATCTTCCCGCACCCAGGGAAAACATTTTACAGTAACTAAGGAAGATGTGGGATTATGGAAAAACTCGTTCACATAATCCGGCATCAGTGCAATCGCATCCGGGAATGTCGTTTCAAAAAAGCTTTGCACTTTTTCTTTAGTAGTAAGGTTAGAAAAAGAGGCGGGTCCTTCAAATGGGAAGAACAAAGTACAGGTAAATGTCTTATCAAGGTTCGGCAATGCGATCAGCATATAATCTTTACGGGGCCAGATATGCAGTGCATTTACTTCCATGGCAAAATCACCCGCCGCCGTTGGAGGAATGGTCAGTTCCTTATACCCGCAATCAATATAATACTGGCTGTAGTTGAATTTATCATGCTGCAACTGGTGTTGCATCCGGGCTGCGGAGAAAGCACCGTCGGAACCAAATAAGAGTTCGAAGTTTGTGGTTTGAAGTTGGAAGTTGGGTAATTCAATGTTGATCATATTTGTCTTCCAGTCAATAGCAGAGCATTTATGGTTGAAATGAATTTGCACTCCATGCTGTTCAGCCAGGTCCATCAGTTTCATATTCAAAGTTCCCCTGGATACAGAATTAATAAACTGTCCTTCTTTTCCATAAGGCTGAAATGCAGTGCTGCCGTCCATATTATGAATATGACGGCCGTGCATGGGAATAGAAATATTTTTTATTGCATCGGCCAAACCTACTTTATCCAGGGCCAGCAAACCCCGGTCGCTCAAAGCAAGATTAATAGAACGACCGGCGGATATTTTTTCTTTCCGCATATCAGGGCGCCGTTCAAATATGGAAACACGATACCCTCTCTTTGCCAAATAAATGGATAACAATGATCCGACTAACCCTGCCCCAATTATCGTCACATTTTTTTTCATACCTGTTTTTTCAATTAAACCTGTTAACTGATCAACTGATCAACCAATGCACCAAACCGCCACACATCTTCAAATGTATTGTACAAAGGAACCGGGGCCACCCGGATCACATTGGGTTCCCGCCAGTCGGCGATCACTCCCTGTTTCGTCAGCCCGTCAAATATTTCCTTTCCTCTTTTCAGCATCAGCATCGATACCTGGCAACCCCGTTCATTTTCATCCGCTGGCGTTATCACTTCAATAATTTTTTCAGCATGGTTGTGGTTGATCTCCGCCAGTATATAATGTAAATAACCGGCCAATTGTCTTCGCTTCCTGTGTAATTTTTCCATTCCTGCTTCCTCAACAATATCCAATGCCGCTTTATGAGCGGCCATGGATAAGATGGGTGCATTACTCAGTTGCCATCCTTCTGCTGTTGGGATCGGGTCAAAGCCTTTTTCCATTTTAAACCGGGTGTCTTTTTTATATCCCCACCAACCGGCAAAACGGGGCAATTCTTTATTGGCAATATGTTTTTCATGAATATACACTCCTGCCACTCCGCCCGGTCCGCTGTTCAAATATTTATACGAACACCAGCAGGCAAAATCAATATCCCAGTCATGCAGCTGCAATTCCACATTCCCGGCCGCATGTGCCAGGTCAAAACCGGCATAAGCTCCCACCGCATGTGCTGCTTTGCTGATTGCTTCCAAATCAAAGAACTGACCTGTATAATAGTTAATGCCGCCAAAGAGCACAACAGCCACAGTATCTCCATGTTGATTGATCGTATTAATAATATCTTCTGTTCTCAGTGTATACTCTCCTTCTCTCGGTGCTACTTCAATAACTGCATTGGCCGGATCAAACCCATGATACTTTGCCTGTGTTTCAAACGCATACTGATCCGAAGGAAATGCTTTGGCTTCACAAATGATCTTATACCGATGTTGCGTGGGCCTGTAAAAACTCACCATCAGCAAATGCAGGTTGACCGTCAGCTGGTTCATTACCACTACTTCTTCCTCTTTACACCCAACGATCTTTGCTAATTGCCGGGGAAATATCTCGTGGTAAGGCATCCAGGGATTTTTAGCCTGGAAATGTCCCTCCACACCAAGCCGGGCCCAGTCTTCTAATTCCTGCTGCACATATTGTGCGGTGATGCGGGGCTGAAGTCCTAATGAATTCCCGGTAAAATAAATACAATCTTTCCCCTCCTGCTGCGGGATATAGAAATAACTTTTGAACTCATGTAAGGGATCTGCTTCATCCATTTGTTGTGCAAACGCTAACGTATTCTGGTAAACCATCTTCTTCGTTTAGTAGTTTTGAGTTGATTGGTTAATGGGAATTATCCAAACGAATCCTTTTGCCAAATGAATTGATCAGATTGTTGCAATCACTTTCAGTTCAATAGCGATCGGTGTGGGCAAACTTTTCACTTCCACCGTAGTGCGGCAGGCCTGGACGGACGTAAAATATTCCGCATAGATTTTATTGTAAACAGGAAAATCCTTTTTCATATTGGTCAGGAACACCGTTACATCCACGATCTTGTTCCAGCTGCTGCCACTGGCTTCCAAAACCGCTTTCACATTGGCAAACACAGAATGACATTCCGCCTCAATATCATACTTGATAATATTCCCCTCCGCATCCAGTTCCAGGCCGGGTATGGTATCATCCTTATGATTTCTCGGACCGATACCGGATAAGAAAAGAAGGTTACCCACTTTTTTTGCATGCGGGTAAGCACCGAGGGGCTTTGCCGCTTTACTGGTATTAAAAAAGAAATTACTCATAACATAGATTTGAAATCAGAGGTCAGATATCTGAGGCCGGCATAAAACGTCAAACATCAAACCCTGAACATTAAACTATAAGTCGATACAAACATTCTTTGCTTCCGTAAAAAACCGTAATGCTTCCCAGCCACCTTCTCTTCCCACACCACTGTTCTTCATTCCTCCAAAAGGAGTTCTGAGATCACGCAACAACCAGCAATTGATCCAAATGATACCACTTTCCACTTTTGCCGCCACCCTGTTGGCTTTGGAAATATCCTGTGTCCAGATCGTGGCCGCCAAGCCATACTGTGTTGCATTGGCTAATTGCAAAGCCTCCTCTTCTGTTTTGAAAGACTGCAAGGTTACTACCGGTCCGAATATCTCTTCTGTGTTCGTTTGACAACCGGGACCTAATCCTTCCAACACTGTAGGCTGTATAAAATAGCCGTTGGCACAACGTCCTTCCGGTCGTACAGCAGACCCGCCACATAATATCTTCCCGCCTTCCTGCCTGGCCGTATCAATACATCGCATGATCTTGTCAAAATGCACTTTACTGACGATAGCTCCCTGTTTTGAATGCTCCTCCAGCGGATCACCCACTATTAATGCTTTTGTCCGTTCTATAAATTCTGTTTTGAATTTTTCATACACCGTCTCTTCAATTAATATTCTGCTACCGCATAAACAAATTTCACCCTGGTTGCTAAAGGAAGATTGAATAGTCGTCTTCATCATCTTCTCCCAGTCACAATCCGCAAAAATGATATTGGGATTTTTACCACCCAGTTCCAGTGATAATTTTTTAAACTTCGGCGCTGCGATGGAAGCGATCCGTTCACCAGCTCTTGTACTGCCCGTAAAGGAGATCGCTTTTATATCGGGATGCTTCACGATGGCTTCCCCGGTGTTGGTACCCGTTCCGTGAAGAATATTCAACACCCCTGCAGGCAAACCGGCTTCTTTGCAAATTTTGGACAACAGGAATGCAGTAACCGGTGTTACTTCCGATGGCTTGGCGATCACACAATTGCCCGCCGCCAGTGCCGGTGCAATTTTCCAGGTAAATAAATACAAGGGTAAATTCCAGGGAGAGATACATCCCACAACACCAATGGGCTGACGTAAAGTATAGTTGACCGCCTTATCTTCCATGCTGTGACTCTCCGTAGCAAAATGCATAATGCCGGTGGCAAAGAACCGGAAATTCGCAGAGGCCCTTGGTATATCCACTTTCTTACTTAACCATAAAGGCTTGCCATTATCATTAGTTTCTGCCAATGCCAGTTCATCAAGATGCGTATCTATAAGTTCTGCAATGCGGTTTAAGATTTTAAACCGTTCTTCTGGCGAGGTGGAACTCCAGTTCACCAATGCTTTCTTCGCCGCTTCCACGGCAATATTCACATCTTTCTCGTTGCTGTCGGGAATCTGCCCCACCACTTCACCCGTAGCCGGGTTGATATTGTCAATGAAATTACCACTCAGCGGACCGACCAGGTTGCCGCCGATATAGTTCTCTAAGTGATATGGTATTTCTAATTGCATGTTTGAAATTTGTTGTTCGATGTTTGAGGTTATAAGAGGTCGGGGAACTTCGAACCTTGAACCTCAAACTTCAAATACTTCCTGTCCTTCCCCCATCCACCGGTATACTCACTCCATTCACATAAGAGGCGGCCGGTGATGCCAGGAATGCCGCCACGGCTGCCACTTCCGAAGCCTCCGCAAAACGTTTCATCGGCACTTCTTCCAGCATATTCTTTTCTATGCTATCAATTCCGGTATTCCCCTTTTTCGCCATGTTATCGATCAGGGTTGTTAAACGGTTCGTGCTGGTAAACCCGGGTAATACATTATTCACGGTAATATTGAACTGCCCCACTTCATTCGATAAGGTTTTGGCCCAACTGGCCACGGCCCCCCGGATCGTATTGGACACACCCAAATTCTTCAGCGGTATTTTGACTGAAGTGGAAATAATATTCACGATACGGCCATAGCCTTCTTTTTTCATGGAAGGAATACAAGCCTTTGCTAAAATATGATTACAGACCAGGTGCTGGTTGAACGTATTGATAAAAGCATCTTCGGTGGCTTGGGTGACCGGCCCTGCTGCAGGCCCGCCGGTATTATTGATCAGGATATGAACGGTATTGGAAGCAGTGTAGGCTTCAATTATCTTTTTTACTTCCTCCGGCTTACTGAAATCAGCGAGCAGGTACTGATGCTGTTGCTGCAGGCTGGTATCCAGTTTTTTTACCGCGGCCTTCAGTGCTTCTTCATTGCGGGCTATTAAGGTGCAATGAGCACCCAGCAAGGCCAGTTCTTCGGCAATCGCCAGCCCGATACCTTGTGTACTGCCGCAAACAACCGCTTTTTTTCCTTCCAGGGAGAGATTCATAGAATCAAACCTAAAGAAAATTGTTGTAATTTTTCGCTTAATATATTCGCCACGAGGATACTAAGACACCAACTTTCTTTCTTCGTGGCTTTGCGCCTTAGTGGCAAAACTTATTTACATCAAAAACTTGTTACATGCCTGTCATAGCCCCTTTCAATCTTAAAAAATGGATCGACGATAACCGTGACCTGCTGAAACCGCCGGTTGGTAACCAATGCATCTATAAGGATGCAGAGAATTTTATTGTCATGATCGTGGGCGGGCCCAATGCCCGGAAAGATTATCATTTCAATGAAACAGAAGAACTCTATTACCAGGTGGAAGGTGATATCGTGGTTAAGATCATTGACAACGGGGAATTCAGAGACATACCTATCAAAGAAGGGGAAATATTTTTATTACCTCCCAAAACACCACATTCCCCGCAACGGGGACCCGGCACCGTTGGCCTGGTGATCGAAAAGAAAAGAGAATCGGAAGACGACGGCTTTTTATGGTTCTGCGAAAAATGCGGGAATAAACTATATGAAGAAGCTTTGCATGTGGATGATATTGTTAAACAACTACCCCCGGTCATGAACCGCTTCTGGGAAAGTACCATGCACCGTACCTGTAACAAATGCGGGGCGGTGATGGAACCTCCGGTAAAACCCCCAGCCCCTAAAGGGGAGTAAATCATGCTCACAAAAGAAAGAAATAATAATACTATCAGAACAATCAATAAAGCCCCTTCAGGGGTTTGGGGTATATGAAGATCGACATCCATACGCATATCATGCCCGAACAGATGCCCAACTGGACAAAAAAGTTCGGCTATGGCGAATTCATTCACCTGGAACAGCGCAACTGCAAGGCCTGCATGATGAAAGGAGACCAGCTCTTCCGGGAAGTGGAAGAAAATTGCTACAAAGAAGATGTGCGGATCAAAGAAATGGATGATACGGATGTAACGATACAAGTACTCTCCACGATCCCGGTATTATTTAATTATTGGGCTAAGCCTGCCGACGGCCTGGAAACATCCCGTTTCCTGAATGATCATATTGCCGAAACTGTAAGTAAAAACCCGGAACGTTTTATAGGTCTTGGTACAGTTCCTATGCAGGATGTTGACATGGCCATCAAAGAAATGGAACGCTGTGTGAAAGAATTGCAGCTACCGGGACTGGAGATCGGCTCCAATATCAATGGCAAAAATTTATCCTCCAAAGATTTCTTCCCGTTTTATGAAGCAGCAGAACAACTCGGTTGTTCCATTTTTGTACATCCCTGGGAAATGATGGGCGAACAGCAAATGCAGCAATACTGGTTGCCCTGGCTGGTCGGTATGCCTGCAGAAACGTCCAGGGCTATCTGCTCTATGATATTTGGCGGCGTATTTGAACATTTCCCCAGGCTGCGGGTGGCTTTTGCCCATGGCGGAGGTTCTTTTCCTTTTACTATCGGACGAATTGAACATGGGTTTGAGGTAAGGCCCGATCTTGTGGCGATTGATAATACAGTGAATCCAAGGGATTATATCGGTAAATTCTGGGTAGACAGTCTGGTCCACGATAAAAAAGCTATGGAATTCCTGGTTGATACAATGGGGGATGATAAGATCTGCCTCGGCAGCGATTATCCATTCCCCCTGGGTGAACATCATCCCGGCAAACTGATAGAGAAAATGAAGCTGGATAAAAAGACCACGAAGAAACTGCTGTATAAAAATGCAGAAGAGTGGCTTGGAATAGTTGGATAGTTAACTGGTTAATTAGTTTAAGAGCTGCCACCCTTGTTAACTTGTCAACTTATAAACTTATCAACTTCCCTCAGAACAAATCCGGGTAATCGGTAATGATCCCATCCACTCCCATCGCCTTGTATTTTTCGATCTCTTCTTTAGTGTTGATCGTCCAGGGAATGACTTTCATTTTTTGGGCACGACATTTTTTGATAAGCTCATCAGTGACTAATTCATAAGCAGGGCTATAGATCGTAGGAATAAAACCCAATGCTTTTACCTGTTCCTCCATGGTTCTTTTATCAAAACCCTCGATCAACATAGCTGTTTTAATAGCCGGGTAATGCTGGTGCAGGTATTGCAAGGTGCGAAAATCAAAAGACTGGATGATCACCTGCTCTTCCAGTTGTTTTTCTTTGATCACTGCCATCAGCAGTTCTACGAATTCATCAGGCTTGGGTGTAAATACGCCGTCATTCCCGGGACTTGATTTGGTTTCAATATTGAAATAAGGAAAGGGACGTCTTGCGGTCATCATGTATTGTTTCACCGTATCCAGCACATCTGACAATAAAGGCTTCACCACGTTCATCTTCTCCTGCTTCGGGAAACGGGGATGTGGTTTTAGCCCCACATCAAATGTTTTTACCTGGTCATAGCGCATCCAGTAAATATTGAACTTCTTCTCCTCCCTTTCTCCCATATAAGTACCATCGGGCTTTGTAGTGATCTCTTTCCCAAACCAGGGCTCATGGGATAATACCACTTTCTTATCCTTTGTTATCACCACATCCATTTCCAACGTGGTAACTCCGAGGCCCAGCGCATTGATCATGGCCGGGATAGTATTCTCCGGCATCAGTCCGCGGCAACCGCGATGTCCCTGTTTATCAAATTCAGTTTGCATAGCTGGTTTTGTTTCCTGTGCCTGTTGTGCTTTCTGGCTTACATGGCAGGCTGCAAAAAAACAAACAACAGCAAGGCTGTATTGAAAAATTAATTTACTGTTCATGGGTCAATATTAAAAAGGATCGCCTCCGGCAGGTATCATTCCCGGTTAAATAATTGTGATGTTCTTTTCTCCATCTCCGTGGCAATAATAAGACCATCACCACCCTGCTCTCTTAATTTTTCGATGATGCTGTGATAATCATCTTTGCCCTTATTCTGGCTCAGCTTGAATGTGTTTTCCAAAGCCGTCACTTCTATCTCAAAGGCCACGATGGCTTTCGACAACCGCTGCACATATTCCTTCGGCAGGTCATCAAAATTGGCCCCGGATGCCGGATCGTTTTCAAAATGATCGGTTGTCCTTTTTAATATATTCAATAGAGCGGCTTCGTCTGTAAACTTCAATACTCCCCTGGCCTGCACGGTCATATAATTCCAGGTGCTGGCCTGTTCTTTATTGGTATACCAACTGGCGCTGATATAGGAATGTGCACCGGTAAAAACAGCCAGTACATTTGGGTTTTCAGAAACAGCTTTATGGTGATCCGTGTTCTTCATGATATGCCCGGACAAGAATAATTTCCCGTCACGTTCATCAATAAACACAGGTATTTGTGTGACCACAGGTTTGTGCTCCACATCACATCCGGATAAAAAAGCAAATGGATGATCCTTTATAAACTGCAGGACAACTGCAGGATCTTTTTCGATAAAATAAGGGAGCTTGTACATGAACCTGGTTTGAGGTTTGACGTTTGAGGTTTTTCCAGCCCGTTTTCAGCACTAACCCTCAAACTTCAACATTAAGTATTATACAGTCTCAGCAATTTTCTCTGCACTGATATTGGCATTCCGCATGGCAATACTCCTCACCACATAAGAAGCAAATCCTTCAAAAGCTTTCCGGCTGATCACATCATCACTCATCATGATCGGCACCCCGCTGTCTCCACCTTCCCGGATACTTTGCACCAATGGAATCTGGCCAAGGAAGGGCAGGTCATATTCATCCGCCAACCGTTTACCGCCTTCTTTACCAAAAATGTAATATTTATTCTCCGGCAATTCGGCCGGTGTGAAATAACTCATGTTTTCTACCAATCCAATGACCGGTACATTCATCTGCGCCTGTCCAAACATAGCAATCCCTTTTTTAGCATCAGCCAATGCCACATCCTGCGGTGTGGTCACGATCACCGAACCGGTCACCGGAACAGTTTGCATTAATGTCAGGTGTATATCACCGGTACCCGGCGGCATATCCACTACTAAGTAATCCAGTTCATCCCAATACACATCGGTTACAAATTGACGGATGGCACTGCTGGCCATCGGACCTCTCCATACCACCGCATTCTTTTCATCCACCAGCAAGCCTATACTCATTAATTTGATACCATATTTTTCCAACGGCACGATCATTCCTTTTCCTTCGATCTCCATCATCATCGGACGTTCGCCCCTTACACCAAACATGATCGGCACACTGGGTCCGTAAATATCGGCATCCATCAATCCTACCTTGGCACCGCCCTGTGACAAGGCCAATGCCAGGTTGGCCGCCACGGTTGATTTACCCACACCACCTTTTCCACTCACCACGGCAATAATATTTTTTACTTTCGGCAACACGGCTCCTTCATCTGTTCTTTTCGTAGTCGTATTAGAAGTAAAGTTTACGTTTACTGTCGCTTCTTTATTCACCAACAATTTGATCGCATTTACACAGGCGTTTTTGATCATGTCTTTCATCGGGCAGGCCGGTGTGGTCAGCACTACGGTAAAGGAAACATAGTTGCCTTCAATAGTAATATCTTTTACCATATTTAAAGTCACCAGGTCTTTACCGAGGTCAGGTTCCTGTACATTACTTAAGGCTTCCAGTACTTTTTCTTTAGTCATTTTCCAAGTATTTGTTAAAAGTCAATACGAGGGGCAAAGTTAACCAATACCTCCTGCAAATTGTTTTACGAAATCAGCAACTTGTCTTTATTTTTGGCACAGTGAAGAAAATTTTACAATACCTCCTTATTGCTGCTCTCCTGGTACCCGCCACTGCCAAATCCCAGTTTGAAGCTGCCCGTGACTCCGTAGTTCAATTGTATGGTATCATCATGACCGCCGACAGCCTGGTAGGCATCCCGGCCGTGAGTGTGGTGGTAAAAGGCCAGAACCGGGGAACCATCACGAACGGACAAGGTGTTTTCTCTATCGTGGTTTTGAAAGGCGATGAAGTGGAATTTACCCATGTCAGCTATAAACCCAAGACAGTCGCTATTCCCCGCTCCCTTGAGGGCAACCAATATAGTATTGTACAACTGATGGTGGCCGATACAGTTTACCTTCCCGCCACCATTATTCGCCCCCGGCCCACACCCGAACAGTTTGCCCGTGATTTTGTGAATACCAAAGTCCCCGATGACGATATAGAAGTGGCCCGTAGAAATACAGACGCTACCAAGCGGCGTATCCTGATGCGCAGTGTTCCCGGTGATGGCGGGGAAGCCACCAAGATCCAGTTCAACAAGATCGCTAACCGGGCCGTGTACCAGGGACAAATGCCTCCGCAGAATATTTTCAATCCTGCTGCCTGGTCTGAGTTTATACAAGCCTGGAAGAGGGGAGATTTTAAGAATAAAAATTAAGCCCCTGTCCGTCCTGAGCTTGTCGAAGGAATGGGGAACATATATTATATCATCCCATCGTACATAGTTATTGAATTTTCTTACTTCCGAAGTAGTTTGGTAGCCGTCACCTGTTTTTCATGGCAACGCCTGTTGCGTCGCACGCTTGTACTCCAGCTCATTGTTCAGCAAACCAAACTGCTTACATTTGTCAGCAAATTATTAATCACTCTTCTCCTAAAAGAGTTTTCAGAACTCCCCCTGCCTGCCGGCAGGCAGGCTTTAGGGGTGAAGGAAAATTTCAACTTTATGCATATTACCGGGGGCATCTCTGTCATTGGCGCCGGCACCATGGGAAATGGTATCGCACATGTTTTTGCACAGCATGGTTACACTGTTACACTCATTGATATTTCGCAGGCACAATTGGATAAAGCTATTGCCACCATCGGTAAAAATTTGGACCGGATGGTAAGTAAAGACATCATCACCGCAGCGGTTAAAGAAGAAACATTACAACGCATCCATACCAATACATCCATCGCCGATGGCGTTAAAAATGCTAACCTCGTTGTGGAAGCAGCCACCGAAAACGTGGAGCTGAAACTGAAAATATTTCAGCAAATGGATGAAGCGGCTCCAAAGGGCTGCATTCTTTCCACCAATACGTCTTCTATTTCCATTGCCAAAATGGCGGCCGTGACCAAACGCCCCGAAGCCGTAATCGGGATGCACTTTATGAACCCGGTCCCGGTGATGAAACTGGTGGAGATCATCACCAGTGATGCCACCAGCAAAGAAGTCACGGATACGATTGTGGATACCAGCAAACAATTGGGCAAAGTGCCTTGCGTGGTCAAAGATTTTCCCGGCTTTATTGCCAACCGTATTTTAATGCCGATGATCAATGAAGCCATTATCAGTTTGCAGGAAGGCGTTTCGGGTGTTACAGAGATCGATACCATCATGAAACTGGGTATGGCCCACCCGATGGGACCATTGCAATTGGCCGATCTGATCGGGTTGGATGTGTGCCACTCTATCCTGAATGTATTGTACGAAGGATTCAACAATCCCAAGTATGCACCGTCTCCCTTATTGACTGAACTGGTACAGGCAGGTAAACTGGGTATCAAGACCGGGGAAGGTTTTTATGTATATACTCCCGGCAGCAAAGAGCTGGTTGTAAGTAACCGGTTTAAATAGAAAACCACCATGCGGATCGTCAACCGGGAACAAATATTACTGACTGAAGCAGATAAAAAATTACTGGCTAAGGTCCGGCTGAAAAGAACCCTGTTCCTCGTTATCGCCTATCTTTCATTAACAGCGATTCTCTTTTTAATTTTCATGACCGGGCAGTTTGATTTTACCGGAACCAGCATAGAGAAAAGTATCCGTTACCGCCGGGCTACTAATATCCTAACCGGTCTATTACTGATCATTCTTACCATCAGTTTTGTAGTTTATTATTTCAAAGCCATCCATCCTTTTACCCGTGACCTGAAGAAAGGACTAAAGACGGTGTCCTGGTTTTACCCGGCTGCTTACAAAACACCCTATTTCGACAGCTTCTTTTTAAAAACCGGCTCCCCTAAAAAACCGATGCTGCCCATTCCCAAGAATTTATTCGATGCCATCGAACCGGGGGTATTGGCCTATATCCTGATTGCCCCGGCCTCCAGGTTTGTATTCTTACTGGATATTGACGGGCAGCAACTGGAATTTAATGAAAGAAATGTAGTGCTGGATTTGTAATTAACTTTTATTCTGCTATTCGAAACATTTTGTTTCGAATCCCTATTCTGTCGCTTGCAGCGACAATCCCTATGTATAATTATATCTTCTCCACTTCAACTCCCCGCAGATCCCGCAGCTTATACAATAATTCTTCCTGCCGGTTCTTCGGCACACCCATCTCCACAGAACAGAACAATTGTGTTTCCTGCTTCAGTACCGTACATTCAAACTGCTTCAGCAGTTTCATCACGTCATTCATTTGGGTGTAATCAAACTGCACCCGGTATGCAACCAGGATGGGTTTAGGTACCACGGCTGTTACCTGCAGCACCATCGAGGATACCATTTTATAGGCATTGATCAATCCCGGCACACCCAACAAGGTGCCGCCGAAATAACGAACCACCACGATGAGGATATTCGTAGCCTGTTTGCTGTCTATCTGCCCGAGTATCGGCCGCCCGGCGGTGCCGGAGGGTTCACCATCATCACTTACCCGGAAGGTATTTCCATCCAGTCCCAGCCGGTACGCAAAACAATGATGCACGGCTTTGGGATGTTCTTTTTTTAAAGCCGCCAGTTTTTCTTTGAAATCATTCACATCGGTGATCGGGTATGCATAAGCAATAAACTTGCTGCCCCGGTCTTTGAATTCAGCAGTGCCCGGTACTTCAATCGTATAATAATATTCACTTTCTTTGATGGCTTCAGGCACTTTTCGTTTTTTTAAAGTATAAATAATACAGCTGCACACAGGCGATCACCACGTTGGGAATGATCACCGGCAGGTTCACGTTCAGCAGGAAACCATACACGACAAAGACAGCTGCGCCGAAAAAATTTATGGTTCTTATAACTCGTATATCCGAGCTGACCACAAAACTGATCACCACCAGTGCGGCGGCTGCATATCCAACCCAATCGATCCAGTTCATAGTTCATTTTTTTGATGATAAAAGATACGGAGTGTATCTGTTGCAATCGTTGTTTCTCCTTTTAATAGTGCATTGACCAGTTGCGGGCCGCGGAGCCCTTCGCCAATACGAAGCTGCGCATTAAAAATCACCCTGGCTTCATCCCAGCTACCGGCATCAATAAATGATTGCAGTAACTGTGTACCGCCTTCCACCAGCACACTCTGGATTTTCAATTCATATAATGCTTTCAGCAATTGTGGCAGCAGGCTTTCTTCTTTTTTTAACCGGTAATACAGCAGGTTGCCTTCTTCCTCTTGTTTCAGCGTATTAAAGACAACCGTCCTTGCTTCCTTATTAAAAACTTTTAGTGAAGCGGGTAAACGCAAATTCATATCCAGCACCAGCCGCACCGGTGATGGTCCTGTCCATGACCTCACCGTGAGTGAAGGATCATCCAGCAAAGCCGTATTGGTACCGATCATTATCCCTGCCTCCTCGCTTCTCCATTTATGGACCAACCGGTTTGAATATTCATTACTTATCAGTAATCTCTTACTGTGAGAATCCGGGATCCCCCCTGCGGGGGGCGGGGGGGCTATAAACCCATCGGCCGTAGCCGCCCATTTCAATATAATATAAGGCCGCTGCTGTTCATGAAATGTAAAGAACCGCTTATTGAGTTCAACAGCTTCTTTTTCCAGTATACCAACTTCCACTTCCACACCGGCTGCTTTTAGTTTCTCAATCCCTTTCCCATTCACCTGCTCAAAAGGATCACGGCAGGCAATCATCACGTTGGGTATTTTATGTTGGATGACCAGGTCAGCACAGGGTGGCGTTTTTCCAAAATGAGCACAGGGTTCTAAGGAAACATATAAAGTGGACTGACTGATCTTTGCAGCGTAGCCGTTTTCAAGAGCCTGGTTGATTGCATTCACTTCCGCATGTGCTTCCCCATATTGCCGGTGCCAGCCTTCACCAATGATCTTTCCTTCATGTACCAGCACAGCTCCCACCATCGGGTTCGGCGCCACATGGCCGGCGCCCAATCGGGCCAGTTCAAGGCAGCGTTGCATATAATGCTGGTGAGAGTGCATGAAGTATACTTATCTATCTTTTATTAAAACAGTGGGCAAAGATAAACGATTGCCCACGGACTACGACCGCTGGCAATTCTTCGTCTCTTCGTAAGTTTGCCGGTATGACCACGCAGGAAGCCACTTATTTTTTATTGAATAAGCTCCGTACGATATACAGCGACGGTGAAGCCGGGGAAATGACCGACTGGGTGATGGAACACCTGACCGGTTCCAAAAAAGCGGAACGGATGATCTATAAACAGGCTGCCATTACTGACAAGGAAGAAACAACACTGCGGCAATATGCTGATCGTTTATTGAAGCATGAACCGGTGCAATATATCCTGCAGGAATCCTGGTTCTGCGGTTTAAAGTTTTACGTGGATGAACATGTATTGATCCCGAGACCGGAAACAGAAGAACTGGTGGAATGGATCATTGCTAATTGCAAATTTCCTGTTGATACATTAAGCATACTGGATATCGGCACCGGCAGCGGTTGTATTCCCGTTTCCCTGAAAAGAAGGCTACGAAAAGCGGATGTATGGAGTTGTGATATCAGTAAAGATGCATTGAGTGTTGCCCAAAAGAATGCGGATAAACTCGGTGCAGCCGTCAATTTTTTACAACTTGATTTTTTAGACCGCAGTAGCTGGCAGCAACTTCCTTCGGTTGATATTATCGTCAGCAATCCGCCGTATGTGCCGGAAAAAGATAAAGCGATCATGCAGTCAAATGTATTGCAATACGAACCGCATACGGCTTTGTTCGTTCCTGATAACGATGCCTTATTATTTTATAAAGCTATTGTAGCATTTGGAAAAGAACAACTGAAGCCCGGTGGGACTGTTTATGTGGAAATTCATGAAAGCCTGGGTGAGGCCACCAGCAAACTATTCCAGGAACAAGGCTACCAAACCGAATTAAAAAAAGATATGCAGGGAAAGGACAGGATGTTAAAAGCGGTTATTAGTTTATAGTTTGAGGCCTGCCTGCCGGTCAGGCAGGTTTGTACTTCTCGTCGGTAACTATAGACCAACAGGTACACATCCAGTCTGCTATTTAACAGTTGCCACCACTTTCGCCCCTGATTTCTTGGACAACCGCATGATGCGGAATACCTCGCCATAATAAGAAGCAGTATCTGCATTAATGACTACCGTAGGTGTATCCAGCGGCGACTTCCTGTATTTTTCAATTTCCCGGAGTAATAGCGTATCAATTTGGAAATGCTCCACTTTCGTTGAGCCGATAAAATAGTTCTGCTCCTTATCAATAGAGACCATGATATTTTGCTTGGCTTTTGTATCCTTGGTTCCCCTGGGCAATCCTACTTTCACTACGTTGGGATTAGCCAGTGTGGCCACGATCAAGAAGAACATCAGCAGGATGAACAGGATATCATTGAGTGAGTCGGTGAACACCTCCCCCGCTTCGCCTTTATGTTTTTTTCTGAATTGCATGCGGGTAGTTTATCGGGTTGGTTCCTGTAATACGTCTAAGAAATCGGAAGAGGCTGCTTCCATTTTATTAGCAGTCTTATCGATCTGGGTATTCAGGTAGCTGTAAGCAAGGTAAGCTCCCAAACCTATTACCAGACCGGTAATGGAAGTGATCAGTTTGGTATAGATACCACCGGCGATCGTTCCCACTTCAAATTCGTTGGAGTTATTGATATTGGAGAACAACTGCATCAAACCGATCAGCGTTCCCACGAAACCGAAGATCGGTGCGGCCTTGGAAACAACGGATAAGATACCGAGGTTCCTTTCCAGTTTATACATTTCTAATTGCCCTACATTATCCATACTTTTCTCAATACTGTCGATCGGCTTGCCGATACGCTGGATACCTTTATCAATGATACGGGCCACGGGGTTATTGGTGTTCTTGGCAAAACTCCTGGCCGCAGAAACATTCCCACTGACTATATGGTCCCGGATAATATTCATGAAATTAGTATCGATCTTACCGGCTTTGTTGATAGCGATGGTTCTTTCGGCAAACACATAGACGGCCAGCAACAACATAATGGCCAGCGGGATCATGATCCAGCCACCCATTTGCAACAATTCAAAAAAGCTGAGATTTCCGTCGTGATTGGTATCGCCAGCGGCGAATTTGGTTACTTTACTCAGGGAGTCAACGATCTGTAAAAGGTCAATCATACAATAATGCTCTTTAGGTGGGTAAATGTAGCACAAGGCTACTAAATCCGGTTTTGTTTGTTTTCAACAGCTGTCAACAATCGGGAGAAGAACGAAAAAAATAGTGCCACGTTGTCCGCAACCGGCAAGTTTTTAAGTTCTTTAACAGGATGAAGGCTATTTGAGGTTTGGAGTTTGAGGTTCGGTGTCCCCTCCGGCAGAAGGTGCCTTATAACGTTGGCCCTTGTATGGGCTCTTTTGAAGATAACTGATAAAAGCCATTAGCTTATTACCAATAATTACATTTTTGGCATATAATTCTTCAAACCGCTGAGCTGTTATATGCTTCCGGTCAAGACACCTGTATAATTGTGACCTGAATTCCCCATTTGATCCTTTGGCAATGACAAGGAAATTCTTAAACTCACTATTACCGGATCTTTCAAATCCTTCAGGAATACAATCCATGACAGAACCAGAAGATGCATTCATCTGGTTACGTAATTCGTAATCTTTTGCTAAGGGGCTTTCTAAAACGATACTGTCAAAATCGTTACTCTGGATTCTTGACAATTGCCAGATATCCAGGTCTTCAAATTTCCTGATCGTAGCCATATGGGATGAGTTTTTGAGTTTTGAAACCTCAAACATCACACCTCAAACCTGCAACTTATTTTGTACTTGTGGTACCAGCCTGCTTCACCATCAGCGCCTGTATCTGCTTCATGGTGCCTTCCATGCCATCAGGGCTTCCATCCAGGAAGATGACATTACCTTTTCCGTATTCTGCAAAATTCTTGATGGCTTCCGTCCACATGCTGAAGAGGATCACATTGGTATCGAGATTGGCTTGTTTCATTTGTTCGGCCGCTTCTGACATACCCTGTGCCACTTCCCGGCGGAACAAAGCCACACCTTGCCCGCGGAGACGTGCTGCTTCTTTCTCGGCTTCCGCAGCGATCTTGGTGGCATTACCATCCGCTTCAGCAGCTTTTGTTTTGGTGATCAGCAAGGCCTGGCCTTCGTTCTCTGCGGCTGCTTTCAGGTTATTACTGGCCACTACTTTACTCATGGAATCAAGGATCAGCTTATCAAACGTGATATCGTTGATCTGCAGATCCTGCAGGTGATAACCCCATGTTTCCAGGGTATGATCGATCTCTGATTTTACATATTCCACGATCTCTTTGCGGAGTGCTAATATCTCGGCCTGCTTTTTAGTCGCTACAAAAGAACGGATATTCCCCTCGATTGTCCTGATCAATGCCTGCATCAGGTCTTTATCCGCAAAGAATTTAAAGGCTACTTTTTTGATCGTTTCTTCATCTGCATTTTGCACAGAATAAAGCAACATACTTTTAAAATATACATTGGCCTGGTCGGCTGTTACCGCCTGGAACTCCAGTTCTACGGAACGGTTTTGAATGGAGACTCTCCGGTACACGGTTTCCAGGATCGGAATTTTCATGTTCAACCCGGGACGGGCAATACGACGGTATTTACCGAACATGGTAATGACACCGATATAACCCTGGTTGATCGTGAATAAAGAACCAAAGAAGATAATAGCAGCAACAAGTACCCACCAATAATGCGAAAACCAGTTAGCGAAATCCATAGTTTTAAAATTTATCCTGCAAGGTACGATATGTTGCACTATTCCCGCATGAAGAGTAAAACCTCCACCCGCCGGTTGAGCTGCCTTCCTTCTGCGGTTTTATTATCAGCTACGGGCCGGAGAAAAGAGTAGCCCTTGGCAATGATATTATAGTATCCTGTTTTTTTCATGATATACAGCTTGGCTGCAAAAGCCCGGTCAATGGATAATTGTTCATTCATTTCAAAACTGCCTACATTATCTGTATGACCTTCAATAATGATCGAATCGGGCTGGCTGCGTTGGATTTTCATACAAAAGCTGTCGAGTATCTTATGGCTTCTTGGCGTTAGGGTGGCTTTTGAAAAATCAAAGAGAATATCCGGCAATATCAACGTATCCACTTTTACATAGCTGGTATTGGTGGTAACAGGCGGTGGCGGTGGCGGGTTGGCTTTGAATTGTTTGATCTTTATTTCCAGGTAATGATGCCGTTCATTTTCATCATAAATATCTTCCTTCACTCTTTCCCAGTCATGGCAGATCGTTTCGTTGGGGTTTAGCGGAACCATCGTGATATCATCCAGGAAAATAAAGAACCGGTTCTCCAGCGGATGAATGCGTTCATCCACGAAATCTTCTTTGGCAAAATAGGCAAAAGCAATAAATCGTTCCTCGCCTGTGGCTGTAAATACAAGATCAACCTTTTGCCAGCTGCTGTCAAGACTTTTGCGGGGTTGCAAAAAAGACCGTAAATAATAAGTGGGTGTTAATGCTTTTACCGGTGTTTTATCAAACAAAGGGTCACGATACGTAAACAGAATTCCGGTGCTGTCAAATACATCATGTGGTGATTTAATAAAAAAGCTGAGCTGGTATTTATTTCCTTTCCGGAGACCACATAGCAGCCGGCTGCGGATAAAGGTGCGGTTATATTCTTTGATAAAATGCCCCGCTTCCACCACCATACAGTTCTTGCCACTATGTGCCCTCCGGGGGTCTTTGAAATAATTGGAAAAGCCGTTGGAAGAACTGATCCAGGCTTCCGGTGCACATTCCACTTTAAATTCGGTACAGGTATTCACATCTTCAAAACCTCCGTTTGCCAAAAGACTTTGGGAAAAAGAAAGGACGGGTGACAAAAGGAATAATATCAGAAGTAGTAAGGGCATGGGCAGTAATGAAGAAACAAAGTAACTGCTTTATCAGCTATTCTCTTCCCACACTTTTACCAGGTGCACCATCGTCTCCACGGCTTTGTTCATATCCTGTATGCTGATAAACTCCAGTTTGGAATGGATGGCCTGCTCCCCGGCAAATAAATTAGGGCAGGGTAATCCCATAAATGAAAGACGGCTGCCATCCGTGCCACCCCGGATGCTTTCCATCTTTACCTGCAGCCCGGCCCTCTCAATCGCCTCCTTTGCATAGTTCACCACCTGCGGGTGCAGGTCAAGCACTTCCTTCATATTGCGGTATTGCTCTGTCACCTTAAATTCAAAGCTTGCTTTGGGATAGGTTCTTAACCGTTCTTCAATTTGTGTCCGCAGGTAATCTTCTTTTTTCTGCAAACCGGCGGTTTCAAAATCACGGATGATAAAATCGATCGTACATTTTTCAGCTACCCCTTCTATCCGTACCGGGTGAATAAATCCCCTTTTTCCATCCGTTGACTCGGGAGATAAACGATCTTTGGGTAAAGCCGCCAGTATTTCACCGGCTATCTTCATCGCATTGATCATTTTCCCTTTGGCATAGCCCGGGTGTGAGATCACACCATGAATGATGACCTGTACCCCATCCGCACTGAAGGTTTCATCTTCCAGGGCTCCTGCATCACCACTATCCAATGTATAACCAAAATCAGCTCCCAGTTTTTGCATATCCACTTTGGCAGTTCCCTGCCCCACCTCTTCATCAGGAGTAAATAATATTTTTATTTCGCCATGTTTTATCTCTTTATGCTGCATCAGATAATTAGCGAGGTCCATGATCTCTGCCACACCGGCTTTATCATCCGATCCTAATAAGGTGGTGCCTGATGCGGTGATGATATCATGCCCGGTCAGTTTTTGTAAATACGGATATTCACTCATCCGCAAGACCTGTGTTGTATCATCCGGTAACACAATATCTTCTCCCTGGTAATTTTTATGCAGGATGGGTTTAACATTGGTACCGCTGCAATCAGGTGCTGTATCCACATGGGCACAGAAACAGATCACCGGAACTTTCTTATCCGTTGTTGAAGGAATTGTGGCATATACATAGCCCCACTCATCCATATGTGCATCCGCCAGCCCGATCTGCTTTAATTCCTCCGCCAATAAGCGACTGAGGTCTTTTTGTTTTGCTGTTGTAGGGTGTGAAGTGGAAAGAGGATCACTTTGCGTATCAATTTGTACATACCGGAGAAACCGCTCTGCTGCTGTAAACCTGTAATTGTCAAACATAAATTCCTTTTTGGGGTATCGAATATACGACTTAAAAGGCAGCCGCTACCTGAGGGGCTTGTATTTAACCTGTAATTATCATACCTTTTATTGCAACTTTTATCTCAACCAAAAAACTACTAACATGAAAAAATGGTTCATTGGCTCCCTCGTTGGAGCTATCGTCGTTTTCGCATGGCAGTTTCTTTCCTGGACCGTGCTGGGCATTCACGATGGACAAGCCAAATACACGGAATCACAGGACGCACTTCTTACTACCATCTCATCCACATTGAAAGAAGACGGGGTCTATATGCTGCCCACTGTTCCGCCAGGCTCCTCTATGAGTGCCGGGGAAGAATTAGCTAAGAAAATGGATGGAAAACCGTGGGCAATGATAACCTACATGAGTGCTTACAAACACGATATGGCAAGACCTATGATCCGCGGTTTCCTGATTGACTTTTTCCTTGTTTTTACACTGATCTATGTATTGACCCGGGGTGGTACTCCCACTTCCATAAGAGTGCTGGCAGGTTCGGTAGCAGTGGGCTTATTCAGCTGGCTGGTGGGCCCCTATATGATGCACAACTGGTTTCAAACCCCGATGGAAGCTATAACGGGGCACCTTATAGATTCTTTAGTAGCCTGGGGAATTACCGGTCTCTGGCTGGGCTGGTGGCTTAACCGGAAGTAACAACAAGCAATTGGCAAATAAAAAGGTTCAGCATTTTATCAGATAAAATGCTGAACCTTTTGCTGATTAAAAATTGTCAATTGCTGATTGCCTGTTGCTTATTATGGCATAATGATCAGCGGGCTACCACCCACGATCTCTACCAGTTCGATATCAAATACCAGGTCCTGGCCGGCCAGCGGATGATTGGCATCCAGCATCACCACTTCTTCTTTGATTTCTGTTACCACCACCTGGAATTGCTGACCAGCACCATTATTCATCATCAGGGGCATCCCTACTTCCAGTTCCATATCTTCCGGGAATTTATCTTTAGGAAATTCCACCAGCATCTCGGGGTTGCGGGGACCATAAGCCTCGTCAAAAGGAATATTCACGGTCTTTTTTTCTCCTACATTCATACCGGTAACGCCATCATCAAAACCTTTGATCACCATGCCACTACCCACTTCGAACTCCAGCGGGGCTCTGCCTTCAGAAGAATCAAATGTCTCACCGTTGGTGAGTTTGCCGTGATAATGCACTTTTACCTTATCACCAGTTTTTACCTGTGCCATTGTTATTTTTTTAATTATTGAATTAAAACCGGCCTGCAAGGTAGGCCAAATTGCCCAATGCAACCGTTCAAATATTCACCGCAGTCTTTGTTAGTATTTTACAGTATTTTGATTGTTTAAAATCAACAGCAAATGAAAGTATCACTAACAATAGCCTGCCTGCTGATGGCCTCCGTTATTATTGCCCAGCCGGGTAGCCAACCTGCAGAAAAAAAGATATTGGCGGGAGCCGAAAGAGTGAATGTATACCTGCCACTTATTAAAGGAAGAACGGTGGGTATTTTTGCCAACCAGACCTCGATGGTGGGGAATACGCATCTTGTAGACACCTTGCGAAGTTTGGGTATTGATATCAAAGTCATATTCGGCCCAGAGCATGGTTTCCGCGGTACCGCTGATGCCGGTGAAAAAGTGGGCAATTACACCGATGAAAAAACAGGTATCCCTGTGGTATCCTTGTATGGTGGCAAAAGAAGACCGTCTGCGGAAGATGTGAAAGGAGTTGACCTGCTCATTTTTGATATACAGGATGTGGGGGTGCGTTTTTACACGTTTATTTCTTCGCTGGAAGAATTTATGGAAGCCGCGTTTGAATTGGGCAAACCCCTGATGATACTGGACCGGCCCAACCCCAACGGGCATTACGTGGATGGACCCGTGCTGGATAAAAAATATAAATCATTTGTAGGTATGCAACCCGTGCCCATTGTCTATGGCATGACAGTGGCCGAATATGCAAGAATGATCGCCGGGGAAAAATGGCTGAGTGAAAAAGCCAATGCCAAACATGATTATTATCTCACTGCAGAAAATTCTGTTGATACGCCTTTTCACTTCCAGGTGATCAAGTGTGCCAACTATACGCATAAAAGCAAATATGTGTTGCCAGTAAAACCTTCTCCCAATCTTCCGAATATTCAATCCATCTATTTATATCCTTCCACCTGTTTCTTTGAAGGAACGGTACTGAGTGAAGGAAGAGGAACCAATAAACAATTCCAGGTATTCGGTCATCCATTATTACCCAAGAACCTGTATTCATTTACACCGAACCCCAATGAAGGGGCCAGGAGTTCCAAGTTGTATGGCCAGGTTTGTTATGGCTGGGATTTGAGCGGAGCCCCGGATGAGGTATTCAAAAGAGTGGATAATAGAATACAATTAAAATGGCTGATGGAAGCGTACCGGTTGTTTCCGCAAAAAGATAGTTTCTTTCTTCTGCCTAAGTCAGGAAAGATGGAACAATCCTTCTTCAATAAACTGGCAGGCAATAACGATCTCTGGCAACAAATAAAAAACGGCGCTTCCGAAGAAGATATCCGAAAAAGCTGGTTCCCAGCTTTGGGTGAATTCAAAAAAACCAGGAAAAAATATTTGTTGTACGAAGATTTTGAATGATCAGTTGTCTAATTCTATATGCACAGATGTGCCTTTACCGGGAGCAGACTGAACATCCAGTTTCCCTTTCAGGAATTCCACCCGGCTTTGGATATTGCTCCAGCCGATACCCTTACTCCTGTTTAATACAGCGGCGTCAAATCCTTTACCATCATCTTCCACGGTGATATTGATGGCCCCGTTGGTTTTACTTACCTGTACAATAGCGGTCCGGGCCGCGGCATGTTTCATTACATTATTGATCAATTCCTGGATAACCCGGTAAATTGTAATAGCTGTCGTCTGATCAACTGCTGCATGCTCCATATTGATAGACTGGTACCTTACTTCCAATGCTCCGGATTGCTGGGTATCATTACACAGATCTTTCAAAGCCGTATCAAGCCCAAACTTCACCAGTGCTTCGGGCATCATATTATGTGCCACCCGGCGCATTTCTTTGATAGAACTGTCCAGCATATCCATGCTGCGTTCAAACGCCTGTGCATTATCAGGCGTCATGATCAGGTTTCCTTTCATAGTGTTTAATGAGTATTTAATGCCTGATAACATACCTCCCAATCCGTCATGAAGATCTTTTGCCAGGCGGGTTCGTTCTTTTTCTTCTCCCTTTAGTACAGCTTCTGTTGCAGCCAGTTGTTTTTCTGTCTCCAGTTCCTGTATCCGCTGCTGCTGTAGTTTTTGTTTGTGCCGGTAATTCCGGTATGACAGCAGCGCAATGATCAATAGTGCAGCAGCACTGCCAATCAGTATATAATTCAATACATTTTTCCGCTGTATCTCTGCTTTTTGTAATTTGATCTGGTTATCTTTCTTTTCCGTCTCGTATTTTTTTTCGAGATCAGCAGTGCTTTTTAATACTTTTTCATTTAATAAAGCCTCTTCAATAGAGTCTGCTTTTTGCTTTGCTGAAATGGACGCAACAAAATCCCCGCTCCTGGCAGCGATATAAGAAAGTACGATATAACAATTTTTCAATTCATCTTTCAGGCTGTCAGCAATGGCAATAGACAAGGCCTGGTTAATATTCCCGGATGCTTCTTTGTTATTATTATTGAAAAACTGGGCATAGGCCAGGTTGTAGAGAGCACTGGCCATCATTTGCCTGCTTTGTAATTCATTGGATAATGTCACCGATTTTTCGGCCGCTGTCAGCATGTCCCCAAAGCGGTTCATGGAAGCATACAAATTGCATTGATACCCATATATACTGCCTTCAGCATATTTATCGTTCAATCGTACTGATTCGTTAATAGCTATATTATAAAAGTACATGGCACTATCAGGCATCCGGAGACCATCATAGCTTTGCCCAAGGGTCGCATAGACCCTGTTGATGTACATATTTTTTTCGCTGAAATGATTGTTCACTTCTATTGAATGCATTGAAGCTGCGACAGCTCTCCTGTATTGCCCGAGATTAAAATAGCAATTAGCCAAACCATGATATACCCCGGATAGTATCGAAGAGTCCTTCATGGTTTCTGCAGCATCCTTTACCTGCAGGGTATAATCCAGTTGTTCTTTAAAATTTCCCAGGTAAGCACTAATAATTCCCAGGTTGTTCAGCATCGTAATCACTTTCATTGAATCCTTCAGTTTCCTGGCCATTATAAGTCCCTTGTTTGATTCATCCAGCGCCTGGCTGTAATTCCCCTTCGTATAAGCAAGAACAGTACCCTGCTGGTAATAGTAATATATACCCTTGTCAAATTTTAATGACTCAGATAATTGTTTACCCTGCTGTAAATAATATGCTGCAGAATCCTGGTTATTGGTTTCATACAGGCTTGCCAGTGTTAGAAAAACCATCGCTTTGCCGGTGTCTTCTTTAGAGGTGGCCAGTACGGTTAAAAGGCTATCGATAAGTTGAGCAGAGCTTTTGCGTTGTGCACAGGCGGTGCTTACAAAAAAAACAGAAAGAATGATTACAAGTACTTTTCTCATATTAGTAAGATATATCATTGGCCTGGTATTACAAATAAACAAACCAGATCCAGGGAACTCCTCCCCTTTTTCCATGAATTTTACCTCCCGGGTATAATATCCTGTTTTTACAGGATGGTTTTCGCCTTGCTGATCCTCCATCTTTACATGAAATAAAAATTTCAGTTATGAAAAAAATTATCGCTGTTGTTTTACTGATGACACTTATCACCCCTGCAGACGCACAATCAGGCCGCATCCGCATTTCCTTTGCCGGCTTTGACTGCTACCGGGAAACCTGGGACGATATTTTACATATGGATGGTAAAGGCGATGAAGTGTTTTTTACGTTCAACTTTACGCTAGCCGACAAAAACGGAGGTTCCAAACTGAGTTATGAAAAAAGAACTGCTGTATATGGTGATGCCACGGGTCGTTTTTCCAACAGGATCAGCGTCGGGTCATGGGTGGATGCCTTTGGTAATAACAGGGGCGGTATCAAAGCTGGTGATAATTACCGTTGCAATGATATTATCGGCGAATATGATATGGCAGATGGGGACATCCTTACTGTTATCCCTACCGGTTGGGAACATGATCCTATTTCCGATAACTCTAATTCCTTTAATTCTACTTTACGTGGGTTGTATAGCAGTATCAACCAAAAAGTGGCTCCTGTTATGATTGGCTTCAATATTCTTACGGGTAATCTTGGTGGCGTTGTTTTTAATGCAGCGACCTTGGGCCTCTCCAAAACGAAAGCTGGTGGAGACCAGGGAGAATTGGGAAGGGCAGGCACCCGCCCAATTGGTATGGAAAAATATGGAGATTTTTCGCCAAAACTGGTTGTGCTGAATACGCCCAACCTGAATACAATCTGTAACAGTGATATGGGATTTGGCAGAGGTATTATCAGCGTAAACTATGATGAAGTAGCGGTTGGCAATAGTCGTGACCACGGCAATTACAGTATCCTATTAAAAGTGGAATTTATCCCGAAACAAAATACTGCCCCGGCGCCTCCTGCTACTTCAGGCAACAACCCTCCTCCGCCACCCCCTCCAGCCAACACAAATATGAACAATACAGGCGGCTTCAGGAAAATGAATGCCCCGGTTACAACGACTACAACCACTGTTACCGGTACATGGAAGGGAACCTATGGCAACGGTCAGAATAATTCTCCGAATTTTTACTCCTTCCGGTTAAATGCTGACGGCTCCATGCAATTACTGGATGCAAATAACGGTGTGATTGCCAGCGGGACTTACTCGTTTAATAACAACCAATTGACTGGCACTTATAAGTATACTAACGGAAGCCAGTTTTCAGTGGCCGGCACTTTCAATGCAGGTTCGTTCAACGGTACCTGGGGCAGCGGCAGCAACGCAAGCGGTGGCGGCCGGTGGGTAATGAACAAAGCAGGAGTATCCCCGGCAGGAAATATCCGGTAAATGGAGATGTGAGACTTTAGAAAAAACTCCGGGGCTTCCCGGAGTTTTTTCTTGATGAAATATTTGTTGTTCAGAAAAGTGAATAACACTTACTTTTAAATATGCGTTGGCCTTTTGCATTCCTTTTTCTTGTTTTGTGTTTCATTGGCAAAACACAGTCTTCCTCTTTTACTTTTACCAATTATACCATTGCAAACGGACTTGCAGACAATGCAGTCAATTGTATTACCCAGGATTCACGGGGATTTATCTGGGTTGGTACCCGGGAAGGCTTAAGTCGCTACGATGGCACCAGTTTTAAAAATTTTTTTTCCCGCAAAAATGACAGCACAGCACTGCCCGGAAATAGGATCGGGTCCCTGCTTGAATATAAACCAGGGTACCTCTTAATGACCTGTGCCAGCCAGGTGGTTTCAATGAATACGACGACTGGTAAATTTAATCAGCTATGGCAGTTCAGAAATAAAGTGATCTACTTTATCCGGCCCTTGAAAAACCGGCATTTAACTGTTAACCGGATTGACAGCAGTTTTGTTATCAATGATCAATTACAGGTAACAGACACGATTGTTCCGCCCTTCTCGACAAAAGGAGGTGTTCCCAGGATTGTTTCACTGAATAATACTAACTGGCTGGCAGGAACTCCCTGGCAATATTTTATTTACAATACAGCCAGCAAAAAATATAGCCTCTTCCTGGGTGAAAAAGATATGCCTGACCGTGAAAAAATGCTTGAGTTCCAGTATTACGATGAAGAGAAAGGGCATCTCTATTTCTCCAATTATTTTGAAGGATTATACCGTTATTCCACTTCCGGGATTCTCCTGCAGCATTGGAAACCCGGGCATAGCCCCGCGGACATCGAAGATGGGAATATTGCATTTATTGTCCGCAAAACTGACAGCACGATCTGGGTAGGTGCAACAGAAGGAGGCGGCTTAAGTATTTTAAATACCCGTACCAACCTGTTTACCCGCATCAAGAGTGATAATAATTATTCATCACTTATTTCCAATTCACTCACTTGTAATTTTACCGACCGGGATAAGAATGAATGGATCGGCTCAATTGAAGGTATCAGTAAACTGAATATTTCCACTTCGGGCATCAGAAGCTGGAGAAGCGAATTTCCTGAACTGGTTAAGAACAATACGCTTTTAAGTATCACCAAAGGCAAAGACCAGCATATTTACACACCGGTGTTTAACTCCAACATTGTCTACAGGATCAATGAACAAAATAACCAGGTTTCGCTATTGAACAGGGATAAGATGCCCGCAAACTGGTGTATGAATTCGTTTGGCAATGATCTTATCTTTTCCGGGGGATCTGCTGTCACAAAATTCACCCCCCTTACAGGTCAGTATACTAAGATCAGTTTTTTTAAAAAGTACTTCCCCCTCTCTGATATTGTTATCCTGGCATTCAAACACAGTAATGGCGATGAATGGTACAGTGGTAATAATGGTGGTGGCTTTATAAGAATAACCAAGGATGGCATGGTTCATCAATACAAGAAGGAAGGGCCGCGGGGAAATTTTTCAGTGAGTTATTATTCTGTGCATACAGAAGACAAAAAAGGTAACCTCTGGTTTGGTGTCAATAAATCATCCCGGCTGCTGCACTGGAATAAAGAAGCTGACTATTTTACGGAGGTGGCATTTGATACGGTGAAGGGTCTTAATGAAACTAACCTGGCCGGCATTACAGACCTTTTACTTGATAACGACAATAATATATGGATCGCATTCGACGGCACTGGTGTTGGCAGGTATAACCCCGTAAACAGAACGGCAACTCATTATACTATTCAGAATGGCTTACCGACAAATTATGTGTATGCCCTGCAATTTGATAATAAAAACCGTTTATGGATCGGCACACTTAAAGGGCTAAGCTGCTTACTGGTGAAAGAAAACAAGTTCATCAATTTCTCAAAAGAAGACGGGCTGCCTGCCGATTATTTCTCCGAACGCTGTATTTATTTCGACAGCAGTACAAACCACCTCTGGGCCGGTTCAAGAACAACATTGATGCGGTTCAACCCGGATCTCTTGCTGAGTAATACCCATAGAAAAATCCCGATCTATATTGATGAAGTAATGGTAAATGGTAAACAATATTATTTTGACAGCACAGTAATCACCAGCTTTCTCTCATCGGAAAATAATCTCCAGTTCCGGTTTATAGGGCTGGATATTAACAGCGGGAACGATATTGAATATAGCTACCAGCTGACAGGTGCTGACCATGACTGGGTCAATAATAGTAATATTACAACAGCCTCCTACGCAAATCTGGGTCCCGGGAAATATACATTTACAGTACGGGCAAGGCACAAAGGTGATAATGAATGGAGGAGTATGCAAAATCCTTTCTCCTTTATCATCCAAACACCATGGACAAAGACCTGGTGGTGGAAACTATTGCTGATCAGTATCGCTGCTGCTGCGGTATGGCTCATCATCAGGTCGTATTACCTGCGCAAACTGGAGCACCAGAAAGCTGATCTTGAAAAAAAACAGGCCATTGAAAAAGAACGAACCCGGATTGCTACGGATATGCATGATGATTTTGGGGCCTCTCTTTCCCGCATCAAATTCCTGAGTGAAAAAATACAGTTACAAAAGAATGAAGACCAGAAAATGAACGAAGACCTCGGCAAAATATCTGCTTATAGCGATGAAATGGCTGAGAAAATGGGAGAAATAGTGTGGGCCCTGAACCAGCGGTATGATTCTTCCGGAGACCTGGTCAGTTTTTGCCGTTCCTATGCATCCGAATACCTGGAGGATAAAAATATCAAACTCAGTTTCACCTCCACCCTGGTAAAAGACATAAAGATCAATGGAGAGATACGCCGCAATATTTTTTTGGTGATGAAAGAAGCCCTGCATAATATAGTAAAGCATGCAAATGCCACCGAAGTAAGTATCACTATTGACTGTGACAGGGAATTAAAGCTGCGTATCCATGATAATGGAAAGGGTTTTGATCCCCTGGCTGTGCGGCCTTTTGCCAACGGGCTGGAAAACATGAAAAAGAGAATAAGCGAAATTTCGGGTACCATAGGGATAGAAAACAATAAAGGGACGCTGGTCTGTATCACTGTAGATCCGGCTATCCAACAAAATACCTATGGGCAGTGATGCAACCATCGCTAAATTTGTACTAATGGCGAAGATCAAGGTAGTTATCGTAGAAGACCTGGCAGAAGTAGCAGAAGGATTGACTGCATTCATTCAACAGGATGAAACCCTGCAATTACTGGCAACCTACCGTACTGCTGAAGCAGCAGTACTGGAACTGCCTATATTGAAACCCGATATTGTGATCATGGATATCAATCTCCCTGGCATGACAGGTATTGAATGTGTGCGAAAAGTAAAATTGGTTGAACCCTCTATTCAATTCATGATGTTTACAGTATATGAAAACAATGACCAGGTGTTTGAAGCTCTCAAAGCCGGTGCCAGCGGCTACCTGTTGAAGAAAACTCCTCCTCTTCAAATAATAGAGTCCATTAAAGAATTGCAACAAGGCGGTTCTCCGATGAGTGCATCCATTGCCCGCAAACTGGTTACTCTATTTGTAGATCAGCATACCGTTAAAGCAACACCTGAAGCGGCCGTTTTAACACCCCGGGAAAAAGAAGTCCTGAATCTCATTGCTAAAGGGTTATTATACAAAGAAATTGCTGAACAATTAGGCATAAGCTTCCATACCGTTCGCCAGCACATTGGAAAGATCTACGAAAAACTGCATGTGCAGAACAAAACCGAAGCCATCAACAAAGTTTTTGGCAACCGGGTTCAGTAGTCCTTTCTTCCCATACCTCCCCTTTTTTATAGGTCGTTTTACCTATTTCTATGCCTCAGGAGTCTGGTTAATTTCAGGTTTCAAATTGCTGCATGCGATATTCATTCACCACCTTACTCCTGTTCACACTGTTTTCTAGTTGTTTCAATACTACCATAGCACAACAGCAGCCACAACTCCCGAAACATGAATTAGGCAAACCAGTGACCACAGCCAAACCATTTTCTACTGTGGTCGGTAAATGGAAAGGCACACGACTGTCTCAAAACCCCGGTAGTGTAACAGCAGACTCATTGTTCTTCGAATTTAAAAAAGACGGTACCGTTCATTTCCGGCACCAGCGTTTTGAGCATAACCCGGCCATGGCAGGCAGCTATAGCTTCATTAAAAATGTACTCATTGCAGACATTTACCTGTTCCCTTTTAAACACCGTTTTGAAGGAAGCTATGACAGGGCTACCGGGAAAATTACCGGCACTTTTTCAGAAGTAAGAGAGAGAGACCCGAATGCACCTCCATATTATGTGCCGGGAACGGAAAGCGGAAGTTTTTCGATCGTCAAATAAATCCTGTTTTTCAGGGAGAGTATATACTACTGGTTATTGACATTTTTACACTTGGGAAACCTCTTACAATGAGCAGGGAACAAAAGGCAAACTGTGATACAAACAAGTTGGATAAAAGTAGTAATACATGGTTAGTTACCGGTTTTAAATAATTCAAATTCTGTGTTATGAAAAAAATAATCAGCTTCTGTTTCATTTATTGCATACTCGCAAATACGGTATCAGCTCAGCTGAAAAAGACGGTACCAGGAACCCTCAAAAAACAAGATTCACTCAAAGCGATGCCAGGAGTACAGGCAACGGGCATCAGGAAAACCGTCCCTCCTGCACCTGCCAGTATCTATACACTTACATCAGCTAAAATCAGTATTAAAACAAGTAACGACAATAAGGAATACCCTTCCACAGTGCTGTTATACATTATGGAGAACAACAGCATTTTTGGAAAAGGTAAAAACCTTTACGGGAACACCATAAAAGACCAGGAATTGGGTATCAATACAGAAAACGAATTCAGCCTGTTAAAATTTAATGACATTGCTGCTGATGCCTTTTCACTCACTAACCTCCAAAATAAGGGATTAAGTTTTGTCATCTACTACCTGCCCAGATTTTCGCTTGATGCCTGGAAGATCGAATCAGTTACACTTACGCTGGAATTTAAAGACCAGTATGGTAATCTTCACCCCCATTTCGGAAGCAGGAAAGTGATCTACTATATATCAAACGGTCTTTTAACAAAAGACAACTTCAATATGACTGGACCAACAGACGGGTTCTTCACACCTCTACCGGTAACTGTAACTAATGGATATTATTAATACTATATCAGTTATGCAATTAAACGATATCATAAAAAATTTAGGGCTCCTGGTAATAAGCACTTTTATAACAATGCACTTACCGGCGCAACCGGGCAAAAAACCGGCTTCCGCCAAACAACCAGCCACTTCTCAGCCCGATATGAATAAGATGTTAGAGGAGGCAATGAAAGCGGAAGGTATGTCGAAAGAAGAGCAGGAAGAAATGAAGAAAATGATGAAAGATGTGATGCCTGCAATGGAACAGCATAATGCAACCATAGCCGACTACCCGGAATTCACCAGTAACAAAGAATTAATTCCCGGAAAATATCCTGGAGGAAATGCTGGTATATCAAAAAAAACATTGTCAAAAACAGAAGTAGCTGCTTACGCAACCAATTTGTACAATAAGATGATGACAAAAGCCGGTCCTGAAGAAATGGCTGTTGTCAAAAAAGTAGTGGCCCAGACAGCAAAAGCTGCAGATATAGCAAATGCTGCTGTGCTGGCCATGTTGCAGGGGCATCCGGAGGCAGCATTAGCGTTAAGTTTAAAAGCTGTGGCATTGGACCCTGCCAATCTTAACTGGCAAAACAATCTGGCGGCTTTACTAACAAGTTACGGGTACCCTGAACAGGCAATGCCCCTGTTAAGAAAATTGAAGGATGAACTGCCGCTTAATAGCACAGTTATGAATAATCTTGGCCAGGCATGGCTTGGATATGGAGATCAGGACAGCGCCAAAAAATATATTGCTATTGCTACCCGTATAAACCCTTACCACCCTGAAGCAAAACTATGTGGTGGCCTGCTGGAAGAACTGCAGGGTGATCCTATCAAAGCAGAAGATTATTACAAAGAGGCACTGGAGGCTTCTCCCAATCCCTTTACGGAGCAGGTATTAAAAAACTATAATAAAAATTACAAAGTCCAGGATCTTGATTTTGAAAAGATCAAAAAACTTATTGCCATCTATGAGTATTTTCCGAAAAATTGGATGCCAGAGCCCCCAAAATTATCCAATGACGTCAGGAATTACAATGAGGATTATGGCATTCAAAAAGCCTACGCTGAAATGGTCGGCCAATTTAAAAATAAAATAAATGTAATGACCGATGAATTGGATCAGCAGGTCCAGGAAACATTTAATAAGGGAGAAGATGCTTTTATTAAAGAGATGGCTACTGAAACCATGAAGGGGTTAAGCTTTATGAGCAAACCTGCTACAATTGTACTGGGTGTATTGAGCAGTTACCAGCTAAAATGGCAACAGGAACATACCGAAGAACTTAAAAAAATGGGAGCCTGGAAAGAACAGTTATTCAAAGAGAAACAACAAAAAATTGATGCCATCTATAAAAAGATAAGTGATAATAAAGGCACCCGATGTGAAACATACAAGGCAGAGCTGGATGGCCTGGAGAATGAGTATCTGAGAAAAGTGAATTCAAGATTCCGGGATTACCTGGTTATAAAAACAGAAGAATTCAGACAATGGCTCAATGCCTGGTGTACCTGGAACTGGTACGTAGCCGGGAATGTAAAAAATACAGTGCTCCTGCAGGATGTTGGGTTTACAGGTTACATGGCTGAACTGTATGGTGCAATAACAGATGCCATGGAAACCCATACGGAGCATTGCAGCCCCCCCGTCTATGAAGTAAAAAAAGAATTCCCCGAACCGCAGGTGCCCAATTTCACCTGCCCCGCAGTTGTAAGCATTCCTGCCGGACCTGAATGGCAGCAGTTAGTGGCCGCTGCAAAGGATTTTGATAAAAATGGCTATGGCATTAAAAAAACAAATAAGCCTGTTCCTAATGTTACAGTCGCCACTGGTAGCGGCAAAATGGTAGCTCAACCGGGCATCAGCCCCTCTTTCAAAACGGCCAATGGCAGCATTACTCCCGGAACTGCCGATGTGGAAGCTGCTATGGACAAAGGCTTGCTGGCTGCTCTCCGCCGGGTAAACGGTAATCCCAAACCAACAGACGGGCAGGTGGGGGATGCTATTGACAAAGGGCTATCTGATGCGATGAAGAGAATGCACGAAAGACGCAAACAGGGGGTGCTGGGCGATGATGACGAACTCGTACCTCTACCGGATATACCCAGAGATGAACTAACCCCGCTGGATCCAAAACTACTTAACAAATACAAACTGTTCAAAGAACTCATGAATAAAATGCTGACGGCAGACTGTAAAAATGTAAAGACACCCAAAGAAAACCTGAAAGAGGAACTGGACAGAATGATGAAGAAAGTAAAAGAGCTGGAAAGGTTTGAAGAATTAAACGAAGCATTCGAAAAGGAATGGGAGAAATATGAACAAAAAATAGCCGATGCCCGGAAAAAAGAAGCACTAAGAAAACAAATTGAGGCACTAAAAAAAGCTTCCGATGAATTAGACAACTATGAACAAATGAAAGCGTTCCTTAAAAAAGCAGAACAGTTGGGACAAGAGATGGACGCAATGGATGAAAAAAAAGCATTCAGGGAATATTCAGAAAAAATAATGCGGATGGTAAATGATATGGAAAATACTCCCGCTGCTATAAACAGTATAAAGCAAAATGGATTTCATCCTTCCATTAGCAGTGGCTTACAGGCACCTGGCACATTCAGCACTCAAAAAAACTTATTCAATTAACATATAAATAAAGTATATGAACCGTAATCAACTTATTTTATCAAGCCTGATCATCTGTATTACGGCTACGGCATTCAAAGTAGCTGATGATATTATCACCCGCCTCGGTATGCAACAGGAAACAGCCCGGTATTATTTTGTTAATAACCTGGTAGGTCGCTTTGACAATGGCCCTATGGAATTAGGCTCTGAAGGCGGTGACCCCAACTCAGTTTATAACCAACTGAAATCATTCCGGCTGCCTTATGCCCGATCACTAAAAACAGTTACTGAAGGTGATAAAGCAGCAGCAGCGTCAGAAATGTGCGACTATGTAAAAAGATACGTTAACAGTGAGGAGTTCATCGAAAAATACAACAGCCAGCGGGAATCGGCCATGCCGCTGACCGACAGGGGATCAACGCTGGCTGATCTCCGGAAAAACAAAATCGTTTTTGAAAAAAATATCAGCAACTATAAAACGGATACCAAATATGTAGCTGAGCAGCAAAAACTGATGGAGGAAAATCAAAAGAAAATGGATGCGTTGCTTGAAGCTGCCAAAAAACCATTTCCCGGCAAAGAAGCCTGGGAAAAGGCCTATCCTCTCGATCCATCAGTACTTGTCAAAAAAAGATTACAGGAATACCTGCAGCTGGCTGCTACGGTTGATTTTACAGCAAAACTGACCGAGCCAGATAAATACAAGATCAAAAAATTTGTAAACCCTGCATATGAAAAGAAAAGCCTGAAATGGAAAGCCATTTACAGGGCTGGCAAAGAAGTAAATGATGTGGTAACTACTTTTGTAAAGGAGTGGCTGAAAGGGGAAATAATTTCCAAAGAAAAAACGAAAATGGCAGATACCCAGTCCGTTCCTTCCAAATCCGAAAACACTGCCCCTGTAAAGCCTGCCGGAACCACAACCAACAGTACAACAACGACCCCGGCTGTAACCACTACCCCAACAGCAGCTGAAACTGATCCTGCTGCAACTCCGGCAACAAAAAAAACAGGTGCAAAAAAATTAAAAGATAAGTTGAAGTCAATTATCAAAAACAAATGAGCTTACTGGAACACCTGAACAAGGCAAAAATGAAAAAACGATGCGGCTGATCATTACTTTTCTATTTCTGACTATAACCACCTGCGTATTTGCCCAAAACCACAATGAGGCATACGAATCCTTGTCCATTGGCTGGATAAAAACATATAACTACAAAGGCGCATCAAAACCTTTGCAGGTAGATGAAAAAAAATACTCCGTTTCACAGCTATCTATTGCGGACTCCTTTGCCAACTGGATGCAGGCAAGTTATAAACCCATAGGAAGTTTGGGAGAGATAAAGAAATACGTGACGCCCAGGAAAAATCAATATCATGAACGTTACAATGAAGCCGTGCCGTACAGTTATGGAGCCAATGCTCACAGTTATACTTTCCTGAGACAAACAAACGGTAAATGGCAGCCCTATTTAAATTTTGCTAACAACTGGACCATAGCTGCTAATGAAATCCCTCTTGATAACCGGGAAATTGATTTCAATACAAGCCAGGCCTGTTTATTTACACTCCCGATGTACGACGAACAGTATTTAAAAGAGTACCCTGAATCAGATGAAGCAAAAACAAGAAAATTATATTCCATATCATGGCATCCACTTATAAAGAAATATATCTGTCTTAATTTAAAACCCTCAAAAACCCCGGGAGTACACCATCTCGTTATCCTCAGTAAAAATAACAGGATCCCATTTTTACAGGTAACCATTGGCGAAGCAATTCAGTTTTCGGAAAACGCTTTTCCTGTTAAATATGCTGAACAAAAAAAAACCGTCATTGAACAAAATTCCTATAATGCAACACATTTAAAAACGGCGTTGGATGCTCTTGAAAAAAAATTCAATCTTGCCAAAACTACTCTTGTACAACTAAGAGAAAAATATAAAAACAGGTTAACCGAAAAAGCATACCTTAGAAGCAGCTACTCCATACAGGACTTAACTAATGGTGCAGATATTTTTGCTAATGGAGATGCAAAATCCGACGGAAATTTCAGCAAAAGTAATCCGCTTTACCGGGTTGACCCTGAAATGCAGGCTAAATGCAGCACAGACAAACCTCAATGGATTGTAATTAAATGGTATGGTGGCAGAATGGATGAGGTACCCTATAGACACATGCACGAATCCATCCTCAACAATTTTGATTTTGACTACGTCTATAATTTCTTTTTTGAACCTGAAAAGGTAAAGGGGAAAAAATATAAACCGCTTGGATCACTGGACCCCGAGGAAAAAATAGTTATCACCGAGCCATCAGCCACTTCGAAAAAAAATAGCACTGATGCCTCAGTATATTTCTTCGAAGATTTCTCACAGAACGCAACCGGCCAAAAACCAATTGGCTGGAAAACGAGCATGAATAGCAATGCTCAATACCCGGTCGTTACATCAGTAAAAAACCTGGAAGGTAAATGGCTCGAGTTCATTGGTCATAGCCCTGTTACGACGCAAAAAATAAATTATCCATTACCACAGGATTTCGACTTGAGTTTTGACTTAGCCGTACCGAAAGATATTCCCTGGGGGGCTAAAGCATTTACACTCCATTTGGGAACAGCAAAAAATTATGTGGAGAATGGCCCATGTATTAACCTGCGGATAAGAGCTGGTTTTTCAGGCCGGCCTGGTGAGACGTCCATTGAATGCAAATTTGGAAACAGCTACCCGGTAAATGTAAAACCCTATTACGATGCAACAGGTTTTTCAAACGATAAAGAAATCAATAAGATAACAATCCGACTTGAGAAAAGAGGAGAATCGCTGAGCTATTTTATCAATAAAAATAAAATTACAGAAATATCCAATGCGGTGCCTCCCGGCACCGCATTTAACTGGTTACAGTTCATGCATAGCAGAAGCGATGGAGTTACAGAAAAATTCTATATCAGCAATATAAAAATCTCAACAAATGGGAAATGAAAACAGAAAAATATATCACGAAAAGTACCTGAATATCCTGTTTTTAAGGGATTGCTGTGCTGCTTTGGGTACCGCACCTTTAAAGCAGCAATTCAGTAAGTCCTAAATTTCCTTGTATGAAACAGTTATTATTACCGATACTGCTTGTTGCCTGTTCTGTGGCTTTCTCGCAGCAACAGACGTTTGATATAACAAATTTTACGCCGCCTAAAGACTGGCAGAAAAAAACAGCTGAAGGCGGTGGGGGGCTCCAGTTTACAACCGAAGATGCTGCCAAGGGCACCTATTGTATCATTACCCTTTTTAAAGCAATCCCTGCGTCTGATAATGCAAAAAATAATTTTGACGTTGCCTGGACCGACCTGGTAAAAGGCATGGTCACCGTTTCTGCTGAACCCGAAATGCAACCCGCTGCTTCAGAAAATGGCTGGGAAGCCCACTCGGGCTATGCTCCTTTTGAAAGTGAAGGCACAAAAGGAGTCGTGATACTTGTCGCTTCCACCGGCTTTGGCAAAATGGTCAACATTATCATCCTTACCAATACAGATGCTTATGAAAAAGAAATGACAGCATTTTTAGAATCGGTGAGTTTCCAAAAAGAAAATACAGGTTCTGAAAAAAAACTGGAACCTGTTACCACACCTGCTGCTCCGGTAAAAGATGGCTTTGCTTTTACAAGCACCAATTTTGATGATGGCTGGGCCAGTGTTATCCAGGATGATTGGGTGCTGGTTTCCAAAGGAGACATTAAAGTATATCTCTGTTATGCTATAAAATATAATGCGTCTGACTTTTCTGGTACAGGAGTAGTGGACAGGGATTATTACTGGGATAATTTTGTTTCAAAATATTTTACGATCGAAACCAGGCAATATAAAGATAACGGGGAAGTACTGGGTTCATTAAAACCCCCTTATGTTGAAGGATGGGCTATTGATAAGCAGACAGGCGAAAGAAGATTTATTGGTATGCGGCTGGACATCTCCCCTAATACTGCCTATATAACAATCGGCTCTGCAAAAGATGAAGAATCACTATGGAACCAGTTTCCGAAAGCAAACGGCGGATCCTTCTCTCCATCTGATCTTTCCAATATGGGCGGTTACAACAAATTTGCCATTACAGTCAATGATATTTTAGGAACCTGGCAGGATGGTAACAGCTCCACTGCTCAATGGTATTATGTAGCTCCTTCCGGTTATGAAGGTTATGCCGGTATGACGGTTGCTGCAAGAAGTGCCACTTTCAATTTTAATGATGGAGGTAATTATACAAGTATTCACAACGGGGCTAGCGGTGCAGTAGGAAACATGAGCACATTCCAGCAAAATTATAAAGGGAAATATACGGTAAGCAACTGGAACCTTGTCGCCACCAATCGTTTTGAAGGAAAGACTGACAACTTTGATGCATGGTTCGTAGCGATAAGGGGTGGAAGAATATTAAAACTAAAGGACGGGGGTATGGAGTATAGCCTGGTAAAAACTAAATAATGAATATGAAAAACATATTAAACTTTAGAAACCTGTTACTGGGTTTGTTCGTATTGGTCAATACAGCAACCCGGGCCCAGCAACAAACCTTTGATATTGCTACCTATAGCTTACCAAAAGGATGGGAAAAAGAGACAACAGGTTCTTCAGTACTGCTTTCCATAGAAGATCCGGGAAAGGATATTTATTGTTTTATACAGTTGTATAAAGCCTTACCCGCTGCGGCTGACTCAAAAGCTAATTTTGATGATGCCTGGGAAACTATTGTGAAGAAAGCTGTAACGGTGGCATCTCCGCCCGAAATGCAGCCTGCAACTACTGACAATGGCTGGGAGATACAAAGTGGCTATGCCCTGTTTGAGAGTGACGACACCAAAGGTATTGCCATGCTGATTACCTCCTCTTCAAATGGCAAAATGGTAAACCTCGTTATACTTACCAACACAGACAGCTATGAAAAGGATATGAGCGATTTCCTTGCATCAATAAACCTGAAAGCTCCACCACCAACAAATGGAGGGCAAGCTACTAATCCATCAAAACCAGCAGCTGCCGGTACAATAGCTAAAAAAGATGGATTTGCATTTACTACTACCAATTTTGATGACGGATGGACCAGTACAGTTCAGGAAGACTGGGTGGAGGTTACAAAAGCAAACATGAAAGTATTAATTCACTATCCAAACAAACAAGCAGATGCCTATAACTCCGTTTTGATGGATGGATTAAAGGATGCCTGGAATATCCTGGTGGCACCAAGGTACAGTAGTGCTTCAGCAATGGAATTTAAACCGGTCAGCGGCTGGGAGTCTATTGAATATGCTGAAGCTATGATGGTAGAAAAAATAACTGGCAAAAATGTATTTGTTGTTTTTTTTAAGAAAAATTATAGTAATGGCAATGGCCGGTACCTGGAATTCATAGCTCCGGATAAAGCTACATTCGAACAACAATTTGGCGTATACCACCAGGAGTCATACGGTTGGGAAAAGATGGAAGCGATGGCTTCCTATAATAAATTCGCTGTAGCAGCTACTGATCTTACAGGGGTATGGACAAGTAATTTCACAGGCATACAACAATATGTAAATGCTAATACCGGCGCTAATGCTGGTATGAGCACTCACTCCTCTGCTCAAAATTTTGAATTCTCGGCTAATGGTTCTTATAAATGGGACCTGGCTGTGGCCAGTGGCTTTGTTGGAAATATCAAATTCCAGGGGGTAAAATCCAGCGGCAATTTTAAGCTGCTTAATAACTGGCAAATATATTTCTCCGACATAGAAAAGAAACCAAAAACCTATAACGCCTTTTTCTCTTGTATTAAAGGCGCCAGGATATTATGGCTCCAGGATACAGGCTATGGTGACTATAGTGGTTATGGGAAAAAAGAATAACTCCTGTTACCTGCAGATAAAATATTAAAATACCCTCATGGATAAAACAATAAACTATGCGTATTAAAAAATTGATCTTTTTCCTCTGCTGTTTCCTGATGATAGCCCCTGTGCTTGCCCAAAAACAGGTATTTGACCTGGCTACTTATACAGCACCAAAAGGATGGAGCAAGAAAGCAACCACACAAACTGTGCAGTTTATCAAAGAGAACACAACAACGGGGGCCTTCTGCCTTATTACGCTATACAAGGCAATTGATGCCGCCAATACGCCCAAGGAAAATTTTGATGCCGCCTGGTCCACATTAGTAAAAGAAGTGGTAACCGTTTCTGCTGAGCCGGAAATGCAGCCTGCTGTTACCGAAAATGGCTGGGAAGCTCAGAGTGGTTATGCCCCTTTCGAAACGGATGGCAGCAAAGGCATTGCTTTATTGGTGGCTTCCTCCGGCTATGACAAACTGGTGAATATCCTGATCATGACCAATACAGATGCTTATGAAGCCGAAATGACAAAATTTCTTGAATCAGTCGATTTGAAAAAACCGGTTGCCCCAAAAAAACCTGTGATAAAAAAAATGGAAGAGCCGGTAAAACCACAGGCTGCTGCAACCGGGAAATTTGCTTTCAACACGACCAATTTCGATGACGGATGGACAGCAGTTGAACAACCGGACTGGGTGGAAGTAACTAAAGGGAGTATCAAAATACTGCTGCACTATCCTAAAGAAGGAACTATATTTCCGGCAGATCCTGAACCGTTGACCAATGCTGCATGGAATATTTTGGTGGCCCCGCGGTACAGTAACCTCAGGAATTATAAAACTGCTTATATCAGTACCTACAACAGGCCATATCTTGGCATGGGATACCTGACAGAGAACAGTACCGGTAAAGAAGTATTTGTTTTACTGTTCCGACAGGGTGAAACCGGATGGATTGAATTTATTGCCCCGGATAAAAACAGCTTCATACAGCAGTTTAAATTAGACCCGGAAACGGTGCAATGGGATACAGACAGTGAACTGATGAACCCTTTATCATTCATGAAAACATATAACAAATTTGCAGTTGCAGCTACAGATTTTAAAGGAAAATGGACCAGCGATTTTACAGGAATTCAGCAAATGTATCATGTGTACACCGGCAACTATGCCGGCATGAATGTACACCAGAGCAATATCATATTTGATTTTAAAGGGGGTAATTCGTATTACTGGAAGCTCTTGGCAGTGAACGGCATGGTGGGGAATATGAAATTTGACCAGGTGGAATCAACAGGCACTTTCAGTGTACCCAATAACTGGCAGTTGAAATGTTCGAAAATTGAAAAAGGACCAAAATTGTACCATGCTTTCTGGTCCTGTATAAAAGGGGCAAGAATATTGAATCTGCTGGATGCAGAATATCCCGGCTCCGGCATTTATACACAATATGGATTAGCCAAATAATTATATTCATTAATTAAAAAATTATACGTACGATCATCCTGGCATTTTTATTTCCGCCTTTTACAGCTATCTCTCAAAAACAAGAAACGTTTATAAAACTAACTGATTTCGCCGGTCCATTTAATTAAAGGCGATGCCACGACAAAAGGCTTTGAGAGAAGTATCACCATATTATCTTTCGCAACTGCCGGTAAAAATAATGCACAACTCACCTTCAGTATGAATATTACCGGTGCTTCAGCCGATTTGAAAAAGGCAATGAACAGCGGCAGCCTGCTGCCGTCCGGGGGACTTACAGTACTACAGTCCGGCACTACTGGCGGAGCCCCATTTACTGTTTACTCCATTAAAATGGAAAGTATCAGGGGAATCAGCTGTTCAGAATCCATGAGGTGCAATGGTGCCATGACCACCACTGCTGTTATCAGTGCAACCCGGATTGGCTGAATTTATTACGATACAGATAAAACAGGTAAACCCGTTGTTTCCCGTAAATATGTTTTCAATAATGAATCAGGAAAGGAATGGACGAATTTCTGATTTTCTTTAGCAAAGGTTGTAACAGGTATGCTAAAAGAAAAATACCCGGCCTCAAGCCGGGTAAAAACGATACGAAAGTCCAAACCGGTTACTTTTGAATAACGGGGGTTTCCGTCAGTGTGAACGTAAGGGTTACACCATCTCCATCAACAAAGTCCGTCGAATACAGTAAAGATCCGCCTATTTCTTCCTTCAGTCGTTTAACCGGAATCACAGTCCGGAAATAGGTCTGCGGGAGAACGCCATTGACCACAAAAACACTGCCTCCTCTTTGCTTTAGTGCATCATCCCTGCCTACTGTATTATAATCAAACAGGTTATAGTAGATATGTATTTCCGCATCCTTTACCAGTTCTGCCGGGATATTCATATAACTTACCGCTGGTAAATTCATTGCATAACGGGACAGATCATCTCTTTCCAGGTGTACATTCTGTCTCAATCCAAACATACCATTAGCTGTGGTACGAAAACGTTTAAGATCCCCATACCTAGGGCTCCATAGTTCCACCCATACATCGCCGTACAATTCAATATCGGAGCCGATAGCAGCCATCCCGGTAATTTTAAAACTGTAGTTTTTATTAGCGTCCTGTATAGCTTTAGGCTGACAAATTTCATAAGGAAAGCTGTTGGTTGCATCCTTATAGGTAATTGCATTACCGCTTGTTAATGATTTGAAAGTAATACGGATGGGCATACAGGTTTTATAATTCACAGTACGAAGTATTTCATTTACCCTGTAATAGGCGTCGGCCAGGTTAGAACCCACCACTTTCTCGCTTACCCCTCCTATCACATAAAAGAAGCATTGCACATCCTTTGTGGCTTCCCTTGATAACGCGGCAATATCTACACTGCCGCCTGCAAAGCCTGCTTCTATCATGGCTTTAAACCTTCCACTAATGCTGGATTCAGTGTTATTGATTACAATCTTACCCACTACTTTTACCCCGTAGGATACGGAGGATATATATCCAAGGTCCTCCTGCCCGGCAATATTGCTGCTCAACCAGCCTGTTTCGGGCTTATCTGCCGTAAGGGTGAATAATTCCTTCTCAGCCTCTATATAAAATGTTTTTGTCTCTTTCGTATTCTTTATGGCCATCTCGCTTTCAAAACTAGCTACCATATAATGTGCTGAAGCTCCGATTTTCATTTGCATTTCAGTGTTATTTTCCACGTAGCTGCTTCTGTAGATCATACTTTGATTAGTGGTTTGCAAAGGATCGGATGAATATCTTTCCTGCAGATTTTTTATAGCCTGGTTGATATTATTCACGGTCGGCTGTTGCACCACTTCTGTAATACTACCAGACATATTCCTCACTGTCGTGGCTATTTGAATGGGATTTCTGTTTTCGCCGTTCGGGAAAATTTGCTTATCAGTATAATCACCGGCAAAAAATCTGCGTACATCATAGATCAGCCCGGGTGCATTAAATCGTAAATAATTACTCGCTGTTACAGGCACAAAGTCTTTCGTTTCCATATCGATTTTCACCACTTTGGTAACACAGTTATCACTATTTTGTCCTGTGATAGTCTCTCTTCTTACAGGTTTATTGGCATTACTGATATAATTAGGGCTGAGTGTTCTTTTTACAATGCTGCCATCTGCCAGCCTGATATCGACAGAGCTTCTTAAATACTTACTCGCTACTACCGTTGACACCTGTTTTTTAACATTCGCAACCGGCGCATTCACATCTTGTAAAGTAAAGGTTTGTGTACCTGTATTTCCATTAAGACTTAACAAAACACCGTTCCTTGCATCTGCAGCGTCGTTTTGCAATTTCAGTTCCTTGTTGGTTTGCTTGTTCCGGATCGTGTAGGAATTGCTCGCCTTATTGTAATGAAAACTCCATTTCAGGTTATCCTGCTCCACAAAATCCCATTGTATAACAGGTGCTCCATCCTGTTGTGACTGACCGGCTACATTCAGATAGCGGTTACTATGCATAGCTTTTATAACATAATACCCGTCCCCGGATCTGCTGATCTGGAATTTATGATTCTCCAGGTTAGCAAAATCCCATTGTATCAGCCTTGCGCCATTGTTGGGATTAATTCCTTCAACCCCTGCATATTTTCCGGTTTCGTTGATCCTGATAAAGTAGACTCCTTCAGGTACCATACTCATAGTTACAGCTGGCAGACTTGCTTTTACAGTTTTCATTTTAAATACCTGTGCCTGTATGCCGGCCATAGCAAAAAGCAGTGCTGTTATTAAACTTATCTTTTTCATTAGTTTATTTTTAAGTTATTACCTGATATATGAAGTAGGGTCAATTATTCCATCGGCATTATTATCAATCCCCTGGGATTTGACTTTGATCTTTAAATACCCATTACTGCCGCTTGTTCCAAAATGTTTTATCACCGCCACCAGTGCATAAACGGTCCTGCTTTCCTGCTCCACTTTTACAGCAAATACCTGGCCCTCCAGCTTGGTGCCTACACTGGTATACCATCCTGAATAATTGACAGCATTTTTTACTGCGCCGCTTATCTGGCTGTTGTTTTGAATTTTTTCAAACTGCGCTATTGTAAGTTTGGTTAGTGCTATTTCACTTTCAGTAACATCTTTCCACTTCATAACCCCGTCACTGGCATGTTGTGTCATATAAGTTGCCGTGCCATTATTTCTTGCAAAAGAAGGCGTCATCAGCACATAGGTATTTTGTCCGTCTGCCGGGGCAAAGAACATCAGGTCGATACTTCCGGGATTATCTTCTGCTTCGCCCATGCTCATAACCGTACCAGTCAGCATATCCAGGCAATTACCGTACAATCCATTATTCTGGTTACCCCAGTTGCCGGAACCATCACTATTAATAGCGGCCTCGTTATTGATAGGCAGGTACTGTTCCGGGGTATAATTATTGTACTCACCATATAGTGCAGTGGGGTCGCTGGCAGGCGCCGCCGCATTCCCGTTAGCCGTGTTATTATCTGCAGATGGCGGATAAGAAGCTGGTGGGGAATTGCTGTCCGTATTTCCTGCTGTGTTGTTGCCGGTATTGCCAGTATCATATACAGGTGCAGATGAACCGGGAGCAGCAGGATTGTTGTTCTGTACAGATTTTGCCGCTGTCCTTGTATCTTTTATCAGTTGCTTTGCCTGGCCATACAATTCCCTGGCTTTTAAAAGATAAGGCTGAAAAACAGCCAGCACAGTTTTGCCCTTATTTACAACCTTATCCACTTTCTGAATAACACGGTCCACCTTGCCCGTATTAGTTTGTGAAACCAATGTATTAAAAAACAGTACCGTACCAGCTAATAAAAATGATAATTTTTTCATGATGCAAATTTTAATTCAGAATACAATAAGTGTTTATAATAGCCCTACTTATCCATAATAGCCTGCCCCCTGGCTATGTATTGCTTGTTACCGGACAAACGTACTTCCTTGTTATTACAAGCCTGAGGGCTAATCGCCGAACTGCAAAAAAAATCGACGAACCGCAGTTTCCTATTTATGATTTATATTTGAAATACATTGATCCTTTCTAACCGCTTATCCGGATGAACAAAAAAATTTCCTGCCTTGTAGTGGATGATGATATGGTGGACCGGCTGACTACCGTTTCCTTTTTAAACGATTACTCTTTTATAGAAGTAAAAGGTGCATTTGAATCTCCACATGAAGCATTGGCAGCCGCAAAGGCCCGGCAACCTGATGTATTGTTCCTGGATATTGATATGCCGGAAATGAGTGGCTTGCAATTACGGGAGCAGCTGCTACATATACCTGCCTGTATCTTCATTACATCCTATCCTGATTATGCAGTGGAGAGTTTTGAAATGGCTGCATTGGATTTTTTGGTAAAGCCTTTTAAAGCCGACCGGTTTTCCAGAACAATGGGACGCCTCCGGGAATACCTTGATATCCGGCATAAAGCTAGCCTATTGAACCACACCCTGGGAGCTGATACCTTATTTATTAAGGATGGTAATGAGCAGGTAAAGCTGCAACTCCACGAGATCATTTACCTTGAGGCCCTGAAAGATTATACTGCTATCGTAACTATGCACCGTAAATACTCCGTCTTATGCCCGCTTGGCACCCTTATCAAAGAAGATGCATTCAGCAGTTTTATACGTATTCATCGTAGTTACGCCGTGCAAAAACATTTTATAAATAAAATAAGCAGTGATAAGGTACTGGTAAACAATATTTCATTGCCAGTTGGCCGTACCTATAAAAATCTTATTAAAAATATTAGTTAACCAAATGCGCCCCATACTATTTTTATTTGCCTTATTGTGTTTTCTGGTAAGCCCGGCTCAAAAAAGAGGTGAGGATTTTATAGATTCTGTGATGGCACTTATGCCCAACGCTGCCAATGATACGGTAAGAGCAAGGATGTACCAGGCCATATCGAACGAATGTTTTAATACCCTGCCAGAAAAAATACTATACTACAACAGGGCCGGGCTTGACTTAACCACCAAAATGAAATGGGAAAAAGCAATTGGCTCCTTTAATCTGACAATTGGCAGATATTATCAAACAGTAAAAATTATCTATGATTCTTCCATTTACTACAACCAGAAGGCTTATGATATTTTTGAACGTAACCAGCTAAAACAACCTGCCAACATTGCGCTGGGCAACATAGGAACATTATACCAGGATATCGGAAACTATACTAAAGCAATTGAATATTATTCGATCTCATTGAAAAATGCTCAAGAAGCCAGTGACAACATGATGATAATTTCAAATCTCTGTAATATAGCCCTTATACAAAGTCAGCAAAAAAATTATCGTGAATCTTACGTTACTTTTAAAAAATGTCTTTCAATTCAACAGGCAAGTAACCTGCCCCAGAAACTGAGCTACACCTACAATGGCCTGGCTAATTGTGCCCTTAATCTAAAAGATACCACTGCCGCTGTGTCCTATTTTAAAAGTGCCATCAAATTTTCAATTGACAATAAAGAGGATGTAATGCTGGGCACCAGCTATGCCAATTATGCAGCGATTGAAAATGACCCGGTAAAAAAATTGCAGCTTTTAAAAAAGGCAGATGCCCTTCTGTCAAGACTTACACCCGAAAGTGTCACCAATATTTCTAATCTCGGTAATATTGGCAGCGCCTATTTTGAACAGGCAAAAAAAGACAGTAGTGCTAAAAACCAGGAAATATTTATTCAATTAGCAAAAAAGTATTTTAACCGGTCCCTGCAACTGAGTGAGCATATCAATCATAAAACTTATATCGCTTTAAATAATAAACTGATTTCTGAAGTTGATTTATACCAAAACAATTACAAACTGGCGTATGAAAAATTACAAGCTGCCACTACCTTGAACGACTCCATATACTCGCAGGAAAATAAAAATGAAATTGCTGAAAAACTTGCACAGTACGAACTGGATAAAAAAAACGCAGCCATACAACTAAAAGATACCATTATAGCCAGCCAGAAAAAAGAACGTATTGCCCTGGTTGCCGGCCTTTTATTACTATTGGTTATTGCTGGTTTAATTTATTATCAGAACTACACCAGAAAAAAAACAAATACCACATTAATGGTATTGAATAATGAACTGGATGAGGCAAATAAAGTAAAAGCAAAATTCTTTGGTATTCTCAGTCATGACCTGCGCAGCCCCATAGCCAACCTGGTTAATTTTTTACAACTGCAAAAAAGAAACCCCGGTATATTAAACGAAAAACAAATTGCTGACAGAGAATCACAGATAACCAATGCCGCGGCCTCGCTGCTTGATACTATGGAGAGTATGCTGCTATGGAGTAAAGGTCAAATGGAAAGTTTCAAACCAGAAACGAATCCTGTTGCTGTTACCGATCTGTTTACATACATTCAGAAATTCTTTTCAGACAACCGGCAAATAAAATTTACTTTCCTGGATGAAGAGCACTTAACTATTTATTCAGATGAGAATTACCTCCAAACCATCATGCAGAATCTTACGGCTAATGCTATAAAAGTTTTACAGCAAATACCTGATGCAGCCATTGAATGGAAAGCATGGGAAGAAAATAACAGGATTTTTTTATCCATCACTGATAACGGGCCGGGTATCAGTGCTGAACAGGCAAAAAACCTTTTTAGTGAAACCACTGTAACCGGTACAAAAAACGGGTTAGGTCTGCACATCATCCGGGACCTTGCCAGGGCTATAAAATGCACCATTACTATTGCCCCCCGGGCTACCAGCGGCGGCACATCATTTATTTTGAGCTTATAACCGGCAGGTTTTTTCAATAACCAGTAAAGTAAACTCGGCAGGTTTTACAATAGCAATACCCGCCGTTAAAATCATTCTTTTATTGGCAATATCTGCTGAGCTCATTGTGCTGGCGTCCATTTTGACAAAATAAGCTTCCGATGCCTTATTTCCCCGAAGTTTCCCATCCCTGAAATAACGGCTTAAAACATCTTCAGCTGCTGATCTTATTTGTATCCAGGTTGCCGGCGTATTCGGTTTGTTGACATATAAGCTCACCACATTGTTCAATTCTGCTTCGATGGCATCTTTAATTGAGACCGGTATAATTGCTTTCCTGCCCAGCAGGTTATTCTTCAATTTTACCCTTACAGGAACAGAATCCCTGATTACAGGTTGTTGGGCTGTTGCAAAAAATGAAATAGTCATGACAGCAATAGTAAGCAGAAGTTTCATGCCAGTTTTTAATTATAAAGTACCATAAAAGTACTACTCCGTCCAGGTTAAAAACTCCCCTTTTTGAGGGATTGTGCCGGCTGCCTGCTGCATCTACTTTTATCCTCTAAATAGTTTACGATGAAAAGTATTGCTTTTGCCGCACTGCTCCTGGTTATACTACACTCCTGCAAAACAGTTCCGGTAACAGGCCGCAAACAGCTTAACCTGGTACCCAACTCGATGATACAGGCCATGGCTTTTTCACAATATGACTCGGTGGTGAAAACCAGCCCCACCCTTTCACAACAAGATACAAGGGCTCAGCTGGTGAGTAAAGTAGGCAGCAGGATACAACAGGCCGTAGAAACTTACATGCAGCAGAACAATATGAGCAAGGATCTGAAGAATTTCAAATGGGAGTATAATACCATTGAAGAGAATATTGTAAATGCCTGGTGTATGCCGGGAGGTAAAGTGGTGGTATATACCGGCCTTTTGCCGGTTTCTCAAACGGAAGAAGGTTTAGCGGTTGTGATGGGACATGAAATTGCACATGCCATTGCCCGGCATGGCAATGAACGCATGAGTGAAGGATTATTGATCAACTTGGGTGGCCTGGTGCTGGAAGAAGCATTGAAAGAAAAGAAACAGGAAACACAATTGCTATTCTTAGGCCTGTATATGATCGGTTCCAACCTTGCCTTAGCCCTGCCCAACAGCCGGATGCAGGAAAGTGAAGCGGATAAACTGGGGTTAATATTTATGAGTATGGCCGGTTATAATCCTGAGGAAGCTGTACCCTTCTGGCAACGAATGGCCGCAATTAACAAAGGGACTAAGGTACCGCAGTTCTTATCCACCCACCCTTCTGATGAAACCAGGATCAAAAAATTATCTGCACTGATACCTGAGATCAAAACAACCTATTATAAACCTCAATAAACAGGTTTCAATTTATATGAACTGAAGTTTCGTAGCATCCCTGATCAGTGATGCTGTATTCCGGACACCAAACTTGGCCAGCAGGTTTTTACGATGTGTATCAATAGTGGTAGGGCTTACAAATAATTTTTGTGCGATCTCATTATTGGTCAGCCCTTCGGCGATCAGCTCCAATACTTCCTTTTCCCGCCGGGTGAGCAGGATGGGATTAGCGTCTGTTTTAGTTAATACCTGGGAAGCTTCATCACTAAAATAGATCTTCCCTTTAATGACCACACTGATCGCTTCCATCAGTTCCTCCTGCGTTGCATTCTTCAGTACATAACCGGAAGCCCCGCTATCCATCATCTTTTGAATAAAACTTTGCTGGTTGAATGTGCTGAGGCCAATAATGAATACGGAGGGATATTTTTCCTTTACTTCCCTGCAAAGGTCAATACCGCTTTTATCCGGCAGGTTGATATCCATCAGGATAATATCCGGTAACTGCCGCTGCAAAAAAGCCAGGCAGGAAGCAGCATTCATAGCATGACCGGTCCATTCAATTCCCTTTTCATTCTGCAATAATGAACGGATACCTTCCACTACCATGTAATGGTCATCCACGATAAAAACTTTTGTTGCCATTTATATATTTAATTCAATGTGAACAGATGTGCCTTTACCTGGCTCCGACTGTATATCCAGTTTTCCCTTCAGGTATTCCAGCCGGCTCTGGATATTGCTCCAGCCGATCCCTTTCGCCTGCTGCAAAAGTACCCGATTAAATCCCACTCCATCATCCTCCACAGTAATCGTTATCACTTCATTTGTTTTACTAACCTGGACAATCGCCGTTTTAGCAGCCGCATGCTTCATGGTATTATTGATCAGCTCCTGGACGATCCTGTAAATAGTGATCGCTGTTGTATGCTCCACTTTCGCCTCTTCCATCCCGATCGACTGGTAATTAACCTGCAAAGCACCGGACTGGTTAATATCGTTACAGAAATCCTTCAATGCGGTATCCAGACCAAATTTCACCAGTGCCTCCGGCATCATATTGTGCGCCACTCTTCTCATTTCCCTGATAGAGCTGTCCAGCATATCCATCCCTCTTTCGAAAGCCTGTGCATTTCCAGGGGTCATAACCAGGCTCCCTTTCATTGTTTGAAATGAGTACTTGATCCCCGACAACATTCCCCCTAACCCGTCGTGAAGATCCTTTGCCAGGCGTGTCCGTTCTTGTTCTTCTCCCTTTAAAACTGCTTCGGCAGCCATCAGCTGTTTCTCGGTTTCAAGTTCGGAGATACGCTGTTGCTGAATTTTCTGCTTTTGTATATAGTTCCGGTAAGAAAGTAGTGAAATAACCAGTAAAGTTGCTGCAGCCCCAATAAGAATATAGTTAAGTGTATTCTTCTGGCGGATCGTCAGCTTTTGTAATTGCCGCTCCACTTCCAGTTCTTTGATCTGGTTTTCTTTCTTCTCTGATTCATATTTAGCTTCCACCAGGGTAATAGTGGAACGGTTCTTCTCATTCAAAACCGAGTCGCTCAGCAACTCAAATTTCTTCCGGAAATCCAATGCGGCATGCAAATCACCAGTTTTCTCCGCAAGATCAGAGGCTTTAAAGTAGAGATCTTTCAACTCATATTTGGAGCCGAGTTCCACGGCCAGTTTTATACCTGATTGCACAGATTCCTGTGCCAGGTTATATTGCTTTGTTTTCAGGTAGAGATCGGTAATTCCCATGTATGCATACATCTCGTACTCAGGAGCCGACTTCTCCTTTGAAAGAGAAATCACCTGCTTGTAGTATTGTTCTGCCTTGCCAGACTGGTTTAAAGCACTGTAGGTATCGGCAATACCCTGCCATCCATCCAGCATCACTATATAATCATCGGTAGCCTTACCAATTTGCTCAATTTCCCTATACCTGGCAAGGGCCTTATCATAATCTTTAAGATAGAGTTCCGCAGTGGCTATATTAAAAGTGGAGGACGAAATAGCATAGTCATTCTTTAATTCTTTGGCCAGCAATAATGATTTCTCCGCATATTCCTTTCCTTTTTGATAGTCGCCCATATTAATAAATATAGAGGCTAGATTATTATTAGTGATCCGCTGCAGCCGCTTATCTCCAACTTCTTCCGCCAGCTTTTTCGCTTTCAAATAATTCTCTGCTGCCACCTGGAAATCGGACAGATATTGCCATTCACTTCCATAATTGAGATAAGCAACCGACAGATCTCTCTTATTGCCTATTTCCTCATATAAGGAAAGTGCTTCTTTACACAGGGCAAGTGCCTCCCGGAATTTCCCCTGGTTATTCAGGATTACGATATAATGACTGGCATAAGCAGCCTGGCCTTTTTTAAAAGTTAATTTTTTAGAAAGCTCATAGGCCTTATTGTAATAATAAACAGCTGTATCGGGATTATCGGTCTCGAATAACTTACCATACTGATAGTACAATAATGCTTTTGTTGTATCATCTCCGGATTTGTAAAGAACTGCTCTGAGGCTGTCTGTTTCTGACTGCTGCGTAAAAGCAGGAGAGCCAAAAAGTAAAAGCAGTACCACTAAAAAGCAGAATTTTCTCATACAGTAAAATAAAAGATTACCGGCAGATAACAAAATACGGCCTGATCATGGCAACAACCTCTCCCCTTTTTCCATGATTTTATCCTATTTCTTGTATATCCTGTTTTTAAGGGATTGCTGCAGCCCGGATCAACACTCATTTTTATGGTATCAAAATCATTCACTAAAAACTTAATCATGAAAAAGAGATCCCTTCTTACCGCAGCCTTTTTTTCTGCATTGCTTGCATCAGCACAGCCAGGTGTAATCCAGGCAAATAAAAGGATAAAAGAAACCAACCCTGCCGTCATACAAACTATTAAAACTATTCCGGTAAAAACAAGTTATGATTTTAGTACTGTTAAAATCTGTACTGATATTATTTCTCCCGCAGGCAACCTTCCTGCACGGGATTTTTCAGCCGTAAAAGTTCCTCCCAGGATTAATAGTGATGGCAGTGTGTCGCAAGTGGGTGTCACCCGCCAGCCTCTTGCCGGCGAAACAAATAAAATGTGGAATCCCGGTCAGACATTGACAGTTTTTCTTGACCCGGCCGGCAGCACTGAATTTATCAGGAGCAGGGTCCGCTTTTTTGCACAGCAATGGGAAAACCATGCTAATATTAAATTTCAATTTGTAAATACAATTAACGCCGCACAGATAAAAGTGAGTTTTGTTAATAATGGTAAAAGCTGGTCGATGGTGGGAAAAGACATTCTCTTCAATCCTTTCGGCGCATTTACGATGAATTTGGGCTGGTTAACTGATCGTACACCCGATGATGAATTCAGAAGAGTGGTGGAACATGAATTTGGGCATGCCCTTGGTTTCATTCATGAACACCAGTCGCCAGCGGCTAATATAGCTTGGGACAGGGAAAAGGTATATGCCTATTTCGCAGGGGAACCTAATAAATGGAGCAGGGCGGAAGTTGATATCAACCTGTTCAATAAATATTCCCGCACCAGTACCAACTTCTCTGCGTATGACCGTTTCTCAATCATGCATTACTCTTTTCCTTCCGAATTAACTACTGACGGAAGTGCCATGCCCATGAATACTGACTTTTCTCCTACAGATAAACAATATGCCCGTTTGATCTATCCCTTTCCTCCAACCCCCTCTAACGCTACCGGAACGCTGAGAACCGGGGATGATTGCGATATGGTTGACTTCGTGGTTGAATACGGAGTGGTGGCCAGCGACAGGATAGAATTTAAAATGCAATTTGGCAGGATGGATAATAAAACAGTTACCTGGTGGAAGCAAATAGGTATTCCCCTTACAAATAATACAGAAACATTAGTAGCTATTCAGAATCATTCCCTGATCCCTGCTGAAAATAACCCGGTGGCATCCGTACAGGTACCGGTCAGCCAGATCAATATTAATAAAGGGATTAGTTTCGCAAAGGCCAAACTACTGGGCGTTCATACCCCATTAGGGTTTAAATGGAATGTGCTACCTGCCCTGAAAGGGGGATGCCGTGTGACACTGACCTGGAAAAAAGATAGTTGCTTATAAGAGACAGAAACTATACCATGTTATGTTTTGCAGCCAGTTTGATCAAACTGGCTGTATTATTTACAGCAAATTTGGTCAGCAGGTTCTTTCGATGGCTGTCAACAGTATGCAGGCTGATAAACAGTTTTGTTGCAATCTGGGGATTAGTAAACCCATCGGCAATTAACTGGAGTACTTCTTTTTCACGGCTGCTGAGGACCGGCACAGCATTTAATTCCGCTTTATCTGCTGCTGATAAATTAATATCAAGGCTCATATACAATTTGCCTTCAAATACACTCAGTATAGCTTCTTCAATTTCTTCTTTTGATGCACTTTTTACCAAATAACCCGAAGCCCCGCTTTGTATCATCTGGGAGATATAACTTCGCTCCTTAAAAGTACTCATCGCCACTACCCTGACAGCCGGAAATTCTTTCCTGATCTTTACTGTCAGCTCAATACCGCTGACTTCAGGCATATTGATATCTGTTATGACGATATCGGGGCTATTTACTTTTATCTGTTCAACAGCTTCATATGCATTCGGCGCAGTACCTGTTATTTCAACGAAACTGATTTGCAGCAGCATGGAACGCATACCTTCCAGCACCATCGGGTGGTCATCCACCACCAATACTTTGATCTTATTCATTTTCTTCAATTATACAATCAATATGAACAGATGTTCCTTTACCCGGAGCTGTTTGAATATCCAGCTGACCTTTCAGGTAATCTACCCTTGACCGGATATTTTTTAAACCAGCCCCCTGTAATATAGTTTCCTTTTCAAAACCCCGGCCATTATCCTCCACGGTTATGGTTAAACTATTGTCTTGTCGCATTACCTGCGCCAGGATCACTGATGCCCCGGAATGTTTTACCGCATTATTCAGCAATTCCTGTACAATACGGTACACTACCACTTCAGTGGAAGGTTCCAATCTTTTTTCCAGCCCGTGAAATTCACCATTAATCGTAAATGATTGTGATGCTGAGAGTCCGTCACAATAATCCTGCAGGGCCTGTTGCAATCCTAACTTCATTAAAGCTTCCGGCATCATATTATGGGCCACCCGGCGCATTTCACTGATGGATTCGTCCAACTTGCCCAGTGCATTATTAAATATGCGCCCATGCTCTTCTGATAAAATTAAATTTCCTTTCATAGCTCCCAGTTGAAGTTTAACGCCACTGAGCAATCCGCCAAGACCATCGTGAAGATCTTTTGCCAACCGGCTTCTTTCATCTTCCTGGCCTTTTAAAAGTGATTGTGTGGCTAATAATAATTTTTCCTTTTCCAGTTCTGATATTTTCTGTTCCTGTAATTTTCTTTTTTGCTGGTACGTCCGGTACGAAAGAAAAGAGATCAGCAACAAAGCGGCCACCCCTGCAAGTAAAATATAATTCAGTGTGCTTTTTTGGCGGATGGTGGCTTCCTGTAAAGCCAATTGCTGTTCCTTCTTTGCAGTCGCATACTTAATTTCCATCCCGTTGATACTGGCTGTATTTTTTTCATTCAGTATGGAATCATTCAGCGCAACAAATTTTTTATGCCATTGTAATGCTGCCGCAGCATTTCCGGTTGCCTCATGTAGTTCGGTGGCCCTGAGATAAAGATCTTTGAGTTCGATCTTAGTTCCCAGTTGTTGAGCCAGTATGATCCCTTCCTCGATAAACGGCTGAGCTATGGCATACTTTTTTGCTCTGAGCAGCAGGTCAGATATACCCATATACCCGTACATTTTGTACTCAGGAGCATCGATCCGGCCGGCAGTTTGCATTACATTCCGGTAATATATTTCTGCTTGCTGATAGTCTTTTGATTCCTTGTAATTATCCGCCATCCCCAGCCACCCATCCATTATTACTATTTCATCCTCCATTTTTTTTCCCAGCAATTCCACCTGTTTGAAATGCTGCAGTGATTCTTCATAAAGCTTCAGGAAGAAATCTGAAGTAGCAATATTGATGGTGGAGGAAGCTATTGCATAATCATCTTTCATTTTTTGAGCAATCAGCAACGACTTTTCAGCATACTGTTTTCCTTTATCGTATTGCTGGAGAGAATTAAAAACAGAGGCCAGGTTATTATTCGCCACCCGCTGGAATTTATCATTCCCGGTTTCCTCAGCTAATTTAGCTGCTTTCAGGTAGTAATCAGCCGCAGTTTCAAGGTCAGACAGGTACTGCCACTCGCTACCGGTGTTGATATATGCTGCAGCCATATCATTTTTACTCCCTCCTTTTCCTAATACTTCAAGCAGGTCCAGACAGAGCTGTAATGCTTCACGAAACTTACCCTGGTTGTTGAGGATAACAATTGAATAGCTGACATAGGTTGACAGTCCCTTCCTGAAATTCAACTTTTCAGAAAGATCTTTCCCTTTTTTATAGTAAATGAACGCACTGTCAGGGTTTTCGGTTTCAAAGGTTTCACCATACTGGTAATAAGTAAATACTTTGATGCTGTCATCCGGCTTTTGTGCAATCAACAACCGAAGACTATTTCTAAGGCTGTCGTTTTGAGCAACCGCCTTTTGCGACATTAAAATAAGTACTACTAATAACAGTCCTTTCACTTCAAGAATTATTATACTTATAAAAATAGCCTTTGTACCTGTACATTTCCAAGTTTTCTGGTAAAATCCCTTGTTCGGGGGATACCAAAAACAGGGGTTCAGGGGATGGTAACCTGTATTAAAAAAATGAATTTTTGTACCCTAACAAAAACGATATGAAAAGAAGAGTCTTGCTTTGCTTCATTATACAACTAGCCGTTTTTACGCCGGTATTTATTGCGGCGCAAAACGTAGGCATCGGCAATACCAATCCGCAGTATAAACTGGATATGAGCGGACGCCTGCGTATACGGGGGGGCGGCAATAATTTTTCTTCCGCCGGTTTATGGCTGGCCGGTACGGATACAGACTCTGCCACTAATAAAGCTTTTATGGGCATGGCCAACGACAGCACCATTGGTTTTTTTGGTAATACAGGTGCTGGCTGGGCACTTACTATGAATGGGAATAACGGACGGGTGGGTATTGGAAACAGCTTACCGGATTACCCGCTTTATTTTGACAACTTTGCGGGCGATAAAATTTCTCTCTATCGCGATGACAATGGCAGCTATTATGGAATGGGAGTTGGCAGTGCCACCCTGCAGATCACCACACCGCACAATACCAGCGATATCATTTTTGGCTATGGCAAAAGCAGCAGCTTTACCGAAAATATGCGGCTGAAGGGAAATGGCTTTTTGGGCATTGGTGTAAACGATCCTGTTTACCGGCTGGATGTAAAAGACCGTATGCGTCTGCGCAGTGGCGGCGATGCGAACAGTTCTCCCGGCATCTTTCTTAACAACCTGAATAATACAAATGTGGCTTCATTCATTGGTATGCAGTCAGACAATACAGTGGGACTTTGGGGCAGCAGTAATGTATGGGGGCTCACCATGAATACACAAACCGGTAATGTGGGCATCAGTAATACCAGCCCGAATGCACCACTGCAATTTTCCAATGATATTAAGAACCGGAAAATTGTTTTGTATGAAACAGGTAATAACGATCACCAGTTTTATGGTTTTGGTGTTACCTCCTCTGTACTGCGCTATCAAACCGCCACCACGGGCGATGATCATGTATTTTATGCAGGAACCAGCACCAGTGCATCGAATGAACTGATGCGGATGAAAGGGAACGGGTACATGGGTATTGGAGTGGCCGATCCGCAATTCCGGCTTGACCTGAAAGACCGCATACGCATACGCAGCGGCGGTGATAATAATACTTCCGCCGGTATTTACTTTAATAACAATGCCAACAACAGTCTTGCATCTTTTGTAGGCATGCAAACTGATAACACTACAGGCTTTTGGGGCAGCGGCAGCGGTTGGGGACTAACAATGAATACTAACGATGGTAAAGTTGGTATTGGAACAGCCACGCCAGCAGCTAAACTTGAAGTAAACGGGTATACCAAACTGGGCAGTGATGCCCCTGCTATTAAAATGAAAAAAGTAACAGGTGTAACAGCTCCTGCTGAAGTGTCAGAAAGGACTGCTTACTTTGAGCATGGCCTTGATTATTCGAAAATACTTTCAGTTACTGTATTTGTTAAAAGCACATTCCTTGGGATGGTGCCCCCTTCTTTTAAGGACGCTATTTATCCGGGTTATGAATTCAATATAAGAATAACCACCACCACTGTGCAAATTGAAAATCAATTATTCAATTCTGCCAATATTCTGTCAAAGCCTTACGTAGCGGTGATTACCTACGAAGAATAATTTTAAAGTAAAACCAAATCATTCATATGAAATATCTCAGTTTTATAATTTTATCGTTTCTTTTCGCTCCGTTGAAATCAGGAGCGCAAAGCACCAGGGCATTTGATATCTGCACCTACTCTGCTCCCAAAGGTTTTACACTGAAAGAAAGCAGCAGTAAACTATTTTATGAAAAATCAGAAGGCAAAAATTACTGCCAGCTATTTTTATACCCTGCAATAACAGGTACCGGCGATGTTGAAAAAGATTTTGAAACCAACTGGATTTTTTTTGCCCGCAATGCCTCGCAGGGTATCGGCGATCCGGAAACAAAAGAGAAAGAAAGTGCCAATGAATGGCAGGTAATATTTGCAGGGGCAAAAGGAAGTTATAAAAAAAAGCCTTTTGTAATTACACTTGCTACGCTTACCAAAGGAGATATTACTTTTTATGCAGCCGCTGTTTTTAGTGATAAAAAATACCTGCAGGCGGCTCAGGACTTTATTGCCAGTATAGAACCGGATGCTGAAAAATTTGTGCGCAACAATTCAGCTGTTTCTGCAGGTGCCACACCCGCTGTTACAACTGTTGCAAATGCATCAAACCTTATGACAAAATTCAACACCAATTTTGATGATGGCTGGCATGCCACAGCAACTGCTGATTATGTACAGGTAACAAAGGCCGGCACCGAGGTGCGGCTGCATTATATTGACGGGGCGCTGGATGATGCAAGGCCCAATACGGTTGATGCACCAGAATATTACTGGAGCAAATATGTAGAACCATACTTCACAATAAGTAACCCGCAAAAATGGGCAGGCGTGCAATACCCCGTTATTTATTTTATGGAAGGCAATGCCATTGAAAAGAAAACCGGAAAAGCATGTTATGTGGCCATTAAAATTGTGTACAGTGGCGGTGCCAGGCCCATTGTAGTTATTGCGCCGAACAAGGCCAGTTACCAGCAGCAGTTTCCCCACCCCAATGATGCAGACAAAATGCTTAACTACAATAAGTTTGCTTTAACCACCGCTGATATAATTGGCAAATGGACCGGAAGCGGTGGTGGTGCCGTGGAATATTACAATGCGTACTCCGGAACTTATGCGGGCATGAGCGCCGTTTCTTCTACCGACGAATTTGTATTCAGCAATAATGGCACTTACAGCAGTATGTCCCGTGCGGCCAATATGAACAATGGCGGCGCACAGTTTGGCGGACAGGATTTTAAAGGGAAATTTGCTATAACCGACTGGAGCATTACTGCAACTAACAGGTACGGCGGCAAAACAACCACTTATAATGTACAGCTTATCGCTGTAAGAAACGGCTACCTGCTGTTTATGTCAGATAAAGACAACCCTTCACTCAACTACACCTTATTTAAAACAAATTAAAATCCATACAATGAAAAATAGATTTTTACTGATCCTCTTCTCGCTAACTTACTTTGTGTATCCTGCTAAAGCCCAAACTGATTGCAATACAGCCGACATTAATAAAGTAGCAGGAAAATGGGTGTGGCAAAAAAAAGGGTATGGAAGTCAGTGGCAGCTATGTGAACCCATCCGCAGGGAAATGCAGCGCATCATGCCGGTAGCTTTGGACGGACTCCATGCCACCAACAGCATTGCGTTTGGAGATATGCCGGCTGTTCCAAACACACCCTCAGCTCCCAAATACTATGAATGCTATTTGATGTTGAAGAAATACGAGTGCCTGAAAGGATACAATATTTTACAGTCCGAAGGAGAAACCGGCTGCTGGGCATATTTTGTAGTGAACAGCGTCTTCCAGGGTGGTGCATCTTTCCAGGATGGATTGCAATTTGGCTACTATCAAAACGAAGGCGGGTTGTATGTTGGAGATTTTTATACCGAAAAAGATGCTGCAGGAAACAAAATTTTATACGCAAGTACTTTTAACAGACCCAATCAAAAACGGGGCTATTATTTTTCAGCCAAAGACAGGCTGCCATTGAGAAAAATAAGCTGGAAAGAACTGATCCTATCTTATTACACATTTACAGAAAAAGAAGTAACAGGTAAAATTACTTATGCAAAAGAAGGGCTTGCGAAAAATGAAAAAGAACTTATCACCACAAAATATGAGGATACAAAAAAGTACCTGAGGAATTTAATTGCAGACCGAAAAAAAGAAATTGCAAAACTGGAGAAGGATAAAGTGGCACTGCAAACCTGGTATAATGATTTACTGCAGCATAAAAAAATAAACGAAACCGCCCGGGTTAATAAAACATATTTACAAAAAGCTGAAATAGAAAATTTAATAGCCAGCAACAGTTCAGAAAATACTTACCCCGTGTGGATTGAAGACATCAGTTTTTTTGATTTGAGCAAACCAAAAGATCAGCCACAATGTATTTTCTTTTCGTTCAGAAGGCAGGATGGCAATCTGCCAAAAAAGAATTTTATGGATCTGCTCACCAGTTCTTTCAATATGGATGTACTGGCAAAAATGGCTGGTGCAGTCCCTAAAAAGTCACAAGATAACAACACCGTTAATGCTTCACTAAAAGATGCTAAAACAGAAACAAAAGAAAATCAGAATGCTGCTTCCCCCTTTATTTACAGTTTTGACAACAGCCCTCTTAACCAGTTCCCTTCCGGATGGCAGGGCATGAAAAATACAAAGGTTCAACAATTTGAAAATAAAAACTGGCTGGCACTAAATAAAGATGGCTACTGGTATCCCAAACAACACAACAAAGAAATAAAAGACAATTTCAGCCTGTCCTTTAACCTGCGGTGGAATAAAGACATTGCATATAACAGCGGCAGTTTTACAGTAAGCTTTTGCAGCCTGGATTACGATAATGCTGCAGAAGTATATAAAACAGAAGGAAGTGCCAATATCATGAGCCTGTACGACGGTTATGCAGGTGGCTTTAACCGGGTGCTGTTGTGGTTTGATCCTTATGCGAATAATGGGGGCAATCTCACTATTTACTCTTATGCAACAAATGAAAGCGTTGTTACCAATAAAAAAGTTGCACTGCCCGAATTTTATCTTACCAAAAACAACCAGCAGGTAAAGCTGATACGAAAAGGAAATGCACTGGCCGTATTTATTAATGACCGAAAAGAAGCAGAAGTGGAAAATGTATTTATTCCATCGGTTAAATACAACCTGTACAGTTTCAGCCGTTACAAAGGCAATAACAGTGATAATAAGGAGGATGTATTTTACCTTAATAATATCAATGTAAGCTACCAGTAATAGTGCCCATCACACTACAAACCTAATTCACTAAAATTTACTTTATGAAAAAAATAGCAACCGGGTTGTTTATTATTCTTGTTTCCAGTTACCTGTTTGCGCAACAGGGTAACTATTCCCCTGAAGGAAGATGGGTGGGTACTTATGGCAATAATGAAAAGAACAATCCTTATTATTATTCCTTTGAATTTTTGACCGGCGGAAAACTGCATGTCATTAACCAGAATGATAAGATACTGGGAACAGGTACGTATTCCCTGAAAGAAGACACGGTAAAAATCGTGTATCAATATGTAAATGATATGTCCCGATACTCTTGTGATGGCCTGTTAAACAAATTAACTAACACGATGAACGGATCCTGGCAGCGGCTGGAAGATGCGGGTACTGTCAACAGGTATAAACAGCACGGCAGGTGGATCATGTATCTAAAAAGTGATACCCTTTATGTAAAAGGGATTACAAAGGATAGTATGCGCCTTAAAAAGATCAATGCTATAAAAAATATTTTTGTTTCAGATTCAGTAATCAGAGAAACACCAAAACCAGGCGGTATGAAAGGATTTTGCTATGACCCAAGTTATACGGAATCGCCACTACCTGCAAGAAACCGTTCTGCAATAACAAGATGGAATATTAATGCCGATGGTTCTATAAACGCCACCGGGGTAGTTCAACAACCATTGGCCGCCCTCACTGATAAAATGTGGTCGCCGGGCGATGTAATCACCGTTGGCTTTATTCCAGGGAAAAAAGGCTCTCTTTTTCAGCAAAGCAGGGTAAAAATCCACACCAGAATATGGGAGAAAGTCGCCAATATACACATCCAGTTTGTAGAAGATATCCGGCAGGCGCAAATTAAAGTTGGTTTTGATACAACCGGCGGCAACTGGTCATGGCTGGGTCGCGATGTTTTGAACAACCCGTTAAGTTTACAGACCATGAATTTTGAAAATTTGACAGATAATACCGAAGAGGTTGAGATCAGGGGTCTGGTTCTTCATGAATTTGGGCATGCTCTTGGTTTTATACATGAACATCAATCACCCGCTTCAGGTATACTGGACTGGAACTATCCGAATGTGTATGCCTATTTCGCTAAACCACCCATTTCCTGGTCGAAGGAAATGACCAATGCGCAGGTAATTGCAAAATACAACCGGAGTCACAGCAATTTCACAACATATGACCCGACTTCTATTATGCATTACAGGATACCCGCTGCCCTAACCTATTCCGGCATTGATGTAAGGTCGAATAGCATGCTCTCACAAATGGATTCGCAGTATGCAAAGCTGGTCTATCCTTTCCCACCTTCGCCAGGCAACGCCACGGGTATTTTAAGAACCGGAGATGATTGTGACGAAATTGATTTTAAAGTAGAATATAATGTGGTGGATACAGGAACAATTGAATTTGTTTTATCAGCAGCCCCAACAATTACCTGGTGGAAAGCCATTGATATCCCGTTAAATGAGATCAGTTACAGAAGGCTGGAAATACAAAACGGATCTTCGAATAATGCCATTATAAATACCTACATGCTCTATAACAGCAAGCCTGTTGTTTTTAATAAAGCAAAAATGCTGGGATTTCACACACGACTTAGCTACGGCTGGCCCGTACTACCGGCATTAAAAGGTGGTTGCCGGGTAACACTGACCTGGAGAAAAGATAAATGTTTGTAAACACAGGACTGCCAGGCCTTTTTTATTTCTTTATAATATCTTCGCAGCGATGAAAGATCTTCAATCGCTGCGAATTGTTTTTATGGGCACCCCTGAGTTTGCGGTGGCCAGTTTAGATGCCCTGGTAAAGGCAGGATGTAAGATTGTTGGGGTAATTACAGCTCCTGATAAACCTGCCGGCAGGGGAATGCAGCTGCAGCAAAGTGCAGTAAAGAAGTATGCAGTGGAACATCGTTTGAATATTCTTCAACCGGAGAAGCTGAAAAATCCTGAATTCATCGAAGAGTTAAAGAGATTGGAAGCCGACCTCCAGGTCGTAGTTGCTTTCCGGATGTTACCAGAAGTAGTTTGGAATATGCCGCCTATGGGCAGTGTGAATTTACATGGAAGCTTATTACCACAATACCGTGGTGCGGCACCCGTAAACTGGGCGGTAATTAATGGCGAGAAAGAAACAGGAGTAACCACCTTCAAACTGAAACATGAAATAGACACCGGTGATATTTTATTACAGGAACGTTTCCCGGTTGGGGAAAACGACACTGCCGGTGAAGTACATGACAAAATGAAGGAGATCGGAGCGGCTTTATTAGTGAAAACGGTCAAGGGGCTTGCCGACGAAACATTGAAGGAAAGACCACAGATGACAGACAATAGACCACCGACCACCCTGCTGCATCATGCGCCAAAAATATTTACAGAGACCTGCAAGATCAATTTTGCAAAAACGGTAGAGGAGGTACATAATCTCATCCGGGGTCTCTCCCCTTTTCCGGGTGCTTTTACCAGCCTGAACGGAAAAACCCTGAAGATATACAGAAGTGAAAAAGAATTAACCAATACAGGTATGGCAACTGGTGAATATAAAACAGATGGCAAAACCTGTTTAAAATTTGCCTGTAACAATGGTTTTATCCATGTAAAGGAATTACAATTGGAAGGCAAAAAGAAAATTGCGGTGGAAGAATTCCTGAGAGGATACCGTTTTCCTAATAGTTGACCTTTACAATGAATTTATCCTGCTCAGTTACCTGTAAGGCTGATGCTGCGGCACTGCTGATCCGGATATCAAAGCCTTCATTCTGGCGGATACCAGCCATCACTCCCAGCACTTTTGCATAGATAATTTTATTATTCGCGGGGTTAGTGATCTTTACGATTGTTCCCGGCTGCACAGCATCTATCAGTAAATAATATTTTGCATCCAGCCAGCCGCTGGTCGTTTTAAAGATACCGGATGTAACGGTAGCATCTTTTGATACCGGGCTTATTTTCACCTGTTGCTCGAAATGATACCTGAAATAACCATTTTCAGACGATGCAGGAATATTTTTTTCTTCTTGTTTGGCAAAAACAGGCTCTGCTTTTTTAGGCTCCGGCTTAGGTTCTTCCTTTTTGATCTCAGCTACAGGTTCTGATTTCACAACTTCCTCTTTAGGTGCTGGAATTACAGCAGCTGTTTCTTTTACTGGTTCGGTAACAGGCGCTGCCTTACCTTTTAAAGTAACTGCAGGCATCTCTTTTGACAACAAAAATCCCACCACCAGTTTTGACCCTTTGGGAATATTATCAGCGGAAAGACTATTCCAGTCGCGGAGGTTTTGCAACAGCACATTATTGTGCATATTACTCACTTTCATCAGTCCTTCATTCTCCCCGGTTTTATAATAGACCGGTGTACCGGTATTTCCCTTTTGCGTGAAATTAGTATCGGTTAAGGGTATGCGAACTGCCTGGCCAATGACCAGTCCCTTGGTCATATCCAGTTTATTATAAGAAGCCAATGCTTTGGGATGAACATTATAAAGACGCCCAATTGCAAAAAAACTCTCCTTTGCCGCCACTTTGTGCTCAAGGTACAGGCCCTTGTCACTGCTTTTTATCATCAGGTCAGACTTCTGGGCAATGGTAACATGAGCCGTCAGCAGCAAGGCCAGAAAGTGGAAAAAAAACTTCTTCATACTGACAAGATTTGGGCTACAAAGATGCAGAATTTTGCCCACAGGCCGCCCATTTAATTGTCTTTTAATATCCTCAGCTCCTTCGGGTAATAATTGTTCACCCGGTTGGGTAAAACGTTGGCCCAGCCCATCGGGTGACCATTATAGGTCATCAGCTGCCATCCCTTAGCAATATCCTGCAACTGTAGATCTTTTCGCTGCAGGTATTGTATGGCCTGATCATAATTCAACGCCGTACGGGGCACTTCCTCCAGTACAAGCAGGCTCATGGCAAGAGCATGGCCAGGTACTAATTTATCCCGCATCAATTCACCCGCCAGTACACCGGAATAGATCACCCGGAGATTTTCCAGCAGCAAAGAAAAATCAGTGACCAGGTGCTGCGGCCATGCATATACAGTAGTAAGATGCTTTACGAAATGCAGGCCATCCATCTTTATCCAGCGGGTCAGCATTTCAATATCTTTTTTGGTCACAGCTCCGGGCTTACTTTTGGTTTTCAATGAAGCGGATTCTTCTCCTTCTTTTTTTTGAAAACAGGCTAAGAAAAAACCTTCACCTTTCACCTGGTCAGGCCAGAAACGGTAGCCTCCTCCAGATTCAACAATCCCCCATGATGAATCGAATGTCAACCGTTTTTGCGAAGCTGATTTTTGCTGCACGAACCAATTGACAATATCCTCGTCTTCCTCTTTTGAATACGAACAGGTGGAATAGATGAGCACCCCCTCTTTTTTCAACGCAGGCCATATATCAGCCAGGATCCGCTGCTGCCGTTGCGAACACAATTGCACATTGTTCTCACTCCATTCTTCAATGGCTTCCGGGTCACGGCGGAACAAACCACTGCCACTACAAGGGGCATCCACCACGATCACATCAAAATAATTTTCCAGCCGGGAAAAATCACCAGGATCATTATTTGTAACCACTACATTTTCACAACCCCACTTGATGATATTATCTTTCAGCACATGGGCCCTAGCCCGTATCACTTCATTACTGACCAGTAAACTTTCTTTGGAGATGAGTGATTGTATATGCGTGGACTTACCTCCCGGCGAAGCGCAGAGATCAAGTATTTTTAAAGGCTTTGACAGATCCAAAGTTTGACGCAAGGCCTGTTCCACAAACATAGAAGACGCTTCCTGCACATAATAACAACCGGCATGAAAAAGCGGATCGAAGGTAAAAGATGGACGTTGTTCCAGGTAATAGCCATCAGAGGTCCATGGTATTCTAGAAGCCAGGTTTTTGATTGCTATTCTTTTCCGTGGGTTAACCCGAATAGAAGTAACCTGCTCACCAGATGTATGCACCTGTTCAAAAGCCTCTTTATTGAAGCCTTTGGCATCAACTAATGAATGTAATAACGGTAATGGAAGTTGCACCGGGCAAAACTACAAACCACAAGTTACAAACTACAAATTCTTTATCTCCCCGATCAGGTCCTGCAATACTTTCTTCGCATCTCCAAACAACATCGACGTTTTAGGACGGAAAAACAGATCGTTTTCAATACCGGCATAACCGGGTTTCATACTTCTTTTATTGACAATTACGTTTTTGGCCAGTTCCACATCCAGTATCGGCATTCCATATATTGGTGAAGAAGGATCCGATTTGGCAGCCGGGTTCACCACATCATTAGCACCTAATATCAATACCACATCCGTAGTGGAAAATTCATCATTGGCCTGTTCCATTTCCAGCAACTTGTCATAAGGAACATCTGCTTCAGCTAACAGCACATTCATGTGACCGGGCATACGTCCTGCCACAGGGTGTATTGCATATTTCACGGTCACTCCTTTTTCTTCAAGCAGTTTTTCTAACTCATGGCAGGCATGTTGTGCCTGGGCCACCGCCAACCCGTAGCCGGGAACAATAAATACCTTGTTGGCATAACTCATGACCACAGCCGTGTCACTGAGTGAAATTTCCTTGTAAGCTCCCTGTTGTTTAGCACCGGCAGGACCAGCTTTTGCGCCACCACCAAAGGAGCCGATCAGTACATTAGTCAACGAACGGTTCATCGCTTTACACATCAGCATAGTCAGCAAGGTACCCGCTGCACCCACGAGAATACCACCGGTGAGCATCGCTTTATTATCATATAAAAAACCACCGCAGGCTGCTGCAACGCCTGTAAAAGAGTTGAGCAACGAAATAACAACAGGCATATCAGCGCCGCCAATCGGCAGCACAAATAATATTCCATATATAAAGGCAAAAAAGCCAATCAGCATGAAGGGGATGAACATATTTCCCACTTCCGAACGGTATGCAATCACAGCCGATACCAGCACCAGTGCCAGTACGATCATATTAACGATATGCTGTCCTTTGAAAGAAAAATCTTTTACCCGTCCATTCAGTTTACCCCAGGCTATGACACTGCCGGTATATGAAACAGTACCGATGATAGCACCGGCCACAATCGTGATGTAATAACCAACCGGGACAATAGCCGAAAAGGCTGTGTCGCCTGAACCTTCATGCAATTTGTAGATATGATAAAATTCAGCGGCAGATATCAGGGCTGCGCAGGCACCACCCATTCCATTGAACAAGCTCACCATTTCCGGCATGGCCGTCATCTTCACTTTTTTAGCGGCGAGTGTGCCGACTACCGAGCCGATAATGATGCCGCCAAAAATCCATACATAGTTCTGCAGCTTATGTCCTTCTGTATCCGTGTAGAGAAATATCGTACCGAAAATGGCAATTGTCATTCCTGCCGCTGCTACCAGGTTACCTTTCCTTGCTGTAGCAGGATTCGATAACATTTTAAGCCCGAGTATAAAAGTTACTGAAGCAATAAGGTAGCAAAGTGTAAGTATATTGAGTTCCATAAAATTTTTTCTATTACTTTTTCTTCTTCTTAAACATTTCAAGCATCCTGTCTGTCACCACAAATCCACCCACTACGTTAAGTGTTCCCAATATCACGGCCAGGAAACCGAGCACCAATGCCAGGTAATCGTCACTCTCTGCTTTTCCCATCACTATGATAGCACCAATGATCACCACACCGTGGATGGCATTCGCCCCACTCATCAGGGGTGTATGTAACACACTCGGCACACGGCCTATCACTTCAATGCCTACAAAGATCATCAGGATGACAATGTAAATGATCTGCTGGTTAACTGTAATCCAATTTAATACTGAATCCATATGCTTATTTTAATCGTTCGTGAACTATTTCTTTGTTATGCGTAATGCAGCTTCCTTTTACCAGGTCATCTTCCCAGTTCAGGTTAATTTGCCCTTCTTTAGTAATGATCAGCTGCAGGAAGTTCAATACATTTTTGCCATACATCTTACTTGCATCAGAAGGCATAGTTGACTGTAAAGATGAATTACCAATAATTGTAACCCCATTGAACTGAACCGTCTCATTGTTTTTGGTGAAGGGAGTATTACCTCCTGTGGCAGCTGCAATATCAATAACCACCGATCCGTTGCGCATGGCTTTCAGCATTTCCTCCGTGATCAGTATGGGAGCTTTTTTTCCGGGTATCTGTGCAGTGGTGATCACAATATCAGCCTTCGCAATACTTTCAGCGATCTTCGCTTTCTGGCGTTGTAAAAATTCTTCTGATTGCTCTACCGCATAACCACCAGCTTTGCTGGCATCAGCCGCCCCTTCCACTTCTACAAATTTGGCCCCCAGGCTCATTACTTCTTCCTTCACTGCTGGTCTTGTATCAAATACTTCTACCACAGCACCCAATCTTTTTGCAGTGGCAATCGCTTGCAGACCAGCTACCCCTGCACCCAGTATCAGCAATTTTGCCGGTGCGATACTTCCTGCCGCTGTCATAAACATGGGAAAATATCTTCCATAGGCATTGGCGGCTGTTAATACAGCTTTATAGCCTGCAATATTGGCTTGTGAACTTAGTACATCCATGGCCTGTGCACGGGTGGTACGGGGTAGCATATCCAACGAAAAAGTGGTTACTCCTGCTGCAGCCCATTGCTTCATAGTATCTGCATTGAATAAAGGCTGGTAAACTCCAATGATGATGGACGATGGACGATGGATAATCGAAGGTTCGGGCTGGTGAATTCCCAAAACGATATCTGCCGCTGCTACCTCCTCCCGGCTCTTTATTTGTGCTCCCGCTTTTTCATACTCGGCATTACTGCAAAATGCTTTGACACCTGCTCCGTCTTCTACGATAACTGTGATTCCTTTTTTAGTGAGAGTAGCTGCGGCTTCAGCCAATAACGATACTCTTGTTTCGTGGGCTGGTTCTTTTAAAACACCGATCGTCATAATATACCTGGGTTATGGATAGAAAATTGAATTTCTGGTGGCCGTGAAGATATTGATTTTTTGGGGAGCGGCACCGCCTCACATCTTGATTTTATTCAGCCCGCAGCCTGTTATTCATCAACCTTCAGAAACGGATGCAGAAATGCTGTTTTTCATGAAATTCTTCCCTGAAAAATACGATGCCAATGAAGAAAAGGTCAACCGAACAGCGAACCGCAGGGTGGTTCCGGATCGTATCCCAGGCCTGCTCCATTTCCCGGCTCCAGTGTATATCATCGAAAATGAAAATACTGTCATTATGAGCAACGGGCAGCAACTGCTGAAAATATCGTTCGGTGGGCTCCCGGCGGTGATTGCCGTCAATAAAACAGCAATCAACTGCCCCAAGACCATGCACCACGGATGCTAACGTGTCGTCAAAATTTCCTTCCCGGATGCTGATATTTTGCAAACCCATGCCGGCAAAATTCGCCCGGGCAACAGCTGCTACTTCCCTGGCCCCTTCCATCGTTGTTACCATGGCAGCAGGATTACCGGAAGCGAGATAGGAAGTGGTGATACCCAATGATGTTCCCAGTTCAAGTATTGTCCGGGGCTGATAATATTTTACCATCCGGAAAAGCAACTGGCCGAACTTTTTTGGCTTGGCTGCATTCTTTGCAATCGAAGAGATAGTCCGCTGGTTTGACCTATCGATCGTGGAACCTGCACCAAAATCCTCGATGGTCAAAACAGTATGGTTTTCGAGTAATTGTTTTCTTAGTAATTCAATACTGTTATAATCAGCATAGGCTGTTTTATCATTCAGTACGTTGGTAATAAAACTAAAAATAAAAGGAGAATGGGTGCCATGCCCTTTACTGTTGGAGGCAGTAAAGTACCAGGAAATATATTTCTGTATAAGACGGGCTTTTGAATACATGGTCAGCAAACTACGGAAATCATCAGCGCATTTTCAAATTGGCAGACTGAAAAATCATATTCGCTCCCAGGTTTGAAAAGAATGATTGAATGCATTTTTTTCATCCGCTTCATAATTCTTCTGGCTGACCAGTTTCCATTTTGCGGGGTCAATGGCAGGAAAATAAGTATCCGCTTCAGGTTCTGCTTCCACCCTTGTCAGGTAAATACGGTCAGCTTTATCGAACAGCATTTTATAGATCTCCCCGCCGCCAATTATCATTACTTCCTTAGCATCTGTTTCTTTGGCAAGAAAAAGGGCATCGTCAATTTTAGCAACAGTAACCGTGCCCTCCACCGCCCAATCCGCCTGGCGGGAGATCACAATATTTTTTCTTCCGGCCAGGGGCTTCCCTAATGAGTCAAATGTTTTTCTTCCCATCACTACCGGCATGCCCCAGGTCACATTTTTAAAATGTTTCATGTCATTGGGTAAATGCCAGGGCATTTTGCCTTCTTTGCCAATAGCATTATTGGAGGCGGCTGCGACAACAAGTGATATGATCATGCCGGAATTTATTTTATGATTACTGATACCTGGATTATAAATGTAGCAAGACTAATTTTCTTTCAGACCATTATTGCGATCAGGCAACCTAAGTTCCCCCTTTAGGGGACAGATGGCATTATACTGCCACCGGTGCTTTTATAGCGGGGTGCGACTGGTAATTCTCCAGTGTAAAATCTTCAAATTTAAAATCGAAGATATTTTTTACGGCCGGGTTAAGTTTCATCGTCGGCAATGCAAAAGGCTCCCGGCTCAGTTGCAGGTTCACCTGCTCCATATGATTGCTGTAAATATGTACATCACCAAACGTATGAATAAATTCACCCGGCTGCAGGTCGCATACCTGTGCGATCATCATTGTTAATAAAGCATAGGATGCGATATTGAAAGGAACACCCAAAAAAACATCTGCACTTCGCTGGTATAACTGGCAGCTCAGTTTGCCCTCTGCTACATAAAACTGGAACATATTATGACAGGGCATCAAGGCCATTTCCGGAAGATCAGCCACATTCCAGGCACTCACGATCAGGCGCCGGCTGTCCGGGTTCTTTTTGATCTGCTCTATCAACTCACTGATCTGGTCCACCACTTTTCCATCCTTCCCTTCCCAGCTTCTCCATTGTTTACCATATACAGGGCCCAGCTCTCCATTATCATCCGCCCATTCGTCCCAGATACGGACACCATTCTCTTTCAGGTAAGCAATATTGGTCTCTCCTTTCAGGAACCAGAGCAATTCATAAATGATACTTTTCAGGTGCACTTTTTTAGTGGTCACCAGCGGGAATCCTTTGGCCAGGTCAAACCGTAGCTGGTAGCCAAAACAGCTTTGCGTACCGGTGCCCGTACGGTCACTTTTATGAACACCGTTTTCCTGTATATGCCGGAGCAGGTCAAGGTATTGTTGCATGGCTGCAAGTTAGGAAGAAAGGGGGCAGGTATAACCATAGATAGACGGTTGTGGGGAAACTGTGGATTGATAAAATGCAGCAGGCCGGTTGACAAGAATCAGCGAAAATATTGGATTTCATAGGTACTTTGAGCTATGACCAATAACAAGAAACTATATATCCAGCTGGGAAATTTGTTCTATGCTATTGCTGCTGCCGACACGCATATCCGGCCCGAAGAAAAAAAGACCCTGAATGATGAAATAGAATTTGCCTGGAAGCATTATGATGAAAGCACCGACCGTTTTGGTTCAGAAAGGGCCTTCCTGATACAGTTTGAATTTGATACCCTGGAAGAACAGTTTACCAGTGCAGATGAAGCGTTCAAACTCTTTGTACAGTTCTTCAAAGATTATAAAGACCAGATTGATATCATTACCCGGAGAAGGATCTTCAACAGTGCCCGCCATATTGCAGAAAGCACCCGGAAGATCAATCATTTTGAATTGGACTACCTGGTAAAACTGAAGGAGCTGATGGGTATCTGATGAATTACTTACCCGTTCTCCTGGCCAGTTCTTTACTGATCAGCCCAAGCTCTCTCCCGGTCTGCCCCTTTACGGAAGTATTTTCTTCTGCCCGGCGCATCAGGTAAGGAATCACATCTTTGATGGGCCCGAAAGGAAGGTATTTACTCACACCACAACCGGCATGCGCCAGGTTAAATGTGATATTATCACTCATGCCAAACAACTGGCTCCAGTGCACATGGGGATGATCCAGTGGCAACCCTTTTTGCTGCAGTAATTGTGTGGCGTATAAATTACTGTATTCATTATGCGAAGCAACGATCAGGGCAATCTTGTCAATATGTTCAATACAAAAAGCTACTCCTGCATTGTAATCTTTGTCCGTGCTTTCCTTATCCGGTTGTATGGGGGAAGGATATCCTTTTTCTGCGGCCCTTTTTCGTTCATTCTCCATATATGCACCCCGTACCAGTTTGGCACCTAAAATAAAATTTCTTTCTACCGCAGCTTCGTAACTGTCCTTCAAAAATTGAAGCCTGTCATGACGGTAATGCTGCAGGGTATTATACACCACGCATTTTTGTTTATTAAAGGTATCCATCATCAGGATGGTTACCGCATCTACGGGGTCCTGTATCCATGTTTCTTCTGCATCAATGAGTACTCCCACATTTTTTTCTTTAGCCGCTTCACAAACCCGCATCACACGATGCCTTACCCGGTGCCATTCTTCTTTTTCTGCAGCCGGCAACAGGTCAACTGCACTTAAAAAACGTTTCATTAGTGTACCCTGCCCTTCATGCATCAGCGTATCCAGTTTTTCCAGCAAAGCAAAGCGGGCAAAACCGGTCACCTTCACACTCATAAAAGGAATATTCGGTTGCGTGGACGCATAATTGATCACCCGGATAAATTCTTCGCAGGCATGATCAAAATTGGCTTCCCCTTCTTTTCCTTCCACGCCATAATCCAATATTACCTGGACATGGTATTTGCCAAGCATTTTGGCCACCGTAGCTGTTTGCTCCAGGGTTTCTCCACCTACAAATTGCGTAAAAATGGTCTTACGGATCAATCCCTTTACCGGTAACCCTGCATTGATAGCCCAGGGAGTGAGTTTGGTGGCCATTTTTACCAGCCAGGGCTTGCCCATTAACGAAAAAAGAAACCGGGCTTTTTTAAGTTGCTGATCTGTTTTGTAATCAAAAGCGAGAGCAGTATTATCAAATGAGATAGGAGTCTGATTTTGCATGGCAGCATTTTTAACCGGGCAAAGGTAGTAGAAAGCACCTGATGATAAAATGACTGCCCCGGCAAAAGATTTTGATTTTTAAGGGCCTGCTCTTAGTACATCAAATGGCCTGGTGATTGAATGGCTGTAATACCATTTCACTCACTACACCGCTGGCGGGCTGCTGGCAAAGGAACCAGATCGCTTTGGCGGCTTCCTCCGCCTGGATCATTTTATCCCGCTGCACCCGCAGATCAATTGTATCCCAAAACGAAGAATCCACACCACCCATAAAAAGATTAGTGATCCGGATATCCGTCCTTTTGATCTCTTCCCGGATACTTTGCATCATACCCACCAATCCATATTTGCTGGCACTATACGCTGCGGCACCAGCCATCGGTACTTTTCCCAATACTCCGGGTATATTTATGATCAACCCCTTTTTCACTTCCTTCATAGCTGGTAAAAATTGTTTGACCAGCAGAAATGGGCCATATAAATTGTAATTCAGCGTCCGCAAAAAATCCACTTCACTTAACTGCTCCATATTTTTGATAATACCTACACCGGCGGCATTGATAAGGATATCGATAGAAGAATAAACAGAAAAATACTTTTCTTTTAATGCCTGTACTTCTTCCGGTTTCGAAATATCCAGCGAAAATGTTCTTTCCGCCGGTACTGAGGATTGATCAGCCGCCGTAGCGAGTCTTTCGGGGTTACGGCCCGCAAGAAAGAGGTTTGCACCACTACCGGCCAGTAGTTTAGCCGTCCGTGACCCGATGCTTCCCGTTGCACCAACAACCAGGATATTTTTTCCTTTTACCGATTCCATAAAATGAATTTGATTGACAACAAAACTTATCCCGAATTGTTGGATAACCATACTATAAAATGAAAGCAGTCACATTTCTATTTCCTCACCAGTTATTCAAGAAGCATCCGGCCATCAGCAAGGAAAGACCTGTATATCTCCTGGAGGAATTCCTTTTCTTCCGGCAATACACTTTTCACCAGCAGAAATTGGTTTTTCACCGGGCATCCATGAAATATTATGAAAATTACCTAGCTCAAAAAAAGATACAGGTTGAATATATAGACAGTGCGGCTCCTGCGTCAGATGTACGCATACTGATTACAAGGTTGGCTGCTTCCGGCCTTACAGAAATTCATTACACCGATACCACTGATAACTGGCTGGAGAAAAGAATGGCAATATCAGCCCGGGAAGCTGGTATAAAACTGGTACGGTATCCCAATCCCGGGTTTCTTAACCAGCTTTCCGAGGTGGAAGATTTTTTTTCCAAAAAGAAATTGTATTTCCAGACTGATTTCTACACCTGGCAAAGAAAGAAAAGAAATATCCTGCTGGATGCTTCAAAAAAACCACTGGGCGGCAAATGGACGTTTGATGCGGAGAACAGGTTGAAATTTCCCAAAAATGAAATAGTTCCGGAAATTGAAATACCCGGCGAAAATCGTTTTGTGAAAGAAGCCAAAGAATATATCCTGTCCCATTTCCCGGATAATTATGGGAGTAATGAAAGTTTTGTTTACCCGGTTACCCATGCCGCTGCAGAAAAATGGCTGGATGATTTCCTGCTTCATCGCTTCAGCAAATTCGGGATCTATGAAGATGCCATGCTGAAGGACCAGGTTTTTCTTAATCATGCAGTACTTACACCCATGCTGAATACCGGGCTGCTGCTGCCGCAACAGGTAATTGATAAAGCACTGCAAATGGCTGCTGAAAAAGACATCCCGTTGAATTCACTGGAAGGATTTATCCGCCAGGTCATGGGCTGGAGAGAGTTTATCCGCATTGTTTACGAAAAGGAAGGCAGTAAACAAAGAACCACCAATTACTGGCAGTTCAACAGGAAGATACCTAGCTCATTCTGGACAGGGAAAACAGGTATTCACCCGGTGGATACAGTTATTAAAAGAGTTTTGCAAACCGGCTATTCGCACCATATCGAACGGCTGATGGTAATGGGAAATTTTATGCTGCTTTGCGAATTCGACCCGGATGAAGTGTATAAATGGTTTATGGAAATGTACATAGACAGCTATGATTGGGTAATGGTACCTAATGTTTATGGCATGACACAATTTGCAGACGGTGGATTGATGACGACCAAACCCTATATCAGCGGTAGTAATTATTTATTGAAAATGGGCGACTGGGATAAAGGCCCCTGGCAGGAAATATGGGATGGCCTTTTCTGGCGTTTCATGCATGTGCACCGTAATTTCTTTTTACAAAACCCGCGACTGGGAATGCTGGTGGGCACTTTTGATAAAATGAATAAAGAAAAAAGAAATAAACACCTGGAAACAGCCGAACGATTTTTACAAGAGTTAGATACTACACTAAAAAATGAAGCAACGAAAAAAAGCTGACTTACCCGTAAAGATTTGCGGGGTTTGCCAGCGGCCATTCAGCTGGCGAAAAAAATGGGAGAAGAACTGGGTGGATGTAAAATATTGCAGTGATAAATGCCGCAGCAATAAACATAAAACAACTTAGCGTTTGCTGATTTTGTTCATCGAAATGATCCGCTGACGGCTGCACCGGAAACGATCCACCTCCCCGCTTCTTTTATTAAGATGTTTAGTTTTCCGCCCAGAAACTCTTTTCCGCCAGCGTTTAAAACTGTTTTCAAGAAGTTCAGTACGCATCAATCGGATCACCTGCGGCTCCGTTAACCCAAACTGTATCTCAATTGCTTCAAATGGTGTTCTGTCTTCCCAGGCCATTTCAATAACCCGGTCCATTTGCTGCTTTGTTAAAGAATAATACATACAATCCATAAAATCCTGAAACAAGATGATTTCGTAAATCAGTATAACAACCAAATCAGCAATGATTTGTTGATAATCTAAAGTATACTGAATGTATTTTCCAACCGATTACCCGGAAATTTTAGCCCAACTTGATCATACCGACCCGGTAAAATATGCAACCGACAGAAATTTTATTGATGGGCATGTTTCCTACCTGTCGCCCTATATCTCAAGGGGTGTGATCAGTACTAAACAGGTTTTAGAAAGCCTGCTGGTAAAAGGATTCGTCCCGGAACAAATGGAAAAATTCATCCAGGAACTGGCCTGGAGAGAGTATTTTCAGCGGGTATGGCAACAGCTGGAGGATGATATATTTGATGATATCCGCCGGACCCATACGGGAACCCGGCACCGGCTAATGCCCTCCGCTTTGCTGAATGCAGAAACCGGTATCCAGGCGATTGATAAAGGCATTGCAGAATTGTATAAAACCGGGTATATGCATAATCATCTTCGTATGTACACTGCCAGCATTGCCTGCAATATCGGGAAAGCCTATTGGGAAATGCCTTCCAAATGGATGTATTACCATTTACTGGATGGAGATATAGCCAGCAACACCTGCAGCTGGCAGTGGGTCGCCGGCAGTTTTTCGTCCAAACAATATTTCTGTAACCAGGAAAATATCAATAAATATACCCGCAGCCCGCAACCCCATTCTTACCTTGATAAAACTTACCAGGAACTGCCGGTGATGGATGTGCCGGGTGAATTAACAGCCACTACAAATATTCAACTAACTACGGTGCTACCTGTAAACACTGCTCCTGTCATTGATCCATCGCTTCCAATCCTGTTGTATAATTCATACAACCTGGATCCGCTTTGGAAAAAAGATATTGATGCTAACAGGATACTATTACTGGAACCCTCCCATTTTAAACAATTCCCGGTCAGTGACAAAGTGATCGAATTCATACTGTCGCTGGCACAGAATATCGAAGGCATCCAGGTATTCACCGGGGAAATAAGTGATATTCCTTTTATCAGCAAGGTGCCGGCGATTGTATCAAAAGAACATCCGGCCTTTAGGCATTACCCCGGTCAAAAAGAAGCAAGGGACTGGATGTTCCCGGAAGTAACCGGCTTTTATAATTCGTTTTTCGGATTCTGGAAAAAATGCGAACGCATCCTGAAAAGTACAGCGTATCGAAAATCAGAACTGATGCGGGCTTAATTATAACTGCTCACGGCTGCCTATCTTTGCACAAATCGTTTTATGGAAGGGAAAAAAGCAGCAGAAAGCCGTATTATCATGACGGAGATCGTATTACCGAATGACACGAATGTATTTGGTAACCTGATGGGTGGCCGCCTGATGTACTGGATGGATATTGCAGCGGCATTATCAGCACAGAAACATTGCAACGCCCCGGTAGTTACAGCATCGGTAGACAATATCTCCTTTGAGAACCCGATCAAACTGGGTAATGCCGTGCACATTGAAGCCAAAGTGACCCGGTCTTTTAATACTTCTATGGAAGTACACATGAAAGTGTGGGGCGAGGATTTTACCCAGCAATATAAATACAAGAGCAACGAAGCATACTACACGTTCGTAGCGTTAGATCCCAACCGAAAGCCCAGGCCTGTTCCGCAACTGGTCACTGAAACCGAAGAAGAGAAAAAATTATTTGAAGGAGCATTACGAAGAAGACAATTACGTTTGATATTAGGCGGAAAGATGAAGCCAGATGATGCCGTTGAACTAAAGGCACTGTTTTTTAAAGATTGAGCATTTACAAGGTATCCTTCGTGAGCCAGTGATGTTTCCCCTTCATCATGTATTCCTTGCTTTGTTCAATAGCATCCATTAATTGTGCCGTGATTATTTCTGTTGAAGCATCATAATCGATCGTTAACGGCGCTTTAAAAGTTACCGTAAGCAGTGACCCTTTCTTTTTAAATTTCAGCCCTTTCTTATTAAATGCCCGCCAGAAGCCATTGATCACAACGGGTATTACAATGGGTTTTACCTGTTTGATGATAAGGGCAGTTCCTTTTCTCCCCGGCGCAAATGGCTTCGTGGTGCCCTGCGGAAAGGTAATCACCCAATTTTGTTCCAGGGCCCTGTTGATCTTACGGGTATCTGATGGGTCCAGCCCTTTTCTGACTTCTTTGGCACCCTCATTCCATGTTCTTTTTACCGTCAGTCCACCGGCCAGCAAAAACAAACGGCTGATCCAGCTTCCCTTCATCGTGGTTTCAGCAGCCACATAGTTCACCCGGGTAAAAGGATTCAGTAAATAATAGGGAACACCCAGCCGGTTCATTTTTCCCCATTTCACCGCACTGAATATCTGGAAAAAGGTAATTACATCCGCAAAATAGGTCTGGTGATTGCTGACGAATAATACTTTTTCCTTCGGTAAATTCTTTAAATTTTCTGTCCCTGATATTTTGAGTTTATTGATAATAGCCAGCCCCGGGTAGGATGCCAGCCCGACGATAAAGTAGACGATCTTGCGTACGGGCTTGAAGTGCTTTATCCTGTCAGCGAATGAACTCATGCTATTTTTTCAAACGATGTAAAGGCAAATTAAGGAATTGTAACTAAACAGACATCATCTGATGAACCGGGGAAGAATAAAAAAAGACCAGGTATCGGTTATTCGTTTTTTGCTTGAATTTACAGCAGTCTACCGGTTGGACGGCGAGCCTGGAATTTACCTAACGCCGAGTCAGCTTTGCCAGACTCGGCTGCGAAGAAAGGGAGGGAGACCGAGACCTTTTTTACTCAATTGTGTAAACTTCGATATCGAATGCCTCAGTATCCCTTGAAAAGGGGCTTCTTAGAAAAACTATGATCTCTTCTCTCTCATCACCGACAAGATTATGAATAAAAAAATTTTCAACTCTTCTTGGGCTCTCAAACAATGTGAAAATTGTTTCCTTTTTTTTGGAAGAACTATACATTGTGAGGTTTCTAGCCATGCCTTTACAAATCATATATGTATATGAGCCAGTTTTATAGCGGAGTATTTTATCACACTCCAATTCCTCTATGCTTTTATTTTTATTTGCGCTAGTATCTGCCATATCGTAATGTAAATCTAGCTTCGAAAGATCCGAAATAAATATTTTTTGTCTCTTTAAATTTGAAGTCAAAAAACTCAAGCTACTACTATCTATTATAACTGACTTGTAAAATTTTAATAAGATGCTCTTTTCATTTTCAACTTCCTTCCATGAGTAAGTATTCTGAATGTAGTAGGTGTTGTACAAATATTGAGTTTGATTAGTCGACCCCATTAGTTCGTGTAATACAAAAGCAGAATCTTTAGAAAAAGCAATTGATGACCTACTGTTTACGTGAAAAGATAACACATTGCGAATTTTACTTTTTTCTTGCTTTTTATGCAAACAAGAATTTAATAAATTCAGACAGACAGCTAGTATAAAATATTTTTTGACCATACTTAATTATTTGAAGCAATTACATTGTGCATCATATTTTTTTCGCAGCCGAGTCTCACCCCTTGCACTGTGTGCCGGCCGTTGACTCGGCGTTATTAATTAAGCTTGTTCGGTCATTCGTCATTTGAAAGCATACCTAAATTTACAGCATTCTGCCGATTGGACGGCGAACCAGCAATTTCAAAAACACATCAGCTAAAGCCCAGTCGGCTTTGCCAGACCCGGCTGCAAAGAAATAAATGTTTACCCCGTAATAACAAAAAAAGCCTCCCCGATCGGGGAGGCTTTCAATTATAAAAGCATTGGCTTATTCCGCTTTTGTTTCTTCGCTGCTTTCGCCACCTTCCATTTTCTTCTTCAGGTCAGCCAGTACGCCTAAGTCACCCAGTGTAGCTTTTTCTACTTTGCTCTGGATATTCTTCACGGCTTTCTTGGTCTTATCAGCTTCCACTCTTGCTTCTTTCTTCACGGCTTCTGCTTCTTCTACCTTGCCTTGTTCCCAGATGCGGGTATGAGAAACAACGATACGCTTTTCATTACGATCGAATTCGATCACCATGAATTGTGCAGTTTCGTCAGCACCGATAGATTTACCATCTTCTTTGGCCAAGTGACGGTTAGGAGCAAAACCTTCCAGGCCATACGGCAACTGAACAGTAGCCCCTTTATCATCCCTGCGGCTCACGGTACCTTCATGAAGGCTTCCGATAGCAAAGGTGTCCTGCAGGGTATTCCAGGGATCTTCTTCCAGTTGTTTATGTCCTAATTGCAGTTTGCGGTTTTCTTTATCAATGCCGAGGATCACCACGTCGATGTTAGAGCCAACTTTCGTATACTCACCCGGGTGATTGAAACGCTTTAACCAGCTCAGGTCACTGATATGGATCATACCACCGATACCGGCAGCCAGTTCCACAAACACACCGTAATTAGTGATGTTCTTCACTAAACCGGTATGACGGCTTCCTTCTGCAAATTTGGTTTCGATATCATTCCAGGGATCAGCAGACAATTGTTTGATGGACAAACTCATCTTGCGGCTCTCTTTATCCAGGGTAACGATCTTCGCTTCATGCTCATCTCCCAGTTTGAAGAATTCTTTTGCATTGATCGGCGTGTTAGCCCAGGTGATCTCACTAACGTGAACCAGTCCTTCAACACCAGGCTGAATTTCCAGGAATGCACCGTAATCTTCAATGTTCACCACTTTACCTTTCACTACATTGCCTTCAACAATGTTCTCACCCAATACATCCCATGGATGCGGGGTCAGTTGTTTCAGACCAAGGCTGATACGTTTTTTCTCATCATCAAAATCAAGTACCACCACATTGATCTTCTGATCCATCTTCAATATTTCGCTAGGATGCGAGATACGACCCCATGAAATATCGGTTATGTATAACAGACCGTCTAAGCCACCCAGGTCCATGAAAGCACCAAAGTCTGTGATGTTCTTCACAGTACCTTCCAGCACTTGTCCTTTCTCCAGTTTGCTCATGATCTCTGCACGTTGTGCTTCGATGTCGCTTTCGATCAATGCTTTGTGAGATACAACAGCGTTCTTAATAGTCTCGTTGATCTTAACTACTTTAAATTCCATGGTCTTACCTACAAACTGATCGTAATCAGTTACAGGCTTCACATCGATCTGTGAACCTGGTAAGAATGTTTCCATTCCAAACACATCCACGATCAAACCACCTTTTGTTTTTGAAGTAACAGTACCAGTGATAACTTCACCCGTCTTATGCACTTCCACGATTCTTTCCCATGCACGGGTAATGCGGGCCTGGCGACGGCTCAGGTTCAGGTGACCCTGGCGGTCTTCCTTATCCACTACCATTACTTCCACTTCATCACCAATCTTCAGGTTCTGTAAATCACGGAACTCATTCAGGGAGATCAAACCATCGCTTTTGAAACCGATGTTCAATACCACATCTGTTTTAGTTAAACCAACCACAGTTCCCTGGATCAGCTCACCATCATTCAATTGAACAAAAGTGTTGTCATACACTTTATCATACTTTTCTCTCTCTTCATTGCTGTAAGAGATCACATTTCTTCTGTCCACGTTCCAGTCGAAATCGTCGTGGGCAGTCTGCACCGGTACATTTGTTGTCGCTGTAGATACATCTGCTGTACTGAGCGTAGTCGAAGCATCAGCAGCTGCATTCTCGGGTGCATCAGCGTTTAGTTGTTTGTTAATCAAATTTGAAAACATGATAAAATAGTCCCGAAGGGTTTTAAAAAATCGGGGCAGCAAAGATAAGATGAATATGGCTGAATCGGGCCGTTCCGGGCAGGAGTTTTTTGTAGAATTGCCCGGCTGCAACGCCTTGATTTAGCGTCCCTTGCGTCGCACATTGCGGGGTCCCTTCCGCTGCTCATCTGGTATTTATTCCTATATTCACCAAAATTAGCCCCTTGCTCTATCGCTGCCTGAAAATCATGGCCCGTCTTGCCCTGCTGATCTTTTGCCGTAAACTGGTCATCAACAAGCCGTCTGTTCTGCAATCAAAGGGGCCTTTACTACTCGCCTGTAATCATCCCAACTCATTTTTAGATGCTGTTATACTGGATGTGCTGTTTGAACAACCTGTCTGGTCATTAGCAAGAGGTGATGCATTCAAAGGCAAACTCATCAGCCGGGTATTAACAGCATTAAAGATCCTGCCGGTTTACAGAACCAGTGAAGGAGTAGAAAATTTAGCAGAGAACTATAAAACTTTTGATGCCTGCATGCATATCTTCAAACAAAACGGCATTATACTCATCTTCAGTGAAGGTAAATGTATTAACGAATGGCATCTGCGCCCCCTGAAAAAAGGAACAGCAAGACTTGCCATCAAAGCCTGGGATGAAAATATTCCCTTGCAGGTATTACCGGTCGGTATCAACTACAGCTCATTCAAACGCTTTGGGAAAAACATCCTGCTCAACTTCGGGGAGATCATCAGCAAAGATGATCTGAACTTTAAAGAAGCTGATGGAATAAAAAACCAGGCATTCAATAGCCTGCTGCAACAACAATTAGAACAACTGGTTTTAGAAATTCCGAAAAAGGATAAAGAAAAACAGGCAGCACTGCTTGAAATAAAACCATCACTGTTGCAGAAAATAGTGCTGGCTATACCAGCTGCCATTGGCTGGCTGGTTCATATGCCACTTTTCCTTTCTGTCAAAAAAATTATCTGGAAAAAAACGCTGGATAACGATCATTATGATTCAATCATGACAGGAATTTTATTATTGGCCTACCCTATTTACCTCCTGCTGATCACTTCTTTACTCTGGATATTCACTGGAAATGCGTGGACTTTGTCATTACTATTATTCTTACCATTCACGGCATGGTCTTATACCCGGTTAAAAGCGCAACTGGATAATCATTGATCTGCTGCTGCAATACTCTTTGCTGCAATAAATCCGCTGGTCCACGCATGCTGGAAATTAAATCCCCCGGTCACTCCATCCACATCTAAAATTTCTCCTGCAAAAAAAAGGTTGGTTATTTTTTTACTCATCATCGTATTGGAATCCACTTCATTCAGTTTAATTCCACCCGCAGTAACAAATTCCTCTTTGAAAGTTGTTTTACCCTTTATATCAAATGTACAGTTACAAAGATTTCTGATCAGCCGGTTCTGTTCTTTCGCCGGCAAATCAGCCCATCTTCTTTCCCCATTGACTTCGGAAAAAATCAACAAATACTCCCATAACCGCTGGGGTAATCCAAACGGGTTTTTATTGATGATCTTTTGTGCAGCCACATCAAAACGCAATGATTGAAACTTGTCTGCAAGTTGTTGCTCATTATACGAAGGCAACCAGTTAATAGTAATACCAAATTCCCAATTCCTTTCTTTCAGTTCCCTGGCACCCCATGCGCTTAATTTCAAAACAGCTGGTCCGCTGAATCCCCAATGGGTGATCAGCAAGGGACCTTCCTGCTCCAGTTTGGTTCCTGTGATCTTTACCCTTGCATTTTCAACACTCACTCCCATCAGTTTGGTAATGGAATGACCGGCAGGCAGGTTAAAAGTAAATAACGAAGGTACCGGTTCCTCAATAGAATGCCCCAGGTTGATCAGCCATTGAAACATCAAAGATTTCGGGTAACCGCCACAGGCAATGCAAACAAAATCTGCTGTCAAATGCCGGTTATCTGCCAGCTCAAGTTGAAATTGCCCGGCTTGAGGTCTCAGACTTCTGACCTCCGAGTGCATTCTTATTTCCACCTTGTATTTATTCACTTCACGGAGTAAACAATCTATGATCGTCTGCGATGAATCCGTGATGGGAAACATCCTTCCGTCTGCTTCAGTTTTCAGCTTCACTCCTCTTTCTTCAAACCACTGCACGGTATTGGTTGTAAAGAATTGATGAAAAGTCTTCTTTACGAAGTGTTGGCCGCGGGGATATCGTTTACTTAATTCAGGAATATCGAAACAGGCATGTGTCACATTACAGCGTCCGCCGCCACTCACTTTCACTTTAGATAATAACTTACCTGTCTTTTCAACAATTATAACTTTCAGGGAAGGATTCATCCGTGCCGCATTTACAGCACAGAAAAAACCTGCCGCCCCGCCTCCTATGACAACCAGTTGTTTTGACACCTGTTCACTTTTTACAAAGAACGCTGAAATTTTGCTAAGTTCGTTTACCAGAAATATGAGTTCATGGCAAACCCACTCACCAAAAAACAACTGAAAGAACTGCCCGTGATGCCCTATGAAAAGATCAGGGATTACCTGCAAACCGGTCACATTTTCTTCAGTTCAGGCAGTTATACTTTTTCAGGCATTATTCAAAAATTGACTAAAAGTGTGTGGAGCCATGTGGCGATTATCTATAAAGATGAACAGTTGGGCAGGGTGATGGTACTGGAAGCGGAACCTTATGTCGGCATTCGCCTGATCCCTTTATCCAATTACCTGAGAAATTATAAAGGAAAGAAACGTCCTTACAAAGGACAGGTGGCTATTGCCAAACTGAATTTTGACCTGGAGAAATCAAAATTGAATAAAGCCATCAGCTTTGGACTTGATGAACTAACCCGGCCTTACGATAATTGGGAGATCATCCGCATTATGTTACGCATACTTTTTAAAACCGGTAAAAGAGAAAAGAACAAAAGTTATATCTGTTCAGAATTAGTCAGAGATGCATTTGCCAAATCAGGTATACTCTTCAAAATGAATGATACCTATATCAGCCCGCAGGAGATATGGCTCGATGAAAGAGTAGAATTGAAATACCGTTTATTATAATGCCTGCAAGCTTGGCGTAAAAAGATTTGGATTGGCTCTTTCCGCTTCTTCAATAGGCTTATAATTGGAAAGTATATCTGCCTTTATTTTCCGCACACATACATCATGTTCAAAATGAACGGAAGGCTTTCCATCTTTTGTTCTTACGGTCCAGCCATCATCTTCCGTATACACATCCCGTTTACCCAAATTGATCATGGGCTCAATGGCCAGTACTAACCCCTCATTTAATTTGGCACCACTGCCTCTTTTACCATAGTTGGGTACCTGCGGATCTTCATGCATATTCTTACCCAATCCATGGCCTACCAATTCTCTTACCACTCCATAACCATATTTCTTTTCTGTATGTTCCTGTATGGCAAAAGCAATATCCCCGATACGGCCTCCGGCTACGGCTTTTTCGATCCCTTTGTACAAAGATTCCTTTGTTACCTGTATCAGTTGCATCACATCAGCACCGGGATCACCAATGGCAAATGTATAGGCGTGATCGCCATGCCATCCGTTCAGGATAACACCAATATCTACTGAAATAATATCACCTTCTTTCAGTTCATTTTTGGTGGGGAATCCATGTACCACCACATCATTCACAGAAAGACAGGAATTAAAAGGATACCCATTATAATTTAAAAAAGAAGGTATGGCCTGGTGATCACGGATAAATTCCCCGATCATCTTATCCAACGACAAGGTAGTTATGCCTGCTTTTAATACAGCAGCTACTTCCGTCATTGTTTTACTGACCAGTAATGCACTTTTGCGCATCATCTCCACCTGCTCATCTGTTTTGTAGATCATCATACTGCAAATATCCCAATAAAAATAAAACCCGGCAAGTATGACTTACCGGGTTTTGTATAATCAAAAAATTATTACATCTGTACGGCAGAAGCGGTCTGTCTGCCCTGTATACGGCCACTTTTCATCAAGCCATCGTACTGGCGCATGAGCAGCTGTGTTTCGATTTGCTGGAGTGTATCCAGGATAACACCCACCATGATCAGCAGGGACGTACCTCCAAAGAAAGAAGAGAAACCCTGTGTTACACCCAGGCGTTGTGCAATACCCGGAAGGATACCTACAAATGCCAGTAATATCGCACCTGGTAATGTAATCCTGTCCATGATCTGGCCTATATAATCAGCAGTTGGCTGACCCGGTTTAACACCCGGGATAAAACCATTATTCTGCTTCAGGTTATCGGCGATTTGCTTGGGGTTAAATATCAATGCCGTGTACAGGAAGGTAAACCCTACCACCACAACAGTGTAGATGACCATATGCCAAACATTCTTCTGATCGGTAAAAATACCAGACAAATCTCTGCCACCACCTAACGTGATCAAGGTTGGCAGAAACATAATAGCCTGTGCAAAGATGATGGGCATTACACCGGCACTATTTACCTTCAGCGGAAGGAACTGCCTGGCGCCACCGCCCAATTGGCGATTGCCCACAATTTGCTTGGCATAGTTAACCGGTACTTTCCGTACACCCTGGATCAATAAGATACAACCAAGAATGATAGCGATCAGTATAGCGATCTCGATAATAAAAATCAATATCGAACCGGTCCTCGTTGATTTAGCTGTTAATTCCTCCAGGAAATTCTGCGGCAACCGTCCAAGGATACCAATCATAATGATCAATGAAGTACCATTACCCAACCCTTTGTCGGTGATTTTTTCACCCATCCACATCACAAAAAGGGTCCCCGCGGTCAGCACAATTACGGAGGATAAAAGGAACGGGTAATCAGCGATGATCATACCGGGGGTACTCAGGGCCATATTCTCCAGGTAACGTACATAAGCAGACGCCTGGAGTAACGTAACCACAACAGTCAGGTAACGGGTATACTGAGTAATTTTTTTACGTCCGCTATCTCCCTCTTTTTGCATTTTCTGGAAACGGGGAACCAGTACCGTCATCAGCTGCATAAAGATAGATGCAGAGATATAAGGCATGATACCCAATGCAAAAATAGAAGCCTGGTTAAAAGCGCCTCCGGCAAAAGTATTGATCAGGTCAAGGATACCATTGCTGGCTTCTCCTGTTTTTTCGGACATCTTGATCGGGTCGATACCAGGCAGCACGATGAAGGAACCAATACGATATACAAGGATCATCATCAGCGTGAAAAGTATTTTACCTTTCAGTTCCTCGATGCTCCAGATATTCTTTAAAGTCTGAATTAATTTTTTCACGGGAGTTAAATAGATTTAAGAGCCCTGTAAACACAAACGACACATCTTCAGATGCGTCGGTGCAATTTAGCGAAATTTACTTTACGATTTCAACTGATCCGCCGGCTGCTTCGATCGCTGCTTTAGCTTTCTCACTTACCGCATTCACTTTAAAAGTGAATTTACTTTTCAGTTCACCATTCCCTAATATTTTCACCCTGTCTGTCTGGCTGATGAGCCCGTTGATATAAAGATTTTCCAGGGAAAATTCAGTGATGTTATATTTTTCAGCCAGTTGTTCCACCTGGCCGAGGTTAAGTACTGTGTACTCAACGCGGTGAGGATTGCTGAATCCACGCTTGGGAACACGACGCTGAATAGGCATCTGTCCACCTTCGTGTGACATTTTGCTTTTAAAACCGGTACGGGCTTGTGCACCCTTTGTACCTTTTGTTGATGTTCCACCATGGCCGGAACCATCACCACGGCCAATTCTTTTCGTTTTGTGTGTTGCGCCTTTTGCAGGTCTTAATTCGTGCAGTTTCATTGCTTTTATTTTTTACTCAACGCCCCGAAAGCTACTGAGTTTACCGAAGTACGGGGCTCGCTTGTTATTGAATGATTGCAGATCGCTGGTGCGAATGCAGGTTATTTATACTTCTTCCACTTTCAACAAGTGGGTCACCTTACGGATCATACCCAGGATTTGCGGGGTGGCTTCCACTTCTTTAGAGGAATTTGTCTTATTCAAACCCAAAGCCTGTATAGTCAGCTTCTGACGTTCAGGTCTGTCAATAGGACTTTTTACCAATGTTATTTTTATCTTTTTCATAATTCAATTCTTTTGAAGTCGGATTAACCGTTGAATACTTTCTTTAAACCAAGTGTACGGGTCTTCGCCACGCTGATCGGCTCACGCAATAAAGCCAGCGCCTTGAAAGTAGCCTTTACCACGTTGTGCGGGTTAGCAGAGCCTAATGACTTAGCCAATACGTCTGTTACACCGGCAGCTTCCAGTACGGCACGCATAGAACCTCCGGCGATCACACCTGTACCATGAGCAGCTGGCTTGATCAATACTTTGGCAGCACCTTCTTTTGCCCACTGGTCGTGAGGGATCGTTCCTTTCATCACCGGAACTTTGATGAGATTTTTCTTCGCATCTTCAATTCCTTTTGTAATGGCTTCCTGAACTTCTTTGGCTTTACCAAGACCATGACCAACCACACCATTCTCATTTCCTACCACCACGAGGGCAGAGAAACTGAAGGCACGGCCACCTTTTGTAGTTTTCACCACACGGTTGATGGCAACTACCTTGTCTTTCAGTTCCAGGTCTCCGGCTTTAACTCTGTTTACGTTAAACTTTGACATTTATACTTGTAATTAAAAGTTTGAGTATTGTTTACTTAAAATTGAAGACCACCTTCTCTTGCCCCGTCAGCTACAGATTTCACACGACCATGATACAGGTATCCTCCACGATCAAAAGTCACATCTTTAATTCCTAACTCAGAAGCTTTCCGGGCAATTGCAGCACCTACCAATTTACTTTTCTCCACTTTGGTCACTTTCTGCGCCGCAATGTCTTTGTCTCTTGATGAGGCAGCAGCCAGTGTTTCGCCTTTTGTATCATCAATCAGCTGGGCATACACATCAGCATTACTTCTGAATACAGACAAACGGGGCTTACCTGTTGATCCGCTGATCTTCCTGCGGATGCGGTAGCGGATATTTTGTCTTCTTTGTGATTTAACTTTTGGGTTCATCGCTTTGTATTTACAATCCTGATTCTGCCAGGATCAAATTTTAGTTTAATTATTTACCAGCAGCTTTACCAGCTTTCTTACGCACCACTTCACCAACATAACGTACACCTTTTCCTTTGTAGGGCTCCGGCTTACGCAGGCTGCGCAATTTAGCAGCTACCTGGCCGATCAGTTGCTTATCGATACCTTCTAAAGTAATGATAGGGTTCTGACCTTTTTCCTGGGCAGTAGCCACTTTCAGTTCTTTAGGAACTTCAAATATGATATTGTGAGAATAACCTAAAGCCAGGTCCAATACATTACCCTGATTAGCAGCTTTAAAACCCACACCGATCAACTCCAGTTTTCTTTCAAAACCATCAGTTACTCCTTTTACCATGTTGGATACCAGTGAACGGTACAAGCCATGTAATGCACGATGACGGATCTGGTCTGTCGGGCGGGCAAAAGTGATATTGCCGTCTTTCACTTCTACAGTGATATCACGGTCAATAGCTTGCTTTAATTCCCCTTTGGGTCCTTTCACAGTAACCACGTTGTCCTTTCCGACTGATATTGTCACACCACCGGGAGCGACTACTGGTTGTTTTCCTATACGAGACATAATTAGTTAATTTATCTGTTTATTTACTTATTACTGACCGGTCAGCTTAGTATAGTTTCAGCTTAATGTATCAGCAACATTTCTTATTAATAAATGTAGCAAAGTACTTCACCACCTACATTCTGTGATTTTGCTTCTTTATCTGTCATCACTCCTTTTGAAGTTGACAGGATAGCAATACCCAAACCGCTTTTTACCCGACGGAAATCAGCAGGCCTTGAATATTGACGTAATCCCGGGCGGCTCACCCTTTCCATACTCTGGATAGCAGGTTGTTTGGTGGAAGGATCATACTTCAAAGCGATCTTGATCACCCCTTGCTTGTTATCATCTTCAAATTTGTATTTCAGGATATAACCCTGGTTGTACAGGATCTCTGTCATACGCTTCTTCAGATTAGATGCAGGGATATCCACTACACGGTGACCCGCCATTTGTGCGTTACGGATTCTTGTCAGAAAATCTGCTATAGGATCTGTTACCATATTTTTGCCCTCCTACGTCCGCCATCGGCGGATAATTGGATAGTTTAATTTTAAAATTTGTTTCTTCTTACCAGCTTGCTTTTTTCAATCCTGGTATCTTTCCATTCAATGCCATGTCACGCAGTGCAACCCTGGAGATACCAAAGTAGCGTACATAGCCTTTAGGACGACCGGTCAGCTGGCAGCGATTCTTCAAACGAACTTTGGAAGAATTCTTTGGCAGTTCGTCAAGAGCTTTGAAATCGCCAGCTTTCTTCAATTCGGCACGTTTTGCTTCGAACTGAGCTACCATTTTCTCTCTTTTTCTCTGCCTGGCCTTTACTGATGTTTTAGCCATAATTGTTTATTCTTTTAGTTTGAGTTATTTTTTGTTGCGTTCTTGAAAGGCATACCCAGCTCTTTCAGCAGTTCGTATGCTTCTTCGTCGGTATTCGCTGTTGTAACGAAAGTGATATCCAGACCTGTGATCTTATTTACTTTATCAATATCAATCTCAGGGAAGATGATCTGTTCTGTTACACCCAGTGTATAGTTACCGCGGCCATCAAACGCTTTTTCATTCACCCCTTTGAAGTCACGAACACGGGGTAATGCGACAGCGATCAGGCGATCCAGGAATTCATACATCTTCACTCCACGCAGCGTAACCCTTGCACCAATAGGCATGTTCTTACGCAACTTGAAGTTGGAGATGTCTTTCTTGGAAAAAGTAGCTACTGCTTTCTGACCAGTGATGGTAGTCAGTTCATCCAGTGCGATATCTACCAGTTTTTTGTCAGTTACAGCACCATTAACGCCACGGTTAACACAGATCTTCTCCAGTTTAGGAGCCTGCATCACAGATTCGTAGCTGAATTTTTTTACCAGGGCAGGTACAACGTCAGTTTTGTACTTGTCTGCCAATCTTGGGGTATAAGTTTTAGTACTCATTATTTTTTACCTCCCGGAGTTTTTTTAGTTTTAAAAACCCGTTCTGTCTTACCATCTTTTCTCACTCTTGTCACTTTTGCACCTGCTTTCTGAGCAGCATCCCAAAGCATTACATTGCTGATATGGATGGGAGCTTCCTTCTTGATGATACCACCTTTGGTATTCTGTGCAGAAGGTTTAGTGTGCTTGGTGATGATATTCACACCTTCCACAACCACTTTTGCTTCGTCCACCAATACTTCTTTTACAGTACGTGGTTTATCCAGGGCTTTATCATCGCCTGCAATCACCACGACACTGTCTCCTTTACGGATATTGTACTTGGGTTTAAATCTTGCTTTCATTTTTTTCTTTAGCTTTTAGCTATTAGTGATTAGCTGTTAGCTTATCCTCTTATAGCAATGAATTTCTCTTTATTTTCAAACAAGCTAACAGCTAAAGGCTATCGGCTTGTGAGTTTTTTATAATACTTCCGGTGCCAGTGATATAATTTTCATGTATCCTTTATCACGCAGTTCTCTTGCTACTGGTCCGAAGATACGGGTACCACGGGGCTCATCCGACTGGTTGAGTAAGACGACTGCATTGTCATCAAAACGGATATAAGAACCATCTTTACGACGCAGTTTGTTAGTGGTCCGAACAATAACCGCTTTGGCAACAGTACCTTTTTTGATACCACCTGCAGGCAAAGCGTCTTTTACTGTCACAACGATCTTGTCGCCGATCCTGGCATAACGTTGTCCGCTGTTGCCGAGTACACGGATACAAAGCACCTCTTTGGCACCGCTGTTGTCCGCTACATTTAACCGGCTTTCTTGCTGAATCATCTTTTTAAGCTTTGAGCCCTTTTCATTTCCGATCCGGGCAGTTAATACTTTTTTTTCTCAGAGGCTGCAGCTGACTACTGCAGCATAAAAGTTATTTCACTTTTTCCACCACTTCCACCAGTCTCCAGCGTTTTGTTTTGCTCAGCGGACGGGTTTCCATGATCTTCACCACATCACCAATGCTGCACTCATTTTTGTCATCATGCGCATGGAACTTCGTGGTCTTTTTCAAGAACTTACCATAGATAGGGTGTTTTACTTTTCTTTCCACCGCAACAGTAATGGTCTTGGCCATTTTATTGCTGGTTACCACACCTATCCTTGTTTTTCTTAAATTTCTTTCGGTCATTGTTATTTGTTTTGATCAGTGATGAACTGATGTTATGCTCCCAGTTGTCTGTTCTTTAATTCAGTTTGCAAACGGGCAATATCCTTGCGCAGTCCGCGGATGGTCATCGGGTTCTCCAGCGGAGAGATAGCATGAGCGAACTCCAGCTTTTTCAGACGTTGTTTGTCTTCGTCCAGGCGGATCTTAAGATCCTGCTCATTCATCCCGTGAATACTCTTTACAAAATCAGCTTTCTTTGACATCGCTTTACGATTATTTATTAATTATTACGCTGTAACTAAATCACGGCGTACCATAAACTTGGTTTTGATGGGCAACTTACCAGCAGCCAGCGCCAGTGATGCACGGGCTACCTGCTCACTCACACCATCCACTTCAAATAAGATACGACCTGGTTTTACCACGGCAGCCCAGAACTCCAGGTTACCTTTACCTTTACCCATCCTTACTTCTGCAGGCTTACGGGTGATCGGCTTATCTGGGAATATGCGGATCCACACATTACCCTCTCTTTTCATTTCACGGGTCAGGGCCTGACGGGCTGCCTCGATCTGGCGGTCAGTGATCCAGTGCTGATCCAATGCTTTCAAAGCATAAGAACCGAATGCAATGGTTGTACCTCTTTTGGCATCGCCTTTCATGCGACCCTTCTGCATTTTCCGGTGTTTCGATCTTTTCGGTTGTAACATTGTATATAATTTCTAGTTACTTGATTCTTGTTTGCAAAAATTAGTTTCTCCTGTTGTCTCCGCCACGGCCACCACCGCCTCTTCTGTCGCCACCACCTCTCCTGTCATCACGGCGATCACCACCACCTCTTCTGTCATCACGACGGTCACCACCAACTCCACCGCCTTCATTCTTACCACCACCTGCAATGATGTTTGGATTCAGGTCTCTCTTCGCTAATACTTCACCTTTACAGATCCATACTTTGATACCGATCTTACCGTAAACAGTTTGAGCGAATACGTTAGCATAATCAATATCCATACGGAACGTATGCAGGGGCACACGGCCTTGTTTGAATTCTTCGCTACGGGCAATCTCCGCACCGGCCAGACGACCACTCAATTTGATCTTGATACCTTCAGCACCCATGCGGAGAGCAGAAGCGATCGCCATCTTGGTGGCACGTTTGAAGTTGATACGGTTTTCGATCTGACGTGCAATAGTATCACCAACGATCATCGCATCCAGTTCAGGACGACGGATCTCCAGGATATTGATCTGCACATCATCTTTACCAGTCAGTTTCTTCAACTCTTCTTTGATACGATCAACTTCGCCACCACCTTTACCAATGATGATACCCGGCTTAGACGTGTGAATCGTGATGATCAGTTTACCCAGTGTCCTCTCAATAACGATCTTAGAGATACCGCCTTTATTGATACGGGCATTCAGGTAAGTTCTGATCTTATGATCCTCGATCAGTTTGCCAGCATAATCTTTTTTGCTGCCATACCAGTTAGATTCCCATCCACGGATGATGCCTAAACGGTTACCAATCGGATTTGCTTTTTGACCCATGTTTATTCAGGTTATTCGTTAATACGTTTAATTTTTAGATTCTTTAGTGTCCACGATCACAGTAACATGGTTGCTGCGTTTACGAACACGGTACCCACGGCCCTGCGGAGCCGGACGCATACGCTTCAATGTTCTTGCACCGTCAACAAAAATGGTTTTCACCACCAGCTGGCTTTCATCGCCACCTTCGTTCTTCTGCTTCCAGTTGCTGATTGCACTCAGCACCAGTTTGCGCAGGGGAACTGCAGGATGCTTGGGGTTGTGCTCCAGCTCAGCCAATACTTTTTCTACTTTCTGACCACGGATGAGGTCAGCCAGCAAACGCATTTTGCGGGGTGAAGTCGGATAATTTCTCAGTTTAGCTACTGCTTCCATTTTAATTAGTTTCTAGATTAACCTTCTTTTTTAGAGTGTCCTTTGAACTGGCGGGTAGGTGCAAATTCACCTAACTTATGACCTACCATGAATTCCGTTACATACACCGGGATGAACTTGTTGCCATTGTGCACAGCAAAAGTGTGACCCACGAAATCAGGTGAAATAGTAGAGCGGCGGCTCCAGGTCTTGATAACACCCTTTTTATTTTTGCCTTCATTCATAGACATCACCTTTTTTTCGAGGTGTGTTGCTATATAAGGACCTTTTTTAATCGAACGAGCCATGATTTATGTCGTTGTATTATTAATGAGTTTTTTACTTCGCTATTTTGCTTCCGTTCTTGCGCTGGATGATCATTTTGTCACTTCCTTTACCCTTGGTCCTTGTTTTCAGACCTCTTGAGTATTGACCATTTCTAGAACGGGGCTGACCACCTGAAGCTTTACCTTCACCACCACCCATCGGGTGATCTACAGGGTTCATTGCCACACCACGGTTTCTTGGTTTGATACCTTTCCACCTGTTACGACCGGCTTTACCCATACTTTGCAGGAAGTGATCACTATTGCTTACCACACCAACAGTAGCCCAGCAATTGATCAATACTTTTCTCAACTCACCAGAAGGCATTTTGAGGATCGCATATTTTTCTTCTTTGTTGGTCAGCTGCGCAGAAGAACCTGCACTTCTTGCCAACTTACCACCCTGGCCAGGCTGCATTTCAATGTTGTGCACATTAGTACCTAATGGCATGTTTTTCATTGATAACGCATTTCCTACTTCAGGAGCCACATCCACACCACTGATGATCTTTGTCCCTACTTCCAGTCCCTGGGGAGCAATGATGTAGCGTTTTTCACCGTCAGTATATTCAACTAATGCGATGAAAGATGTACGGTTAGGATCGTACTCGATCGTTTTCACAGTAGCTTCAATGTTTACTTTATTTCTTTTGAAGTCGATGATACGGTACTTCTTCTTATGACCACCGCCCCTGTATCTCATGGATAAGTGACCAGAAGAGTTACGACCGCCACTTCTTTTCTTGGGTTCTACCAGTGATTGTTCAGGAACATTGGTAGTAACCTCAGCGTATGCATTACCGATTCTCCAACGGGTACCGGCTGTTACGGGTTTAAATTTTCTTAATGCCATTTTTTAATTCTTTTTAATGTTCAACATTAGCGGCTGTTGAAGCCATTCGTTTGGTTTTGCTTAGATCGCTGAGTAGAGATCAATGCTTTCACCTTCAGCAACTGTTACAAAAGCTTTTTTGTAGCTCGGCTTGCGGCCAGAGATAACACCTGCTTTTGTAAAGCGGCTTTTATTTTTACCAGGAGCCACAGTCGTGTTCACGTTAGTAACGGTAACACCGTAAAAGCTTTCAATTGCCTTTTTGATCTCCAGTTTATTTGCTTTCTTAGCCACTTTGAATGCATAGCGGCGCAGTTTTTCCTGCTGGGCGTTTGCTTTTTCTGTCAAAATGGGTTTTAATAATACTTCAGAAAGTTTCATCTGAATTCGTTTTTAAATTTTCTTAATAAGCTCTGTCATCCTGAGCCTGCCGAAGGGTTAATTAAGCTTCAGCTGTTTCGTCATCAGCAAATATCTTGGCCGCACTCTCCGTTAACACTAATACTTCTGAATTAACGATATCATAGGTGTTAATATCACTCAGTAACACACCTAATACATAAGGCACATTACGCAGGGACATTTCAACATTATCATTGTACTCAGGTTGCACAAACATTATCTTCTTGTCAGCAATCTTCAGGTTACCGAGAATATCAACAAATGATTTTGTCTTTGGCGTATCCATCAGGATATCTTCCACCACCACGATCGCATTCTCTTTTGCTTTGTAGGACAGTGCAGATATCTTAGCCAGGTCCTTCACCTTACGGTTCAGTTTGATATCATATTTGTGGGGCTTGGGGCCGAAGATAGTACCACCACCCTTGTATAAAGGGTTACGGATATTACCCTTACGGCTTCCACCGGTACCTTTCTGACGGTGCAGTTTCTTACTGGCACCCTGCACTTCAGCACGGGTCTTCACTTTATGTGTACCCTGGCGCTGTGCAGCGAGGTATTGTTTTACTGCCAGGTAGATAACGTGGTTATTAGGCTCAGCACCGAAGATATCTTCGGGCAGTTCCACTGTTCTGCCTGTTTTCTTTCCTTTTGTATTTAAAACTTCAACTTGCATTTTCTAAATTTTTGAGGTTATGCTTAGTTTCCAACCAAGCATATCATTACTTCTGGATTAAAACAATTGATCCAATATGACCGGGTACAGAACCGCTGACCAGTATATAGTTCTTTTCAGCGAATATCTTTACCACTTTCAGTCCTTTCAGTTTCACACGGTCAGTACCGGTGCGGCCTGCCATCTTCATACCTTTCATTACACGGGCTGCATCAGATGAGTTACCAAGTGAACCCGGAGCTCTCTGACGGTCGTGCTGACCGTGAGACTGCTGGCCCACACCATGGAATCCGTGGCGTTTTACAACACCCTGGAAACCTTTACCCTTGGTGGTACCCACTACTTCAACTTTATCGCCTTCAGCGAAAATGTCGACTGTAATAGTTTCACCAATATTTTTTTCAATGGAGAAGTCGCGGAATTCTTTAGAGAATTTTTTGGGAGCTGTAGAAGCTTTTGCGAAGTGATTTTTTTCGGCTTGTGTAGCATGTTTTTCTTTTTTCTCGCCGAAAGAAAGCTGGAGAGCACTGTACCCGTCAGACTCTTTGGTCTTAACCTGGGTAACTACGCAGGGACCGGCCTCGATGATCGTACAGGCGGTTTGTTTGCCTGTGGGATCGAAAACGCTGGTCATCCCAATCTTTTTACCAATAATACCTTTCATTGTTTGTACAGTTTGCAGCCTGCAGGATTATTGGGACAACCTTGTACTTGTCTCGTCTAAGACGAGACAGGTTTCAATCCCCGTTTGCCACCGACCTTTTCCTTTCTGGGGAAGTACCGGCAGTAAACAAACCCTGAATGGCTTGTTTTATGTTAATACGCCAGAGCTCTTTTTAGTTGTCCTGCTTTGAAGAGGATGACTTTGAGAGATAGCAAAAATTTATTTATAAGAACTAATTACTTCATTTCCCCAAGGGGACCTGGAGTACTACGCTTTAATTTCAACTTCCACACCACTGGGAAGATCCAGTTTGCTCAGCGCATCCACTGTCCTTGAAGAAGACGTATAGATATCCAGCAAACGCTTATGCGTAGCTAACTGGAATTGCTCACGGCTCTTCTTATTTACGTGTGGGGAACGCAATACGGTAAAAATTTTGCGGCGGGTAGGCAGGGGAATTGGACCTGTTACCACGGCGCCGGTACTGCGTACCGTTTTTACGATCTTTTCAGCTGATTTATCTACCAGGTTGTGATCGTAGGACTGTAATTTGATTCTGATTCGCTGAGACATGTGTAAAATCCCAATTTTCTTTTGGGAGTGCAAAGGTAGGGTTGAGACCTATTCCTTCCAAATAGTTGGGAAAGAATTTTATAGGCTGTGGACAAACTTACTCAAAAACCGGGCTGAACTACTTTACAGGGTTGAGTTTCAGGTTTAAAGTGGCAAAACCTCCCAGTTCCAGGTGCTCCACCCGGAAACTGTGTTTTCCACTGATAACCAGTGGAATCCTGCGGTTAGGCGATTCATCAAATTGATACCGGGAAGGGGTCCATTCATTCATGATAAGCTTTTCATCCATATAGACCCGGACAGCATCATCCCAGGTGACGGATAATTCATACCTGCCTTTGGGAATATCAACCGTGGCGGTTGCTACCGTTATGAATTGCTTATAGGTAATCTCTTTTTCCCTGATATCACCCCACCAGGCATAGTCCAGCCTCTCCACTTTTTCGGTTTTGAAGGGTGCTTTCTTTTCCAGCATAGAAAAAAGAGTTCCGGTTTTGACAGGGTTATGATAAGCAGTGTCCATCGGATAAAAAAGAACTTCCCAATCAATGGGCTGAAAGAATTTCTTAAACGTGAACCGGTAAGGCTTACCTGCTGCGATGACCTGCCCGAAAGGTCCGGTAATTGTTTCCCCATTATATTCCAGTTCAATAAAAATGTCTGTCATCTCCCCTCTTGTCTTCACTGCCGTAATACTTGCCGGGAACTCTCCGCTGCCTGCAGACAGTTTTTCCACTCCCCTGTAATTCTTAATAATCCATTTGCCTTTGGGTCCCAGGAGTTCAAACTTTATCGTATCCCCTTTATCCGTTGGATTGGTACTCCAGATGATGGGGGAACGGAAATCATAAGGCCCCCATTCAGTAATAAGAATGTTTTTTCTCCCGGCCAGCCGGCCAGTGCCCTTGAACGGATCTATCGGGTCTTTTACTTCGGGAACAACTGCTTCTTTGAGTTCGTCAATATAATTGCTCCAGCGCTGGTCAAACAATGTATCAAGATTGGTAACAGTTGAATCCGTCTTAAAAATCTCTCCCGTATTTCTTGAATAGGTATTATCAAAAATATGCAGCGAATCCGTGCGGCTGAGATTATACACGAGCGGATTATCATTGAAACTGTTGGCCAGCATCACATAACCCACACTTCTTGTATCATGGTATTTTGCATATCCCCAGTCAGCCGGTTGTTGCGGCCTTGACCATAGCTTGACAGCTTCTTTATCCTTCAGAAAAAGATTGTGATGAATGCTGTTATGCTGCCCGTGTTCAATAGCAATGGCAATACGGTTATTCCTGAACTGGTTGTCGGCGATATCGGTATTATAACTATACCCGCCCCATATACCATGATCACATTCAAATATCCGGTTGCCTAAAATCCGGTTGCTGCTGAACGTGGCTTCCACCCCGTTGGTGGGTGCATATGAAAAATCATTACTCATAATGATATTGTCGTTGCAGCCGCCTTTACCACTATCCATGGTGGTTTGCCCGGCCCAGAGAAAGAAACCATCGCCACTATGTGTTACGTTATTCTTATAGAATAAATTATTACTGCTTTGCTCGTATACTAAAATACCAGCACTGTCCTGCCCGCGGCTGTAAACACCATGACTATATCCTCTCACATTAAAGATGACCCGGTTGTACAGAATATTATTTCGGTTGCTGCGGTACATGCCAATGCCAATACCTGAATTGAAGGAAAAGTCATTATTCATGATCAGCCCATCATTGCACTCCATCAGCATTAATGCGTTTTGGCCACCGGTTACTTTGCAGTTTTTGACCGTTAAAGAATCACAACTTCTTATATACATCGCAGCACCGTACCGCAACCATTCATCTTTATCGTTTTTGTGATAGCTCATCCAGTCGGCCACATCTTCTTTTTCGGGTGTGCTGTTGAGATGCTGCCGGTAATTATAACTGAAATCACAGTTCTCGATCGTGAGCTTTTCCACGTTCCGGGCCAGCAAAGCAACTTTATATCCTTTTGCCTTCAGGTTCTTAATGGTCACATTTTTGCTGTTCCGGATCAGCAGGGCCACCCCGAAGAATTCATCAGGTCTGTTCTTTTTATTGCTTCCTTTCAGTTCGGCATTATTAAAATCAACCGTTATATTATTCCCTTCCACTATGATGATATGACGAGCCGTATCAGCCGGGGCATCCAGTTTATATAACGCTTTTTTGATCTTCACAGAACGGCTGATCTTCATGCCTGGTACCAATGCCTTTTCCTGGCTGAAACCAACTGCTGAATAAAAAACTAGGAACAAAAAAGGAAGAATTCTTTTTATCATCGATTTGGATTTACTTGCAACAATTTACCACAATAATGGACAAAACAGAACAACCTGCTTCCAGAACCAAAAAAGTAATACAACTGCTGCTGAAGATCGTTGTTACGGTAGCCTGTCTCTGGTTTGTCTCCACCAGGATCAGCTTTGCTGAATTACGATCGGTACTGGTAACGGCCAACCCTGGCTGGTTACTGGTTGCCCTGGACGTGTTTGTGGGTTCCAAGATCATCGCTTCGTTACGGCTCAATATTTATTTTAAAAACATCGGGCTTCCCCTATCCGAAAAAGAAAACCTGAAACTCTTCTGGCTGGGTATGTTTTATAATTTATTCCTGCCCGGCTCCATTACCGGCGACGCCTATAAAGTGATCGTTTTATCCAAACGTTTTAACAGCTCTTATAAAAAAACATCTGCTGCGGTCTTACTTGACCGGTTCAGCGGTTTGCTTGCACTCGGGCTGATATTAGCTGTGTATTCCTTTTTTGTATTAGGCAATATCTCCTACAGTATATTACTGCTTGCAGGTGCAGTAGCTTCAGTATTTGTTTTATTCTTTATCATCAAACGCTTCTTCCCGGATTTTACAGCCGGCTTCTGGCCTACTTTTTTCCTGGGACTGGCCGTACAATCGCTGATGGTACTTTCCATTTATGCTATTCTTTATGCACTGGGGATACAGCAACAGCAATCCATTTATATTTTCATTTTCCTCGTGGCCGCGGTGGCCAGTGTATTGCCGTTAACCGTAGGTGGGGGACTGGGCATCCGTGAATTTGTCTTCTATAAAGGTGCTGTCTTTTTAGGTGTGAATGAACATACCGCCATTGTGATCAGTCTTGTTTTTTATTTCATTACTTTAGCCGCCTCCCTTTCCGGGGCTATATTCATCTTCCGGAAAGTATTTGACAAATAATAAAACTTGTTGACCTATGAGACCCGGGTTGCTGAAAAGAAAAATACTGAACAGTGGTGCTATCGCTATCAGCTACTTCAAACTCATCCCCGATCTTTTCCGGCTCAATAAAAAATCTCTGGTGCTGGACTGTGGTGCCAATGTTGGTCACATCAGCAAACTCTTATCGTATACCGGTGCCCGTATCATTTCTTTTGAGCCGGATCCCATCGCCTTCCAGCAACTCACCTATCGTTGCCGCAACCGGAAAAATATTACCTGTATCCAGAAAGGGGTGTGGGACAAAAGTTCCGTTCTTAAAATGTTTACGCACAAAGAAGCACAGGAAGGTGATATTTCGTTTACTGTAGGATCTTCCATTATAGCTGAAAAACAAAATGTGGATACCCAACGAACACAGGATATAGAAGTGATAGACCTGGTAGCCTACCTCCGGGAACTGGGACAAAAGGTGGACCTGGTAAAACTGGATATCGAAGGAGCTGAAATAGAGATACTCAAAAAGATCATTGCCACGGATACCCATCATCTCTTTAACCGCATGTACGTGGAAACCCACGAGACCAAGATCCCATCCCAAAAAGAAGACCTGGACCTGATCAAACAACAACTGAAAGAAAAAAGGATTGAGAACATTAAGCTGAACTGGATCTGAACAGGCACAAAAAAAAGGACTCACGAGTGAGCCCTTAACCTTAACGTGTTTTTCATAAATCAGCGAATCGGCCTTTTCCTAGGAATCTTAAAAACGGGTGTTTTTCGGATAAGAATGCAGCAAACATAATGCCACCAGGCTATATTCCACCTGATCTGGCTCAATTATTTACAAAAAAAGCCCCGCTTTTGCGGGGCTTCTATCAGTAGATTGAATCAATCTCAATTTATGCACTCACCTTCCCTTTCACCTTCGCAATCACTTCTTCAGCGATATTGTTGGGTGCAGGAGAATAGTGAGAAAATTCCATGGTAGAAGATGCACGGCCGGATGACAATGAACGCAGTTGGGTTACATAACCAAACATTTCGCTCAAGGGCACTTTTGCCTTGATCACTTCCGCACCGGCACGGGTATCCATACCTTCCATCATACCACGGCGACGGTTCAGGTCACCGGTTACATCACCCATGTACTGGGCAGGTGTGATCACTTCCACTTTCATGATCGGCTCTAGTAATACCGGTTTTGCTTTCCGGGCTGCTTCACGGAAACCTTGCTTGGCGCAAAGCTCGAATGACATCGCATCCGAGTCAACAGCGTGGAAGCTACCGTCGAATACACGGATCTTCATGTTGTCAACAGGATAGTTGGCCAATACACCAGTGGTCATAGATTGCTCAAAACCTTTCTGGATGGCCGGTACAAATTCACGGGGAATGGATCCGCCAAACAGGTCATTTACAAACTGGTAATGCTTATCAGGATTCTCGGCTTTCCATTCTGCATCCACGGGTCCGAGGCTAAACTGGATATCAGCGAATTTACCACGACCACCCGTCTGCTTTTTCAGGGTCTCACGGTGCTCAACAGTAGCATTGAACGCTTCTTTATAAGCCACCTGGGGTGCACCCTGGTTCACTTCCACTTTAAACTCACGACGCATACGGTCAATGATGATCTCAAGGTGCAGCTCACCCATTCCACGAAGGATGGTCTGGCCGGTATCCTCGTCTGTGTTTACACGAAGTGTAGGATCTTCTTCCACGAGTTTGGCAATCGCCATACCCATTTTATCAACATCGGCCTGTGTTTTAGGCTCAACAGCTACAGCGATAACCGGCTCCGGGATGAACATGTTCTCCAGTGTGATCGGGTGGTTTTCATCACAAAGCGTATCTCCGGTTTTGATCTCTTTAAAACCAACTGCTGCACCGATATCACCTGCTTCGATAAAGTCGATCGGGTTTTGCTTGTTCGCAAACATCTTCATGATCCGGCTGATCCGTTCTTTCTTACCACTTCTTACGTTCAGTACATAAGAGCCTGCATCCAGGTGACCAGAATAGCACCGGAAGAACGCCAGGCGTCCTACAAACGGATCGGTCATGATCTTAAAGGCCAGGGCAGAAAATGGTTCTTTAGGATCGGCTTTGCGGGTCAGTTCTGCACCTGTATCAGGATCAGTTCCTTTGGTATCCGGAATATCAACCGGTGAAGGCAGGTAACGGCAAACGGCATCTAATGCAGTCTGCACGCCTTTATTCTTAAAGGAAGAACCGCACATCATCGGAACAATGCTTAGGTCAACGGTTGCTTTACGGATCGCTTCATGTATTTCATCTTCGCTGATGCTGTTTGGATCATCGAAGAATTTTTCCATCAGTTTATCATCATACTCGGCTACAGCTTCTACCAGGTTAGCTCTCCATTCCTGTGCTTCTTCCAGCATATCCGCAGGTATCTCAATTTCATCAAAGGTCATACCTTCTGTTTCCATATGCCAGATGATACCTTTCATTTTGATCAGGTCCACCACTCCTTTAAAATCATCTTCAGCACCAATTGGTAACTGCAGGGGAACAGCTTTGGAACCCAACATTTCTTTTACCTGCTTCACTACATTCAGGAAGTCGGCACCGCTGCGGTCCATTTTATTCACGAAGCCGATACGGGGAACACCATAGCGGTTAGCCTGACGCCATACTGTTTCAGACTGTGGTTCTACACCATCTACGGCAGAGAACAAAGCGATCAAACCATCCAATACTCGCATAGAACGTTCTACTTCTACGGTAAAGTCAACGTGTCCGGGAGTATCAATGATGTTGAAAGAGTATTTCTTTGTATCAGGAGTGGCTTTACCCAACACGGTGGGGAAATTCCACTGGCAGCTTACTGCTGCTGAAGTAATAGTGATACCTCTTTCTTTTTCCTGCTCCATCCAGTCGGTAGTGGCAGCACCATCATGCACCTCACCAATCCGGTGGATCATACCTGTGTAGCGGAGAATACGCTCCGTCGTGGTGGTCTTACCGGCATCAATATGCGCCGCAATACCAAAGTTTCTCTGAAATTTTAAGTCGGCCATGACTATTTGATTTGTGTTTTTGTATTTGAAAAAGTTGGAACTGTTTATTTGTCATCTTCCGGTTCCCTGTTCATCGCCTGTTGTGTCACTCACTTCATCGTTCTGTCCGCCAATGAGCAATAAGAACCGTTTTTTGTTGGAAGGTATCAGCTGGAATAGTGTGTAGTCCCGTGGGCGGGAACAGCAGCTGATATGTAGATTAGACTCTCATAGACTGCCACTTGAAGTAAACCCCTGGCCTCACTGTCCGCAATCCACCTTTGGCTTTACCTAATGGCGGCGCAAAGGTAGGGGAAAAATGCAAAAAAAAAAGACCCGGGAGGGCTTAATTTGAGCCTGTGGAAAACAGGGAAAACCCGGTTCTCAATGGTGCAGTTCCGTTTAGCGGGAATCATTGTTTCTTTTGACCGCCCATTCATAAAGACCTGCCTTTTTACAACCCACCATCTCTGCCGCAAGCAAGGGTCTCAACTGTCCAAGAAATTTTCCCTGCAGAGGATGTTGTAAAAGTTCTGTTCCAATGGCCTGTTTGACACCGCCACACGGCATGCTAATGATAACTTTACCCGGAAACCATATATAAATTTTGTTATTAGTCCTGAATGATTGTAATTTCATTTCCCTTAATACAACAAAAACACTTCATTTACTTAACCTGAAAATCTGATTCCATGGCTTCCAAAAAGAAAGCAAAAAAGAAAGTAGCGCCGAAGAAAAAGGCCGCAAAAAAAGTGGTGAAAAAAGCCGCTAAGAAAGCAGTTGCTAAAAAGAAAGCAGCCCCCAAGAAAAAAGCAGTGAAAAAGAAAACAGCTCCTAAAAAAAAGGTAGCTAAAAAAGTGGTGAGAAAAGCTGTAAAAAAAGCGGCTAAGAAAGCAGCCCCCAAGAAAAAAGCAGCAAAGAAAGTAGTTAAGAAAGCCGCCGCTCCCAAAAAGCCGGTTGCTAAAAAGAAACCTGTTGTTAAGAAACCATCTGCTCCCAAACCTGTTGCGGCCCCTGTGGCAGCACCCGTTGAAATAGCCGAAGTTGTTCCTGTTACTGAACCTGTGGTACAGCCGGAAGTGGTGCAGGCAGATATTTTTGAAACAAACAGTGATAATGGTAATGGCGAAGTAAACAGCTAAGCCATTTTCTGATATATTCAAAAGCCGCTCCGCCATGCAGGGCGGCTTTTATTTTTCATTTACTCTATCTATGTGGTTGATTATGCAATAAAAAAAACCACCCCGTTTGTACGAGATGGTTCCGTGGAAATGTGTCTTGTATCTTTTATACCCTGAAGTGAGCAAAAGCCTTGTTAGCTTCAGCCATACGATGGGTATCTTCTTTCTTTTTGAATGCAGCACCCTCACCTTTGCTTGCTGCCACGATCTCACCAGCTAATTTATCAGACATGCTGCGACCGTTTCTTTCACGGCTGTAGCGGATCAGCCATTTGATGCTCAAAGAAATCTTCCTGTCGGGACGAACTTCAGCAGGGATCTGGAAAGTGGCACCACCGATACGACGGCTGCGAACTTCTACCGCTGGGGTAACGTTCACCAGGGCTCTTTTCCACACTTCATATCCATCTTCACTGGTTTGCTTGGCCACTTTATCCAGTGCATCATAAAAAATATTGAAGGCTCCGCTCTTTTTACCCTGCCACATCAGGTTATTCACAAAACGGGTAACCAGTTTGTCGTTGAACTTAGGGTCTGGTGCTAAAGGGAGTTTCTTTGCTTGTGCTTTCCGCATGAATGTTAATTTTTAAAGTAACTGCTGTAGCTGAATTTCTTCAAGTATTAAAACTTTACTCAGTACAAATTATGATTGAATTATTTCTTGGCTTTTTCTTTCTTGGTTCCATATTTAGAACGGCTCTGCTTACGGTCTTTTACACCAGCAGTATCCAAAGAACCACGAACGATGTGATAACGTACACCCGGTAAGTCTTTCACACGACCACCACGGATCAGAACGATAGAGTGCTCCTGCAGGTTATGACCTTCACCGGGGATATAAGCGATCACCTCCACCTTGTTGGTCAAACGAACTTTGGCAACTTTACGCAGCGCAGAGTTAGGCTTTTTAGGAGTGGTGGTGTACACACGGGTACATACGCCACGACGCTGGGGACACTGATCTAAAGCCCTTGATTTACTCTTGGCCCTGATAATTTCTCTTCCTTTTCTTACTAATTGTTGAATAGTAGGCATTCTGAACCTTTTATTTTTGGGAGGGCAAAGGTAACGGCACAACCCTTAAAATCCAAAAATAAAGAGCTGTTTTTCATTTTTATATCCCCCACCCTGTGGATAAGCCATTTTCAGCCTTAAAAACCAGTTTTATAAACGGGGGCACGACAGGTAACGGAGTGGCTTCCCTGATTTCCGGCCAATATAGGTCAGCGATATCTCCAGGCTGTTGGTACCGGTTACCGCTTTTCCCAGTTCAGATATATTCACATCATAGCTCGCCCCAAGCACAAAGTTTTGAAAAGCAACGCCTACATAAGGAGAGATCGCATCCTCAAAGCGGTAATTAGCCCCAACGAGCAAATCGGTAAAGTCATTGGCCCTCAACTGGGCAAATAACCCGATCATCTTCTCCTGTGCATTTCCCTGTTGCATCAACAAAAGGTTGGGGGTGATACTGGCCGTTTCCGACACCGTGATCCTGGCCCCGGCATGAACGGCATAACGAACCGGCAGGAATTTTTTAGCAGCCCCGTTAACAAAAGGATCTTCTGGCTTGGTGAGGTGGAATGCTGAAAGTCCTCCAAAAAAATTGAGTTTCTGATCTGGTCGGCTGTCGAAATAAGCCGCCCCTGCACCCATATCCAGCACTGCAGAAGATGTTTTGGAAATGAGATCGGCTGTAGTGGCACCGGGATTATACCCGGTTACCGGGTTCCACTGGTCACCGAATTGAAATTTGGCGGGATCAAAGCGGCGGCTCAACATACCAGCCTGTATTCCAAATACGATCTGCTGGTTATTATCCTGCCCGAAACGAAACCCGCTGTAAGCGATCGTTGCGTAGGCATTCAGGTATTTGTAACCGGCATCCCCAGCCGTTTGGTTCATAAAATTTGCCCCAAGGTTTAGGTTTTTACCAGTTGCCACATCAGCTGAAAATCCGGCTGTGGTAAAAGGAGTCATCACATTACTCCACTGGCTCCTGTAAATACCGGTAATACGATAGTCTCCATCCATCACTCCTGTCATGCCCGGGTTCAGCCACATCGGGTAGGCATAGAATTGTGAAAAATGCGGATCCACCTGCGCCGATACATTACCGGCACTAAAAAAATGGATGAATAAATAAATGATGGCAATTTTTCTCACGGCTTACCTGATTAAGTTGATCGATCCTTTTTTAGTAACAATGGTTCCGTCCTGGCGTACAGCTTTCAATGTATATGCATATACACCCACCGGTTGTTGCTGTCCCTTATACATACCGTTCCAGCCCGTGCTGATATTATCTGAACTAAAAATCAGTTGCCCCCATTGATTGAATATTCTCAATTGAATGGAAGCAATATAATTTCCATAGACCAGCAACACATCATTGCGTCCATCTCCGTTCGGTGTAAACACATTGGGTACAAAGATCTCTTTGCTGCTCAGTGTGGTGGCAGGAACCGGTGCCGATAAAATACTGTTCTCGCAAACCTGCGGCCCCAATGCCCTTACCTGGATTATGATCGTTTGATTGCCGTTTAATCCATTAATCGTATGTGTTGTCCCCGTTGCACCAGAACTAGGTGTTTGAAAACTGGCGCCGCCATTCGTCGTTACTTCATAACCCACTGCGCCGGGTACGGCTGTCCATGAAAAGGTGACAGAAGTAAAACTGACATTGGCAACGGTTACTACCGGTTGTGGCAGAGGTTGCAATAAAGTTATCGTTACTGCTGTCCGGGTACTGCTTGTGCACCCGTTGTTACTTACTGCGGATACATAATAAACACTGTTTGCTGCGATAGCCGTAGCGGTATAAGTGATCCCGGTTGCCAGTAATGTTCCCCCGGTTGCTGCATCGTACCAATTATATGTATAGCCTGCCTGCGGATTTAAGACGGATAAGATGCCGTTTGTATTCGGGCAAATTGAAAGGTTGCTGGCTGTTGGTGCAGCAGGCAAACTGTTTACAACAACGGTAACTGCTGTTCTTCCCGTACTAAAACAACCCGTTGTATTGATTGCTTCCACATAATAAGTTGTATTGGCTGTTAATACAGGTGTAGTGAATGATGTTCCGGTTGATAGTAATGTTCCTGCTGTTGCTGCATCATACCAATTGTAAACATATCCTGCCTGCGGGGATTGAATTTGCAAGGTTGCAGTTGACCCGGAACAGATTGCTGTGGCAGTTACAACAGGTGCTGGCGGAACCGGGTTCACATTTACGGTTACTTGTGCTGAAGCAGTGCAGCCAATCGCATTTGTCCCATTAACTGTATAGGTTGTCGTGATTGCGGGAGAAACAGTCACTGATTGACCAGTTATCGTTCCAGGTGTCCATGTATACGTTGAAAGAATTCCTGTGGTTGCAGTAGCTGTTAACTGAACAGCAGTACCCGGACAAACTGCCACCGGGTTTGCGGCAGCAGTCATAGCAGCATTATTATTTAGTGTGACAGTACCGTTGTATGGCGATGTGCACCCATTCGCATCTGTAATGGTACAGGAATAATTACCGGGTGCTAATCCGGTTGCGGCAGATGATGTTTGCGCTGGTGTAGTATTCCAGGAATAAGTATAAGGTGCAGAACTTCCTGTAACATTCAAAGCAATACTTCCGTTAGGGCCTGCACAATCGCTGGGTGTTATCGTGGGAGTAACCGTTTGTGAATAGTTAAGGCCGGATACGGCTAATAACACAGCATTTGGAAACGGTGCATTATTCGGGAAAGTGCTGACATTCGAGAAATTGATGGACTGTAATTGCTTTTGCAGATCGGCACAGGTCAGGATAACTTCAATATAATACATCCTTGGATTAGTGGGAAAGGCATCTGCATTATAGGCAGGTCCGGCTGAGCGATCGCAGCGGCCGAATCCCTGTAAGACAAGGTTCGTTGTACCATTGAACCAGTCGGGTAAAGAATAATTGGTGAGGTACGGGATTGTGGTTCCGTCTGTAAAAGACAAACTGATGTCTAATGAGCTGGCTCCTTCCGTGGTAAAACCCAGTATCCTGATCCTTGCAAAAGAGGCCGGGGCTGCAAGGGAGAGACTGAATGCTTCGTTCCTCTTCACATATAAAGCATTGTTACCGGTAAAAGGTGCCAGTTGGTAGGTATCACCGCCATTGATAATGGTCCCGTTATCTGGCAACCCGCCCCCGGCTATCCCCGCAAATGTCCTGAATGCGTTAGTGTACATTACTTTATTGGAAGAAGCACCATCCACTTCCAAAGTAGTTGTTGCTAAAGAATTCGGGGCACCCTCCGCAATCGCATCATGATTAAAACCCGTTACAGGGACAGGGGTAAATTGTGCTGTTGACTGCAGGGCATTGAATAAAAAAAAGAGGACTGTCAGTATGAATACACCTGATCGCATGTAGTTAGTTGTTGGTTCTCAAAAAAACAGGCAATGAATCGTCCGTGAATTTCAACGGATACTGAGCAGGAATAAGGCAACAAAAAAGGGCCGTTTTTCAACGGCCCTCTAAAATAGTTTTTTTTGATCAGACTTTCCACATCCAGTTGTATTTGTCTTCTCTCCTTCCCTCCCGGATATCGGTGATCCATTTTTTTACCGTCGGGGCCGTTTTCCACGCATCCACATCAAACTCCATTACAAAATCTTTATACCGCAATTCTTTGATCAGGGAGATGGTGGCTGCAGTACCTGTTCCAAATACTTCAATAGATGTACCGGCTTTGTAAGCAGCAATCACTTCATCAATGCTCAGGTCTCTTTCTTCCACAGTTAATCCCATTTCCTGCAACAAGGTGATGGTACTTAATCTTGTTACGCCACCGAGTATGGTTCCCTGTTCAAGACCGGGAGTAATTGCTTTATTACCTATCACAAAAAATACATTCATTGTGCCACATTCCTGTACATATTTATGTTCGGAAACATCAGTCCATAATACCTGGTCGTATCCTTTTTTCTTTGCTTCTGCGGTTGCCAGCATGGCAGCTCCATAATTACCCGCTGCTTTTGCATACCCGACCCCACCCGGTGCAGCCCGGACATATTTTTCTTCCACATAAATACGCATCGGCGCACTATAGTAAGGACCCGTAGGGCTGAGAATGATCATGAATTTATACGTATCGGATGGTTTCACACCAATCACTTCATCCGACGAGAACATGAAAGGACGGATGTACAAAGAATGATCCGCTGATGAGGGTATCCAGTTTTTGTCCAATGCGATCAGCTGGCGCATACCTTCGATAAATAATTCTTCGGGAACAGCCGGCATCTGCATGCGTTCCGCAGAAATATTAAAGCGGTGAAAATTATCATACGGACGAAAGATAAACGGATTACCATTCCTGTCTTTGTATGCTTTGATACCTTCAAAGATCGCCTGGCCATAATGCAACGCCGCCAATGAAGGACTCAGTAATAAAGGCTGGTAGGGTTTAATTTCGATATTCTTCCACTCTCCATTCTCATAATCAGCTTCCAGCATATGATCGCTGAAAAAGCGGCCGAAGGGAAGATTTTCAAGATCCAGGTCTTTTAATTTACTGGTTTCTGCTTTCGTTATTGAAATATCCATAGCTGCGATCATAAAAGTTTACTTTTGACCCTGCAAAGAAACGAAAAAAACTAACACCTGGTCGTAAATTTGCTGACAGATTATGGACATCAACCACATTCATTTACCCGCATCTGCTGTTGCATCTCTTTATGCATCATCTCTGGTTGATACAGGAGAGATAGCACCTAAAGAAATGCCAGTTACAGAAAAGATGATCGTTCCCGAACCGGTAAAACAAGGCGAATTCAGGTCACTTGGTACTAATGCAAAGAATATACTCGTTGTGGTGAATAACGATGAGGCTGTTCATGTACCCGATCATGAATTGCAATTCCTGACCAATATGCTGACTGCCTGTAAGCTCAGCCTGGCTGATGTTGCTATCGTGAACATCAATCAACAACCCGCTTCTTACAAAGAACTGATCGGCAGTTATAATAGTAAAATTGCTTTATTGTTTGACATTGAACCGGCCGGCTTTGGTTTACCGATGAGTTTCCCTTTTTACCAAATACAGCCTTTCGCAAATTGTTCTTTTCTATATATTCCTTCACTGCAGGAAATAGAAAAAGATAAAATAGAAAAAAGTAAACTCTGGGTTTCTTTACGAAGGCTTTTTAATATCTGATCCCTGTTTATGAAATTGATCTTTGCCACCAATAACCAGCATAAAGTTGAAGAGATCCGTGCCGTGACCGGCGACAAATTCGAATTGCTGACCCTGCAGGAAGCCGGTATTACTATTGATATTCCTGAACCACACGATACCCTGGAAGCAAATGCTGCTGAAAAATCTCAAACCATTTACCGGATGACCGGCACCAGTTGTTTCAGTGAAGACACGGGATTGGAAGTGGCCGCACTTAACGGCGAACCGGGGGTAAAAAGTGCCCGGTATGCGGGAGATGACCGGTCATTTGACCAGAATATTGATAAGCTTTTGATTAATTTGGCAGATAAAGAGGACCGCAGTGCCCGTTTCCGGACAATAGTGTCCGTAATCATAGATGGGAAAGAAACACTGTTTGAAGGAATTTGTGAAGGAACGGTTATCAAAGAAAGAAGGGGCAGCAACGGTTTTAGTTATGACCCGGTATTTGTTCCGCTCGGCGCAGATAAAACCTTTGCAGAAATGACCCTGGAAGAAAAGAACCGGTTCAGCCACAGGAAGAAGGCGACCGAAAAGTTGGTAGCATTTTTGAATATCTTGTAAATAAACCACCCAAATTGACAGCACAACGCAACCAAAATATCACCGAAAGCGACCTAATTAATGGATGCAAGGAAGGCGACAGAAGAATGCAGGAGGAGATGTATCGCCGTTTATCCCCCCGCATGTATGCTGTTTCTCTCCGTTATGCTTCCAATGCCGAAGAAGCCGAGGATATATTACAGGAAGGATTTATTAAGGTCTTTAAAAAGCTGGACAGTTTCCGGGGCGATGGTTCTTTTGAAGGCTGGGTAAGACGGATTTTCGTTAATACCGCTATCGAACATTTCCGCCGCAAAAGGTACCTGCAACCCGTTACGGAAAAAGAAGAAAATACGATTGAAGGAAAATCGCTTTCTGCACTGGATGGTTTGGCGGAGAAGGATATCCTCGCATTGATACAGGAATTATCACCCGGCTACCGGACTGTCTTTAACATGTACGTGGTGGAAGGATATACCCACAAAGAGATCGGTGATATGCTTGGCATCAGCGAAGGAACCAGTAAATCACAATTGTCGAGGGCCAAAGTGATACTACAGGAAATGGTCAGAAAATTTTTAGATGAACAACGTGAAGCAAGAGTAAAGTCATGAACGATTCATTCCAACATAAACTATACAATCAAACAGCAGAGCCACCGGCAGCTGCCTGGGGAAAAATAGCCCTTGCCCTGGATGAATCACATTTGAACAATGCGTTTACGGCCACCTTACAAAATGCGGAGGTCAATCCCCCGGCTTCGGCATGGGGTTCTATTGCAGGAAGTCTTGAGGAACTGGAATTAAGTACTCAATACCCGGCTACGTTGGCAAATATGGAAGTTGCCCCCCCCGCAACAGCATGGGAAAAGATCAGCCAATCACTCCATATTGAAGAGGGAACTCCTGTTAAAGAACAACGGAAGATATTCCCGGTACTGCGTTATGCGGCAGCAGCTGTATTCGTTGGTTTTGTTGCCTTTGGTGCTGTCAAATTATTGAATACCAAAAAAGAAAACAACGGTCTTGCCGGTACAACAGAAATACCCGGAAAGCAAAATACGGACAGCCCGCTGAACAATGATCCGGCAGTTCCTGCAGACCAGGTTACAGAAGAAATTGTTCAATCCCAGGATGCAATAGATGCAGCAGCACTGGAAGAAAGTAAGGGCACTTTTGCCAGTCTGGATATGTCTGACAGGCAAAAGATGAGAAAGATCAACCAGGATCTTTTTATGGATGAAGTTGCTCCCGTGAATACGGATGCGGATCTGATATTACCAGCAGCCATTTTTCAACAGCTCGAATGTACCGATATAGCTGTGCCTGCCTATGCTGCCACAAACGCTGCCATTGATATGGCCAGCCGTTATTCTTTATTGATGACGGCTGACGGGCATATTGTCAGAGTATCCAAAAAACTGAGTGGCCTTATCTGCTGTGTGTCCGGCGAAGAACAGGATGAAGATTGTAAGAACCAGCTGAACCAATGGAAGAAAAAGATCGCTGATTCGCCCGTTGCCCCGTCTCCCGGCAACTTTATGGATATACTTAGTTTGTTGCAGACACTGAAGGACTCTAATCTCTAAGCTGTTCTTCCATACTGTTTCCCTAATTTTAGTCAAACAACAATTCATGGCCCGGATAAAAATTGACCTGCCTGCTGCTTTTCATTTTTCAACGAATATACCTGTCCGTATTACAGACCTGAATTATGGCCGTCATGTGGGTAATGATGCCATCTTATCCCTCATTCATGAAGCAAGAATGCAGTTTCTGGCACAGTATAATTACACAGAAATGCAGTTTGCCGGTGTCGGGATGATCATGAGCGATGTGGGCATTGAATTCAAATCTGAATTGTTTTACGGAGATACGGTGATCGCTTCCATAACAGCAAAAGGATTCTCCAAAGTGGGTTTTGATATATACTATTTGCTGGAGAAAGAACAGGCTGGCAAAAAAATAACTGTAGCCATTGCAAAAACAGGAATGATCTGCTATGATTATAAGCAAAAGAAAATTGCAGCCGTTCCGGAAGAAGCGAAACAAAAACTGGAGAGTTAATTTTACTGGTTCCATATCCGCCAGTTCTCTTCTGCCTGCAGTACCAGCATATCAGCACCATTCTTTATAGTGGCTCCCCGCTCCTCTCCTTGCTGAAGAAATAATGTTTTTTCCGGGTTATAGACCAGGTCGTATAAAAAATGTCTTTCGGTAATGAACTCATACGGAATAGCGGGGCAACTATCGTTACCAGGAAACATCCCTAACGGCGTAGTATTGATGATAACAGTATTCTCCTCCATTATCTTTCTATCAATATCCTTATAAGTTAATGTTGACTGATCATGGATGCAACGGCTGACAATATCGTATCCGATATCCAGTTGTTTCAACACATAGATCACGGCTGCGGTGGCACCGCCATTCCCCAGTACCAATGCTCTTGTATGGTGCGGCTGCAGGAATGGGGTAAAACTTTTTTCAAAGCCGATATAATCTGTATTATATCCGTGCAATCTCCCATCAATGATTTTAATGCAGTTACAGGCTGTCAGCCCTTTTGGAATATTTGCCGTCGAATGAAGAAAGGGTAAAACCTGTTGCTTATAAGGAATCGTAACAGCCAGCCCGCAGAGGTCCGGGTATGCATTCAGCACTTCCGGCAACAATTCATCAATGGAAGTAATAGGAAAATTGTCAAAGCGGCAATCGGTCAATCCTTCTTTTTCAAACTTCTCATCAAAATATTTTTTAGAGAACGATTGAGCCAGGGGATAACCGATCAGTCCGTAGCGGCGCATCAGGCATTTTCTTTTTTATCAAGGTATAAACTGAAAGTGTCGCCCCGCAAACCGATACGCATCGCTTCGAGCGGAATTACTTCGGTGGGTGCAATATTACCGAGATTGGCATTGCAACCTAATAGTTCAATAAAATATAATTGCTGTGCTTTTTGCGGTGCTTCCCAGATGATCTTTTCGCCCGGTATCTGTGTGAGTATCTCCTGTACCAGGCCTTCTCTTACTTCACCACTGCCGCGATAGATACCCACATTACCGGCTTCTCTTGCTTCAGCAATCACATACGTGGAGCCGGCTTCCAGTTCAGCCCGCATCAGTTCGATCCATTTGTAAGGAGGAATGATATGTGCAGCGTCTTTACTACCTACTTCGCTGAGCACAGTGCCATGTTTAGTTAACTTCTCAATATAACCGCATTTCTCAGCATGGGGAATCGTGATGGACCCATCACTCACTTCCATATAACTGATACCATAATCCCTGCACACAGATATATAATCATCAAACTGGTTACGGATCAGAAAAGCTTCAAACAAAGTTCCCCCGAAATAGATCGGGATATTATAAGAGCGGTACACTTCGAGTTTCTCTGTCAGGTTGGGCGTTACAAAAGAAGTTCCGAACCCGAGTTTTACAATATCCACATGGGGATGAGACACACTCATGAAATTCTTTGCTTCATTCACACTCAGTCCTTTGTCCATAACCATGGTCAATCCTGATAAACGGGGTTTTGCAATACGATCCGGAATCTGCGACAGATTAAAATTCATACATGTACATATTTGATGTTCAGAATGGAGAGCCGGTTTATCAACCGGCGGGCAAAAATAGGGAAGATTCAGCAGAGTACTGCTGACTGCAAACACTCCATGCCATTACCTGTTCAGATCGATCTTTTCCGTTTGAACCGGGCCAGGATATCCACTACAGACTGATGCTGTAAAACAGCAGGATTGAGTTCAATAAATTTCTTCAGCAACTTTGGAGACTTTTCCATCCCTTTTTCCAGTTGTAATAACGCCTCTTTTGTTTTTCCGATCGCCATCAGCAAAGCCGACTTATAGAAAATAAAAATGGGCTTATTACCGGTTACTTCTGCGGCTACCTGCACCTGTTCAAGGCCTTCTTCAAAATAACCTGCTGTATACAGGCAACGGATCAACGCTTCCCAACCGGCGGCATTTTTGGGTTTAACCCTCACCACATTGGAGAAATACTGCACGGCATCTTTATACTGCTCCAGTTTCAGTTTACTTTCCCCCATCAATAAATTATATTCCGATTGCAGGCGATGTATCTTCATCGCCTGTTCCAGTTGTTTGCAGCAACTTTCCCATTGCCCTTCGTTAAAATAGGTACAGGCAATCTTGTAAAAAAGTTTGCTGTCATCCTGCCGCATATGCGAAGCCTTGCGGTAATAGAACCGGGCCTGGGCAAAATTCTTCAGCCTGTCATAACAATGGCCGAGGGCTTCAAAGATCACATCTTCAGGCTTCGCCAGTTCATTCACTTTTTCTAATGCTTCAATAGCTTCCTTATATTTCCGGAGCCGGATATAGGCATCGCCCATATTCCGGTAGGCATAATCAAATTTTTCATCAATGGTGATCGCATACTGGTAGGCATCGATCGCTTTTTCGTACAGTTTTAATCCCTGGTAAGATGCCGCCAGGTTGAACCAGGCCAGTTCACTGTATGGATATTCATCAATGATCTGCTGGTGCAAGCGTATGCTTTCTTCATTGCGGCCTGTAAAATCTGTCCAGAAACAGATCTTGTACAGGGCTTCTTCATTGGTGGGGTCATCTTCCAGGATGAGTTTCAGGCAATCAAATACCTTATCGAACTCTTCATAATCATCATACACATCGGCCAGTTCAAATAACAGTTCCAGCCTTTCTTCACCTTCAAAAAGTGTCAGTGCTTCCTGCAACAGTACAACCGCTTTTTCCTGCTGATCGAGTGCAAGAAAAATATCAGTTTTGAGTATATAGAGATTAATATCCCCGCTGTCCAGCAATTCGGCCTGCTCCAGTATCAGCAGGGCCTTTTTATAATTCCGTGAAGCAACAAGTATATCTGCCTTTTTGATCAGCAGGATAGCAGAATACGGGTATTGCTCCATCGCAAAATCTGCTGCTTCAGAAGCCCGGGTCAGGTCTTCATTTTCCTGGAAATAATCGATTATTTTTTCAAATGAATCTTCTTCGATAAATGAGTGCTGGCGGCCATTTTTGAGATTTTCGTATCGTTTGAGCAGTTCTCGGATCTCTTCCCGGTTCTCCCGGTGATGATTTTCTTTCATGAATTCCGGACTTTTAATGAGCTAAAACTTTTAAAGAGCCAGTCAGACAGCAAAATCCCTTTGCCCCCTGAAATATTTATTTACAACAAGTTAATTCAAAATACCTGAAAATTAAACCGGGTAGTTTTCCCCAGCTGTGTAAAATCGGGCAAAAATAGTTCCCTCCCGGCGTAACAAAACAGTAAAAACAGCGTTAAACATCTATTAAAGTTCTGGATAAACGGTTTGTTAAATTCCTTTTTTTGAAGTTATCTTTGTTCTGCATTGAAAAACAAGCAATACATATCATTTAAGTTCACCGGAAGAACGCTGGCTGTAATTGCTTTGATCAGCCTCACCACTGTTGCTGCTTTTGCAACATTGGGAGATGGCAGGGTAAAAAAGAGCAAACCCAGTCAATCCCTGCTGACCAATAAGACTAAGACTACTTCTTTCTCGCTTCGTTCCGGTTATAGTTTCAGGGGCAGTCAGGTTATCAATACCCAGGCTCAAAATTTTGTAAGCCTGAACACGGTGCTTACTTACCAGAAAGGGAACACTACCTATATCGTTCCTCTTAAGAAGAAAGTATTGCTGCCCAACGTTAAGGTTGACATCAGCAACAGGCAATTCCGCCATAATTAATTTCCCCTGCTTTCCGCATAGGTCATCACCCTGTAACCTGATTTAGGCAGGTCAAATTTTATTTGTGCCACCGGGTTAAAGCTGATATTAGAAACGGTATAAGTAACCATCATCTTACCCATGGCCGCTTCATACTGCATAGCCAGGCCGGGCAGGTTCTTATTCAGGTATTGAAAATCCTTATTCACCGGGATAAGCTCTTTGGTGAAATACACCGTAAAACTGGTACTGTCCGCCAGTTTACCAATTGCCTTCTGGCAATTATACCCGGCAATTGTTTTATACTCATCCACGTAGGTAAACACAATACCTTCATATTTTTTATTGGATTCTTTCCAGTTGGCAGCGGTCATGTTGATCATGTATTTCTGCTCCCCATAATCCTTGAGCACCGTTACATTACCGGTCTTGCCGTCAATGATAGTGGACTGTGTGCCCAGGGAGCTGATCATTTCTGACCGGCTTGAATTTCCTTTCAGGTAAATCACACTCGTGGCCCCGTCCAGCAGGTCGGCCGCCTGGGGTTGTGTATTATTGGTATTAATGACAATGTCATAGGAGATCGTAGCCTCTGTTAACCGCTTTTGCGCATGCAGCACAGAAGAGAGCATTCCTGCAACCATCATTAAGGATATAACCGTTCTTTTTTTCATGGTAAGTTGTATCAGGTTAGTATAACAAAAAGACGTGCCAAATTAGACAATAAGTTGCGTAATGAAAAAATCCGGGTGGCTGCTGGCCAAACCCGGATCTTCTTAGGAGTACTTTAACGAAATTTATCTTTTATTCTTTTTCTGCATTTCTTTCATCTGCCTTTGCTGTTCCTGCATTTGCTCCATCCGCTCCTGCCATTTTGATTTGGTCTTTGGCTTTTTACGGTTGGCTTCGATCTTGGCCAGTATCTTATCATGATCGATAATATAATTCTGGATCACAAACTGGAGTAAGAGGGTGATCAGGTTGGAAACCGTATAATACCAGGTCAACCCGGAAGGAAGCCTGTTGAAGAAGAACAACAGGAAAATGGGGAAAATATACGGTAAGTACTTCATCACCGGGTTGCTCTGATCCGGCGTCATGCTCATACTGTAAACAGAGATCAGGAAACTGGTAATAACAGCTGTTACGTTAAACATACTGATGTGGTTCCCGAACAAAAAGCTGATCACAGGAATATCACCAAACTGGATCACCATATCCGGTGCAGACAAATCGCCTGACCATAAAAACTCCGCTCCCCGGAGCCCTACTTCCGAGTTAAAGAAACTGAATAAGGCAAAGAAGATCGGGATCTGTAATAAGGCCGGTATACAACCTCCGAGCGGATTCACTCCCGCTTCCCGGAACAGCTTCATTTGCTCCACGCTGATCTGTTGCTGATCATCACCGAATTTCTCTTTTAATTTGGCTATTTCCGGACGCAATGCTTTCATCTTGGCGCCACTGAGATAACTGGAATAGGTTAAGGGAGAAATCAGTAGCCTGATCAGTAAAGTAAGCAGGGCGATAACGATACCATAATTACTCACAAAGCCCCGGATAAAATCAAAAATGGGAAGCATGAAATATTTGTTCAGCGGACGAACAAAAGCATACATACCCTGGCCCAGGTTCACCAGCTGCTCAAATTTCATATCATATTTCTTCAGCAGGTGATAGTCAGACGGGCCATAATAAATGCTGAAATCTGCCCCGGCTTCGCTTTGCACCGGCACCGGCACTTTCAAAGTACTGGTTGATTGCACAATGATATTGGTATCCGTGGAAGAAGGAATAGTCCATTCTATCTTACCCGAAGAAAAATTATTCTTTGCCAGCAGGATGGTGAAGAAGAAACGCTGCCGCATTCCCACCCATTTCACTTTATCATCAAATACTTTATCATTGGTCTTGGCGATGGTATGATAATCAAATTCATCATCCAGCACATAACCCACCTGTGTATTCTCTCTTTCATACGAAACAGAAGACTCCTGCTGTGCAGCGGTATATTGCCAGGCAAGATTCATGGTACCGCCTGTCAGTAATTTATCAGCGCCTTTCATCTTCACCGAAAAATCGATCATGTAATCGTTCTTCTTTACTGTGAACTGGTGAGTGATAACGGCAGCTGAAGCACTGTCGTTTGATTGTGTACTCAGGGAATAGGTGGTACTGCCATCCGCATTTTTAACCGAGTCGATCTTACTAAACAAAAGATTCGCCGTTTCATCCGTTGTCTTATCACCGGTATTGATGGTATAACTGATCTTATCAAAATCAGTTCCGGCCAGTTTCACCAGGCCGCTGTCCTGGTTCTTATAATTCTTCAGCTCCACCCATTTCGGCTGACCGCCATGCGTGGTAAAAGCCACTTTGAACACTTCATTCTCCGCATAGACCAGTTGCTCAGGAGCTGATTTAGCGACAGGAAAACCACCGGCTTTGATCTGGCTGGTAATAGAATCATTCCGTAAAGAATCGGCTTGCTTGGCGATCGGGTCAATCTTAGGTGCTTTGGCCGCATCGATAGAGTCCTTGATACGCTGTTCCTCGGCTTTCTGCTTCTGGTAAGCAGCCTGTTCCTGGTTATTATAATAAAAATAGCCAAAGAAAAGAGCCGCCAACACTACAAAACCGATGACGGTATTACGATCAAACTTCATGCTGAGTAAAAATTTAAAGACGGCAAAGATAGGGTAATCAGCCGGGAGTCGCCAGTCAGGAGTCTGGAGTCATTACACTCATTTTACTCCCGACTCCCGACTAATTCACTCCAGACTCGTTAAATCATTTCACTTTGCAGCAACGGATTTTTCACTTCCGACTTCTTTTCTGCGTATTCCTTGGCCGCTTTAATAAAATGGACAAAGATGGGTTGCGGGGCTTCCACCGTGCTTTTCAGTTCGGGATGGTATTGCACACCTATAAAGAAAGGATGATCTTTTAATTCCACGATCTCCACCAGGCCGGTACCGGGGTTCTTACCACTGGCCATCATACCGGCATTTTCAAACTGTTCGAGGTATTTATTATTGAACTCCCAGCGGTGCCGGTGCCGTTCGCTGATAGAAGCTGTTCCGTAGATGCTCATCGCCAGCGAACCTTCTTTCAGATCGCAGGGGTAAGCTCCCAAACGCATCGTTCCGCCCTTTGCGGTGATCTTCTTTTGTTCTTCCATCAGGTCAATCACCGGTTCCGTGGTATCGGGATTCATTTCGGTGGAATGCGCATTTTTTAATCCCAGTACATTCCGGGCAAATTCGATCACCGCCATCTGCATTCCGAGGCAGATGCCGAAGAAAGGCAATTTATTATCCCGGGCATACTTCACCGCCACGATCTTTCCTTCCACACCGCGGTGCCCAAAACCCGGTGCCACTAATAAGCCATCCAGGCCGGCCAGTTTTTCGGATACATTATCTTCTGTGATGAATTCACTGTGCACATTGATGATCTGCACCTGGCATTCGTTCATCGCACCGGCATGTACAAATGATTCCAAAATGGATTTATACGCATCCTGCAGTTCAATGTATTTCCCGATCAGCCCGATTGCTACTTTGCTCTTGGGGTATTTCAGTTTATCCAAAAACTCCTTCCACCGGGAGAGTTCGGGTTCATTATAACCGGTAAGGTTCAGTTTCTTCATCGCAATAATATCCAGCTTCTCCCGCATCATCAGCACCGGCACTTCATAGATGGTCGGCGCATCTGCGGCTTCAATCACCGCTTCCATTTTCACATTACAGAACAAAGCGATCTTGCGGCGCAGTTCAGGTGTCAATGGTTTTTCGGTACGGCAAACCAAGATATCAGGATGCACCCCTTCCTGGCTCAGCATCCGGACACTGTGCTGGGTCGGTTTTGTTTTTAATTCTTTGGCTGCTTTCAGGTAAGGGATCAGTGTCAGGTGCACCACCAGGGTATCTTCTTCCGGCAATTCCCATTGCAACTGGCGGACCGCTTCCACAAAAGGTAAACTTTCAATATCACCTACTGTGCCGCCGATCTCGGTGATCACCACATCATACTGGCCACCCAGTCCCAGTTGCAGCATCCTTCGTTTGATCTCATCGGTAATATGCGGCACCACCTGCACCGTTTTGCCGAGATAAGCCCCTTCCCTTTCTTTATTAATAACCGTCTGGTAAATTCGTCCGGTGGTTACGTTATTCGCCTGCGAGGTGGGAATATTCAAAAAACGTTCGTAGTGGCCCAGGTCAAGATCGGTTTCCGCACCATCATCTGTTACAAAACATTCCCCATGTTCATAGGGGTTCAGGGTGCCGGGATCCACGTTGATATACGGATCAAATTTCTGGATCGTTACCCGCAGCCCTCTTGCCTGCATCAGCTTGGCCAATGAAGCAGCAATAATGCCTTTACCCAAGGAGGAAGTAACACCACCTGTAACAAAAATATACTTAGCCATTATCTATGGTTATTTATTTCAAAATACTAACCGTTGAATTTTTATACAATTAAACACAGCTGTTGTACAAAAACTCAGCAGTAATTAAAAAAACAATAAAATGATCTGATTTTTAGCCTCACCCATCCTGACCAAGCGGAAGTGAAATGAGAAATATCCGGGAGGTCATGCAAAGCTAATTGAATTTTGCATGCTTCAAAAATCCTTCTTGCTACTTGTGGAAAAAAGCCGGTATTTTAGTCAGTAAAACCAACCACACATGAAATCAACCATCACCCTGCTGCTCAGTCTCTTGATCACCCTCAACCTTTTTTCGCAGAAAACCTATATCTGGTGCGGCTCTCTCATAGATGGCCTCGCCGATGAGCCGAAAAAGAACATGACCATCGTGGTGGAAAAAAATAAGATCATCGCTGTGGAAAACGGTTTTTCGAAACCCGGGGTAAATGATCCTTCGTCTCCGCTCAGGACCATTGATCTGAAAACAAAGACGGTGATGCCGGGCTGGATCGATATGCATGTGCATATGGAACAGGAAACCAATCCCAACCGCTATATCGAAACCTATACGCTGAACCCGGCCGATTATGCTTTCCAGTCTGTAAAGTTTGCCGACACCACGCTGATGACCGGTTTCACCACCGTCAGGGACCTGGGTGGCAGCGGTGTCAATATTTCGTTACGCAATGCCATTAATAAAGGACTCATCAAAGGACCCCGCATATTTACAGCCGGTAAATCCATTGCCACCACGGGGGGACATGCCGATCCCACCAATGGCTATAAAAAAGAATTACAGGGCGACCCCGGTCCCAAAGAGGGTGTGGCCAACGGACCCGATGAATGCCGCAAAGCCGTTCGCCAGCGGTACAAAGATGGTTCCGACCTCATCAAGATCACCGCTACCGGTGGTGTGCTCAGTGTAGCCAAGAGCGGCAAGAACCCCCAGTTCTTTGAAGACGAACTGGAAGCCATTGTGAAAACCGCCAAAGACTATGGATTCAAAGTAGCCGTGCATGCCCACGGCACCGAAGGCATGAAAAGAGCTATCAAAGCCGGTGTGAATTCCATTGAGCATGGTACTTTCATGGATGATGAAGCCATTGCCCTCTTCAAACAATACGGCACCTGGTATGTGCCCACCATCACCGCCGGTAAAGCCGTGGGTGATTCAGCAAAGATCCCCGGTTACTACCCGCCCATTGTAGTGCCCAAAGCATTAGAAATAGGGCCGCAGATACAAAGCACTTTTGCCAAAGCCTATAAAGCCGGGGTAAAGATTGCTTTCGGCACTGATGCCGGTGTGTACAAACATGGATTGAACTGGCTGGAGTTTGTCTATATGATCGAAGCCGGTATGAAACCCATGGATGCCATTAAATCAGCCACCATCAGCGCTGCCGACCTGCTGGGCGAAAAAGATAAACTCGGCAGCATTGAACCCGGTAAACTCGCCGATATTGTTGCTGTAGATGGCGATCCGTTAAAAGATGCAAGGGTGTTTGGGAAAGTGGTGTTTGTAATGAAGGATGGGGTGCAATACAAATAAAATATTGTATCCAGCTGTTATACTACTATCATCGCCTGTTGCGTCGCACTCTTGTACGTTTGGTTCTTTACTCAGCATTAAATTGCCCTGAACCGTTGCGAAGCACCTGGTTCAGGGCTGTCCCGTAGGGACATCTTCCCGGTAAATACCCATGCAGCAATGATGCCCCGTTCCATAGGAACGGTTTGTGCAATGGCCGTTAGAGCACAAAGCGTCCCTCCGGGACGCCACGACCCGTAATATGAACTATTTTCTACCGGAAATGTGTTCCGCTGGAACACGGAATAATTTTACCCGGCAAGTTGGTAGTGAATAAATTCATCTTGTAGTCGTTGACCCCTGGCAACAACCTGCCGGCAGAATGTTTGAACCGTTGCGCAACACCTGATTCATGGTCACTCCTGAACCGTTGCGAAGCATCTGGTTCAGGAGTGGGTAAAAAACGTTTCATAATACCAAAAATTCCGTCTTTTAACGGATAAAGAATTAAAAGAAGAATGGTACACTTGCTCAAAGAAATAATATGGGTATTCATAAAATAATCTATCTGCCAAGACAGGTGTTGAGTTTCACAGACTGTTGTATTTGCGAAAGTGCCTGTGCTTAAAAACATTTTTTTAGTAAATTGAATAGTAATCAGTTCCACCAAAAAGCGAAATTTTAGCCATCCAGAACTTTCGCAAATATTCGAGTTAGCAGCAATTATGAAACAGAACGTAGACAAAATATATAACTCAAAAGTTCAAGATTATGAACGATTTTGTAATAATCTTGTTGAAGCCCTTGAACATTTCCTAAAGGAAAAAGGCATTCCATTTTTAAGCATTAATTATCGGATAAAACATCTAGACTCAATAAAAGAAAAAATTCAGCGAAAGGGGTATAAAAATGCGTTTGAACAGATCGAAGATATTTGTGGGATTAGAATTATTTGTTATTATTTATCAGACATTGACAAAATTTCAGACATAATTAATTCGGAATTTAAAATTCTTGAACAACAAGACAAGTCAGATTTATTGGGCGAGAAAGAATTTGGATATCGTTCGAATCACTTTATTATTAAGATAAATCCAGAATGGACATCAGCACCGAATTACAGAAATCTTGAAACATATAAAGCCGAAATACAAGTTCGCACAGTATTGATGCATGCGTGGGCTGAAATTGAGCATAAACTAAATTATAAAAGTACTCAACAAACACCCGAACATTTTCGGAGAAAACTATACAGATTGAGTGCAAAGTTTGAAGAGGCTGACGAACAATTTGAAGACTTAAAAAACAACATAAGCCAATATAAAAGTGAAATTATTGGCACCATTCAGGAAAATGTTGAAAAGAATAACTTCGACATTGAATTCAACTTAGAGACCCTTACATCATTTCTGGATTTTAAACGAGGTTCTTATCCCATTAAAGAACACAACAATCCAAACAATCTTTTTGACACTTTTAAAAATCTTGATATCAAGTTTGAGGAACTAGATAAAGCATCTGATTATGCATTGCAAAACGATAAAAGAATTATTGATGCATTATCGAAAAGTGGCTATGTTCCGACAGGTGGGTTTGACTATATTGAATTACTATTTTTTTCACTTGATGTTCTTTTCCCTACCTTTTTCAAGAAAAGAGATCCCGACGCAAAAGAGTGGAAGAAAGTCGTAAATGAATGGAGAAAATAACTGCTACCTAAAACTATTGAAATATAAACATAGGATGGGGTTTTCTGCTATGCAGGCTGAATAACATATACTGATCGTCCCGTTCGCTTATCAGCTGTAGTACGGGCTGAAAGAATAGATCCGAGCAATAGAATATAACATCAACTACATTAACTTTATTCATCTTCGGTTCCGGGCTAACGAATCACGGAATATCAGCACAGCAGAAAGCCCTGGCCGTAATGCTTATCAAAAATTTTTATGAAAAAGAAAGCAGTACTACTTTCTGCATTGTATCTCTTCATCTTTTATAGCAACAAAGTTTGCGGACAATCTAATAATGACTCTTTAATCAACAAGAGTATGACTCTTGAGTTGAAGAATGATACTTTATTTACCAATACAGGTTTGAAATTTTTTATTGGCCAACAACTAATTATAGGTAATCCGGCTGGCAATGATGGATATTACAGATCAATAATTGATAAAAGAGCCGCTTTAGTTCCATCCATCTGGGGACAGGACCCGAGATATCCTTATGCAATAGAAAATCATGTTAATAAGAAAAAGAGCAGAGAAAAGGTAAAAAAGAATCTTATACCGGGAAATTCAGTAAGTATAAAAGGAATCGGGTATTCGAAAACTGGTAAACCCTACTTTTATGCCGCTTCTATTTCTACAGGGACTGAAGATTTTTTTTGCGATTTGAAATTTGCACTCCTTTTAAATGAGCTTATACTGGAACCCTAAAGCATTATATATTTTTCAGCCTTTGCTGGTCTTTTACCATGCAACATGCCAAATGCCGAGGTTGGTGTTTCTCACCAACCGCACTTCTGTAATACTCCTGCCTGATTAAATTGTGGGAATACCCCGACAAATCATATTGTTGGTGAACCCTTCGACAGGCTCATGGCACCAACAACGGCGTAAAAGTATAACATTTAAGGTCTGATTTTCAATAGCTGTATTTTTTTGTACCTTACGTCTTATAACATCAATCTACGTGTTAGCGGCAAGCTTATATGAAAACTCTACTAAGTATCCTTCTTTTTGCTAATATGTGTTATTCCCAAAACACCATAATTTGGAAAATTACTGATACAACTAGTAATAAGACTTCATTTATTGTAGGCACATTTCATAATATGGGAAACTCATTTGTTGATTCAATTCCAGTAATTAAAAATACTCTGCTAAAATCTGATGTTGCGATATTTGAATCTATTGATGATGAAGCCAAACTGGCAAATGCTTTGCAAAAAAGAAAAAAGCAGAATGAACTTAAATATTCATTGTCTGACCAAGATTATTCAACACTCAAAAAAATAAGTAAGAATTGGAGAACAAGTCTTTCAGTTCTAAAACCTATCGAAGTGCTCCTTACATTGAGACGGGAATTTCAAATATTAAAGTGCAAAACTGTAAAACCAACTGACAAATGGAATCATTTTGATAACTATCTTATAGAAATTGCAAAAAAGAACAAAATAAATATTCAAGGACTTGAAACGGATAGTTTACAGCTCAGTATTTTAGATGAAATAGAGAAATCCTGGAGCAAAGACTTAGTCAGTCAAGAGATTAGCTTTTGGATTTCAAAATTGAACATTAAGCAAGATAGTTACGAAGAATGCCAGGAATCTCAACAGTATCAAAGACTTGAAATTGATTACAAGTTTGACAATGAATGCGAAGACGATGTTCTAATTGCCAAACGAAATGAAGAATGGATACCTTTATTATTAAAGTTATTCTCTAAACAAAATTGTTTTCTTGCAGTTGGACTCTTGCATTTAAAGTATAATTGTGGTTTACTAGAATCCTTTAGAAGAAATGGGTTTAACGTCAAGCCAGTAATAATTGAGAAAGCCAGCCGCTAACGGGTTTTGCGTCAGGCGGGCTGACGTGCAAACTTGGAGCTTTGTGCTCCGAAACCCTTCCGAACGCAAAGCCCGAAAACGTAAGCAGCAAGCATTTAGCGACACCCAACAACAATAGTAATATGGACATAGAATATAGTTTTGACAAAAGACCAACGGCAGACCAAATAATTGAACTTTATGACAATGCTGGTTTGCCAAGACCAACATATGACAAAGAACGTATCCAAAAAATGTATGATAACTCAAATCTCATTGTTACGGCTTGGGACAATGACTTGTTAGTTGGAGTTTCCCGTTCAATCACAGACTGGGTTTGGGCTTGTTATCTTTCAGACCTTGCAGTAAGAGACGACTATAAAAAAGAAGGTATTGGCAAACAACTCATAAACTTAACAAAAGAAAAAGTTGGCGACCAATCAATGGTTTTACTTTTATCAGTTCCAACAGCAATGGAATATTACCCAAAAGTAGGGTTCAAAAAACAAGAAAGCAGTTTCATAATTGACAGAGCAGAATGGAAATTAACCCAATAGATATTTTTAGAAAATGGTTTGGCGAAGAACTAAACTTATCAAAAGTTAGTGTTCCGACTGCTTGTTGTTTTTCAACTACCGGCATAGACAATTTCCGCCTTTGTTGTTCTTCCCCAGACAACACGCCGAACGCAGCGGTTGGTGTTTCTCACCAACCGCACTATTGTAGTACTCCTGCCTGATTAAATTTTGGGAATACCCAGACAGATCATGTTGTTGGTGAACCCTTCGACAGGCTCATGGCCCCCACAACGGCGTAACATCTCTAAACACACGGCCCGCGGTGTAAACCGTGGGCCGTACAATACAACCGGGAACTATAACCGTTTCAAAGGTTCCTGCTTCCACTGCAAACAGGTCCTATCAAAAGCTAAAGCTGTTGGCCCGTATAAAAAACCTGCCGGAAGGTTTGACGGTACAAAAAGCACAGGATTAAACCCTTGTCTTTCAAGTCCACATTTTTGAAAATTGTCTTGCCCGCTATAGAGCAGGTGTTAGCGGCAAAGAAAATTAAAGCCCGTCTTGCCGGTAAAGAAATAGTATATTTAAACAAATGTTCTTCTTATGCCCAACGATTTACCTGGCCACGGCTCTTTACCCGGGCTTAGAAATTCCGGGTTAGAAATAATCGGAGAACTACCCTGGGGCTCTCATTTTTGCAATTTTTTTGAATCAGGAGAAGACCTTTTACAAATACTCGTTCCTTACTTCAAAGCCGGATTAACCAATAATGAATTTTGTCTCTGGATAACCTCAGATCCTATCACTGTGGCACTTGCTACCGAAGCATTACAAAAGGAAATTCATGATTTTGATGCATATGAAAAAAAGGAACAAATCGTAATACTTTCCCATGCTGAATGGTACTTGAAGGATAATACATTTGTACCGGACATTGTTATCAATGGCTGGTATCAAAAGCTTGCAAAATCATTGAATAGTGGATTTGACGGAATGCGTGTAAGCGGTAACGAGGCCTGGTTAGACCGGGACGTTTGGAAAAATTTTATAGACTATGAACGAAACCTGAATAACAGCCTCAAAGATCAGCGCATGATCGTTCTTTGTACCTACCCGCTTCACAAATGTGATGCGCATGCTGTATTTGACGTATCGCAGGTACACGAGATAGCTGTGACAAAAAGAAAAGGCGATTGGGAAATTGTGGAAGTACCGGCCATTAAACAAACAAAATCACAACTGGCGCTGGAAAAAAGAAAACTGGAAGATAAAGTAGCAGAACGTACAAAAGAACTTACTGTTATCAATGCAAAATTGACAAAGGAGATAGAACAGCATAAAGTTACCCAGGATACACTGCTAAGAACTGAAGCCAAACTCCGCACAATATTTGAAACTACGGATACGGCTTACCTATTACTTGAATCCGACTTGTCAATACTTCTTTTTAACCACCGGGCAGCCGATTTTGTCAGAAAGGTATTTTACTGGGATCTGAAAACAGGAGACAATATTCATGATTTTCTTACAGCAGACAGGAAAGTCCTTTTTGCAGACAGGGTGCAGAGAGCTGTCAAAGGAGAACAGATAACGTTTGAAACCAGGTATGATCTTGAAAATAAATCCTCCTTATGGTATGATATAAGACTTTTTCCTATTCCCAACGATGACAACGACATATTTGGTCTTGTGCTTGCCTGTACAGATATCACGGAAAGAAAGCTGTTAGAAGACCAGCTTGAAAGAGAGAGACTGGAAAGGCAATTGAAGATCACCAATGCTGTTATATCGGCAGAAGAAAACGAACGCCAGGAAATCGGCCGTGAATTGCATGATAATATCCAGCAGATACTCGTCAGCAGCCGCCTGTTTCTTTCAATGGTCAAAAAAAATGACATTTCTGAATCGGGCTTTTCATACCTGCAACAAACAAACCAGATGATTTGGTCTGCGATTACTGAGATCAGAAATTTGTCACATTCGATGATTGCTCCGTTCATGGATAAAACCACCCTGAAGGAGGCCATTGAAACCCTTATCTCCAACACAACGGGTGCCAGCGGAATAAAGATTACTATTGAAACTACCGGGCTGGATGAGGAGAAGCTTTCTGAAAAGCTCAGGCTTACTGTCTATCGCATTATCCAGGAGCAGTTCAATAATATTCTTAAATACTCAAAAGCCTCTCATGTATTGCTGAAAATTGTTCTGGATAATGAGAACTTATCACTGTCAATAAAAGATAATGGAGCAGGCTTTGACATGTCAAAAAAAACCGCAGGTATCGGGCTTATGAATATCAAAGCAAGGGCTTCTCTTTTTAACGGGGAAGTTTCGATCCATTCTTCACCCGGACAAGGCTTTGAGTTGTATGTTAGGATGAAGCATATATAATTTCCTCCGCTGCTTTCTGTCTTCTCCTTTACATTCGTTTAAAATGATACATTTCTCAGCTCTACAAAACTTCCAGCTTTGTAACTGTAGTATCACCTCCCCTGTAGTCCACAACCATGGTCTATGGACTATATTCTCCTTCCTGTTCACAGCTATAATATCTCCACCTCTGTAGTTCACTTCGATGGTCTATTGACTATGGTCTATGGACTGCGCCCCTCAATCCTTCGCTATCTTATTATAACTCGCCACGAGGCCGCGGATCAGCGAGGAGCTGAAGCCCTGGTGTTCCATTTCATTCAATCCTGCAATGGTGCAGCCTTTTGGTGTGGTCACTTTATCAATTTCCTGTTCCGGGTGTGCTCCTTTGTCCAATAATAATTGGGCGGCGCCTTTCACTGTTTGTGCAGCAATAAGGGTGGCCGTGGCCGCATCAAAACCAATTTCAATACCGCCCTGTATATTGGCCCGGATATACCGCATGGCATAGGCTGTGCCGCAGGCACCCAGTACGGTGGCTGCATCCATCAGTTTCTCGTCGATCATCACGGTGCGGCCGAGCTGGTCAAACAACTGTACGATATAATCTAATTGTTTGGCACTGGCTCCTGCATGTGCAAGACAGGTCATACTTTGCTGGATGGCAATAGCGGTATTCGGCATGGCCCTGATCACCGGCACCGGTTTGCCGATGGCATTTTGCAATTGCTCGATCCAGGCACCGGTGATCACCGATACCACGATATGTTTTTTCGGGTCCAGCACCGGTTTGATCTCTTTAATAATATCAGCATAGTTATACGGCTTCACGGCGAGGATGATCACTTCGCTTTCTTTTACTGCTTTTTTGTTATCACTGTGCACACTGCAGCCCCGCTCTGCAAAACGGCTGAGGGCGGATAAATGGCGGCGGGTGATGGACAGTTCCACCGGCCGGCTGAATTCACTCATGATCAGTCCGTCTGCAATGGATGCACCCAGGTTGCCCCCGCCGATAATGGCGATCTTCTTACTCATATATCATTTTTTGTAAAGATACAGGTCCCGCCGCAACCTTCCTGTTGAATCATTGAATAACAAACGGTCATACAGTATAAACAAAAACAGGAATATTTTTTTTATTCTGCAATCTGCGAACACTTGTTCCCCGTACCTGTTGTTTTACATCTATAAAACCAAAAAAAATAATCATCATGCAAAAAAGATTTTTTTCTGTAGTGGCAGCAACCTGCCTCTCTGCATTTGTATTTACCGCCTGTAATAATGAAGCCGAAGGAGAAAAAACGGCTGACACTGTTGCTGCCACCACTGAAGCCAAACCGATGGAAGAAGCCGGTGTGATGGTGGGTGGTGCCAATATGGTACCTTCTAAGGATATCGTGGATAATGCAGCTGCGTCTGCTGACCACACTACGTTAGTAGCCGCTGTGAAAGCAGCCGGTTTGGTGGAAACATTAAAAGGCGTAGGTCCTTTCACTGTATTTGCGCCAACGAACGAAGCCTTTGCAAAATTACCTGCCGGTACTGTTGACAACCTGCTGAAGCCGGAAATGAAAGGTGATCTTACCAGTATCCTTACGTATCATGTGGTAGCAGGTGCGTTCAAAGCAGCTGACCTGAAAGACGGGCAAAAGATCAAAACCGTACAGGGTGCAGAACTGACCGTATCCATCAAAGATGGTAAAGTGATGATCGATGGTGCCACCGTAACCATTCCTGATGTGATCTCCAGCAATGGGGTGACACATGTTATTGATGCCGTGGTAACGCCAAAGAAATAATTTTTCTTTTCATTGTTGTTGCGAATACAGAAGAAGGAGTATGCCGGGAAACCGGTATGCTCTTTTCTTTTAGTAATAAGCCTTTCGCTGCAGGTAGTTGGTCACATACTCTTTTACACCGGCTTCCAGGGAAAAGAAAGGTTGGTTATAACCGGCAGTATGCAGTTTGCTCATATCCGCTTCGGTGAAGTATTGATACTTGTCCCGGATATCTTCCGGTGTATCGATATATTCAATTTGTGGTTTTAATCCCAGGCTGGTAAAAATAGCAGTGACCTGGTCGTTAAAGGTCCTTGCTTTCCCCGTGCCCACATTGTATAAACCGGGTGCGGGTTTATTTTCCATCAGCCAGTAACAAACGGCTGCCACATCTTCCACGTAAATAAAATCACGGAGTTGTTCGCCGTCTTTGAATTCGGGCTTATGCGAACGGAACAATTTCACCTTCCCCGTTTTCTTTATTTGATTATAGGCATGAAAGATCACACTGGCCATTCTTCCTTTATGGTATTCATTGGGGCCATAAACATTGAAGAATTTCACACCGGCCCAAAACGGAGGCTGCTCGTCCTGAGCTTGTCGAAGGACCCACTTATCAAATTCATTTTTGGATACACCGTAAGGATTGAGCGGTTGCAATTGGTTTACAATGGCATGATCATCTTTATATCCCAGTTCACCACTGCCATAGGTAGCTGCTGAAGAAGCATAGAGTAAGGGAATATTGTTCTTTACGCAATAGTTCCAGATATCTTTTGAATACTGCACATTCAGTCTTTCATGAATGGAATAATCAAATTCAGTTGTATCTGTTCTTGCACCAAGGTGATAAACTGCATCAATCTGCTGACCGGTGGACTGTAACCAGCTGAACAATTCTTCCCGTTCCACTTTGGCCATAAATGATTTGCTGTCGAAGTTGAACCACTTATCTTCTTCGCTGAAATCATCGACGATGATGATATTGCTGTATCCTTTCTTATTCAGGTAACCCAGCATATAGCTGCCGATAAATCCTGCTGCTCCGGTAAGTAAAATAACTGGTTGACGATCCATGTAGCTGAACTTAAAGTAAGTATTTGATGAAGGCAAAAAAAAGGAACAACAAAACGGTCATGATCAGCATCCCGGTACTGTTGCTGAGATTTTCTTCTACCAGCACCGAAAATTTTTCTTTGGAAAATAATTTACGCCAGGCTGCCCCGATATAATTGAAAAAGCCACCTGTTATAAAATCAATAAACCGGTTCATGGTGATCAGATGGAACTCAAAGCCGCTCCTGCTTCTTCTTTGGATAAATAATTTTCAATGGCATTATCGTATTCATCTTTCCACCAGTCGATGGTTCCCCAGAAATCCCCGTCCACGATCACTTCACCACTGGATACCACGCCGATCTTTTCGCAAGGGAAGTCCCCCATGGCCGCTTCAAATTCTTTTGTTTGGGTAACCGGAACTGTCACCAGCACCCTGCTTTGTGCCTCGCCAAACAGGAACGCATCTTTGCGGATGCCGGATTTGGTTTGCACCGAAAAACCAAGCTCCCGGTTGAACCCGGCTTCACATAATGTTACGAACAAGCCTCCTTCACTAAGGTCATGTGCCGAATGAACTTTCTTGTCTTTTATCAACGCTGTTAACTTTTGCTGCAGGGCATATTCTTCATCAATATTAAAATAAGGTGCCGCAGAATATTTAATCCCGTTGATATGGTGCAGGTATTCTGAACAGCTGATATCGTTATTGATCACTCCAAGCAGGTAGATCACATCGCCTTCATTTTTGAAATCCAATGTCATCTTATCGCTGATATCTTCCAGCAATCCCACCATACCAATGGTAGGTGTCGGGTTTACCGGGCCATCCGGGTTTTGATTGTAGAAACTTACATTACCACCGGTAACAGGTGTATCAAATTTTCGGCAGGCCTCTCCCATTCCTTTGATGGCATGTACAAACTGGTAATAGACTTCCGGGTCGTACGGATTACCAAAGTTGAGGCAGTTGGTAACACCCAGGGGCTGACCACCACTGCACACAATATTCCGGGCCGCTTCACTGACAGCGATCATCGTTCCTTTATAAGGGTCAGCAAAGACATAACGGCTGTTACAGTCTGTTGTAACGGCTAATCCTTTGGTGGTTCCTTTTACTAATACCAATGGAGCATCGGTTGGTTCATTGGTGGATGTATTCACGGTTCCCACCATGCTGTCGTATTGCGTATAGATCCAGCGTTTGGAAGCAATGGAAGGTAATTTGATGAGCTGCTCCGCCACTGCTTTCAGATCAGCCGGTACAGGCACTTTGGAAACATCAAACTGTTTGATCTTTTCAAAATAAGCTGGCTCTTTGTATTCCCTGTCGTATTGCGGCGCACCGCCTCCCAGTACCAAATCATGCGCAGGCAATGAAGCTTCTAATTCGCCATGCATATAAAAGTTAAGAATGCCATCACCGGTTACTTCACCAATCACCGAACAGGGAAGATCCCATTTATCAAAGACCGCCTGCACTTCGGCTTCTCTTCCTTTCTTAGCCACGAGTAACATTCTTTCCTGGCTTTCACTTAATAAGAGTTCCCAGGCTTTCATATTTTTTTGACGGGTGGGTACTTTATCCAGGTCGATCCGCATACCCGATTGCCCTTTGGCACTCATTTCAGAAGTGGAACAAATGATACCGGCGGCACCCATATCCTGCATCCCAACTACTGCACCGGTTTGAATGACTTCGAGACATGCTTCTAACAATTTCTTTTCCTGGAAAGGATCACCCACCTGCACGGCAGGAAGGTCCTGTGCACTTTCAGCCGTGATATCCGCAGAAGCAAAGGAGGCACCGCCAATTCCGTCTTTACCTGTTGCACTGCCGACGAACATCACGGGATTACCAACGCCTTCAGCCGTTGCTGAAACGGTTTCACCTGCTTTTACAATACCCACACTCATGGCATTCACCAACGGGTTGGTATGATAACAGGGATCAAAATAGATCTCACCGCCCACGGTAGGCACACCAAAACAATTTCCATAATGACCAATACCATGCACCACACCTGCAAGCAAATGCTGAGTTTTATCTTCTTCTAATTTTCCGAAGCGCAGTGAATTCAGGGAGGCGATCGGTCTTGCACCCATGGTAAAAATATCACGGTGAATGCCGCCCACACCGGTTGCAGCACCCTGGAACGGTTCGATAGCGGAAGGGTGATTATGTGATTCGATTTTAAAGACCACACCCAATCCATCACCAATATCCATCAAACCTGCATTTTCCTCGCCGGCTTTCACCAGCATTCTTCCACCTTCACGGGGCAATGTTTTCAGCCATTTGATAGAGTTCTTATAACTGCAATGCTCACTCCACATCCCGGAAAAAGCACAGAGCTCATTGAAGTTGGGCATTCTTCCCAGTCTTTCTTTGATCAGTTCAAATTCGCCTTCTGTTAACCGTAATTGCTGTGCTGTTTTAAGCGTTACTTCCATCTGTTTTAATTTACCGGGCTGACCGTGATTTTGGGGAATGAATAGAAGTGGCGAAATTACAAACTCAGCGGGAAGGCAGCTACAACAAGTTGTCAACTTTTTATGAATAAAATTATTTTTTACGGTTAAAAATAGTTGGTAGCCAAAGCCCTGTGCACGGCAATAATGGCTATTTTGCAACGATTAATTAAAGCTGTAACTGTTTGGAGTACCTGCTGTTTATTCTTTACCTCGTTTTCTTTGCCTGGCTTGCCTCCCGGATCCCTTTTTTCAAAAGGTCGGGTTTAACCCAGTCACAGCTCATCATTGTTTTTTTGCTGAAAGTAATGGCCGGTATTTTTTACGGTTGGATAGGTCTTTATTATGGCGGCCTGGCCAAGATGTCGGACACCTGGGCCTATCATACCTACGGTATCCAGGAATATAACCTGTTGTTGCAGCACCCGGGAGAGTATTTCACCAACCTGTTCTATAATCCTTACGAGGGTGACAGTTTCCAGCAATTTTTCGGTGCCAGCGATTCCTACTGGAATGATCTGAAAGGAAATGTTTTTATCAAGGTCATGTCGGTGTTTGACATTTTTAGTTTCGGTTATTATTATGTCAATGTGATCCTGTTTTCCTTCTTATCCTTATTTGGGCCGGTGGCTATCTACCGGGTGATGGCCGATGCATTCCCTTCCAAAAAATTACCCGTATTGCTGGCCACTTTTCTTGTTCCTTCCTTGCTTTACTGGACAAGCGGCATTCATAAGGACGGGTTGATATTTGTTGGCATCAGCCTCGTGGTGTATCATGTTTACTTTGGTTTAAAAGAAAACAGGTTTGGTATCAAAAGGATCGCAGGTACTTTGTTAGGATTATTCCTGTTACTGTTGCTGAGAAATTATATCCTGGTGATCATTATTCCGGCTGTGTTTGCCTGGTTACTGGCTTCCCGTTGGCCTAAAAAGGGATTAGCCATTTTTACTTCCCTGTATGTGTTATTTGTTATACTGTTTTTCAGTATCCGTTATATCAGTCCGCAACTTGATTTTCCGCAGGCAGTGGTCAATAAACAGAAAGAATTTCTGAAACTCGAAGGCAATGCTTCGGTACCGATCAAAGAACTGGAACCGACAATAGGAAGTTTTATGAAAAGCATTCCGCAGGCCTTTACCATCTCCACGATCAGGCCCTACCCGAGTGATGTGCGGCATATCCTCTCTTTAGCGGCGGCGGCTGAGATCATGCTCTTATTGATTCTCTTCATCACATTTCTTGTCTTCCGGTACAAAACCATACAGTCCAATAATTTTACCTGGTTCTGTATCTTCTTCTCTATCTCCATGCTCCTGGCCATCGGCTTTAGTGTCAATAACCTGGGAGCCATTGTCCGCTACCGGAGCATTATTATTCCCCTCCTGGTGGTACCGATGGTAGCTCAAACCAACTGGAGCCGCTTAAACAAGCTGCTTTCAAACGGGATTAAGAATAATAACAATATGAGTAACCCTCACTAACGCCTGTTTATTTTTGAGTTTATTTTCTTAATTACTCTCAGTTTATTCACATTTTGGCAATTATTTTTTGTTTCAAACGAAACATACTCTCCATTTTATTAGATTTGTCTTAGTAATATTCATATTATTTATTTTTTTAATTAAAAATACTTCAGCATGTCAGTAGCAAAACTTGAGTACATCTGGCTGGATGGTTACAAGCCCATTCAAAGCCTCCGCAGTAAAACAAAAATCGAAAGAGATTTTAGTGGTAACCTGGAAGATTGCCCGATGTGGTGCTTCGATGGTTCATCGACTGAGCAGGCACCGGGTGGTTCTTCCGATTGTTTGCTGAAGCCCGTTTTTATCTGTAAAGACCCTCAACGAAAAAATGCTTACCTGGTCATGTGCGAAGTATTGAGTCCCGATGGTTCCGCACATGCATCCAATGGCCGTGCCACTATTGAGGATGATGATAATGATTTCTGGTTTGGATTCGAGCAGGAGTATTTCCTCTGGAACCCTGCCACTGATAAACCGATCGGTTTTCCCGAAGGTGGCTACCCCGCTCCGCAAGGACCTTATTATTGTTCAGTAGGTGCAAAGAATGCTTTTGGCCGTCATATCGTGGAAGAACATCTTGATGCCTGTATTGATGCCGGTTTGAATATTGAAGGTATCAATGCGGAAGTAGCAACCGGGCAATGGGAGTTCCAGATTTTTGCCAAAGGTGCCAAAGCTGCCGGCGACCAGATCTGGGTGGCCCGCTACCTGCTGGAAAGAATTGGTGAAAAACACGGCATCTCTATCAACTGGCATTGCAAACCTTTAGGTAACCTTGACTGGAACGGAAGCGGTATGCATGCCAACTTCTCTAACACTACATTGAGAACCTGCGGCAGCCAGGAAATCTATGAACAAATATGTGAATCCTTCAGACCTGTTGTACTGGAACATATTGAAGTATATGGTCCCGACAACCACCTGCGGCTGACTGGTAAACATGAAACGGCTGCGATCACTGATTTCAAATATGGTGTTTCTGACCGTGGAGCTTCCATCCGTATCCCGATCGGTACCGTAGAAAGAGGCTGGAAAGGCTGGCTGGAAGACCGTCGCCCGAACAGTGCGGCTGATCCTTATAAAGTAGCCGCCCGGATTGTAAAAACTGTAAAATCGGCTGAAGCAATGATGGCTCTCGGCGAAATGAAAGTAGCCTGATGAGCCTGCCTGATCATTCATTAGTCAAAAAGAAATAAACACTTTATTCAGGGTAAGCCGGGTTATGGCTTACCCTCTTTACTTTTTCGATACTTTTATCTCAATTAAAATACAATTACATGTCACTACGATTTAATGCGATCCAGAATCTTTCTACCAGTGCAGAAGTAAAGGTGGATGAATCTCCAAGAATCACCAGCGTTTTTGGCAGCAATGTTTTTACATTGAAAACGGCCCGTGAGTTTCTCAGTGATGAAGCGTATAAAAGTTTGCAGGCCTCTATCAAAGCCAGTCAGAAAATTGACCGGGCCATGGCGAACCAGATCGCCAATGGTATCCGTGCCTGGGCGGAGAGCAAAGGCGTTACACACTTCACGCACTGGTTTCAACCGTTAACAGGAACGACAGCTGAAAAACATGATTCTTTCTTCACATTAAAAAGTGACGGTACCCCCATTGAACAATTTGAAGGCGATGCATTGATCCAGCAGGAACCAGATGCCTCCTCTTTCCCGAGTGGAGGATTGAGAGCCACCTTTGAAGCAAGAGGATATACGGCCTGGGATCCCTCCTCTCCTGCTTTTATCATGGAGATCAGCAGCGGCAAAACATTGTGTATTCCCACCATCTTCGTTTCTTACACCGGCGATTCTCTGGATTACAAAGCTCCCTTGCTAAAGGCAACTGAAGCATTAAATAAAGCAGCTGTTGATGTATGTAATTATTTTGATAAGAATGTCTCCAAAGTAAATGTCACTTTAGGCTGGGAACAGGAATACTTTATCATTGATGAAGCCATGTTCAATGCAAGGCCTGACCTGGTGATGACCGGCAGAACGGTTTATGGTCACACTTCTGCCAAAAACCAGCAATTGGAAGACCAGTATTTCGGATCTATTCCGGAGAGAGTGTATGCCTACATGAGAGATTTCGAAAACGAAGCGTATAAATTAGGTATTCCTTTACGTACAAGGCATAATGAGGTAGCACCCGGCCAGTATGAGTGTGCCCCGATCTTTGAAGATGTAAGTGTGGCCGTGGATCACAACTCTTTACTGATGGATGTGATGGAAAGAGTGGCCCGCCGTCACAGCCTGCGGGTGTTATTGCATGAAAAACCATTTGCCGGTATCAACGGCAGTGGCAAGCATAACAACTGGAGTATGGCCACTGATACCGGAGTGAACCTGCTTGCTCCCGGTAAAACACCGAAGACCAACCTGATGTTCCTTACTTTCTTTGTAAACACGATCAAAGCGGTACATGATTATGCAGATATCTTAAGAGCTTCCATTGCTTCAGCGCCGAACGATCACCGGTTGGGTGCGAATGAAGCTCCTCCTGCCATCATCTCTGTTTTCATTGGGCAGTATTTAAGTAAAGTACTGAATGATGTAAAAGAAAGAGTGTCTGAAAAAATGGATGAAACGGATGAGAGCATGCTGAAGATCGATATTCATAAGAGCATTCCTGAATTGCTGATGGATAATACCGACCGTAACCGTACTTCACCATTTGCCTTTACCGGAAACAAATTTGAATTCCGTGCAGTAGGTTCTTCTGCTAACTGTTCGAACCCGATGACTGTTCTGAATACGATCATGGCAGAAACGCTGAAGCAATTCAAAAAAGAAGTGGATGCACTGATCGAAAAAGGCGAGAAAAAAGAGATCGCTATCATGCATGTGATCCGCCAGTATATTGTTGCCGGTGAAAAAGTATTATTTGAAGGGGATGGCTACAGTGATGCCTGGGCCAAAGAAGCAGAAAGAAGAGGTTTACCGAATGTAAAGACCACCCCGCTGGCACTGGATGCAATGGTGACCGAAAAAGCCAAGAAATTATTTGAGAGCAATGATATCTATTCGCACAGCGAACTGGAAGCGAGGCATGAGATCGAACTGGAAAAATACATTAAGAAAGTGCAGATCGAAAGCCGTATCATGGGTGAGATCGCTACCAGTCATGTTTTGCCGGCAGCTATCCGCTACCAGAACCTGCTGGCCAATAATATCCGTGGCTTGAAAGAAGCCGGTATTACTGAAGCAGGTTTTGCCAACCAGAAACAAATACTGGAAAAGATATCTGAGCATATTAACAAGACCAGTGACCTGGTGGAGAAAATGATCGATGCCCGGAAGATTGCCAACAATATTGATAATACAAGAACAAAAGCTATCGCTTACCAAAGCCAGGTAAAAGATACTTTCTTCGACGAGATCCGCTACCATGTTGACAAGCTGGAATTGCTGGTAGATGACAGGGAATGGTATTTGCCAAAATACCGTGAGATGTTATTCCTGAGATAATCCGGGGTTATATAAGTATTAAAAAGGCTGGTAAGATTTCTTATCAGCCTTTTTGATTATTGCACCGGTTCTACCTGAAATTTGCTTTCATTACCCGCAGCACATTACCACCTAAAATTTTATTGATGGATTTCTTTGAATAACCTCTCCGGAATAATTCTTCTGTGATCTTTGGATACGTTGTTACATCTTCAAGCCCGACGGGTAAGGAACCCACTCCATCGTAATCAGAACCGATGCCCACGTAATAATCTCCCACCAGTTTTACGATATGATCAATATGATCCACTAACTTACCGATGGAAGGTCTTACCTTATTCATCTCCGCATCATAATATTGCTGCCATTGTGTTTTTATTGCTGCAGAATCCTGAAGGATACCGAACAACGAATCCTGTATGATCTTTTTACCAGGCCCATTCAGGTAAGTGGATCGCTGATCATACTCTTTACTGATAAATCCTGAGTAAAAATTAATACAGATCACTCCGCCATTTTTGGCCAGGGCTTTTATCTGATCATCTTTTACATTCCTGAATACCGGGCAAATGCTCCATACAGAGCTGTGAGATAATAAAACCGGTTTGGTGGTAACAGCCAAAGCATCATAGAAAGTCTGCTCCCCCGTATGCGAAAGGTCAACGATCATGCCCAGCTCATTCATCTTCTTAACCACCCGTTTCCCAAAATCTGTGAGCCCTTTATGCTTCAATGTTTCGGCATGCAGTGTTTCATCCATCGCACTGCTGGCCCAGGAGGTGCTATTATTCCATGTCAGCGTCATATACCGGGTATCCTGCTTATACAGTTCCTCCAGCTTTCCAAGATCATCTTCTATCATGTGCCCGCCTTCCACGCCAATCAATGCTACCAGCTTACCCTGCCGGATTCCTTTTTTAACTTCCCGGTAATCCCGGGCCAGTGTCATCCGGAATGGGTTTTTCAGCACCAGTATATTCAGAGAATCAATTTCCTGTTTGGCATCCTTAAAAAATCCTTCTTTATTGCGTGGCTTATCTCCCGTCCAAACTGAAAAGAATTGTACATCCAATCCGCCTTCTTTCCATCTATCCAGGTCACTATGCCCTTCTTTCACCCGTTTGGAGATATCAATACCATCGAGTACTCCTGAAGAAAGCACATCATTATGTGTATCCACCAGTACGGCTTTACTGTGCATTTTTTTAACAGACTGCGCAGGTAAACATATCGTGGCAAGTAATGCAAGAAGAAAGAAAATAGTTCGCATGAGGTCAGCGTTTATCCCTAAAAGTAAAAAATCCCGGTTGATTACCGGGATTTAGTTATTGGAGGTTGATACTGATTATTTAGGTCTGGCTATTTTAACTGCACCTGAATTTTTGATCCTTGCTTCTGCATTCTTGCCATAGCTGGGGCAATAATACTCCAATGCGATCTGGGCATCCACATAAGAGAGGTCGTACTCAACCAACTGTGCCGACACGACAATACCGGCGGAGTAGTTATAGTAATTTCTTGTACCGTAGTTACCGAAGTTACCATACATGATATCACCTTCGTAAGGACGGCTGCTGCCGGTGGAACGAAGAATGGAATAGCCATACAATGTTTCCACCACGTAATAGCCGCAATAAGCATCACTGTATACTACATCAGCCCTTTCCTGGGTAAGCCAGTAATTTTCGTCTGCGTTTACGTTAACGGTTCTTACGCAACTGCTGATAAAAACAGCAATGAGTACAACAAATGCCGAGAGTAGAGTTACCTTTTTCATACTATTAATGATTTTTTGATTTTCCAAAACGTCCAAAAACTGTAGCACAAACCATAGAAGGCAAACAGCGGGCAAAAGTTTTATTACGGATTGTTAAAATGAAATCCGGAACATCCGGCGCATAAAAAACCCCTGTTTGCTAACAGGGGTTTAACAGTAGTACTGTAACATTATCTCATTTCAACTCGAAACTTTCGAGAAACTTGGTATTGAAATCACCCGCAAGAAAGCGTTCATCTTTCATTAATTGCAGGTGAAAAGGAATAGTAGTCTTAATTCCTTCGATCACATATTCACTCAAAGCCCGGTGCATGGTATTGATTGCTTCCTTCCGGGTTTGCGCCACGGTGATCAGCTTACCGATCATGGAATCATAATAAGGCGGTATCACATATCCAGCATATACATGGCTGTCCACTCTTACTCCATGGCCTCCCGGCTGATGCAGTGTAGTGATCTTTCCGGGTGAAGGCCTGAAATCATTGTACGGATCTTCTGCATTGATGCGGCATTCGATAGAGTGCATCTGCGGAATATAATCCTGGCCGGAAATTTTTTCGCCCATCGCAATTTTGATCTGTTCTTTGATCAGGTCAAAGTTGATCACTTCTTCCGTTACGCAATGTTCCACCTGGATACGGGTGTTCATTTCCATGAAATAGAAATTACGGTGCTTATCCACCAGGAATTCTATCGTACCCACACTTTCATAGTTGATGGCACCGGCCGCCTTTTTGGCTGCTTCCCCCATTTTATACCGGAGTTCATCCGTCATAAACGGAGAAGGAGACTCTTCCACGAGTTTCTGGTGACGACGCTGAATGGAACAATCTCTTTCACTCAGGTGACAAACATTTCCATATTGATCGCCGGCCACCTGTATCTCAATATGCCTGGGTTCTTCTACAAATTTTTCCATGTAGATACCATCATTCTTGAAGGAAGCTGCTGCTTCGGCTTTGGCATTGTTATAAGCTCTTTCCATCTCTCCTTCTTCCCACACGATGCGCATTCCTTTTCCACCACCACCGGCTGTTGCTTTCAATATAACCGGGTAGCCCATTTCTTTGGCGAGACCGATCGCTTCGTCCAAACTTTGTAAAAGTCCTTGCCCGCCCGGAACTACCGGCACCCCCGCTCTGATCATTGTTTCTTTGGCAGTGATCTTATCGCCCATCGAGTTGATCATATCCGGTGTGGGACCAATAAATTTGATACCGTGGTCATTACAAATCTGGGCAAACCTGGCATTTTCAGCCAGGAAACCATAGCCCGGGTGAATGGCATCTGCATTGGTGATCTCTACAGCTGCCATAATATGCGGTATGTTAAGATATGAATCTGTGCTTTGGGGCTTACCAATACAAACGGCTTCATCAGCAAATTTTACATGTAAGCTATCCCTGTCTGCAGTCGAATAAACAGCAACCGTTTTAATACCCATTTCGCGGCAGGTACGAATTACCCGGAGGGCAATTTCACCACGGTTTGCAATCAGTATTTTCTTGAACATTGTATTTTCTTTTCTGATAAACTAAAATGTCCATTGATGATCATCCATAGCCTGTCAAACTATGGGCAAAAATCCATGGACGATGACGATACTAAGCTGGTTCTACCAGGAACAAAGGCTGATCGTATTCAACCGGGGAAGCATCTTCCACCAGCACTTTCACGATCTTTCCTTTCACTTCACTTTCAATTTCGTTGAAAAGCTTCATTGCTTCGATGATACAAACCACAGAACCCGGTGCTATTTCACTGCCGATATCTGCAAGATTAGGTTTATCCGGGGATGCTTTCCGGTAGAAGGTACCGATCATCGGGCTCTTAATGGTTACAAGATTTCCGGCAGGCGCTTCGGCTGCTTTGGGCTTCTCAGCAGCCGGGGCATTGTTAGCAGCCGCTGCTGGTTGGGGGGCGGCTGTTTGCACCGGCATTGATTGAACCGGCGCTGCAGAAACAACCTGGGTAATATGATCCTCTTTCTGTTTGATCGTAACCCTGAAATCTTTCTGCTCAATGGTCAGTTCGCCAATATTAGATTTGTTGACCATTTTGATCAACTCCTGTATTTGCTTGAAATCCATGTTTTTCAATTTTGAAAGAAGTTTTGGTTTAGAAAAGTACCCGCCGGCAAGCAGGCAGGGGGCTAAGTTAGGGAAAACAGAGCCAGCTTTTCAAATGATTTTTAAGTGTTTTAGGCCCAAATCGGGTCGAAATGGATGAAAAATGGCCCAAAACCGGGTGATTCAGGGCCATTTGCCTCAATTTATAAATATGATTATTTCACTCTCTCCACGTATTCCCCTGTCTTGGTGTTAATGCGGATCTGCTCGCCTTCATTGACAAATAAGGGAACGTTGATGGTAGCACCAGTCTCAATAGTAGCAGGTTTGAGGGTACGGGTGGCGGTATCTCCTCTCAGCCCCGGTTCTGTATAAGTAACCAGCATCACGATCTTATCAGGTAGTTCAACACTCATTGGTAACTCGGTTTCTGTGTTGAACAACACACTTACTTCCTGGCCATCTTTTAAAAACTGGGGTGCATCCACCATATTTTCCTGGACGGCCACCTGTTCAAAGGTTTCGGTATCCATAAAATTGTAGCCGCTATCATCCTTATAAAGAAACTGGTAGCTTTTTCTTTCCACCCGCACCGGGAAGATGCTATCTCCTGAGTTCCAGGTCTTTTCTATAGAGCGGTTATTATCCACCCCTTTCAGTTTTGCCCACACTTTAGCCGCTGCACGGGCAGTTTTATTCTCACCAAATTCTACCACGGTATATAAACTACCATCCAATTTGATGATTAGTCCCCTGCTGATGTCTGCTGTTGTTGCCATGTTAAATACAAATTTTGAGGCGGCAAAGATAAGGCAGTGACTTTTGATGGCAATAAGTAAATAAAAACACATTCAAACAGGGCTATTACATATTCCCTGCATCCGGTCCGGGCCATGCTGTTTATCTTTGATGGTATGAAAAAAAGCAGCCTGTTGGCAATATGTATCCTGTTGGCGATTACTCTTTTTTCACAAACTGATTCCACCCTGCCGCCTTATAAACGGTTTCCTTCCTTCCCACCCGTCAAGCTGCTCAACACAGACAGCAGTACCTTTTTTACCAAAACCGATTTAGATAAGAAGGCTTCTGTGCTGCTGATGTTGTTTAACCCACAGTGCGAACATTGCCAGCAGGAGACCGAGGCAATTATCAAACACATTGACAAATTCAGGCATATACAGATCGTGATGGCTACGTATGCCCCGTTTGACAGCATGATGGCCTTCCGGGAACGTTACCGGTTGGCCAACTACAAGAATATTGTTGTGGCACAGGACACCCATTATTTCCTGACCAGTTTTTTTACCATTCATAGCCTCCCTTTTCTTGCGTTTTACAACCGAAAAAAAGAATTGATCTCGGTTTTTGAGGGCTCTATGCCCGTTGAAAAAGTATTGACAGCTTTTGAAAAATAGCCGGCCCGGTATGACGAAATTCAGCTCTTTTTTACTGGCTGCAAACAGGGTATGATAATCGTCAGGAAAATCAAAATCGGCCTGCAATTTTAACGGCCAGCACCTACCTTTGCTGCGCAAATAATTTATCATTTTATAAATTCTATATTTCATGAAAGTAACTGTTGTAGGCGCCGGTGCCGTTGGAGCTACCTGTGCTGATAATATTGCCCGTAAGGAACTTTGCCAGGAACTCGTATTACTCGACATCAAAGAAGGTATTGCTGAAGGCAAGGCCCAGGATATGATGCAAACGGCCACTTTACTTGGTTTTGATACCAAGATCACCGGCAGCACCAATGATTATGCAAAGACAGCCGGCAGTGACGTTGTCGTTATCACTTCAGGCCTGCCCCGCAAACCCGGTATGACCCGTGAAGAACTGATCGGTGTGAATGCGGGTATCGTTAAAGGTGTTTGTGAAAACATCCTGAAGCATTCCCCCAATGCGATCATCATTGTGATCAGCAACCCGATGGATACAATGACCTATCTCGCCTTACAATCAACCGGTTTACCGAAGCACCGCATCATTGGTATGGGCGGAACTTTGGACAGCAGCCGTTTCAAATATCAATTAAGCCAGCATTTAGGCTGCAGCCCTTCTGACCTGAATGCAGTAGTGGTTGGTGGGCATGGTGATACCACAATGATCCCGCTGATTCGCCTGGCTACCTGGAACAGTGTTCCTGTTACCAATTTCCTGAGTGCAGAGCAACAAGAGAAAATTGTAAAAGACACCATGGTGGGTGGTGCAACATTAACAGCTTTGATCGGTACATCTGCCTGGTATGCACCCGGAGCTGCCGGAGCAGCGTTGGTAGAATCCATTTTGCGTGATGAAAAGAAATTATTTACCTGCTGCGTGGCACTCGATGGCGAATATGGTCAGAAAGATATTTGCCTCGGCGTTCCGGTTACCATTGGTAAAAACGGTTGGGAAAAGATCATTGATTTTAAACTGAACGAAGCTGAGCAAGCTGCTTTCAATAAAAGTGCAGATGCGGTGAGAAGTATGAATGACGTGCTGAAAACATTATAATAACGAACTGAATAGGATAAAAACGGATAAGTAGACCTTATCCGTTTTTTTTATTCTTTTACCCCGCAGAGTTATTATGAGAAATGTTCGGGTAATCAATAAAAAAGGCCTTCGGTGTCTGCAACAGGTTTTTTTTCTAAAAAGATGCCAGGTACTCTTTCCCGATATGCACACCGGATACGCCTGCTGGTTTTACCAGCTCATCGGTAAAGTAGAACACTGAAATATTATGCGGGTCTTTTGCAATGTATGAATAATGAGTAAACTTATCCCCATCAGTTTGATACTCTATGTTTAAAGCTGGAGAACTCTTCAATAAATCAAGTACCTAAAGCTTAAACACCACGAAATAGAAATCTGCATCGCTTTCTACATTATCATTGTCAGTAGTAATAATTTCAAAATTATCCGTATTTACAATTGTAGCGGCAACAATACGACTCCGAGTTCTGCTGGTAGCTATAACGACAGTGTTAGTATATGCAATACCTGTACAATTAATCCTGTAAATTCCTTCATCCAGCCTTTGCACGGTGAAATTTCCGGTGCTGATTTCAATGGTGCCGGTACGAAAAATATATCCGTAACAATAGGGTGTGAGCGAAGCTGTTCCTGTCAGTGAGGTTTTAACAAGCTCACCTGTCAAATTGATATTTCCGCTTACTCCAATTTATGACCCGGATTTGCATCACCAATACCGACATTACCCGTTTCATCCACAAATACCCTGTCGGTTCCGTTCATTCTTATTACCATATTGCCGGCTGTGTTACCACTGTTGGTACCCATTCGTACATTATCTCCCGATAGTTGAAAAAAACCTTTATTCACATTACTTCCATTTCTCAACTGTAATGTGGCACCCGTATTATTTACAATGATATCACTATTGGTGGTAACGTTACCGACCAGTAATGAAGTACCGGCTGTTGCAATATTCCCTGCTGCGGTTATATTGCCGGCTGTGCTCAGGTTTGCGGCAGCGACATTTCCGGTGGCTATAACATTACCATCCGCCAGTAAATCATCCCGGCTGCGGATATTACCGTTCACATCCAAACGATGTGCTGGTAGCGAAGTACCAATACCCACACTGTCGGCAGAATTATATACCCAATTTCTACTGGTGGATTGATTCCAGTAAGTACTATTGATAATTTTACGCCAGCCCGTTCCATCGTAATGATAAAACTGGTTTATATCCGTATCATAAACCATCAGTCCGTTTGGCGGAGATGTGATGGCAGAGCGTTGGGCACCCGTCATAGAAGGTATGAGCAAACCCTTGCTGGTACTGCTGATGTCTAAAGCTGCTTTGGAGTTGGGAGTAGTGGTACCAATACCTATGGTTTGTGCGGTTAACAGATTGCAGTAAATTATAACCAATACAAACAAGAATATTTTTTTCATTGCAGGTTGTTTTAATTCAGACCAAAGATGAAAAAGAAGCAAAGTCGTGGTAATAGCGAAAAGGGGTGAAATTTTTGATAGTCTTATTATCGATAAAATCATTCGCTTATCAAATAAGCACTTATGTAACCAGGTCTGTCGTTTACAGACATAAGGGAATAGTCCCTCAGCTTGAATGTCAGCGTTTCACCTGCTGCTAAATAAATATCAATTGAGAATGGAAGTTTAAATTTAGCTAGATCCATATTCAGCATTTCTGTTTGACTGAAGATATAAGTAGCAGCCGCAAGTTCTATTAGGGGATAACCAGTAACAGACAGATAAACTTTTGGGGATAGTTTATAATATGCCGGCGGTGCAGGAGAAATGTCTTCGTATGAAGTCATGACCCCTTCAAAATGATACAGCCCGGCCTTTGTAACTGTAAATTGTGTTGTGAAAGGATTGAAATTAATTCCTCCATTATCGTATAACGTGCTGCTTCCATTTAGTAATGAATCTGTTCCAAACCCGGTATATCGAATCATAATACGGTCATTATTATTAAATGCAGTATTCGCCCATGTAGCATTTCCACTTGCATCACTAGTCAGCACTTTGCTGCTGCCTTGTGTACCATCAGTAATTTTAATACTGCCATTTACATGCAGGTTAGCAGTAGGGTTGCCGGTACCAATACCTACATTGCCGCCATCATTTTGTAGTATCAGGTTATCAATGCCGCCGTTATTCCGTACAATAATTTCATTATTATCCAATATCATGTTCCGGCCCGTTACACTTCCAAGGGTGATGTAACCGTCTGATGTGAGTGAAGCATCCTGCAGGCCAAGTATCTGTGTATTTCCTGTTGAGTCAATCAACACTCTGTCTTGCCCAGCCATGCGTATAATCGTTTTCCCGAACTGGTTACCGCTATTGGTACCCAGGCGAAGGTTATCTCCTGTCAATTGCAGATAAGTTTTATTTATACCAAGATTTTGAAGCTGAATGATTGATGCAGGATTATTTAATGTAACAGTGCCATTTTCTTGTAGCAGGTTGCCCACCAGATGAAGTCTTGATGCAGGAGTCGTGGTACCAATACCTACATTTTGTGCTAATAATACGTTGCAGCAAATGATTGCCAGTAAAAACGAGCATATTCTTTTCATTGCAGGTTAATTTTAATTTATCCCAAAGATGAAAAAGGGAAGCACTAAACACAATAGCGAAATAGGGTGAATTCCGAACAGGGAGGTACTCAGATGACACTAAAACAGTACTATACTATTTTATTCTTCAGGGCCAGGGACACCGCTTCAGTACCGGAGTGTACATGCAACTTTGAATAAATATTGCGGATATGTGTTTTCACGGTGTCTATAGAAACAAATAACTCTGCTGCAATCAGTTTATAACTTTTACCTTCCACCAGCAGTTTCAGTACCTTTTTTTCCTGGATGGTCAGGTCATAATCATAGACAGGTGTGACCGGCTCTAATTTGTCTTTAAACAATTCCAGTACCCGCCGGGCAATACCCGGTGTCATGGGAGATCCACCGGCCTGTACATCCCTGATTGATTCAAGATAACCATCCGGGGTGGTTGACTTTAAAATATAGCCGGATGCCCCGGCACAGATGGCATTGAAAATATATTCATCCTCAAAAAAAACGGTTTGGATGAGGATATTGACCGACGGGAAATGCTTCTTAACAAGCCGGGTGGCTTCAATACCATTCATCCCGGGCATTTCAATATCCATCAGTACCACATCGCACATACTTTGCTCAATGTCTTCAACGAGGTTAGTACAGTCAGGAAAAGCTCCGGCACAATGAATACCCTCTGCCTGCTCAAGCAGCAAGCGGAATGTCTCCCGCAGGTGTTTGCTATCCTCAAAAATGGCTACCCGTATCAATACCTGTTTTTTGCAAAGTTTTTAAATATATAAATCCTGGCAATAGCGAAATAGGGTGAAATTATATCGGCAGCCGCAGGGATATCATTGTTCCCTCCCCGGCCACCGAATCTACCCGCAGATTTGCCTTCAGGTCCTCTGCCCGGTGCCGCATATTATCCAGCCCATTCCCTTTTTTAATAAGCCGGGTATCAAACCCGTTTCCAAAATCCTTTACCAGCAGTAACAATTCCTTTCCTTCAGTTGTGCTGCTAATTTCCATTTTATCTGTTCCGGAATACTTAACTGCATTATTGACCGCCTCTTTAAAAATCAGCCAGATATTTTTACGCTGATCCATTGTCAGCTTTATCTTTTCCAAATCATCAATTTGTAATGTGGTGGTAATATTTTTACTGCCGCCTATTTCATAAGCAAACCTTTCCATCCGTTGTTTTAAACTTGCGGCCTCCGTTGCTCCCGGTTTTATCATCCAGACAATATCACTCATCCTGTCCATCGTTTCCTTAGCATTCAGGCTAACTTTATCCAGAATGTTTTTTTGGCTGTTGCTTTCCACATTTTTATTGGCCATCTGGCTCAGCATATGAATGCTGCTGAGAGAACTTCCCACCTCATCATGGAGGTCTGCTGCAATGCGGTTACGTAGTTCGAGTTCTTTCATCCTTTGTTTCAGTTTGCTGCGGTTGCGGATCATCCAGATACCGGCCAGGGCCAATACCGCAAGTCCTATAGAACCCACCATAAGAAGGCGTTGTTTCTGCAATTTCTGCTGCTGTAATTCCCTGTCTTTCTCCAGCAAAAGAATTTCCTTATCCTTTTCCTTTAGTTCAAAAGAAGACTGAAGATTTGCCACCTGTTCATCGTAATGCTGTTTTGCAATACTATCTTTCAGGTTACTATTGATCTCCAAATAACGATAAGCATTATTTTCATCCCCCATACCTCTATAAGCTTCTGCAAGTAATGCAGCTGCATTTTGCCGCGGGGCCATTTGTATTTCATTAGCCGCATATTCATAGGCTGTGACACCGGCCTTTACAGCGTCAGCATATTTTTTTTGTTGTAGAAAAATATTGCATAGTAAACTATACCCCATAGCTATCTGGTTATTATTCTCCTGCTCCTCCCCATAACGCAATGATTTGGCTGCATACAGCTCTGCCTCTTTATAATTACCCTGCTCCGTATGCAGCTGTGCCATACTGTAATAGTAGGTGGAAAGATTTTTATTATCCCCCAGCCGTTCGCCAATGGATATAGCTCTTTTAAAATAATGCATAGCCGAATCTGGCTTACCCATCTGCTGATACAAAAGACCAAAATCATCATACACCTGCCCTTCCATTATTTCGTTCTTATCTTTTACATATAATGCAAGTGCTTTTTTCTGTATGTCAAGAGCAGCAATAAATTGTTTTTGCTCAGAATATATTCCACTGATTATATCATATATTCTTGCCAGCCTGTCTGTATTACCGGTTCTGGCGGCATATATACTGGCTGTGTCACAATAGAGTAACGCATACCTGAAATTGTTGAGGTTGCGGTAACCATCGGCTTTATTAAGATAAACCAGCGCAAGCCGGTCCGGGTCACCAATTACTTTGCTGTACTTGATTCCTGAATCGGCATAAATAATGGTGGAATCTATTTTAGAGAGAAAGGAGTACCCGGTACCAATATTGATGTAATTTCTTGCAAGGCCCTTTATATAATTTAATTTGTAGCTGAGCATTACTCCTTTCTTCCAATACTGAATAGCTATCCTTGGGTCCTCGTTAGCGTATGTTACTCCAATATTCCGGAGCAGGTTTACTTTATTGGTATCATCTTTTGCTTTTGTCAACTCTTTCAGCAACGAATCCCTGTTACTTTCCTGTGCAAGTAATGCCGTTGCTGCTAACATACATATCAAAAAGAAATACATTTTTTTTCTACCGCCCATCAATCAGGAGTTTTACCTGTCGTGAAACTACAACATTTATACGGGCAGGTCAATACTTACAACTGTACCACTTGTGCCGGAACAGGATACAAATTATTCAGCAGTTAAGGACCCCATTGCTTCGGATCCTCTTTATATTCGATCTTTCATCAATCAATAAGCACCCCTCTTTTTACCTGTGCTGACCTGCTGGGCACACCTCCCCCGCAGGGTCCCACTGCCGCTTCAAATGTATTACCTCCCTGGGCAGATCCGATAAAGCCAGGACTTAATACCAGCTCTGTACCGGCCTTGTAATATACATTGGCCCCGGCCCCAAAATGCACAGCAGTAGAACTCACTGTTTGTGAGGCCTGGAAATAGTAGGGCATATATATGGCTGTATTACTTGTATTCAGGTTAATAGTTGACGGACAACTGCTGTACAACGATGTTTCCCAGATACCACGTCCGTAAGTACCGGCCCGTAACAATCCTTCTGTTGCGTGTATCTCCAAATCTGTTATTTCCACAACAGGTAGACCATTGCTGAAAGGTATCCAGTCACCAAGATTATTATCCCGGTAGAACACACCTATGTCGGTACCGATGTAAATAGCATCTATGGAAGTGCCGTTCGGATCATATATAATACAGTTTACCGGTACATTAGGAAGTGAGCCGGTAATATCTGTCCAGCTGCCCCCATTATCTCCACCATTACCAGAATACAAAACCTTATTGGTTGCATTATAACCACCAAAGGTTAGCCATATCCTGCTTCCATTGTTAGGAGCAAAAGCCAGATCTGTTACCGGGCGGCCGTTGTGGTTTGCATCGTACACAGTACTCCAGTCTGTACCCATATTGGTAGTTGTTTTAACTAAATTCAGTTGACTACCTCCATAAGCATTGTCACCTACATATATCCTGTCGGCATTACCTCTCGCTGTTTTAACAAAAGTCCTGCCCGACCAGCCAATTCTTGCAAACGAATATAATCCGGAACCTAACCTGGTAGCCAACACCGCTGGTTGATACCCCATTACAAACTGGGTGGAATTACCTGTAATTTCTGAAACCGGCGTTACCCAATTTGAATTTACAGTTACCCCCAGGTCATTTGAAAGACTGGCTTCATCACATACAAATTCAAAAGAAGTACCGGCATCTGTTGAGTAATAAAATTTCCCGTCCTGCACACTGGCTACATACCGGTTTGTATTATCAGGATCTATATAGCAATCCATACCATCCCCACCTAGTATCTGTGAAAAAGTGCTACCGCCTCCTGTACTTCTTTTATTGGTACCATTGTCCTGTGTACCCCCAATAATTACATTTTCAGTACCGAGGCCACTGTTGGGATTGATAGCGATCTTGTAATACTGGGTTAACTGCAGGTTGTTGTTCAGGTGCGTCCAGTTGTTCCCGTTATCCGTACTACGGTAAATTCCGCCATCACCACACATATATAAAATACCACTGTTCAGGGGATGATAAGTAAGATCATGAATATCGGCGTGATAATAACTCGCAATATTTGCATTATCATCCTGCCAGGAAAAGCTGCTGCCACCATTTGAAGAGGTCCATAATTTGATGCCGCCACAAGCTACCTGGTTTATGTTGGTGGGGCTGACCGCTATTGCAAGATCATACCGTTCCTGGTCTTCGTCATCGGCCCCTGTAGAACTACGCCCAAGGATATTAGGCGTATTGGTTCGCATGGTAAAAGATTCACCGGCATCAACAGACCTATAAACACCATGAAACTCCCCGGTGGCAGTTGATGGCCCTGTTAATAAATACACATAAGAACTATTAGCAGGACTTACGGCCAATGCCGACCTGTTGGCGGAATTGTTTCCGGCAGCATCATTCTCCCGGTCAATGGCGTGAGTGGCCGTAAATGTTTGCCCGCTATTGGTGGATTTAAAAATACGAATACTGTCTGAAGCTGTAGCTGAAGCATATACAACAGAAGAATTGGATGGCTGAAACTCCATATCATAAAACACCTGGCCGGTATTCGATTGGGTCCAGGTATCGCCGCCATTTGTAGTCCGGAAAATTCCATCATTGGTTGCTACCAGTAATATTTGCGGGTTGGCGGGATGCATCATTAGTTTATACCCAAGATAACTGCCGGTTGCCGTTTCACCCCACTGAAGACCTGTTTGATGCCAGGTGAAGCCTCCATCATACGATTTTAAAACACCAATTGAAGTCTTCCCATAGGCGAATTGTCCCCTGGCACCGCTGAAAGCAGCATCTGCATCCCCGGTTAAGATATAAATGATATTAGGATTGGTATAATCCACAGCCACTCCGCTCAATGACATATTCGGAATCCCTTCGCTGTAGGAATACCAGCTGGCACCGGCATCTGAACTGATCCACAAACCACCGGTGGCACCAGCCACATACAGAATAGAAGGATTCGAAGGATGAAATGCAATCCTGTTTGCCCTGCCAATACCCTTATCTGTTGAATTAACAGAAGCGGGACCCAATGCTGTCCAACTGCCGGTAGTTACGTTCGCTGTGTTCGGTTGTCCTGCCCTGTTCAACGATACTTGCCGCACCGCCTGTTGATTGAGTCGTTGATTATCCACCAATTGCCCGTTTACACCAATACGGGTGGAATAATACCATTCCCAGCGTTTGAATTGTTTATAACCAGACTTGTCTTTGCCCACCCTGTTATAATATTCGTTCTGCTCCCGGCTGATCTCATAAAAATTCCTGCCTGTTCCATCCTGCGAATAAAGCAGGCCGGCACTCATCAGCAGTAAGCTAAAAAAAAGACAAGCTCTTTTCATAAAAGATATACTTAAAATAAAAAACTCCTACCTGGATTCTTTTTTCAGACTGTCAATCTGTTGTTGCAAACTGATGATATATAAAGTAAGTTCTTCGATCTTTTCCATCATTCTTTTTTGCATATCACCTACCTGCATACCATTAGTTTCTATTTCTTTTGCAGGGGGGATATTGGGAAGGTGTTTATTCTGCCGTATGAACTGTGTTAATTCACCAATAGGCATCAAATGGTGTTTATCGCCAAATACATAATCCGGCCAGGCTGTACTTAGTTTTACTTTTACTTCTTCACAAATCATTTTCCCGTCAACCCGGAGTTTGTAGCCCGGGGCATCAGTTTGCGAACCGATATTGACGTTGCCGCTACCATCCACGAATACCCGGTCTCCCCCATTCGTCCGGATAACGAATTTGCCGTCTGTATTTCCGCTGTTCGTTCCAATGCGGATATTATCACCCGAGAGTTGTATAAATCCCTTATTAACGTTGCTGTTCTGTAACTGTATGGTGGGATTAACGGTATTTAAAGTCGCATCACCATCAATCATAGTATTGCCATTTACATGTAGTTTTTCTGCAGGGAAGGTCTCGCCAATTCCCACATTTCCTCCATTTTGTAATATCACCCGTTCTACACCCGACTCGAGAAATAACAGGCGGCCCGATCCACTGGAGTACTGCATGTTCCAGAGTTTTGAATCAGTGGTATTTTTTATCTGGATATATCCGTCTTCGGCTATTAAATTTCCTACCGTCCTCGTATGGCCGTTTATATCAAGTTTATAAGAAGGGCTTGTGAACCCGATACCCACATCCCCGTTCGGCTCAATGGTCATTCTGTTCACACTTTGTGTTTTAAAATACATTTTCCCCAAGTCGTTTAATGCAAGAGTACCGATGTTGAGATCATCATTAACACCACTCAGGGCAACACTGGCCCTGGCAGAATTGTCAACCCGGAAAAAAACAGTTGCAGAAGGATCGTTAATACTTATATCACCCCCTGTAACCAGCAGGTTTCCCGCCACACTAAATTTTGAGGAGGGGGTGCTGGTGCCAATGCCTACATTGCTGCTGTTGGTATTATAAATATTATTCCCGGATACGGCCCATGGCGATACACCGCCGGATCCCTGCTGTACCCATACCGTACCATTAAAAACCCAGAGACTGTTCGTGGTTGTTTCATAGACCATTAATCCGTTGGCCGGTGAAGCGATAGCAGACCGCTGGGCAGCCGTCATCCGCGGTATCAGGATTCCTTTATTGGTGCTGGTTATATCAAGCTGTGCAGATGCATTGGGAGTGGTAGTCCCAATGCCAACACTTTGTTGTGCAGACAACAATTCATATTGCAGCAAAAAGAAAAAGCAGATAGTTATTCTTCTCATGACAAATATTTATAGATAAATGAAAATGTATTATTGAGGATTATAAATAACAAAATGAAACCCTATATCGGTAAATTCATCCAGTATCACATTCCAGAAACGCAGTCTGAACCATCCGGGGCCCACGTATTGATAATCTACAGCGGAAACAACTGAGGGTGTTGCAAAAATTACAGACGAAGAAGTTATCCCGGTAACAAAAAGGTTATACACACCCGGGTCGATGCGGTTTGCTGAAGTAAAATTCAGGGTGCCCCCGGCTTTGTTACCATCATTGGTTACCCGGCCATAGGCAAGTGGTAACAGGTTATAAGCAGAACCGGTTGCAGTTCCGGTAATCCTTCCATCATCAATCACAGCATTTCCGTTCACTACTACATTGCCATTTACATGCAGCCTTTCGGTGGGTGATGAAGTGCCGATACCTGTCGTGTTTGTTGTATTATTTATGAACACTTCACCACCCAACTGCACCTGTGCATTTGCATTAACGGCAGTAAGAGAAACATTTCCGGTGCTAAGGGTTTGCAGTACACCGGTGGAAACCCCATTTACATTCATCTGCATAAATGTGCCCCCGGTTCCTGTTTTCTGAAAATTGATCATATCTGTTCCATCCATTCGCAGTATAACATTTCCTGCGGCATTACCACTGTTGGTGCCAAAGCGAACATTATCGCCTGATAATTGCATGAATCCTTTATTTTCCCCGATAGCTCTTAATTGAAGTATGGCAGAGGTATTATCGATTATCATGGAGTTGTTGCTGCGGATATTTCCGCTTACATCCAACCGCTCTCCAGGACCTGCCGTATTGATGCCGATGTTATCGCCAATATTCCACATCGTGTTACCACCCCTGAACCAATAATCGCTGTTAATTACCGTTTTCCAGGCTCCGTTTTGGCGTTGGTTAAGCTCGTCAGTAGTTGTATTGTAAATAAGTAATCCATCCGCCGGAGAAACGATAGCATTACGCAGTGTGGTTGACATTCTTGGTATCAGCAAACCTTTTGTGGTGCTTGTAATATCCAGCAACGCACTGCTGTTGGGGGTGGTAGTGCCTATACCAACATTTTGTGCTATTGTTAAATAACAATGCACAATGGCTAAAACACAAATGATTATCTTTTTCATGATATATATTTATACTTTATGATAAGGAATCTAATTCTATCAATAACTGTAACAGTTTCCCCTTTCTCACATCTTCCCCAAAAAATTTCACCGCCTGCGGGGCCAGCATTCTTTTCCTTTCATTCATACGGCTGTGTTGCTGCAGGTTAGGTAAAAAGACAAATTGCAGCCAGCCGGCAAAATCCTCCTCACTGATGATTTCTTTGTCAGAGAAATCAGTAACCCAGCCGGGTGTCTGGCTTTTCCACAACTGGTGCTGTTTCATTTCATGGATAATCTCAATGATCTTTTCATGAACAAGGTCAGTAGCTGTCATATTTTTGTATTGCAGGTTAAAGCTACCGGTTGAATTTCCCGCAGGCGGGCATCAAAAAGGAAACGGGAGAAACCATTTACTATTAGGTCAGTAAGAATACTTTGATTAGGCAACGGTATAACTGAATGAGGGAATGGGGAAACTATCGGGGAAAGGTTGTATATTTTTACTGTTAAATGCTGAGCCTCCGTTACATATCAACCCTGTTATTAGTTTGTTTTTTTAAGCTAACTGGATTCACACAGCCATCCCAATACAGGTTAACAATCTATGGCCCCCGTGATGGTTTACTTTCATCCAAGATATATGCATTATCACAAGCCAGCAACAGGATGCTGTGGATCGGCACCGAATTAGGGGTGAGTGTTTATGATGGCTATGATTTTATAAATTACCAGTACAGCGCAGGTAATGAAACTATTGGCCGGGTTTTGTGTATTACAGAAGATCGGCAAAAAGGCATATGGATTGGCGGTGATAAGGGATTATTTCTTCTCAGGGATGGAGCATTTCAAAAGATCACATTGAAAAACCAGCTTCCGCTTGCCATTGAAGCATTACTAACCGATGCAGCAGGCAATATTTGGATCGGCGACCTGAATGCTTTATATAAAATAACACCTGAACAGACTGGTGATATTCATAAGAATTCACTTTCAGCTATTCAGTTATTACCGTTTGCCGGTTTTAATAAAAGGGTTTACAGTATTGCCATAGATAAACAGCAAAACATATATACCGGTTCTTATGACGGTATTTATAGCATACCTGCCCCTAGCAGCCGGTATGAGGTGCTATGGAAAAATGCGGATGTTCGTTCCCCTGTAACCTCCGTAACTGCAACATCCCCTGACAGTATTTACTGGAATTGCCTGGATAAACATCCGGCAAAAATGATCAGGGGAAATGTCAGCAGCTCATTTACTGAAGAATTTATTGGCAGAACTGTATTCACGAATAAAAACAAGGTTTATGCATTAACAACAAATGGCATTTCCGAAATAAAAGAAAAAATTGAACCTGTTGTTTCTTTTGGCAATACCACTAACAATGCTGTAACTGCCCTGGTTGATGCTGAGGAAAATATCTGGATCGGTTCCTGGGAAGGACTTCAGAAATTTCAAAAAATCACGTTCCGTCAATATGCAGTGGAGCAATCGCTTCATAAAGAAGTTTTCTCCATGCTGGAAAGAAAAAACGGAGAACTGCTCTTTGGAAGTAACCGGGGGCTCCTGTTTAGTAAAAAAGATAAGACCATCAGCCCTGCCAAAACGTTCCCTGCACTATTTCCTGATGCAGAAGTAATGTGCCTGTATGAAGATAGCAGGAAGGGTATCTGGGCAGGCAGTGGTTACCAGGGCATCAGTCATTATATGAATAACCAACTTAAAAACTGGAAGAATACTGGCTTTTTAAAAGACAATAATTGTGAGGCTTTGTATCCGGCTGGCAACGGAAAGATATTTGCCTGCACGGAGAATGGAGTCACTCTTATCGACCCTGACTCAAAGGATCCGCTGGCAGCTCATTATCCGTTTCAAAAGAAATACAGCCGTTATCCTGAACTGTTTGGCTGTTTCCAGACCGGAAATTCCGGCTATTGGTTCTATGGCAGCCAGGGCTTGTATATACTGCGTGATGATGTACTTGCAGATGATTCCATAGAAGGAATACAGGTGAAGAATTTATACATCAATAAAATCGTAAGCGACAAGAAAGGGAATATATGGGTGGCCACACTCGGGAAAGGACTCCTGCAATGCCATTATAGAGACGGGAAGCTTTTGCTGCAACAACAATATGATAAAAAAAGAGGAAGCCCTTCAGACGTTGCCCTCTCTGTAGCGGTCGATAAGAATGATAATGTATGGTGGGGCGATTATATAAGTATTTCTGAACTTGTCAATCCCGGGGAAAAGGAACAACTAACCAGCTTCAGTGATAAAGATGGCCTGCTCCCTTCCTATTATCAAACCTTAAAATTGGAACAACAAAAGAACGGGGTAATGTGGGGGCTTACATCCATGGGAGCCTTTTCTTTTCATCCCGATAGTATCAGCAGGAACAGCCTTTCCCCCAACTTGCTTCTGAACCGGGTTGGTCCAAACGGTTCAGACAGTAATTACCTGGATAATAGTTCTGCCATTTTCTCTTACACTCAAAATTCATTACAGTTTCAATTTGTTGCTGTTTGCCTCACAAGTTCCGCCGGTGTTCGCTACGCCTACCGGCTAAAAGAGCTCGACAGCAACTGGATCTTTACCAATGACCGGTCAGCCCATTTCAATTTCCTGCAGCCTGGCCATTATACTTTTGAATTGAAAGCGAGCAATAACAATAATGTATGGACAGAAACTCCTGTTCAGTACAACTTCACTATTCTCCCGCCGTTCTGGCAAACATGGTGGTTCAGAACACTTGCTGTTTTGCTGGTAGCAGGTCTTGTTATCCTTGTATTTCGCAGCCGGATCATTGCCGTTAAGAACAAAGCCGCTATCAAACAACAAATGGCAGAACTGGAAGCCAAAGCTATCCGTGCGCAAATGAACCCGCATTTTATTTTCAATAGCCTGAATGCGATACAAGAGAGTATAGTTCTGAATGACTATACTACTTCGTACCAGTATTTATCCAAATTTTCAAAACTACTACGGCAGGTACTGAACAATTCCGAAAAAAATTTCATCCCCCTTCGGGATGAGATAGAAATGAACCGTCTCTATCTCGAATTAGAGTCGCTCAGGTTCAAACACTCTTTTAATTATACGATTGACATTGATCCGTCGATTGACGCAGAAACGCTACTATTCCCTTCGCTAATGCTCCAGCCTTTTATCGAGAATGCCATCTGGCACGGATTGATGCATAAAGATGGTGAGAAAAAATTAACGATACAGTTTTACAGTCACCAGCAGCAATTAAAATGCATTATTGAAGATAATGGTATAGGCCGTGAAAAAGCGGCGCATATCAAAAAACAGAAACTCGGCTCACAGTATTTTGAATCAAAAGGAACAGATCTTGCCCTGCAACGGATGCAACTTTTAAAAGAAAGCGGCGCCTCTTCCGCTGAACTTGTCTTTGAAGACCTGTATAATAGTACTGGTGACGCAACCGGAACAAGGGTTATCATTAAAATTCCTTCAATAGAGTTCAAATAAACAAGAATAAAAATGATACGCATCCTGATTGTTGACGACGAACCATCCGCTGGTAATATCCTGAAGCTGCTGATCGAGAAACATGTGTCTGCAGCAAAGGAGATCAGGCTTTGTAATAACCCGCAGGAAGCAGCCGGCATTATAGCAGCATTTAATCCCAGCCTGCTGATGCTGGATATTGAAATGCCGCACATGAATGGATTTGATTTACTCAACAGAATTGGTTCCTGGGATTTTGATGTAATATTTACAACGGCCTATGATAAATATGCTATCAAGGCCATCCGTTTCAGTGCCCTCGATTATTTGCTGAAACCCGTTGATATTATTGATCTGCAAAATGCTATTCACCGTCATATCATTAAAAAAGAATATCCGCCACAGCAACAGCAGCAACTGGTGGACAACCTGCTGAGTAACCTGCACCAGAAAGATCAATCTTCCTTTAAGCTGGCCCTGAATACCATGGAAGGTGTTTTCTTTTTTGCCCCCCAAGAGATCATCCGGCTGGAAGGCGAAAGTAATTACACCCGTTTCTTCTTTAAAGATCAAAAACCCATTTTAGTATCCCGCACATTGAAGGAGTATGAAGACATCTTACAGGAACATGATTTTATCAGGGCACACAAGTCACACCTGGTGAATAAAAATTATGTCAAACACCTGGATAAAGAAGGACTCCTCTGGCTGACCGATGGCAGTCATATCGTGGTATCCAGGAGAAAAAAGGAAGATGTACTGAAGGAACTGAAGGATAACGACAGGCATAAATAGCCAACAATAAAAACACCCCGCAGATGCGGGGTATTTTATTTCTATCATAAAACCTGTGAGCTAAAGACGTATTTATTACCTGGCAATCGTGAATGGCTGGTTCAATTTCACAGTCCCATCACTGCTCCTGATCATATACTCACCCGATGCCAGTCCTGCTGTATTAATGACTACTTTATTATTACCTGTATTCAACACAGCCACCTGTCTCCGCACTATTCTTCCTGTCATATCAAACACCTGTAATTCAGTACGTATTGCGATATCAGTTCGTATAGCCACATTCAGCACATCGTTAGCCGGAACCGGGTAGAGAACAACACTTACTGTATTGTTACGGCAATTCGTTTGCCGGATAGCTGTATATGTAAATCCACCGTCTTTATCCACCTGTTTGATACGGTATTGAGCTGCTCCGCCTTCGAGGTCAAGATACTGGTAGCTGCGGCTGGCTGAGCTATTGCCGGCGGCCATTACTTTATCAACAGTAACCCAACTGCCAGTTACATTTTTCTCAATTGCAAAATAATCACTGTTGATCTCTGATGCTGTTGACCAGGTAATGGAAGCACCTTTATCTGAACAATTGACTTTGTAATCAGTAAAGAGAACCGGTGTAACAATAGGCCCAAGCAAAAGAGGGACGTTATAGGTAGTGGAATTGACCGGGTATTCATTAGCCAGGTCATCCGAAACAGAATAAGTGGTAAACTCGCCTGGGCTTCCTCCGGAACCAGAGTTAATAACTACATAACCTCCATAAGGAGCTGTATTATTCAATGTCCACAATGTGACTGTAAATACATCCACCCAGGCTGTTGTCAATGTGATGCCGGTACCGTCCAGCGTACCAACTGCTCTCCTGTCAAAATTTTGCCCGCCTGCTGTCTGGTTGAAAACCCCGCACTGGTTGACGGTGGTATATGCAAAACCACCTCCTGCAAAAGTTGGTGATACAGTGACGTTGGCCGGGTTACTGACAATGGCACAACCCGGGGTGGTGGGTATCATGGCATTTGCGCTTTGATAGCTAAACCCGGTGGCCAGCACATTTACATTCGGGATACTTCCTGCTGTAGTATGTATTTGCAATTTAAATGTAACAGAACCAAGAGCAGGTCCGCCGCCGTCAGGGTCGGTACCAGAATAATTAGCATCTACCAGCCGCCACTCACATACCTGGGCTTTTATCGTTGTATTTGCAAGTAGTAAAAACAGCAACCCAGCTGCAAAAAATTTTAATGGTAAAACAGGTTTCATGATCTGAGGTTTATGATTTTCTAACTTATTACTCTACTCTTCTGGTCCAAGCGGATCAGGAATATTTGTTGTTGCAATACGCATTCTTCCAGGGGTGCTTCCCGATCCGGAAGCTGCGATAATAGCTTTGGCCAGGCTTACATCAGTTCCGTTAATGCTGTTACTGATATTTACATCAGTGAGTACATACCCGGTGGTGGAAGCGGCGATCGCATTTTTAATGGCACTGATATCGGTGCCGTTCACCACACCACTTTTGTTAGCATCACCGGCCCACAATCCATAATGCAGACCTCCCGACAGGAGGACTACAGGATCGGAGGATGCACCAACTGTTTTATAACTATTTGTCAATACCCTGAAATCGTTGGTATAAGTACCTAAGGCATTCGATGGCAACGATACACTCATCACTCCCAAATGATTCCGGTGACGAATGACCATAAAGCCTGCGCCCTGCTTACCCAGATCAACACCAATTGGGGTAACACCATCTGTCTCTACAATCGCTCCTGTATTTAAAAGGAATCCCGCCTTTCTCCCGGTAATAGTAGCTGACGCTGCATCGGCCGGCAATCCTGATGCAGGCTTACGAAATTCAACCAATACCCAGTCCACCACGTTAGCATTGGGTATGGCGCCAACTGATTCTGTCCCTGTATAATTAAAAGGAGTTGTATTATATGGTTGTGAGAGGGGAATGATACCGCCGCTGTTAAGATTAGTATTCATCAATGTTCCATTCCAGGGGCCTCTTAGTAATGCAGTTGCGTTCATGGTATACCTTGGATCAGCCAGTTTCCATTCATTCACAAGGTCGGCTGCGGGAATACCGGTGCTGGAAACATAATTAGCCGTCCCGTCCCTGGTAACCGGGCTAAGTCGTCCGTTCCATTCAGAGGCGATTAATTGCCAGGGAACAAGATTGGCTTCGGTATTACTGTTCAATTCCGCATCCAGGTAAGGATAACGGATATCAGCAGTAAATCCTGTACCACCTGCTTGTGCAAATCCGAATTTTCTTTTTACTTCCCGTTCTGCCAGGGTCGGATCACCGGCATTAGCCTCAGGTATCATATTCACAGTAACTTCTGTTGGGCTGGTGCCAGCATTTGTTGTAACCAGCATGTTGGGCTGATTAAATACCCTTGCGGTTCCATTGGTCCAGCCTGTTCTTCTTACACGACCAACAATTTCACGTCCTGCTGTAAACTCAAAAGGTACTGTTGCTGCTGCATTCAATGTATACGGATTAGCAATAGGATCGGTAGAAAGTGTCCCGGAATTATAGATCAGCTTACTGCCAATAGTGACAGAATTAGCAAGGGTTACAAAATTACTGTTGGCCGTTTTATTAATGTGCAGAAAGCTGAGCGCAGAAGCACCTGCATTTAACGTCACATTTCCACCGCCCGACATGATCAGTGAGTCATCGGCTGTAGCGGTCGTATAAAAAGCTGTATTCAGGAAGTTGCCCTGCACCTCCAGTTTGCCGTCGTTGCTGATGGTGCCTGCGTTTTTATTTTCAACATTCCCAGAGCAAAAAAGAACAGCTCCGGGCTGTATCTTAATGATGGCCCCGTCATTTACTAATTGTGCCTGGGATGCAAATCCCCCAAAAAGAGCCGGTAAGAGAATAAGGTTGCAGCGCTTCATGTTGTAATTATTAATAGTTTAAAACTACGATTATACTTTACTGCCGGCTTTCCCATTTAGTAAGCGGTAATCTAAGTTTATTAATCGGTCGAATTATCCCTGCTGTTTTCGGAAAATATTGGATGTATCCGGGTAAAACCGGCCTGTTGCGAACAATTAAAATTAGTGAACCTAACGGATCCGGCTATCACACATTCGGGTGATATTAGAGATCCCGGACAGCCATCTTCTGTTCTCCAGATCTGCATCGCCTGCCTTTCAGGCCCCTTCTGAAAACCTTGCAGCCGGAATAATTACTATTTTACCGGCCTGCAACTGTTCAGGAAAGAGCAAACAACCACTTCCTGAATTATTCCGAAATCCCTTCCAACTGCCCGTCAATAAAAAGCAACATTCTTCCCGTCGTATATGCTTCTGCTTTTGACAAACTTACCCTGGTTGTTCCCTTTTTCAGCATTTTGTTCATCAGGAACACTTCTTTTGGTTTGGCATCCTGATCCACCAAAAAAAGGCTGGCTTTGCCATCAAAAGGCATATCGAGCGAATAAATAATTTCATCCCCCTCTTCTCTTTTTGTTATCCTGCTCCGGGAATTATGCCCGGCCTGCCAGTCGGCTATATCGCTGTTTCGCATACCCGGAATACCTCCGGAGGCGCAATTACCAATCCATGCCCTGAAGCTTTCTCCTGTACTTGCGTTGGCCTGGAAACCTTCTGTCAATGACACATAACTCTGTGCTCTCAGAAAAATTTCCGTACCTGCCCCGCCAATCAGTGTGTTATCGCTATTTATAACAACTGCCTCGTAAAACTTTACTCCCTGCAAACTGCCAACAAAATTGATAGAGGCCGGGCAATCGCCATGTGTATCCGATCTCCAGATACCGCGACCAAAAGTAGAAGCATAAATCAATCCGTTCCGTATATGTAATTCGGTTACCGGCACTCTTGGCAGAAAATTGTAAAAAGGTTGCCAGTCGGTCATTGTTGCTGATTTGAAAAAAACACCGGCATCTGTGCCAATATAAGCATCCTGGTTCACATCAATAGCAATACAATTGACCGGTATATTGGGGATAGTTCCTGATAAATTGGTCCATGTATCGCCTCCATTATTACTGTAATATACCTTTTGGCCATCCATAAATCCTCCCATGGTTACCCATATGCGCAATGAATTGCCGGGATCAACTCCGATACCTGTAATTTTTGTGATAGTTTCCGGGAAGCCTGTGTTCTCCTGCAGCTCTGTCCAGTTGTCACCCTGGTCATCGCTTCTGAACATTTTCTTGCCGCTCTGAGAACCGCCATCATTCCAACTATCGCCACCTGCCGCATAAACCCTGTTGCTGTTACTGGGACAGGTTATCATTGCCCAACGTCCATTAGCCCCGATATTCGCCCAATTGGTGGTCCCGCCTGTGGTGGTACGATAGACCGGGTTGCTGCTGGTAAAAACGACATCAGTGTTGAAATAAGACATGGCTACAGTTTTATACCAATCATTGGTCATGCCCGTCATTTCTGTCCACCCTGTAAGTGATGCATTGGAGCGATATAAACGCTGGTTGACAGATAAATAAACCTGGCTGGTCGATCCATTGTAAAACCTTACATCGTAGCCATCTCCCTTGATCGTATGCTGAAAAGTGGAGGTAGCGCCGTTACGATAGTGCCCCCCATTATCCTGCGCCCCACCAAACATGTAACTATCATCCGTATCTGAAATATCAAAATGATAATACTGCGTATTACTCATACCTGTGTATTTCGCTACATAGGATACCCCATCATTGGTACTTTTATAAACACCGCCATCCGAACCCACATAGAGTGAATGATCAAGCGGGTTATAGGCCAGTTCATGTATATCATCATGCACATAATCCGGCTGGGTGGCATCACTGCGTTGATTGGAGAGTGAAAAATTCGAAGCCCCATCAGTACTCCGGTATATTTCTAATCCGCCGGCAATAACTATGTTCACGTTATCCGAAGCTACAGTAAGATTGTGCATATAGGCAGGGCTACCTGAGGCAATTGCTGATGTGTTTCGCCTGGTAAAACTTGTACCACTATTCGTACTTCTGTAAACACCAACATTAATTCCTCCACTGTTAGTAAATACAAATACGTAATTGGCATTTGCCGGAGTAACAGCAATGGCAGTCCTGTCCCCAGCGGCGATTGAAAAATCAAAATTGGCATTGCTGTCTTCAAAACTGGCTCCGCCATCATCTGATATAAAGAATATGTCAGCTGTACAGGCATACACCGTACTGCTGCTGCCCGGTTTCCATTCAATATCAAAATACCTGTTACTGTTAGGTGATACCAATGTCCAGGTAGTGCCTCCATTGGTAGTTCTGAATAAACCCTGGCTGGTAGCAGCAATTAATACATTAGCATTCGTTGGACTTTGCACCAGTTTATAACCAACATAGAAACCAGTCAGCCCCAAATCACCGGTACGTTGCCAGGTCACTCCGCCATCAGTTGATTTCAATATGCCAATAGACGGCCGGATATAATCAAAGCCTTGTACAAATCCATTATCCCCCATATTACTATCTCCATCACCGGTCAATACATAAATATCATTAGCATCCGCCCAGCTCACTACCAGGCCCGAAACACCGAGAGAGGGCATAAATGAATTCAGGTTAAACCAGCTATTACCCCCATTATTACTTTTAAAGACGCCGCCGGCGGGTGTGCCCGCAAAAATTATATTGGGGTCCGTAGGATGGAATGCAATCCGATCCACCCGGCCTATTCCTGTATGTAAATTTGCAGTACTTGTGGTAATATTAGTAGGGCCCACCAGGCTCCAGCTCCCATATGCCGTAGCTTCAATACGCTGAGCTGCCCTGCTTGCTTCATATTGCTGAAATGCAGTGTATGTTTTTTTGGTATACTCAGCTATATCTCCATTAGCCTCCTGGCGTCCCTCAAGATACCAGAGTTGGCGGGCTAAAAATTTTTCCTGCTTTTCATAATAGATCCTATCATCTGAACCTGCCGGGAACCGGGATTGGTTACTTCTCACATACTGCATCATTTCCCGGGCATAATCCGAAAATTTTTTATTGCCCTGCAGCCGTTGCGCCACTTCTGCCGGAATGCTTACCTGCCCGAAAGCCTGCAATCCAGCCAGGAAAAGAAACAAAATATAAATTCTTTTCATCTTGTTTTTTTTAGTAGGTAGCAGCGTTAGTTCTTTTCAATTATTTTTTGCAGCCTTTCTATTTCCCGCTTCAATTGCTGGTTATCCTTGTTCAATTGAATAACATACAATGTAAGCTCCTCCACTTTCTCCATCATTCTTTTCTGCATGTCTCCGAGATGAAGTCCTTCATCTGCCACTTGTTTTGCAGAGGGTATTCCCGGCAGGTGTTTATTAGCAGTAATATAACTTTCCACTTCACTCAATGATTTCAATTTGTATTTCCTGTCAAATACATAATCGGGCCAGCTGGCATCCATCTGCACCCTTACTTCCTCCGAAATAATTTTCCCGTTTACAGATAATATATACCCGGTAGCAGGTGTTGTAGTGCTGGTGCCAATCACCATTCCCGTGGTTACATGCATTTTAGCTTTAGGAGCAGAAGTGCCTACACCCACATTTCCACTGCTGTCCAGCATGAGCGAAGCTGAATTAAAAAAACTTGCATCCCCGGGATTCCCTTTCGTTGATGAACTGCTGAAAGAAAGTACACCAGTGACGGGGTTATATTGAATATTAGCTCCGTAGCCGGTGCCTAAAAAGCGATATGCATTCGCATAATATAAATTAAAACTCAGGGTGGGAGATAAATTCGAAGGAACTGACTGGCTTATACCCGGCTGATCATCCGCATTGCGAATTGTCAGCAAGGACCGATTAGAAGCCCCATTTATTTCCAGTTGTGAAAGAGAAGGACTGCTGTTTCCGATCCCCACAAGTCCGTCTGAAGCAATAGTCATCCGGGCATTGGCAGTGCTAATACTGCTATTATCTCCAAGAGCATTCGTAAGAAAGTGCAGCTTTCCAACCCCAAAGCCTCCTGTTTTTTCAAACAATATACCACCCTTGTAGCGGGCATTGACCCCTGCATTAACTCCATCAAGACGGAAACGGATACCACTTAGTGTTCCATTCGGTGCCGTTAGTGTTGCATTATGTATATTAATAAAGGATCCACTGCTGCCATCGGCTGTATTGACCGTATCCACCACATGCAGTTTTGATTCCGGGGACGGGGTGCCGATGCCTACGTTTTGCCCCGTTGCAGTAAAGACTCCCACCATTGGAAATATGAATAAGAAGAACAAAGATTTTGTATTCATAAAAGCAGTTTTGTTTTCGCTATAAAGTTGAAGAGATAAAAGATGCGGGGCAATACCGTAATGATGCGTCACCTGATTGAGGTATACAGCCCGGAGAGGGGCATGGAAGATCAAACGATCTTTTCGTTAATCGCCTTGCTTACCGCTTCAATCTGTGAACGGACATGGAGTTTATCGTAGATACGTTTGATATGTGTACGCACCGTATCAAGGCTGATGCAAAGATCAGCAGCAATCATTTTGAAACTATTCCCCTTGGAAAGCAGCTGAAGAATTTCCTTTTCCCGGTTGGTCAGCTGGTAGTCATTACTAACAACCTGAACAGGCTGCTGCATATTTGAAATGATCATACGGGCAATACTGGGACTCATGGGTGCGCCACCATCCAGCACCTCCCGGATAGCATGAATGAGTTTATCAGATACATATTTTTTGAGCAGGTACCCATTCGCCCCTGCATACATAGCGTCAAAAACATGGGTGTTATCATCAAAAACAGTAAGCATAATGATCTGTACCTGCTTATCAAATTCCCTGATTTTCTTAACTGCATCAATACCATTGATACCCGGCATATCAATATCCATCAATACAACACCCGGCTGCATAGCACTTACCTGTTCTGTAACTTTCAGGCAGTCGGGGAAACTTCCAATAATGGTATACTCCCCGGTCAGTTCCAGCAGGCTTGCCAGGCTTTCCCGCAGGTTGATATTGTCTTCGTATATGATAATATTTACGGGCATATCGATTCTCAGATGCAACTTACTTTTGTTTTGGCTTGCAGGCTATACCACAATCATGTGATGATTATTTCCAGCGCTACGGTGGTCCCGACTCCCCGGATCGAGTCAATTTTTACCTCTGCCCCCATCTCTTCGGCCCTTGCCTGCATATTCCTTAACCCATTGCCAGAGAAAGATGTTGTCAGATCAAACCCGTCACCATTATCTGTGATGATCATCCTGAGCCGGTTATCCCTTTTGAGTAAATCAATATTTACTTCAGTGGCACGGCTGTATTTTACAGCGTTATTCACCGCTTCTTTAAAGATCATGTAAAAATCCTTTCGTTGCTCCAGGTTCAGTTGTGCCTTATCCAGGGCACCCTCTTCCCGGAAATAATAATTGATGCGGGCAGGCTCCAGTATTTCAGCCGCAAACTCTTTCATTTTGATAACCAGTTTTTCAAAGCTGTCATTAGAAGGGTTGATTGCCCACACAATATCACTCATACTTTCCATCATCTTCCCCGAATTGTCTTTGATCTTCTGCAGGTAATACTTCACCTTCTCTTCTTCCATTCCTTCCTGCATGGCTACTTTACTTGTAATATTGATACTGGTCAGCGTTGATCCCATTTCATCATGCAGATCACGGGCAATCTTAGTTCGAAGCCTGTCCTCACTGAGGTATTTCGAAATCCGCTCCGAGCAGACAGCAGCTATTTTTTGCAGCAACCGTAAATGATAACGGGTGAAAAAATTTTTTTCAGGATGCTCTGAATCAATAATGGCAAAAACTTTTCCGTCTACCATTACCGGGATACTTATTTCGGATAAACGTTGCTGATCATCCACAATATACCGGGAATCACGGGAAGTATTTCTGATGATCTCAGCTTTACCCGTCTTTGCCACCGTTCCAACGATCCCTTTCCCCACTGCAATCTCTATCTGGTTGATGATTTCCCGCCTGTTGGGATTCTTAGGACCGAAAGCGGCCCGTTGAACAAGTACACCCCGGGTCTCATCTTTCTGGTATATCACACAGTCAGTGAAATCAAGCTTTTCAATACAATTACGGGCTGTATCCCAGAAGATATCATCAATGGTATTTTGCCCGTATAAAGACGTAGCAAATGAATTCAACAGCTTTTCTGCTTTTAGTTTCTGGCGTAATGAATAAATGATCCGGTAAATTGTCGCAGCAGATAGCAACACAGACAGTACTATAAACCACCAGGATTGCCAGAAAGGAGTTTTAATGGTAAAAGCAAAACCGCTTGCCTCTCCCTTGACAAATCCTTTGTTGTCTGTAGCCCGTACACGAAAAAGATAATTACCGGCGGGCAGGTTCTGATAGGTTACCGAATACTGTCCTTTTGTATCCATCCACTCCCTATCATAACCTTCAAGCCTGTATTGGTATGAAATACCTGCTGCGGTTCCATAATAAAGACCTGCAAATTCAAATGAAAAGGATTTATTGCGAAACGGGATACGATAGCCTGAAGTAGTAATATCCAGCTCACCCGCATCCGTTTTCATCCCTGTTACCACAACAGGAAAACGAAGTAATGTATCCGCAGCAACCGGCATATACAAAAGCAATCCGCCTCCCACACCTGTCAGTAACTCCCTTTTTTCTTTATTATAAAAAACGGGGTGATGCAACCGGAGATCAGAGGAATAAGAGGAGAAATTAAATAATTGTTCCCTGCCGGGTGAATATAAAAAATTACCGGTAGTACTGATGGCACTCAGGCCGCTACCTGATAAAAGCCACATGGTTGTATCCCCATCGCTACACAAGGAAATAATATTATTATTCTTTAATCCTGTCCGCATGTCAAAATGAGTAAATGTTTTTTCATAAGACATTCCATGCTCATACCTGAAAACGCCTCCGGAATGAGTGGCGACCCAGGTTACACCAGCTGCATCTTCAGTTATATCATTAACCAGGTTAAGGTGAGCATACTTCCTGGTAGTTTTTGTATCGTAAAATGCAGATAGTTTACGGGTTGGCAGGTCGTATATGTAGAGATTCATGCCAAACGTACCAATAAATACTTTCTTATGCACGGTATCTGAAGCAAGCGCTGATACGGAAACCAGGTATTTCCGGTTACTGTCTTCCAACTGGAAAAAGGCTTTCTCTTTTGACTTGTAATAAAAAATCCCGCTATTAAATGTAGCAAACCAGTAATTACCTTCAGCGTCCTGTACCATGTCCCGAAAAGTTGGCAATTTGGAGCCACGGGGAGTAAGGAATACAACAAACTGGCCGGTCAACCGGTCATAGCGGTAAACATTTTCTTCGGTAAGCAACCATAAGTCTTTCCGGAGATCCTGCTTGATATTAAGACAGGGAGATAGGGCTGCTCCCCGTGCATCGGTCGTGATTTTTTTAATGACACCTGTTGTACTGTTAATAATAAATACAGCAGCCGGATTAATAGCACAAACAAAATAACTCTTGCTCACCTCATCAAAAAAGACCCCTCCCATCCTGTTCCAGGCATCTTTATCTGATATACCTAATAACGGGAGAAACGACGCAGATCTTCCCGCGGGGTCATAAATCGAAACCCCATTGACAGTACCCACCCACCGGATGCGGTCATTATCCACGAAAACAGACCTGACACCCCCCGGCAACAGCGAACCGGATAGCTGGGGAATATTAACCATCAGGTTTATCTTCTTCCTGTCATCGCTGATCTTTATCAATCCTTTCACAGAAGCAATCCATAGTTCATTGTCACCCGGCAAAGAAAAATGAGTGGATGGGTATGGCTCCGGTACAGCAGTCTCCTGCCGGTAATTGCCCGCCTGTTCATCAAACACGAAAATTTCTCCCTGTTCAGCCGTAAGAAATACTTTTTTACTGGCTGCATCATATGCGAGGTCTGTTACATCTGAATAATAGCCTCCCCCGGTAAAGCTGAATTCCTTTGTTCTTATATCAAGTCTTACTAATCCTTTTGTAGTGCCCAGCCAGAATTCATGATCATTCTTCGCAACAAATTTTTGAATGGAATTATATTTCCCGGAAACCAGGGAATTGATCTGGCTTTTGGCAAAAGCCGGCCAATCATAGTAAGTAAATATTTTTTTTTTGATATCATAACTGCTGAATGCAAACACATCTGACGCAATCCAGAGAAGTCCTTTTTTATCAAACCATATATCCCATACAATAAAATTGGGCAGCCCTTTGGCACTCTCATCCGGATCAGGTATTATTACACTCCATTGCCGGGTTCCCGGGTCATAGCAATTAAGTCCTTCCATCGTTGCCACCCAAAGCCGGCCCGCTTTATCTTCTGCAATATCATTGATCACTTCATTCGAGATAGAATTTCCGGCAGCGGGGCGGAATATTTTGAAGGAGTGCCCGTCATACCGGTTCAATCCGTTGCGGGTACCGATCCACATAAATCCATTCCGGTCCTTATAAAAACAGGTAACCCTGTTATCAGACAGACCATGGTCCGCTGTTAAATTTTTTGCTTTATAATAAAGCTGTGCCTGGCTATCCATTACACACAGCAACAGAATGAGCAGCAGGGGAATTTTCTTTATGGCAGATGTAGTTCTCAAATAAGCAGATATTCTTAAAATTACAAAATACCAATTTCACATTCATTTAAAATACCCTGATAATGTGGTTTTTGAAACCTGGTACAGTAAATTGCATCTGCCATTTACTCCTTTATGAAACAAATACCAACGCTCCTGTTATTACTGATCTTTTGTTCAGCCCGATCTCAGACTATTCTTCAACCCGGTTTTGATCCAAAAGAGTACACCCAGTTATTGTCCCTTACGTTCAATAGTTCCGGTATCCCGGATTCTGTTGAACGCAAGTCGTTGAAAGACCCTTATCACCTGGAATATCGGTCTGCTGAAGTTGGATTACTCAACCGCTGGACCTTATACCTCCGAAATGATAATGTGGCGGTTATTGACCTGCGGGGAACCGTGAATAAAACAACCAGCTGGCTGGCCAATTTTTATGCGGCTATGATACCCGCCACCGGCAGCCTGCAACTAAACGATAGTACCATTTTTACTTACCAGTTTGCGGTCAGTGAAAAAGCAGCAGTGCATACGGGCTGGACCATCAGTATCGGGCACCTGGCCCCGGAGATCGTTAAAAAGATCAATGAATATTATACAACCAAACAGGTAAAAGAATTTCTCGTTATGGGACATAGCCAGGGTGGTGCTTTAGCTTTCCTGCTTCGTTCTTATCTTTTTTATGAAACACAGAAAGGAAATCTGCCTAAAGATATCCGGTACAAAACTTATTGCAGTGCTGCACCAAAAGTTGGTAATATGTATTATGCCTATGATTTTGATTTTATTACCCGGGGAGGCTGGGCACATACGGTGGTGAATACGGCTGACTGGGTGCCGGAGACTCCCTTTTCTGTACAAACCGTTTATGACTTCAACCCAACCAGCCCGCTGACCAATGCCAAAGCTATTCTGAAGAAACAAAAATTCGCCATTCGTATAGCCGGAGGAATTGTGTATGACAAACTGGAACGCAAACCCCGGAAGGCACAACGGAAATTTGAAAAATATCTTGGAACTGTGCTATATAAAAAAGCGATCCGGAAGGCACTGCCTCAACTAAAAGAGCCGGTTTATGTACATGGTAATAATTTTATGCGGGCCGGCAGCCCGGTGATATTAATGCCGGATGCCGGCTATTTCCAGGTATTCCCGGATGATAAAACAAAGCCTTTTATTCATCATATGTTCGCCCCTTACTATTCCCTGGTAAAGACACTTTATTTAACCAGGTAGAAGCACCAGCGGAATAATTTCCCTTCGAAATCGAAAGGGGTTGTGGCTTTTGTGATGTCTTTAATAGTACTGGCATTGATTTTCTCCTGGTCCAGTTCAAACTTGCGGAAGTTGGTGCTGAAATACAAGATCCCTCCCGGCTTTAGGCCGGCCATACACTGATTGATAAGGGTAACATGGTCCCGTTGAATATCTAAAATATCTTCCATTCGTTTGCTGTTGCTGAAAGTAGGCGGATCCATGATGATCATATCAAAATAATCTGCTGGTATTGTTTTCAGGTATTGCTTAACATCGGCATGTACAAACTTGTATTTTTCCGCATCTGTAAAATCATTTAACTGCAGGTTTCTCTCCGCCCAGCTTAAATAGGTCTTAGAAAGATCAGCAGTAATCACTTCTTCAGCTCCCCCGGCTGCTGCATACACGGAAAAAGAACCGGTATAGGCAAAGAGGTTCAATACTTTTCTCCCGCTGCTCTTCTCCCTCACCATTTGCCGGGTGATGCGGTGATCCAGGAATAATCCCGTATCGAGATAATCACTCAGGTTCACCATGAACTTCAACCCATTTTCTGTCACCACAAATTCATGCTGGATTTCATCATATTTCTGGTACTGCCCCAGCCTGCCGGGTTTTCGTTGCCTGAGTTTCAGGAACATATTTTCCTTACCGATCCCGAGCACTTCTTCCATCACTTCCATGCTTTTTTCAGTCCATCCCTCATGTTCTTCGTCCGACATACCATGCTGCCGTTTATACTCGGCCACATATAATTTATCAGCATACAACTCTATACAAAAGGGAAATTCAGGCAGATCGTGGTCATATATACGGTAGCAGCTAATGCCCTGCCGCTTCGCCTGTTTGGACAGGTGCCGCCAGACCTTTGTGAGCCGGTTGCGAAACATTATTAATTTATCTGCCTGCATAGTTGAGTTAAAAACTTTCACGAAATTCGTATTTCACAGCTAAACCGCGGCACTTATTTCATGTATGCAATTGTTGACATAGAGACAACCGGATCCTACGCAGCAGCCAATGGCATCACTGAAATTTCCATTCATGTTTTTGACGGGGAAAAAGTGGTGGAAAAATTTGAAACGCTGATCAACCCCAACCAGCCCATCCCGCATTATATCCAGGCCATGACCGGCATTACTGATACAATGGTGGCTACGGCCCCCTTATTTGAAACAGTCGCCGAAAAGATTTATACGATCCTGGAAGGAAAAACATTTGTTGCCCACAATGTAAATTTTGATTACTCCTTTGTGAAAGGCCACCTGGCCGAAGCCGGCTTTATCCTGAATAGTAAAAAACTCTGTACCGTAAGATTAAGTCGCAAAATATTCCCTGGTTTCGCTTCGTATAGCTTAGGCAATCTTTGCCATTCATTGGGAATAACGATCAAAGACCGGCACAGGGCTGGTGGTGATACAGAAGCAACAGTAAAAGTCTTCCAGTTATTGTTGGCACATGATAAGGAGCAGCATATTGTCAAAAGTTTGCAACGGAATTCCAAAGAGTCTGTATTACCACCCAATGTTCCCAAAGAACATTTTGATCAATTACCCTATACTCCCGGTGTTTATTATTTTCACAATGAAAAAGGGAAGATCGTATACGTAGGAAAAGCGAATAATATCCGTTACCGGGTCAACAGTCATTTCAGCAATAATTCAGAAAGCAGGCAGAAGCAAAATTTCATGAAACATATCCACGCCATCAGTTTTCAGCCCTGCGCCACGGAACTGATGGCCTGCATCCTCGAGTCAACCGAAATAAAAAAACTATGGCCCATTTTTAACCTGTCTCAAAAAAGATGGGAAGATGTATATGGCATTTTTAGTTACGAAGACCAGAATGGTTTTATCCGTTTAGCCATTGAAAAAAATAAACAGCGGCTTAGTCCTGTCTATAGTTTTCATTACCTCGTTGACGGTCATGCGATCCTTCGTAAACTAATGAGAGAATTCAATCTTTGCCCCAAACTTTGCTTTATGCAAAAAGACCAGGCGGATTGTGAAGGCATAAAAGAAGGTTTTTGCAATGGTGCCTGCCGGCAAAAAGAACTGCCTGCCAGCTATAACGAACGGGTGCTGCAGGCGGTTGAAACATTGAAAAAACAACCTTCTTTTGCCATTGTTGAAAAAGGATTAAACGGAGATGATCAATCCTGCATTCTCGTTTCAGAGGGAAGATTTTATGGCATGGGTTATATTCCCTCAGACCTGGCCATTACTGATCATGCCATGCTAAAAGAATTATTGACCCCCTATAAAGAGAATCTCTATATCCGCAACCTTATCAACGGGTATGCGGCCCGATTCCCGGGCAAAGTAAAAATGCTCTCAGAGTCAACGCCCTAATCTAACCACTGAAAATCATCTGCTACCGGCACATCGCTGAACAGGACCCGAACCTCATCCGGTAATGATGCCAGCTTGCGGCGTACAATATCCAGCCAGGCTATATCAACCGTTAAAACCGCCGATAAGACCTCACCATTCTTCCTGATCTCATGCAGAATGGTCCAGCGGGAGAAATCTCTTTTTGCTTTAACCAGTTTCAGGTTAATACTCACTTTATCCTCCAGCCTGATCTCTTTCCGGAAAATACATTCTTCCCGGAAAAGGATGGGCCCGATATGGAACTTTTGCATCACTTCAGCAGTAAGGCCAATGCTATACAGGTATTCAATCCGGCACCAGGCTCCCCAGTCATAATACACCGAATGCCTCACGTGAAAGTTTGGATCCAGGTCGGCCCAGCGAACCTGTACATCCCTGCTGAATTTTTCCATTTTCGTTCTTTCTATAAGACCGCTAAATTAAATGATAACAGCCTTCCGAATTACCCACTCAACCTGTATTTTTGCTCCCTAATAAAAAAATGTATGAAGAAACTTGTTCTTTGTTTATCCGTACTGGTACTGGCTGTTGTTGCCGTAGCACAGCCTGTCAAAACAACAAAGTCAAAAACTACACCCGTTGCTGCTAAACCTGTTTTGAAAAATTCATTTGATTCTGCCAGCTATGCGATGGGGATGAGTTTTGCTAATTTCTTTAAACAACAGGGAGTGAATAAAGTCAACTCTACATTGGTATTAAAAGCTATCAATGACCTGATGGGTAATAAAAAGCCGCTCATGGATGACAATACCGCCAATATGGTCATCAATAATTACCTGACCCAGATGCAGCTGCAAAAATCAAAAGCGATTATTGATTCAGGAGTTGCTTTCCTGAAAAGAAATAAAACCAAACCCGGAGTTAAAACAACTGCTTCCGGCCTTCAGTATGAAGTGATAAAAGAAGGTAATGGTATCAAGCCTGCCGCAGTTGATACTTTTGTCGCCCATTACCGGGGCACTTTACTGGATGGCACCGAGTTCGATGCTTCTTACAACCGCGGCCAGCCATTAACGCTTGGAGTCAGCCAGGTAATCCGCGGATGGACAGAAGGTCTGCAACTCATGGCAGTTGGATCTAAGTACAAATTCTGGATTCCTTATGAACTTGGCTACGGAGCAATGGGACAAGGCCAGATACCCGGCGGTGCCATGCTGATATTTGAAGTTGAATTACTCGATGTCAAAAAAGCGGCCGGCTCCGGCCAGTAAGATCAGGGCAGGTTGGCTTTCATCCTGAGTATCTGTTGCCGGGTACCCAGCACCAGTATTTTCATTCCGGAGTCAACAATAATATCTTCAGGGGGGTTGATGATAAATTTCCCCTCTGAACTTTTCAGGCCAATACAATTAACGCCTGTTTTATTCCATTGCATGATCTCCTGCAATTGTTTCCCTTTTATCTCCCCTGGTAATTCTTCAAAAGCGATCGAGTCAATATGTATGGATTGCCCCTCTTCCCCGGAGAGGAAGTCAACAAATTCCACCACATCGGGTTTTGATACGAGGTTGGCCATATGAGAACCACCTATCCTGTCAGGCATTATAACATTACTAGCCCCTGCCTTTTTCAACTTGGGTATAGAATTACTATCTGATGCCCGGCTGATGATCTGCATAACGGGATTGAGCCCTCTTGCCGAAAGAACAATAAATAAATTATCTGCATCAACCGGTAAGGTGGTGATCAACGCCCTTGCCTTTTCAATACCGGCATATAGTAATACATCATCATTGGTGCTGTCACCTTCAACATATAACAGGTGTTCTTCCTCATGTCTTGCCTTTTCAACCAGGTCCGGGTTCTTTTCGATGATCAGAAAAGGCACATCCTGTGACCGGAGTATTCTTGCTGCTTCATGCCCGTTTCGTCCATAGCCACAAATAATAACATGTTGTTCAAGCTTTGCAATATCTTTCATAAGCCTGCGCATTTTAAAATATTTATTGATCTCTCCATTGATAATAAACTGGGTAATACGGGTAATGGCAAATGCAAATGTTCCCCAACTGGTAATTAATAAAAAGATAGTGAACCATTTTCCGGCAGTACTCAGTGGAACTACTTCTCCATATCCCACCGTTGTAATGGAGATCGTGGTCATAAATAAGGAATCTACAAAAGAGGCGTCTTCAATAACCATATAGCCTATTATCCCCACCAATATAATCAGGTGAAGAACAATAAAAGGTTGAAGCAACCTGTAGGTGGTTATCCGCAATTGTGATGGTTTGGTATAAAAGTAAAGAAATGAATCCTGAAAAGGAATAACCAATATCTGCTACCTGACCGTGCCGGTTATTTTATTTTTTGAGAAGCCCAGTCCAATGCCAGCTTTAGCTGCTGCTGCGGTGTAATATTACTATTATCCAGCTCCAGTGCATCTTTGGCCTGACGCAATGGGCTCACCTCCCGGTGCGAATCGATATAATCCCTCATTTCGAGATTATTCTTTACCTCTTCAATCGTGATGTTGGGGTTCTTCTCGTACAGCTCTTTGAACCTCCGCTCCACCCTGATGGCATTATCGGCGGTCATGAATATCTTTAATTCGGCTTTAGGAAAGACGACTGTACCAATATCCCGGCCATCCATCACAACACCTTTCTTTTCACCCATCTTTTGCTGCTGGGCCACGGCAAATTCCCTTACTTCCTTAATGGCTGCAACATCGCTTACCTTTTCGGCAATAACAAGATCCCGTATCAGGTATTCAACATTCTCTTCGTTGAGATATATTTCGCTGTTGTTGCTTTTGGGATTATAAATAAATTCCAGGTTAATACTCTTCAGGGCCTGCTTCACCTCCTTCTTCTCCCCAAGATCAACATTATTACGGAGAAAATAAAGGGTGATAGCCCTGTACATGGCGCCACTGTCCACATATACATAGCCGAGCTCTTTGGCGAGTTGTTTGGCCAGTGTGCTTTTCCCACAGCTTGACCAGCCATCAATAGTTATAATGATCTTTTTTGCCACAGGTGACAAAAATAAAAAAGGAGTGCCGGTTAACAACACTCCTTTGAAAAATTAATTATTACCTGCCTATGCTTTGGATTTTTGTTCAGGCTGCGTTTTAAATGAAAAAACAAGTTTAGTTTTTTCAGGGTCCACATCGGCTTCCAGCACATCTCCGGCTTTGACATGTGTATTGAGTATCTCTTCAGCCAGCGGATCTTCCAGGTATTTCTGGATGGCCCTGTGCAAAGGTCTTGCACCAAACTGCACATCATATCCTTTGTCTGCCAGGAAGGTTTTAGCTTCTTCTGTTAACGCCAGGCTGAAGCCCAGGCTTGTTAACCGCTTAGTCACCCCTTTCATCAGGATATCAATGATGCTGAAGATATTTTCCTTGGTAAGCGAGTTAAATATGATCACATCATCAATACGGTTAAGGAACTCCGGTGAGAAGGTTTTTTTTAACGCTTTTTCGATCACTGCTTTATTCGCTTCATCTTCATGCTCGATCTTATTGGCAGTAGCAAATCCCACCCCGGCTCCAAAATCCTTTAACTGCCGCACACCAATATTCGAGGTCATAATGATCGTCGTATTCTTGAAATCCACTTTTCTTCCCAATCCATCCGTCAACTGGCCATCATCCAGTACCTGCAACAATACATTATAAATATCCGGGTGTGCTTTCTCAATTTCATCCAGCAGGATCACACTATATGGCTTGCGGCGTACTTTTTCTGTCAGCTGGCCGCCTTCTTCATAACCAACATAACCGGGAGGAGCACCAATTAAACGGCTGATCGTGAATTTTTCCATGTATTCACTCATATCAATCCGGATCAGTGCATCTTCGGAATCGAACATATATCTAGCCAATGATCTTGCCAGCTCTGTTTTACCAACACCGGTAGGCCCCAGGAAGATGAATGTACCAATGGGTTTCTTCGGATCTTTCAGGCCTACCCTGTTGCGCTGAATGGCTTTTACCACCTTTGTGATTGCCTCATCCTGGCCGATCACCATATTTTTCATATCATCGGCCATTTTGCGCAGCTTATCTGTCTCTGCCTGTACCATTCTTTTCACGGGGATACCTGTCATCATACTCACTACTTCTGCAATGGCTTCCTCATCTATCGGGAACCGCTTGTGTTTGCTTTCTTCTTCCCAATCCGCTTTTGCTTTCTCCAGGTCTTCCTGTAAACGCTTTTCTGTATCCCGGAGCGATGCGGCTTCTTCAAATTTCTGGCTCTTCACCACTTTATTTTTCTCATTCTTCACATCTTCTATCTTCTTTTCCAGGTCGACAATGGTCTGCGGAACATTGATATTTTTTAAATGCACCCTGGCTCCCACTTCATCCATCACATCGATGGCCTTATCGGGAAGAAGACGATCGGTGATATACCGGTCACTCAGCTTCACACAAGCCTCAATTGATTCATTGTTATATGTGACGTTGTGATAGTCCTCGTATTTGGATTTGATATTATTCAGGATAGTGATTGTATCTTCCACACTCGGCGGATCGATCACCACTTTCTGAAAACGACGGTCTAATGCACCATCTTTTTCGATATACATTCTGTACTCATCCAGTGTTGATGCACCAATGCACTGGAGCTCGCCTCTTGCCAAAGCCGGCTTAAAGATATTACTGGCATCCAGTGAACCGCTGGCACCACCGGCACCTACAATTGTATGCAATTCATCAATGAACAGGATCACATCCCGGTTCTTTTCAAGTTCATTCATAATGGCTTTCATCCTTTCCTCAAACTGGCCACGGTATTTAGTACCGGCGACCAATGCGGCCAGGTCAAGCGAGATCACTCTTTTATCAAACAATACCCTGGAAACTTTCCGCTGAACGATGCGCAGGGCAAGCCCTTCCACGATAGCTGTTTTACCCACTCCCGGTTCACCAATTAAGATCGGGTTGTTCTTTTTGCGGCGCGACAATATTTGTGATACTCTCTCAATTTCTTTTTCACGGCCAACGATGGGATCTAAAGCACTCATCTCTGCCAGCTTCGTGATATCCCGGCCAAAATTGTCCAATACCGGTGTTTTACTTTTAGCATTGCCCTGTTGTTTACTGCTCCCTTTTTGACCGGAGTATTTTTTCTCTTCGTCAAAATCGTCATCATTTTCTTCTGAGAATTCGGCGCGGGGGTCATTGGATTTTACAATGCCTAATTCCTGCCTGAAAAGATCGTAATCCACATCAAACTGATTTAGGATTTGTGTTGCAATATTTTCTTTATTCTTTAAAATGGAAAGCATCAGGTGTTCGGTTTCCACGGTAGCACTCTTAAGTGCTTTTGCTTCCAGCACCGTAACCCGGATCACCTTTTCCGCTTGCTTGGTTAATGGAAGACTGTTGATATTGGCAATATTCTTTCCGGTTTTATCCTTCACCGCTAATTCAATTTCCTTCCGGAGTTCGTAGAGGTCAACATTAAAACTTTTAAGAATGCGGACGGCGGTATTATCTCCTTCCCGGATCAAACCGAGCAGCAGATGTTCGGTACCGATAAAATCATTTCCCAATCGTAAGGCTTCTTCCCTGCTGAATGAAATGATCTCTTTTACCTGGGCTGAAAAATTGTTATCCATGTAAGATAATTGGGTGTTGTACAATATTAACGAATATATTTGGTTCCTGTTTTCCCGTATTTATAAACGAGGTGTTGATAATTTAAGTTGTCGGAAACTGGCAGTTTTTTCACTTTGCGGGGGCTGACAGGCTCAACAAACAAAAAGTATGAACTATGCAGGTCAAAACGGATACCAAAGAAAGGTTTCATGCCATCACGCTGCCCGGGGCTTCACTTTCTGCTACTATGACAGAAGAATTGGCTGATTGTTTGTTACCCTACCTCCAAAATGACGTTAAAAACGTGGTGCTAATCCTGAAAGACATCGAATCCATGGATATTGCTGCTGCGGAAAAGCTGGTTCATATTCAACAAAAATATTACGAGAACAGCGCCTCCTTTGTGATCTGTGAACTGCAACCGCAGGTGGAGGATTTCCTGGACAAAAATGAACTCCTGGAGCTGATGAATGTTACCCCCACCCAAAGCGAAGCCTGGGATATCGTACAGATGGAAGAAATTGAGCGGGAATTCCTGGATGAGGAAGGCACCGAGGGCTGAGCAGCAGGTGAGAATAAGTTTGGGTCTTAATCACAATACATCGTACTTCGTATATCTAAAATTGCTCATTGCTGCATGCTCGCTGTCACGATCCTTGGAAATAACTCGGCTGTACCAGCCTTTGACCGACATCCCACCAGCCAGGTGGTTACCCTGGATGGGAATAATTACCTGGTTGACTGTGGTGAAGGCACCCAGATCCAGATGATCAATTACAAAATCAGACGGAGTAAAATATCACACATCTTTATTTCCCACTTACATGGCGACCATTATTTTGGGCTGATTGGCCTTATCAATAGTTTTAGCCTGCTCAGCCGCCAGCAGGACCTGCATGTTTTTGGCCCGGAACCCCTGAAAGAAATCATTGAACTGCAACTGAAGGTGGCAGACACCAACCTGTCGTTCAACCTGTATATCCATGCCATTAAAGCAGCCGCTACTTTAGTGGATGACGAAAAGATCAGCATCAAATGCTTTCCCACCAATCACCGGGTGGAATGTTATGGTTTTTCGTTTGCTGAAAAAAGACAGCCCCGCCGGCTGGATCCACAGAAGGCCATCGAACAGGAAATACCATCTTCTTTTTATGACCGGCTGAAGAACGGGGAAGATTATACCAGGAAAGACGGGACCGTTGTTAACAATGCATCCGTAACAGAGCCGGCTTTGCCCGGGCATCGCTATGCTTTTTGTGCCGATACCAAATATGATGAATCCATCCTGCCCCATATACAGGGTTTTGATATGATCTATCATGAAACCACTTACCTGGACAACCTCCGGGAAAGAGCGGAACTCCGTTTTCACTCCACCACCAAACAGGCGGCCCTGATCGCTCAAAAAGCCGGGGTAAAGAAATTACTCATCGGCCATTTCAGCAGCAAGTATGATACGCTGGAAGAATTTGAGGCCGAAGCCAGGGAAGTTTTTCCGGATACGGAGCTGGCGTTAGAGGGAGTTGCCTATAAGATCTGAACAGCCATCACCTGATGACCTACACATTTTGCTTAGAATGAATTCTTGTGTTTTTACTGAGCCAATTTCTTTTACCCCCTGTAAGATAATTATATCAAGACTGTTAATTATTGTTTCCTCATAAGCATCTCTTTGTATAAACCCGATGAACTGATTCCACCTGACCATATCTCCCTTTTTAACATTTATCGTCCGCAAATTTGAATAGGTAACATACTCATTCATTTCATTTTTAAAAATGACCGCATAAGAACTGTCTATCCTGAAAACCCCTGCTACTTTTGCATTTGTAAAATAAAAAACTGAATCATCATGGGTCATGATAGTAACAACAGGTGTTGGGGAATAACATACTACTGTACTCTTTCTATCGTACTGGTATATAACTCCATTTCTGACTGGGAATGAAAACACCTTAACGCTATCAATAACTGATTGTGCTGTAACAAAAAAACCTGAAAGAAGACACCCGATTACAGCCAGGTTTTTATAATTCGGCATACCCGCTAAACGGTCAGGTAAATTATTTATTTCATCAGCCATTCATAAAACAAAGGAAATTCTTTTCGCCAGGTGGCTTCATTGTGCAACCCTTCATCCCGTATCACGGTGGTCATCGTTGATTTGGAAACAGCCGCCATACCCTGGAAAGCTTTCAACATATCGGGTATCATACTCCCTCCTTCCAGCTTACCACCGAAGAAATAGATCTTTGACCGGACCGATTTCCCTTTCTTCCGGATATCCTTGTAAATAGACGGATCACTCACCCAGAATGCCGGGGAAAAAACAGCCGCCCCGCCAAATACCGTCGGATACTTTAATACAGTATAGAGGGAGATCAATCCGCCCATGGAACTACCCCCAATAAATGTATTTTGTTTATCCTTTGCCGTACGGTAACGTTTATCAATAAACGGTTTTAATGTCTTCACCAGGAAATCAGCATATAAGCCACCTTCTCCTTTGTTGGTTTTGTAGTTTGCCGCTATCCCCGTTAAAGAAAAATCATAGGGACAATACTCGTTCAGCCTTTTGTCGCCACCATTGTCAATACCCACGACGATACATTTTTTAAGTGTGGTGGAATCAAGAAATTCATCCACCCCCCATTCCCCGGAGTAAGAAGTAGCATCATCAAATATGTTCTGCCCGTCGTGCATATACAGCACAGGATATCGCTTACGGGAAGTCTCATAATCTTCGGGCAGGTATATCCACACCCGTCTTTTGCGTTTCAATTGCGGCATCCGGAAAGCCGTATCAATAATGCGTACATTTTTACTGCTGGTGCTGGCTCTCTTGAGCGGGGGAAAATGATCCTGCCATTCTTCCACATTTATTTCAATGGTAGCAGGGCCTTCCACCTTCAGGATACGGTTAGCAACTCCAATCCCCTGTGGTTTACATTCCACTTTATCCCAACCGCCCCGGGTGATCTTGTATTCGTAAGAACCGGGATTCAACTGCAGGTTCAGTGTATAATTCCCTTTGTCGTCTTTTTGAAATTTGTATTGAGCGTCTTGCGGGTTCCAGCTGTTGAAAGAACCGGCAGCGTAAATGAAGTCCGTCTGACTATGGTAAGAAGGCAGAGATTTTATCTCCAACTTTATGGTATGCTGTGCAAATACTGTTATTGTAAGAATAACTGATACTATAACAAGTATTGAATGTCGCATAATTTTTATTTTACTCCCTTCATCAACTCCCTGATCTTCTCCATATGTTTATCACTTACCGGCCACACAGGCATGCGGAACGTATTCCTGCAAAGTCCCATTTCGCTTAAATAGGCTTTCACGCCGCTAGGGCTTCCTTCGGCAAACATGGAAGCAATGATGTCGGTGTATTTATAATGCAGTTGCTGCGCTTCTGCAAATTTTCCATCCATACACAAACGCACCATTTCCGCATATTCTTTAGGATAAGCATTGGCCACCACCGAGATGAGGCCTTCGGCTCCTGCGGCGATCATGGGTAAGGTAATCGGGTCATCACCACTGATGACCATGAATTCGGCCGGTTTGTATTTGATGATTTGATTGACCTGGTCAAAACTGCCGCTGGCTTCCTTGGTAGCAAAGATATTCTTACACTCCCGGGCAATGCGGATGGTTGTATCCGCAGAAACGTTCATACCGGTACGACCCGGCACATTGTACATAATAATGGGCAATGGAGTAGCAGCATCTAATGCTTTATAGTGCTGGAACAATCCTTCCTGGTTGGGCTTATTATAGTAAGGTGATACGGAGAGAATAGCACTGTACCCTTCCAGGTTGAATTTTTTGAATCCTTCGGTCACTTCCGCCGTATCATTGCCACCAATACCGGCCACTAAAGGAAGCCGGCCCGCCACTTCATTCTTCACAAAAGAAAACACGGCCTGCTTTTCATCGCCATGAATGGTGGCACTTTCACCGGTGGTACCCAGCACGACCAGGTATTCCACTTTATTCTCGATCCAGAAATGGATCATTTTTTTATACGCCTCCCAGTCAATGGTTCCATCTTCCAGGAAAGGAGTTACAATAGCAATACCAGTTCCACGAAATTGTTCTCTTAATGACATATTGATCCGTAATTAAAAATTATAATTGATGAATACCGAACCGAACGACGAAGGGTGTCCTTCGATAAACCCAGGATAAACTTACAACGATACTGATAACAGCAGTTAACCTGGTCATATCAATTTCTTACTCCTGACTACAGACTACTATCTCCGGACTGCCTCTACACTTCTTCCCAGAATCCCATCTTTCCGAATTTTTCGATCCGGTTATTGGTGCGTTGTTCCGGGGCGATCTGCTTTAACTCTTTAATCACCGGCACCAGGTAATCTTTCAATATCCGGGCTGACTCGTTATAATCCCAGTGAGCACCGCCCGGCGGTTCCGGTATAATACCATCGATCAGGCCAAAACCGAGCATTTTATCAGCCGTCAGTCGTAACTGCTCTGCGGCCACTTCCTTTTTATCCCAGCTGCGCCAAAGGATAGAAGAACAGCTTTCCGGACTTATAACCGTGTACCAGGTATTTTCCATCATAAAAACTTTATCTCCTACCCCGATACCCAATGCACCACCACTGGCTCCTTCCCCGATGATGACACAGATGACAGGCACTTTGAGCCGGATCATTTCATAGATATTCCGGGCGATAGCTTCCCCCTGCCCTCTTTCTTCAGCTTCGAGGCCGGGAAAGGCTCCGGGGGTATCAATTAAGGTAATAACAGGCTTATTGAATTTTTCAGCCAGCCGCATCAGGCGAAGGGCTTTCCGGTAGCCTTCCGGGTTGGCCATACCAAAATTCCGGAGTTGGCGCATTTTGGTATTGATCCCCTTTTGCTGGCCAATGATCATTACGGTTTCTCCATCCAGCGAAGCAAATCCGCCTACCATGGCCTTATCATCCTTCACATTCCGGTCTCCATACAACTCGATGAAATTCGTCGTCATTTTCTCAATGTATTTCATCGTATAAGGCCGGTCGGGATGCCGGCTGAGCTGCACCCGTTGCCAGCTGCTGAGGTTTTGGGTGATCTCTTTTCGCTTTTCCAGCACACTTTCTTCCAGCTTGCTGATAACATCCCGGTAATCCACTTTACTTTTTTCAGCCTTATGTTTCAGGTCCTGGATCTCTTCCAGCAAGTCCTTGATAGGCTTTTCAAAGTCGATAAATTGTCGGTTTCTGTCTGATGGCATAGGCTATTTATATGGCGGCTAAATTAAGGATTAAATGATAATCTGCTGTTGCTGTCAAAATGTTGACTAACAGGTGGATAATTACCAGAAAAAGTTTTGGCAGGAAAACATTGCAGAGCTATCTTTGCCGTCCCGAAAAATGAAAACGGAAACGGGTTCATCCAAGGGCAACGGATCGGTAGTTCAGTTGGTTAGAATGCCGCCCTGTCACGGCGGAGGTCGCGGGTTCGAGTCCCGTCCGGTCCGCAACATCAAAACAAAACTGCCTGGTGAGATTTTTCGCCAGGCATTTTTTTGGGCATTACTCAACAGAAGAAGGAAGTAACCAGGTTGGTAAAAAGCAGAGCGGGTTTAGGATACCTGATTTCGTAACGGTTAAACTGATTAGAATGAAGCAACAACTCAAAGGATTTTACCTTTTTGTTTCCTCTATGGTAATTGCCCTCCTGCATCTCCCTTTTTCGTTTGCAAAATCGGCTGTCCAGTTTGTACACCCGGTTTTGCCGGCACCTGCTACCAGCAGCCACCTTTTGCCCGACCCCTCACCCCTTCCTGCTATCACAGTATCTGCGTATGACAGTTTACATTTAGATCTATCCGGCCTCAGCCAGCAGGCATTTGACTATGCCAAAAAAGGTTTGAACAGGTTATTGGAAAAAGGCCAGCTGATGAATGATTCCATTATTTCGATCATTGATTTCAGCCAGCCCAGTTCTGCGAAAAGACTCTATATCCTGGACCTGAAGAATTATAAACTGCTTTTTAATACCCTGGTGGCACATGGAAGAAACACAGGTCGTGAACGGGCCACTTATTTTTCCAATCAGCCTGCTTCCTACAAAAGCAGTCCCGGTTTTTATATTACCGGGGAAACATACCGGGGAAACAACGGGTACTCTCTTAAATTAACCGGGGTAGAAACAGGAATTAACGACAAAGCCTATGACAGGGCGATAGTGATGCATGGTGCTGAATATGTTAGTGCCGATCTTGTCCAGGCACAAGGGTATATCGGTCGCAGTGAAGGATGCCCGGCCATACCCGAACAAGTATCCCGCCCGGTCATTAATACGATCAAAGGAGGTTCCTGCCTCTTTATTTATCATCCTTCTTATATCAGCCATTCTGTACTATTGCGGTGATCCATTTGTTTAAAACTCATCCCTTTCTCCGTCAGCCAATCTTTATCTTTGGGCACTAATTTATTATTATGCTTAAGGTTGGAGTTTTTGGCGTTGGCCATCTGGGTAAATTTCATCTGAACAACTGGAAAGAGATCGCTGGTGTAGAAATTGTAGGATTTTATGACCCGCATGATGATACGGCTAAAGAGGTCTCCGATAAATACCAGCTGGCCCGTTTTATCGATCCTGTTGCACTGATTGACGCCTGTGATGCGATTGATGTGGTAGCCCCCACCAATTACCATTTTGAATGGTGTGAAAAAGCGATCAAGAAAGGTAAGCATGTCTTTGTAGAGAAGCCGCTGGCCAATACGATGGAAGAGGCGAGGCAATTGGTGAAACTGGCTGAAGAATCGGGTATTAAATTCCAGGTGGGACATGTTGAGCGTTTTAACCCGGCTTACTTAGCGGTAAAAGATATGCAGCTGAACCCGATGTTTATCGAAGTACACCGCCTGGCCCAGTTCAATCCCAGGGGTACCGAAGTCAGTGTGATCCTTGACCTGATGATCCATGATATCGACATCATTTTAAGCATTGTAAAAAGTGATGTAAAGAACATATCCGCCAGCGGTGTCGGGGTAATGACAGAAACGCCGGATATTGCCAACGTCCGTATCGAATTTCATAATGGCTGCGTAGCCAACCTAACATCATCCAGGATCTCCATGAAAAAAATGCGGAAGATCCGGCTGTTCCAGAAAGATGCTTATATCGGGATTGATTTCCTGAATAAAAAAGCAGAGATCATTAAATTGAAAGATGCTGCCGATTCCAACGTTTTTGCTTTTGATATCGAAACACCAACGGGAAAGAAAACAATAGCCATGGCCAATCCTGTGGTACCCGAAGTGAATGCGATTAAGATGGAACTGGAGGAATTCAGGAATGCGATCCTTAATAATACCAAAACAATTGTATCAGAAATGGATGGCCTGATGGCGATGGATGTGGCGCACCAGATATTGGAAAAAATAGGCAATAATAATATTTCGCAGTAATGCAGCCCCGCCGGCAAATATCCATCGCCTGGTATGCAGTGACCGATTTTATCATGGCATCAATTGCATGGGCCTGTTTCTTTTTTACCCGTAAAGCTTTACTGAACGAAACAATTGCCGATGCCGGGCAATTACAGGTTGATTATAAATTCTGGCTGGGCATCAGTTTGATACCTGCCGCCTGGCTAGTACTCTATACACTGGTGGGTACTTACCACTCCCTCTATAAAAAATCGAGGCTCTTTGAATTCACCAGCACTTTTATATGCAGCCTTATCGGGGCTGTAGTGCTGTTCTTTGCTTTTATCCTGGATGATGTAAAAAGTGATTCGTCCGGCTCGTATTATTATGCAGCTTTTACCTGTCTGTTTGCATTGCATTTTCTATTCACTTTTGCAGGCAGGTGGATATTGCTCAGTAAAGTCAAAAGACAATTACTGAAAGGAGACGTATATTTTAATACCCTGATGATCGGCAGCCAGGAAAATGCGATCCGGGTTTACCGGGAAACAGAAAAAAGCCTTCTTGACGGCGGTTATCGATATACAGGTTTTATCACCCCTGATCAGAATGGGAAAAACGGTATCCAAAAAATATTGACCAAACTGGGAACGGTGGACGAGTTGGAAACCATCATCGACAGTAACCAGATCAAACTCGTGGTGCTGGCCATGGAGAAATCGGAACAACCGGTTGTAGAAAATATCATCAACCGCTTAAGCGAGAAAGACGTTGAAATAAAAATTCAACCCGATACGTTAGATATTTTGTCTGGTTCTGTCAAGACCAGCAGTGTAATGGGTGCCGCATTGATCGATCTGCAAACCGGCCTGATGCCGGAATGGCAACAGCATATAAAGCGGCTTACAGATGTCGTACTTTCATCAGCAGCTATTGTTCTGCTTTCTCCATTACTACTATACATAGCAGCCCGGGTAAGGTTTTCTTCAAAAGGCCCGGTCTTTTACTCGCAGGAAAGAATAGGTTACAAAGGCAAACCCTTTCGCTTATATAAATTCAGATCGATGATAAGTGATGCGGAAAAAAATGGCCCTGCTCTTTCTTCTGATAATGATCCCCGCATCACCAAATGGGGAAAGATTATGCGGAAATGGCGACTGGACGAATTGCCGCAACTGGTGAATATCTTACTCGGTGAAATGAGCCTGGTCGGACCAAGGGCTGAACGCCGGTTTTATATAGACCAGGTAGTAGCCCGTTTCCCTTATTATAAATACCTGCTGAAAGTGAAACCCGGGCTGACCAGCTGGGGTATGGTGCAGTTTGGCTATGCGGAAAATGTGGAAGAAATGATCGAACGAAGTAAATTCGACCTGCTTTATATAGAGAACATTTCGCTGGCACTCGACTTTAAGATCATGATCCATACCATCAGGATCATCTTTAAAGGAAAAGGAAAGTAAGGTATGAAGTCTGCCGATTAGAGTTTATTTTTGGAAAAATTCCATCCTTTTGAGAAGATTCCTGTTTTTACTGCTTGCAGCCCTTGGTACACAGCCAACCGTTTTTTCCCAATACTGGCAGCAACAGGTCAAATACACGATTGATGTTACCCTGAACGATAAAGACCATAGCCTGGATGGTTTTGAAACAATTGAATACATCAACAATTCTCCCGACACACTACGGTTCATCTGGTTTCATCTTTGGCCAAATGCTTATAAAAATGACAAGACGGCCTTCAGTGACCAGCTACTGGAAAACGGGAATACAAAATTCTATTTTTCTGATAAAGAAGAAAAGGGATATATCAACCGGTTGGATTTTAAAGTCAATTCGGTGACAGCTGCAACAGAAGATCACCCGCAACATATTGATATTATCAAACTCCTGTTACCAACTCCTCTTGCACCGGGGCAAAAAACGATCATCAGTACTCCTTTCCATGTAAAGCTGCCTTATAATTTTTCAAGAGGTGGTTATGATGACCAGTCTTACCAGGTAACGCAATGGTATCCCAAACCAGCTGTTTATGATAAAGAAGGGTGGCATCCAATGCCTTATCTTGACCAGGGAGAATTTTACAGTGAATTTGGCAGCTTTGATGTTACTATCACTTTACCGGCAAACTATGTAGTAGCTGCTACCGGTGAATTACAAAATCAAGAGGAAAAAGAATGGCTGAAAACAAGAAGTAATTATATCTGGCAGCCCATAGTGCACAGGGAAAAAATGAAAAGTGGCGGTTACAAAACCATTAAGCAAATTTCCCCGTTGTCTTCGCCGGACATCAAAACACTTCACTACAAACAGCAGAATGTACATGACTTTGCCTGGTTTGCCAACAAGCGGTTTATTGTAAACTACGATACACTACGGCTGTCACCTGATAAAACTATTAATGTATTTTCTTATTACACGGGTGATCAAAGTAAGTACTGGGAAAACAGTATCTCTTTTATAAAAGATGCCGTAAGATTTTATTCCGGGCAGGTAGGTGAATATCCTTATAACACCGTTAGTGCCGTACAGGGACCGGAAAGTTTTGGCGGCGGCATGGAATATCCCACTATTACCATTCTTTCGCCGGTAAAAAATAAAAAAGATCTTGATCATATAATAGCCCATGAAATCGGGCATAACTGGTTTTATGGAATTCTTGCCAGCAATGAAAGAAAATACCCCTGGATGGATGAAGGCATCAATTCTTACTATGATGCTTTGTACCGGCGACAAAAAGATGATCATTTCCAGCAAAACATGGAGCAGGCCTTGCTTCGGACCTTCATTGCTGAGAAAAAAGATCAGCCGATATCAACCACTTCAGAAGAATTCAGTACAGTCAACTATGCTTTAGTGGCATATTACAAAACAGCACAATGGCTGGCCTGGTTGCAGAAAGAACTGGGAACAGAAACATTCAACAAAGCGATGCAGGTATATTACCGCCGCTGGCAATTCAAACATCCGCAACCGGAAGATTTCAAAGAAGTGATGGATGAAATAAGTGGTAAAACCCTTGATTCAGCTTTTGCTTTGTTAAAGCAAACAGGAAATCTTCCCGGCATGAAACAAAAAGGTACTGCGATCTGGAATCCGGTCAATGCCGCTTTTGGGGGATACGATGATAAAAAAACGGTCATTACACTTCTTCCAGCACTCGGCCTCAACAGTTATGATAAACTGATGACCGGGGTGCATGTTACTAACCTGAGGCTGCCTCCCAGCAGCTTCCAGTTTCTTATAAGCCCGATGTATTCATTTGGGGCAAAGAAACTGGCAGGTATTGGTTTTGTCAATAAAACATTTTACTCTTCCGGTATTTTCCGGAAAATTGATATTGGCATCAGCGGCTCCACTTTCTCCAGCAACCAGTTTACTGATGGAGAAGGAAACAAAACATTTGAATGGTTTCAGAAAATAGTGCCCGGGATCAGGATGACATTGCAGGAGAAATCTGCACGAAGCACCGCACACCGGTTTATCCAGTTTAAATCATTCCTCGTTACAGAAGAAAAATTCAGGTTTTACCGTGATACCATTGTGAATGGCCTGGATACATCTATTCTGAACAGGGCAAGAACCAACAGCGAAAACAGGACCCTCAACCAGTTACAAGTTGTTATTGAAGATAACAGGGCCTTATATCCTTATCGTGGAGAACTGAAGATAGAACAGGGTAAAGATTTTGTCCGCACTGCACTTACGGGCAACTATTTCTTCAACTACCCGAAATCCGGCGGGTTGAATGTCCGTTTATTTGCAGGTAAGTTCATGTATACATCAACCAAAACTTCATCTAAACAATTTGCCACCGACCGTTATCATTTGAATATGACCGGTGCCAACGGATACGAAGATTATACTTACAGTGATTATTTCATTGGCAGGAATAAATTTGAAGGAGTTGCCAGCCAGCAGATCATGCTGAGGGATGGTGCCTTCAAAGTAAGAACTGATCTTTTGGCTGATAAAGTTGGGCGAACCGATAATTGGTTAGTGGCTGCCAATTTCACAACAACTATTCCTGATGTCATCAATCCACTGAGTGTATTGCCTTTTAAAATCCCGTTCAGGATCTTTGTTGATATAGGCACACAGGCTGCTGCCTGGGAAAAAGGATCAGCTGAAGACCGTTTTCTGTATGATGCAGGACTGCAGCTTTCTTTCCTGAAAGAAACAGTACATATTTATTTCCCGCTCCTGTACTGCCGTGTTTTCAAAGATTACATCCAGTCAACAATTGAAAAGAAAGGCCGTTTCTGGAAAACCGTTTCCTTCACTATTGATATTTCCAATTTCAGCTTTCGGAAAATAGACCGCAACCTCGACTTCTGATGACTGAACCCGGTAACATACAATACCTATCCCATGAGCAGATCGATAAAGCAAAATGGGACCACTGTATAGACAATGCGGACAATGGTCTTATTTATGCATATTCCTTTTATCTTGACCAGATGGCTAAGCACTGGGATGCCCTGGTGTTGAATGATTACGAAGCTGTAATGCCATTGACATGGAATAAGAAATACGGGATCTGCTATCTCTACCAACCTTTCCTGACAGCTCAACTGGGAGTATTTGCCAGGCAAGTATCCGCAGAAATGATATCCTCCTTTGTCAATACTATTCCCCGCAAATTCAGGTTGATTGAAATAGCATTGAACCATGCCAATACAGGCAGCCCACAAGTTGATCTGCAATTACGGATAAACTACGTACTGGATATGAATCACCCTATTGAGTTTATTCAACAGCAATACCGGGAGAATATCAAAAGGAATATTAAGAAATCGCTGCAGGCGGGCTGCACTGTTACAAAAGATTTCGCCGTAGAAAAAGTGATTGAACTGGCCCTTCAACAGATGAAAGGACACAGCAATGAATCAGCTGAAAATGTTGAACGGTTCAGAAAATTATACCGGTTACTACATGCCAAAAAAATGGCGACTACTTATGGTGTTTCACTGGAGGATAACATTATTGCTTCCTGTGTTTTCTTTTTTTCTCACCGAAGGGCCTATTATATTTTAGTTGGGAATCACCCAAATGGGAAAACCGTTGGAGCTTCTCATGCGCTGATCGATGCGTTTATACAAGACCATGCCGGGAAAGATATGCTACTGGATTTTGAAGGATCAGACATTCCTAACCTTGCTTTCTTTTACAGCAGTTTCGGAGCCAAGGAAGAAAAATATCCTTTTTTACAGGTCAACAGGCTTCCGTTCTGGTTGAAATGGCTGAAGAGATGAAGTCTGAAACCAGGGGTTTGAAGCCGGCTTTATTCTTCCATCAGTTTTTCTGCAATCAGCAGATCAATGGGCCGGGTGATCTTGATATTGTTTTCCTCCCCTTCCACGAGTGATACTTTCAATCCATAAGCCTCCACCACGGTGGCTTCATCTGTAAATTTATCTTTGTAATCGATCTGGAAAGCAGGTAATAATATCTTGCTGTGAAATGTTTGTGGCGTTTGAATCAGCCGGATACGGTTCCTGTCCACAGCATCGCTTCCCTCCTCCTGCAACAAACGAACACTATCCTTACTGGTAATAGCAGGAATGGCACTCCCGGTTGCCGCTGCCGTTTCATAACAACGATGAATAAGTTCATGAGAGACCAGGCAGCGAACCCCATCATGCACAAAAATGACAGATTCTTCCTCTACCAGCATTAACCCGTTTTTTACCGATTGAAAACGGGTATCTCCACCAGCTGTTATACGGATCCTTTCCTTATCAAAATAGGCATCAATGATCTCCTGGCCCATATCCGTGTACTCCACCGGCAGCACCAGTATGATCTGCATATCATCATAAGCTTCTAAAAATGCTTTTACGGTATAATAAAGAACCGGCTTGTCTTTCAGTAAAAGGAATTGTTTGGGCACACTGCCTCCCATCCTTACTCCCGAACCACCGGCTACAATGACTGCGTATTTTTTCATGAATACAATAGTATATGTGACCTGCTGCTATTATTGTACAGCAGGATTGGCCAAAAAATTATTTATAGATCGCTACTTCATTCATACCCTCACTATTTTGTATTCCCCGGTACATTCCTTCACTATTAAAGGCCATAGCCGCATTGCCTTTTGCATCCACCCCGATCATACCGCCTTCACCACCGATCTTCATCAACTTTTCATGCACCACTATGTTCATCGCTTCCTGCAAGGAAAGGCCTTTATATTCCACCAGGCAGCTCACATCATATGCCGCTACTGCTTTGATGAATAATTCTCCATGACCGGTACAACTGATGGCACAGGTTTTATTGTTTGCATAAGTCCCTGCACCAATGATGGGGCTGTCTCCTACTCTTCCCCATTGTTTATTTGTCATGCCACCGGTACTGGTAGCCGCAGCTATATTTCCGTGTATATCACAGGCAGCAGCTCCAACTGTTCCAAATTTTTTATTCCTGACAGCAATATTATGATCCAACGCCACTTCATCGGAGTGCTGCACCTGTTTCCATTGTTCATACCGGAAATCAGAATAAAAATAGTCATCCGGTTCTGTCTTCATCCCGATACTGGCAGCAAAATCATTCGCACCCTGGCCATTCAGCATCACATGTGACGTTTGTGTCATCACTGCATAAGCCAGTTGCACCGGGTTACGGATATTCCTCACGGCACTTACGGCACCAGCCATCAGTTCTTTTCCTTCCATGATGGAAGCATCCATTTCCTGCTTGCCGTCCTTTCCAAAAACAGAACCTCTTCCGGCATTGAAAAGGATATTATCCTCCAAAGAAATGGTAGCGGCTAAAACAGCTTCAACAGCTGCACCCCCTTTTGCCAATACAGCATACCCCTTATCTAAGGCTTCCAGCAACCCGCTGCGATAAGCCACCTCCATTTCCGGTGTCATGTTCTCCTTCAGGATCGTTCCTGCTCCTCCGTGAATGACTAAACTGTATTTTGACATACGTGTAAGCGGGTATTTGAATAGCGGTAAAATTAGCTATTTTGGTTGCTATAAAATTTAAGCCCTCTTACAAATGTTCAAAAAGAAACTAACACAGGGTGATATTTTCCTGGTCATTGCCAACCTGGTCCCGGTCTATGGGGTGTGGTTTGAAGGATGGAGTGCTGTGGAAGCGTTTATCGTCTATGCCCTGGAGACTATGATAATCGGCATCATTACGATTATGAAGATGCTGGTGGCAACTTTCTTCCGGGGAAAAGATACCTGGTATAATGAGGGAAACTCACAACAGGTTAGCGGCCTTTTTTTCATTGTTTTCTTCATTCTTCATTTTGGATTATTTGCCCTTGTACAGACGACCATATTCTCACAGGCTGCCGGCATAACTGCTCCCGGCAAAGGGATGACCCATTTCTTTTTTCACTGGTATGAATATATCAATAAAGATATCGGCATCATGCTCATCGCATTGGGGGTCGGTCATCTCGCTAAAAACTTCATGCCCTTCCTCCTCAGCGGACAGTATAAAACTGCTCCCATGATGTTATTGATGTTTCAGCCTTATGGGAGAATCTTTATACAACAGTTTACGGTGATACTGGGAAGTATGTTTCTTTCCTTTGGTTTTGGCAAAGGTTTTATTCTTGTGTTTGCACTCGCCAAAATTTTCTTTGAGGTCGCAGTTGATTTTGGGGGAATCATTGAGCAATCGATGACAAAACTGAAAAAAGGCTCAGGAAAGCAGTAGTTCACACTCCTGTAACAGCTTTTCCTTATTGATCGCTACCGTGCCAACTTCCTCGCAAACTAAACCACCAGCAATATTGGCGATTGCTGCCATCAGGCGGATGTCTTTTGTAACGGCATAAGTAATGGCAGCTACAGCGATCACCGTATCGCCTGCCCCGGAAACATCCGCTATATTCCGCAGGTGCGATGGTATAAGAGCCGATTCATTACCTCCCTGGTAGAAAACGCCTTTCTCAGAAAGGGTAATAAAAGAGATATGATGCTGAAGCAGGCTGGCTAATTCCTTATGAATCGTATGTAACAGTTGCTCATCCACTTCATCAAATAATAAGTTCAGCCCTTCCTTTACTTCTTTAAGATTCGGTTTGAAAATATCAACCCCTTTATACGAAAAGAAATTCTTTCTCTTCGGATCAACTGCTGTAACAATACCCGCTTCTTTGCATAATCCTATTACTTCGGCAATTACTTGTTCCGTGAGTACTCCTTTGTTATAGTCTTCCAAAATGATCACGGATGGCTTTTCCCGGCTGATATATGTTTTTACATTATTCAGCAGCAGTTCCTGCTCCTTTTTAGTAAGGTCTGCAGTTACCTCCGAGTCAAGCCGCATCATCTGCTGGTTACGGCTGATGATCCTTGTTTTACTGGTAGTAACCCGTTCCGGGCTTTGCAGCATGAAAGAAGTGCCGATCTTATTTTCGTTGAAAAGATTCTCCAGAATCACAGCTTCTTCATCCTTACCGGTCACTGATAACACAGTCACTGTGGCACCTAATGAACAGGCATTCAGGGCCACATTTCCGGCTCCGCCAATCCTGAAATCCTTACTTTTTACAGTAACTACCGGAACAGGTGCTTCTGGTGAAATACGATCCACCTTCCCCCACATATATGTATCCAGCATTACATCACCTATCACTCCCACTTTGAGCGAGGAGAAGGAAGTGAATAGTTTTTTAAAATCAGTCATTGTGGTATTAAGATAAGTAATTCATTGGATTTATAACACAAAAAGCAAAACGTCTCTCCTTAGGAAGAAGAGACGTTATATTAAGACGATAATTTTATTAATCTTTTTTAGAACCCGGCTTATAAATTCCATTCAATCCTTTAATCACATCTGCCGTAATATTGTAAACACTGTCTTTATAATAAAACAAACCTTGCTCGTAGGAAACGATATAAGAGTAGTTCTTCTCCTTATTATACTCTTTCAGGAAATCTTCAATTTTGGTCTTTACATCTTTCATTCTTCTCATCACAAAATCGCTGTATTCCTGATCTAAGGATTGCTTGCGGTTTTTCATCTGATCATCAAGATTTTTAAGTTCCTGGCCTGCAGCCTGCTTTTGAGCTTCAGTCAGTGTCCCTGCCTGCGCCTGACCCTGGAAATAATTATACTTCTCCTGCAGGTTCTTTCCCATTCTTTCCATTTCACTGTTCATTGCCTCTTCTTTCTTACTTAATTCTGCTTTTACATCCTTCACCATTGCAAAATTAGCTTCCACTGAATCCATTTCAAAATAAGCGATCCGGAAATCCCTATTAACAGTCGCAGTAGCTCCGGTTTCTTTCTTTTCCCCGGTTGCCGTTTTTTTATCAGCGTTAAAGTGTGTGTACAATAAATACCCTGCAACTACTGTCAGCATCACATTCCAAACCAGCAATCCATTTTTCATTGAGTCTTTTTTTGCAAATTAATAATGATGGCGGGCAAAGATAAGGATTCAGGTTACTTTATGAAAGCCTTAACAGCCCTGCCCCTGATGAAAAAAAGGAGTAAGATCACTTACTCCTTTCCTGATTATTTCTGATCAATTCTTATTCTTCCTCATCGAAAGCCATGGCTTCACGGGTGGTCTGCAACAGTTCATATTCTTCTTTGCTACCCACGATCATGTTCTCAAACTCACGAAGACCGGTACCAGCCGGGATCGGATGACCGGTGATCACATTCTCCTTCAGACCCAGCATATCATCTGTTTTACCGTTGATGGCCGCAGATGACAGTACCTTCGTAGTTTCCTGGAAGGAAGCTGCAGATATCCAGCTCGGAACACCCAGTGACGCTTTGGTGATACCCAGCAATGTTGGTGCTGAAGTAGCAGGCTGTGCATCCCTGAACTCTACCGGCTTTTTATCATTACGGCGGAGAATTGAATTCTCCTCCCTCACTTCACGCAGGCTAACGATCTGGCCAGCACGAAGCTTACCTGAATCACCCGGATCTGTTACCACTTTCTTATCGTAGATATAATCATTCTCTTCTACAAACTCGAATTTATCAACTGAATCATCCTCCAGGAAACGTGTATCACCCGGATCAACGATGCTTACTTTACGCATCATCTGGCGAACGATCACCTCAATATGTTTGTCATTGATCCGCACACCCTGCAAACGATATACTTCCTGGATTTCATTTACCACGTACTGCTGAACAGCGAATGGTCCCTGGATGGAAAGAATATCCTGTGGTGATGTCTGGCCATCGGAAAGTGGTGAACCCGCTTTCACAAAGTCGCCATCCTGTGCCAGAATCTGTCTTGTCAGCGGAACCAGGTATTTCTTCTGTACGCCATCTTTTGCTTCGATGATGATCTCCCGGTTACCACGTTTGATGGCACCCATTGAAACCACACCATCAATCTCAGACACAACAGCAGGGTTACTTGGGTTCCTTGCTTCAAACAATTCCGTAACACGGGGAAGACCTCCGGTGATATCCCTGAGCTTACCCAGTACACGGGGTATTTTTACCAATACCTGTCCTGCTCTGACCGCCTCACCTTCATCCAGGATGATATGGCTTCCGGTTGGCAGGTTATAAGATTTACTGTCTTTTCCGCCTTCTACAATAATAGATGGAATCTTCGTTTTATCACGGGTTTCAATAACCACTTTCTCACGGTGACCGGTTTGCTCATCCGCTTCTTCCCGGTAAGTAACCCCTTCGATCACATTTTCAAATTTCATGCTACCATTGATCTCAGCAACGATAACGTTGTTGAACGGATCCCATGAACAGATCGTATCGCCTTTCTTCACTTTCTGGCCATCTTTCACAAACAAAGTGGCACCATAAGGAATATGCATAGTATTCAGCAACCTGTCAGTTGCTACATCTATATTCCTGATCTCACCCGTTCTTCCGATAACGATCTGTACTTTTTTACCTTCTGCATCTTCCGTTACAACAGAACGTAATCCGTCAAACTGGATGGTACCGTCAAACTTGGCTGTCAACGTAGAATCTACAGCAGCTGAACCGGCCACACCACCTACGTGGAAGGTACGGAGTGTCAGCTGTGTACCTGGCTCACCAATGGACTGCGCAGCGATGATACCAACCGCATCTCCTTTTTGTGCAGTGTTGCCGCTTGCCAGGTTCTTACCATAGCACTTAACGCAGCAACCTCTCTTGCTTTCGCAAGTCAGTACAGAACGGATCTCAACGGTTTCAATACCTGTATCTTCAATTTTCTTAGCAATATCTGAAGTGATCTCTTCGCCGGCTCCAACAATCAGCATTTCACTCACCGGATCGTACACATCATGCAATGATGTACGTCCTTCGATCCTGTCGCTCAATGGTTCGATGATATCCTCATTATCTTTCAATGCACTGGTGGCAATACCACGCAGTGTACCGCAATCTTCTTCTGTGATCACCACATCCTGTGATACGTCAACCAGACGACGGGTCAGGTAACCTGCATCCGCCGTTTTCAGCGCTGTATCAGCAAGACCCTTACGGGCACCGTGGGTAGAGATGAAGTAATCCAATACGTTCAATCCGCCTTTGAAGTTGGAAAGGATCGGGTTCTCAATGATCTCAGATCCTGTTGAACCGGATTTTCTTGGCTTCGCCATCAATCCCCTGATACCTGCCAGCTGTTTGATCTGTTGTTTAGAACCACGGGCACCTGAATCAAGCATCATATAAACAGAATTGAACCCTTGTTTATCGCTGCTTAGTTCACGGATCAGTGTTTCCGTGATCCGGGTATCCACACGGCTCCAGATGTCAACGATCTGGTTGTATCGTTCATTGTTAGTGATCAGACCCATATTATAGTTATCCCACACCTCGTCTACTTCGCCCTTTGCATTTTCCAGCAATTCCTGTTTTATATCGGGGATAATAAGGTCATTGATACTGAATGACAGACCACCCTGGAAGGCAGTACGGAATCCTAAGGTTTTGATATCATCCAGGAACTTCGCCGTTTTGGGAACGTTAGTAATACGAATGATATCACCAATGATCTCCCGAAGATTTTTCTTGGTCAGTAAGGCATTTACAAAACCAACTTCGGCCGGAACATGCTGGTTAAAGATCACACGTCCTACAGTTGTATCAATCAGCTTATGCTCCAGCAACCCGTCTGCATTGCGGATATTTGCCTTTACCTTGATCCACGCATGCATATCCACCACCTTTTCATTATAGGCGATGATCACTTCTTCTGCTGAGTAGAAAGCTTTCCCTTCTCCCCGGATAGTTTCAGTGGCATTTGTTTTCTTTCCTTTTGTGATATAGTACAGACCGAGTACCATGTCCTGTGAAGGAAGGGTAATGGGAGTACCATTTTGAGGGTTCAGAATATTATGAGAAGCCAGCATCAATAACTGGGCCTCCAGTATCGCTGCATTGCTCAATGGAACGTGAACGGCCATCTGGTCACCATCAAAGTCGGCGTTGAACGCTGTCGTAACCAACGGGTGTAACTGTATAGCTTTACCCTCGATCAACTTCGGCTGGAAAGCCTGGATTGACAAACGGTGCAATGTCGGGGCACGGTTAAGCATGATCGGATGCCCTTTGAGAATATTTTCAAGGATATCCCAAACAATGGCTTCTTTTTTATCAACCAGTTTCCTGGCAGATTTCACTGTTTTTACAATACCTCTTTCGATCAGTTTCCGGATGATAAATGGCTTGAATAATTCTGCCGCCATATCTTTTGGTAAACCGCACTCGTGTAATTTCAGTTCAGGACCCACCACGATAACAGAACGGCCAGAGTAGTCAACACGTTTACCCAGCAAGTTCTGACGGAAACGTCCTTGCTTACCTTTCAATACATCACTGAGTGATTTTAATGCACGGCCACCTTCTGCTTTTACCGCATTTGATTTCCGGCTGTTATCAAACAGGGAATCCACTGCTTCCTGCAGCATCCTTTTTTCGTTACGAAGGATTACTTCAGGTGCTTTGATCTCCAACAATCTTTTCAAACGGTTATTACGGATAATAACACGACGATACAGGTCATTCAGATCTGAAGAGGCAAAACGTCCACCATCCAGCGGCACTAACGGACGCAGTTCCGGTGGAATAACAGGGATATATTGCATCACCATCCATTCCGGACGGTTAGTGATCCTTGTATTGGCATCACGGAAAGCTTCAACAACACTCAACCGCTTTAATGCGTCTGCCTTCCGTTGCTGTGAAGTTTCAGTGGCAGCTGCATTACGCAGGTCAAATGATAACTGGTCCAGGTCGATACGCTGTAACATATCATGTACAGCTTCAGCACCCATCTTAGCTATGAACTTGTTGGGATCATCATCAGGCAAATACTGGTTGTCCTTTGGCAGCGTATCCAGTATATCCAAATATTCTTCTTCTGTAAGCAGGTCGCCAACATTTTGTCCCTTATCTGCACGGATACCCGATTGAATAACCACAAATCTTTCGTAGTAAACAATGGTCTCTAATTTTTTAGAGCTTACCCCCAACAGGTAACCGATCTTATTGGGTAATGATTTGAAATACCAGATATGTACTACCGGCACCACCAGTTTGATATGTCCCATTCTTTCCCGGCGTACTTTCTTTTCTGTTACTTCCACACCGCAACGGTCACATACGATGCCTTTATAACGGATACGTTTATACTTTCCGCAAGCACATTCGTAATCCTTTACGGGTCCGAAAATTCTTTCGCAGAACAAACCATCTCTTTCTGGTTTGTAGGTACGATAGTTAATGGTTTCAGGCTTTAACACCTCACCATAGCTTCTTTCCAGGATGGTATCCGGAGAGGCCAGGCCGATAGTGATCTTTGAAAACGCTGCCCTTGGACGATTTTCTTTTTTGATAGCCATATTATTTTTAGCTTTTAGCTTTTAGCTACAAGCTGTGAGCTCATAGCTAATAATTGTAAATGTCTTTTCAAATCGAAGAGCTCGTAGCTCACGGCTAACAGCTCATAACTTTATCTTACTCAAACTTCAGATCTAATCCCAAACCTCTCAATTCATGCACCAATACATTGAATGATTCAGGAATACCAGGTCTTGGAATATTATCACCTTTTACGATGGACTCATAGGTCTTTGCTCTTCCGATGATATCATCCGATTTAAGCGTCAATAATTCCTGCAGGATGTTTGATGCCCCATATGCTTCCAGTGCCCAAACCTCCATCTCACCAAAACGCTGGCCACCGAACTGTGCTTTACCACCCAGCGGCTGCTGCGTGATGAGGCTGTATGGTCCGATTGAACGGGCATGCATCTTATCATCCACCATGTGGTGTAATTTGATAACGTAGATGATACCCACCGTCGCTTTCTGGTGGAAACGTTCCCCGGTTTCTCCATCATACAGGTAGGTGTGACCGAATTTAGGAATACCGGCATCTGCACAATATTTCTCGATCTCTTCGGTAGAAGCACCATCGAAGATCGGAGTTGCAAATTTGATTCCCAGTTTCTGACCAGCCCATCCCAAAACAGTTTCGTAGATCTGTCCAAGGTTCATACGGCTTGGTACACCCAATGGGTTCAATACCACATCAACCGGTGTTCCATCTTCCAGGAACGGCATATCTTCATGACGAACGATCTTCGCAACGATACCTTTATTACCGTGACGACCCGCCATCTTATCTCCCACTTTCAGCTTCCGCTTCACAGCGAGATAGACCTTCGCCAGTTTCAATACACCGGCAGGTAATTCATCACCGATAGAGATGTTGAATTTCTCTCTCTTGTAACGACCCAGTTCTTCGTTGTATTTGATGTTATAGTTGTGTAAGAGAACGTTGATCTGCTCATCCACTTTCTTATCACCGGTCCAGCCCAATGGGTTGATGTTCGCATAATCCAGGCCTGTCAGGTTCTTGATCGTGAACTTAGATCCTTTACCAATCTGCACTTCACCGAAGTTATTGCTGACACCAGCTGATACATGGTTAGCCAGCAATGTGGTTAATTTTTCCAGCAACACTTCCATCAGGTCAGCCTCATTCTTCTCATGCATTCTTTCCAGCTTCTCAATAGCTGCCTTCTCTCTTACTTTAGCATTCTTATCTTTTTTGGCTCTCTGGAATAATTTCTTACCGATCACCACACCTTCCACACCGTTCGGCGCTTTCAATGAAGCATCTTTTGCATCACCGGCTTTATCACCGAAGATGGCACGCAGTAATTTTTCTTCCGGAGTAGGATCACTTTCTCCTTTCGGAGTGATCTTACCAATCAATATATCACCTTCTTTGATATGAGCACCGATACGTATGATACCGTTCTCATCAAGATCCTTGGTGGCTTCTTCCGATACGTTAGGGATATCCGGTGTTAATTCTTCTTCACCCAGTTTGGTATCCCGTACTTCCAGTTCATATTCTGAAATGTGAACAGAAGTGAACATGTCTTCTTTTACCACTCTTTCGCTGATAACGATCGCATCCTCGAAATTGTAACCTTTCCATGGCATGAAGGCCACTTTCAGGTTTTTACCGAGTGCTAATTCGCCATCCTGTGTTGCATATCCTTCTGTTAAGAAATCTCCTTTCTTTACTTTCTGGCCTTTCTTCACAGCCGGCTTCAGGTTGATACAGGTTTCCTGGTTGGTCTTGATGAATTTAGTGAGTCTGTACACCCGCAGGTCGTCTTCAAAACTTACCAGTTTCTCCTGCTCATCACGGTCGTAACGAACATGGATCTCGTTAGCATCCACAAATTCAATAATACCGTTTCCATCAGAGTGGATCTGGATCCTTGCATCCCTTGCAGCTTTTCCTTCCAGACCAGTACCTACTACAGGCACATCGGGACGTAACAGTGGTACGGCCTGGCGTTGCATGTTTGATCCCATCAGGGCACGGTTCGCATCATCATGCTCAAGGAATGGGATCAGTGAAGCGCTTAATCCCACGATCTGGTTGGGAGCAACGTCCATGAACTGAACATCATTCCTGTCAAGGATCGGGAAGTCACCGGTTTCACGGCTAACGATCTTTTCTTCTACAAAATGTCCTTTCTCGTCTAATGCAGTGTTGGCCTGTGCGATCTTCGCCAGGTCTTCTTCTTCTGCACTTAAGAAAGTAAGTTCCTTCATATTCACCTTGCCTTCTGCTACTTTACGGTAAGGTGTTTCAATAAAGCCCATATCATTGATCTTGGCATGCACACAAAGTGTGGAGATAAGACCAATGTTCGGACCTTCCGGAGTTTCTATGGTACACAGACGGCCGTAGTGAGAGTAGTGTACGTCACGCACCTCGAAACCAGCTCTTTCACGGCTCAGACCACCTGGCCCGAGTGCTGATATACGACGCTTGTGCGTGATCTCTGACAAGGGGTTGGTCTGGTCAAGGAACTGCGATAACTGTGATGTTCCAAAGAAGGAATTGATCACAGAAGAAAGCGTTCTGGCATTGATCAAGTCAACAGGAGTAAATACCTCGTTGTCACGTACGTTCATCCGCTCACGGATAGTTCTGGCCATACGGGCAAGACCTACACCGAACTGGGCATATAACTGCTCACCCACCGTCCGAACACGACGATTGCTCAGGTGATCAATATCATCTATCTCCGCTTTACCATTCGTTAAACGAACCAGGTATTTGATGATAAGAATGATATCTTCTCTTGTCAATGTCTTTTTATCCAGTGGCAGATCAACATTCAGTTTGCGGTTGATCTTGTAACGACCTACTTCGCCGAGATCGTAACGTTTATCGCTGAAGAATAATTTATCAATGATACCACGGGCTGTTTCATTATCAGGAGCATCTGCGCCTCTTAACTGGCGGTAGATGAACTGAACAGCTTCGAGTTCACTGTTTGAAGTGTCTTTGTTCAGGGTGTTATAGATGATCGCATAATCACCACCCACGTCTTCCCGCTGGATGAATACACTCTTCACATCCATTTCAGAAATTGTTTCGATCGCTTCATCATCCAGCACTGTATCACGTTCCATCACGATCTCGTTTCTTTCGATAGAAACAACCTCGCCGGTGTCTTCATCCACGAAATCCTCCACCCATGTCCTTAACACACGGGCAGCCAGACGGCGACCCACATATTTCTCTAATGTTTTCTTATCAGTTTTCACTTCATCGGCCATACCGAACAACTCCAGGATGTCTTTATCAGTTTCGTAACCGATAGAACGCAGCAGGGTTGTTACAGGGAATTTTTTCTTCCGGTCGATATAAGCATACATCACATTATTGATGTCGGTTGCAAATTCCATCCAGGCCCCTTTGAAAGGAATAACCCTTGCAGAGTAGATCTTGGTTCCGTTCGGGTGAACAGACTGACCAAAGAATACACCTGGTGAACGGTGCAATTGGGATACCACCACCCTCTCCGCTCCGTTGATAACGAAAGTACCACGGGGAGTCATGTAAGGGATGTTACCGAGGAATACGTCCTGCACGATGGTTTGGAAATCGACGTGTTCCTCATCATTACAGCTCAAACGGAGTTTGGCTTTCAGCGGAACAGCGTAAGTCAACCCCCGTTCCATACACTCTTCGATCGTATAGCGGGGCGGATCAATAAAGTAGTCCAGGAACTCGAGCACAAATATGTTTCTGGTGTCAGTGATTGGGAAGTTTTCCTTGAACACACGGAATAATCCTTCGATATTCCGTTTGTCGGGCGTTGTTTCCAACTGGAAAAACTCTTTAAATGACTGGATCTGTACTTCGAGTAGATCAGGGGTTTCGGCCAGATGCTTGATTTTACCGAAATCCACCCTTTGATTCAATTTTGTTGAAGACATATGCGTAAAAACCGGTTTTAAAGAGATAAGGACATACAAATCACATTCAGGCTTCCATTTTTTTCAAAATAAAAACCTTGATTTTCAACTACTTAAACATGATTCGGGATGTCAAAATATTTTTGGCCAAAATAAAGGATGGCAAAGGTAGGGATTTATACTTCTTAACCAAGAAAAATTTGCCAACAAAAACCCGGCCATTAATACCACTAACAGGCCATTTTTTAAGCTGCCCGAACCCTGTAAATTGCTGAAAACCTTACCTGTGGGCTGGAAAAAAATAAGTACTGATTATTTTACTTTTACCCGCAAAGACAGGATCGCTATCCTTGTCCTGGTAGTATTGATAGTGATTGTCATTTTTGCCCCCACCGTCATTTCCAGGCCCAGCTCCAAATCGGCAAATCCACCCGATACCGCCTGGATGACCGCATTAAAAAAACTGGAATCGAAGCAGGAAGAAAACAATGATCGCTTTACCGATCGGACAAACAGCGATATTAGCAGCAATTACCAATATGACCGTTCTGATAAGGAGTATTTCAACCGAACTAAAGGTGAGCTTTTTTATTTTGATCCTAATACATTGGCTGCAGATGGCTGGAAGAAATTGGGGCTCCGTGACAAGACCATTAAAACCATCCAGAACTACCTCGCTAAAGGCGGCCACTTCTATAAGCCGGAAGATCTTTCAAAGATATATGGCTTGTTTGAAGATGAATATGCAAGACTGGAACCTTATATCCGCATTGAAGCAAATAAACCGTCCGGCAGGCTTGAGAAAGAATACGAAACAATACTGCCTGCGACTGTGAAAACAGAACGGTATAAAATCATTGATGTTAATGCGGCTGATACATCAGCGTTTATTTCTTTACCAGGCATTGGTAGTAAACTGGCAGCAAGGATTGTGAACTTCCGGGATAAACTGGGTGGCTTCTATGCGATCAGCCAGGTAGCAGAAACCTATGGATTACCAGATTCAACTTTTCAGAAAATAAAACAGTACCTGAAACTTGATAATGCTTCGCTAAAGAAAATCAATATTAACACCGCATCTGTTGATGAATTGAAAGCACATCCCTACATAAGGTATGTATTAGCTAATCCAATTATTGCCTATCGCAAAGAGCATGGGCCTTTTTTGAAATTAGAAGATATTAAAAAAGTGATGGTGGTTACGGAAGAAGTGTATCAGAAAATCTATCCCTACCTTTCCATTGAATAACAAGTTTATCTTTTGAACATTGCGTTAGTATTACTTACCTGTTTTCCGGTACTTACCTCTTATCCTGCTTAGCGTTTCTTCATTCATTCCTAAATAGGTGGCAATATGCTTTAACGGCACCCTGTTGATAAGATCGGGATGCTGCTCCAGAAAGAAATTATACTTCTCTTCCGCTGTATGTTTCCGAAGCATGCGGGTCCTCATTTCAGCAAGGTACAAGGAGTATTCGGTTTGCTTTCTTCCTACTATATTAAACTGCGGATACTCCTTATACAACTGCTGAATTTCACTGTACCGGATACAAGCCAGCGTTGTATCCTCCATAGCTTCAATATATTCATCGCCCGGCTGCTGCTGGTAATAACTGACCCAGGAAGTAATGATAAACCCTTCATCCATAAACCTGGAGGTTATATCCCTGTCTTCATTGATATAATAAGCTCTTGCCAGGCCTTTCACCACCATACAGGCCTTATCACATACCTGCCCATCCCTCAGCAGGAATGTTTTTTTGGGATACGTAACAATTTGAGCCAGTTCCTTAACTCTTTCGATCAACGGCTCATCCATTTGATGCAGTGCATTAAGGCGGTCAAGCAGCTTTTCTATCATACTCAATTGTATTTATTAACCAAAGCAACGGTTCCTGTAAATCCTACTGTTTTTCAATCGTTAAAGTTATCCTGTCGCCGGGAATAATAAAATCAGCTGAATATACAGTCAAAAAATGGCAATCAAAACTCTGAATCGTTCCGCTAACGATCCCATCACTGATGATGGCATTACCAGCAACACTCCAGGTACCATTGTTAGAACCACCCGGAGAACAAATTAGCCCCAGATCTTTGTACCAGTAAGCACCATTGGCTTCAAGCACTATAAGATCATCGTTTTCGCAGACCTCCCGCAAGGGCATATAATCAAGCTCCGGAGAGTCATTCCCAGCTTTATATTTCAATGCCGTCAGTTTGTAAGTACCTGCAAGCCCTGTAGTCGTTCTTACGCAACTATTCTCTTCCCTGTTCTTTTGGCAGGAAGATATTCCGGAAACAAAAGCAAGGATGAATAATAAATTTTTTGCAATCAAAAAGTAATTAGTACGCATAAAAAAAGATTTACTGATTAAAAATAATTACTCGCTAAAATTGATAAACCTTTCTGTATGCCCTCTTGACAATTATCAATAGTTTTTACCTGCTGAAAACATTAACAATTATACCGTTCTGGTTTTAATTGGCAATAAAAAACCCTCCGGTTGGAGGGTTTTAAAAAATTATTATACAAGAAGAATTAAGCGATCTCAACATCAGCACCAGCTTCTTTCAGCTTGGCTGCGATATCTTCAGCTTCTGCTTTAGATACACCTTCTTTAACATTCTTAGGTGCACCATCCACCAAGTCTTTCGCTTCCTTCAGACCAAGACCAGTCAGGTCTTTAACGATTTTCACTACGTTCAGCTTAGAAGCACCACCGTTCTTCAAAACTACGTTGAATGCAGTTTTTTCTTCTACTGCTGCTGCGCCTTCGCCACCACCTGCTGCTACAACAACTGCTGCTGCTGCCGGCTCGATACCGTATTCTGATTTCAGGAAATCAGCTAATTCCTGTACTTCTTTTACTGTTAAGGCTACAAGGCCTTCTGCTAATGCTTTTACGTCTGCCATTTTGTTTGAATTTTTACCGTCTTCATTTCCGTTAAGAGGGATCCGACGGCGGTTTTAAAAAAATTGTTTTATAGAATAGCTATGAGCTTTCGCCCATGGCTGATTACTCTGTTGAAGCTGCAGCTTTCTGCTCGTGGTGGTGCAATAATGCAGCCAGTACACGTTTAGCAGGAGATTGCAACAAGCCGATAACTTCACCGATAAGTTCATTCTTGGTTTTGATCTGGGTCAGCGCCTTCAGCTGGTTATCGCCCATATATACATCACCATTGATGAATGCTGCTTTCAGTTCAGGTTTTTCACCATTGCTGGCTTTCCGGAAAGAACTGATGATCAGTGCGGGTTCTTTGGGGTTCTCTGAAAACATCAGGGCCGTTACTTTATGCAGTGAGTCATAAACTCCTGCATATTTTTCACCATCTAATGATTCGAGAGCTTTTTTGATAAGGGTATTCTTTGCCACCTTCATTTCCACTTTCTTATCAAAGCATGCACGGCGCAATTTGCCCACCTGCTCAACAGACAGTGATTCTGTATCGGCAACATAGAAGTTGTTGTATTGTGAGAACTTGCCTTTCAGCAGTTCAATCACTTCGTTTTTTTGATCTTTTGTCATGATAAAGAGTTTAAATCACTTTTATGATTAGTGAACAAATGCTTTTGCGTCAATAGCGATACCAGGGCTCATTGAGCTGGCCATGCTGATTCCCCTGACGTAAGTACCTTTTGCAGATGATGGTTTTGCTTTGATGATCGCATTGATCAGCTCCTGGCTGTTCTCCACGATTTTCTCAGGGGCAAAACTTACACGGCCGATAGAAGCATGGATGATACCTACTTTATCCACCTTGAAAGCGATCTTACCACCTTTTACATCATTGATAGCATTGGCCACATCGTTGGTAACGGTACCCGTCTTAGGGTTTGGCATCAGGTTACGGGGACCTAACACTTTACCCAGTTTACCGATCTTAGGCATTACAGAAGGAGTAGCGATGATCACATCAACATCTACCCATCCGCCTTCGATCTTTGTAACAAACTCATCAAGTCCAACAAAGTCAGCACCGGCAGCTTTTGCTTCAGCTTCTTTATCAGGTGTGCAAAGCACCAATACTTTTTTTGTTTTACCAGTTCCGTGCGGAAGTGTTACGGTGCCACGGATAGCCTGGTCAGCTTTTTTGGGATCAACGCCCAAACGGATATGCAGGTCAACAGAAGCATCAAATTTGCAGGTGGTGATTTGTTTCACCAGTGCAGATGCATCTTTTAATGAATAGGCTTTGTTTGCGTCAACTTTTGTATCAGCAACCTTTCTTTTTTTACTAATGAATGCCATTGTAATTCGTTTTTGGATTCAAGAATTAATTTTCCCACGGAGCTTTACCTTCTACATTCAAGCCCATGCTACGAGCAGTACCGGCTACCATTTTCATGGCGCTTTCGATGGTAAAGCAGTTAAGGTCAGGCATTTTGTCTTCGGCGATAGCTTTTACCTGTTCCCAGTTTACTTTACCAACTTTAGCTCGGTTGCTCTCTTTGGAACCCTTCTGAATCTTAGCGGCTTCCATCAGCTGAACGGCTGCGGGAGGTGTTTTGATGATAAAATCAAAACTCTTGTCAGTATAAACGGTGATTAATACGGGAAGAACTTTCCCTGGTTTGTCCTGCGTCCTGGCGTTGAACTGCTTACAAAATTCCATGATATTGATACCCTTGGAACCCAGCGCTGGACCGATCGGAGGTGCGGGGTTGGCCTGGCCACCCTTGCACTGCAGCTTTACAAAGCCGCTGATTTCTTTTGCCATTTTTAAAACTTTTTTGGTGTTAACGACCTTTCTTTCAGTGGTTTAAAACTGATCTACTTGGTCTCCCAATCCCGTTGTGACGGGATTCCTTTCCCATGTTACCGGGATCAAAAAGAACTAATTGGGGCGGCAAAGGTAAGGGCAAATACCCGATGGGCAAAGGGTTTCAGGACTTTTTTTTCCTGCCTTCGGTCACTTTTGACCGGATCCTCTATTACACGTCTTTCTCTTTCTTTTTCTTACATTTCTTGAAATCCAGGTAATCGAGGAAGTAGATCACTTTTAACGACAGGTTGTTATTCTGTGGCGCATCAACCGTGCGTCCAAAGTTTTTGAAGTAACGGTATCCGATCTCCCTGTCAAACATAAACGACTGATCCTTCCAGACAATATTAATGAAACTGCCCGGCGCAAACTGCAGGGTATAAACTGCATCAATATTAAAAATATTATAGTTCTGGTTGATCAATGGCAGGGTGGTATGAGAAGTTGGTTTTAGTATTCCGGAAGTCTGTAAATCGTATAACTCTTTTACATGCACTTTACTCCAGTAATGTCTTGCCCTTAATGTGATGCCGGACTTGTTATTGAAACTGTACTTGAAGGAAATAACATTGTCGACAGTTTTTCTGTCGCGGCGGGAGAACAAAATATCATTAACAATAATCTGGTTTCCGTTTTCATCAATAGGATTGTAAAAACCAGCATCATTTTTAACCGGGTTATAATTCAAACTCTGGCTAATCGAAAACCTGTCGCTGAAACGATAGCGATGGAAAATACTGATTTCATGGTTCGGGCTGGTGAAAAGATCAAGTTTCCGGATACCAACAAAGTAATTAAAACTTACATAGTACTTCTTGGTAAAATTGGTTTCCACCCATGGATTGAATTGCAGTCTTGTCGGTGTCCTGAATGAATATCCCTGGCTGCGGGGTTCATAAAAATCATTGCCCCTTGTGGAATAACCCACAAACATCCCCATCCACCAGAGATTCTTAAACTGAATATTTGCGTTCACATTTGTATTAAAGCTTTGAAATTTACCCTCTACAAACTGCCCGGGTATTTTTTTATAAAGGGCACTGTAATTAGCATTGTAATTAACCTGTATCCTGTTATACCACTTGGTCGGTTTCAGCCAGCGGTAACCTGTCCAGAAATAATGATCAATATAATTATTATTGAACAGGATACCCATATCGTTGATATCATACTTTTCGTCAGCTAATTCCTGTGCTAACTGGAAATTCCATCGTCCTCCTGTTTTCGCAAATCCCAGGTTTTGCGAGTACCCACTGATCGTATTATCCTTAAACAGCAACTGGCTCACCGAGAATTTACCATTCCAGTTATATGTATTCTTCTTATTATTAAAATCAAAGAGGGCAGCACTGACATTGGCATCGTAATCACCACCACTACGAAGGGTGTTTGTATTAATAAAAGAAACCGAAGAATTATTTTTGAGCGTCTGGTCAAACACAATGATATTGTAATTGGTCAGGGGGCCGGTTTCTATTTTTCTTGATTCTTTGGTTGTACTATTCTCAACGGTGGCGTACATGGGTTTTGTAATGGCATTGAAAATACCTAATCCAAAACCCTTCTTGGTACGGCCAGACACTTTTGTGGCGTTTATCAGTTTCGACTCCAAAGGATTCTTTTTTACTTCTTCATCTGGTCCAAGGTTAATATTATACGCATTGAGCGGTTGCCCTCCTATCCGTCTTGAGTAAAACAGGTTGCCTTTGCTGAATAATTCGGTACCTTCTGTAAAAAAAGAGCGGTTCTCATTAAACTTAACTTCAAACGGTGTCAGGTTCAGCACCTGGTTATCACTTTGCACCTGGCCGAAATCCGGTATCAGGGTCATATCAAGTGTGAAAGCATCGCTGATACCATACTTTACATCCATACCTCCATTTACCGATGATGTTACGTCCTTTACACCTGCAGTATTGTTTGGGTAATGGTTAATATAGGTTGAGAAATAAGGAGAGAATTGTAAACGAACAGGTGCTTCTATTTTCTCAAGGCCCGTCCACTCACCGGCCTGGTTTAAAAAACCATTCACTTTAGGATCAACAGGATTCCACATAAACTGGCGGCCCACCTTTTTCCTATTCCGGGTGATGTTCAAACCCCAGGTTTGGTTCTCTTTACTGACAAAACGTATCGCAGAGTGCGGGATACGCATTTCAAAAGTCCAGCCATCGGATACAATTTTTGCCTCGCCATCCCACACCGCATTCCACGATCCGTCTTCTCCGACTGTATTGGAATATTTCGCATCAAATTGTTCTCCTAACGGGGTAATATAAAACCCAAAACCATTGATCTTGTCTTTATAGGTGTCGAAGATGACTCCAACATAGTCGTTTACGCCAATAACATCCCTGCCTACCAGTTCTTTCGATACGCTGTCTTTAGATTTTTCATGGCAATAACCAGCGATATAAATTGAAGTATTATCATACAGCAGGTATATTTCAGTACGTGTATCCCCATCTTCGATAGCACCAAAATTTGGGCGCCATTCTACAAACTGCGTGGCGGGTATTGCTTCTTTCCAGGCTGCTTCCTCCAGGTTACCATCTATTTTAAAAGTGGCGGTTGTTCTTTTGGCGGGTAATATTTTGGGAGTTGGCTGCTGTGAGATAGCAGCTGAGCTTATCAGCATGACTGCACAACATTGCAGGACATGTTTTCTCTTCATGTTACGGGTTGTTGGTTTAGGCTTAATCGGTCAACAGTTGCACTACGAAGGTATACGTATGAGCAGGCGATAATGTTACCGCTCATCAAAACAAATTGCTGGTTGCTGTCTAAAACAGATGGTTTAAGAAAGCCTTAACAGAACAGGCAAAAAAAAGTCCCGCTAAAGAGCGGGACCAATTTTTTTCCGAAGCAGGTGATCAGCTGATCTTTTCCACCTGCATATAGTTCAGTTCAACAGGAGTTGAACGTCCGAATATCTTCACAGTAACTTTGAGTTTCTTTTTCTCATCATTCACTTCTTCAATAACACCATTAAAGTCATTGAAAGGACCTTCAATGATCTTGATAGTTTCACCCACAATGAATGGCTCACTCATGCTTACACCACCCGCTTCTGCCATTTCATCCATCTTACCCAGCATCTTATTCACTTCTGCTTTACGAAGGGCGATTGGATTTTCTTTACCCAGGAAATGAATAACGTTGGTGGTATTTTTAATGATGTCACGGAGATCATCACTGAGCTTGCCATCAGTAATTTCTATCATAACATAGCCGGGATAATAGTTTCTCTCCCGGACCACTTTCTTACCATTTGCCACCTTATATACTTTCTCAACAGGAAGGAATACCTGTTTAACGATCTCACTCCAGCCGCCCCGGGATATTTCTTTGTCCAGGTATTCTTTTACCTTACGTTCTTTACCGCTAATCACACGAAGCACAAACCACTTCGTTTCCTGCTGTGGTGCGTCCTGTGTTTTTACTGCTTCTTCCATCTTTCTTAAATTAATAAGGTAACATTTTATAAATCTGCTTCAGGACACCGCCAGCTCCGAAATCCATCAGGGAAACAAGTGCAGTGATCACCAGCGTGGCTACCAGTACAATCATAGTTGATTGCTGCAGCTGTGTCCAGGTAGGCCAACTCACTTTTTCCATCAATTCTTTGTATGAATCGCGGAAGTAATTACCGATTTTAATCATAACGCTTAATTTTCAAGTGATGCCAGGCTAATCTGTTTCATTCAACCTGGCATTTAATCAGCACGGGCACTAGGATTCGAACCCAGATCAAAGGTTTTGGAGACCCGTATGCTACCGTTGCACCATGCCCGTAGAAAGCTAAAAGCTATTCCGTGTTACCGAAACAGCTTTTAGCATATGTTGTAAAGATATAAATCTTTATCTGTAAAGCCTAACGGCTCGTAGCTAAAAGCCCGTAGCTCGTAGCTTGTCTTACTTCAGGATCTCAGTTACCTGGCCTGCACCTACTGTGCGACCACCTTCACGAATCGCAAATTTCAACCCTTTTTCCATTGCGATCGGCTGGATCAGTTTCACAGTGATTGAAGTGTTATCACCAGGCATAACCATTTCAGTACCCGGAGCCAGTTCCACTTCACCAGTTACGTCTGTAGTACGGAAATAGAACTGAGGGCGGTATTTCTGGAAGAATGGAGTATGACGTCCACCTTCATCCTTACTTAATACGTAAACTTCACCTTTGAATTCGGTATGCGGGGTGATAGAACCTGGTTTACAGATAACCATACCACGACGGATCTGGGTTTTCTCAATACCGCGGAGCAATAGACCTGCATTATCACCAGCTTCACCTTCATCCAGCAATTTGCGGAACATTTCCACACCTGTACAGGTAGAGTTAAGGGGAGATTCCTGCAAACCAACGATCTCAACAGCCTCACCTACTTTAATACGGCCTCTCTCGATACGACCAGTAGCAACTGTACCACGACCTGTGATAGAGAATACATCCTCTACAGACATCAGGAATGGAAGATCAACCGGGCGGGGAGGTAATGGGATATATTTATCAACTGCATCCATTAATTCAGTGATAGCACCAATCCATTTTTCTTCACCAGCTAATGCGCCGGTTGCAGAACCTTTGATAATTGGAGTGTTATCACCGTCAAAGCCACGTTTAGTCAGCTCTTCACGGATTTCCATTTCCACCAGTTCCAATAATTCAGGATCCTCAACCAGGTCAACTTTATTCATAAATACCACCATGGTAGGTACACCCACCTGGCGGGCCAAAAGAATGTGTTCTTTAGTTTGTGGCATAGGGCCATCTGTAGCAGCCACCACCAGGATAGCTCCGTCCATTTGTGCCGCACCAGTGATCATGTTTTTCACATAGTCAGCGTGACCGGGACAGTCAACGTGAGCATAGTGACGGGTGTCAGTCTGGTACTCAACGTGAGCTGTATTAATGGTGATACCCCTTTCTTTTTCTTCAGGAGCTCCATCAATATCATCATATTTTTTTGCTGTCGCCAGGCCTCTTTTAGAAAGAACTTCTGTAATTGCGGCAGTCAATGTGGTCTTACCATGGTCAACGTGACCAATCGTACCAATGTTTACGTGGGGTTTGTCCCTCTTAAAGGTCTCTTTTGACATTGTTATGTGTTTTTAAAGTTGTGTTTTACTAATTTATGTTTCCTATAATGAAGCCAACAGCACTACTGCTATCCGCTTTTCTTGCGTCGCACCCGTCATCTTCCTGTCCATTATTCACCAGCCGCCAGTTTAACCAGCAACCAGTATTGAGCCGTTAAAGGGAATTGAACCCTTGACCTCTTCCTTACCAAGGAAGTGCTCTGCCACTGAGCTACAACGGCTTTTCCACTGCCGTCGCAGGCAGTAATCTAAGAGCGGGAGACGAGGCTCGAACTCGCCACCTATAGCTTGGAAGGCTATCGCTCTACCAAATGAGCTACTCCCGCTGGTAACTTTTCAGTTAAATAAAGAACTAAGGTGGGCAAGGATGGATTCGAACCACCGAACTCCGAAGAGGACAGATTTACAGTCTGTTGCCGTTGGCCACTTGGCTACTTGCCCATTGCCAATCGGCAATCGCCAATTGTCAACTGAGCCACCTGCCAGAATCGAACTGGCGACCTACTGATTACAAATCAGTTGCTCTACCAGCTGAGCTAAGGTGGCATTTTCAAACATCCGCCCGGCTGGATTACATAGGCGGAATAAACAATAAAGAACTACCCCCAAATTTTGGGAAGGCAAAGGTAAGGGAATTTAGATATTGCAAAAATTTTGCTACGGGATTTTTTTGTTTGTTTTCAACTGGTTGTGAATAAGTGCAGGAAATCCTTATCCTGCTTTCAAAATACCTGCCCGCTTTAATAACTCACTGCACTTGCTGCAATAAGCTGATCCATTGTCAAGATTCATTTTTCCTTCTGCATCTCTCATAATGCAGGGATCGTTCGGACAGTGAGGCAAAGAATAAGTATGGCCCAGCTCATGCATGGCGAGTACGACCATTCTGTTTATAAAATGCTCCCGGTTCTTTATCTTCTTTTGAGGCCGGAAAGATGATATTACGCAAGCCTCTCCCGGACAATATCCCAGTCCCATTATTCCCCAATTGATATGTGGTTTTTTAGTTGTGGAAATATCTTTTTGCGTAATGCCCAATATTTTTCCCGGAAGGTCTGCATTTTGCTGCATCAGGAAAACCAACAGGCTGTCGGCCACATAGCGCTGGCGGGGCTTGTAAAATGCAGACCCCGGAACGGGCTTTTCTTCTAATAGTACTACTGTAGCATGCAATCTCTTTTCAAGGCCGGATTGGATTCCCCGGATCATGTTCTTATCTGTACCTGCAAATGGTAAGACTGCAATGGTATGCTTTGTTCTGCCTGCCTGGGTAACCTTATCATATTGCTTACCTGAGCGGGAACATAATAGCAGAAATATTATAAAGGGGAAATAACGCATTTCCTTTTTATTCCAAAACAACAAATAAGTAACCCACAAAAAAAGACCCCGCTGGTGGGCGGGGTCTTGTAATTTTTTAAGCGGCCTGCTTTTGTTTTTTTCTTTTTATCTGGTTAACGATGGATTCAAAGGCATCGTCAAAAGATGTTTCAAATGATTTACTGGTTGATTTGACAAAAAATTCCTGACGGGGTACGTGTACTCTGATCTCTGCGATCTTGTCTTTGATGGTATGAACCACATTGTCAAGTTTCAGATACACACTTACTTTGATGATGCGGTCGTGAAAAGTATTGAGCTTTTCTAATTTACGGTTGACATACTCTACCAACCGGCTGTCCGCATCGAATCGAACAGTCTGAATGTTTACGTTCATAGTAATCGCAATTTTTAACTGTGAAACAATAAATAAAGAACTTTTAAAAAGTACATTTCTTACATAAGCTTGCAGTTAATGTTCACTTTAAAGTTACACAATTGAACGGGCAAGACAAACAAATTATTGTCAAAATTTTATTGTTTAAGTGGAAATATCTCAGGCCTTCGGGTGGGCCTTTTTGTGGACATCTTTTAGCTTTTCGATCGTATTATGTGTGTAAACCTGCGTGGAGGCAAGGCTGCTGTGTCCCAGCAGCTCTTTAACGGCATTCAGGTCAGCGCCACTGTTCATCAGGTGGGTGGCAAAAGTATGACGAAGGATATGTGGGCTTTTTTTGTCAAGTGTTTTGATTGCTCCCAGGTACTGTTTCACCAGCAGGTAGGCGTATTTGGGATACATTTTCTTCCCTTTTTCCGTCACCAGCAACACCTCTTCCATTTCTTCAAATTCCTTTCTTTTCCATTGCTGGTAATCCCTGATGATAGCAATTACTTCTTTGCTGATAGGAATAATCCTTTCCTTATTCCCTTTTCCGAGCACTTTGATCTGCGAGCGGCCCAGGTCAAGCTGCTTTTCTTTCAGGTTGATCAGTTCGCTTAAACGCATACCTGTTGTGTAAAACAAGGTCAGCAGCATTTTGCCGTTCAGCGATTTCCAGTCTTCTGTGAGCCCGGAAAGAGAATGGAGCAGCTCCTTAGTATCTTCCTCCTTTATAAATACCGGTAGCCGTTTACCAATTTTCGGAGCAAAAATATTTGCCGTTGGCGATACCTCTAATTTGCCCGTTTTCAACTGGTACTTAAAAAAGGATCTGAGAGTAGATATCTTCCGGCTGATGGACTTGGCACTCATATCCTCATCTTTCAGCCCTGCCAGCCAACTACGGATGAAACCGGCGGTTATTTCTTGTAAAGTGAGTTTTCCATACTGCAGATCCAGGTAGTCAAAAAAGGCACTAAGATCGTTCTGGTAAGACGTAACGGTATGAACAGAGTACCTTTTTTCAAACTTCAGGTAATCTATGAAGGACTGAATCTGTTCGGGAGTGGATGACATAAAAAAAATAGCTACAAAGCTATAAAACTTTGCAGCTATCTCCTATTATCGGAAAAGCCTAACGAATTAAGCCTCTATTTTGCCACTGGCTATGTTCTGTTTGTAAATCGCCTTCAGCACCTGGCCCCTGCGTCTGACAGATGGTTTGGTGAAACTCTGACGTTCACGCAACTGGAGTAATACTTTAGATTTTTCGAACTTCTTTTTGTACTTCTTCAGCGCTTTGTCAATGTTTTCGCAATCTTTTGAATCAATAATTAACATGGTATATACCTCCCTGGTATTTTTTTTAGAGTTGCAAAGATATAGGGAAAAATCCAAAATTGGAAGATTCCCTGCTTTAAAAATTTGCTCCTCCATTTCGGGCCATTCTAAAACCACCAATAACAGCTAATTTGCAGCTATGTTTACAGGAATAATCGAAGCGACCGGCGCAGTTAAAGAGGTCATATCCAATGGATCAAACAAAACATTTTGGGTAGAATCCATCCTTTCCGCCGAGCTAAAAATTGACCAAAGTGTGAGCCACAGCGGGGTTTGCCTGACTGTGGAAGAAGCAAGGGATAATTGCCACCGGGTTACCGCCATTGACGAAACACTCCAAAAAACAAATCTCGGTAAATGGGTGACCGGCACCCTGGTCAATATTGAAAGATGCCTGCCGGTTAACGGCAGGCTGGATGGTCATTTTGTGCAGGGACATGCGGATACTACCGGTATCTGCCTGAAACGCCGGGAAAAAGAAGGCAGCTGGGAGTTTGAATTTGAATTCCCGGGGAAATTTGCGGAACTGATCATTGAAAAAGGCTCCATATCTGTCAATGGCATTAGCCTGACCGCTTTTAATGTCAAAAAGAAGAGCTTTACAGTAGCAATCATTCCTTTTACGTTTGAACACACCAACATTCACACTATTCATAAAGGAGATACGGTAAATCTCGAATTTGACCTACTGGGCAAGTATCTGCTGAGAAGATTATCTTTGAAATAGAAATAACTAACCCATTTCTGCCCTGCATGACAGCTGTTACTGCAAACAGGTCTTATTATCCTGCCTTGGACGGCCTCCGGGGCATGGCTATCCTGCTGGTGGTCCTTTATCACAATTTCGGCTTTATACAACAGTCTTATTTTGGCTGGCTGGGCGTTGATCTCTTCTTTGTGCTCTCCGGTTTCCTGATCACAGATATTTTAATGAATGCAGTGGGTAAACCTAATTTCCTTCGCAATTTTTACATGCGGAGGGTCTTGCGGATATTCCCTTTATACTATTTAAGCCTTATCATCTTTCTTTTTATACTCCCGGCCCTCACTTCCCCTAGTATTAAATGGGATTATTATACACATAACCAATTTTTCTTGTGGACCTACCTGCAAAACTGGTTATACATATTTAAAGACCCTAACAATGCTCATATACTGAATCACTACTGGTCATTAGCAGTGGAAGAACAGTTCTACATTTTCTGGCCGCTGGTGATCCTGTTGCTCAAAAAACCTAAATATCTTTTGATATTTATTTGCACCCTCTTATCGCTGGTGATCCTTTTCCGCTTTGGTTTGTGGATCTATAAAATTGAGAACCTCGCTTATTACAATCTTTATACTTTCACCCGTATTGACGGTATTTGTATTGGCTGCCTTGTTGCCTTACTCAAACACATGAATTTTGAGTTCATCAAAAGAAATACAGCGGTTATCGTATTGAGTTTTGCTGCTATAAATTTTCTTTTTTATTTCATCAACCGCTTCTATTCCTTTTCCTTTCCTTACACCGGGCTGGTTGGTTACAGCACTTTTGCCATGATGTTTGGCTTATTAGTGTATGAAGCGGTTAACAGGGAAACAAAGATCATCAACTTTATTTTCAATATCCCTTTACTGAAATTTTTTGGACGCATCTCCTATTCATTTTACATATTCCACTGGCCGGTATACCTGATTATGAACAGTTATTTGCTGCAAATTGTCAGCAAACAAATACCCGGCATGGGAGCTCAGCTGACTATTTCCATAACCGCAGCAGGCTGCGCAGTGCTGCTGAGCTGGCTGAGTTATCATTATTTTGAAAGCTATTTCCTTAAACTTAAAACAAAGTACAGCGACTGATTCCCTGCATGCATTTCATTATAAAAGACCTGCATTGTATCTTTAAACCCGCACATGCAAACAAATGTAACCATACTGTGTCCTTTATTTAATGATGGCGAATCACTGAACCGGCTTTTAACAGAACTGGCAAAGGCGTTTTCTCATCTCAAAGAATATCGATTCAGTATTTTAATAGTAAATGATGGATCAACGGAAGAATTGAAAATTACTACCAAGACGTTCTTCCCGGTACAGGTATTGTACCTGCAGCGAAATATCGGGCACCAGAAAGCTTTGGCAATTGGCCTGGCTTATATAAAGGAGAATAGCAGCTGTGATAAGGTACTGATCATGGATACAGATGGTGAAGACCGGCCTGAAGATGCTCTTGAGTTATTACTTGCCGCAGAAAAGAAAGCCAGTGATATAATTTTTGCCCACCGCAGTTCCCGCCGGGAAGACATGCTCTTTAAATTGTTTTACCGGCTTTATAAAGTCAGTTTCAGGTTGCTGACCGGCCGAAAAATATCTTTTGGCAATTTTATGATCATGCCGAAAGCATCCCTTGATAAAATTGTTTATTACAGTGAAATATGGAGCCACCTCGCAGGAGGAATTTTAAAATCCCGGCTAACCTATTCAACTATACAAACTCACAAGGGAACCAGGTATGCAGGGCAATCAAAAATGAATTTCAGCAAATTACTTCTGCTCGGACTTGGGGCCATCTCTGTGTTCATGGAGATTATTGCCGGTCGTCTCCTGATTTTCTCCTGCTGTCTCATAGGTTTTTCTTTATTGATCATTCTTACCCTGCTTGGTATTAAAACGTTCACCACTTTAGCCATTCCGGGCTGGACATCCACTGTTATTTCATCCATGCTTATTGTACTGCTTCAGAGCTTCCTGCTTTCACTTGTTACGATGTTCCTGTATTTTTCTTCTGAATCGCAGCGAAAATTTGTACCTGCTCACCATTATAAAGATTATACAGGTGACGTTGAAACAATCACTGCATGAGTATAGATTACAAATACCCGGGGGAAGAACTACAGCTTTTTGAAACAGCCACTAACTGGAAAAACTATTTTGCCAGTCACGTAGCAATGTTCCTGAAAGGTAAAGTACTTGAAGTGGGGGCCGGTATCGGGGGAACAACACTTTTATTAAACAAAGGCAAAACTGATAACTGGCTGCTATTGGAGCCGGATGAAACAATGCAAAAAATACTTCAACAGAAGATAAATAACAAGCTGCTCCCTTCCAATTGCAAGACAATACAAGGAACGCTGGATTCATTAGACATAAATGATAAGTTTGATTCTATCATTTATATAGATGTACTTGAACATATTGAGGATGATGCCACAGAAATAAAAAAAGCAGTTGAACACCTGGAACAGGGCGGGCATCTTATCATCCTCTCTCCTGCTTTCCGTTTTTTATTCAGTCCCTTTGACAAAGCCATTGGCCACTACAGGAGATATACCCGTAAAACATTATCAGCCATTCAGCCAGCTTCTTTAACCCGGCAAAAAATGATCTACCTTGACTCCGTTGGCTTTTTTGCCTCTTTATTGAACAAACTGTTATTACGACAATCATACCCGGCACAAAAACAGGTTCAGGTATGGGATCAATGGATGATACCGGTCTCTAAGATCACGGATCGTATTTTCTTTTATTCCTTTGGAAAAAGTATTTTGGCTGTCTGGAAGAAACAATAATATGCAAAAGATCAGTACTTTTTTTTTAACCCGGAAGCACTACCTGCTTTTACTACTGATCACTTTGGTTGCTTACTGGCCATTGACCTTTCATCTATTCAGCCTGAAAAATGATGCTTTAGTTTATTTTCTTCCCTATCGCTACCACATCAGCGAGGCAATTCAAAATGGTCATTTCCCCTGGTGGAATCCCTACCTGTACACCGGCTTGCCTTTGCACGGTGATATACAAAGCGGGGTATGGAATCCTGTCGTGATGATCATTTCTCTTTTCACCCGGTATAACCTGGCAGTTCTGCAATGGGAATTACTATTCTATTTATTTGTGGCGGCTGCCGGGATGTATAAACTGGTAAAAGAATTTAATAATAGTGTTATAACTGCTGTTATTGCTGCTGCCTCTTATCTGTGTTGTGGTTTTATGACCGATAGCGGCTCTATAATTCCCTGGGTAACCAGTGCAGCATATCTTCCGTTTGTGTTTCTTTATTTTTACCGCCTGTTAAATCAACCCGGACTGAAGAATGCGTTAAAACTCTCCATTGCCCTTGGTTTATTATTAACAGCAGGTTATCCCAGTTTTTTCATTTTTAGCCTTTATATTCTCCTTGCCGGTTTTATTACCTGGTTGATCCGGTACTATAAAGAAAGGCCTGTAAAATCAATTTTTATTTTCTCCGGAATTGCCATCCTTATTTTCCTGCTCATAATTAGCCCCGCTGTTTTATCCTGGTGGGATTTTTTGGATTATTATGAGAGAGGAAGCGGGACCAGCCTGAGCAGGATACAAACCAATGCCTTTACTCCTTTCAGCAGCATATCCTATTTACTGCCTTCTGCCGTATCCAGGGGCCATTCCTTACTGCAAACTGACCTGGTTGCGAGAAATGCATCAGCAGGGATATTCATTCTACTGTTCCTCCTGCTGACCCTGGCGGGGAAACTGAACCCTGTATATAAATTTATTGCTGGCATCATCCTCTTTTCATTTCTTTTCAGCCTCGGCGATGCCACACCGGTCAGGGAATGGTGCCATCGTTTCCTTCCGTTGATGAACACATTCAGGCACCCCGCTTCCATGCGGATATTCACCACCATCGGTATCATTTTAATAGCAGCCCCAGCATTAAATACCTTCCTGGCAAAAAAAGAAACTAATGCAAAAAAGATAAAAGTCATTTCTGTAGCGATCATCATGCTGCTCCTGGGAATTTCAATCTTATATATACCACAAACCAACCTGTTTCAACTAAACGGCCAACAGAAAGGAAAAGCCATTTTTGATAAACTCAGCTTTGCCGATATTGCAGTTATACAGGGAATCATTCAAATCATATTTATCAGCTTGTTTTTGGGGGCTATCTGGAAAGGGTTGAGGAGACATATCCCCGCTCTGATGATCATGAACAGTTTATTTTTTTGCTGGATGGCTTTGCCCTTTACTTTTATCTCGCAGGTAAAGGCTTCAGCTGTCGATCAATATATAGGTTCATTTCTCAAAAATTATCCACTTGCTGAGATAGCAAAACCCGTAACCACTTTTACCGGTAATGATTCAGCAACAGTATCCCCCCTGGGACAGGAAAAATTCTATAGCAAAACCATTAGTATACAGGATCACATTATCACACCGACTATTAACAGTACTTATATAAATTTTCTTACCGATTCAGTACTAAGAAATGCACTGAACAACTCACCTTTCGCCTATTTTTCTGACAGTACTGTTTTATCAACAGCAGAATTACCTGACAGCGGAAGAATCGTTTTGTTTGAACGGATTGGGCGGGCAATTGAAATCAACGCCCACACGACCGGCACCATCTCCATTATAAAGTTTGGTCCCAATATGATTGAACTGGAGGTTACTGCAAATAACGATGGTCTTCTAAACATCTTCCAGCAATATCATCATGGCTGGCGGGCATTTGAAGATAACGTTGAAATACCGGTTTACCGTACCAACCGGGCATTTATCAGCGTACCGGTATCCGCAGGAAAGCATATTGTACAACTCAGGTTCGAGCCACATGATTTTATCAGGTTCGCTGTATATGTTTCTTCATTCACCCTGCTGCTGATCGCTATATTCTTTATCTTACAGCTTTGTAAAAAGAAAATATCCGAATGATCCCCAAATCAAGAAACTGGTTATTTGCATTGCTGCTGACTGCTCCAATGATTGTTTTCTTTCTTGGCTATCTTTTTAATTATACCAAAGACCTGGAGCCAACCGGTTTTATACAACACGATAATGTATCGTATGTGGCATATGCCAAACAATATCTCGACAGCGACAAAAACAGTTTTTTTTACAGTAACCCCTTCAATGATTCTGATGATCATCAGCCCATCTATTTTCAAACGCAGACCATCTTTTTTGCAGGGCTTTTAAAAGCAGGTGTCCCTCCCGGCTGGATATTGATCCCTTTTACACTGATCTGTTCACTTATTTGCTTCCGGTTACTCATTTCAATATATGATCACTTATTTACCCGTAATAAATACAGGGCCATCAGCATCTGGCTATTTGCCTGGGGTGGTGGTTTACTAACTGTCTCAGGACTTTTTGCGCAGCTGCTTTACGGATCTTCAACTGTGAACAGCATATTTTTTCTTGATCCGGGATCCGGCTGGTGGGGTCTTAATTTCGGCAGGGCTTTATTTTTTTCCTGCGAAGCATATTATCATGTATTGTTTCTTGGAGTGATCTACTGCTTGCTAAAACAAAAATGGCCGGGGGTGCTGGCTATATCAGCCATTCTGTCTATATCACACCCTTTTACAGGCATTGAGCTGTTAAGTATTGCAAGCGCCTGGCTACTGGTTGAAAAGATCATATTCAAAAATAAAAACATTCCTGCCTGGCTTGTAATTGGCGAACTCTTAATATTATTCTTTCATTTATATTATTACCTGTATTATCTCAATCAATTTGACGATCACCGCTCGGTGAATGAACAATATGCCCTGAACTGGCGGCTTCGTTTTTTCAGTATCATACCCGCTTATTCCATCACAGGTTTGTTAGCATTATTAAGCATTTGGAAAATAAATAAACCCGGAAAGTTTTTTTCCCAAAGTCAAAACCGTTTATTCCTGCTTTGGTTTCTTGTTGCATTCGGGCTTGCCAATCATGAAGTGCTGATGAAACCGATGCAACCATTGCATTTCACGAGGGGTTATATCTGGACGTCTTTGTTTATACTGGGAATACCGGCTTTACATTATCTGCTTGGCAAATTAACTGCATCCCTTTTCCAAAAGATCAGTCTGGGCTTTTTGATATTACTTTTCTTTTCCGACAACCTGGTATGGATTTATAGCCAAAGTAGTGTAAAAACAACAACGGCATCTACCTCCTATTTAAACAGCGAACAAAAAGAAGTATTTTCCCTTTTAAACAAGCATACTACAAACCGATCGTTACTTATTGGCGCAGATGAACTAATTCCATACATGAGTACTGTTTATACAAATGCCTACCCGTGGCTCTCTCATCCGTTTACCACACCGTATGTTGCCCAAAAACGAACAGCCCTTTCCCGTTTTATTGAATCAGGCGAAACTGATCCGTCATGGAAAGGAAGGGATTTAATTTTTGTGATTGATAAAAAAGATAGTCTTGCTGTAAAAAGAGTTGCAGCACTTTCATTCCCCGTTACAGTATTGGCAGAAACAGCTTCTTACAAACTACTTGAAACTGTATTACGCTGAGTCTTTATTCGGTAATACTCTTGCCTTTCATAGCCGTTGATATGGCATGGTCCATCAATCGTTCTGCATAAGGCCTGGATATCTCATTCAGCTTTTCAATAGCCGCCTGAATAGCATCTTTATCGGATGAAGTTATTTTTTGTACCAGCTCCATCATTGCCAATTCTGTGATTTCAATTTCTCCTGGTTGTAAAAAGTTTTTATTCTTTTCGACAAACTGTCTTGTTGTATCCAAAATTTGCCGGGCTTCTGTTTGTGCTTCCACTAATGCTCTTGTCTGTATATCTTCTTTTGCATGTGTAATGGAATCCAGCAGCATCTTCTCCACTTCTTCATCCGTCAAACCATATTGAGGTTTTACTTCAATCGTCTGTTCTACCCCGCTTCGGAGTTCTTTGGCCTTAACCACAAGGATCCCATCAGCGTTCACAAGAAAAGTTATTTCCACCTTTGGCAAGCCTGCCGGCATTCCAGGAATTCCAGTGAGATTAAACTCGGCTAATTTCCGATTATCTTTTACCAGGTCCCTCTCTCCCTGGTAAACTGATATCCTCATGCCGGGCTGACCATCTTTCTGCGTGGTATATTGCCTGCCTGCCTTTGAGGGTATCTTAGAGTTCCGGGGTATCAATACATCCATTAACCCACCCATCGTTTCTATACCCAATGAAAGCGGTGTAATATCCAGCAATAAGAAATCCTTATTGTTACCGGCCAAAATATCTGCCTGTACAGCAGCACCCAATGCCACCACTTCATCCGGGTTTAATGAATCATGTAATGCCCGGCCGAAAAAATCAGCTACTGATCTTTTAACCAATGGCACTCTTGTTGAGCCCCCCACCATCACCACTTCATCTATATCAGTTATTTTTAGCTGTGCATCTTGCATGGCGTTTTTACAACACTGTATAGTTCTGCCAACAAAAGGCGCTGCCAATTTTTCGAATTCGGCCCTGGTCAGCACCAGTTCTTCCCCGGCAATACTTCCTTTAAATTCAGTAATGGAGGAAAGCTGTTTTTTGGCTTCTTCAGCCAGCAAACGTAGTTCCTGGGCTATATTTTTATTTGTAGCCAGTTCGTCCTCTGTCAGACCCAGTTTTGCAGACCAGTGTTGTGCAATAGCCCTGTCAAAATCATCACCCCCCAGGTATGTATCCCCGTTGGTTGATAATACTTCAAATATCCCACCGGTAATTCTCATTACAGAAATATCAAAAGTACCACCACCCAGGTCATATACAGCAATTGTCTTTGTCTCATCGTTTCTGAGCCCCAAACCATACGCAAGGCTCGCAGCCGTTGGTTCATTTACTATCCGCAAAACATCCAGGCCTGCTAAACGACCGGCATCTCGTGTAGCCTGTCGTTGCGCATCATTGAAATAGGCAGGAACGGTAATTACCGCTTTGGTTACGGGTGTTTTCAGGATATGCTCAGCTCTTGCTTTTAATTCTTTAAGAATATAAGACGATAATTCTATGGGCGAATAAAACGTATCTCCTACCTGCACTTTCACCAGGCTTTCACTGTTATCATCAATTACCTTATAGGTAAAAAAAGAAGAATAATCTCTTACATCATTATACGATTTCCCCATCAGCCTCTTAACAGAGAATATCGTATTATGCGGTTCAGCAACCAGGTATTTTTTAGCCTCATCTCCAACGGAGAGCAATCCGGCTTCCCCAAAATGAATGACTGAAGGAACCAGTGCATTACCATCATGCTCCTTCAGGACGACCGGCTTCCTGCTGTCGGGGTGTATGATTGCCACCAGGCTGTTCGTTGTTCCCAGGTCAATACCCACGATCATTTCCTGCTGCTGTAAACTCCCGGTTGCTATATTGATTCCAATCTTTGCCATAGACATTTTTTGAACGAACAGCAAAAATAGTACTTCGTGGCTGCTTTGGTTTACGAATAAAGAAAAGGGCTGCACAAGGCAGCCCTTATTTTGAATTAAATAATCCCTCTTTAGCGCATCAGGTACATTTTCCCGTATCCTTTATTAAAATACTTGTCGGTATTGTCGCCTTCGGCTTTGTACTTATCAAGTGATTTTCCATTCAGGTTGGTGATCACCCGGTAGAGATAAATACCATTTGCCAGTTTCTGGCCATATTCGTCAGTTCCATCCCATTTGAATTCAGTAATGTTCCTTCCAATATGTAAGGGTCCCAGTTCGTCCTTTGTTATCTCCCTGACGATCTTACCGGTGATTGTCATTACCTGTATCCGGATATTCTGCGGTACTTCGCTGCCGGTGATCGTAAAGACAAAGGCCGTAGAAGTGGTAAACGGATTCGGGTAATTGAGCATATTCGAGATCATTGGTTTATTGATCACCTGGAATGCCACCCTGTATTCAATATTTCCAGCCGTGTTATCACTCCTGTCTTTCCCGGAAACGATCAGTTCATAGTCTCCATCTGCGAGGAAGTGAGGTTTAAAATTGATCGTGGCCGTGTTATCCGTGTTCGGTGCCTGGCCTGCGGGTGTAAACTGCAGGGTGTCGCTGTTAAACTGGAACTGCCTTATGCTGCCATCCGGGAAGCGTACAGATATTTTTGCCAGGCTGTTATCATCCAGGATCATCCACTTGGCTTCATCCTTTAGCTTTACGATAATATCCGGCTTCGAGGATACAATATCCCGGTTTAAGATATGTACCCCATCAAAGGTTACATCCAGTAATGGATTAAGGCTATCGGGCCGTACATAGAAATTACGGAATGTAAAGTTGTTAAAATGATGCTGCTCTGGTTGGTCATCGTCAGGATTTACTTCGACATACAGTGTATTGTTACCCGGGAGGCTTTGTGTCTGGATGGTGGCTCCAACATGCAATGTATCATTCGGGCTAACCGTGAGTAATGGCTTTCTCCTTGGCACAGGAATTATGTTGGCAATATTATTCCTGTCGGTGATTACCATTTTTATTTTAACGCTGTCGAAATCAGCATCACTTACATTTTTGAACGCTACTTTATAATCGAATGGCTCGCCGATATCCACCGTATCTTTTGTGGTAAAGAAAATATTCGGGGCCACAGCTCCTTCCGGGACCGGGACATAGGTCAGCCTCCAGTATCTTAATTGGTAAGGCGTATAGTGTATAGAGTCTACATTACGCATACGTAAACGCAGGTATGGATATTCCGCCGCATCAATAGTTGAAATATCATAATCCTGCTGGCTCAGCTGTAAGGCGTTTATCACTGTATTTTCCGTTCCGTTTGCCCGCACACCTACCACATCAATAGAGGGAGCATCGCCCGGCGTTGCATCGGGAGCTACAGAGCCTCGCCAGAATAATTGTTTCCACTCTTTGGCACGGCCAAAAACCGGGGAGTAGATGTACCCCAATGTATCTGGTGAAGGACAATCGACCGATAACGTTGGGTTATCATAGACTCCATCTCCAACCGTCCATTTAGGGATAAAGGAAGGATCATTTTTCCGGTACACCAGTCCAAAAGGCCTCGCACGGTAGAAAGAGTCGATTCCTGCAAAACCGGCATTTCTTAAATAATGATACAGGGATTGCCCTGCCCCATATAAAGCTTCATCTGCTGCCCAATCTGCTGCATATGCTACCGGGAATGTCGGATAATCACCAGGGTTTAAGGTAAAGTTTTTAACCACCACATAATACCCGTCGGGTATGCTATCCCGCATGAAATTCATGATCTTTCTCCGGCTGGCGGTATCAGTATACCTGAACTCAAAACTGTATGGACGCTCAGCAATGTACCTTGGTGATGTGCTACCATATAAACCCTGACCCAATGAAGCAGGCGTGGCTGGCTCGCCTATATAAGTATGTGGTACCAGTACCTGGTTTCTCAGCGGATGGAATGTAACCGGGTGAACCACACTAAAGACCAATGATGAAAACCAGTTGGTAAGCCTTACTAATGGCTCTCCGTTAAAGGAGGTGGTTAAAGATCCTTCCTGTGTTGATCCGCTGGTAAAATAAGTACCCATCCGCAGGAAGATATTATTCATAGACTCATTGAACTTCCATAATCCCGATGCAGTATCCAATGACATCTTGGTCAGCTCGGATCTGGTATGCTGGTAAAAATGTGACTGGTTAAACCCGGCATCGCTGCCCGGTAAATAAATAAATGATGCGTTATTCCATATCCGTTCTCCTGTAGCGGGTGTCGGAGATACTCTCCAGTAATAAACAGTGCTGTCGGTAAATGTCAGACCTGGCTCGAAAGAAATAAGGCCGCCGGCTGAATTAACAGTCCGGGTCACCTTAAGCGGAGAGTTGAACAAAGTTGTTGTATCTATCTCCATTTTATATTCCTGTACGGCATTGAAAGGATTAGCAGTAGATACATGCAGTTTAATATCCTGCCGGTTTACAATAGCATAGTTATAAGGGGATATTGGCCTGGCTTCGTTCTCAAAAATGAAAAACTCTTTCGTAATGTTATTATTTGTTTCATACAACTCATCTACCACATTGTCTGCGTCAATTGAGATCGTAATTTTATTGAGTCCTTTATCCCTTGTGGCCACAATTGGCAGGGTATAAGAAACAGAATCAAGGTACCTGATACCCGGGATAGTGTCCCTCCGGATGACTTCAACAGTATTATCAGGGTATGTTCTTTTTGCTTCCACAACAATATTTCCGCTAAGTGCCTTACCAATATTCATCAGCTTTGCATCTACTTTAAAATTCGTTTCCGCTACCGAAATAAAGGAGGGATTGATCTTGACCAGCTGATCTTCTATAACATAATCCGGCTTGGGGGTGGCATTAAGTTTCAGGGCCGGGTCGCCATGCAATGTCGACTGTTCGCAATGGAAACGTGCATAATAATCGTTTTGCGTTGTCAGGTTATACACCTGGGTGATCGCTTCGATCATCGCCTCACCCAATGTTGCCCCATACTTATTTACACTAAAGGCTGTATAATTTTTTGTATTATAAATATCCAGGTAATGGACAATACCAAGGTGGGTACTGGCAATAGTGGCAATACTTCCCCTGTTTTGTGCCAACACATATTTTTCAGAGATTGTTTCTTTAGTTTGTAACCGAAGCGGATTAAAATTAAAAAAATTACCTGCATTACAACCCAGTAATATAAACAGCGGATACTTGCCGGGGTTATTATAGTTCTGCGGATTATCCAGGTTAAACTCCAGGGTAGTGGCAGAGGAGTGACCAAAATAAGTAACCAGGCCTAACCCTTCTTCAAAAAGGTTCTTTATGCGGGTGTTACTTGTTTGCTCAACTGTTTCAGCTGAGCTTTTTGTAAAAGTTTGTACGTTAGCCCCGTAAAAAGTATCAACAATGATATCTTTAAACCTGGCCATACTTGCCTCTAAAGCTGCCGTAAGACCTTCATCACTGGCTCCCACCACATGGGCCACATTTTTCATCCAGGCCTTGTCCTGTATCAGTGGCGATTGAAATACCTGTGCCTGTTCATATTCAACTACTTTATTAAGATAGGTTGTCAGTTCATCTCCATTAATTACGGCAATACGGCCTATAGGAACACGGGGTATCTCGTCGAGGCCCGGCTCTGCCGTCAATAAATTATCAGATGCAGGGTGACCAAAAGTAGGTATGAATGCCAGTTTATTGATGTCTGCATGATTCTCATAAGTCCTGAACTGGGCGTAGTTGACGCCTTTACCAACCAGCAGAACATCCTTGACTGGTGCAGCATATTTTATTCGTGCCCAACGAACAAAGTTCCGGATAGACAAGGGGCTGAATTTTATTCCCAGGCCGAATTGGTCTACCAGTTCTTCGATCATGTACACTTTTACATTATGTGCGCCGCCTGCAGCAGAACTCCGGTAATTCTTATAATCATCAACGGGATGGCTGCCATTGGATCCGTTAAGAAGTGAGGCATGTGTGATGATCAGGTAATTTCCCTGATTAGCAGCCAGCTCATAATTGACGAAATTCCGTTGTTGCAATGAAGTAACACCAGTAATAGCTGCAGCTTCCTGGCTCACCAATACCAATTCTCTCTCTGTAGCTGACCCTAATAACGAAAATTTGCAAAGAGCAGGATTACTGATATCTGCTACATATCTCCTCCCGTTGGTAATATCATACAAAACAGGTGCAACAGCACCGTAATTAAAATTGCTGATCTCCAGGTAATTTCCGGCCCCATTGGCCGCCAGTTTAAATGGGAAACTCCGGGCATTCCCAAAATTGAACTGACGGGGGTATTTTAATTCAAACATACCTACCACCATTCTGTCAGAGCCTGGCACTACGGCCATATTGGTGATTTCGATCGTAGCTGTACTACTGCTTATTGTTGATAAAGCAACTGGCCTGGTTACTTTTGCATAATCATAAAAATTCATTTCCTGTCCCAGTACAGAATCTCCATTGATCTTTACCCGGAAGGTTCTTGGATTTAGCCCGTTATTTCCACTCGCATGAATTTTAAATTCTGCTCCTGGCGCACCCGCCCCTGTATAAACATATAAATTGGATAAGACTTCAGTCCTGGTAACATTTTTACCAATATCACTCGAAGACCAGCCTTCTCCTTTATCATAAGCAGAAGAATAAACGTTTTCGCCAACGACCTGTGCATAACCAGCATTTAACCTGTCCCTGTAATACTTACCGGCCACATGTATAAAGAAGGGCTCGGGAGTGGGGATTCCCACAATTGTGTTAGCGGTGGGTACAAACCGGAGGTTCGAAGCACCTGTATTTACTGTCAGGAAATATGCGGCTGTATCTGTTTGTAAATTCCATTTATCATTCAGTTGGAAATCAGCTTCCCGGTATAGGATATTATCAGGCTTACCATCATTCATCTCGCCCCAGAATTCAATATAATCGGCAGCTCCCATAGCACCTGTTTGCACAGTGGTATAAAGAGGCACTTCTTTCCCATTTCTCCATAACTGGAAATCCTGTGCAGCTATGCTGCCAAGACCGATTGAAGTAAGTGTGGGCTGGCTGATCCGGTAAACACCATTTACAGCCACTTTGAATTTATAGTACGTTTTGCTGTAATCGATCCATTCGTTGTTATAAACCTGCGAATGGGCAGCAAAACCAGTAAGAATGAATAATAAAAGTAAAATTCGTTTCATACAATTAATTTATCGGTACAGATCACTTTTTAGTTTTGTTTTTATCCCCCACCATGTCTAAACGAAGCGAAAACACATGGGTGAATAAAGGATTGGATTGATTGGCCAGGTTCGTAAAGGCATAGTCAATGGTCACATTTGATATCTTAAACCCTGCACCTGCACTGGGCTGATATATCCATACTTTTTTCTGGTTAAGTGTATCACCGTCAGCCAGTGCTTTTTGAAAATTATTGATACCAGCCCGCAGGTAGAATACGTTATTAAAATTACATTCAAGACCCAATTTTGGATCCACACTCACCGGATCAGAGCTGAGAATAGTATTACGCTGGCCATCAAAAGTCACATCGGCATTCAATTCTGCCAGTAAAGTTGTTTTCTTATTGATCTTAAAGTCGCGGGCCACCCCCAGCACAAGGCGTGGCGCAGTAGATTCCGTTGACTTAACAGGTATCTCATTGTTCGTCAGGTAAAGAACTTCTTTTTCCCGTTCGGTGAAAGTAAATGACCAGGCATTGAACGTGGTACTGATATCCCGGCCGGAAATACCGAATCGCCATTGCTTGCTTTGTATCTGCAAACCGGCATCTAAACCAAAGCCCCATGCTTTTGCAAATTTGCCTACATTACGATGGATCACTTTTGCATTCACCCCAAAATTGATATTCTTATTCTTTGTCTCTTTCAATTTTTGCGCATACGAAAAGATGAAAGCATAGTCTGCCGAGGAAAAAGCCTGGATATTGTTGTAATTCAGCGAACCATCAGGTTCTACAAGGAATAATGTATTCATGATATCGTCTACAGCGAAGCGCAGACCGGTGACAGCAAATGTTCTTTTGTTATTAGCTGCCGGGAAAGCAATACTGGCAAAATCATATTTGCCAATGCCGGCGAAATATTCGGCATGCATGATATTCACCTGGGGGTGATCTTTAATATTCACCAAGCCGGCAGGATTCCAGTAACCGGCAGTTCCGTCGGTTACAGAGGCAACTTGTGCACTACCCATGGCAAGACCTCTTGCGCCGGCTCCTATATTCAGGAACTCGTTGGAATATTTTCTGAATTGCGCAGATGCAGACAGGAAAAAAACAGACAGGAACAGGGTCAGGTATAAGCGGTTCGTTTTCATTATTGAATTTTCAAATAAGCAATTGAAAAAGACTGTTTTTTCATAGATACGGACAACATGTAAAATTAGACTTTAACCTCCGAAAAACATAGGGTGGAGAGGTAAAAAGGCTAATTGCTGAAAACGAATAGTTTAGCAAAATATTGCCCGGTACTGTCACAAACTCATTCTGTCTTACTTTTGCCGCAAATCTTAAACGACTTTATGAACATGATCGAAGAATTACGATGGAGGGGGATGATCCAGGATATTATGCCCGGCACCGAAGACCAATTGAAAAAGGAAATGACCACCGGCTATATCGGCTTTGACCCCACGGCTGACAGCCTTCATATTGGCAGCCTGGTACCCATTTTACTGCTCGTTCATTTTCAAAAGGCTGGTCATAAACCCATTGCACTGGTAGGTGGCGCCACAGGAATGGTTGGAGATCCCAGTGGCAAAAGTGAAGAACGAAACCTGTTAAGTGAAGAAGTGCTGCAGAAAAACGTCGCAGGGGTAAAAGCGCAGTTAGAAAAATTCCTCGATTTTGACCCCTCTAAGCCCAATGCTGCTGAAATGGCCAATAATTATGATTGGTTCAAAAATATCTCGTTCATCGATTTTTTGAGAGATGCAGGGAAGCACATCACGGTCAACTATATGATGGCTAAGGATAGTGTGAAGAAACGGATCGAAGGAGAAACGGGAATCAGCTATACCGAATTTGCCTACCAGATGATGCAGGGCTATGACTTTTATTGGCTCTACCAGCACAAGAATTGTAAACTGCAAATGGGCGGTAGTGACCAATGGGGCAACATGACCACCGGCACCGAATTGATCCGCAGGAAAGTGAGCGGCGAAGCATTTGTATTTACCAATCCCCTGATCACAAAGGCAGATGGTGGCAAATTTGGTAAAACCGAAGGTGGCAATATCTGGCTTGATCCGGTAAGAACAACCCCCTACCAGTTTTACCAGTTTTGGCTCAACGCCAGTGATACAGATGCAGAAAAATGGATCAAAATATTTACGTTCTTGTCCAAAGCAGAAATAGAAACGATCTTACGTGAACATTACAAAGATCCCGGTCAGCGGATCTTACAAAAACGCCTGGCTGAAGAAATTACTGCTTTTGTACATGGAAAAGAGGAATTAATAAAAGCAGTAGAAACAACCCAAAAATTATTTACCAACCAAACAGCCCCTGCTGAATCATTAAGCATAGAAGATCTCGAAGGAATGGAAGGTGTGGTGAAATCTGATTTTGCCAGCGACAAAATTGCAGCAGGTATTGATATCGTTTCTTTTTTAGCGGAAACAAATATTTTCCCGAGTAAAGGAGAAGCCCGGAAAACAGTGCAAGGTGGTGGTGTCAGCATCAACCGGAAGAAAGTAGAGAATGTGCAAATGATACTTGACAGTTCTCTTCTCCTGCATGGTAAATATATCCTTGTGCAGAAAGGCAAGAAGAATTATTACCTAGTAATGGCTGGCTAAGTCTTCTCATAGTATGAGTATTTCTAACAGCATGGAGCCAGGTCTGTAATGACATTACGCTGTACAGTAGCCATGTTGGTAATAAGCGTTCCTTTGTCAGTACAACTAGCTTATAAAGCCGTAATGGTATGACGTAATGGTGCCAACACCAACACTTTGGGAAATGGCAGCATAAGAAAAGAAAAATAAAAGGATTCCGGCTACTGCCAATTTTTTTAATACCTCTTTTTTTCTTCGCCGTGAAACAGGAACGGTTTTCCCGTTCTGCAGTTCCACTGATTTTCCGCTGCATTTCAGTAATTGCAAATACCGGTTATTTATCAAATGGCTGCGGTGCAAGCGGATAAATGATTCCTCCCCTAACTGTTCTTCAAACCAACACAGCAATTTTGCCGTTATCAGCATTTTGCCATCACTAAAGAAAACCTTTGAGTAATTGGAAGAAGCTTCTACCCGTATAATGATATTGGCATCAATTAAAAAAATACCCCGGGATGTATTTAGTATAATTTTTTTCATACAGGTGCTATTTTACGCCTTGCTTAGCTAAAAGTCCCTGGATTCACATAAAGAGGGACAAAGAGAATTATAGCGGGATTACAACTGCGGATATATTTACTATTTGATTTTTTCTTTTAGCAAAGCCAGTTCTTTATTCATATTATCTAACTGAATTTGCAACTGGTTGTTCTTCCTGGTTTGCTCATCTATTATTTTCTGTTGCTCCTGCACAGCTTTTACGAGCGGCACTACAAACTCTGCATACCGTATTCCATAAGGGCTTTTATCGTTGGCAGGGGTATCTATGCCACTGAACGAAAATCCGAGTTGCTTTACGACACTCTCCACTTCCTGTGCGATAAACCCGGAATAGCGGATAGCCTCCTGGTAATCAGCTTTGGCAACAGTAAATTTTTCACCGCGGCTTTCTTTTATCTTTCTTATTTCATCAATACCAATAAACTGGTTGAGTGCAGCAATATCTGTTGTGTAAGAAACAGGCCTGAGTTTTAAAATAAAATCAAGCCCTGGAATATTTTCGTTGATATTTTTTTTAAACCGTCCATCAGAAAAAGTAGTCCATCCCACCTGGCCGCCGATAGATGTAACATTGTTATTCCCAATGCGAACTCTGTCAAAGCCAGTTACCACCGAGCCGCTTCCAATTGCGGTCTGATTAAAGTTAAGTGGCGCATTTGACTCACTATTGTAGCCAATGAAAGTGCAGTCATTATCATTTACAAAAGCACTTCCTGCACTATAGCCCACAGCGGTAGTTCTATCTCCTCCATAATTTTGAAATAGTGAAAACATGCCAATGGATGTATTAAAATTTCCATTAGAATTGTTGTACAATGCCTCCTTTCCCACAGCGGTATTATTATCTCCGGCCTCATTACTATAAAGTGTTTGATACCCGATAGCAGTATTGTTGTTTCCGGTATTAATTGACGCAGCATTATTAGGTCCGCCAAATAATGCCTCATAACCAACAGCTACATTAAAATTAGTAAAAGGGGTCGCTGTGTTATTGTAGTTCCCCATCGCATTATATCCGATAGCGGTACCGTTACTGCCAGCTACTGTTTCGAGCAGCGTATTGGCACCGATGGCCACGTTACTGCTCCCTGTAATATTATCTATCATAGCATTAGCTCCGCTTACTGTATTATTTCCTCCTGTTGTATTATTATTTAGTGCCTGCGAGCCAGTGGCCGTATTCTGGTTGCCTGTATTATTTTCACTCAGGCTCAGGAATCCGAATGATACATTTGAACTCCCGCTACTATTATTAATTTGAGAATTGTAGCCCAACGCTGTATTATTACTTCCTGAACTGTTGTTCCGCAATGACTGGTACCCTACAGCACTATTCCCAACTCCCGTATTTGAGGATGCACTTGGGGATCCTCGCAACGCTTCATATCCAAAAGCCACGTTGTTATTTGTATAAGATGTAGTTCGGCTATTTGCCAATGACATTGCTCCATATCCAAAAGCGGTCCCATTATTACCCGCCTGGTTGGATAATAAAGCGGATACCCCATACGCCGTATTGCGGTCTCCATCTACAGTATTAAACAATGATTGAAAACCGGTGGCCGTATTATTCCCACCTGTCGTATTATCATTCAACGACTGATAACCCAGTGCTGTATTATTATCGCCGGCTATATTTGCAGTAAGAGTATTGCGGCCATATGCAGTATTATTAAAACCAGTACTGTTGTTTAACATGGATTGATACCCCATTACAGTATTACCAGTACCGGTATTATTTGCTGAAACGGCAGAGCCCCGTAACGCCTGGTAACCCACAGCAATATTTGTATTGGTAAATGAACCAGCAGCACTGTTGGCATATCGCATAGCCTGGTAGCCAATAGCTGTTGCATTGTTTCCTGCAGTATTTGCTTGCAATGCCTCCCTGCCAATGGCCGTATTATTTGCACCTGTATTATTGGAGTCAGCTGCTAAACTTCCAAAAAAAGAGTTACCGATAGCGCCACCACCAGCATTGTTAAACCTGCCTGTGTTATAACCTATAAAACTGTTGGCTGCATGATCAGCATTCATCCAAAGCAGGTCTGCACCGCTGCTGTTGCGTAGTTTAAACAGCGGATGAATATTTAATTGCGGAGTGCTGGCCTCAATAATAAGCTGTGTAGTATCTGCTGAACCCCGTATATGAAGCTTTGCTACAGGGGATTCTGTGCCAATACCCACGTTTTGTGTAGTGGCTGTAAAGAAAAAAAACAGCAAATTGTTGTCAGGACTGTATTTCTTTTCATTTGCCAGTGTTTTGTTTATGATGAAACTAACAGACCCGGACGGAAGAAAAAAGAATTTTCTACTAATGGAGTCAATAATTCAACGAGTGGGAATTTACCTGGAGATAATTTTTCCGCTGGCAATCTGTGCTACAAAAGCATCCCTCTCTGTACGGCTAACAGGTAGCTCGTACTTATCAATCTTAACCGTAAAACCATCAATAGCAGTAATAGCTTTTAAACTGACGATATAGGACCGGTGTATGCGGTAGAATTTTCCCGCCGGCAATTTTTCTTCCAGCCCGGAAATAGAATGATAAGTAACAACAGATTTCTCTTTCGTTACAATCTTAACATATTCCTTCAGAGCTTCAATAAAAAGTATTTCTGAAAAGAATACCTTAACCAATCCCCCATCAGCTTTTACAAAGAAAAAATCGCTGCTTTCGGAAGTACCAATTGTCACTACTGCCACCTCCGGATCTGCTGCCCGGATGTATTTCCATGCCTTGTTTATAGAAAGCAGGAACCGCTCTATAGCTATTGGCTTCAATAAATAATCAATTGCATTGGCCTCAAAGCCATCCAGGGCATGTTCCCGGTAGGCTGTTGTGAAAATTACAGCAGGCGGATTCGTCATCGCCTTCAAAAACTGGAAACCGGTAAGACCCGGCATATTTATATCCAGGAAGACCAATTCAACGGGTGAAGCTGTCATTCCCGTTAATGCATCTTTCGCATTTTTATAGGCCCCTTTCAACAACAGCCGTTCATCCTGCCCGATAAAATCCTCGATTATCTGCCGGGCTATCGGCTCATCATCTATTACAGCACAGGTGATTTGCTTTATCATAAGCTTAATTTTAAAGTTACTGAAAAGCTGTGGTCTTCCTGCAGCATCTGTAGCTCATATTTATCCTGGTATTGCAGTTCAAGTATATTCTTTACACTACTGATACCAATACCTCCTGTTGGCAAAGAAGAATAATTACTATTACTTACCCTGAACAATAATTCGTTACCGGAAACCCCGGTATTTACTTTCATCCAATCATTTTTCGATTTTTCTTTCATCCCGTGTTTAATTGCGTTTTCCACAAATTGTATCAACAGGAGCGGAATGATCTGCTGATCCCTGACCTCCCCTTTCACATGAAACTCAATAACTGTATCACTTTCATACCTTAGCTTTTCCAGCTCAATATAGCTTCGGAGAAAATTTATCTCCTGGGCAAGTGATACTTTATGATGATTACAGTCAGTTATTACATATTGCATAATATCAGACAGCTGGCTCAGTGCTGCCGGCAACTTTGGATGATTATTACGGGATAATCCATACAGGTTATTGAGTGTATTAAAATAGAAATGCGGGTTAAGCTGTTGCTTCAGCAAGTTGAGCTGCATTTCCTTATTAAGAACAGCCAGCTCAAGCCGCTGATTGGCTGCTTTCTTATATTCCGCATAAAATCGCAAAACATAAAAAGCTGATAACTTCACCACATACTTTCCAATATCAAACCATGAGTTATAAATTACGTCCTGAAAAGAGCGATATCGTTGTGTCTTGCCCATAAGCCATTCCAGCCCTGAATTGAGTACTGCATACAACATCCCTGCATATAGAAAATAATAAAGGAAGAAAATAATAATGTTTGCCGTAATCATCTTCCATAAAGCCTGCTTATAAAAATAGGCTAACCCGTACCAAAACATAGCCGTCAACAGCAAATTGGCCAGGTATTGCCACAAATAGAAAGGAAAAGGAAGTACGCAAGTATTGCACTTTGAATACGTAATAAAATAAGTTGCCCCAAGAAATAAGGCCTCCAACAGTGCATAAGCAGCAAATGCATTTACCCAGAATTTTTTCGCCGTCCAGGTATCTCCAGGGTTTTTTATCGGGTATATTTCAGCTCTCATCTAATTCCAGGTTCAATGTAAAAATATCACCGGCAGTGTGGGCAGTTGTGTACTTATTGGGATATAATTTTTCCAGCAGGGCCGGCACATCCGGTGCCTGCTCAGTACCGGTTATGGAGAACTGCATCCACTTTTCTTCAAATGCTATCCTGATACTATACACCTGCAGGCCTTTCTTTTTGCTTGTCGAAATAACGTTATCAAGTAACCCGGCCAGCAGAAGCGGCGCAATCTTAAGCTGTTCACCACCCGGTTCGCATTCCAGGTGAATCAATACTTCATTACCTGACTGCCTGCTTAACAAACCAGCATAAATATGAAGAAACGCTGTTTCCTTTTTCATTTCTATCAAAGGCTCCCTGGCTTCATAAATGACATACTCCATCACCTTGGCCAGTTGCAGGATTGGCTCAGTGGCATGCTCCGGTTTAACAGCAGCCACTTGTTGCAAATGGTTGATCGTTTTAAAATAAAAAGAAGGATTAAGATGCCACTTAAGCATCTTTAGCTGCAAGTCTTTATTGGTAATAGCCAGTTCAATTCTCCCTTTTTCCTCTTCCCGGTAGTTGTAAAAATAAGCCGCCATATAAAACCAGGAAAGACGAAAGGCATGCTTCAGCAGCTGGTAATTAAGATAAGAATACTTGCTTCCATTATCCAGTATTGCTTCGATCCGGTCTTCCCTGGCCCTGGTCAGCTCTTGCAGGTTATTATATAAATACCCAATTACCTCCTGAACCGGTCCAAACCAAAAATAGCTATACAACACATAAAACCCGGCATTGACAAGCACCTGTATGACGATCTTTTCCTGTTGCACCAGCAAAGCCACCCACCATACCGGCCATATGAGCAGACATTGAAAAATCCACATCAACAGGTGAAACTCAATATGGCTGACAGGCCTTGTTCCAAAATTATTCAGTATGAAGAAAAACAATAGCTGTATAATGGCTTCCACAAGGGCATACAAGGCAAATACGTTGAGCCAGTAACGTGTTGCAGTAGTATGATTGAACGGCCAGAACATCTTCTCTTAAAGGTAACCATATACCCTGCACCTTAAGTAAATCATAAAATAATTCAACAAAATGAAAGTTATTTTCAGCCAAACTATTACTTTACCCTGCGAATGGGAACTATATGCAAAAGATCTATTTCATCAGCGGGCTGGGGGCAGATAAACGAATATTTTCTTTCCTGGATCATAGTGGTTATGAACCTGTCTTTGTTGATTGGATTGCACAGGCTCAAAATGAATCATTAACATCCTATGCCCTTCGTTTAAGAGAGCAAATAAGTGCCCCTCATCCAACCATTGTAGGTATTTCTTTTGGAGGAATGTTGCTTACTGAAATGGCAAAGGCAGATTCAGCAATCAAAGGAATTATTTTAGCCAGTAATAAAACCGCTGACGAATTTCCCTCCTACCTGCGGATTGGCAAATATCTTCCTGTTTACAACTGGACACCGGTTAGTTTCTCCAAAAAAACCATGCTGGCCAATACCTGGATACTTGGCGGCATTCAGTCAGAACATAAAAGACTATTGCAACAGATCATCCGTGAATCGGATATGAATTTTTCCCGCTGGGCCATCGGTGCTATCCTGCGCTGGGAAAATAAAGTTGTTCCCAAAAATATCATTCATATTCATGGCACAGCTGATAAACTGCTGCCTTACCGCCTCGTGAAAGCTGATTATACAATTAAAAACGGAACACATGTGCTGACTATGGACCAGCATGAAGAAGTGTCTGCGCTATTGAAAAAACTAATTCAGTGATTTCACTGCCTTCCACATCTCATCGGCTACCAACTGGTTTCCTTTTTCATTGAGGTGCACCCTGTCGTAGGTCAGGATATTCTTTTCCTGGTTAGTAGGGTTATTGGCCTTGTTGTAATCAAGAAATTTTTGGCGCAGGTCAACCAATGGCAGGTTATTACTCTTAGCCATGTCCCGGATCATATTACTGTAGCGGTTCAGGTCACCATCCAGCTGGTTAGTCATGTCCGTCTTCTCCCCCACTACGGCCGGTGTGCATAGTATGGCTTTGATATTTTTCTCTTTAAGCTTTTTCAGAATAGCCAGGTAGAATTTTTCAAATTTATCAGCATCAGTACCTGTGCCCAGTAAGGTTTTATGCCATACATCATTCACTCCCACATAAATGACCACTATATCCGGGTTCTTGCTCAGCACATCTTCTTCGAGCCGCAAATAAAGATCGTATACTTTGTTGCCGCTGATCCCTGATCCGATCAGTTCATACCGGTCATTCTTCTTCTCTTCTTTCAGCATACTATCCATTTTCAGAACATAACCAGTATACTTGTCTTTCTTAACTCCCAGTTCTGTTATGGAGTCGCCAAAAAAAATCACTTTGGTTTTCTTTTGCGGAATGAACGCCACAAGGGCTGCCAGGGAAATAAAAAGGGCCAGTCTTTTCATAATTTTTAAATTGCACACAATTTAAAATAAAAAACACCTGCTTTGACAGATGTTTGAAATTGTATAATCGTTGCTTGTATTAGTTTATTCCACATCCACCTGTTTCTTTATAACCGCCCCGTCTGCCGCTTCGGGCAGGTATTTTCTTTCTTTGATCAGGTAGCCATTTCCTTTTTCACAAAAATGTACTTTCAGGTTTTCTAAACTGATGGGATTGCCATCCGGTATATCCGCAATATTCGAGTGCAAAATATCATGACCGTCCAGTATCATCACCAACCCGCTGCCGATGGCTTCCATCCTGTTGCCTTCTGTGATCAGCATGCCGGTATCTTCTCCCAATCCAATACCAATACAGGAAGGATTTGTAGCCACTGCCTGCGCCAGCCTTCCAAAACGGCCCCGCTTTTCAAAATGCGAATCAATAATAACGGTATTTAAAAAACCTAATCCGGTGGTGATCTTTACTTCTCCTTTCAAATGGGCCCTTGTTGCATTGCCTTCATAGATCATGGTATTGCTCATTGCCATGGCACCGGCACTGGTTCCCGCGATGACAAAATTCTCTTCCTGGTACCTTTTTTTGAGAATGGTTAAAAATTCAGTGCCCCCATCCGTAGCACTCAGCCGCAACTGGTTACCACCGCTGAACATCACTGCATCACAATGACGGATACGTTCTATGTATTCATCATTCATCGCATCCTGCCGGGTGCGGATATGCAACAGGCCTATATTGGTGCAGCCGATCTTTCCAAAAGCATTGAGGTAATTTTCTCCCACTTCGTAGGGGATCATCGAAGCCGTGGTGATGACTTCTATTCTTGCAGAGGGACCGCCAGCCTCCTGCACCACCCGGCGCAGGATACCCAGCTCAAAAAAATTGAGGTTATTGCGATGAAACTCTCCGGTCTCCAGGTTCGTGCCTTTATCTTCTGCTCCTCCGATGGCTATTAGTTTTCCCTTAGGATGGCTCATTCATTCGGGTTTGATTAACAACAAAATAAAAGAAAAATAATATAACGTTGGCAGCTTGCACTGAAGTATGTGGATATGTGGAGAAAGATTAAAAGATTAGTTACCGGGCTACATGACTACTATCAGCTGTAGTTGCGGCGCTCCGTTCACGGTTCTGTCCACTGCTCAGCCTTTTCGAAGAATTTCTTTTTCAGGTAGTACACCCCCACCCCGGCAACAGCAAATAAGCCTCCCAGCAGTGCATAGCTATTATTATACAACAGGAATAACCAGATAGCCAATGAAACAATGACCGGCACCGGGTACAGCCACATTTTAAAAGGCAGTTCCCGGCTGCCAAATTTTTTCCGGAGGAGTACCACTCCCACCGATTGTGCCATGAATTGTACCACGATCCGCATGGCGAGTATCGCGGTGATCACATCCGATAATTTCATGAGCAAACTGAAAACAAAGCCCAATCCGCAAAGCACCAGCAGTGAGACATAAGGAAAGTTCTTGGTGGGATGCAGTTTGCCAAATACTGAAAAGAAATTCCCATCTACTGCTGCAGCATAAGGAACCCTCGAATAGCCCAGCACCACTGCAAATAAAGATGACATGGCCACGCAAAGGATCAGCACCGTCACTGCAATGGCGGCCTTATGACCGTACAGCTTTTCCATAAAACTGCTGACTAAGTATTTATCCATCTTCACTGCATCCTGCCAGTGGATCACATTCATCACACTGATATTCATCAGCAGGTATAAAACAGCGATACCGATAATAGAAATGAAAATACTGCGTGGAATATTTACTTCGGGTCGTTTGATCTCGCCGCCCAGGTGACACACATTATAATACCCCAGGTAACTGTACACGGTTTTCAACGAGCCCTGCGCCACCATGGCCCAGAAAGAGAACTGGAAAAAGGATTCATTACCGGTTGGCCATAGTTTGATGCTGTGCTGCTGGTTCGACAGGCCACTGATGATGATCCATAAAATAGTAGCCATTACGATGATGCCAAAGAATACGGATATCTTACCAATGGTTTCGATCTTCCGGTATAATAATAACAGTACAAAAATGACAAGACCTCCGGAGATCATTTTTTGTTCCCAACCCGTGAGATCAACAATATAGGTGAGGTATTGCGCAAAACCGATGGCAGCAGAGGCCACCACCAACGGTGCCTGTATGGAAGTTTGCCATACAAATAAAAAACTCATCAGCCGGCCCCCTTTCTCGCCAAAAGCAATACGGTGAAAATTATAGGTGCCCCCGGCCAATGGATATTTTGCGCCGAGCTCACTCCAGATCATCCCATCCATTAATGCAGTAAAGGCGCCAAAGATCCAGGCCCAGATAAATAACCCGTTATTGAAATACCCGATCACCAGCGGCATCACCACGAAGGGCCCGATGCCCACCATATCAATCATATTGATTGAAGTGGCCTGCAATAAATTAATCTTGCGGTTAGTGATGGGTGTGTACATGAATTAACAAATAGTACTCAATTTACATGAAAAGAGTTAGCTATTTTCAAATCATGAAAATCGGATTAAATACCGGTGCATTTCTTTTCCTGCTGCTGGTTTATTTTACTAATAAGGCAGAATGCCAAACAGATCAGCAACTATTAGTAAAGTTTATTGAAAAAAGTAAACACCTAAAAAAAATTCAATCTGCATACCAGCATCGTTCCAGCGCAGAAGCCTGCATTCTTCGGAAAATTGATGCAAATCACAAACAACTGATTATTGAAAATTCAAGAGGCCTGAATATTTTATTACAGGAGGATTCTTTGGGCATCTATTTAATATCCATCGGCAAAGCTCAACGGTATGGACAAGCGGGGAAAAGCGAGAATATTCTTTTTAAGACTGATACTACAAGATTAAATCATTTTATTACTCGCCATGATAGTGTATATGGCGGAAAGACAACCCTTGAGATGTTCAAAAACTATAAAATCGACAGGTTTGGGCCCTTCTGCTATTCAATGGGAGTGCCTTCCGAAGGAATCAAACAAATGAGAGCACTTGTCTCTAATAAAGATAGTTCTGGGCTTAAAGCACTTATTCAACAACCCAATTATGAATTGAAAGTGATCGGAGCTGTCGGTTTATTGTCACTTGAAAGCCGTTCTGGTATTTGCATTGAAGAAAAGTATAATCAAATCATTGAGCATCTTCGTTTACTAAATATTCCTATTAACTTTTGTGCAGGTTGTACAGAATGGGATCCTATGCCATCGTGGTTACTGATTGACTCCTATCGATAACTATCCTATCAGGCCTGCTTTACAAACGCAGTAATCCCTTCCACCAGTACATCTAAGTTTTTGGTAGTGGTATAAACATTCGGAGTCACCCTTACGCCATTGATATTTTCCCAAACAATACCCACCGTGTGCACTTTGTATTTATCCATGAGAAAGGAATCCAGTTCCCCGGGTTTTCTTCCTTCAATACCAATATTACCGATGGCACAGCCCCATTTGGGATGCAGGGAGGTATTGAGTTTTACTTTGGGCAGGGACTTGACTTTCTCCATCCAGTAATTTTTCAGATAGTGCAGCCGTTTCTCTTTTCGTTCACTGCCAATCATCTCATGAAACTCGATGGCTTTGCCAATCGCCTGTTCAATAAAGAAAGGCCTGGTGCCCAGGGCTTCAAATTTCCGGATATCAGCTTTCAACGGTTCATCCACTGCAAACATCGGGTAGATGTTCTTTATTTTTTCTTTCCGCACATATAACATACCACTGCCGATAGGTGCATATAACCATTTATGTAAACTCGCTGCGAAATAATCGGCATCCAGGTCCGGTATCTTAAAATCAAAATGGGCAAAACTGTGTGCACCGTCCACCACCACTTCTATTCCTCTTTTATGAGCTTCTGCAGCGATCTTCTTTACCGGCAATATCTGCCCGTTCCAATTGATGATATGCGTGATATGCACCACTTTTGTTTTGGCAGTAAAACCTTTTACATATTGCTGCACTAAATAGTTCTCATCCTCGCTGGGCAGGTCCAGGTTGATCCAGACCATTTTAATACCATCCCTCAACTCTCTTTGCTTATACGCATTGATCATATTAGGATAATCTTGTTTGGCAGCCACCACTTCATCACCCGCTTTTAGTTGTAAACCGAAAATAACCGTTTCCAGGCCCTCTGATGAATTACGGTTGATGGCTATTTCTTCCGCATCACAACCGGCGAGTTTGGCCAGATTTCTCCGTAATGGTTCACGACCCTGGTCCAGGGTACGCCACATATAATAGCTCGGTGCTTCATTGCTGAGATCGTAATAACGCTTCATCGCATCCTGCACAGTTCTTGGTGCCGGTGACACACCACCATTGTTCAGGTTGATCAGCGAAGGTGATACCGTGAAAGATTGCTGGATATAATACCAGAAATCTTCTTCTGTGGCGAGTTCATCCGGTGAAATTCCTTCTGCATCCCTTAAGGCAGCATCCAGGTTCCGGCTCCAGGCCGGCTGGCCGAGTGAAGACAACAATGCAGTAGCGGAGAAAACCCCTGCTCTCTGTAGAAATTTGCGGCGATTGGTGCCAGACATAGAGTTGGTTTTGCCCTAAATGTAGCGAATTGCAATGGCTTTTCCTGAAATGGCAAAACCTGCCGGGTCATTACCTGCGATGACAGAAAGGGAAGTAAAAATGGTGCGGCGACCTCCATTGGAGGTTATTGGCGGCCTTGTTTCAATCGCTGCAATTCTCTTTTCAATTCATCAATCATCTTTTGCTGTTCCTTCACTGCATTGATGAGCATGTAAACCATTTCGCCGTTATCTACCTTTAGGTATTCATTTCCGTTCTTATGAAAACTGCTGACCATGGCTGGTGCCACTTTTTTCAGTTCCTGTGCGATCACTCCCACGTAACGTTTTTCCGTATCATACCCGCTTAATGAATTGTACTGGAACGAAACGGGGTTGATATTCATCAATTGTTGCAACCCTTTATTATAGGGCTTAATATTTTGTTTTAACCGTTCATCACTGGTGGCAGCCCAACTGCCACCGCCTGGTTTAGCCGCAGTGCCCCCCACTTCCAGTCCGCCACCCGTTGTTTGCAGATACAGGGTACTGTTGGCCGCCGCATCACGGGCTATTATCTCATTATTATCAATAACTATATTAGGGCTCGCATAATCCCCAAGGACTAGGTAACCCGAGTTGGCAGAGAGGTTGGCATCAGCACCGCCAACAATATGCAATCGTGTAAGCGGGTAATCAGTCCCTATTCCGACGTTTCCGTTTTTCTTAACCACCATGGCATTACCCGGCACTCCTGATTCGCCGTTACCAACAATAAACAAGGGCGTGGTGGAAGTGATATTAAATTGGGGGCTGCTAACAATAGGATCATTATAGAGCCCTACAGCCATCCCCGCATAGCCATTAGAAATGGTTCTGTATCCCATGGCAACGGAACGATGCCCCATTGCTGAAGTTGAAAGGCCCATGGCAACGGAACGGTCGCCCGCTGCTTCTGCACCATCACCAATGGCTACGGCATGAAACCCCGATGCACTACTGTTACCTCCCAATGCCACCGAGCCGTACCCGCTGGCGTCAGAGTTAAGACCTGCTGCAAAGGAACCCGTCCCACTGGCAACTGACTCGTTCCCCGCTGCAAAGGAAAACAATGCTGTGGCTTTCGAATAATCTCCAAACGCCGTGCTGCTTCCCCCGGTGGCCATGCTGCCCGAACCTGCCATAAAAGCAGCATTACCGGCATTGAAAGAAAGAAAAGGGCCCGCCACTTCCAAATTCTTAACAGGCTGGTTGCTGTATAGTTTTTTTACCATGAAATTAAATCCCCTATTGTTATTACCGTCCCCATTCGAACGAAAAACAATATGGATACGGGTATAGTTCATGATCATATCAGCTGGGTTCAACGTCGTATTGGTAAAGCGGTATTCATAATTGGTCCGGCAGGTAGGGAAACCGAATTTGCTGATCCAAAGCGTATCCCCTGTACCCAAACCAAAATCCGGGGCGAAGGAAATTAGCTTAAACCCCACACATTTACCCCCCCCTATTGAACTAATATTACCCTGGGTATTGTTCAGGTAATTGCCCATACCACCCGGATCATAGACACGAAATACACTGTCGGTGATTGGAATGATCTGCAGGTCCGGTGTATTGTTCATTGAAAAAGTCTGGTCAACCGATGGATTGGCACTGGTATAATTTAATGATCCCTGCGCAAGAAAACTGCCCTTTACTTCCAGATTAGCCTGTGGTGGAAAGAATGAATAATCGGTATTCACACCTACGTAGGCTTTGGGTGTATAAAGAATAGAATCCTGCACTTCCTGCCAATGCTCTGCCTCACCCGCCGTTTCCAGTTCTGTCCATGCCGTACCGCTATAAAACCAGAAGCTATTCGTATTATTATCAAAAACCAGTAGTCCTTTTGCCGGAGAAACGATGCCCAGGCGTTGTGTGGTAAACATCCGGGGTACCAGCATCCCTTTATTGATACTGGTCACATCCAGCATAGCACTTGTATGAGGATTGCTGGTCCCGATGCCAACATTTTGTGCCGTGCTCAGGAATGATGCACCTATAACAAATAACAGGATCAAAAACTTTTTCATACTGTTCTATTTGAGATCAAAGCTAAAATTGTGAGTTGGGGCAAAAAATCACGAAATAGGGTGAATAAGGGACGCCGATAGACATTACACAAATCAAATTAGGCAATTGATCAGTTGTCTGGCTGATCAAAAAAAACTAACTTCCAATTTGCCTGCCCGTAGCAGGTTTTTATAAAATTTTTTATATGCGAATTTTAGAATTGAAAGTGCTGAAAGGCCCCAATTACTGGAGTGTCCGTCGTCCAAAACTGGTACAAATGAAACTGGACCTGGAGGAACTGGAACAAAAGCCTACGAATGAAATTCCGGGGTTCCGGCAGCGGCTGGAAAAAATGCTTCCTTCTTTGTATGAACATCGCTGCAGTGAGGGACAGCCCGGTGGTTTTTTCAGCCGGGTGGATGAAGGCACCTGGATGGGCCATGTCATCGAACATATCGCTTTAGAGATACAAACACTGGCAGGCATGGATTGTGGCTTTGGCCGCACAAGGGGAACCGGGGAAAAAGAAGGAGTATACTATGTCATCTTCAGTTATATGGAAGAAGATGCCGGGGTGTACGCCGCCAAGGCCGCCGTAAGAATTGCGCAGGCTATTGTTGACGGCACTGACTATGATCTGGATAAGGATATACAGGAAATGCGGGAGATCCGGGAAGATACAAGGCTTGGGCCATCTACGGGTTGTATAGTAGAGGAAGCAGCCAAAAGAGGTATCCCTTATATACGACTGAACAAACAAAGCCTGGTGCAATTGGGATATGGAGTCAACCAGAAAAGAATCAGGGCAACCATTGCTTCCACCACCGGTAATATTGCTGTTGATATTGCCTGTGATAAAGAAGAAACCAAAGCATTACTGGAAGCAGCCGAGATACCGGTGCCAAGAGGTACGGTAATCCGAACTGAAGTGGGATTGGATGAAGCCATTGAAAAATTTGGTTACCCGCTGGTGATAAAACCAATTGATGGTAACCATGGAAAAGGTAACACCACCAATATTACCAACAGGGAGCAGGCCATCAAAGCTTTTGAAGCAGCCAAAGCCTATAGCCGCAGTGTGATCGTGGAAAGATTTATTACCGGCTATGATTTTCGTTGCCTGGTGATCAATTATAAATTTATTTGTGCGGCACTGAGAACACCTGCATCCGTCGTGGGTGATGGCGTACATAATATCCAATGGCTGATCGAAGAAACGAATAAAGACCCCCGTCGGGGCTACGGGCATGAAAAAGTGCTGACACAAATAACCATTGACCAGTTCACCCAAAAAATGCTGGATGACCTGGGTTATACTTTAGAAACCATTCCACAAAAAGATGAACGGGTATTATTGAAACCAACGGCTAATTTATCCACTGGTGGTACTTCAACAGATGTAACGGATGAAGTGCACCCGGCTAATGTGTTCATGTTTGAACGTATCGCTAAAATAATAGGTCTTGATATTTGTGGTATTGATGTGATGGCGATGGATCTCCGCACCCCTGTTTCTGAAAATGGTGGTGCTATCCTGGAAGTCAATGCAGCCCCTGGTTTCCGGATGCATATTGAACCAGCCGAAGGTCTTCCGAGAAATGTGGCAGAACCGGTGGTTGATATGCTTTTTCCCAAAGGAAGTGCCGGGAGAATTCCCATTATTGCCGTAACAGGTACCAATGGTAAAACAACCACCACCAGGTTAACAGCTCATATCGCCAAAAGTGCCGGTAAAAAAGTGGGCTATACCACCAGCGATGGTGTATATATCCAGAACCAGCTGATGATGAAAGGGGATTGTACCGGGCCTATCAGTTCTGCCTTTGTTTTGAAAGATCCTACTGTTGATTTTGCCGTATTGGAATGCGCCAGAGGTGGTATTTTAAAATCAGGCCTTGCTTTTCAGAATTGTGAAGTGGCTATCGTTACCAATGTAGCGGCTGATCATATGGGACTCGGCGGTATCAATACACTGGAACAAATGGCCAAAGTAAAAGCCGTGGTACCCGAAACTGTTTTCCCGCATGGCTATGCGATATTGAATGCAGATGATGATTTGGTGTATAAAATGAAAGAAGACCTTAAATGCAATGTGGCTTTATTCAGCATGGATGAAAATAACCCGCGGATAAAAGCCCATTGTGGTGGCGGCGGATTAGCCACCGTGTTTGAGAATGGTTATGTCAGCATCATGAAAGGCAACTGGAAGATCAGGGTGATGCCGGTAAAAGATATTCCCCTCACCTATGAAGGGAAAGCGGTGCATAATATTGCCAACTGCTTACCGGCGATATTAGCTACTTATTTATTCCGGGATATAACAATTGAAGATATTCGTTCAGCATTAGTATCGTTTGTTCCTTCTTCCACGCAAACACCGGGACGGTTGAATTTTTTCCATTTCAAGCATTTTACCATGCTGGCTGACTTTGCGCATAACCCGCATGGACTGAAACTGCTTTGTGATTTTATCAGCAAACTGGATTATCCCACCCGTATCGGTGTGATTTCCGGTACCGGCGACCGGAGGGATGAAGACATCCGGGAATTGGGTGAGATCTCTGCCCGCTATTTTGATGAGATCATTATCCGCTGCGATAAAAATCTTCGCGGCCGCAGTGCAGACGAGATCATTGAACTGCTGCAGCAGGGCATCAACAGCGTAAACCCGGATATACCAACTGTTGTCATCCCCAACGAAGACCAGGCACTGGATTACATTTATGATAATCCTAAGCAGGGAGCTTTATACACTATTATGTGTGATGTGGTGGCAAGGGCACTGGACAAGATCAGGGAATTGAAGGAAAGGGAGGAAAGAGAAGTAACCCTAAGTCAATAAAATTATAATTTCTTGTGATGAAAAGGTTGTTCTTTATAAGCACCACTGCTCTTGTCGGGCTTTTATTAAATGGACAGCAAAATCCTTCTGATCTTGGTGGAAAAATTCTTGGCTGGATAGGCAGGGGAAAGGGCAATTTTTACAGAAAATATTATTTTCCCTAAGGCAAAAAATACAAAGCCCCAAACTATGTTTGAGGCTTTGTTGCCCTGCACGGACAATTCTCGAACCACTTTATACCTGATTTAACCAGACTTGCGAATCTTATGACGGCATAAGATTTTAGCAGGTCATTCTTTTTAATAACTAAAGCAATTCATTTTAAAATACTTAGGATGGAAAGAAATCATAATAAACCTGTTGGAGTGACACTTGAAAAATTGACAACCAACATTCAAGAAACAAATAGGTATTTCCTTGCTCAGGCCCAAAAGCAGGTAAATACTTCGCTTACCATTCGAAATTGGGTAATTGGCTTTTACATCGTTGAGTATGAACAATTGGGTAAAGACAGGGCTGACTATGGTGCTGGTTTGTATAAGGCCGTTTCTGAACGGCTGGCACAAAAAGGCGTAAAATCTATCCGTGAACGGCACCTGTATCTCTGTAAAGACTTTTACCTGGCTTATCCCAAAATTTTGCGGACACCGTCCGCAAAATCGTATTTGATTGACTTTCAGGACTCTGAAATTCTGCTAACACCGTCAGCAGAATCTACTCAGAACCCTGGCATCCAAACTGACTTAAACACCCTTTTAACCCAACTCAGCTTCTCACACTTTATAGAGCTATTAAAGGCTGAAAGCGGAGAAAAACGACAGTTTTATGAATCAGAATCCATCCGAAATAATTGGGGTGTACGAACCTTAAAACGGGCTATTGAAAGCCTTCTTTATGAAAGAACGGGGCTTAGTATTGATAAGGCTGCGACCCTGCAAGACTTTGGAAAACAAAATGACCCTTTACCCGAAGCTGTATTCCGCAATACCTACCTGCTGGAGTTTTTGGGTTTGGAAGATAAAGCTCCTTATACTGAAACCGATTTGGAAGAACGCATTATTACCAACCTGCAGCAGTTTTTGCTGGAACTTGGCCGGGGTTTTTGTTTTGAGCACCGGCAGCGCCGCCTTACGTTTGATAACCGGCATTACCGTATTGACCTGGTGTTTTACCACCGCATACTCAAATGCCATGTACTGCTCGATTTAAAGATTGGAGAATTTGACCATGCCGATGCCGGGCAAATGAATATGTACCTGAACTACTATAAAGAAAAAGAAAGTCACAACGGTGATAACCTACCCATTGGTATTATTTTATGCACCGGTAAAAATGAAGCATTGGTAAAATACGCTACAATGGGTTTACCGCAGCAGGTATTTGTAAGCAAGTATTTGGTGAACTTGCCGAGTGAACTGGAATTGCAAAAGATTATAAATCAAGGGAAAAATAATTGAGGTAAATAACCATTACAGATTTGCATTAAGTTGGATAGCCCGTTTATTCATATAACCTATTATTTTTTCATTTTCTAAAACCGACCATTTTTCTAAGAAAGTTATAATTTCTTCCTTTTTAGGTAAAACTTCAATTGAGCCATCGCAATACACTTTACCTGCATCATTCCTTATGACTGCCGAATATTCGGATTCAAGTTCAGCAAGCCATTCGGCTTCTATTGAATTAGTTTTATCTAATCTTGCTCTATATTCTGAAAGTTTCCAACAGTTCATCAACATAGAAAAATAGGCCTCATTGGATGGAATTATTACTGCCTTTTTTAACCTAACCCCATCCAAAACAGAAATCATTTTTTCATCGGGTATAACAGGCAATAGGTTTCCCCAATCTCCGTCATTTTCAATCGGGTCGTCATTTAGAAGTTTTTGAAACTTTTTGAAATAATTATCACCAACCCGAAATGCACCGGTCACTTCCATTTCTTCACTTACAACTACAAAAGTGAAAAAATGAATTCCAGTATCAGCTAAATCACATAAACCGGCTGATAATAAAAATAATTCATCCTCCACAAGTATGTCGAAATTACTCACACCGATAGTGCAGGTTTTCAAATTCCCATTTTGTATAATCTTACTGGGGAAATAAAATTTAAAAGCAGAATCTTCTCCAAACTCCGTAATAATATCACAAACCCCCGTAAGCTCTTCCTGAAGTTTTTGAAGCCACCATTCTTTAACAGCTTTTGAAGCAACAATTTCTTTCTGTCGTGGGTTTTCAGCATAAAAATTAACTGTTTCGTTGAGTCGGTTTATCCATAACGATTCCTCTTTCTCTAATCCATTTGTGGTAAAATAGGTATAAGATAAATTTGCAATGACATTATAGGAGTTCTGCATCTCCTGCAAATTAAAAACCGCTTCATTTAGATTGATAAGTGGAAGATTCCTGTCATGCTCTTTTAATGGTTTAAAAATGCCTGGCATTTGATTGATGAAATTCCTAAAGGAAGCTCTCCAAGCACTCAACTTATTTTCATATTTAGTGAAAGCATTTTTTTCAAAATACTTATTGCTTTGCGATGGATATTTCTTTAACTGGTTCTCAACTTCAAAAAATTCATTTGATAGCCTTACTATTTCTTTTACCGCAGTATTCACTTTCTTTTCATTTTGTTCAATATGGTATTCAAAAAAGTAAGTAAGTTTTTTTACCAACGCAACTATTTGTTCCCTGAGAGAAATTGTATTTTTCTGCCACTCGTATGAAGATGTGTATGAATATTTCTCCAGTAAAACTTTAGCCCAAATTTGATTAATATGCACATCAAACATGTCAGTAATATTTTCAACTGGCATTTGTTTATGGGCATTTTGACGAACTACTTTGTAAATATCCTCGTTCGGAAAAGGAAGAATGATGGCTGAAGTACAATATCGCTGATGAAATGGTAAAAAATTAAATATTGTCTCAATTCTGTACACACTCATTTCATTCGCTTTGTCGGCATCCTTATCGAGTAGGTATTCAATAAATAAATTATTTCCTCTTTCTTCTATTGTGAGTGTATTTGTTTTCTTTTTTAAATGCCCTATGATTTCATTATTATGCACTTCGATGAAAATTTTAAACTGGTCGGCGTTGAAAAGCCGGAAATAATTGAAGATTTCTGCCGTTTCATTTATATTCTTTTCCGAAAGCTGTTTCAAAAGATTGTTTTCTTCTACAAGTATAATATCTGGAAAGGAAACAGATAACCTTTTAAACCATTTATATAAAAATCCAACACCTTCAAGAAGCCCCTCTATAGGTTGTTTTTCCAACTCCTTAGAAAGTGCTTCAGTGAAAATCCTGACTTCACTACTCTCAATTTTATAAGGAGAAAGTAATTTCAACTTTTTGCCGAGTAGTTGCATATTGCTATTTAAATCTGAACCTGAAAGAGCGGAACTTATATTCTCAATTGTGCTAAGGTTATTAAATGGGATGGAGTCGTAAACAAATAAATCAATTCCCCCGGTGGCACTTACCTCATTGTAAATTTCTTTGTTGGAAATCCAATACTTTTCAGGTTCATAATGCATCAGTCCGTCAATAGCATAAACCATTTCTGACTTTTTTCTTTTGCCCATAATCGCTGCCGCTTCTTCCCAGAAAGCTTTGTCTAAGTCTTTGAACTGGAGCGGTACACCGATAAAGTAATCATAAATAAAATCTTCATCGGTGATATAAAGTAAGTTTAATAAACTATCGCCAGAAGGAATATTTGAAAGCAAAATATCAACAAGGTGCCGGGAACGAACTGGATGTAACCCCTGTACATAGTTTTTTTCAAAATTCAAATAATATTCTTTTTCTAATTGCCTGTAAATTTCATTTTGGTCAGTATCAGACGTAAAGCGATTTAATAAATACTTAGAAAGTGATTTAACTGAAAGTCGGATGTTTAAAATATCAGCTATAGCAATGAGGCGTAGTATTTCAAGTTTTATTCCGGCGGCCACTTCTGTATTTAGTTGATGTATTTGTGATGCCAGACGCTTGCTAAGTAACTCACCCCGTGTAAGCAAATAAACAAATTCTATTAGCAGTCCATTTTCTTTAATTCTCTCCCATGCCGGTTGCCATGTAGTTGTACCGGAATATAATTTATTATGCTTTTTTAATTCTGCATAAATGGTTTCGGCTTCCTGGTCAGTAAGTTTTATGTCAACTACCTTTAATGTTAAATTAGTTATCTCACTTCCGTACCTCACCCAATCTTCTTCTCTGGTGGTTATGATTAGTTTCACAGGATTATCCCTCATTTTTTCTGCCAGCAAACTCCAACCAGATACAGATTTGTTCAAGCCGTCTATCACCAGTACTGGGATTTCACCAATTAATATTCTTGTTAAAAGATAATCTGCTACAGCAGTAGCATCATTTAAGTTTGAGCAGTATTGCAATTGATATATTACAAACCCCTGAGAAGTTAGTGATTGTGATACCTGCCATGCAAGCGTTGATTTACCCTGACCGCTTGAACTTTTAATAACAATAACATCAAAAGCAACAATTCCCTTTAATATCAAGTTTTCCCATACAGGTCTTTTCACAGGAAGCCCCCTTGCTATATCCACAGGCCTTGCTGCTTTGCCATCAAAATAGCTATTATCATATTCGTTAGTTCCTATTTCAAATGTCATAGGTACAATCCAGCTATTCTGCAATGCCGGATTAACGGGAAAGGTAGAAAAGTAGTCTGCAATGGAATTAATCACTCTGTACAAATCCTGGTAAGTAACTGTAGTTTTTTGTTTTGCCCATTCAAAGGAATGATAAAATAAAGCTTTGATAAATGGCTGTTCTGCATTGAGATTGATGTTGTACTTATTGTATAGTGTTTTTTTTATTTCAGTAAATAGAACTATTTCACTTACCTTTTTAAAGATGATTCTTTTAAAAAAACTTTGGAGTTCAGTATGCTCTACGATAATTCCTGCTTCAACGAATTTACTCTGCCAATATGTAAGAACATTTTGAGAGTAATTAATGGTACCAACAATATCGAGATTTCCTTTTGATACAGAGGTATTATGTATAATTACAAAATAGGCAGAGGGGTTTATTCGGTAAACTTCATAAAAATGCTGAAATACTTTTAATTCCCAAATCGTAGAAGCGTCAATTGTATTTTGAGAAGTTTTAATTTGAAAATACGTTTGATTATCACCAGCCCGAAGGTCAAGGTCTTCAATGCCCTCAAGTCTTACGGTATTTGTAAGATGGGAGTCGAGTTGTTCCAGTAAGGTATGAATGGAAAACAAAAGCTGAAAACCAATACCTCTGATATTTACAGCCCCGCCGTTTCGCTTTTGAATAATTAATTCAAGGGCATGGTCAAAATTCAAACTATCAGATTGCGGTAAGACATTTTCCTTTTTTACACACTTTTGCACATTTTTATTTTTCATTCTGCTAAATTCAATTTATGGGTTCTTTCAGGAAACTTTAAATTTACGGTTTAAGTAAGCTAAAAACCGATGTCTTTCTATAAAATTGTAGCAACTGAATATGGAATTATTTATCCTTTAGCTACACGCAATGCAGAAAGGCATTATAGAACAAGCAAACTGAAATGAGTGAGTTAATGCTGGAATCAAATCTCAGGTCAACTTTGAAAATTTAAATTACTGAACTGTCAATGAACAATGACTTATACTTTGAAATATTCGAGAAAACTGAATTTCATTACCAATGGGAAAAGCATATTGAGTATGCCACCAGGTGCAACTATGGAACTGATGAGTATCGAAATGAGTGGGTTGAAGCACTTGAATTTTGCCGAAAAGAACTTGGGAAAAGCTTTCTGAAAAGTTGTGGCAAGAATCATCCTCTATTAAATTTAGTTAAAAGCAAAGGCCATTGGGAGACAGATGAATTAATTGGCGTGGTAAAACTCTTATCTCAATTAAAAAACACAGAAAGCGGTTATAAAAAACTAACAGCCAAATTAGCTTCTGAAACTTCTTGCCGGGCAGAAGGCAAGCCTTTTATTGAAGTTCTTCAAATGCTCTCTAACGCAGGTTTTAAATGTTCCTTGCTTGAAGAAATTAAAACGGCCAAAACTCCTGACATTGAAATCAGCAACCCGGAAACAAACGAAAGAGTTTTTATTGAAGTATCAAAACTGGGTGAAGGCGAAAGCAGGGAAATGATTCAGGAAAATTATGACCGGTTTTTAGTAGCCCTGGAACCGCAGGCTGCTTATATGCCTTACTCTTTTGCACAATTAAGATACCTGGATGAATCCGAAATGAAAAAATCGCTTTCAGTAGTAACAGACTGTAGGGAAAAGGCAATGAAGGAAGAGACGATTATTTTTTATCAGGATGAAATGATTCGGTTTACTGTATGCCATAATAGTAAATATGCGGAGCTGATGGAATGGATTGAGAAAAACGATTATCGCAAAGGTCCATTGGGTGCTCCACTAAACTTTGATGATACGCACAGGCTTTGCAACAATAAATTGGATAAGAAAGCCAAACAAATTCCCTCAAACTCATCGGGCATGGTTTATATACCTGTCAACTCAATCTACTTCATGGTATTTGATATAGAAAAGACTATAGGCTTATTTACCGCAAAGATGAAAAAATATCCTAACCTTTTTGGTGTAGTGATGTACGCAACAGTCATTGATGGAGCTGAGGAGATGGCTGAAATTGCAGAGGGGCATTTTTATGGCATAAAAAAAATTTACAAGGCTGTTAGCAGGTATTTATTTTTTGTTAGAAATCCTCATTTCTCTCTTCCGCTTTCTGAAGATATAATTCGCAAGATATATCGGTCTTTTGAATAACGCCAATATTAAAGCAAGCGTTAATTACGTTATAACCTGTTTTATAACCTGAACTACTTTACCATTAACAAAATATTTTGAAGCTTCTGATTCATCTATATAGATTGGCGGATATTGATTTGTGGATTCCGAGATTAAGCATAATTGCCTGTTCTCTTGGTCGATAATAATTTTTTTTATATTAGCCATTTCGTCAATTACTGATAAAACATAGTCATTGCTTCTTATGCTTTTATCTGTTGCATCAATAATAACATAATCTCCATCTTCAATATTTTTCCCGTCAATATTAGCCATATTCATTGAGGCACCAACAGCTTTAATTGCGAAAACTGATTTCCGGTTTTTTAGAAGAAAACTCGATACTTTGATATGCCCCTCAATTCTCTCATCTGCATAAATATCAGCATTGCCACAATTTGCAGCCCCTAGCACAGGCACTATATTGAAATCAGAATTAGAGGTCACTCCGCCGGACTTTTTCACAAGTGTCTTATTTTCTCTATCCCATTCAATTAACTGCTTACGTTCTAATTGCTCCAAATGGTGTTTAACTATTTGCGGATGCGGTACATCAATAATTTTTGCTACTTCCCTTAAAGACATAGTGCCGATATTATACGTATCAGCAAGTCTTAAAAGTTTCTGTTGAATTGTGTGCATAAATCAGGATTTTAATAAACAAGATTGCTTATATCCTGGGTCTTGAAATTCATATAATTGAATAGAGCCCACCGAGGTCAGTTTTTGACCTAAAAAAACAGCTAATCCAAATGGGCCAAAGTAGAAAAGATGAATCTTCTTTGAATTATACTTAGTAATCATGCCTTTAATAATATCTTTTGAAGCACTTGCTAAAGCTACAGCTTCTGAATCATTTTTAATCGATAACGTTCCGGGGGTTGTTTCCGGCTGCAGAGATATGATTTTCTTTAGTGGTGTTGCAGTACTCTTGAAAAAATCCGCTACATCATTTAATGCTTTACCCGTTATGTTAAAAACTACCGCTAAATCATCTCCTTTGGATTTTATTCCCAAAGTAGATGGGCTAATTTCTGAATAAATGGGCTTGTATTTTAATTTCCTTTCGGCATCTGACCTCCAGGGTTCGGTTTGCGGTGGTTGCAACAACTCAAAAGTCCAATTGCCGATTTCCGGGAATATCATACCGAGTGATATCCCAGTTGATAAAGCACACTTACCTCTGAAAGTAATATGACGGCTGGCAGTTTTGGCAGCTACTCTATTTTTTAGAGTAATTAGTTCAGGAATAAGAGAATCATTCCAAAGCTGTGAGTCTGGTACTTTTTTGCTTGGTCGGTCAAAGAATTTTGTCCAATCTAATGTAACGCTAGCTTTGGGTTCAAAAACTCCCTTTTCCCAATTATGAATGTGTATGACATTTGACTGAAAAACTACTTTCTTCCCGGTGATTGCCTCATCTATCAGCTTATATAATGACTGGCCCGTAAATATTTTACCCCGATTTGAAACTACTTGCTCAATTAAATGGGAATAAGCATTGCTCAATAAAGCAAATACTCTTTTTTGATATTTGGGGTGCTGAATAAGGTAGCTCACAAATTGATGTTTACAAACATTGTTATCGCCAAAATCATATTTACCAACATCAAGTTTAACATGATTCAGAATAAAAAGATAATATTTTTGAAGTTTCAATTTTGCAAAACTGGCTTTCACCTCTTTTTCAGTTGACATTAATGCCTTCCGGGCGGAGCCAGAATAAAGTTTTTGAGCTTCTTTGTACCTGTCAATTTTTTTAAATAATGCACTTATATCGTTACTAACAAGTGGGCAGGTTAAATAAAAATTTCGATAGGTCTTTTTTATACTCCTATTAATTTGAAAGAAAGTTTTGATAATTCCGGAAAACTCGGCAATGCTGACTAAATGATTTTTTACCTGTATGTGGTTGTAAAAATGTTTTCTGTTATTTAAAAAAACGACATCAACATCACCTGTTCCTTCTGGCATAAGTTTGACAAAAGCAGGGTCTGAAATCCATTTGGGAATATTGCAAACAATGTAACGGTCTTGGTAGGTATATCCATCACCTCCATGTATTCCTCCCATTGCCTGTGGTGACACAAGAGAAAATTCAGGCTTTCTGTTTTTCTTTTTTATTGTTGCCATTATTATTTTTCTATGAAAGAGGAAACATTTCGCCAAAAATATTGTCCCGCCAGATACGAAGGGCTCCACCCTGATTACCTTGTTTCTCCAACAATATAGCCTGGTCAATATATTTTCCTGCCGCCGATAGCTTTTGTCTTGCAAGGTTTATTCTTGCAGCATCCATTTGGTCAGACACCGGCGAACCTAACCCTGCAGGGTCTCCCCATGTTTCACCTATTCTATCGAAAGCGGTTGCAAAAAAACTTTTCAATTCATACACATAGCCTCCAGAAAATGGAGGATATAAAATCTGAAGTGCCATTACTTCTATTAAAAAAGACGGCTTAATAGGCTTGCCTTGTGTTTCGTTCCATTTCTTCATCATTTTCACCATCGGTTTCCATTCACCATCAAAACCTTTATTTGACTGAGTTGCTTTTTCTGCATGTATTTGAGGGTCTGTTTTAACCCAATCAATAAGAACATTGTCAGGGATTTGATAATAGTTACTGACTTCAAATGCCGGAACAGCATCAATACTTAATACTTTATCTTCATCGGTAGTGCCTAATGCAATATCAATTCCAACAGACCTTCTGCCAATTGAAACTTTAGATTCACCATATTTTTTTGCAAGACATTTTTTAAAATCTGTTAGAACCAATAACGGGTCTGTCAAATATTTTTTTTCTTTTTCCTTATCGAGTACAAAGAAAATATCAACATCTTTTAACGGCCTTGTTTTAGTATGACGACCGTATGAACCGGTAAGAAAATCTGTCTTTACAGTAAAGTTGTTTCCGATATGCTCACGGATTTCCTTTTGTAATCTGCTTGCATCTTTTTGTTCGGCTTCCCTTAGTTCAAGACGGGACTTAAATTTTTTAAATGCTTCGTTTGTTGATATCATGATGCTTTCCTCCAGTAACCGGCTTGTGTACCGATTGAATTTGTTCCTATTGTTGTTCCTAAATTTTGCTTAATAAACCCTTCGGTTGATAAAAATTCACAATCGCTCCAACCGGCAACTGTAGGTGCACCGGAGGCAACACTTAGAATCACCCTGTAAGTACAAGTGCTTGGAATAATCCCCAGCTTGCTGATAGAATATTTTATAGCATCTGTATCAACCCACATGGAACCTTCTCCGCTTGAATAACTATAGTCAATAGTAAAATCACACCTTGTAACTAATGAACCAGAAGAATTTGCGACCTCCAATACAGCCTGTTTTAAATGTTTAGACTCAAGCCATGCTCTTACCCCAGCATCATAAACATTGAAATCACTTGCAAACTTTGTAGGGTCTAATCCAACGTCACGAATAATCTGTTTTATTGAGCTAAGCATTTTTTCTGTAACATAAGCCACACTGTGTGCATATGTATAAACTGTAACTGAACTTGCCATGCTATTTTAATTTATCTATGTTTATTGTTAAATGTGCTGAACCAGAATTATTTTCTTCTGTTTGTTCTTCGCCTATTTTATCTCCGATTTTGTAGGTTTTGAAACGCTTGTTTTTTTCTCCTAATGCCTTTGTTACCCAGCCTAAATCAGGTTCATGAACGGGAAAGAAAATCTCCCAATAGCCTTCAAAAGGTTTCCAGGATAAGGAACTTTCATTTGGTTCATCACTAATTGCGTCTTCACCATATAGGCAGTAAATCTTCAATCTTGGCCCACTTCCAATTACAGTTATTGCATCATTCAGCGGAGTTTCATCCGCAATGAGGGACGAAACAATTCCGGCAATAGCATTCAACTCTTTTTTTGTACTGTCAGACTCTATAGAAATTATGTTTACAATTTTCTCCCATGTTGCGGAGGGTATTCTTGCCGGACTTGCGGCAAATCTTCTTGCCACTACACTCATATCTTTACAGTTTTAGCTTGCTTCAATGATTTTAATAACATTTGATTGGTTAGCAAAGCAGGATTTAAAACTGTATCTATGCTAAATGTAAGAGCACCTATTACAGCTTTTCTAATTTGCCTTCCATCTAATCCTTCAGCTTCGTCAACAACTTTTTGAAATTTTGCATCACTTATTAGTTTTTTTATATTTTCCCACTTTTCCGAAAATGCGGTAAGTGTATCTTTCAATATAGCTTCACATGCCTCACGGGTAGGCTTATCTATTCTTAGAACTAAATCGGCTCTTGAAATAAATGCAGGGTCAAGTGCCCCTTCAAAATTACTTGTAGCAATAAACAACAATTGTGGAAACTTTGCTGCTAAATTATCAAGCCCTGCAAGCATAGCATCAGTTGCTCTATGTACATCAACTGGGTTGGCTTCCATACTCATCTTACTTCTGTCAGCTACAAGTGTTTCGACCTCATCTAATAAAACAATTAATGGGCCTTGTTTTGCATGTTCTGTAACTACATCCTCTAAAAATCTTCTTATCTCTCTTTGACTTTTTCCAAGAGCTGAACTGCTTAAATTGTGAGGTTCAACCTCAATGAATTTTACTTTAGCATTATTTAAGGCAGAGACTGCGGCAGAGGCAACACCTTTAGCAATTGACGTTTTTCCGGTACCGGGAGGGCCAACTAAAAGAATAATTCCATGCAAGGGAATTGCTGCTTTAGATGTTATTTGTGAACGTAGTGTAAGTTCCAGAAGAACTTGTGCTTGAAGTTGTGTTTTAATATTCTCTGGCAAAACAATACGTTTCCATAATTCTTCGAACTCTTCGCTCGGTAAATCTCTTAAATCAAGAATTCCCTTATCCTGCATGGTTGTCAATTTTCCTTTGTCAAATGATTTGACACAAAGTTGACGAAATTTTACTAATTCAGAATCAGATTTTTATTCAGAAAATGTGAACAAACCCTTATCGTTTGGTTATCAATTATTTAAATCCTTCAATCTTACCACTTCTTCCCCAATCAACCGCTTAATATCCATCTTTACCTGGTAATAATTATCCAGTACCTGCTGCTGGGAAACATTTGATACGACAGGTATGTCATGGTAACGACTTACTTCCTCATTCAGTTTTTCATGATGGTTAATAATTTCCGAATGAAACATTTTGAGTTTTATTTTTTCCAAAGGGTCGTCAGCTACCATGCCCACAAACTCGCCGGAAGAAAGGGCGGCAATTTTACTGGCAGGTATGGCGGCATCTAATTGTTTGCTATGGCTGATGGATGTATCTGTACGGTTGATGGAAACACTTTGCCTGTCCTGCATAATTTTTCCAAACCGTTCACTCAGCAGTTTACTGGTTTCTCCCATCACCTGACCGCTGATGATATTGCCGGTGATGTTTACAATTACATCTGCCTGCTCCCGGCCATAATCTTTTTTAAGCTGACTAAAATCCTGCATGGCTAAAGTAGTAGCAACTTTATTACTTCTTGCAGTTGCAATCAGGCTGTCAATATTGTTAAAGTAAATCGTTGGAAATTCATCAAATACTAAACTGCATTTCAGCATTCCTTTTTTGTTTACCTGCCGCACCAATCTTGAAACATAAAGCGATAACACAGCTCCATAGATTTGTTGCTTCTCCGGATTGTTACCCACACAAACAATTTTGGGATGCTTTGGATTGTTGATGTCCAAAGTAAAATCATTACCTGATAATACCCAATACAATTGCGGAGCTGCCAGTCTTGCCATACCAATTTTTGCTGATGCAACCTGTCCTTCTAATTGCTCCATTGCATCATTCTGGTAAGCGGTAATAAACGGATTTACCAGCACTTCAATTTCGGGTTGTGTATTTAGCACAGGAAACAGTTCATCATATTCTGCCTGCATTAATTCTATTACATGCGGCAGGGTACAATATTTTCCATCAGCATATTTCCGCAGAAACCAGATAACAGCCGTAACAAAATTGATGGGTGACTCTACAAAGAAATCTCCTTGCTTGTTTATCCATTCTCTGTTCAGTCCCAACAAAATCGTTCTTGCACTTTCAGTTGCATCCGTAATATCATTCATACTGTTTGGGTCAAGCGGATTGCATCGGTGAGATACAGAAAGGTTATCAAAATTGATAACATAGAAAGATGGCTTTACTGAATAGTTGTGTTTATTTTGCTGCAGCCAGTTGTAAACAATCCGGCTCAAATCATCATACTTAAAATCATACACAAACATGGCAAAGCCTTTTTCTATGTGCTGTTTAATTACATGCTGAATAACAAACCAACTCTTACCTGCACCTGGGCTTCCAATTACCAGTAACCCCCGAAATGGATTGATGATATTTATCCAGCTTTTTCTTACTCTGTTTTTAAGATTGTAACGGGCAGGAAGGTTGATGGAGTATTCATTACTGATTAATCGTTCTTCCTGCGGAAAGGTTTCGTTGAGTGAATTGAAAACATCATTACCCAAATTGTACCGGATTAACCGGCTGAGTAAATTACCGCCAGCAAGTATCAACAAAAAGCCAATACCAGTGGCAGTCATGTAAACAATAGCTACTGTTTGCACATCGTACTGTAGTTTAAAATAAAGCTGGCTTGAAAAATAGAGCAGCAAGCCAATCAGCAAATATGCTGTGATGCTTCTCCAATTTATCTTTTCATCTTTTTTGCCCTGTGCGCCAAATAATGAAATTACCAGCAGCCCCAATGCCATAAATTTTGATGTAAGCTGATTACGAAATAAACCAGTATTGGAAATATTTTTCATCAACCTGTCTGTGATAGTGCTTGTAATTTCCCACTGCTCAAAAGCAACATAGCAGAAATAATAAAAATGCAATAGCAAAATAAAAATGCTGGCAAATCTTGTCAGGTCAACTATCTTCCGCAACCCCTGTTCATTCTCTCCTGTGTGTGACATAACATTGTTTTACTAATTACAAATTTGGTTTCTTCTTTTTTCGTTTCTTTTTTAGCAGGCTGTTGGGTATGTTATCGTATTGCTCTTTGGTAGACAGCAGCACATCTAACGGACTTTCAATTTTTGTTTTGAGGGAAATTGTTTTATCCAGTTGTTTTTGCTGGCTTATTTCTTTTTGAATGGAACTGCCCGAACCGCTACCTTTCGTTTCATCGTTGCTAAGCGATTTTTCATTGCCTGCCGCTAACCTGCTTTGCAAGGCCGCAGCACTGTAACCTTTGCCTAAATCACTGCCATTAAAAACAACCTTGTTTTGATTGTCAACAAAAGTGATTCCGAACAACCTGCCTTCAGTATTTTGGCGAAGCACAGTATAGATATTTTTCTGTTTCAATTGCTCCGTTAATTCTTTCATTGTAGAAGGCGATTGTGAAAGGCAGTCATCCAGTTTGATTTTTACAAATGGTTTAAGGGATTCTTTTGCAACTTCATTAGCAGTAAATTTCTTTTCCAGATTATCCAATATCGGTTTGCAGCTTATAGAACTTGCTTTGATAGGCACACCAACTTTATTGCCTGTATCATTCAGAATACGATAAACCATACCACGATTCATGTAAATTCTTCCTTCTTCTTTTCCTCTGTCAGCAACTATATTAAACTGTTTTAATGCTGCATTAAATTCTGGTAAGGAAGTAAACTTGTATTGACTGAATACCGCACCCACTACATTAGAAATACTCCGCTTGGTTTCTGACTTGCCATAAACGGCTTTCTCAACATCAACCGGCTTAATGCCAAGCTTTGATATTTGCTGCTGCCTTTCTGCTTTCACTAAGCCATACAATTGCTCAATTTCTTTTCTTGCTTTTTCCGATTGATTCCTCCCGATGTTGTGGGTATTAATTCTGCTGCCATCTGCTTTAATTGTTGTGCTTACAATGTGAATGTGCGGATGCCCGGCGTCTTCATGTTTGTAAACGAGGTGGGGTTGATTGCCAAATCCAATTCTTTCCATGTAGTCAGATGCAATTTGTAACAACTTACTTTCAGTCAGCTTTTCAGATGGGTCAAAGTTGAGTGATACATGCAGGGTTTTAGTTGTTGCCCTTTCGTTCAAACTATTCAGTCTTTCAAAGCCATTTAGTTTTTGATAAAAATTCATATCCTTTGCATCTTTTAGATAATTAGCTGCGTAAAGACAAACTGCATTTCCCTTTTGCACTTTCTTTTCGTTGTAGTTGAGTGCAGCTTCAATACTTTTCGGTGTGGTTATTTTTGCAACCATTGCTCGTAGAGTTGATTCATCAGTATTTTTATTTCTTCTACTTTGCTGATTAAAACTTTTTGCAAGCTATCATATTGCTGCACCCAATTCCTGAACTCCGGTATCTTATCCAGCAGGTGAAGTTTATGTACTGCCTGGTTAAAATTATTGCCGATGGCATTCAGTTCTTTTTTCAGGTTCAGCATATCCAGCAAAAAATCATCTGCACTTTCGTTTCTGTACTTTACTGTGAGAGGTTTTTGTAAACTCAATTTTCTAACATAAGTACTCAGGTATCTTTCAGTAGTTTTTTTTCTGAACTTTTCAGCCTGTTCAAATTCAGTTTCATTCATCCTTACTACTACCATTTTACTCCTCACTTCACTTTCCAACTTCTTCATAGTTTTAAGTTTTCTGTTTCAATACCCCGAAACGACTTCGGAGTGAAGGGCAAGATGACCCAAACGTATAACGTTTGTACATCTTGCCATGTGCAAGACCGGGCATATTAAGCCCTTGTAAAATTTATTTGTTGAGAATATTTTTACTGTTGGCAAACTCATAGTAAAACAGGTGTAAAATCTGTACCAATATTGCAGTTTGCATGGCTAATATTTAGTCAGGCAGAAAACAATTTTTTGTTTATAATTGCAGCATGAGAGATGCTTTAAAAAATCTGTTTGGAAAGGAGCTGATACTGGATAATGGAGACCATTATTTATATACCATTCAGCCCTATGAAATGAAGAACGTTTTAGGTACTGTAGTAGCACTTTTGAAAGAATATTCTTTTACCCAAAAAGGAACATCTGAAACCTTTAAATTATACCGTACTAAGGAAGGTAATTGGTATAATTTGGATGAAAATAAAGATACCATCCAGACCAGATTATTTCTTGAGATAAAGACTGCCATTAGTGTATATGAGGAGCAGTTATAAAGAGCTAAATCTCCCGATAGTATTCTTCGTTTATTATCTTTTTTAACCCTTTTTCCTGAGTTTTGGCATGATTAATAATATAGCCCTGATACCCGGCCATTTTCATAAGAATCATGTTCAAAAGTGTTAATAGCCGCATAGAAATCTCAAAGCTGTCCATTGCATATTTTTTCTTTCCTTTCCTCACATTTAAATTAATATTCCCATGCAGAAAGTCATTTCGATATTCAATTACTTCTTCGTCAACCGGGGTTAATAAAATACTCAAAACCGTAAAGGGGCTTTTAAGCTTTTCCCTGTTTGTAGGCGAATTAATATTTGTAATCTTTGAAAGCATAATTTCATACCCACTAAAGCCCTCCATTTCCTTATATTTTTCAAGTGTTATTGCAAGTTCTTTTTTAAATGCAGTTGCCAAGCCAGCATCTTTTATTGGCTTTATAGTTTCCATATTTTTAGACCAAAAAAACTCCGATAGACCTTCAAGTGCTACTGATAAACCTGCGGGCATCATCAGTAGAGAACGGCTTATACTTTCCGTTATCAGCAATACAATTGATTTTATATCATGTTCCTTGTGAATTATATTACAGAGTGTTGAAAGTTGAACCGGCGTTATTTCTGTAATCTTGCCATAGTAATAGTCGGCAGTTTTATTTCTTTTTACCCATGCGTATGGATTTGTATTTACAGGAGTATAAAATGATTTGATACTATCTCTTCGCTGTGAATATTCATAATTCACATGCTTTCTCTGCTGTTTAGTTCGATAATAAAAAATATATTCTTCATCCTGCAACAGATGCCCTGTAAGATAGCCAAGTGCAACAGAAACTGACCAGGTTATTTCTGAAAAATCGTCAACAGTGAGCTTGTCCAGGCAATCCATAACAAGGTATCGTTTCTTGTTATTTTCTACCTCAAATACATGAAATTTTTTTGAACAAACTTCAAACTGAACTAAGCCTACTGTGCTTATACCACCATCATGTTCGTATGATTGGTGAGAAATAATATTATGAAAATGAAATGATGTTTTTATTGGTATAATTTTCCTGAAATAATACGCTGTTTTGGAACGGCTGCTCTTATTTTTAAATTCATGTATTTTAATCTTGATACTATGGTTACGGCTGGTTTGCGTAAAGGATGCACCTTTATTTGATATAAAAGCATCAGTAACCCTAAGCTGTATATTCTTCCCAGATACAAGTGCCTTTATATTGTCTCCCGTATCTAAATGCAAATAATCAAACGAAGAAACTTCCAGAACAAATCCTTTAGGCTTAAGCTTCTTTAGATATCCGGTTTTCTGCTTATTTTTTTTACCAATAGCAATCCTTACTTTCCTTGTTTTTGAAAGATTTTCAATTAGCTGAAGTTCCTCTATGATATGTTTATAAATTTCAGGCATTTAACGCAACTGCATTTTCAATAGTTCTGACTGTATATGTGCCTGTGTTATGCGTTCCTGCTCTAATCTTTTATTATTTGTTTGCAAGAATCCGTACAATTTTAATTCATCAGCATTTAGCTTATCTAATAATATCTTTCTATACGTAGATGTAACCGAAAACTGACTAAATTGATGATATGTCTTTTCATCCATCAATAAACTCATGGCTGAAGGGTAATACTGCCGGATAATATTCAGCATTTCAAATCCGGCAGCATCAAGGTCGAACCAGCAATAAAGTTGCGTATTGGTTAGCCAGGGAATATGTTTGCTTACCCGGCTTTTAAAGCCTTCACCAAAAATTGCCACTGCATTTTTAACTTTAGGGAAAGACAGAAAACAGGCTTTATTTTCAATAATAAACACTTTTTCAGGTTGCCAGTTTAGCAAAGCTGAATCGTCAATCGTTAATGCCAATTCATCAAACCCTATTATATGTTTCAAGCCATCATCTAATAGCCTTATTTGAGCATATACATTGGGCTTCTTTACCAAGTAACGTCCTGAAAAATCATTTTCGCTTTTGTTTATCCAATCCTGCGGTAAAATATTGTCCAATAGCTTCTTCAAAGCTGCTGTGTTGTCCTCAATAAATTTTGAGTGCACTTCAATGGGGAGTTCCCTCAAGTACAAATTATGCGGTGGATTATTCTGATAAAAATATCTACAGACTTTTAGTAAATCCGACATATTGCCAGCCTGATTTAAAAGGTAGGGAGTATTATCTTTTGCCCATTGTGTTAATGCCGGAAATGATTCTGTCAGTAATTGAAACCCTTTCTCAATAGCAGAATAATCAGCTATCCTGTTGGTAAAAAAAAGATAATCATCAAACGTTTCAAAATAGATTTTAGCAGGCAGTTTTTGTTTTGTGCCGTCAACTTTTTTCTGTGTCCATTCTACGGAATAGCCTTTGCCTTTAACTTCTTTTGATTGCTGGTATAACGGAAAAATAACAGCTTTCAACTCACTGAAATTAGTGCCGGAAATACTTTTATTGGCTGAAATTGATAATGGAAATACTTCTTCACCATTCTGGATGGCTTTTACAGTTTTAAAAAACTGTTTATCTGACTTTTGAAATAGTTCTTTGGGAGTAATCATTCTTTGACTTCGGCTAATTGTTTAAAGCTTTCTTTCTTTTCATAATACTGCTCCATCGTAAGATTGTACAGAACAGAGTTTTTCTTGTTTTTGATTTCTACAAAATGAACAGCATTGATGTAGGGTTCAGCAATATTGATTTTATCCAAAGGAGTAACTACTAATATTTGAAGATTCAACTGAGCACAAAATTCCATGAGGAACTGGCTTTTCTCCGGGTCCAATTTACTGAAAGCTTCATCTACGGTAATAAACCGAAGGCTCTTATGCTGCTTGCCCTGTTGAAAAATACCAAACTGGTGTGCAATAGCTGCCCCTAAAATTGCGTAAGTAAATTGTGCCTTTTGTCCACCCGAATAACTGGCGGTATTATCATGATATTGACCGGCCTTATTATCCACTGCTGAATACTCCCTGGCACTGAATAAAAGCCAGTTTCTAACATCTGTTACTTTTCGTCTCCATGTTTCCTCTGCCTGTAGTTCTGTGATTAATTCTTTTATTTTATTGAATACTTCAAGCCGGTAAGTTTCGTCTTTCTGAGTAGCAAAATCAAGTGTGTTTGGAATGGCGGCATTCAGTTGGCCTCTGAATATATTTATTTCATTTTCTCCCCTTAGCTGCCTGCATTCTAATTGCAAATAAGTATCGGGATTGCGGTTAAAGGTTATTTTTTTCAACGGCACATTCAGCTCCTCTATCATGTCTTCAATTTTACTTAATTCATTATTGAGCCATGCCCTGTAACTGGTTAATGCATCCAGCATACTTTTATCCATATAGTCCCTGAACCTTCGCTTATGCTCAACCAATCTTTGGGTCTGTATTGTTTTATATAACTCTTCCAGGTCATCAAGCCCGGTAAGGTCACCGCTGATGTTCATCACATCACCACTCCAGTTGGCAAATTCATTAGTGATTTTTTCTCCGGGATTTTTAAAGGCCGCAATTAAAGAAGTAGTCTCCAGCTCAAGTTTATTCACTAAAGCCCCGGCTGATTTCTGCCTTGCTTTTAATTTGATAGCAGCCTGTGTCATCAGGTTTTCAAACTGAGCCAGCGTTTTAATATCCGAAGACGAAATTTCTTCTTCAGTAAGAAAGAAAAGAATCTCCTTTTCTCCTGCTTCCTGCAAATCTTCAAAGTTGAGGCTGAGTTTACGTAGATTCTTTTTATTATACTCATCGTCCAGTTTGCTGAGTTTAGTAATTAGGTCATCCCTTTTATCATTTGCCTGCTTTAAGTTCCTTTCTACTTCTTTAAGTTGGTTGACAATTAGCTCATACGCATCAGATGATTTTTTTAAATCCTGTACCTGCTTGTTTAAATCATTAATCTTCTCGGCATGTTGTGCCCAGTTTATTTCATCATAGTTTTTTATAAGTATGAGATTGGAAATGGTTTGACGTTTAGCCTGCAAAACTGCAATAAGAGGCGTTAGCTCTTTGATTTCGTCAGACAGTTTAGTATGTAACTTTTCTTCATTGTACTTCTGTTGCTGAAGATATTGGATGGTTGCTTTATTATCCCAACCAAGCCTGTATTTTGATTTGTTCCATCGTCCTGGCCGGTCATCTTTTTCGTGCCGGTTTACGTTCCTCATTAGCCCATTAGATGTAATGGCTTTTGGCGAACCATAAAAAACTTCCAAATCATCTGTACAGTAATAATTAAACCTGTCAAGCAGGGTTGTTTCAAGCCATTTGGTATGGGCTGATTCTTTTAGTTCCAATTTATTTACCAGTGCATCATCATCTGCAGGCCAGCGTACAATACTATTGGACGGTCTGCGTTCCATTTTTTGATATACAAGTTTTGTCTGCATATCGTTGTTATAAATGAACTGGTTTGCTGCCTTGCTGAATTTTTCGGGAACTAATAATTGCATTGAAAAATTATGTAACAGTTTTTCAATTGAATCCTCCCAAATCTGTTCTGTACTTTTTACTTTAATCAATTCACCCACAAATGGAAGCTCATCTTCAGTGGTTTCCAGAATGTCTATAAGTCGTTTTCTTGCATTAATCAGGTCGTCTGGTATGCGGTTTTTTCTTGCCAACAGCGAAGTAATCTGTTGTTGCAAATTTTCAATTTTGACCTCTTTGCTTTCTTGTTCAATATTCAATCGTACTTTCTTTTCAGAAAGTTTTTCAATTTCTGCCGGAACAGATGCATTTAGTTCCTGAATTTTTCCGTAATTAATCCTAAAGACTGACTCATCAATTTGAGTATCCAATTTTAACTGTTCACAATAACCAGTGTAACGGGTACTTTCTGCACTTTTACGATTTCTTTTGTCTGTCTCCGTGTCAATATCTTTATTCAAAAGAGAAATTTGGCTGTCAATATTCAATGCAGCCCTTTGCGTAATCAACTGTTCTTTTTCTTTATCGAGTGTATCAACTGAAGAAGAAATCAATTCTTTATCTTTTTGTGCTATTTCAATATCCAGTTCCAATCTGTCAACATCTTTCTCCAATAACTCATATTCTATTTTGCCAAGAAAAAAAGGCATTTGTTCCTCTACAAAATCCAGCTTCTGTTTTTTAATCCGTAATTCATCCAGCTTCTGTTTGTTTTGAATTACGGGAGCCAGCAATTCAAGCTGCTTTTCATCTTTCTGAATGGCTTTATGACTTATCAATAAATCGCTATAATGATTATGCAGACTTTTAAACTGTTCTTCGGCCTCAGCTTCTTCCAGCATTTCCTGGCGGATGAAATTTGTTAAATCACCCAGCACTTTAATTCCAACCGTTTGACTGAAAAGCGATAATGCTTTATCTCTTAAACCAAATAATTCACTAAACCTTGCCGCATATTCTTTAAAACTGTTATAAATTTCTGTTTTGGCATATTGCTTTACTAATTTCTTTTTCCAATCGCCTTTAAAATCAAAATGGTCTTTGCCAAAGTGTTCTGTGATAGTAAGTGGATAAGGAGAAACTATAAATATCTTTTGCAACCCGCCATTACCAAACCATCGTACTTGTACCAATGTAATGGTGTGCTGTGTGCCAGAGTTTTGAAAGCAGGCAAGTAAAACTGAATAAGGGTTATCTGCTTTAGTACGTAGCTGTTCTGTGTCTGCTTTTTGATTTGCCTCAGAAAATATTTTTCCATGATAACCCCAGAAATAGGAGTTTTCATCCCGTTCTTTTTTTGATTCTGCACCGGATGATTGATTATAAAACCGCTTATGAGTTGGTACAAGTATGGTGAGCAGGGCATCAATCAATGTTGTCTTGCCACTACCGTTTGCACCGGTAAGCAGGGATGTGCGGCCATCAGGCTGCAGTTTATACACTTTGCCGTTAAATGTGCCCCAGTTAAATACTTCCAGGTATCTTAACCGGTATCCATTGTCTGACTGATTATTGCTGAACAGGGTTGACATAGTTGCTTAACTTATTCTTTATTTCCTCCAATTTATCGTTACTTATAAAAGCTTTAATAATCCTTTTAATTTCATATTGGTTGTTATCCTTATTGGCGACATCCTCACGGTTTAATTTTAAAATTCCAATAGTGAGTAAGCTGTTAATTGGCTTTGACAGGTCTTTCCATAATTTACTTTTGTTGGGCTGCTCTTTATAAAACAATTCTATTCGCTCTTTAATTTCTTTTTGTGTGAGGTAGAATTTAGTGCCATCACTTTTGATGTCAAATTCTTCCAACCCTTCCCGGAGAATGACGGCCAGCAATGTAGCTTCATAAGTAAGGGATTGTTTTCTCATTAACCGTGGCAAAGGGGTTTCATCGTTTTCACCGGCTTCCGGCTGCATAATTCTTGCAAAACCATCCTGCTCAGCAATTTCAAGGGTCATACCTATCTTGCCAAAATACTCCTGTATGGCAGATGACCAGGCTTGCAACTCCCGCCAGATATTTTTGTCATCTGCATATACAGGTCCCTGTAACAACTTAATGATTACTGCTGCAAATGGGGCTCTTGCAATTTTTGTTTCCATATTAATTTATTTGTGGTCTTGTATAAATCACCATCGGTACACTTATTTTTCTTTCGCCAATTAAAATAGGCTCTTTTGCTTCTTCAATAATCAAATGATGTGAACCTGAAGTAGCTATTGAAAAATAACCTACTATTTCACTTAATCCGTTTTCAATTCCATACATATCAATAACCTCCTTCAGCGTCACTTGGGTTTTATTTTCCAGCATCTTGTCAATTCGTTGTTGCAATTTCTTTTTGTCAATAGTGAACTGGTCAAAAAGAAGTTTAAAATCGGCTTCACCTTCCTCATTCGTACCATCCGGAAACAATATACTTGTAACATCATCTTTTTCCTCACCGGGTTCCCATCTGTCAAAAAGATTAATGTATGGCTCATCTTCTATAACTATAAAATCATCTTCCCTAATTTTCATTTCAATAAGTGTATAAGCCATTTGCCGTATGTCTCCAATAAGCTCCATAGCCCTTCTTCTTTCCAAAAGATTTTTCTCGGAAAGCACCCGGCTTATTTTTTCGCTCAGCTTACGATTTGAGTCAATCACCTTTCTTCCTGATACATGCAGGTAACGTTTCAGGTGTTTTAAAAATCTGTCGTTATTATAGTCAATATTTTGTTCATTCAATAATTGATATAGCCTTTCTGTAAGCTGTGTAAATTCCTGCTGCCTTCTTTCATCCATTAAAAACTCCCAGAAAGCTTTGAAACTTTTGCCTTGTGGCTTTTGTTCTATTTCGTCAAGTGCATCAAGAGCAAATACCAGTAATGTACCCTTAGCTACATCTTTTTCATTGTACTTTCGTTGGATGTCTTTACGAATTTGTTCAAAATTTTGTTCTACTTCGCTGAAGTCTGACAGTAGTTCCCTTGCCATTTTATTTAAGTCGTAGAACTGCTCTTTAATTTCTGTTTCATCAAATATTGATGGCTTCTTTCCGGATTTCAGCAGGTTTATTTCATTTTCTATTTCCCATTTTTTCTTTTGCAGTTCTTCAACTCTTGCTTCTGCATCTTCGTTAGTTTGCTCAATCATTTTCTGAAGCTTAAAGAAAATATCTTTAAAGCGGCTGTTGGTTCCCACATGACTTCTCCTTTCTAAATCTCCCAACCACTTTAATACTTTTTTAGTGTCGGGTGTTAATTCATGTAAGTCTTCACCATCATCGTTTGGATACTTACTAAGGAAGCCGCTGTTACTCCATTTGTCAATATATTGGGCAGACCTGACTGCAAAATCATCAAACAGGGTTTCCGAATCCAGTTCATCATCTTTTTCTTCATACGACAACTCCTCCATGTAACCTTCCAGTTTGCTCCTTAACTCACTGTTAGAAATAGTGGTAACATTAGCATCAGAAAAAACCTTGTAAAAAAAGGAAATAATAAACGGGGCATTCTTAGCCCGTATAAGTTGTAAGGGTTTAGCCGTTTTAAAGTGTGAAAGTATTTCCTCAAAGGTCATACCTCTAAAATAAGATATTTAGGCTAAAGAAATAAAGCATAATGCTTTAAAGAGGCTATAAAAGCCCCTCATTTGCAAAGCTGTAATAACTTTCGCTGGTAATTATAATGTGGTCAATCACTTTTATATCATGGTAAGAAGCAGCGGCTTTTATTTTTTGAGTCAATTCTTCATCAGCTCTGCTTGGCTTCAAATTCCCTGAAGGATGATTGTGGGATAGCACTATACTTACAGCAAGTGATTTAATGGCGGCAGCTAATATCAATCTTGGGTCTGCTACAGTTCCTGTAAGTCCACCGGCAGATGCTTCATAAACACCAATCACTTTGTTGGCTCTGTTCAGCAATAGCACTTTAAATTCTTCCTGCATCTCAATAGTGTTTTCATTCCATATTTCTTTAAGCAGTTTGTAGCATTCCTGTACACTGCCAATCTTTGGTCTTTCAGAAGGTTTTATTGTTGTTTTGTAAACCAATTCTACTTCTGCTACTCTTGTCCATTCCGGAAATTTCATTGCTAACTGTTCCATAACATAACTTTTTAATTGTTTAAAAATTAATTACAGAACATGCCTTGCCTTTTGGCAATAAAGGCCATGAAGCAACGGAATAAATAGTATATTAAATAGTGTAGGAACAGTTTTCTTTATGCCGGAATTTCATGGCCGCTTCAGCAGCCAAAAGGGAAACTTTGTGGGGGAATTAATGAAGAAAATAACGAAAGTCTAAATACAATAATTAAAAGAAATTATACTTAAAATATTGGAACTGGCTGCTTTACAAAGGATAGTAATATGCAAGTAAGTTTAAATTGTAACTATCCTCCTTGGTTTAATCTTGGTCAATACCAAAAGTGAATGAACCAAACTAAGTCCTGCTACTATCTCTAAGTAGACTGTTATGGAATATATTATTTTTCTCTGGTGTTGGTTTAATCATTGCTTGTTCAGCTTCGTTCCGATTTGAAGTTCTCCCGTAAAACTTTGGTGTGCATCGTTGCAAATCTGCGATATTTTACTCCAGTGATTTCAAGCTATATCGGTGAAGAAACGACTGCTGACCACAATCATGTTTCTGTGTAACAAATGTCACAATATGTGGGCATGAATCGCATTTACTTTTGTGAGTGAATATACACACACTTATTTAAAATCAAAAATCATGAATGGAAAAAACAATATTGCCATCGGTTTCCTTACTATGGGAGTTTTTATGGCCTACGGATTCATCTTAATTTATTTAAGGGATTTTGCACCTGGTAAAGAAGAGTGGGTTAACTCTTATAGTACCGGAAAACACTTTGAGAGCAGGCTTGCACATGTACACGGTAACCTGTTTGCCTTTTTGAATATACTAATCGGCTATTTACTGCTGCATTTTAGAGATAAGCTCGGCAGCGTAAAAGCAATTTCCTGGCTTGCCTTAACTGGATTACTGATGCCGATAGGAATTTTATCAGAAGTGTACTTCGGTTTGCCCCCAATTTTTGTTTTAATTGGTGCAATAGCCATGACAGCTTCCGTAGTATGGCTCGGTATTTCTTTTTATAAAATGAGACTTAGCAGTACAGCTTAAAGGGATGTAGCAAATAGGGTTGTATTAATCAATATTATAACTTAAAAATAATAGCATGAAAAATTTGAACGCAATTGGCCTTGATAATAGCAAAGCAGCACAATTAGCCACAAAGCTTAACGAACTACTGGCTAACTATTCCCTTTTTTATCAAAATACAAGGGGTTATCACTGGAATATTAAAGGAGAAAAGTTTTTTGAACTCCATTTAAAATTTGAAGAATTGTATAATGATTTATTGTTGAAAATTGATGAGGTTGCCGAAAGGATTTTAACACTGGGGCATTCACCTAATCACAATTATTCTGATTACAAAAAAACTTCAAAAATTACAGAAAGCACTAAGGTGTCGGATGGCATCACTGCGGTTAAAGAAATTTTAAACTCTTTTCAAACCGTAATTCTGCTGCAACGGGAATTACTTTCTTTATCAGCAGAGGCCGGTGATGAAGGAACCAATGCATTAATGAGTGACTATATCAGGATGCAGGAAAAATTAGTTTGGATGTATTCAGCTTTCCTGGATAAAAAATAGTATTTGAAATTAGAATGATGGAAAACAAGAGTTACAAGTAATTAAATTTTATGGAAATTAAAGAAAGACAGTTTGAGATTATTGAAGCGGCAGGTGAAATACTCACCGAATCCGGGCTTGCAGGACTTACTACAAAAAATCTTGCAACAAAGATGGGCTTTGCTGAAAGTGCATTGTATCGCCATTTTAAAAGTAAGGAAGATGTTATCATTACTATGCTTCATTATCTGGCTGCAGATATGGATAAGCGGCTGACTGCCTGTGTTGCAGAGATAGATGACCCGGTTGAAAAACTAGTAGCTGTATTCAATAACCAGTTTAATTATTTTGGAAAACATCCTCATTTTCTGGTTGCGGTATTTTCAGAAGGCCTGCTGGAAGAAAGCAAAAAAATAAATGCGGCTATTATGCAGCTTATGGCAACCAAAAGAAAACATCTTTTACCAATTATTAAGCAAGGTCAACTGGAAGGTATTATTGAAACTTCTGCATCGGCAGAAGATATCATGCACATCATAATGGGGAGTTTCCGGCTTCACATGCTGCAATGGCGAATAACAGACTTCTCTTTTGATGTTAAGAAAAAAGGCAACAAACTGATGGAGAGTATTTTGACATTAATAAAAGTATAAACTATATGAAACCTGTAATCCTGAAAATAACTGCAAGCATATTACTGCTGTTTGCTTTGCTTACACTTTTTCTAAGCGGCTCTGTAATTTTTGACCTGTTTGGCATCAGGGAAAAGGAAGGCAACTATGTGCCACTTGTTGTGTGGGCAAATTTCAACAGCAGTATTTTATACCTGGCTGCTGCCTATGGTTTATTTAAAGTGAAAAAGTGGTCAGTTTGGTTATTAGTGGTCTCTGCATTTATTCTTGTTGCCGCCTTTACAGGATTAAAGATGCATATTAACGATGGCGGCTTGTACGAAGCGAAAACTGTGAGTGCAATGCTGTTTCGCATTGGGTTAACCGTAGTCATTACCGGTTCATCTTATTTTTTATTACAAAACAAGCAACATTCAAAAAATGAAACATTTTAAATTATTACTGCCTGTTATACTTCTTGTATTTGTTGCCTGCAATAACCGGGAAAGCAAGAAAGACGAAAATCATGACGACCATCAAAAGTCAGAGATGAAGGATGAGCAAATGGACGACAAAGAAGGTCATGAAGAAACTGCCGCCAAAGTCCAGTTGGATAATGGGAAAAAATGGAAGGCCAATCCTGAAACCATAACAGGCATCAACAATATGTCAACGCTTGTGCAGAATGGTATTACAGGTAAAGTTGAAGTTGCAAAACTTTATGACTCGCTGCAGGTAGAATTTAAGGCAATTTTTGATAAATGTACAATGACCGGTGAATCACATAACCAGTTACACAATTATTTACTTCCGTTAAAAGGGCAATTAGATAATTTAAAAGCAGGCAGTTCACATATTAATACCCTGGAAGAAATGCAGGAATACCTGATAACCTTTAAAAACTATTTCGAATGAACCTGAAGACCTTATTTAATAGTGATAAACTTCTTCAAACAAAAAAAATATTCAATGCCGCTGAAGGAGTTACAGTAATTCATCTGAATGCAGGCGGCAGTTTTAAGGAGCATATTACCACTATACCTGCTCTTTTGGTGTGCATTGCGGGAGAGGTCTTCTTTGAAAATGAAAAGTCTTATTCTGAGCGTCTGCTGGTGGGGGATTTTGTAAATATTGAACCAAAAGTAAAACATTGGGTGCTGGCAGAATATGAAAGCACTCTCTTATTAATAAAATAAAAAATGAAAATTAACAAACAAATACTACTGTTCCTTTTCCCGCTTTTGATGCTGCTTACCTCTTTTAAAAATAGTGATAGTATAACAGGCAAGTGGGTGTTCAATGATTCTCCCCGTGAAATAGAAATATACATGGACAATAACAAGTACTACGGGAAAATCACCAAAGTATCGGGCACTGAAAAGATAGAAAGAGTGGGGCATATACTGTTGCTGGATTTTGTTTATAACCCGGCAGAAAAAGAATATAATGGAAATATTAATTCTCCCGGCGGTATGACTGCATCAGGTGTATTGTCAGTTGTCAATGAACAGAAACTGAAATTCAGTATAAAGAAATTATTTATCAGTAAGTCATTTACATTAACAAGGATACAATGAAGTTGAATACCATTAGCAAAACTGGGTTGGTTCTGTTACTAATTGTAACTGGCACTAGCAATACTCAGGCTCAAGTCTGGTCATTGCAACAGTGCATTGATACAGCACAGGTTTACAACAAAGCCCTGAGAATAAGCAAAAATAATGTTGCCATTGGCCAGCAAAGGAAAATGGAAGCAAAAGCTAATCTGACTCCTAAAATTTCAGCTAATGCAGATTATAAATATTTTACCGATTTGCCAACACAGTTAATGCCTGCAGCAATTTTTGGCGGCCCTGCAGGCACTTTTAAGGAAACACAATTTGGTGTACCGCATAATATTAATGCCAATCTGCAATTAACAATGCCATTATATAATCCGCAGATATTTGGTGCTGTACAAACAGCTAAAATTGCAACAGAGTTAAACAATTTGCAATTACAAAAAACAGAAGAACAAATTTATTTTGATATTTCAAATCTCTATTACAACGGGCAATTGTTACTCAGACAACTATCGTTTATTGACAGCAACATAGTTAATACATCCAAACTTTTAAAAAATATGCAGTTGCTCAAAGAACAATTGATGGCAAAGGGAACAGATGTGAGCAAGGTTCAATTGCAAAAAGAGCAATTAGAAACACAAAAAGAATCCGTAACCAGCAAATATGAGCAGGTAATAAATGCATTGAAATTTGCAATGGGGATTCCCCTTGACCAAAATATGCAAATTGAGCAGGAAATTCTATACAAAAAGAGTAGCCCCGATAGCTATCGGGGTTCAAGTACTCCGGCAATTGAAATTCGCCTGGCAAATACACAAACCAAATTGTTGCTGAGTGAGTTAAATACATTAAAAAAGAGCAAGCTTCCTTCGGTCTCACTTTTTGGCACCTACGGTAAAACAGGTTTCGGCTACGACAAACAGCCCAATGATTTTTTGAAATTCTACCCCATTGGTTTTGCGGGTATTCAAATAAGCTATCCATTATTTAATGGTACCGTAACCCAACGAAAAATAAGCCAGAAAAAATTGGAAATTAAAAATAGTGAGTTGCAGGTACAATTGGTTACCGAACAAAATGCTATGCAAACCAATAATGCAAAACGGCAAATGGCGGTTGCACAAAAGTCTATTGAAACTAACACCTCTCAAATGAAACTGGCCCAAACGATATATGAACAAACTGTACAGCAACAAAAACAGGGAACAGCTTCTTTAACAGATGTTTTGCTGGCTGATGCCGGGTTACGGGAGGCCCAGCAAAATTACTTGGCGGCAGTGGTGGATTATTTGAAGGCAGATTTGGAACTCAAGAAACTAAGCAATCAATTATCAATTAAGAATTAATTTTCACGATATGAAAAAAAAGTCAATCAATTGGAAAAAGAGTTTATATATTTTAATCCCTCTGTTGTTGGTAGCAATTATTGCTATTCGTCTCAAAACAAATAAGGATACAACTCAGCAAAAAGTTTATCAGTATAATAAAGAGCAGGCCATTAATGTGCAGGCCCAAACAATAAAATTAGAAAGTATTGATGCAGTATATTTTTATACAGGCACATTTGAACCAAATAAAGAAACCAAACTCAGTGCTGAAGTACAGGGGAAAATAAATGCAATTTATGCAGATGCCGGCAGCAATGTAAAAAAAGGGCAGGCACTTATTAAATTGGATGATGCGTTACTGAACCAGCAATTTAACACAGTAAACGTACAGATACAAAATATTACTTCGGAAGTTGATATTCAATTACAGGCAAATCAAATACAAATAAATGGGTTGGAGGATGATGTAAAGCGATACAAAATTCTTGTTGCGGCAGATGCCATCCAGGGAATTCAATTAGAAAAGGCTGAATTGCAATTGCAAACTGCAAAAAATCAACGCAGCACAATCATGCAAAAATCAGCACTTAAAAATGCACAAGCCTTGCGGGCAAGCATTATAGCCCAACTAAATAAAACCAGTGTTTACGCACCTTTCAATGGTGTGGTAACTGCTAAACTAAGTGAGGTTGGCGCTTTTGCATCGCCTGGCATTCCATTGCTGCAGGTTACAGATATAAGTAAACTAAGATTTACAGTTACTGTTCCTGAAAGCGATTTAAAATTATTTGACTACAAAAACACTTATGAAATTATTGCTGATGCAGCTCCCGAAACCAAGTTACAGGGAAAGCCTTCTTTGATAGGAAGCAAAGCAAATGTCGGCAATTCATTTCCTGTTCAGTTTACAGTGAATAATGTTTCAAACCTGACTATTAAATCGGGCATGTTTGGAAAAGTGAATTTGAGAAATGGTACACCCGAACAAGGCATCGTAATTCCTGCCGCTGTTACTGTTGGTTCAGAAAATCAACCGCAGGTTTATCTCGTAAAAAACGGTAAGGCCGTTTTGCAAAATATTACCATATCTAAAAAATTTGAAAATAAAGTGGCTGTTTCAGCGGGATTAACAGAAGGAGATGTGATTGTAACAAATGGATTTATTAATCTTTTTGACGGGGCCAATGTGACAATTAAAAATTAAATTTTACGAATTATGAAGCGTACTATTTTTTATATCAGCATTCCGGTAATAACATTATTCACTGCCTGCAATAACAGCAATAAAAGTAATGATAACATAAAATCAGATTATACAAAAATGGGAAACAGTATAGTAAAGAAAACCTTTGATACCCTGCGAAATTCCCTGCAAACCGCAATCAGCCAATCTGGTTTTGAAGGCGCCGTACCTTACTGTCGAACAGCGGCATATTCACTTACAAATATTTATGCTTCCGATTCGGTAGCAATAAGAAGAACAGCCTTAAAATACAGAAACCCGGCGAATAAACCCGATACATCAGAAGAGAGGATATTAAAAATATTTGCTTCGCTAAAAGAACAGGGAATAATAAATGATTCTATAAAACCAATAACAGAGGAAAGTAAAAATGGCGAAGTGCATTTTTACAAACCAATCATGTTGCAGCAAATGTGTGCATCATGTCATGGCAGTAAAAGCGCCGATATACAACCTTCCGTTTGGAAAGCTATCAATAGCCTTTATCCTTTGGATATGGCATACGATTTTAAAACCGGCGATTTAAGAGGAATGTGGCATATCACTTTTACTAAGAGTAAAGGAGATTAATAAGTGAGGAAAAGCTCTTGCATATTTTATTTAGAAAAGAACAATTCATAATTTTTAAGAGAATAAGATGAATATTACAGAAATATCAATCAAACGTCCATCGCTGATAATCGTTCTTTTCAGTGTGCTTAGTTTATTAGGTATTATTGGGTATAAAAATCTCAGTTATGAACTGATGCCTGATTTTAATCAACCGGTTGTAGTTTTTAAAACAGCATACCCCGGAGCCGAACCCGGTGAAGTGGAAACTTCTGTATCAAGAAAAATTGAAGATGCTTTATCTAATATGGAAGGCGTAGATTATTTGGTTACAAAATCTCTGCCCAACGCCTCTATCATCATTGCTAACCTTAAATACGGGACGAACCTGGATAAAGCGATGCAGGATGCCCAACGTTACATTGATAATATCCGCAAAGATTTACCGGCAGATATTTTAAGCCCGGTAATGAGTAAGGTATCGCCGAATGATTTACCGATAATGTCTATCAGTGCCACGAGCAATTTGCCTGCAACAGCATTTTATCAAAAAATGAAAGATGAATACCTGCCGCAAATACAACAGTTGAAAGGTGTGGCGGAGATTACCATTTTAGGTGGCGAAGAAAGAGAAGTACAGGTGAAAGTAAACCAGGATAAATTAAAACTCTTTAGGCTATCGCTTTCGCAGGTGGTAGATGCTGTTAATCGCTCAGGGCTTGATTTACCAGCCGGTAAAGTACAAACAGATAAAGAAAATAGTTCCGTCAGACTTACAGGAAAATTTGCAACGATAGAAGATATAAAAAATGTGCAAGTGGCAATGCCGCTTCCCGGTAGCCCTGTTTATTTAAAAGATGTGGCTACTGTAACCGATGGAATAAAAGAAACAACATCTATCAGCCGGTATAATGGTAAAAATGGCATTGGGTTAATGTTGAAAAAACAGGGTGATGCCAATGCTGTTGATGTTTCAAAATTAGTTCGCAATAAATTCAAAACTATTGAAGCACAAAATGCAGTTGCAGGAGTAAGATTTATTATTGCAGACGACAGTACCGATAATACTATTGCAGCAGTTAATTCAGTAGTATTTGATTTGATATTGGCGGTGATATTGGTTTCGTTGGTAATGCTTTTATTTCTGCGAAGTTTTAGAAACTCATTAATTGTAATTGTTGCCATTCCAACATCTTTGGTTACTGCTTTTGCGGTGATGTGGTTATTGGGTTACACACTCAACCTGATGACATTGCTTGCTATGTCATTAATCATCGGCATTCTGGTAGATGATGCCGTTGTGGTATTGGAAAATATTCAAAAGCATTTAGACAAGGGAAAAGAAAAACGTACTGCGGCAATGGATGGCCGTATGGAAATAGGGTTTGCCGCTTTGTCAATTACTTTGGTTGATGTGGTGGTATTTTTACCCATTCTTTTTTTACAGGTTTTTGTAGCCGATATGCTCAAACAATTTTCAGTAGTGGTGGTAACTTCTACACTTACAAGTTTGCTGGTTGGCTTTACACTTACTCCCTGGTTAGCTTCACGAATTGGTATGAAAGAAGATTTAAAACCTACCAATTTTTTCAATCGCTTCCTGCTTTGGTTCGAACATCAGTTAGATAAATTTATCAACTGGTATGGCGAACAATTAGAATGGGTCTTAAGCCATAAATTAATTTTTACCGGAATTGTAGTGCTGCTTTTCGCAATGACGCTCGGAATAATGAAGCAGGGAATCATTGGGAAAGAATTAATTTCCACCGGCGACCAGGGAAAATTCAGGATGGCTTTAGAATTTGATAAGTCAACATCTATCCGGCAAAATAATTTGATAGCCCAGCAGGTAGAAGCCTATATTCTGCAACAAAAAGAAGTGGCAACAGTATTCAGTAATGTTGGCGGGCCAAGTACCGGTATTGGAAGCTTGGGTGTAGGCTTGGCAAACAAAACTGAATTTACTATTCAACTAAAATCTAAAAAGGAACTCAATAATTTAGCTACCGAAGAGTTTATGAAAACACTTCGGGAAGACTTAAAATTAAAGTACCCGGCAATAAATTATTCGATGGCAGCCTTGGGATTAATTCCACGTTCTGCACCCATAGAAATTACTTTGAGTGGCAGTAACCTGGATTTGGTAATGAAATCGGGCAATGAATTAAAATCTATTGTAGAAAAAATACCCGGTGCAGATAATGTCCGTCTATCAGTAGAAGCCGGAAGTCCTGAATACAAAATAATTCCCGACAAAGATAAAATGCAACGCTTAGGCTTAACAACTGCTTATGTAGGTTTAAATTTAAGAACAGCCTTTACAGGAAATGATGATGCAACACTTACCGAAAACGGAACAGAATATCCTGTAAGAATTTGGTTAGATGAATTTGAGCGGCAAAACTATGATGATGTAAAACGCTTGTCAATCGTAAATCCGATGGGTTTGCCAATAGAAGTTTCGCAGTTTGCAAATGTAGAGAGAGATAATTCGCCTTCGCTGTTAGAAAGAAAAGACCGCCAGCCTGCTATAACACTTACGGCAGATGCTTTGGGCCGTCCATCAGGAACCGTGGCAGATGAAGTAGTTGCTTACCTGAAAAAAAATCCTTTGGCAGATGGAATTGACATGACATGGGGAAGCGATATAAAAAGACAGAACGATAGCTTTGGCGCATTGGGTTCTGTTTTACTAATTTCTTTTTTGCTGATTTATTTAATTATGGTGGCATTGTACGACAATTTTGTTTATCCCTTTGTTGCTTTGTTTTCCATTTTGGTAGCAACCATTGGTGCTTTTCTTGCATTGAATTTAGCATTAAGCAATTTAAGTTTATTTGCCCTGCTTGGGTTGATAATGCTGATGGGGTTAGTAGTTAAGAATGCCATTTTAATTGTTGATTTTACCAATCAGTTAAAAGCACAGGGAATGTATTATAAAGACGCCTTGATTAAGGCTGGTAAGGAACGTATGCGGCCAATATTAATGACCACATTGGCAATGGTATTTGGTATGCTGCCTATTGCTCTGGCAAAAGGCACTGCCAGTGAATGGAAAAACGGGCTTGCATGGGTAATTATTGGCGGGCTTCTTTCTTCTCTGATACTCACTGTTTACTTAGTGCCGATGGTTTACTATGTAGTAGATAGATTAAAAGAGAAGTTTGGAAAAGAACTATAAAAAGTAAAACGCCTCAAATTATTACCAGTGAAACAGGCAGCTAAATATTTATGGAAACCCTTTGCCGGGCTGCTTTTATTGGCAACTCTTGCTAATAATGTTTCAGCACAGGCTTCAAATGAAAAACATTCATTGCTTATTCTTTGGGATAATGATTTTATCAATCTTAGGGGCGATGGTACTGACAGGTATTATACCAATGGCTTACGAATAGATTATTTCTATACAAAAAAGCAAAAAGCAAAATTCCCTTCATCACTCTTGCTTAATATTTCGGATGATAATAACAATATTTACGGCTGGGGGTTAGCTCAATTTATGTTTACACCTAAGAATATTTCTGTACCGGATATTCAATTTAATGACCGGCCGTATGCTGGGGCATTGTACAGCATACATTCGCTACAATCTGTTGATAAGATTAAAAAAGCAAAAGTCACTTCTGAAATACGTTTGGGAGTTATTGGGCCGCTGAGTTATGCCAAAGAAACCCAGACATGGGTACACCGCATCATCAACTATACAAAACCTGAAGGGTGGCACAACCAGGTGCCAGACGATATAATACTGAATTATAATATCAGTATCGAAAAGCAAATACTTCAACCTTCAAAAAACCTGTTAGTTGTTGGTGTTATTGAGACATTTAGTGGTACAACGTATAATGCGGCAGGTGCAGGTTTTATGCTAAGGGTAGGGAAATTCAATAATTACTTTGACAGCTTTTCTGTACGACAAATAACTGCAAAAAATAAATCTCAGTTGTACGTTTTTATGAAACCAACTGTCAGGGTTGTGCTAAGTAATGCTTTAGTGCAGGGAGGCCTTATAAATCAAATTAGTCCTCAGAGCAATGGCTATGTTTTAAGTAAAGACCAAATAGAGAGATTAATTGTGTTGTATGATGTTGGTATAACTTTTGAAAGACCGAAATACAGCATCACCATAACACAAAAATTTATTGGCCCGGAATTTAAAGGTCAATACACACAGGAGTTTGGAAATCTTACCATGCAATTTAAATTGTAGGGCACACTTACGAAGGATGGTATTTACAACATTTTATGGAGGTGATTTACTGGGAACGGCCTTCTTTGAAATTGTATCTATTTTAACAATTGTAGCTTGACTATGTAACACTTGTTACTGACATCGGGAAATTCTTAAGTTACATTTATACCATAAAATAATTAAACACTATAAAACATTTCATCATGAAAAATCTATTAAAAAACTCAGGAGTAGTTTTAATTCTATCTGCACTGATATTTACAATTGCTTCATGCAGTAAAGATGATACTCCTGCTAATAATGGTAATGACAATGGAAATATTAACATTGCTAATCTGCAGGCGCAAATAGCCAGTTTGCCAAAGGAACCATTAAATCCGGTTGAGTTATCCAGCCTTTCTTTTATGAGAGAGGAAGAAAAATTAGCCCGGGATGTTTACATTACTTTATATAACAAATGGGGCGTAAATATATTCACTAATATTTCCAGCAGCGAACAAACACATATGGATGCAATATTGATGTTGCTCAATAAGTATAGCCTGATAGACCCGGTTGGTTCTAATGGGGTTGGTGTATTTGCTAATACAACATTACAGACCCTGTACAATCAATTAGTGGCAAAGGGTAGTGCAAGTGTACTTGACGCATATAAAGTTGGTGCAACCATAGAAGACCTTGATATTTTTGATTTGAAGACTGCATTAATCAGTATTGACAACCAAGACATCCGCCTGGTGTATGATATGCTCACAAAAGGAAGCCGCAACCACATGAGGTCATTCTATAAAAACATTTTGAATGTTGGCGGCACATACACTCCTCAGTATATTACCCAGGCAGAGTTTGATGCCATCATCAACTGTGCAATGGAAACAGGATTTTAATACATTTTAAATTATCGGGTATGAAAAAGTTCATTCTTTCTTTATCAGCTATTGTACTATCAATAACTGGTTTTACACAGCAAGCCCCTTCTTTGAATCAACAAGAAAAAGATGCAATACTTTACATGAGGGAAGAGGAGAAACTGGCAAGAGATGTGTATGATTCCATGTATGCAAAATGGGAAGTCAATCCATTTGGCAATGTCCGGCAAAGTGAACAAACCCACATGGACAGGATGAAAACACTTTTTACAACTTACAGGCTGGAAGACCCTGTAGAAAGAAATAACGATAAACATGGTGTATTTGCAAATACATTATTACAAGAATATTATACACAACTGGTTTCCTTTGGAAGTCAATCATTAAGCGAAGCGTTGAAGGTAGGTGCCAAAATTGAAGAACTGGATATTGCAGATTTGGAAACAAGAATCAACCAAACTCAAAACAAGGATATTGTTGCCACATATAATTATTTGAAAATGGCATCAGAAAATCACCTGCGGGCTTTTGTGCGCCGTCTCAAAATGCAGGGGATAAATTATGAGCCGGTTATTCTTAGCAAAGCGGCGTTTGAAACAATAATTACATTAAAAAGTAATTCTATTAACGAAAAAAGAAAAAGGTGGAATTAAATTCCTTCTGCTTCCCCTCGTTTTATAAATAAAAAATAAATATACTTACTCAGTAGGCAAAAAAACCAAGCTGCCCCGCCATTTTACAAACGCTGCCACAATGTTGCGGGGCAGCTTTTTTATAAGTTTACGGGGCATTGCAAAATGCCCCGTAAAAATGATTAGCTCCAATTTCCTGCAAACTCAGCTTTTACAAAACTCTCACAAAGCTGAAAAGCTTTTTGCGTTCTTAACTGTGCAGTACCGCCATATAATAAGGATTTCATTTTGGCTTCTTCATCCTTGTAATTTCTTACATTTTGAAAATATCCTGTAATGGCGTTGTATGTGCCAAACACCGTTCCCTTTGTAGTTTCATATTGTTGGGATGGGCTGCTCATATTATATTCGTACACATCATCACACATATTTTTAAAGCAAGTGCTCAATTCATCCATTTCACCTTTTTCAATGTTCTGCAATACTTCCTTATTGGGAACCATTGCCAGTTGTATCAATTTCTGCACTTCTTTATCTGTAATACGAACTTTTGCCCATTGGTTAAAAATACCTTCCAACTGTACAGAAAGCTGATTAGATATTCCCATTACTTTGTGGGCTTCTTCCAGCCGTTCTTTCACATTGGCAGTGTGACGGATTTTAACAGCATTACTACAGTTTTTCAAAGCAGCATTGAGGGTATTGTTACAAACAATACGAATAGGAGTAAACGCCGCCATGATGCTACCAAACCCATCATGTGAAGTTGTAAGGAATAAATACTTTTCAATCATATCATCATTACCAACTTTTATGTAACCCGGCAATTTAGCAGTAATAAAAATCTTTTCGCCTTTGCCTAATGCTCCTGCGGTTTCGTATTGGATGCCATCACCATCTACAATAGCATCAAAAAAACTAAAAGCATCCGTATTTTGTACCACTTCATAATCTTTTCCTAAGCGGTCGCCTAATATGGCGGTGGTATCAGGGCGGTAAGTGTAGAATGAATTGGTAGAAATAATTTCATTACCATTATCCAGTCTATGAATGTTTGGTCTTTTGCAAACTTCAAAATCAAGTCTTGCAAATTGTAATGCTTCTTTGCTGTTTGGATAATCTTCTACTATCTGTCCCAATCCATGCCATGCTTTTTCTTTTACACTAAAGAAACTGTGTTGTTGTGTTTGTTCATTGAAATTAATATTGTGTGCCATGATTGTAAATTTTTAATGATTAAAAATGAAAAGCATCCTGCCCTTTGACAGGATGCCATAAAAACTAAAATGGTAAATCGTCTGCAACTGCTGAAAGGGCTGCCGCTGGTGCTGTGTTCATTGGTACTACTGGCGTAGGCGTTGTATTACCACCAGTAGAACGGCCATGTAATTTGATGCTGTTTACATGAAAAGTAAGACTGGCTTTTACTTCGCCTTCTTTGTTTGTCCAGGCGTTTGCACCAACCCTGCCGGAACATTCCACTAATGTGCCTTTAGTAAGGTAGGCAGCCACACCGGGGTTAATCCAGTACGAACAGTTTACATAAGTCACAATCTTTTGTACTTCATCGTTTCCTTTTGTTTTGTAAGTGTCATTAATAGCAATAGAAAAGTTCACCACTTTTTTCCCTGCTTTTGTTTCGCTAACGGTTGCGTCTGCTGTTACTCGTCCGATGATTTCCATAACATGAAATTTTAAATGTTTAAAAAATGAGTATTAAATAAATTCAGCTTCGCTTCATTCATTTACCCTTAGCGACCAGCCATTAGGACTGCGGAGGAGAAACAAGGTTTTTCAAATAAAATACTACCCCATGTGGAGTAGCATTACAAATTCTGGTGGAGATTTTTTTGAAAACCCGTGGCGATTTACGGCTCTTTATAATGTGGGATGAAGACCTTGTTTCGCACAGAGCAGGACAATAATTTTGCGGCAGGGTCAGTTGAATGAGCAGTATTACAATTCTATCTTTGTAAAATCTGCTTTGAAGATTCTGGAATTGTGTTTGGCAGGATATTTTATTAGCATCTTACAGAAAAGCCAATCTCAATTCCCAATAATTTTTATCCGGCGCAATGGTTTCGCCGTTTCGTTATGACGAAGGAATAACGATTTATATAAACGGAGAAAGGGTTGCGCCGGGTCTTTGCTTTAATTATTCTTTATTGACTTCAACAAATGTAAACATCCACTTTACCGGGTTTTGCCAGTCTTTGGCTTTAAAACTTCCGACAGGCAATTTGAGCAGTACAGTATTGAAGCCTTTTAGTAATTTAATTTTAGCAGGAGTACGGTATTCATATCCTTCATCTATCAAGGGAATTTCTGCATTGCCTTTTTGTCCGGGTCTTTTCCATACAGGTGGCGAAATAAGTTTTCCGTTAACCCAAACAGCACTGCCCTTATTATCCCATCCATCCATAGGTGGTGAATCAGATGCAGGCGAACGGGAAATATTATTGAAGCCTATCCAAAAGTCTTTTGTTACCTCTTCATCGCTCCAGATAGTTGTAGTTGCATACCAGGTGGTATTTTCTTCTGGTTTATCTACCGCCCCTTTTATCAGCGGTGCCCACCAGTGTTTTAATACAATTGTTCCACCTGTTATTTGTTTGACAGGTTGTTTCTTACTCTGCTGCCATAAAGAATTCTCCACTTCAAATGCCTTAAATAAATCACCTCCGTTAAAATAAGGTCCGTACAAGTTCCAGGAAATATTTGTTTGTTTTACATAGGGAAACGGCTTAGACTTAAAGTGCAATTTTTTGTTTTCAAGCAACCTGTTCTCAAAATCGGCAAACAGTTTTACATCACCATCGTCAATATGTGCAATCCAGCCAATTTGGCCGCCGCCCCGCCATGTTCTTTCTGCAAATGCTAATATGCCCGGATAAACAGGGTTCATTGTAAGAATATCTTCTTCCCGGCCAATAGCCCTGTCGTGCCACATACAAAGCGTAGCACCAATTGCTGCAGAGTCTCCTTTTTCTTTTTCACAAATTTTTCTATTGAAGATTGTTACTACAGATTCCAACGGGTCCATGTGGTTCAGGTATAGATGTCTTGAATCAATGTACTGTATATTTTTTTCGCTGTTCAGGTGTGAATTATCATCCATCCACAATTGCCTAATAGTATTATCATTAAAATTTCCACCCGGCTGCCAGCCTATTACTTTCTTACCTAAACTTTCAATATAAGCAGTCACTTCAGGAATGAATTTTTTATTAGTAATCTTCACTTCATCAGCACCAATATGAATATAGGGCACATCGTAAGTGGTACAAAACTCTTTTAGAATATTTTTCACATAAGTTATGCCTGAATCGTTTTGCATATCCGTTTTCATGGCTCGTTTAAAAGCAGCACTATGCCCCGGCATATCAATCTCAGGTACAAATGTTATGTGTCTCTCTTTGCAGTATGCAATCAATTCTTGTATTTCTGATTCTGCATAATACTGTCCTTTATTACGAAGCATATTTTCAGGTGCAGTAAGTTGGGGATATTGTTTGATAGCTATGCGCCAGGCAATATCTTCTGTTGCATGAAAATGAGAAACATTTAGTTTATACCTTGCCATCACATCTATCTGCTCCTTCAGCAATTTCATTGACATATAATTCCTTCCAACATCAATCATATAACCCCGCCATGAAAATGCAGGCTGGTCGGTAATTTCACAAGCATCAATGACGGCGCCATCTCTCATCAACTGCCGTAATGTTTGAATACCATTAAATATTCCATGTGCAGAACTTGCTGATAGAAGGATTTTTTTTTCTGAAACTTTTAAATTGTATGACTCTGATGCGGCATTTAACGAGTCATTCTTTTTCAGTTGAAGCTCAATAAACACTTCGCTATTTTTTGCCTTATTTTTTATCTCAAGTTGCGTTCCGTTATCCGCAATCATTTCTTTTAAAAACCTTGCTTCAGCCGCCAGAGCTGCATCATTCACTATTATTGAACTGGCAAGGTGTAATTGAAAATAACCGGTGTGCCATGCTATCTTTTGAGGCAAGGGGATAATGGAAGGTTTTCCCTCAATGCTATACAGATATGGAAAAACAAGGTGCTTCCAAAGTATATAGCCTTCACCAGAAAGATGTAATCCATCGTTGGTGTATTTCCCATCCAGCTTGCCTTGTTTGTTACAGAAAAAAGTATGCAGGTCAATATAATCATAGCGGTGATTTTCTGATTCTTTTTTAAGCCTGCTATTTATTTTAAGGATAGAATCAGTTTTATTAGTATGACCAATAAATTTCTTAAACACATCCGATACCGGTAGAACACTTTGGATAAACAGTTGTGTTGAAGGACTTTCTTGTTTTATCCAGTCGGCTGTAAGTAAAATATTTTTTATAACACTGTCTGTACTGATACCCCATGCCAAATCATTTACCCCTATAAGCAAAAATATTTTTCCGGGTTTTTGTTTTACAATATCATTAATCCTGTGAAGTATTCCTGCGCTGAAGTCTCCACTAATACCACGGTTTTTAATAGTAATGTCATTAAATAGCTCTGACCATTCAGCCCCGTCAGTAATACTATTGCCTATAAAAACGATGTCATTCTCTTTAACTGGTATAAGTTTAAAATGGCTTACCCGCTGCTGATAATATGTACTAAACAAGGAATCATTCAGGATGGGCAGCTTAATTTGTGCCTGTACCGATATGGATGAAAGAATTATGACCAGGAAAACATTCTTTACAGCTTCTTTCATATTTTACAAAATGGGTTAAATAAGAATCAATAAAAAGATTTTTGTGATACTACATAACCTGTTGGTCGAACCACAGTAATAATAACTTTACCATTGTTTACATCATCTACTTCAAAATTGATACGCTGCCCCGGTTTTATTTCAGGCAGTTCATAAACTTTGCCTGAAGTGTAACTATCCACTTTATCCGAAACATACACTTTATATCCCTTAACAGTATGTTGTGGTAATCCCATACTGCCAAAAACTAACAAATTCAGTTTACCTTTTTTCCATTGCCTTGCCTGCTGCACTTCTATAGGCGATGACAGTTCCCTTAATATAGTCATGGAAGGTTTGGGATTGCCATACATATCGTAAATGCCATGTATCCTTTGTCTGTATTTATTTTTTTCCGGTGTGCCTGGATAATGAGTGCGGTAATCCGTTAAATCAAAATAAATAGCACCTTCTACATAGGGCTTGCTTTCGTAAATAGCTATGTGATAAATCAAATCTTCTATCCGCCGCTGGTCGCCACCTTTAAAGTTGGGTTCGCATAAACCAAACTCAGAAATAAAAAAAGGTTTATCGGGATAACTTAAATGCACACTATCAAGGTATGCATGAATTTTTCCAACCGGTACATCCCACCAGCTTCCTCCGTATTCATTCATCATTAAATAATCGCCGTCATTGGCAGCATCGGGAGTAAACCGTGGATTATTGTAAAAACTACTGGTAAGAGTATTACTTACATACGCAACATGACGGGAAGGGTCTAGTACCCTGGCTTTTGTAATTAAATCCGAAATCATTTGCTTCATGTCTTTATCCCGGCCCCGCAATTCATTACCTACACCCCAGGAGAAAATGCTGGGATGATTGTAATAGTTGTGTACCATTCTTTCCAATTGCTTCATAGCAATATTACGGATGGTATCATTGGCTGGTGTTTCAGGCCCCCACAACGGCACTTCCTGCTGTACTAAAATTCCATTGCGGTCGCAAAATTCATAAAACAAATCATCTTGTTGAAAATGCTGCCGGGTAAATATAGCATTCACATCCTTCATAAGTTTGCATTGACTGATGATAACCGAATCTGTTTCTGCAAAGCCAAAATTTGGATTGCTGCCTGCTGTCCATTCCACACCCATCAGTTTAATTCTTTCACCATTGAGATATGTCTTTCCATCTGCAAATTTTATTTCACGAAAACCGATGGTTGTAGAAATTTTGTCTGTGGCTTTCCTATTACTCAATACAGAAACGTCTATCCGATATAGGTTAGGGAAGTCAAAATGCCAGGGATTTATTTTAGGAAAGCTAAATTCAACAATGGCTTCGTTATTTTGCCATACAGGTTTTACTGTATTTTTAAGGATAACATTTTTTGTCAGTTGATTTTCTTCTGTAACCGTAATAGCCAGTTCAACATTTTTGTTGTTTGAATTATCAAAGCCCAATTTAATTTCCAACTTGCCGGAACTGTCAGTTACATTTAACTGTGGCGTTGCATGGATGTATGCTGCTGATGGCTTGTTACTTACAATTAAAGAAACTTTCCGAATGATACCACCATCGTTTGGCCAGTCAAATGAACTTCCAAAGGGTACTTTATTTTTTCCATAATCATTATTAACGGCAACGGTGATAGTATTGTCTCTTCCATAATTCAATTTACCGTTCAGGTTAATAAAAAATTTGTTGAACCCATCGCCAATATTTTCTTCCACCTTTTTGCCATTCACATAAATAACAGATGTATGATTTATAGCCCCGAATTGCAATACCACATTTTTATTCTTCCAGTGTGATGGAACATTTATTTTCTTTTGATACCATCCCCAGCCATAGTGATTCTGATTTTCTTCTTCTATATTCCAGGTATGGGGCAGGTTTATTTTTCTTGTACCCGATAGCGTTCCCTCAAACCATTTTCCACTATTACCTTCTGCTTTTTTGTCAATAGTAAATTGCCAATCGTTATTGATAGCTATAGTATCTCGCTGTGCAAACCCTGTTATGCAGTGCAGCATAAATATTGGCAATAGTTTTATTTTCATTTTACTCTATTTGAAATCGAAAAAAATTGATGCAATTTTATTAACACAAAAACATAAATCAGGGTTGCCAGGCTTTTAAAACTACAACGCCATGCTTTGGTATAGTAAATGTTTTTTTAACACCCATCTTACCCAAATTTTTATGCTGCCACAAATCTCTCAATTTAGATTTTGGACTGATGCCTGCTTTAGCAGCCGTTAAAGTAAATACCTGCTCTTCATCCGCTATGTTCATAATAGCCATGGCTTTTTGTTTACCATTTCCTAAACGTTTTATCCAAACTTCTATATCGCCAGCTTTCAAAATACGTTGTGCCTGTACAAAAGCAATGTCCTGGTTAATAGCAATCACTTCTCTATTGCTGAGTATTTCTTTGGTTTCTTTACTCATGTTGCGTAAATCATTACCTGCAAGCAAAGGAGAATTCATCATGCACCACATAGAAAAATGAGTTTTATCTTCTTCATAACTCATACCACGGCCCACCTGCAGCATATCCATATCGTTATAATGACCGGGTGAAGCGTATTTGGATAAATCTGCATTCAATTCAATTATTTTAAGAATGGAAGTAAAGTGCTCTGTTATATCTCCTGATATGCGCCAGGAGTCTGCTTTCTTAATAACCCACTCACCGGGGAATTTCCAGCGGCAAACATTGAATACGATAGTGTTATTAATGGCTTTAACAGCGTTTATAATTTTTGTGTATTCGGTTTCTTCATCCAGCTTTTGTTGCTCACCACCGCACCAATCCACTTTCAAAAAATCATATTTCCATTCGTTGAAGAATAAATTGCAATCCTGGTCAATGTGTCCGTAAATACCCACTCCAAAACCGTTGGGGTCTTTATCCCAAATTGAACCGCAAGTGTTCATTCCAGCATCGGTATAAATACCGGCCTTTAACCCTTTGCTGTGGATGTATGCCGCCAGTGCATCCATACCTGACGGAAATTTTTTATCGTTCGTAAGCAGTTTACCGGTTGAGTCCCTTCTGAGAAAATAGCCATCATCAATATTGATATAACGGTACCCGGCATTGTACAACCCTGAACTAATCATGGCATCGGCCTGGGCCATAATCAGTTCTTCACTGATGTTGATGCGAAAATGATTCCAACTGCTCCATCCCATAATGGGCGGCTTTGGCTTTTGTGCAAGCACAAGGTTTGTAATGATAGAAAAAACTGCCGCTACAAATATTTTACTCATCATTTTGTAAATTGACTATGATATAATTTTAAATTTTATCCAGTAAAAATGGCTACTTGCAATTATGTGTGTAGCTATTTTAATTTGGCTTTATTACAAAATCATCGTTGTTGCATTGCACTTTTGTACAGCTTGTAATTTTACTCTGTACCATACAACACAGTGTACACAAAAGGAGTCTTTGGCTTATGCCAACCTATTGCACAATTATTTCATCAGCAAAAACCCACCCCGGTTTTCCTTCGCCGCTGTGGCCGGGTGGGCATACATTATTCTTCGCTGTTACCCTTATAAATCTTACTGACTTTGCTGCAAAAGATGTTTTAAAATCATACTGTGCTGTTCTATCATTACTACTTACAGGATTCTTCACAGTTTGTACTTCCTCAAAATCAATCCCATTAACAGATGTTTCAAACTTTACCCATTGCGGCAAAAAAATCCAGTCGCCATAGTTTTGCAAACAGCCTAATGTAATGTTTTGAGTGTTTTTTAATTCACCTAAATCAATCGTTGCAATCATATCTTTTGCACTGAAGCCATGCCAGTATTTGCCAACTGCATTACTTCCCCTTACCCCATCAGTTAAAGAATTAGGCCCATCTGCCATATAGTAACGGCTTACCGGGTTTGTATAAACAACATTGCTGCCTATAGCATTATGCATAGCAAAACTTTGCTGCGACGGAACTGCACTCATAATTTTACCATCAACCAGTACAGATGCTTTTAACGTTGTGGAAGATTTGATGGCAATGGGTTCTGTATAATATTTACTTTGAAGATTTGGGTCAGTATTGTCGGTAGTGTAAACCACTTTTCCTTTGTAAGCTTCTGTAGCAAGGGAAACAAACAACCGACCGTTTTGTGATCCAGGCTTAATAGCTGCTTTAAAATTTCCTTTACTATAGTTCCATCCCTTTTGCTCAAAGGCATTGAAATGAGGTTGAATTCTTTCATTAAAACTATTCCAGTTTTTATTTTCCTTTGGGCTCCAAACTACTTCGCTTAATGCCAACATACGGGGCAATACCATGTATTCTGCATGTTGAGTAGTGGGTACATACTCCGTCCATAAATTAGCCTGCGCACCCAATACATATTTTGCCTGCTGTTCATTCAATTCTTTAGGTACTGGTTCATAGTCATACACTTTTTTTAGCGTATTAAATCCACCAATGCCAACTGGTTCGCTGACAGGGTCGCCCTGGTAATGGTCAAAGTAAACCGGGTTGCCCGGTGTCATAATCACATCATGGTTTTGTTTTGCTGCCTCAATGCCACCGGCTTCGCCCCGCCAGCTCATCACAACAGCATTGGGTGCAAGTCCGCCTTCCAAAATCTCATCCCAGCCAATAAGTGTTCTTCCTTTATTGTTAAGATATTTTTCCATTCGCTGAATAAAATAACTCTGCAATTCATGTTCATCTTTAAGGCCTTCACTTTTAATTTTTGCCTGGCAGCGGGGGCATTTCTCCCAATGCTTTTTGGGAGCCTCATCTCCGCCCACATGGATGTACTTCGATGGAAAGAGTTGTAATACTTCGTCAAGTACATCCTGCAAAAAAATAAATGTGCTGTCTTTACCTGCACAAAAAATATCGTCAAATACACCCCATGTTTCCTGCACCATTTTTATTTGGCCCTGACTTTGCAAAAGTTTGCTCATTGCAGAAACCGGCCCTGTCATTTCAGTGGGTTTACCGGGAAAGCAACTTAGCCAGGGATAGGCTGCAATGGCGGCCGAACTATGCCCCGGCAATTCAATTTCGGGCACCACTGTGATGTTTCTTTGAGCAGCATACGCAACAACTTCCTTTACTTCATCCTGTGTGTAAAAACCACCGTAGCGAAGGTTATTGTTATGCGTACCGGGATACCCGCCAACAATAGTACCATTGCGGTAAGCCGCCTTTGTTGTTAATGCAGGATATTTCTTTATTTCAATGCGCCAACCCTGGTCTTCTGTAAGATGCCAATGAAAATAATTGAATTTGTAGGTGGCTAAAAAGTCAATATATTTTTTAACAAATGAAACAGGATAAAAATGCCGACCCACATCAAGGTGCATACCCCGGTATTTAAATCGGGGGTAATCGGTAATGCGCATACAAGGTATTTTCAGCTTAGCATGATTGCTTTTTGCTGGTAAGGTTTGCAATAATGTTTGTATAGCGTAAATTATTCCTGCTGTTGAATTGGCCTTAATAGTTATTTTTTTTGGAAGGATTTCCATAGTATAACCTTCGTCACCAATTGTTGCCAGTTTTTCAATGCTCAACTGTATTGTTGTTGACTGGGTTGTATTTACAGGCAAAACAAAGCCAGCAGAATTTCTTATTTGCAGATTTAGAAAATCAACTACTGCTTTTAAATTTTTTTGCTGATAACTGTAGTGAACTGCTGTATTCCCTGTTAAAATAAAATACCCGGATTGATGCTGTAATGATACTGGCTGCGGAATAATATTTACTGGTTGCTGACCGATAACAAGCAAGGGATAAAAAGAAAATACAAGCATAATGTACCGTATGGCACTATGATTTTTCTTTCTCAAAAACTCTTTAATACCATTAAATGAAAGGAGCATAGACATTTTGTTTTTGTGCATGATTATTTTTTTAAATCCCAACTTTGATTCAACACATTTTATGGCCTCTTTACAATGGCTGCTTCGGGATAAGTTTTTTGCGTTGCCGAAACACTTATGTAACAGATAAACAGAAATAAAATATTCAAAGCTATTTTCATTGAACCTTTATTTTAAAAGTTGAAGCAGGAAGGTTTTCTGAATTTACAAGATTGCCATTGCTGAATGGCTGCCAGCCATAGTAAACATATTCAGGTTTATTTTTTACGGCTATGGCTATGCTGCTGTTACTAATAAGTGGTTCGTTTTCTTTATCTCCATCAATTGAAAATCCTTTTACTGATTTACCGTCTGAAGTCATCAGCCCTTTTGCCGTGTAATTAAAAGTTATAATTACTTCCCCGTTATTATATTTTGCTTTTAAGGCTAAGGGCCCGGAAGCAGTGATATTTTTATTATAAAGACTATACAAAGGCCACCTGGCCAGCCTTTCACCAACAGTTTTTTTATCCGGTGGATGCACATCATTCTTTAAACCGATGTCGCTGGTAACGGCCATACCAGTATTGCGGGTTTCTTTTAATAACTGAAGCTGATTGTTCCTGAACAAAGGCCAATATTTTCTTTCCATGGAAGAAAGCTGTACCCAATAAATTGGAAGTTGCTTGTTGCTCCAGACTCCTCTGTAATCTTTCATGAATAATTTAAATAGTTCTTTGTATTCATCAACCCGTTCTGGTTCTTCTGCATTGCTTTCTCCCTGATAAACCAGGATACCTTTTACTGAAAAAGCCCTTAGTTTATCGACTCCTGCTTTAAAAGCAAAGCCTGGTTTATAAGCATGATTGGGGCCAAGTTCATCGCCTATAATATTACTGTTTGCAAGATTTTGTCTTCCCCTTTCTCTTACCCATACAGGCAAGGCATCATTAAAAAGCCAGTTACCATTTACTTTTTTGCTGAATGTGGCATGACGGGATAATGTTTCTTTGCTGATGAAAGTTTCAAGTGGGGCACCACCAATTGACAGGTTTATAATGCCAATTGGAACACCTGTTTCTGTATAAATTTTATTAGCAAAATAGTATGCAACTGCACTCATCAATTTAACTGAACTGCTATCGCACTGTTGCCATCCTTTCCAGTCATAAAATCTTTCAGTTGTAAGCCTGCTTATAAGAGAATCTGTATAGGGTACACCAAAAACATTCCGGCCTGCAGGCGTTGGATTTAGCAATCTAATATTGGGTTGATTAGAATTGCGTATTTCATCATTCCAATGTTGCTCTTTAATCATTGGCCATTCCATATTAGACTGACCTGTACATATCCATACATCACCAATAAGAATATTTTTAAACTCAATCTGCTCGACTCCGCTGCTTACACTTAAAACTTGCGGATGAGGATTTTCTTTTTGTTTATGCAAACTAACCATCCATACAGAATCATTATTGACTATCACATTTTTTTTCTCTTTTGAAAACAAGACAGTTACACTTTTACCTGGAATACCGTGGCCCCAGATTTTTATTGGCTTATCTCTTTGCAGCAACATATTGTCAGAAAACACTTCGGCCAGCTTCAATTGAGCGATTGAAAGAAGTGGGCAAAGCAATATGGGTAGAAAGAAACCTTTCATTAATTAATTACTCCGGCTAATGTGAGTTGTTTATTTGCATGATTTAAAATTCATCAGTTAATGCAAACACTGGCTTACGATACATCCATTTCCCACCGGTAAAGTCTGGAAATTCAATCGTTTCGTTTCCTTTTTCAATAGAAGTTTCGCTCAATGGAGTTATAGCACTCCAGGCGGCAGCATCATACACATCCATTGGTGTTGCTGTATTTCGTTTTATTGATTCTACAAAAGAATGTATCACAAAAAAATCCATTCCACCATGACCTGCGCCTTCTGTTTCCTTACTCCACCTTGCCCAAAGTGGATGGTCGTATTTATCAAACCATTCTTTGGCAGCATCCCATTGGTGTGGTTTTGATTGCCCTTCAATATGCACTCCCTTCGCCACATCCATCCATAAACCATTGGTGCCCTGTACCCTAAAGCCAAGTGAATAAGGGCGGGGCAGATTGGTATCATGCTGCAGCAAAATAGTTTCTCCATTTGCACAGCCAATATTAGTAGTAACTACATCACCTAATTTGAAATTGATTTTTGCGTTTGGATGGTCAACACCGCATTTTTGTACAATATGGTTGTGCAACCCTCTTGCCTTTGATGAAAAGGATGAAATACTTACAAATCTGTTTCCCCGGTTAATATTAATACAATGAGCAATGGGGCCAATACCATGTGTCGGATATAAATCACCATTACGATAAACGGAATGATGGGTGCGCCATCTTGCCTCACTCCAACCTTTATCGCCAAACTCACAACCTTTGCCATAGGCATCAATGCCATTATTGAATTTTACCTCACGCAGGTCATGCTGATAACCGCCCTGCAAATGCACCATCTCTCCAAATAAACCCTGCCGTACCATATTTAAAGCAGCCATTACATCCCTGCGGTAGCAAACGTTTTCCAGCATCATTACCTGTGCATTGTACTGCTCTGTTGCTTTTACAACATCCCAATGGTCTTGCAATGTAATGCCCAGCATTACTTCAGTCCCTACATATTTAATTCCTGCCTGCATTGAACTAATAATCATTTCTTTATGCCATTCCCACGGAGTGGCAATAATAACACCATCAACATCTTTTAACTCCAGCATTTTTTTCCAGGCATAGGGGTCACCTGTAAAAATTTGCGGCATTCTCTTTCCGCTCTTTGTAATCATTTCTTTTGATTTGGAAAGCATACGGTCGTCAATATCACAAATAGCTATAAGTTCAACATCTTTTCTTCTTAGTACAAGGTCAAGATGATTTTGCCCTCGCAGACCAACACCTATTATTACCAATTTAATTTTGTTCTTCAGATTAGATGCAAACAAACTTGTGGCTGGCAATATGGCTAATGATGCAGCGGTTAATGTTGTGTTTTTGATGAATTGTTTTCTGTGCATGTTGTAGTATTTTTTTAAAGGTGCGCAAGTATTCACTTTAGAAAAAAGCAAAGGCATTATCGAAATAACAGTTATCTAAATTTTTACTTTCCCTTCAGATGATTGTCTAGTATCTGGCAGCAATACCATTCCTGCCGTGGCAGGTGAAAAGGCCCTTTATATAAATTGCCTTTGGCTGTTTGTGCAATTGTTCCGTCACGATGTAAATAACCAAACCATTCGCCATTTTGTTTATCATGAAAATGACTGTAAGCATAATCATGCACCTGCTTATGCATGGCAGCATATTTTTCATTACCTGTAGTAAGATAAGCAAGCAGCGTTGCAATAATCACTTCATTATGTGGCCACCAGAACTTCATGTCCTGCCAGTATTCCTGTACAGGCTTATTATATACATCACGGAAATAAAGAATTCCACCGTATTCTTTATCCCAACCTCTTTCCCACATATAATCAATCATGCGGCATCCTAAATCAATCAACCGCTTATCATTGTTCCGGTAAATGGCTTCATGCAGAATAAACCATGCTCCTTCAATGGCATGGCCGGGGTTAAGAGTCCTTCCATCTATATGGTCAATAATACTTCCATCCGGGGCCACTTGTTCCATCACACATTTAATATCGTCTTTTACAAAATTTGTTTCAATAACAGCAATCCACTTGTCTATCCATTCATCACAACGGGGGTCGCCAATAGTTTCTCTTAATTGCTGTGCGGTATTCATCATTATCATGGACACACCTATACCTTTGGAAGGCCGGGTGTTTGTGAATTTAGGTTGCAGCAGCCCCGGTGTAGTTGCATACTCAATACATTTTCCAAAAACAAACCTTGCTTTTTGTGCCGCTTCTTCATCGCCACTTGCCTTTGCATAAGCAGCCGCAGCTATCACATAAAATGTTTCAGAAAAAAAATATCTGCGTTTCCTTATCGGCCTGCCATCCCTTGTTACATGAAAAAACATTTGCCCATCGTTATCAAAGCAATGTTTGTTCAGAAAATCATAACCCGACTTTGCACCATCTAACCATTCTTGTTTTTTCTCAACAGTATTGTATAAAGTTGAAAGCATCCAGGTAGCCCTTCCCTGAATCCACACCGCTTTATCATCATCAATAAGGCTGCCATCTGCATCTCTCATTAATAAAAAGCCGCCACATTCTTTATCAAATGAACGGGGAAACCAAAACGGTATGGTATTATGTAATAATTGATTTGAGTAGAACTCTTTTAAGGCAATTAAATTTTCCTGAGAATACATTAGAGCTTATTTAATAATTTCTTTTACTAATATTTTTACAAAATATAAATCCTTAGTGCCTTCGTATAAAATTCCAATGGTATTATCATCAACTTTTGTGAGAGATGAATAACCATAACACTGTCTTTCGTCAATTAATAACTGATTGGCAGGTAACCAGGTTTGTCCTAAATCTAAACTTGCTTTGATGGTAATATTATAGCGGCCTGATTTAGTGTTGGCGTTACTGAAAAACAAAACATCTTTCATCGTTCCTTTCACCTTTACTCTTGCTTTTATGATACTCGCCATACAAACAGGGTCGGGCAATGCAGTGTAAGAAGTAGAATGCTCCGTCCATGTAGTTCCTAAGTTTGTAGTTGTTGCTACACTTCTAAAACTTCCACGGTTATCTCTCATATTCAGCATCAATGTACCGGGTGTTGTTTCCACCACCTGGCTTTCGGTGGTGTTTGATTTTGGCCCATTGATTTTTCCTTTCCAGTTTGCGCCGTGGTCATCGCTATATATAATGGTTGAATAAGGTATCTTGGTTTCGTTCCAGTATTGTGCAGCAAAAACTAATTTGCCATCCTGCATAGCAATACCGCTGCCGGGGCCATTAAAAAATAAACGCCATGCAGGGTTTTTAACTTGTGGTGTAATAGTGTATGGGGCAGACCATGTTAGGCCATCGTCCGCACTGCTTACCAATACAAACTGACCTGTAGTGTCTGGTGATATACCGGGTAATGAACCGGCAATAGAACGATTGCCTTTGCTCCACAATGCAGCAACCCATATTTTTTTTGTTACCGGGTCAAACAAAATAGAAGGGTCGCCAACGCCGTTATTTTCATGTGGCGCACCCATATCCATTATTATTTTCATGGGTTGCCAACTTCTGCCGCTATCTGTACTGCGGCTTAAACCTACATCAATATTTCCAGGCAGGTCTGCACTGTTATTGTAGCGGATGTCATATACAGAAAGTAAAGTTCCTTTGTCAGTAGTAGCAATGCCGGGAATACGATAAGTATTTACGTTGTCATCGTTTGCTTTACGGATGGCAACACCTGTACGTTTAGCATAAACAGAATTATCTTGTTTCACCGTCAGTTGCTTACCTACATTATCAATCAGCTTTGTGCATTGTAATTCAATTTTGTTATCAATTGACGCATCATTCTTTAACACAATACTGAACCAAATGAAATGGATGCCGGGTTTAAGGTTCAGATTTACACCTATATCAAACGAGGCTGCCGATGGATTTACTGAAGTAACAGGATTTGCAGTAGAAAACGGTTCTCCGCCTGTCAGGTAAACATCTACCTTTTGTACACTACTGATGGCTTCCGTATTCAATGTGCAAATTATTTTTTTGTACTGCTGTTCACCATTTCCCGAAGGGATAGAAACAGCGACCCTCAGCACCGGATTAGCTGTTAGCCCTTTTAGTACAGGTACAGCAGGTGAATATGCAGAAGCCCGAATTACTTCAGGAGGTGAAGGGGTTGACTTTTTTGAACATTCAAAACTGCTCAGTAAAAAAAACAGGAAGCAAAGCCCTGTATTAAAAATTAGTTTTTGCATAATATTATTTTATTCATCATTAAAGTCATTTGCCTTCGGCCTTAGAAAAGTAAGTTGTATAATTAATGCCACTAACACAATGCCTGCAAGCATCGCAAAGTCTTTTCCAAGATTTCCTTTGTCAGTTGATTTACCCAGCAAATCAGTAATAAATGCCCCGGCAAATACACCCACCATATTCATCAAGCCATAAGCAGTAGCCCGGTATTTTTTAGAAACAAACTGGCAGAGTATCGGCATGTTGTTGGCATCAAACATTCCAAAGCCAAAACCAAAACAAAATGCTGCGCCTATTACTGCAAATAATGAATGACCAAATCCAATAAATAGTAATGCAGGAATGGTTAATGCAAGGCCAATGGCACTGGTGTATATTCTTCCCCGAAGATTTTTTTGCACCCACCTGTCTGACAAAATACCACCGAAAATAACGCCGATAAAAGAGGATGCTGCAATAGTAATGGTTGATAACGGCCCCGCCTTGCTCATGTCAATTCCTAAGTTCTGTGCAAACAAAGTAGGCAGCCAGTTTTTAACACCCCAGCCGGGTAAACTGGGTACGGCAAAATAGAAGAGTATAATCCAGAATGAAATATTAGTAAACAAAATGCCAAGGCCCTTTAGCAACGGTGCTTTTGTTTTTACTGCGATAGCATCACCTGATTTTTTTTCATCAGCAGTTCTTTTTTCCCTAAGAAAAAAAATCAATACGGCTGAATATACGATACCAATTATACCAAACGAATGAAATGCCTGTTGCCAGGAGAATTTATCAGCGATGGTAGCTCCAAAACCGCCGAGTGCCTGACCCATATATAAACCGGTCATGTGAATGCCCACCGCCAGCGACCTTGTTTTTGATGAATGATAATCTGCAATCAACGATAAGCCAGCAGGGATGTACAATGCCTCACTTACTCCCATAATAGCCCGTAGCCAATACAACTGGTCAAATGTTTTTGCATACCCCATTGCAAACGTAACAGCACTCCACACAAACAAGCTACCTACAATCAACCATTTCCTGTTCATCTTATCCGCTATGATACCGGATATTGGACTCATGAACCCATATATCCAGAGAAAAATAGCCATGAGATAACCGAAGTTGGCCGCCGTTTGCAATTCATGAATATCTATTTGCATAGATGGTTTCATGGTGCTGAGCATCTGCCTGTCCATATAATTCAATAGAGCAACCACCCATAGCAAGGCCACTACAATCCACGGATATTTTTTTGATTGCGTCATTTCTTTTTTCGTTGAATTTTTACCGACAAAATTTTTGGCGAACGTACACCTGCCTTTATTTCTCCAGACGGAATAAGAACACAGGATTTCCATTTTACAGCCGTGGTTGTAACAGGTGTATTAAATGGAATGCTGTCAATAATTTTCCATGTATCTGTTTTAATGTTGTATTGCATTACTTCTTTGCTAAAACCGGGATGTTGTGTTTGGAGTTTATTCTTCTTATCCGTAAGCTGCTGTTTTTTTTCGGGGTCTGCTTCAGCTTTTATTGCAGCTATCAATGTTTCTGTTTCGTTGAACACAATACCTTTATCCCCGCCAAAGACGAGAATATTTTTATCCTCTTGCATAATACCAGTACCAGCACTTAATGCATGGGGCATTGATTTTTTTTCTTCCCAATTATTTGCGGCTACATCATACACAAAAACGTTATTGTACAGTGTACTGATGCCATTACTATTCTTTTTTCTGCCACCGCATAAATAGATTTTATCTCCTTCCATATTTAAGGCAACAGTCATTACGGTATGAGATACTGATTGAGGAATATCTGCCAGCTTTTTCCATCCTGCGGAAATAGTATTTAGGTCAAGCGAAATAAATTGGTTTGATGTAGTTGCTGCGGTTTCGCCACCGGCTAAGTAAACAACATTGTTTATAATTGTTATTGCGGCATTAGTTACTGGAAAGGGAAGTGAAGGAAGGGCTTTGAAAAGTATTTCTTCCGTTTTATCATCCCATATCATCAACCATACTTTATCGCTGATTCCTTTTTCGCTTTCGCCACCGGCATACAAAACACCTTGTGTAGTATTGCAAGAAGCAGTGTAAGCAACAGGGTAAGGGAGAGAGAATGATTTTTCAAGAAGTTTCAATTTGCGATGCTTCGCAATATATACATGAACTGCATCATGATATTTTTTTGCTCCGCCCTGCCAGGGCATTGCATCAGGAAAATTGGCACCACCTGCAACAAAGAATACATTTTTATAAATACCAGTAACAGGACCAGCAACACCCAACGAATTAGGCTGACCGCTATCGGCGGGCAGTTCCGCAGCAATATCCCACTTTAAAATGTAGCCTTGCTTTTTTTGTGCCAGCGCCGGAACAGTTAAAAACATAAATTTTAAAATAAGAAGTACTTTCAAAAAATGAATTTTTATTGGTTACACCGCTATTACTTGTTGCTTAGAGCAAAAATTATCAAACCCAAGTTGCTCAACATCTTTTTTAAATGATTCAAAATCTGCGCTGCTCATATTTTTCACAGGCAGACGAAATTCACCACAATCTAAATGGATTAATTTCATATATGCTTTGCCTGTTGCTATGCCGCCATATTTCCCAAGTAAACGAATCATGTCAATAGATTTTTGTTGCAGCAATCGGGCTTTGGTTAAATCGCCACTATTAAAAGCATCAATCAGGTTGTAGTACAATGGCGCTGCATAGTTAAATGTACTGCCTACTGCTGCCCTTGCACCAACTGACAATGCCGGCAACATATTTTCATCCCTGCCCCACAGCATATCATATTTACCATTTTGAAAATTTATACAGGAAAGAAAATCCATAAAATCTTCGTGGGTATATTTTACTCCGGCAAAATTGGGAATCAATCCATCAATTGCTTTCAGCAAATCAAACATAGTGAAACCAACTCCTGTTAAAACCGGAATATGATAATAATAGAAAGGCATATCCGGCACTACTGAAGCAACTTCAGCGCAACATTGCGCCAACATTTCAACATTGGCTGGTTTAAAATAAAAAGGTGAAGTAAATGAAACGGCTCCCAACCCAATTTCTCTTGCATGTAAAGCCAGTTCTTTACAATCGGTCAGGCAGGTGCCACCCAAAAGTGGCATTACAATAAAATCATTATCACCTTTTGTACAGGCTGCCCATGTTTCAGCTACTGCTTTCTTTTCTTTTACCGACATCGAAACACCCTCGCCGGTAGAGCCACAAATAAAAGCTCCATTGACGCCGTTTGCTTTTAGCATCTTATAATACCTTGGAATCAGTTCCAGGTTTAATGAGCCATTGCTGTGCATTGGGGTAAATGGAGCAGCTATCAATCCTTGTAATTGTTGAATTGCCATACAATTAGATTAAGATGGTAAGTTAATAATTGAATACAGAACAAAAAAAACCGGGGGCAAGACTACCCCCGGCGATTGCTTGCTATCTGCTTATGATTGCTATATGAGAAAAACTAAACTAACTATTATGGATAACCAACTGTTTGTGTAAGCAGCGGGTCTGCCTGCAACATTGCCATTGAAAGCGGTAATAAAAACTTAGCAGTTGTAGTTGGTGAAAAATATGTCGGGTTCATATTAGCGTACACATAAGAATCTCCGGCTCTCCTTAATGCCCACCAACGTTTTCCTTCGGCTATAAATTCTCTTAGGTATTCTTCCAATATTACATTCATGTTTACGGTAACACTTCCATTTACATGTGGTGTGTAGCCGGCACCATAAGCCCTTAACCGAATTGCATTGATTTCTGCAGATGGGTCTTCACCCAACTTAGCTTTAGCTTCTGCAAGCAAAAGAAGTACATCTGCGTAACGGTAAATAGGAAAATCGTTATTATAAATTTGAGAAGTACCAGCTGTAGTTCCAATATATTTTGTAAGAAAAACACCTCTGGTAGCAAATGGTGTTGCATTGGAATACATTACCCGGAAAGTATTGCTTATTCTCTGGTCTGCCATACCGGCTGTAAGCCTGTTAATCATTGCCTGGTTCATACCTACACGATTGGCACCATTCACAAACGGATAAACAGAAGATACTGTAGGAGTAGCTGCCTGAGCAAATGACAATGTAGCCGCCTGTATAGCATTGACTGTAAAGGCACCAACAAACTGGGAATTATTGGCTTGCTGCAACTCATAGTTTATGGCAAAAATAATTTCGCTGTTGTTTACTTTTCTTGTGGGGTCAAAAATATGGGCATAATTGGCCTGAAGGTCTAATGTAGCCCCCTGCAGGTTTCTTACTTCCTGTAGGGCATTTTTGGCAGTAGTGAAGTCTGCATTGCCACCACCCATGTGTGTGCCAGACCAAAGGAATACATCGCCTTTTAAAATCAGCGTTGCCACCCGGCTCCAGTAAACCCTTTTACCGGCAGGCAACGTATTAGCAGACCCAAACAACTGAAGCGATTGTTCGATATCAGCTTTTATTTGCGTCATTATCGTATCTGCTCCTGTTCTGCGTTTATAAGTTTCTGCTGTATTGTTGATTGTTTCAACAGACTCTGTGTTTAAAGGCACGGCGCCCCAGGTTCTGAGCATGGTATAATATACATAAGCCCTTAGGCCTAAAACCTCAGCCTGTATCCTTGTTTTTTCAGCATCTGGTAAAGGTGTTTGAGGCATTATTTTCAGCACATTATTAAAATTATAAATGAGGTTATAAAAACCAGCCCAGTTAGTAAATGGTACATTCAGGTTACTGATGATGTGCCTGTATTGGTTCTGTAAACCACCATCTACAGATTCTGTAAAGAGGCCATCTACCCAAATATCCGAACGCATTTCCCCTAACTGGTAGAAGGTTGCATCAAAAGCCCTGAAACGGCCATATACACCATGATATAAGGTTCTGGCAGCATTGGGGTCTTTTAATGCCTGGTCTTTACTGATAGCATCCTGTGGCAACACCTCATCTAATTTTTTTGTGCATGATGCCATGCTGAGTGCCAGCAAAAAAATCCCCGATATGATTAAAAATTTATTGTATTTCATCGTAGTAATTTTTTGTGTTGAATAAATTAATTATAGCATTACCCTTACGCCAAAAGTGAGCCGTTTAGGAAGAGGGAATCTGCCCTGGTCAAACCCACCAACTTCCGGGAAGTTGCCACTGTAACCGGAGAAATAAACAAGATTGGTTCCGGTAATATTCACACTCAATCCTTTAATTTTTCCACCCAAATATTTTTGCAGAAGCTGCGATGCCAGGTCGTATGACAGTGTAAGTTCTCTTAGAGAAACATAATCCCCTTTTTCCCAAAAATTAGCTGCAGGGTTATTGCCACCGCCATCTGTTGCATAGTTCCTGCCATTATTAGCCCAGTAATATCTTGGTAGTGTGCCATTAGGGTTTGTAGGCGACCAGGTATTTAACACATCTGTTGTAGAATTTTGAGAACCCTGTACCTGGCTCAGGCCTCTTTGCCTGTAGTTGTTAAGGATTATAAAGCCGAATGCATAATCAAACCCTGCATACAGGCGGATACCTTTAAATGAACTGCTGATATTAAAACCACCCATGTGCTGCGGCGTGGTGCGGCCAACTTTTACAAACTGGCGTTCATCAATAGTATCATTTTTGTTTACCTGATGCCATTGGGCATCACCTAATTGTTTAATTCTCCTATTTGCATAAGGAAGGTAAGTATTCCAAACATTTGCATTGGCAGCAATTTTTGCAAGGTCAGTATAAATTCCGTCGTACTTAAGAGCCCAAACTTCATCTAATCCTATCCGCTCTCCCTCTACTAATCCTCTAACATACATCTGTTGTCCGGGGTTCTTGGGGTCCCATACAAAGATGCCGCTTTGCCTGTTACCGGGTAGGCCATTAAATGGTAGTTTTTTTGCAAAGCTTTTTACATGAAAATAATTGGCACCTACGTCAAGGCTAAATCCATCCTGCTTTTTAGGTACTATTATTTTTGCGTTTGCCGCTAATTCAATACCCTTATTTTGCAACTGGGCAAGGTTTGTTGTGAAACTGGTGAAACCTGTTTGTGAAGAAATTGGTAACCCGGCAAGTTTGTCAAATACATTCCGGACGAAGTAATCAGCAGTTAAAGTAAACCTTTCATCTAAAATACCTAAATCAAGGCCAAAGTTTAAACTGTTGGTACGTTCCCACCTTACATCGGAGTTGATATAAGAACCAACAAAAGTTCCTCCATTACCATTATAAGTACCGGCATTGTTATAAATCTGCGAAGTGGCAAAGAAGCCCAAAGAATTAACGTTACCGTTTACACCGTAGCTAATCCTTGGTTTAATGCTGCTTACATATTTTGAAACTAAAGAGCCTTTATAAAAATTTTCATTGTGCAAATTCCATCCTACAGAAACACCAGGAAAAGTTCCGTAATAGTTTCCTTTTTTCAGCCTGCTTGAGCCATCAACCCTTACCACAGCCGTAAGCAGGTAACGGTTAAGATAGGTGTAGTTAACCCTTCCGATTGCAGATGCAATTCTTTCCCACTGGTTGAAGTTTGAAGATGCACCCGCCGGGTTTACAATGGTAGTACCCTGTACACTCGGGGGAGTGGAAGCGGTAAGCCAGGGAATCAAGTCTGTTGGAGAACCCTGTGAAAAACCTGAGTTAACGTAGTTTTTATATTCAAAAAATTCACCACCCGCCAATGCGGTTATGCTATGTCCTTTGAAATTTTTATTAAACTGCAAAAATGCATTGGTGGTATATTGTATGGTCTTATTGTTGTTGAAGCTGGCTGCCCTATTTGTATTAAAAGCACCGCCATTACCCTGCTGAAATGTTTTAGTGAAAAAATTATTGTTGGTATAACGATAGAATCCTGAACCGCTGGCCAGTACTTTTAAAAATGGAAGGATGGTATATTCTAAATTAATACCGCCGAGAAAACGTTGTTCGTTTGTGTTGTTAACGGTAAGGTTGCTCCAGTAAAGCGGGTTACCCAACGTTACATCATTGGGGCCGGGCAAAATAACGCCAGATGTATCATTTAAGTACCGCACTGTTGGTGCAACGCCTACAAAGCGTTGTAATAATCCACCTGATGCACCGCCTTCAGGGTCAACATTGTTAAAACCTCCATAAGGTAAAGCCTGTTCAATATTATAGACGCCGATGTTGGTTGTAACTTTCAGGTTTTTGCCAACATTTAGGCCCCCGTTAAAGTTCAGGTTCATCCTCTTTAACAATGAACCTATAATCATACCATTATCCTTCACAGTTCCGAGGGAAAGGGCATAAGAACCCTGGTCGTTAGCGCCGGAGAAATTCACATTATGTTCAGAAGTATTTACTTGTTGAAGAATCAGTGCTTCTCTTTCTCTTGCACCCAAATCAGTAAAAATGATACTGTCAATTTGTGATGTATTGAATGGGTTCGGGTCAACTAAAAGTTTCCAGCCCGGCTTGCTTAAAAGATGACGGTTTTGATTATTGAGCAATTGTGTTGTGTACAGGCCTTCTGCACCTCTCCAACCCGAGTTTACTGCCCATCCCCATGCTCCCAAAATCTGGTTGCGGTCGTTATTCATAGCACCGGTATTATTATCTAAAGAGTCGCCCCTGAAACGAGCCTGGATACCAAGCCGGTTCATTCTAATATAATCTGATGCACTCAAATATTCTTGGGGATTTTTGCGGATATAGTTTGTGGTGTGGCTGTAGGAGTAGGTTACTTGTGCTTTTCCTTTTTTTCCTTTTTTTGTGGTTACTAAAACAACACCATTTGCTGCCCTTGCACCATATATAGCTGTGCTGGCAGCATCTTTTAGCAGGTCAATGCTGGCAACGTCATTAATATCTAATCCATAAAGTGATGTAACGAAAACCCCATCAACAATAAAAAGAGGTGTACCACCACCACCAAATTCAGTACCGCCACGGAAAGAAATGGAAGGTGTTGAACCCGGCTGACCGGTACTCTGCTGTATCCTTAAGCCAGGCGCATTACCCTGAAGCACTGTTGCCACATTGGTATTTGGACTATGCTCAAAGGCTTTAGCGTTTACAGATGCGACAGCACCGGTTACTTCCTTTCTTTTTTGTGTTCCATAACCGGTAACCACAACAGCATCCAGTTCGCTAACTTTAGTTTCAAGTGCCAAATCAATTGTTTGTGAAGCACCTACTTTCACCTCACGGGTTGCAAAACCAGTAGCGGAAAATACAAGCACATCACCCTGCGCAGCATCAATACTGTACTCACCATTAGTATTGGTTTGAGTACCGGTTTGTTTACCATTGATGGTTACAGAAACCCCGGAAATTGGTTTAGCCTCATCATTGAGAATTTTACCGGTAATTTTTTTTGTTTGAGCAAATGTGACTGAAGCCACAAGCGATAAGACTGCAAGGAGACTGAGCCTTAAACATTTTAATTTCATAACAAGCAGTTTGGTTTATGTATTATGTATGACATAACAAAAATAAAGAGTTTGCTTACATTTTAACAAAAATAATTTTAAACAATTTTAATTGTATGAATTCCAATATTTTATAAACAATATCTGTTTACAAATACTTTTTTTGTAAATTAGCTCACAATTATTAAGTAATACATATTATGATAGAGCAAGTAGTAAATGAGCCTTTCAAATCCATAGAAAATACAAGTCTTGTTGATAAAGTGGAAAACAATCTTGTTCAGTTACTTCAACAACAAAAATTAAAAATTGGCGATTCAATACCTACTGAATTGGAATTGGCTGATAAACTTGGCGTTAGCAGAACCGTAATAAGAGAAGCCTTGTTGAGGTTAAGAATGATGGGTTTGATAGAATCAAAAAAGAAAAAAGGTGCTGTAATAACAAGCCCGGATTTGTTTGGTAATATGAGTAAGAGCATGAACCCCCATATTCTTGCTCCCGAAACATTAAGAGAAGTATTTGAAATACGATTAGTGTTAGAAATAGGAATGGCTGACCTTCTTTTTCATCGAATAACAAAAGAAGATATAAAAGCATTGCATGAAATTGTGGATGATGAACCACCTGCCACCCAATATCACCTGTTTAATATTGAACATGAAATTGCATTTCATGGTAAGCTGTATGAAATTACAGGTAATGAAACATTAAAAAAATTTCAAAAATTGCTCTTGCCTGTTTTTGACTATGTACATAATAGTGGTTTGCTGAAAAAACAGTCACTATTAAAGATGTTCGTTTCTCACAAAGAGCTTGTAGATATTTTGGAAAACGGAGACCCTGAAAAATTCAGAAATGGTATGAGAAATCATCTGGAGAACCACTTTGCAAGAATTTTTGATTTGCCATAATTGCTTAAAATATTCTTCAACAGTTGTTATCCAAATAAAAGCTATACACATTGAATTTTTGATGATAGAAGAAAAAAAAGTTGAACGGAGCGTCGCCACAGAAGATGAACAGGGAGTAGAAGCTGGTAAACAAAAGAATATTATTTGCCTCGCAAAATAGAATAGTTCTTTTCCCTTCTTTCTTCGTCAGGGTCTAGAATAAAAGGAATAGCTTGAAGCTGTGAAATAAAATAAGCCGGTAAATGATTTTGGATAGCACCGGTTACAATAAATTCCTAATACCAATCATAGGGAACGAAGTTATTGTTGATTGAATTGGTATCAGCGATATAAACCTGTGCAACATACTGCGAATTGGATTCATCACGAAAGCTCAAATAATCTTCATTGTAACCTTTACCTAACCCTTCAGCTTTATCAAGCAGGTATTTCTCTTTACTAGCAATTTTAAATAATACTCCCCAAATTATATCGACGGGAACATCAGACTTAAAAATATTTGCCTTGGCAGAGCCATCTTTACTTGCTTTATTACAAACTAATTTGTAGCCAATAAGAAATACATTGGAAACTTTTGTGGCTGAAGGTACCCGTTGTGTGAGCCTGCTAATATTCATATTTGAGCCATATGCAAAAATCAAAATTGGGTAAAAATAAATCCCTGGTTTTTGGAAGAAGTTGTTCCTGCATTGCGCAATAAAATAAAAAAATACTGTAGAGTTTATTTTGGCAAGAAATAAAAATCCGAAAAATATTCTGTCCTAATATAATTGTGTAGGAATATAAATGATTGTATTAGCAAGTTCATCATTCACCTGTACATCACATGATAACGCATGCCATACAAAGGGAGAATTTTTCTCCTTTATATTCACCATACAGGTGCCACAACTGCCCATACCACTACATAACCCAAAGCCGGGTAATGATAAATAGTCTGCAATTAAAACCATTAAGCTGTGGTATTTATTTCTATGAGTATATACTCTGTATTCTTTTTCAAGATATACAAGTGTAAAAATAATATTATCCTCTTCCGGCTTCATGTTGGCTTACAAGGCTAAATTCTTTTATAGGAATAATTTCTTAGGTAGAGAAGCATCCATGATTATGAATGTAGATTATTTTTGCTGAAGACAATCATAAATAGCCCCGTTGTGAAAGGCGGGGCTATTCTTCATTACTTCATTCATATTTCTGCGTTACTCACCTCCACAATTTTAAAATCTTTTTTCCCCGCAGGCATTTGCCAGCTTATTGATTCGCCTTTTCTGTACCCAATTACGGCTGTGCCCATTGGTGCAAATATTGAAACTTTGCCAAGACTTAGGTTTGCCTGGCCTGGCAACACTATTTTAAATTGAAATTGGCGGCCGGTTGATTTATCTTCAATAGTAACATTTGAATTAATACATATTCCATCCTCTGGAAAATCAACTTTGTTTACCAGCACTGGCGCATTCTTAAATTCTTTTGCTAACTGTTCTGCACTTTCTCTTTCTGCCGAAGTGGTGTTCATCAATGATTTTATATATCCTTTCAGCAAATTGAATTCTTCTTTTATTAAAATGAGTTTTTTATTTAGCTTTTTCATATTAGTTAATTTAAGAGTGGAGAATATGTTTTATTGATTACCTTCTTATTTATAGCATAGATTTCTTCAAAACTCTTGGTATTCAATGTATCAATGCGCCGAAAAAAGCTGGCAACATTTATATCCCCTAAAGTTTTATATCCACAGGCCTCCATTAATTCGATAGTTGCCTTAATGGTGTTTTTATGAAAACTGGCTACACGAACCCGTTTGTCTGTAACATCAAGCCCTTTATACAAAGCAGGATCCTGCGTGGCTACACCTACCGGACATTTACCGCTGTCGCAACGTAAGGCCTGGATACAACCCAGCGAAAACATCATTCCCCTTGCACTATAGCAACTACTTGCACCCAGTGCAAGCACCTTTAAAATATCAAAACCAGAAATTATTTTTCCGGCAGCAATTAGTTTTACCTGGTCTTTAAGTCCGTATAATTGCAGTGTCTTTGATGCAAATGTTAGTGCTTCATATAATGGCATCCCTACATTATCTGTAAACTCAAGTGGTGCCGCTCCGGTTCCACCTTCTGAACCATCAATGGTAATGAAATCAGGAATGATACCTACTTTTCTGATGTAGTAACATATTTCATTAAACTCTTTTTTACTGCCAATACAAAGTTTAAAACCAATGGGCTTCCCCCCGGATAATTTTCGCAATTTCTCAAGAAAAAGCACCAGCCCTTCCGCATTGCTGAAAGCAGTATGAGCTGGTGGAGAAATAATGGTAGTGTTAACGGGTACATTTCGGATGGCAGCTATTTCAGTGGTATTTTTTACAGCTGGCAAAATTCCTCCATGCCCCGGCTTGGCACCTTGCGATAATTTTAATTCAATCATTTTCACTTGTGGCTTGCAGGCATTTTCTTTAAATAATTCTGCACTAAAATTTCCATTTTCATTCCTGCATCCAAAGTAGCCGGTTCCTATTTGCCAGATTAAATCACCACCTTTGAGATGATAAGGACTGATACCACCTTCGCCAGTGTTTTGTGCAAAGCCTCCCAGTTGTGCACCTTCGTTTAATGCCTGCACGGCTGTTTTACTTAATGCACCATAACTCATAGCGCCAATATTCAGTATGCTGGCACTATAAGGTTGCCTGCATTGGTCATTACCAATTGATACCCTCAAATCCTTTTCTTTTATACTAACAGGATACATAGAGTGAGCCATCCATTCATAACCCGGCTCATTAGGGTCAACCTGCATTCCGAATGCCACGGTTTGGCGTACATTTTTTGCCCGTTGATACACGATAGAACGTTGTCGGCGATTGAAAGGTTTGCCATCAGCATCTGATTCAAAAAAATATTGACGCATCTCCGGCCTGATGGACTCCAGGAAATACCGCAGGTATCCTATAACGGGGTAATTTCGAAGTACGGCATGTTTCTTTTGCTTTATATTATAAATGGCAAGCAATAATAATGGCAGTAATATTAACAAGGCCCAGTAGTAATCAGCATTATTTATATAGGCTGTTTTTAATATAATAGCATTTAATAAAACAATAATTAATATTATAACGCCGCTTGCCGAAACCGATTTTTGATTTCGTGACATAGTCTTAATTTTTTCTATTGAAAAATAAAATGTAGAAAATGTACCCCGGGTGACTTAATAATTATCAGGCCGGGGTTAGCGTAGCAAAGGCCTTTTTATTAGAGAAGAAATAGGTCTTGTTAAGATATAGAAATCTCTTACCAGGCAATACAAAGTTATTGCTGAAAAAAAGTGAAGCGTATATGGTAAATTGATTTTCCAATTCATGTAAAGTTAGCACTTATATTTCAACCTGCCATAAAACTTAAATTACAGTGACAAGCTTATCATTATTTTAACCTTGCTGAAAAGAGGGGATTTCAATTATTAATTATGAACGCCTGTTTGCTGCATTTTTTGCACAATCGTTGGGGAAAAAGCGATAAAAACAATGGATTACTGTAGTTATTCCAATACCAGGTGCAGCAATTAAATGATGTGATAATGTAGAGCCGCATATATGTGCAAAAATAGAAGAGTAAAAACTCTTTTATTAAATTTTCTTCTTTATCTTTGCCGGTATAAAATTGTTAAATGGTATCAAAAACCTGCGAATATGCAATAAGGGCAATGCTTTTTGTGGCACAAAAATCTAAGAGCCATGTTAAAGTAGGGGTGAAAGAAATTGCAAAGGCCATTGATTCGCCTGAGCCTTTTATTGCCAAAATATTGCAGGAACTGAGCCGGAAAGGATTGCTGCAGTCTGCTAAAGGACCAAGCGGAGGTTTTTTTTTGGATAGTGCAGGATTAAAACAAAGCCTGGCCGATATTGTATCTGCCGTGGATGGCGACAAATTATTTACAGGCTGTGGTTTGGGATTAAAGAGTTGCTCGGAAAAAAAGCCCTGTCCCATACATGATGAATTTGTAGCGGTAAGAAAACAAATTAAAACCATGATGCAATCCGCCACACTGGGTGATTATAATACATCTTTAGATTTAGGAAAAAAATATTTAAAGAGGTGATTTTTTTAGCAATAAAAAAGAGTAAAAGGTCTTAAAATATTTTATATGAAATTTCGTTTTCGCAGCAAGTGGGCAAAATTTATGTTAACAATAATTTGCATTTCACCATTGACAATGTTTGCCCAGGAAAAATCGCAGGATGCTCCGCCAGCTTCCAACCAAACCGGAATTCTTTTTTTTGCGATAATAGTTCTATTAGTTAGTCTTGTTGCTTCCTTATTTCTTCTTTTCAGGGCAAAGAAGATGGTTGAAAAAATAAAGGATAAAAAAAACAGGAATACCGAACAACAGTTTGAAAAGTATCTCCAAAACATGGATAGCAGCCAGATTGAAAAAATATTACTGGCTAAAGAGAAAGAAAAGAATGAAGGAAAAACCGCTGGAAGTTCAGGAAGTATAAAATCAGTTTTAATAGTTGCCTTTACTTTTCTTGCAACATTGTTTCCGGGCCATTCTTTATTGGCACAAACCCCTACAACAAAATCAGGATTATTCAGCGAGGGTGGAATCATTATCACCATTACCCTCATTATGATTCCTATACTTGCAGGCATTGCGCTGATGATTGTAAAATTATCCAATATGCTCCGGAAGCACAGTAACAGGCAAGCCCTTGAAGAAGCAGATAAGTTTGCAGCTTACCTAACTACATTAACCGATGAACAAGCTACTGCGGCATTAGCACAAAGAAAAGCAGCACTAGATTTTGCGCTAATAAATAATGAGTTATCGGGAGAACAAATGCCGGTAGATAAAAAGGGATTGGTTAGTAATATAGAAACAGAGGGCTATATTAATTTTGTTGCAAGAAAAAAGAAAGCTCAAAAACGGCCTAATATTGACCCGCAATTATCTAAACTTATTATCTGGTATTTTGGATGTGCTGCATTCTGGTTGCTATTCGGTACTACAGTTGGTGAATATCTCGGCATTAAATTCGTTGCACCTGATGCTGACCATCTAAGTTGGTTAAGTTTTGGCCGCCTGCGCCCCGTTCATACCAATGCAGTGTTCTGGGGCTGGGCATCATTGGGTATGCTTGGATTGGGTCTTTATATTGTTCCCACGGTTAGTAACACAGCATTGGCCAGTATAAAAAAAGGATGGTACACACTCTATTTAATTAATGCCGCAGTTATTCTTGGAACTATTTTTTTAATGGCGGGCATCAATAATGGTGGCGGCGAATACAGAGAATACATCTGGCCGGTTATGCTACTATTTGCAGCAGGTGTTATACTTACTCTTGTAAATTTTATTCAAACTATTGCCAAAAGAAAAACAAAAGAAATATACATTTCAAACTGGTACATTGTTTCCGCCATCATGTTTGCCATAACTATTACCGTAGTGGCATATATTCCTAACTGGCAAAATGGCCTCGGCGAAACCATCATACAAGGTTATTATATGCACCAGGGTGTAGGCATGTGGTTTATGCTTTTTACATTGGGTATTGTTTACTATATGCTTCCGCAACAATTAAACAGGCCGATTTATTCTTACAGCCTTGGCATACTGGCTTTCTGGACACAGATTTTATTTTATACATTGATTGGTACGCACCATTTTGTTTTCAGTTCCATTCCCTGGTGGTTGCAAACGGTGGCTATTGTTGGCAGCGTTGGTATGGTAATACCGGTGGTGGCAGGTACTACCAATTTTGTAATGACGTTTAAAGGCGCCTGGCATAAAGTTGCCGGAAGTTATACGCTGCCGTTTTTTCTGGTAGGTATTATTTTTTATTTTACCGGTTCGTTACAGGGTACTGCAGAAGCATTTCGTTCTACTAATTTAATCTGGCATTTTACCGATTTCACAGTGGCCCATTCGCATCTTACCATGTATGGTATTATTTGCTTTTTCTTATGGGCAGGTATGTATGCAGTGTTGCCAAGACTTACCGGCCGGGAAGCTCCGCAAATAACTGTAGGCGCACATTTTTGGTTAGCATTAATTGGCCTGTTGTTTTATACCATACCCTTAATGATTGGCAGTACATTAAGAGGTCAAATGTGGATGCAGGGAAAACCATTTATTGAATCGGTAGTACAGATGGCTCCATACTGGTTGTGGCGGGCAATTGGTGGCAGCCTGATGTGGCTGTCGCATATTTTCTTTGCATACAACATATATAAGATGCTAAGCAAAAATGAAACGATAGATGTAAAAGAAGTTGCGTTGGCAAAATTAGTTCAGCAAACAACTGCAAACGAAAAAATTGATTAATCATTAATAGAACAGCACAATGGAATTTTTTAATAATCATAAAAAACTATTCTGGACAGCGTTCTTGCTTTTTGCCGGGCTAACGGTATTAGTAGCTATTCTTCCGGCACTTAATAACCAGAAAAACAATAAACCCTTACCTGGTGCTGAACCACTGAGTGCTGCAGCAGTGAAAGGAAAGAATATTTATATCGCCAATGGATGTGTGGCCTGCCATACCCAGCAGGTGCGTAATATAGATATGGATAAAATATGGGGCTCAAGGCCAGGCATACCCGCAGATTATGCGGCAATAAAACGTACTGACCTGTGGCGCAACACTGCCACATTAATGGGTACCGAACGTACCGGCCCCGATCTTACCGATATTGGCAACAGGCAACCAAGCAAAGACTGGAACCTGGTACATTTATATAATCCAAGAATTGTAGTGAAGGAATCCATTATGCCAGCCTATCCCTGGTTGTTTACTTTTAAGAAAGAGCCATCAAAAAATGATGTAATCGTAAATGTTCCAAAGGAATATTTAAATGGAAAAGAAGGAAAAATTGTTGCTACCAAAGATGCCCTTCATCTTATTGCATACCTGCAATCGCTTAAGCAAACCAAGTTGCCAGACGGTACCCCGTCGCCAGAATTTTTATACAAAAGAAAACAAGCAGCTTTAGGAGCGGCTACACAAACAAAAGAGCTGGATGGCAATGCACTCTATATCGCTAATTGCCAAAGCTGCCATCAACCCAATGGCGAGGGATTGGCAGGTGCATTTCCTCCATTAAAAGGAAGCCCCATTGTAACGGGAGATAACCTGGAATTGTATGTAGATATCATCATGAATGGTTATGATGCCCGGCCAGAGTATGGGGCTATGGCAGGCGTTGGCACCAATGCTAATTTAAATGCCGCAGAAGTAACTGCCATCATTAACCATGAAAGAACATCATGGGGCAATAATGCAAAAAAAGTAACGGAAGAAGAAATAAAGAAGATTATAGATTTTGTGAAACTAAAAGCTCAATAATTGGCCCATAAAATATTATAAAGAAAATGCTGATGAAAAAATTTATAGCAATTGTGACCATACTTTTCATAAGTGTGCCCACCATAGCCTGCCCGGTTTGCGAAAAACAACAACCCAAAATATTGCAGGGTATTACACATGGCGCCGGACCACAAAGCAACTGGGATTATCTTATTATTTCGGTAACAGCCCTTATTGTTTTGGTTACATTATTCTATTCAATAAAATGGTTAGTGAGCCCAGGTGAAAAATCAGTTACTCATATCAAACATTCGGTATTAAACAATGTATAAAATGGAAGATAAGAGCAAAATATTTGTGTTTATAGATGATGAAGAGCAGCCCGTTGCGGCCTTTATTTCCCCTGTAAATTTTGAACTGGATACCCGTAAGTTAACAGACGGAAAACACACTTTGAAAATTGTAAGCAAAGACCCTACCGGTAAAGAAGGAATAAGGCTCATTCCTTTTGAAGTAAGAAACGGCCCTGCAATTGATGTGGAAGGCATCACCGAAAATGCGGTGGTGGACGGCGTACTTCCATTAATGATTAATGCTTATGGAAAAGGCGACCAAAAAAGGTTTTTAATAGAAGGTAGCGAAACCCCTAAAAGTATTCCATCATGGGTGTGGATACTCATCATTGGTTTTGCCGGATGGGCATTGTATTACCTATTCACTTATTTATGATTGAAACCATGATAGCAATGAAACAAGATATTATTAACATAGAAGACGTAAAATTATTGGTGAATAGTTTTTACGATAAAATAAAAACTGATGAATTACTGGGGCCAATATTTAATGGAATAATACAGGACCGGTGGCCACAGCACCTGGAAAAAATGGTTCGCTTTTGGCAAACAGTATTATTGGAAGACCATACCTATTTTGGAAGCCCATTTGTACCACATGCAAAACTACCAGTAACCCAGCAGCATTTTGATACCTGGCTTGCACTATGGCATTCAACTATTGACCAGCATTTTTCAGGTGCAAAAGCAACTGAAGCGAAATGGCGGGGAGATAAAATGGCTGTAATGTTTCTTTCTAAAATAGAGTATTATAAAAACAATTCAGCCACCCCAATTATATAAACCATTAAAATTAAAATTGACATGGAAGATTTACAGGAAAAAACAATTGGAGAAATGGTGGCAGAAGATTATCGAACTGCTGCCGTATTTAAAAAATATGAAATTGACTTTTGTTGTAATGGCAACAGGTCTCTTGAACAAGCTTGTAATAATAATACTGTTACAATAGATGCAGTGAAAAATGATTTAAGGCTTGTAATGGGATCTTCCGGCAACAAAGAAAATGTGGTAAACGATTTTGCCTCCTGGCCGCTGGATTTATTGGTAAGTTATATTGAAAAAAAACATCACCGTTATGTAACAAAACAAATTCCTGTATTGAAAGCGTACCTGGATAAGTTATGCAAAGTACATGGCGAAAAACATCCGGAGTTGTTAGAGATAAATTCATTATTCAGCAGTTGTGCAACAGAGCTTGCCTCACACATGAAAAAAGAAGAGCAGGTACTATTTCCATTTATTATGAAAATGGTAACGGTAAAAGAAGAAAATGCCGGCAGGTTTTCAGCGCCTTTTGGTTCGGTGCAAAATCCCATTAGCATGATGATGCAGGAGCATGATACCGAAGGCCAGCGTTTTAGAAAAATAAAAGCGTTAAGCGGAAACTATATGCCGCCGCCTGATGCCTGCAATACATATAAGGTTACTTATGCCTTGCTACAAGAATTTGAAGATGATTTGCATCTGCATATTCATCTTGAAAACAATATTCTTTTTCCCAGGTCGGTTGAAATGGAAGCATCACTTGCATGATAAAATTGTGAGGAGCTGAAAAGCAGTGTTCACTTTTATTGGTGATATTTATTTACTATTTAAAATAATTATTATGGCCGATAAACCCATCAAAAGAAATGAAAATATAGTTCCACTTTCAAGAGACCATCATTTTGGCCTGCTGTTTTGTTGGAAAATAAGACAAGGGCTTAAAGCAAAAATTGCATTAGACAGAATAAGGAAATACATACTTTACTTTTGGGAATTTCATTTAGAACAACATTTTATTGAAGAAGAAACCCTGTTGTTTAGCCAGGTTCAAAACAAACTTTGTGAGGATGGATTTAACCAGCATAAAGAAATAAAAAATATCATTGCCAGGTTTACAGTATCTGCAAATGAAAATGAAGAACTTTATGCATCACTTGCATCGCTGGTAGATGAACATATAAGATTTGAAGAACGCATACTCTTTCCATATTTAGAATCTGCACTGCCCGTTGAAAAACTTGCTGAGATTGGTACACAGTTAAAAGAAATGCATATTGAGCCAAAGCAGGATAATTATCCAGATGAGTTTTGGATAAAAAAAATAATGAACAACAATAATTTTTGGGTGGAACTTATTTTCCGATTATGAACCCTCTAAAAGATAACATTCATTTTAAAGTGATTTATGGGGAAGAGCTACATGAAATAGAAACCTATCGGGCCGAATACAGGAATTTGATGCAGTTGCTTAACAACAGTATCTATTTAGAAAATTTTGGGGAGTGCGGGGGCATGGGGCGTTGTGCAACTTGCCTGGTAAAAGTTTCAGGCATAAAAGGACATGCAGGCATATTAGAAAGAAATGAAAAGGCAACCATTCAAAAAGTAGGGTTATCAGGTTCAAATGTGCGGTTGGCCTGCCAGATATTAATTACCGAAGAATTGGATGAAGCAACAATTAATATTTCTGAAGAAGGATATTAACTACTGCCTCAGTTTTTTTAGTAAAATGAGATAATATTAAAAACAAAATAGAACATACTTTACTTAACTGGACAACTGGAAAAGTGAAAGGCTTTGCTGGAAAAGAATTAATAAGTCTTGATGCCGGAGGTCTTAAATTGATTAAGATTGAGCCTCATGCAAATTATCCAGAACATCTCCATCCCGATAAAACCGAATACGCTTATACTTTAGAAGGGCAACCGGAATTTACTATAGATAATGAACACTACAAAAGTAAACCTGGAGATTTTTTTATCTTCCCTCAAAATATAAAACACAGTATCAGTAATCCTGCTAATATTGGGTGTATCATATTAGTAGGGGTGCTTAAAACCAACGTTTAGTTTATTTTTTTAGATACATCATCATGGATAATCGTACAACCTTAAAAACCGGGCAATCTTTTTTAGATTTACTGTTACAGTTGCAAAAAGATAACACAAAAGCGGCTATGCTGCTGGATTGCAACGGACTGATAAGAGAAGAAGGGATTATAAGTGAAGTGGTGATGAACGATACCCAACCCTACCTGAAGTTGCAAAGCGGATTAAAAATAGTTATATCAACCATTGTAGCCGTTAATGGAATTTTTTTGCCCGATTATTCTGAATGCTGATTAATGAAAGATAATGGACGATGATTGGTAGATAAGTTAGCTTACGGGCAGGGATTAAAAATGTATTACTTAAAATTAAAATTATGCAAACAGCAGTTTGGGACACTTACGTTAAAAAGAAGGATGGCAATGTTATGCACTTTGATATTATTGTACCGGATAGTATTAAAGATGAGCAAGTAATTTATGGTTATGGAAAAACATACCTGGCAAAAAATGGAGAAACCGAAAGCAGCCTGGACATGGAGGAGTGTCGGTTTTGCCATATAGAAGAACCAACCCCCGAAATGAAAGAAGCCATCAACACACAGGGATATTATATACTTGAAATGGATGAGATACCGACTGCTCTTCCTTTAAACCCAATACGCAGGGATTTGATATTATACATTCGGGCACATTATAAAGAACACCGCTTTGCCAATTTTCAGGGAAAAACAACAGAAGAAATTCAACACTTGCTTCCTTAATCATCATGCCATTATTTTATCTACACATACAAAAGCCGCTACAGGGAAATTTTCAAATAAAGAAAATAAATATCGCTTTTGTATTCCAGGTTAATTGCCCGGGTTGTTTTGTTTATGGCATACCGATGATGAATGAATTGTTTACGAAGTATGAGAATGAAATTGGTTTTATCGGCGTATCCACCGCCTTTGAAGATTTTGAATTGAATACGGAGGGGAATACTCAATTGCTGTTGCAGGAGAATAAATTAACGGGAGAAACTAAAAAATATTATGATTCAATCGACGAAGAAATATACCCTCAAAAAATATTATTTCCTGTTGTATTTGATGCATTAAAACCAACAAAAGATTTTTTGACAAACGAAAATGTGCAGGCTATCTGCAACAAGAACCCCAACTTTGCCCTACTATCAGCCGAAGAGAAGCTAACGATGCTGAATAGTGTTAAGGAGTATTACGGAAGGCTCCCATTTATTGCTGAAACATTTACATTAAATCAATTACCGGGCACTCCCTCCTTTATCATTTTTGATAATGAATATAATCTGCTGCAATCTTTTTTCGGCCATGAGTACCAGAAAGTAATCGAAATATTTTTGAAACATTACGGCACACTAAAATTACAAAATGAACCTATCATCTTTTGATTCGTTTATTTCATGATTGTATTTTTGGGCAGGCACCTTCACCCTACCCATTCTTATCCGCCTTACCATGCGCATTAGAAAACCAACAACAGTAATAAAAGTGCCTATCCATAGTAAATTAATAAAAGGAAATTTATACATTTTTAAGGTTACATATTCTACTATTGCATTGGAGTGTTTAATACCTACCTCAATATTTTTTCCTTTTACATTTCTCAATTGACAAATAAGCTTTTCTTTATGTAAAGTATCAGGCAGCAGGTAAGATTGGTTATTCCTGCTGATAAGAATGGGCTCAGCTGTATAAGTAGCATTGTTTTTTGAAAGAACTTTTATAGTGGCAATAGAGGCTATGTCTCCGGCCTCAAGTCCGGCAGTTTGCACATTATTTTTTGTTACCAGCCTCTCCAATATAAATGAACCGTCATTATATAAAACAGTATCTTATTTTTTATTTGCTTTATCTCATACTGGCTTGTGTCTTTATTTTTTGCAGGGTCGGGCAGGGAAGTAATATAGTAAACACATCATGGTTCCAATAATGTTTAGCATCGGGATTAGACATCAACCCTTCTACCCCTTTATAATTTACAAACGCATTGGGTGTAAGCGTAAATTTTTCTTCACCTTCTTTTTCCTCAAATTCTATTTCATAATACCACAATGGTTTTTTGGGATGAGCAGAATCAGTTTCATAAGTAACCCAATAATCATCCATGCTTGTTCTGGCTCCTTTTAGCAGCGTTAAATTTTCACCAGGCTTTTCTGTACTTCCTTCACCCATTGGAACAAATATACCGCTGTTCTTAATAGAGAGTATTTCTTTTTTTGATGATGAGATAAGGATGCCCAGCAGCATTAATCCAAAACCTGCATGTGCTACCGATGCTCCTGATGATGTTTAAAAAACAAGGAAAGACAATTAATATGAATGATGACAATATGGAAAATGAACTGCAACGCTGGCAGGCCGACAAAACTCAAACTCCTGCGGCAAAAGTTCTCAATTCAGAATTGAAAACCATATTAAATGACGCTATATGTAAGCTCCCTGAAATTTACAGAACCGTGTTTGTAATGCGGGAGATAGAAAACATGAATGTAGCAGAAACACAAGAATGCCTTGACATTAGTGAGGTGAATGTAAAAGTGAGATTAAACCGTGCCAAGGCTATGTTAAGAGAGTTACTTGCTAATTATTATAAAAAAGAAGATATTCTGCATTTTCATCTTACCAGATGCGACAGAATAGTAGAAAAGGTTATGAGCCAAATTAAATAATTCTCAAACTGTTTTTAAGGCCTGCCCCAAATCAAAGAGAGTATCTTCTGCTGCTTCCAATCCAACACTCATTCTTATAAGCCAGTCTGTAGTACCCGATTTTAAGCGGTCTTCTCTTATCATCCCGGAGTATGACATTTGATGCCGGGTGAGACAGCAGTGTATCAACAGTGCCTACCCAAACAGCCCTTATGATAAGGTAAGTTGGTTAATAAATCGATTACCTGCTTCCATGCCACAGGTCAATTCAAAACTTAGCACAGCGCCTTCAGGATTATAGGGGTCTTTTATTACCAAAATCAGTGTAAATACTTAGTTGAATCGCTCACAGTTATCCATTAGAGCTTGCAGTGGAAATCCTTTGCAGAAGATTTGAATGTAAAGACCGGTCCGCTATAGGCGGAAACGGCAGTAAGTACACAACCGTCTATGTTTGTTGAGTAAAATAACTATTAGGAGAACCGTAAATAAAACAAAACCAGTCGGATAATAAGAATAATGAAAATTTAAGTTTCAATCGGTATAGAAATTGATAGTTATATCATGGACGATTAACATAACCATACTCATGACCAAGGCCTTATATTCTGATAGAATAGCTGTCGTCTCCATTCTGACTGAATCTTTTGCTGACAACATAAGTGTAAACTATATCATAAAGCAAGACTCAAAAAAGAAGCACCGAATCAGGAAGCTTATGGAGTATTCGTTTGATTACTGTTTCTGGTTTGGTGAAATATTACTTTCAGATGACAAAAAAGCCTGTGCCCTCATTATTTTTCCTTACGAGAAAACAACAACTTTTAAGTCAGTAGTTGCTGATATTAAATTGATAATAAGTTGCACTGGTTTAATCAATGCAAAAAAAGCCATGCAGAGGGAGGCTATTATTAAAAAAATTCATCCTTCTCAGCCCTTTGCATACCTCTGGTTTATTGGTGTAAACCCATCGGAACAAAACAAAGGAACAGGAACGGTTTTGCTGAAACAAATACTTGAGAAATTTAAAGCAGAAGGCCGCCCTGTGGTACTGGAAACTTCAACAGAAAGAAATTTGCCTTGGTACGGGAAACACGGCTTTACAATATATAAGGAACTTGATTTTGGTTACTGGCTATATTGCCTGAAAAGAGATGTGTCAAAATGAACTGCTATGCTATTTCCGGGTACCCAAATGCATCTGATTACATTTGCGTTCGTCTGTATCGAACTGATTATTCTTTTCTATCTTATCATCCATCACTGGGCAAGGCCACATGATAAAATAAGCTATCTTGATATTTTTCTTTTGCTGTTGCTCATTGTATATAATATAACCGGTGGTTTGTTACCAGACACAAAATTACCCGGCTCTTATTTCTGGCAGAACAGTATAGCTTATGCCACAGGGTTTATGACACCCTGCTATTTTCCTTATTATGTGTATCATGCTTTTGGGTTGAAGAAAATGAAATTTCATGCTTACCGGGGTGTTTTCCTTTTTCTTATGCTGCCGTATTTGCTTTTTATGATTGTGTTTGGTATTACCGGAAATCTCGATGATGCAAAAAAATTATTGATACTGCCTGTTGTTTATGCATTGTGGGTTATGGTTACACTATTTTCGGCAACGAAAGATGAAACAACTGAAAATAAAATCGTACCCTTTTTAGGACTTGCACCCTGGGTATGCCTGCCGGTAATTGATTATTTTAATGCAGGCCAGGCTGTAGAAGCTTCCATTACTAATACCGGATTTTTGTTGTTGCTTACACAACACATGAGGCGAAATGTGCAGCAGTTGAAGGATGAACACCAACGGCTTGTTGCATCTGAGGAAAAACTACTTAGCTGGAATGAAAAGTTACAGGAAGAAGTGGAAAAAAGAACTAAAGAAATAGAACGGCTGAGTATGGAAGAAAAAATATCGGAAGGTTCCAGGCTATATCAGCTTACCAACCGGGAAAGGGAAATTGTCGGTCTTATTTGCCGGGGATATTCTTACAAGCAAATTGCCGACAACCTTTTTATTGCCGAAAGAACCGTTACCAAGCATGTGCAAAATATATTTGATAAGGTGAAAGTTTCTAACAAGCTGGAACTGCTGAACAAGTTGGGTATTGTGGCTACAAATTAGCCGTTCCCAGCCTTTTAAAGCTTAAAATACGCTGAATTACTTATTAAAATACGCTACTTAACGTAATGTTATTGGTTTGCCATTTGCAATCTCACTTTAAAAAGTGAGTTATGAAAAGTGCAGCAAAAGCAAATGGCACTATTGCCAGCTTAGTTAAGTATCAACCATTGTTTCCTAAAAATAATGAAACGATTGCCGGGTCGAAATTGTCTGTGCAACAGGCTTTGTCTAAGTGGTATGCCATACTGAATAAAAGAGCAAATAATGCATTACGGGATGGTTATATATTCCATAACTTACTGGAAGAAGATTTGTGTAACAGCCTTGTAACCGATGTTGAACTTATTCCGGCATTATTAATGGAAGAATTTATTTCCAGCACCATCGCTTTTGATAAGGAGCAATATATTAAACTGGTACAAGCCTTACTCAACAATATCAGTGATGAGGTATTTGTAACGGTAAAGGTTGATAATACGGTTTGTGCCAGTATCGAAAACACCCTCGGTTTCTTACAAAATTTCTTCTACCAGTATTTTGATACTAACAGCAGGTTGACGAAGTTCAGATATAGGCAGTTTAAAGACTGTTCAAAACTGAAGATTGATTATTTGCAAATGAAACTAAACAACAGCGAATTAATCAGAGTTTTTCAAAATGCAATTTCTGAGCAAAATACTTTTGAGGATGTCCCCATCACATGGCACCAGTTGATTTACCTGCAAAATATTATTCAGGAAATTGAAACGGGATTAGCTTCTATTCCAGAAAATTCATTGAGAGATTTACTCTATTACCACAACTTTAACTCTCTTTGTTTTATTGACTATGAGCTTGATTTATTGAAAACTGAATTGGAAAATAATCCGGTATATGCAGACAGGGTTTCATTCTTACAGAGCAAACTTGTTTCAGTTTTGCAGCTAAAAGTAAAATCAACGACAAACTTTGATTGTAAACAGCTCTCAGTAAAAAAGCAACTAATAGAATGGATAAATGCGGAAATAAAACAAATTGAAGTAAAAGAAAAAACTGCTAATGGCAGTGATTTGCAAATTGCCGCTGAGAGTAAAATTCAAACCACATTATCTGTAGCAAAGTTGGCTGTATTGATTCGATTGTTGGTTGTTGATAAAATCATCATTAATCCGACGATTGCTCCTATGCTGAAAACGGTATCGAAATTATTTACTACGCTGCAAAAGGATGAGATTTCATTTGGTAGCCTCGAAACAAAATACCATGCCCCGGATAAAGCTACGCTGAGTATGATGAAAGATATAATGCAGAAATGGACAGGAATTTTGGGAAAGTTATAATGCTTTTACCTGTTACGAATGGTTTATAGCAATACTATCAAACACCCATTTATTTTTCTTCCAAATAAATGCCACAGTGTAACTAATAGTTTTGTTTGTCGGGCTTTCAGGTTTGTATATATCTGTTAAATAGTGAACAGGTGTACTAAAAGTAGCCCCTTCACTTTCAAAACTTTTATCGTTGCCTATTTTAAGAGCTGCATCTTTAATTATATTTTCCAATACATGATAATCGCTAATGAGGCGAAACCTTCCAGTTAGTATTTTCAACTCATTAATCATTGTATCAAAGTCGGGAGAATCACCATAAATCATTGCAGCCTGCATAGACCTGTAATCCTGCCGAAACATTTCTATCACCGCATCAGGCGGTAAAAAAGAAAGCGTAGAATAATGCAGTGTATCATAATTCACATTGCCTAACCTTACATAACTTTTACGATGTTCTAATAAGGTTGTATAAAATTCATAGTCTTTTAAAGCTTCAATCCCAGCTTTAGTATTCATCAGTTTTACCAGGTCGTATAAATGACGAGACAGCCGTTCAATTTTTATTTTATCCGTATTTACATTCAGGAATTTTTCATGTAACAGGAAAGCTTTTTCCAATAATGTCTTTCGTGGCTCTACAGTAACTACTTCAAAAGGAGTTTCTGCATACGCAATATTGGGAAATGCTTCAAATAAGATTGATTGAATAGATATAGTAGCATACGGATCTTTAAGGGAACGTACACTAAACTCTATTTTTACTTCATCGGCGATGTATCCATGCGGCGGATATAATGATTTGTATTTTACATACAGAGTTTGTGGGTCTCTGTCGGGTATCGTTTCAGGAACTGTTTCTGCTGTAATAGCAATATCGTTCATTGGTAGTGCCATAGCATTGAATTGTGCTTTTAAAGCATCCAGTAAAACAGTGCTGGTAAATTCACAACCTAATTTCTTTAATGTTTTTACATAGGTATGGCTGGGGTTAGTTTTATACTCCTTTCCAAAAGCCATCGGGTCTAATGCTATGTCAATATCTTCTGAAAACCTTTCTATCAATTTCCATCCTTTGCTTAATGAAGTACCGCCTTTAAAAATAAAACCTTTGCATAAGGGCTTTCAAATAATGCTTTAAGTGTGAGTGTTACCCACCAATCTTTTTCTATTGCTTTAGCAGCAATACCACTTACAACTGCCGCTTGTGCAATACTTGTTCTTCTTTGCTCGTCAGTTAATTGTAGCCAGCCTGTCATGTACTGTTATTTTAAAAGCTTTACAATATAATCATGAATGCGGCCAGATGTTAGCAGCAGATTTCTTTTTAACTGACCGGGATTTTCTTTTTGTAAAATCGCTTTTATTTTATTTGCTGTATCACTATCAATATTTGCTGGATTTATTTCATCCAATGCCAAAATAACCAGGCTGCTTAACTGGCCTTCCAGCGACATTTTTTTTGGGGTGGTGGCTTTAAAGCGGATAACCGTTTTACCAATTTTTATCTGCCTGTTTTCGCCATCGGTAATGTAAACAAGTTTGGTAGGCACTTGGGTAGTAAGCCCCAGCCGGTGCAACGCATAGGCACCTGCAGGCTTTATACGGACCTTTTCTTTTTTTGCAATAGACTCAGCCACTTCTTCCGGTGCCGGGTAAACAGCGCCGAATAAAGGGTCTATTTTAGGCACATAATAAATGCCATGCGCCAGTCTTTTCAACTTTCCTTCCCGGCTTAATCTTGACAAAGCAGTTTTAACAGCAGTTTGAGTACCTTTGGCTCTAAAGTCAGTTGGAAATATCAAATCTCCCTTCTTACGCCTTGAAATTGAGTGTTCTATATGCTTATGTACGTTTTCCATTGTTACAAAAATAAGGAAAAAGGTAGCAGAATTAATATCTTTTTATGCTGAAAGGCTGGATTTATATGTCATAATATGACACTTTTTAGGGGTCGGAATTAAATGATAAATTGACCCTACTGAATTGCTTTTCAACTTTGTACGAAAAGTGAATGAAAAAGAAAACTGGAGAGGAAAGACATTACTGGAGATTTGGAACAACTTCCTGCAAGCTATTTGGTCAGATTATGTTGTGTAATTGCGTAACTGAAATTTTAAAGAATCAAAAAAGAAAGAGCTCTGTATTTTTCCACAGTTCATCCTATGTTTACGCATAGCCTATCTTCTCGGTCATCTACAATGTGGGTCTGTGTGTCGCACCGAATGATGGTTGCCGTGTGTAGGCAAGACAGGTTCATGGGCAGGTTGGCTTTTGTGTCGTAGGTTTGTGTGCTTGCCCATGTGCCTGATTTGCAGGGTAGGTTTGTTAGAGTGGTGTATTAGGAGATTTTAAAGTGAAGATAGAATAAGTAATGGTTTGCGTTTCAAAAGCGGTTGTCTGCAAGGAATTTCGGTGCTACTTCACAATAAGCAGTTGTCACTGCGTCAATAAATAAATCTTTGTGTACTCTTCTTCTGTCGTTGCCAAAAATGAAAGCACCAGTTTTCTAAATGTGTCAACTGTAACCATTTGTTAAATCGCTATTTCTCAAAATTTGAACCGGGAAGCAATACCTTTCCTGCTATCATAAAAGCAACACCACTGTAAGCAAGTGCTAAAATTGCTGATGTGATTTCGCTGCTTAAATATGCCGCTGGTGATGACATGACTCTTGGAATGTGCAATATTAAAAACCAGGTTAGCAACATAACCCCTAATAACGAAGCAATTATTTTTGTTTTAATATTTATCAGAATTGAAACACCTGAACCAATTAAAGCCACACCTGCTAAATATGTCCACAATATTTGGTTTGGTATCCATGTAGGTACATAAGTGGCTACATCTTTTGCATATAAAATATGAACCAACCCAAAACAAAGCATCGGGACTGAAAATAGTATATAGTTGGTTAAGGATAGTTTATCAAAAAATTTGAAGATTTTGTGCTCCTTTTTTTCTCTGGAATAACAGAGTAGAACAAATACTCCGCTGGCAAAAGCTAATTCTTTCAAGGCGTTCTCCCATTCAACAAGGTGCTGATATTTTGCGGGGGAACTAAACTGGAACGGAATATAAAAAAAACAAAAAAATGAAAGCAATATTGTTCCTGAAATAATAGAAACAGGCTTTGTGTATTTATTCAATAAAATGGAAATACCTGTTAGTGCAAGCAGTATTCCAACAACAACTGTAAATATTTTAGAGCTGGAAAATTGAATATAGTTGTGCGGAATTAACCAATATGGAAGTTTTCCAAAATATAGTATTTGCAAGCCAGTTTCAAGCATTGAAAGTCCGTAGAAAATGTGACCGATTTTTGCAAGATTTTTCATTTTTATTTTAAAATACAATTATGACCGTTAAGGAGTTAAACTACTTTATGCATTTTCGGCTCAGGAAAACTGAGAAACATTTGATGGCTCAGGTCATAGTGTGTATTAGTGACTTGAAATTTGTGACTTCCTATAATTGTAAACCCAGCTTTCAAATAAAAATTAATGGCTCTGTTATTGTCAACCCATACATATAACCATATACCCGATTGATTTTTATTTTTTGATAGTTCAATATTGAAATTTAAAAGCTCAAGGCCTAATTTCAAATCATGAAATTCTTTAAGTAAATATATTCGGTCTAACTTGGTTACATTTTCTATAACAATATTTGGATGTTTGGCATTCAGAATTACTTTAGAAAACCCAACTGGTTTATCATTGTAATTAATGATGTAGTAAATATTATTTGTATCATTGAGTTCTTCCTTAATTGCATCACAATTATAAGTCCTTTCAAGAAACTCATTCATGTCGTCTGCTGAACAGCTGTCTCTGTGAGATTCTGCTACTGATACCTTACCAATGTTAACAATGGAATCGCAATCTTTTTCTCTTGCTTTTATAATTGAAATCACTCCAGTAAATTGTTTTGTTTTAAGCTGTCAAAAATTAATTTGTCAACGTCTGATATTTTATCTTTGTCAGAATACTTAAGCCATTTTATTTCTTCAATTTCGGAGCTTGCTTTTAATTCTCCCATATATTTTCCTGAATAACAAATCATTTTCACTATTACTCCTTCTGAATGTCCGTGTGCTTGGGCCTCAAAAGTTCCGAAATACTTTAATGTTTTGATGTCAACTGTTACATTTAGTTCTTCATTAATTTCCCGAAGCAGAACTTGTTCGTCTGTTTCTCCAATTTCTCTTTTACCACCAGGAATATAGTATTTGTCTTTTCCATAACTTTTTGTTGAAAGAATTGCTTTGTCCTTTAATACTATCCAAGCAAGTTTATCAATTATGTACATCCTTTGTAAATGGGTTTACGTTATTCATTTAATACAATTATTATTGTTCTTCCAATTTATTTTTCAACATTTCCATTAATTGTTTCTGTGACTCCTCTTGGTCTTTAGCTATTTCTTCCGAAGTACATGTTTGTGTGAATGTAACGCAAGTGGTGCCAGCATCTATCTCATCCAATAAGTAGCTCTCCTTTTCTAGTCCCGCTAATTTTTCTGGATAAGAATACGTTATTTCTTTGTTCTCTACCTTGACTTCAATAATCCCCCTGAAAACCATTTCTTCTCCGTTGTGTTCAAGAATTTGCCCCTTTTCATCGTAGCAAGTCAACACTATTGGATTATTCATTTGCCAATCTGTATCAACCTTTAACCACTCCGCCCAAACTTTCATACCTTGAGTAGTGCTGATAGCATCCCACACTTTCTGTATCGGTGCCAATATTTCTATTTTAATTTTTGATACTTTCATTCTCTATTTATAAATTGCTTAATTTGACTATTATTTCTTCCTCACTTTTATTTTATCATAGGAAGATATTTTTTCCTGTTTTCAATAATTACCCAGATAAGTATCGCAAACAATGGAAGGGCAATAGGTAATCCCTCGGGAGCTACTGTAAGATGAGTAAGAATGATTCCCACCATTACAGGAGATATGATTACTGCACCTAAAGCTCTGAACCGTGGGATGATAAACAGAGCTCCGCCCAGCACTTGCACTACTCCAATTAGTGGCATTAGCCAAACAACCTGCAGTATGCCAGCAAACATTTGAATAGTGTCAGCCGGCATGTCAGGCGGTGTAGGCATGTAATTGAAGAATACGTTCAGGCCAGAATTTACAAACATCAGCCCAAAGACCAGGCTTACGATAAATAAGATTTTTTGTTTCACAACTTCTTTGTTTATAATGAGTAATGATTTTTTTCTTTAACCCATCTGATTACGGTTATGGCTTTGGGCAGGAGTGGCATTTTCCAACTGTCCGCTCGGAACCGCATGTTACCAGCTGTGTTGTTGTACTATTGATTTAGATTTTTTTCTGTATTTGCCAATAATGTCCAAAAGGGTCTTTAAACATTCCTTGTCTATAACCATAGTTGTGGTCTGTTGTGGGATTAATTTCCATTGCGCCTGCCAGAATAGCTTTATGCATTACCTCCTCTACATTAGGAACAAACAAGCCAATAACCGATGTTACTCCCTTAGCACTTATTGGCTCAAGAGCGTCACGCATTGTTTCGTGCACATGAAAAATTGCTCCGCTGATTTCCAATTCAGCAACATGAATGCTTCCATCCTCGTTGCGAAAACAAAAATTTTCAGTAGCTCCAAATTTTTTGTAAAAATCAATTTCAACTGTCCCATTGGGAATATGTAGTTCTGGTGCAAAATGCGTTATGTCTTCTGTTTTTGTCATAATTTTTTCTATAAAAGTCAGCAAAGCAATGTCAACCTATAGTTTTAATATCTACAATCATAGGGTGGTTGTTTAATAGAGCTGGTAACAATCTGTATTTTTCTTACCTTAATCCAGATTTTATTAACTCATCCAATTGATTAAAAATATCTACCATACCACTTTCAAAGCCACTTTTTATCATTTCATCTCGGTCGGCTACAGAACGGCAAATGTCCTGGATAATTAGCTTGGTTCTGTTCTCATCAAGTGTTTCAAAAGTGCAAACTTCCAACACTACATGACCGCCCTCCGGTAAACCTTCCATTTCTGCAGTTTGAATAATTCTTTCTGGTGAAACTAATTCATGAATAACCCCTTTAAATGTGCAATATGTTTTGTCAGCTCCGTCAGTATGTGACCAACTATATGAGCCGCCATTTTTATAATCAGCATAATTAAATTTCATTTTGAATTCAAAAGGAGCTAAAAACTGCACCATGATTTCAGGTGTACTAAATGCTTTGAAAACCTTTTCTCTTGGTGCATCAAATTCTCTTATAATGAATACTTCCTGTTTACCGTCATCGGCTATTACCAGGGTTTTGTTATTTGTTGTCATTTTGTTTTATTTTAAATTTTTTAATACTTTGTCTAAACGTGTAAACCGGTCGTCCCACATTTTTGTAAATGGCGCTAACCAGTCGGCTATCTCTTTCATTTTTTTTGGATTTAAGTGATAATAAATTTCTCTGCCTGTTTGGGTTTGATTCAACAATTCGCATTCACTTAAAATTTGAATGTGCTTTGAAATCGTTTGTCGTGAAGAGTCAAATTTTTCAGCAATTGCACCTGGTGTCATCGCCTGTAAAGCAATTAAACACAATATTGCTCTTCGGGTTGGGTCGGCAATTGCCTGAAAAACATCTCTACGTATTTCCATTTTATGCAGTTATTTGACTGCAAATATAATGCAGCTATTTGACTGCGCAAATTTTTTGTCAATTATTTTTGAATTTTATTTTGGGAAGTCGAAAAAGTCGGAGTCTATTTCTACCTGTTTAGGGTCGTCCTGCAATGACTGCTAACTCTTTAATTTGTGTACTGTTTTATACACTTTTCCTATGATTATCAAGGAATAAATTTACTAGTAATTCTCCTTCTAAATGAATGATGCCTGTATAGACTAAGTCTCTGGGTAGCCCTACCTTACTTACGATGATTATCCCTGATTTGGAAGAATAATTGCATAAATGAACCATAGCTAAAATTATTTACGATGTTCAGTTCAATTTCATGGAGCCAGTACATAACAGCAATAATCACTTTGCTGCTATTTTATTATTGCTTTGTTGGGTTTAAATATTTCCGCTGGGAAATACTTTCCCTGATTGGAATAAAAAGAATAGACGAAAAAAGCACAGCGATTCCTGTTGCAGACATAAAGGCACACTTTGTTGCCAGTAATCATGCCGACTTTTTACCAAAGGAAAATCCTGATGAGGCAATTGCTATTCTCCAGCCATTTTGGGATGAAGCAAATGCTTACCTGGCTGAAATGAAACCGGAAGCCCCAAAAGAAGAAATACTCTTTGCCTTAAAAATGATAGTTGGAAAATATCCCGGCTTACATTCAGCAGTACATAAACAGGAATTAGAAACTGCTATATCCGGCTTGCTTGCTCAACATTATCCTGAACGGTTTACAGCAACAGACATTCAATATATGTGGGTTTAAAAAAGTAATGCTTCATTAACTATGTGCAGGAAAATCAAGTGCAGATGAGTTAGTTTAATGAAGCATTCTTTTATTCTTCAATTTTCTAAACAAATATGATTATGAAAAAAGTGAGTGACAAAAAAAAATGGATGTATGCAGCAGGTATTTTTCTGCTGCTGATTTCAGTTGCAGCATTTGCACAAGATGGTAATGCCGGTATTAATGAAGCCAATACAAAAGTCAGAAGCTACTTTGCTGCCGGCACAAATCTGATGTATGCGGTTGGTGCCATTGTTGGATTAATCGGTGCTGTAAAAGTTTATCAAAAATGGAACAGCGGCGACCATGATACAGGAAAAGTGGCAGCAGCCTGGTTTGGCAGTTGTGTGTTCCTGGTAATTGTAGCCACTGTTATCCGTTCATTCTTTGGCGTTTAAAAACATTTTATGAAAGAAATTATTATGGGCAAATTATTAGAGTATATCAGGGATAACAATCCTGATATACTCTTTGCATTAGAGGCAGAAGATAAACTACGTTTATGGCTTTACTCAAAAGCCGACAGTGTGCAATCACTTTGGCAGCAGATGGAAAGGGAAAAACAACCTGCTTACAGTATTGAGGAAGCCTGCCTCAACGAATTAACGAAGGAATTACGGCCATCCCGTTACAACTATACCATCAATATTCTTGAACAGGAGTTTAAGCAGGAATACAAATTATTGCAACAGTCAGGTTTGCTGCAACATGAAGCAGTAAACATGATTAGTTATTGCGATTCGGTTTTCAACGACTTACAATTTTCAGAAGAGAACGAAGACAACCGATTTATCAGATATGCGGTATGCGGTGCAATTAGTGAGTACTTAGACAGTAACCGTGTGAATGAAAATGTGAGCAATGAGTTACAACAGTCAGCAGAAACTTAAAGACAATATTGAGGCTATTCGTATTGCCTTAAACTGGTCAGCAGAAAAAAAATTAACTGCTGACCAGATTTCTGCTTTGAAGAACTATGCCGGTTTTGGTGGATTAAAAGCAGTGCTGTTTCCAAATAGTTCTAAAGAAGAATGGAAAAAATTAAATGCGTCGAAGGAAGATTTAAAACTGCATCCGCAGGTAATGGAGCTGCATGAATTACTAAAGCAGCAACTCACAGAAAAGGAATATAAACAAGCAATAGATTCCATCCGTAATAGTATCCTTACTGCGTTTTATACACCGGAAATAATTCCGCAATCACTATTTACAGTTTTAAAAGATAAAGGTATTGAACCGACTGCTATGTACGAGCCAAGCAGCGGTGCTGGTGTGTTTGTGACAGAAGCGGCGGCGGCATTCCCATCACTACAAACTATTAATGCCATAGAAAAAGATTTTCTAACCGGTAAAGTGTTGACAGCATTAAGCAGTTCGCTACCTGTATCTGCTACTGTTCAAATTAAAGGATTTGAAGAAACCCCGGCTTCTGAAAATGGGCAGTTTGATTTAGTGGTCAGCAATATTCCCTTTGGCAATTTTAAAGTGTATGATGAAAGCATACAGGAAAAAGAGCTGAAGGATAAAATTCACAATTACTTTTTTGTAAAAGGGCTTGATAAGCTGAAAGACGGTGGGTTGATGGCTTATATCACTACCGATGCTTTTCTTAACAGCCCTTCTAACAAGGTTGCAAGAGAATATCTTTTCAATAATGCCGATTTCATAAGTCTGAATGTAATGCCCGATAACCTGATGAAAGAAACAGGCAACACAGAAGCACCAAGCCATTTTTTAATTGTTCAAAAAAATCAAACCAAGCAATCACTTTCAAAAGAAGAAATACAGTTACTGAATACAATTGAACAGCTAAACGATTTTGGCAACTATTCACATAATCAATACATCATTTTACATCCTGAAATTATTCTGGGCAATCAAATAAAATCCGGCCAGGACCAGTACGGTAAAGCACATGAAACTATTTGGCAAACCGGCGATATTAATTTGATTGCTCCTGCATTAAGCAAAACTATAAGCGAAGGGTTTGACAAAAGTTTTAATGCAGATAAATTCAAACAGGCAATTAAGCAGATTGAAAAGCCAAAAGGCAAACAACTTACTTACACGGCTATGCCGGAAAATAAGACCGACAATAGTTCTGTACAGTTAGGTTTGTTTGATACAGGTTCTTCCAATACCATTAACAGGGCTGCGGCTTACATTAACCCGGCTGATGCTACGGTAATTGATAAAAAGACGGCAAGAATTTTAAATATCATCCGCACTAAAGACAAACCAGAACATGAATTGATAGTATTGATGACGGCCAAATCAACTGCCTTCAAACAATATGTTTATAAACTTTATTCCAATGCAGAAGAATTACAGTTCTCTGCTAACTGGATGAATGCAGCCTTACTGAAACATGAATTAGCTGGCATAACCAACACACTAAAAAATTATGACCAGCAATTTTATAATGACGGTGAAGCTGTGTTTCACATTTCATTAGGTGATGATACTAAATTAGAAACACTAAATAATTTTAATCCATTTCACAAAGAGGGAACACTGATTGTACATAATAGCCGGGTCGGCTTTGTTTCCTACATGGCATCTGATGATGGCAAGCCTGTGTTTATGCCCAGCCTGCATGATAAGAAAGACCTGGGCTTTTACCAGCAATACACTGCGGTGAGAGATATGTATTTTGAATTGTTTGAAAAAGAAACTACCGGACAAACGGGGCATACTGATTTGCGAAAAGAACTAAATGAAGCCTATGATTCTTTAATAAAAGGTTATGGCTTACTGAATTCGTCAACCAACCGGCAGCGTATTTTAAAAGATGAAGCCTTTGGTTTAACCATACTTTCATCAGTAGAAAGAAAGGAAGGCGAACAATTTGTAAAGGCCGATATACTTACACAATCATTAGTGCCGAAGCAGGAAGTATTTACAACTGACAACCCATTAGAAGCACTGGCAAAAAGCCTGAACGATAAAGGAAAAGTGGATGTTGAATTTATTGCTGCCGCAACTGATAGCACAGAGCCTGAAACAGTTGAAGCATTGGGTAATCATATCTATTTGAATCCTTCCACCATGCAATGGGAAACTACCGACCAGTTGTTAAGCGGTAATGTTGTATTCAAATTAAAAATAGCTACAGAAGTCGTTGAGAAAAATCCTGACAATGTTCAACTGCTTAAAAGCCTTCATGCTTTACAGAAAATTCAACCAGAAAAAATTCCTTTTGAATTGCTTGATTTTAATCTGGGGGAAAGATGGATTCCTCTTGACTACTACAATCGCTTTGCCTCACATCTCTTTGAACTCAATACCGAAGTAAATTATTTTCCTTCTTTAGATACTTTCAAAGTAAAAGCAAGGCTTACCAATGCAAAAATTAACCAGGAATATGCTGTAACACCCAAAAGCGGAAAAACTACTTATGGCGATTCGTTATTGGAGTATGCTTTAGAAAACACAACTCCGTTTTACACCTATGAAATTGGAAGCGGCGATAAAGCTGTGAGAGTGCCTGATAGCGAAGCCATACAATTGGCACATCAAAAAATTGAATCTATCCGCAATAATTTTATTGGTTGGCTGAAAAAATTACCTGATGGCGATAAGAAAGAATTAGAAACGCTGTATAATGATACTTTCAACTGCTATGTGTTGAGAGAATATGATGGCAGCCATTTGCAGTTTCCGGGTTTGGATAAAAAAAGATTAGCTATTGAAGACTTATACAGTTCTCAAAAAAACTCTGTTTGGAGAATAGTACAAAACCGTGGTGCATTGATAGACCATGAAGTGGGTCTTGGCAAAACATTAACGATGGTGGTAGCTGCCAACGAAATGAAGCGGCTGCACATAGTCAATAAACCCATGATGCTGGCATTAAAAGCCAATGTACGGCAAATTGCAGACACCTATCGTAAAGCCTATCCCAATGCCAGAATATTGGCACCTGATGAAAATGATTTTACTCCTGCAAAACGGATGCGGCTGTTTAATGAAATAAAAAATAACAATTGGGATTGCATTATTCTAACGCATGACCAGTTTGGTAAAATTCCCCAAAGCCCTGAAATACAAAAACAGATTATAGAAGCTGAATTGGATAATGTAGAAAGGGATTTGCATACCATAAAAGATATGGGCGGCGAAATTTCACGGCGAATGCTGAAGGGGCTGGAGATTCGCAAAACAAATTTGGGTGTTAAGTTGCAGGAATTAAGAAAGAATATTGAAGAAAAGAAAGATGCCGGTATCAACTTTCGGGATTTAGGTGTTGACCACTTATTTGTAGATGAAGCCCACAAATTTAAAAACCTTACTTACACCACAAGGCATGACAGGGTTGCCGGACTTGGCAATAAAGAAGGCAGTCAAAAAGCATTGAATATGCTGTTTGCTGTACGGGAACTGCAAACAAGATTTAACAGCGACCTCTGTGTTACGTTTCTTTCTGGTACACCTATTTCAAATAGTCTTACCGAAATGTACCTGCTGTTTAAATACCTGCGGCCAAAAGAAATGGAACGGCAGCGTATAGAAAACTTTGATGCCTGGGCAGCAGTGTTTGCAAAGAAAACAACCGACTTTGAATTTTCTGTTACCAATGAAATTATTGCCAAAGAACGGTTCAGGCATTTTATAAAAGTACCGGAACTGGCATTGTTCTATAATGAGATTACGGATTATAAAACGGCAAGGCATATCAATTTAGATAAACCTGAAATTGATGAACAGTTAGTCAACATCCCACCCACACCGGAGCAACAGGAATTTACAAAACTGCTGATGCAGTTTGCTAAAACAGGTGATGGTGAATTAATCGGCAGGCCAAGATTGACCGATGAAGAAGATAAAGGCCGTATGCTGATTGCTACCAACTATGCTAAAAAGATGGCGGCAGATATGCGCCTGATTGATTCTGGCAAATACAGCGACCACCCAAACAATAAAGTAAATGTTTGTGCAAGAAAAGTAGCTGAGATTTATGAGCAAAGTAAAGGCCACAAGGGTACACAAATTTTGTTTTGTGATATTGGTACACCCAAACCCAATGAATTTAATATTTACGATACCATCAAGGATAAACTCATTAATGATTTTAAAATAGCTTCTCAGCATATCACTTTTATACACGACTGGACAGACAAGCAAAAGCCGGAACTATTTCGCAAAATGAATAATGGTGACATCAGAATTTTATTGGGAAGCACAGAAAAAGCAGGAACCGGACTGAATGTACAAGCAAAAGTAGTGGCTATGCACCATCTCGATATTCCATGGAAACCTTCAGAACTGGAACAAAGGGATGGCCGTGGTGCAAGGCAGGGGAATATTATTGCAAAGGAATTCTACAATAACAAGGTGAAGAACTTTATTTATGCTGTTGAACAATCATTGGATAATTACAAATTCAACTTGCTGAAGAATAAGCAAACCTTCATCAGCCAGATGAAAAATTGTGAGCTGAATGTAAGAACCATTGATGAAGGAAGTATTGATGAAAAAAGCGGCATGAACTTTTCTGAATACATTGCCATTTTATCGGGCGATACAACGCTGTTGGAAAAATCGAAAATGGAAAAGAAGATAGCCGTATTGGAAAGTTTACGCAATGCTCACCACAAAGAAATATTCCGGTCGAGGTTTAAATTAGAAAATCTGCAGGAGGAAAAAGGTAAAACATTGGAAACATTGGAGAAGCTGAGTATAGATGAAAAACAATACAAAAGCCAGTTGCAGTATGATAAAGAAGGGATAAAAATCAATCCCATTCACCTTGAAGGTTTGAGCAACACAGATGCCGAAGCAACAGGCATTCATTTAATCCGCCTTTACGCAACATGGAAGCCTGGTATTGGCGAAGACGACAATAAAAGAGTCGGTGAACTCTATGGTTTTGATTTATACATCCGCCGCCAAAAAGAGACTTACGAAGACAAAGGCTTATTTGAATATAAGTACAATAATGTTTTTTATGCAGAAAGTAAACAAACAGGCATAAAATATTCCTGGAACCAGGGGCATATCAATATTGATAACCCCAAGCTTGCCGCCCGGTATTTTTTAAATGCGATAGACCGGGTAGAAAATCTGAAAGAAAAATATCAAAATGCATTGCAGGAACTGGAACAAAATATTCCGATGCTGGAAAAGATAGTGGCAAAGGGTTTTGATAAGGAAGATGAATTGGGGCAATTGAAGAAAGATGTTTCGAAATTGGAAAGAGAGATTACACTGAAAATACAGGAGAAGCAGATGAAGCAGGCTGATGTTACTGCAGAAAATGTGTTTGATACTAAAGAAGCTCCGGTTGTAAAAATCGAGAAATCGTTGCTGCCGAAAAAACAAGTGAATGAAGGAAGAGCGAAAGGTGTGAGCATATAGCTATCAACACCTTAGTTTAGAAAGAAGTCATCCCACTTATTTACATACAGTTAAGATAACCAGCAGCTTTTTTTGCCATGGTACTAATGTATCGTATTTTTTGTTGTTAACTTGCTCTGATTACTCTCCAAAGCCTTAATACAGCCCAAATTTCAAGTCCTGCTAAAACTGCTAAAGAAAATGTATTAGCAGTTACTCCGTCAAACTTAAGTCCAACAACAACGTCACCCAATTCAATGAATACTCTTGAAATTAGAGTAATAAATAACCAACGGGGATTGTTTGCAAGAACAGAAATTAAAAGGGCTAATACGCTTCCTAATATTCTTACCCCTGTACTTGCAAAACCCATTTTGGCTGAATAACTGTCCAAGTTTGCATTTGGAAAACTGATAACCGGATTGAAAGTGTAAACATAAAAGAAAAAGCAGCCGGCACAAATTAATACCCAAGTGAATATTTTTATTGGTGTTGGAATCCCTGCTTTGCTTGCTAAATTTTGGTTGACCATTTTAGTATTTTTTTTTTGTGAGTATTCAATTTAGACTTTCGGTGGGCTTTTAAGTTTTAAAAACCAATTATCAAATATAAATAAGTAGTATATTTTTGATACTACATTTGCAAAAAATACCGCTATCTTTTAGTATACCACTTTAAACAAAAAGTAATGAGAAATAAACAAAAACAGGTTCAGTTAAGAGATGTGCAGGATGTTGTTGATATAATTGGTGGTAGGTGGCGTGGGGCAATTTTGGCAAGCCTTTGCGATAAAGAAAAACGTTTTAATGAATTAAAAAGAGATTTAGGAAGTGTCACACCACGAACATTGACAAAAGAATTAAAGTATTTGGAAATGAATAAACTTGTCAGTCGTGATGTTGATGCTACAAGTGCTGTGTCAGTCGTTTATAGTCTTACAAAACACGGAGAAACATTAGAGCCTTTAATTGGTGCAATTGTCGCCTGGGGTCAAAAGCATAGAAAAGTTGTATTGGGATAATTTTCTTGTCAGCCAATTGAAAGTTTGCACTTTTACCGGTAGGGCTGCTGTTTGAGGTCGTATTTTATAGTATCTGTCATTGGCAGAATAGCACGATACAATTATTGTTAACATCTATTGCTTTCTGCTGTGCTGGCATACCGTAGTCCACTTAGGCCAGTACGAAAGCCTATTTATTCATTATTCGATTTACTGCTTAACGGTTGTAATTGCGGCAAATGAATGTGAAACTTAACGGCTATCAAACGAAATACAATTACAGTTAAAGCTGTAGTTGTTTCTGTAATCCCTGTTGGCAAGTGAAAGTAACTACAAAGGAAATATACTCCACCACCGGCAACACTGGTAAGGGCGTAAATATCTTTTTGAAAAACTAAAGGTACTTCGTTTAGCAATACATCCCTAACCACACCTCCCACTGACCCCGTGATTGTTCCCATGACAATACAAACCCAAATGGGAAGTCCGGTATCAAGGCTTTTAGTTAGTCCAACTACTGTAAACAACCCAAGACCTATTGTGTCGAACAAAAACAAAGTGCTGCCCCATTTAAACATTTTGTCTTTAAATAACAACGTGGCAAACAGCGCAACTCCTGTTGTCAGAAAGTATTTGGCATCTGTCATCCAAAATGGAGTTACGTCAAGAAGTAAATCTCTCAACGTTCCTCCACCAATGGCGGTTACTAAACCAATTATGTAAGCTCCAAACCAGTCAATTTGCTTGCCTGATGCTAATCTGATGCCACTTATTGCGAAAGCAAATGTGCCGAGTAAATCTAATAGTATGGTAAAGTTTATTTCCAAATCACTTTTGTTTGATAGCCTTACCCAATTTTTACTGAAGTCATTGTTAAAGAGCCGCCAACGGCTTTGTCATTAAACAAACTCACCTTCTCGTTTTCTTCCTTTAGTGCCAGTGTATAAAGCAAAGGAAGATAGTGGTCGGGTGATGGAATAGCCAAAGCAAATGCCTTGCCCTGTGATTTGTAATTTATTAGTTGCTGGTGGTCACCATTCAAAATATGTTTATTCATTTTTTCTTTTGCTTCTAATGCCCAATCGTATCCATAATCATCAGTGTTTAATTTATCCCAGGCAACTAAGCCAAGGTTATGAACCATATTCCCGCTGCCGATTATTAAAACGCCCTTTTCCCGAAGAGCTGAAAGTTCTTTGGCTAACTCATAATGATATTGCGGGGTTTGAGTGTAATCCAAACTCATTTGTATAACCGGCACATCAGCATTGGGATAAAGATGTTTGATAACACTCCAGGCACCGTGGTCAAGCCCCCATTTTTCATCAAGCCCCACATTAGTTTTCTTAATTAGTTCTTTTGTTTCTTTTGCTAAGTCAGGGTTGCCGGGTGCCGGATATTGCACTTCAAAAAGTTCTTTAGGGAATCCGCCAAAGTCGTGAATGGTGATTGGCTTTTCCATTGCTGTTACAAAAGTTCCTTTTGTTTCCCAATGTGCCGACACACATAAAATTGCATTGGGCTTAGGAATTTCCTTTGCAATATTTCTGAACCCGGTTACAAATTCATTTTCTGCAATGGCATTCATAGGACTGCCATGACCAAGGAATAACACGGGCATTTTAGCTGTGTTACTCAAAGGTTCTGTTATTTTACTTAATTCATTCAGTTTCATTGCTGCTCCTGCTAATGGCAATACTGCCAGTGATTTTAAAAATGTAATTCTGTCCATGACGGTATTTATGAGTTACCATAGATATTTGATTCTCCCCCATCAATTGCGATGGTTTGTCCGCTTACATAACCGTTTTCCTCGCTTAGAAGAAAAGAAACCAGTTTGGCTACCTCATTCGGTTGTCCCAGGCGTTTGGTAGGATTGCGTTGAGCATATTCGGTTTCAGCCGCTTTAGGGTCAGCAGGATTAACCTGTTTGAATGCTTCGGCAACCATTGGAGTAAGAATCGCACCCGGTGCAATGGCATTGGTTAGTATTCCATCTCTGCCATATTCCAATGCAGCATTTTTTGTCATACCCGAAACTGCATGTTTGCTTGCCACATAAGGCATTTGATTCAACACACCACGAATACCGCCAACCGATGCCACATTCACTATGCGTCCAAACTTTTGTTTTTGCATCACAGGAATTACATAACGCATTCCGTAGTAGACACCCATCAAGTTAATGTCAATTACTTTTTTGAAAATATTCACATCATACTCGGTGATGCTTGCCTGCTTTCCTTCTATACCTGCATTGTTGTAAAGTCCGTCAATTCTGCCAAATGCCTTTACGGATTCATCAACATAGTTTTTCACAGCTTCTTCTTTTGAAACATCAGCCACAACTGTGATGATTTTCACATCGGGAAACTCCTTACTCAGTTCCGCTTTGGCATCATTCAAACTTTTGTCATTGTAGTCAACCAACACAAGGTTGGCTCCTTTTGATGCAAATTCTTTTGCTGCTGCATATCCAAGTCCCATTGCAGCTCCTGTGATAATGATTACTTTATTTTTCATACTATTTTGTATTAAGATTGCTTTACAAATTGAACTTCACCGAAAATTTTCACTTCATCACTCACTAAAACACCGCCTGTTTCCAAAGCAGCATTCCAGTTTAAGCTCCAATCTTTGCGACTAATTTTTCCTTTGAAGGAAAAACCAGCTTTCTCATTGCCCCAGGGGTCTTTGTTGATACCGCCAAACTCTACCTCTAATGATACTTCTTTGCTGATGCCTTTGATAGTGAGCAAACCCTTCAATTCGTATTCATCATCACCAGTTTGCTTGAACGATGTGCTTTTAAAGATAAGTTCTTTGTGATTTTCTACATCAAAGAAATCGGCTGATTTCAAGTGTGCCTCCCTTTGGTCGCTGTTAGTGTTGATGGATGATGCGTCAACGTTAACAATGAGAGGTGACTTAAAAATATCATCACCGTCCACTTCAATTGAAAAGTTTTTGAACTCACCTTTCACATTGGTAATCATCATGTGCTTTACTTTAAAAGTAAGTTCACTGTGTACCGGGTCTAAAACCCATTTTGCTGTTGTTTTTGTTGCTGTTTCCATTTTTGAAATATTTTTAGTGTTGTTTAAAATTTGTGATACAAAGATGCGGACATATCAAGGGCAAGGGGTAACACTTTTCGGAAGAAGTGTTGTGATTTTGGGAACTAAAATCAGCTAGCAAAAAAAAGAAGTACAATTTCCTGCACTTCCTTTGTATAAAATAGTTTGAAAGTATTATTGACTTAATCCGATTTGTTTCATAAACGATTGATTGTCCCAGAATAAATATTCTTCAATCATCTTTCCATCTTTCCAATGCCCGATTGTTGACATGCTCAACTTGAATTTTTTTCCGGTTGGCGGAATGGTTTTACCATTGCCAATAGGCATAGGTTTAGAAAACGTTCCTTCCATTACTCCGATAACAGTTGTCCAGTCTCCGCTTCCAAATCTTACAGGATGTTCTTTAATTTTTGTATCCGGAGCAAAGGCAAACATGGGAGTGAGCATATCAATATGGTTGGGATACAAGCCCACTGTTACTGTTCCGTCAGGATAATACACTTTGATATTGTCTGCATGGCTGTGATTAAACTTGTCCCATTTTTGATTGCTGTAAAATTCATAGTCTAATGAATCAAAGGATAAAAGGCGTTGGTTGGTAGTTGCCTTTTCCTCAGTAAATTGCTTTAATTCATTTTGTAAGGAATCAACCTTTGCCTGAAGGTCTGAGGCATTACCGTTGCTGGTGCAACTTGTAAATGTTGCAATGGTTGCAATTAATACAATTGATGCAACTACTGTAACTGGTTTGAATAAATTTTTCATTTTGAAGATTTTTTTGATTTTTACTGCAAAGATGCCCTGATTTATAAAGCGGATGGTAATACTAATCGGAAGAAGTGTTGTGATTTTAGGAAACCAGTTTCCGCATTTCTTCACGAAACTCAGTTGGTGTTTGTCCTGATTTCTTTTTGAACACACTGGTGAAATAGGTTTTTTCGTTGTAGCCCAAATCAAAACCTATTTCAGATATGGATTTGTCGGAGTTGATTAAGAGGTTTTTGGCTTCAATGAGTTTTCTTGTCTCAATAATCTCGGAAACACTTTTTTGCAAGATATTCTGACAAATCGTATTCAGGTTTCTTGAAGACATGAAAAGCTTTTCAGCATAAAATTCAACTCCTTCAGACCGATGAAAATTTTCTTCAAGAATGGCAAGGAAGTTTTTAAAAGTAGTATTCTGAGTTTTGTTAACACTGTTGGCATCTGTTTTAGTTTTCTTTCTTTCCGATTCAATCATGGTAAATAAGGCACTTAGTAGATGCCGCACAACGCTTAGGTCAGAGTTTTCCTGCTGCATTTCGGCGTTCATTATTTTGCAGAGAGTAACCAGGCGGTCAAAACATTCACCACTTTGCATTTTTAGAGTTGCATGGTCATGATATAGGGAGTAAAGCTGAAATGTTGTTTCGGGAATAAATTCGCTTTTAAACCGGATTGCCCACATATTGCATCTGCCGTTGTCCAATTTCGGAATTACTCGGTGAACCTTTCCTTTAGTTACAAAGCTTACAAGAGGAGCATCAAGCGTTGTGGACTTGAAATCAATAAAGTGTTCCAGTTTACCTTCAATGCCGATAATCAATTCTTCAAAATCATGCTTGTGGGGTTCATCAGGCGAAGCATTGATTTTGGTCGCTTCTGCTTCGTCCACTTGAAATATTTTGAAAAGTTGATTCATCTTTTCAAAGTTAGGATTTAAATTTCGTGGTGGATGAAGCGGTTCTATTGGTTATAGTGTCCCGGTTGTTTGGTTTCATTGTCTGTCCGTTTAGAGTTGCATACATTCGTCCCCGCCATTTTGCCAAACCGCCTCGTATGTTGGTGGCAGGTTTATTAATCTGCTTTTGTAAAATTCATATACCAATTCCATTCCCAATTTTTTCCATTGTCTGCCGAAAATGCCTGACTCCAAATTGGTTTTTCTTTATTTCTAATATCCCAACGATATACAATTAAAACGTTTTTTCCGTCTATTGTGTCGTTGGTAAAAAAATGTCCAAAATCTTTATCAAATGAACCTATAGTTGGTTTGTCAAGTTGAAGCGTATTTGTGTCCGCCCAATGAATGCTCCATAGTTTTGTTTCTGGGGTAAAAAATCTTACTGACATTCCTTCAAAGGGTTTGTTGTCAAAATTTGCATATATATTGTCAATGTTACCAAAGCCATTTAGAACCTTAAACATTTTAACAGTGGTGTCAAATTCAAGCCACTCAGTGCAGTTGTTCAATCTTGATTTTAGTTTTTTATTTTTTACTGTCCACCTGCCTACATAAAAGTCAAAGTCGTTTTGTGAAGAAGTTGATGATGGGCTTATAATTAAGTTTCCGTCCTTGCCATATTGAATAGTTGGTATTTCTATTGTGTCTGTTAATGTCGCCATATTGGTCAAAAGTTAATTTTTGCTTTCTTAATTGTTATATGTGTCGGACACGGCATGGCAATGTGGAATTATTTGAAAATCATCAGCCCGTAACCACTGCTGAGTAAATTTACAAAAGATGATGATAAGAACTAAAGCCAAATAGATATTCGTCTGCCCGAGCCACAGCCCAATAGCGAACAAAAAGTTGATAGTAATTCGCCCCGCCATATTGCCAAACCGTGTTAGCGGCTGGTATTTTTCAACGTCCAAATTGCTCCGTTTTTGGTTGTCAATTTTTCTAAACTCCCTTTTAAAGTTAAGTCATCTAAATATTTTTCGCTTTCATTTCGTGGTGTTCCTGTCAATTCAGAAAACTCTTTTGCTGTCAATGAGTGATATTTTGAAAATACTGCACTCCAGGTTTTGTTATAAATGGTTCTGTTAGCAGTAGGATACAATTTAACCAAGGCATTTTCAAATGTGCTGTATGGTTTTGAGCCATAAACCATTTCTTTATGTCCTGTTGTGTCTGTAAAAAACATTGTTGGAAAACCTCTTACACCTAATTCTCTGCCCAATTTTAAATCTTCTTCAAAAAGTTCTTTTGCTTTTCCTTCGTAATCGGTTTTGAACTTAACAATGTCAAGCCCAACTTTCTTTCCTGCTAATTCTAAATGCTCCCATTTTGCAATGTTCTTTTTTTGAAGAAAAACCATTTCTCTTATTTCACGAAGAAACAAAATAGCCTTTTCAGTGTCTTGCATTTGCGCTGCTTTAAATGCAACTGAAGGTGGATAAGAAGAAGGCAAAGGGTCTTCTAACCAAACATTTCCGTCTATTGGCATATCATAATAAACACTTACTTCGTCCCAATGGTGAGCAACATCAGAAGGTTTGCTAATTCCACCACTATTGTAACTCCAATCAGGTAGCAAACCACCCATTCTGTATTCAACTTCAATATTGTTTCCATACTCCAATTTTAGTTTTCGTAGTTGTGGCTCAATACCCCAACAAGAAGAACAAATAGGGTCGGTGTAATAAATTACTTTTACAGCTTTTTTCTCGGCTTTTACCGAAATAGTGTCTGCCGAACTGGTTTTATTAGTAGGTATTTCGCAAACTCCACTTTCTGGGTCGCACATTAAAGGATTGTTATTCTCCATTTTCTTTTTTGTTTGGGCTTGGCAACCGAAGTTGCCAAGCAATATTAATAAAATAATTATTTTTTGAATTGATTTCATTTTTGAAATAGTTTTTCAGAATATGCAGTATTAGCAAATTCTTCCATTTTCGTTATTAAACCATTCTCAACTGTATATACTTGCACCCATTTTTGATCCAAAATCTTCCCGTTCTTTTTTACTTTTTGTTTTTCAGAACCAAGAACTACAACTGTTTTTCCGGTGGCAATAATTTGTTCGACTTTGAAATCAAGAATGTCAACATTCGAAACAATGTTGCCAATGAATTTTACAACTTCGTCTTTTCCTTTGTAGGTTCCTGAATATGGAATCAAAGTACTTCCATTGTAGTTCCAAACGGTAGAATCGGAAAGAGTTAACTTTAAAGCTTCCATATTTCCGGTGCCAAATGCTTGGAGCATTTTGTTTACAACCTCCACTTCTTGGCTGTTGTTGGTTTGTGCACTTGCACTCATTGTTGTCAGGCTTAATGCTAACAAGATTATGCTTACTGTTTTGCTCGTCGCTTTTTTCATTTTCTTAAAATTTTAATTGTTATTAATGGCACAAAACTACAGCACATCAAATGTATATTCGCTATGGGTTTCCTTTTAGAAAGTACTTTCCTGTTGGAAACTACCCAAGAGATTTGTAACTTTGCAAGGCATATAAATTAATTGAAGTCAATGAAAAAAAACGCTGAAATAAATGCTACACCAGTTTGTCAGGTAAGAATGCAAGCAATTAGTGATTCTATGAGTCTATTGTCTGGGAAATGGAAATTTCATATTCTTGGAACACTCATTGAGGGTAACACATTGGGGTTTATGGATTTGTTACGAGAAATAAATGGAATTGGAACTAAAATGCTTTCAAAGGAACTTCAAGATTTGGAAATGAATAATTTGGTCAGTCGAACAGTAATGAACACAAAGCCAATAACTGTTGAATATTCAATAACGGAATATGGTAAAACGCTTTCTTCCCTAATTGATGAATTGGCAAAATGGGGAACAGCTTATAGAAAATCTGTCTACGGTAAAAGCAAGAGATAAGTGTTTGTGAAGATATATTTGTTTAACAGGTCGTCTTGACCTGTTCGTTATAGTTACCGCTAACGAGAGTTTGTGAAAAAACCCTCTTCCCAAATATACACACAATGTTAATATAACAAAAGCCCGTACAGTTTTTGCTTGTTAAGCAGTATGCAATACATAACAGGCAACAACCGGTATCAAAGTTACTTCAGTACATTAGAAGATCAGGTAGCAGCAGACAATGCATTGCGGCTGATAGACGCTTTTGCAGACAAGCTTGATTTACCGCAGCTGGGCTTTAAGCAGCAGCCCCTCAAAAGCGAAGGCCTACAAAACTACTACTGCCATTTTATAAAACGGAACCTGAACGACCTATGGCGCTTTGTAAACCGGCGGCTTGAGAAATGGTGCAAATGGAACAAACGGCTGAGCCTGCGGAAAAGCCGCAAGTGGTTGAATACATTGTACAAAATGCAACCCGGTCTGTTTGCCCATTGGAGTGTTTGCCCCGCTTATTAATTGAACAACGCATCTTGAAGAGCCGTATGAATCGAGAGGTTCACGTACGGTTCTGTGAGGAGCAGGGGGTGAAATTCCCCTTGCTTACTCGACTAGCGGTTAGGCGTTTTTCTCTTTTTGTACTTATCCTAATATTTCAACCCACGATTTTTGCGGTCTGTTTTTAGGGTAGCCGTTTTCACTACGAAACTTTTTTCGTTCTTCTGTAAAGTCCCACCAAGTTTTTTTTGTGTCGTGTGTGTTTGCAAAGTTTACAACTAATCTGAACTGGTCTTCAACACAAGGGTCTATCCAAAACCCTTTTTTTAGTTCGTATTCGTCTGTCAGTTTTGCTCCGTCTTTGTTTTTTAATTCGTTGAGTGAATAATAACCTAAAAACACAAGGTCTTCGGCAAATTTTATTCCTATTGACGGAACAGTTTGGAATTCTGCTAACGCATAAATTTCTTTTGTTCTTTCGGTTGTAGCGTTAAGCAATACTTGTAATTCGTCAGTTGCAAAGTCAAGAATGTTTGAAATTTTGATTTTATTTTTTCTCAAATTTGCTTTTTCAGCGTCTGTCAACGGAAGTTTTATGTTTGTCTTACTTTTCATCTTCGGAATTAGTTAGCAAATAGCCGTAATTATCTTCAAGAGAAAATTCGGTCGCACCAAAAAATGTTTTTTACTCTTTATTTCTTATCATTTTCGCCCTTGCAAAAGGATGCAGTTTTCCATTCTCTTCGCTATCCATAGTCCATTGCCATGTATCTACAGTTCTGTCATAGAAAAATGTCGTATGAAACAGAAACGTGTCACTGAATTTGAACAATAACTCTATCTTGTCTCCATTTTGTTTTGCACGTCCGAGTATTCCGTTAGAAATTCCTTCATTACTTGTATTGTCTAACCAAAGACAGTGATATTCTTCTTTAGCTTTCTGCCAGCACATGTACACCAATGCGTTATAATCCAGATTTCCCTTTGCATCCTTTTCTCTTGACACTTCTTCTATCTGAACGTATTGCCCGTCAAGCACCCTTTTCACATAAATACCATGAGTTATTTTTTTCTCGTCAATAATTCCTGTAAGTATCCATCGACCTACCATCTTATCAAGTAGTGAATCTGGTTGAGTTATTTGTTGGGACTTTACTATAGATGGGAAAATCATTACCACCAATAAAACAAGTCCATGAAGTTTTTTCATAAAATAATTATTTCTATTTTGTTTAATTTTAAGGCTATCGTCAGGGTTTGGCATTCTCCACTTACCGCTAACGGTTTGGGTATTGGCGAAGTTGGGGCATTCAAGGTACAAATGTTCAATTCAGCACTACTGTTAGATAGTATTCCAAAGTTCAAATTTAGCACTTATGCCCCAATTTTGCCAAGACCTTGTTAGCGGTTCGTTGTTTCTCATTCGTTGTTAAGTCAAAAATACTGGTAAAGCAAATAAAACAGTTCCAATAATGAAAATTACAGTCAAAATATGAATTTTATAATTATTTGCTTTGAGAAAAATGAATTGTTGTATGGTTCTTATCAACCAAAATAAGGAACAGCCTAATAAAAATATTTTCCCAAATTTTGTATTCAGTAGCTCTGTCGGAAATATAAAACAGATTAATGCTGTAAATAGAAAGTAATAAATAATTTGAATATTCAAGATTTGCATTATACCCCTATTTGCAAAAACCAATTTTTTCAAATCGTCACGCCATTTGAATATCTTCCAAAACCCAATGTGGAATAAAGCAAAAAGTAAACTATAAAACCCGCATATGTATATTATCAAAGTCATTTGTCATTTTTGTTTTCAAATTCTTGTTAGCAATTCCTTGTTTTTTATTCAGTTTTGTTGTTCAATATTCTTTATTATTCCTTTTAGCATTGTCGGAACAATTAATTTGTGAAATGGTCGAACTAGTAGAAAATATAGTCGTCCAAACCAATTGTTGAATTTTACTGTTGTCGATATGATTAATTTTTTGTCTGTTTTGTTTTCATTTTGATGGTCGATATACAAAGAAACTCTAAAATTTAAATGTTTGTCGTCTTCTCCCAAAATAATTTCGTCAGCCGATTTGTCGAACACCTTAAAAAGTCCCATTTGCTCACCTTTTTCACACTTAAAATTGTCAAGCATTTTTTGTCTATCAATTAATTTACCAGAAGTTTTTAGTCCAAAAAGTCCAACCAATTTATTTCTGAATGCAAATAATTTGTCAATCCATTTTGGTCCACTTGAAAAAAATGATTTTCCAACTTCTGTTGTCCCAATATTTTGAAATTTATCAATGAACTGTCCTTGAAAACTGTCAATATATTCGTAAGTCATATTGTTAGTATTCAGAAGTGAGCTTTTAGGTATTTTAGTTTTTGTAATTGTCATTATTTTCAGTATGTCGTTTACGTTCTCGGTCTTTCTACAATGACCGCTAACAATTGCATTGCCGAATCTTTGTCAACAAACCCTTCGGCAATACGCTAATTTAAGCTGTATTTTCGAAAGTTAAATGGTTGTTCTTCCTACCCCTCTTACCCCCAGCTCTCTTCATCTGGAAAACTATTTGCTGCTACATGGCTCATGTCCAGCTCCGTCTATCAAATCAACAAAGGCATCAATCGCAGTATTGAGTTCAAGGGCTTAAAAGCCCAATATATTTGGTACCTGGGCGGCGGTTTCGTAGTGTTTGATACTATTTTCAATGTTCTATATCAGCTGTTATAGAAAATAAATTGGAATATTCCTGGAAACAGGGGTAAATTAATATTGATAACCCAAAACTGACAGCCCGGTACTTTTTAAATGCTATTGGCCGGGTAAAAAGCCTGAAAGAAAAATATCAAAAGACATTGTAGGAACTGGAACAAAATATTCCGATGCTGGAATAGATAGTGGCAAAGCCTTTTGATAAGGAAGATGAATTAGGGCAGTTGAAAAAAGATGTATTGAAATTGGAAAGGGAAATTAAAGTGAAGATTCAGGCGAAGCAGATGAAGCAGGTTGAAGCTGGTGAAACTCCAGTGGTGAAAATGGAGAATAAGTCATTACTGCCCAAGAAAAAAAAGCTTAAAGAAAAGGCGATTGGTACAAAGATTTAAAAGCGAAAGGGAAACAAAATATCCCTTTAATTATGGAAATCAATATCTCATCAATGGCAGACATTACTTCTTACCAAATAATATACACTGTGTCAGTTTTCGCCTTTTTTACAGAATCAAGCTTTGGTTTTTTGGAATTGTCGGCTTTGCTAATTCCCATTTTCAAAAGAGAGTCTGGTGAATTTTGATATGGCTTTGCATCTGGCTCGGCAATTTTGATTATCTTATCCGATGCAACTAAGCTGTCAACATTGCTACTAGGAACAGTATTAGTTTTATTTGAATCACTGCCTTTCGTTGTCTGGTTGCCTGAAGCGTCTTTTAAAACTACTAAATCATCAGATTTATTTTGCTTCTCTTCAATTGTATGTGTAGATTGATTGGCTTTGATTTCAGTGGCAGGTACTTGTTTATTATTGCCTGCATCTTTTTTTGTATCAGGTGTTGTATGTAATTGCAAGTTTCTGTTTGAAAAAAATAAAATCCCGGTAAGTAAAAGTAAGAGAGTTGCCAAGAGTAAAAAGAACCAGAAAATAATTCGTCTTCTCCGCTTTTTCTCAAGCTCTTTTTTAAACAAAACAAAGGCATCATCTGCAGCAGCTGCATCCGGCTCTATATTGTTCAACATAGCCTGAACATAATTGCCGAACTGCTCTGAATTATCCTGATATGTTTCGTTTAGTCCCATTTTATTTTTTACTAAGCATTGTTTAAGTTGTAGAATTTTTCCTTAATCATCTTCCTTGCATTGTTTAAGTGCCACTTAGATGTGCCTTCTGAAATCTTTAACTCCTTTGCTATCTCTTTGTGGCTAAACCCTTCCATTGTAAAAAGGTTAAACACTATTCTTGTTGCATCCGGTAAGCCACAAATAATATTCAGCAATTCTTTTTCTGTTGTGTTTTTATATACTTCAGGCGAAATAGAAAAGCTATCGGCAATATCTTCCGTTATTCCTCTCTTTGTATATAGCGACTTTGCCCTTAATTCGTTTAGACAGGTTGTTGTAATTATCTTGGCAACCCATCCAAATACAGAACCATCTCTACGGTATTGTGATAGCTTTGTCAACGCTTTCATCATCGCCTTATTAAAACTGCTTACAGCATCATCATAGTTTGAATGATACCGCAGGCTTATTTTTAGCAGGTCTTTAAAACAATGCTTATAAAAAAGCTCCTGGCTCCGGGGGTCGTTTTGCAGACATCCTTCTATATATTTTTCTAGATTATCCTCCATTTACATTATGGCATACCCGATTTTTAAACCAATATTCGGAACGATAAAACTATTACCGATAAGTGGCGTTGCACCAATGCCCCACATTATCCGCCCGTTTACGGGGTTGTGCCTATATCCAACTGAAAATACGCCGTATGATTTGGGTATCCTTCTATTGATGGTTCTGATGAAGTATTTATATTCTTCTGCTTTTAATGGCCCATGCCTCCATTTAAAAACATAGACAGCCCCAAGACCAAGCTCCAAAAATTTATTTCTCTTACCTATAAGGTAACTTACCATAAACGGAAACAAAACAGTGCTGTATGTTAATTTGTCGCCTGAATAATTATAAGTGTTCAGCGGCAGGTATTCAATACCTGTTCTTAAGCCCCATTTGTTGAAGGTGGTTTTGTCAAATCTAAAATCATAGTTAAAAGAATAAACGCCACCACTGCCTAATAACTCAGCAACCACAAATTTGTTTTTTACTTTCTTTTTTTTTGTGGGCTCCACTTTGGAAGGAGCCTCCTGAACAGGATGGATACGCATCATCTTCCATATATCTGTCATCAATACTTGAATAGTATCTTTTTCCTTTGTTCGTACAATTTTTATGTATTTAGCCGGAGCCTGTTCAATAATCAGCCCTTCATATATTGTTACACTGTCGTTTAAATATATTTTATCGGTAGGATAATTGATTAGCTGAGAAAACACATTTGTTGAAATAACAAGTATAAGTGATAAAATAAATAATTTCATTCTCTTCATTTATGCTTTTTCGATACTATTGTTTTTCGTAGGTTACGGTTAAAATATCACCTGGAACCAAAGCTCCTGTACCCATTACCACTAATTTTTTACAATCAAACAACTGAATAGTTCCTGCTGTACCATCCATAGTTATTGAGTTGCCGTTTACCGACCAGGTACTGGAATAACTATTATTGGGTGTACATGCTGTACCGGCATCCTGATAGTCTGCAGTACCATTTACATTAAGTTTAACAATATCATCTTTTTCGCAGGCAGGAAGTATTGCAAAATAATCTTGTTCAATTGCAGTGCTGCTGGCCTTATACTTGACGGCAATTGTTTTGTAAGGCCCTGCAATAGATTCCATACTGTTGGGGCATGTAGTAGTAGGGTCTTTTTTACATGCAACTACGGTTGTTGCAAGAATAATTGCAGAGAGAATAATTTTTTTCATAAAAAATGTTTTGTGATTTAAACCCTAGTAATCATTAAGGTTTCTAACTAATTCTTTTTAAAGTGAGAGGTTTTACTTGCGGATATATGTATCCATTTGGGTGTATGTTTTGCCTGGTTCTATTACAACCCGTTTTATTCTCATTTTGCTTGCAGTAATGTAATCAACTGTCCAAAATATAACTTCACCATTTATAAAACCTGGAACATCACGGGTAACAACCTGCTTTAAAACAGTGCCGTTAGCTTGTAACTCCCATGTACCATAACTGCCTGAATTTGGTGGCGGAACAGGAAAGCCAGCCCAGCAATTATTTGCACCAAATTCTACATCAGCACTGCCTGTAAGTTTGTATCTGTAGATATCATCCTGTTTACAAGCTTCGCCTTCGCTATTGTCAACCAAATCAGGACTGTAAATAAGTGAAGTGTGTTTTAGTACCCAATCAGTATTGACTAAGGCCTGTTTAATATTTGCTTCACCAACAAGTGAGGGTTCCTCTGCAATTACTGCATCTTTCTGGCAAGACATAAATGCTGCAGTAGAAAATAATACTACTATGAAAGTTTTTTGCATATAAATTCAGTTTGTTTAAAAATATTGTTTCAACAACATGACACAGCATTTTTAAAAGAGGTTGGGTGAGATGAGCAGAATAATTTAAGACTGATTTTCTTTGCCCTTTGCACTCTTCTGCTTCATAGCATTGTCTGGCCTTGGCTAAATTTTCAAAAACCTACAAATTTTCAGAGTCATTACAAGCGGACAAAGAAATTTCCTTGAAATCAACATTCGTTAATGGTGGATTCTGAGAAATAGCCTGACATTGATAACAATCAGGGACTAAAGTCCTGTCGGTCAATTTTATCGGATTTACATACAAGGTATCAGTACTACTGTTGTTTAATATTTCACTGATTGCACATGTATTAGAGTAGGCAACAACATTTGAATATTGTTGACCTGTTCTAACATCTACCCATTTGGCATCTCCTATATTTTCTGATGTCAGTAGTTGAAATATTATTCTGTCACAATCTGCCCTTAGTATTTTTGCAGGAATGAGATAGCAATCATTATTTTCTTTTTCGCAGGCGAAAAGTAAAGTTTGGCAAATAACAACCAAAGCCATTGTAGTTTTTTTTACCATAATATTTTTTTAAATATGACCATGAACTAATTATTACTGCTGCACTACAATTTCTAAAGACTCAAAAAAAGTAGAAAATACCAATTTACCAGTAGAAATATCTACCAGCAATCAGGTGGTAGGCTTTGCAGTTTCAAAAAAGTAACTGAGAATATTATGCCACAGCACAGTCGAGCCTCAAATCACCGCCATACTATAGTAATTCAAGCCGTATTGCCATTTTAATCATTTCAGGTGCATTCTTAACTTCAAACTTTTGCATTAAATTTCTTCTATGTGTTTCAATTGTAAGAGGACTTAAAAATAGCTTTTCCGCAATAAGTGCAGTGGTTACACCATCAGCAATCAGTTTTAGAATTTCTTTTTCTCTTTTTGTTAAAACTGGTACTGCCTTAAAATCATCCATTGTAGGTTTGGACATAATTTCCTTTACTTCCTTCGTAAAAGCAAGGTTGCCTTTCATTGCTTCATTAATACACTGTACCACTTCATCAGCAGCAGCATTTTTAAGTAAATAGCCACTGGCCCCTTGTTTTAGCATCTTTAAAATTGTCCCCCGTTCATTATGATTGCTAAAAGCTAGTACACATACATTTGGAGAGGCTAACTTCACTAACCTGCAAAGTTCAATTCCATTAATATCGGGCAACGTTATGTCTAATAAAGCAATATCAGTTTCCAGTTCATTATTTTTCAAGTAATTTAAAAAATCATTCCCCGTAGTAAAACAAAATGTGTTTACATAGTTATATGCGTTTCTTAAAACCTTTTGTAACCCCTCCATTACTATAGGATGGTCATCAATTATTGCTATATTAATATGCTCTCTATTTGGTAACATTAAATTCTATGTTTATAGTGGTTCCATCGCCAATATTGGAATGAATTTCAAAATGACCTTCTAAGAAGTTAACCCTATTTTTCACATTAACTAAGCCAATACCATTATTAGCGGTGTCATTTTTATCAAATCCCTTTCCATCATCTTCTACCGTAATGAAAAAACGATTTTTGTTTTGGCTGCATTGTACCAGAATGTTTTTTGGATTGGCATGACGAATAGCATTTGCCAACAGCTCCTGTACAATTCTATAAATTGTTACTTGTGTCTCCTGAGGAATATCACTTTGAATACGCAATGCCTGAAAATCAATTTTTGTCTTGTCAGATAATAATGACTCACACATATCTTTTAATGCTACTTCGAGCCCTGAATTCATCAAAGTTTCAGGCATCATATTCTTTGCAATACGTCGTAGTTCATTTACAGAGTTATCTAATTGTTTTATGACCCTTGGTAAATCATTACTAAAGATTTCTTGAGAATTATATTTGAGCATTCTTGACAAATTTATTTTTACGCCTGCCAGCATACCGCCAAGTCCATCATGCAAATCACCAGCCAGTCGCTTTCTTTCCTTCTCCTCACCTTGCAATAGAGCCTGCGTCAGTTCAAGCTGTTGCTGACTCTCTACTTCGTTCAATTGTTGCAGATAGGTGATTTCTTTTTGAGCAGATAATTTTTTTGCATTTCTGCTTAAACGAAAACCCAAAATGGATAAACTTAGTAATAATAGTGTGGCAATTGAAAGTGATATTATTATAAGCCTGCTGTTTTTTTTATTTAAGATAGCGGTTTCTTTTTCGAGCTGTAGCTGAATAATTTTTTTCTCCTTTTCAGCAGCAGTGTATTTCTTTTCAACATCCGCTATGCCCACAGCTACTTCTTTTTTGTGAAGGCTGTCTTTTAATTCGATATATTTTTCAGACCACATGAAAGCATCTTTCCTATTACCTAAGGCAGCATAGCTTTTGTATAAATACTTGTATAGGTCTTGGCGGTCATGCTCAAAAGCTAAAGGATCTTTGAGTAATTCAGTAGTTACTGAAATGGCTTCTGTATAGTTTTTGCTTTGATACAAAGATTTTAGCTTACCATTTTTTAGCCGGTTTAAGGTATATCCCACTTTTGAACCATAATCTTTGCCAAGTAATATCCCTTTATCAAAACTTATTATTGCATTCTTATAGTCACTTATTCCATCAAAGTAGATTCCTTCTGCGTAAAAATATGGTAGGTTAAGATTTGATTTAGGACTATTTATCAAAATTATTTTGACCTTATCTAAATAGATTTTGGCAGAATCATATTTTAAAAGTCGTACAAAGTTTTCAGCAGTGTAAATATATGTTTCCGATAGTGTTTCAAGCCTGGTAGGGTTATCTTCCGGTGATGCACTAATATTAGTTCCAGCATCAAGCAAATAAACTGTAGCCAATTCCGGCTGCTGGGCATTCATAAAGACGGTGGCAATCGATTTTTTTATATTTCCTACCAAGAAAAGGTTACCAGATTTCTCAGCATAGGGTAAAGCTTTATTTAAAAAACCATCCATAGCAGATTTTTCATCTGCCATTATCTGCTTAAACGTGCTGTAAGCATGCCATACATGTGCCCTAAATTCATAGGCATCTTTGTGAGTAAAGGCTGATAATAGAGAATCCCCCTTCATAAGGTTTGCTTCAATAGCCGGAATATTTCCGGACGTATAAAGGGTATGGGCTTTATAATAATAAGAAATGGCATTTAAAAATGGATGTGATTGGCTTAATGCAACTGCCTTATCATAATAAAACTTTGACTTGCTGGTATCATTAATTAGTTTACAAAGCACATAGAGTTTGAAAGACAAATAACCCTTTGCACTATCAGTAACAGATGATGCAAGCTTTGCCTCTGTATTGGCTACATAACTTTTATCATCATCCAACGAATAAATAAGTTGTGCGTTGCAACATGCGGCAGCCAAAATAAAAAATACAGAAAACACAAAGTGTTTAATCATTTGTAAAGTGTAAGTATTTAATCTGGCAAAAATACCAAAATAAGGGTGTTAAAGCTGAGGCTTAAAAATATACCTGAAAACCAGTAGAAATAATTACTTGTTGCAGGGTACTTACTACAAAGCATTCGGGGTTTAGTTTTACACTACTATAAAAGTGTCAACTAAATCATACATAAAATATTAAATGTACTAAAATGAAACAATTTAAAATTATAGCGGCCATCGTCGCTATTAGTTCAGTTCTAATGTTTTCATGCAACAAACCTAATGACCCACCTGCTGAACAAACAAAACGGGTGAAGTACGAAATAACAGGAAACTTTAGCGGTAAACTCACTGTTATCTACAATGACAATGTAAATGGCAATACTGTGCTTAATAATATTTCGTTGCCATGGAGTATAGAAATAACCTACCCCGCCAACATATATGGCTTTGGCATAGGTGCAAGTTCATCAACAACGGGAGCTGCCGGACAAACTGCAGTTATGAAAATATATGCAAACGGTACAGAAGCTAAATCAAGTACCGGCACAGCTACTGCCACAGGAGTAATGACAATACCAACTTTGGCACATTTTTTTTAGTCAGCTAAAGAATAAACAGATGCTAAAGTTATAGAGTTAATTTTCTGTAGAAGCATACTAATTTATTTTTAAAATTTGGCAAAAGAAATAGTAATCAAATCTACCCAACCTAAAAAGCATATCCGGTGTCAGATATATAACTAAATTATTAAAGTCATGAAAAAAATACTCAGCATCACAGTACTTTTTCTTATTGTATTTACTTCTTGTAAAAAAGATAATTCATCGCCCAGCAAACTGGATTTTCTGACAGCAAGGCCATGGATTATGAAAAAGTATGAAGGAAAAATACCTCCTTCAACAGTTTGGACAGACTACTTTAATGGATGGATTTCAGACTGCGACAAAGATGATAAATGGATATTTAGCAAGGATGGCGGAATGGAGTTAAATGAAAGCACTATTGCCTGTAGTGGCTCTGCACCCAATAGCGTAAAAGATGTTTTTAATTGGGCATTTACTGATAATGAACGAAAAATTACGATTGATGGTGTGATTCAGGATATTACACAGTTAGATGAAAATTCGTTGGTGTTATCTAATACTGTTACTGGGGGTGAGTTTAGAGTTACATACAGCCACTAAAATTACTTAAAATGCCAATGATTGAGTTGAATGATGATATTGTGATGGTGAAGCTTTAAACTCATTGTAGATTATGACGACACTAAATTTATTAACATTAATGACAAAGAAAGAGAATTTGTTTTTGATTTTGCCAAACCTAATAACAGAGCCTTTCAAAGCAAGGACAGTTTGGCTTTTGCTGGTACACAATTCTTTGATAAGTAGGGAAAAATGATTTGGGAAAAGTATGAAAATGATAAAAAAATAATTACCTCTTTTATGTTCATAAGTTTAAGAAAGAATATTCAGATAAAAGTAGATGGATACAGGCAAGTACTTTGGATTAAAATTGGTTCTGAAAGTGAAGTGCATTATTCTTATGAAACAGTTTGTGATTATTCTGATTGCATTGGCGATATAGCATCTCTTATTACGAAAGAGCAAATAAAATTTGTAATAATGATTTCTGCCAATAGCCACGTTTGGAATATGGGTGGCGATTTAGAACTGTTTGAAAGCTGCATCAGAAATAAAAATGATATTTCATTAATAAGGGACTATGCTTATAAGTGCATTAATGTACTTGACTGTATTAATAAAGCTTTCTTAAATGATAATGTTGTAGTTGTTTCAGCACTACAGGGGAATGCCTTTGGAGGTGGGTTTGAATGTGCCCTTGCAGGCAATTATATAATAGCTGAAGAACAAGTAAAGTTCCGCTTTCCTGAGGTTATGTTTGGAACATTTCCAGGCATGGGAGCATACAGTTTCCTTACAAGGCGTATTGGCTTTTCCAGAGCAAATCAAATGATACGTTCTGGCACAAAGTGGGATTCGGCTTCTATGCTGGATGCAGGAATAGTTGATGTGGTCTGTGAAAGAGGAAGTGCCATTAAAACGACACTTGAAATGATTGACAATGGTGAAATAAAACTACCTAATCAATTTGAGAGAAACACCTGCCAGGTTCCAAAAGCTGAATTGTTGGCTATAGTAAATATGTGGCTCGATGAAATTTTATCACTTGATAGCGGTAACATAGATGCAATGAAGAGAATTATCAGTGTACAGAAAGGTGCAAAACTCAATTCAGCATAAGTAATTCCCTGCTATAAAGAACTTGCTATGGGCAAAGATATACTCAAATATTGCTCATTATGACGCACTTATAATTAAGAGCTGTACTTATGTTGGATATAACCTTTATCAGACTGCTCAAAACCTGGCAATAAATATTTTCCCAAACTTGTGATTTTATTAAACTACCTGCGAATAATTGATAAAACAAAGTTTAAAAAAATGAGAATGATAAAGACTGCTTCATTATTTCTATTAATGTTCACCGCTTCATCAGTTTGTGGGCAGAGTATCCTTCAAGATTATTTTAATGGAAATAAGGATAGCATGGTAGCAGAGGCAACCAAGCTTATCAACATGCCTGACCCCACTTTTAAACCTTACCAACTAAAGAATAATAATCTGGAAACGAAGAAAGAAAGTGACCATGGCCATGTCAATAGTTTCAAATCCTTTTACTTCACAGTAAGAGACAATAAGAAAATATTTGCTTATCAGTTTCCGCATAAATCAAACAATACTATCATATTCATTCATGGAGTAAAAAGTACAGGGTTTGAATACAATAAAACAGCCAAGCTATTGCAAGAAGCAACCAAAGCAGAGGTTTTTGCAATTGATTTGAGAGGCCATGGAAAATCGGCAGGTAAAGATGGAGACGTAGACTACATAAATCAATACGCTGATGATATTATTGATATTGTAAAGTTTCTTCGTAAACAGAAACCAAAGGGTAAAATAATTATTGCAGGGCATTCAATGGGTGGTGGCGTAACTTTGAACTATGCAATGAATAAAAATAAACTAAAAATAGATGGAATACTATTGTTTGCACCATTAATTGGGCATAACTCACCTGCAATTCAACAATCTCAACCAGCAGTAACTGACACACTAGAGCCGGGTATGAAAATTCATATTGGCAGAATTATCGGATTAAAAATGTTTAATGAACTTGGCAATCATTCTAAAGATAGCTTACCTGTATTATTCTTCAATTTGCCCGAAAAAATGCCGCTTAGAAAATACACCTACCGGGCAAACATGAGCATGGCACCGGAAGACTATGCAGAGGGGTTAAAATCAATTAGCGTTCCTGCATTGGTAATAATTGGTAGCAGAGATGAAGCTTTTAATGCGGAAATATTGAAGAAAGCTGTTACAGAAAACAGTAAAGCCAAAGTGCAAATTATTAACGAAGCAACGCATAGCAGCATTAAGTATAATAAGCAAGGATTTGAAGAAGTAAAAAAATGGTTTGTGGCATTATGATAAACCAAAAGGCATTAAATATTCAGTTTCAGCAAATCATTGAACGGCATAAAGGTATTTTGTACAAAGTAGCCAGAACCTATTGCAAGCATGATGACGACAGGCAAGATGTTATGCAGGAAATGATGATACAAATCTGGAAGTCGTTGCCAAAGTATAATGCTGATTTTGCAATTACAACCTGGTTGTATCGCATATCGTTGAATGTAGCCATTTCGTATTACCGGAAAAATTCTACTAAGCAGAATCAATACATTGGCTTAAATGATAATCATCTTAATGTCCAAGAAGAATTAGGTAACAATAGAGAAGAGCAACTAAATCAATTGGAGCAGTTTATTGCTGAACTAAATGACCTTGATAAAGCTCTTACACTACTGTATTTGGAAGATAAAAGCCATGCTGAAATTGGAGAAATATTGGGCCTTTCTGTTTCAAATGTTGGAACAAAGTTGGGGCGTATCAAAGAAAAACTTAAAAATAAATTCTTACTATTAAATTCATGATAAAATGAATGAAAACGATTTAAAATTACTCTGGCAATCTGCCAATGAAAAATTGGAAGACAATTTTAAAGTTGCCAAGGTAAATACCGAAGACATTACGAAGATGAAAGTTCAGGGCTTTCTTTCTTCAATGAAACCAGCTAAAATATTTACACTTATTGCAGGTATTGTGTGGGTGATAATCCTTGGAATAGTGCTGGTGAATTTATTCATACATGCTTACGACAAGGTGAGTTTGTTCTTTTTGTATTCTGCCGCTATACAAGTAGTAATTACTGCCATTGCTGTTGCAGTTTATATTTATCAGTTAGACCTAATCAGCCGAACAGATTTCAGCCAGCCGGTTCTTACAATTCAGGAAAACCTGTCTAAACTTAAACTTTCAACTCTAAATGTAACCAGGATACTTTTTCTGCAACTTCCTGTTTGGACTACTTTTTACTTAAGTGAAAAAATGTTTGCAAATGGAAATATATTCCTGTGGGTCATACAAGGACTTATAACCATCTTATTTACCTGCTTAGCAGTTTGGTTGTTTATTAATATCAATTTTCAAAATAGAAATAAAAAATGGTTTAAATGGATTTTTGGTGGTAAAGAGTGGAACCCTATTATTCAATCTGTAGAATTATTAAATCAAATCGAAGTTTACCAGAAAGGGGAATGTGAAAAGCAACCCAATAATAGTATATAATAATAAGCTGAGGATAACTACCTACCAGTAAAGCTCTTTGAAAGTATTTTATCTGCATTTTTCGAAACTGTAAAAGGTTTAGTGATACCTTTTTTGTATCAACCGGATGCTGGTGCTCAAAAATATTTTGCAGCCCGCTGAAAATGTGTTGATTGTAATAGAAAATGGCATAAGACTAATTAATTTTAACAAAAAATAATTAGTGTTTATAAAAATAAATATATTGTTTATCAATAAATAATTTACCTTTGCGTCATAATTAATAAACAACATCAATTATGACTAAAAAAAGAGATTATTACCGTATAGCCCTGCAAATAGTAGCCTGGGTTATATTTATTGGGCTTTGTATTGAAGCCGGTGGCTTTTTAACCAACACGATTATTAGTTCATTTTTCAATCCTGAAGCTGCAAAGAAATTCTGGTCGCAGTTAGACTTATCGGGACTGTATCAGTACAGCCAAAGCCGGTTTATCATGATAACCACTATCATGGTCATCGCATCTATCCTAAAGGCATTGATGTTCTATTTTATTGTGAAAGTCTTTTACGATAGAAAGGTTGATATCAGCAAACCATTTAATGATGTAGCAGCTAAGTTCATTCAAAAAATAGCCTACCTGTCTATTGGCATTGGAATATTCTCCATTTGGGGTACAAAGTTGGTAAATAACCTTGTAAATGAAGGTGTAAAAATTCCTGCCATTCAGTATTTGCGAATAGATGGTGCAGATGTATGGCTTTTTATGGGAGTTATCCTCTTAGTACTTGTCAGGGTATTTAAGAAAGGTGTTGAAATCCAAAACGAAAACGATTTAACCGTATAAGCCATGCCAATAACAATAAACCTTGATGTAATGATGGCAAAACGAAAAATGTCATTAAATGAGTTATCCGAAAGAGTAGGTATCTCACTTTCCAATCTATCAATATTAAAAACAGGGAAGGCAAAAGCAATACGGTTTAGTACACTTGAAACCATTTGTAAAGTGCTGGACTGCCAGCCGGGTGACATATTGGAATATACCAAAGAGTAAATAAATTTTAAAAAATAAAAAATAAATTTTTATGAAACAAGTAAAACTGTCAACAATGAAATTTTCTATCCCATTTTATCTAATGCTGCTTACATGCTTTTTGTTCTCTTGTAAAGAAAATAATGCTACAGCACAAAAGAATACTCCTGCTGTAACCGCTCCTAAAATTGATATTCATACAGCAGTAATTACTGGAAATGTTGAAGCAATTAAACAACATATTGCTGCAGGCAGCAACCTGAATAAAAAAGATGCTATGGGTGGTTCAAGCCCTTTAATTTCTGCTTGCCTGTATGAAAAGAAAGAAATTGCCCAGCTTTTAATTGATGCCGGTGCAGATATTAATTTCAAAAATAATGATGGTTCAACGGCATTACATGTGGCTTCATTCTTTTGCAAACCGGAAATGGTAAAACTGTTGCTGGAAAAAAAGGCAAGCAAAACAGTAAAAAACAACTATGGCAGTACTGCCTATGAAACAGTAGCTACAACATACGCATCAGTAGAAACTATTTACGAACAAATGAAGCAGATGCTTGAACCAATGGGTGTAAAACTTGACCTTGCTTATATTGAAAAAACAAGGCCCGCAATAGCTGTCATGTTGAAATAATTAAAATCCACATTAGAAGTGAACACAGAAAGGCGATATGATATTGATTGGATAAGGGTAATTGCAATAGGGTTATTGCTAATTTATCACACAGCTATTGGTTTTCAACCCTGGGGAGTTTTAATTGGGTTTATCACAAATAAAGAACCATTCGAGTCGCTGTGGATACCCATGACCATGATAAATGTTTGGCGGATACCTATATTGTTTTATGTATCAGGTATGGGTTTGTTTTTAGCAATGCGTAATAGAAACTGGAAACAGCTTTTTAAGGAACGTTTTTTACGGATAGGAGTACCACTTATTTTTGGCAGTTTACTGATAGTGCCTCTGCATTGGTTTTTGCTTCAATACAATTACCGAAAAGGGTTAACATACACACCAGGTATGGGGCATTTGTGGTTTTTAGGCAATATCCTTGTGTATGTTGCAATTATAGCACCTGTTTTTTTGTTGCTGAGGAATAGAAGAAATAAAGGCAATGAGAATTTTTCCGGAAAGTTTTGGGGCACTCCGTTGAGTTTGATTTTTGTAATTGCATTGTTCATCGCCGAGGCACTATTAGTAAAACCTGCTATTTATGAAATGTATGCTTTTAGTTTTCATGGATTTATGCTGGGGATGATAGCTTTTCTTGCAGGGTTTCTATTTATGAGTAATGGGCATTTTTTTTGGAAAATGCTCGTTGGGTGGACATGGATTCCTTTGATAATAGCAATTGCACTATATAGTTTAAGGCTTTGGCAACTGCCTGCACAGGCGCCAGTAATTCTACTGGTTATAGAGTCAAACTGTTGGATATTTTCCTTGTTTGCCTTTGCTAGCAAGTATTTAAATCACGGGAGCAAGAAGTTAACTTATTTAAAAGACGCAGCTTATCCGGTTTACATTTTACACATGGTTTTCTTGTACTTGGGTGCAGTATTAATTTATCCTTTGGCTATTGCGGCCCCTCTAAAGTTTATTTTGCAATTGTTGTTTACGGTTACAGGAAGTTTACTTTTTTATGAATTTTTGATAAAGCGTATTAATTTTTTTAGAATCTTATTTGGGCTAAGTAAGGGAAAATAATAAATAAGGTAGCTGGGTGTAAATGTGATTGAAAGAGAGAAACCCTATAGCTACGCAGCAGAGTCTGCATAATTTAACGAAAACACTGAGGGGTTAAATATACCTGAAAACCAGTAGTTCTAAATACTGGTTTAGGGCTACATATTTCTATAAAAGTTGGAACTAATTTACAGAACGAAATTGCTAGAACTAAAGCAAAATGAAATGAAAAAGTTATTCATATTTTTTATAAGTAGTTGGGTAGTGCAATATGGCCTTGGGCAGATGGTAATTTCACCCGGTGATAAATCCATTGACAAGACTTTCATTAAGCCAGGCCTTACCACCATGAGTTATTTTTTTGACAATGCAGGGCAGCCCACCGAAGTAGGAACTTACGAGATTGAAATAATAAAAGGGAATAAACAAATAACGGTTAACTCAACACTATATTTCAAAAACTCAGAAAAGCAATGGCAGGATATATGTGTGGTTGATGAAGATAATTTTAAACCAATCAGTTATTCTTCTGACAGGGATGAGAGGAAGTATTCAATCAACTTCTCCAATTCAATAACAGGAAATTTAACCAATAAAACAAGTAAGGAGACTACAACAATAAAAGAGTCTCCAAAAGAAAAATATTTTGATATCAATATTTACCCTCACATTTTAAAGGCATTACCGTTAACGCTGGGCTATAAAGCTTTGATACCTGTTTACGATTATGAAGCTTCTGACAAAGGCAAGATTTACAATGTAGTTATTAAACAGGTAGCAAGTACTATGTACAGTTCGGCACTAACAGGCAAACATGATGCATGGAGAGTATCGGTTTTTGAAGAAAGCAGCGGACACAATTTTGATTATATAATAGATAAGAAAAGCAGGCGGCTATGGCAAATTCTTATAGCTGCAAAAGAGGGTCAGATGATGGCTTTAACCGATAAAGAGTCAGATTATAATCCATTAAAACAAAAATTTGACAAAGAGGCCACCGTACAATTAATATCAAAAGGTAAATCTATAATTAAGGGGCAGGTATTTGGTAGGGCAAATAAGAATGATGAAAGCTGGGTAACTGCTGTAAACTGGAACCCCAAACAAGTGGCCAGAAAAGGAACGGCTGTTTATTTAATTCCTTATACAAGCTGGTACAAAGAATACTTTGAAATAAACAGGCAATTAAGGAAAGATGGACGAAAATACAATATGCCCAAAGAAGCACTGGAGTGCATTTTAGTAAGCAGAATTTATGATGATAAAGGTCATTTTGAATTTGCCAACATTATGCCTGGAGAATACATCGTGTATTCCCAATTTCAGTTTTTTGAAAAACATCATGAAGATGTTGTCGTAGGGAGAAGAGATGTTTTTCAAGGAAATGTATATATGGGGTCATCTGATATTACCCAGAGAAACCGATGGAGTCAATTAGAATATGCCTTTGCCGAGGAGCTTGTGGCAATTGCTAAAGACGGGGAAATGAAAGAGGTTAAAATGAAGAAAGACAAAAATAGCAGGTTCTTTTAATGTAATACATAAATTAATCAATGATAAAAATTTATAACTGTAATATATGACCAAACAAATTAAAAAAGCAATACTATTCCCAGCTTTGTTATTATGTATGAAGATAGCACTGGCTCAAAAAAAAGACACTGTCTTTATTAATGGAAAGAACATTACCTCAAGTGTTTTAAAAGAAGGCACTCACCGCTACCTTGTTTATTTTAAAATGAAAAAAGATGCCCCACGGTCTGAAATGCAATTTTGGACCAGAACAATTAAAAGAATTGAACACAACGGAACCAAAGCAATTGAAATTAACCAGGAATGGGAAGACAAGGACAGCGTAATGCATGTTGTTAAGTCTATTTCCGATGCCAAAACAATGCAGCCTTTTTATCATAAAACCTGGTGGAGTTTTAAAAACCCAAGGGCTGGAAATGCAAAAGTTGTAACTGAAACTATCGTTGATTTTGCAAACAAGACAGTGCAGTATAATGGCAATCTGCTAAGTGATACTAATACAACCCGTCAGGCTAAGGCTATTTGGGATGCTTACAAATCTGCAACTGACAAATATTGCCTTAACTGGCATTTAGATTTAGAAACTTTTCCCATACTACCCTTTAAAATTGGGACAACCTTTGTAATCCCCTTTTATGACCCGGGAACTTCAGCACCCTACGAAAAAGTGGCCTATACTGTAACAGGCTCTGCACAATTAATGGGTTACGATAACCAAAGAATTGATTGCTGGCTGTTGGAGCTTAATACAAAAGGCAACAAGGAAGTGTTTTGGATTAGTAAAAAAACTAAGGAAGTTTTAAAGTTGGAACAGGAAATTAATGGTACCATGTATCGGTACAAAATAAAGTTGGGGTTTAGTATGTAGTTGAAATTAGATTGAGTAATTGCTACTGTAATTCGCCAACTCAACTTGTTAGAGACATAGCGGAATTAGCAGCAACTAAATATAAAAAATAAGCATATGATTTGGTGGGTATTATTTGGACTGGCAATAACATTTTTAACGCTTGCATTAGCAGGGATATTTAAAAAGAAAAAATAACAAAACTAAAAAAATAATAACATGAAAAAAGTAGCCTTCTTAATGTTTATTCTTCTTGTGAGTTTAACTCAAAAATCATTTTCTCAGGAGTTAAAGTCAGAATTTTTATTTGACTTGGATATTAGCCTTAACGCTCCTCAAATGGTGGGGCAGGTATTGAAAGGTACAAGGATGATTTTTCCATTTAAGGATGGTACTGTGAAGGGAAGTAAAATAAATGGGAAAATAATAAATAGTGGTGCAGATTGGGGACTGGTACTCGATTCTACAAGTTTTAAAATGGATGTACGGGCTACCATCATGACTACCGATTCAGCTCTCATCTATATATCCTATACTGGGTATGACCATGCCAGTGCAAAAAACTACGCCATAATAAGTGCCGGTAGGGGGAGTGAACTTTCTCCTTCCGATTATTACTTCAGGTCGGCTGTGTCGTTTGAAACAAGCTCTCCAAAATATGCCTGGTTGAATCGCATTATTGCTATAGGTGTGGGGCGTTTTCCTGGCCCTGGCAGAGTTGCATATAGAATTTATGAGATTAAATAAACAACAGCTACAAGAGCAATTAATCTCCCAGAAGTTATAAGTAAAATGGATTATGAAAAGAGTAATTTTTGTTTCAATATGTTTTCTCATTGCAGTACAGTCAACGATAGCTCAGGACAAGAGATATGAGGAGTGGTATCTTAAAACAAAAGATACCATAAGCATTTTTGTAAAAGAAATTAAGTCTGCCAGTAAAGACACAGTAATTGTAGTGCATGGAGGGTTTGGTGCTAATCATGATTATATGCTTGATGCTATAAAAGGACTTGAAAGCAAATTTTACTTTATTCTTTACGACCAACGGGGGTCATTACTTTCCCCTGCACCGGTGAGTAAATTAACATTTCAAGCCAATGTAAATGACCTGTATGAATTAGTAGATGAGCTAAAGTTAAAAAAAGTAAAGCTATTGTGCCATTCCATGGGAACATTGGTAGCTATGGAATTTGCCAGGAAACATCCCCAAGTAATTTCAAATATTGTTTTGACGGGTGCTATTCTCCCAAATGCAAAAGCCATTTCGGATGTTTTTTCAGAACAAATGGGTAAAAATTTGGAGTTTTTAGCAAATAGACCAGAGGTTAAAGAGCTTAAACAATTTTACATTGATAAAAAGGCCTCTTTAACGGATAAAGAAAAGACCCGATTTTGGAGAATTAGTTATGCAGAAGGGAATATTTACAATATAACCAAGTGGAACTTACTAAAAGGTGGACAAATATACTATAACCAGCAAGCGGCAGTAATGGCTGAAACGGTGAATTGGGATTATGATTACAGGGCTTTACTAAATAATTTAAATACAACAGTTATTCAGGGTCAATTCGATTTTTTAGATTTTAATTTATCAAACTATAAGGCACAAATTACTGGGTATGCTAAAATTAGAACGAAAATAATTCCCAATGCCGGTCATAATAGTTGGATTGATAATCCGAAATTATTTAGGGCTTATTTACTGGTGGCGCTAAAATAGGTGTAGTTAAACTTGTTCTTGTGAAAAAATCATTTTGTATTAAATCAAAAAAAATACAGAAAAAAGGTCAGATTTTAAAATTAGAGACCGAATGACAAAAAATATAAAATTATTTTATGACAACACTGAACCCATATATTTACTTTAACGGTAATTGCGAAGAAGCATTTAATTTTTATAAATCTGTCTTCAAAAAAGAATTTACTTATGTCGGACGATATAAAGATGTACCCAAAAAAGAAAGGCATATTTTTCAGGAAGCAGACGAGAAAATAATGCATGTTGCTTTGCCCATTAGCACGGAAACAATTTTAATGGGTGCTGACAATATAGAGGCTTGTAAAGAAACAATGAGGTATAGCAGCTTTTCTATTATTCTTCATACAGACAGAAAAGAAGAAGCTGACAGATTATTTACTGAGCTTTCTGAAAGGGGACAAATAAAAGTGCCAATGAACATGACTTTTTGGGGCTCCTATTATGGTTTATGCATTGACAAATTTGGTATTAGTTGGAAGATTACAATGTAGAAACAACTGCATATAGAATTTATAAGAACAATTAACATTCGGCTATTAAATTAAAAAAAAATGAAAATTATCTCTAACAACACTTTTTTACTTCGCTTGGCTATATCAACTATCCTTGTTCTTCATGCTGTAGGCGGCATGTTTAATGGTGGAATTAATGGTTTTGGCCAAGCTTTAAATGAATGTGAATTTGGTATTTGTCTTGCCCCTTTGGGAGTCCCTATAGCATGGGCAATTAAATTGTCACATTTGGCTTGTGTCTTTAGTTTACTATCTGATAAATATGTAAGGCTAACCTCACTTATAACTATTTTCATTTTGATAATGGGTATTATTCTGATTCATGGCAAAAAGGGATGGTTTGTAGTTGGTGGTAGCTACGGTGGTATGGAATTTAGTTTCCTGTTAATCTTTTCATTACTGACAATTATGCTTCCGAATGGAATTAAAAAAACAACTATTAAATAAATACAGTCTTATTGGAATAATCAGTGAGGCTAATGTAGCAAAATTGAGCGTCTGGAAAAAAGAGATAAAATTCTCATAATGCGATTAAAGGGCTTAAATACCAAGTTTAAAATCGAATAAGAAAATTTTTATAAAACTGTTCAAAGCTTGCAACAATTTTAATTATAAAAAAAGGGAATTCTCAAAAAATAAAGTATTTGCCTAGAAGTTTTCCATCTTTTAGTGTAGGTCGTTTTCTGGGATTAAAAGAGTTGATTATAGAATTTGTTTGGTTAAATAAACGGAGTAAAATTTAAAAAGCAAAATGAAAATTAAACTATTATTCGCAATTACAATATTTGGAAATGTTGTTTTCGGACAGACTAAAATTAAAAAAATTGATAAATTACTTGATTCACTTTTTATGCAACAAAAATTTAATGGCAACATACTAATTGCAGAGAAAGGGAAGGTTATTTATAGCCGTAGCTATGGTTTGGCAAACGAAACAACAAAAGAAAAACTAATTCAAAAATCAATATTTGAATTGGCTTCCTGTTCAAAGCAGTTTACAGCAATGGCCGTGGTAATTCTTAATGAAAAGAAGAAATTGAATTTTGATGATAAAATTTCAAAGTACATACCTGAACTATCAGACTATGGTGGAATATCAATTAGAAACTTATTGCATCATACAGGTGGGCTTCCAGATTATATGACGCTAATGGATACTGTTTGGGACAAATCTAAAATAGCAACAAACAAAGATATTATTGAGTTTTTCAGTAAATATAAACCAAAAACCTTGTTTGAACCAAACAGCAAACATGAATACAGTAATACAGGGTACGCCATACTTGCAACAGTAATAGAAAGAGTATCAGGGCAGACATACGCCGAATTTTTGAAAGAGCAAATTTTTAAACCCTTAAAAATGAAAAGCTCCTTTGTTTATAACAGGCGACTTTCGCCAAAAGAGATTAAGAAATATGCATTTGGTTACCTTTTCATCAAAAGCCTGAATAAATATATTTTACCTGATGACTACGAAAAAACGAAAATGGTTTATTGGTTGGACGGAGTTGTAGGAGATGGAACTGTAAACTCAACAGTTACCGACCTTTTAAAATGGGATAGGTCTTTATATTCAACAAAATTAGTTTCGAGTGAAAGTTTAAAAGAAATATTTGCAAATGGAACCTTAAATGATGGCTCAATTGGAAAGCATGGTTTTGGCTGGAGAATGCTGGATACGAAAGAATTTGGAAGAATTGCTAAGCACAGTGGCGGTTGGCCGGGGTATATGACTTATATTGAAAGAAACATTGATACTGACAAAACAATTATAATACTTCAAAATCATTATAATGTAACAATACCAGCAGACGAGATTAGAGACATATTATATAACATAGGGAAATGAAAGGGAGTATAAAATTCTAAAAAAGCCAGCCCTCAGTAAATAGTTAGCAGCAGTTGTAGCAACATGATTCACAAAAAACAAATAAGTGCAAGAAATTTATATAACAGATAAATCCTTTGACAGGGAAGACTCTTTGACGAAAGGCGAATATGAGAATTGTATTTTCAACGGTTGCGGTTTTGCCGACAATAGCCTTTCAGAATATAAATTCATAGACTGTACATTCAACAATTGCAATTTAAGTTTAGCAAAACTTAATAAGACGGTATTTCGGGATATAAAATTTAAGGACTGCAAAATGTTGGGGCTTCATTTCGACACATGCAACGAATTCGGGCTTTCTTTTTCGTTTGACAGTTGCCAGCTAAACCACTCCTCATTCTTTAAGGCAAAAATTAAAAAAACTTTTTTTAAGAATTCCCAGTTACAGGAAACTGACTTTGCAGAAGCTGACTTGACAAATGCAATATTTGATAACTGTAACTTACTACAAGCCATTTTTGACCACACAATACTTGAAAAAGCCGACTTTCGCACTTCTTATAATTACTCTATTGACCCAGAAATAAACCAAATCAAGAAAGCAAGATTTTCTATTTTGAGCCTTTCAGGGCTTTTAGATAAATATGACCTTGAAATTGAAAAAGTAAAATAATATTATAATGAACCCACGAATAGAAAAATTAAACGAGAAGAAGTTAGTTGGCAAAAGTATCAGAATGTCACTTGCTGAAAACAAATCAGGGTTACTTTGGAGTAGTTTCATTCCAAGGCTAAAAGAAATAGGCAACAATGTTACCAATGACAAATTATCGTTACAAGTTTACGAACCAAATCATTTTGACAACTTCAATCCGAATAGTGAATTTGTAAAATGGGCACTAATAGAAGTTTCAGATTTTGATAATGTTCCAGCAGAATTAGAAACCTTTGAATTACCAGGCGGACTATATGCAGTATTTATTCATAAAGGCGACACAAAAGAATTTTATAAAACGGCTCAATACATTTATGGAGTATGGTTGCCTAAATCAGAATATATTTTAGATGACAGGCCACATTTTGAAGTTTTAGGTGAGAAAACTAAGAAAGACGACCCAAATTCAGAAGAAGAAGTGTGGATACCTATTAGACCGAAATAGGAATAGCTGCTTATTGCACAGTATTGGAAATTGATAAAAAAATAGCATATTTCACTTTTTTAAAACTGAATAATGAAAAACATAACTTTTATACTTACAGCAACTCTTCTTTCACTTTTCCAAATCAGCTCCTTTGCACAGCACAAAATAATTCCACTTTATTTAAATAATATACCAAATTCAAAAATAGCACCAGCAAGCTATCAGGAAACATATGATACAGCCAGAGAATATTTTACAAGAGTTAGTTTGCCTACATTAACCATATTTACCCCAAAAAGAGGAACTGGAAACGGAACTGCAGTAATAATTTTTCCAAGTGGTGGGTACAGGGTGGTTGTAGATGAAGGGGAAGACATTGCCAAAGCATTTACCAGTAAAGGAATAACCGCCTTTGCCCTGAAGTACCGATTACCTAACGACACTATAATGCTGGATAAAACCATTGGGCCATTACAAGATGCTCAAATGGCTATAAAACATATTCGCATGAATGCAAAAAAGTATAACATTGATACAAGCAAAATTGGTTTTGTAGGGCTTTCAGCAGGCGGGCATCTTGCTTCAACAGAAGCTACACATCTTAATACGGTAGTAATTGAGAATAAAGAAAATACAAACTTGCGGCCTGATTTTATGGTGCTCCTATACCCAGTTATTAGTTTCACCCATGCCAAAGTAAATGCCACCATTGCCAAATTACTTGGGCTAAATCCATCCGAAGATTCCTTAACCTTTTTTAGCAACGAAAAACATGTAAGTGCTACTACGCCACCAACATTTCTGCTACATGCAGGCGATGACGAAAGAGTTTCTGTACAACATAGCCTGTTGTTTTATGAAGCCTTGCAGAGGGCTAAGGTAAAAGCCGAATTTCATATTCTTCAAAATGGTGGGCATGGGTTTGGATTGGAACATGAAACAAAAGGTGATAAATGGGTGCTTTGGTGTATTGAATGGCTAAATGAGAATGGATTTGGACTTCAGCCTAAAAGGAAAAGTAGGCAACCACATAAAAAATAAGGATTAAAAATGAAAGCGTTAAAGTGGATTGTAATATTTAAAATATTTCAGTACCCAAGAAATATATTTTATGCTTAAAAAATTAATCTTCGTTAAACTATTCTGTATTGCAACTTTAGTAAGCAACGCTCAAAAGGAGAATAATGCCCTTTGTGTAAATGGAGAAGCGACTATCCCATTTTTTCAAAATGACCCGGGCTTTGGCATATCTCTTAAAGGAATGTATGGGCTTGGTAAGTCTGGGCAGCTAACACTTTCTGCTGGGGTTTCAAAATTCAATTCGAAAAACTCTGTTGAAACAGGAAAGGTAAGCACAAGACTTATTCCATTTCTACTAGGTTACAAATATAATTTTAAAGAAAAATTTTACATAGAACCTAAGCTTGGTATTGGGGAGTTAGGTGGCAAAACATTAATAAACGGCGTCTTATCAAAGCCATCGGTAGCAGCTATGTTTGGTGGCCTCAGTGCAGGTTATCAAATAAAGCGTTTGACTTTCGGCATCAATTTTTTAACTGCAGGGGGAATTGAAAATTCATCGGCGGGTGATTGGCATGATAAGCGTTTTCATTATACAGGCATTTCTGTTGGTTACAACATAGTTCAAAAGGAAAAATAGATTGAAGTTTACAGACGATAGAATTAACTATACTAAATCTCGAAGAAATTTATTCTATATAAGAATGGGGAACCTCTAATAAATAAGCAAAAACTAAGAATGAAAGAACTAAAAAAATATTTGACCATCAATAGCATATTCTCTGCCATAAGTGGTCTTACAATGTTGGTCTTGTCTGAAAGCCTAAACAGACTTTTTAACATAAGCAATACTTATGTATTCCCTATATTAGGCGGATGCCTATTATTATTTGCAGCATTCGTTTGGTTTGTCGCCACTCGAAAATTAGCAAGTAAGCCGCTTATAAAAGTTATTACAATTTTAGACTTGCTTTGGGTTATAGGTAGCTTTTTGATTGTATTGTTTGGTTTATTTAATATATCTGCAACCGGAAATATTTTTATTGTAATAGTTGCATTTTGGATTACATTTTTGGCATACAAACAAATGAAGTATAACAAGTAAAGATACTATCTAACGTAACTTGAGTAAAAATACATTAAGCTTAAAAAAAATGATAAAATTTAAAAAAACTACTTCAAAGAGTTTTATGTTTTTGGTAAGTTTTGTATTACTCATAGCAATAGGTAAATCAACATTTGCTCAACAATCAATACAAAATGACAGTATTTATCTCATACAGGATAGTATTCTAATTCCAACAAAAAGCGGTGTGCCTATTTCTGCAATTATTGTTCGAAAAAAATCAAATACCAAACCTTTGCCAGCAGTCTTGTTCTACACAACATATTATCAGGATGCAAGTGATGCAATATTTGGAAAAAAATCTGCCGATAGGGACTATGTTGGCGTTGTGGCTTATAGTAGAGGTATTAAAACAGATTTGAAAAACTATAAGCCTTTTGAAAATGATGGGAAAGATATTTACGAGATAATTGATTGGATAAGTAAACAAAAATGGTGCAATGGAAGTGTGGGAATGTACAGTGGCAGTTATACTGGTTTTTCACAATGGTCGACAGTTAAAAATACTCATCCTGCTTTAAAAACAATTGTACCACAAGTAGCTGTAATGCCGGGCTTCGATTTTCCGATGGAAAACAATGTTCCTTTAACCCATATTCTTAGTTGGAGTAACGATAATATTTATAAACTAAAGCAGTTGCCAAGAAGCCTGCCGTTTGACTACTTTAACAATGGGGTAGCTTACTATAAGCTTGACAGTTTATCGGGTATAGAGAATCCGATTTTTCAAAACTGGCTTTCTCACCCAGCCTATGATAAATATTGGCAAAAAATGGTACCGAGCCCTGCTGAGTATGCAAAAATTAATATACCCATTCTTACTACTACTGGCTATTATGATGGGTCACAAATTGGGGCTATTCAATATTTCAAGCTGCACACAAAGTATAATAAAAAGGCAAACCACTATTTTGTTATCGGCCCTTACGATCATTTTGGCGGGCAACGCAAGCCTGCTAAAAATCTGATGGGCTATAATATTGACAGTGTAGCCAACATAAGTATGGAAAAATTAGCTTACGACTGGCTAGATTACATACTAAAAGGAAAAACAAAGCCGGAAATTTTGAAAGATAAGGTAAACTACCAGGTAATGGGAACAAATGAATGGAAGCATGTTTCATCTTTACAAAAAATAAGTAACGATACGCTGACCTTCTATTTAGACCATAGCTCATTAACGAACGATAAACCTAAAAAAGGAGCGAATGAAAAGCAAGTTGTAGACTTTAAAGACAGAGAGAATCAAAATAATTATTACACTCCGCAAATTATTTTCGACTCCCTTGATGCAAGCAATGGGCTTGTATTTACAACAATGCCTTTTGCAAAAGAGTTCTCAATAAACGGCTCATTCACAGGAAATCTGTTCGCTACCATCAACAAAAAGGACATGGATGTTTCACTGGCATTGTATGAATTAAAACCAGATGGGAAGTATTTTTTTCTAACCCGTTATGTTGGCAGGGCAAGTTTTGCTAAAAATAACACTAATCGGCAATTTCTAAAGCCCAATCAAAAAGAAAGTATCCCATTTGAAAATACACGATTTGTAAGTAAGCAAATTAGCAAAGGGAGCCGCCTTGTTATTTTACTTAACATCAACAAGCATCCCTTTGAAATTATCAACTATGGCTCTGGAAAACCAGTTTCGGAAGAAACGATAAATGATGCACGAGAACCTTTACAAGTAAAATGGCATAACGACAGTTTTATCAAAATTCCTGTATGGATGAATAACTAAGCTAAATAAATGAACTTTTTGAAGGAATATTTACCACACAGGATAGGGCATAAAAACATATCTGTGCTTTAAACATGGCTCCTTTGGAGTTTTAATAAAACATGATAGAAACAGGATATAATGTTTAAAAAAGAGATAATAAAATTTTCACCACAAAGTAAAACTTCCTTTTACCCTGAGCTTAGGCAAAAAGTATATAGCTATTTGAAAGAAAACAATATCTCCATAAAGGCCAATTGGCAAATGCTTGCAAAGACTATTTTTTTCCTTGTCTTGTTTTGTTCTTCTTACTTTGTTATTCTTTTTACAAACATCTCTGCCTACTTAAAAATAATTGCTTGTATTCTGCATGGCCTTGCAATTGCCGGCATTGGCTTTAATATTGCCCATGATGCAGGACATGGTGCATACAGCCAAAACAAGAAAATAAATAGGTTGTTATTTTTTACAATGGATTTGGTGGGGTCTAATTCCTATATGTGGGATATTAAGCATAATAAAGCCCATCATATATATACTAATATAGACGCTTTTGATGAAGATATAAGAGGCTCCAAATTACTTCGTCTTTCTCCACATGCACCTCTTTATTCCATCAATCGGCACCAACATGTTTATGCCTGGTTTTTATATTGTTTTTTATATTTTTTTATTGTTTGGTTTTATAATTTTCAACAGTTTAAAGCTGCTGCTTTTGGACCATTTAGAAATATGCAGCATTCCGGCAGGAAATGGGTGCAGCTAGTTACCTGGAAACTGTTTTATCTACTTTATGCAATCGTAGTGCCTTTTGCATTTTTAAAAATTCCGTTTACCCAATTTTTAATAGGATACTCGATTGTGTGTGCAACTACGGGATTCGTATTAGGGTTGATTTTTTATCTGGCTCATTGTGTTGAAAAAGCAGCCTCATTTCCTCTGCCAGAAAACGAAGAAATTAAAGCGGACTGGGCTTTACACCAGATGAATACCACTTGCAACTTTGCTACAGGTAATAGGCTGCTTACTTGGTTTTGTGGTGGGTTGAATTTTCAAATAGAGCATCATTTATTTCCAGAGATATGTAGCATTCATTATAAAAAGATTAGCAGGATTGTATCGAAAACTGCCGAGGAATATAACACTCCATATTTGCAATATGTTAGTTTTAGTGAAGCAGTAATATCTCACTATAAGATGTTAAAACAGCTTGGTAAATGACAAAGTATGAAAGTGAAGAAATTCCTTATTATTCATATCAGTAAAGTTGTCAACTACTTTTTTGACTTTTATACTGGCGGAAAAAACAGGCCTGTTTTTTTTGACATTTCAAGTACAGCGCCTAAATTAAATACAATTACCAGCAATACAGAAGTAATAAAATATGAGGTTGCAAACTTACTTGCCTCAGGGGAAGAAATTAAAAGGTATCATGAAGTGGATGCACTGCAACATAAAATATCTGCCACGGAAAACCCTGATAAAAGTTGGAAAGTGTACATGTTGTATATGATGGGGGACTTTTCGTCAAGTGCTTTGAAAAACTGTCCGCAAACATGTGCGCTAATAAATGAAGTTCCTGATATATATCAGTGCTTTTTTTCAGTTCTTGAAGCTGGAAAAAATATTCCTGAACATAATGGTATGTACCGGGGTTATTTACGCTACCATCTCGGTTTAAAAGTGCCGGTTAAAGACCCACCGTTCCTTCTTATAAAAGACCAACAATATACATGGGTTGAATCGTCAGGCATTTTGTTTGATGATAGCTGGAATCATAGTGTAATAAATAATTGCGAAGAAGACAGGGTAGTTTTAGTAGTTGATATTTATCGTCCCATGCCGAAATTGCCCGATAAAGTAAACCGCTTTTTAACTAAACACCTGATTAAGAAATTTTATGCAGAAAAAGTATTGCATGATATTGATAAAGCGTTTATGGAAAAGTATAATACTGTTTAGCCGTAAATTAAACTTCATTTATCAACTAATCTTTCTTTGTAAACCTGTCAAAATTAGCCAACCAGTCTCTGTCTAATTTACTCAACACAGATAAAGCATCTTCTTTGCTCAACCCAACTCTTGTATGAAACTCCCAATCCGGAATTGCTTCTGGTCCGCCACAAATTTCATTGAGAGCCTGGTTTAAAAGCAAGTATTCAGTTGGCGAAACTATTTTAAAAGAAGCACCGATATGAGCTTTTTCAAAAGATTTAAAAATGATAAACGTAATATAGCCTTTTGTAATATCACTCTGTTGCAGAACTTTTATTGCATTTATTGTAAAATCAGGAAAGCCTTCATCAACTTGCAATACTGTCATCTGGCTAATTGTTTGCATAACATAGTGCTGTAACTCATTCATCTGTTTCATCCCTGAAATTTTATCTGCATCACTTAAAGATTCGGAAGCCCAGACATCCCGTACACTAACAGTGGTAGCAAAAGAAATATGAGTACAAAAAAGCAATTGAGTTTCTCTATTCCAATTCTTTTGGCTTTCTCTTATTTCGGATATTCTATTTGTATACACTTTGCTTATTTCAATATTTTGAAAACAAATTCTATTTAAATGATAATGTAAAAGTAAGCCGTATTTGGGAAAGCCCTACCTCTCTTACCCCTTCATTACCATATTTGGAAAGCTATTTGCTGCTACTCACTTCATGTCCTCCTCCGTCTATCAAATCAACAAAGGCATCAATCGCAGTATTGAGTTCAAGGGCTTAAAAGCCCAATATATCTGGTACCTGGGCGGCGGCTTAGTGGTATTGCTGATACTTTTTGCAATATTCTATATCAGCGGCCTGGGTATCTTTTTTTGCCTGCCATTTATTGCGGCGCTTACTACTGGTTTATTTATGCGTATCTACAAACTAAGCCGTACTTATGGGGAGTATGGTATGATGAAAAAGATAGCCCGGCGTTCGGTGCCTGATGTGATAAAAAGTTATTCAAAAGTGAGATTTAAAAAGCAGTTGCTGAATGAAAAACCTGAGTGATATTTTGCCGGTATATGCCATTGAGCACAATGCCATCCTTTCTAAAATGGGTGATGTAACAGTGGTGTTTGAGGTACAGTTGCCAGAACTGTTTACCATGAGTAATGATGAATATGAAGCCTTTCATCATGCCTGGATAAAAGCTATAAAAGTATTACCTGTTAATAGTGTATTGCACAAGCAGGATTGGTTTACCGAAGCAAAGTATAAACCTTCGTTTATTCAGGATGATAATAGTTTTCTTACAAGAAGCAGCGACCGTTTCTTTAACGAACGGCCTTACTTAGACCATAGCTGCTATATTATGCTTACAAAGAAGCCTGCAAACCGAAAGTCAGGTTCTTCAATTTTCAGCAGCCTGCTCCGCAGAACAATTGTGCCGGAAGAGACATTAAAGCCAAAGCACTTTCATGATTTTATGAACCATGTAGGGCAATTTCAAAAAATATTATCCGACAGTGGTTTCGTAAGTATGAAGCAAATGGAGAATGAATACCTGGCCGATTTTATTCTTCGCTATCTTAATCTTGGGAATGATACTGTTGTATTAAGAGATATAGAGTTTAAACCAGGATGGAAGATTGGTGAAAACCATTGCCAGCTTTATACAATGGCAGATGCAGAATTTGTTCCAGCGTTATGCGGCTCCCGGATTAACTATGACAAGTATTCTACCGACAAAACAAAATTCAGCGTAGGATTTGCATCACCTATCGGTCAGTTGCTTTCCTGCAATCATATTTACAACCAGTATGTATTTATTGAGGATGTGCAGAAAACAATGCAGAAGCTGGAAAGTAAAAGACTGCGGTTGCAATCCCTCTCTGCCTATAGCAGAGAAAATGCCATCAGCAAACAGGCAACTGATGATTTTTTAAATGAAGCTATCAGTGAACAGCGTTTGCCGGTTAAAGCTCATTTTAATTTATTGGCATGGACGGATAATAAGGAAGAATTAAAAACCATCCGAAACCTGTGTTCATCGGCTCTTACTCAAATGGATGCCACACCCAAATTGGAAACCGAAGGGTCGGCACAAATATTCTGGGCGGGCATTCCGGGCAATGCCGCCGACTTTCCTATGAATGATACATTCGACACTTTCAGTCCGCAAGCCTGTTGTTTTTTTAACCTGGAGACAAATTATCGTTCCTCTGTTAGCCCCATCGGCATCCGCCTGGGCGACCGTCTTTCAGGCAAACCCATTCATGTGGATATTTCGGACGAACCAATGGATAAAGGTATCTGTACCAATAGGAACAAGTTTATTTTGGGACCATCCGGCAGTGGAAAATCCTTTTTTACCAACCACATGGTAAGGAGCTACTACGAAAAAGGCACACATATTGTGCTGGTAGATGTAGGCCATTCCTACAAAGGTTTGTGCGATATGGTGAACGGATATTATTTCACCTATTCGGAAACAAAACCCATTAAGTTCAACCCGTTTTATATTGGCGACGGCGATATACTGGATACTGAGAAAAAGGAAAGCATCAAAACATTATTATTAGCTCTTTGGAAAAAAGATAACGAAACCTTTAACCGCAGCGAATATGTAGCCCTTTCAAATGCCCTTCAATTATATTTTGAAAAAGTGGAGAAGGATAAAAGCATCTTTCCCTGCTTTAATACCTTTTATGATTTTTTGAAAGATGATTTTGTAGCGGTGCTGAAAGGTGATAATGTGAAGGATAAAGATTTTGATGTGTCCAACTTTTTGTATGTGCTGCGGCCTTATTTCAAAGGTGGTGAGTTTGATTACTTGTTAAACGCAAAGGAGAATCTGGATTTATTACAGCAACGGTTTATTGTATTTGAACTGGATAATATCAAAGACCATCCGATTCTTTTTCCTGTTGTAACCATCATCATTATGGAAGTGTTTATTTCCAAAATGAGAAAGTTAAAAGGCATTCGTAAAATGATTTTGATTGAAGAAGCCTGGAAAGCAATAGCTAAAGAAGGCATGGCTGAGTACATCAAGTATTTGTTTAAAACGGTAAGGAAGTTCTTTGGAGAAGCCATTGTGGTAACACAGGAAGTGGAAGATATTATCTCATCGCCGGTGGTAAAGCAGGCAATTATCAACAACAGCGATTGCAAAATATTGTTAGACCAAAGTAAGTATCAAAACAAATTCGACCAGATACAGGAATTATTGGGATTGACGGAAAAAGAAAAGGCGTTGGTATTGTCCATCAACAAAGCCAATGACCCAACTAAAAAATATAAAGAGGTCTTCATTTCTTTGGGTGGTGTGTTGAGCAAAGTTTATCGTACAGAAGTGTCGCCGGAAGAATACCTGGCTTACACAACAGAGGAAAAAGAAAAAGTGAAAGTACAGGCTTATGCTGCAAAGTTTGATGGAGATATTGAAAAAGGGATTAAGGCTTTAGCCGACGAGATTATTCACTCCAAAAACTAATAGTATGAAAACAGTATTGCTTATCATTTCAGCAACATTAATTATCTCTGGCTGCGGTACAAGTGGTAAAGATGAAATTATGGAATTTATACCCGGCACCTATATAAGAGCCGGGCAAAATGAATTCGGTAAAGAGTTTGATACCCTCGTTATCTCCATCCAGAATCTGGCAGCAAAAGAGTTTAAAATTCAAAATCGTTGGCATTATATCCGGCAGGTGGAAGGCGAAGCCAATGTCCCTGAATATAAGGTGAAAGAAACATCAGGAATTTACAACCCCGAAACGAAATTGCTGGAAGAGGCAGAAACCTTAGACCATTATTCGTTTGACATTAAAGAGAAACTTGTATTTGACGGCTCTAATCAATTTAAAAAAATAAAATAGTATGTTATGAAAAAAATATTGGCAGTAGTGGGCTTGAGTATGTGCTGTATGTTTTTGCCAATGCAGGAAAGTAAAGCACAAGTTCCCATCGTGGACATCATCAAAGCGGCAGTTAAAAAAGTTATCAAGGCAATTGACCTGCAGATGCAACGGTTACAAAACAAAACAATCTGGCTGCAGAATGCACAGAAAACACTGGAAAATAAAATGAGCCAGTTGAAGCTGAATGAAATTAAAGACTGGGTGGAAAAGCAGCGTAAACTTTATGATGATTATTTCCAGGAATTATGGAAAGTAAAAGCTGTTCTTGCTTACTATAACCGGGTGAAAGATATTATAGAACGGCAGGTGCAAATGGTAAACGAATACAAAGGTGCCTGGTCTTTATTTAAGCAGGATAAAAACTTTACTGTTGAGGAACTGGATTATATGTTCAACATTTATTCCGGCATGATGGATGAAAGCCTGAAAAGTATTGACCAGTTGTTTTTGGTAGTAAATGCTTTTGCCACCCAAATGAGTGATGCCAAACGGTTGGAAATAATAAATACCGTTTCAGATAACCTGCAGCAGCAGTATGGTGATTTAAAAGATTTCAATAACCAGAATAAGATGCTGAGTATTCAACGGGCCAGTGAGTTGGGTGAAATTGAATATGTGAAAAGACTGTACGGTTTAAGCCGTTAGCGAAACAATATTGTGAAGAATGAAAATGTGATGTATGAAAAGATTATTGCTATTAGCAACAGCAGGGCTGTTTGCATTTTTATCATCAAATGCTCAAACCACAGATGAATGGCTAAATCAAAAATCCACCCAAAAGAAATACCTGCTGCAACAAATTGCTGCCTTACAGGTTTATCTTGGTTATGCAAAAAAAGGTTACAGCATTGTAACCAGTGGAGTTAATACTATACGAAACATAAAGAACGGAGACCTCAACCTGCACCGGGATTTCTTTAACGGGCTCAAAAATGTAAATCCTTCTATAATCAGGTATGCAAAAGTGGCGGATATAATGGCCTACCAGGTAAAAATCATCAAGCAAACAAAAATCACTATCCAGCAAATCAGGGAAACAAAGCAGTTTACCGAAGCTGAACTTGAGTATTTAAAACAGGTTTTTGATAACCTGCTGAATGAATGTATAAAAACGGTGGAAGAATTAATACTGGTTACAACATCAGGCAAATTAGAAATGAAGGACGATGAAAGGCTGAAACGAATTGACAGGTTATATGCCGACATACAGGATAAATATTCCTTTGCCTGCTCCTTTAGCGAAGATATGGGCTTGCTGGCCGTACAGCGATTGGGAGAGCAAATGGAAATAAACCGTTCTAAACTTATAAATGGAATAAAATGAAAAAGCTAATTGTGATTTTGATTATGTGTGGTATGAGTTTTCAACTAAAAGCTCAAAGTGAAGAAGTACAACAACTGTTACTCAACATAGAAAAACTGGCGCAGTTTAAAAAGATTTTACAGAATATGTATGATGGGTATAAACTCCTGAATAAAGGATATACTGCTGTTAAAAACATATCCGAAGGAAATTTCAATATTCATAAAACTTTCTTAGATGGTTTAATGCAGGTAAGCCCGGCAGTAAAAAAATATAAACGCATTGCAGATATAATCAGCTATCAACTTAGGATAGCCAAAGAATATAAAATGGCGTATAACCGGTTTAAGGAAGAAAAACAGTTTACTATTGAAGAAATTGATTATCTCGGCAAGGTGTACGGCAACCTGTTTAATGAAAGTTTAAAAAGCATTGATGAATTGTCTTTGATAATTACTTCAGGAAAGCTGCGAATGAGCGATGATGAACGGCTGCAGGCAATTGATAAAATTTATTCGTCGGTGGAAGAACAATATACTTTCCTCAAAGAATTTACGAACAACACTAATCTTCTTTCACTGCAACGCAAAGCGGAAAAAGCAGAAATTGAAATGAGCCGCAGATTATATGGGCTAACGAAATAGCAATTTCATTTAAAACAAGTGAGTATGAATCCGCCTTGGCGGAACAGCGAGGCTAATAAAATATTTGTGATGAGAGATAAAATGTGTGTAAGAGTTATTTGCATAGCAATCGTAGTATTGCTGATTCCTAATTTAGCCGAAGCACAAGGTATGGCTAACCGCATCCGCAGTCTGCATGAAGTGCTGGAGAAATTGTATGATGATATGATGCCGCTATGCAGCCGCTTAATTGGCGTTGGTCGTGGTATAGCTGGCTTTGCAGCCACCTGGTATATTGCATCAAGGGTTTGGGGGCATATTGCCAGGGCAGAGCCGGTTGATTTTTATCCGCTGTTTCGTCCATTTGTTTTGGGCTTTGCTGTGTTAATATTTCCTTCAGTTATTGCAATGATTAACGGTGTGATGAAACCAACTGTTACAGCAACTGCTGCAATGATTACTGATTCGGATAAAGCAGTTTCAAAGTTATTAGAGATGAAAGAAGAAGCCATTAAGAAAACAGCTTATTGGCAAATGTATGTTGGTACCAGCGGAAGCGGCGATAGAGAAAAATGGTACAAGTATCATTATGGCGATAAAAGAGAAGGATGGGTAAAAAGTATTGGTAATGATATTAAGTTTGCCTTCTCTAAATTCTCCTACAACTTCCGTAATTCAATCAAGCAGTGGATGAGTGAAGTATTGAAGGTTCTGTTTGAAGCCGCAGCACTTTGCATAAACACCATACGAACATTTTATCTGATTGTATTGGCCATACTAGGCCCATTGGTTTTTGGTATTGCAGTGTTTGATGGCTTTCAGCATACATTGACCGTTTGGATAGCCCGTTATCTCAATATCTTTTTGTGGTTGCCGGTAGCTAATATTTTCGGTGGCATCATGGGTAAAATTCAGGAGAATATGCTGAAAGAAGATTTGCAGCAGATTGCTACCAATGGCGATACTTTTTTCAGCACAACCGATACAGCGTATCTGATATTTATGATTATTGGTATCATCGGATATTTTACTGTGCCTTCTGTTGCCAATTATATTATTCATGCCGGTGGTGGAAATACTTTGCTTTATAAAGTTACTAATATGATGAGTACATCCAGCCGCACTGTTATGGTTGGCGGGGCTTCTATGACAAGAGATGCATTGGGCGGTGCAGCAAATAAAATGAGTAACAGTATGGCCGATGCCGGAGCATCACAAGGATATTTTAAAGAGGGGAATAGTGGTGGTGGAAGTTATATGAAGGATAAGCTGAGTGGAAAGACATAGATATATTTTGTTACCAGCTTCAGCAAACTCCCTGATAGACGTTCGCCTTTTTCGTCCCACCTGTCCTGTGTTTGTGAAACAAACTTAGTTACGCCAGTTCAAATTCTTCACAGTCAATTCTAATGTCTTTTGTAAGTAGATTTTGATTTAGCAAAGAGCAGAAAGCGTTCTTGTTTTTTATTGTATAATGTCCACAATTAAAGCAAGTCCTTTGAATACTTATTATTTCTTGTCTGTTTAAAAGCGATATTAAGTTTGAGATGTTTTCCCATAATATCAATTTATCAGCCTCGTTTGACTTTGTAATTATTTCAGTGATAGGATTAGCAAAATTCTCCGTTTCTAAAACTATTTTTTTTCCTGATGCTGTGAGTTGTATTGTGTAGCTCCTGGTATCGCTGCTGTCTGTGTTTTTTTTGATAAAGTTTTTTTGTTCTAAAACTTTAATTGCGTCGCTGATAGTCGGCTTTGTAAAATTAAATTCCTGCGCCAGGTAACTGATGGTGCACTTATCAGTAGAGTGGTACTGAATAAAAATGAGTAATTGTATTTGTATAGGGCTTAAGGCATGTTCTTTTGCTTTTTCCCAAAGTAAAATTCTGAAAACCTGTGACAGCCTTTCAAGACCTGCAACTATTTTATTGTCGAGGCTGGTATTTTGATTTATAAGATTGAATACTGACATATTTATAAAAGGTTGAACAAAATATACTTTTTAGCACTCCGAATAAGAAGCTACAAAAATACCATTTACAGCTGTAATTGTATCCAATGCAATTTTTAAGCCGCCCTGCATTTCAATATAAGGCTGCGCTGCATTTATCTCCATTGTCTTAATTAACCCTTCTGCCCTTATAAGTCCATTATTATCCAAAAGCATTGCCACTTTGGTTTTCGCCTCCATACAATTGCAAAGCATATCTATAAATGTAGCATTGCATTTTAAGGTGTTTCTGCTGTCCATAAAAGAAAATTAATTGCAACCTTGCATTTCAATAATATAATATCCCTTTTGTTCAATTGCTGATACCATTTCTGCCGAAGCAGTTTCAATATGGCAAAAGCTGCACTCTTTTGCAGAAAGGGGTTGTCCTGATTGATTTTTGATGTTTAAATATTCCCACCCATATTTATGTATGGTTGCTTCATCTTTAATTTCAGATGGTGCAATAATATCAAAGTGCATAACTGTACCATCTGCTTTGGTAACATAAGTATCCCAAACTGCGACTTTCATTTTTATAATTTTGATTTGATAAATAGGAGTAAGAATAGCCAGATAATGCCTTTAATTAGAAAAAAGCAAAACCCAACTATTCCTATTTTTTGTATGGTTTTTTTAAAATTCACCCTTCTTCATATAAGGCTGTCCCCATAAAATGGATTGCATTAACACAGATTTTAGCCACGCATTATACATCTTATCTACATCTTCTGCACTTGCACCTTTTTTAGCTAAGAATGGTTTTAGCGTTGTAGTTACTGGAATAGTTAATGCAGGAATGTAGCGGTAATAAATAATCGGCACTGAATTTACTTTGTCTGTTTTATTCTTTTTTGTTGAATAATGCCGTAATCCTATTTCGTATTGATAATTTAACCAATCCTGATTATAATTGGCTTCAGCAGTTTGCAATATCCACATTGCAAATCTTTCTCTAACTTTTGCTAAATATTCCCCCTCTGGCTTACCTGTAGTTTTATTACCAAAGAAGTACACTAATTGTGGTGTAGAAGCTACAAAGCCGTACCAAACATCCAATATATCATTGGTTTGGTCTTTTAAAATATCGTGGCTCATTTTAAGATACTTAATGTCATCATCGCCAAATAATAGCGACTGTTGCAGAAGTTTTAAATCGTCGAAACTAAAAGGCGATTTTGAAACCTTGTTAGTACCGTAAGTATAGCCTGCGGGGGCTTTTGTTGTTTGTGAGTAGCTGTTTGCAGTAAAGCAAATTATAAATGCTAGTGATAATATTTTTTTCATTTTATTTAGTATTAATAGTTAATTAAAATTCGTTTTGGTTGATGTATGGATAAGTCCACAGGATAACAGTTAATGTTACTGCCTTAAACCAGGCGGCATGCATTGCTTCCACGGTTTCTGTGTCGTGTCCTTTTTTGCTTAGAAAACCCTTTATAGTTGCAGTGATAGGGAAAATAAATGCCACCAAATAGCGATAGTGAATAATAGGAACTGTATCCACATTATCAGTTTTATTTTTCTTTAGGCTGTGATGTCGCAGAGCAATTTCCTGTTGGTAGTTAAGCCAATCCTGGTCGTAAGGCTTGTTACATAAGTCCATAATCCATTGCCCGAACCTTGCTCTTACTGCTGTGAGGTAATCCATATTGGGTTGCCCATCTTTTGCAAAGTAATGAACTAAATGTTCGTTACCGCCTACAAAACCATACCACAAGTCAAGCACTTCGTTGGTTTGGTCTTTTAATACTTCACCTGCGAGGCGAAGATTTTTTTCATCATCTTCGGTAAATAGAACCGTTTTTTTAAGGAGTTCTAAGTCGGCAATGCTTACAGGTGATTGCCCTACTTGCCCGTAGGAGTAACCTTTGATTTGCTCTGTCATTTTTATAAGTTTTAAATTTGAATAACATCGCAAATATAGTAAGGAATCCTAACAAAATAATGATTTTAGAAATATTTTCCATCCATCATAGATTTTGTACTAAAAGTCTGGGCGGTGGGTGGGCTTGGTGTTTGGGCAATAGAAAGGAGCTTAATTATTTATATGTATAGCCCACTCTTCAAATTTTGGGACTGTCACTTGGGTAACGCATATCTTATTGGTCTGCGAAAGTTTTTCTCAAACTTTCGCCAATCCGTCACTTTTAAATGTATTTGCGACCGATTACTCTAACCAGCTTTCAAATTAAACAGGTAGCACTACCCCTCTCACCATAAAAAATGGCTTCACGGCTACATTTTTGCATATTCCATAATGTGAACAAGTAAAAGTGTAACTGATGTTCCAGAAAACTAAAAATATTGATACGGCTTTTCGGTATATCCGGTTCTTAAGTCTTGCATTTTTAATAGCCTGTGTACTAATATCAATTTTTATCGCTTACAAAAGCTACCAGCTTTCATCACAATCGCAAAACAAAGTTTTTATACTGGCAAACGGCAAAGCATTGGAAGCATACGCAGCCGACAGAAAGGATAACATCCCCGTTGAAGCAAGCGACCATGTAAAAATGTTTCATCACTTCTTTTTCACTCTTGACCCGGATGATAAAGTAATACAAGCCAACATTACAAAGGCTTTGTATTTGGCGGACAACTCAGCAAAACAGCAATACGACAACCTTAAAGAGAATGGTTATTATTCCAATCTTATCAGTGGCAATATCAGCCAGGAAATTTCGATGGACAGCATCGTCATCAATACCAATGTCTATCCTTTCTACTTCCGGTATAAAGGCACTCAAAGAATAATCAGGCCAACTACTATCGCCACAAGGAACCTGGTTACAGAAGGTTATTTAAGAAACGTTTCCAGAAGTGATAATAATTCGCATGGCTTCCTGATTGAAAAGTGGCGGACACTGGAGAATACAGACATCAACATTCAAAACCGGTAGTATGTGGTTATTTAAAAAAAAGAAAAAGGAATTACAGTCAGAAGAAAAAACCACTATATCGGATAAGGTTGCCGGTAAAATTGCTGGTGTTGGTATAAAAGCACAGCGGTTATTTGCTGAAAGAATGAATAAACTATTCATGAAAACAAATTACAAACGATTAAAGCTAATACTGATATTCTTCTGCGTTTCCGCAGGTGGTTACAGTATTTATCTTATTGCAAGTAGTGTTTTCAGTGCTGAACAAAAGCAGCAATCATTTGAGATACAGCAAATGGATATTCCAAAGCATTTTAATAAAACGGGAGATGAAACCGTAATTCCAGAGGCAACTGTAGATGAGCAAACTTATTTACAAATACAAGACTTTAGAAAATACATGGATAGTCTAAAATTGAATAGAGCGAATGAATACGATAGCATTCTGCAGGCCAGGCCGGGTTTGATAGATAGTGTGCAGGCGCTGGAACAAATTTATTATTCACAAAAGCAAAAATGAAGTGTATGAATCAAATACAGCAGTCGCAGGCTTTTCTGCGTAAAAGAAAAATGATGCTGGTGTTGCCATTATTGGTAATACCATTTCTCACAATGGCATTTTGGGCATTGGGTGGTGGTAAAGGTAATGAATCTGTTATTGCAAATGAACAGAGAGGCTTAAATCTAAACCTTCCTGACGCCAAAATGAAAGATGATAATCTGACAGACAAACTTAGCTTTTATGATAAGGCCGAGAAAGATTCTGCAAAGCTGGAGGAGTGGATGCGGACAGACCCATATTATCAGCAAAAAGAAGATACTGGTTATATACCTGTAAACGAATTGGAACTGCTTACTCAAAACTCAGCTTCAAAATACAATCAGCGTCTTAATTCATCGCCGTATGAAGTAGCTAAAAATAACCCTGAACAAAAACTACTGCAAAAATTAGCGTTGCTGCAAAAAGAAATTAACAAACAGCCTGAAGTGCCGGTCAACGAAAATGTTGATGCAATGAATTACAATCAGGATGATGAACTATCCGGCGAAATGGATAGACTGGAAAATATGATGGTAACAATGAATAAGACCAACACCGGCGACCCTGAAATGCAACAACTCAATGGAACTTTAGAAAGAATATTAGATATACAGCATCCTCAACGGGTGAAGGATAAGCTCAAAGAAAAATCATTGCAACAAAAGCAGGTGGTGTTTGCTGTAACCACATCACCCAAGCTGGCGAATGTATCATTGATTGATACGATGAAAAAAAAAGCAAACAGCACAAATCAATTCTATGGACCAACAAAAGAAGCAGAAGAAACTATTGAGGGCTTTACTATTGAAGCAGTCGTTCATAATAATCAATCATTGGTGAATGGTGCTGTTATTCAGTTACGCTTATTTACAAATGTGTTTATTAATGGCATTCTAATTGCTAAAGGCACACCTGTAAATGGCATAGCATCACTAAATAATGAACGGCTTGAAGTGGAAATAAATTCTATTCGCTATAAAAATCAGCTATTCCCGGTTAAGTTAGAACTGTTCGATATGGATGGCTTACCCGGTATTTATATTCCAGGTTCTATTAGCCGGGATGTGGCAAAAAACTCTACTGATAACAGTCTGCAGTTAATGGAGCTTACCACACTTGACCCTTCTTTGAAAGCACAAGCTGCAGCCGCAGGTATCAACACTGTAAAAAGTTTAATGAGCCGGAAAGTAAAGCAGGTAAAGGTGATGATTAAAGAAGGGTATAAAGTTTTGCTGAAAGATAAAAACATGGAGAATAATTAATGAACATAAAAAATAAAGCAATGAAAAGATTAGTGAGTATAATAAGTATATGCTTCGCAGTGGTGGCTGCTTATGCACAAACAAAACTGAATATTACAACTGATAAAACTACCAGCCTGGTTTTTCCATTTGCCATAAAGCATGTTGACCGTGGCACTGCTTCCGTGCTGGCGCAGCAGGTAAAAGAAGCTCCGGAAATATTATTGGTGAAAGCAGCCGCAAAAGATTTTACGGAAACTAATTTAAGTGTGGTGACGGATGACGGAAGTGTTTATGCCTTTACTGTTAACTATGATAATAAACCCGCTGTATGGGTACATTATCTTCCCATAAACAGAACGGCTACCGTAAGCTCTTATGCCAACATGATTCTGGATAATGAAAGGACAGTGAAGAAAGTAAAAGATAAGAAATACAATATGCAGGCGGGCATCAGAGGCATTTACATTAAAGACAATATTATTTACTACCAGCTATACATCAATAACAGAGGAACAATTGATTACGATGTTGACCTTCTTCGATTTTTTATTAAAGACAAAAGGCGTAGTAAAAGAACGGCTGTACAGGAAGTGGAACAAAAGCCGGTGTATACTACAGGTAATCACAGTAAAGTAAAAGGCAACAGCAATACAGTCTTTGTAGTTGCGCTGGAAAAATTTACTATCCCTGATAAAAAATATCTGGCAGTACAAATTACTGAGAAGAACGGTGGCAGGCATTTTCTGTTAAGAATAGGCAACAAAAATATAATGAAGTCAAAAGTATTGCCCGATTTAAAATGACAACGGAACATCCCATAGCAGATGAAGTACTCGACCTGGTGAGTATCGCTTTGGCAAATGGCGAGAAGTACATGGCCTATAATAACAGCCTTTACTTTATTGATAAGAATGATGTTCATTTTTTCAGAACAAAGGAGGAAGCAATAGAATTTGCAGAAAATAATTTAAGTGACCGTGACCGGTTTTCTGTACTTCATTTTAATTCGATAAAAGATGTTCTTAATCAAATTCAATATGGAGAGCAGCTTAATCAGCAGTTAAACCTTGACCCGGATGTAAATGGCCTGCATAATAAAGATGGTAATGATTTTACAGATGCGTTAATAGACCATTTTGAAATACAGCAATCATTATTTAATTCACAATTAAAAACAAATATTATGAACAACGACAATCTTCAGTATTTGAAAGACAACATCAAATACATGGGCTTTGGAGAAAACATGAACCGGGAACTGGAACGGAATCTCGGTGAAGGTAAAGCAGAATTCCAACTGCGTTTCGCCGCCGAAATCAACAAGAAGCCTTTTGAGGCTACACTTAATTTCCGAAAGTCTGATTCTACAGACATGTACTTTTTCAACAATTACAATGCTTCATTGGAAAAAAGCAATGGAGAAAAGAACGAACAAACCTTTTATCTGAACAAGGGCAAAGGAGTAACTGCAAAGGAAGCTTACAACCTGCTTGATGGCCGGGCCGTTCACAAAGACCTTACCACCAAAGAGGGCCAACCGTATAAAGCCTGGATACAGCTTGACTTTGAAAACAAAGACAAGAATAACAATTTTGAAGTGAAGCAGTTTCATGAAAATTATGGTTATGATTTGAAGGCCGCAGTAGAAAAATTTGCCGTAGCAGATTTGAATGACCCGGATAAATCAAAGGCATTGATGCAATCATTAGAAAAAGGAAATGTACAATCCGTAACCATTGAAAAAGATGGCAGCAGCCACAAGATGTTTATGGAAGCCGACCCTCAGTACAAAAAAGTTACCATGTACGATTCCAATATGAAGATGGTAGCCAAAGAATCGCTGGAGCAATACAAATCCGGAATTGATAAAGGCAGCAAAGAAGTAAAAGAAGGCCAGGAAAATGATAAAAAAAAAGAGTTGAAACAGGAGCCGAAGAGTGAGAAGGAAAAGTTAGAGAAAAAAAATGGGCAAAGCCTGCTGCCTAAGAAAAGAGAAAGTAAGGGTAAAGGTTTAGGAGTATCATAAATACTTCTAAACCCATTTAAAGAAGCTAAATATAGCATGATGAACATTCAGAATATATCTGCATTGGCAGAACAGCTAAAAACAATTGGTTTTGATAATATGGGTTATCCCTTATTAAAAAGAATATGCTTGGTCCCTGAAGATTTTGTTATCACCGAAAAACAATTAAAAGACGATGGGCAAATTGTTTTCAATTTTCATTTCGAACGAAATATAAAATTGAAAGGATACTTTCTAGTTTATTATGATGCTATTCTTCAAAAGGAAATGCCATTAACACCACAAGTTATAAATGGTGTAGCTCTTGGGGAATTGGAGGAAGGGATGAAAGCGGTTGATTGGAAAACGGCATTCGATTTCAACACAAAAAAACCATTTAACCCGGATGACAAATTATTTTATGAAAAGGAGCAAAATATTGAGCAATTAATTAAATCATTATCAGAATTGGAATTAACAGAGGAAGGAAAACAGATTGCCATTTTATTAAAACAAAAGTACTGGTCAGAAATTCCTTACAATGAACTGATGGGTAATATCAGCTCATTAAAGAGTAAAGTAGAACTAAGCCAGCGGTTTTATTATGCCGATGGTCAATCTTGTATTTCTGCTGATGAGGCGTATCGTTTTTTACAAAACAAATGGCTTGAAAAACAAATGCAGGTGAAAAGAAGGCAACAAGATGACACTGACGAAAGCGAAGCAGGCGGTACAGGGCAACCATCGAATGGCAGTGGCTTATTGAAAAAGAAAAGAGTGGGCAATTCTACAAAGAATAAAAGAACAAGAATTAACCAGGATTAATTATGGAACTCTTTCCACCATTATCATTATTTTATAATTCCATTGCTGATGATACGAGGATTAGTGCAACACATATCAGTTTATATATGGCTTTACTGCATCAATGGAATTTGAATGGCGGGCTGAACCCAGTTGAAGTGAAACGTTCTGTTTTAATGAAGTTGGCAAGAATAAATGCCCGGCACACTTATAACAGGTGTATTAATAGTCTGAAAGAATACGGGTACATAAAATATCAACCAGCTCAAAACTCATTTGTACCAAGCAAAGTTTTTATTAACTCCTTAAACCAAAATGAATAAGAAATGAGTAGCTAAAAATTTCTAAAAGCGGAGGTGTGAGATGGAAAATGTGAGACCTGAAAAAGTAATAGAAATATTAAGAACCCATAATGTGCATATCTCATTGGAGCAAGCTCAGCTTATCCTTGAATTTATGGTTAAATTTGCACGTATAGCAATCACCAAAATTTCGTAGCTATGACAGCAGATTTATATATCCGTGTAAGTACCGATGAGCAAGCTGATAAAGGATATTCACAACGAGACCAAGACGACCGATTACGAAAATATTGCGAGGCAAATAATATTAAAGTTAGAAGGGTTATTTATGAAGACCATTCTGCAAAAACATTTAACCGGCCACAATGGAATAACTGGTTGTTTGATTTAAAAAAGCAACGGGGACAAATTGATGTTATCCTGTTTCTCAAATGGGATAGATTTAGCCGTAATGCCGGAGATGCTTATCAAATGATAAGCATTTTACGCAAGTTAGGTGTAGAGCCACAAGCAGTAGAACAACCCTTAGATTTAGCTATTCCCGAAAATAAATTAATGCTTGCCTTTTACTTAGCAGCACCCGAGGTTGAAAACGACCGTCGGGCTTTAAACGTTACTTATGGAATGATGAAAGCAAGAAAGGAGGGACGATGGATGGGAAAAGCTCCATTAGGCTATGCAAATAAAATTACTGAGAATGGTAAAAAATATATTGCCCAAAAAGAACCAGATGCCAGTATTTTAAAATGGGCTTTTCATACAATTGCACAAGGCCAATACCAGGTAGAGCAAATATTTAAGGAGGTAAACAAAAAGGGATTTAAAGTATGTAAGTCCGGGTTTTGGAACATACTTAGAAATCCCGTTTACTGTGGCAAAATTTTAACCTGTGGTTGGAAAGATTTACATAAAACTTATGTACCCGGTCAACACGAAGCAATAATTTCTGAAACTACTTTTAGTGAGGTTCAGGACTTTTTAGATGGTAAGAAAAAGAACTACAGGACTAAAGTAGGAGGCTTAGAGATTCTTCAATTGAGGGGCTTTGTAAAATGCCCAAAGTGCGGCAAACTATTAACCGGCAGTGCTTCCAGAGGTCATGGTGGATTGTATTATTATTACCACTGCTCATCGGTTTGTGGCACTCGTTTTAAATCTGACAGGGCAAATGAACTTTTTCTTGGAGAGTTAAAAAAGTATGTTCCCTGTGCCGGAATGCTCGAAGTATTCAAGCTAGTGATAAACGAAGTATATACCACTAAAACAAAGAATAAAACCGAAGAATTAAAGGCATTGAAAACCGAATTAGAGCAGCTGAATAGCCGGGTAACAAAAGCAAGGGATTTGCTTTTAGCAGGAGATATTGATGCCGGTGATTACAAAGACATTAAAGCAGCTTCTGAAAGCAGAATAAGCCTGTTGGAGAACAAAATTTTTGATTTGAATAAAGGTAGTGCAAACATAAAACCCTTACTGGATAAGGCTTTAAACAGCCTTTCAAGGCTTGATACCTTGTATGAAGAAGCCGATACAAAACGGAAAAGGGAAATAATAGGTTCGATGTACCCCGAAAAATTGACTTTTGACGGAAATGATTATCGAACCTCCCGACTGAACGAAGCTGTAGAGCTGATATATAAGCTAGGAGAGGGTTTCAGCCAAAATAAAAAAGGACAAATCAGTAAAAAAACTGACTTGTCCTTGCAAGTTGACCCATAAGGATTCGAACCTTAACAGACAGAACCAAAATCTGTAGTGCTACCGTTACACCATGGGTCAATCTAAATCCAATTTTTCAATTGGGATTGCAAAAATAAGGCAGAGAGACTTTCCTCCCAAAAGCTTTTTTTCTAAATTTTCGCTCGTTCGAGGCAGGTTGAAAGGCTAATTTTCCAATCCCTAGACTGGACACCAAAGATTTGACTGATCTTTTCTGTGTTTAATACCGAATATTCCGGCCTTTTAGCCGGGGTTGGATATTGTGACGTCGGGATAGGATTTATTTTACAGGATGAGCCGGACATTACTTTTATCGCCACGGCAAAATCATACCAACTGATCACCCCTTCATTACTATAATTATAAATGCCAGGCTGCCATTTACCGGAACCGATAATATGCAAAATAGCCGCCGCAAGGTCAGCAGCATACGTAGGCGAACCGACCTGGTCACTGACAACATTCAGCTCTTCTCTTTCCTGCATCAGTTTGAGCATGGTCTTCACAAAATTCTTCCCGAACTCAGAATAAACCCAGGAAGTGCGGATGACGATACTATCCGGGTTAAACCGAAAAGCCTGCTGCTCCCCTTCCAGCTTGGATGCACCATAGACTGATTGCGGGTTCGTTGGATGATCCTCTTTATAAGGAGTTGTAGCGTTACCATCAAAAACATAATCGGTGGAAACATGAATGAACCGGCAATTCCTCTCTTTACAAACAGCTGCTAATACCCCAACAGCCTCCCCGTTGACCTGGAAAGCTAATTCCTTCTCCGATTCCGCCCGGTCAACAGCTGTATACGCTGCACAGTTAATTAAATAGGCAGGATGATAAGCGTTGAAGAAATTCCGTACCAGTTCAAAATGATGGATGGGCAGGTCCTCTCTTGATAGGAACTGAAATTCAAACTGCGGAAAAGCAGATGATAATTGTTTCAACTCTTTTCCCAGTTGCCCGTTGGCACCGGTCACTACTATTTTGACAGGATTGCTCATTTGTCTGCGAAAACAAAACTATTCTTAGCATCACTCAATAAAGGCAATACCGCATCCTTTTCAGAAATGATCTCGCTGCCGCCAGGTATTTGCCAGTTGATCCTCAATGCAGGATCATTATAACTGATGCCGCCTTCACTTTCCTTATTATAAAATGTATCACACTTGTATAATACTTCCGCCTTCTCACTCAGTACAGAAAAGCCATGTGCAAAACCGGCCGGTATCAGTAATTGTTTTTTATTTTCTGCCGATAATTCCAGCATGAACGCCTTACCATAGGTAGGTGACCCTTTCCGGATATCCACCGCCACATCCAGGATGGTACCGGATAATACCCGGACCAGTTTTGTTTGGGCATACGGTGGCAGTTGAAAATGCAATCCCCTGATCACCCCATACGAAGAAGAAGACTGGTTATCCTGTACAAAACGGGTATTGATCCCGGCTTCCCGAAACGTGTTCTCATTATACGATTCAAAAAAATAACCACGGCTGTCACCAAACACCCGGGGTTCAAAAACTAATAATCCAGTAATATCGGTAGCAATAAACGGCATCTTATAAACTCCAGTAGGTTCTTTTATTGATTTTATTGCGGAAAATACCTTTCAGATCGGCTACCATCCCATGTGATTTGGTGATACCCGCAAAGTAGGTATCATCCAATGCCAGATAATCTTTGTGCGGCACTGTTACGATCACCGCATCATAATCATTACCCGGGTTCTTTACTAATCCAAAACCATATTCATGCTGCAATTCATCAGAATCTGCATGGGGATCTTCCACATCCACATTTACATAATAGGACTTTAGCGCCTTCACCACATCCGCCACTTTCGAGTTACGGATATCACTTACATTTTCTTTGAACGTGGCCCCTTTCACCAGCACTTTGGAGGATTTTACATCCCCTGAATTTTTAATAATATGCTGCACGACGGTTTTAGCCACATACTTGGCCATATTATCGTTGATATTCCGGCCTGCAAGAATTACTTCCGCATCATATCCCAGTTCACTGGCTTTATAGGTCAGGTAATAAGGATCCACACCAATACAATGACCGCCCACCAGGCCCGGCTGGAATTTTAAGAAATTCCATTTGGTACCTGCCGCTTCCAGTACCTCATAGGTATTAATGTTCATCATATTGAAGATGATGGACAGCTCATTCATCAACGCAATATTCAGGTCACGTTGTGTATTCTCAATGATCTTGGCCGCTTCAGCCACTTTGATAGAAGAGGCCCGGTGCACACCGGCAGCCACCACCAGTTCATACACTTTTGCGATTTGTTCCAGTGATTCAGCATCACAACCGGATACCACTTTTACAATACTGGCCAGTGTGTGATTCTTATCTCCGGGGTTGATGCGCTCGGGGGAATAACCCAGTTTGAAGTCGGTAATATTTTTTAATCCTGATAATTTTTCGATGATGGGGAGGCAATCATCTTCCGTGCAACCGGGATAAACCGTGGATTCAAAAACCACGTAGTCGCCTTTCTTCACCACTTTGCCGATCGTTTCGGATGCTTTTTGCACGGGTGTCAGGTCGGGTACATTATGTTCATCGACCGGTGTTGGAACAGCCACAATAAAGAATTTAGCTTCCCGGAGTACATCCAGCGAATTGGTGAAGCTGATATCACAGCCTTCAAAAGCTTCCTTTTCAAGTTCATTGCTGGGATCAATACCATTTCTCATCATCTCAATCCTTTTCTCATTGATATCAAAACCGATCACCGATATTTTACGGGCAAATTCAAGGGCTATAGGCAGTCCTACATAACCTAACCCTATCACCGCCAGTTTTTCTTTCCGGTCAACTAATTCCTGGTACATTGATTTATTGAATTTTATTTATTACTGATAAATTCTTTGGGTTGCTTATTCCATTCTTCTTTGGGCAGCGAACTGAAATATTCATAAGTGATCTTCAATCCTTCGCTACGGGATACTTTCGGCTCCCAGCCAAGCAATGTTTTTGCCTTGGTAATATCCGGCTGCCGTTGTTTCGGATCATCAACAGGTAATGGTTTGTACACAATTTTTACTTTGTTACCGGTTAATGCCAGTATTTCTTCTGCAAAATCCTTTAAGGATATTTCATTGGGATTACCAATGTTCACCGGCATGGTATAATCACTCAGCAACAACCTGTAAATACCATCCACAAGATCATCCACGTAACAAAAACTTCTTGTTTGTGAACCATCTCCAAATACTGTAAGATCCTCACCTCTCAGTGCCTGGCCGATAAATGCAGGCAGAGCTCTTCCGTCGTTGAGCCGCATTCTCGGGCCATAAGTATTGAATATCCTGACAATTCTTGTATCCACGCCATGAAAAGTATGATAGGCCCTGGTGATGGACTCCATATACCGCTTGGCTTCATCATACACACCTCTTGGACCGACAGGGTTTACATTGCCCCAGTATTCTTCTGTTTGCGGATGCACTAGCGGATCGCCATATACTTCACTGGTGGAAGCCACCAGCATTCTCGCATTCTTGGCCTTCGCTAATCCTAAACAATTATGTGTTCCCATCGCTCCTACTTTCAGGGTCTGGATCGGGATCTTCAAATAATCGATCGGGCTGGCGGGAGAAGCAAAATGCATGATATAATCCAGTTGCCCGGGAATATGAATGAACTTGGTAACATCATGATGATAAAATTCAAACTGCTCCAGTTTGAACAGGTGTTCAATATTTTTCAGGTCGCCGGTGATCAGGTTATCCATCCCGATAACATGAAAACCCTCTTTGATAAACCGGTCACAGAGATGGGATCCGAGAAAACCGGCTGCCCCTGTTACAAGTACTCTTTTTTGCTGCATGGATCATTAGTTTATGGTGGCTCTTCCCACACTTTCGTAATGGAAACCCAGGTTTTTCATCATACCCAGGTCAAATAAATTACGTCCGTCGAAGATAGCTTTGTTTTTAAGGCTCGCCGTGATCTTGGAAAAATCAGGCGTACGAAATTCATTCCACTCTGTGGCAATGATCAGTGCATCTGCATTTTTTAAAGCTGCATACTGGTTCTCTGCATATTCAATTTTATCACCGATCATTACTTTCACATTCTTCATGGCTTCCGGGTCAAAGGATGAAACAGTAGCTCCAGCTTTTGTCAGTTCTTCGATCATATACAAAGCCGGGGCTTCCCGGATATCATCCGTATTGGGCTTGAAAGCAAGTCCCCATAATGCAAAATGCTTTCCTTGCAGATCATTATTAAAATATCTTTTGATACCGGGTATCAGGTGCAGCTTTTGTTCCTCATTCACTTTCATCACTGCATTCAATATTTCAAATTCATATCCCACTTCAGCAGATGACCTTACCAGTGCCTGCACATCTTTCGGGAAACAACTTCCGCCATAACCGATTCCCGGGAACAGGAAACGTTTGCCGATCCGATCATCGCTGCCGATGCCACGGCGCACCATATCCACATCTGCACCCAGCTTTTCACAAAGCCGGGCAATCTCATTCATAAAAGAAATCTTTGCGGCCAGGAATGAGTTGGCTGCATACTTGGTCAGCTCAGCAGAACGTTCGTCCATAAATATCACCGGGTTGCCCTGACGCACAAAAGGTGCATACAGATCACCCATTAATTTTTTAGCCCGTTCTGAAGAAGTACCGATCACCACCCGGTCCGGTTTCATGAAATCTTCTACTGCCACTCCTTCTCTTAAAAATTCAGGATTGCTGACCACATCAAAATCCGTCTTAGCATTTTTAGCAACGGCTGCATGTACTTTTTCAGCTGTGCCCACAGGAACGGTGCTTTTATCAATGATAACTTTATAATCAGTAAGAATCTTGCCAAGATCTTCGGCAACACCCAGCACATATTTCAGATCAGCAGAACCATCTTCACCCGGCGGTGTGGGTAATGCCAGGAAAATAACTTCAGCGTCTTTCACGCCTGCTGCCAGGTCCGTGGTAAAATGTAATCGTTCTTCTTTCAGGTTACGGAGAAATAATTTTTCAAGACCGGGTTCGTAAATGGTGATCTCGCCATTCTTCAGCTTGTTAACCTTATTGCTGTCAATATCAACACAGGTGACATTGTTGCCTGTTTCAGCAAAGCAGGTTCCGGTGACAAGGCCTACATAACCCGTTCCAACAACTGCAATTTTCATAGATTAATTATTAAGTGGTTTATTGGTTTACGAATTCTAAAATTGCTGAGCAGATATAGTTCAATTGCTCTTCGTCCAGTTCAGTATGAATCGGGAAAGAGATCACTCTTTCTGTTAACCAGTCTGTCACCGGCATTTCTTTTGATGCAACATTAAATTGCTCAAACATCTTTTGTTTATGTCCCGGCACCGGGTAATAGATCATGGCCGGTATCTTACGTTCCGCCAGGAATTCTTTTAACCCATTCCTGTCCACTCCTTCCAGCAACACGGTGTACTGGTGAAAAACATGATTGGAATACGCCGCCCGGTAAGGCGTGGTGATTTTGGGGTTACCGGCAAAGGCCTTATCATAAAAATCAGCAGCTTTCCGCCTGGCGGCTGCATATTCATCCAGGTGCTGCAGTTTGATATTCAAAATAGCCGCCTGAATAGAATCCAACCGGCTGTTACATCCGACCACGTCGTGATAATATTGCCTGCTTTGCCCGTGATTAGCCACCATTTTCATTTTAGCGGCAAGTTCATCGTCGTTGGTAAATATAGCACCGCCATCGCCAAAGGCTCCCAGGTTTTTTGAGGGATAGAAAGAAGTGGCCCCGATATGCCCGATAGCCCCTGTTTTCTTTTTGCTGCCATCTGAAAATGTATAATCGCAACCAATGGCCTGGGCATTATCCTCGATCACATACAGGTTATGTTTTTGGGCAATAGCCATGATCTCTTCCATCGGTGCGGCATGCCCATAAAGATGAACAGGCACAATGGCTTTTGTTTTTGGAGTAATCGCTTTTTCCAGGGCAGCAGGATCAATACAAAATGTTTTGGCATCCACTTCCACAAAAACGGGGGTCAGCCGCAATAAGGCAATCACTTCCGTTGTGGCAATATAGGTAAAGGAAGGGGTGATCACTTCATCACCCGGTTGCAGGCCCAGGGCCATCATCGCTATTTGCAAAGCATCCGTTCCGTTGGCACAGGGAATGGTATGTTTGATACCGAGGTAAGAAGACAGGGAAGCCGCAAAATCCTGCACCGGTTTCCCGTTAATAAATGCCGAACTTTCCATTACGTCCAGAACCGCTTTATCAACTTCAGTTTTAATTTTCTGGTACTGGGTTTTGGTATCAACCATCTGGATGGGCCGCATGTGTGACTATTTGCATTTAAAGTGTCGCAAAAATAGTAAAATACAGGTAGTTTCCTTGAATGCTTTTACTTTTGCCGGTATTTAAAATCAATGGCTTGAGTGTCCTTTTCTACAATATATTTTTATTGCTTTTCCGGCTGGGCACCCACCTGGCTGCTCCCTTTAATACAAAGGCCAAAAAATGGGTGACCGGCCGAAGGAATATCTTCGAAAAACTGGAAGCGGCGATCCCGCCACAAGAGAAGGTCGTTTGGATGCATTGTGCATCGCTGGGCGAATTTGAACAAGGACGGCCTTTGCTGGAAACAATGAAACAGCAATACCCTGCTTATAAATTCCTGCTGACCTTTTTCTCCCCCTCCGGTTATGAAGTAAGAAAAGACTATGATGGTGCCGACTGGGTTTTTTACCTGCCTATGGATGGCCCCCGGAATGCCAAACGTTTTTTAGAGATTGTACATCCTTCGCTGGTCATCTTTGTGAAATACGAATTTTGGTTTTATTACCTGAAAAAGGTCAAATACCGGAATATACCACTGGTATTAGTTTCTGCACTTTTCCGGAAAGACATGTCTTTCTTTAAATGGTATGGAGGCTTACAACGAAAGATGCTGTCAAGATTTGATCATCTCTTCGTTCAGACCGCAACTTCCAAAAAACTGGTTGATGAGATCGGGCTTGCTGACATCTGTACCGTATCCGGCGATACAAGGTTTGACAGGGTGATTGAAATTGCGGAGCAGTTCAGACACATCACTATTATTGAGGAGTTCACCAGGAACAGCAAGACCATTGTTGCCGGCAGCACCTGGCCGGAAGATGAACAGGTCTTGCAAAAAGCATTTACCAGAATTAATATACCTTCCCTAAAACTGATACTTGCCCCGCATGAGATCAATGAAAAACACCTGGCGGAGATCGAAAAACTATTCCCCAATTCCATCCGCTACTCACAACTACTGACTCCCGACTCCCGACTCCTGTCTTCCAATTGCCTTATTATTGATAATGTAGGGATGTTGTCAAAATTATACAGGTATGCCGATATCACTTATGTCGGCGGTGGTTTAACAACAAATGGTGTTCATAATGTACTGGAAGCTGCGGTGTATAACAAGATCGTTTTGTTCGGACCTTATTTTCACAAATACACAGAGGCGGTGGGATTGGTGCAGGCAGGTGGTGCTATCTCTTTTACGGATGAAAAGAAAGACGGCGCATTGCTGCAACAATTAATTGAAGCGCTGTTAACTGATACCGGTGAATATACTTTCAGGTGTAAGGCCGCAGGAGATTTTGTACGATCCAACAAAGGGGCTACCCAAAAAATTCTTCAATTTATTCAGGAGAAACGTCTTTTGACCAGCTGATCAAAATGCTGCACGGTGGTATTGTCATTACTCCAGCCAATCTTCACTTTCAGCTCCCGGCTGATCCAGTATTCTGCTTCGGGATAAATATTAAAACTGTTGATCGTTTTGATACTGCGTTCATACATGGCCTCATCACCCCGGAACAGTTCATTGATGAATAAGAACCGGTCATTGATGCCAATCGCCTTGCGAAGGTCCTTGATGGGTGTTTCTTTCAACACTTCCACCAGTTCCGTTTTACCATGTTTCAGTTTATCGTTTAATGATTCCTGTTGCAAACCAGCATCATTTACCTCTTTGGGCTGGTGTGACAAGGTTGGAATTTCGGTCATCGGATCGAAGAGCATATCCAACTGACCGTTTTTTTGTACTACAGATATGGTGCCTTCATCCACCAGGAGGGTCTCTTTTACTTCTTTCACGGCTGGTATTTCTTCTGCCAGAGGTTTGGGAGCAAATTTTTCATAGTGTGCCGGTACATTCATAGAGGCAGGCATCATCACGGCTACTTTGGAAGTGCCCAGAGTTTTCGGACCGGGACTTTGAAGTTTGGCAATTTCCTGCTGAAGCAGTTGCACCGTTCTTTGCAACTGACCGGGGTCAGCTTTCTGATCAAATTGTTCTTTAAGTTGCTGTATCAGTGCTTCTATTCGTTCCATTGTGCTACTTTTGGCCGCCTGTTGGGGTGGTTTGAAATTACAAATACTTTACCAGAATACTAATTAAGCGATAAGGAAAAATAAATCTTAACAATGTTTATTGAACCTAATATCAGTGGTGAACGCCGGGGATGGATCGAAGTGATCTGCGGTTCTATGTTCAGTGGTAAGACAGAAGAACTGATCCGCCGCCTGAAAAGAGTGAAGATCGCCAACCAGAAAGTGGAGATCTTCAAACCGGCAATTGATATCCGTTATGATGAAGTGAAGATCGTATCGCATGATACGAATGCGATCCAGTCAACACCCATTGATAATTCCCAGAAGATACTGCTGATGGCCAATGATGTGGATGTGATCGGGATTGATGAAGCCCAGTTCTTTGATGAGGAAATTGCCAATGTTTGTGATGAGCTGGCCTATAAAGGTATCCGGGTAATTGTGGCAGGCCTGGATATGGATTACCTCGGCAAGCCTTTTGGCCAGATGCCCTTTATCATGGCCAAAGCAGATTATGTGACAAAGCTCCACGCCATTTGTATGCAGTGCGGTAATATTGCTAATTACTCCTACCGTAAAATCCCGAATGAAGACCAGGTGATGCTGGGTGCCACTGATGCTTATGAACCCCGTTGCCGGAAATGCTATAACGAGAAATAATATGACCGCCTTTCGACAGATATATACTTTATTTAAAAAAGACCTGTTGCTGGAGATCAGGCAGCAGTACAGCTTCTATGGTATACTGCTTTATATCGGCGCCACCATTTTTGTACTGAATATGGCTGTAGACCAGCCTGAAGCTAAAGTATGGAATGGCCTTTTCTGGGTGATCCAGCTATTCATTTGTATCAATGCCGTGGCCAAAAGTTTTTTACAGGAAAGCCGTGGCCGTATGCTTTATTTTTATTCTATTGCCAGTCCCAGGGATTTTGTCTTAGCAAAACTGCTATTCAACTCCCTGCTGATGCTGGCCATGAGCATGCTGAGCCTTTTATTATTCAGCCTTTTTTTGGGAAGCCCCATTAATAAAGTGGGCCCGTTTGTAGGATTGGTATTACTCGGTGGCTGGAGTCTTAGCCTTGTATTTACCTTTTTAGCTGCTATTGCTGCCAAAGCACAACAAAATGCGGCCATCATGGCGGTGCTGGGTTTTCCCATCATCCTGCCACAGCTTTTATTGCTGATGCGTTTATCCAATGCTGCTTTTGCCCCTTTATTAACTATTCCCCTCAATACTGTTTTATTGCTGGTTGCATTGGATGCAATGGTGGTATTACTCGCCGTGATTCTTTTCCCTTTCCTTTGGAAAGACTGATGCATGGCGTCATCAGCAGAACGTGTAATACCAACATCATGTCCCGGTAGTAATCTTCTTCTGTTTGATATTGGCTTTTCCCCTTATTTTTGCTTCACTTTAGCCTTTCTTTGGCTCCCCAATGACCGACGAAAAAAACTATATGTACAAGTCCTGGTGGAAGATCGTAAGTGTTATCTTATTAGTATACACATTTACTGCCGGACTTCTCACGGAAGTTCCCCGCCTTCCTGCCCTGCAGGAAACGATCCGCAATTTATATTTCCATGTTTGTATGTGGTTTGCCATGATGATCCTGTTCACCATTTCTGTGGTCAATGCGGTTCGTTATTTGCGGACCTTTAATAATAAATATGATGTTTATGCCCGCCAATATGCCGTGGTCGGTATTGTAATGGGCATACTGGGATATGTAACCGGGGCCATCTGGATGAGTTACACCTGGGCTGATCCCAATAACCCGGCTTTTGAATCTTTCAGTGCCCTGGCAAAAGAGCCCAAACTGATCGGGGCTGCCATTGGCCTGCTGATCTATTTTGCCTACCTGGTACTCCGTGATTCTATCAATGATATGGACAAAAGGGCACGGATCAGTGCGGTATACAACATCTTTGCTTATGCGATGCTTTTCCCCTCCATCTGGATCCTCCCGAGGATCTTACCAAGCCTGCACCCGGGACGGGAAGGAAACCCGGCACTCAATACAAGCGATATAGATAGCAGTATGCGGATCGTTTTTTACCCGGCCGTTATTGGCTGGACATTGTTAGCGGTCTGGATCACCACTATTAAAATACGTTTGAGCTTACTTAAAGAAAAAAAGATGATGCAATGAGTATTCTTAAAAAGATAACACTGCTTTTGACCATACTATTGTTGTGTGTTACCAGCTTTGCACAGGATAAGCCCGTGGAAATGGCCGACCAGATGCGTAGCAACGGGAGGATCTACGTAGTGGTGGCCGTAATGCTCACCATCCTGATCGGCCTGGTGCTGTATGTGGTAAGACTGGATCGAAAGATCACTAAACTGGAAAAAGAAAACTGACCTCTCTTCATGAAATAATGCCCTGCTTCACAGGTATTATTTCTGCTTATATCAACGATTGCAAATTGCTAAATTAAATTTCAACTCATGTCAGACAAACATTACAGTTTCTTCGGCGCCGTCGAAAGAAGCTTTGACAAAGCCTCCAAATTCACCAAATGGGATCCGGGTATCCTTGAACAGATCAGGGAATGTAACGCTGTTTACCAAATGCGTTTCCCCTTAAAAAGAGATGATGGAAGTATTGAAGTGATCGAAGCATATCGTGTACAACATTCGCATCACAAAACACCTTGTAAAGGCGGTATCCGCTTTGCCGCAGAAGTGAACCAGGATGAAGTGATGGCACTGGCTGCGCTGATGACGTATAAATGCGCTATTGTGAATGTGCCCTTTGGTGGTGCCAAAGGAGGTATCAAGATCAATCCAAGGAAATACTCTCCTTATGAACTGGAAAAGATCACCCGTCGTTATACTGCCGAACTGATCAAGAAAAAATTTATCGGGCCCGGTACAGATGTTCCTGCTCCTGATTACGGGACCGGCGAAAGAGAAATGGCCTGGATACTTGATACCTACAGTGCCATGCACCCGGGAGAAATTGATGCTGCCGGTTGTGTAACAGGTAAACCGGTAACGCAGGGTGGTGTACGTGGCCGCCGTGAAGCAACAGGCCTGGGCGTTTTCTTCGGATTGCGTGAAGTTTGTAATATGCCCGATGTAATGAAACGTCTTGGTATGCCGGTGGGTGTGGAAGGAAAAAGAGTGGTGGTTCAGGGATTGGGTAATGTAGGATACCACTCTGCGAAATTCTTCCAGGATGCAGGTGCCATTATCATTGGTTTGGCCGAATACGAAGGATCTATCATGAGTGATAAAGGCCTTGATGTGGATGCTGTGTTCAATCACCGCAAAGCAACAGGCTCTATTTTGAATTTTCCGGGAGCCACTAACCTGGCCAAGAATACGGATGCACTGGAAATGGAATGTGATATTCTTATTCCTGCAGCATTAGAAAATGTAATTGACGGGGAGAATGCGCCCAGGGTAAAAGCCAAACTGATCGGTGAAGCAGCCAACGGGCCCCTGACTCCTGATGCAGATGATGTGTTTGCTAAAAAAGGAATCATCGTGGTGCCGGATATGTATCTGAACGCCGGGGGTGTTACAGTTTCTTATTTTGAATGGTTGAAAAACCTGAGCCATGTCCGTTACGGAAGAATGGAGAAACGTTTCAATGAGAACATGAATACACAGATCGTCAACCAGATGGAATCATTGTCGGGTAAAAAGATGAGTGAGAAAGACAAAGAGTATATCGTACACGGGGCTGATGAAGTGGACCTGGTATACAGCGGGCTGGAAGAAACCATGATCTCTGCCACACATGAGATCATGAACGCCTGGAAAGCAAATCCCGAGATACCTGATATGCGTACGGCTGCTTATGTTGTGGCGATCAATAAGGTGGGCACCAGCTATGCTGAGCTGGGTATCTTCCCATAATAATTTACCATAACAAACCAATTGCTTATAAAAAATCCCGCCTGTACGGCGGGATTTTTAGATTTTCCCAATTGCTGTTTATTTATAGCCAACCCATTCCCTTGCTTCTTTGTTAAAGAACCACCAGATACTATTATTATAACAGAAGTTGAAGTTCAGTTGCAGGGACAGATCTTCCGGTAATTTGATCTCCCGGGTCATCAGCCCCGTTTTCTGATCATACAATTCTATTTTATAACCCTCCACATTCAGAATAGCCAGTTCCTGTTTTGCGATTCCCGTGTATTGCACGGTGCTAACATTCCGTAATTCCGCCTCATCTAACAGATCATCTTCTGTTTGTTCATCTGCTTCTTGTTTGGTTTTGCATCCCAGGTAAATCTTTACAAGTGTTTTCACAGATTCACCTGTTTTACTATCATACAATACGGCTTCATAGTTTTCATTAAGGTAAAGTATTCTGTTCCCGTTTTTATAATACACTCCCAGGGATTGTGCCTTGGGCTGATTCATTCCTTCCACATCAATCAATGCTTCTGAAATAGTTCCGTCCTTATTAATAACAAGGTGACCGATACCACCCTCGTCGTAACAATTAAATTCAATGTTTTTGGTTGACGGATTAAACCACATACCCCGCAGGTCATGACCTGCTTCTGTTTCTTCGCCGATCTGTTTTCCTTTGGCATCAAACATGGCCATCGGGTAAATGGCATTCCCTATCATGGATGTATAATATCTTTTTAATGTAGGATGCCATACTACGGCTCCTGCATTACTCCCGTCCTCACCGGGCATTTGCAACGTGATGACTTTAACAGGTGCTTTTTGAGCAATAAGAAAACTGGTAAATACAGTTGCGAGTAAGAGTAGTCCGGATTTTTTCATGTTGATTCGTTTAAGCTATAAACATACAGGACAAAGAATCGCTTATCAATACCCACGGGCAGGTATATTATTTATGACCGGTTTTCTAAATCTCTCATTCCCAAACTTCTAAGCCGGGGAAAGTTCATGCTCTCCAAAAGACTGAAAACCTTACCTTTGCGCCAGTTTATTCACAGGTAACAATCTTATAATATGGCAGATATTTTTGAACGTTTATTGAAAAATGCCGGCCCGCTGGGCCAGCACCGTGAAAGGGCTCATGGCTATTTTGCTTTCCCAAAACTGGAAGGCGATATCAGCAGCCGCATGAAATTCCGTGGAAAAGACATGATCGTATGGAGCCTGAACAATTACCTTGGCCTCGCTAACCACCCCGAAGTGCGGAAAGCAGATACACAGGGTGCAGCTGATTATGGCCTCGCCTACCCAATGGGTGCCCGGATGATGAGTGGCAACAGTAACCTGCATGAACAATTAGAAGCGGAATTAGCTGCTTTTGAGCAAAAGGAAGACGCCGCCCTGCTGAACTATGGATACCAGGGAATGGTCAGCATTATTGATGTGCTTTGCAGCCGTCATGATGTGATCGTATATGATGCCGAAAGCCATGCCTGTATCATTGATGGTGTTCGTTTGCATCCCGGTCACCGGTATGTATTCAAACATAATGATGTGGAAGATTGCGAAAAACAATTACAAAGAGCAACTGCATTAATAGAAAAACAAAAAGCCGGTGGCATACTGGTGATCACCGAAGGTGTGTTTGGTATGGCAGGCGACCAGGGTAAATTAAAAGAGATCGCTGCTTTAAAGAATAAATACCAGTTCCGTTTGTTAGTGGACGATGCACATGGTTTTGGCACCCTGGGAAAAACAGGTGCCGGTGCCGGTGAAGAACAGGGCTGCCAGGATGCGATCGATCTTTATTTCTCCACTTTTGCCAAATCAATGGCTTCTATCGGCGCTTTCGTGGCAGGTGATAAAAAGATCATTGATTTTATCCGTTACAATATCCGTTCACAAATATTCGCCAAGAGTTTACCCATGCCCTTAGTGGTGGGAAACCTGAAACGCCTGGAACTGTTGCGCAATCACCCGGAACTGAGAGCCGATCTCTGGAACAATGCCAGGAAATTGCAAAATGGTTTGAAAGAAAGAGGATTTGACATCGGCAATACGGATTCGGTGGTTACCCCCGTGTATATGAAAGGTGATGTGCCGGAAGCTACGGCGATGGTAATGGACCTGCGGGAGAATTATGGCATCTTTGCCTCCATCGTAGTGTATCCTGTTATTCCCAAAGGACATATCATTTACCGCCTCATCCCTTCTGCTATCCATAACGACGAGGATATTGAACTGACACTGAAAGCATTTTCCGAAACCAAGAAAAAACTGGATGCCGGGGAATACAAAGTGGAAGCAATTCCCGATATGGCTGAAACAAAATAAATTAATCTTACTCTTTATAAGACGGAACCGCTTTGTGTGTTCCGTCATTTTATTTATACGGCAAGCTGTTTTGACCTGTTTCCATTACATTTATAGTCTAAAAAACAATCATGATGCGCAAGCTATTTCTATTCCTGTTTTTGATCCCCGTACTGGCAGTTGCCCAGCAAAAACAGATCTCTCTTGAAGACATTTATAAGAAAGGAACTTTCCGCGGCGAGTTTGTTCCCGGTTTTGCCGGGGAAGATATTGACAGCCTGGTGAAAGCCAGTGATGTAAAAGATGAAGCCGGGAAACCTATTCCGCTTGGTGACTATTCGCTGAGTGAGGATAAAAAAAGAGTACTGGTTTTCACCGGCCGTGAATCGATCTACCGCCGCTCTTCCAAAGCCATAGCCTACCTGCATGATATCATTGCCAAAAAAACAAAGAAGCTGGATGCAGAGAAAATCATGCACCCCACCTTCTCTCCTGATGGCAGTAAAATAGCCTATGTAAAGAATAACAATCTTTACCTCTACGATATCGCTACCGGAAGTTCAAGAGCTGTCACCACCGATGGCAAATGGAACGAGATCATCAACGGTAACTGCGATTGGGTTTACGAAGAAGAATTCGAATTCACCCGTGCTTATGAATGGAGCCCGAAAGGAAATTATATTGCGTATTACCGGTTCGATGAAAGCAAAGTGAAAGAATACCAGTTTACCCAATACGACAATGCCTACAATAAGCAGTACACGTACAAATATCCCAAAGCCGGTGAAGAGAACTCCAAAGTGGAAATCCATATTTATGATGTGGCAAATAACAAAGATGTAAAAGCCCAGTACGAACAGGGAGATATCTATATTCCCCGCATCAAATGGACCAAAGATGATAATAACCTGGTGGTGTATTGGATGAACCGTCACCAGGATGATCTGAAATTGTTGCAGACAAATGCACAAACAGGAGCCATCTCCGTTTTATACGAAGAGAAAAACAAATACTTCGTGGAGATCAATGATGACTGGTGGTTCCTGAAAGATGGTAAGAACTATCTTTTTACCAGTGAAATGAATGGCTATCGTCATTTATACCTCTACAGCCTGGATGGGAAAACAAAAACACAGCTCACCAAAGGCAATTATGAAATCACAGAAGTGAATGGCGTGGATGAAGTGAACAAACGAATTTATTATACCATGGCTTATCCCCGCCCCATGGACCGCAACCTCTTTGTAACTGATTTCACCGGCAAGAAAACCTACCAGCTCACACAGGGAGAAGCCTGGCACCGCACAGAATTGAATGAGAGCTTTACCCAGTTCCAGGATTACCGCTCCGACCTCAATACCCCGCAGGTGGTAACGCTGAATGATATTGTGGTTGATAAAAAGAAAAACATCAGTGCCAAACTGGTAAAGACACTCAATGAAAACAGCAAGCTGAAAACTAAACTGGAGGAATATGCTATCGGTAAAGCCGAATTCATACGTGTACCGAACAGCAAAGGCGATACCCTTAATGGCTGGATGCTGAAGCCTGCCAACTTTGATGCTTCCAAAAAATATCCTGTTTTGTTCTGCAACTATGGTGGCCCCGGCTCCCAACAGGTAGCCAACCGCTTTGGTGCTGTAAGTATGTGGCACCAGTTGCTGGCACAAAAAGGATTCATCGTGGTGAGTGTTGATAATACCGGCACTGGTTATCGGGGTGAAGAATTTAAAAAGAAAACCTATTTGCAATTGGGCAAGTTCGAGATCGAAGACCAGATCGATGCGGCAAAATACCTCGGCAATATGTCTTTTGTTGATAAAGACAATATCGGTCACTGGGGCTGGAGCTATGGCGGTTTCATGAGTGCCCTTGCCATTACCAAAGGCAATGAAGTATTCAGTGCTGCGGTGTCTGTTGCTCCCGTTACCAACTGGCGTTTCTATGATAATATCTATACCGAACGGTACATGCGGACACCCCAGGAAAATGCCAAAGGCTATGATGATAATTCACCGATCAACTTTACCGATAAGATCAAAGGTAAATACCTGATCGTGCATGGTACGGCAGATGATAATGTGCATTTCCAGAATGCCACCCAGATGATCACCGCCCTGGTAAAAAGCAATATTGATTTTGAAAGTGCTTATTATCCCAACAAGAACCACGGCATATCCGGGGGATTGGATAATACCACGTTCCACCTCTGGAGCAAAATGACCAACTGGATCCTGGAAAATATGGGCAATTCCAATACCCAGCAACCCGCCAAACCGGCCAAACAGCCCAAGGCCTTCTAACTAATTAAGCCCCTGAAAAAGAAAAGCATCCGCCAGCTGGTGGATGCTTTTTTATGGGAACATCAGAACCTTAAACTCGTTGGACAAAAAAGAACCCCGACTCGAAAGTCGGGGGCCCTAATCAAAAACCATTAACCATTAAACCTTATCCTATGAAAATTCATTGCTAATATCGTTATTAATATCATAACACAAAACATTTGGATGTAATTTTTTGGCGGAAATGACCAATAATCAGCAGTAAATGAGAATATTTGATTAACCTCAATGGCTCAACAATGAACTTTGTAGTTAAAATAAACAAGGCTTGTAGATTTACAACTACAAGGAGGATAAGCAAACGTTTGCGCAAATTCAGTTACCTTCCCCAAACTTTTAGCAGCTTTGAACAGTTATAACAGCATGAAAAAAATAGTCATTGCCATTACAGGTGCCAGTGGTTCCATCTATGCAAAGAACCTGCTCGACAAACTGGTTGCCGCCAAAGAACAATGGACTGAGTTGTCGGTGGTGATGACCGAAAATGCAAAACTGGTATGGAAAACAGAATTGGATAATGAAGCTTATGCAGGCTACCCGGTTAAATTTTATTCCACTACAGATTTTATGGCTCCCTTTGCTTCCGGTTCGGGACAATACGATACGATGATCATCATCCCCTGTTCGATGGGCACTTTGGGACGTATTGCCACCGGCATGTCCAACGACCTGATCACCCGTGCTGCGGATGTGGTATTGAAAGAAAGAAGAAAGCTGATCTGTGTGATCCGTGACACCCCTTATAACCTTGTTCATATCCGCAATATGGAAACCCTGACCCTCGCAGGTGCTGTTATCTGCCCGGCCACTCCCTCTTTTTACAGCAAACCCCAAACCATCGAAGAAGTAGCCGCCACTGTTGTGGACAGGGTATTGGATCTCGCCGGTATTGATATCAAAACATTCCGCTGGGGAAACTAAAAGAGGCCATCTGCTGATGACCTCTTTGCAATGATAAGGGTAATGGTATAATTATTTTGTTACCGCATTACTCAGCGGGATTGTCTTTTTAGTATTTCTATTAAAAGGCTTTACCTGTACAGAAAATAAGACACCGGCCCCGCTTAGTTTAATATTACCTAAGCCTACTCCTGTCAATGGAATTTTGACATAAGGTTCAGCAGCGACAGAGAATGTATTACTAAGCTTACGCTGGTAACCGCCTGACAAAGTCAGTATGGAAAACAGGTGCTTGTTTTCATTATTAACGGAGTGCCGGTAGGTATACGTAGGCTGACCCGGGTAATTATATACATAATCATAATCTTCCTTCTTCATAACCAGGGAAGAAACAGCCGCCCCCGCAAAGAATCCCTGTTTTTCAGAACGGCCGAAATTATACAGCAGGCTCAGCGGTATCTCATACACTTTACAATCGGCATCGATCTTCGTGAGGAACTGTATGCCCGGTATCGGCACGCCGGGTTTATATTGCTCCGGCGATGCTGTGTACACTTTACTGGCCATATAAAAACCAGTTCTTAGAGTCAGCCTGTTTTTAAATGTATAGCCAATACCGGCACCGGTAAGCAATCTTGTTTTCCCAATTGAACTGGTACCCACAGCACTGATATCCGGACCGGCAGATACACTGATAAAGAAGGGGCTTTTCTCCTTTTTCTTCTGATCCTGCTTCTTTGCCAGTTGCGCTGGGGCTAACGGTTCTTCTGGTTTTTGTTCTGTTTTGGTTGCCTGCTTTTTCTCTTCGCTGACAGTGGGTGTAACTGCATTTACAGGTTTACTTTCAGCAGCAACGGCGACTGGATCGGTAATTATATTGATTGAAGCAGTTTCCTTCTTCGGCTGAATCACCGGCTCCGCAATTTTATCCCGATCGTTTGTAGTAACAATTGCTTTATCATTTACCGCTGTTGCCTTCCTCGTTTTTTTCTTTTTGCCAATACCAGGATTATTGGTTGTAATGAGTTGCTCTGCTTCTTTATTGAACCCGGTACCTGTGACTGGAGTGATCCGCTTTTGATCACTCAATGATCCTGCACCTGCCGGTTCAACTATTTTCTTATCGGTACCAGTTGTTGTTGTAACTGAACTTCCATCAGCATTTGTATTGCTGGTAGTAGTGATATCGTTTACAGAAGTTGTGGCTGTTCCGTTTTCTGTGGCTGAACTTGCTGTTGAACCAGGAGTAACTGTTCTGTCCGTATTCTTTTCGGAACCCATAGGGGCAACAGCTGTCACCTGCTTTTCCTTCTTCCATGGTTTCTCCAGCAGCAACCAGGCAGCACCGCTACCCAGTAATAACAAGCCAACTATCCAGAAGAAAAAGAAACGTCTTCTTTTTTTCTCCTGCTGCGGCATATGCTTATCCAGCAGTGCTTCCATCTTATCCCAGGCCTTTTCATCATAGGTCGGGTGATGGTGGTCTGCCGCATCCTTTATCCTGTTATCAAAATCTTCAAACTGCATTTTTCGCTTCCTCGGTTTGATTTTGTTTAAATAATATCTTTTGCAACTGTCTGCGGGCTTTGGACAAATTCGATTTGGAAGTGCCCGTTGAAATGCCCAGTTGCGCAGCTATTTCATCATGGCTCAGCCCGTCAATAATAAACAGGTTCAGCACCGTCCTGTATCCAGGCGACAGGTCCTGTATGCCCCGGATGATCTCATCATACGAAATCTTATCCACCGCATCCTCACCTTTGGCCGGTACCTGCATGATGACGGGATCAATATCCGTTATCAACCGCTGCTTATGGTATTTCCGGAAATGATCAATGGCGGTATAGACCATGATCTTCCGCAGCCAGCCTTTGAAGGAGCTGACCACATCCGCATAAGCAGGACTGTAATGATGTATTTCCCGGAACACTTTCAGGAAGCCGTCATTCAGTATCTCCACAGCATCATCAACATTGTTGGTATAACGGTCGCAGATGGCCATAGCATAGCCATAGAAAGAGTTGTAGATGATTTTCTGGCTCTCTCTTTTATTCAGGGCACAAGCCCCCACATGGTAGGTCAGTTCCTCAGCTGAAAGCAAATATTGATCGGGTTTCATCAGCCAAATCGGGAAACGGGGCTAAAAGGTTGCCGTTCCCTTGTAAATTAATACTTTCCGGAACAGTCCCGGAATAACCAAAAACGGGGATGTCCCTGCAACCGTCAAGCCGGCTGATTTACAGGCTTCAGGGAAGTAAAAACTTTTTTGGCAGGATGAAAAAAAGATACAAAACAACGGCCATTGAACCATTACGAGGAATTCAAACCGCTTTCCCCCTTCATCTTCCCATCCCGATTAGTACTAGGAAGGCATAGGTAGGCAGGTTCATCACTACCGCCACCATAAAACTTTGTTTAGCCGGTTTCGCCCTGTTCAGAAGAAACAGAACAGCCCATTCCATCAGTACGGAAATGATATACAGTACAAACAGGTTGAACAACTCAGTGGAATTAAAAAAATCACTCACAAACTCAATCAGCACAAAACCCAGGGTAAACGTAGCGAGGTTAGCCAGGAAAGAATCCAGGAAGGCTTTTTTGAATTTTATATTATACTTCATCAGTATCATGACCACAGCTTCGGCCAGGATGGCGAAGAGGACAAAGGCAACAAACAAGGCAAAGAAAAAATAATAGAGCCCGGCACCGCCGGCATCCAATAAATAGAGCATGTTGGGTTATTTGCTTAAAAGTAACGCTAAACCCAGAAGCTTTTATACCCGCTGTTGGGTACTCAGAGAAGAATACTAGAATAAAACTAAGGGTTTTGAAATCCATTAATTTTTGAAACTTAAAAATGGCTATTGTAAATTTATGTATTGTGTGTAACCTTTGACCGACATTATACTTTTTATGTGGCCTTTTAAGAAAAAAACTGTTCAGCCAGACACATTACCAATAACTTTTACAACCATCATTTGCATTCCGGGAATTTGGAATACTTGGGACGAATTCATACAATCAGTAGTAGCTTCAACAAATGGAGAATATTTAGCGGCAGGCTATATTCTTATGAATGCTAAGAAGAAAAAGTATTATAATATCGAATTTAGCGAACATGATGAAAGAATGCAAGAATCTTTTAAATATGCTGGTATGGTAACCAGGGTGACTGACAACTTTCTGGACCAAATTGGAAATCACAAGCATGTAATTTATATTTCTGGCCAGACAGGAAGCTTAGAAAAAGCTGAACATATAGCTTTTGCTGCGGAAGCTATCCTAAAAGCAGGTGGGATTGGAATTAAAATCGAAACAACAGGAAAAGCATTTGAAAAAGAAAAGTGGTGTGGTATGCTAGAATCATTTAAAGAATCAAACTTGTATGAAATGTTTGTAGTTGACTCAATTGTCAATGAAACCGGCTCTGTTTATTCTTGCGGAATGCAGAATCTGGGTTACAAGGACACAATTATATCAGGTGAGGAATTTCAAACTGCTGTTAACTTAATTAAGATTTTTGGGTACTATCAAATTGTTGATAAACCAACAATACAAAACCGCCAGACATTTAGCACAAGTATAGAATCACCAAAATATAGAATTACAGAAGAGTTAAATCAGCCATACAAGGGAGACGAACAATTTGAAAACCCGTTCGGAATGTGGCGACTGACAAAAGAGTAGAAAGACTGGCGGACGGAATAACTATCACCGTTTTTCCACTATCAGCCAATATCAGACTTAACCGAATTCTATTAGGATTTTAGTTGTTAACTTCAACAATATATTTATTAAATGAGTATTTGTACCGGTCTGTACAATCAATGAATTTCCGGCCTTTGCAAATACTCGAACATTTGAGGCAAATACAATACAATGTTTTTCAGATTACTACTTTTTTTTACAGCTCTCTTTTCTTCTCTACTTTTTTATGCTCAAAGAAATTTATTACAGGAATCAAATAAGGTCTATACATTGACATCAAATCCAAAATGGTCACAGTCGCCTAATACAATAACATATGAAAATCAAGGCGAGATGCATTCTGAATACTTAACCCTCAATTCCGATGGGAGTTTCATTTTCATTGGACATTATGAACCTTGGAATGGATTTTCAAAAGGCAAATGGACAGATTTAGGAAATTCGAAATTATCTCTTACATGGGATGAAAAAGAAACAATTAAAGTAACAGAAAATAATGACAGCTGCGCAAAATACAAGATAAGGAACCGGAGTTTGCCGCTTATTTTTGTTGATTTGGTTTTGCTCAAAAAACCCAAGTTTTTGACTACTGTTGGTTTTGAAGGCGACAGGATGTCGTTAATTGAACGAATCGAAAAAGAAGTTTCTAAAATTGACACAGTTCAATATTTTCTATTTTCAGATACATCGTCATTTACCGATGAGAGGGGGTACAATATTGGGAAACGTATTTTGACTTATTATTATAATGAAAACGAAATTCTAACAAAATATACTTCAGAGAGAGCTTATTTAAACAAAGAGGATAAAACAAAAGTAACAAATGAGATAGTTTATTTTATTGGGCCAAATCTTATTAAATACACTATATGGCCCAATAGTAAAACGCCACAAACCAATACACATTATTTTTCTGGACAGAAGATTGTCTTTAGTACAAATCCCGAATGGGATGATATAGCATACAGCATAATCAACAGTGATATATTAAAATTTCAATTAAAGAGAATGCGAGTTAAAAAACAGTAGTATCGCTAATATAAAATTTATATAGAGTATTCATACAAAATTTCTTACGGTTTTGACGAACTAAAGACCTGAAACGCTGGCTGAAAAAATCGGAAAAGACCCAGTGGGTTTATAAAAATATTGTGAAGCGAAAAGGACTACGGAAAGATTGAAATAAGTTTCTTCCCGTATTCAACCAAAATATTTTGTGGCCATTTTCTTAGGTGCCACATTCTTCCAGGCCGTGGTCAGTGCATCCAGTAACATGGATTTCTTTACTTTCTTCAGTTCAATATAAGTGGCACCCTGCCGGCCCCAGCCACCCGGTACAGGATAGATGACCGTTGTATCAAAAGAACAAAAAACAGACTGGTCCACAGCAGAAAGCTTTACCATCATCAGCTGTTTATCTGCTTTGATCGTGGCAAATATTTTATTCTTTACCCGGAAATCAGGTGTTTCAAAATGGCTTTTTTCCTCTGTTTCGGGCAGGGATAACGCTAATTGTCTTGCGGCAGCTACGGTAACCATGGCAGAAAGTTACGAAAGAACGCTTCTGTTGAAATGTTTAGCAGGGATTTTGCTTGTATAGCAAAACCATCAATATTCCACCAGCCATTCCCGTTCACTAAAAACACGACACATGAAAAAGATCATCGTTATTGCAGGTTTTGTATGCAGCTGCCTGCTGGCCACGGCCCAATTAAAGACAACGACTGTCTGCCCTCCTTTCAATATAGATATCCTGGATGGCCGTATCGGTGACCTGGATGCCCGGTCCACACAGGGGCAGATCAAAAAAACATTTCCCTGTTTTACCAGTGCAGAAGCCGAATCAGATTCTGCTAAATGTGGTGGCACTGTTTTCTATAAAGACAAGGATATTTATTTCTATACCAAAAGAGATTACGTCGAGATCGGCCCCGCATTCAAAGGCAAACTGAGTATCCCCCTGCTGGGCGCCAGCCGCACCGGTTTATTCAAATGGCTGGGTAATCCGAAGATCAAAGATGTAAGCTGGGATGCCTATCAAACCTCCTACGGCATCCTGATCCTGTATTTTAACAAGGCGAATAAGATCAACCGGATCCGGTTCAGTACCCAATCGGCAGAAACGATCAATTTGTGTGAGTAAGGGAATCAGAGTATATGTACTTCGGTCCGCCGGTTGAGTTGTCTTCCTTCTTCCGTATCATTATCGGCTACGGGTTGCGTGGCACCATAGCCTTTGGCGGCCACTCTTGACGGGGTTATCCCTTTTTTCAATAACCAGGCTTTGATGGCTTCGGCTCTTTGTTGCGACAACTTCAGGTTATCGGCATCCTTGCCTACATTATCGGTATGGCCGGCGATTTCTATTTTGATCGCTTCTTTATTCTTTAAATAAGCAGCCAGCTCTTCCAGTTCAGGAAAAGATTCCGGCCGCAGCGTGGCTTTGCCAAAATCAAAATGCACATTATCCAGTGTATATTTTTTGGCCGCTTCAAATTTCACATTCACTTTAAAAGGATCGGTAAAGAATTCATCAGGACCTAATGCCGGTATTTCGATCCTGCCATATTTCGTGGTGTCGGTCAGGCTTTTTACCGTAATCATATAGGTATCACCGGGAGCTAACTGCAAACTGAATTTGCCCGCCCCATCCGACCGGCCGCCGAATGTTTGTTTTGTTTTCTCACTCCGGAATAAAACGGTTTCACCTTTAGAGGGCTTGCCTTTCATATCAGTGACAAATACATTCACCTTCGCCAGTTGCGAAGTGGAGGTATCAACCGATTGGCTATATGTTTTTACCAGGGAGAAAAAAAAGAGTAGCAGCAGTAGTATACGGCGCATAAAAATCATTTAAAAGCAAACGCAATCATTATGGCTTTATTGTAAGCTGTAAATACAAACTGCCGGAGGTCCGGCAGTTTGTATAAAGTATCAATCGTAGTCAGGTAATAAACCGACGTTATAAAACATAAAACTCCATTTGTCGGTCTGCTCATCAATGGTCTGCTGTGTACTTTTCCCGGCTCCATGCCCTGCTTTTGTTTCTATTCTTATCAAAACAGGATTAGCTCCTTTTTGATTGGCCTGCATGGCCGCTGCAAACTTGAACGAATGTGCAGGCACCACCCGGTCATCATGATCAGCGGTAGTGACCATTGTGGCGGGATAGGCCGCTTCCTTTACATTATGCACCGGGGAGTATTTGTACAGGTATTCAAACATCTCTTTGCTTTCTTCCGATGTTCCGTAATCGTAAGCCCAGCCGGCACCTGCAGTGAATTTATGATAGCGCAGCATGTCCATTACTCCCACCGCAGGGAATGCCACTTTGCACATACCCGGTTGCTGCGTGATGCAGGCACCCACCAGCAAGCCACCATTGCTGCCACCTTCAATGGCCAGCAGGTCTCTTGATGTATAATCATTATCGACGAGATAACTGGCCGCAGCGATGAAATCATCAAATACATTTTGCTTTTTCGTTTTCACGCCCTGGTTATGCCAGTCTTCGCCATATTCTCCGCCACCCCGCAGATTGGGTACAGCAAATATGCCACCGTTCTCCAATAAAATGATCGTGGAGGTACTGAACCAGGGGGTGAGGCTGACACTGAAACCTCCATAGCCATAAAGCAGGCAGGGATTCTTTCCATTCAGTTCAATTCCTTTTTTATGCGTGATGATCATCGGGATCTTTGTACCATCCTTTGAGGTGTAGAAAATTTGTTTGGATTCATACTCCTCCGGGTTGAACTGCACTTTGGATTCTTTATACACTTCGCTTTTACCGCTGGCAATATCCATTTTATAAATAGTGGCAGGGTTTACATACGAAGTAAATGTAAAATACATTTCTTTCTCTTCCTGTTTAGCATAAAAACCAGCAGCAGTACCGGGGCCGGGCAATGCAATTTCACGGACCAATTTACCACTGGTATCATGCTGGCTTACTTTGGTAATGGCATCTTTCAGGTAACTGCAGAAAATATAGCCACCTCCTGAAGAAGCTGTCAGCACTTCCGGTTTGGCTTCAACGATCGTCTTCCAGTTGGCCGTATCAGGATTGGCCACCGGGACAGCAACCAGTTTGCCGGTAGGTGCTCCTTTATCAGTCTGGATATAAAAATTCGTGGAATCATTGTACACCACACCATATTGGTTGTTCATATCGGTGATCACGGGTTGAATGGGTGCATCGGGTACAGCAAGATTTTGAATGTAGAGCCCGTTACCATACGTGGCATTGGCGGTATAGATGAATAACCAGTGCTGGTCTTCACTTACTCCCACCCAAACATAACGGAAGGGTGTGGCATCCGAACCAAAAATGAGTTTATCCTCTTTCTGTGCAGTACCTACTTTATGAAAATAGACCTTGTGATTTTCTGTGATACCTGAGAGGCGGCTTCCGTTCTTTACTTTGTCATAGGTGCTGTAATAAAATCCTTCATTGCCTTTCCAGCTGGCACCACTGAATTTGATATCCAGTGTATCGCCGATCAGTTGTTTGGTAACAGCATTCATCACCACCAGTTTTTGCCAGTCGCTGCCCCCTTCTGAAATAGTATAAGCCGCCATGGACCCATCTTTGCTAAAGCTGATACCTGATAAGGAAGTAGTACCATCTTTGGAAAAACTGTTGGGATCTAAAAACACTTCCGCTTCTTTTCCATCACCGGCTTCCCGGTACACGACTGACTGATTTTGCAACCCGGAGTTTTTATAATAGTAGGTAAACTTCCCTTCTTTGAACGGTGCTGAATATTTTTCATAATTGAATAAAGCTTCATAGCGTTTCCGGATCGCTTCCCGGAATGGGATCTGTGATAAATAACCATTCGTTACCTCGTTCTGGGTTTTTACCCAGGCGGCTGTTTCAGCACTGGTATCGTTTTCCAGCCAGCGGTAAGGGTCTGCTACTTTGGTTCCGAAATAGGTATCAAAGACAGTGCTGTCTTGACGGGTTACAGGATATTTCACTTCAATAGGTTTTAATTCGCTTAATGTGGCCTGCTTTTTCTCTTCGTTCTGGCAGGCAGTCAGTACAATCATGGCCAGCAATGGCATTCCTAATTTATTCATGGTTGTTTGATTTAGACAGGAAGTTACTGGTTTTGGGTTGAGCGAAAAAACCATTTTGCCAACAGTATATCAGGCAGAACCCTCCTTTCATCAAAGTAATTTTTATACCCCTCCTCCTGGTCGTTCATTTGTACTGACAAAGATGCTTAACCCATCTTCCTTATTCGTTCATTAAAAAAAGTTGTTATGAAACCAGTCAGTAAAAAAATACCAGCTTTATTAGTTGTGCTGGTAACAACCTGCTTTACTCTTTTATCCTTCACCAGTCCTAAAGGTGGCGAAGGATTTGAAATCTATCTCGACAACAAAGTAGTCCTGCAAAAATTCGGTAACCAGATGAACACGGTATCCGTTTTAGAATTAGATGCTGCTGCGATGAACGGGGAATTGCAGGTAAAATACCATCATTGTGGCCGGGTGGGTAAAAACAGGGTCATTACCATCACCAACGGGGAAGCCAAAGTGCTGAAAACATGGCGCTATGATGATACCAAAGAACAGGCGGCTTCTATGTCCTGTTCTGTAAAAGAAATCATAACCCTGCAGAGTCCAGGTACTGAAAAACTGAACCTGTATTATTCCTCCAGTGAATTACCAGGCGGAAGATTGCTGCTGTCCATTGTTCCCAAAACAAAGGCGGTGGTGAAATTATAAATGAAAAGGCCGGTACTATGACCGGCCTTTTCATTATTTCAACAGCTTGCTGAACTTTGCCAGCTCGGTTTTCTCTGCTGCTGATAACGGTTCATTGTTGTCATATTTCGATTGAAAGAATACTACCCGTTTGTGCTGCGGGTATTTCGCCAGGATCGATGCAATCATCTGCCCGGTATTTTCATCCTTTTCATACAACGGAACGGTGGCCGGCAGGGCCGATTTTTCTTTGGTATGTTTCTTTTTAATGATCGCTTCCAGGGTAGCCAGTTTGCTGGCCGGTATCGTAGCTATCTTTGATGCTTTGCTGTGCAATCCCTGCAATTGTTTTTTGCTCAACCCTCCCCTTTCCTGGTATTGCAACAATAAACTCTCCACGAACGGGGTACCCGGTTTTGCCTGCAATACTGCCTGCAGCACATCCAGTATAATATCCACATCAGGTTTTATCCGTTGCATAGTTACTGGCGTGAAAGTAACAAAAGCCAGTCAATTATCACGACGGTATAAGGAAGGATGCTGCATCTTTGCATACTGATCGTTTATACATGCAGTTTATTTCTTCACCCCGGGTCTTTTGTTTTGACGACAAACAAATAATTGTTGTTGTTCCGGATCCTGCCCGGGTACAACAGGATTACCTGGAACGAAAGCAAACAGATCCTTCGGCTGTATTTCCCTACTGGTCGCAGGTATGGCCGGCGGCCATTGGTCTTTGTAATTTTTTATCGGCTCATACAGGTATCATTGAAAATAAAAAAGTGACGGAACTGGCAGCCGGGCTGGGATTACCTTCCTTATTGGCTGCTGCTTATGCCTCAGAAGTGTTTTGCAGTGATCATATTCCCGAAGCAGTGAAAATGATGCAGGAGTCGGTCCTGGAAAATGGATACACAAATATGCACTGCAGCGTGGCGGACTGGAATCATTTACCGGAAGGCCAGCACCCGGATGTGCTGTTGCTGAGTGATATTAACTATGAACCGGCGGCATTTGACCAGTTACATTACATGTTAATACAATTTTTACAGGCCGGAACTACCATTCTATTGAGTACCCCGCAGCGGCTGATGGCAAAATCTTTTATCGGCAGGTTGCTGCCCTTTTGTGTGGAACAGGAAGAATATAGTATTTCCATGGACCAATATGAAGAACCCGTGCTGGTTTCCGTGCTGGTATTGAAAAGCCTATAGTACTATTATTTTCGTTGCGGAACCAGCAAAACTGCAATTAAAAAAAGCAGGTAACCGGCAATACCACCTGCCGTATTCAGGATCAGGTCATCCACATCAAACACTCCTGTACCGAGCAGCAACTGTAGTATTTCAAAGGAAAGACTGGTGAAGAATACAATCCCTGTCAGCAGGAAAAAATTCCTGAATACGCCGAACAGTAAAGGGAGCAGGATGCCCAGCGGCACAAAACCAATAATATTACCACCTATATTCTTGTAACTATATTCTGCCGATACCCGGTGGGAAGAAACTAACCGGATGGTAGAGAACGGCGCCAGGTTCGCCCGGGCCCACCCATCTTTTACGCTGTACTGCCGGTACTCCCTGTTAAAATAGTTTTTATAATAGCGGGGGCTTTTTTTGAAGAGTATATACCGGGATAAAACGAGTAAACAGGCAATGAGTAATATCCATACAAAAAACCGGGCTGTCGTATTCGACGGTGAGATGGCTGCATTTTTCATATAACGATCCTGTGTTTTGCATAAACGGCTAAAATCCCGTTTTGGTATCAGCACAAATATCTTACCTTTTGTTTATGAAAAAACTAGTCCCGGTTGTTTGTTTATTGCTCATCATATCCGGTTGCTGTCCCGGTAAAAAGATCAGCACATCAAAAACAGCAGTTGTTATTGTTCCCCGTTCGGGATGGAATGCGGCTGAACCCAGGCCCTATAAATCCCATGTTCCTGTACAGATCACCCTTCATCATGAAGGCACGAGGTTGGAAATTACAGATGATGCTGCCCGGAAAATAAAGAATATACAGACCTGGGGTATGGGTAAAGACAGGAACTGGATTGATATACCCTACCACTTCCTGATTGCCCCGGATGGTACTATTTACGAGGGTAGAAATGTATTTACCGTGGGAGAAACAGCAACTGAATATGATCCCACCGGGCATTTGCTCATCACCTGTCTTGGCAACCTGGAACAACAGGAAGTGCCGCCTGCCCAGCTGGCATCATTGATCCGGCTGATCGCTTATTGCTGTAAAAAGTACAATTTACCATTGGAAACACTCGCCTCACACAGGGATCATTCGACGCAAACCACCTGCCCCGGGAAGAACCTTTATCACTTCCTGCAGAATGGGTATATCAGGACGGAAGTAAAGAAATTGCTGGGATTATAGCCTGTTTTCCCCCGGAGAATGCACTATTTTCATTGGAAAGAATCGCTATGCCTTACAGTTATCTCGTCTATGGATCGGCAGGATTACTGGTGATCACCCTGCTGTTTTACCTCTTTTCCCGAAGGAAAGACCGCTGACGAACGCCATTCTCCTTCGGAGAAAACTCCATTTCCCTTCGGAAAATCGCCCTGTGCACCCAATAAACACACCGGTTTTCCCAATGAATACACACCTATTTTCCACAATCAATACCCATATTAAAAGATAGTGGGAAAAAAAATCAGTATCGTGTTCGTGAGTGTGGAAATAACTTATATTTGATACTGTTAATTTGAATACCCATTAACATTCTAAACAAAAACAACATGGCAACTAAAAAAGCAAAAAAAGCGGCTCCTAAAAAAGCAGCGAAGAAACCTGCAGCGAAAAAAGCAGTAAAGAAAGCGGCTAAGAAAGCAGCTCCTAAAAAAGCAGCAAAAAAGAAATCAACCCGTAAACCATCAGCAGCATTCATGAAAGCCCTCACACCAAGTGAAGCCTTAGCAGCTGTTGTGGGAAGCAAAGCAATTCCACGTACTGAAGTGGTTAAAAAGATCTGGGTGTATATCAAAGCCAATAAATTACAGGATAAAGCCAACAAACGCATGATCAATGCTGATGCGAAACTGAAACCTGTTTTCGGTGGTAAAGCACAGGTATCTATGTTTGACATGGCAAAACACCTTGCTAAAAATCTGAAATAAGAACGCTGTTCGTTAATGGACTAAAAGGGCATCAGCTGATGCCCTTTTTTATTGGAGCAGTATGTCCCGCTATACAATTAGCAGCAGTATCCTGCTGTTTGATCATCCCGTACCTAAGAGTATTGTCTTACCAATTTAATGAGTTTATCTCTATTCATATTCTGAACAGATAGTAGTTATTTTGTTGTTGAGTATATAGCGAACCCGTACTCAGTTTATCTATGAAAAAACCACCCGGCAAAGACGATCGTCTTCAGCTTCCCGCATTATCACCTCCCACTTTCCGGAACAAGCCGAATTACCCGCCCTGTTTTCGAAAGAATAAATGATTCAAACCGGGCCACCCTCCTAATATCCTGACTATGAAAAAAAATCCAATCCTCCCTGCATGGTTCATTTTACCAGCCACCCTGCTTTTTTTGGTTCCTGCAACTAAAGCACAAACCACAATTGCAGCAGCGGATATTACATTAGCAACACAGGGCGGTGGCATAGCGATGTCTGTTGCATGGCATCCTGTATTCCAGAAATATTATACAGCAAGTGGCGGCTCTGCCAATGCACCGATGAATACATTTACCTCGTCAGGAACATTTGTTTGCCAGACAACACATAATGCAGATAACAGGGGCACCTGGTATAATCCATCCAACCAGCGGATAGAAGGAAATGATGCAACGGGGAAATATGGCTATTACCCGTTGAATGTTACCGGCAATCCCGGTCCCGATGCTGTCAGCTATTTCACAGGCTGTGCCACTCCGGATACGGAAAAAGCGGCCGTATTCAACAGCAACACATCAGAAGTGCTTATTTATAACGGAACAACAGTCATCTATCGTTACAGTTTAGCCGGAAACCTGTTGGGAACTATTACTATCACCCTGCCGGCCGGGGCCAGTTTTAATACATCGCATATGATCTATACTGCTGTTCCCGGCAGCGAGATAGGATTCTATGATTATACCAACAGGCGGGTTTATTTATTTCATATAAGCGGTGGTAATTATTCGAAATACTATATTCTCCCCGGTACGGCCCCTGTACCTGCCAGTAATGGTTTTGCATTTGCCAATGGCCGTTTCCTTTTAGCATCCGGGGATACCTGGTATGGCTACCCGATGTATAACACAGCTGCGGGTTTTGTTGATTGGGTCAACGGTGGCGCTGCATTGACAGAAGTAACATTGACCCGCAATGGGGCCACTCACTGGGATGGTTTTGACAATGCCATGCTGGCCGGTGTTACCGGCAGTTCCCTGTCGATTACCAAACAATATTATTTTTCAAAAACATTAGGCATGGCTGTTCAGCATATTGCCATCACCAATACCGGTGCAAGCGCCACTACTTTCAACCTGCAATCCAATGGCAACCTGGGCTCTGATGCATCCACAAAATTTCATTATACATCGGTAACAGGAGTTCGTTACACGATCAGTTCTGATAATGCTTCTGCTGCGGCCAATGCCGGCGATCCCGTAGTTAGTATTTTATATGGTGATGCCGCTCTCGATAATTATACCAGCGCTATGCCCTATGCCAACGGAAGCGATGTTACTTCTTTTACGATGACAAATGTTCCTATCCCTGCCGGGAAAACAAAACGTCTTTTATTTCTCGTAGGTATCGGTGATATTGATGATCCTAACTACAACCGGCCTGACCAGGCTTACCTCGCCGTGCAGAGTTTATCCAGTATTACCAACTGGCCGGTTGATTTTACCAGTTTCCTCACAACTGAACAAAAAGCTGAAGTCATTAACTGGAGTGAACTGTCTCCTTTGCCGGTCGGGTTCCTGGATTTCAAAGCCACTAAAGAAAAAAACAAAGTGCTGCTGGAGTGGAACACGGTGGGGGAAGAAAATACAAGGGATTTTGTAGTGGAACACAGCAGCAACGGCAAAGACTGGGATGCCATTGGAACGGTGGCTGCTGCAGGAAACAACAGTTCCCTGTTACATTACAGTTTCACACACCTGAAACCGGTTTCCGGCAATAACTATTACCGCCTTTTACAAAGAGATCTTGATCATCTCAGTGAATACAGTAAAATTGTGCTTGTGAAATACCAGGCTCCTGATAAACAAATAATGCTGTATCCAAACCCCGCCGCTAAGGGAACTGTCAATATACAATTGCAACAGGCAGCCCCGGTAATGATCTACAACAGTGCAGGTATACTGGTATTACAAAAACAACTTGCTGCCGGTACACAGCAACTGGATATCAGTAATTTTGCCCGTGGTATTTACCAGGTCAGCACCCCAATGGAAACAGTTCAGTTAGTTGTCAGGTAAATGAAATGGAAAGAACAGAATGATTATATGGCCGGGAAGAACACAGTTGTGCCCACTGGTTAATTATTAATTAGTGTACTATGTCATTACAAGCCATTTTTGAAGATACCGGGTTGACCATTACCGGGTATGAACAGGTTCACGGAGGTGATATCAACAAAGCGTATTGCCTGCAGGCAGACGGCAGCCGGTATTTCCTGAAAGTAAATGATGCCACCCTTTACCCCAACATGTTTGAGCAGGAAGCGGCAGGTCTTGATGAATTAAGAAAACAAGGAGAGCTTCTTGTTCCTGAAGTTGTACAGGTTGGTGAAGCGGGAGGTTTGCAGTACCTGCTGCTGGAATGGATAGAAAAGGGAACAGCAAAGGAAGGATTTTGGGAAGAGTTTGGAAGAGGGCTGGCGATGATACACAAAAAGCAACAACCCTTCTTTGGCTGGAAGACGGATAATTATATTGGGCGCCTCCCGCAGTGCAATAAAAAACACAACACCTGGGATGAGTTCTACACCGAATGCCGCATCATGCCCATGGTCGAAATATTACTTAATAAAGGTGATTTCAATAAGGAAGATATTGCTGCAGCCGGATCATTTTGTAACCAGCTTGATCAATTATATCCTGTTGAACATGCTTCCTTGCTGCACGGCGACCTCTGGAGCATGAATTTTACGGTATCAGCAAAAGGGCTTCCTGTAATCTTTGATCCGTCTGTTTATTACGGTCACCGGGAAATGGATCTGGGTATGACCAAATTATTTGGGGGGTTCGACAGGCAGTTCTATGATGCGTATCATGAAATGTACCCGCTGGAATCTGGCTGGGAACAACGGCTGAAACTCAGTGAAGCCTACCCCCTGCTGGTGCATGCTGTGATGTTTGGAGGTATTTATACCAGCAAAGCAAGAGATATCCTGAGGTATTTCAATGAATTAGATTAATGCCCTGTCCTATTTTTAATTTATCCCACAACTCATTATCAAAACCGGTAAGCTAAACCCTGGCTTCGTTTCTGCAATAACTGAGTAAAATCATACGCAGTAAAATCCCAAATCATCACTCCCGAAAAATTACCACCGTACATTAGGTACGAATAAAAACAAACAGGCCATGCAGCCATAATCACCTGTAAAAATCTGAAAATCCCTCCCGCGGATTACTTTTTCAGCCAGTTTCTCCTTTCCCCTGAAGATTCCTTTTAACATGTAGTATCCTGCCTTATTCCACATCCTTCGCAAGACCGTATTTCGTACAAGTAATTCGATATCCTGAATTTTTAACTTTTAAAAATTTAGGTTATGAAAAAGATTATACTCATCTCCCTGCTTGCGACACTGGCAAGTTTTATCCAACCCGTATCAGCCCAATGTACTTTTTCCAAAGCCGGGGTCAGGTTAAATGGTTCAACTTATACCGATCCCGTTACCGGTAAATGCATGATCAATATAGATCTGTATTTTGATCTCGAATCCAATTCCGGCAGTAAATATGTGTATATACATATCTGGCCCGCCTCCCTTTATCCATCCTACAATTACACTAATCCGCCTGTAGCTGCAAACCTCGTGAATACGGTAGCCACATTGGGATTTTATCATTTCGGTGGTTCATTGTATATGCTGACGAATTATACGCCTGATCCCGGAATTGATAATTTTAAATACAGCGGCCTTACCATTACCAAAAGCCCGGGCTCAGTTCCTGGTTATGACCGGTTTGTTATCAGCAACCTGCTGATTGCCAGCCCGGCCAGTTGTTCCATTCCCCAGTCTTTTATTGCTGATGCCTGGGGAAGCCAGTCATCAAATGCTCAAAACATACACTGCTTCTCACAAGGGTTAAATTTCTATGCAAATGATCCAAAAGTTACAGGCCTGTTGTTCTGCCAGACTCCAAGGACCTACCGGTTTGATATCACTACTATTAATACAAGCGGGATGACAGTGAACTATGAAGTATTTATTGATAATGGCGATGGCATCTTCAACAGGGCTACTGATACTATTACTATTGCAACAGCCAGTGCCATTCAACTGGATAATACCAATGGCTACAAATTTAGTTCTCCCGTTATGAGCTATCTGCCTTATGCGGAACAGAAGCCGTATTCCGACAGGGCGATATGGATTATTGTTACAAGCCCGGCATTATCAAATGAAATGTACGCAAGACTGGATAATACCTGTATTCCGTTGCCGGTAAACTTTACTTCATTTACCGCCATCAGGAACAAAGCGGTTGTTGAATTGAAATGGACCACGGCTACCGAAAATGATAATATGGACTTTTTTATTGAAAGAAAACATAGTGGCGGAGATTGGGAAATAGCTGGCTTTATACCAACACTTGCAGCAGAAGGAAACAGCCAGGAAATGCTGGGTTATACATTCTCAGACAATAATATAATTACGGCTATCACCGAATACCGGCTTCAGCAAAGAGATATCAATGGCAAAATAAGTTATAGTGCTGTAAGGTTTGTTAAAGGGTATGGACAAAGCAAGGGGATGACCGTATACCCCAATCCGTCCGGAAGCGGCCAGGTAAATGTACTGTTTGAAAACACAGGTCACCCATTCACCATTGAGTTGCTTGATATAAGTGGCAAGTTGCTGAAAAAATGGTCCTGCTACAACCAAAGCCAGTTGGTAATAGTAGATATGCAGCCCGGTGTCTATATCCTCAAAGTATGGATACCCGGAACACAGGAATTGCTCACTGAAAAAATTATCATTAACAGGTAGGTACAATCCTGTAAAAATCCCTGCTGATTGCAGGGATTTTTTTTACTGACCGGGTGAACCACAAAAGACAATTCTGTCTTTATCAGGCCGGGTATTGATACACATCATACCATGCTCCTGTCAATACCGGTAAGTTGCACTACATTTAACGCTTGCTATGTTAACAGATATTGCCATCTCCCTGTCGGCGGCCATCCGCCATATCAAAGACATTGCCGCTGCGGCCGGTATCCATAACAATGACCTGGAATACTACGGGAAACACAAAGCCAAATTACCTTTATCACTGATCGATGAAGAAAAGATCAAACAACATCATCTCATTTTGGTAACGGCGATTACTCCTACTCCTGCCGGAGAAGGCAAAACAACGATCTCTGTCGGGCTTACGGACGGATTGAATCGAATTGGTAAAAAAGCCATGGTGGTATTGCGGGAACCTTCACTCGGCCCTGTATTTGGTTTGAAAGGAGGGGCTACCGGCGGCGGATACTCCCAGATCATACCCATGGAAGATATCAATCTTCATTTTACGGGTGATTTTGCCGCCATCGAAAAAGCCAATAATTTATTAGCAGCTCTGATCGATCATAACCTGCAAAACAAAAAAAGAAGTTTACAAATTGACCCGAGAACTATTGTGTGGAAACGGGTGATGGATATGAATGACCGCTCCCTCCGTCATATCGTCATCGGCTTAGGCGGCACGGCTAATGGTATTACCCGGGAAGATGGCTTTAATATAACACCGGCTTCAGAGATTATGGCAATTTTATGTATGTGCTCCGGTATGGAGGATCTGAAAAGAAGATTGGGGAATATTTATATCGGCTCCACGTTTAGCGGTGAGCCGGTTTTTGCCCGTGATCTTAATGCGGTAGGTGCCATGGCTATCTTATTAAAAGATGCGATCAAGCCCAACCTGGTGCAAACACTGGAAGGAAACCCGGCTTTATTGCATGGAGGCCCCTTTGCCAGCATTGCGCAGGGAACCAATTCCATTCTTGCTACTAAAATGGGTTTATCACTGAGTGATTATGTAGTTACGGAAGCCGGTTTTGCCGCTGACCTGGGTGCTGAAAAATTCTTTGATATCAAATGTGTGAATGCCGGTTTGAAACCCGAAGCCGTTGTGCTGGTGGCAACCGTCCGGGCTTTACGGCATCATGGAGGCGCAAAGAAAGAAGAACTGACCCTCGCTTCCGTTGAAAAAGTAGAAAAAGGGTTAGCCAATCTTGGTAAGCACCTGGAAAATATGCAGCTCTTTGGGATGAAGGCAGTGGTAGCCATCAATTATTTCCCGGGAGACAGTGATGAGGAGATCAATGCCATCAAAGATTTTTGTAAGCACCACGAAACAGAAGCAGTGCTTTGTACCGGCTTCACCGATGGCGGAAAAGGAATGACGGATCTTGCCCAGGCTGTAATAAAAAGGATCGAACAGAATGGCAGTCATTTCAAGCCCTTATACGATCACCATACCAGCATTGAAGAAAAGATACATTGTATTGCCACGAAAATCTATGGAGCTGATGCAGTAGAATATTCGGTGAAAGCAAAACCACAACTAAAACACCTGAAAGAGTTGGGCTTTGAACATATGCCCATCTGTATGGCCAAAACCCCAAAGAGTTTATCGGATGATGAGAAAAAAGTGGGAAGACCTGTTCATTTTATTGTGACAGTCCGTGAGTTTGAGTTTGCAGCGGGTGCCGGTTTCATTATACCCATACTGGGTGAGATGATGCGAATGCCGGGGTTACCCGCCATACCCGCAGCAGAGGGAATTGATATTGATGCAAACGGGGTAATAACGGGCCTGAGCTGATCTATCCAAATTTCACCGAGGTCATATTTAATGATCCTGCCACCAGTTTATCATTAAAGAAGACTGGTTCTTCGTTCTTTTCCTGCAACCCTAATGTGTACATTAACGGGTAGTAATGATCCGGAGTGGGTATGGCCAGTGTTGCCGATTTACTTAAGGATTCATAATTGATCAGCGACTGGTGATCTCCCGCTATAATTTTTTTCTTAAACAGCTCATGCATTTCGATAGCCCAGTCATAACCATAGCCTGGTTGGTCCAGTTTATCCCAGGCCACCATCCGGAGATTGTGCACCATATTGCCACTGCCGACGATCAGCACGCCTTTTTTACGCAAGGCAGCCAGTTCTTTTGCCAGTTCATAATGATATGATGCAGGTTTGCTGTAGTCAATACTTAATTGCAGCACCGGGATATTGGCATCCGGGTACATCCTGCGAACGACGGTCCAGGCTCCATGATCCAGGCCCCAGTCATGATTGAGACCGACATCGGTGGAATGAATTAACTCTTTGGTTTCAGCAGCTAATAAACTGTTGCCGGGTGCAGGGTATTGCACATCAAACAATTCCTGTGGAAATCCGCCAAAGTCATGAATGGTTTTAGGATGATCCATGGCGGTAATATGCGTACCCTTCGTAAGCCAGTGTGCAGATACTACTAAGACCGCTGCGGGAACCGGAAGTGCTTTCGCTGTCTTTTCCCATTGCAAACTGAACTCATTGTTCTCAATGCCGTTCATAGGCGAACCATGCCCGATGAATAGTACCGGCATTTTCACTTCTTGCTGGCCAAGACCATCTGTAAACCGTTTAAAACCCGTTAAGCTGCCCATAGTGAATAAACCCCCTGCGATTGAATAAATAAAGTTCTTTCTTTTCATAGTACCGGGTAAAGGTATCCCAAATTATTTAATTTAATGTTTAACCATTGATAAAATACCCGTCACATCCGGTCCCCTGCTTGCCGTTCCGGATAAAAATCAGGGATTTACTTGCAGGGATTTGTTAACTTTTATCAACTAAACATTCTTGCCATGACACACTATCACATTGTTTCCAGGATCTCCATCTACCTGTTGTCGGTGGTCCTTATCATCTTTGGCATTTTTCATTTCTTATATCCAAGGGACCTGCTGGTATATGTTCCCCTTTCCCTGGTAGGTGGCATTAAATGGGCCTATATTGTTGGTTCAGCCTTTGTATTAGTTGGGTTATCTTTCTTAACTAACCAGTATGTAAAGTTTACCAGCTACCTGCTGGTAGTTATGCTGATCATCTTCATCCTCACGATCCATGTTCCGAATTATATGGATGCTGGTGACAGGGATATGCGTCAAATGGCGTTGATCAATATCCTGAAGGATACAGCCATTGCCGGGTTTGCCCTGCATATTGCGGCTGGCGCCCATCACCAGCATTTCCATTTAGAGGAAAGCGATTAGAACCGTTTTCCTGTTATTTTCCATTTCCATCTAATCGCCCTGCAAAGGTGAAAAGCCACCGGTTTGCTGTATGATAACCGTGAATTTTACCCGGACTTCTACGTTTTTCCCCTGGGATTTTACCAGCCGTGGCATCCAAAAACTTTGTTTTTGCTAATTGCAGCCTTACTCAAACACCAAGGGTATCAGCATTTACACTCATCCTTTTCTAAGGGTTATTTTATACTCATTTTTAGTATCGTTATATGAGTGAAAAAAAAATTCGTAGAAGCCCCTCAAAAATTTCCATTATGAATCTCTCATTGGATCAAGAGGTTGTAACTTAAAATCGTATAAATACCAATAGTTATTTTTTCGTTTTCACGAAATAGCCGCAGTATTTTTCCAGAAATAATTTGCAGGAAATACTATCCTGTTATACATTTGCTCCGCAATCAACCACGAAGTAATTCAATTGATTGCAGTAATTAATCCCGATACCTTTTAAAGTACCCTTAATGATGAAAACTTTACTCATTTCTATTTCCCTGTTTTTTATTGCCGCTGTATCTGTAAATGCCCAACCCTGTACTCCCCAGGGAGACGAAACAACTTATGGCACCAACAATACCTGGATCGGCTATGTGTATGACAACAGCAACCTTACATCTTATAAAGGTTATATGAATGAAGGCACTGTGGCCAGCTCTAATTTTGATGAAAATTTTGGTACCAGCAATGGTAATTTCAATACCAATGGTTGTCCTGTTAACGCCAGCACCTTCAGCGTTCGTTATAAACTGACCAAAACATTTGCTGCCGGGTTTTATGATTTCACAGTGGGTGGTGATGATGGTTACCGCCTGAGCCTGGATGGTGGTGCCACCTGGGTTATTAACAAGTGGAATGACCAGTCCTACACCACTACCATGTATACAGCTCAATTGAATGGCAGCTATAACATCGTGCTGGAGTATTACGAAAATGGTGGCGACAACCGCATCTCTTTTACTGTTGCAGCAAGTTGCGCCGGGTCAGACGACACCAACCTTTATGGCACTAATGACGTATGGAGAGCTTATGTATATGACGGTACTAATTTCAACCAATACCGTGGTTTTGTTACCCGTGGTATGCTGAACAACCCAACTTTAGATGAAAACTTTGGTGGCAGTAATGTAAATTTTGCTACAAGCTGTACAGGTGTTCAGACGGAAACATTCAGTGTTCGTTTCCGTCTCAATAAAACCTTTGCCAGCGGAAGTTATACCTTCTTCGTGGGTGGTGACGATGGTTACCGCCTGAGTTTTGATGGCGGGGCTACCTGGGCTATCAACCAGTGGAATGATCATGCTTATACTGTTTCTTCTTATACTGCCAACCTCAACGGTTCTTATAATATGGTACTTGAGTATTACGAGAACGGTGGTGAGAACCGTGTCACTTTTGCCTTGGCTTCAGGATCATCATTACCGGTTAAACTGATGAGCTTTAGTGGTGCTGCTTTGAATAAAAAAGCAGTACTGAACTGGACACTGGCAGCCGGCAGCAATCCTGATTATTTTGATATTGAAAGAAGTACGGATGGTGTTAGTTTCAGTGCAGTTGGTAAATTAACTGTACCCGCTGCCACCAACATGCAGGCGGACATGAATTTCAATTATACGGATGCGACACCGCTGGCAGGCAAATCATTTTACCGTCTTCGTATCACTGACCTCACCGGTGTAGTTACCTATTCCAAAGCAGTTGCACTTACTTTTAATGCTGCTGCCAACCAGGATTTCAGCGTCTACCCAACCGTAGTTAATGGCACCGGTTCTGTAACCATCCAGTCAGCCAATACGGTTAAGTCAGCAACCATTGTAGTAACTAATGCTGCCGGTGTACAGATCAGCCAGAAAGGAATCGGCCGGTTACAGGCTGGCCAGCCAATGAGTTTTATGCCTTTTACTGCAACGGTAGCAAAAGGAATGTATATCATCCGTATTGCAGATGATAATACGATCCTGCACACACAAAAGATCATTGTACAATAATATTTCTGTCAACCATTCTCTCAAAGAGGCTGTCCCAAAAGACAGCCTCTTTTCATTGATAGGGTTCTCATTAAAGTTAACAGCTATGAAAAGTGCATACTTAAGAAGGACATATTGTGAAGATGATTACAGACCTTGTACCCGGGCTGCTATTACCGGAGTAAAGGGAGCATTTTGGGTGCAAGCATAGCCGCCCATTTGGCATACTCTTTTCCCGAAGGATGTAACCCATCAACAGCTACCAACGTAGGGTCGGTGGCAGCCAGCCGGGTTGAGGTGGTGATATCGGTATAACTGATCCCCAGTTGCAGGCAGACATCTTTATTAATAGCATTGAAACGATCTATTTCCAAAGCGATCTGTGCCGCATTACCACTGCCAAAGGGAGTGGCACCATAATCCGGGATGCTTAACACGAAAACCCTGTTGCTCCGGTTTCCACTGAAGAAAATAGCCTTATTCAGGCATTGCGTGAATTGTATCCTGTATTCACCCGTATCTCTCCGCTGGTATTGATTATTGACACCAATGAGTAATGTAACAAGATCATAGGGGCCTGCAGGCGGAGGATTTGCATTGGCGATCCCATTCAGGAGGTTTTGTGTGGTCCAGCCAGTTTGTGCAATGATATCTGCCGGGTATTTCATATTGATGCCGGCAGACCTTAGCAAATTGATCGTTTGGTTGGGAAAGCGTTCGGTTTCTGTAACACTTTGCCCGATCGTATAGCTGTCACCTAGTGCCAGTAATCGTTTTATAACCGTATCGGTAACCCCGGGGCTACCCGCGGGATATACCGGCGGATAAAAAGGGGCCGATGTTTTTTTGGCACAACCCGCAACGACCATGCAAAAGCACAGGAGAAAGAGGGTTACCAGGTTTCCCGCTTCATATTGTTTTATACGTACCCGCATCATTGCAGCCTGAATATACTGCAATAACCATCGCAACAAGTTGTTTGTTCAATGCCGGGCCAGGTTCTTTACTTACCCATTTTATAGCCAATCATTTTCACCGTCTTTATAAAAAGAAAACTGCTGACCTGGCAGCAGCTTTCTTAAAATCAACGAATGCGGGATACGGAAAGAATATGCTCTTGACCTTATACATGGCCCTCGGCAAGCATGGCATCTGCCACCCGCACAAAACCGGCAATATTCGCTCCTTTCACATAATCAATGGTTCCATCTTCTCTCTTGCCATATTGTTTGCATTGCTCATGGATCCGTTGCATGATAATGCGCAGCCGGTTCTCCACTTCTTCTCTTGACCAGGAAAGACGAATGGAATTCTGAGACATTTCCAGTCCCGAAGTGGCAACACCGCCAGCATTGGCAGCTTTACCCGGTGCGTACAAAATATGGTTCTCCTGCAAAAGGGCTATGGCCTCCGGAGTAGTCGGCATATTGGCACCTTCAGCCACCAGCATACATCCATTATTGATCAGCAATTGTGCCTCTTCTTCGTTCAGTTCGTTTTGCACTGCACATGGCAGGGCGATATCACAAGGAACTTTCCAGGGTTTCTCTCCTTCAAAATAAGGCACCCCGTATTTATCAGCATATTCGGAAATACGGCCGCGGCGCACATTTTTCAGCTCGAGCAGGTAAGCCAGTTTTTCATTATCTATACCATCGGGATCATAAATAAATCCATTACTGTCGGATGCCGTTAGCGGAATACCGCCAAAAGCAATTGTTTTTTCAATGGCATACTGGGCTACATTACCACTACCGGAAATGACTACTTTTTTATTTTTAATGGACTGTCCTTTTGTTTTCAGCATTTCTTCCACAAAGAATAATAAACCATAACCGGTTGCTTCCGGGCGGATGAGGCTGCCACCATAGGTAAATCCTTTGCCGGTCAATACACCGGTAAATTCATTCGTCAGCCTTTTGAACTGACCGAATAGATAACCGATCTCCCTGCCCCCCACACCAATATCACCGGCAGGTATATCCGTGTCTTTACCAATATGCCGGAACAATTCGGTCATAAAGCTTTGACAGAAACGCATCACTTCGTTATCGGATTTTCCCTTGGGATCAAAATCAGATCCGCCTTTGCCACCACCCATTGGCAATGTGGTTAGTGAATTTTTAAATACCTGTTCAAAAGCAAGGAATTTCAAAATGCCCAGGTTCACATTCGGATGAAAACGAAGACCGCCTTTATAGGGCCCGATCGCATTGTTCATCTGCACCCTGTAACCCCGGTTCACCCTGTAATTACCATCATCATCCATCCAGGGCACCCGGAAGATCAGGATACGTTCAGCCTCGGTCATCCTTTCCAGGATATTTGCTTTCTTGTATTCAGGATGTTCTTCCATAAAGGGGATGATAGCATGCGCCACTTCGGCAACAGCCTGCAGAAATTCAGGCTGACCCGGGTTCCGTTTCTTCATCATTTGCATGAACCGGTCAACGGTGAGTTGTTTTGTAGTTATCATATAACAAAATTTAAATTGTTAGGCAATCACTGATAGCACTTATTCCTGCATCACTGTTTCCAAAAATAAAAGGAGTGACTACCCGATTTAAATGAGTAAAGTCAGCAGAATGTTGCATTTCGTATGAGTAACGACAGGTTATTTACCCTAAATCAAATGGGTAATAAAAGAGTATTTTATCTCTTTCATTACCCATCACCAGCAATTACTGATGCAATCTTAAAACGCCTTTGTCTTTAAAAATTTATCAAACCATTGCTGGTAACGTTCCAGCCGGTCGGCCTGGAAGCTTGGTAATGTTATACCATGAAACTGTCCGGGATAAATGACGAGTTCTGTCTGGATGCCATTGGAACGTAACGCCTGGTACATTTGTTCACTGCCAATGGCCGGTACATTAAAATCTTTTTCACCTGTCATGAATAATGTGGGTGTTTTGATTTTTCCAGCATTCAAAAAAGGATAAGACAACTTCAGATACTTTTCATAATTCTTATCCTTCCAGGGTTGACCCAGTTCGTTATCCAATTGCAGGATATACTGATCAACCCCATACAAAGATAATTGCAGGGCACTGCCTGCACCGCTGACGGCCGCTTTGAAACGATCATCCTTAGCAATTGTATAATCGGTCAGTATGCCGCCATAACTCCAGCCGGCAATACCCATTTTATCCGCATCAATAATTCCTTTGCTGATCAGGTGATCGGCCGCCCCCTGTATATCCAGCACTTCCTTATTACCCCAGTCAGCATAGATGGACTTACTGTAGTCAATGCCACGGCCGTTACTGCCGCGGTAGTTCACGGCTACAACTGCATATCCTTTGGCAGCCAATGTTTGTCTTGTTAAGTCGAACCCATAATCATCCTGTCCAACCGGGCCACCATGAATAAAAAAGATGACCGGTAATTTTTCTTTACCTGCATTGGGTGGTAAGTATAAAAGACTGGAGACGGTAGCGCCATCCTTACTCTTTGATACAAATTTTTCCACCGTGGCAAGAGAAAGATCTTTTACAAAGCCATCCTGCACGTTGGTGAGACGACGCAGGTTATTGTTTTCAAGGGCATAATATTCAGAAGGCAGCTGCGGGTTGGACATCGATGTGATCCAGTTCCCGTTGGGATGCAATTCGAGTGCATTGAAGGAACGGTTACCGCCAATTAGTTTACTCATCTTTCCGTTCTTCGGATCGAAGCTGGCAATATAGCGTTCACAGTCATCGGTAACAAGGGCTGCAATACGACTGCCGTCTTTACTCCAGCGGATATTGCTAACCGGCCGGTCAAGGGATTTGCTTAATAACACCGGTTCGCCGCCAGCTGCCGGTATTACCGACAAAACGGGCTGATCGTACATGATAAAGTTTTCGTCCGAGGTACTCCGCAGGTAAGCAATCGTTTTGCCATCCGGGCTCCATTGTGGTGAACCATCACTTCCTTTCCAACTGGTGAGTTGTTTTGCTTCTGCACCCGGCCTGGCTGCGATCACAAAAATATCGTTATTGCTGTTCTTATCCGGGTCTTCGGTGCGGTTGCTGACAAAGGCAACCAATGCACCATCCGGGCTCCATTGCATACTTCCTTCATTGTAGTTGCCACGGGTAAGCGTATCTGTTTTTTTAGTGGCCACATCAAAAAGATAAAGATGTGTTTTCCGTTTATCGTATAAATAACCACTGACATCCTGTTTGAAATGATAACGATCGATCACCATCGGGTTATTTTTCTTCTTACCTGTCGTATCCTCTGCATCTTTGATCGCCAGTAATAATCGTTTACTATCCGGGCTCCAGGCATAATCGGACAGTGATCCTTTCGTGTCCGTAAGTTTTACCGCTTCGCCGCCCAGCCTGTTCAGGATATACACTTGTGTGCTGCCGCCATTACGGGCGGCGGTAAATGAAATGTATTTTCCGTCAGGGCTCCATTTGGGATTCCCTTCCCCATCCGGGCTATTGGTAAGCTGTACTGATTCCGTTCCTTCCCAGTTCATCATCCAGATATCGGTGTTTCGTTTATCTTTTGCTGAATCCACCGTGGTTAACGTGTACAACACCCATTTCCCATCCGGCGAAATTTGTGCATCACCGGTACTTTGCAACCGCAGGATATCCGAAGCCCGGAGGTTCCTTTTTGCCGGTTGTGCCACGAGTACGAACTGAACAGCGATTACGCTGCAGAGAAACAGGATTGATCGTTTGTTTTGCATATAGAAGAAATATATTCTAATATAGGAAATGACCCGCAAAATGACAGCTATTTCTCCAGCTTCAGCCGGGTAAAGAATTCCTGCTCGGGTATTTCTCTCACGCAGCCGGGTTGCAGATCACCCAGTGCAAGGTCTTCGATACTCACCCGCACCAGCCGCTGGCAACGGTGGCGGATAGCCGCCACCATTTTTCGCACCTGGTGAAATTTTCCTTCGGTCAGCGTAATCCGCAGCCAGGTATAATCAATATAATTGGTCATTGCATATGGTGAGGCAAAACTGAATCCCGGATCAGTTACGATCTCCGCATCACAAGGTGTGGAGATATACTGTTCCCCTCCCCTGACCCGGATGCTGACACCGGTTCTTAGACGCTGCAGGTTTTCATCCGATACTTTATGTTTCACTAATACGAGATAGGTTCTTTTATGCGGCTGTTTGCCCTGGAATAAAAGACGGGTGATCTTTTTATTGGTGGTAAGAATCAGTAATCCTTCTGACAGATTATCCAAGCGGCCAATTGCATGAGTGCCTTCGGGGAACGTAAAATTGATATCTCCCAGCAGGCCTACATCATGTGTGCTCACAAACTGAGAGACCATGTTGTATGGTTTATTGAGAATAAAATAACGATGCGGAGTTGCAGACATCAATGGATCGTTGGTGAATAGCCAGCAAGATACTGCTGTTGCTTTTCATTATTCTTTTTTCCTGTACTTATGATTGCGGAAAATTCTTTTCCCATTCCTGCCACAACAGGGCAGCAGAAAGATCTTCAGCCGCTAATTGTTTTGAGCCAATACAAAGCGCCGCAGCAACAGCACCGAACTGCATACAGGTCTTGATGGGTTTTTCCTGCAACCATCCAAATAAAAAGCCCGAGAAAAAAGCATCCCCTGCCCCGTTAGCATCCACCATTGGATACTGCAGTAAGGCGGGTTGTTCGATCCATTCACCGGCGGGTGTTAAGGCTGTGGCTCCTGCTTTACCATGCGTGCATACGACTAATTTTTTTCCGGCAGTAATCAACCGCTGCATCACCGGTTTGTAATCCGGGAGATTATCCGAACTCAGGTGAATATATTGTGCGGCCTGGATAAAATCGGTATGGTAAGCATTCTGCCCGTCGTAATCATGCAGGTCGGTCCATACCGGCTTGCCGGTTTTCATTACAAGTGGTACCAAACCCCGGCAATAAGAAATAATATTGAGTACAAGAATATCAGCTGATGCTACTGCAGCTTGTATGGGTTCAACTGAATAAGCAACCTGTTCGGAGGATTGGGTGATGAACATAGATATCCTGTTACCCGTTGCATCCATGATATTGATATGCCGTTCTGTTCCCGCCGGGTCATAATCATAAAAAGCAGGCACACCTGCTGCGGCCAGATCTTTTTCAATATGGGCACCATAAGAATCTTTGCCCAGCACACTGTAAAAAGCAAGTGGCACACCCAGCTTATGCAGGTTCAGTGCCTTACCAGAACCGGTGGAGCCGGTGCCTTCATGAAAAGCAGCCTGGTGAATGGTTTGCGGAACCGGTTGCGGCAGTTCGGGTAAATGAACAATATGATCAAACGTGGTGCCGCCGATAATAAATACTTTCTGCATACGGGAAAATTGAAGGCGTGAAAATAAGGAAAGACCGAAAAGGAGGCGATAATCCTGTATGAATGGCAATTATAATTGTAAGTTCGCTTTACATTAAAGGCGATCACAACCGGTACAATGCAATTCATCAAAAAATACGGGGGCAATATTCTTTTCGTAGTGCTGATAGCCCTGTTGCTGATCCCGCAAACCCGTTTGCCCATACAGGTTTTTATACAACGCTTATTTTCCACTTCCCCCGGACGTATTACCAAAGAAAAACAAGATACCCTTACGGAGTATAACTGGCCCTTACAATCAATGGATGGAAAGTCCGTTGATTTTTCTTCCTCATCCGGCAAGGTGATTGTGTTGAATTCCTGGGCCACCTGGTGCCCGCCCTGCCTGGCCGAAATGCCTTCCTTGCAAAACCTGTATAACGACTATGGCAGCAAGGCTGATTTTTACTTTGTGAGTACGGAAGATGCGGAAACACTGCGCCAATTTATGGCCCGGAAAAAATATTCCTTCCCGGTATATATAGAAACAACAGCGGCACCTTCTCTTCTTCAATCTTCTGCATTGCCCACTACGTTTGTGATTTCCAAAACAGGAAAGATCGTGATGAAAGAAACCGGGGCTGCCGACTGGAACAGTAACAAGGTGCGTCGCCTGCTCGATGCCTTAGTAGCAGAATAGAAATAATTTCCAGTTGGAGTACTTTTTCTTGCAGTTCACTCCGGCTTTACGTTCATTTCACATTCAATTCCTACTTTTAATTTCAAACCAGGATATGAATAAAAAAGAATTATGGCTACGCCTGAAAGCTTATCAGTTTGACCATATCGTAAGTCCCGGTCTCTGGGATCATATCAATGCCCGGTTTGGAAAAACCGATGCCTCGGTACAGGCATTTGCCGGGAAGATTGCCCGTAAGCATCATTGGAAAAACAAGTTTGCCATAAGAGCTATCGAAGAATATAAAAAGTTTATTTACCTAGGGCTGGTGAGTGATTTTCTTGTTACTCCTTCCAAAGTAATTGATGTGGTATGGCATGAACATTTATTATTCAGCAAGGCGTACCGTGATTTTTGCAACGAAGTGATCCAACAACCTTTTGACCACTATCCCGAATTGGTACCGGTAGAGGAACAGACGGATCGTTTCAATGCACAGTACCGGGATACCATTGAACTGTACCGCACCGAATTTGGTATTGAACCGCCTGCGGCTATCTGGGGCAATACCAAGTTTGATAAAGAAGAAACGGATACCAGCAATATTCAGTCGGCAAAGAAGCAACGCAAGAATGGGGATAGTGATGGCGGCGTTATGTATTATACCGATACTATGCCGCTGCACTCGTATTTTGATGCCAATACCGAAACATCCTACCCCGAGTTCAGTGGGTATGGCGATGGCGATTTTGGCGGCGGGGGTGCAGGTGCTGATTGGAGCGATGGAGGAACTGATAGTGGCGGAGATGGTGGCGGCGGATGCAGTGGAGGTTGTGGCGGCGGAGATTAAGTTGTTACAGGGTTTATTGGTTGCCACTAAGTTCAAGTTGTTATGCCTTGTAAGTGTATCATCTTAATTAATTATTTTTTCCGGGGCCAGCCTTATTTATTATTTCCCTTTCCCCTATTTTTCGCCCACAATATCCTGTATGCAAAAATTATACACTACCCGGCATAGTGCCACAACTTTATTTTTAACTTCTTCCCTTCGTTTACTACGTTTCGTTTCACTGGCTGTGTTGTTGCTTTGCCAGCAAATGGCCAAAGCAAATACACTGAACAGCGGAAGTATCGTCATCATTGGTATGAATATATTCACTGATGAGATCAGGATGGTGCCCTTAGTGAATATTCCTGCCGGCACCGTGATCAAAATAACAGACCGGGGCTGGAACCAGGGTACCAATAGTTTTTCCACCACCGTAACAGGTGACGGTACGATCACCTGGACGACTTCCTTAAATGTAACAGCAGGTTCGGTATTACGGTTAGTGCTGGGCGGTGCTGATAATATACCGGCCACTTCTTTTACTAACCTGTTAACAGGAGATAACCTGCTGGGGCAGGTCAGCATCACCGGGTATACAGTAACCGATCCGATGCCGGTATCCGGCGACCAGTTCTTTATCTACCAGGATGCCGATGCCAATCCTTATTTTATTTTCGGGGTTAACAGCAGTTTCGGAACCGTGGATGCACAAAACTGGAATACTGTCATCGGGGCTACACTCCGTGATTCGTACCTGCCCAACGGCGTGGGTAGTCAGAACGCCCTGACCAATGGTATCAACGCTATCGGGTTGCCCGGTGGCGCTGTACAAACTGATAATATGCAATACACCGGGTTTATCTCCCCTGCAGGTGGTTCAGCCTGGCTATCCCGTTTCACTAACCTGGTTAACTGGTCTGGCGATAATACATTGCCCGGAACAACCAGTTCTTCGGTTGGCAATGCTATTTCCATGTTATCAACGTTACCTGTAAAATTAATATTCTTTACTGCTACACAAACTGCGGCCGACGGTATCTTGTTGCGATGGAAGACAGCGGCTCCTGAAGATGGTTGCCGCTATGAACTGCAACGCAATACCGGTTCTTCCTTTACTACGATCGGTACACTTGATGGCAATGCTGTGCAAACGGATTTCCAGTTCAGTGATCAATGGGCTGGTAATGATCAGCAGCAATACCGGTTAAAAATGACAGAAGCGAACGGGTATACCAGTTACAGCCAGCAATTATTGCTGAGCCGGAACAGCTTTGCAACAGCCGGCATTAAAGCATTTCCGAATCCCTTTGCCGGAAAAATAAACCTGCAACTCGATCTTCCCAACGCAGGAACGGTGCGGATTCAGTTGCATACAATTACAGGTATGCAATTGCATCAACAACAACTGCAGTTGGAAAAAGGAAGCTCGGTTCTGGCTATTGAACCTGCCAGCAGCATTGCCGGTGCTGTCTATTTACTAACCGTGGAATATGCAGGACAAACACAATTAATCAGGCTTAGCCGGCAGTAATTATCTATCTGTCCCGGATGCATAGTTTTTTGCAGAGCTGTGCCATAGAAATTACCAGCCCTTGCCACACAGTGAACCTCTCCGTGATCCACGAATGATTGCGGTATAGGACCAGCAAAAAGCATCAGCTCATCGCTTCTTCAGCAACTGTTCGATCGGGATCGCTTCCAGGTAAGGAACCAGGTGCGCCGGGTTGTGAAATACTTTGTACTCCCGGATATCCTTGGTTTCCATGCTGCAAAAAGTTTCTACGTAAAAAGCAGGCAACTGGAACAGGAAGACCATATAGCCCGGTACATTCCGCTGGGCAATGGCGACTCCTTCCTGTAAAACGGCGGCTCTTTTTTCTTCCTGTGTCAACACGATAAATTCTGATAGTTTCATAAATGCTGGTTTTAATACGGTCAATTAAAAAGGCAAATACTAAACCCGCAGCTGGCAGGGACGAATCCCTGGTACTGACGAAAATCAATGAACTTATGAGGCTGAGGCAAAAACTAAAACAAGAGGCGATGTCAATTGGCCGGGTGGCCCGAGGCAGGGAACAAATATAGAGAACTGGTTTTAATAGCAGGAAATTTATTTTCTGCTCATTGTTTAGGGTTTTATCGCTGTGAATTTATGTTTACCCAGGGTGGCCAGGCAATCAGTACCACTGCAGCTGATAAGTACAGTGCCTTTGTATGATTGTATTCTTTCCAGCAAATAAGTGAGGGCCGCCTGCCTCTCTTTGTCTTCCTTGCTCTCCGTCCGCTGGCCGAAGAGTGCATCGGCTTCATCAACTAATAAGATACAGTTCATGGATTCTGCTTTGTCGAAGAGCAGGGCCAGGTTTTTTTCTGTTTCACCAATGTACTTACTGACCACAGCTGAAAGATTGATGACGTACAGATCCTTGCTTTGCCGGGCGGCTAACCAGCGGCTGCTGATGGTATTGCTTTCATTATCTCCCGAAAGTACCAGCCGTAGCCTGCCGGCTGCGGTTTGTTTTTTCTTTGCTGCTATTTCTTTGAGCAACTGGCTTTTTACCGTTTCTTTAATACGGAGCTGGCTGTCGGCTGCGCTTACTTTGATATAACGGGCAAAATTGGTTTCCTGTGCCGGCAGTTGTTGAACGAAGGCTAAACAAAGCAGTATCGTGATGATCCTTACCATACCATTCTTTTGCTGAATGTAAATAAAAATAGCCGGTTACAGGGTTGTAACTTTGTACCACAACCCGGACAAACATGATCAATTATACCGGCCAGTTCCTGCAAAGCACTCCCGCCTTAGACGGTACTGATTTTGAAAAAGCAGTTGTGTATATTATCGAAGACAATAAGAAAGGCAGTACCGGTTTTATTATTAATCATGTATTTCCCCGGAAACTGAATGAACTGCTGGAGTTTAAAGATGCATTGCCCTTTCCACTCTATACCGGCGGGCCGGTAGTGACCGATGGTATTTTTATGCTGCACCGCAGACCGGATATCATTGAGGATTGCAGGAAGATCGCTGCTGGTATTTTTCTCGGCGGTAACATGCAACAGGCTGTTGCGGCGATCAATGAGCAAAGCATTACGGAAGCCGATATCAAACTGTTTATCGGGTATTGCGGCTGGGATGCGGGGCAATTGCAGGATGAAGTGGAAGAAGGCAGCTGGCAACCGTTTATTGCGGATGAGCCTTTCTCCCCGTTTACTTAGATAAACAACAGCAACAATGTCAGCAGCAAGCCGGCGAGGGCAAACCAGATCCCTCTTTTAAAGATCGTCGTCTTCGGCAGAAACATCCAGAAGGAAGATACCACGAAGAACAATAATGACAGGCCGAAAAATACATTCAGGTAAAACAGGGGCTGGCCGGAGTTGGCCTTGTGCAGTTTGGTGAGTTTGTCCAGCAGCAGTGGCAATGATTTTATTGTGTAAATTAACTCGCCGGTTGTTTTATTATAACTGCCCTGTTTGAAGAGTTGCAGGTCGCCCCTCTCCGATTCAATCTTCAGTTCCTTTACCCGGGTTTCCTTACCAATTTCTTCGGGTGACAGGCCGGGCTTCAGTGTTTTGGTAATGGTCTTTTCCTGTTTCAGGAAATCCGTGTTGCGAAAGATCAGGACGATGCCACTGATGGCATACACGGCCATGATACCGGCGAGGAAAAATCCGAGGTACCGGTGCCATACCCGCATGGATTTACTGAGTGCTGCCATAACTGTTTTCTTTTTTATGGCTGCAAAGAAAAGGGTCGAAAGCGGAATGGTAAATCGCAATGCGGAAAAAAAAGAGTTGGTTTTTATTAGATCGGGAAAAGTTTTAATCTGCTTTATTTACTTTTCCCGGCAATATCTTTCGCCACCTTCGACTACGCTGCGTGCAAGCTGCACAGGAGTATCCCTTCTTTTTCTCTTGATAGAAAAAGAAGCAAAAAGATCAAGGACAAACATATGCTCCGCTGTTTGTCCGGCCCAAGCACCTTTTGCGAGACAAATAACGGAAGCATAGTTTGCATTCATGTTGTGAGGAAGAAGGATGAAGACTCCCGGGCCTGGTATGCGGCGACTCCGGCGGCGCTGTGTTCCGTCCTGGTTGGTTTATAGTTGTTGATTGCTGAAATGCGGACGGAACAAGGCGCCGGGAAAGTTATTTATACCGCCGGGTTTCGGTTCGGTATGCCAAACAGCGGAGTCTTGTCATGCCGGGGCACGAGGCATCTGAACGTAATGGCTTTATGCCGTTGCTGGTATCCTGAGCCTGTCGAAGGGCTCACCAGCAACATGAACTTTAGGCTAATCAAATTTTTAATCTGCTTTACTTTTTTTCTTGACAAAAAAAGTAACAAAAAAGTCAAGGCAAACGCTATTGCTCCGCAGCTTTGCCATCCCTCCCACCTGTGCTGTGACAGAAAACGGAAGTATAGTTTTCATCTGTGTGGTGAGAAAGAAGGATGAAGACTCCGGGGCTTGCTGTGCGGCGACTCCTGCTGCGCTATGTTTCGTCTTGTTGTTCTTATTGTTGAAAGCTGTTGTCAGCAGGACGAAACAAGGCGCCGGGAAAGTTATTTATACCGCCGATGAGTTTCGGTTTGGTATGCCAAACTACAGCGTCTTGTCATGCCGGGGCACGAGGCATCTGAACGTAACAGCTTTTGAATTGATAAGACATAAACTTCCTACACCCTATTTCGCAATCAGCTCTTCATACAACACATTCACTGTTTTCCTGATCACGGTATTGTGCCCGTCGGTGTAGCCGGGAAGACAGCCGTTCGTGATGACCACGATGCCGTATTTTTCTTTCGGGTCGAAGAACATGGCACTGGATAAACCATAAGCAGAACCGGTATGCCCTTTCAGGGTTTTACCGCTGATGAGCCGGGTGGCGGTGGCAATGGCCAGTCCATAGCCTTCTTTGTCGGATAAGGCCGTTTGCATGGTGGCGGCACTTTTCTTTTTGATGATCCTTTTTCCATTGGCCTTACCCATTTGCATATGCATGATCATGTATTTCGCCAGGTCAGTAGCGGAGATCTTCATACCGCCGGTGGGGGAAAAGACAGGGGTGCTGTAGCCCATCACATAGTTAGCAATCTCCTGGCTGCGGGGCGCATAAGCGCCGGGTGAAGGAACTAGTTGCTTCAGTGAATCATTGTACTCATAAATCGTGGCGAAGCGGGACGCCTCCAATGAATCCACGCAATAGCCGCCATAGAGCCCCAGCGGATCAAGAATATGTTTTTTAATATACTGGTCAAACCGTTCGCCGGATATTTTTTCCAGAATGGTACCAGCCATATTGTAATTCAGATTGCAATACTGGTAACCGGTGCCGGGTTCATAGTCGTTATAACAGTTGGCCCAGTTGGGGTTCTTCTCCGGGTTGATGGCATCCAGTGTAAAATAACCTTCCCTGTCATTGACCGAAGAACGGTGCGACAGGACCATGCGGAGGGTGATGACTGTTTCGGGAAATTTGGGATTCCGGACTTTAAAACCTACCAGCTTACTCATATCATCTTCCAGTGATAATTTCTTTTTCTCCACCAGTTGCAGCAGGGAAGTAGCCGTAAAAGATTTGGAAATGGACGCAATGCGGAAGAGACAATCCTCCGTTAACGGTTCCTTGCGTTCCGCATTTTTTAATCCAAAGGAATGGGTATAGTGGATCTTCCCGTTTTTGACCACGGCCACGGACAAGCCCATCACCTGGTGCTGCTGCATGATCTCGCTGATGGCGGCTTCGGCTTTGTCAGGCTGGGCCTGAACAGGTGAAGCGGAGATGATGGTACTGATAACGAATACAAGAAGAACTAACCGGCGCATATGTTGGAATTAGGTATAAATATAAGGGGATTGAGGGATAGTCCATGGATATTGACTACAGAGGAGGGTTTACTACATTTTGCAGCATGAAAATTATACAGTGTTGAGCTATTTATGATTTCAATAAACCGCCAATAATTGCTCCTATCAAACCGCCAATTCCACTTACCACTAATGTGATCAACCATCTTTTATCCTGCTGATGCTGTAGTTCCCTTGCATGTAATTCAATAGCTGTGTTGATCAGGACAGCTATATCTTCCGGGCTCAGGGGATTCCTGGATACTTTAGCTTTACCCTCTGCATCCATTGCATAGAACTCATCCCTGGTGATGATTTTTTCGGTTTCTGTATGAAAACGTTTTCGGAACTGGCGACGCCAAACAAGAGAAGCTTGTTTCCGTTCTCCATCCAGCCTGAAAAATTCAGGATGCTCTGTAAATACATTTTGCCAATAATCTGCTTTCAATTTATCACCTACAATTCTATCTGCCCACTCATCGAAAGGAAGCTTATACTTTTTGTAGGAGCCCATTGCCTGGATAGCAGCGATGACATCTGCCAACCGGTTTTCATTTTGCAGGTAAGCCGATTGTTTCTTCATGGTTTATAAAGTTTAAAATTTACCTGATACCTGTAAAATTCAATATTGTTGGTAACAGATAAAGCCCTTTTAATCTTTAGATCGTCTTCTAATGCAATTATTACGCCTTTTACAATTTGATTATCCTCTGCCAACTCCTCCAATACATACCCCATATATCGTTGGATTTGCCCTACCACCGTATCACTTACCCTTCCCTTCTTAAGTTCGACTACGAGCAACTCCTTTTTATCTTTACTGATTGCTAAAATATCAATTGGCCCTGTGTCACTCTGATATTGTTGCCCTACCATTTCACCAGCTTCTTCATATATATCGTAGTTTTTACCCAGTTCTGTTTGCCTCCAGTTTCTTATTAAAAATTCCTCCAAATGCTTTTCCATCGCAAACTCTGTTACATCCTCTATTGTTTCATCATTTATTGAAATTGGCTGTAGTTTCTTTCCTTGTAATAAACTCTCCAGCTCGTTTTCAAACCTGGTAATATTACAAACCGTTCCGATTGCGCCAATAGAATTTTGTAATTCTTTACTCATGTCTGATTTATGAATGCTGGTATCATACCATTTGACTTTTCTTCTATGCGGTAATATTTTCCCGGAATGATAATAATATTCATTGCTTTCAATTGCACCGAATCTGTAATTTCCTTTCCCATCAGGACATAACACAAGATCACCTCTTTCCAGCACTTTACATATTGAATACAAATTACCACACGCCAGGCCAGCAGTAACTTTTGATTTTCCGGGATGCTTAGCCAGGTATACCGGAATAAAATCTCTGTTAAAATCCTTCCAATGATCTGGTAATTTTCCTGAAAGATCTACATCAATTCCAAAGTCTCCGCCAATAAATCCATCTTTAAAACACTCTTCCGCATACATACTTCCTTTACCTAACATAATCCGATAGTAAAGCTTCATACTAAAATATTTTATTTTTTACTACGCCACATTCTCCTCTCCCCACCATTCCCTGTACCTCGCTTCCGCCTGGTCCATAATTTCTTCCAGAATTTCCTTCAGTTCTGCAGTTACTCCTTTCTTCTGTAGCACTTTACGAACGGAGAGCATAATCTGTGCTCTTGCATCGGGTTTTTTAAACCAGTCAATCTGCAAATTCTTTTTAATGGAGGCGGTGATGTCTTTGACGATTTCCTTGATGAGTTCAAAATCAGTAACAGCCGTTTTATGCTTGGCTAATATTTCATAAAACGCTTCTTCTTCATCGGTTAAGCCCAGCTGCCGGCGCCGTACATCTTCTTCCTGCATATCACGGGCTACCTCCCGCAACTTTTCCAACGCAACCAATGAATCAAAAAAATGATTGTGATAATCATTGATGATGCGTTCCACTTCTTCTTTCAGGTTGCGGTACTTGATGAGGTTCTTTAAATGCCGCACTTTAATTTCGTCATTCAATATCTGCCGAATCAACTCCAGTTTTAATTCTGTACCGCTTTTCTTCTCTTTGGCGGTGGCGAGAAAATCATCGTTGATAATGGAAATATCAAACCGCTCAATCCCGGCCATCTCAAACACATCCACCACTTCTTCACTTTCAATACTGCGGTGAATGAGTTCTTTTACCTGTTGTTCTTTTTGTTTGATTCCGGTGGTGGGGAATTTCACTTTACGGACAGCGGTACCTAACTGTTGCAGAAATACAATATCCGTTGCTATCGTTCTTACTTCAGCATGGCTTTTTACAATGGTGGCCAAACCCGTCATCCGTTTTTCTGCCAGTAAGAAATGCTTGCTGCGTTCTTCTTCGGCCACTACATGGTTCACCGCATCTTTCATGCGTTTGAGTTTATCACCTGTAGAGAGGGAAGGCCAGTCCTTATAAAAATCGGCAGACGGTAGTAATGTTTTCAGCAAGGCAATTTCTTCCTTTATCATCGCAAAGGCTTCTTCAATATCAATCGTTACCTGTCCCTTACCGCCACTGCCTGTATATTTTTTTGTTGCATCCCGCAGGCGGTCGCCGATGCCGATATAATCCACAATTAAACCGCTGGGTTTATCACGGAACACCGTTGCCACCCGGTTGATGGCCTGTATCAGGTTATGACCACTCATGATCTTATCTACATACAGCGTATGCATGGGCGGGTTATCAAAACCGGTGAGCCACATATCCCGTACAATCACCAGCTTCAACGGATCATCCGGATCTTTAAACCTTGCCTTCACTGCTTCCATCTGCTCTTTAGTACGTATGTGCGGACTCCAGTCCTTCGGGTCTTTGGCAATATTACTGGTCATGATCACCGCCACTTCGGGGCAACCTTCCAACGCCGTAATGGCATTGTACATCTTCACACAGTTGCGGCGGCTCATACATACAATCATGGCCTTTCCATTCAGGTCGGTATTGCGTTTGATATAATGCTGCAAAATGTCTCTTGCTACTGCTGCCACACGGTCATCAGCACCGGCTGCATCTTCAGCTGCAGCCCATAATATTTTGTTGCGTTCATTCTCCGATAAACCACCGGTAATCTCTTCGGCTTCCTCTTCAATGGCTTCATTCCCCAAATGAAGTTTGGCCAAACGGGGTTCGTAATAAATGGGCACAACGGCATTGTCTTCTGTTGCTTGTTTGATGTCGTACACATGCAGGATGTCTCCAAATACGCCAACTGTATCGGCATCCTTACTATCCACCGGTGTACCGGTGAAGCCAACAAAGGAAGCATTGGGTAATGCATTCCGCAGGTTGGCGGCGAATCCCTTGATTAAGCCGTACTGGGTACGGTGACACTCATCGGCAATCACAATAATGTTATCCCGTTCACTCAACACCGGGTGTTCGGTTTCCGGAATTCCCCCCGGAAGGGGGGATGAGCGACTGATGGGATCAGCAGACTTTTCCAGGGGGGTGTTAAAAAGATGCCTGTTCTTATTATACACCGCCCTTTCAACCTGGCTCAACTTTTCTTCAACTCTATTTTTTTTCACGTACGTTTCAATCTCCGTAACAACCCACCCCATATTTTCAAAAACATCCCTGGCACTAAACCGCAAAAATTCTATCCCATAACTTTCCAATTCCTGCTGTCTTCGCTGATCGTATTGCATCACATTTTCTTCCTCATGCACCTTTCCGTCTATTTCAATGGCCAGCATCAATTCGGGACAAAATAAATCCACTACAAAACTTCCTATTGCTTTCTGCCTGTGAAAGTCTACGCCAAGAGCATCCCTCTTCAGTTGATTCCATAATAATACTTCAGGAAGGTTGCGGGCATAACGAAGGTCATTCGATGTTTGCTTCAACTTGGGATTGTACTTCAGTATACCACCCCTGGTGAAAGCGGATAAATTGATGTGGTGGGTTCCTTCGTCAAGCAGCTTTTTTACACCCCCCTTTATACTTACGGTCACCGCATCATCCCGTTCACCCCCCTTCCGGGGGGAATTGATAAGGCGAAATTTTTCAATGGTACTGAAGATGACGCCGCCGCCATCACCGCTGATGAGGTTGCGGAGTTCTTCGGTGCTTTGTGCCAGTTGCACATCACCCACCAGATCTTTGGCGCCCACAAAATCTTCATAGAGCTGTTTGTTGAGATCAAAACGATCTACCTGTACGATCACCGTGGGATTTTTGAGTTCCTTCATCTGCCGCAGGATGGCGGTATAGATGGCCATGGTAATACTCTTGCCGCTGCGGGTGGTATGCCAGATTACCCCAATGCGGCCATCACCCAGCGGACGAATGGCTTTTAAGGTATTGGCCAGTGCAAACTGGATACCGAAATACTGGTGATACTTAGCACCTTTCTTTACCAGTTGCCCTTTTTCCGGTTCGTGGAAAATATAGAAGCGGATGTATTGCAGCAGGCGTTCCGGTGTTAGCAATCCTTTGATAAGAGTTTCCAGTGCAAAATCATTTTCCACGATATTGATGCCGTCCACCGATTTCCAGGCAGCGTACCACTCCCGGCCGCTGCTGTACATGCCGTGCAGGGTGGTATCTCCATCGCTGATAACGGTGAGGCAGTTGGTTTCAAACAACAGTGGGATATCTTCTGTATAATGCTGCACCTGGTTAAAAGCGGTATCAACAGTAGCTTCCGGATCAAACCAGTTTTTAAATTCAAAGAGTACCAGCGGTAAGCCGTTAACGAAAATGATCAGATCGGGCCGGCGGGTGTTGCGACCTTCAATAGTGTATTGGTTTACCGCCCAAAACTCGTTGTTGGAAGGGTTGTCATAATCCACTGCATAGAAATGTTCGAAATGCTCTTTCACACCCCCCGCAGTTTTTGAGTTTGAGGTTTCACCTTGTTCGCCCCCCTGAAGGGGGGATGTCCAGTTTTTGCTGATGCCTTTGCTGAGTTTGAGGTGAAAGCTGTGGTTGCGGTGATGCAGATCAGGCCCGGACTGGTAGAGAAATTCCTGCTGCACTTCTGCCAACACTTTAGCGGGAACATGACTGTAGCGTTTTTGCAGGTAGGCCGCAAAGCGCTGCTCCAGCACCGTCTTTTTCAGGTTGCGCTGGATATCCTGCCCGTGATGGTAGCGGAAGCGTTTATCTTCCAGCAACCATTCAATGGCGGCGGTTTCAATATCACTTTCTGCCAGGTACTTGCTCATACAGTTTATTGGTTAATCAATTCCTCTTCTGCAACAGACACATCTATTTCTCCGCTCATAAGTTTGGGGAGAAGAGAGTCTCTTATTTGTGATAAATATTTTGATTCATTAATATTAAAATTGAATTTTAAAAGCATTGATTCAACCTTAGAATGAAACTCATCAAAGATTTTTTTTGGAGGAATAAGAACTTCCATCTTCAAAATAATCTCAGGATTAATTGCAGGGTATGCTGCACCATGAGCCATAAAACCATAAAAACTTATGCTTTCTTCTTGTGTCAAAAAAAGATATACAAACGAATATGGAGCTTTTGAAGGTGTAAATACTGCAAAACCAGTTGATACTAACAACTCGCTTTCCGGATTTATTGACAAAAAATATGATCCTCTATCTGGCCTAACTGTTGACAAAATTGTATCACCATGACTTATTATTCGTCTTGCCCGACTTGGCTCCATTCCTCTCTTGTATCTAGTAATATTTCCGATATACCCTTGATTAACTTCTGAAATTTCAACATAACTAATCCAATCTAATTTATCATTTTTTGAAAGCGTCTTAAGATTTACACTACATATTTCTCCCAACTTTCCCCTTTTCCATCCCTCCGGCAGGTTGTCCGGGTCAATATCATCTACAAAGTATTTTTTAAAGAGTGTTTGCGCCATGGCCTCCAGGGTGGCATTGGTGCGGCGGTTGAGTTCTATTTTGTCGTCGAGGGCGGAGAGGATAGAGGCAATGCGGGTTTGGGTTTCCAAATCTTCTGGTAATTCCAACTCCAGATTTTCAAAAACATCTTTAGGCACTCGTTGTCTGCCAGAAGTACCAACCATATGTAATTCAGCAAAACGACGCACATCATCCCATCTTGATAGGTAAAAAACAAAATTTGAATCTGATATATCTTTCTTGCCTCGGAATACCAAGAATTCAGTTGAGCCAAAACCTTTGCCGTCTTTTAATCCTTTTGCCTGGCAAATCTTCCCATTCTCTAAACATGGAGTAATCCTTGCAAATAATGTATCTCCCTCTTCAAATCTTGCCCCACCGGTTAAAGTTCGTGTTATTGAAGGATATACATAACGCTGACCATCAGTTAAATCAGCCATTTCAATAAAGGAGTATTCATCCCCTGCTTTAAGTTTCACTGACGGATTTATTTCAACGAAATCGGAGAATTTATATTTTTTGAAAGGGGGCATTTGAATACTTTTAAGCTCTGTTTTTTATCTCAGTTCTTGTCCTTGCTACTTCAGCTCTTATCAGCGAAATAGTTGAATTAATTTCATCGTCTGACAAAATTTCCAGGTTTTTCATTTTTTCATTCAAGTGGTCAATTAATCGTGATAAAGCCCCATGGCTTTCAGTTTCACTCAAACAAATTTTGAATTCCATCAAAGGTTTAATTGATTCCCGGTATTTCTTCATCAACTCATCATTAGCCTCATTCATTTTACTTTTTGCCTCATTCATATTTATTTGCTCCTGCGATGGCCCGGATGTGATCCTCCCTTTGGAGGCAAGGAAGTTGTCATAGGCCAATTCTGCATCTTCAAACTCTTCTTTTCTGACAAAATATATTGCTTGCAAAATCTGTATTCCTTGCAAACCCGATAAAACATCGCTTCCAAGATTTCTGAAATCCTTGATCCATTCCATATCAGCTTTTAATAAATTGTCAAATGTGCTTTGTTTTGCAGCCAGCTGATGATCCTGCTTGCTTTTCCACCTTGCAAAAACATAGGCCAGCCAGGCAAGGAAAATCGGGCTTACTGCTGCGAGCCATTTCAGAATCGTTTCCCAAAAGTCACTTTTCTTCTTTTCTTTTAATTTTTCAATAATCGCTTGTTTTAAATCTGGCTCTAAAACAAGTTGCGAAGAAGGCGCTACATTCACCACCACTTTGGGCGAATCACAACAACAGTTAATAACCTGTGTTCGGGAGGGCACACAAACCCGTTGTTGCTTTTTTTGCTGGCTAAATGCCAAAACCGGCATAAGTATCAGCAACAGTATTAATTTTCGCATAGGTGGCTGGTTTATTATACTTTGTGCAATTTCTCATACCAGTTGCCCGGCTTTTTTACTTATATCATCAATTATCAGCTCACTCCATTTTTCTGCTACTCTGCCCAGCAGGGTCTCCGTCCATTCAAAATGATATAAGTACTCTTCCAGTATATTACCGTTATCTATCCGCAACTGGTATTTGTAATCGTTCAACTCAAATATCAATTCACTATTGAGGCCAAAAGTTTTTGTGCCCGCCGGCTTAAACCCGTTAAAGTAAGCAGACAAACCCAATTTCCATATTGTTTCCTGCTTTAAAATTTTTGCTTCAATATCCGGCATCAAAAAAAAGGCATTTGACGTATCATTGATGCGGATGTCAATGCGCTTTGATGCAAAAAACTCCATTTCGGATTTCAATATCTCCAGTACAAGTGCCCGTAACGGGAGTATCACCTTTTCAAAAAGATATATAACATCCTTACTTTCTTTTACCCTTTTTATTTGATCCTGCTTTATACTTTTTATTATTTCCTGCAACCTGTTTTTCTTTTCGTCAATTGGTTTCTGCAAATTCTCAATTTCCTTCTCCACTTCCTGCTCCAGTTCTTCAATAGTCGGCATATCCGCCCTTAATTGTTTGGGCAGGGCATTGGTAAATTCATATTCGGCCACACCCATGGGTGTATCAATTCCCTGCAAAGAAAACTTCACTACCGTATCATTGGGCGTTTTACAAAGCAAAACACCAATAGTAGATGCATCTTCTTTTCCTTTTATCTGCTCATTAACGGTATTGATATAAAAATTGAGCTTGCCGGTATACTCCGGTTTAAAATCTCCTACTTTCAGCTCAAACACCACAAAGCAATGCAGGTGGTAATTATAAAAAAGCAGGTCTAAAAAATAATCATCGCCTTCCACGTTCAGGTTGTGCTGGTTGCCCACATAGGCAAAGCCCCGGCCGAGTTCCAGCATAAATTTTTTAATATGCTGTATCAACGCCTTTTCCAGCTCCCGTTCCTGTATTTCATCCGTGAGTCCTAAAAAGTCAAAAAGGTAAGGGTTCTTTAATGTTTCCCTTGCCAGGTCGCTTTGGGCTTTGGGTAGTGTATTTTCAAAATTGGTAATGGCGTTGCCCTGGCGCAGATGCAGCTGGCTCTCAATCTGCATGGCCAACACTGATTTGCTCCAGCCATTTTCAGCAGTCTTCTTAATATAGAAAAGCCGCTCTTTTTCTGCTTTTACCTTATCTAATATAATAGTATGGTGTGTCCAGGGAATTTGTGCAAGCAGTGCCTGCACAATTGCATGGCTTTCTTTTCCAGGGCCTTGTAATTCCGCAGCCAGTGGTTGCGTAATTGCATTTTTCTTTTTTTTGACTCCACCCGGCAGTTGCGCAACCGGCGGTTGCGAAAATGGATAATAAGGCCATGTGCCTGCAAAAGTCTGCATGTAAACAAGGTTTCTTTCTGATAAGCCCTTCATGTCAGGAAATTCAGATTTCAGGTCTTTTGCAAGCCGGCTGATTATTTTTTTACCCCAGCCTTCTTCTTTTTGCTGTTGTAAAATGGTATAGCCAATTTCCCAATATACTTTCAATAATTCGTGATTAACAGCAAGGATTGTTTTTTGGCGTGCCAGTCTTATTTTTTCTTTCAGGCTGCTGAGAATAATATGGTAGTTATTTTCATTACCAGCCATAGCCAATACTTTTCAGGTTGTCTTTTATTTGCTGCTCCAGTTTTTCGCCTTCCTCAAACTGTTCTTTCAATTGCGCTGTTAAGTGTTTCATCTTTTCTTCAAAAGGCACACCATCATCTTCTTCCGCTTCAGTGCCCACATAGCGGCCTGGTGAAAGAACATGGTTGTTTGCTTGTACTTCTTCCAAAGTAGCGGCCTTGCAAAAACCTTCCACATCATTGTACTTCCCTTTTTTGTTGCGCCACTGGTGGTATGCGTCTGCTATTTTTAGTACATCCGCATCTTCAAACACCCGTAATCTCCGGCTTACCATTTGTCCCAGTTTGCGGGCATCAATAAACAATATTTCTTTTTTACGTTCCCGGTGTTCCCCATCTTTTCCATCGCGGTTCTTACTTAATATAAATAAGCAGGCAGGTATGCCGGTGGTGAGAAACAGTTTATCCGGCATCTGCACGATGCAATCCACCATGCCGTTTTCAATCATGTGCTCCCGTACATTTTTTTCACCCTGGTTGCCGGTGGTCATGGCACCGTTTGCCATCACCACCCCAGCGGTTCCTGTTGCACTTAAGTGATTCCAGATCGTTTGAAACCACATATAGTTGGCGTTGCCATCGGTGGTAAAAGCCTCTTTGGGACCAAAAAGCCGGGGATCGTTATCGGGCAGATCTTCGGGGTGCCATTTGCTGATATTAAACGGCGGGTTCATCAAAAAGAAATCCGCTTTATCGTTCGGAAATTTATCTTGTAATAAAGAGTCGCCCAACTTTACATCAAAGCTCAGGTTGCGCAACAGCAAATTCATTTTGCACAAACGTAATGTGCCCTCATAGCGTTCCTGCCCGTAAATGGAAATGGCACTTTTATCACCGCCATGTGCTTTTACAAATTTTAAACTCTGTACAAACATGCCGCCGCTGCCGCAGGCAAGGTCCATGATCTTTCCATGCAATGGCTCCAGCATTTCCACCAACAGGCGAACTACAGAACCGGGAGTAAAGAACTGGCCGGCGCCACTGCCTTCAGCCATCGCAAACTTGCCGATATAATATTCGTACACTCTTCCATACACATCGGCTTCGGGGTTGCTGGCATGAGAAAATTCTGATTTTGAAAATAGTTTGATCAGTCCGGCTGTCTGCGTGGCCGATAACTGGCTTTTTACAAATATGGGCTGCAATACGCCTTTGTAATCTTCATTTCTTTCACCCAGTATTTCATCAATCAATACAAAAGCCCTGTCAACTTTTACTTTTATATCGTCCTGCTTCGCATTATCCCGTAAATATTCCCAGGTGGCTTCTTCTGGCAGTTTGTACACATTCTTTACCTGGTATTCCAGTTCGTCATTGACCAGCCGTTCAACTTCTTTTTTGTCTTTCGTAAAATAATCTGATTCCGGATCTGAAGCCAGGGTCATTAGTTCTTCTTTTCTTTCCGCATATCTTTCGCTCAGGTGCCGGACGAATAAGAGTGAGAGTACATAATCTTTATACTGGTTCTCTGCCACAGCCCCCCGCAGCTCATTGGCTGCTTCCCAGAGCTGCTGTTCAAAATCTATATCAGCTTTGGCAGTTGTCTTTTTTGTTTTGGCCATAGTATAAGGTGGAAAATTATTCTTTGCAATATAAGAAAGCTAAGGAGAACTACCGAACAGTAAAACACTTACCCCATTTATCAGCCGGGCCAATAAAAAAGTCCCGCTTGTTCAGCAGGACTTGGATACAGTTTATAATTAAAAATTATCCTTTCGCAAATTCAGCCCGGATCACATTCAACGCACCGCCAGCCTTGAACCATTCTATTTGCTGTTCATTATAGCTGTGGTTAACCGCAATGGTTTCATTGCTGCCGTCTTTGTGGTTGAGGACAAGCTGCAGTTGTTTGCCGGGGGCAAAGGCAAGCAGGCCTTCCACATCAATGCTGTCGTCTTCGAGGATCTTGTTGTAATCTTCTTTGTTGGCAAAGGTAAGGGCCAGCATCCCCTGCTTCTTCAGGTTGGTTTCGTGGATACGGGCAAAGGATTTTACCAATACTACCCGCACACCGAGATGCCGGGGTTCCATGGCCGCATGTTCTCTTGATGAACCTTCGCCATAGTTCTCATCGCCCACTACAATACTGCCGACACCGGCTGCTTTGTAGGCCCGCTGGGTATTGGGCACCGTGCCGTATTCACCGGTGAGCTGGTTCTTCACGCTGTCTGTTTTTTCATTGAAGAAATTCGTAGCGCCGATGAGCAGGTTATTACTGATATTATCTAAATGCCCCCGGAACTTTAACCAGGGACCGGCCATACTGATATGATCGGTGGTGCATTTGCCTTTGGCTTTGATGAGCAGTTTTAATCCTTTGAGATCGGTACCCTCCCAGGCAGCGAAAGGATACAATAACTGCAGGCGTTTGCTGTCGGGCTTCACGGCCACCTGCACGGTGCTGCCATCTTCGGCAGGCGCCTGGTAACCGGCATCTTCCACGGCAAAACCTTTGACCGGTAATTCATCGCCACCGGGTGCATCGAGTTTTACTTTTTCGCCTTTATCATTGGTGAGTGTATCGGTCAGCGGGTTGAAGTTCAGGTCACCGGCAATGGCTAATGCTGTTACTAATTCCGGCGACGCCACAAAAGCCATGGTGTTGGGATTACCATCCGCCCGTTTGGCAAAGTTGCGGTTGAAGGAATGCACGATGGTATTCTTCTCCTGCTTCTCGGCACCCATGCGGTCCCACATACCAATACAGGGTCCGCAGGCATTGGCAAATACAGTAGCGCCAATTTCTTCAAACACATTTAAGAAACCATCCCGTTCAATGGTATAACGAACCAGTTCAGAACCCGGCGTGATGGTGAATTCTGATTTCAGTTTTAATCCTTTTGCTTTTACCTGTTTGGCTAAGCTCACGGCCCGGCTGATATCTTCATACGAAGAGTTGGTGCAGGAACCGATGAGTCCCACTTCAATTTTGGTGGGCCAGCCATTCTTCGCCGCTTCTTCTTTCATTTTAGAGATCGGCGTAGCGAGGTCGGGAGTGAAAGGCCCGTTCAAATGTGGTTCCAGCTCACTTAAGTTGATCTCGATAACCTGGTCGAAATATTTCTCCGGGTTGGCGTAGGCTTCTGCATCACCGGTGAGATAGTCTTTTATTTTATCCGCTTCCGCAGCCACTTCGGCACGGCCGGTGGCTTTGAGGTAACGGCTCATGCTTTCATCATAACCAAACGTAGAAGTGGTAGCACCGATCTCCGCACCCATATTACAGATGGTGCCTTTACCGGTACAGCTCATGCTCTGGGCGCCTTCGCCAAAATATTCAACGATGGCATTGGTACCGCCTTTTACGGTGAGAATACCGGCCACTTTCAAGATCACATCTTTGGGGGCTGTCCAGCCATTGAGTTTACCGGTGAGTTTAACACCGATGAGTTTGGGCATTAATAATTCCCAGCTCAGGCCGGCCATCACATCACAGGCATCTGCCCCTCCCACACCAATGGCCACCATACCGAGACCGCCGGCATTCACGGTGTGTGAATCGGTTCCGATCATCATCCCGCCGGGAAAGGCATAGTTTTCCAGTACCACCTGGTGGATGATACCGGCACCGGGTTTCCAGAAACCGATACCGTATTTATTGGAAATGGAAGAGAGAAAATTATAGACTTCTTCGTTATCGGACACGGCTTTGGTTAAATCGGCCTTGCCTTCTGTTTTCGCCACGATCAGGTGATCGCAATGCACGGTGGAAGGAACAGCTACTTTTTTGCGGCCGGTGGTATCAAACTGCAACAGGGCCATCTGGGCGGTGGCATCCTGCATGGCCACCCTGTCGGGGGCAAAATCCACGTAGGCTTTTCCTCTTTCAAAATCGGTGATGGGTACCCCGGTCCAGAGGTGGGAGTACAATATTTTTTCTGCTAAGGTGAGGGGACGGCCCAGGGCTTTGCGGGCGGCATCCACTTTGGCAGGCATTTCACGGTAGTGCTTTTTGATGAGGTCGAGATCGAAAACCATAGTATAGTTTGAAGTTTGATGTTAGTTGTTTGAAGTCAGACCACTGACGATGGACGGCAGACGACCCGGGCTGGCTGTTGACTGTGGTCTGTCGTCTGTGGTCTGTTTAAAGTGTTGCGAAAGTACGAAAATCACCCGTCTGTATAACCTGCTGTTGCGGGGTTTGTTCAAATTCTCTACTTTAGTGGTATGAACCGCTTCAAGGATATGGTGGAATGGAATGCTTTTGGCGTTTGTACGGCCATTGGCAACCGGCTGGGCATTGCCACCAGCAAGATCCGGCAGTATTTTATGTATGCGTCTATCCTGACGATGGGCTCTCCTATTATTATCTACATGGTGCTGGCCTTTTTCCGGAATGTGCGGAAATATGTGATGGCGGCGAAGCGGAATCCCTGGTATTATTTGTAGTCGGGAGTCGTTAGTCCGCAGCCGGGAGTCTTAACCCGGTTTGATTTATTCCTTTTATTAGTGATGCGTAAGTTTTGAAACACAGAGGCACAGAGTAACAGAGGGCACTGAGCTATGTGGTGAATATCACTTTCCCCACACAAGCGAAGCGCAGATATGCTTAGCGATAGTAAATAAAAAAGCACCAACAACTTTGTGTTCTTAGTGCCTTTGTGGGAAAATTATTTTCATCAACAACCATCCCCTGCTTTTTCTTTCTCTTTTTGCTCCTTGGTTTTGTATTGATAGGGATTGAAGAGAAAAGAAGGCTGCACGGGTTGTTTAGGCCTCACCGCTTCGGAGAATGTTGTGATTTCAATAGCGCCGTTTTTTCCTTTCGTGCCATATTTTTTTATCGCTTCGTCTTTTTCCAGGCTGACCAGTTTCATTTTCGATTTTTTTCCTGCCACAAAATCTTTGCTGAGATCGGCTTCTTTGCCATTAATAAGAACCAGCGGTGGATTGTTTCTCATTTCGATAGCATCGGCACTGATATGGATATCATTGGTGACGCCGGTTTGCATCGAAGCATTTCCTTTCAGGGTCAATATTCCTTTTCCACTGGCCCATACCAATGTATCCGCATTGATCAGCATCGTGGTTGTACCTTTCTTCGGTGCTTTGGGTGGCTTGGGAGGAACCGGTGGGGCATTCAGGGCATCTAAGGCAGTTGGTGACTTGGGAGGCAATGGAGGCAAGGGTGCCTTCAGGGCATCCAGGGCAGTCGCCGCTTTTCGAGCATCCGGGACAGGTGGTGCATCCAGGGCATCTAAGGCAGTTGGTGCTGCCGGGGGTACCGGTGGTTCAGGAAGATCATACTTGTCTTCAAAACTTTTTTTCTGTTTGGGATCAGACAGATCATATTCTTCTTTCTTGCCTGTTTTTAAAACCACGGTGGCTTTCTCATTATTCACCGTAATGGATCTTACATCCGGGTTCGCTGCTTCGATCCACTGGCCATCGGTGGGCAATGGCGCCACAGGCGGTGGAGGTGGCGGCACTTTACCATAGAGGTTTTCATAGTAATCGCTTTTCTCATTCCATTCGGTCATGAGCAGTCGTTTTACTTCTTTGCGGTTTTTGTCTTTGATCACAATGAGGCAGTTACCATCATTGTTTTTGACATCAATGTAATATCCTTTTTTGTTGGGATGCCGTTGTTCGGGAACCGTGTCGGTGAAAGCCGGGGGAATAATAGTTTGTACCAGTTCCTGTGGCTGATCGCTGGTTACTGTGCTACGCAATTGCTCCCGGAACGACAACAGGATAATGGCGAGCACCGGCAACAAAAAGAGAAACCGCACCAGGTTTCGTTTGGCGCTTTTCATTTTGTTCATCATGGCTATACGTTTTTTGAGTGAGGAAAAATTGAATTGATTGGCTATACTAAAATGATTGTTACCGATGACTTTTAAGAGCAGGTACTGGTATTGCTTTTTATCCACGCCATGTTCCAGCACCTGGTGATCGGCGATGAATTCCAAATTCTGGCGAATGGCTTTTTTCAATAACCAGGCAAAAGGATTGTACCAGTTGAACAGGCATAACAATTCGCCCCAGATGATATCGAGGCTGTGCTTTTGTTTTACATGCACAAATTCATGGCGGATGATCTCCTGCAGTTCTGTTTCATTGTGCAGCTCCCGGTTGATGAAGATGGAATTACCAAAGGAGAAGGGAATGATATTGTCATCCACCTGGTAGATCGTCATCCCGGCTTCACTGACCTTTGTCGCTTTTTTCATCATCCTGCGAAAAGAGAGTAACTGGATGACCAACCTCACCAGCATGATCAGCACACCGGCAGCCACGAATAATACAATCATATCCCAGGTGCTGAGTGAGTGGGTGCTGCTGCTAACGATCACGGGCACCCAGGTTATCACTTCACTGTTGGTCCATTCATTTTTTTCGAGTACCGGGGAAATATTAATGAAGGGAATATATAAAGACAGCAATGTATAGCCGAGCAGGTACCAGCGGTTCCAATTATAAAAGGTCAGCTTGCGCAGTAACAGTTGGTAAAATAAAAATACCACGGCCAGGCAGACCGATAGTTTGATAAGATAAGTGATGATCAGAGGCATGTGGTTGATTGGTTAACTGGTTAAAAAGTTGACAAGTTCACCCCGACTATTTCCCTTTTTCGATGAGGGTTAAAATTTCTTTGAGCTCTTTGGCAGATAGTTTTTTCTGCTCCACGAAAAAATTCACTAACTCTTTGTACGAATTATCAAAGTATTCTTTCACCACGTTGCCCATGAATTTCTTTTTGTATTCTTCTTCGCTGATGACCGGTTGATACAAATAGGCATTGCCCACCAGGCGGCTGTGGAGATAGCCTTTCTTCTCCAGGTTCTTTACAATGGAAGCAATGGTGGTATAAGGAGCCGGTTCATCCAGGTTTTCCATAAAGGCTTTGACGTTGCCTTCGCCGGTGCGCCAGACGGCCTGCATGGTTTCTTCTTCGGTATGGGTGAGTTTTTCCATTTCTACGAAATTTTCGTAAACCTACGGATTTTTCGTAGAACACCAAATTTATTTTTGTTAAAGCTTTTTAAACACAGAGGGACGGGGTGACAGAGGCACTGAGCTATGTGCTGAGAAGAAAAGCTGAATACTTAATTAACAATAACGGTATCAGCTTTGAAGAGCAGCTGATCATTATAAAAGCGGAAGATATACTGACCCGTTGTTGCAGGAGTAATATTGACAGCCGTATCGGCATAGTAGATGGCCTGCGCACAAACAGCCGGCCCGCAGGGATACCATCCTTTGGTTCTTACTTCATAGATACGGGTTGCAACAGCCTGCACGTCAAGATGAGAAAAACTGTAACAAAGATCCGAGCCCGAACAACGGAGTGGTATCCGCAGGTTAGTCCCGGTGGTGCCGGTTGACGGAGGCTGTGTTTCAATGATGCTAAGATTGGTCATGCACAATCCTTCGTTGCCTTTGTCACATTGCATACCCGGCAATACCGCGACGATCAATGCTAAAAATATAAACCTCATCGTTCTCTTTTTTGCATCTGACAAATAAACCAGGACTATCGTTGCAGGAAAACTGAAAATCAGATCAGTTCTTTTAATTTACTGATCACCACATCCACTTCTTCTTTGGTATTATGTTTACTGAAAGAAAAACGAACGGGTACCAGGTTGGGATTGGCATTGATAGCCCGGATGACATGGCTGCCGATATCGGCCCCGCTGCTGCAGGCGCTGCCACCCGATACACAGATGCCCTGCATATCGAGGTTGAAGAGAATCATTTCTGATTTCTCTGTTTTGGGGAAAGATGCATTCAAAACAGTATATAAACTTTTACCGTTATAATCACCATTGAACTGCACACCCTTGATATGGGTTTGCAATTGTTCAATCATATACGTTTTTAACGATTGAATATAGGCACTGTCCTTTTCTAAAGTAGCATCGGCCAGTTCCAGTGCTTTGGCAAAACCAACAATGCCATAGAGGTTTTCGGTACCGGCCCGCATATTGCGTTCCTGCCCGCCGCCATAGATGATGGGTTTTACTTTGATGTTATCATTGATATATAAAATGCCCACGCCTTTGGGTCCGTGAAATTTATGCCCCGCTCCTGTGGCAAAATGGACGGGCTTGCTGCGCAGGTCAATTTTATAATGCCCGACGGTTTGCACCGTATCGGAATGAAAAATTGCATTATACTTTTTACAGATCTCCCCGGCCGCATAAATATCCAGCAGGTTGCCGATTTCATTGTTGGCATGCATCAGGGAAACAAAGCAACGTTCTTTCCGGGTGGCCAGCTGGTCTTCGAGATCAGACAGGTCCACATGCCCATCGGGTAATATTTTTACGAAACTGCTGGTCACCACATCCTCCTGGTCAAAATGCTCCACCGCATGCAAGACGGCATGATGCTCGATCGGTGAAGTAATGATATGCCGGCAACCAAGATCATGTATCGCCGAACTGATCGCCATATTATCACTTTCGGTGCCGCCGCTGGTAAAGAATATCTCACCGGGATGTGCGTTCAGTATTCTTGCCACTGTTTTCCGGGCTGTTTCAATCGCCAGTCTCGATTCTCTCCCATAAGAATAAATAGAAGAGGGATTGCCGAAATGAGTGGTCATATAGGGCAGCATGGCTTCCAGCACTTCTTTATCGAGTGCAGTGGTGGCGGCATTGTCAAAATAAATACGGTCCATATAAGCGATTCAAGGTGTAAGGAACAAGGCACAAGATTCAAGAGACAAGTTCCTTTTTTAAAAAGAGCAGCAAAGATAAGTAATCGGTGATGAAGCGAAATCCCCGGTAACAGTGATACAAGCATGAAAGAATGCTGCTACCTGAAACGAATGGAGTTGACGGCTTCTTCAAATAATTCCAGGCGGCCGGGAGGCACATAGCTGTAGCCCAGTATAAATGTCTCGAAATGGATCTCTTTCCAATGCAGCCCTTTTTTATCCACGCCTTTATAAATACCTGACCGGCTGCGGACACTATCGGGAACAGGTACATTTCGCCGGACTTGGTTATCAGAAAGCCAGGTCATATTCAGGCCGATATACAGCAAGGAACCTTCTTTATAGGTATAGAACTGCTCTTTGCCAAACTCACCCACTTTTACCTGTTCTTTCAGGAAACCTTTGGGAGCTTTGATGGCAATCTCCCGGGGTTTATCGAAGCGGTAAAAAGAAAACCTCTTCTTATTGAATTCACTGTTGATGGAACAGGATATCCAAAAAATAATTGTCGATAACAATAGCAGTTGGCGCATGGTATGCTAATATAATTATTCGGTCCGGTAATCCCGGGTTTACTCTTATCGCCTTTATTCCGCTACAAGTTTGCCGCAGGGCATATTTATTTTTCTTCCATGCCGGGATACTTTAACTTAGGAAACTCTAATTCTGTTATGCTCATGGAAGAACAACAACATTGCCCGCAGGAAAGCCGCCGTGCCTTTCTGAAACAATCCACGGCACTGGCTGCATTGGCCACGGCTTCCCCTTTATTGGTGAAAGCAGCGGAAAATGAAGAAAAGATCAGTTCGTATTTTGAAAAAAATCCTTTGCAACTGGAAATTAACGGGCAGTTGCAGAACCTGTCTGTTGAGCCCCGGGTTACCTTACTGGACCTGTTGCGGGAACAACTGGGACTGACGGGCACCAAGAAAGGTTGTGATCATGGACAATGCGGTTGCTGCACCGTGCATGTGGATGGTAAACGGATCAACTCCTGTTTATCACTCGCCGTAATGAACCAGGGGAAAAAGATCACCACCATTGAAGGACTTGCCAACGGCGAACAATTGCATCCCATGCAGGAAGCATTTATGAAGCATGATGGTTTCCAGTGCGGCTATTGCACACCGGGGCAGATCATGTCGGCCATCGGTTGTATCCGGGAAGGCCATGCGAACAGTGCAGAGGATATTCGGGAGTATATGAGTGGTAATATCTGCCGCTGCGGCGCTTACCCCAATATTGTGGATGCGATCATGGAAGTAAAACAAGGAGGGCAAAAAGTATGATCAACTTTGAATATGTAAAAGCCAATTCTGCCAAAGCAGCTTCGGAAGCAAGACTAAAAAATGCTGCTTCACAGTTTATTGCCGGCGGTACCAACCTGGTGGACCTGATGAAAAAAGGCATAACCGCTCCGGAGCGGCTGATTGATATTACTGCACTGCCGTTAAAAGAGATCAGTTATACCACAAAAGGATTAAGCATTGGTGCACTGGTGCCCAACAGTGTGGCAGCCGAACATGAACTGGTAAAAACAAAATATCCCCTGCTGGCCATGGCGCTGAATGCAGGTGCTTCTGCACAATTGCGCAATATGGCAACCGTCGGTGGTAATATCATGCAGCGGACCCGCTGTTCTTATTTCTATGATACCACGATGCCCTGCAATAAAAGAAATCCGCAAAGCGGATGCAGTGCGATTGAAGGTTATAACCGGATGCATGCGATTTTTGGCGCCAGTGATCAGTGCATTGCTGTTCATCCCAGCGATATGTGTGTGGCATTGGCCGCCCTGAATGCAACGGTGCTGGTGAGCAGTGCAAAAGGTGCAAGAAAAATTCCCTTTGCTGATTTCCACAGGCTGCCCGGTGACACGCCGCAATCGGATAATAATTTACAGATAGGTGAACTGATAACAGCAGTAACTATACCTGCCCATACTTTTAATAAAACGTATTACCTGAAAGTCCGTGACCGTTTATCCTATGCATTTGCCTTAGTGTCTGTTGCCGTGGCACTGGATGTAAAAGATGGGATCATACGATCAGCAGCGATGGCGATGGGTGGCGTGGCCCATAAACCCTGGCGGCTGTATGAAGTGGAAAAAATGATAACAGGTAAACCCATCAGCCAGGAACTATTTACGGAAGCAGCAGGGATGGCAATGACCGGTGCAAAAACATATACCCACAATCAATACAAGATCAAACTGGGCAAGGCGGCTATTATTGAAGCATTGACCAAAGCAACCAGCTGATTTATTTCAGCAGTAACTATTATCATCTTTCAAGCATTTTTCTATGGATAAAAATCATTTATACAATATCACTCCCTTCGCAGACGATGACCGGGTGGATGGATTAGCGAAGGTGACCGGTAAAGCAAAATTCACAGCCGAACATCAATTGCCGGGACTGGTCTATGGCGTCTTTGTGTGCAGCACGATCGCCAAAGGAGTGATTAAAAATATGTACCTCGCCGCGGCAAAAAATGCAGCCGGTGTTATTGATATCATTTATTATCTCAACTGCCCTGCTGTGCCCGGTTACAAAGCCGCTGACCGGGCAAAGAACCCGAATGCAAGAGATTATACCGGGCATAAAGTTTTTTTCAATAACCTGGTGGTGAGTAATGGCCAGCCTATTGCTTTAGTGGTGGCGGATACGTTTGAGAGAGCTGTTCATGCAGCCTCCCTGGTAAAAGTGGAGTATGACAAAGAAGTTCCGGAAACTGATTTTGAAAAAAATAAATTCAATGATAAGCTCCTGAAGAACCGGGGTGAATACCTGCGCAACGAAAAAGATGCCTGGAAAAATGCTTCTGTCAAACTGGAAGAAGAATATACCATTCCTATTGAGACGCATAACCCGATGGAAATGCATGCAACTACTGCCGTGTGGGAAGGAGATAACAAGTTAACCGTCTATGATAAATCGCAGGGACCAAAAGGTGTGCAGGGCGAACTGGCCCGAATGTTTGAGCTGGAGGAGAAAAATGTGAAAGTGATCACTGAGTTTGTGGGTGGCGCATTCGGAAGTGGTTTAAGAAGCTGGCCGCATGTGCATGCAGCCGTGATCGCAGCGAAAAAAATAAAGCGTCCTGTAAAAATCACCCTGAACCGGGAACAAATGTTTACGATGGTGGGCTATCGTCCCTATAGCTGGCAGAAGATCGGTATCGGTGCGTCGAAAGAGGGAAAATTATACGGCATCACCCACCGGGCAGTCAGCAATACTTCGGTGTATGAAGATTTCACCGAAGGGATTGTCAATGTATCGCAGTTCTTATACGACTGCCCGAATGTAAATACGGATTATAAAATTTTACCGCTGCATATCAACACACCGACCTGGATGCGGGGCCCCGGGCCTGCCTCGGGTTGTTTTGGATTAGAAAGTGCATTGGATGAACTGAGTTATCAATTGCAGATGGACCCCATTGAGTTGCGCATCATCAATAACGCAGAAGTACACCCCCATAGCAAACTGCCCTGGACGACCAAGTACCTGAAAGAATGTTATGCACTGGGTAAGGAAAAGATCGGGTGGAGTAAAAGACCCACTGTACCGGGTTCTTTACAGGAAGACGGCATGCTGGTGGGTTATGGAATGGCGGTTGGCGTTTTTGGTGCCGGTCGGGGTGGTGCCACCGCCAAAGGAATTTTAAGAAGTGATGGTTCATTGCTGTTGCAAAGTGCGGTCAGTGATATGGGACCGGGAACTTCCACGGCCATGGTAAAGATCGGAAGTGAACAAATGGGACTAGCTGATAACAAAGTACGGTTTGAACTGGGCGATACTGATTTTCCCAACGGACCCACACAGGGAGGTTCAGGCTCCGCCACTACGGTGGGTACTGCCGTGATCGCCGTCTGTGATGCGCTGAAGCAAAGTCTTAAAGAAATGGCCATTGAAAATATTGCTGCTTTTAAGAACATGAAAGCAGAAGACATTAAATATGAGAATGGTAAATTGATTGCTGCCACGGATGCAGCAGCAACTATTCATTTTACTGATTTATTGAAACAGAGCAGTAAGCCCGAATTGCAGGTTTCCAAAACTTCCACGGGTTTTGCGCAGCGGGATAAATATGTGGCCAACTCCTTCTCGGTGCATTTTGTAAAACTGCAGGTGCACCCGGTTACCGGTGTAATCAAACTGAAACATATCGTCTCCGTGGCAGATGCGGGGAAGATCATCAGTGAAAAAACAGCCCGCAGCCAGATGGTGGGTGGTGCTGTGGGCGGCATTGGCATGGCCATGACCGAAGAAACATTGATGGATCACCGCTATGGCCGTTATATCAACAGCAATTTCGTGGACTACCATGTACCGGTGCATGCCGATGTGCCGCCGGTGGATGTTTTGTTTGTGAATAAACCTGATTTGATCATCAGTCCAACAGGGGCCAAAGGCATTGGTGAAATTGCCCTGGTGGGTGTGGCCCCTGCCATTACGAATGCCATCTATAATGCCACCGGGAAAAGAATACGGCGGCTGCCAGTGACACCGGATCAATTGATTTGAATAAAAGCCTGCGGATAAATGTGCTTATTAACTAAACTCCTTAATATCCCTCATCAGTTGCATCGCAATATTCGCTGCCTTGGTTTCAAAATCACTTTCCGAATAAATGCGGATGATGGGTTCTGTATTGGAGGTACGCAGGTGCACCCAGTCATTATCAAATTCGATCTTCAGCCCGTCTTCGGTATTGATGGGGTTCCTGGCATATTTCTCTTTGATCTTTTCAAAAATGGGTTTTACATCCACCCCTTTCTGCAACTCAATTTTATTCTTGGAAATAAAATAGTCGGGATAGCTGCTGCGCAGCGATTTCATTCCCTTTTTATAATCCGCCAGGTGGCTTAAAAACAATCCGATACCGATCAGTGCATCACGGCCATAATGAAAATCGGGAACAATGATACCGCCATTGCCTTCGCCGCCAATCACGGCGTTCACTTCTTTCATTTTCTTTACCACGTTCACCTCTCCCACAGCGGATGGAGAATATGCACCGCCATGTTTCAGGGTGATTTCTTTCAATGCTTTGGTGCTGCTCATATTGCTGACCGTGTTGCCTTTTCTTTTACTCAACACATAATCAGCGATGGCCACCAGGGTGAATTCCTCACCAAATAAACTTCCGTCTTCATTTACAAAACACAAACGGTCCACATCCGGGTCCACTGCAATACCGAGATGAGCTTTTTGCTGTACCACTTCATTGCAGAGCTGGGAAAGATGTTCGGGCAGGGGTTCGGGGTTATGGGCAAATTTCCCGTTCACCTCCCCGTTCAGTACCACAATATCTTTCACCCCCAATGCCCTTAATAAGGCCGGTACATAAATGGCACCGGTGGAGTTGATGGCATCCACTACCACTTTGAAATGTTGTTTGGCGATCGCTTTGGCATTCACAAGCGGGTAACTGGTCACCGCTTCAATATGTTTTTCGAGATAACTGTTATTGATCGTTACAGTTCCTAATTTATCTACTGCTGCAAAAGAAAAATCTTCATTCGCTGCCAGTTCCAATACCTGTGCACCGGTTTCGGCAGAAATAAATTCGCCTTCGCTGTTGAGTAATTTCAGCGCATTCCATTCTTTGGGATTATGGCTGGCGGTTAAGATGATGCCGCCATCTGCCTTTTCCATTTTTACCGCTACTTCCACAGTTGGAGTGGTGGAGAGCCCCAGGTCGATCACATCAATACCTAAAGCAGTCAGTGTATTCACAACAAGCTGCTGTACCATTTCGCCGCTGATGCGGCCATCACGGCCGATAACGATCCGGGCACTGGTTTTTCCCTCCGTAATAATGGTGCCGTAAGCGGCTGCAAATTTTACAATATCAACAGGAGTAAGGTTATCACCCGGTTTTCCTCCGATCGTTCCTCTTATACCGGATATACTTTTAATTAACGCCACCGTTCAGTTTTTTTGATTAAGGGCTGCAAAAATACGGTTTTCAAATTCAACAGTTCTTGATTGTTGATACTACATTTGCGGAAACTTTTATATGCCCGGACAGGCCTGGTACAAAGACTGGTTCAATTCCCCCTTTTATCATAAGCTCTATTTTGACCGGGATGAGCAGGAAGCGAAGGCTTTTATCAAAAAGCTGGTACAGCACCTGCAACCGGCACCGGGAAGCCGTATGCTGGATGTGGCCTGCGGTAAGGGAAGGCATAGTAAAACACTGGCTTCACTGGGTTATGCTGTAACAGGTATTGATATTTCAGCAGACAGCATTCAATATGCCCGGCAATTTGAGAACGACAACCTGGATTTTTTTGTGCATGATATGCGGTTGCCTTTTTATGCCAACTATTTTGACCTGGCTTTTAATTTCTTTACCAGCTTTGGTTATTTTAAAACAAGAAGGGAGCATGATGATGCCATCCGCACCATTGCCCAAAGCCTGAAAAAAGGCGGCCGGCTGGTGATTGACTATCTCAATGTGCATTATGCTGAGGAAAGACTGGTGCCCCGGGAAGAGAAAGAAATGGACGGCACTCATTATTCCATTCACCGCTGGGATGATGAAACGCATTTTTATAAAAAGATCACTGTAACAGATCCGTCATTAAAAGAGCCATTGGTATTCACGGAAAAAGTGGCGAAGTTTTCGTTGGGTGATTTCACCGATATGCTCAGTTTCCAGGGCTTACAGGTGCAGGAAGTGTTTGGTGATTATGATTTCAACAGCTATGAGGTGAGAAAAACCGCAAGGCTGATTGTTATTGCAGGAAAATAGAAGTTTGAGGTTAAGATGCCGGTCTTTGCCTATTGCTAATTGTCTATTGTTAATTCTCCCTAATCCCTCTTATTATTCATAATTAAATAACGGGCTGTTTCAAAGAAAGCGGTCGTAAACGTAGAGAGTTGCTGCCGGATGGAATCCTGCTGTGCTTTACTGAAGCGGCTGGCACTGTAGCGGACGGGTACTAATTGTTCTTCCGGAAAATCGAGGTGTTTGAAAAAATAAAAATCATCCGTCACCATACCAATTTGCCCGGCTGTATTGGTGATAAAAGCAAAATTATATTTCTTATTGGGATCCAGCAGGTCACGGCCCAGGGTGGTATTCACATAAGGCTGTTGCAGCATACCCGCAATGGTGGGCATAACATCAATTTGTGATACCACTTCTGTTCTTCGCTGCGGCTGGAGTAAAGAAGGAGCATAAAAAAGCAGGGGTACATGTTCATCTGTGAGCCTTTGATCGGTCCAGGCAGCGGGATACACTGCTGATGCATCACCGGCCACGCCATGATCACCAATAAAAACAAAAATGGTATTTTGGAAGTAAGGCTCTTGTTGTGCAGCTTCGATGAACTGCTGGATGCAATAATCGGAATAACGAAAGGTATTAAACTCATCCAGCGATTCAAAGCCGTATTTCTTTAACGTGATATCATCCACCACTATTTTCTTAAAGGCGGAATCAGCAGCCGGTATCATAAAGGGCCGGTGATTATTGGACGTCTGTATATAGCCAAAGAAAGGTTTGCTTTGTTGTTTAAACACCTTGTTCGCTTCCAGGAAAAGATCTTTATCACTGATACCCCATACATTGACCTTTGGTGATGTAAAACTTTCTTCCGTATGCATCTGCAGGCCATCAATATTTTTTAACAGTCCTTCAAAGTTGTTGAACTCCGGGCTGCCCCCGAGAAAATAATGTTTTTCATACCCGGTAAAATTATCAATGATGGTATGTTGCTGCAGGGCCATCGGGTTGCGGCTGGAGAATTTGAAGAGCTGTGCATCCGGTATTCCAAATAAAGTAGCAAACAAACCTCTTGCCGTGGAGAAATGCGGGGTGAAACAACGTTCAAAGAAAATACCCTGGCGGCAGAGCGAATCAAAATAAGGCGTTGTATTCAGCGGGTTACCACTCATGCTGCTTTTATACATGCTGAAGGACTCGCATTGCACCAGTACAATATTGGGCTGGCTGCTGATCGCCTTTGCTCCCGGTTGTATTTCTCTCCGGTACGTAAAGTTCCCGGATTGCGGCAACTGCATCTTTTCTGCCATTAACGGGAAAGCCGCTCTTGCCTTTTGTTCATGGAATTCCGGCCTGCGCAGGTGCAGGGTGCTGAAAAAATTCTGCAGCGGGTTGATGGCCACATAAGATTTAAAACTATCCCGGAACCTGAAACTGTCATTTCTTCCCAATGGAGGCCAGGTAAAACTGCCATAGATGAGCACAATAAAGAGTATGGCCGTGATGATAAAATATTTTCGTTTATACGGAATGCCTTTACCATCGGTACGGTTGATCACCCGCCAGTGACTTTGCTGGTACATCCAGCGGAATAATAAAACAGCCACGACCAGGCCCAGTATCATCCACACCATCGGGTAGGTCTGAAACATCATCTGCATGGAAATGCCCGGATCTTCGGCAAAGTTCATGGCACCGGCATCCAGTCTTGTTTTGTTGTAGGAAAAATTACCAAAGTCGGCTGCAAAAAAAAGAAATACGATAAATGTGACAACTGCCAGGTACCAGGACCAAAATTTCTTATTCCGTGCCGAATAAAAGGGAGAGAATTTCGGGGAGAGGCTGAATACAATGACCGGTAATAAAATGATCGCTATCCAGCGCAGGTCATACCGGATCCCCATTCCGAACGAGGGCAACAAATCGGTAAACGAAAGACCCTTTGGTTTAAAGGCAAAATAAGTGGCCAGCCGGAACAAGGTAAAAATGACCAAAAAGATAACCAGCAGGTTGGCTACCCAGAGAATGGTCTTTGGTATCTTGTATCTTGTCAGCATTCGTAAAAGCCTTCAGTAATTCCGGAAGGACCACAAAAAAAGTCAATTTAAACGGTACCAGCAATACCGCCTGCAACTGATTTTTGAAATGCTGCAGGCAGGCTTGACAAGTATGACTACTTTTGCAGCCATGTTGTTACACATCTTACTGAACATACGGCAGGAATTAGTCAATATGGACCGCTCTGTTTTTATCACTCTCAACAGTGAATGGACCAATTCTTTTTTTGATGCCGTGTTGCCCTGGATGCGGAATTCACTTACCTGGATACCGCTGTATGTGTTCCTGTTATTTTTTGTGACCCTCAATTTCAACATCAAAAGCTGGTGGTGGATATTATTGTTTCTTGTTACAGTAGCCCTCACTGATATGACAGGTACGTACCTGCTCAAACATAATTTTGAACGGCTCCGCCCCTGCCGCGACCCGGAGTTTGCGCATTTTGTACGCTTACTGGTGAATAATTGTTCCGGCGGTTATAGTTTTACGTCCAACCATGCTGCCAATCATTTTGGGATGGCTGCTTTTTTCTATACGACCTTCCGGAACCTGTTGCCCAAATGGGCCTGGATCGGTTTTTTATGGGCAGGGTTGATTGCCTATGCACAGGTGTATGTGGGGGTGCATTACCCGGCTGATGTGATTGGCGGAGCGGTGCTGGGACTGGCTGTGGGAAGCTTTACCGGTTCCTTCTTCAATAAGCGTTTCGGATTTGCTATCTTCGAACAACAACAATGAGCAGCCCCTGATGGATATATTTATTTTAAGCTTCCTGATCTTACTGAACGGTATTTTCTCCATGTCTGAAATCGCTTTGGTGTCTGCCCGTAAAAGCCGGCTGGAAAACCAGGCCGAAAGAGGTGACAAAAAAGCAAAGATTGCCCTGGAACTGTCGAACCATCCCGAATTATTTCTTTCTGCCGTACAAATAGGTATCACGTTAATCTCGATCATCACGGGTGTGTATTCCGGCGAACGGTTTGGCAGGGACCTGCAACCTTACGTGGAGCAGGTAGCGATACTGAAGCCCTACGCCGAAACTATTTCCACCACCATCATTGTTATTATCGTTACTTATCTCTCCATCGTCTTTGGTGAACTGATCCCCAAACGGATTGGTTTACTGCGGGCCGAAAAGATCGCCAAGCTGGTGGCTAAACCGATGAACGGGTTTGCCCGCATCACCCACCCGTTTGTATGGTTGCTGAATAAGACCAGTAATATCTTCTTCCGCATTTTTAATATCAAACGGAATTTAGATGATGCCGTAACAGAAGAAGAGATCAAAACACTGATTGGTGAAGGAACGGAAGCTGGTACGATTGATGAAGCTGAACAGGAGATCATTGAACGGGTGTTTCATCTCGGCGACCGGAATATCACTTCGCTGATGACCCACCGCAGTGATATTATCTGGTTCAACCTGGACGACAATGAAGATAAGATCAAGCAAAAGATCTTGCAGGAACCGCATTCGGCTTATCCTATCTGTGATGATTCCATTGATAATATCAAAGGAGTTGTTTCTATCAAGGATTTGTATGTAAGTCCGGACAGCACTTTGTTCAAAGAGATCATGCAACCGGCTTTGTTCATCCCGGAAAATAACACACCCTACCAGGTGCTTGAAAAATTCAAACAATCCAAAATACATTCTGCATTTATCGTGGATGAATATGGCAGCATCCTCGGGCTATTAACCTTAAATGATATCCTGGAAGCCATCGTAGGCGATATTCCTCAACAGGATATCCAGGATTACGAGATCCGGGAACGGGAAGATGGTTCTTACCTCGTGGATGCACAGATCCCTTTCTATGATTTCCTGACCCGCTTTGAAAAAACGGAATGGATGAATGAAGGGGAACATGATTTTGATACCCTGGCCGGGTTCATCCTGCATGAGCTGGAACGTATTCCCCGCACCGGTGATAAATTCGACTGGAAAGGTTTCACCCTCGAGATCATCGACATGGATGGTCATCGCATCGATAAAGTGCTGGTGAAGATCAGCAAAGAATTGAGAGAAGAGATGGAGGAGTGAGTTTTGAGTCGTTAGTCAGTAGTCGGGAGTCGGAAATTATTCAATTCAGCATACTTCTTTAAAAACTAAGTGTTGCTTCTGTGGCGGGAAAATTGAGTTTGGTGCTTTTGCGTTCGCCATTGACGATTACATGCATAATGTTCACCTGGTCATCAAACATATCATACATGATATTGGTGCCAATATCAATTTTACTCACGGAAGGAACATCAGTAACTTCGATATAACCATATGCAGCTTCCTTATCATTTTCAAAGCCGATATAATTCAGCGTAACCGGTTTGCCATTGGCTTTGATGGATAAGTGGCTGTAGAGATATTTTTTTACCAGCGTATCCATGGCATTTTTATCGGGCGGATTGATGAGGTCCACTTTGCTGTTATAATTTTTAGCCAGGGTTTTTTCAAAGTCGTCCGTGAATATCTTACAGCTAATTTCCAGGGTTTTATCGGCAGCATTGTGGTTGATCTCGATCACACTGACATGGAAGGGATGCAGCGCCACTTTTTCCCGGAAACCACTGTTCAGCACAAAACCCGCAGTAATCAGCGATAAAAGAAGCCATTTATTGATGAATGAAGCCATTGACACAATATTTTTCAGGATTACCAAAACAGGGCTTACTTTGATGCCCGGTGGATTAAGACGCTAAAAATAGGGGAATGGTTTGAACCAAGCAGTAGAAAAAGTATGAGTGATTTTAATTTTTATTTCGGGTTGGGCTGGGAACATATTATGAGCTGGGATGCCCTGGACCATCTTCTTTTCATTGCAGCACTGGCTGCTATCTATTTATTAAAAGACTGGAAGCAGGTTTTGATCCTGGTGACGGCTTTTACCATCGGTCATTCGCTGACCTTAGCGCTGAGTGTGCTGGACCTGGTCCGTTTTCCATCCAACTGGGTCGAATTCCTGATTCCCTGCACCATTGTCATCACCGCCTTCAGCAATCTTTTTCAAAAACAATTCACCGCCCGATCCATCCGGATCAATTATTTTTTAGCTCTTTTCTTCGGGTTGATCCATGGACTAGGCTTTGCCAACACGATCCGCTTTATGCTGGCCAAAGATCAAAGCCTGGGTATGGGGCTCTTTGGTTTCAATGTGGGACTGGAAGTGGGGCAGATCGTGGCGGTGGGAACATTATTATTAATTACCCAGGCACTGGTCAACAGCTTAAAGATCAACCGCCGGGAATGGGTGATCTTTTTGTCGGCAGCCATCTTCAGCCTGGCCCTTAAAATGTCATTAGAACGTTTACCAATATAAATCAACAATTACATGAAAAAAATCCTGTTACTGAACTGCCTGTTACTGGTGCTTGTTGCCAGTTCAAGAGCACAAATTCAGAACAATGCCAGTTCCAATCATGGCAACAAGTTTGAACAACTGGGCACCATTTTACCCACCCCCAATGAACAACGCACGGCAAGTGGTGCACCCGGTACCAAGTACTGGCAGCAACGGGTGGATTATGATATTAAGTGTGAACTGGATGAAGTGAATAACAAACTGACCGGCAGTGAAACGATCACTTATTACAACAATTCGCCGGATGTACTGACGTATTTCTGGATGCAATTAGACGAGAACCAGCACAGCACTGTGAATAATGCCGATTACCAGAACAGTAACCGCATGCCCCAGCAAACTGTTGACAAAGTGCTGGACCGTTTTGACGAAAGAAAGTCTGATAACGGTTATGGTGTGAACATTACTAAAATGACCGATGCGTTGGGCAAAACTTTAAAATATACCATCAATAAAACGATGATGAAAGTGGACCTGCCGCTACCGCTGAAGCCGGGTCAGAAATTTGTTTTCAAAGTGGACTGGAATTATAAGATCGCCAACCGGGGTGATTTTATCCGTTTCGGTGGTGCAAGAGGTGGCTATGAGAATTTCCCGGAAGACGGTAATAACAACTATACCATGACACAGTGGTATCCCCGTTTATGCAAATACAGTGATGACCAGGGATGGCAGAACCACCAGTTTACCGGCACGGGTGAATTCACCTTGTGCTTCGGCAACTTTAAAGTACAGATGACCGTTCCGGCTGATCATATCGTAGGAGGTACCGGTGAGTGCCAGAACTATGCACAAACTTTGTCGGCCACACAAATGGCCCGCTGGCAAAAAGCGCAGACAGCAAAAGAGCCGTTGCAGATTGTAACATTAGATGAAGCATTAGCAGCTTCCCAACAAAAGAGCAAAGCTAAAAAAACATGGATCTACAAAGCGGATAATGTCCGTGACTTTGCGTGGACCTCTTCCCGCAGATTTGTATGGGATGCCATGGGAACGAATGTGGAAGGAAAGAAAGTAATGGCCATGAGCTATTATGCCAAAGAAGCGTATCCTATTTACAGCAAGTTTTCTACCAAGGCCGTTGCACATACCTTGAAAACCTATTCTAAATTTTCTTTCCCTTATCCTTATCCCGTTGCCATCAGTGTGGAGGGCAACCAGGGTATGGAATACCCGATGATCTCCTTCAATCCCGGCCGTGCGGAGAAGGATGGTACCTATACAGAAGGTTCCAAGAATGCCGCCATCCTGGTGATCATTCATGAAGTGGGGCATACCTTCTTCCCGATGATCGTAAACAGTGATGAACGCCAGTGGACCTGGATGGATGAAGGATTGAACTCGTACCTGCAATACCTGACCCAGGAATTATGGGATAATAAATTCCCTTCTGATGGCGGACCAGCCTGGACCATTACCAACTATATGAAGTTGCCCAAAGACCAGTTGGAGCCCATCATGACCAATTCAGAGAACATCAACAATTTTGGAGCGAATGCTTATTCCAAAGTAGCTACCGGGTTGAATATATTGCGGGAAACTATTGTAGGCCGGGAATTATTTGATAATGCATTCCGGGAATATTCCAGGAGATGGGCTTTCAAATCCCCCACCCCGGCTGATTTCTTCCGCACTATTGAAGATGCCACCGGTGAAGACCTTGACTGGTTCTGGAGAGGATGGTTCTATGGAACCGATGCCTGTGATATTGCGATTGATACGGTGAAACATGCTATCCCTGATGTGACCGCCATTCCCCCGCAAACAAAAGATACAACCGTAATGAGAGGATTACCCAAACCGGCGGTAAATCCTTTTGAAGATATTTCCAAGATCAGGAATAAAGAAGATAAGAGCATTGTATTCGAAACAGATAAAGACACTACGCTCCGTGATTTCTATTGGAAATATGACCGGGAGATCGCTAAATATGATACAGCTAAATATCCTGTTACTATAAAAGCACAGACAGAATCACTGGATGAAGAAGGCAAACAGAAATACGGCGGTAAACACCTCTACGAAATTTCTTTTACCAATAAAGGAGGTTTGCCGATGCCGATCATCCTGGAGTGGACCTACAAGGATGGGACTAAAGAAATAGAAAGGATCTCTGCACAGGTTTGGAGAAAAAATGAAAAGAATGTGATCAAAACATTCATGAAAGACAAAGAAGTGGCATCCATCAAACTGGACCCTTACCGGGAAACAGCAGATATTGATGAAACCAATAATAAATATGGTGATATCAAAGAGCCAAGCAAATTCAAACTCTTTAAACAAAAACAAAATGTGACGCCTGCCCCGGGCATCAACCCGATGCAGAAAGCACTGGAGAAAAAAGGATTCTAAGTCCTCTGAATCTCCCCTGAGGGGAGACTTTCTCCTATCAATATTTGTATTAAAAGCCGCTTATAAAAAAGCGGCTTTTATTTTTTGGGGCTGCTTCAGAACAAGTTTGATTTCCTTAGTTTTGAACACAGCCTTTCCTACCTTTCATTATTAAAAATTACCATACAACATGAGAAGCTTTATTTACTGTTTAGTAATGATGCTGGGATTTGGTGCAAGCTCTTTTGCACAGAACATTTATAATAATCCCAACAGCAATCACGGCAACAAATTTGAACAAATGGGGAGCATTCTTCCTACTCCTAATGAGTATCGTACCGCCAGTGGTGCACCCGGTCCGAAGTACTGGCAGCAACGGGTGGATTATGATATCAAATGTGAACTGGATGAAAAAAACCTGAAACTGAACGGAAGTGAAACGATCACTTATTTCAACAACTCGCCGAATGAATTAGTATTTCTCTGGCTGCAACTGGACGAGAACCAGCACAGCAGTGTGAACAATGCCAATTACCAGGGCAGCAACCCGATGAGTACACAAGCCAGCCCGCAACAATTAGACAGGGCTGAGGAAAGCAAAACCGACAATGGATATGGTTTTAATATCCTGAAACTGACAGATATCACCGGTAAAGCTTTAAAATACACGATCAATAAAACCATGATGCGGGTGGAATTACCTGCACCCTTAAAAGCCGGTCAGCGTTTTGTATTCAAACTCGATTGGAATTATAAACTGGCCGACCGTAACAGCCGGGGTGGCCGTGGTGGGTATGAATTTTTCCCGGAAGATGGCAACCATTTATTCACGATGACACAATGGTATCCCCGTTTGTGTGTGTACAGCGATTTCCAGGGCTGGCAAAATCACCAGTTCACCGGCCGGGGTGAATTCGCACTGACCTTCGGTAATTTCAAAGTGGCGATGACCGTTCCTGCTGATCATGTGATCATGTCAACCGGTGAATGCCAAAACTATCCTGCTGTATTATCAGCTGCACAACTGGCCCGCTGGAATAAAGCAAAGAATGCAACTGAACCTGTTGAAGTGGTCACACTGGATGAGGCAAAGAATGCAGAAAAACAAAAAAGTGATAAAAAGAAAACCTGGATCTTCAAAGCAGATAATGTTCGTGATTTTGCCTGGGGCAGTTCCCGTAAATTCATCTGGGATGCCATGGCCACCAAAGTGGAAGGCAAAAAGATCATGTGCATGAGTGGTTATCCTAAAGAAGCGTATGGCTTGTACAGGAAATTTTCCACCAAGGCCGTGGAGCATACTATTAAGACCTATTCCAAGTTTACTATTCCATATCCCTACCCTGTTGCACAGAGTATCGAAGCCTCTAACGGTATGGAATACCCGATGATCTGTTTCAATTTTGGCCGTACCGAAAAAGATGGCACTTACAGTGAAAGTACCAAGAACGGAATGCTGGGAGTAATCATTCACGAAGTGGGTCATAATTTCTTCCCGATGATCATCAACAGTGATGAACGCCAGTGGAGCTGGATGGATGAAGGATTGAATACGTTTGTTGAATACCTGGCAGAAGAATTATGGGATAATAAATTCCCCAGCCGTCGCGGTCCTGCTGCTTTCATTACCGATTATATGAAATTACCGAAAGACCAGCTGGAGCCGATCATGACCAACAGTGAGAACATTGTACAGTTCGGGCCCAATGCCTATTCCAAACCCGCTACCGGTTTAAATATTTTAAGAGAGACCATCATGGGCCGTGAGCTGTTTGATTATTCCTTCCGGGAATATGCCAGGCGCTGGGCCTTCAAACATCCCGAGCCTGCCGATTTCTTCCGCACTATGGAAGATGCCAGCGGTGAAGACCTGGATTTTTTCTGGAGAGGCTGGTTCTATAGTACCGAAGTATGTGATATCTCATTGGACACCGTAAAATTTGCCAAAGCAGATGTAAGTAAAGTGCAACCGGAAACACCCGAAAGAACCATACAGCGCAGTGCAGATAAACCATTGGTGCCCACTTTTGATGATATTTCCAAGATCCGCAACCGCGAAGACAAGAACATCAAATTTCAAACAGATGCGGATACAAGCATCCGGGATTTCTACTGGCGCTATGCCCGTGGCCTGGAACCATATGATACCTCCAAACTGGAAGTGAAAATGCCGGGTACCAAACCCGAAGCTTTATCGGATGCGGAAAAAGAAAAATACGGCAATAAGAATATGTATGAACTTACGTTCAGCAACAAAGGTGGTCTGGTCATGCCGATTATCATTGAATGGACCTATAAAGATGGTACCAAAGAAGTGGAACGTATTCCTGCACAGGTATGGCGGTTGAATGAAAATAAAGTAGTCAAAACTTTTGTGAAGGATAAGGAAGTGGCGTCGGTGAAATTAGATCCTTACCGGGAGACCGCTGATATCAATGAAACTAATAACAGTTGGAACAAGATCGCAGAACCTTCCCGTTTCTCCGTGTTCAAACAAGCACAGGGTGGCGGCAGAAGGGCCGGTGGCGGACAGGCCGGTAACCCGATGCAACGGGCACAGGAGAAGAAAGGGTTTTAACCCTCCTAAATCCTCCCTGAAGGGAGGACTTACCATGCACAGACCCTTAGAGATGAAATAGAAAAATGATAAAGAGCCAGCGAATTTTTCGCTGGCTCTTTTTTGGGTTAAAATATTTAACTTACCTTATTTCTCACCACATAGGCACATAGATACATAGTAGCACATAGCTTATGCGCATCTCACAAAAATATATAGACGAGCTTACATATTCCATTATTGGTTGTGCCATTGAAGTTCACAAACAATTAGGATCCGGGCTCCTTGAAAGTGTGTATGAAAAATGCTTTATTAGAGAATTGAGCCTGAAAAATCTGAACTATCAAGCTCAGCAAAAAGCTCCGGTCATTTACAAAGGAGTGACGCTTGATGCAGAACTACGCTACGATGTATTAGTAGAGAATCTCATTATTACTGAATTAAAATCCAATGATGGACTTATTACCCGTCCATGAGTCTATATTACTTACTTATATGAAACTGCTGGAGAAACCTAAAGGGATTCTTATTAATTTCAACTGCACGAATATCTTAAAAGAAGGTCAAAAAACACTTGTTAACGAATACTATGCGGCACTTCCAAAATTGTAACCCTATGTGTAACTATGTATCTATGATCCTATGTGGTAAAAAAAATATTCCCGGGATCGCACTAACCCTGCTGAGTATTTTTTTTAGCCTCGCTTCATTTGCCGCTATTGTTGATACCGTTAGTATTTACAGCAATGCCATGCACAAAGCCTACAACTGCGTGGTGATACAACCTGCAGTGAAAGAGGAAGCCAAAAAATTCCCGGTTGTTTATTTATTACACGGTTATGGCGGCTGGTATGCCAACTGGATCATACGGGTACCGGAATTGAAACAATATGCGGATGAGTACCAGTTGATGATCGTTTGCCCCGATGGCAATAACAGCTGGTATTTCGACAGCCCGCTGGATTCCTACATCCGTTTTGAAACCTATATCGGCAAAGAAGTGCCGGATTATATTGACCAGCACTACCCCACTCTTAACAACCGGAATGCAAGGGCCATTACCGGGCTGAGCATGGGCGGGCATGGCGGTTTGTTCCTGGGTTTTCGGCATGCTGATCGCTTTGGTGCCTGCGGCAGTATGAGCGGCGGGTTGGACATCCGCCCTTTCCCGAAAAGCTGGGAGATACGCAAAATGCTGGGCGACTCTGCTCAATACCCGGAGAACTGGAAAAACTATTCGGCCATCACTGTAATAGAACAAAAGCCGGCGGACCAGTTGGCCATCATCATTGATTGCGGCACCGATGATTTTTTTTACGGGGTAAATAAAGCCCTGCATGAAAAAATGCTGCAACTAAAAATACCACACGATTATATTGAAAGACCGGGTAAACATGACTGGGCATATTGGGCTAATGCGGTGAAATACCAGTTACTTTTTTTTAGTGTATATTTTGAAAAGGGAAAATGAATAATAAGTATTAAACTATTTTCTTTTCCAAATTCTTTCCCCAGCTAAACTGCTGACAAATTGATATTGCATTAATAATTGATCATTGCATACCATTATCGGGACCGAACCTTTTCTTAATCCGGTATTGAAACTGTAATATGAAATAACAGGAATACTATCTTCAGGGTAATTAGTAATTTCAGATAATTCTTGTATTCTATATTGATAAACAGAATCAGGCAAACCATTTACCGTAAAAAATGCAGTATCATTAGATAATTTCAAAAATGTACTATACCATCTGGGGCTGTTGGGAGTAAAATACACAACCCCATCTATCCTATTAATTCTTTTCTCCTCAAGCCATTCCCATGTGCCATTAATATAGGTATTAATCGTATCCCTGTTCCTGGTTAAATCAGGGCAACGCTTAACAGGTACATAAGGTTTGGGATCATCTTTTGTACAGGAGAACAAAAACAAAAGAGATACTATAACTACAGAATTGATACCGTTTTTCATCAGGATTATATTTCATCGGGAACTAAAAATTCAATACCCCGTACTTCCATCCCTGGTCTTTACTTTCTTTTTCCCGGAGTTTTTCTTTTCGTATTCCAGGATCTCTTTGGGTTTGGTCACTACTTTATTACCAAGGCTGTCGGTCTTGGGCTGGTAGCTGGTACTTACTTTCAGGGGCTTAATATCATCATCGCCGTAAAGGCCATCGGCGGTTTGTAATTTATTCATCACATAGTTCTCGGTTTCTTCAATCCGCCCTTCCCGCGGGTCATAGTATATCCATTTACCATGCTTCATGGCAAAGCCTTCATTTTTCACAATCACCCGGTCCACTTCCCGGCTGGGATCATTCACATCATATACTGAAACCGTATCATAGGCATTCGCCGGGTCCATGGCCCTCCAGCTTTCTTCTCTGAGTAAACCACCGTTGTAGGTATAGTAGCGTTGCCGGCCATTCAGCTTGCCCCAGCTATAATTTTCTTCGGCGATCTTTACACCTTCTAAAGAGAACCGTTTCCACTCACCTGTTTTCTGGTCGTTTTCAAAATAGCCTTCTTCCTCATAGCCTCTTTCGCCCCGCAGGCTTTCTACTTTGATCACCCAGGGCCCCTGTTTGCGGCCTTTCATATCCACCCGGTTGAGTGTATCACCTTTTACGCTGATGATATAACTCTTCCAGGGCTGGCTGTAGCCGGTTGCAGAAATAAGAAGCAGTAAAACAAGAATGAAGCGCATAGTTTAGTAAGTTTGAGAGTAAGCTCTGAGCAGCAAGCTGTAAGCTGCTGCAATTTACTAACGAAAATTAACTGCTTTTATGTCCCGCCTGTTAAAAAATTACCTGCCTACCATTGGCATAATGGTTAACCTGTTCATTGTCACCCTGGTTGCTGCACAGGTAAACCCCACGCCTGCTGCCGAAAGAATGAAAGTGATGGAGCAACGGAAAGCACTGGAAAGTAAATCCCAGTTGAATGATATCCATTTCCGGAACATCGGTCCCACGATCATGAGTGGACGGGTGGTGGATATTGATGCCAACCCCGATGACCCGACAGAATTTTATTTGGCTTATGCTACCGGCGGTTTATGGCATACAAAAAATAATGGGCAGAGTTTTGTTCCTATCATGGATAGTTTGGATATGTTATTTATCGGGGATATTGCCGTAAACTGGAAATCAAAAACCATCTGGGTGGGTACCGGTGAAGTGAACAGCAGCCGTTCTTCTTATGCCGGTGTGGGTGTCTATAAAAGTAATAATAACGGTAAGACCTGGGAATATGTTGGTCTGCCTGAATCACATCATATTGGTAAAATTCAACTGCACCCAACCGATAATAATATTGCGTGGGTGGCGGTATTGGGTCATCTCTATTCCCAGAATAAAGAAAGAGGGGTGTATAAAACCACCGATGGCGGCAAGAGCTGGAAACAAACCTTGTTTGTGGATGATAACACCGGTTGCGTGGATATTGATATCAATCCTTCTAACCCCAATGAAGTATACGCCGGTATGTGGTACCGGGTGCGCAGGGCCTGGAAATTTGAAGAAAGTGGTAAGAGCAGCGGCATCTATAAAAGCAATGACGGTGGTGAAAGCTGGAAATTAGTCTCTGGCCCTGGTTCGGGTTTTATGACCGGTGATAAGATCGGCCGGATCGGTTTGGCAGTATATCCCGGCAATCCAAAACTTGTTTGGGCCATTGTTGATAATAACACTCCCAAAACTGCTGAAGCCAAAAAGAATGATTCCCTTTATAAGAAAGAAGATTTTAAAAGTATTACCAAAGAACAATTTGCTGCACTCAAAACCAACCTGATCGATACTTTCCTCCGCAAGAATGGTTTCCCGAGAAAATATAATGGCAAAATGGTGAAAGAAATGGTGGCGGCTGATAAAGTGAAGCCTTCTGCTTTGTATGATTATCTTGACAGTGATGATGGCTTCCAGAATACGGGCATTGCTGGTTGCGAAGTTTATCGCAGCGAAGATGGCGGGCAGACCTGGAAAAAAAGTCATGATAAACCGATTGGCATCTTTAATACTTATGGTTACTATTTCGCCAAAATTTATACTTCCTACACCAACCCGGATAAAGTTTTTATTCTTGGTTTCTATGCACAGGTTTCTGCTGATGGCGGCAAAACATTCAAGACAATGGACAAGGGCAATGTGCATCCCGATCATCATGCTTTGTGGGTGAACCCGAAAAAAGACTCGCATGTGATCAATGGCAACGATGGCGGTGCCAATATTACTTATGATGATGGTGCCACATGGTTCAAAGCCAATATGCCTGCCGTGGGACAATTCTATGCCATCACCGTGGATGATGCCAAACCCTATAATGTGTATGGTGGTTTGCAGGATAACGGCAGCTGGTGGGGACCTTCCACACATAAAGAAGATGCGGGCTGGATCGACAATGGCCAGTACGCCTACAAAGGCATCAATGGTGGTGACGGGATGCAGGCGCAGGTGGATACCAGGGATAATGCTACGGTGTATTCCGGTTCACAATTTGGCGTGTACGGACGATACAATAAAGAAAGAAGAGGTTCGCAAAAATTCTTACGCCCCGTACATGAACTGGGTGAAACGCCGTTACGGTTCAACTGGCAAACGCCGATTCTTTTGAGCAAGCACAACCAGGATGTATTGTATTATGGTGCTAACCGTCTCTACCGTTCATTAAACAAAGGCGATACGCTGATACCGATGAGTACAGATATGACCAAAGGAAAAGTAAGCGGTAATGTGCCTTATGGAACACTCACTACCATCAGTGAATCGCCTTTACGTTTCGGATTAGTATATACAGGTTCGGATGACGGGATTATTCATATCAGTAAAGATGGCGGTTATACCTGGGAACGAATCAGCACTGAGTCTGTCGAAGTGCCACAAGGAAAAGCTAAATCCAAAACCCTTCGACCAGCTCAGGGTTTACAAACCAATAGTTTGTGGGTAAGCAGGGTCACTGCTTCGCAGCATAAAGAAGCAAGGGTATATGTATCCCTGAACGGTTACCGCTTTGATAATTTCGCTCCTTATTTATATGTGAGTGATGATTATGGCATGAGCTGGAAACAACTGGGTAAAGATTTACCCAATGAACCTATCAATGTGGTGAAAGAAGATCCAAAGAATGACAGCATCCTTTATGTGGGTACTGATGGCGGTTTGTATGTAAGTTTTGATGCCGGCAACAGTTTCATGTTATGGAATGGCGGTATGCCCAAATCAGTACCGGTGCATGATATTGCGATCCAGCAGCGGGAAAATGAAATTGTACTCGGCACCCATGGCCGCAGTTTATATGTAGCCAAATTAGGTGATGTGCAGATGCAGCGCAAGGATCCCGAGTGGATGAAGAAGAAAATGGAAAAACAAAAACACAGTCCCGCACCCACGGCGAATGTGGATGATACCGAACCGGGGAGTGAACCGGAAAGAGATTAATTCCATTCACCACATAGACACAATAGAAACATAGAGACACATAGGGTCTCTATGTTTTTTTCTATGTGCCTATGATCCTACCTGCCTGCTGGCAGGCAGGTGTGGTAAAGAAAATCGAAAACAGAAATCCGGATCCGGACAGCGATTAAGAGAATCTGTCAGGAAGTAATTATTTGTGCCCTTTGTGTCTTTGTGGGAACAAACTACTTATTGGAAACCAAATACTCGATCGCCAGTTCATAGCCTTTCAGTCCCAGCCCGAAAATGCTGCCGGCTGCTTTGGCTGATACATGCGAGAGTTTCCGGAAATCTTCCCGGGCATGCACATTGGAGATATGCACTTCCACCACGGGAGCTTTGATACCGGCAATCGCATCCCCGATGGCCACGGATGTATGCGTATAACCCGCCGGGTTCAATACAATACCATCGGCTTCAAAACCCACCCGTTGCAGTTCACTGATCAGTTCACCTTCAATATTGCTCTGGAAATAGCTGATCGTAATATGGGCATATTTCTTTTTCAGTGAAGGCAGGAACTCTTCAAACGACATGCTGCCATAGATACCGGTCTCTCTTTTACCGAGCAGGTTCAGGTTGGGGCCATTGATGATTGCGATCTTCATAATAAGCTAAAGTAAAAACTAAGCCACAGATTACAAAAGATATTAAGCGGTGGTCACGAATTACACTAATTGCACGAATGAGTTTATTAAGAACAGCCGGCACGGTTTCATCTTACTTGCCTTGTAATTATTTGTGTGATTCGTGACCAAATCTCATTTGTGGCCGGTTGCCAGCAAACTATACATCCGCAAACTAATCCTCTTGCCGTTCTTCACTTCTGCTTCCCGTAGTGTGCCTTCGTAAGTAAACCCGAGCTTCTCCGACAACCTGCAACTCGCCTCGTTCCCTTCTTCGATCACGGCTTCCAGCCGGTGCAGTTTCCAGTGTTTGAATAAATGATCCGTCATCACCGGTATCACTTCCGGCATAATGCCTTTTTTCCAATAAGCCGGCAATAACCAGTAGCCTACTTCTCCTTTCTCGTGTTCTAACGAATAATAATTCATGCCACAGGCTCCCACGGGTTGTCCCGTTGCTTTGTCCACGATCTTCCACCAACAGCCGGTCTTTTCTTTCCAGATACTGTTATAAAAATCCATTTGTGCTTTCGTTTCTTCCAGGCTGGAATAGCTCACGCCATAAAAAGGAATTACCGCCGGATCACTCAATCCCTGGTAAATAAAAGCCTGGTCTTCGGGAAGGATGGCTTTGAGCCAAAAACGTTGGGTTGCTAATTCCGGGAACAAGAGGAAAAATTTGAAAATTAATAAATGTGAAAATGTGCGAATGAAAGAACTTGTTCATGCATCGCCCCTCCATCCGCCAATTGGCACATTCGCACATCGGCCAATCAATTCTTCTGTGCCCTGATCATCGCTATAAACTCATCAAACAAATAGCGGCTGTCGTGCGGACCAGGAGTGGCTTCCGGATGATATTGCACCGAGAAAGCCGGTTTGCCTTTCACCCGGATACCTTCAATGCTCTGGTCGTTCAGGTTCACATGGGTGATCTCGATATGATCGGCTTTACGTACTGCTTCCGGGTCCACACCAAAACCGTGGTTCTGTGTCGTGATCTCCGAACGGCCGGAGATCAAATTTTTCACGGGGTGGTTCAGTCCACGGTGACCGTGGTGCATTTTAAACGTAGGAATATCATTCGCCAGTGCCAGCAGCTGGTGCCCCAGGCAAATACCAAACACCGGTTTCTCTTCTTTCAATATTTGTTTCAGCGTGGCCACTGCATAGTCCATCGGGGCCGGGTCGCCGGGACCATTGGAAATAAAATATCCATGTGGCTGAAATTGTTTCACTTCTTCCAGGGCCGTTTTGGCCGGGAACACTTTCACATAAGCCCCTCTTTCCACCATGCAGTGCAGGATATTTCTTTTAACGCCATAATCCATCACGGCAATCCTGATATCCGCATTCGCATCGCCCAGCTCATAACTTTCTTTGGTGCTCACTTTAGAAGCCAGTTCCAGTCCCGCCATATCGGGTACTCCGGCCAGTTTCTTTTTCAGCAGTTCCACATCGGTGGTCTCTGAAGAAATGATACAGTTCATGGCTCCTTTGGTACGCACTTCCGCTACCAGGGCACGGGTGTCCACCCCTTCAATGCTTACCACTCCATTTGTTTTCAGGTATTCGTGCAGGGAGCCTTTGGCCAGCTTGCGGGAATAGGTTTCTTCGAGGTTGCGGCCGATCAGCCCGCTGATCTTCACCCCATCGCTTTCCACATCTTCCTCCTTCACTCCATAATTACCGATATGGGCACTGTTCATGATCAGGATCTGGCCAAAATAACTGGGGTCGGTAAACACTTCCTGGTAGCCGGTCATCCCGGTATTAAAACAGATCTCGCCGGTGGTGGTGCCGATAGCGCCAAACGAACGGCCATGGGCCACGGTACCATCCGCTAATACTAACACGGCAGGAACAGAAGGAGTAGTTTGATCAGGCATTATTTTTTTTTAATCCCCCTGGGGGGCGGGTAAAACAAATTGCGCAAATGTAGGGCAGAATCAGGGATTTGCCGGAAGGAATTTTGCAGCAGTTATACACAGCAAGGCTGCCTTCCCAACCGGGTCTTGTCATGCCGACGAAGGAAGCATTTGGAATTTTGATTAACCCGGCTGTAGTGCTGATAGCATCGTCTGTTGTGTCACTCACTTCATCGTTCAGATCGCTACTCAGCTAGCGTCGAAAACTTCCTTCTGTCCCGTAGGGACATCTTCCCGGTAGAATATCAAAATCAAAACGTCTCCGTTCCAGCGGAACGGTTTGTGCAATGGTGATAAAATCACAAAGCGTCCCTCCGGGACGCCACGAACCCGCATTATGAAATTTTCTACCAGTAGTGTGTTCCTCCGGAACACGGAATAATATCTTTTGTATATTTATTTACCTTATCCCATCAGCATGGCGAACACCTATACACAGCTGCATGTTCAATTGGTTTTTGCTGTCAAACACCGGGCAGCTCTCATTCATTCTTCCTGGAAAGATGAACTGCATAAATACATAACAGGTATCATACAAAACAACGGGCACAAGTTATTGCAGGTAAACAGTATGCCGGATCATATCCATATTCTCATTGGGTTGCGGCCAATACAGGCTCTTTCGGCCTTGGTACAAAATGTAAAAACGGAAACCAGTAAATGGATCAAAGAAAAGCAATTTTGCCAGGTAGCTTTTGCCTGGCAGGAAGGGTTTGGAGCCTTTTCGTATAGTAAAAAGGATTTACCTGATGTGATCAGGTACATACAAACCCAGGAAACACATCATAGAAAGCAAAGATTTTTGGAAGAATACCGCCAGTTTCTAACTGCGTTTGAAATCCCTTATGAAGAACAATATATTTTTAAAGACCCTGTATAAAGAGCACAAACAAAACAATGATAAAAAATAATCGCTTTTGTCTATTATTGATATATCTATCAGTTTTGATATTCAGTTGCAAATCTGCAGCAAAAAATAATTCAATAACCACTTGTGCCGGTTTATTGACAGAAAATGAAATCAGCAGACTTGCACCAAACCGGCTTAAAAATCATACGGGAGAAGAGCACAATCAACTTGAAAATATTTCCGAACTTATTATAAAGGTTACCAGAGGTTCTTCTGAGTTTGAAGTATTTTATAACCGTTGGTCGGATGATTCTTTAATAGTTGATATTTTTGGAATTGAAAACCAACAGCAAATTGACAAGATAACTTGTAGCCTTTTAAACTATAATGAGATACAGCTCCCTCAACAAACAATCTTACTGTTCTATAGGTATGGAAATAATACAGATAATTATAAGGTTATTGCCGGACTGAAAAGAAAAAAATAACAAAGCCATCCTTACGGGGATGGCTCTTGTATATTGAAAAGGACTGTTTACTGGTACACAAAATTCAATGCCGAAGTAGTCTCTGGCTGGCCGGGAGAACTAATGGTAACGTTTGCCTTTTCCGGTAAGCCATTGGCTTTATAGGTGTAGGCATAATTATATACATCTTCCAGGGTGAAGTTGGCTGCAAAATGTTCTTCCTTCACCGGGTTGTTTTTAGCAGCAGGCTGCCAGAGCAGGGCCAGGAAATTGCGGTGCTCATACAAAGGATTGGGCTTTGTATCAAATTGTATATCCACATGCCCGGCACGGTTCAGTGTATTGGGCACTCCCATATTCATCATCACAATGGTCTTGACAGGATTGCCGGCAGCATTGTTCGTGAAATCAAATTCCAGCAGGGGTTCAAAATCGGCACCCTGGTTCAGGTAAATAGTAACCCGTTTCAGCAAACCGGCTTCCCAGGTATAATTGGTATAGCTGGTCCGCACCGGTCCGTCGAATACATCGGCCCGTTTCATCACATTGTTTTCATACACCGGAACGATCTTTTCACCGGTGGTACTGTTTACTTCGCTGATCCTTTTTTGTGCATCATAGCTCACTGTAAAGTCAACGATGGCACCGGCAGTGTTCAACTCGCTTTTTACCGTGGCTTTCTGGATGCTGCCATCTGCATTGTAGGTAAAGCGGATGAACTCATCGCCATTCTTGAATTCTTTGATCTTGGTGGCAGCCGGTGGCGGCGGGTTGCCGGTGTTGGTTTCCTTCTGGCAGGAAGAAAAGGCAACAAGGCCAAAGAGGGCTATTGCTGCAAAACGCAGCGGGATGAATAAGGTTTTTTGCATAACAATTCTTTTCAGGTTTGATTTAATACCACAAAAGAACCTGCCGCAGCCCTGAAAAAAAATCAGCAAGCGGATGAATTGTAAAAACCGCCTGCTGAATTGCGTTAACATTTTGTTGATGAATACCGTCAAAAGACCGGCGATTGCCTACCGCTTCACCTTTCCTGTCCCTTTACATTGAACACATGCATTGTTTGCCAGTTGCTGTATTCGTTTCATGTAACCAATAGTGGTGACCACGCCACCCATGCACTGCGGGCAATACGATTTTGTGGGTGTTGCCGTTGAACTGGTATACTGAAGCCCGGTCTTTGAACTGGTGAAAGACCAGTCTGGATTTGAAGTATTAATAAACCGGGTGTCATTGCACATAGAGCATTTGGTTGAATGGCGGCCATATCCTTCGCAGGTTGAACATATCTTCTCATTCAACGCCAGTTTGATACCGGTTGTATTTTTTAAAGCTTCGTACTTGGCAGCGTCACGATCATACTCAGCCTGCTCACGGGCCTTTCTTGCCGCTGCCTCTGCTTCTTCCAGTTTCATATTATAATAAGTACTGAAATAGATATATCTCACTTCAGAACTTGGAATACAGAAAAATAGTTGGTTCAAATATCCGGGTCGCATTTCTTCAGGCAAACCCGATCCATAATACGTTACCCGGACAATCGTATATTGCTGACCATCCAATCCCTCCAGTGTTGTCAGCATTTCTGTATCATACTCATTCCTGCCCTGGTACTTATTAATGACGGCTCTTACTTTTGAAGGAGTGTTCAGGTTTTCCGGTTTGTATTTAAAATCACACAGGGAAATCAGCTTGTTGATCTCGTGATCAGACATATCATATTTGTCTTTCAGTTTCTGTAACTCCGTTTTCAGGATGGGCGGCACTTTGTACGTAAAGTCCTTTTGAATGTCATATAAATATGCCTTTTTACTTGCCCTTGTAAACCGGTCTAACGGGAAACCGGTTACAAAGGAGTCAATAAAATACCGGTCCCTTTGCCAGAACCCGACACTTATTTTGCCATCAGCAAAAAAGTAAGTACCCATCCCATTCCGATAGCCATCTAAAAACTCTCCTTCGTAAATATCTTTATTCTCGTAGAGATATTTGCCTGTCCCGGTAATCTGGTTATCTTTTACATTGCCAACGTAAAATACCCTGCCGTCTAAATTTGTCATTATAGCATTGCCGTTCATTTTACCATTCTTACACTCACCCTTTATGGTGAATCCTTTTACAGATTCAACTTCGCATTCCCCCGCATCACAGTTTCCTTTACAGAAAAACTCAAACTTTGTATAATCATCTCTGTCGATACTTAAAGTAAGGAGGCTGCCGTTTCTTTTTACCAGGAACTGGTTTCCGCGGTAGTCAGCTTCCGCCAGGATATCCCCGATCTGCTTAAGGTTTTTGCCTGGTACAGTAACAGCATTCACCGATAAAATCAAATCATTTACCCGCAAACCGCCTGCATAAGCCGGTCCATTTCCCTGCACCCTTGTAACCACAACAGAATCTTTGTTATTGGTATGATAGCCAAATCCAAAAACAAATTTGGTTCCTGCTTCATTAGTGGCAGGCTTGAATACAACACCAGGCACCGGAGTGGTCGATACTTCACGGTTATCCACCAGCAGGAAAAAACCGTCCTCACCAATGGAAAGCATTGCAGGAGGCATATGTTTATTGTCTGCCGTTTTTATATAGAGTAACGCATAGGTTGTCCATTGAGAACCGCTGCCATTAATTTTTATGAGCTGTTCACAATTGAATGAATATATCCGGTACATGATAAACTTCTCACTTCGCCTGTAGTACTCCGGTTGAAATTTTTTCTGACACCTTTCCAGCACATAGTCTATATCCGCATTGCTAAGGCCGGTCGTTTTAAGCATCAGCTTTCTTTCCTCCTTTGTCAGTTCGATCTTTGTTTCGGGTGTCAACGCAAAAAAGTTATACGCTGTATTTGTAAAATAATACTTCGTTTTGTCCTTTGGCTCAAAGTGATAGTCATCTGAATTAAAAGATCCGAGGAAAACGAGGGTGAAGAACGAAATAAGGAACCGCATAGAATTTATTGTTTTGATCGTTTCTTCAAAAGGGCAGGTTGTAAAAGCAAGAATAATGAAACTTATCTATTATTTACGGTTCACTGCGATTTACAAGGTATTTTTCATCGAAAGTGGTCTCCGGCCTTACATCTAACGGCTATAACTACAGCGCATTGATCTTAACCAGCAGCTTATCTGCCAGTTTACTGTCAATCGGTTTTAGTTCATCGTACATACTGCTGGCATTGATCTTGTCCTTCAGCTGCACATAGACCAGGCCGCTGTAATACCGGCACAGGACATTCTTATTGTCGAGGCTGATCCCTTTCCTGAAAGTAGCCAGGGCATCCGTGTTTTTGCCGGTCATGTATTGTGCATAGCCCAATTCGGTATACGCAGCTGTTAGCTTATTATCCAGCTCCAGTGATTTGGTAAGCATCGGAATGGCTTCACTGTACTGGCTTTTTTCGTTATAGCACCAGCCCAATCCAAACCAGGAGCCTGAACTCTTGGGGTTATATTGAACGGCTTTTTTATAACTTTCAATAGCGTCCTCCACCCGGGCCGGGCTATAGTTCCTTCGGTACACATCACCAATACCTTTGTAGGCGGTTCCGTTTTCAGGTGTTATCCGTAACGCATTCCGGTAAGCCGCTATTGACGAGTCATTCATTTTTTGCTTGTAGTAAGCAAAGCCGATCTCGTTGTAGGTAGATGTTTTTTCCTCAAGTTTCACTGCCTTGCCGAGCCAGTACAACGCATTGGTATAATCCTCTGTTGCATTGCAGATATAGCCGAGGTTATAACAGGCAGGCTCATTCCTGCTATCTTTCTCCACACATTTTTTATAGGCATCAATGGCTTCAGGATAGCGCTTCATATTTTGGTATACATCCCCTTTTTGCCGGTAGGCCAGCGCATAGGAGGGCCTTGCGGCAATGGCCTTCTCAAGACTGTTTAGTGCTTCGGGATATTTACCTTGTTTTTTATACGCATAGCCCAGCTCCTGCCAGGCTTCTGCATGATTTTTATTGATGGCAACTGCTTTCTGCAGGCGGTCAACCGCTTTGTCATATTCTTCTAAATCATTATAACACCAGCCGGCTTTGTAAAAAGCGGCATCGTACTGTGCATTCAAACCGGCAGCTTTATCAAAAGCCAGCAGAGCATCTTCGTATTTCTTTTTATCAAAAAATTCCTGGCCTTTATTGTACCATTCCACAGCAGTGGTTTGGGCAACAGCAACGGATGCAAAGCAATAAGTTGCAATTACAAACGTCATTTTCTTTATTGATGGAAGCATAGTACTACAAGTTTGCCTTAAAAGTAATGAGCCGCCGGGGCTTTGCAATACCATGTGATGGGTATTTTAAGGACCGAGCAGATGATTCACGAAATCACCTTGAAGAAAAAAGAACTAACCTGTTTAAGGGAGCACCCTAATTACAAACTACTAATTCCAAAGCACCAACCACTATCTGCTTCCCTTCAAAAATTTCTCCCGGATCACATCCTGCACATTCACCCCGCTGATCTTGCTTTCGAGCCAGGAGATCACATCGAGATATACAAAGGCACGGCTTTCCAGCGGGTTGCCTTCGTATTTTTTAAGTTTACCCAATAATTTTTCAAACTCCGGTTTCAATGCATGTGCACCAACATGGAATGAACGGCGCAGAAAGTCGAACATTTCTTCTTCCACCTTACTCAGGTTTTCCATCCTGGCCATGTAACGGTACACGGATTTGATCAGGTATTCAAGCAGGTCAAAATTGCCGAGTTCATAATGGGCGATCAAATGCAATAAACGGGCATAACATTGCAGGTCGGTACGCAGGTCGCCTTTCTGGTGAATGATACGGTTGAGGTAATCAATCGCTTTCTCATTATCGCCACTGCCGAAATACAAACTCGCTATTTTATAATAGAATACCAGCACCCGGTGTGTATCCAGGTAAGGGCCGTATTCTTTCAGCATTTCTTCCAGGAAAGGAACTAATCGTAACCCCTTGGTGAAAGTGCCCTGCAAAAAATACAGGTTGATACGGGCGGTATATAAATATTGATAGGCTAAGATGCGGTTGTTCTCATTCTGCGCCACCAGTTTACTTGAAGTAAACCGTTCAAATTGTTTGATGGCTTCGGCCAGTTTCTTGTGGTTAAGCAGGTCAAAGTAAGCACTCATCAAATTGTGCATGCCTTTGATATAAATGGCCGTTTCTGTTTGCAGCATTCCGGGATGTTCTTCAAACAGGTTAACCCATTTTTGTGAATAGCGGTAGTATTGTAAAAAATCCTGGCGGATAAAGGCTGACCAGCAATAACTCTGGTAGAGATACATTTTTTCATAGAAGCCTTTCAGGTGTCCTGTTGCTGCCGGCAGGTGTTTATCAAAAAACTGCTGCACCTGTTTTACATCTTTTTCATTACGGGCATGGCCGTTCTGAATATACCAGCTATAGAGCTGCAACGAAAGATTGGACAACTGGTTCACCACGGTTAGTTGTTCATGCACCGCATTGGATTCCGCGGTTAACTGATCAGCCCGGTTCTGCATACTGCGGGTGATGTATAAAGCCTCGATCTTTTTTTCAAAGAACAGGGCTTGCTGCAGGTAAGTCAACTGGTGATAGGCCTTAGCTGTCTCTTTTAGTTTCTCCAGGATCTTCAGGGTTTGCAGGTAGAGCCCTTTATTAAATAAGATGCGGGCATGGTCCATCTGCTCGTGCAACTGGATATCGATATTGTTCTCTTCGCGGATCAGCCGCAGGCTGGCAAGGATCTGTTTGTATAAATGGGCCTTGCTGTTGGACAGTTGCTGTTTCTTGATACCACTGGCTTTTTTCAGCAATTGCTTCTCATCATACTCCGTCATTTTATCCAGGGCATCAAAGAGCTGGATGGTCTTCAGGTCATCCGTAGCGGAGTTTCGCTTGACAAAGAGCTTGAAATTGCGTTTTTCACTCTTTTCCAGCGATTTTACCAGTTGAAACAGGGCATCAGTTGAACGGTTGGCCATCGTAATTCCAAAAATTTAAAATCCTTACCAGTAAAGGGTTTCAGCGAATTTCAGCTGCCTTACGGGCTGTAAATTCTCCCCTATTTTGATTTCCCCTCCCCCCTTATTGCCGGTAATTTAGACGGGCAGGTTTGTTCATGAACAAGTACAAAAGTAAGTCCCCTGCATTTTTATCTCACAACCAATATATCAATTAATTATGGCAGACGGAAAAGTCCACATTTTTGATACCACCCTCCGCGATGGCGAACAGGTGCCCGGTTGCAAATTGAACACCAAAGAAAAGCTGGGGCTGGCGCTGAAACTGCAGGAACTCGGTGTTGATATCATTGAAGCCGGTTTCCCGATCTCTTCGCCCGGTGATTTTGAATCGGTGAACGAGATCGCCAAAATAATTAAAAACGCTACGGTTTGCGGGCTGACCCGTGCCGTGCAAAAAGATATTGAAGTGGCTGCTGAAGCGCTGAAGCCTGCAGTACGTCCAAGGATACATACCGGTATCGGCTCCTCCGATAATCATATTAAATTCAAATTCAACTCTACCCGGGAAGAGATCTTAGCAAGAGCCATCGCTGCCGTGAAACTAGCCAGGAATTACGTGGATGATGTGGAATTCTATGCGGAAGATGCCGGCCGTGCCGATCTTGAGTTCTTAGCAAAACTTACTGAAGCCGTGATCAAAGCAGGGGCAACCGTAGTAAACATCCCGGACACCACCGGTTTTTGTTTGCCGCACCAGTATGCCGAGAAGATGTCTTATTTAATGAATCATGTTCCCAATATTGATAAAGCTATTCTTTCCTGCCATTGTCATAATGATTTGGGGTTAGCCACGGCTAATTCCATTGCCGGTGCTATTGCCGGTGCCCGGCAGATCGAATGTACGATTAATGGTATCGGTGAACGGGCCGGCAACACTTCCCTCGAAGAAGTGGTGATGACGATCCGTAAACATCCTGAACTGAATCTCTATACGAATATTGATCCGAAGAAATTATTACCGATGAGCCGCCTTGTATCTGACACGATGCGGATGCTGGTACAACCAAATAAAGCCGTGGTGGGTGACAATGCATTCTCTCATTCATCCGGTATTCACCAGGATGGATTTTTGAAAGAAGCAACGACCTACGAGATCATTGCTCCGGAAGAAGTAGGTGCTGACACATCGAAGATCGTATTGACAGCAAGAAGCGGAAGAAGTGCACTGGCGTATCGTTTTAAAAACCTGGGTTACAGTTTCGACCGTAACCAGGTGGATGAACTCTATGAACGTTTCCTGAAACTGGCCGATTCCAAAAAAGAAGTGGATGATTCGGATCTTAAAATAATGGCAGCAACAATCGCAGTAGAAGCAATCTAATTTATGGCAAAGAGTTTATTTGAAAAGATCTGGGAGAAGCATGTTGTCAAAACAATTGATGACGGGCCATCGGTATTGTATATTGATAAGCACTTTATTCATGAAGTGACCAGTCCCCAGGCTTTTACCGGGTTAAATAAAAGAGGCATCAGGGTTTTTCGCCCGCAACAGGTGGTGGCAACAGCCGATCATAATGTACCCACACTGAACCAGCACTTACCGATCAAAGAAGAATTATCGAGGTTGCAGGTGGACGCACTGATAAAGAACTGCGCCGAACATGGTATTGAATTATATGGCCTCGGGCACCCGTTCCAGGGCATTGTACATGTGATAGGGCCTGAGCTGGGCATTACACAACCGGGCATGACGATCGTATGCGGCGACAGTCATACGTCCACGCATGGCGCTTTTGGTTCTATTGCCTTTGGTATCGGCACCAGTGAAGTGGAAATGGTCTTTGCCTCACAATGTTTATTGCAAAGCAAACCCAAACTGATGCGCATTAACGTGGATGGCGTATTGAATAAAGGCGTGGTATCAAAAGACATTGTTCTATATATCCTGTCTAAAATTTCTGCCAGCGGTGCTACTGGTTATGCAGTAGAATTTGCCGGTTCTGCGATCCGTTCCCTGAGCATGGAAGCAAGAATGACCATCTGTAATATGAGTATTGAAATGGGAGCAAGATGTGGTATGATCGCACCGGATGAAACAACTTTTGCTTATATCAAAGGAAGAAAGTTTGCTCCGGAAGGTTCTGTATGGGAGAAAAAAGTAGCCGAATGGAAACAATTATATTCTGATGCAGATGCCCATTTCGACCAGGAAGTTTTTATCAATGCAGCGGATATCGAACCCATGATCACTTACGGCACCAACCCGGGTATGGGTATCGGTGTGAGTGAAACTATTCCCACGACAGAAACGATCAATGATACCGACAGATCTGGTCTTGCCAAATCACTAGCCTATATGGGACTTGAACAGGGTACTGCCATCAAAGGACAGAAGATCGATTATGTTTTTATCGGCAGCTGTACCAATTCAAGAATTGAAGACCTGCGGATGGTGGCTTCTTTTGTCAAAGGGAAAAAGAAAGCTGATGGCGTGGAAGTCTGGATCGTTCCGGGTAGTAAACAAGTGGAAGCCCAAGCTATACAGGAAGGTATTGATAAAATTTTTGAAGAAGCCGGTTTCCAGCTAAGACAACCCGGTTGTTCAGCCTGCCTCGGCATGAATGAAGACAAGATACCGGCGGGCAAATATTGCATCTCCACTTCCAACCGGAATTTTGAAGGAAGACAGGGAGCCGGCGCCAGAACATTATTAGCAAGTCCGTTAACCGCAGCAGCGGCGGCTGTTACTGGTGTTATTACGGATGTAAGAGAAATGTTGAACTAATCATGAAAGCATTAACTACTATACAAAGCAGGTTCGTTCCGGTCAATATCGAAAATATTGATACCGACCAGATCATCCCTGCCCGTTTTTTAAAAGCAACAACCCGGGATGGTTTTGGAAAAAATTTATTCCGTGACTGGCGTTATTATAATGACGATGAATCCAGGACAAGAGCTGACTTCCCGCTTAATATGTCGCAGTTTGACGGGGAGATATTAGTGGCAGGTAAAAATTTTGGTTGCGGTTCTTCAAGAGAACATGCCGCCTGGGCGATACTGGATTATGGTTTCCGGGTGGTGGTGTCCAGTTTTTTTGCTGATATCTTCCGAAACAATGCGTTAAATAACGGTGTGCTCCCGGTGCAGGTGAGTGATGAATTCCTGCAACGGATCTTTTTGCAGGATAACAATACTGAACTGACGGTGGACCTGGAACAACAAACCATCCGGATCAATTCAACCGGCGAACAGGAGGGATTTGACATTAACTCTTATAAAAAGACCTGCCTGTTGAACGGTTATGATGACATTGATTTTTTACTGAGCAACAAAGCTGCCATTGAAACATTCGAACAACAACGAGTATAAATAAAACCCTATCATGAAAAAGAACATTGTAGTAATTGAAGGAGATGGCATCGGCCCGGAAGTAACCAAACAATCGGTGAGGGTACTGAATGCCATTGCAGAAAACTTTGGTCATAAATTTACCTACAGCTACCAGCTGATGGGAGCTGATGCTATTGACAAAACAGGTAACCCGCTGCCGGATGCAACCATTGAAGCTTGTTTGAACAGTGATGCTGTTTTATTTGGCGCCATTGGTCATCCCAAATATGATAATGATCCCACCGCCAAAGTAAGACCGGAACAGGGTCTGCTGAAACTGCGCAAATCATTACAGCTGTTTGCCAATATCCGCCCCATCAATACCTACCCTTCCCTGCAACATTTATCCCCGTTGAAAAGTAAAAACCTGGAAGGCGTTGATTTTATCATCTTCCGTGAACTGACCGGCGGTATTTATTTCGGGGAAAAGAAGATCAACGAAGAAAAAACAGAAGCTTCCGATAATTGTGTATACACAAGAGAAGAAATTGAAAGGGTAAGCCATCTTGCTTTCCAGTATGCGCAAAAAAGAAAAAAGAAACTGACACTGGTTGACAAGGCCAATGTGTTAGAAACATCCCGGCTCTGGAGAAAAGTGGTACAGGAAATAGCTGCTGAATATGCAGATGTTACCGTTGACTATATGTTCGTGGATAATGCAGCGATGCAGATCATTTTAAATCCCAAACAATTTGATGTGATCCTTACCGAGAATATGTTTGGTGATATCATCAGTGATGAGGCCAGTGTCCTGAGTGGTTCACTTGGATTACTGCCTTCTGCTTCCATTGGTAAAGGCGCTGCTTTGTTTGAGCCTATTCATGGTTCTTACCCACAGGCTGCCGGGAAAGATATCGCCAATCCCCTGGGATCAGTTTTATCGGCGGCCATGCTATTAGAACATTTTGGATTAAAAGAAGAAGCGGCCCTGGTGAAAGAGGCAGCCGAATGGACCCTGCAAAATGGTTTTGTGACAAAAGATATTGACCCGGTTAATTTTTACTTCACATCAACCCTTGGCGAACTGATCAGTGATTATGTGAGTGGTAAGATCCCGGGGTCGGTGAAGAAGGAAAATATAGAATTAAGAAAATCAACGATCATCTAAAAACAGAACGTTTGTTCTGTTTTTAGAAATAAATTTTCGCATTAAGTTCTTTTTTTCAGCAGGCGGGTGTATTTTTAGCAGGAATACATCCTTCATGGTAAACAGTCGCATCAATAATGTCATCTCGTTTATATCCGCAATTATTATTGTGGTGGTGATTATTATTCCTGCAACACATGGAGGTGGACATTGTATATAAACTAAAACCAACAATACAAAGAACCCCGCCTCCAAAAAGGCGGGGTTCTTTTTTTATACCCGTTAAAAAAATAAAATGGCAGCATATTATAATAAACATACGGTACTGTGGCTGAACGGAAGTTTTGCAAAAGCTTCCGAAGCAAAGATGGACTTCTACAGCCAGTCCTTACACTATGGCTATTCGGTATTTGAAGGTATCCGTTCTTATAAAACAGTCAGTGGAGAAACAAAGATCTTCAAAGAAACAGAGCATTATGAACGCCTGAAGAATTCTGCGGCTGCCCTGAATATGCCTTATCACTGGGATACACCCGAACTGATTGCGGTTACGTATGAAGTATTGAAAAAAAATAGCCTGCAGGATGCTTATATCCGGCCGGTGGTTTATGCTCCCGCCAATATGAGTTTCGTGGAAAACAAAGAGTCATTTATAGTGATTGAGGTTTGGGAGATGCAGCCCTTTCTGGGCGATAAATTATTAAAAGTAATGACCAGCTCTTTTCAAAGACCAAACCCGAAAGGATTTAAAATACATGCGAAGGCCGGGGGACATTATGTGAACTCGATTCTCGCCAGCCAGGAAGCCAAAGCAGCCGGTTATGATGAAGCCTTGCTAACCGATATGAATGATTTTGTAGCAGAAGGGCCCGGTGCGAATTTATTCTATGAAAAAGATGGCAAATTAGTAACACCTGCTTTAGGAAATATCTTACCCGGTATCACCCGGGCTACTGTACTGGAAATATGCGAAGAGCTGGGTATTGAAGTAGAAGAAAAGTTATTTACTGTCGGGGAACTAAAGCAGGCGGATGCAGTTTTCTATTGTGGTACCGCTGCGGAAGTTATCGGCTGGGAAAGCCTGGATGACGTTAAATTTCCCAAACCATGGCATGAAACAGTTAGCAGAACGATACAAAAGGTTTACAAACATAAAGTCACTGAAAGGGAATATAAATCATCATTAGAACCGGCATGAAAGAACTTAACAAATATTCAAAGACGATAACGCAGGATGTAACACAACCGGCTGCACAGGCCATGCTCTATGGCATAGGACTGAAAGACGAGGATTTCAAAAAACCACAGGTAGGTATTTGCAGCATGGGCTATGATGGCAATACCTGCAATATGCACCTGAACGAGCTGGCAAAAGATATCAAGCAGGGAGTTTGGGATAATAATATGGTCGGGCTGATCTTTAATACCATTGGTATCAGCGATGGCATCAGTAACGGTACAGATGGTATGCGTTACAGTCTTGTCAGCCGTGACCTGATTGCTGACAGTATTGAAAGTGTATGTGGCGGATTTTATTATGATGGATTGATCGCTGTTCCGGGATGTGATAAAAATATGCCCGGCAGCATTATGGCCATGGGCCGGTTGAACCGTCCTTCCATTATGGTATATGGTGGCACGATTGCCCCCGGTCATTATAAAGGAGAAGACCTGAATATCATTTCTGCTTTTGAAGCATTAGGTAAGAAAATCGCCGGGCAAATAGAGGAAGGAGATTTTAAAGAGATCATCAAACATTCCTGTCCGGGTGCCGGTGCCTGTGGCGGTATGTACACCGCCAATACCATGGCGGCGGCTATAGAAGCATTAGGAATGAGTTTACCCTTCTCTTCTTCCAATCCTGCATTAAGTGAAGAGAAGAAAAAAGAATGCCTGGATGCAGGAAAAGCCATTCTGAATTTATTGGAAAAAGATATCCGTCCTTGCGATATCATGACACGCAAAGCATTTGAAAACGCTATTACCGTCATTATGATATTAGGCGGTAGTACGAATGCCGTGCTGCATTTAATAGCGATGGCAAAAAGTGTGGGTGTTACCTTATCGCAGGATGACTTCCAGGCCATCAGTGATAAAACACCCGTATTAGCTGATTTCAAACCCTCTGGAAAATACCTGATGCAGGATCTGCATCAACATGGTGGTATTCCCTCCGTAATGAAGTATTTATTACAAAAAGGCTTGCTCCATGGCGATTGTTTGACAGTGACCGGTAAAACGGTAGCAGAAAATTTAGCAGGTGTTCCGGATCTGAATTTTGATACACAGAAAATTATTTACCCGGTAGAACAACCATTGAAAAAAACGGGGCACCTGCAAATTCTGTATGGCAATCTTGCCGAAAAGGGAAGTGTGGCCAAGATCAGTGGCAAGGAAGGAGAAAAATTTACCGGGCCTGCCCGTGTATTTGATGGTGAAAAAGATTTGGTGGCAGGTATTGCAAACGGGAGAGTGAAAAAAGGGGATGTGGTAGTGATACGATACGAAGGCCCGAAAGGGGCACCGGGTATGCCGGAAATGCTGAAACCAACCTCTGCCATCACAGGTGCAGGGCTGGGTAAAGATGTGGCGCTGATCACAGATGGAAGATTCAGCGGTGGCTCGCATGGCTTTGTAGTTGGGCATATCACTCCGGAAGCATTTGAAGGAGGACTGATCGCATTAGTACAGGATGACGATATAATAGAACTTGATGCGGTGAACAACAAGATCACTTTACAAGTAGCGGACGAAGTGATTGCAACAAGACGTAAGAACTGGAAACAACCGGCCTTGAAAGTAACAAAGGGGGTACTGTACAAATATGCAAAGTTTGTAAAAGATGCAAGCGAAGGTTGTGTAACGGATGAATAAGACAGCCTCCCCAAACCCCTCAGCAGGAGGGGCTTAAGAACAATAAAAATCAGCATGAACTTAATACAGAAAAAATAGCAAATGGAAACACTGACAATAAAAAAGGAAAAAACAGCTACCAAACCAACAACCCAGGTGAGTGGTAGTGTGGCTGTGCTGGAAGCTTTTTTAGCCGAGGGTGTGGACACCGTCTTTGGTTACCCGGGTGGTGCCATCATGCCGATCTATGACGCTTTGTATGATTATAATGATCAACTGAAGCATATACTGGTGCGTCATGAACAGGGCGCCATTCATGCAGCGCAGGGTTTTGCCAGGGTAAGCGGCAGAACAGGTGTGGTATTTGCCACCAGCGGCCCAGGTGCCACGAATCTTGTTACAGGTTTGGCAGATGCTATGATTGACTCTACTCCTGTTGTTTGTATCACCGGGCAGGTGTTTGCCCATTTATTAGGCACCGATGCTTTCCAGGAAACAGATGTGATCAATATAACGACACCTGTTACCAAATGGAATTACCAGGTAACAGACGCTACTGAAATACCATCTGTATTAGCTAAAGCATTTTATATTGCCGGAAGCGGAAGGCCCGGACCAGTATTAATTGATATTACCAAGAATGCACAATTACAATTATTTGAATATGGCGGCTACCAGAAATGTGAACATATCCGCAGTTATCGTCCTAAGCCAATTATACGCAAAGAATATATACAGGAAGCTGCGAAACTGATCAATGCAGCCGAACGTCCTTTTGTGATCTTCGGGCAAGGTGTGATACTGGGTAAAGCCGAAAAAGAATTTCAAAAATTTATTGAGAAAGCCGGTATCCCTTCGGCCTGGACCATCATGGGCATGAGTGCTATCCCTACCGATCATCCTTTGGGTGTGGGCATGCTGGGTATGCATGGTAATTACGGACCCAATGTACTGACCAATGAATGTGATGTACTGATCGCCGTGGGTATGCGTTTCGATGACCGGGTAACCGGCCGTTTGGATAAATATGCCAAGCAGGCGAAGATCGTTCACCTCGATATAGATCCCGCGGAGATTGATAAGAATGTAAAAGCTACTGTTCCTGTCTGGGGTGATTGTAAAGAAACATTGCCCTTGCTTACAGAACTGGTGGACCAGAAAGTTTACCCGCAATGGTTGCAGTTGTTCAAAGATTACCAGCAAAAAGAAGAGGATAAAGTCATTAAAGCTGAATTGAATCCCACGGGCGAAGTGATGACAATGGGTGAAGTGATCAATACCCTGAATGAATTAACAAAAGGCGATGCGGTTATAGTGACCGATGTGGGGCAGCACCAGATGGTAGCCTGCCGCTATGCAAAATACAATAAGAGTAAAAGTAATATTACTTCGGGCGGATTGGGAACGATGGGTTATGCTTTACCCGCAGCCATAGGTGCAGCTTACGGCGATCCTTCCAGGGCAACCGTAGCAATTATTGGAGACGGTGGTTTCCAGATGACCCTGCAGGAATTAGGAACGATCATGCAGTTCAAACCGAAAGTAAAGATCATCATCCTGAATAACCAGTTCCTGGGTATGGTGCGGCAGTGGCAGGAACTCTTTCATGAAAAAAGATATTCGTTCGTGGATATTACGAGCCCGGATTTTGTGCAGGTGGCCAAAGGGTTTGGCATACCCGGAAAAAGCATTTCGAAAAGAGAAGAATTGAAAAGTGCCTTACTGCAAATGCTGGAACAGGATGGCAGTTTTTTACTGGAAGTAATGGTAGGAAAAGAAAACAATGTATTCCCGATGGTGCCGCAAGGCCGTGGGGTAGCGGAATGTGTATTAAGCAGGGAAGAAATTTAAATACAACACTATGACAAAGCAAGAATATACTATAACGGTTTATACAGAGAACCAGATCGGTTTACTGAACCGCATCGCTATTATCTTCTCCCGGAGAAAGATCAATATCGAAAGTTTGAACACCTCCCCTTCCGAAGTGGATAGTGTGCATCGTTTTACCATTGTCATCAATGAAACTGAAGATGTGGTAAGAAAACTCTGCCGCCAGATCGAGAAACAGGTGGAAGTACTGAAAGCCTATTACAATACGAACGACGAAATCGTGTGGCAGGAACTGGCCCTGTATAAAGTCCCTACTGAAGTAATTGCCTCGGCGGTAAAAGTAGAAAGATTACTCAGGGAACATGGTGCCCATACGGTAGTGATCCGCAAAGACTACACGGTATTTGCAGTGGCCGGCCAGCGGGAAGAAACAGACAAGCTGATCAAAGTACTGGAGCCATACCGGCTGATCGAATTTGTACGCAGTGCAAGAATTGCGATCATCAAAGCCAGTGATGGGTTCCACGAAAAACTAAAAGAGTTTGAATACCGTGAGCCCGGTGAAGATGCTGTTGAAAATGAATTTTTGAATGAGCATGAAAAAGTGTTTTCGATGTAACCGGTAGTAAAACCAGCAACTAATTTATACAGAACAACCAAAACAATAAACTATAAAACTCTAAAACAAATAACATGGCAAAGCTAAATTTCGGTGGTGTTGAGGAAAATGTAGTGACCAGGGAAGAATTCCCGCTGAGCAAAGCTCAGGAAGTATTAAAAAATGAAACTGTAGCGGTTATCGGCTACGGCGTGCAGGGCCCCGGCCAGGCATTGAACCAAAAAGACAATGGAATCAACGTTATCGTTGGTCAGCGTAAGGATTCCAAAACCTGGGATAAGGCCATCCGTGATGGATTTGTTCCCGGCGAAACCCTGTTTGAAATTGAAGAAGCCCTTCAAAGAGCCACCATCATCTGTTATTTGCTGAGTGATGCGGCACAAATTGCCTTATGGCCCACCGTGCAAAAACATTTAACTCCCGGAAAAGCCTTATACTTCTCCCATGGATTTGGCATCACGTTCAATGAACAAACCGGTATCGTTCCCCCGAAAGATGTGGATGTATTCCTCGTGGCACCCAAAGGTTCCGGCACTTCGTTGAGAAGAATGTTCTTACAGGGTCGTGGCCTGAACAGTTCTTATGCCATCTTCCAGGATGCAACCGGCAAAGCATTTGACCGTGTGATTGCATTGGGTATCGCCGTAGGAAGCGGTTATTTGTTTGAAACTGATTTCAAAAAAGAGGTATATAGTGACCTGACTGGTGAAAGAGGTACGCTGATGGGTGCAATACAAGGCATCTTTGCTGCACAGTACCAGGTGCTGCGGGAGAGAGGCCACTCCCCTTCCGAAGCTTTTAACGAAACCGTGGAAGAATTGACACAATCATTGATGCCACTGGTGGCAGAAAATGGAATGGACTGGATGTATGCCAACTGTTCTACTACAGCACAACGCGGTGCCCTGGACTGGTGGAAAAAATTCCGTGATGCGACAGCTCCTGTTTTCAATGAACTGTATGACAGTGTTGCCAGCGGTAAAGAATCGCAACGTTCCATCGACAGTAACAGTAAAGCCGATTACCGTGAGAAATTAGAACTGGAGTTGAAAGAACTCCGTGATAGTGAATTATGGCAGGCGGGTAAAACAGTAAGGAGCCTTCGCCCGGAAAACCAGCCCAAGGCAGCTAAAACTGCAGTACCTGCTTCTTCAACCAAAGAGGTATTCAGTCAATTGGCACAGAAGACTGAATCAGTAGGATAAAAATATAACTATGCACACCGCAGTAAATAATAAGATCGAACTGGATTTTGTCTCGGCACATCAGCGGCTGAAGAAAGTAGTGAACAGGACCCCGCTTACCTATAACCATAGCCTGTCGAAGAAATACCAGTGCAATGTCTACCTGAAAAGAGAAGACCTGCAGGTGGTCCGTTCTTATAAACTGCGGGGTGCCTACAATATGATGAGCAGTCTTTCTCCTGAACAACTACAAAAAGGAGTTGTTTGTGCCAGCGCCGGTAACCATGCACAGGGCTTTGCCTACAGCTGCAAAAAGCTGAATGCAAAAGGTATTGTGTTCATGCCGGTGATCACCCCAAAGCAAAAGATCACGCAGACAAAAATGTTCGGGGAAGACTTTATTGAAGTGAAATTAACCGGCGATACGTTTGATGATTGCGCCGTTGCTGCCAAAAAATACACGGAAGAAAACCAAATGACCTTCATCCCGCCTTTCGATGATCTCCGCATCATCGAAGGGCAGGGAACGGTCGCTATGGAGATTTTAGAGGACCAGTCAGCTATTGATTACCTGTTTGTTCCTGTTGGTGGTGGCGGATTAAGTGCCGGGGTGGGCTCCTATTTCAAAATGTATTCACCTAAAACAAAGATTGTCGGACTGGAGCCGGAAGGTGCCCCTTCCATGTTTGAAGCATTAAAGGCCGGCCATCCTGTTTTATTGGACAGTATTGATCGTTTTGTGGATGGTGCCGCGGTGAAAAGAGTAGGCGATATTACTTTTTCCATCTGCAAAGAAGTGCTGGATGATATGCATCTTGTCCCCGAAGGAAAGGTATGTTCAACTATTCTGAAATTGTATAATGAAGATGCAATCGTGGTGGAACCGGCCGGTGCACTGAGCGTAGCAGCACTCGATGACTATGCCGAAGAGATCAAAGGAAAAAATATTGTTTGCATCATCAGCGGCAGCAACAATGATATTGACCGGATGCCGGAGATCAAAGAAAGAAGTTTACAGTACGAAGGATTGAAACATTACTTCCTGGTCAATTTTGCGCAGCGTCCCGGTGCATTGAAGGAATTCGTTAACCATGTGCTCGGGCCTAATGATGATATCACACGTTTTGAATACATGCAGAAGACCAACAAAGAAAGTGGCCCGGCCCTGATCGGTGTTGAATTAAAAAGCAGGGATGATTATGATCAACTGTTGATCAAGATGAAGAAATATCACATCAACTATACCGAGTTAAATAAAAATGATACGCTTTTTGGCTATGTGGTGTAATTAATTTTACAAACATTCATTAGTCTATAAATTCTGTGGAAAATATCTAATAACTACCTGTTCCTGTCCCGTGATTATTCAGTAACTTGGAACGATTGCTTGCTATTCATTCAGTTTTCGCTGAATTCCTCTATAAAATCTCTAAAACATTAACTACTCTCCTATGGCGGGCAACCAGGGTTTATACCATCCTTCCTTTGAGCATGATGCATGCGGTATCGGTTTTGTGGCTAATATCAAAGGACATAAATCACACCAGCATATTGCAGATGCACTGACCGTATTAGAAAACATGGAGCACCGTGGCGCCTGTGGTTGTGAAAACAATACCGGCGATGGTGCAGGCATTATGTTCCAGACCCCACATGAATTTTTCTTTGATGAATGTTTGAAACTCGGTGTGCACCTTCCCTCCTTTGGTAAATACGGTGTTGGGGTGATCTTCTTTCCGAAAGAAATCAGGTTGCGGGAAGAATGCCGTGATATTTTCAACCGGACTGCAGAAAAATTGGGGCTTGAGATACTGGCTTACCGTAAAGTGCCTGTTAATCCCGATGGTATCGGGCCTACAGCTTTAAGTGTGGAACCGGAAATGGAACAGGTATTCATTGCCTGTCCGGATCATGTTTCCAATGCTGATGATTTTGAACGCAAGCTATTTATCCTTCGTAATTACGCAGCACACACCATCAATAACACGGTCAAAAAAGATGCGATCGGTTTTTATATCGCTTCGCTGTCACATAGGGTTGTTGTATATAAGGGGCAATTGACAAGTAACCAGGTACGCAATTATTTCCCTGATCTGAATAATAAAAGAGTGGTCAGTACTTTTGGATTAGTGCATTCAAGATTTGCCACCAACACGTTCCCTTCCTGGAAACTGGCACAACCCTTCCGTTATATTGCACACAATGGCGAGATCAATACGTTACAGGGAAACCTGAACTGGTTAAAGACCAGTGAAAAAGGATTCACATCTCCTTACTTCAGTAAGGAAGAAATGGAAATGCTGTTACCCATCATAACAGAAGGCCAGAGTGATTCTGCCTGTTTGGATAATATTATAGAGCTACTGACACTTACCGGCCGTTCCTTACCACATGTAATGATGATGCTGATACCGGAAGCATGGGACGGACATGAGGAAATGGATCCCATAAAGAAAGCCTTCTATGAGTTTCACTCTTCCTTCATGGAACCCTGGGATGGCCCGGCATCCATCTCTTTTACTGATGGGAAATTAATTGGCGCCACCTTAGACCGGAACGGACTTCGCCCCTCACGGTATTGTGTCACAAAAGATGACCGTGTTATTATGGCTTCGGAAACAGGTGTATTGCCTGTTGATCCTGCCCTTATCGTGGAAAAAGGAAGATTACAACCCGGTAAGATGTTTGTGGTGGATATGGAAAAAGGAAAGATCATCAGCGATGATGAACTGAAAAAAGAGATTTGTTCACAAAAGCCTTATGGTGAGTGGCTGAATAAATACAAGATCCGCCTGGAAGAATTACCGGAACCAAGAGTCATGTTCACCCATCTTGAACATGACCAGGTATTCAAATACCAGAAAACATTTGGCTACTCCACCGAAGACCTTGATAATATCATTGCCCCGATGGCCCTTGAAGGAAAAGAACCGATAGGCTCTATGGGAACAGATATTCCATTAGCGATATTAAGTGAACATCCGCAGCACCTGAGTCATTATTTCAAACAATTATTTGCGCAGGTAACCAACCCGCCAATTGACCCGATCCGGGAACGCCTGGTGATGTCATTGGCTACTTTCGTTGGTAATAATGGTAATTTATTATTGGAAGATCCTTTGACCTGCCATAGCGTGGCATTGAAACAACCGGTACTAACCAATCATGATCTCGAGAAGATCAGGAGTATTGATACAGGATTGTTCCAGGCAAAAACATTGCAATGTTATTTCAGGGCCAACGGCAAACCCGGTTCATTGAAATCTGCATTGGATCGCATCTGCCGCTATGCGGTTGATTCGGTAGAAGACGGTTTTAAAGTATTGATCTTGCAGGACCGTGCGATTGACAGTGACCATGCTCCCATTCCTTCTTTACTCGCTACCGCTGCTATTCATCACCACCTGATCAAAAAAGGATTGCGTGGGCAGGTCGGCATCATCGTAGAGGCCGGTGATGTTTGGGAAGTGCACCATTTCGCCTGTTTAATTGCTTTTGGTGCCACAGCGATCAATCCTTACCTGGCTCTTTCATCTATTCGTGATATGAAAGAAACAGGTAAAATGAAAACTGATCTCACCGATGAACAACTGAAAAAAAATTATACCAAAGCCGTCAACGATGGGCTGCTGAAAGTATTTTCCAAGATGGGTATCTCCACCCTGCAATCCTACCAGGGTGCACAGATCTTCGAGATATTGGGTATCAATAAAGATGTGGTGGATCGTTATTTCACCGGTGCCACTTCCCGTATTGAAGGAATGGGATTAGATGAAATTGCCAAAGAAGCTTTGGCCAAACATTATTTTGCGTTCAGCAAAAAAGAGATCCCGGTTGACCGTTTGCCTGTCGGAGGTGTGTACCAATGGAAACAAAAAGGGGAATTCCATTTGTTCAACCCGCAGACCATTCATTTGCTGCAACACGCCACGAAGACCAATGATATCGTCCTGTTCAAAAAATATTCTAAACTGGTCAATGAACAAACAGAAAAAGCCGCTACGCTAAGAAGTTTATTTCAATTCAGAAAAAACAGGCCCTCTGTTTCTATTGATGAAGTGGAACCGGCTGAAAACATTTATAAACGATTTGCCACCGGGGCCATGAGCTTTGGTTCTATTTCCTGGGAAGCTCATACCACACTGGCTATTGCCATGAACCGTATCGGTGCAAAAAGTAATACCGGCGAAGGTGGTGAAGATGAAAGAAGGTATGTATTGCTACCAAATGGAGATAGTATGAGAAGTTCTATCAAACAGGTTGCCAGTGCAAGATTTGGTGTCACCAGTCTATACCTTACTGAAGCTGATGAGCTACAAATAAAAATGGCACAGGGTGCCAAGCCCGGTGAAGGCGGCCAATTGCCCGGTCATAAAGTAGATGAATGGATCGGCAAGGTTCGTCACTCTACTCCCGGTGTTGGGTTGATCTCGCCTCCGCCACATCATGATATTTATTCCATTGAAGACCTGGCTCAACTGATCTATGACCTGAAAAATGCAAATCGCAAAGCAAGGATCAGTGTGAAGTTGGTGAGTAAGGCAGGTGTGGGAACGATTGCAGCGGGTGTAACAAAAGCAAAAGCAGATGTGGTATTGATTGCCGGGCATGATGGAGGAACAGGTGCTTCACCAGTCAGTTCTATCCGTCATGCCGGCTTGCCCTGGGAATTAGGTTTGGCTGAAACACAGCAAACCCTGGTGAAAAATAAATTGAGAAGCCGGGTGGTGGTTCAGGCTGACGGCCAGATGAAAACCGCCCGTGATATTGCTGTGGCTGCATTACTTGGCGCAGAAGAATGGGGCATTGCTACGGCTGCATTAGTAGTGGAAGGATGCATCATGATGCGCAAGTGTCATATGAATACCTGCCCGGTGGGTGTTGCCACGCAAGACCCGGAACTAAGAAGCCGTTTCAAAGGCGACCCGGACCATGTGGTGAATTTTTTCAAAATGATCACCCAGGACCTGCGGGAGATCATGGCTGATCTTGGTTTCAGAACTGTTAACGAAATGATCGGCCAGGTGGATTGCCTCGAAATGAGAGAAGGTATTGATCACTGGAAATATAAGCACATTGACCTGTCAGCAGTCTTGTACAAGGAACCTCATTCACTATACACGACTTTGTATTGCAGTGAAGAGCAGGATCATGGTTTAAGTGAAAGCCTTGACTGGAAATTACTGGCAGCTGCTCAGCCAGCCATTGAAAGAAAAGAGAAAGTAACTGCCTCATTCAATATCCGGAATATTGACAGGACCGCAGGTACGATCCTCTCCAACGAGATCACTAAAAAGTACAGGGCAGAAGGATTACCGGATAACACGATTCATTTCAATTTTACCGGCACAGCTGGCCAGAGTTTTGGTGCCTTTAACACAAAAGGGATCACCCTCGAACTGGAAGGAGATGCCAATGATTATTTTGGGAAAGGATTAAGTGGCGCCAAGCTGATCATCTATCCACCAAAGACGGCGACGTATACACCCGAAGATAACAGCATCATTGGAAACGTGGCTTTCTATGGAGCTACCAGCGGTGAAGCCTATATCAGGGGAAAAGCCGGCGAACGTTTTGCTGTGCGTAACTCAGGAGCAAATGTGGTGGTTGAATCAGTAGGAGACCATGGTTGTGAATATATGACCGGCGGATCAGTACTGATACTCGGTGATACCGGAAGAAACTTCGCTGCCGGTATGAGCGGAGGTATCGCTTATATCTATGATGTGAAAGGGAAATTTGCAGATAACTGTAATAAAGAAATGGTTGATCTTGACAGCTGCGACCTGAATGACAAAAATGAATTGTTCACGATGCTGCAGAAACATTTTGAATACACCGGCAGCTCAGTAGCTCAGTTCATACTCGATGACCTGGATAACCAGTTACAGCATTTTGTAAAAGTATTTCCGAAAGATTATAAAAAAGTGTTGCAGGAAAAAAGCAAAGGTGTAAAACAAAAAGCCTGAGAAAAGAACGCAATCAACTGAAATCAAAAACGACAAACTGAAAAGATGGGTAAGCCAACAGGATTTATAGAGTTCAACAGGGAAATGCCGGGTAAGAAACCAGTGGCAGAACGTTTACAGCACTATCATGAGTTTGTAGAAAAATACAGCGAAGAGAAGCTGAACCAGCAGTCGGCCCGCTGTATGAATTGTGGTGTTCCTTTCTGTCACAGCGGATGCCCGTTGGGGAATGTAATACCAGAATTCAATGATGCCGTGTACCGTAAGGATTGGAAAGAAGCATACGATATTCTTTCTTCGACGAATAACTTTCCTGAGTTTACGGGTCGTATATGCCCTGCTCCCTGTGAATCAGCCTGTGTGTTAGGCATCAACCAACCACCTGTTGCCATAGAGGAAATTGAAAAACATATTATCGAGATCGCTTTTGACAAAGGGTTTGTAGCCGCAAAGAAGCCCAACCTCCGCTCCGGAAAAAAAGTGGCAGTGATCGGTTCGGGCCCCGCTGGTTTGGCCGCTGCAGCGCAATTAAACTATGCCGGACATTCCGTTACAGTTTTTGAAAGGGATGATGCTCCGGGAGGTCTGTTACGTTATGGTATCCCTGATTTCAAATTAGAAAAATGGGTGATCGACAGAAGAATAAAAGTGATGGAAGAGGAAGGTGTTACTTTCAAATGCCTGGCGAATGTAGGGGTCAACGTGAGCATTAATGATGTGCTGCGTGAATTCAATGCGATTGTGCTGACAGGCGGCAGTACCACGCCAAGAAATTTATTTATTCCGGGCCGGGAATTAAAAGGCGTTCATTTCGCCATGGACTTTTTAAAACAAAACAACAAAAGAGTAGCGGGTAAAGATGTATTGGCCAACCCCGCTATTGAAAGTAATATCCTGGATGAAGAAGTAACAGCAACAGGCAAGCAGGTAGTGGTGATCGGTGGTGGCGATACCGGCAGTGATTGCGTGGGAACTTCAAATCGTCATGGGGCAAAATCCGTTACACAATTTGAATTATTACCGAAACCCCCGGCCGAAAGAAATGAATTCATGCCCTGGCCTTCTTTCCCGATGGTATTAAAAACAACTACCTCACATGAAGAAGGAGCTGACCGGCAGTGGGCCGTTGCTACAAAAGCATTCATCGGGGATGAGGCAGGAAATCTTAAAGCATTAAAAATCGTAACACTGGAATGGAGGATCGTTGATGGCCGCCCGGCCAGTTTTGTGGAAGTACCCGGAACTGAAAAAGAGATCCCCTGCGAATTAGCATTACTGGCAATGGGTTTTGTGCATCCGCAGCATGTCGGTTTTATCAACGACCTGGGTATTGGTCTTGATGAAAGAGGCAACGTAAAAGCAACAGAAAAAGATTACCGTACTAATATTTCAAAAGTCTTTGCTGCCGGTGATATGCGCCGGGGCCAGAGCCTGGTGGTATGGGCCATCAGCGAAGGCCGGGAATGTGCCCGTAAAGTAGATGAGTTTTTAAACAATGGTATGCCAAGCATACTGGAATCAAAAAATGCAGCCTTGCAGTTTGTTTAAGTATTAGCCCAGAACTGTTTCTTTCACGTCAGGAGTCCCAAGCTCTACACAGGAATATAGCCTCACCCCGGTCTTATTATTTAGCCAGCTAAGAGCTGGCTTTTTATATTAGCTATTTTAATAATTAATATAATTTCTTTGTTTATTGACATTTTTTGAACAAATAATGAAAATAAATTAAAATAAATATATAACCTAACGACTGTTAAGGCAATTATTTGATATTTTCACCTTGAATAATTCATATATTTTATTTTTATAATTAAACAACCACTTATGAGTAAAAAAACGGTTAAGCAGATAGCTCCCTTCCTGATTCTGCTGGGAGTAGCGGTTGCAGCCATATTTGTCAGCCCCTCCGCTTCCTTCGACCCGGCCTCTGTGCTGGGTGATGATGGCAAAACCCCCAAATATGTATATAACAGTGGGGATATTGCCTGGATGCTGGTATCCTGTGCTTTCGTTTTTTTGATGACCCCTGCCCTCGCCTTCTTTTATGGTGGCATGGTGGGAAGAAAGAATGTTCTTTCAACAATGATCAAAAGCACAGTATCCGCCGGTATCATTTCAGTATTGTGGATCGTGGTTCAATTCAGCCTTTGTTTCGGGAAATCGATTAATGGTGTCATCGGCGATCCCCGCACCTTCCTGTTTTTTAAAGATGTAATGAACGGTGAGCCCTGGAGCCTGGCGGCTACCATTCCACTACCGCTTTTTGCATTCTTCCAGTTAATGTTTGCTATTATCACCCCGGGCCTGGTAGTGGGTGCTGTAGCAGAGCGTATCCGTTTCAGTTCTTATACGCTTTTCATTGTATTGTTTGGGGTGCTCGTTTATGCTCCACTTGCCCATATGGCCTGGCATCCGGAGGGATTGATGTTCAAATGGGGAGTACTCGACTTTGCAGGAGGTACCGTAGTACATATTTCTGCTGGTATGGCTGCTTTGGCCGGGGCTATCGTATTGAAACCCCGTAAAACAATCGGTGCACATGGCCCGGCTAATATTCCTTATGTATTGATCGGAACAGGTTTACTCTGGTTCGGTTGGTTTGGCTTCAATGCCGGCAGTGCTGTAGGTGCCGGTTCATTAGGCGTGTATGCTTTTGCAACCACTAATACCGCCGCTGCTGCTGCAGGTCTTTCCTGGATGTTCCTCGATATTATCCGTGGCAAAAAACCATCCGTACTTGGCTTTTGTATTGGAGCTGTAGTCGGACTCGTAGCTATTACACCGGCCGCCGGTTTCGTGGGTGTACCACAAGCTTTGTTTATCGGTTTTATTGCCGCCATAATATCCAATGTGGTAGCAGAATTCCTGAAAAGCAAAACCAAACTGGATGATCCGCTGGATGTATTCGCCTGTCATGGCCTTGGCGGTATGACTGGTATGTTACTCACCGGTGTATTTGGCAGCAAAACTGTAAACTCACTGGTGCTGGATGGTCAGTTCCTGATCCAGTTAAAGGGAATGGCACTTGCTGTTACTTACAGTTTCGTTGTTTCTTTCATCATCTTCAAATTCATTAACGCCATCTTACCGATCCGTGTCAGTGAACAGGAAGAAGAAGAAGGACTGGATGCTTCACAGCATGATGAAAAATATGTACAGGGAACTTTACTGGTTCATAACAATGGCGTCTTTGAAGAAAGACCCGCAGAAACAATTCAATAAAACAGAAAAAGGCACAGTATAACTGGTATATACTTCTCGCAAAAGCATATACCTACCGTACCCTTTTCTTAACATATAAAATGCATTACAATGTTACAAAAAAAACTCTTTGTGGCAGCTATGGGCTTGCTGTCATTTACTCTCGCTGAAGCCCAGATCGCATCCGTAGTTACTGACTCCGCAGCCGCCCCGGTTCCGGAAGAAGAAAAGAAAGCACCGGCACTAACCATTACCGGTTCAGTGGATGGTTATTATAAATATGACTTTTCAAAATCCACGGCCAACAGCCTGACCAGCTTTACCCAAACACATAACAGTTTTTCACTGGGTATGGCCAGCCTGAAATTTGAACATAAAGGAGATAAAGTAAGTGCTGTTGCCGATCTTGGTTTCGGGCCAAGGGCTAAAGACTTTTCGTATACCGATGATGGTATCACCCAGGCCATCAAACAACTTTATGTTAGCTATTCGCCAACCGACTGGTTAAAATTTACACTCGGTACATGGGCCACCCATGTAGGTTATGAATTACTGGATCCCCAGCTGAACCGTAACTACAGCATGAGTTATATGTTCACGAACGGACCGTTCTCACATACTGGTTTCAAAGCAGAAGCCAGTAAAGGAAAACATGGTGCCATGCTGGGGATAGCCAATGCTACCGACTTCCGTATTCCGCCAGCTGGTTATATGAATAAGAAATTTTTCCTGGCACAGTACAGTTTTGCAGCCAGCGATAACCTGAAATTCTACCTGAACTATGTAAGTGGTCAAAACCCGGATACTTCCAAGACAAGCCAGGTTGATGCGGTGATCACTGCAAAAATCAGTGATAAGTTCAATATCGGTTTCAACGGGACTGTTAACTCAACCAAAGTATGGGATGGTGCAAAAAACCTGGATGGTAAATCCTGGTGGGGATCTGCTTTGTACCTGAATGTTGATCCACAACCCTGGTTTGGGCTTACACTGCGTACTGAATTATTTAGTGATAAAAACCAGCTTAAAGCCTATAGTGGTGCTGCCGAGGGAGGTACTATTTTTGCCACAACCCTGTCAGCCAATTTTAAATCAGGCGGCTTCACTTTTATTCCTGAATTCAGGCTGGATAATGCAAACAAAGAAATCCTGTTTACCGATAAAGATGGTGCCTTCAGCAAATCTGCATCTTCGTTCATATTTGCCGCCATCTATTCGTTCTGACAAACAGCAAATGGTTTAGTAAGATTTTAATATGGCAAGCAATCGTTAGAGGCCCCTTGTTTCTACAAGGGGCTTTTCTTTTTGTACTAAAAGATTATACGAAAGGTTCCTGCTGGCTCAGGCAATGAAAACTACCCAACCCCCAGATGATCTCGGTGGAATCAATACCCACTACATCCCGGCCGGGAAAACACTCCTGGATGACCTGTAGTACTTTTTCATCTTTATCACAACGAAAAGTGGGAACGATCACTGATTTATTGGCTATATAAAAATTAGCATAGGATGCCGGCAAGCGCTGTTCCTCCCAAATCACTTCATCCGGCATAGGCAGTTCAACGATATTGAGTTGTTTCCCATTCAATAAACGCATGGATTTTAATTGCGACAGGTTATGCTGCAGCAATGCATAGTTCTCATCATTCTTGTTCTCTTCTATAACTGTGATCACGGTATCTTCATTTACAAACCGGACCGTATCATCAATATGCCCGTCTGTATCATCACCTACAATACCTTCATCTACCCATAATACCTGTTCCATACCGTAGTAATTGTATAAATATTCTTCTATCTGCTGCTGGTCCAGGTGCGGGTTACGGTTAGGATTTAATAAACAGGCGGTGGATGTCATCACAGTTCCTGTACCGTTGAATTCAACAGAGCCACCTTCCATTACAATACCCGGGTGATACACCGGGATATTATAGTGTTGCCCTATCCGGGTGGGGATCACATCATCCAGGTCAAAAGGAGGATATTTGTTACCCCAGGCATTATAACCCCAGTCAATAATCACTTTCTTAATATCCGCATGAGGATTAATTAAAAAAGCCGGGCCATGGTCCCTGCACCAGGCATCATTGGTAGGATGAAAAAAGAATTCCACTTTAGACAGGTCAACCCCTGCATGTTGCAAATGACCAGTCGCAAAATTCTTCATGGCTTCATCAGCTACATTAATTTTAACCTGCTCCCCTTTCGTCAGCTCTTTAATGAATTGAGCATAATACGGAAAGATAGTATGGATCTTACCCGGCCAGGAAGCTTCCTTGTGCGGCCAGCTGAGCCAAGTGGCTGTATGTACTGCGAATTCAGCGGGAAAATAATATCCTGATTCTTTTGGAGTTTTTGCTTCGAAGCTCATAGTTCATGGTTAATGGTCCATGGTAATGGCTGTGGTTTCACTATAAACTATACGCCATGAACCATGAACACTATTTTATTCTTCATCAATGAAACGCTTAGTAATCGGTTGGTAGGAATCTATTCGCCTGTCCCGCATAAAAGGCCAGTGTGTCCTGTACTGATCTGTTTTAGCCAGGTCCAGTTCCAGTACTTTTATTTCTTCTTCCTCATGGGAAGCTTTGTATAAAACCGTTCCGAATGGATTGGATACAAAGGAGCCACCCCAGAATTTCATGGCCCCGTTTTGTTCCAGCCCCACCCTGTTCACACTTACCACATGCACCCCATTGGCAACGGCATGGCTGCGCTGTATCGTTTGCCATGCGCCATATTGCTCAGTATTAGTAGCTTCATCCTGTGCGGTGGACCAGCCAATCGCTGTTGGATAAAATAATATTTCAGCCCCCATCAGGGAAGTGATACGGGCAGCTTCAGGATACCACTGGTCCCAGCAGATCAATACACCGATAGTGGCAAATTTGGTCTTCCATACTTTATAACCAAGATCACCCGGGGTGAAATAGAATTTCTCAAAATAAGCCGGATCATCCGGAATATGCATCTTTCTGTATTTACCAAGATAACTACCATCCGCATCAATCACGGCAGTGGTATTATGATACAGGCCCTGTGCTCTTTTTTCAAACAACGAAGCGATGATGACCACTCCTGTTTCTTTCGCCACTTTTTGCAGGATATCCGTAGAAGGACCGGGTATGGGTTCAGCCAATTTGAAGTTCTCGTAGTCTTCCACGTCACAGAAATACAAGGATGTAAATAACTCCTGCAGGCAAACGACCTGTGCGCCGGCTGCGGCTGCTTTCTTCACGCCTTCAATGGCTTTGGCGAGATTGTCTTCTTTATTCGACGTGCAGCTCATCTGCACCATGCCGACTTTTACTTTACTCATGCTCTTGAATTGAGATGCAAAAATATATAATTGAACCCAGCAGCAGTTGTAAATCTCAGGCTGAGTTCCTCCCTGCGTTAATGATCCCGAATGAGCAGCGCATGGCTAATTTTTCATAGGTTTCCTTTACCGGGGCTTGTACCAACTGCTCATCCATTTCCCGGATCTTTGTCAGGGCATATTGCTGAATGGTTACTAACGGCAAAACAATCCTTTCCCGCATCTGGATAGATAATTGTTCCACCGGGTAATCTGCCATCAATTCTGTCTGCCCGGTTATTTTCATTAAATATTGCTTGGTCAGCTCGTATTCGTCATAGATCATTTGCCATAATTCACCGAACTGCTTATGCGCCGACAAATAGGCGGTCAGCGGGAAAAACGATTTCATCATCGCCATTTCGCAATTATCGAGCAGCGTCTTAAAGAAGAGCGACTGGTGATACAGTTTTTGCAGCTCCAGCAGTTTTCCTTGTTTCTCCATTTCCTGCAAAGCAGAACCAACTCCATAATAGCCCGTCACATTTTGTTTCAACTGGCTCCAGGACCCGGCAAAAGGAATAGCCCGCAGGTCTTTTAACGATAATCCTGAAGCAGCTCCCCGTTTAGCCGGGCGGCTTCCGATATTTGTTTCACTGTAAAACCGCAACGGGCTTACCTGTAATAAATAATCTGCCAGGTAAGGATGGTCCTTTAATTTTTTATACGCACTGTATCCTAAAGAAGAAAGTTCCTGTAATAAATTTTCTTCTTTCTCTGTGAGTGTTTCATGCCGGGTAGAAAAAAGATCGTTAGAAATACCTGCATTCAGCAATTGTTCAATATTGAATTGTGCTGCATCCACAGTTCCGAAATTGGAACTTACTGTTTGTCCCTGGATGGTCAGCTGAATCTCCTTGTTGGAAATATTATGCCCCATCGAAGCATAAAACTTGTGTGTTTTTCCACCACCTCTTGATGGAGGGCCACCCCGGCCATCAAAGAAGATCACATCAATTCCATATTCCCTGGATATGCTTGTTAATTCCTCTTTTGCCTTATAAATACTCCAGTTGGCCATCAGGTAACCACCATCCTTGGTGCCATCGGAAAAACCAAGCATGATGGTTTGGTGGTTATTTCTCCGTCGCAGGTGGTCTTTATAAACCGGGTTACTATACAATGTTCGCATCACTTCCGCAGCTACCTGCAGGTCATCAATTGTTTCAAATAACGGGATGATATCAATATTCAATTCTTCCTTCTTCCAGCCGCCCAATAAGAATAAGCCAAAGACTTCCATAGCATTCAATGCAGACTTACATTGGCTGATGATATACCGGTTACAACCGGCTTCCCCGTTATACTGGTGAATACTTTTTACAGCTGCAATTGTTTGGAGCGTATCCTGGTGAACAGGATCGCTTACAATATCAGCAGCAACGGGTTTCCCGATGGAAGAAAGTATATTGATCTTTTCCGTATCTGTTAAGGAAGCATAATCAGCCGGTAAACTTTCCCCGGTTGCGGCAATTGCTTCTAATAATTTACCATGTACCGTACTCTCCTGCCTGATATCCAGCGAAGCGAAATGTAAACCAAATACCTCGATCTTGCTGATCAGGTTATTGATCATATGCAGGAATAAACCATTATGCTGGTAGATAATGATCTGCCTGATCTGTTCTAATGTAGCCAGTATTTCATCTTTTGTCAGAGTAGTTTTAAAACCAGGAATGAACAGGTTGTTATATAACTTGTTTTCCAATTCTGATAACAACACATCCACGCCTTCGAAAGTTAGTCTTCTCCGCAGGCGGCGAACATCCATATAATAACACTTAATGATCCCTCCCCGTAACGCATTGGCCACCTGTAACGTGATATCACTGGTCACAAAAGGATTACCATCCCTGTCACCACCCGGCCAGAATCCCATACGGATAACAGGATTTTGTTTATCAACGGCGTCCGGAAACTGGTTCTTTAGCGAAGAAATAATGCCTCCGGCAGCGGGATAGAAAACATTTTCCAGGTACCAGATCAAACTAACCGCTTCATCATATGGGGTTGGCTTTTTCTTCTTGAAGAAAGGCGTTTTTCCCAATTGCTGCAGGTAAGTGTTTACCAGGCTGGTATTATTATCATTCAGTGCCTTTGACAGATCGTTGATGATCCCCAATACCGAGCCCGGGTAAAATTGAGTCGGATGAGCTGTTAACACCATCCGTATAGAAAAATCCTTCAGCTTATCTGCCAGTTCATTTTCTTTTTTTCCCTGTATCACTTCCGACTCTAAATGTTTCAATGTACCCACCCCATTCAGGTCATGCACACTGCGAAAGGCTGCATCTTCCAGCGCATCAAACAAAACCACTTGTCTTTCCACGTATTGTACAAAGCGAAACAGGAGGTCTGCCCGTTCATTTTCTTTCCCGTAGATTGTATGCTTGCTGAAAAAATCTTCGAGTATCTCCACCGGGCTTAATTTCTTTTTATATCCTTCCTCGCAATTATTCGACAGCAAGGATAAGAGGATGCCTGTCTTTTCTATCCGGTGAAAGGGCAGCGATGTAAACAGGCTGTTATAAAGCTGGAATTTGATCCCGACTTCATTTCTGAATTGCTGCAATGACCTGCCTGAAGGATGATCCATTTCGTTGGTTTAAAAGTTGAAGGTAGTGTTATGACAAGCAGGAAAATCTCAAAATGAAAATACTTCATTTTCCGTATAAAACCCGTCATCACTCCGGGCTTGCCGTTGTATTATTATTAAAAAAATGCCCCCGGTAAACCGGGGGCATTCATATCGAACAGAGTTGTGTTGCTATTATTCAGCAGCTTTATCTTCTGTTGCAGATGCTTCCGGTTTATCCGTGCCTTCTGCTTTCTTTTTCGAACCACCGGAACGACGGGTTTTCTTAGCAGGAGCTTTCGCTTCGCCTTTACCCTTACCGTATATTTCATTAAAGTCTACCAGTTCGATCAATGCAGTTTCTGCATTATCACCAGGACGGGCGCCTAACTTAATGATACGGGTATAACCACCGGGACGACCGGCTACTTTTTCTGCAACATTACCAAACAGTTCTTTGATCGCCTCCTTATCCTGCAGGTAGCTGAATACCACACGACGCTGGTGCGTAGTATTGGTTTTACCTTTAGTGATCAGGGGCTCTACGTATACACGCAGTGCCTTGGCTTTTGCTACCGTAGTAACGATCCTTTTGTGTTCGATCAGCTGGCAAGCCAGGTTACTCAGCAAAGCTTCTCTGTGAGCTTTGGTGCGGCTGAGGTTTTTTACTTTGTCTCCGTGACGCATGACGTTTAAGTTTTAATACATTGCACCGTGTCAGGATTTGCAATGTTTACTGTTTTAAATTTCAAAACAGCATTGTTAATGAATATATCAACTATAGGCAACCTATAGTCCCTCCTGCGGAGGGGTTTGGGGAGGCCTAGAATTCGCTCAGGTCAATGCCCAGTTTCACCAGGTCCATTCCGAAATGCAAACCTCTTTCAGTCAGCACCTGCTCAATCTCAGCCAGTGATTTCTGACCGAAGTTGCGGAATTTCATCAGGTCTTCCTGCTCATACTGCACCAGCTCACTCAATGAGTTGATCTTGGCAGCTTTTAAGCAGTTAAAGGCACGAACAGACAGATCGAGATCTTCCAATGGAGTCTTCAATACTTTACGCAGTTGCAAAGTTTGTTCGTCCACCAGATCTTCTTTCTTCTCTTCTTTATTATCGAACGTGATGTTCTCATCCGTGATGATCATCAGGTGCTGGATCAGGATGCGTGAAGCCTGCTTCACCGCTTCTTCCGGATGGATGGTACCATCTGTAGAAACTTCCATGATCAGTTTTTCGAAGTCAGTCCTTTGTTCCACACGGGTATTCTCGATCGTGTATTTTACATTCTTGATCGGCGTGTAAATAGCATCGATGGGGATATAACCCAACGGAGCATCTTTCGGTTTGTTGTCTTCTGCCGGCACATAACCACGGCCTTTACCGATGGTCAGCTCCACATCCATCTTGGCAGATGAATCAAGCGTACAGATCAGCAGGTCCGGGTTCATGATCTGGAAAGAATGTGTTCCTTCACCGATCATACCGGCCGTGAATTCAGTCCTGTTCTTTATAGACAAAATGATCTTCTCATTCGCCACTTCATGATCCACGATCTTTTTGAAACGAACCTGTTTCAGGTTCAGGAAAATCTCCACCACATCTTCACTAACACCTTTCATGGTAGCGAACTCATGTTCCACTCCTTCGATCTTTACACCGATGATAGCATAACCTTCCAATGAATTCAGCAATACACGGCGAAGTGCATTACCAATGGTCACACCATAACCGGGCTCCAACGGACGGAACTCGAACTGAGCTTCAAAATCCGTAGCCTTTTGCAGAATGATCTTATCAGGTTTCTGGAAATTTAAAATTGCCATATTTTATTCTTTAGATTTAAAATGATTGTGTTACCAGCTTCAGCACTACTCTCATCGCCTGTTGCTTCGCACTCTTGTACGTTCTGAATACAATTCAGCTATTACTTAGAGTACAATTCAACGATCAGCTGTTCCTTAATGTTTTCAGGAACGCTTTCCCTTTCAGGGTAAGTAATGAAAGTACCTTTGAACTCGGTTTCACTCCAATCCAGCCAGTTGAACTTAGGGTTCTTGGCACGAACAATACTGGTAATTGACTCTCTTGTTTTGCTGCCTTCTTTGATGGTGATCACATCACCAGCTTTCAGCTGAAAAGAAGGAACATTCACAACTTCGCCGTTTACTTCAATGTGTTTGTGGCTAACGAGCTGACGGGCAGCAGGACGTGAAGGAGCAATACCCATACGGAAAACAGTGTTATCCAGGCGGGCTTCCAGTAATTTGATGAGGTTCTCACCAGTTACACCTTTACGGCGTGATGCTTCCTCAAAAGTTTTACGGAATTGTTTCTCTAATACACCATAGGTGTATTTAGCCTTTTGCTTTTCGCGGAGCTGTAAAGCGTATTCACCTAAAGTTTTACGTTTACGTTTCTCTCCGTGCTGACCGGGAGGGTTGCTGTTTTTTCCCAACCATTTACCATTGCCTAAAATAGGCTCTCCAAAAATGCGGGAGATCTTGGTCTTTGGACCAGTGTACCTTGCCATAATTTTACTTTCATTTAAGCTTTTTTAGAATCCGGTACAACGATCAGTAAAAAGCTTTAAAAAATTAATCGTGTACCCTTTTTAGAAATGAAACCAATCTGGCTCAAATATGTCAATAGCTAAAAACTTATAGCAATTAGCTAATAGCTTCAATTAAACTCTTCTCTTCTTCGGAGGACGGCAACCGTTGTGTGGTAACGGCGTTACGTCTTTGATCATTACGATCTCTATGCCGCTTTGTGACAGGGAGCGGATAGAGCTTTCACGACCAGCACCAGGACCTTTTACATATACGTCCACTCTCTTCAGACCGGCATCAAATGCAGTTTTTGCTGCATCAGCGGCGGCCATTTGTGCGGCATAAGGAGTATTCTTTTTAGAACCCTTAAAACCCATTTTACCAGCACTGCTCCAGGAAATAACCTGGCCGTTCTTGTTGGTAAGACTGATGATGATGTTGTTGAACGTAGCTGAAATGTGAGCATCTCCGTAGGAGTCCACTTTCACCACTCTTTTTTTAGCAGCTGCTTTGGCGCTAACCTGCTGCTGTGCTTGTGCTTTTGCCATGTTGTAGTTCTGAGGTAATCTCTGTTTTTTTAAATTATCCTCCCGTCCAAGACGAGAGAACCTGAACTGATCCTCCTCCTGCACCGGGTATCCGTAATCAATTCAGTGGTTGTTGGTGCATATGAAAAGCTAAAAGCCATTAGCTTTTAGCTAATAGCTTATTTCTTCGGTGCCTTCTTCTTACCGGCAACCGTCTTCCTCTTACCTTTCCGGGTACGGCTGTTGGTTTTAGTACGCTGGCCGCGAACCGGCAGCCCTTTACGATGGCGAAGACCGCGGTAGCAGGCGATATCCAGCAAACGCTTGATACTCATCTGTACTTCTGAACGCAACTGACCTTCCACCTTGAACTCTTCCGTAATCGTATTACGGATAGCATTCAGGTCCTCATCATTCCATTCGTTCACTTTCTTGCTGCGGTCAATATTGTGCTTGTCAAGAATGTACTTAGCAGTAGACGGGCCAATACCATATATATAGGTAAGACCTATTTCGCCTCTTTTATTTTTTGGTAAGTCAACACCGGCAATACGAGCCATATTATTTATTTATCTTTTTAATGTTTACGTTATAACAATATTATCCCTGTCTTTGCTTGAAGCGGGGATTCTTTTTGTTAATGACATACAGCTTGCCTTTACGACGTACAATTTTGCAGTCGGCGCTACGCTTTTTGATGGATGCTCTAACTTTCATTTTTTTAAGCTTTTAGCTATTAGCTTTTTGCCTTTAGCTGTTGACATTTATTATAAATCGCTATTGCTTACAGCTCAAAGCTGTCAGCTTCCTGCTTTACTTATACCTGAAATTGATTCTTCCTCTTGTCAGATCGTAGGGCGATAATTCCACCCCTACTTTATCACCTGGTAAAATCCGTATGTAGTGCATTCTCATTTTTCCAGAGATGGTGGCCAGTATTTCGTGACCATTTTCCAGTTTAACCTTGAACATAGCGTTGGACAAGGCTTCCAGGATGACCCCATCTTGTTTGATAAGTGCTTGTTTAGACATATTGATTTTAGGGCTGCAAAGATAGGCGGATGCACCCGAAAAAAGAAGAAACCCCGATTTTTTTTCGGGGCTATGTGGAAAAAAGCAGATGTTGTTCAGGAATCAGGCTGAAATATTGATTTTCAGGCCTTCTCCAAATGGACTTTGGTCATCGACAGGTATAAATTCTGAAGTTCATGCACCCCCAGCGGGAAGCTAAAATGCCGCCTGTCTTCCCTCCACCACATTTCAATATTGGAAAAGTCGCCTTTTTTGGGGGTCACCAGCCTAAAGGAGTCCTTTTTGTACTTGACTCCCCCATTTTCATCATCTTTGGTGAAACCGAGCTTCTCCAGTTGATTCTCATCAAGGGGAACGGCAAACATTTCTTCCGGGCTGTACCAGAATTCCTGGATGCCGTTGTCCACCAGGGCCTGGTTCTCTTCGTGACTGATGCTTACCACTGTTCCTTCCCGCTTTACGCCATCATCATCCACAATAATGATATCGCCGGACTTAAGGTCATTGATCTTTAGCATAACAATCGTTTTTAGTTATCCGAATATAAAAAAGATTGCCGGCTTTTGGAAAAGGATTTATCAGGATCTTTTATGATAATTGACAACCGCCCAGCCATTCAGCAGTACCGCAAACCCCAAAATCGTGAGCAACTGGTATTTGATATCTGCCAGGCCGCTTCCTTTTAAGACCACCATCCTGATCACCTCGATAAAATAAGAAACCGGGTTGGCTTTAGTAATGGCCTGCGCCCAGCCCGGCATACTGTCAATTGATGTATATAACCCGCCCATTAATACAAAGATCATCATCAGGAAAAAAGAGATGAGCATAGCTTGCTGCTGGTTATTGGCATAGGTGGAAATAAGCAAGCCCAATCCCAGCACCGCCAGCAGGTACACAGCTGCAAAAAGATAAATGGTCAAAAAACTGCCCGCCGGGTAAATACCATATACGATCCAGGCAATCCCGAACCCGATGGTGAACACCAATAATCCCAGCACCCAGAAAGGGATCAGTTTACCTAATATAAAATGGAATTTTTTAACCGGTGTCACGTTGATCTGTTCAATTGTTCCGATCTCCTTTTCTTTTACAATATTAATAGCAGTTAGATTAGAACCGACCATTGTTAACAGCAATACCAATATTCCCGGCACCATAAATACTTTATAGTTCATTGAAGGGTTGAACCAGTTGGAATTGGTGACCTCAATATTTGTTTCCGGGCTGAAACGGGGAAACTGTATCCACTCCGTTCTCACTTCCCGGTTATAATCCTGGATAATACTGCGGAGATAGGAACTCCCCAGTCCTGCTTTTACACCGTTGATCGCATTGACCGCCATGAACAGTTTGGATTCACTCTCTTTAACGAGATCCTTTTCAAAAGAAGCCGGGATTTCTAAAATAATATCTGCTTTATCGTGTTCAATTTCTCCCAATGTCTGTTCAAAAGAACTGGTATAATCGGTCAAAATAAAATAACCGGAAGCAGTGATCTTATTGGTGAGGCTGCGTGAATAATCCGAACGATCATGATCAATCACCGCCAGTTTGATATTCTTGATCTCGTAATCGGCAGCCCATGGCAACACGATCAGTTGTATCACCGGCATGATAAAGATGATCCTTAGAATGGAAGGGTCCCTGAATATCTGCCGGAATTCTTTTTTCAATAAAAATTTCAATGTCCTCATGCCAGTCGAATTTTAAAGTTCTTAATAGCCAGCCCCAGGAAGAAAACAAGCATCCCTGTTAATATCAATGTTTCCTTCCAGACCGCATGTAAACCGATGCCCTTGATCATTACTGATTTCACAATACTGTAATACCACTTAGCAGGAACAATATTTGAAACGGTACGCAATGGCAGGGGCATATTTTCTACCGGAAACATAAAGCCACTGAGCATGACTGTAGGAAGAAAGAGTGCCACCAGTGAAATGAACATAGCCGTTTGTTGGGATTCTGCTTTTGAGGAGATCAATAACCCCAGCGCAAGAGATACCAGTGTGAAGAGAAGGCTTTCAAAAACCAATAATACCAGGCTTCCATTGATCGGCACATCCAGCACAAATACACTCAACAATAAAATACTGGCAATATTCACAGAAGATAATAATAAGTAGGGAACTGCTTTGGCTATTACGATCCGGAAAGGCTTCATAGGTGAAACCAGCATGATCTCCATCGTACCCATTTCCTTTTCCCGCACAATGGTAATAGCGGTCATCATGGTGCAAACAAGCAGTAATACCATGGCCATCACGCCGGGTACAAAATTATACGCTCCTTTCAGCTCGGGATTATACAACATCCGCATCTCTGTATTGATCGTGTAAGGTAATTTCCGGTCATGTGTGATCCGGTTCTGGTAATCCATGATAACAGCAGTGGCATAATTGGTGAGTGTATTAGCAACGTTAGGATCAGAAGCATCGGCAATCAATTGCACCTGTGCTTTATTAAAATGCTGCAGGTCTTCATTAAAGTTGGCCGGGAAAATAACCGCCAGTTTGATCTTCCCCTTTTTAAAGATCGGTTCAAGCTCTTCTGCCGAATGAATAACCTGCTCTACCTCAAAATAGCGGCTCGCTTCCATTTGTGCTATCAGTGAGGTAGTGGCCGCATCTTTAGAAGGATCCAGGATGGCAATTTTTGAATTCTTTACCTCGTTGGTAAGTGCAAATCCAAAAATAATGATCTGTACCACCGGCATTCCCAACAGGATGAACATCGTCCGCTGATCCCGGAAGATGTGGTAAAATTCTTTTTGTACAAATGCGATAAACTGCTTCATTACTTTAGTTGTTGACAGGTTAAAATGTTTACCAGTTGATAAGGGTACTATTCAATATGGTCTTATTTCCGATCAACATTTTACTCTTTTATTTATTAGTCTGCTGACCTCACTGCTTTCCTGGCCAGTTTCAAAAACACATCATCCATAGAGGTGACGCCATAGGTTTTCTTCAGTTGTTCCGGAGTACCCAATGCATCAATCCTTCCATCAACCATTATAGATACCCGGTTACAATACTCAGCTTCATCCATGTAGTGTGTGGTAACAAAAACGGTAATACCTGCATCAGCTGCCTGGTAGATCATGTTCCAAAATTCTCTTCGTGTAACGGGGTCAACTCCTCCTGTTGGTTCATCCAGGAAAACGACCTGTGGTTCATGAAAAATTGCAACGGAGAAAGCCAGTTTTTGCTTCCAGCCGAGCGGTAATGATTTTACCAGCTTATTCCCTTCTGCGATAAGATGTAATTGCTCCAGCACTACAGCAGTTTTCTCCTTGATGAACTGATCACTCTTTCCATAGATACCTGCATAAAACCGGATATTCTCTTTTACTGTCAGGTCTTCATACAAAGAGAATTTCTGGCTCATATACCCAATATTCTGTTTGATCTTTTCATTCTCTTTATATACATCAAAACCGGCAACACTTGCTTTCCCGGAAGTAGGCATTGATAATCCTGATAACATTCGCATAGCGGTTGTCTTCCCGGCTCCATTTGCCCCCAGGAAGCCAAATATTTCACCCTTGTACACTTCAAAAGATATTGCATCCACTGCTGTAAAATCTCCGAAGCGTTTGGTAAGCTGTTCTGCTGTTATGACTTTATTGGTGCTCATTTAATTCTTCATTAAGGCCATGAAACAATCTTCAATGTTGGGTTCTGTTTCCCTGATCTCAAAAGGATACCCTTTTTGTTGCAAATAATTCTTCAGTTCATACCCGCTGTTTCCGCTTTTCAGAACAGCATGATGGTATTCCCCGAAAGGATAAGCATCTTCCAGCAGTTCTGTTCTTTTCAGATCAGCCAGGAGCTGCAGCATATTACTGCTCTTTACAGCTATGATCTTTTTCCCGAATGATCTCACTACTCCCTGCGGTGTATCAATCGATAATATTTTACCCGATTGAATCAATGCCACTTTATCACAAAGACCGGCCTCATCCATATACGGTGTGGATACAAGGATTGTAATACCCTGCTCCTTCAGCTTTCTCAGCATTTCCCAGAATTCCTTTCTTGATACTGCATCAACACCTGTGGTAGGTTCGTCAAGAAATAATACCGAAGGGCGGTGGATCAGGGCACAGCTCAATGCCAGTTTTTGTTTCATGCCACCAGAGAGCTTACCTGCTTTCCTGTCTTTGAAAGGTTCGATCTGTGAATAGATATCTTTGATCAGCTCATAATTTGCATCCACGGAGGTGTTGAAAATGGTCGCAAAGAAATCAAGGTTCTCTTTTACGGTCAGGTCCTGGTACAAAGAAAACCGGCCGGGCATATAACCCACCCGCTGGCGAATTGCTTTATACTCCTTTACCACATCCAGGCCATCTACGGTGGCGGTTCCTTCCTCTGCCAGCAGCAGCGTGGTCAGTATCCTGAATAAAGAAGTTTTACCGGCCCCATCCGGCCCGATGATACCAAAGAGTTCTCCTTTATCCACTTCAAAACTGATACCCTGCAAAGCAGTAGTGACTGCTTTTTTGGTACCATACCGTTTAATGATATTACTAACAACTACTGATTTCATGATTAAAACTTTACTTCTCCGTACATACCTATCTTCAGGTAACCATCATTCTTTACTTTTATTTTGATTGCATACACCAGGTTGGCCCTTTCCTCTTTTGTCTGGATGGTCTTGGGTGTGAATTCAGCCTTATCGGCTATCCAGGCAATCGTTCCCGGCAATTCTTTGTATTTATCCTCCCCATCATCCACCAATACTTTTACTGCCTGCCCCAGTTTTACCTGTGAAATTTGTGTACCGGTGATATAAGCTCTTAATGTCATGGTACTGAGATCAGCAATCTTATAGAGTGCTTTACCTGCAGCAGTGATCTCACCTTGCTCAGCATATTTGGTAATCACAGTGCCACTAACTGGATTAAGGATCGTTGCTCTCCTCAACTGATCGTCCAGTTGTGCTACTCTTTTCTCCAGCGGTTTGCCTTCACTGAGTATTCCCCGGTTCTGTGTCGCCACATTGCTGCGCTGCACATTGATCTGCTGCCGGGTGACGGCAAGATTTTTTTGAGCCATATCTACCTGTGCGGTAATATCATCCAGTTGTTTGCCGGTGGCAGCATCCTGTTTCAGCAGGTTTTGAACCCTTGTTTGTTCATGCAGCAGGTTATCCAACTGCGACTGTTGAACAGCTAACTGATTTTCCAGTAACCGCACCTGTGGCGATACATCAGCAGTCTTCTCCCCCAATGCCTGTATATTGGCTTCTACCTGTTCTTTTTGCAGGGAAATATTCGCTGCATCCAGCACGGCAATCATACTGTCCTTTGGAATTGTTTGCCCTTCTTCAATGGAGAAGCTGACTATTTTTCCTGCTAACTCTGAAGAAACAATCACTTCGTTCACTTCAAAAGTTCCGGTAGCATCAAACTTACCGTTTCCGTTTTTGCATGAGCTGAGCAGCATAATGGCGAAGGCTGCTGATAATTTTAAGTACTTCATAATAACTTGTTTTATATCCCCCGGGAGGTCTATTGTTTCCCTGAAATAGTTTGATAATTTATTTGTGCCTGTAATAACTGCACCTGGTGGGTGATGAGTAATTGCCGGGCCTGGTCCTCTGCATTCACTTCTTTGAGGTAATCATTGGCCGTTATGACTCCATTTTCCAATTGTGCCTTTGCTGCATCTTTTACGCTGGCCCGCAGAGAAATGATATCGTAATCCGAAGCCACCAGTTTGAGCAGCTTGTCAATTTCAGCTTGCTGCTGCTTTAACTGTGCTTTCGTATTGAGCAAAAATGTTTCTTTCTGGATATCCACGATCTGCCGGTTCACTTTTACCAGTTCCTTTTCTTTCTTCTTCGTGTATAATCCACCCAGCGACCAGTTGAAACGAACCCCACCGATATAAAAGAAATCAAATTCATTTTTCAACTGGTTCAAACCCGGACGGCCATAACCGCCTTGTGCAAACAGGCTAGCTTTGGGTAAATTTTTTGCTTTGATCAGTTGATCCTGTTGCCCGATCAGTTTAGACTGAACAGTGTACAGCTTTAATTCGGGTCTTGTGATCTCTTCCCCGATCGCCACCGCTGTTGATACAGGTTTCTCCAATTGCAGATCAGCACTCAATGGCTGTCCAACAAATAATGCCAATGCGTCCACGAGGCCTGTTCTTGATGACCTGATCTCGATGGAACGCTGCTCTGTTTTTAAGAGCTCGGCTTTCAGCATATTCAGGTTGGAGCGGAAGGCCACACCATTCTGCACCTGGGCTTCCACTCTTTTGATACCCGTATTGATATCCGCCATCACCAGTTCCACCTGCTTCAGTTGTTCATCAAGATAAAGTATGCTGAGATAGAGTTGGTTGATCCGCTCTTTGAGTTTGTATAGCTCCACTTCCACTCTCTGATCTTCCACGGTTGCATTCAATTGCTGGTAGACTTTCTGCTCCCTGGTGATACCACCATCATAGATCAGCTGGCTGACATCGGCCAGTAATTTATATTGGTCTTTGGAAGCAGACTCAATGCTGATTCCCGGGAGAGAAACCGGAACGCTGGTTACATCAGACTGGTAGGTGGCCTGGCCACTGACCGTGAACTGGGGTAAAAAACCTTTCTGCAGGTTTTCAATACTGATGTTCGCCGTTTGCCGGACCAGGTCTTTTTGTTTCACCACAGGATAATTCTTTTGTGACAAGGTATAAGCCTGTTGCAGGTCCAGCTTGTTCAATGCCTGTCCTGCTGCCATTACCGGCAGGAAGAACAGCAGTACGATATAGTTGATTTTTTTAACCATTTGGTTAATTTTAAATGAAAAAAAATTATTTCTTTATGGCATCAATAATAAATGCCGGTATTTCTTTTTTACGTTGTTCCATCAGCTGCCTGAACTGGGTTTCACTGATCCCAAGGTTTTTCTGGAGCATAGGTTTGGCCATGAAGGGAAAAATGGTCATTGAAATCAGGTTCATCAGCAGGTGTACAGGATTAACCTTTTTAATGGTTCCCTTCTTTACCTCCCTGTCTATCTGCTCCAGGAATTTAGCCGGGTTGGGTTTGGATTTTCCTGACCATACTTTTTTTAAAAAATAATCAGGGTCCTGGTTGATCTCATTCATTACAAAAAGCGGCAGGAAGGGATTCTCGGTTACGATCGTAATGTACTCATCGCAAAAACTTTCGATCTTTTCAAAAAGCGGCTGGTCGCTGTCAAATATCTTATTGATCTTGGGGAAAAGTCTTTCAGCCGCTTCCATGAATATCATTTCAAATAATTGCTCCTTATTCCTGAAATAATAATGCAATAATGCTTTGTTGATCCCCGCTTCATCAGCAATATCCTGCATCCGGGCACCTGACATTCCCTTCAGCACAAATATTCGTTTAGCCGCCGTCAGTATCCGCTCTTCTGTTGATTTATCTTTTGGTGCTTTGCTCATAATTTAACCAAATGGTTAACAAAAGTAAATACGGCATATTATCCAGCCAAATAAATTTTAACCAAATGGTTAAAATTGTGGATGAACTGTGGATTTTAAACGGCGAAAGGTCTGCCGGGCAGACCTTTCGCTACTAGTTTATCTTCGGATTCTATTCGGCCCAGCTCATCACATAATCCTGGTTCTCAATTTCGAGAGCTTGTTTAGTAAGCATCAGGGGGCGGAAGGTATCTACCATTACTGCCAGCTCCTTTGTTTCTTTGGCACCAATACTTTTTTCAACAGCCCCGGGATGCGGACCATGCGGGATGCCGGCCGGGTGCAGGGTGATCATTCCTTTGGTCACATGCTTGCGGCTCATAAATTCCCCGGCCACATAGTACAATACCTCATCACTATCAATATTACTGTGGTTATAAGGAGCAGGAATTCCCTGCGGATGATAGTCATACATTCTTGGAACAAACGAACAAACCACAAAAGAAGAGGTTTCAAATGTCTGATGTATCGGCGGTGGCATATGCACCCTGCCGGTGATAGGTTCAAAATCATGAATAGAGAAAATATACGGGTAGCAGCACCCGTCCCAACCGATCACATCAAAAGGATGAGTCCCATAATGCAGGCCATACAACATCCCTTTCTTTTTCGCTTTGATCAAAAAATCGCTCTTCTGATCAAATGTCTTCAAATCCTGCGGCGGCCGGATATCCCGTTCGCAATAGGGTGAATGTTCCATCAGTTGCCCGTATTTACTCATGTAGCGTTTCGGGTAGCGGATGGGTGAAAAGGATTCAACAATAAATAACCTGTTCTCCGCTGTATTGAAACTTATTTGGTAAATAGTTCCCCTTGGCAGCATGATATAATCCCCATAGGAAAAAGGCAGTTCGCCATATTGTGTATGAACGATTCCGCTGCCTTCATGTACAAAGATCAGTTCGTCGGCATCGGTATTCTTGTAATAATAATCCGTCATACTTTCCTGCGGGGCTGCCAGCACAATATGACAATCGTTATTCACCAGAACGGGCACCCGGCTCTGCAAATAATCTTTCGCCGGCTTTATGTTGAATCCCTCGAGACTGCGGTGTTTCAGCATTTTTTCCTCTGCTATCTGCGGGGATACATCTATTTGCGGTTCTGTTTTGATGATCTGCGTAGGCGGATGGCAATGGTACAGCAATGCATAATCATCGCTGAACCCTTCAGTAGAAAATAATTGTTCACTGTATAACCCGCCATCTGGTTTGCGGAATTGTGTATGGCGTTTATGCGGAATAGTTCCGAGTGTATAATAATGAGGCATGACAATAAGTTAATTAGTTTATCGGGAATTAGTTAACCAGGCACTAAGCCGGAAAAGTCATTTCTTCTTCCTGTTTCTCTAATTCCAGGGAGACCATCAGGAAATAGTATTTCCATTTTCTTTTGTCGATGAAATAAGTAAAGTTCCTGTTGAATGGCATAATTGATCGTTGAAGTAAAGTTAGGAAATACTAATTTACAGCGTTCTCTTTAAATAGAGAATACCAATAACAATGACCCGCATCGGACTGATATCAGATACCCATGGCTTTCTTGATGAAGCTGTTTTCAGGCACTTTGAAAATTGTGACGAGATCTGGCATGCCGGTGATTTTGGGGAAGGGGTGGCAGAGAAGTTTAAGGAGTTTAACAAGTTCAAAAGGCTGAAAGGGGTTTATGGCAACATTGATGACCAGGTTATCAGAAATGAATTTCCCGAGCAACTGGTTTTTCTATGCGAGGAAGTAAAAGTGCTGATGCGGCATATCGGCGGTTCGCCGCCAAAATATAACCCGGAAACAAGAAAGGAATTGCAGCTCCATCAGCCGCAACTATTCATCAGCGGGCATTCGCATATCCTGAAAGTGATCTATGATGAAGGTATCCAGTGCCTGCACATGAATCCGGGTGCGGCCGGAAAGCACGGCTGGCACAAAGTGAGAACCCTGATCCGTTTTACCATTGACGGAAAGAATATAAAAGATTGTGAGGTAATCGAACTGGGCAAACGATAGCTTTTCTTACAAAAGAAGATAACCGTTTATGTAATTATGGTACTACCCTGCCGGCCAAAACGCTATTTTCATAAAAAAACTACAGCATGAAAATTTTGGTACTGGCATTCAGTTGTCTCACCTTCAGCATGGCGGAAGCGCAAACAAAAGAACAGGAAATTGAAGCTGTTAAAGTCGTTTGTAATTATTATCTCGATGGTGGCACTAACGGCGACAGTGTCTTGTTTTCAAAAGCGTTTAGCCCCGGCGGACAAATGCAATATATGCGGAATGATACCCTTGTGGTAGTATCCCTGAAAGATTTTATGGCCCGCATGTCCAACAATGGTAAAAAGCAGGACCGTAAAACCAAAATTGAAAGTGTGGAAGTATTTGGCAACGCTGCTACAGCCAAATTGACCATTGAATATCCCGGCTTTTATTTTCATGATATCATGAGCCTGCTCAAAACAAAAGAGGGCTGGAAGATCGTCGGTAAAATATTTTACAGGCAGAATAAATAAAAAATCCCGTCTGCCAGGAGCGGACGGGATACTCTTTTTACATACCCGGAAACCAGCTCCGGTTCTCGCCGATAATATCCCGGAATGGCCAGGGCACTGCTGCCAGAATTAATAACAGCGCCACCAGTAATAACCAGCCGGCCGACCTGTAATTAAGTATTTTGGCTTTGCCACGGGCAATGGTGATGAGGATGATGGATACAAACATCATTAACGGATGTTCAACCCAGAAGAACCGGTAGAATTTATCCTTCATTAATTCAACTCCTTCTGGCAGACCTTTCATGATTCCCCAGGTTCCATTAATAAGCTGGTATAAACCTACCAGCAGCATGATATGTGCACTGATCAGTAAGAACAAACTTGTTTTCTTAATACCAGGGCTTTTCGAAAAAGCCTGGAACAATGTTACCAGTAGCAATAATAAAATGACCCAGCGCAATAAACTGTGTAAATGCAGTAATCCGGTATCCATGGCAATTAATTTAGGTGGTCAAATCTACAACGACAGGCCGCAAGGGAGAAATTTATTATTATTCCACCCAGTCAGCAATAAATACGTTGGTATCACGGGTACCTCCGTTATTCCTGTTGCTGCAGAAAACGATCTTCTTACCATTGGGGGAGAACATCGGGAAGGCATCAAATCCTTTATCCCGGCTGATCTTGGTCAGGTTGCTGCCATCTTCATTAATGGTATACAAATTAAAGGGAAACCCTCTTTTATACTCATGGTTAGAAGCAAAAATGATCCGTTTGTTATCCGGCATATAGGCTGGTGCCCAGTTGGCCTGGCCATATGAAGTAACCTGGTGAGCATTACTGCCATCCGCATTGGCCACCCATACTTCCATATTCGTTGGAGCTACCAGGTTTTCTGCTAACAGGTCTTTATATTCTTTGATCTCTGCTTCCGTTTTGGGTCTTGATGCTCTCCAGATCAGTTTGGTGCCATCAGGACTGAACCAGGCACCGCCATCATAACCCAGCATATTCGTGATCCTTTTTTCTTCGCCTGTTTTCAGGTTCATGATATAAAGATCAATATCTCCATCTTTATCACTGGTGTACAGCATTTTTTCGCCATCCGGGGAAAGCGTTGCTTCCGCATCGTAGCCCTTTGAATGGGTCAGTTGTTTTACAATCTTACCATCCAGGTCAGCCATAAAAATATCATAGCTGTCATACAAAGGCCAGATGTATTTATTGCCATATTTAGCCCGGTCCGGTGTTGGCGGACAATCAGGGCTTCCTAAATGAGTGGAAGCATAGATAATATGTTTACCGTCTTTGGTAAAGAAAGCACAGGTGGTGCGGCCTTTCCCGGTACTCACCATTTTGTAAGTAAACTTCTCTCCTCTTTTTGTTGGCACTTTTCCCACGAACATCTGGTCACACGCAATTCCATCCTTTGGATTGGTGCGCTGAAAAACAAGGTATTTCCCATCATAACTCCAGTAGGCCTCTGCATTATCACCACCAAAAGTGAGCTGCTGCACATTTTTAAAATGTGATTCATCTGCATATTTCAGCGTATCGGCTGCGGGATCAACCACGGCAATTTTAGAACTATTATTACAAGACTGTATGGCTGCGATACCTGCAAGTGCAAAAAGGAAACCGGTAATTTTTTTCATTGTTTATCGTTTTATTCAGCGCTGGCAAAGGTATTTTTGTTGCCAACCTCGTTTGTCAGGCAATTGTCATACCTAAGCCCTAAAAATAAATTAGTTTTGAGAAATGAACCGTATCACAAAAATAACAGGACTTTTCGCAGCCGGGCTGATCATTCTCAGCAGCTGCAATGATAATACTCCTTCTTCTCCTTATGCGGATATCCTTGCCCAACCGCCTTTTGCAGGATTGACAGACAGTATCAGGAATGAAAAGACCAATCATGATCTCTATTTCAGGAGAGCCGTTTTGCTGAATACCAATAATTTTCCGGAGCCTGCCCTGGATGATTTTCAGCAAGCCTGGTTGTTGAAAAAAGAAGAAAAATATGCTTATGCCATTAGTACGATCTTAATGGATAAGAACCCGGATTCTGCAGAAGTTTTTTTAAACCAGTCTTTAAAGGAATTACCGCAAAGTATATTATTACGGCTCAGCCTGGCCCGTACTTATAATGCGCAAAACAAAACCGAAGAAGCATTGAAAGTATGTGACGAAATACTGCAAATGAACCCGGAGCAGGTGGATGCTTTGAAACTAAAAGCTGGTTTGCTGGAAAAAAAGCAAGATGTTGCCGCAGCCATCCATACACTTGAAAAAGCTTATTCGATCACTCCTTATGATATTGAGCTGAATTATATCCTGGCGTTGAAATATGCGGAAGCAAAAAATCTGAAAGTGATCCATCTCTGCGACTCACTTATCAGTATGGATTCACTGGGTGTTCATGCCGATCCCTATTACTATAAAGGCATTTATTATTCCAATATCAATGATAAAGCTAAAGCTATGTCTCTTTTCAACGAAGCTATCAAACACGATTATAATTTCCTGGATGCCTATATTGAAAAAGGAATTATTCTGTATGACCAGCAGAAATATGAAAATGCCTATCAAACATTTAACCTGGCCATGACCATTTCCCCGAAATATGCTGACTCGTATTACTGGATGGCCAAATGCCAGGAAGCGACTGGTAATAAACCGGAAGCCAAATTGAATTACCAGCGGGCCTATGGGCTGGATAAAACCCTGAAAGAGGCTAAGGAAGCGGCTGATAAAATTGTTAATTAGTTAATTGGTTTACCAGTATGCAAATGTTGAAAAAATTGTCCCCCCTCTGTTGACGAATTAACCAATAAACCATTCAATCACTTACCTTATCTTGCACCGCAAATAAACGCTATGGCTATCGTTGCTCCTTCCCTGTTATCTGCCAACTACCTGAACCTGGAAGCGGATTGTAAAATGCTGAACGAAAGTGAGGCTGATTGGTATCACCTGGATGTGATGGATGGCCGTTTTGTTCCCAATATCAGTTTCGGACCCATGCTGATCGAATTTTTCCGGAAAGCCACGACAAAGGTTTGTGATGTGCACCTGATGATTGAAGAGCCGGGCAACTATGCTGAACAATTCAGGAATGCCGGTGCTGATAATCTCTCTGTACATATTGAAGCCTGCCCCCATCTGCACCGGAATATTCAACAGATAAAAGCCCTGGGAATGAAAGCAGGTGTAGCCGTCAATCCGCATACTCCCGTTTCAAGTTTAAGTGATATCCTTCATGATATTGACCTGGTTTGCCTGATGAGTGTGAACCCGGGTTTTGGCGGGCAAAAATTCATTCCTTATACCCTGGAGAAAATTAAACAACTCCGCAACATGATCACTGAAAGAGGGCTACAGGTACATATTGAAATAGACGGAGGTGTGACCCTTGAAAATGCACCTTCTATTATTGCAGCCGGTGCGGATGTATTAGTAGCAGGCAATACCGTATTCAAAGCTGCCGATCAAAAAGCAATGATCAGCCAGCTTAAAAGACTGTAATAAAATTCAACAATTACAACAGGAGAAGAAAATGATCACAATCAGCGGTCATTTTTTTGTCACCCTTACCCAATCCACCAGCATTTTACTTTTCCCTGCTTTGATCATTTCAAAGGTAGACGCCGGTAATCCATAGAAAGGTTCTTTGATACCATTTATTTTATACGGGTAAACACCACCGACTGCAAAATTCAGGATCAGGTATTTCGGGTTATCGAAAGCCCATTCGCCAAAGAATTGGGTCATTGGTTTGGTGATTCTAAGTACAGGAATATCATCATATTTAAATAGCAAACTGTCCGGTGTCCAGTCCACCGCATACACATGCCAGTTGGTCACATCATTATCAGCGGGAAAATATAAACGGTCCACGATTCCTGCGTCACCGCTATATCCTTTTCCATGTATGGCAGAACTGATCCAATCTTTTTCACCCACATATTCCATGATATCAATCTCGCCAGTTTCGGGCCAGTTACCATTACCCAGCATCCACCAGGCGGGCCATAACCCGGCACCATCCGTTAATTTAATTCTCGCCGCAAAAGATCCATAAGCAAATTCAGCTTTGTTGCGGGTGTTGATTCTGCCCGATACAAAATCAAATTTCTGACCATCCTTTGTTATATAACCGGGGGCATAATGTGGTTGTAATAATAAAGCCCCATTGGCGGCACCTTCTGCCTCATCGCCTGTAACCAGCCTGATCACAGCTGCCGAATCAACATATCCCTGCAACTCATTATTCACATGGATACCACTTACCTCTGTATTCCATTTGGAAGTGTCCAGTGATGCACCGGAAAAATCATCGAAAAAAACTGTTTCACCTGCCGGCTTACTTTCTTCTTTTGCTGCCGGAGCAGGAGCCTGCTGATCAGTACACTGAACAAAAAACAAAGAACTAATAATTGTAAGGGTCATCAGCCCTGTAAGATTCTTAACCTGTTTCATACCTTGAAAATTAAAAGTCTAAAAGTCATTATTGATACACTCTCACATAATCCACCTGCAATTGCTGTGGGAATAATTGATCATCCACTCCCTGCTTGCCACCCCAGTTACCGCCAACTGCAATATTGAGTATTAGATGAAACTCCTGGTCAAAAGGCCATGCCTGTGTGCCTGAACGTTCATTTTTAAAGGAATGAAATTTTACACCGTCAATGAAAAATATAATTTCTTCTGCCGTCCATTCAATAGCATACATATGAAAAGCATCATACATATTTTTTCTAAACTGGCCATTTACTTTTTGGGTCCCTTTCATCCCGTTATAGGCTCCTGTATGTATGGCGCTAAACACGGAATCAGGCAGGTATCCAACATGCTCCATGATATCTATCTCCCCGCTGTTGGGCCAGCCACCATACGCCCAGTTGGTCGGCAGCATCCAGATGGCAGGCCATAAGCCTTTACCCGCAGGTAGTTTTGCCTTGATCTCTATGCGGCCATATTTCCAGTCGCCTTTATTTTTTGTCACCAGGCGGGCAGAAGTATAAGCAGCGCCTGAATAGTTTTCCTTTTTGGTTTCGATAACCAGGTTCCCATTTTCCACCCTTGCATTTTCCGGGCGGTTCCAGGTATAGAACTGCAGTTCGTTATTACCCCAGCCGCAAATATCCGGGCAGCCATTTCCTTTATCATAACTCCATTTGGCTGTATCCGGCAGTCCTTTGTAATTGAATTCATCCGACCATACCAGTTTTTGAAAGGCGGACTGGCTTTTTGCAGGTTGCTGAACGAAGAGCAGAACAGGAAGCAGGAAAAGAGCCGCCCATTTTATTGTTTTAACTTTCATGCTATTTTATTTAATCAGGCAACACCGGGCAAGAAGTATTAAAAAGCGGAGGTAGTAACTTAAAGAAGTAATTACGATCCGCTTTTTAATGACTGCTGATGAAAATGCTTGCTTTATATGCCTATGAGAAAAAGTGATTACTGGTACACCCTGATATAATCTATTTCCATGCTGGAGCTGACAAAGGCCGGATCAACTGGTCCGCCAAAATTGCCCCCCATGGCAATATTCAGGATGATAAAAAAATTATGGTTGAACGGAACAGCCGCCGAATTGGCGAATGTGAAATAGGTAAAATCATCCACGGATATTTTTATCGTGCTGGCTGTCCATTCCACAGCGTATTTATGAAATTCGGTACTTGCATTAGCAATCACTACTGAACTTCCGTCTGCATTACCCCCGGAACGACCGGGATAATGCAGCGTACCGAATATCTTATTCTGCTGGTTGCCCACATGTTCCATAATATCTATCTCCCCGCAACCCGGCCAGGGCACTGTGTTGATATTACTCCCCAGCATCCAGATGGCAGCCCAGGTGCCGGCTCCAAAAGGTAATTTTGCTCTTGCCTCCAGTTTGCCATACTTAAATGAGAATTTATCTTTTGATAACAACCGGGCAGAGGTGTAAGGGCTTCCACTAAAGTTTTCTGCTTTTGCAATTATCTTGAGCGTTCCACCGGATACAACAGCATTATCAGGTCTGTTCGTATAATATTGCAGTTCATTATTTCCCCAGCCACCGGCCCCGAGATCATAGCCCCATTTGGCAGGATCAGGTGCACCGGGAGTATTAAACTCTTCGGACCAGATCAATGACTGGGCAACAGTCACTGTTACCTGTATTGATTTTGAAATGGTCTGGCCAGATGAACTCTTGGCAATTACATTAACCGTATAGACACCTGAAGCCGGGTACTTGTAGGTGACAACACCCGATGCAACAGTTTGAAAAATGCCGTTCCCATAATCATAATCATAGGTAACCGCATTAGTTGCTGAGGCGGTGAACGCCACATTACCGCTATTGTCTGTACTCACTACTGCATTCACGGTAAGATTAGTGGGTGCGACATTAGTAGTACCCGGACTGTCTTTGCCACAGGAAAAACAAAGCAATACAGCCGAAAGAAATATGAATGACAATTGTTTCATTGACCTATGGTTTTACTTTTAATTTCTGGTACCAGGAATTCCCGTCGATACCAATATTACGCAGGTGCATCTCTGTTGCTGTTAAAGAGAGAATCTCGTAAGTTGTTCCGCCGGTTCCAAAATTAATGATGCCATTTCCGGGAACAGTGAACTGTATTCTCGTTGAGTTTGCCGGCGTAGATGCTGAAGTGGCATCCATGAATGCCAGCATTCTTGTACCGCCGGTATTAATAGCATAACAATTATCTCCGCCACTGAATCCATAGAAACCGGATGCAGCCCCGATAGAGAAGGAGGTACCCTTATTATCAATGGTCATGGAAATCCTGTCCAGGTTATCTTTTGAAAAAGTGATCTCATCATCATAAGCACAAGCTTCCCTTGTGTTGGGAGGAGCGGCATACCAAATGGGAGCAAACTGGTCTGAAGGCCCTACACCGAAATGACCCGCCGCATCGTGATCAGTGATCCAGATGCGGGATGATCCGTTTGTTAAATTGGCAATAATGTTGGCCGGTATCTCAAAAGCCACAAACACAGTGATCCTTTTGCTGATAGTGGTAGTAACACCAGCTGTGCCAATAGCATTTACCGTGATCGTATAACTATATGTACCGGGATTCGTGTACTTATAGGTTAAAGTACCGGACGGCACCACTCTTGTTACCCCGTCGCCAAAATCAATATTATACGTAAGGGCATCACTGGCAGCTGCCGTGATAGTCACGTTTCCTGTACCGTTACCGTTGGGATTAGCCACATCCACACCCGCAATAGCAGTGGTCAGTGTAAGCCCCGAAGGTGTTTTAATATCTCCTAAAGAATATTCCTGCTTCTTGCAACTGCTGAAAGCTATCAGCACCGCAAGAACCAAAACACCAGTAGATTTTATAGTCGTTATCATATCAATTAGTTTTTTGAATTAATTAAGCCTGATGTCATCAAAGTAGAAAGTATAGTTGGCAGAACCATCACCCGGCGTACCATTATCAAAGATCAGTACGATCTTCTGGTAGGAGTTAGCGGTATTGATGGTGCTGTAATCGAAGGTCAGTTCTTCCCAGGCATTCGCTACCGTGGTCAGCACTTCCTTCTCAAAACTGATACCTCCATTGGTCAGGTTCTCCACTTTCAGTAACACTTTGGCTCCTACTCTTGGAGAATACACTTTCATTTTGAATGTCCGCAATACTGAAAAATCAATCGGGTTGCTCAAAGCGAGGAAACTGCCCCCCCAGGGTTGACCGGCATTCTTGATCATCCTGCTTACTTTAGCACTGGTATTGATACCACCTGGCTGTGGATTGTTAATAACTGTAACGTTACCGCCATCAAAATCGAACCAGCCGTAAGTAACCGGCGCCTCAAAAGTGAGTGGCAGCTCAATGGGGACTGTATTTACAAGGCGGATATCATCAAATAAGAAAGTAAAATTCGCTGACCCATCACCCGGTGTTCCGTTATCAAAGATCAGCACCACCCGATCATAAGTATTTGCAGCGTTGATAGCACTATAATCAAATACCAGGTCTTCCCAGGCATTCGCTACAGTAGTCAATACTTCTTTTTCAAAGTTAATTCCGCCATTTCCTGAGTTCTCCACTTTCAATAACACTTTGGCACCCACTCGTGGAGAATACACTTTCATCCGGAATATCTTGTTCACGGAAAAATCCATTGGCAGGCTCAGGGTAAGGTAACTGCCGCCCCAGGGCTGTCCTGCATTTTTCACCATTTTAGCTACACGGCCACTGGTATTGATACCGTTTGACTGCGGGTTATTTAATACAGTAACATCACCGCCGTCAAAATTGAACCAGTTAAAGCTGGTGGTGGTGGATTCAAAATCGAGTGGCAGGCTTAATGGCAATGAGTTTACCAGCCTGATATCATCAAATAAGAAAGTAAAATTAGCCGAGCCATCACCCATGGTACCGTTATCAAATATTAAAACGATACGATTGTAACTGTTAGCAGTATTGATGGTCTGGTAATCAAACACGAGGTCTTCCCAGGCATTGGCAACAGTCGTCAATACTTCCTTTTCAAAATTAATTCCGCCATTTGCTGAGTTTTCCACTTTCAATAAAACCTTCGCCCCCACTCTCGGAGAATAAACTTTCATCCGGAATATCTTATTGGCAGAAAAATCAATATTACCGCTCAGCGTAATCAGGCTTCCACCCCAGGGTTGACCGGCATTCTTCACCATTTTACCCACTTTGGCACTGGTATTAATTCCATTGGCCTGCGGGTTATTGATCTTAGTTACATCACCTCCATCAAAATTGGTAAACGTATAGTTTACGGTGGCTGATTCGAAAGTGATGGGTAATAACAGCGGGTCAACAATCGTAATCTGCCTGGTCAGTTCAGTAGTAGCCGCACCACCGCTGTATGCAATAACTCTTACCGTATAAGTTCCCACTGCTGCATAGGTATGACTGACTGTTGCGCCTTCCAGGAAAGTAACTGGTACTTCATTCGGCACATCCCCGAAATACACTTTGAAATTGGTTTCATACAAGGCTGATGCAGATACATTCAGTTTAAAATTATTCGCAGCATCAATCGCAGTGACCACATCCAGGTTTTCAGGTGCCCTGAAAGAAACCGTGAGTTGCTTAGTTACCTCCGTCGTTTTACCGGTAATGCTGTGTGCTACAATTTTTACATTATAGACACCTTCAGCATAGGTATGCCGGGTATTTTTTCCAGGCTGCACTTTGGCGGGTGTTGCCGTGGCATCACCATAATATACTTCGTAGAAAGAAACGCCTTCTCCGTTCGGAGTGATCGTTACCAATCCTGTATTATCCTGGGTGATCTCAAAGAGAGCATCCAGGTTTGCAGCTGCTGCTGCCGTATCGAGGAAGGACAGATCATCGTAGGTTTCTTTTTTACAGCTTACTACTACCGAGAGTAATAAAGCCATACTTAAAAAATATTTCAATGCTTTCATAATTGATTTTTTAATTGGTGAGTGATCAATACCCGGGGTTTTGTGTTAATCCGGAAATATTCACTTCCTCTTGTGGTATCGGGAACACTTCATGTTTACCGGCCGTAAACCCGGTGATCTTTGCTGCCGCCTGTCCTGTTCTCACCAAGTCAAAGAAACGGTCACCTTCCATCGCCAGTTCCAGCCTGCGTTCATCCAGGATGGCCTGGTATAATGCAGCACCGGTGGAAGTAATATCATGCAAATTATCTCCGAAAGCTCGGCGGCGAACCAGGTTCAGGTAAGTCTGTGCTTTGGTATCATTGGGTGCAGTTGCCTTATTATTCGCTTCTGCGGCCATCAGTAATACATCTGCATACCGGATCGTCCGGTAATTATTCAGGTAATTCAGCTCCAATTGACCAGATGTTTGTCCTTTTCTCGGCAGGTATTTCTGGTTATACAAACCCGTATTCTTATAAGGTGCCACCTGGTAGGTAATATTGAAAGAAGGATTCGCTGTTTTGTACGCTTCGATATCCAAAATAGTAGCATTCTTTCTTTGATCACCTGCGGCATAGGCATTGGCCAGGTTTTGGGTCGGTAAGTTTGTACTCCAGCCTGCGGCGTATGGCATGGCAGCAGTACCGTTCAATCCCCTGATACCACATTGCTGTACAGAAAGATTTCCCTGGCCTCTTGTTACACCACCCCAGTTATAATAAGGTGAAGTGTTGGAATATTGAATCTCGAATACTGACTCAGGGCCGTTTTCACCGGTTACCAGGAAAATAGAAGCAAAATCAGTCACTAAACTAAAGGCATTAGAAGAAATAACATTTTCCAGCATGGCTGCCGCTGCATCATATTTTTTTTGATAGAGCAATACTTTACCAAGTAGTGCCTGTGCAGCATATTTAGTCACCCTTCCTTTTTGTACCTGGACAGCAGGCAATACAGCGATGGCATTGTTAAGATCAATTTCAATTTGTTTGTACACATCTGCCGCAGGTGATCTTTCCAATGTTTTAGATTCAACCAGGCTCAGTCGTTTGTCTACAAATAAAGGCACATCTCCAAAGACTTTCACCAGGGTGAAATAATAGTAGGCTCTCAGGAAATATACTTCACCATATAACGCCTCCTTACCGGCAAAATCAACGGCAACACCAGCCAGGTTACTGGCTTTATACTGGTGCATATAGTTGGCCCTGTTGATACCTTCATACGATGCCTGCCACAATTCTGTCAATGTAGAATTTACAGGAGTATGGGTATAATCATCTATCTGCTGCAGGGACAGTACATCCGAAGCATTCTCACCACCACTCACTGCATTATCCGATGCAATCTCACCAACCGGCACCACCTGGTTCAGCCATTGTATCGGCGTATAAACGCTGATAGCCATGGTGCGGTAATCAGATTCAGATCTCAGGTAATCCAGTTCAGTGATCCTGAAATCATCCCGGGGATTATAATCCACCCATTTCTTACAGGAGGTAAGCAGGGAAGCCAGGAACAGCAGGCTTACGATTTTTATATTAATACTCTTCATTGTAATACTGTTTTAGGTTAAAGCTTTAAAGTTTAATGTCAAGTCCGAATGCATAGGTCCGGGCCTGGGGATATGCACCACGATCAATACCAGTGTCCAATATGCCACCGGAAATTTCGGGATCATAGCCTGTGTATTTCGTAATGGTGAAAGCATTTTTCACCTGTACATATACACGCAGTTTGCTGAAAAACTTTTTAGTCATGGAAGAAGGGAAAGTGTAACCCAGCTGTATATTTTTCAATTTTACAAAAGAACCATCTTCCACGTACCGGTCAGATACACGGATATTGCTGTTTGCATCTGTAAAAGAATAGCGGGGATTCCTTGCATCATTGGTTGTACCGGGTCCTGTCCATCTTGCCAGTACTGACCTGAACTTATTGGAATAGTTAGCATTTCTTTCATAGGCCCTGTAGATATCATTACCCACAGAAGCATAGGTAAATGCATTGAAATCAAAATTCTTGTATTCAAGATTCAGGTTCCAACCCATCGTAAAATCAGGGAAGGGGTCACCAATCTTGGTCTGGTCAGATGCATTGATGATCTTGTCGCCATTCACATCCACAAAGCGGATATCACCTGGTTGTGCACCAGTCTGTGTGGGAGCAGCCGCAATTTCCGCAGCTGTCTGGAACAAGCCATCTGTTTTATACCCATAGAAATAACCGGGTGTAAATCCTTTTTCAAACACCGTTACAGTTTGTGATTGTCCGTTGAAATAGCCTCCGCCAAATATCTTAGCTGTTCCATCGCTGTTGGTTGCAGTCACTTCATTTTTAGAAGTGGTGAATGTCACAGAGGTATTTAATTTGAGTGCTTTACTGAATGTCTCGTTGTAACTAAGGGTAAGGTCTATACCACTGCTTTTGGTGGAACCAATATTAGCAGTGGGAATAGGAACAGTACCCAGGTATAAAGAAGCCGAAGGCGTAAACAATAATCCATCTACTTCTTTGATGAAATAGTCTGCTGATAAAGAGAATTTTCTTTTTAAGAAAGTAACATCAAAACCGGCATTGGTTTGTGTTTGCTTTTCCCATCTCAGGGCATCATTAGCGGCTGAACCTACTGTTGAACCGGGATAAAATATATCCCCGAAAGTATATCCATTACTATTGGCGGTGGGTCCATAGCTGGGACCCCCTGTTACAATACCTACAAATTGGGGGCTGACATTTTCGTTACCAATTGTACCATAGCTACCCCTGATCTTCAAATGATCGATAATATTTGATTTGAAAAAATCTTCATTACTCACCACCCAACCCACAGAACCGGAGAAGAAATTGGCAAATTTGTTATTGATACCAAAAGCATAGGATCCGTCGCGGCGGCCCGTGAAAGAAGCTAAATATTTATCCCTGTAATCATAGTTGATCCGGGTAAAATAAGAAAGATTGTTCCGGAAATACTGGTAATAATACCCGCTCAGCGCATTACTGTTTGTTGCAGTATTATTTCCGGTAGCAGCTGTAAAATCAGCAAATTCCCAGGAGTTGAAAGGAACATCCTGTCTGGAAGCACCGGCTTCATTACCGGATATTTTTGCCAATGAGAAACCAAGGACGGTTTCAAAATGATGATCTTCTTTTACTTTGAAGTTATAGTTACCAAATGTTTCCCAGGTATAATTGAAATTGCTGGTTTTAACGTGTGATACACTGTTATGCTTATCCAGCACTGTTGAGCCATCTGCATTCATGGTATTCTCTACGTTATTAGGTCCGTAAAATACAAGCGGGGTAAAGCTTTTTGCATTGCCATCGTATTTGGTGTAACCAAAACGGGTTGTCAGCTTCAGGTTTTTAATAACATCATACTGGAATTCGAACTTGCCATACAGTTTGCTGCCGGAGTTCTTATTAAATGTGTTATCCAGCTTGGTCAGCGGGTTAAATATTTCTGACAATAAAAGGTTGCTGAACCCGTATTTACCAACCGTATTAGGTACAGTATTATAAACCGGCACCGTCGGATCAAAATTCAGGGCACTGCCGATAATGCTGTTGAAAGAATTTTCCTGGATCCCTCTTCCCTCAAGTAACAAACCGGTAGTATTAATAATGAATTTCAGTTTGGGAGACAGATCAAAGCTCAGGTTAGCCGTCAGGTTACCCCGGTTAAAAACTGATTTATCATTACCCCCCACAATACCTCCCTGGCTCAGGTAACCCCCGGATAGGAAATAAGACATTTTATCACTACCGCCACGGGCCGTTATATTGTGCGACTGTATCGCCGCTCTTTTGAAAATTTGTTTTTGCCAGTCTGTGCCTACCCCTAAAACAGAAAGGTCGGGGAATATGATATTTCCACCCGCTACTGTACTTCCTTCGTTGATCATGGCTCCGTATTCGCTGGCATTTAATACCCCGATCGTATTCAATACCTCCTGGACACCATAGTTGCTGCTGATACTTATCTCGGCTTTCTGGCTCTTTCTTCCAGACCGGGTTGTAACAACGATTACACCATTACCGCCTTTTACACCATAGATAGCTGTTGTAGCCGCATCTTTTAATACGTTGATAGATTCAATATCTCCCGGGTTGATTGAATTAAGATCTGTGAGTGTCTGCGGAATACCATCCACGATCACTACCGGGTCAGTACCAGAGAAAGAAGGAATACCCCTGATCAATACAGTGGGTTTAGAACCGGGAGACCCGCTTTGGATCACATTCACACCAGCCGCTCTTCCCTGCAGGGCCTCTTCTGTTCTGACCGGCCGCAGCTTCTCAATGTCCCCACTTTTAATAGTGGAGATCGCTCCTGATACTTTGGTTATTTTTTGCGTACCATAACCCACCACCACCACATCACTTAATGTAGCAGTAGCGCTTTCCTCCATCTGGATAACAAGGGCTGAACTATTGTCAGCAACAGTTATATCCACCGGTTTCATACCGGCATAACTGATCACCAGGACGGCTCCTTTGGGAGCGGTAAGGGAAAAAGCACCTTTGGAGTCGGAAATCGCAGGCTTGTTGGAACCTTTTACAGAGATCGTAGCGCCAACCAATGGCTCTCCATTTGTTTTGTTTGTAATTGTTCCGGAAACCGGGATATCCTGGGCCGAAACGAATTGTAAAAAACCAGAAAGGAGAATGCCGGCAAATAGCAAACAGAGTTTGAATTTCATACAGCAGTCGTTTTTTTGTTAAGCAAACCGGGCATAGATACCCGAAATTTTAGCAGCAACAAGATATATCTGAATGCTACAGTTACCATAAAAATAACCACATCAACACTACATCAAAAAATATAACTAATTAATTTACAATGAAAACGACTACATCATTACTACATCATATAAAATATCTTACTTTCACAAACATAAACTGCCTGCCGGATGAGTAAACTCTTGTTTATTCTTTTCTTGTTTCCAATTACTGTTTTAAGCCAAAACACAATCGGGCTTCCTGATGTGATCAATTACCCCAAGCAGGCCTATGGCGCCGGTCTTCAAAGCTGGGATTTCAGGCAGGATAAAAACGGGGTGATCTATGTGGCCAATAATGAGGGACTACTGACTTTTGACGGTACTTTCTGGAAAGCCTATCCCCTGCCCAATAAAACCATTGTCAGGTCGCTGGAAATTGGACTTGATAATAATATATATGCCGGCGGGCAGGATGAATTGGGCTTTTTCAGCCCCGGCCCCAACGGTAAGCTCCAGTACAAATCTTTAAAAGAACTGGTACCTGAAAAAGACAGGTCGTTTGGCGATGTCTGGGATATCGTTTCCTTCAATAAAGACATTTATTTCCGGACCCCCACCCGGATCTTTAAATACAGCAACGGAACATTTACCGCTTTCAATGCACCGGCCGAATGGTCATTCCTGGGTCTTTGTAATGGATACCTGTATGCACATGACCTTAAAAATGGCCTCTTCATTTTTGAAAATAATACCTGGAAACCCTTCACTGGTAAAAGTGAGCTGCCTGCTAATGATATGATGACCGCCATCCTGTCTATCAATAAAGACAGTGTCCTCATCACTACTCATAAAAACGGTTTATTCATCTTATCGGCTAAAAACATCACTAAGATCAGCAATAGTAATACAGCATTTTTTGAAAGAGAAAGGATCTATGCTGCCACTGCTGTTAACAAAGAATGGGTGGCTCTCGCCACCAATAACAGTGGTATTTATATTACCGATTTTAAAGGGCAGATCATCCAGACCTTTTCCAAAACTGAAGGGCTGCAGAATAACAATGTCCTGAGTATTTTTCTCGACAAACAAAGTAACCTGTGGCTCGGTCTTAATAATGGAATAGATTTTATCGCCTATAACAGTGCTGTAAAGCATATCAGCCCTTACCCCCAGGATGGCTCCGGGTATACCGCCATTGTGCACAATAACCAGTTATATGCAGGCACATCTAACGGTTTATTCCTGGCTCCCCTTCAACCAACCGAAGACCTGAGTTTCAGCAAGGGTAATTTTTCGCTGGTCAGTAACACGAGAGGCCAGATATGGGGACTGGCGGAGATCAACGGCCAATTGCTGCTGGGACATCATGAAGGTGCATTTATTATCAATGCAGATAAAGCAACACCGATATCCACAAGTCCCGGCCACTGGAATTTTTTACCCCTGTCCAATGTATCTCCATCGGCAAAGATCGTTTCGGGAAATTACCGGGGGTTAAAATTCTTTGACTATATCAACAACAGTTTTAAGGAAGGAGCCGTCCTTCCCGATTTTTTTGAATCCTCCCGGTTCATTGCCACTGATAATGCTGATAATATCTGGGTTTCTCATCCTTACCATGGTGTATATAAAGTGTCGCAAAAAGCAAACCAGCAATACAGCACCCAATTGTATGCGGATAAAGAAGGATTGCCGTCAGCACTTGATAATCATATTTACAAAATCAAAAACGAAGTACTGGTTGCAACAGTAAAAGGAATTTATGTTTACAACAAGAGTACCGACCGCTTTGAACCTTCTGCGACTTATAAGAAAATATTCGGTGAACAGAGTCTTCGGTACCTGAAAGAAGACCAGGCTGGTAATATCTGGTTCGTACATGAGAAAATGCTGGGTGTGGCTGATTACTCCGGACCGTCACCTGTGCTGCTCTACCTCCCAGAACTGACGAATAAATTGCTGAGCGGTTTTGAATTCATTTATCCCCTCAACGGGAAAAATATTTTTGTGGGCGGCGAGAAAGGCTTTTTCCATATCAACTTTGAAAAGTACAGGAAAAACAGCCCTGTATTTCAAACGCAGATCAGGCAGGTAAGGATCATCAATAAAAAAGACAGTGTTCTGTTTGGCGGGTATTTTGCCAACGTAAATGAAACACAGGTACAGGGGGAGAAAAGTATCAAGAGTATTGCCAACAACTGGCGCACCATTCATTTTGAATTTACGGCTACCCTTTTTGGGCAACAAGATAACCTGGAATACAGTTATCGTTTAAAAGGGTTTGATAATAACTGGACCGAATGGTCAAAGAAAACAGAAAAGGAGTATAATAACCTTCCAGCCGGCTCCTATAGTTTTGAAGTGAAAGCAAGGAATAACCTGGGTAATGAATCTTCGGTAAGCATATATTCCTTTAAAGTATTGCCTCCCTGGTACCAGGCAGCATGGGCATATATCTTATACTTACTGATTGTATTAGCATTTATCTTCTATGTTTATAAATGGCAGCATAAGAAATTCATTCTTCAGCAGGTGAAACACGAAGAAGAACAAAAGAAACAACAATACCTGCACCAGCTGGAGTTGAATAAAACAGAAAGCGAATTGGTAGCATTACGTAATGACAAACTCCAGTCAGAGATCAATTATAAAAATTCAGAGCTGGCCACTTCGGCCATGCACCTGGTACAAAAGGGAGAACTTATTTCCAAGATACGGGGCGAATTAACGCAGGTGATGAAGGGAACAGATAACCCGCAGGTTATTTCAGAATTAAAAAAGCTGGTCAAAGTATTAAGTGAAGATGATAAAATGGACAAGGACTGGGAACATTTTGCCCAGCACTTTGATAAAGTGCATTCTGATTTTGTGGTAGGGTTAAAAGAAAAACATTCAACTATAACGCCCAACGAATTAAAACTATGTGCTTACTTACGGATGAATCTCACGACCAAAGAGATTGCCCAGCTGATGGGAATTTCCGTGAGAGGCGTGGAGATCGGCCGCTACCGGCTGCGAAAAAAACTGGGGATACCTTCAGAAACAAACCTGTTTGATTACCTGATCAATTTCAATAATAAAGCAAGCTGACCTATTTCACAGCCAAAACAATTCGTATCTTGTTCGCATATCTCTTATGAAAATAGTAAGCCGCCAAATATTGCTGACTGTTGTTTGCATTCTCCTTAGCACCCTCGCTTTCTCCCAGAAAAAAACTGCTTATGTTTCCGGCAAAATTGTAGATGACAATGAAAATCCTTTACCCGGTGTTTCGGTCATTATTTTAGGCAGGCAAACAGGTATCATCACCAACGACTCGGGCTATTTCCGCCTGGAAGTTCCGGCCGAAAAAGCATTCGCCATCGTATTTTCTTATACCGGAAGAAAAACAGAACAAAAGAATTTCCTGCTGAACGAAAATGAAGAAGAAAAAATTAGTATACGCCTTGAAAAAGGCGAGAACGTGTTACAGGAAGTGGTGATCACTGATCAGCGGGACCGGAGAGAAACCGGTTTGATCCGCCCCAATCCCAAAACGGTCATCAATCTTCCCTCCGCCATTACCGGGGTGGAAAGCCTGATTAAAATCTTTGTTGGTTCTAATAATGAGTTAACCTCACAATACTCTGTTCGTGGCGGCAGCTATGATGAGAACCTGATCTACGTAAATGATTTTGAAGTCTTCCGGCCTTATCTCGTAAGAAATGGTCAGCAGGAAGGATTAAGTTTTATTAATCCTGAAATGGTACGGAATATCAATTTCTACAATGGCGGTTTCCAGGCAAAGTATGGCGATAAGATGAGCAGTGTGCTGGATATACAATACAAAAAACCAAAACGCTTTGGTGGTTCTGCCTATGTGGGCATACTGGAACAGGGAGTGCAACTGGAAGGAATCAGCAAGAATAATAAATTCAGTTACCTGCTTGGTGCCCGCAACAGGAGTAATAAGAATTTATTGAGCCGGCAGGAAACAACCGGCAACTATGTCCCCTCTTCTTCCGATTTCCAGGCATTGATCAATTACCAGTTCAGCTCCAAATGGCAGGCTGAGTTCTTAGGGAATATTTCAAAAACAAAATTCTCGCTGGTTCCGGAATTCAGCCAGCTCACCTCTTCTGTCTTCTCCCCTTTCCTGAGTGTCAACCTGGGGGTTGATATATTCTTTGACGGCCAGGAAAAAGATGAGTACAGTACCAACATGCTGGGTTTCTCACTCACGAACCAGGTCAGCCGGAAATTGAAATTGAAATGGATGGCCAGCCGTTTTGAGAATGATGAAAGAGAAAATATAGATATCACCGGGGCCTATTTATTTGGCGAAAGGGATTTTGATAAAAGTCAGCCTACCTACGGGCTTATCATCAACCCACTCGGTGCCGGTGTGTACCAGAATTTTGCCCGCAATACGTTGAATGTAGAAAACTGGAACCTGGCGCATAAAGGAAATTATGACCAGGGGCAGCATGCCTGGCAATGGGGATTGAGTTTTGATAAAACAGCTATTGCCGATAAACTGAATGAATGGGAATACCAGGATTCAGCGGGTTACTCGCTACCATACCAGCCCAATATGCTGCAATTGAACAAAGTCATTAAATCAATTACTGATCTTGATATCAATAAATTTTCCGGCTATATCCAAGATAATATACTGCTGGGAGATTCATCGCATAATACTACGGTAACAGCTGGTGTACGTTTCAATTATAATTCATTGAACCAGGAATTACTGATCAGTCCACGGGTCGGTGTCAGCTGGAAACCCAACGGCAAAAAAGATATTGTGTTCCGTGCATCGGCCGGTATGTATAACCAGCCGCCTTTCTACCGGGAATTAAGAAGATATGACGGTTCGGTAAATACAAAACTGAAAGCACAAAAAAGTATACAGGGTGTTGCCGGTTTTGATTATAATTTCCCGGGGCTTGCGGGCAAACCGATGCGGTTAACAACCGAGCTTTATTATAAACATATGACCGATGTGGTGCCTTATGATATTGACAATGTCCGCATCCGCTATTTTGGAGAGAACGTAGCCAAAGCCTATGCTGCCGGTATTGAAATGCGTTTGTTTGGTGAGCTGGTAAAAGATGCCGAGAGCTGGATCAGTCTCGGTTTTATGCGCAGCAAAGAAGATATTGAAGGAGATACATACAAGGATTATACCCTTAATGATTTGAACGAGCCTATTGATAGTGTAACCAAAGAAAAGGGCTGGGTACGCCGTCCCACTGACCGGCTCATCACTTTTGGGATGTTTTTCCAGGATTACCTGGCCACGAATAAGAATTTTAAAATGTACCTGAACTGGTTGTATGGCACCAATCTTCCTTATAATATTCCAAACAGTGTAAAATACAGGAACGGTTTAGAGATACCACCTTATATCAGGGTGGATATAGGCTTCAGTGCTTTATTACTCGACAGCGACCGAAGTAAACGGCGCAGTCATAGCCCCTTCAGAAGTTTTGAAAGTATCTGGGCCAGCCTGGAAATATTTAACCTCATCGACAGGCCCAATACCATTTCTTATTTACTGGTAAAAGATTTCTCCAATACCGTTTACACCATGCCCAACAGGCTCACACCAAGACTGGTGAACTTTAAGATTGTGGCACGGTGGTGATATAGATTACGTTATTTCTTCACCCAAAATTCTTCCTTCCACTCTCCGTCACTTACCGGGTGATCCTCCAGTTCTGTGTGAATAGTATTTAATTGTTCCGCCGTTAATGTTTGCTCCAGGTAATTGAATAATTGCCGTTCTTCAAAACGGATATGCGCATCCAGCAGATCACAAAGAATGGTAAACGTTCTTTTATCGGCTTCCTGGTCAAGTGATAATATCAATTCACGGATATGAGCATGTTCGTTTTTCAATTGCTGGGCCAGCGGGTGATCAGCCGGCATATAAGGGATCAGAATTTTTTCTTCCTGGTAAAAATGAGGTTTGATATGGTGCTTCCAGAACCAGATGCTGTATTCCCGCATCGTATTGACAGAGGCTCCGTTTTGCAAACCCTGTCTTATTTTCCAGGCATACAACAAACCATCATGATGTTCCCGGCTGAGCGGGGCTAATTGTTCGCTGCGTTTGATCGGTTTTTTTTCTTCCATGTTTTAAAGTTATAAAACAATCTTCTTTTAACAGTTGAAAGGTTGCCACTGGCAACCAACCCCGCTAAGGGAAAAAACATTAACTAAAACATGACCTGGTTCTTTTCTGTTCACATCTGTGAATAAGTAACTTTAGGTAGTAACAATATTGCTGAGTAATATTGAAACCGAAGGGTAAGCTTCTGCGAACAGCCAGAAGACGCAAATTAATCCGGCACCACCCTTCGCCGGCTTTGTGAAACATGGTTCAGCGCTGCTCACCATGACCAGGAAACTGAACCAATAAAATTGAAGTGCATTGACAGACACTATCATCAACCTTGAAACCGTCAACCCTATTGAGTTCTTCGGCGTAAACAATGGCAAGTTAGACATCCTGAAAAAGAAATTCCCCCTGTTAAAGATTCTCTCCCGCGGCACCCAGCTCAAACTGAGCGGAGCACCTGAACAAGTGGATTCTGCCCGGGAAAAGATTTCCCTCATCGTTACCTACCTGGAAAGGAACGGGCACATGAGTGAGAATTATTTTGAACAGATACTGGGCGGGGATGATGCAGAGGCCATTGACAACTTCAAAGAACGGAACCCCAACGAGGTCCTTGTATTCGGACCCAACGGGAAATCCGTCAGGGCCCGCACTGCCAACCAGAAAAAAATGGTGCAGATGGCCGAGAAGAATGATATCATTTTTGCTATCGGGCCAGCCGGTACCGGTAAAACCTACACCGCCGTTGCATTAGCCGTGAGAGCACTAAAGAACAAGCAGGTCAAGAAGATCGTCTTAACAAGACCTGCTGTGGAAGCTGGTGAAAGCCTTGGCTTTCTGCCCGGTGACCTGAAAGAAAAGATCGATCCCTACCTGCGTCCTTTGTATGATGCACTGGATGATATGATACCTGCCGATAAGCTGGGATATTATATGAGTACCCGGACCATTGAGATCGCCCCGCTTGCTTATATGCGTGGCCGAACGCTGGATAATGCATTTATCCTGCTGGATGAAGCGCAGAATGCCACCGACCTGCAATTAAAAATGTTTCTCACCCGCATTGGTGCTAATGCCAAAGCGATCATTACCGGTGATGTGACCCAGGTGGATCTTCCCCGCAACCAGAAAAGTGGTTTGAGTACTGCTGTCCGTATCCTGAAAAACGTGGATGGTATCGGGCATATCGAACTGGATGAGGAAGATGTGGTGCGTCACCGCCTGGTAAAAGCCATCATCCGGGCTTATGATAAGGAAAAGAAAGATTACGACAACGGCTAAACAATGAAATTCCAATTATTGAATGGGATAAAGAGGTGGCTTACCGGCTGCCTCTTGTTTTTTGGGGTAAGCTGTACTACCACTCCTGTTCCCAAATACAAAACGGATCGTGCCGGCTATTACCAACGAATTGACAGCGCAAAATCACTGATCCAAAATGGCGATCTTATATTCCGCAACGGAACGGATGAGGTGAGCAAAGCCGCCAGGAGCATGAACCGGGTTGATACGTCCTTTTCGCATTGCGGTATAGTATTAATAGAGAATAATAATGTCTTTGTGTATCATGCCATCGGCGGCAGTTATAACCCCAGTCAAAAACTCAGACGTGACCCTATTGACAGTTTTTTGGTGCCCGAAGAAGCTGATCGTTTTGCTGTGTACCGGTATGAACTGGCCACCGCAGAAAACGATTCTCTCTCGGCTGTTGTACAGCAATTTTACCGGGCGGGGTTGAAATTTGACATGTATTTCAATTTCCTCTCCGATGAGACGATGTACTGCTCCGAATTTGTTTTTAAAAGCCTGGATAAAGCTATGTCAGGGGAATTGACTGAGTCCATTAAAGCCAGGGAATGGCCCTTTGGGATATCCCCGGACGACCTGTTCCTGTATAAAAAAAGCAGGTTGATAAAAAGAGTTGACTTTTAAACCCACTTACTTTTGATATTGAAGGGGAAAGACTACATTTGTCGCACTCAAAACCACTTATATGAAAAAAATTATGCAATCGCTGTTTCTCTTTGCAGGTGCAGCCCTGTTGTTCGTAAGCTGTAATAACAAAGGAGCCGGCTCGGATCCCAAAGCCGTACTGGTAGAATTCATGAAAAGACTTTCCGAAAAAGATATTGATGGCGCTGCCAAACTGGCTACCAAAGACAGTAAAGCTACCTTGGATATTATGAAGAAAGCTATTGATAAAATGAAAGATGACGCTAAAGCCGAAGAAGAAGATCCCACTGCAGACTTCAAAGATGTAGAGATCGGTGAAGCCAAAATCAATGGTGAAACTGCATTGGTACCTTTTAAAAGCAAAAAAGAAAAAGAAAGTATTGACTTCCCGTTAAAGAAAGAAGATGGTGCCTGGAAAGTTGATTTCAGCATGGCCACCCTGATGAAAATGGGTAAAGATAAAGCCGGCCAGGATGGTGGCGTGGATGGCATGAATGAATCGGGTGAAGACGTGAACGTAAGCGCTGAAGACATACAAAAAAGTATGCAGTCTGTTGACAGCCTCATGAAAGATCCCAAAACTCAGGAAGCCATGAAAGCTCTTGAAAAATTGAAACAGGAATAATTATTCCTGAATGAATACGAATAAAGCCCCTCTCCAGGGGCTTTATTATTTCTGCACAGTACAAGCAGCAAACTTTCGTAATTTGCAACTATGAAAAGAATAACCCTTTTTGCCACGCTGCTGTTGTTAGTTTTTGCTTCCTGCAAAGACAGCGACAGGACCCCAACCAGTGAACAACCTTCCAGCGATATTGATGCGGCCCGTGAATTTATCCGTGCTGCGCTGGATGGCGATTATAGTAAGGCCAAAACCTTTGTGGTGAATGACTCGCTGAACCAGCAGGATATTGAAGCTTCGGAACGATTATATAAAGAAAGAATGAGTGCGGAGGACAAGGCAAAATACAGGGGTGCTTCTATCCATATTCATGAAACAAGGTCAATCAGTGACTCTGCCAGTATCATTTATTATTCCAATACATTCAGGAACCAAAAAGATTCGCTGAAAGTGGTCAAACAGGAGGGTAAATGGCTGGTGGATTTTAAATATATCTTTAAGCATAAACCAGACAGCCTGCAATGATCAAGCATATCCTGCTTATAGGATTAGGTGGTGGCATCGGAAGCATAGCCCGGTACCTCTGCCAGCGGTGGGTGGCTATCTATTATCCCCATCCTTTTCCCTGGGGAACATTTGCAGTGAATATTACAGGTTGCTTGCTGATCGGGATTTTCTGGGGGCTTAGTTTCCGCTTATTCGATTCCAATGAAAGCTGGAAGCTTTTTCTCATGACGGGTCTTTGTGGCGGATTCACTACTTTCTCCGCCTTTACCCTGGAAGGAGTGGGTTTACTGAAAGAAAACAGGACAGGATTATTTTTCCTTTACATAGCAGGCAGTGTGATTGCCGGTTTACTTGCCACGTATGCCGGTATGAAACTTACCCGCTGATAAAATTTCAACCATATGCTCACCATTCATCATCCCTGGCACGGTGTTTCTACCGGAGATAATGCCCCTGAAGTTGTTAATGCGATCATTGAAATACCCGAAGGCTCCCGGGCCAAATATGAAGTGGATAAAGAAACCGGGTTATTAAAACTGGACCGGGTAATCTATTCCTCCTTTCACTACCCGGTGAACTATGGGTTTATTCCCCGCACACTTGGCCTGGATAATGACCCCCTGGATATACTGGTGCTTTGTTCGCAATCCATCCGCTCCTTATGCCTGGTGGAGGCCAAAGTGATCGGCAATATGCAAATGATCGACAATGGCCAGGAAGATGATAAGATCATTGCCGTGGCGGCCCATGATCCTTCTGTCAACCATTATAAAAAAATGGAAGACCTGCCCGGCCATTTTTTACTGGAGCTGCGTAATTTCTTTGAACAATACAAAGCCCTTGAAAATAAAAAAGTGGAGATCGATAATTTCCAGGATAAAGAAACCGCCTGCCGCATCATCACCGATGCCATCGGTTATTACAAAGAACATTTCTCTAAATAATCATGAACCTCAACCAGCAAAAAAACATGACAGCACAACTGCTGATAACAGTGATCGCCATCGGCCTGGCGGCCGGTGTACTGAGCGGATTGGTAGGTGTGGGTGGCGGCATCATCATGGTACCCATATTGGTTTTATTCATGGGGTATACCCAGCACCAGGCACAGGGTACTTCGCTGGCGGTATTGACCATGCCGGTGGTCATCCTGGCTTCTTTTTATTATTACCAGCAATGCCAGAAACTGGGTACACCCATTGACCTGAAAGTAGTAGGCCTGCTGGCGGTGGGCTTTTTAGCCGGCGGTTTTTTTGGGAGCAAGATCGCCCTGATGATCAATACAGAATCACTCAAGAAAATATTTGCCGTTATTCTCTTTTATACAGCTTTTAAAATGCTGGGATGGGATGCCTTATTGGTAAAATGGATTAAAGGTCTTTTTTAACGGAACAGATCAGCTGCCTGTTCATTTGTTTTCTTACATTCATATTGATCAATGATTCCCCACATGAAGAAACTATACTTTTTCTTTATCCTGCTTTTCTCCCAGCAGGTACAAAGCCAGCAATTCTATAAGATCAGTAAAAATTATTACCGGGCTGATCCTTTCCGCCAGGAATTCAGCAGCTTCCTGAACCAGCTGATGAAAGACCCGCTCCTGATCAATGAAACAATTCATAAGAAAACAGACAGTACCCTGTTTTTCCTGGATGGAAATTATAATTCCTATTCCCCCTTCTTTTTCAAGGCCACTCACTGCAAAGTGGCGCTGGCCGAACGGGAAGAAGCCATGGATTCAAGCGGACAGCTTTATAGCTTTTTCCTGTACCAATTAGTAGGATATGCTCCCGCTGGCGAAGATGGTATAAAAGATGTGCAACAGGAATTTGAAAAATTCTGCAGACAGTATAAGCGGGGTTTCACAAGAGATAACTACAAGGAACTAAAATCACAGGATCAGCAAACGGGGGAGATCAGGGATTACTATTATAAAGACCTGTTATTATCCCCGCTTACGGTTGCCTGGGCCACCAATAAAGAACATACAGAGAACGTATTTGCCATCACCATCCGGTTCTCGGTGGTTGAAAACACGGCCTACTTACCAATACCGGCGGATGGCCTTTAACTGGTGTGTTCTTTCACCTGTGGTGGAACTGATGATCCCTTTTTTATCAATACTGTCAATTCTTACCCGGCCCGATGCATGAATGATCTTATCGGTACCCAGCAGTATTCCCACATGAACGATCTCTTCTTTATCATCAAAAAAAGCAAGGTCACCGGCCCGTGCCTCCTTTAGTTTTTTTACAGCCGTTCCTTCCTGCGCCTGCTGCCAGGCATCCCTGGGCAGATCAATACCCAGCATCCTGTAATTGACCTGGACAAAACCACTGCAATCAACACCCAGGATAGTACGGCCTCCCCAGAGATAAGGAGCATTCAGCCATTGCATAGTCAATTTTTCCAGTAATTCAGTTCCGGGTTGCTGCTCGTTCTTTTTTATATGGCTTCCTTCATAACTATACTCCGCTTTACCCAATTTTCCTTTACTTCCATCAAATGCTGGTAGTAATGACCCTGCGGGAACCTGCATTGCAGTTCCTGCGACAGTAATTCTATTGAGCAATCCTGAAATAACAGGGGAAGAGCCCACCTTCACTTCGCTTTCTATCACTTCTTCCAGCAGGGTTCTGGTCATCCAGCCTTCATAATTATCATGCAGGCTGCGCACCTTTACCCATAATTTTCCTCTTTCCCGGAGGATTTTCACGGCCTCGCCAAATAGCAACTGGTTCACCATTTCCCGCTGGTGTTTTGGCTTTCGGCGTACAGGTGCCGCAGGTACTGAAACGATTGCGAATTCCATACAACTTATTTTGGCGAAATTAATTAATACAATCGGTCTTGTTTTGGTATGAAATTATTTTTGTGTTGCATCTAATCAGAACAAAATAGCTATTTTCCGTTTGTGAACGGCGATAAGTACAACCATATTACCGACCAGGAGCTGCTCGAAAAATTCCATGCCGACCATAATAATGAATGGCTGGGTATCTTACTGCAACGCTACACCCTGTTGCTGCTGGGTGTGTGCATGAAATACCTGAAAAATGAAGAGGAAGCCAAAGACAGTGTGCAGCAGGTTTTCCTGAAAGTGATACAGGAACTGCATAAATACAAAGTGGAATACTTCAAATCCTGGCTCTACATGGTGGCCAAGAACCACTGCCTGATGAAACTGCGGGACCGGCAGGGCAAAATACCAACTGAACTGACAGAACGAATTACTGCTACACCGGAAGAGGAAACAGACCGGCAGGCTTTATTGCAGAATGATCATACCCTGGACCTGATGGAAGCAGGGCTTAAAGAACTGAACCGGGAGCAACAGCAATGTGTAACTTTGTTTTACCTGGAAAAGAAAAGCTACCAGGAGATCACGGAGCAAACAGGTTTTTCCATGTTGCAGGTAAAAAGTTATATTCAGAATGGCAAACGCAACCTGAAGATCTGGATCGAACGTAAACTAAATGAAAAAGCAGACCGCTGAGCAATGGCTGATAACCTGAAAGACATATTATCTAATTTATCTACTGACATTGACCAGGAGACCCTGTTGCTTTACCTGCAGGATAAACTGCCGGAGGAAAAGAAACACGAGGTGGAAAAACAATTGCTGGATAATGATTTTGCTGATGATGCACTGGAAGGCCTGAAGGAAATAAAGGACAAGCAGCAGATATCCTATATGGTGGAAATGCTGAACCGTGACCTGAAAAAGAAAACGGAAAAAAAGAAACAACGACGGGAAAAATTGAAACTCAAAGACCAGCCCTGGTTATATATTTCGATACTGATCTTATTGCTCTTAATTGTACTTAGTTATTTCGTCCTGCACCGCATGATCAATAACGGGCAGAACTGAAAACAGGGCCATTTTTTGCCCCTGTTTTAATTTTTTGCTGCTTTCTGCGAGTCTCTTACTGTGAAAATCTTCAGGGTTCTCCACAGTTTTTTCACGATATTCTTTCCAATATGAAGTTATTATTAACTTTCAATCAGTCAGCTTCCTGCTGGTAAAAGGGTTGTACTTTTTACTGCAATTATCACCTGCTTAAAATATTTAGTATGCGTTGGGAAAAAAGCAAATCAACTTCAGCCAATGAAGTTTACCATTTATGGGATAAGGATAAGCGGCTGCTTACACTGACATTGCATCCTTTCTCCAACACAGCCAGGGTGGAGTCGGCCACAGAAAAAAGAGTATTCCTTATCCGGAAAGAAGGTTTCCTGCGTAACAAAACAGTATTACGAAGTGAGTACGGGATCAAGATTGCTGAACTGGGGCATGACAACAAGGAGAACTTTATTGACATGAATGATGAACGCTTCTATTACAGCATTCATAATAACCCGCTGTCAGAATTGGTTATTTACAAAGAATCAATCAATAAACCCTCGGTAGTTTGCGGGCTGAATGTAAATGATGAAAGCCCGGCTGTTCAATTTACAAATACAAATCATCTTTCCTCCGAGCCCAGTTTGCTGATGGCCCTTTGCTGGTACATGTTCCTGCCCGTAGCAAAAGAAAATGTGGTGGAATACGCCGTGTAAAGGGTTAGAGTTCAGCCCACAGTTTTTTGGCAAATTGTTCTAATGAGGGATCCCTTGCACCCATTAACAGCAGTACACAATTACCGGTAAAATGCGGGCGGAGTGCAGACAACAGATCACCCCTGTTCTCCACGAAAAAGGCAGGCTTATTCAATGCTTTCAGGTCATTGATCAGGTCATTGGCAGAAATGTCTTTTACGGCAGTACCGCCTGCATAGAATATCTCACTCATCCATATCTCATCAGCGGGTCTTACTACTTTAGCGATCTCTTCTACAAAATCATTCCGCAGGAATTTAGTAGGTCCGTATCCATGTGGCTGGAACCAGGCAATTACCTTGGGTGCTATCGGTTGGCAGGCTTCGATAGCTGCAGCACATTTCACCGGGTTATGAGCATAATCATCAATGACCCAAACACCCTGCTTGTTCCCCAATACCTGGTGGCGCCGGTAAATCCCTTCATAGTTTTTCAATGCAGCCGCTGCAACAGCAAGTTCCACTCCCAACTGGTTAGCGATAGCAGCCGCAGCTACGGCATTCTCCATATTGTGCCGGCCAACCACGTTCAGGTTAAACCCAGTATTATTAATACGGAAAGAAATAGTAAGCCCTTCCTGCTTAAAATCGCTGGCTATATACCCGGCACCTGATCCTTGTTGAAGGGAAAAATCATGTTGCTTATCCTGTGATAGTTGTTTTGCCAGCTCATGCGACTGGTTCACAACAAATCTCCTGCTGTTCTTTTTAAAAGCCTCGAATACCTCCATCAGCACATTGATCTCCTTATGATCCTTATCAACATTCAGCAATAATCCAATCTCCGGTTTATATTGAACGATCGAGCCATCGCTTTCATCAGCTTCTATTACCAGCCATTCACCGGCTCCAACCTTGGCGTTCCCTATCCTTCCTTCTTTAATGATGCTCACCAACCCCGCCCCACTGATAATATTCGGCTGAAGACCTGCATATTCAAGTATATCAAACAGCATGGCACTCGTGGTGCTTTTGCCACTGGTGCCACCAACAGCAATTGTTCTTTTACTGTCAGCAATAATGGATAGTAATTCTGATCTTTTGATAATAGGGATATGCAGTGCTTTTGCCTTTTGCACCTCTGCTACCGTGTCTTCCACGGCCGTAGAAACCACCACCATGTCTGTTTCCCCGGTTATACCTTCCCCATTCTGCAAAAAACACCTGATCCCTTCAGCTTCCAGTTTCTCCCTGGTCTCATTGCTTTCTCCTTCTTTAAAAAAACGGTCGCTTCCGGATACCTGCTTTCCTGTTCCCTGCAGGTATTGCGCAATAGCACTCATCCCGGTACCGGCAATACCAATAAAAAAAGGCTGCTTAAAATCATTTATGGACTGAATCATATTGCAAATAAACACATTTTCAATTCATCCGCCACTTCCTTCAGCCTGTCTTTCCGCTTGTCAGTTGATTCATTTTTAGGTATTGTTCCGCAGCAACCACTGTTATTATTGTGCTTCAATTAAACCTTACTATAAAATTCAGTCATGATGAACAGGAACAATTTGAGTAATGATGCCAGGCAATCCATTACTGCCCTGGCCGGTAAAAAGATCTTATTTGCCAATTTCCCGGGCGACGGGCATTTTAATCCGTTGACCGGATTGGCTGCCCATTTACAGCAACTCGGTTGTGATATCCGCTGGTATACTTCCGAAATCTATGCAGCCAAGATCAGCCGGTTAAATATTCCGCATTACACATTTAAAAAAGCAAAGGATATCAACGCCACCAACCTGGAGCAGGTTTTACCGGAACGGGAAAAGATCAAAGGCATGGTCGGTAAACTCAGTTTTGATATTATTAATGCTTTTGTATTACGGGGACCAGAATATTATGCAGACCTGCTGGATATCTATGAAGAATTTACCTTTGACCTTGTGGTGGCAGATTGTGCATTCGCCGGTATTCCGTTTATTACTGATAAAATGAATATCCCGGTTGCCTCCATCGGTGTGTTTCCATTACCAGAAACTTCCGTTGACCTGGCTCCGCCGGGCCTGGGGATGACGCCTTCCTATACATTTATCGGCAAAATCAAACAAGGCTTTCTCCGCTATATCGCCGATCGTGTATTGTTCCGTAAAGCAAATAAAGTGATGCATACCATACTGGATGAACATGGTATTGAACATTTCAATCTGAGTGCTTTTGACCTGCTGGTAAAAAAAGCAACGATCCTGCTGCAAAGTGGCACACCGGGTTTTGAATACTATCGCAGCGATCTTGGAAAAAATGTCCGCTTTATTGGCTCCCTTCTTCCTTACCAGCCCAAAAAACAAAGTTCAGCCTGGTTCAATTCCAAAGTGAACCAATATGAGAAGATAGTGATTGTAACACAAGGGACGGTAGAAAAAAATCATGAGAAAATTATTGTACCCACGCTGGAAGCATTCAAGGATACAGACGTGCTGGTGATTGCAACAACCGGCGGTTCGGGCACGGAAGAATTAAGGAAACGTTTTCCACAATACAACCTGGTCATTGAAGATTTCATACCCTTTGCTGACATCATGCCCTATGCCGATGCCTATATAACCAATGGCGGATATGGTGGTGTGATGCTGGGAATCGAAAACCAGTTACCATTAGTCGTGGCCGGTGTTCACGAAGGTAAAAACGAGATCAATGCAAGGGTTGGGTATTTTAAACTCGGGGTGAACCTGAAAACGGAATGGCCCAAACCACAGCAGGTGAAAAAAGCGGTGGAAGAAGTACTGGAAAATAAGCTGTATAAAGAGAATGTGGTGAAACTGGGAAAAGAATTCAGCGGGTATGACCCCAAAGAACTCAGCAGCTATTATATAAAAGAAATATTAAGAAAAACAGGACGGTTATATACAACAGTGAAAAGAGAAGGAGAAAAGATCTATTAAAATTGCAGAAGAGGTCACTGTGTGCCGGATCAAATGATCCGGCATTTTTTATGGGCTGTCTTTTTTATTGGCCCTGATCATTTCCGGGTAGCCCCATTTTTTGGAAAGAGCATTAACAGCCATAGCGATCCTCTTTGTACGGGTTGGGTCTGTCTTTGCATCATCTATCCATTTACTGAAATACCGCTGGTGAGACCCTGCCAGGGATTGGAAAAACTCCTTAGCGGCCGGTTCATCATTCAAACATTCTATAAAATCAGCATTAAAAACAAACTCACTTTTATCTTCGGTTAGCTGCACCTTCAGCATTGCTCCCTGTTTCTTAGCAATACCTTTCCGGATCGTGGCATTAAGAGCAAGTATAAACTTACCACCGCCCATTGGGATGGCTGACATTCTTTTTACAGGAAAGGCATCCAGCTTTCCTTTCACTTTAAATTCTTTTTTATTACCTGGTTTTATTTGCTGGGCCAGGTCTGCAGGTATTTCAATATAGGTCCACCCGGTTTTCTCCCCCTGTTTGGTAAACTTGTGTATGGTGGTTGTGAATTGTACCATTGCTGGATCAGAATGATTAAATTTCGGTATTGGCAACGAGATCAACAAAACTCCTGTCACTGATTTTATGAAAAAAATGATCACCCTGCTGTTTGAAAAATTCTCAGGTAAAGTAACCAAAGCCACCGGCAAGCCTCTTGCCTTTATACTTGCCCTTTTGATCATCATTGGCTGGGTGATCACCGGTCCTCTATTCCATTATTCCGATACCTGGCAACTGGTGATCAATACAGGCACCACCATCATCACCTTTTTAATGGTATTTGTCATTCAGCAATCTCAAAATAAAGATACCGTGGCTTTGCACCTGAAACTGAATGAACTGATCGCAGCCTCTTCTTCTGCCAGCAATCGTCTCGTGGATGTGGAAGATCTTTCCACGGAAGAACTGGAAACCATCAAAAAATTCTATGTCAAACTTTCTGAGCTGGCTAAAAAAGAAAATAATATTCATTCCACCCATTCTGTTGACGAAGCTAAAAATATCCATCATCGGAAAAGGAGCCGTCATTAGTAATAAAAACAGAAAGGTTAAATGTTTTAAAAATCGGCAGGTATACAGTGCTTTCGTTTTGTACAGCAGCAGATTTAGCTACTTTTGATCTTTATCACCAGCCATTACTATTCATGAAAATCAGCGTCCTCCCCTGCCTGAGAACATTTTTCTTTTTTATAGTATTTCTTTTTACCAAATCCATCTATGCCCAGGAGATCCCTGTCAGTCTTAAAATAATTAATTCCAAAAAAGAGCCGGTTGCTTTTGCGTCTGTTACTATAACCAGCAGGCTTGACAGCACCCAGGCATTAAAAAAAGTGGCGGACAGCAGCGGTACCGCAGCATTCCGTTTGAATAAAGAAGGGCAATACCTGGTTACTATCAGTTCTGTCAATTATCAATCCCTGGAAAAAGGCATTACCGTAAACAGTAACAGAACAACTTTTTCCTTCAGTCTTGAACCAGCTGCAAAAACCTTAACGGGTGTTGTGGTTACATCACAAAAACCATTGATGCGGCAGGAGGATGATAAAACCATTGTTGACCCGGAGAACCTTGTTGCTGCATCCACCAGCGGGTATGAAGTGATCGAGAAAACACCGGGGCTATTTGTGGACCAGGATGGTAATATTTATATCAGCAGCCTCACCCCCGCCAGTGTACAGATCAATGGCAGGGATATGAGAATGAGTGCAACGGATATGGCCAGCCTGCTGAAAAGCCTGCCGCCTAATTCTATTTCAAAAATTGAGATCGTCAGAACTCCCTCTGCAAAATATGATGCCAGCAGCAGCGGAGGAGTTGTGAATGTAGTACTCCGTAAAGGCGTTAAAATAGGATTAACCGGCAGTGTGAACGCAGGAATTCAACAGGGCACTTATGGCAACCAGCTCATCGGCTTCAGCCTTAATAATAATGACGGAAAGAAAAGTTCCTCCCTGAATATTAATTATAGCCACCGGGATTCTTATGAGCTAATTAAGACGGACAGGATATTTGCCCCGGACTCCTTGCTCAGTCAGCATGCGCTGACAAAATACCCCGGTAATAATTATTATGGTGCTTATGCACTGACCTATGAGCTTTCCAAAAAATGGGAACTCACTTATGACGCCACTGCCAGTTATAATAAGTTCAATACCCATTCTGAGAACAAGAACAGCATACAAAAGATCAGTAGTGCTCAATTACTTTCCAACAGCCTGAACGGGGTAGATAATAATGGCAGCTCTTTAACACTGGGCACGGGCGTTGAGTCGAAATACAAAATTGATTCCATAGGATCCGAATGGACCAATGATACCTGGTATAGCCGCAGCAGCAATAAATCGGACCAGGTTTTCTTTACCCAATACAGCACTCCTTTTTTAATACTATCCGGCGGTGACGGCAAAGCGGATAATACCCGTGACTACTTCAATGCGAAATCCGACCTCAAACTGAAGATGAAGAAAAAATTCACAATGGAAACAGGCTTACAGGCATCTGTCAACAATTACCGGAATAAAACCAATTATTTCCGCGAATCGAACAGTATCCGCAAGGTTGACAGCAACCGTACAAATACATTCCGTTACCATGAGAATATCAATGCTTTTTACCTGCAGGGATCAAAAACTATCGGCAAGGATTTTGTCGTAAAATTTGGCTCGAGGCTGGAAAATACAAATATGAAAGGGAGACAACTTGTTCCCGGTGATACCTCCTTTGCTATTCACCGCACTGATATTTTTCCATATCTCTATCTCAGCAAAAGTTTGATGAAGATCGCCGGGTATGAGCTGAGAGCATACCTCGTTTACCGCCGTACCATCAGCAGGCCGTCTTACAGCCAGTTAAATCCCTTTTCAAGATACGTGGATGAATACCTCAGCGAAACAGGTAACCCTTCTTTGCGACCCCAGTTCAATAATAATTATGAAGCCAATATCAGCGTGGACGAAAGGCCGATACTGGCTGTGGGTGTAAATGATACCAAAGACATTTTTACCAATGTCATTTACCAGGCCGACAGCAGCCGGAGCCAGGCTTACCGGACCTATGATAATCTTGGAAAGAATAAAGAATGGTATTTCCGGGCATTGGGTGCTTTGCCACCCGGAGGCCGGTACTTTTTCGTGATCGGCACACAATACAACCATAATTTCTACCAGGGATTATACCAGAACCAGCCACTTTCCTTCAAAAAAGGTACCTGGACTTTTTTCACCTACCAGACTTTTAAAATTGATAAAAAATCGGTGATCACACTAAATGGATTTATGCGATTAAAAGGGCAACAACAGTTATATGAACTCAGCTCCTTCGGATCACTCAATACCAGTATCAACCGGAGGTTCATGAAAGACAAGCTGGTGGTTACTCTAAGTCTCAGTGATATATTTGCCTCTAACAAAAATAATTTTACGCTCCAGCAGGGTTCTGTTGATGCCAGTGGCTTACGGCAATCGGATACCCGGAGAGTTGGTATTAACCTGCGTTACAATTTTGGCATTCGCAAGAAGGAGGAGAATAGTAATAATATGTTTTCTGCAGAGCCTCCTGCGTCAAATTGAGACAAAAAAGTATTTTATTTAAACGGATCAAACAGCTAAGGAGTAACCGGTTGGCTGTTGTTTTCAGTAATTTAACAAACGGAATAATAAATAAAAAAGGGATTGTCAATTAACCGCCTTATCTTTACACCGTTAATTTGAGTTCTACGTTAAGTTTGTAAGTGAACGATTTTTTCTGCTAAGCCCTCAATCCGTTGTACTGAGCTTGTCGAAGTACTGAAGGATCCTGCTAATAGTTAGTCTTCTTTACGTTGCGTTTTTCTCAAGCATTTTTGATTTTTAATTTTTATTGATGAACATTTACGTTTCAAATCTGAGCTTCGCTGTACAAGACGAAGACCTGATGTCTTATTTTGCAGAGTACGGAGAAGTAACTTCTGCTAAAGTTATTATGGACAAATTCACTAACCGCAGCAAAGGTTTCGGTTTTGTTGAGATGTCTGATGACGAAGCTTCTAAAAAAGCAATTGCTGAACTGGATGGCGCTATGGTTGATGGCCGTTCTATCAAAGTTGCTGAAGCCAAGCCAAAAGAAGAAAGAAAGCCAAGGCCTTCTTATTCTAACTCAAACAACCGCTGGTAATCACCATCGTATAATAAGTTTGAAAAGGGGGGCTTTTGCCCTCCTTTTTTGCTATGACCTGAAAATGGATTTACCCCTATCTTTACGAAAACAATTCTGCCCAACTAATCTCTATTTGTCACTTGAAATTCACCGAATTTAATTTCCACGAAAACTTACTGGAAGGTATCGCTGCCAGCAATTACGAAGATGCCACCCCTGTTCAGGAACAGGTCATTCCGCTGGTATTGCAAGGCCGGGATATCATTGCTTCTGCGCAAACCGGCACCGGTAAAACGGCTGCTTTTCTCCTTCCTTTACTAAATCATCTGCTTACCAGTCATCACGACGATCATCATATCAGCGCCATGATCATTGTACCCACCCGGGAACTGGCCGTGCAGATCAGTGAGCACCTGGAAGGGCTTTCTTATTTTACTTCAGTCAGCTCTATTGCCGTGTATGGTGGTGGTGACGGTAATTCATTCGTACAGGAAAAACAGGCTCTTTCAAAAGGAGTTGATATCGTGGTGTGCACACCCGGGAAAATGATAGCTCATATCAATATGGGGTACGTAAAGATCAAAGGCCTGAAATACCTGGTACTGGACGAGGCTGACCGTATGCTGGATATGGGATTTCATGATGATATCATGCGTATCATTAATGAGCTCCCTGCAAAGAGGCAGACGCTATTATTCTCTGCCACCATGCCGCAGCGGATCAGGACGCTGGCACAAAAAATATTACAACAACCAGCCGAGATCAATATCGCCATCTCAAAACCCCCGGAAAAAATAGTACAGCAGGCCTTTGTGATCAATGAAGACCAAAAAATGCCGCTGGTGAAAATGTTACTGAAAAGCCGGCAGTTCAAATCCATCATTATCTTTTGTTCCAAAAAACAACAGGTAAAACAACTGACCCGTGAATTGAAAAGAGCCGGCATACCAGCAGAAGAAATTCATTCCGACCTGGAACAGGCCCAGCGGGAAGAAGTACTCCGCAGTTTTATCAGCAAACGTCTGCCCATCCTCGTGGCGACGGACATCCTCAGTCGTGGTATTGATGTGGACCATATTGACCTCGTTATAAATTATGACGTTCCCCACGATGGAGAAGATTATGTGCATCGTATTGGCCGCACCGCCCGTGCCGAAACAGACGGGACTGCCTACACCTTTATCAGTCCCAGGGAACAAAATAAATTTGCTTCAATAGAGCAACTGTTAGGCAAACCTGTTCCAAAAGCAAAAGTACCTGACGAATTAGGGCCTGCACCTACTTACCACCCAAGGACAAAAAGGACGCCTGCCGGGAGAGGAAGGAGATAAATTATACTTAGTTCAGCGAAATAAAAAATCCTGTCTCAATAAAAAGACAGGATTCAATATTTTGGACTGCTATGGTTAAGCTCTTTGCTTTGCGGGAGCTTTCTTTTTCACTTTTTTCAACGCAGATTCTATCGCCGCACTAAGGTTTGCAAAAGTTGGTTTTCCTGTAAAAGGCTCGTCATTAATAAAGAAAGCCGGCAGCTCTTTTACACCTCTGTTAATTCCTTCTTTCAAATCGTCCTGCACCTGCCAGCCATATACGCCATTTACCAGGTCATCCAGGAATTTCTTATTGTTGACTCCTGCTTCTTTCGAATGCAGTTTCAGGCTGGTTGTACCGAGGTTACGACGGTTACTGAACAAAACGTTATGCATTTCCCAGAACTTACCTTCCTGCCCTGCAGCAACAGCAGATTCGCTGGCCTTAAGGCTGCGCTGGTGGATCATGGTTAGCGGGAAATGACGGAAGTTAAACCTGATCTTGCCTTCATATTCTTCCAGCAATTGCTTAACGATCTCGTTGGCCTTGGCACACTCCTCACTTTCGTATTCGCCAAATTCCATTAATGTAACGGGGGCGTCTTTTTTGCCCACAAACATTTCTTTCGGTTCAATGATGATGATATCATCTTTTTTAAATGCCATATTTAAACTCCTTTTTTTAGTTCTTCCCCAAGCTTCGGCCGTGGCTCTACTGGTTAATAACAAAATTTCTTTCATTTGGTTGAATGAAAGCTATTTACGCCTTTATTTCAACACCTGAAGGCGGCTGAAGATAGTATTTTTTTGCACCCTGAAAATGAAAGAAAAAATTAATTTCCTAACACATAAACCCCAATCCTGAAAATCAGGTACTTAGTCCTAATAAAAATTTTCGATTAAGGGTTTACCTCTACAAACAAGCAGGAAATGGCATGTTTGGGCTGTTGGGCATCATGAAGCGACAATACTCAACCATTTGTAAATCAAAAATTTAGATGAATTCAGCCAATTTTAAGGACACTAAAATCAGCAAAAACATGGTTTGATGTGCAAGAATTACCGGCATATGTTTGCAGTAGTTATTTAAAAAGCGAAACGCTTCTTCTAACCAAAACTTCTACCGGTATTACAACCTCTGCTTGACCTGGTAGCGAAACTTGCCCCTTTTGTTTGCCCATTGCTTGTCCTCACGGTTGCCGTCATCTGCTATAACAATTTTTAATTTTTAACGCTAAAAAGTATAACCATGAAAAGTGTATTAAATTTCCGTAACACCGCCATCGCTTTGCTGACTGTAGTAACATTAGCAATAGCACCGGCAGCACAGGCCATTGATGAAACAAACAACACAGCAGCTGTTGAATTGAAATTCCTTGGCAATTTTAAGAACAAACCTGTATTTGAACTGAACTTTAAACCCGGAACTGCTGATAACGAATATGTAGTTGTCATCCGTGACAGTTTTGGGAATTCACTGTACAGGGAAAATGTAAACAGCAATATTATTTCCAAGAAATTTATGCTGAACATTGAAGAAATAGGCGATGGTGAAGCACTGCGTTTCGAGATCACAGGTAAGAAATCCAACAAAACTGTGGTGTATGAAATTAACCAGAACAACCATTATGTTGAAGAAACCCTGGTAAAAAAGATCAACTAAGATTATCCGATTAAAGAAAAGCCCTGCGCTGAGGAATCAGGCGGGGCTTTTTTTCATTAACCATTACATGAGAAAAGAGGTCAGAATATCTTGAAGCGTTCATGGCAATACCTGTCAAGACTTTCCCGGTCATCAGGATGTGCTATTTCGATCAGGGATTTTGCTCTCTGGCGAAGGTTCTTTCCAAATAAGAAGGCTACTCCATACTCGGTTACCACGTAGTGCACATGGCCCCGGGTAGTCACAACACCGGCTCCAGGTTTCAGGTTGGTAACAATCCGGGAAATGCCTTTTGCCGTACGACTGGTCAATGCAATAATTGGTTTACCATCTTCACTTAGTGCTGCTCCCCGCATAAAATCCATCTGCCCGCCGATACCGCTGTATTGGTATTCACCAATACTATCCGCACAAACCTGGCCGGTCAGGTCCACTTCTATTGCACTGTTAATTGCAATTACTTTAGGGTTACGGCGAATAACATGGGGATCATTGACATAATCAATATCCAGGAAGGCAAAAGAAGGATTATCATCAATATAATCATACAATTTTCGTGTACCAACTGCAAATGAGCTCACTGATTTATTCGGGTGTATTCTTTTTTTCCGGTTGTTGATCACGTCTTTCTCAACGAGGTCAATAATGCCATCACTGAGCATTTCTGTATGTACACCCAGATCTTTATGGTTACTTAGAAAACGAAGGACCGCATCAGGAATAGTTCCGATTCCCATTTGAATAGTGCTGCCATCGTCGATCATTCCGGCTATATTTTTGCCAATGATCATTTCTGCCTCACCTACTTTGTCACCATAGTTCTCCTCAGGAACCGGGGCTTCATGAAATACCATTTTAGTAAACCGGTCTGTATGGATCATACCATCGCCATGAGTGCGGGGTAATGAAGGATTGACCAGGGCAATAATATGTTTGGCACTATCAACCGCAGAACGGGCTATATCAATAGATAAACTCAGGGAACAATAGCCATGTTCATCCGGTGGGGAGACCTGTACAATAGCCACATCCACTTCCATGATCTTTCTTTTGAAAAGATCGGGTATATCGCTCAGGAAAACAGGGATGAAATCGGCTCTTCCCTCCTTTACAGCATTTCGGACTGAAGCCGATACAAACATGGAATTAATATGAAAAGCAGACTGGTATTCAGGTTTATCAATTTCGATATCCCCACGCAGGGTAATGGAAACTATTTCCACATCCTTTAACCTGTCTTTTTCTTTTGCCAGTTCTTGCAGCAAATAAAGCGGTGTGCAGGCACTTCCGTGTACAAACACTCGTTGGTTACTCTGAATCAGTGAGAGAGCCTCGGCTGCAGAAACATATTTATAGGGATGAACCATGAGCTATTCTTATTTAATAGCAAAAGTCTGCCACTGCTGCCTTTTAAAAAAAGACATTTATCAGTAGTTCCTATGATTTTTATACCGATAAAACTGTTGTTTTTTGAATAGAAATCAGTCTGATACTACTCACCCCACCAAGCTGTTTTTTTCCTTCACCTTCTCAAGGCCGGCCTGTGTGATGCGGATAACAAGGGTATCCTGTTGTTCAGTCGTTACCAATTCCTCCTGTTGCAGTAAGATAATATGCTGATGAATAGAAGACCATTCCTGCAAACTACGTAAGATGAGCTCTCTTGGCCGGCAGGCATAGCTTTGCGGCTGTGGATCATTTTTTACAATTTCATAGATGGTTTGAAGAAGGGTATAATGGTCTTGCATTGTTTAAAAATATTGGAAAAAATGTTTTTTAAGCTAACAACTTATCAACAAAAAGTTAAATGTCTGCCCGGTGAAACACCCTCCCCCTGGGGTAAGCTATGAAAGCCCTTTTACCCTTGTATTACCGGCAGAATAAACCATATTATGCCAGGACGGTAGCTATACAATTCAGGTGTTCGCTCCGAATAAAAGCAATACATCAATAACAAAATAGAAACAGGTATTCAACTTCGTCACTCAACCGGTTACCGGAAATTTTATATACAGAGATCATCTGTATAAAGGGTAAAGGAAGCCAGCAACAACTCGACAATATATTCAGGGCTACAAAATCTCACAACAGCCATGGCATTTACTTTACCTACTGCTGGTCTTACCAATCCAACAGTTTATAAAAGACTATTTGTTGTTGTACTGAAATCGTTATATCATGTAGTATACTGTTAACAAACTATATTATAATAATACGGCTGCAAATAATACTAACACATTTTTCCAGGGGTTGTGCAGTAAAAAATATTTTAAGAATACAAAGCACAATTTGACAAGAATCATCACCTAGAGGGGGTAATTCTACGATAAAAAATTAATCTGCCTGACTTTTTAACAGCTTTAACAAAATTCATTAATGATACTCACATAGTTATCCTGTCAGTGGATAACTGAGGGCTGAAATGCTGTGTGGACCTGCATTTGCAGGCTATCTTTGCGCTGTCATTGCACCAATTGCAACCACAGCGTTCTGAAGAACTGAAAAACCCAAATCACTCGTCCACAGAACAAATGCTGTAACCATCCGATCAATCCTGTGTCAGCCTTTCCTTTCTGATCCAATCCTCCGGACGACATTGTTGTACTAAAAATCGCTCAATGTTCAGGCAAAAAATGTTTAAAGCAGGTATTGCTGCAGGCAGTTTTATTTTTATGGCTGCAGCTCCCGGCAACAAAACCGTTACCCCTTTTGACGACATCACCCATTCCTGTGTTAGTAATAAACCAGATTCATTACTAAAAGAAGGACATGCATTTGATGCAACCGGCCTGTGTACCTGTATATCTTATCTCAGCAATACAGAGTTATCAGGAGCACCAAGAATTGAATTAAATAAACATGTATCGGGCTTCGTAGATAATTATATTGTTGTCAATAATTTTTATCTTAATAAGATAAAAATAAAGAGTACTCCTTTTTTTACTGTTATTGACACAGTGCTGACTCAATACAACTTACCGGTTGAGCTTAAATATCTTGCCGTTATTGAATCCAACCTGGATAATAAGATCGTATCAGGTGCCGGTGCTGCTGGTTTGTGGCAGCTGATGCCGTCTGCTGCGAAGAGCTTTGGACTCAAAGTAGGTGGAAAAAATGATGAACGCAGGAATACCTATAAAAGCACGGTGGCAGCCGCAAAATGCCTGACCTACCTGCACAATATTTTTGATGACTGGTTACTAACACTCGCTGCCTATAACAGCGGGCCTGCCCGGGTATTATCAGCGATCAAAAAATCAGGCAGCCGCAATTACTGGGTATTGCAAAAATACCTGCCGCTGGAAACCCGGAAACATGTAAAGAAATTTATTGCCATACATTATTACTTTGAAGGGCATGGTAGTTTAACCACCCTGACCAATGCAGAGACAAAAGCTCATATTAAGGATGTAGCTGATTTTATGAAAAAGCAGGAGCTGCAAAAAACGGATTCCCTTCCTGCTGAACCCATGGTAACAAAACTTACCGTTCGATAATGACGGTTTTGAAAAACTACAGCCGCCCTGTTACCAGGGCGGCTTTTTTATGCAACAAAAGAGACCCAATTACTTTAAAAGGGTAACACTCCCTTTTTCGAGATCGTAACTGGCTGTAACAATATTCAACTCCCCTTTGAGCATCTTCTCCTTAATGATAGATGATTGCTCCTGCAATTGAAGAGTCACATGCCGGAGATTGGCTTCAATGCAATGGGCCAGCCGGTCCTTATCGTCTTTTGCTATCGCACATATCTCTGCTTCCGCTTTAATCAGGTCTACAATATCTTTAATATGCCCCGGTGTTTCACTTCCTTCTACAAATGCTTTGATCGCACCGCATTGTTCATGCCCAAGAACTACGATCAGGGGCACCTGCAAATGCTCCACTGCATATTCAACGCTGCCAATCTCAAGCCCTCCAACCAGGTTACCCGCTGTGCGGATCACAAACAAATCACCCAGCCCCTGGTCAAAAACCAGCTCCGGCGGCACCCTGGAATCAGAGCAACTGATGACGACAGCAAAGGGGTGTTGTCCTTTGGCTATCTCCCCCATTCTTTGCCTGCTTTCGTCAGGATGCAGCGGATGAGCAGCCGCAAAACGATTATTACCCTGCAATAATTTTTCGAGTGTATTATTTTCCGTTGTAACGGGCTGGTTCATTCTATGCTGGCAGGCAGTTAACAGCACCAGTGAAACGACAGCAGCTAAAAAAAAGTACTTTTTCATACTACAAAATGAAAGTAAACGTGGCGGAAATCAGGTAAAGCTAAAAACCCATCGCTGTCCTGTTAATGAGACTTATCAGGGATCAGAATGAGTTTTCTCAAAAAAAGGCTGGCCTCACCTATAAAGTCTTAACAGCTTGCCCGCCGATACTCCGGATTTTACAGATGGCGGGGAGGGAAATCCTGACCGGTAATGTTACTTATTTGTAACTTTCTCTATAAATATAATACATGAGAAAACTGCTCCCGGCATTGGCCTTACTTTGTTCCGCAATCATTTCCGCCCAGGAAAAATATACTCCTGCTCCGGGGAATGTAGCAGCCCGTCAACAATTCCAGGATAATAAATTCGGTATGTTCATCCATTGGGGATTGAGCAGCGTATTGGGTCATGGCGAATGGGTGATGCAGAACCGCAAGATCCGCAAAGATGATTACCAGCGATATCTACGGGTGTTTAACCCGTCAGATTTTGATGCAGAAAAATGGGTACTTACTGCTAAAAAAGCCGGCATGAAATATATGGTGTTCATCACCCGGCATCATGATGGCTTTTCCAACTGGGATACCAAATTCAGCGACTGGAAAATCACCAATACGCCTTATGGCAAAGATGTATTGCAACAACTGGCCGCAGCCTGCCAGAAACATGACATGAAACTGGGGTTGTACTACTCTACCCTTGACTGGTTCAGGGATGATTATCCCTATGAGACCGGCCGCACGGGTCAGTACAGCGGCAGAACAGGAAAGAGTGATTATGCCAGCTACCTGCAATTCATGAAAAACCAGTTGACAGAACTGCTGACGAATTATGGTCCGATCATGAGTATCTGGCTCGATGGTCACTGGGACCAGACCAACGAAGAAGGACATGCCGACAGAACATCCCGTATCGACTGGAAGTATGATGAATTGTATGGCCTTATCCATCAATTGCAACCCGCCTGTATGATCGGCAATAATCACCATCTTGACCCGATCAATGGTGAAGATTTCCAGATGTTTGAAAAAGACCTGCCGGGTGAAAACAAAACCGGGCTGAGTTTTCAGCAACCTTCCGCTGCCATGCCGCTGGAAACCTGTGAAACCATGAATGATACCTGGGGTTATAATATTTCTGACCATCATTATAAATCAGTAAAACAGATCATTCATTTGTTAGTGGGAGCAGCGGGACGCAATACTAATTTGCTGCTCAATGTGGGGCCGATGCCAACGGGTGAGATTCAACAGCAGTTTACCGACACACTGGCTGCCACAGGAAAATGGTTGCAGCAATACGGAGCGTCCATCTATAATACAAGAGGCAAACTGCTGCCCCCGCAGCAATGGGGAGTAGTGACAAGAAACGGTAAGCAGATTTACCTGCATATGTTGCAGGCACCGGCAACAGCGTTTATATTGTTACCAGGCTTTACTGAAGCAATTTCTTCAGTAGAGATTATGGGGACCGGTAAAAAATTAAAATGGAATAAGGTAGCTGAGGGTGTTTTTATTTACCCGGAATATCCCGGAGAAGGAACGATTGACCATGTTATACAGATAGTGGTTAAATAATTCATTCCTCTTACAAACGCTTTATATAAATAGCTCTGTCATCTACTAAACCCAACTCATGAAAAGAATCACCTTACTGCTAGCCCCGTTTGTATTTTTTTCCTGCATGTCTAATAAAAAACCAGAACTTTTTGATGAAAATATGCTGGCGAGTCAACTGTTTACAATTAATACTGAAAAAGACACCACTTTAAAAACTTTACATGGCTCATTAGTAACTATAGATGCGGGTTCTTTCAGTATTGACGGTCAGCAAACATTAGAAATCAGAGAAGCTTTCTCCGCTGCTGAGATTTTAGCAGCAGGATTAATAACAGAATCAAACGGAAAACTGTTGAGGAGTGGTGGAATGATCTATATAAATACAGCTGAAAAAGATACAGCCGTTACTCTGTTAAAACCGATTAAAGTTTCAATTCCTAATGATTATTATGATCCCGGGATGCAAATTTTTAAAGGTGCTGAAACAGACAGTGGAACTATTAACTGGACAGCTCCTGAACCGGCAGACACCACACCACAAGGAAAAAACTGGATAATCGGAAAAACTCATTTTGCAAAATGTACTCCTTGCCATTCAATTTTTACAGATGGAACGGGACCAGCATTAACTGGCGTAGAAACAAGAGGCCCCTGGAAAGATCGTAAAAAAATACATGAGTATATCAGTAACCCTGCTTCGTTTATGGCTGTTGATCCTTATACGCAAGATCTTAAAAGAAAATTTGGGTCGATGATGACTGCGTTCCCGGATCTTGGCCAAGACGGTGTTAACGCTATACTGGATTACATAAAAAATGAAACTAACAGACCAGGAGCCAAAGAAGAAGAAAAATGGAAAAGAGATAGTCTTGCTAAAATCTGGGAAAAAGAAAGCCACACCAAAGACTCTATTTCAAATCAAAGCGATTCTGAATTTTATAATTCTACTCCATGTGGAAATGATACGATCTATATTTCGACAAAAAATGAGCAATCCTTTTTTAACATGGAAGAAGATAGTCCGACTATGGACACAGCTGAAAAGAGGCCCGTTTCCCCAGAAAGCCTGGAGGGGTTCAGGAGGGGCTTTACCGATCCCAATCCCACTAATGGTATGTATGATTTCGAGATAAAGACACTAGGTTGGTATAATGTGGATGCCTATGTAGAAGGCTATCCGGGAACGGTAAATGTCAAACTGGAAGTATTGGTTTCGTCAGCAACAGAGTTAAAAATGGAGGAAGACCTCCATATTTATCTTTTTATACCCCGTAATAAAATGCTGTCAGTGTTAAATGCGGAAAGTAATGGCAGGTATTATTTTGATAAAATCAAGGGCGGTATTCCTTTATTCCTCAATGAGAGAGCTATTCTCTTTGCTTTTGGCAGTAAAGGGGAAAAAATGTATTATGGCATTAATGAGTTTAGAATAAAAAAAGAACAAATAATAGAAATTAATATTAAGGAAACAACAGAAGAAAAAATTAGAGCCGCCCTCTATACCAGTAAGATAGAAGGTATCGAGCTGGGGATAGAAACAAAGGAAGAAGTAATAATTGAACGTGATTGTGGCGATAAACGAGCAAGACCAGATACATCTCAATAACTCAAAATCAATAAAGCAAATCCCACAATATTGCCACTTTTACCCGAATATGAATAGTTTTGTAGCTTAAATCAACTGATTTGGCGGCAACCGTTTTTTTACTCACTCCCCCGTTCACACAACTGAATACACCTTACCCGGCCACTGCCTACCTGAAAGGTTTTTTGAACACGAAGAATATTTCCTCTTACCAGGCCGACCTGGGAATTGAAGTAACATTGGCCCTGTTCTGCAAAAAAGGATTGGAAAAATTATTTGCACAGATCCAACCCGGCCAGGAAGTATCGCCCAACGCGGCAAGGATCATTTCGCTTCAACAAGATTATATCAATACCATTGATGCGGTCGTCCTTTTTTTGCAGGGAAAAAATCCAACACTGGCCAACTTAATCTATAGAAGAGATTTTTTACCAGAAGCATCCCGTTTTGCGCAACTGGATGATCTTAGCTGGGCTTTCGGTAGTATGGGCATACAGGATAAAGCCAAACATATTGCCACTTTATACCTCGAAGACCTGTCGGACCTGATCAAAGAATGCGTTGATGAACATTTTGGTTTCAGCCGCTATGCTGAAAAGCTGGGACGTTCTGCCAATAGTTTCGATGAACTCTATACTGCTTTGCAACAACCTTTCACCTTCATTGATACATTGCTGGTTGAAATCCTGGAAGCCAGGATGCAGCAGGTGCAGCCGAAACTGGTGGCCATCTCAGTTCCCTTCCCGGGAAATTTATATACGGCCTTCCGTTGTGCCCAATGGATCAAACAAAATTATCCTGCTGTTAAAACCACGATGGGTGGTGGATTTGCCAATACCGAATTACGTTCTTTATCTGATGTGAGAGTATTTGAGTTCTTTGATTTTATTTCATTAGATGATGGCGAAGCACCGCTTGAAAATATCATTGCGTATGCAGAGGGAAAAAAAGCCGTGGAAGAATTGAAAAGAACATTCACCCTAATTAAGGGCAAACTTGTTTATTTGAATAACCAGGCTTGTACTGATTATAAACAGTTTGAAACCGGCACACCTGATTACAGTGATTTTTACCTGGATCAATATATCTCGGCCATAGAAGTGGCCAATCCCATGCACCGTTTATGGAGTGATGGCCGCTGGAACAAACTTACCATGGCACACGGCTGTTACTGGGGTAAATGCACTTTCTGTGATATCTCATTAGATTATATCAAACTTTACGAACCCATTGCAGCTTCCCTGCTCTGCGACCGGATGGAAACCATCATTGCACAGACCGGCGAGAGTGGTTTTCATTTTACTGATGAAGCAGCACCACCTGCACTGATGCGGGCCCTTGCCCTGGAGATACTCAAACGAAAATTAGTGGTGAGCTGGTGGACCAATGTCCGCTTTGAAAAAAACTTTACGGCTGATCTTTGTTTATTGCTTAAAGCCTCCGGCTGCGTAGCGGTATCCGGCGGACTGGAAGTGGCTTCTGATCGTTTGCTGGCCATGATCAATAAAGGGATCACCGTAGCGCAGGTGGCGAGGGTGAACCGGAACTTTACCGATGCCGGCATTATGGTGCATGCTTACCTGATGTATGGTTTTCCCACGCAAACCGAACAGGAAACCATTGATTCCTTAGAAATGGTCCGGCAATTATTTAAAACCGGTGTATTACAATCCGCCTTCTGGCATTTGTTTACGATGACGGCCCACAGTCCCGTTGGGCTGGAACCGGACAAGTATATGGTTAGAAAAAAAACGGATGCAGTAGGCTCCTTTGCCAATAATGATATTGAGCATATTGATATGACCGGTGCCGATCATGAGACCTTCAGTTTTGGTTTACAAAAATCCTTATACAATTATATGCACCAGGTGGGGCTGGATGATCCCTTGCAGAAATGGTTTGATTTTCCCGTTCCGAAAACAACGGTGCCGCCGGACTATATTCTCAAAGCGATCAAAGAAACGGATTCGATTCTGTTCCGCCCCACTGCCAAAGTGATCTGGACCGGTAATTTGGGAAAGGCCGAATATTTCACCCAAACCAAAAAAGGCAACAGCAGGGAAATGATCAGTGTGAGTTTTGCCGGCAAAAAACAAACAGTACAATTACAATTTCCCAAAGCACAGGGTAACTGGTTAGTCAATATGCTGCCCAATCTCTCCATTGATAATCCTAAAACATGGACCTTACAGGAACTGAAAGACAGTTATGAAGCTGCGGGCCTGGAAGATTTTGAATTGTTCTGGGATAATAAACCGGTGAGTACAATGAATAAACTGGGATTGCTGAAATTGTAAGAATATCACTTCTTTTTCCGCTTTTGAAGCTGATTGATATCATCAAGATCTTTATGACGACCTGCAGCCTGTTTGGCATCCAACAAGCTATTGATATGAAGAAACCTGATTGGTATACCATCTTCCATATAGGTGTTAGACAACCTGAATGCTTCTTCAAAATCTAAACCTTTAACAGCGGTCATCAATTCAATTTTCACCGGCTCAACTCCAAACATCCAGACATCAAACTGATCACTCAGGAATTTTTCTTCCGACATATCAAAGACAGGCATGCTGAATTCATGAAAAGCCCTTACTATTAATTGATAGTTTTCTTTGGTCTTTCGGACCCAGATATCCATATCACCGGTGGTTCTTACATAACCATGAAGAATGACAGCCATCCCACCTACCAGGATATAATCAACATCATTGTTATTCAATGCCCGCAGAAAGTCCCTGAAATCCTCGTTAAAGTAATCAGCCATGTTTGCGTTTTGAAAATACGGTCCGATTCAGTTTTGTGGACGGCTTTACACCGAAAGCCATGGAGATCAGATAAAAAGCCGCATCTAATCTTTCGCTATACGACTTATTCTCCCATGGACCATAATGGTTATCCGCTTCTTCAAAACTCTGAATTTTGAAAGCCGTTTTATCCATCCGGTATTTTTTGGGCGTTGTCATGGATTAAAATTAGGGACAAAAAAGGAAAGATGAAATTACTGCAACAGCCTGTTCTTTTCAGCATACAGCAGGACATACTTTTTCAAAAAATCATTTCTGTCCTCCACCGGCATTTCCGGCATCCGTTGCAGTTCTTTGAAATGCGGCCAGCCCGTATCATCCACCCAAAACAGCTGGTAATACCGGGCGGGAACAAGCAGGGTGCAAATGGCCAGTTGCTTCAATTCGCTGATCTCTGTTTCAGTAAATTTTTTGGGAGGCAGACCGGCTTCCCGGGTGCCGATGAATAATAAAACAGCCTCCATGCCGGGCTTATATCCCAACTGTTCCGTTAGTTTCAACATTAATTGCTGCCAGCGTTGTTCCATATTTTCATCGGGAAGCATGGGACGAATGTACCGCGGAAGCAGTTACTACAGCATGACCGACGAAAGACAGGCAGCTGATGATCATCAATTACCCGGCACAGGTTTTAAATGCATTGATGATATAAGATGCCTCCTTGTACAAGATCGTTTCATTTACGGTTAATGTTGTTTTGCTCTTGTCACCTGGCGGTGGGATGCGGATATTAAATTCCTTATTCAGGCGTTGCTGCATTTTATTGCCATCGGTTTTCCTGTCAATGTCCAGCCTATAAATATTCGTACCGCCTTCCAATGCGCTAACCTTTAAACCGGGTAATTTGTTCAGGCCATCAAACACCACTGTTGCCTGCCGGATGGATTGCTGCAGCCGGTTCTCAATTCCCTCCAGCCTGCTCAGCACCATGGCTGCACTGACCCAGTTGCTGAATACAGTGCCGCCATGTATCTTAATAAGATGCGGCATCTTATCAATCACCGCTTTGGTACCGCATAATACAGCTCCATTGACGGCACCCAAATATTTGTAGAGGGAAATATATACCGTATCAAAATAAGAAGCATATTCTTTTACACTTACACCTGACCAGGCCGCCGCCATATAGATCCGGGCTCCATCCAGGTGCAGGGGAATATTATTGCTGCGGCAATACTCACTGATCTTTCGTATCTCTTCCACCGGGATCATTCTTCCATCCGTTCTCCGCACGGGGTTTTCAATGGAAACAGCACCGATACCACTGGCAAACACTTCCTGTTCTTTCAGCGAAGCTATGGCTGTCTTTAATTCCTCTGCTGTAAAATAGGTTTGTTCCCTGCCCAACGGCATGAGTCGCTTTTGAAAAACTGATTGTGCTGCATCCGCTTCATCCCGGTACACATGGCTGGTATCCTGTACAAATACTTTGGTATTGGCCCCGCTGAGTACAGCAATGGCCAGCTGGTTGGCCATTGTTCCGGTAGGCATACAGATCGCTTTCTCTTTCCCGGTTATTTCCTCAAACTTCTTCTCCATGGCCGCTACTGCACCGCCCTGCAAATAAAAATCTCTTTTGATCGCTTCTTTGCTGTTGATCTTTTGCAATTCATCAATATACATCGAAGGGGTAAAATCTTCCCCGTCGTAAAAGAATTTGATAACAGGCTCTTGCGCAAACTGTTCCTTTTTTCCGGCCGCCGAAGCTATGGCAGGGACAAAGGCGGGCAATACGGCAATACCGGAGGCTTTCAGGAAATTTCTACGGTTCAGGGCTGACATACGGTTGGTTTTAGATAACCAATTTAGGCAATAATAAACCGACTGGTACAAATTTTGACCAGCGGCCCGAAATGCAAAGGCGTTAACATTTTTTCTTTACCGGGTATGCTGCCCTGTTTCCGTCACCCGGGCCATTACTTTCTTTCACCAGCCTGTGTACAGAAGTTGTATGCGCCTGTTGTGATAAAATAAACCTCCTTCAATATACTGCTGGTAAAACAAATTTCCGGTTCACTCCCGGAATTGTATAATTCACTCTTTTATACTGCTGATTCAATAGTATCATTTTTTTTCCTTCCGAACTGCTTGTTACATAAATAACCAAAAACATTTTTTATGTCAACCAACTTTATTAAAGGATTCCGCTTCCTGAAAGCATTTGCCATTGTTGCAGTAATGGCTGGCATCTTCGCTTCCTGCCAAAAAGATATTAACAGCCCTCAACCCATGGCCGATGAACCTAACAATGAACAGGCTGCGGTAAACGAGGCCCGTGCCCTAGAACAAACTGCCCCTGCTGAAGCTGAACGGCAGGGAAAAGCTCTCGGATTCGACGACCTCCAAAACAGAAACGGCAGTAACCGCAACATTGTACAAATTGCTTTATCAAATCCTAACTTTTCATCCCTGGTGGCAGCAGTTGTGAAAACCGGTTTAGCAGGTGCACTTTCTGATCCATCGGCTAATCTTACAGTATTTGCACCCACCAATGCAGCTTTTGCCCAGTTACCTGCACCGTTTAATAATCCGGGTAATATCAATGGTATCAGCAACCCGGCCCAGGTTGATTTTCTCCGGAATGTTTTGCTTTACCATGTGATCGGTGCCGAAGTATTCAGCAACCAGATCAGTAATGGCCGCAGCAGCGCCGTTACCATCAAACCTGCAGGAAACAGTAATGACAATACCGTCTATTTTTCCAAAACTTTTGGCCTGATCCGTGTCAATGGTCAGTCCACCGTGATATTACCTAACCTAAATGCAAACAATGGCGTCATACATGTAATCGATAAAGTATTATTATTCCCAACCAATACCATCGCTGGTCTTGCTATCTCCAATACCAATCTGTCTGCCCTCGTAGCCGCATTGGTAAAGACCGATCTTGCCGGGGTGTTTACCGGTAGTGGCGATTTCACGGTATTTGCACCCACCAACGCTGCCTTTGCACAATTACCTGCTCCTTTTAATAATGCTGCCAATATCAGTGGTATCAGCAACCCGGCTCAGGTTACAGCCCTGGCAAATATTCTTAAGTATCATGTGGTGAGCAGCCGCAATTTTACCTGGGATCTCGGCATCCTGCGACAAATTACTACACTTGCCGACGGACCTGGTAATAAGGTGACCACTATACTCGGGTTTAATACAGGCTTTGTAAAAGGAAATGACAATAACAGTTTTGCTACAGCTAATCCTGCCGATATACTGGCAACGAACGGCGTCATTCATGTAATCAATAAAGTATTACTCCCTTAAAAAATTACTGGCAGAACGGCTTACTGTTTGCCCGATCACTTCCCCACTCCCGGCTATTGCGATAGCCGGGATTTTTTATTTGCCCGTTGGAGTTTCGATATTATTTCCTGCGATAAAATAAAACTGCGGAACTATAAGTTCCGCAGCAGCATTGAAGAATATATATTTCTGAAATAGAAACCGCACTAATTGATCACGGCATTTATTTTTTGCCAGAGAGCATTGTCAAACCCCGATAAGGCAAAATTCGGGTTGGCCGGGTCAGAGGCATTGCCCATCCTGATCACCACCATTTTTTTACTCGGTACTACATAAATGCGTTGATCTTCGGCACCCATGGCCGCATACATATCGGCCGGTGCATTCGGCACCAGTGTACCGGGATAAACGGTTTGTCCGCCGGGCAGCATCGAACTGCTTTTACCATTCAGCCACCACAGGTAACCATAAGAGGGATTAATACTTTGCGAAGTGTTGATACTTTCCGTAAAAAAGTTTTCATTCAGCACCTGTTCGTTCTCCCATTTTCCTTTGTTCAGCGCCAGTATACCAAAACGGGCCATGCTGCGGGTATTGCTGTTGTATATTTTAAAGATGATGCCGTTGTCCCAGAAACCATCCATGCCCAGCTTGTTCTTTAGTTTGGTATTAAAATATGTTTCAAAACCCTGGCCGCTGGCGGCTGCCACCACATCCATCAGTTTTTGAAACACATTGTGGTAACTCCAGCGGGTACCTGCATCGGCCATATAGGTAAGATTGGCGGTAGTTACAAAATTGGTGGAATCACTGAGCCCGGAGGTCATGGTGAGCAGGTGCCGTAAAGTGATCAGGTTTTCTTTGAGCAACGGGGCGCTGGTCCAGCCTGCTCCCAGGTATTGCGATACCCTTGTATTGATATTCACCAACCCTTCCTGCTGGGCAATGCCGGTAATGGCCGTAGTTAAGGTTTTCCCGGCGCTGTTCCAGGGCCAGGTGGCTGTGGCCGTATGGCCATCAAAATATTCTTCCATTACGATACGGCCATTGACCAGTATCATAAATGATTTGCTGTTTTTTTGCAGCAGGAAATCTTTTAAGGGCTGAACAGCAGTTTGGTTCCAGCCAAGACTTGCAATGGTCTTCGTTTCCCAGGTAGTGCCACTGGTTGGCGGGTAGTACATTGTTTCAGCGGGAGGAGTGCCATCATCACCTGTGTCTTTGCTGCAGGCAGTGAAAAAAGGTAAGGCTAAGAGGAAAATTTTGTACAGATTTTTCATATTCGGTTTCAGATTTGGACTAAGACGGGCGGCAAAGAGAAAGGTTTAGCGCAGCCCGTAATAAATTTCCGGTATCGCTTTGCCGGGTAAGAAACGTTTCCGGGGCTTTTATATTTTATTATTCTATGGCTTTCTTTACTACGTCTTTGTATAGCGATAGAATAATGCTGCGGGACTGCAAGTCCCGCAGAGCAAAGCAGGTTAGTTTACGAAGAAATATCCCTAAAGCGCAATGATCTTAAGCGGCACTTTCTCATTCTTTCTCCTGTCATTACAAACCTTACAAGGCTTACGGGTGGGCGGTGGCAAAGTGATGCTGATCTGGTTGTAGATTGGTTTGGATACAATCGTTCCGCCACCTGAATTATTCTGGTATACATTGGTCTGATAACGGCCGCTATGAGCAGAACCGGTAACTGTAACCGGGCCTGTGGGCAAAGGAGGCAAGTCAGAACAGCCAGAACAATGAACCAGCCGGTGTTCAATTTGGGCAATATTATAGCCCCGCACCACCAATACGTTGGCAGGCACACTTTCGGCCCACCAGAATCCGTCGGAGGGTGCAATTCCCAGCATGATATTCCGGTAGCTGTCATGCACATAATACAAAGCCTGTCCTAAAAATACATAGTCACCTCTTGTCAATTGCTCTTTGCTGATATAGCTCATGCTGATCTTATTGCCATATTGATCCTTCAGATAGCTATTGCTCATCATGCTTTTATTTAAATAAACAGCATCTACCTGTACCGAAGGCCGGTTGGCCAGTTCCTGTTTAAACTGCCGTTCATATTTCACATAGTCCACATGTCGCTTTTCTAAAAACATATCTTCGGCAAATGCAGTACGGGTAAAATATCGTTTGTAGCTAAAAGGCACAGCCGGATAGTATTGATCAAATACACCCATTTCAAATTCACTGTAATACTGATCCTGTGCCGCTTTAACCGGGTCATAATAATTATATTGCCATTGCTGGTTATAGCTGTACACATATAATTGTTCTGCGCCCATGTTGGTTGATTTATCAGCAGCAGGATCGGCTCCCGTAAATTTTCCCAGGTAAGATTTGAAATATCCCTCCCCTTTTCGTGCGGGATGCAGCAATCCCCAACCAAGGGGTAACCCCTTTGCAGAAACAGGGCCGTAGTAAATGGCTTCTGTTTGTTTATCCACGCAAAAGGTTTCCATTTTTTTGAGTTTATCATTCCAGCTGGAATTGCAATCTTTCACATACACCGGTATTTTTTTTGGCTGCAGCCAGGTACTGTCAGGCAATACATTTTTCAATACCTGCTCCACCGTCAGCTTATTGCCATTCAGCCACCAGCCGATGTCGCGGTAGTTTCCTTTCTCGCCGGGGTATTCCACATACCCCAATCCATAAGGAAGATTATCCACCATCATGCCTTTGTAAATAACATCATTGGTAAGTGCCATCTCTTTATACGTGGCTGCTTCCAGTTGGGGAAAGAGCCTGTACAGCTGCGACTTTTTGTTTACGGGCGGCGAATAGGGAAGTCCCGCCATAAAATCGGCATACAATCCCAGGTTACTGTATTGTTGAAAAATATCATCTGCCCCTGTCAATACTGATACCAGGGTTCCCAGGTGCCCGGAGGCATCCACTGTATTGGTAAGACCGAAGCCGGTAGCAGAACCTCTATAAAATTGTCCTATATAAAAAGCACCGGGTACGCCTGAGCCGGTAGAGAATTTGGGATCTGAATGATCCATTTCTGACCGCAGCAATGCGCCATAGCCATCCCAGGTAATTTTTCCGTACTCAAATAAGACCTGGCCATAGTAAAATATGACGGGGGTACGTTTCTTCTCTTTATGAAAAATATGGATCAGGCTGCCTTCCGTGGGCTGCCCGTTTTTAAACTCGCCCCTGAACCAGCACTCTGTGATAGTACCCGGTTTGGACGTCATAAAATAACAAGTCAGCTCACCAAAACCATCAGCTTTTCCGTTGATAAAATCACCTGTATATGACCAGTCAGTATAACCCGTATTTCTGTTTACAAACCGGAGCTTGCCCAATCCGTGAAAAGTATTGTTCTTCATTTCTCCTTCGTAATACAGGTTAAACTCCGGTAAAGGTGATTTTCCGTATTTCTTTTTTTCGGATCTGCTCAGTGAAGGCGATAAATCCACACTTGCATATTCTCCGGCCTTCATTTTTCCATCGGCGAAATTGGCAGAACTACCCCATCTGCCAAGCACTTTCATTTGTGGCTCAACACCAATACCTGTTACCGGGTAAGGGAGCGGCTGGGCATTCAACCGGCCACCAATAATACCTGCTATTGCAATCAGAAGAAGGGATGAATGTTTCATATTGATCAATTCAGGATATAGCTGATCATTAAAAATACACCGAACCGGTTTCCGGGAAATACCCTGGAGACGGTAGAAAGGAAAGCCGGGTTTGTATTGTAGAATTTCGGTTTGTACACATCGCCACAGGCGATAGAATAATGCTGCGGGACTGCAAGTCCCGCAGAGCGGGAGCATCAATATGTTTCGAAGAGCTGAGGCGAAGCAGAGATATCGATTATGTTTTATCTCCAACAAATTTTGTTATTTCTAAAATTCCATTCCCAGAATTTTCATCATGTTTCCCAAGCAAAAAACCTGTTGACGTATGCTCATATATTGCTTTTGCAACTTGAAGCATCAAATTGTTACGTGTAACTGGGTCATTGCCTATGACAGACTCAGAGAACAAAAGATATGAGTTTAAAGCATTTTCACGATGCTGATTTGTGGCTTGCAAATGTTTGTACACTGAATACTTTTTTAAAGCATAAGAAGTCACAAATAACAAAACCGACGCTAAAAGAAATTTACTCGCCATTTTGCTATAGTCATAAATGTAATAAACCTTACTCTCTGAAACTATTTTTTCGCTTGTATTGAAAAGATCAGTTACCAAAAAAAGAGTTAACGCTACAACTAAGATTATGCTTAAAGCTATTCCAGCAATTAGCCAAGCGGTCGCAGAATTAGCGTTCTTGACAGCTTCCTCTTTAAATACTTGAGCATAATTCGACACCAAGGAATTAGCTGATTTATCTTGTAATTCTTTTATAACATTATCTATTCTAATTTTTTGCTCATTAATCCCCCCAATTAGACCATCTCTTTCTTTCTCAGACTCAACAACAAAAGCTCGAAAATCAATTTTCATTTTTTTAAATCTACTTCTTCCTGCAATTGCTCATCCTTTTTAAAAGCTAAAGCCATATTACAGACAGCTATCCGGTTATTACTTGAAGAAATACTCAAAAAATCTGTTGTCCATGAATTAATTCGATTAAGAAGATTAGATTTTTTTTGTGTAAAATCTGTAATTGAAAACCCCTTGTAATCAGATTCGAGTTCGTCAACAAAATCAATAAACTCCTTTACTAATCCATTGACTCGAGCATTTAATTCCGGCGGCAGCTCATTTGTTAACGAAACCTCATAAGCTTTCAACAATGGCTTTTGAACAAATTTCATGTTCTCTATCGAATGCTTATAGTTAGGCTTCTCGGTCTCTCTATCATACCCATTAGGAACTATGGTATCTAAATCAATTTTCGGAAAATCTGAAATTCCTCTACTCATAAAACGATTTTAGTTAAGATACAAAATATCAAATAAAAGCCCCGACTATTTCGTCAGGGCTTTCGCTTACTTCTTCTTACCGGCTTTTTCCAACCCGATAGCTATCTGCCGTTGCCTCATTTCGACACACCAGTACTCCATCAAACACCTGCCTACGGCAGGCAGGCACCAGCAGTTTACTTTACCTTCTCTGGCATTTCGTTGCGGAATACAACGGTGTTGTCGAATACATCCACCAGCACAGGCTTCGTCTTATCAATATCACCTGCCAGTATCCGCTTGCTCAGCTGGTTCACAATTTCCTTTTGTATCAGCCGTTTCAATGGCCGGGCACCAAACTGTATATCAAATCCCTGTTCGGCCAGGAACTCCAGGGCATATTCACTGAACTGTAATTGTATGCCGCTTTCACCGACCAATTGCTGCAGGTTGTCCAGTTGTATTTTTACAATCCCTTTTATATCCTTTTTCAGCAGCGGCTGGAACATGATGATCTCATCCACCCGGTTCAAAAACTCAGGCCGGATGGTTTGCCGCAGCAAATTCATTACATCGAGCTTTGCCTTGGCATTGGCTTCCTCAATATTCCTTTCATTCACTCCGTCAAAAGCTTCCTGTATCAGGTGGCTGCCGATATTGCTGGTCATGATGATGATGGTATTCTTGAAATTCACCACCCGTCCCTTGTTATCCGTCAGGCGTCCATCGTCCAGCACCTGCAGTAATACATTCCATACATCCGGGTGTGCTTTTTCAATTTCATCCAGCAGCACCACACTGTAGGGTTTGCGGCGCACGGCTTCGGTCAGTTGCCCGCCTTCATCATAGCCCACATAGCCCGGAGGTGCTCCCACCAGTCTTGATACGGTATGTTTTTCCTGGTACTCACTCATGTCGATCCTTGTCATCATGCTTTCATCATCAAACAAATAATCGGCCAGTGCTTTGGCCAGTTCTGTTTTACCAACTCCTGTTGTTCCCAGGAAAATAAAAGAACCGATCGGTTTCTTCGGGTCCTGCAAACCGGCCCGGCTTCTGCGTATCGCATCGGCCACGGCGGTAATGGCTTCTTCCTGCCCCACCACTCTTTCATGCAAATGCTCTTCGAGGTGCAGTAATTTCTCCCGGTCACTTTGCAGCATTTTCATCACGGGAATGCCGGTGGCTTTGGCAATACTCTCGGCTATATCTTCGGCATCTACTTCCTCTTTCAATAACCGCTTCTCGGTAGAGTTTACCAGTTGATTGGTTAACTGGTTGATCAGTGCTTCCTGTTCTTTGATCTTGCCATAACGGATCTCGGCCACTTTGCCATAATCACCTTCCCGTTCGGCCCGTTCGGCCAGTTGTTTTAAATTTTCGATCTCCGCTTTTCCATTTTGAATTTTCTCCACGACTTCTTTTTCTTCCTTCCATTTTGCCTTCAGCGTATCTCTTGATACCGCCAGGTTGGCGATCTCGGTATTCAGTTCTTTCAGCTTCACCTCATCATTCTCCCGTTTGATGGCTTCCCGTTCGATCTCTAATTGGCGGATCTGTCTTTCCAGTGTATCCAGTTCTTCCGGCATGGAATTCATTTCCAGGCGCAGCTTGGCGGCACTTTCATCAATTAAATCAATGGCTTTATCGGGTAAGAAACGGTCGGTGATATACCGGCTGGATAATTCCACCGCCGCAATGATCGCTTCGTCTTTGATACGGACATGGTGGTGTGTCTCATACCGGTCTTTTAATCCCCGCAAAATGGAAATAGCATCTTCCACGGTGGGTTCATCGATCATCACTTTCTGGAAACGGCGTTCCAGTGCTTTATCTTTTTCAAAAAATTTCTGGTACTCATTGAGTGTGGTCGCACCTACTGCCCTCAGTTCTCCTCTTGCCAGTGCGGGTTTTAAAATATTCGCCGCATCCATCGCTCCTTCACCACCGCCGGCACCCACGAGGGTATGGATCTCATCAATGAATAAAATGATTTCACCATCACTGCCTGCCACTTCTTTCACCACGGCTTTCAATCGTTCTTCAAATTCACCTTTGTATTTGGCACCGGCGATGAGTTGCCCCATATCCAGGGCATAGATAATTTTTGATTTCAGGTTCTCCGGCACATCTCCATTCACGATACGGTGTGCAATGCCTTCGGCAATAGCTGTTTTACCAACACCGGGTTCACCCACAAGGATCGGGTTGTTCTTTGTTCGTCTTGAAAGGATATGTAAGGTTCTTCTTATTTCTTCATCACGGCCGATCACCGGATCGAGTTTGCCCTGCCTGGCCAGCTCATTTAAGTTCTTCGCATATTTATTCAGGGCATTGAATTCCTGTGCTTGTGTTTGCGAAGTAACCGTCTCTCCTTTTCTTAATTCTTTGATGGCGGCCAGCAAACCTTTTTCGGTCAGGCCTGCATTCTTCAACAATTTGGCGGCGGCATCATTGCCTTGCACCAGCGCCAGTAATAAATGTTCCGGTGTTACAAATTCATCATTGAATTGTTTCAAAGCGGCACCGGCCCGCAACACCAGGCTATTGGCATCCCGGCTGATGGACTGACCACCTTCCCCGGATGTTTTGGGTAATTTATCCAGTAGTTCATCCAGCTTTGTTTCCAGCAGGTTTACGGTCACGTTGTTCTTCTTCAGCAAATAATCCACCGGCGAGTCCTGTTGTTCAAGCAACGCTTTCAGGATATGTTCGGTCTCAATATTCGGATGTTGTGCATTAAAAGCCAATTGCTGCGCCTGCTGAACGGCTTCCGCTGCTTTTATGGTAAAGTTTCCAAGATTCATAACTTAGTTTTTAAATGTTAATCATTCATTGACCACCGCTTTTCTATAATTTACAGGTTGTTAAACGATAGGCCATGGGCGATGGTCTATGGTCAGTTGTCAAATACTTATCCAACCCTCTAAATCCCGAAACAATGTCACATAAAGTTAGCGCTACCTGCCTGAAAGTCTTGTCCATTAGTGTTTTCCTGTTATTGTTGCAGCCTGTAAAGGCGCAATACGACTGGACAGAGCTGACGCAGGAACTGGAAGCCAAACAGAAATTACTGGGCGATAACGTGGTGGTCCTGATCTGGAAAAGCGACTCGCTGGTCTATAAAAAAGAAATGGGCGGCTTTAACAGTAAGACCCAGGCGCCGATCGCCAGTTGCAGTAAATGGCTGACCGCTGCCCTGGTGATGCAGTTTGTGGATGAAGGAAAACTCTCCTTAGATGACCCCGTGATCAAATACATCCCCGAGTTTGAAAAATATTTTAAGAAATATATTACCATCCGCCATTGCCTGAGCCATATGACGGGTATCAGTGATGAAGGCAATTTTTTCAAACGGATATTCCAGCGTAAAAAGTTTTCGTCGTTAGAAGAAGAAGTGAACAGTTTTGCTGCCCGTGATATCCGGGCCAATGCGGGTACCGATTTCTGGTATGGTAATATTGGGTTGAATATAGCCGGCCGGGTGCTGGAAGTGATCAGCAAGAAAAAATTTGAGATCCTGATCAAAACAAAATTGCTGAACCCGTTGGGGATGCGCAAAACATCTTTCTCTACGCTGGACGGCAGTATTGTGAATCCTTCGGGCGGTGCTGTTTCCACTGCGGAAGATTATATGAAGTTTTTGGTGATGCTGCTGAACAAAGGAAAATATAATGGCGTTCAGATACTAAGTGAAGAGTCTGTTGAGCAAATGATGCAGACACAAACCAAACCTGAACTGATCAAATATGCACCCAAGGCAGCCGAAGGATATGGTTATGCACTGGGTAGCTGGGTGGCGGAAAAAGATGAAGCCGGGAAAACCACGGTGGCCGCCAGTCCCGGTTTGTTTGGCACCTGGCCCATGATCGATTATTGCCGGGGTTATGCCTATCTCGTCTTTGTTAAAAACCTGCTGGGCGAGGAAAGGGCCAATGCACATGAGCAGCTAAAACAAACGGTTGACGAACAAATTCCGGCCGGTTGTCGTTAATTACTGTGACCCTATTTTCGTTCACTCTATTTTCACCGCTCAAAACACACAACCATGCAAAAATTTAGCTTTTTTTCACTGGCCCTGCTGGCAGCATCCTTAACTGGTACGGCACAAACCACTAAGATCGATGTGCAGAAGGGCCAGAAATATAAAGTAGAAAACAGTACTAAACAGAGTAGTTCTGCCGAAGTAATGGGACAGACGATGGAAAACAATTCTGATTCTAAAACCATCACCCTGTTTGAAATATTGACCACCGGGCAGGAGGGTATCAACCTTCAATCTACGGTTACTAAAATGGCAATAACAGCAAGTGCCATGGGACAGGAGATGAGTTTTGACAGCGACAAAACGGATAATTCAGGCCCCCTGGCAGATATGCTTGCTGCTGTGCTCAATAAACCCAACACTCTTCAACTGAATGAAAAAGGGGTGATCACCAAACAGGACCAGGAAGGGAGCAGCACATCGTCAGCCCTTACGGGTGGAAATACGGCAACAATAACCACCGATCTTTTCATCCCGGCCCTGATCGGCAAAGAATTGAAAGTGGGTGACAGCTTCACCGATACTTTTTCCGTGAAAAAAGAAAAATATGATTCCCGTGATTCCGGAACGTATACAGTCAAAGCAATTGAAAACGGGCTGGCTACCATTTCCTATTCCGGCACCCAGGTTGTCAATGCTGCTATAGAACAGATGGGTATGGAAATGAATACCTACAGTAACAATATTGTGAAGTCTGACCTGTATGTAGATATAAAGACCGGGCTGCTGTTATTAAAGTCAAGTGTTATTGAATCCAACACCACGGTGGATGCCGCCGGTATGAGTATTCCGGCCACGGGGAAAACGATCATCAATATAAAAGTATCACCGGATAAATAAATTTATTCCTGTAATAAGCCTTTATTGAAAAAGGGTAAAAGGATTGGTACCTTCAGCGTACCAATCCTTTTTTTATGTACGAACACAAATCTGATCCTTTAGTACCTGTAAATGTTTTTTACCGTCGTGTATTCCGGAACCTGTTGATCGCTTCGGTGATCATTCTTATCTGTTTGGCCATCGGCATACTCGGTTATCATTATACCGCCCATATTCCCTGGCTGGATGCCCTGCACAATGCATCAATGATCCTGAGCGGTATGGGACCGGTGGTGGAAATAACTACTGTCAGCGGTAAATGGTTTTCTTCTCTCTATGCTCTTTTCAGTGGTGTGGTCTTCATCACCAATGTGGGTATCATACTGGCACCGGCGGTACATCGTTTATTTCACCGGCTGAACCTGGAAGACGAGGATTGATCAAAATGCCTTCAACGCCGGGGCTGATTCACTTTTTACCAATACTACTTTACTACGGTCTGCTTTATAAACAGATTCATAAAATTTTACCAGCTCATTGTAAGCAGCGGGAGAAAAACGTCCGCTGTAATGTTCATAGCTGCGGAAATAACTGATCTTGTCGCCGGCCAGTTTCACCGAGGCCGTATATTTTCCAAAGGGCGATTCGATCTTTATATCCCCCGGGATTGATTCCGGCGTATAGCCTGCCGGGATTTTGATCATTGCCGTATCCACATCCTTATATTCCAGTTCCAGTACCAGGTCGTGGGTTCTCTTTTCAACAGCTTTTAATTTACGGTGTGTACGGGTGAAGATATTGGGGATCACAAAAAAGCGTTTACCACTCACGGTGGCATAGTTGCTCGCCACGAGGTCAAGCGTTTCATAAATTTCAGGGAGCTTATTTTTTTGTTCCTTATAGTTAAAGCTCTTTACATCGTAGGTGGCCAGTTCAATATCCTCTTTCAGGAATTCCATCAGTTTATCTTTCGATAATCCATTGATAATGGAATGCAGGCGGTCCTGCTGCTCGGCCCGGTATTTTGTTTTCACCACTGCTTCTAAGTATCCCTCAGCATCAATGCTGGCGTCGATATGACGGACCTGGAGATTGTTATCTAAATTATATTTGGGAGTTTTAACAAGATGGCCCCCATCTTCATCTATCAGTAAAGCATATCGGTTACTTGTAAAAGTACCAAGATAACCCGCCGCTTCAGTTTGGCTGGTACATTCAAGCCAGATTGAGTCCGTTTTCATCGGAACACATAAAATAATATGGTCAAACTGATCACTGACAAAGTCAGGCATAAAGAAAAATTCTCCTGCTCCTGACTTGATCTGGGTATAACAACTTTTAATCCCAATTTCTTTTAATAAAGCATACATATAATTACTAAGTGCCTTACAATCCCCATAAGCATTCTTGGCTACAAAGGATGCTTCAAAAGGCTGAAGGCCTCCAATGCCCAACTGAATACTGATATATCGTGTGTTCTTCTGCATATACTCATACAGTATCCTCACTTTCTCCCGGGGGTCAGGTATATTATCTGTCAGCTTGTGTATTTGTTGTTTAATATCATCAGGCAATTTATCACGACCCTGGTTGAGCTGTTTCTGGAAGTTACCCAACTCGTTCCACGAAGTCATCGAACCCTTATAACCTTCAAACTCAAATTTATCTGGCTTAAAATAAATACAGGTTGTAAGATTCTGCCAGTCCGGGCTGGCATACTCATTAATCACAGCAGGGATATTTGTGACCTTCCACGTATATTTATTATTTCCTTTTTCTTCAGTTTTCAAAGGGTCACCGGGATAGTTAAAGGCCCGGTATTGAAAAGTGTACCACGAGGGACTAATAACTTCTATTGAGCTATTTTCAACTGCATATTTTTCAGCTGGCTGGGGAAACCATGGATAAAACATCAGGGTATTGTTAAACTCGATTTCCATTTCATACTCCACAGTATATGGATATGATTTAAAATAAAAGTTGTGAATTTTTATTCTGTTATCTTCCATAAGGCTTATCCCGCTAATATTACTCCTGTCTTCAATATCCTTCTTTTTCAGGGATTTTATTTCTTTCCCATTTGAATCAAACAATCTTCCCTCAATAAATTTAATAGCTCGTAGCTTATCATAATGCGCCACTAAAAAAGCAAAATCTTCCCCATTTTCATTTAAAATAGTAATAGCATATTTTCGGTATAGCCTAGCTTTAGTAAAAGAAACAACCTCGTATTTGATCTCCTCCATTCTTTTTACCACACTGGCATTTTTTAGCAAGGCAGGTTGGATAGCCGACACCGCATAGGGTTCCTGCGCAACAGCAGCATTAGCCATAAGAATACCAGTTAAAACAATCATCCATTTCCGCATACACTATTTTTTCTTTTTGAAAACGATCTGTTCGCCATGTTTTTTAACCACGAAAGCAAAAAATTCCCGCAGCATTTCGTATTCCTCGGGCACAAATATGGCCCGTTTGATCTGCAATCTAGATCGCATGGAAATACCGGTGCCCGATTGGGTGATCCGGTATTCAAATTGGCCATCGCCCTGTTCATTCAGTTTCACCATCACCTGCTGGGGTAATTCATCCACTACATATCCTTCCGGTACTTCCAGCTGCAGGCTGTATATCTCATCAATGGTATAAGGCATTTCCACCGGGTAATACCGTTCAGCAGATTTGAACGGGTTGTCTTTATATCCTTCCCCGAACATTGGATTCAGGTAGATAATATCTTCTTTTTCTTCCTTTATATCAAAATCATAACTGATTGACAAATCTTCCTCGTATTTATCCAATGAATCAAACCTGGGGTTACTGATCTCTACTGCAGACCCGAAATCACGTTTGATCTCCTTGACCAGTTCTTCCTTTCCTTTTTCTTTGATCCGGTTTCGTAAAACGAAGGACCCGTAGCGGCCTGCTGTTTGTTGCATACTGCCCACCAGGTTTCCCTTTTCATCGTTGATGATAAAGACAGTACTGTTCTTTCTTTCCTTCAACGAGTCGGCGGTCAGTTCCACTGCCGTACCAATTTTATTAATGACACGGGCTGTTCCGTTATAACAACGCACCGGCAGGGTGCCAAAGCCCAGTCTCGGTTCACTGGCATCCAGGAAATATTCTTTACCGTCAATACTCGTTTTACAAACTACATAGTTGAAACGGCTCATCAGCGGGTATAAAGGATATATGAACCCATGTGATCTTGTACTGAGCAGTACAGGATCGGTTTCAATCCCTTCATGCCGCAGCATGGCGGCCAGCAGCAGGTTGACTTCCGATACCGAACCATTTTTTGTTTTGATAATATTTTTTAATCCCTGGTTCATGTATACATCTTCGTGATCAGTGCAGGTAATATTGTCCCTGACCCAGGCATAGATATTCCTGGCTTTATCAAGTTTGCCGGATACAGCTTTTACCAGCGGACCGGTAATATCATCCAGCCACTTATTATCTTTTGTCAGTGGTTCTCCAAAATATTCTGCATTCATGAGGTCTTCAGAAAGTTTACCCCAGGTACCAAGAAAACTCCGGTACTGCAATGGAGGCCGGTATTCCGACAATTGAAATTCGATCTTGGAGATATAATTATTCACGGTGGTGGTAAAGCTTTCTTCTTTTAAAGCAGGGACATCTTTGATCACCCAGCGATAGTCTGTGATATTTGCATCAATCCTGAATCGTTCGGAACGCTCTGTTCCCTCCGAAGAAATCACATTATAAACGGTGGTACCGCTTTTACGGGTATTGATATCATAATTCAGGTAGCCCTGGGTCAGGAATACATAATTGAAGAAAGAGGGCAGGCTGAGATTATATTCACTCCACAACCTTGGATAAGAACCCTGGAACTCCCATGGCTGCAGGTTGCGTAAATAATCAGAAGTAATTGTGTACTCGTATTCGATGATACTTCCTTCCTTTACGTTGGGAAAAGTAAATTTCTTAACCACCAGGTTCTTGGAGATTTTATCTTTGAAGACACCTTCTTTAGTATCCAGTTTTGTTTCCACCACTTTACCGTCTTCCAGGTTATAGGTTATAGCTTTTACTTTTTCAAGCAACTCTTCTGCATTGCCTTCTGCATATAAGGGGATGGATACATTGGCCATATCATAGGCATTCTTATTCAGTATATGCACTCTTTTGAATCGCTTGTACACGAGAGAGAACCATCCTTTCGAGTTTCCCTCTATACTACTGGAGCCAATATCAGCGATCACCACAGCGTTGGCGTTACTGTCTATACTGTACACTTTCGTGGCAAAATCAGCAGGGACAACATTTCCAAATTTGGCTTTGGATTTATCCTGTGCAAAAGCGGGGAAGAGAAAAAAACAAAAGAATACTGACAAAAGATATCCTTTACATTTCATAGCGGGTGGTTTATAGTATAAATTACATTGATAAGGAAAGCTCAATTTTACATAAAAAATCTCAAATTGCTGCCCATACAGGTCATACACATTCCTGAATTTTAAAAAGACAACGGTAAAGTTGAAGAATACAGCTAAAAATAAGGGTTTTATCAAGCAAGCCGCCGCTTCACTGGGGTTTGATCATTGTGGCATTGCCAGGGCTGTGCAGCTCGATGAAGATGCCCGGCGGCTGGAACAATGGCTGCACAAAGGCCTGCATGGCACGATGCAATACATGGAAAATTATTTTGACCTACGGGTTAATCCCAGCAAACTGGTGCCGGGTGCCAGATCTGTAATTACGTTGTTAAAAAATTATTATCCTTCCCGGCAACAAGAACCCGGTACCCCGGGTATTTCGAAATATGCCTATGGAAAAGACTATCATGAAGTGATCCGGGAGCAACTCCGCCAGTTAGTACAACAGATCAGGGAGAACATCGGTGCAATCAATGGAAGGGGTTTTGTGGATTCTGCCCCCGTATTGGAAAGAAGCTGGGCACAGCGGAGTGGTTTGGGATGGGTGGGTAAGAATGGTAACCTGATCAATAAACAAAGCGGGTCTTTTTATTTTATTGCGACACTGATCACTGATCTTGAACTGGAATATGATGATCCTTATGCCAAAGATTTCTGCGGCACCTGCACCAAATGTATTGACGCCTGTCCCACAGAGGCCATCTTACCCGGTAAAGTAGTGGATGGCAGTAAGTGTATTTCTTATTTCACCATTGAATTAAAAGAGTTGCTGATCCCGGAAAACATGAAAGGTAAATTCGATAATTGGTTATTTGGTTGTGATACCTGCCAGGACGTTTGTCCCTGGAATCGTTTCAGCCGGCCACACCAGGAAGCAGCATTCACCCCCATTCCTGAAATACTGAATTTATCTGTTGCTGAATGGGAATCGATGACAGAAGAAAATTTTAAAAAACTATTTGCCCACTCCCCTTTAAAACGTACAAAATTCCAGGGGATTCAGCGCAACCTGAAATTCTTACAACAGGAGAAATAAAAAAAGCCATGCCGTACGAAAGGATAAGGTGCGTACAGACATGGCCACTAACCACACACAGGCGTCACGGATCAGAAGCTGAATCCCAATTTTATCATGATACGGTTGAACCGGTAGCTGTTCACATCGGTGACAGGTTCACCAGTTCTCCAGTCGAAATAGGCAAATGTTTCTTTCATTGTTTTCCTGGAATAGCCCAGCGATAGCACAAAAGCATTACCGTTCTTAAACGATGTATTGAGCCCTATTCCCGCATCTGCATACATGCCATTGGAGAAATCACCGGGATTGCCCCACCAAATACCCACTTCGTCATCAATGCGACCAGCAACCCAGCTGCAATTGATACCGGCATCTGCATAAGCAAACAACTTATTTTTCTTTGTACCAAATTCATAACGAACATCTGCAAATAGAGGAACAGACCGGTATTGGTAATAATCCAATCCCAAACCTATACCGGCAAACAGAGGACCTTTGCGAAAGCCATTCACTGTTTGTAAAACCGCTGCAGCCCCGTTACTTCCATTGACCACACCAATACTATTGATGGAGTGAAAGCTGTATTTTTTTGATCCTGGTTTTTGTGCCATCAAGCCGATACTGATAAACAGGAACAGGTATAGTAAACTATAGTTTCTCATCTGTAATTTTATTTAACGGCCAGTTTACTCAGCAGGCGGATATTATTCAATGAACTGTAGTCATATTGATACAACCCATCATCAGATACCACCAATGCCCATCCGTTCATAGCGATCACATCAAAGGTTTCACCACTGCTGATCGTAGCCAGTAATTTCAGATCGTTCACATCGGCTGCATTATAGAATTTCAATCCTGCCTTCCCGTCGCAAATGATGAGGGTGTTCCCGTCTTTTGACAAGCCATGCGGATTAGACAATTGGTAGGTCTTCTTTAATACCGGGCTGCTTATATTGCTGATATCTACTACATCCAGCTGGTTGGTAAACCCCTGGCAGGTAGTTCCTGAACGCAGGGTAACAAAAGCGTAGTTATTATCTGCAATCACCGGGTCACAACTACGGGCATGGCTAAAACTGCTTAACTGCACCGGAGCAGTCGGGTTGGCAATATCATATACAAACATCCCCGAATTAGAGCCAATGAACAACCGGTTATTGAATGGATAGATCGTTTCAATGCCCCAGCCGATATTCACCCGGTTATTAAAGACAGGATCAGCCGGGTTGCTGATGGAAACAACATTCAGTGCCGTATTGGAAACGGCATACATATAATCGTTTACAATGGTAAACCTTGCCATAGATCCGCCAACACCCTGCGGTGAAGACGCTGAACTATTTGCTCCGATACCACCCGATGAACTGGAAAGAAATAATACATCTGTCCTGACGTTGGGGCCACTACCAAAGAAACCAGACCCGCCATTACAATCAATGGGTACCACTGTATCTTTTTTGATCCAGTCAGCGATCACCATATTGGGATTGGGAGAAAATCCGTTTCCCCATACCCGTTCCGGGAAAACATTCTCCGTAAATTTTTTCACCACCACACCCTGCGGGTTGCTGATATCGATCGCCACCAGGTCCGTATAAAAATCTGCATACAGTATATTCCCTTTCACTGCCATATCCAGGTTACCGGGAATATCAATAAATGAAATTTGCCTCGGGGCAGCAGGATTGCTGTTATCAATGATATGGATGCCCTTATCCACTTCATTCAGGAAAATATAATTTCCCTTTATATAGATCTTGCCGGGACGTTCAATTTCTTTGGAGGTATTATTCTTAACGTTGGCTCTTACCTCGGCTTTTGTTTTGTAGACAGGCTCCCAGTAAGAATAACGACTGGTACATTTATCTTTTACGCAGGCTGGTAAAACAATGGCCATGAAAGACAGTAACATTACAGTTACCGGCAGCAATGAAAAATATTTTCTCATAAACTTGGTTTTCATTCCTGACAACAGCACAAAGAACAGCGTTGCGCCTTCTGTAATTATTTTTTTAATACCCAACCAAGCCGTAGTCCGAAAGACGCAAGATGATTACCGTCTGCTGTTTTTACTTTTTCCAGTTTGCTGAGATGGTAATTGAAAATAAAGCCGGCGGTCAGCGGATGTTTTGCTTTGCTGAAAAACCTAGTGCTGATACCAGTCTGGTAAGCCAGCTGGAATTTATTGAAGGTGGAATTATCCTTAAAGTAAACATTGGAAGCAGGGCTATATACCAGTGCATTGGTGCTGGTCATCCAGCCTGCCGACAAACCATTCTGCCATTCAAGAGGAAGTTTTTTCCCTTTATTAAACTGCCAGTGAAAAGATACAGGAACCTGCAGGAAGTAATACCTGTTTTTATAACTGGAAGAAGTGCCGCTGTAATAATAGTCGGCTACTGTAAAATTGCTGAGCCCGTTATTCACCATTCTTGACGTTTCAATGAATACGCCGGTAGCCCGGACAGTGGTATAGGCCGAAAAATCCAGTCCTGCTGAAACAGCTGTTTTATTTGACAGTTTTCGTTTGGCATAGCCACCTGCCTGCCAGTAAAAACTGTTTTGTGGTGCAGCTGCGGTTACCGGTGCCAGTGGCCCCGCCATATTCAATGAGCCGCCCGGACTACTAAGAGCATCCGCACTTTTTTGTGCATCAAAAAAAGATATGCCTTCACTTATTCCGGACAAACCTGTAGTGGCATGAATGCCCAACTCCCACTTGCTATTTTTTTCTTTCGTCTTTTTTGTTTGTTCATTGGCAGGAATCACTTCTGCTTCCGGATCTTTTTTAATTCCAGGCAGCACCCGGGCTGCAGTATCTTTTTTATCGTCTGCAGTGATACTATTATTTCCACTTATTACTGCCGGCTTCAGCTCATCGGCTACCGGTTGTGCTTTTATTTCTTCCGTACTTCCCGGTATTTTATCAGCCGGTTCTGTTGTTTCATTGACAGGTAGCTCCTTTTTCTGTTTCCCGGGGGGAACGATAGTCATCAGCATGTTTTCTTCGCTATTCCTGTTCCTGTTATTTTTAACCCCCGTATTTTTCTTTTTGCTGGTGCCTGCTGGTTTAACTGTTATTGCAGCTGATTGTGCCGGTACGGCCACGGTTTCTTTACCAGCAACGATCTTTTCTTTGTTGATGTCCGTAGTTTGTTCTGGAACAGGAGTATTATTTTCTTTAGTTGTACTGGTAGTAGTAGTAGTCAGTTCGTTGTTACTGGTTTTATCTTTTGTGCCGTTATCGCTGTCGCTGTTTTCAGTTGCCTGTTGATTAGCATTTTGTTCAGTAATTGTCAGCTTTTCATCTTTATCATTAAAAAGGTATACCGCTGCACCGCCGCCTAACAGCAACAACGGAAACAGCCACCAGAAGATCACTCTCCGGCGTTTCCTTTCTTTTTGGATACGTTTTTCTACTTCCTCCCACACTTCGCCGGAAGGTTGTAGTTGCAGCTCCTCCAGTTTTTGCTGCACCTGTTTTTCAAATTCATTGACCGGCATAGTTCTTAATTTTTTTTTCAACAGAGATTTCTTCAAGCCAGCTGATCAGCAGGGCCCGGGCCCTGGCATATTGTGAACGGGAAGTACCATCACTGATCCCGAGCATTTCTCCTATTTCAACATGGGAATATCCTTCCACGGCATGCAGGTTAAAGATCGTTTGATAGCCATGCGGTAGCTGCCGGATCAAATCGGCCAGTTCTTTAGCCTGCAGGTTAATAGCAGGATCACTATCTGCAACCGGGTGCAGCAATGGCTGCTGATCGGTAAAAAACATTTCGTCCCGGTATTTGCGGTTCCGCTTCAGGTAATTCAGCGCCGTATTCACCATAACCCGGCGCACCCAGGCACCTAACTCGCCTTCAAATTTGTATTGTTTCAACCCGGTAAATACCCGTACATAGCCTTCCTGCAGCACATCTTCCGCATCCGTCAGCGACCGGGTATAGCGATAGCAAACCCCGAGCATCGTTTTTGCAAACCGCTCATACAATTGCCGCTGCGCTTCGGGCCTTCCCTTCAGGCAGTCTTTTACCAGTTGGCGTTCATCCATAATCGCTGAATCAGATTGACTGACAATTCTGTCTTACTCTTCGTTGCACCGGGTCATCATCAAAATTCTTTCCGGGTTTGCCTCCAAGCTAATAGTTTTGACAGCTCAAACCAATACTTTGCCAACCGAACTGACCAAAACGCTGGCTGAAAGGGACCAATCCGTAATCTGGCACCCTTATACCCAGCATAAAACAGCATCTCCGCCACTGGCCATTGCAAAAGGGGAAGGCGTTTACCTGGTAGATGAAAAGGGGAATAAATATATTGATGCCATCAGCAGCTGGTGGACCAATATTCATGGTCATTCCCACCCGTATATTGCTGAAAAAATATATGAACAGGCCCGGCAACTGGAGCATGTGATCTTTGCCGGCTGCACCCATGAACCGGCGGTGCAATTAGCAGAACGATTGTTACCACTGCTGCCCGGGCAATTTTCAAAAGTCTTTTATTCAGATAATGGATCTACTGCAGTGGAGGTAGCCCTGAAAATGGCCATCCAGTTTCACCGGAATAAAGGACAGCAGCAAAGAAATAAAATACTGGCCCTACGAAACTCCTATCATGGGGATACATTCGGAGCCATGAGTGTAAGTGAAAGAGGTGTATTTACCATGGCATTTGACAATTTCCTGTTTGAAGTGATTTTCATAGAGCCCAACGCTTCTTTACCTCTTCAGCATGTACCGTATAACGAGATCTCCTGTTTTATTTACGAACCATTAGTACAGGGAGCCGGCGGCATGAATATGTATGAAGCAGCCTGGCTGAACGAACTCATCTGCCAGCTGAAGCAACATGAAGTATTGTGTATCGCAGATGAAGTGATGACCGGTTTCGGAAGAGCGGGTAACCTCTTTGCCTCGGAATACCTGCATCACAAACCGGATATGATTTGTTTATCCAAAGGATTGACTGGGGGAAGTCTTCCCTTAGCCATCACTGCCTGCACACAAAACATATTTGATGCTTTCCTGCAGGATGACCTGTATAAAACCTTTTTCCATGGTCATTCCTACACTGCCAACCCGATCGCCTGTGCGGCAGCATTAGCCAGCCTGGACCTGTTGCAACAGGAAAGCTGTATGGACAGTATAGAAAATATTTCAGCTTTGAACCGGCAATTTGTGCAAGAGGTCTGCCATCACCCAAAAGTGATGAATGCCCGCAGCCTGGGCACGATCCTGGCTTTTGAATTTCATTCCGATCAGAAAGAATACCTCAATAAGGTAAAGGAGGAAACAATGCAGCTGGCGCTGCAGCAGTATGTATTCCTCCGCCCGCTGGGCAATACTGTTTACATCATGCCTCCTTACTGTATTACTGCAGCACAACTTCAACAGCTGTACAACACTCTCCGGCTGATCATTGACCATATATAAAAAGGTTGCCGTTTCCGGCAACCTTTTACACACTAACTGCTTACTTGTTCTATGTCTGCAAAAAATTTAAATGGCAGGATCGGGAGGTGTGTTCGTATTATTATCCCTTTCAATTAATGGGTAAGGGTAGAATGTCCTGTTACGTTCTTCCGTAGCTGAATTAGGTGCAGGCCTTCCGAAACGACGGCTGTCTTCTAACTCCTGGCCGCTCAGGAACATTTCCAATCTTCTCTGCTTATAAATATCCTGTAACAGATCAGCTATTGTTAATGGACCGCTGTAGGCTGGCTGAGATGCACCGATACCATAAATATCAGTAGTTTTTGTACGAACAGCATCCAGTGCAATTTTGCTTTGCGGGAACTGGCTTTGACGGGCATAATTCTCTGCGATGATCAGGCTCATTTCTCCCGGAAGATAAACAGGATAAGATGCTGTTGTATTTAAGGCAAATGCTTTCAATGGAAATGTAGTCGGACCTGTTCTGCTGATATAAAAGCCTACACGGGGATCGGTTGCCGCAGGAACAGGAGCAAGCCCATTCTTTAAACCCAGGGTAGAATCAATGGCTCCAAAAACGTTTACTGTAAAATTCCATTCTCCCAACGGATTAGGTGTGGCAGCTGTAAACCTGAATTCTGATTTCACCGTCTGGCTTGCAGCAGCTGCAAAAGCCAATGCCTTATTACCAGCAGTAGAGTTATAGGTCCCTGTGATCATGCTTTGTATATTGTAATAACGGGCCAGTAAAGCCTTTACCGTATTCTTTACATCAATACCGGCAGGTACTTTACTCAGGAATTTTGCACTGGGATTAGTAGTGGCCAGGTCAGCATCTGCACTTTCAAGCACAGTGATCACTTTTTGAAGTGCCTCTGCCCTGTCACTAAATACTGCATTGGTTCCATTTGTCAACGGGATTTTCTCAAAGAACTGAACCAGCGTACCCATACTCAATCCGTAAAAAATACTGGCATAAGCCTTTAATCCTACTTTATCGGTAGGATCAGCGGCAACACCCAGGTTATCTAATACAGTTTCTGCTTCCGTTTTGGTCAGTAAACATTGTGCCCACATTTGAGAGACAATGGCGTTGCCCTGTGTCACTGCACCTTTCCCGGTTTCCAGCTCTTTTTCAGCCGTGTTACCAATATTTAAAGTGTAAAGTGCATAAACACTGTAAGCACCACCAATCGGTGCTGTGTACAATGGACTTTGCCTGCCTATCGTATATCGCCGTTGCAGACCGGCACATAGATTCATTAATCCATCCACACTGGTAGTTACGCTTGGCACTGAAGCTGTGCTGGGGTTTATGTACTCCTTATCACAAGAAGTAAACATAACACTACTGCTCACCAGGAGCAATAAGGCTATTTGTTTTATTCGAAGCATTTTCATTGTTTAATTTTTAAAGGTTAGAAACTAGCTCTGAAAGTCAGCTGGAAGGTTTTGGGAATGGGTACATTACCAAAATCAATCCCTCTTAACACGGCACTATTACCACCCGCATTTGTTTCCGGGTCATATCCATCGTATGTATCCCAGCTGATCAGGTTTCTGCCAACCAGGGAAATGGATGATGATTTAATGAATTTGGCAAAAGAAGGTAATTGATAAGACAAAGAAATTTCTCTCAGCTTAACATAAGAACCACTCTCAACCCTCCATTCTTCCGTATTGTAAATACTGAAAATATATCCCCTTGGCAAAAGTCCTTTTGCTTCTTTCTCTGCATAATCACCTATTCCAACACCCTGTCTTGTTCTCCTGTCGGCATTAAACACCTGCTGACCTAATGCCCCATCAAGTAAAAAGCCAAAGCTTAACTTTTTATACTCAAGACTATTGCTAAAGCTCACGACCCAGTCAGGATTAGGATCACCCAATGCCTTTCTCAGCAATACTTTCTGCGTTGGATTATTAACAGCGGCGATAGGACGTCCTCCTGCATCCAACAATAAGTTTCCTGCTGCATCCCGTTCAAAATAGTTACCGTAAAAAACACCCAATGGCTGACCGGCTAAAATTACAGAAGGTGAGCCTCCATTATTTGCCAGTGCAACCGGGGATACCTGGCTGGATGCAGTTACCAGGTTTTCGTTTTTATTAATGGATGCAAACAGGCTCCAATTAAAATTCTTACCGGATACCGGGTTGGCAGTTATCCCTAATTCCCAACCTTTATTAGTGAGATTACCAACGTTCTCTACTCTTGTGCTACCACCGGATGAAGGAGCAAGTACCCTGTCCACCAGCAATGAATTATCAACAATTTTTTTATTATACACTGTAAATACCAGGCCCAGCTTATTATTCAGGAAAGAAAGGTCTGTACCAAACTCCAGTTCACTTGACCTTTCAGGCTCAACAAATTCATTACCAAGTGAAGTATTCACATTGTAGGTAGCGATACCATTGATACTTCCTGATAAATAAGTAGAGAACCTGTCATAAGATCCTATACCGCTCAGGTTTCCGGCTAATCCCCATGAGGCTCTTACACGGGCAGAAGTAAACCAGCTGTTTTCAGATTTTTTCCAAAACTCCATATCGCTGATCGACCAGGAACCACTTAGTTTCGGATAAAAATACGTTCGTGTATCCTGCGGGAAAGATGTACTTCCATCAATACGGCCTGCAGCAGTCAGGTAAAAAATATTCTTATACCCGAATGTCTGTTGCACAAATCCGCCAAAGATCTGGCGCTGGTCATAGGTGTATCTTGGGTCCAATCGTACCGCTGCACCATTAATTGACGTAATCCCATTCAGCAGGTCCCTTCCTTCGTTGAACAGTCCGGTGATTTTTTGATACTGGTGATTAAATCCTACAGTAGTTAAAGAAGAAATTGTTTTAAACTTCGTTTGATAAGATACGTTCACATCGTTATTAATCAGGAACGTATTTACTAAAGCACTGGATACATACCCAAGACCTTCCTGTGCGGAGATATAAGGGTATCTTTCTATCAGGTTATTTCCTTCCTGGCTGAAGTTATCTATCCCCAGTATATAATCAATACTCAGCCCTTTAGCTGGTTTGATTTTCACCTGGATATCACTTATCGTTCTGCTGACAGATTGTGTGAGTGACATATCCTCTATCACACTCAGAGGATTAACCCTTGTGGGTTCAACCCCTTTCAAGTTTCCAGCTGCATCCCTTTCGGTGATATCATACAGGTTGTTAGTGATATTAATTGAATTGATCGGGCTCCAGAACACATTACCATTTGGCTTTTCGTTAGAAAAGCTGTTCGTATAGCCTATGCCACCAATAATGGTTATGTATTTGTTGATTGTTTGCTCAATCCTGGATTTAAAATTGAATCTTTTGAAATCCGTTCCTTTAATGATCCCTTCATTTTTGTAAAAACCTCCGGAAAAATAATATTTAGTTTTCTCCGAACCACCGCTCAGTGAAATATAATTATCTGTGCCCAACCCCTTTTGAAAAATCTCATCCTGGTAATCATATCTTGTTACATCAACCAGATCAGTCGCCAAAATCCTGACTTGTCCATCAGGCCGTGTGTAAGTGATGGTAGCACCATTGTAAGTAGGCGGTCCCCCGGCATTGCTGATATTGCCTAAACGAAGTGCCGCATAGCCAAACTGCTTTCCGTAGGTCGTTATATAAACTTTTTTACGTAATGCGTTGGTGATAAGACTGGTGCTGAAATCAATCTTAACCTGGCCTGCTTTACCTGTTTTAGTAGTAATTAAAACAACACCATTACTGGCCCTTGAACCATAAATAGCAGAAGCAGAAGCTCCGGGAATCACATCAATCTTTTCAATATCATTCGGGTTGATATCAGCCAAACGGTTTGTTCCAATTTCTGCGCTGGCACCAGCAGGTACATTTAGATTTGTAACATTCGTCGTAGCGTTACTTACGATAACACCGTCAATAACATATAATGGCTCAGAAGAACCTTTTATAGTACTTGTTCCTCTCATCCGGATAGAAATACCACCAGATGGATCACCGGAGGTTTGGGATATTTGTGCTCCAGGAACCTTACCCTGCAATGCAGCTGTCAGGTTTCCGGAACCTGTATTAGCCAGTTGCTTTGCACTGACCGAATTAACTGTATTACCTAATTGCTTTCTTGATTGTTTCAATGAAGAACCAATCACAACTACTTCATCCATTTTCAAGGCATCCTCAGAAAGCTTCGCATTAATTGTGTAAGCAGCAGCACTGCCTATTTCAAAGATCTGTTCTGTTGATTTAAAACCTACGGCACTAAAATCAAGTATATAAGTACCTGGCTTTAGTGTAGCACTTAAATCATAAAGTCCATTCGCATCGGATACAGTACCAATGCTGGTACCACGAACCTGTACAGAAACGGAGGCAATACCATTTCCATCACTCCCGGTTACCTTACCGGAGACACGTACCTGGGCTGTTACCAGGAGAGCAGCCAATTGCAGGAACAAGAAGAAAGAAAAAGCTTTCCACCGCCCCTGCCCTAACCAAAGCAGATTTTTCATACTACAATTTTTGGGGTTAAAAACAATATAGATTTACAAAACAGTTACAACACTTTTACACCTGCCTTTACATAGGCTTCCAGTTGCGGATCACCGGGCTCCAGTTCAGTGATCAGCATATCAATTTCACCCAGCCCGCATACGTTGATCCGTTGTGATGAATTCAGTTTCTCCGAAATGGACAATGCCACCACTTTTTCAGCAGACTCTATCATTGCCCGTTTTACCTGCACTACATCCCAGTCATTATCCGTTACACCATTCGTGGCATCAATCGCATTAATACCCAATATGCACAGGTCGGCCCGTATCTGCTTGATGCGGGAGATCGCTTCTCCCCCCACCGTTATTCTGGAATCTTTGGAAACACGATCACCAATAAAAATGATATCAATATTCGGGTGATGCACATATTCCATCGCCGCGGGCAAACTGCCGGTGATAAAAGTGGCTTTTAAAATTTCAGGTAATGATTTGGCTAATTCAATGATCGTGGTACCACCCGTGGTAAGTACAAACATATCATCTTTAATAAGTGTCACTGCTTTTCGGGCAATGATCTTTTTATTATCCAATGAATAAACACCATTGACATTGAAATTGGCCTGAAAGGATTTGGAGAGGGCACCGCCATGTACTTTAATGATCTTGCCGGTATCCGCTAATTCCTGCAGATCCCTGCGGATCGTATCCTCGGATACATTGATGGCCTCGGAAAGATCGGCAGTAAACACCCTGTTATGGAGGTTCACTTCATGCAGAATGAAATCCTGTCTTTCCCTTTTCAGCATAGAGCAGATCGTTGGTTGTGTTATCTAATTTAGAACTGTTTTACCCAAATCAGCAAATTATTGCAATCTTTTTTACCAAAACCCGCAAAAAATCTCAACAAATCGTAAATTTAGTTGCACGAAACCGACAAACTGAGCCTCATGAATACACAGATCCAACGACTGTATGATATCGCCTGCAAGGAAACCCGGCTGATCATTGGCCTGATGAGCGGAACTTCTTTTGACGGACTGGACCTTGCTCTTTGCCGTATCAGCGGCGATGGCAGCAACACCCAACTGGAGTTACTCGAATTTGATACCGTGGCGTATGAGGCTTCTTTTAAAGAGAAACTAAAAAGCATTTTCTCCCGCAAAGATGCCAACCTGGAAATGGTTTGCCTGCTGAATGCATGGGTGGCCCAACAACATGCGGCTATTATTAATAGTTGTTTAAAGAAATGGAACTATACCAATGAACAAATAGATCTTATTGCCAGTCACGGACAAACTATTTATCATGCACCCCGGCTATTGCATGGTTATGATGCTTTTCCCAATGCCACTTTACAAATAGGTGATGGCGACCATATCGCTGTTGACACCGGTATTATCACCCTCAGCGATTTCCGGCAAAAACATGTGGCTGCCGGTGGCGAAGGTGCCCCGTTGGCGGTATATGGCGATTATCTTATTTTTTCCAAAGCCGGGGAAAACAGGATCATGCTGAATATAGGAGGTATTGCCAACTTCACTTTTTTACCGGCTGATAAAGATGCAGGCAAAGTATTCAGTACGGATGTGGGACCGGGCAATACCTTAATGGATGCCTGGATTCAAAAAAACTCACCGGGCAACTATTTTGATGAAAATGCAACGATGGCAAGAAAAGGCACCATTCAGGAGGAATTATTAAGTGCCTTAAAAGATCATCCCTTTTTTACCGCCCCTTTTCCGAAAACCATCGGGCCTGAATTATTTAACCTCGCTTATATACGATCAGCTCAGGAAAGATCCGGCACTACTGATTTATCAGCAGAAGATGTAATGGCCACTCTCAATTGTCTCTCCGCTGACATGATCGTAAATAGTATTAAAACCTGTTTCCCTTCAGGTGAAGACTTTGTAGTGTATTGCAGTGGCGGGGGTATGCATAACCCGCTATTGATGGAGCATATACAGGATCAGTTGCCCGGCATCACTTTTCATTCAACAGCAGACCTGGCCGTTAACCCCGATGCAAAAGAAGCGGTGTTGTTTGCCTTACTGGCCAACGAGTGTGTGGCAGGCGGACAATTGAAATTCGGCGATGGCAGAAAGGGCATTCCCAATGTATCCATGGGTAAGATCAGTTTCCCGGGATAAAAAAGGGTTGCCATGGCAACCCTTTCCAATAAATTCTATTTGATTTAAAAACTGAAAGGCACTTCCACCTGTGTGTCATCCCATTCAATGATCAGGGAATTATTGTTCCCAAACCGCAAGGTCAGTTGCTCCACGGTTGTACTCAATTTCTTCACCTTTACATTCATCTTCGCCACATCTTTATCCTTATTCTTATCATAACTGTAGGCTCCCCACTGACCCAACTGTGCATTCAAAATGATGGTCCATTCTGTTTCATTCGGGATTGCAAACAAGGTATAAGTGCCTGCTTTAATGCCGGTGCCTCCAAACTTCACATCTTTATTGAAAGTGATCTGGGTGGCTTCATCAGCACCCACTCTCCATACTTTCCCAAATTTTTCCAGGGTGCCAAAAACAACACGGCCATTCTTATAAGGACGACCATAGGTAACAGAAGCATTGGCACTGGTTACAGTATCATGCGGGCTCTTGCGCTGGCGGGGCCCATTCTGTGCGGTAACAGAAATAGTAGCTACAGTGGCTACTAACAGCAAAATAGATTTGATATACATAGTTTATGTTTTTAAAGTCAGCTATGAAATTAGGTGAATCCGGCACAAACTGCGTACCACTGGTCAATTATTCTCCAACATTTTTTTCAGCTTGCCCAGGCCCATTTCCATCGGCGTTCCATATTGTTTGTCAAACAACAGGCTGGCAAATTTTTCCCAGGGATACCAGCGGAGTTCAAAATCCATATACCATTGCACTGAAGTGGTGCTACCACCACTCATGATCTTCCAGCCGGTTTTGTTTTCTTTAGAGCCTCTGCCCACATTTGCAGCCATCACGGTACTATCATTCACTTCGATGATCTGCAATCCCTGCAGGGAATCATTGGCAGCTATAACACCTTTGGGTTCACCGGCAATCATCAATAGTTGCAATGAATCGGCCCCGGGATACCAGTTTTTCCAGTTTTCTGCCCGGGCAATTTGTTCCATGACCTTTTCCTTAGGGGCACTAATTTCTACCGCCCTTGATATACGGACATAGGAAGGTATAAAAAGCGAGATCCCTGTTATCAGCAGGAAAAAAAACAGAAAACTGATGATGGCTAACTTTAATAATCTCAAAGCAAAAAATTAAACGATATAATTAATCAATGAACAACATTTACTGCCAGCGGATCACCCTTGCCAGGATCACATAAATAATAACTATCCAGACACCGAGGATTCCGATCTCTTTCCAGCAATCAAAAATACTCAGCCCTTCGAAAGAGATTTTCCGCATAGCATTATTGAACTGTGTCAACGGTAAGTAGAAACAGATTTCCTGCAGCCATTTGGGAAATACTTCGATGGTAAAGAAAGTTCCGGACAATAACATCTGCGGGAAACCGAATAAATTGATCAGTAAAGGAATGGACGCATCAGTTTTTACAATGCTGCTGAAGATGAGTCCGACCCCCATCAGTAAAAAGAGCATGAGGACAGACATCAGCAGCATTTCAAAAAAGGTCAGTGCTCCATGCTGTAATGTAAAATCCAGGAAGAAATAGCCAAACAGGATCAGCACCACCACGTTCACTAACTGGAAGAACAAACGGCTCATCCCAATACCCAGGAGGATATGGATACGGCTTACCGGTGAAGCATAAAAACGTTTTAGTACTAACTGCTCTCTTAATCCAAAGAATGTAAATGCAATACCAAAAAGGGTGGAGAATAAAATAGAGAAGCCTAACTGACCAGGTAATATAAAATCGATCTGGCGGTATTTTCTTACTTCTTTAATTTCCGGCAACGATATTTTCACAAGCTCCTCTTTCTTACCTAATTCTTCCATTTCAAATTCAAGTTTCAGGTACTGCAATACTTGCCTGAATGTACCAAACGTGTTTGCACTTGCAGTTGTTGATCTCGTATTAACTATATAGTTATCATTCCCCGATGAATCCTTTTGAACTTTAATAGTAACTACGGCTGCAAGTCTTCCTTTTATGAGTTCCTTATTTAACTCTAAAGTATCTCTATGCTTCACTATTCGAATCAGGTTGCTTCGTCTTATTTTTTCATAAAATTTATTAGTCGTGTCACTATCAGAGGCAATAGCAATACGAGAAGCAGATGGCCCGCCACTTCCAAAAGCCCCGAAGATCAAAATAAAAATGATCGGGAACAGCAAACTGAAAACAATAGCGGTTGGCTGGTTAAAGATCGCTTTAAAACTGGCCCTTGTAATTGCCCAAAGGGCTTTTGACTGGCTATAAGGTTTTGACATGAAAATAAATTGTGGTGCGCAAATGTAAGCCTGTTAACTGAACTGTGTTTCCAAAAAGAGGAACCGGCATACTCACCGGACAAAGAATTCGAACGGCAATCTTGCCTGCACAGAGCCTGTCATCTGTTTTATCTTTTTGAGTTGCTCATATAATTTAAAATTCTCTGTCCCTATCTCTTCTTTCATTTTTTGTGCATAGTTCAGCGGGTTGCTTGTTTTACCCATCACCTGGTCAAAGAAATTTTCCGGTTCCGGAAATTCCGCTACAAAATAATCGGTCAGTTTTGCTTTGGCAGCCGCAGCTTTCACTGCATCTTCCAGCCCTCCAAACCGGTCGATCAAACCGATCTCTTTTGCTTTGATGCCTGTCCACACCCTTCCTTGTGCAATGCTGTCGACATAAGCGGTGTCCTTCTTTCTTCCTTCGGCCACTCTCTTTTTAAACAGGGCATAGATACTTTCAATTTCTGCCTGCACCAGTTTCTTTTCCTGTTCATTCATCGGTTTACTGATGGTCATGGCATCGGCATAAGGCCCGGTCTTTACTCCATCGAACGTGATACCCAGTTTGTTTTTAAAGAAGCCCTGCATATTGGGAATGATGCCGAACACACCGATCGATCCCGTGATCGTACAAGGCTGTGCAAAAATGCTGTCGGCAGCCGTAGCTATATAATAACCACCGGAAGCCGCCACATCACCAAAACTAACAATGACCGGTTTTTCCTTCTTGGCCAGTTCCAGTTCCCGCCAGATATTTTCACTGGCCATGGCACTGCCGCCGCCGGAATTGATACGGAATACAATCGCTTTCACCGATTGGTCCAGCCGGGCTTTGCGCAATAAAGAACGATATCCTTCTCCCCCGATCATATCCTTTCCTCCCTTACCATCCACGATATCTCCTTCCGCATAGATCAGTGCGATTTTTTCTGTACCGGTATTAATATAGTTGGCCGTGGCCATGTATTTGTTGACCGATATAAAAGCGATCCGTTCATACTTATCGATCTTTAGCCTGCTTTTAATTTCATCTTTTACTTCATCATCGTACTTAGCACCGTCGATAAGTTTGTTATCCACGGCATCCTGCACGGTTTGTATAGCCGCTGTATTCGCCAGCTGCCGCAATATGGCTGTATCTGATTTTCTGGCTACGGCGGTGTTCACCAATAATTCATCATACAGGTCATTCAGCCAGACGGTTGTCTGCAGTTTATTGGCTTCCGTCATTTTATCGGAGCGGAGCGGCTCGGTAGCACTTTTAAATTTACCGGCATAGAATATTTGGGGTTCTATCTCCAGTTTATCCAGCGTTCCTTTCAGGAAAGCATAATCCACACTATATCCCACCCATTCCAGCATACCCTGCGGGCTGATATAAATCTTATCCGCCACATTGGCGATGGAATAGGTTCGTTGCGTCATCACATCCCCATGCGCAATGATGAACTTGCCGCTGCTTTTAAAATCAAGCAGGGCTTTTCTTATTTCTTCGCTGGAAGCAAAACCATTCGGGCTGGCATGCGCCTGCAGGTAAATGCCTTCAATATGTTTATCTGTTTTGGCATATTGCAATAACCTGATGAGATCATACAAACCGGGAATGGTTTTCTCTTCATCACCGCTTACGATGGCAAACGGATCTTCCTGTACCTGTTCTTTATACAGCTGGCCCAGGTCAATGACCAGTACTGACTGTGGTTCTACTTTCGATTTCTGTTTGGAGGCCAATCCTCCGATAATGCCTGCCAGCACAAAAAATAACAGCAATGAAAAAAGGACCAATGCCAGGAAGGCGGCAAAAAACGTTTTAAAGAAACTGCGCATACAAGTAATCCGTTGATGAACGCCAAAAATAAAGATATTTGACCCTTTAGCAGTTGATCAATCATGAACAGGGCATATTTACTTACAGGCGGCAATATGGGCGACCGGGAGGAAAACCTGGCAACGGCAAGAGCCTTACTCAATAAGGATTGCGGCACGATCGTACAGGTTTCTTCGTTGTACGAAACGGCCGCCTGGGGCAAGACCGATCAACCGGCCTTCCTGAACCAGGCACTGGCGCTGGATACCGGTCTGAATGCCCGGCAACTGATCCGTCGTATCCTGAAGGCGGAAAAAAGTATGGGCCGGATCCGGGAAGAGAAATATGGCCCCCGCATCATTGATATTGATATCCTCTTATTCAACCAGGAGAAACATAATTATCATTTTCTGAAACTGCCCCACCCGGAACTGCAAAACCGCCGTTTTGCCCTGTTACCACTGGCGGAAATTGCAGCTGATCTGCTGCACCCGGTATTGAATAAAACGATTGCGCAGCTATTGAAAGAATGTCCCGATCAACTTGAAGTGAAGCGCCTTTCCTGATTTATCCACAAAGTTTCCGAGCTTCCGGATTTGACATTTCATTTCTTTTATTTTGCTGCTTTACACACCGTACACTTTCATCACTCATTCATGAAGTATCATTTTATCACCATAGAAGGAAATATCGGCGCTGGCAAAACAACCCTGGCTCATTTATTATCCAAACATTATAATGCAAGACTGATCCTGGAAGAATTTGCCGACAATCCCTTCCTACCCAAATTTTACGAGAACCCGCAGCAATACGCCTTCCCGCTGGAATTGTTTTTCATGGCTGAACGTTTCAAACAGCAAAAAGACCTGCTGCAACAATCCGATATGTTCCAGAGCCTGACCATTTCTGATTATCTTTTTACCAAGTGTCTCTTGTTTGCCAAAGTAACCCTACCGGAAGATGAATTCAGGCTCTACCAGCGGCTGTTTGATATCATTCACCAGCAACTGATACAACCGGATATCCTGATCTACCTGCATGCCCCTGTGAGCAAACTGCAGCGTAATATCAAAAAACGAAACCGGTCTTACGAGCAGAATATCCCCGATGATTACCTGTTTAACATCCAGGAAACCTATACGAATTATATTAAGCAGCATAATATCAAAACCCTGTACGTGGATGCCAGCAACGCCGATTTTCTCGGTAACGAAAAACATTTGCAGGTGATCTATGAGGCGCTGGAGAAAGACTATGAGGATGGTCAGCATTTTATTTCACTTCCATGATGAAACGCATTCCCATACCGGTCATCAATAAAGAATTTACCTGGTTCATCATTGCACGGATATTATTTATTGCAGGGCTCAGAATGACTCCTGTATTACTGGGCTGGAGATTGTATGAAATAACCGGGAGTAAACTGGCACTGGGTTTCCTGGGATTATCTGAAGTGATCCCTGCCATCCTGCTGGCATTGCCGGCCGGTGTAAAAGTGGATAAAAGTAATAAGCACAGGCTCATCAGTATTTGCATTGCGTTGTACTTTTTTATTATGCTGGGCTTACTGATCGTTACCTCCCACTGGATGCAGGAGAATTATTCAAGACCATTGATTGAATGGAGTATTTATGCATTAGTATTTTGCACAGGTGCTGTACGGGCCTTCACCGGTGCTGCATTCAATGCGTTTTTAGCACAACTGATCCCGCAGGAGTCCCTGGTAAAAGCGGTTTCTGTTAATAGCATGGTATGGCTCATTGCGGCCGTTACCGGTCCCGCTGTAGCTGGGGTATTAATGGGTTATACCAATATAACAATCGCTTTCATCCCGGTTTGTGTATTGATCGGCATTTCATTCTTTTTATTTCAAAAGATAAAACCTAAGCCGGTCAGCTGGCAGGGCAGCAGCAAAACATGGGATGGTGTAAAAGAAGGGTTACGTTTTGTCTTTCATCAAAAAGCTTTGTTGGGTGCCATGAGCCTTGACATGTTTGCCGTATTGTTTGGCGGTGCCATTGCATTGTTGCCCGTATTTGCGAGTGATATCCTTCATGTGGGTCCGCAGGGGCTGGGCTGGTTAGTGGCGGCCACTTATTTAGGCAATTTTGTCGCTATTGCCTGGCTCACCACCCACCCGTTGAAAAAGAAACAGGGAAGAACCTTATTATACGTAGTGGCAGGTTTTGGGCTTTGTATTCTTGTCTTCGCCCTCTCACAAAATTTCTGGTTAAGTTTTATAGCCCTGTTTGCCGGTGGTTTGTTCGATGGTGTAAGTGTCATCATCCGCGGCACCGTGGTACAGTTATTTGTACCGGATGAAATGCGGGGCCGTGTTTCTTCGGTAAACTCCATCTTTATTAATTCTTCCAATGAACTGGGTCAGTTTGAAAGCGGTGTAGCCGCAGCTGCCATGGGTACGGTACCCTCTGTCATCTTTGGCGGTTGTATGACTCTTGTTGTCGTAGCCGTTACCTGGTTCAAAGCACCGGGATTGCGAAAATTTGAGTATTAAACTCTTTTCAACCAGAGAAAAAATCAGGTTGCACATTACTTTATTCTACTTTAGTATTTATAACACTAAATCGTAACTTCAAATCAACAAACAGCGATAATGGTTTGTTACCCGGTAACCAGTAAACTGATTAACAAATAAACTTCTCCATATGAACCGCCGTTCTTTTATTCAAAATTCCGCCATGGTTGTTGGTGCACTGACCTTATCACAACAAAAATTATTAGCCGGCTTCTTTGATGACCCCTGGAAAATCACCATGCTGCGCAATGACGTGGGCATCTTTACGGAAAGAGGCGGCACCATTGCTTTCTTATTATCCAAAAAGGGGATCGTGGTGGTGGATTCACAATTCCCGGATCAAAGCAAGCACCTGATCGATGAACTAAAAAAGAAAAGCGAACAGCCATTCAAATTACTGATCAATACGCACCACCACGGCGATCACAGTGGCGGTAATATCGCATTTAAAGGAATCGCAGAGCATGTACTGGCACATGAAAACTCTAAAAAGAACCAGGAAGCGGCAGCACAAAAAAATAAAACGGAAGACAAACAATTATATCCCGACCAGACCTTTGGCACCACCTGGTGTGAGAGAGTGGGCAAAGAAAAAATATGCCTGCATCATTTTGGTGCCGGGCATACCAATGGTGATGCACTGGTACATTTTCAGCATGCGAATATTGTACACATGGGCGACCTTTTGTTCAACCGGCGTCACCCCTTCGTGGACCGAAATGCCGGTGCTAATATGAACAGCTGGATAAAAGTCTTAGACAAAGCTGTGGATACCTTTGATAAGAAAACGATGTTTGTATACGGACACTCCGGCACCGGCTATGAAGTAACCGGTACTTCTGATGATCTTAAAAAATTTGGTGATTACCTGGGCCGGGTGCTGAAATTTGCAGAAGACGAAATAAAAGCCGGGAAGACCAAAGAAGAAATTTTGAAGAATACAGCCTTACCCGGTGAAACAGAATGGAAGGGAGATGGATTCCAGCGACCCCTGCAAGCTGCTTACGAAGAGTTAACAACGAAATAAGATACATGAAGATCGTTGTTATCATTATTGCAGCATTGATCATCTGGGGATGGATCAGTACGTCGGGTAGAAAGAAGGATGATAACAGGGAATAATAATTTAGTTAGATTAAAGAGAAATATGAATAATTTATTTTCCTTTCTCCGCCTCGATCAGTTTCTCGATCACATAATAAGTAATGGGGCAAAAACTGGTATTCTTTAAGGCCATCGGTTGCCTTTTCAGCATGAAGTCATCATCCATATACGGGAAACGGGCACAGTCCGTGGGACGGACATCATAAATGGAGCAATAGTTATCAGCACCCAGGAAAGCACAGGGCATTTCTTTCAGCACATTATCCCCTTCTTCATCCACCCGCAGGTAGGTGTCCCGGAAATCGCCATCCTTCATACCCAGGAATTTGCTGATGCGTTTGATATCGGGCGGGGTGAACCGGGGTGAGTAGTTTTTACAGCAATTGGCGCATTGCAGGCAGTCGATCTTTTCAAAAGCCTGTTCGTTCAGGTCGGGCAGTTGTTTCAATACCTTGTTCTTATCCGCCCGGTGCAGGTATTTTTTATATTCTTTCTGGCGTTCACCCGACTTCTTTTCCCAGTTCTGTAATAGCTTATCCTGCATCCTGCAAAGAAAGGCATTTGCAGGCAGATCACCCTCCTATTTCACCCCTTATCCCCATCCTTCAACAAGTCAGGTATTTTATGATGGCCCTCCCGTAACTTTGCGCATCTTTTTACACTCTAAGCACCCTTTTATGAGCCTTTTTGAACAACAATCCAACGAGTTCATTCCCCGTCATATCGGACCCAATGAAACAGATACCCGGAGCATGCTGAAAACAATTGGTGTAAACAGCCTGGCTGCATTGGTTGACAAAACTGTTCCCGCCGCTATCCGGATGCAACAGCCCCTTGCTATCCCCTCCGCGATGAGTGAACATGAATACCTGCAGCATATCAAAGAAGTATCATTACTGAATAAGGTCTATAAAAATTATATCGGCCAGGGCTATTATGATACCATCACCCCTTCGGTGATCCTGCGGAATGTGTTTGAAAACCCGGGCTGGTACACCCAATACACTCCTTACCAGGCTGAAATTTCCCAAGGCCGCCTGGAAAGTTTACTGAATTACCAGACCATGGTCAGCGACCTGACGGCTTTACCGATTGCCAATGCTTCACTGTTAGATGAAGCCACAGCTGCTGCGGAAGCCATGACGATGTTCTTCAATACCCTGAACAAACAGGACCATATTGAACGGCCTAAATTCTTTGTTGACAATGAAATTTTCCCGCAGACAAAAGATGTGCTGGTAACAAGGGCTGTTCCTGTTGGTATCGAGATCATTTACGGTGATTACAAATCAGCGGCGATTGATGCTACATATTTTGGCGCTATTGTTCAATACCCGAATGATAAAGGCAGTATTGAAGATTATCGGCAATTCATTAATGCCGTTCATGGTGCCGGTGCCTATATCGTGATGGCAACTGACCTGTTAGCATTGACGCTTTTAACGCCCCCGGGTGAATTAGGTGCTGATGTGGCGGTAGGCTCTGCACAACGTTTTGGCGTTCCGTTGGGATATGGCGGCCCCCATGCCGCTTTCTTTGCTGCCAAAGATGATTTCAAAAGAAGTATCCCCGGCCGAATCATTGGCGTGAGTGTGGATGCGCAGGGTAACCGTGCGCTGAGAATGGCGCTGCAAACAAGAGAGCAGCATATCAAAAGAGAAAAAGCAACTTCGAATATCTGTACGGCCCAGGCCTTGCTTGCCAATATGGCTGCTATGTATGCTGTGTATCACGGCCCGGAAGGGTTGAAGAACATTGCAAAGAGGGTAGCTTTCTTAACACAAATCATCGCAGAGGCCATTGAAGAAAGAGGATTTGAATTGTACTCAGCTAATTTCTTCGATACCATTGTGGTAAAAGTAAAAGATATAGCACCGGTAAAAGCCAAGGCTGAACAACAACAGATCAATCTCCGTTACATCGGCCATAATCATATTGGCATCTCTATTGATGAAACGGTGGTACTGGAAGACCTCTATGACCTGATCAATTGTTTTGAAAATGATAAAGACCCGGTGGCATTTGATATCCATCATGATGATGAATTGAATCATATTCCTTCATCGCTGACAAGAACATCTGCTTTCTTATCACATCCCCTGTTCAATACACACCATAGCGAAAGCCAGATGATGCGGTATATCAAATCGCTGGAGAATAAAGACCTGTCGCTGAATACTTCGATGATCTCACTCGGCAGTTGCACCATGAAACTGAATGCTGCCAGTGAAATGATGCCGTTGAGCTGGAGTCATTGGGGTAAAATTCACCCTTTTGCCCCTGCTGACCAGACACAGGGATATAAATACATTATTGATGAATTGAGCAACTATCTCTGTAAGATAACTGCTTTTGACGCTTGCAGCCTGCAGCCCAACAGCGGCGCACAAGGTGAATATGCCGGTTTATTAACCATCAAAAGTTTTCATGAGGCGAATGGCGATCATCACCGCAAAGTCATGCTGATCCCCATCTCTGCCCACGGCACCAATCCTGCTTCTGCTGTAATGGCCGGTATGAAAGTAGTGGTGGTGAAAGCACTGGAGAACGGTTACATTGATGTGGAAGACCTGAAAGCAAAAGCCGCACAATACAGTAATGAACTGGCCGGTGTAATGATCACTTACCCGAGTACATACGGCGTTTATGAAGAGACCGTAAAAGACATTACAGACATTATTCACCAGCGTGGCGGACAAGTATATATGGATGGTGCAAATATGAATGCACAGGTTGGTTTAACTGCACCGGGCCTGATTGGCGCAGATGTTTGTCACCTGAACCTGCACAAGACATTTGCCATACCGCACGGTGGTGGTGGTCCTGGCATGGGGCCGATCTGTGTGAAAGCTCACCTGGCCAAACATTTACCGGGTCATGTGGAAACAGGATCTGCTAATGCGGTGAGTGCAGCTCCTTACGGAAGTGCCTCTATCTTGCTCATTTCTTATGCTTATATCCGGATGCTGGGTGCCGAAGGTGTGAAAGCCGCTACTGAATATGCGATCCTGAATGCGAACTATATGCGGGCCAAACTGGATGGTGCCTATGATGTTTTATATTTGGGAACCAATGGCACCTGTGCCCATGAATTCATTGTGGACCTTCGTCCGTTCAAAAAAACAGCGGAGATCGAAGCAGAAGATGTGGCCAAGCGGTTGATGGATTACGGTTTTCATGCACCAACAATGAGTTTCCCGGTACCGGGTACCATCATGATCGAGCCAACAGAAAGTGAAGACAAAGGAGAACTGGACCGCTTCTGTAATGCGCTGTTGTCGATCCGGGAAGAGATCAAAGCCATTGAAGATGGTACAGCGGACAAAAAAGATAACCCGCTGAAAAATGCACCGCATACACAGTTTGTGGTAACAGCTGATGAATGGACACATGCTTATACAAGACAACAGGCCGCCTTCCCGTTATATTATGTCACACAAAATAAATTCTGGCCTTCTGTAGCAAGAGTAAATAACACGCATGGCGACAGGAACCTGATCTGTACCTGTGAGCCGGTGGAAAGTTATATGGAAGCGGAAGCCTGATTGCAAGATATCACACAGTAAAAGCCTGCAATAGCAGGCTTTTTTATTTGGCTTTTACTTCGGCCTTTGCGCTGTTATCTTCCGGGTATAGAATCAGCATCAGCACATGCATTGACAAATTATTATCCAGCGCAATTTCTGCACTCAACTTTTCTTTATTCAGCAAATAGGTAGAACTGCAATTCAGACATCCCATAATAACAGCTATCTCTTTAAAGTCAATCTCTCCTTTTTCTGCGGCAGCATCCGCCTTCATGAAGTAATCAGATTCTTTGCCATAGATCGTAAAATCCTTTCCGTTCAGTTCCAGCAGATCTTTCAATTTCATATTTGGCCTGATCCCGTTGCGCAGCATCCATGCATTTTCAGATACCTGCAGCATTTCGGTTGCTGCCTGGTCTCCTCCTCTTACACTTCCGCCGATCACTATTGATCCGAGATCAGACAGGTTCATTTCATCATTCCAGATAAATATAGCCTGCCGGTTGGTATTGGGGAATAACACGGTACAGGCATTGATCTCGTTATCTGAAAAATAGTATTGGTCTTTTGTAACGTTAGCTGCACCAAACATCGTGACAAGGTGCTGGTGAGAAGTGAACTGCAACAGGTCATCCGCAAAATTGACCCGGGCAGGTGCCGGTAAATTCTTATACTGGAAACGAAAAGAATAGATCGTATCGACCGGGTTTACCAAACAGGCAGCAGCCACCACCATGTTCTTTTTCTGAAAAAGAATTTCCCTGCCGTTATAGATCACTGAATCAACCGGGCAAAAGAAACCTTCCTTTCTTAGTTTCTCCCTGATAGTATTATTTTCAGTCAACGAAGAAGTAGCATACACGAGGAACTGTTCTTCCCCCTGCTGGTACTTCTCTGCGTATCGCTTTACCTTAACTTCTTCCGCTTTCTTTGGTTTGGGATTAAACACATGTACTACCGCATCGCCCCGATCGGTCATATCGGCTTTCTGGTAGCCTTTCTTATTGATCGCCTGCTCAAATTTTTGCGGGGTCAGCGAGGTTAGTGAAATCAGTTCAGCCGTTGACAATTCCTGGGATTGCCCGGCAACAGATATAAAAACAGTAAAAACAAGAATAGCTATTCCTCTCATTAGTTTTGGAAGTATCCATCGGGATTACGGAGAAGGTTTTTACGGGAATAGAGGGGGTACAAAGAATAAAACCGAAAATATGTATTTATGGATAGCCGGAGAAATTATTTTTTTCTTATGCCTGCGGCAAGGTAAAAGAAAAAGTGCTGCCGCTTCCAGGTTCACTTTCGATCATCATATTGCCATTATTACGCTGAAGAAATTCCCTGCATAACATTAATCCCAGGCCGGTACCGGCTTCGCTGGCAGTGCCGGGTGTGCTGTAAAAATTATTCTCATTGATCTTCTGCATCACTTCTTTGGTAATTCCGGATCCTGAATCCCGGATAAACACTTCCGTAAATGAATCATAGGCCTGGATACCGATCACAATACGTCCTTCCCGGGGGGAGAACTTGATAGCATTAGAAAGAAGATTCCGCAGTACCAGGTTGATCATATCCCTATCTGCTAAAGCATAGGCTGGCAGGGCCATTTTCCGTTCGATGGTGATTTGCTTGGCATCAGCCTGCACTCTCAACAATTGAATCACATCCTCGATCATACTGTTCATATCCAGTTCCTGCTTTCTTACTTCATTGGATTGCATCTGGCATTTGGCCCAGTGCAGCAGGTTTTCCATCAGGCCGGTGGTATAATTCAGGTCATTGATCACATCCGGGAGCATAGCTTTTATTTCGGAGGCCGGCATTTTTAATTCCTGTGCATTATGAAATAGATTCCGCAGGGCATACATCGGTGTTTTCAGGTCGTGAGAAATAACCGAGAATAGTTTATTCTTTAATGTATTCAGTTCTTCCAGTTCCGCAGCCTGTTTTTTTAACTGTTCTGTTTGCCGTTCCATCGCTGCCTTTTGCCGCATGATACTCGACTGGTAACTGGCATTTTCTCTTTTAATGAGATACAGGCCATAAAAGATATAACCGATAGCCAGGAGCTGATTAACAAGATAAGCTGCCAGGTGAATAGATTTAAGCTGGTACCGGTACTCTTTTAAAACCACGGAAAGAATAAAATAACTGATCATGGAAAGACCCACAGAGAAAAGCATATACCCGATCTCCTGCAAAAAGAAAACAGAGAGGAGGCCATACAATACAAAAGATAACTCTACACCAAGGTTGATCCCATTAATGTAAATGATACAGGTAAATACAGGATATAAGATAAAGTAAACCAGTAAAGCGGCTTTGTACTGGAATTTTGCATTCAGTATCAATGCAGTCAAGCTGACCAGTGCTGGTAACATGGCAATAGCCCATACCGAAAAAGGAAGGCCTGGTACGGTTAAAAAATCGATTACCGGGATCAGGATACCGGTAATGAGTTGAAAAAAATTCAATAAGTTGAAAATGCCGAGCTTTCTTTTTTCATAGGCCTCCAGTTCATCTGTAAACCCGGTTGATTTTACATGTCGTAAAAACAAGAGTACCCGCTGCCACGGTGATAATAAATGCAAGGCAGGCGTGGTTGTGCTTTCTTTTCGTTGCTGCCATTGCTGAAGACGTTGCAGTAATTCCATAAGTAGATATCAGATTTTACCCGTGGTTCAAAATACTACATTTAATTCCTGTAAACGCAGTTTTTACCTATGTAAAATAACGGCGGCCCCACCGTATTTTTATCAATTACAATACCATACACACGGCAAAAGGCCTCATTGTGAGGCCTTTTGCAAATACATGACAGCGATCAATTAAAATCTGTTTCTTCCTCTTCCGTTGTTACCACCATTATCAGTTCTTCCCTGCGGGCGGTTATTGTCATTACGCCGCTCAAACTGCCGTTGTGGTTGCTGCGGCGGTGATGGTCTTCTTTCCACTTGCTGTGGCGGGCGGTTTTCGCTCCTGACCTCACGCCTGGGTTCACGCACCTGCGGCTGGGAATTTCTTTCCGGGCTTCTTCTTTCAAAATTCCGGTTACCTCCGGCATTACCAGGGTCTACCCTCGGCTCTCTTTCCCGTGGAGTTCTTATTTCGCCCTGCCGGTTGTTATCATTCCGCTGGCGTTCAAAACGACCGTTGCCGTTTTGTTGGGGCTGACGAACATTTTCATTCCTTCTTTCTACCCGGTCATTATTCCTGTTTCGCTGGTTATCGTTTCTTTCAAAACGGTTATTGCCCGGTCTGCCATTCCTGTCATCCCTTCTTTCAAAACGTTCACCCCGTTGTGCTCTTTCCCGGTCATATCGTTCAAACTGGCGGGGTGCAAATTGCCTTTCATTATCACGACGTACATTCGGACGATAGAAATTCACTTCATTATTCCTGAAGATGGAGCGTCCTGGTCTTGACGAACCCCGGAAACGAACGGGTGAAATACGACCGATATATATCTCTACGTCTGCCCTGCGTGGACCGGCGCAGAATACATTACGTCTGTACCCATAATTATTAATAATTGTTGTATGGTTGATGATCGTAACGTTCTGCCGGCGATCGTAATAATAATCATAGATCCTGTGGTGATTTATGTAGCGCCTTGGGGCAAAGCTCCAGAAATCATAAGGTGGATTATAAGCACCAATACTGATATTGATACTAATCCCCGGTCTTAATGGGGCCCATCCGTAATAATCACCACCATCTCTCCAGGCTACCCAGGCAGGCGACCATTCATAACCCGGTACCCAATACCATCCGAGGTAGGGATCCTGGTCCCAGCGGCCATAGTGGAAAGGTGCCCAACCCCAGTCATAATCCGATACCCACATCCATTCATAGTCATCGGTGTATACCCAATGACCATTGGTGGCATAAGGACGGAAATTATCATCCGTATCGGGAACCCATACATACCCGTTGGAAGGGTGTTGAACCCATTGCCCGTAAGGACTGAGTTCGTCATAAAATTTTTGATACGTTACTTCATCATCGCCGTAGTCATTGCTGTTATAATTGTCTGGCGGGTACGGCTGTGCAGCAAGATCGCTTCGCCAGGAGCTGACCAGCACTATAAACAATGCCAGTGCAGCAGTTTGAAAGATCCGTTTCATGGACGACTGTTTTTTTGTAAAAAATAGACTCATGTAAATGTTGTTTAGTAAACTGGTTTTCTTCAATTAGTACTTCACCCGTAAGACGCCAGTTTTATGCCATATAGCTGGCAACGGGATGATTAACCCGGTGTTTTATGAAAACTTTGTACAAAAGACTTTCACATTTCAAAAACTCGTTAACTTTAAATACACCTCAATCTTTTTTATCATGGACCAACAGATCATCAACCTGTACGACGAGTATACACACAAACCTTTAAGCCGGCAGGAATTCCTGAAGCGGCTTGCATTGTTAGCCGGTGGTACTGCTGCGGCTATGGCATTGCTTCCCTTGCTGGAGGTTAATTATGCCCATGCAGCAGTTACAACAGCTGATGACCTGTTTACGGAATACATCAGCTACCCGGGTGTACCTGCAGAAATGAAAGCCTATGTGGCACGCCCCAAAGAAGAGAAAAAATATCCCGCTGTAATTGTAATACACGAGAACCGTGGACTCAATGCACATATTGAGGATGTGGCCAGACGGGCTGCCCAGGCAGGCTATCTTGCCATTGCCCCCAACGCTTTAGCAGCATTGGGTGGCACCCCGGCCAATGAAGATGAAGCAAGAACAAAATTTCAACAACTGAAAGCAGAAGACAACTTAAAGAATTTTATCAGTGTTTTTGATTATTTACCCTCCCGCAAGGATTATAATGGCAAGGCCGGTTGTGTTGGTTTTTGCTGGGGTGGTGCAATGAGTAATAACCTGGCGGTAAATGTCCCTTCATTAAAAGCAGCGGTTGCATTTTATGGCCGTCAGCCATCAGCAGAAGATACGGCGAAGATCAAAGCTGCCATTCAATTACACTATGGCGGGTTGGATGAACGGGTTAATGCAGGTATTCCAGCGTACGAAGAAGCCCTGAAGAAAAATAATATCCCTTATGAGTTATATATCTATGAAGGCGTTAACCATGCTTTTCATAATGATACGGCACCGACCAGGTATAATGAAACCGCTGCCAAACTTGCGTGGCAGCGGACCATAGATTTCTTCCATAAACACCTGAAATAGTATCAGGCCATTTCATAACGTTGCTGTACAATTTTCCAGTTCACTGTCTTCCACCAGGCATTGATATAATCCGCCCGGCGATTCTGGTACCTGAGGTAGTAGGCATGTTCCCACACATCCAGGCCCAGCAAAGGAATTCCTTTCAGATCACTGACATCCATCAGCGGGTTATCCTGGTTGGGTGTTGACCCCACCACTAATTTACCATCGGCTGATTTGACCAGCCAGGCCCAGCCACTGCCAAACCTGTTCTTGCCTGCATCTGTAAATTGTGTTTTAAAAGCATCAAATGAGCCAAAATCCCGGATGATGAATTTGGTGATCGCAGATTGTGGTGCGTTATCTTCAACCGGTGCCTGCATACTTTTCCAGAAAAACTCGTGGTTGTAATGACCGCCACCGTTATTACGCATCTTAGCAGAGTACTTTGAAATTTTTCCGAGTAACCATCTCAATTGTTCCTTTTCTGTATCTACTCCTTCTGCTTTTACTGCATCAGCCAGGTTACTGGCATACGCTGCCGCATGTTTCATATAATGAATTTCCATGGTCATGGCATCAATAACAGGTTCTAAAGTGGCAAATGCATAGGGCAGCGGACGTTGAGTAAACAATACGTCTTCTGCTCCGCCATTCACCAGCTTTTCATTGTTACCGACAGATGCCAGGGCAGGTAATATAGTAGCAGAGAGCCCGGCAGCCAGTCCTGCTTTTCCGGTTACTTTTAAAAAATCCCTGCGGTTTTTTTTACCAGGTGTATTCATATGTAAACGATTATTAAATGAAAAGAACACTTAAAATTAAACTTATTTGCCCTTACATGACCGTTTTGTATGTTAGTTGGTTGTCAATTCCTGTAAAAAAGGCTGTTTATTTATGAACAACTGCCACCTTACCTTCGCTGCCAGCTATGCATTTGAAGGATTATTATAAACTACTGGAACTGGAGCCATCGGCTACGTTGCCCGAGATAAAAAAGGCTTACCGCAGGCTGGCTTTACTGCATCACCCGGATAAAACAGGTAATGATCCTTATGCTGCCGCTCAGTTTTCAGATATTAAAGAAGCGTATGAAGTACTGACGAATCCCGCTAAAAAAGAAAAATACCTGCAACAGCGCTGGTATGATCAGAGCATTGGCAAACGAAAAACACAGGACGTAATAACGCCTGTCTCGGTGCTGAAGCAGGCACTTGAGTTAGAAAGGTATGCGTCTAAACTGGATGTTTTCAGGATGGATAAAGAGGGACTGAAGCATTATATACTGGACCTGCTCTCCCCTGCTGTTATTGAACAACTGAAACAATTCAACGAACCTGCAATGGTCCGGCAGATCATCGATGCTCTTATCAGGTCCGCTAATCCCCTCCCGGAACAACAAGTCGCCCAGGTGGCTGAACGGCTTAAACAGTTAGCCGGTAATGATACAACCGCCAATGAACAGATCAATACATTCATTGACAAGCATCGTTACCGGGAGCGACGGGAGAAATACAGTTTTCTCATCATCCTCGTTGCCACGGCTCTTCTTTGCTTACTCATCTGGATTGCGGGCCATTAGGTTATCTTTGCACCATGCATTATGTTTCTGTAGAAGGATTATCCAAGAGTTACGGTATCAAGCCCCTTTTCAATAATATTTCCTTTCATATCGAAGAAGGCGACAAAATTGCCCTGGTGGCCCGGAACGGCACCGGCAAATCAACTTTGTTGCGGATATTAGCCGGGCAGGAAACAGCAGATGAAGGCAAATGCTGGATCCATAAAGACGTGGATGTGGTTCTTTTTGAACAGGACCCTTCTTTTGTGGAGGAAAAATCCGTACTGGATAATATCTTCTTTCATAACCACCCCGTCATTAATGCAATCAAAGAATATGAAGCCGCCAGTGAAGAAGAAGATGGAAACAAACTAGGTGATGCCTTAATCAAAATGGATGAGCTGAATGCCTGGGATTTTGATGCCAAAGTGAAACAGGTATTGGGCAAACTGAATATTCACCACCTGGCCCAACCGGTCAAAACATTGAGCGGTGGTCAGCGAAAAAGAGTGGCGCTGGCCAAAACACTGATCGATATCGGTTTTGAACACAAACATGTGCTGCTCATCATGGATGAACCCACCAACCACCTGGATGTGGAGATGGTGGAATGGCTGGAGCATTATTTAGATAAGGAAAACGTGACACTGCTGTTGGTTACCCACGACCGTTATTTCTTGGATGCTGTTTGTAATGAGATCTGGGAACTGGATGGCAGCAGCAATATGTATGTGTACAAAGGCAATTACGAAAATTACCTGGAGAAAAAAGCGGCCCGGATAGAAAATGAACAGGCCAGTATTGATAAGGCCCGCAACACATACCGCAAGGAACTTGAATGGATGCGCAAGCAGCCTAAAGCCAGAACAACAAAAAGCAAAAGCCGCCAGGATAATTTTTATGAAGTAGAAAAAAGAGCTAAACAAAAGATCGAAGATGAACAGATGCAGCTGCAGATGAAGATGAACCGGCTTGGTGGCAAAGTGATCGAATTAAAAAAGGTATATAAGAGCTATGGCGAGAAAGTAATTTTAAAAGGATTTGATTATACATTCAAAAAAGGAGAACGTATTGGTGTCGTAGGCAAAAACGGAGTGGGTAAATCCACCTTCATCAATATTTTACAGGGTATAGAACAGGCGGACAGCGGTAAAGTAAATGTTGGCGATACGGTTATATTTGGTAATTACTCGCAACAGGGGCTGATCGTAAAAGAAGACCTGCGGGTGATCGAATTCGTCAAGAATATCGCAGAGAGTTTTCCTTTAGCGACCGGAGGTTCCATCAGTGCGGCGCAGTTCCTGCAATTATTTTTATTTGATCCCGACAAACAGTACACTTATATCAGCAGTTTAAGTGGTGGGGAGAAAAGAAGATTACACTTGTTATCCATATTGTTCCGCAATCCCAACTTCCTGGTGCTGGACGAACCTACAAACGACCTTGACCTGCCCACACTCGGCGTATTGGAAAATTTTTTAAGTGAATTTCCGGGTTGCCTGCTGATCGTCTCGCATGACCGTTATTTCATGGACCGGTTGGTGGATCATCTTTTTGTTTTTGAAGGCGATGGCAACATAAGAGATTTTCCCGGCAATTATACCTTGTACAGACTTGAGGAAAAAACAACAACTGCCGAACCCCCAAAACCTGCTGAACCTGTTACTTCTCCTGTGGTTTCAACTCCTGCTGCTCCCAAACGTCAATTATCTTTTAAAGAAAAAAGAGAATTTGAGACATTGGAAAAGCAGATCGCAGATCTTACCAAAGAAAAACAGGCGATTACTGAAAAGTTAGCCAGTGGGGCAGCTCCTTTTGAAGAACTGCAGCAACTCTCTCACCGCATTGGCGAAGTAACACAACTGCTGGATGAAAAAGAATTCCGCTGGCTTGAACTAAGTGAATTGACAAACTGATGAAGTTACTCAATAAGATCAGTATAAGCTCTCGCTTCGTAATACTTGTATTTTTTTGAATCCAGTTTTGTCCCGGCCAGGACAGAGTGGATAAATCCGTTTAATTCTACCTGCTGTGTGTGAAATATTTTCCGGTCCGGGTTTGTTTTAAAAAAGAACTGTACCTGCCCGTTAGTTGTTTTATATACTACCAGGCTATCTTCTCTTATTTTGTTAAACCTGAAATCAGCAGATAAATGATTCTTCAATAAATGGCTCCGGTACCAGGTACCTCCCGTTGCTGATACCACCGGTTTTCCATTATACAACGCCACACTATCGTTATACGCAAATACATTTAATGCAGCCCCCTTTACTTCTTTGAGCCATTGCCTGAATTTAGGGTAATAACTGCTGTCGTATCCATAATCACTGTCCAGGAAACTGATCCTTTTGATAAACGCCGGTACTTTATCGTAAGAAGCCAAGTAACCAAAAATAAAGCTGCCCCCTCCACTGTGACCATTCAGGTAAACCGATTTCTTGTTACCATCAATAAGACCTGTCAATGAATCAATAATATGCGGGATCAGTTGCCGGAAATCCGGGTGCCGTTGCTTCCAGGCAGGCCAGCTTTTTAAATTATTTTCCAGGTAAATAACGACCAGGTTCTTTCTTCTCCACTGTTGCCGGATAAAACGGGTTTGTGCTTTGATATGCTGGATATCAAAATGCCAGTCATCACCCGGCTGCATTTTTTTTCCCATTGTTTGCTCTGTACTGTTCCCGTTGGGCAAAGCAAAAAAAACAATGACCGTTTCCCTGTTCTTTTTAAAAGCAACAGGCTGGTCAATGGTTACCCGGACACTATCACTCATCAAAAATGACCTGGTCTCCCAAAATGGCTGAGCTGAACAAAAACAATAAACAACCTGCGCTGCTAATAAAAACAGGAGCCGGTATATGATCCTTGGTTTAGTAAACATCATCAACTTTCTTTAATAGTACTGGTAACAGCAATCCTGTTTCAGGTCCTAAAAATAATATCAACACAAACGTACAATTACGAGTGGATAAGTTTAAGAAAAAATTTAACCTGGTTTATCTCTTTTAGCTTCAAACTTTTGTGTTACAGATACGTAGTTTTCCTATCAAAACAACCCCGCATTTGTTTTGCATCAACGTATTTTCTTTATAGTTTGCATCCAGATTTCGTACCCAATTCCTGCGATTAACAACAACTTCCAGTATCCGGATTGTTTCATTAAATCGTACCCTTTATGAGCAGGAATTTCACTCCGGAGCAAACCCTTATTGACCAGTTATTAGTTGATGACACTTCAGCCTTTGAAGAGATCCATCACCGCTACTTTTATCCTTTATTTTCCTATTGCTTTGATAAAACAGGTTCACCCGAAGCTGCCAAACAGATCGTAAGAGATATTTTTATTTCCCTTTGGGAAAAGCGGCACACATTACCCGTTAACTTTTCACTTTCCTTATATCTATATACAGAAGTCCGCCGGTCTGTTGTTAAAAGTATCAACACCCAACTGGCTGATGAAAATGAAATAGCAGCCACAGCAACAAAAGTGATCCCTGGTTTCAGCATTGATCAGTTGCAAAAAGCAAGAAGGCCGGTAAGCCAGCCAGTTTATGCAGAAAATATAGCCACACTGCGTTCCTCGTTGTTTACGCAAAAAAAACCAGAGAATTGGTGGAATCAATACCTGCCAACTATCGACATCAAAATGATCAGGTATGCTTTTCAAAAAGCATTTAACCTGTTTTAATATTTGTAATCCCCAACCATTAAACTTACCCTTATGACAGCAGAAACATTAATTCAGAAAACAGGAAGGTACCTCCGCGGAGAATCTACCCCTGCAGAAGCAAGACAAATTCAGAACTGGCTTTCCTGCACCGCTGATAATAACAGGCAATTGACGGCAGAAGAGCGTTCCATGCTGGAATTAGAAATACTGGCAGAAGTGCAGGCACATACAGCGTATCCTTTATTCCACCCGAAACCCGAACCCTGGTGGAAAAAGATCACAGCCTTCTTTTAACAGCTGTTACGATACCATCAGCAGTGATTTTTTCCATGCACTTAAAATGCCCGAGCGGACATTTATCATACCCGATCTTGGAGCAGGGGCGGCACCATAATTTTTTGGTTTCAAACACATCGAAATAATGCTGCCGAAAATTATCGCCATAGTAAGGATACATACCAAAGGCAGGTACGGTATTGCCCCATAAAGAGATGATCGGCTTTTTGAATGCAGCAGCGATATGCATTAATCCTGTATCATTGGTCACCACCAGTTTGGCCTTCTTCACCAGGTCGGCACTTTCATTGATACTAAATTTACCACAGGCATTGTACACTTTCACATCATCCACGGATGCGATCTCATTGCCTGCTGCGGCATCTTCTTTTCCGCCCAATAATATAACCGGGTGATCCATATTCGTGCAGAATTCTTTCCATTTTTGCACCGGCCATCTTTTAGTACCATGTGCAGCACCGATCACACAGGCAATATAACCGGCATAATGCGAAGCTGGGATATCCTGCTTTTTGGTTTCTTCTTCCGGGGCAATAAAATAATCAAGTCCGTTACCGTCATTCTTTACCCCGAATGATTCCACTGTTTTCAGGTAGCGGTCAACAATATGAAGTTTTTTAGGCAATACATTTATTTTGATACTGGTATAAATGTATTTTTCGATGTTCAGTTTATGAAACGAAAAGGATTTTACATTCAATGCCTTCTTTAACTTCAGCGTTTTCACATTGTGATGAAGATCGATGATATAATCATAGCCTTCCTCTTTCAGTTCTTCGATCATCAGCTCCCAGCTATGTGCCAACACATGAAGTTTATCGATGTATGGATTATGTACGACCACAGAACGGAATGCATCTTTGGTCAGGAAATGCACTTCTGCATCCGGCACCTGCTGTTTTAAACAACGGATAACAGGTGTGGTGAGTACAATATCACCAATGGAAGAAAATCGGACGATGAGGAATTTAGCCATACTCAAAACTAAGGCATCATCTCTTCTGCCTCGATATAGTTTAAGTCTTTGTGAAATGTTTCTTCTGTAAAATAAGCGGCCACTAAGGTAACAGCCATTACGATTATTCCTGTAATTATACCACTCTGCACAATATCCCAGCCCCAGCTTTTCTGAAATACATCAAGGAACATCATATTGATCAATGGCAATGCACCCCGGACCATATTCGGAATTGTGGTGGCAGCGGTAGCCCGCAGGTTTGTACCGAACTGTTCCGCTCCCATCGTAACAAAAATGGCCCAGAAACCTGTGCTGAAACCTAATGCCGCACAGGCAATGTACATAGTTGTATCCGATTGAATAAACCCGCTGAAGAAAAGAATACCTGATAAAATAGTGAAGCCATAAAATAGATACAAAGCTTTTTTCCGGCTTTTGAAATACTGGCTGATAAGGCCTACCAAAATATCGCCGACTGCTATAGCTGCATACGCATACATAATAGCCCGCCCTGATTCAATCTTACTATCCTCATAAAAAACATTGGCAAAGCGGTTACTGTAATTTACCAGTATGCCAATCACATACCAGGTGGGTAACCCGATTAAAATAGCAAGTATGTATTTTTTGAACCGCTGCCCGTTATTGATAAACATGAATATGTTCCCTCTCGAAACATTTTGTTCCCTTGCTTGTTTGAACATACCACTTTCTGCCACACTGATCCGGAGAAATAATAAGGCCACACCCAATCCGCCACCTATCTTATAACACAGGCGCCAGTCATTGGTAAACTTGAAAGTGAAATAAGCAAACACAGCTCCGAACAAACCGATACCGGCAACTAATGAAGTTCCGATTCCTCTTTTTGCTTTGGGCAATAGTTCACTGACCAATGTGATCCCGGCTCCTAATTCACCGGCCAGGCCGATCCCGGCAGCAAATCTGGCATAGGCATATTGATCAGTATTTTCAACAAAGCCGGTTATGAAATTGGCAACTGAGTAGAGAATGATCGATCCAAATAAAACAGAGAGCCTTCCTTTTTTATCTCCCATGATTCCCCATAGGATACCGCCGAGGAGTAACCCGATCATTTGCCAGTTAATGATCTTGGTACTTGCTGCCAATACCGCTTTCCCGTCAGCGAGGTCAACCCCAAGGCCTGCAAGACTCGGCTCTCTTACTATGGTAAACAACAACAAGTCATAGATATCAACGAAATATCCTAATGCCGCCACAATAACAGCTACATTGAATATGGATGCTGGTTTGGGTTGATTCATACGGGCAAGTATAATTTAGCTTTTCGCCGGCGTCTCCGGGTGTTTGGCTTTGCCGGTTATCATTTTAATAATGACCGGCGCTGTGGTAACAAGGACGATACCGAGTACAATGAGCTCCAAATGATCTTTAAGATCAAATCCAAACCAATCCAATACCCATTTTTGTAAAAAGAACCCTCCGAGTATCATACTGCTGACCCAGGCGATACATCCCACTACGTTAAAGAAATGAAATTTCTTCCTGTCCATTTGTACAATACCGGCTACAATGGGGGCAAAGGTTCGGATGAAAGGAAGGAAACGGGCACCGATCACCGCCAGGCCACCATGCTTTTCATAAAAATCATGCGCCTGGTGCAAATATTTCTTCTTGAAAAGGAAGCGGTCTTTCCATTGGTACATGGCCGGGCCAACCTTTCGGCCGGTCCAGTAGCCTACCGCATTACCCAATATACCCATAAGGGAGATCAGGCCGATCAATACAAAAAGATCGATCCAGTATGTATACGGATATTCAACGCCAAATAATTTTAAGAACTGGTAGCCTAATCCAGGTTCAGGAGCCTGCCCCGTTTTTGTTATTTCATGCGCAAAGATGCCCGACACAAATAATAAGGAATCTCCCGGCAAAAAGAACCCGACAAACAAACCTGTTTCTGCAAATACCACAAATAACAACAGCCACAATCCGCCATTTTCAATATACCATTGCGGTTGTAATAACTGTGTCCAGTGAAACGCTTCCAGTAAAAACATAACTATTCCCTCCTGATTTAATGATTGTGTGTTGTTGAATGATCGTGCCCATCATGATGCTCATGTGGTGCATGGGCAAGGGCACCTTCCCATTTACTGACGGCAGCCGTTGCTAAGGCATTGCCCAATACATTGGTCATGGTGCGTCCCATATCACAGAAAACATCAATGGCTAAAATAAGACCGATCCCTTCTGCAGGAATACCAAACATACCGGCTGTGGCCAATACCACCACCAGCGATGCTCTTGGCACACCGGCCACGCCTTTACTGGTGAGCATGAATACCAGCAGCATGGTGATCTGTGTGCCGATATCACCGGTTACGGATGTAATATTATACGCCTGTGCTATGAACATACTGGCAAAGGTCATATACATCATGCTTCCATCCAGGTTGAACGAATAACCTAATGGAAGTACAAACGAAACAATTTTATCCTTACAACCGAAACGTTCCATTTCTTCGATCAGCTTTGGCAATACCGCTTCGCTGCTGGCCGTACTGAAAGCAACAGCCATCGGGTTGGAGATCCGTCTCAATAAAACAGGCAGCCTGTTTTTTAAGATCAGGTAGCCTACCAATAATAGCAGGCCCCACAAAACAATTAAGCCGAGATAAAAGGAGCCAATATATTTTGCATACGTGGTAAGTATCCCTAATCCCTTTGCAGAGATCACTGCACACATTGCTCCAAAAACACCGATCGGTGCCACATTCATAATATAGCCCACCATTTTCAGCATGACATGTGCCACTGAATCCAGTGCTTTGATCACCGGCTCACCAGCCTTACCAATAGCTGTTAATGCCACACCAAAGAAAACAGAGAATACCACCAGTTGCAATATCTCGTTGGTCGCCATGGCTTCGATCACACTTTTCGGAAACACATGTTCAATAAATTTTGCCAGGGAAAATTCCTCCTGCTTTTTCATCAGTTCCTTCACTCCCTCCACATCTGTATCAGTAAGGTTTACCCCGACCCCCGGTTTGGTAATGCTTACCAATATCAATCCTAAAAACAAACTAATCAGGGAAGCAGACACAAACCAGAGCATGGCTTTTCCTCCCACCCGGCCTACTGTTTTCAGGTCGCCCAGTTTGGCAATACCCACCACCAGGGTGGCAAATACAAGCGGGGCGATGACCATCTGTACTAACCGCAGGAAAATGGTGGTCAGTAATTTGATCTTGGGGCCAAATGCTGTAATAAATTCCGGGGAAGCATTGGTATTGATAAAATAACCTACCACGATGCCCAGCACCATGGCGATCATTATGTATAAAGTAAGCCGGTTATTTTTTGACATGCAACGGATTTGATGATGACAATGATGGCCGAAAATCGGTAAAAATTGCCCAGCCACAAAACTTTTAAAAAACGGCCGTTAATAATTCTTTTGACCTGCTTTTGCCGGAAATCTGTATTTTCCCTGCTTCTAAAAAACTGTCCCTCTTAAACTAACGCTATGCAGGATCAACCAACTTCCTTTAAGCCCACACTAGGACTGTTTGATGGTACCATGATCGTGGCCGGCTCCATGATCGGTTCAGGTATTTTTATTGTAAGTGCCGATATCACCCGTAACGTCGGCAGTGCCGGCTGGCTGGTGGCTGTCTGGCTTATCACCGGTTTTATGACACTGACCGCAGCCCTGAGTTATGGCGAACTGAGTGGTATGTTTCCCAAAGCAGGCGGGCAATATGTTTACCTGAAAGAAGCCTACAATCCCCTGATGGGATTTTTATATGGCTGGAGCTTTTTTGCGGTGATACAAACCGCCACCATTGCCGCAGTTGGGGTGGCCTTCTCCAAGTTTCTTGCTTATCTCGTTCCGGAATTGGGGAATAACTATTTCCTGTTTGATGCAGGCATCATTAAAGTGTATTCCGGCCAGCTGGTCTCTATTGTTATCATCTGCCTGTTAACCTATATCAATTCAAGAGGAGTAAAAGAAGGCAAATTCATCCAGACCATTTTTACTTCCGCTAAACTCTTTGCTCTCTTCGGGCTGATCGCTTTTGGCTTCTTATTGGTCAAAGAAAGTTTCTGGGCAGAGAACTGGAAAACCGGTTTTACAGCCATGCAGGATTTCGGGCAAAAAGATGCAGCGGGTCAATTACAACCTACTACCTGGATCGGCATATCCGGGAGTGCATTGGCCGGGGCTATTGCTGCTGCAATGGTGGGTTCTATCTTCAGCAGTGATGCCTGGAATAATGTAACGTTTATTGCAGGGGAAATGAAAAACCCCAAACGGAATATCGGGTTAAGCTTATTCTTAGGTACATTGATCGTTACTGTCATTTATGTTGCCGCCAACCTGATGTACCTGAATGTACTTCCACTTGATAAAATCGCATTCGCCACCGATGACCGTCCGGCAGTAGAAGCCTCCTTCAGCATCTTTGGCGATAACGGGGCCATCATTATTGCCCTGCTGATTATGGTTTCCACTTTTGGTTGTAATAACGGGTTGATCCTGGCCGGAGCCCGGGTATATCACACCATGGCGAAAGATGGCCTGTTCTTTAAAAGCGTCGGGACATTGAATAAAAATGCTGTGCCCCAGGTGGCTTTATGGATACAGTGTATTGCGGCCAGTATCTGGAGCCTGAGCGGTAAGTATGGTCAGCTGCTGGACATGATCTCCTTCGTAGTTGTTTTATTTTATATGCTTACGATTGCGGGCATCTTTATACTGCGCAAAAAAAGACCGGATGCAGAAAGACCTTACAAAGCCTTTGGTTATCCCGTTTTACCGGCATTGTACATACTGATGGGGGCAGCTTTTTGCGGATTGCTTATTATTTATAAGCCTGAATATACCTGGCCGGGGCTGATCATCGTATTGATCGGAGTTCCCCTGTATTACCTGGCCATTTCCAACCGGAAAAAAGCATAGGACCATTCAAAAAAGAACGCATGAAGTTTAGGCTTCAATACTTATCTTAGTCACTTATAAAAAACCAACAAATGAGTTTATTTATCAAGAAACCCCTTGACCAGGTGCTGGCACAGGCAGCAGATACGGAGAAGGGATTGAAAAGAACACTGGGAGCCGGCAACCTGGTAGCCCTTGGAATCGGTGCGATCATTGGTGCAGGTTTATTTGTACGTACCGCTGCAGCAGCCGGGCAAGCGGCTGGGCCCGCCGTAACCCTATCATTCGTGGTGGCCGCCATTGGTTGTGCTTTCGCCGGTTTGTGTTATGCAGAGTTTGCTTCGATGATCCCGATTGCCGGTAGTGCCTACGCCTACTCGTATGTTACCATGGGCGAACTGATTGCCTGGATCATCGGCTGGGCCCTGATCATGGAATATGCACTGGGTGCTGCTACTGTTTCTATTGCCTGGAGTGAATATTTAAATAAGCTTTTGGGAGGGGCTATTCCATATGAATGGTGCCACTCGCCGTTTGAAAGCTTCACGGATTCTGCCGGCATACATCATTCCGGTATCCTGAACGCCCCGGCGCTGATCATTTTGCTGGCCCTTACTTTATTATTGATCAAAGGAACACAGGAGTCTGCCTTTGTAAATATGATCATCGTATTTATTAAAGTAGCGATCGTTATTCTTTTCATCGCTATTGGCTGGCAGTTCATCAAACCAGAGAATCATACCCCCTATATGATCCCTGAAGGCACACAGGCAGTGGCCGACCAGGCAGGTAAAGTGATTGCTGATTACAGCGGCTGGAATAAACATGGCTGGGGAGGTGTTCTTGGTGGTGCTGCCATTGTATTCTTCGCCTTTATTGGTTTTGATGCAGTAAGTACCGCAGCACAGGAAGCCAAGAACCCGAAAAGAGATATGCCGATCGGTATCCTGGGTTCATTAGTGGTTTGTACCATTCTTTATATTCTCTTTGGGCATGTGCTCACCGGTGTTGCACCGTGGAAAGATTTTGTTGATCCTGAAAAAGGAAGAGAGGCGTCTGTTGCTTATGCCATCAGTACGTATATGACAGGTTATAGCTGGCTGGCCAATGCAGTAACTGTAGCTATTCTTGCAGGCTTCTCTTCGGTGATCCTGGTGATGCTGATGGGACAAAGCCGTATCTTCTATACCATGAGTAATGATGGTTTGATCCCGAAAGCATTTGGTGAGTTACATCCAAAATATAAAACACCTTATAAAGCCAACTGGATACTGTTCGTATTCGTAGGTGCTTTTGCTGCTTTTGTTCCGGGACATGTGGCAGGCGACCTGACCAGTTTCGGAACCCTGTTTGCCTTTGTACTCGTTAGTATCGGGGTTTGGATTTTAAGGGTAAAAAGTCCCAATATCGAAAGACCATTCAGAACGCCATTGGTACCGGTAGTTAGTACACTTGGCGCCGTGATCTGTACGCTGATGATCGTTGGCCTGGATGCACAAACATTGAAAGTGGCCTTTATCTGGATGGGTATTGGCCTGGTGGTTTACTTTGCTTACAGCCGGAAAAGAAGTAAACTGAAAAACCCGGGTGAAATACTGCCGAAAGCATCTGATTTTAATTAATAAGAACTGATCTTTAGTTTACAACCGCCCCAATTGGGGCGGTTTTTCATTTACCCCTATTACCTTAGATTTGCAGCCTCAAAAGAATATGCGCTATGGGAAGAATATTTGAAGTCCGTAAATCGACCATGTTTGCCCGCTGGGACCGCATGGCCAAGCAGTTTACCCGTATTGGTAAAGAAATTGTGATCGCCGTAAAGGCTGGCGGCCCCGATCCGAATTCAAACGCCGCCCTGCGCCGTTGTTTCCAGAATGCCCGCAGTGTGGGTATGCCCAAAGACAGGGTGGAAGCCGCCATCAAAAGGGCGCAGGGTAAGGAACTGGTGAACTATGATGAGATCCTTTATGAAGGATATGGCCCGCATGGGGTGGCGATCCTTGTTGAAACGGCTACTGACAACCATGTGAGAACCGTAGCCAATGTAAAATCGCATTTCAACAAAGGTGGCGGCACCCTTGGCAACAGTGGCAGCGTAGCCTTCCAGTTCAAAAAAATGGGAGTATTCAAATTAAAACCCGAAGGATTGAATGCAGAAGATATGGAACTGGAATTGATTGATTTTGGTTTGGAAGAACTGGGTGAGGGCTCCGGTGAGAATGGAGAGGAGGTACTGGTGGTTCGTTGCGGCTTCCATGATTTTGGTAATATGCAAAAAGCATTGGAAGATAAAGGCATCACTCCCATCAGTGCAGAGCTGGAATGGATCCCCTCTACCACAGTACCCGTGAATGATGAACAGGCTGCCGATGTCAGCAAACTGATCGAGAAATTAGAACAGGACGATGATGTGCAGAAAGTGTTTCATAATATGGGTTAAAAAAACTAAATAAAAAAAGCTCCTGAAGGAGCTTTTTTTATTTAGTGCAAAGAACATACTCCTTAATCAGTTCTTTTGTATTTATCCTTCATAAATTCAAAGTACATAAAACCAAAACGCTGGTACCAGTCCGGCAGCCCGTATTGCTGTTCGCATGCACTGATACTTTGCAGGGCTCGTTGCAAGGCACCCATCATATCGGTGTACTTCCGGTCGTAGGTTTGTTTGAAATGATCAAACTCGGCTACAATGCCGCCCCTTTCATTTTGCCAGGCAATACCGGTTACAGCATGGATACCACTCATATTGTCGCCAAAAGACAGGGCTTTTTCTGTAAAGTTTTTCGTGTTATTATAAATGCAGCGCAACCTTCCTAACTGTCGGCGGATAAAATTCAATTCGCCGACAGCTCTTTGATAACATTCCCCGCACCCGGCATTGTCAGCACAGGTGGAAGCCATCATAGCACCGGCACTGGCGTTAAAATCAGGTGCACAGGCGCCCGGTTCAAAATTCTGAACTGCATTCCACTCGTTTCGCCTCTCCTCTAACCAATCCAAATATCCTTGTAATTCTTCATAAGCATCATTCACCGCTTCTGCAGGATCATTATCACCACCTATATCGAAACCATCATCATCCTGTGCGTTTACAGCAAAGGACACTAATACTACTGCTGCTATCAGCAAAGTCTTTTTCAGTATGGTATTTATCATCGTTTTCATGATTTTTTCTTTTTAAGTTTTACTAATAAGAAAGCTATGATCAGTATGGCTGCTGCGGCAACAATAACCAGCGTCATATTCTTTTTCAACCAGCCGCTCCCTCCAGCCGATGAAGCATCAGCCGGTTTAAACACGGATGGCATTTCAACTTTCAGTTCATCACCGGTCCAAACCATTAACACATAGGTAACTGGTTTTTTGTTAGCGATCACCATGATGCCGAAATCTCCTTCCGTTTTAAAATCCGATTTCCATAATGATTTGCCTTTTACCTCGCCGGAACGATGAAATGTCTTCCAGTTTTCTTTACACAATTTAATGGTAATATCTGCATCCGGCTGGTTGCTGTTAAGGCTGAAATAAGTAGGGGCATACATATTTAACCCCTGGATAAAGTAGTAGGCCGTATCCTGCTCCTGCGTTAGTGTATTGACACTGATCCGCCCTTTTGCTTTTTCCTCCCCCTTCTTTTTATATTCTTCAAACTTCAGTTCAACCGGTTTGACATTTTCATCCAGGTTAAACGGTTGTGCCTTTACATGCAGTGCTGAAAAAAACAACAGCACCGGCAACAGCATGAGTTGGTTTTTGTATTTCATTTGTAATGGTGTTAAAACTTCTATTAATGTAGCTATTTAGTTTTGTTTTTGCAATACTCAGTCAGTAGTTGCATTTACCATATAATACTGATCGCTGCCCGTAAACCTTTTTAAAGGTGTTCCTTCTTTTTCTACAATTACTTTGTAAGCACCTCCTCCTCTTGCCGCCACTTTAAAAACATCAAGATTCCAGTTGTCGCCCCCTATACCACCTCCCAATGTTGTAGCGAGGGCAATACTTTTTATTTCCGTAACCGGCACCTGCCTGTTTAAGATTACCGTATACGCTTTGTAAGAACCCCCACCGAGTCCTGCTCCCTTATTGAGGTTTTTTACTAATTGTTTGCTGCCATCCCTATAAAAAATGGTCAGGTCCACGTTATCATTACCACCCCGCAGGTCATCGCCGCCGGTAACAAATTCAACAATCAACTCTCTCGCTTTCCCATCCGCTGAAGGATTTACTGTCAGGGGCAGTGTTAGTGTTTTTGCAGAGCCGGTAAACCTGTATACGGGTGACGAGGAACGCCACAATAATTCCTGGTCATTATGCAGCACCCTTACTGCATCCATATTCCAGTTATCGCCTCCAATACCACCGCCAAACGTGGTGGAGAGGGTAATACTTTTCAGTTCACTCAACGGAACAGGTGTCAGCAACCGAACAGGAACCGTTTCGGTATAATTTCCGATCCAGCGGGCACTCCTGTTCACATTATTGATCGTTTGGGAAGGCCTGGTTTTAAAATTCAGGGTCACGTTCAGGTTATCATTACCACCCCGCAGGTCATCGCCTCCTGTTCTTACTTCCAGTAATAATTCTTTTACTTCAGCCGTAGTTGATACCGGCCCTGCAGCAATAGTTGGCGGAGTAGCATAGTTGTATTTTCTATTGACAAAATAAGTTTGCCACTGGCAACGGGTATTTCCCGGATCGTCTTTATAGTAAAAAATATTTGCAGCCGTGTTAGGCTTCAATATTTTGGTTACACCCGGGAAATTCGGATCATAGACCATGATCTCAAGATCTTCTTTGTATGCACCCAAATCCCCTTTATAACGTCCGCCATTATAACCAATCGCCAGTACCTGGTGATGCGGGCCTGCGCCGCCATCGCCCGGTTTAAATAATCCCAGGGGAACCGGTGAACCTTTATCAATTTCCTTTTTAAGTTCTTCCAGTCTTCCTCCGCCATAACCCTGCAATCCCCAGTTAAAAAATTCACTGGTTCTCCACCCAAAAGGATTTACAAACAACTCAGTCCATTTATCAATATTATCAATAACAGAACTGCGCTGGCGTCCCCACACATATGTATATAAAGGTGTGCCATTGGCTGGTGCATAGGTTTGTGCAGGAACTGTTTTCCTGGCTTTATAATAATCCAGTGCAGTATACACCATACCGCCGCAGAATCCTGACATGCGGATATCATTGATCACTTCCACCTGCAGGCTGTTCACAAATTTCAGCCCGTGTATTTCGGGCCTGAAAGCAGTTGACCTGCTGCCCACCTGGCCAAAAAGTGCCGGTAAAACAGCAAGCAACAAAAGGAAAGAAGAAATAACTCGTTTCATTGCAATCATTTTTTTGTTGAATAAATATTAATCATCGCCTTCATTCAGGCAGTCAATATCTTTTATACTTATTGTTTCAAAGCGTCTTTTATCCCTGTTAAACCGCCATGCTTTCAGGGCCCGGGAATATTCACTGCTTCCGGGTTGAGTGACAGCTACGATCGCCTCATTACTCTTCTTATCCTGGCGGCATACTAATGTTTTAATTACCTGGCTGCTTTTAACCTGCCTGATCAGCAGCACATCCAGGATAGTATACTCATTTGTTGCCGTGTCCTCATTAATGGCAAAGAATACGATATACGAAGACCCATTCTGAAAAACAGTAACGGAGAACTGTTCCGGTTCATTGATACCAAAAGCCAGGCCCGATTCCCTGTATTCAAAACCCGGCATCCCGGGTAAAGATGGCCCGTGGTTATATTTTGTCCCGATCAGTTCTCGGCTTTTTACACCGGCAAACCGGCCTTGTGCAAAAAGCCCTGATCCACTTAAAGAGAAGAACAACAATATCCCAACCAGTTTAGAATATTTCATAAATGAAGTTATCGGGTTACTTACCTGATCGCCACTACATCTGAATGGCTCACTAGTTTATCATCACTGTACATTTCCACTTTGACGATGGTAACTGCCGGATCGTAAAACATCACAAAACTTTGCTTCGGCATCGTATTCTTCATCGATTTCATGATCTGCTTCATTTTCTCATCCATCCCTTCAATATCCACTTCGGCTTCTGATGTGGATGATATCCGGTAACAATTAAATGTACCGGCCGGAGTGGTTATCTTTTCTTTTGCCCCCACCTTCCTGTTCTTCATATGCACGGTGGTCTTCATTTGCTTACCCGCTTTTGTGACTGTCATAGAATAAGTCACATCCGGCAGGGTCTCTCCCTCCGTTACATTGATAGGAAAACTAACAGGGTCTCCTTCTATTTTTGCTCCTTTTGCATCCATATTGGCAAACAGGCTGCTGAGGTCAGCATAGAAATTTTTGCCATCACAACTGTATTTACCGGTAAATGAATTTTCTTTTTTACCTATCCCGTTGCTCTTCATTTCCACTTCAGCTGTTACACCGGTGGCTGTTGCTGCGACATCAAGCACTGTTGAACTTTGTTTGGTTGTTTCTTCCCCATCTTTGTTATAACTTACTGCTTCAATCACAGTACCTTTCTTAAATAGCAAGAGGCTTCCGCAGTTTCCCGTCAATGCCACCGGAGAAGCTGTTTCAGCAGTTGGTGTAGCTGGGGTTGCTTTCATTACGCTATCTCCTGAGACGGGAGCTTTGCTTTCATTGTTGCAGGCAATTGCACAACACAAAGCCAGCAGGAGAAAAAAGTTTCTTTTCATATTCCAGGTTTAAGAATGATTTAAAATTTATAACCCGATAAGGATTCCGGTAGTACTGTTATTATTTTCAGATCCTTCGGTGACCAGGTTGGTACCATCTGCTTTCAGCACCAGGTTAAATTTTGCGACTTTATGCATAGCCCAGTTGTTATCCCTGAGCCTGATCTCGGTTGTGATGCTTTGCCCGGGGCCGACTTTCGGGCAATCGGCATATCCAAAATCCTTCCAGGGATTATTACCTGAAGCTGCATTTTTTGCTGTGGCTTTAAACTTTGTGGCAGGTGTGATAATGCCACCGGTGTTCTTTACCGTTACCGATAAACGGATATCCCAATCAGCGGATACGCCGCCGGTAGCAGATACGACCGTTACATTGGTGATAATTAAATCCGGCTTAGCAACCACCTGCAGGTTTTTAGGAGCCGGTAGTTGACCGGGATTTTTCGGCAATGTGGTTTGTGAAAAAGCCATCCCTACTGCCAGGCTTAGTAACATGGAAAGCTGTAGTCTCTTTTTCATACGTCAATGGTTTTTTGATGACGTAAAGATGGAGCTATTCCCAACGCAAGTCAATTACACATTCAGGTACTCTAATCGAGCTTGATGATCTTATGCTGTAATGCCTTTGCAACGGCCTCAGTGCCGCAGTTTACATGGAGTTTATGATAGATATTCTGCAGATGCTTTTTTACCGTATCGACGGATACACTACATTTATCGGCAATCATTTTGTAGGAATTTCCTCTTACGAGCAGTTCAAGAATTTCTTTTTCCCTGGGAGTCAGGTTAAAAGTATCTTCTACCGGCCTGGTGTTCCTGAAAAAGGTAAAAACTTTTTGCGCTACAAAGGGGCTCATGGGAGCACCGCCTTCAGCCAGCTCCTGCAATGATTGTATCAATTTAAGCGGAGAGGTGTTTTTTAACAGGTAACCATCCGCACCGGCACAAAGACAGTCGAATATCCGGGTATCATCATCAAATACCGTATACATCACCACTTTAATATCAGGAAATTCCGACTTGATCTTCTTCACTCCTTCAATACCATTTACCCCGGGCATATCAATATCCATCACTACCAGTTCCGGCAGCAATTCTTCCATTTGCTTTAACACTTTTGTACAGTCTGGAAATGCACCAATCACTTTAAAACCACTGTCATCACTCAACAGTAATTCCATGGACTGCCGTAAACGGGCATTGTCTTCGTATATAACGAGGGAGGTGGCCATCTTTACGAAATTAGCTTTGTTTACCGCCATATGCAATTACACTTTCGGGTAAGTTAAGCATTCACCTTCATAGTCAGCAGGATCGTTGTTCCTTTACCGGGGAGTGATTCCACCTGCAGATCACTATTCCACTTCTGAGCCCTTTGTTTCATATTCTGAACACCGTTGCCCATCCGGGTGTTTTTACTGTCAAACCCCTTCCCGTTATCTGCCACTTTGAGATGAATATGCTGATCATCCGACCGGACCTCGATTGTTGCTGCTGTGGCTTTCGAATATTTTGCCAGGTTATTGACTGCTTCTTTAAAGATGAGATAAAAATCACGGCGCTGATCCATAGGCATACTGATCTTTTCATTATCAGCCGGGAATAACAGTTCTGCTGCGATTTCTTTTCCATCCATCATATCGGCAGCATACCGTTTCATGCGGATAAATAAATTATCAAGATCATCATATTGAGGATTGATATTCCAGACAATATCGGACAAGGATTCACTGATACGCTGGATATCATCACCAGCCTTGGAAAGATAGGAAGATGCTTTTTCAGGATTGGCTACATTCCGCTTGGTGAGTTCATTCAGGATATTAATATTACTGAGGGAAGCCCCGATATCATCATGCAGGTTACGGGATATATCATTCCGGATACTAAGCAACTGGTTTTGCTGTTCCAGTTTTTTCTTCAGCTTATACCTGTTAAAGAGTATTCCTGCAAACAAGGCCAGTAATACAGCACCTGCGATCAGTATATTCCGAAAGAGCTTCTGGGCCTTCAATTCCTTTTCCCGTAATTCCTTTTCCTGGTTGGTGAGTTTTAGCTCCTGTTGTGAGAGCTGAAGGGCCTGTTCATTATTTTCAGCCAGCAACGATTGCCTTTCCAGCTCTTCCTGTGATTTTAAAAACGCAGCTTGCTGTAATTCCTGTTGCTGGGATAATAATTTGATTTCGTTTTCCTTTTGTTTTGCTTCTAGTGTATTCCCTGCAATAACCGCTTTTTGTTTTTCAATTTCCAGTTCCCTGATACGTTGTTCCGTATTCAACCGGGCTATTTCATTATCTTTTTTTTCTGTTTCATACTTAGCCCTGATCTCCTCGATTTTGGCACCTGTGCTGGTGGCGGAAATACTATCCCGGTAGAGAATGTGTTTTTTATAGTACTGAAAAGCTTTATCGGGGTCATTCCGGGATTGATAGAAAGCACTCAGTTTTTCATTGGCATTACTGATATTCTCTTTATTATTTAAAAGTATGGCCAGCGAAAGGGCTTTCGTATAGTACTCAACTGCCTTGAGTGAATCTTTGGTGGCATTAGCCAGGTTACCGGCGGCCACATACAGTCTTGAAAGTAACGGCTTATTATCTGTTTCCTCAAAAAGTTTGATTGCTTTGGATTGCCAGTCGAGTGCTGCCGGAAAATCTTTTGTCCGGCTGTAATAGGCCGACATCCCGGAATAAGCACTTCCTTTTAGCCTTGGGTTATTGATACGTTCTGCATATTGCACAGATTTCTTCAGGTGCTGAAAGGCAAGTGGAAAAGAGTCTTTCAGGATATACAGCTGACCGATATTGACATTCGTAATAACAAGTCCTGACTGGTCATTGGTCTTTTCCCGCAGTTCAATACTTTTTTTCTGGTAACTGATCGCATCACTCACTTTTCCCATAAGGTAATACACAGAAGAGATATTGCTGTATGTTTCCCCCTGCCCTGTTTCATTATTATTGATTTCATACAAACGCAGCGCTTTAAAAAACCAATCAATCGCTTTATCCTTATCGCCGGTAGCCAGGTAATTAGAACCAAGGTTACTGTATACTTCTGCTGTCTTACCCGATTGCCTTTTATCCAACCCCATATTCAATGCCAGCAGGTAACTCTGTTCTGCTTCTTTATTTCTTCCTTTCTCCATGCAATAAACACCATGCCGGTTGTAGGCATTGATGAGCAGGCCCGTATCTTTTAACTGGCCTGCCAATGGCAATACCAGCGAATCATACTTATTCACTTCCGCCATTCTTCCATTGAGCAACATGATCTCCGCCAGTTTATCATAGCTGTTCGCCTCACCGGCCTTGTATCCTTTTTCTTTTGAAATGAAAAGTGCCTGGCTGGATAGCGCAATCGCAGAATCATACGCCGATTTTTTGATAAATATTTCTGACTGCAGCAACAGAGCATCAATTTTCTTACTATACTCGTTTTCCGGTTGCGCCGTTAATACCAACGCAAAAAGTAAACCCGCTATGAAAAGAAAGTAACGTTGTATAAGAAAGGATAAATAGTTCATCAGTTTTACCAGCTTTTCTAAGCTGATGAAAATTACAATTATTTTATCTTCTGCAAAGCAGATCAATAATGAATAATGACCATCCCTTCAGCACCGGTTGCGCCACCAAGCGCTAAAGCTCCAATCAATGGCCTCAGCCCGGAGCCACCGCCACCGCCCGGTGGCACAGGATTGGCCAGTGTATTTGAATAACGTACAAGGGTAGAACTGGTAAGGTTATAGTAAGATGTGTTAGCAGCACCGCCTGTATTAATTGTATGCCCGGCATCTCCGCCTCTCCCTCCATTAGTTACTTCAAATGAAGCGGATGGGAATGTCAAAACTATGCTTTGTGCCACCTGGCCATTCTGTCCCCTTACGCCATAAAAAGATAAAAAACCAACTGGTGATACCGAATAATTACCACCAAATCCATTGCCAATAACCCCCGGAGGCCCGGCAGTATAGGTGGGGGCAACTCCTCCCCCTGCAGTAAGTGTGATCCCGGCATCGCTGGTAATACTGCTGAGTGTACCATTGGTTGCATTCTCAAAACCACCGGCACCACCTGCGCCTACTGAGTAAAATATACCACTTCCTGCTGCGACTGTTAATATTCCACTGACATAAGCGCCTCCTCCTCCACCAGCATAATAATTACCACCGGCTCCGGCTCCCCATACTTCTATCCATACCTTAGTTACTCCCGCAGGAACAGTCCAGTTGCCGGAACCGGCAGTTCTGAAAGTAGCCATATTTTTATATTCGGACATATCAGCCCAGGCCATGGTGCCATTGCCATTACTCCTCAATACCTGCCCGTTGGTTCCGGCATTTCCGTTAGCCCTTAATGTCCCTGTTGTATTAATATCGCCGCTTATGTCCAGCGGGTACTGGGGGTTGGTGTTACCAATACCCACATTCTGAGCAAACAACAAAACGGGGCAACAAATAAATAAGAAAAAAAGATTTCTTTTCATAATAAAATATTTTAAGGCTTATTTCAGATGATGAAAGCAAAGGATAAAAATGGGCAATAATGCAATACCGGTCAATTACACAATTGTGTAATAGAGATGAGCGATAAAAGCCGGGGCCGAATGGAAAAAGAAGTGAAAGAATAACTTGCCGATAAACGATATTATGGGCCTGGTATTTTATACCGGATAATTCCGGACCTTTATTGTGAAATGATGGAAGAAAAAAAGATCGTTCTCTTTGACGGAGTTTGTAACCTGTGTAACCGGAGTGTTCAGTTCATTATCAAACGGGACCGTCATAAACGATTTCATTTTGCTTCGCTACAGGGAAAAGCCGGGCAACAATTATTGAAACAATTTCATCTCCCGGCTGACAACCTGAACTCGTTTATATTGATCGAGAACGGGAGGTTGTACCGGAAATCTTCAGCCGCATTGCGGGTTTCCAGGAAATTAGGTGGTGCCTGGCCGCTGTTCTATGGATTTATGATCGTACCTCCCTTTATACGGGATGCAGTATATTCCTTAATAGCTAATAACCGCTACAAATGGTTTGGCAAAAGCGAAAGTTGCATGATACCCGCCCCGGGAGTAAAAGAAAGATTTCTTGATTGACTGCTGTCAGACATTTATTTCTCCTTTCATATAGAACGCACATTCACCACCCATAATCACACGGTCTCCTTTTTGTTCACAATAAAGATCACCACCCCTTTTTGACAGTTGTTTCGCATTCATCATATTTTTTCCCAGTTTATAATTCCAGAAAGGAATTAATTGCGAGTGAGCTGACCCTGTTACAGGATCTTCATCAATACCCGCTGTGGGTGCAAAGAACCGGGATACAAAATCCACTTCCTTACCCGGTGCAGTGATGATTACCATACCCCCGGTCTTTTTCAGTAGTGTAAAATCAGGTTTACAATTTCTTACTGCTTCCTCGTTATTCAATTCTACCAAAAAATCCCTGTACTTATAAACACCAACGATGTCAGGGTTACCCAATGAAGCAAGCAACTCATCGGGGTACTCATCGATCCTTTCCGGTTTCCAGGAAGGAAAATCAAGTTTAATGGTTTTCCCGTCCCGGCTTACATATAAAGGACCGCTTTTTGAATGAAAAGTGATCGCTTCCTTTTTGTATCCCAGGAATTCATAGAGGACATAGGCCGATGCCAGCGTAGCATGACCACAAAGATTGATCTCCAGCTCGGGAGTGAACCAGCGGATATCAAAATCGTTACCATGGGGCACAAAAAAAACAGTTTCTGCCAGGTTGTTTTCCATAGCGATTCGCTGCATCAGCTCATCATCAATCCATTTTTCTAATGGTATTACAGCTGCAGGATTACCTGCAAAAACTTTATCAGCAAAGGCATCCACCTGGTACAGGGTCAGTTTCATATACCTTATTTATGGGTGTAAAATTGAGGCAGAGAAATTTTATAGCGAACAGCAATTACACGAATGGCAAAGATGAGCAGGATGCAGATCGCTTTGGAAATATTCTCATCCAGGTCGATCTTCCTGAGCAGGAAATAAACCAGGCCACCCGCAATACAGGCCAGGGCATATATTTCTTTTCTGAACAACAGGGGAACATCGTTCAATAAAACATCCCGGATCACACCGCCAAAACAAGCCGTGATCGTTCCCAGCGCAATGCAAATACCCGTACTGAAATCCTTCTCAATCCCCAGCTCAATTCCGATGATCGTAAACAGGCCTAGCCCCAGGGCATCAAACAAAAACAAGGTGGTGGTGAATTGTTTCAGGAACCTGCCGAAGAAAATAGTAGCGATCGCTGATGAAAAGATAACGATCGTTGCTGTTTCATTTCTCAGCCAGCCCACCGGGAGGTTCCCGATCAATATATCCCTGAGCGTACCGCCACCGATAGCAGTTACAAATGATAATACCAATACCCCAAACGGATCCAGCTTCTTTTGCATGGCAAGAAAAGCTCCGGATACCGCAAAAGAGAATGTACCCAATACATCAATGATGAATAGAAAATTCGTTGGCATGTAGCTGGTTATGTGATGAATGACGGAAAAGATTTTTACTCGGCCATCATCTGCATGATCACCGCTTCAATCTCCTCGGCATTAGGCTTGCTGAAATAATCACCATCACTTCCATAAGCAGGGCGATGTGCCTTACCCGTAATTGTTCTTGCCGCCACATCCAGGTACCTGTATCCTCCCTGTTCTTCCATCACTTTATTGAACATATAAGCAGCAGCTCCTCCGGGAACATCTTCATCCACAAAAACAATCCGGTTTGTTTTCTTCAATGATTCCAGGATTTTATGATGGATATCAAAAGGTAATAACGTCTGCACATCCACGATCTCGCAACTGATGCCCCGGGCTTCCAGCACTATTGCTGCTTCCTGCACAATGCGAAGCGTTGACCCGTAGGACACGATAGTTATATCATTTCCTTCCCTGATCACTTCAGGTACACCAAGTGCAATAGTAAACTCTGATAAATTAGCAGGTAATTTTTCTTTTAACCGGTATCCATTCAGGCATTCAATCACAATCCCCGGATCATTGCCTTTTAATAACGTGTTGTACATTCCGGCAGCCTGCGTCATATTCCTGGGCACACATACATACATACCACGGAGGGCATTGATCACCATTCCCATCGGCGAACCACTGTGCCAGATGCCTTCGAGCCGGTGTCCTCTTGTGCGGACGATCAGCGGGCAGCTTTGTTTACCAAATGTCCTGTAATGCAGCGTGGCTACATCATCACTTAAGGGTTGCAGGCCATATAACAGGTAATCGAGATACTGGATCTCAGCGATCGGTCTCAAGCCCCGGAAGGCTAAACCGATTCCCTGTCCCATGATTGTTAACTCACGAATACCTGTATCAAAAATCCTTTCTTCCCCATGTTTGGCCTGTAAGCCGGCAAAGCCCTGGTTCACATCCCCTATCAAACCCATGTCTTCACCAAATGCCACTACTTTAGGATTACTGCTGAATAGCTGGTCGAAATATTTATTCAGTACTTCATAACCATTGATGAGGGGTGCATCAGGTGCATAAACAGCTTCCACCGCTGCAACCTTCAAAGCACTCTTAGGCCCTTCATTATATAAATGAGAATTAAAGAATGCTTTATTCTCTTGCTGCAGGTCTTTATAATAATCTTTTATCCAGAAAGCAGCATCGTGATTGCCGGCAAGACCAATAGCCGCATACAATGCTTTCATTATATCTCTGCGCAAAGGCTCCCGATTAGCAGAGAGTCCCGCAGCTATTTTTCTAAATTCATCTGATTTATCAGGCAGGCCATTAGAAAGCTGGGTGATCAATTCAATTGTTCTGGCAGCCTGTGCTTTGATGGGTGCCTGGTATTTTTCCCAGGCTTTATTTTTCCCATTTCTTACTTCCTCTTTCGCTTCAGCCTGCAACTGGTTCAGTTCTTCTTCATCGGCGAGGCCGGTTTCAATGATCCACTCCTTCATTTTTTTTATTCCATCCCATTCTCTTTCCCACTCCAATCTTTCAGTTGGTTTATATCTTTCATGACTACCGGACGTGGAATGACCCTGTGGTTGTGTTATTTCTTCCACATGAAAAACACATGGAGTGTGAGTGGCCCTGGCCAGGCTGATCCCTTCTTCAAAAACTTCGCACATGCCGGCATAATCCCAGCCTTTCACCTTGTAAATATTTAAACCGTTGGTGTCTTCCGTTTTTTGAAAGCCTTGCAATATTTCAGAAATAGAACCTTTTGTGGTCTGGTACTTTTTGGGAACAGAAATGCCATACCCATTATCCCAGACAAACACCGCCAGCGGAACCTGCAACACACCTGCCGCATTGATCGTTTCCCAGAAATGTCCCTCGCTGGTGGAAGAATCACCAATGGTGGCAAAACAAACCTCATTTCCATTTTGAGACAGACCGTTCATGGAACGCAGTTCCTCCACTTTCCTGAACATTCTTGATGCATATGCTAATCCGAGGCTACGTGGCATCTGACCGGCTGTGGGTGCCATATCAGCCGCCGTATTTTTTATTCCGGCAAGATCCAGCCATTCGCCATTTGCATCCGTATTGGGTGTGGCAAAATGGGCATTCATTTGCCGGCCTGCACTAAAGGGGTCATTATTGATATCCGGGTCGGCATAAAGTTGCGCAAAATACTGCTCCGCTGTCGTAAGGCCTATCGCAAAAGCAAAGGTCTGGTCACGGTAATAGCCGCTGCGAAAATCACCGGGCTGGAAAAACTTGGACATAGCCACCTGGGCCACTTCTTTACCATCCCCAAAAATGCCAAACTTGGCTTTACCTGTCAAAACCTCCTTACGGCCTAAGAGGCTGGTCTCCCGGCTGATGCAGGCTACCCGGAAATCCTTCAGCACTTCATCCCGGAACCGGTCAAAGGATAGCTTTTCATCGGCTGGCATCGTTGATAGCGTTGGCTTTTCCATGCGGCAAAGATAAAAGAAAGCCCCCCATTAAACCTTCCCCAAAAATTCCACATCCCGGCATGCAACCTGTCTATGAGAAGTGGCATCTTTACCCTAATTTTGAAGTCTTCAATTAACCGGAATATGAAGAAAACACTCCTTACCTTTTTGGCCTCCTCTCTTCTTATGATTTCCTATGCCCAGCATTCGGAAAATGACGGTCATAACCATGGAAATGTAGCAAAACCTGCTGCAACCAATGAAGTCCTGAAGCTGAAAGAAACAGAGCATGATTTCAGCCAGATTCCCCAGGGAAAGCCCGTTTATTACAGTTTTGAGATCACCAATACCGGTACCACCCCGTTAAAATTGGATAACGTACAGGCCACCTGCGGTTGCACCACTCCTGAATGGAGCCGTGACCCGATTGCCCCCGGGGCTACCGTTAAGATCAGGGTCGGTTACAATGCTGCCGCTGAAGGTTATTTCGAAAAGCCAATTACCATTACTTATAATACAAATCAAACCCAGCAATTGAAAATCAAAGGAACAGTCTGGAAAGCTCCGGAAGGATCTGCTCCTGTTAACACTGCTGTTGATTTCTTAAAAAAACAAACACTTTAAAATATCCAACAAATGAAGAAGATCGCATTACTCGCAACCGCCTTTTTATTCAGTCTTGCCGTTATGGCACAAGCGAAAACTGATGAGCTGATCAAAGTAAATACAGAGAAACACGACTTTGGTAAATTGAAGCAGGGAGTTCCGGTTACTTATGCTTTTGAGCTTACCAATATCAGCACCAAACCAGTAGTGGTTGAAAATACCTGGGGCAGTTGCGGATGTACCACCCCTGAAAAAATAGAAAAGCCGATCATGCCCGGCGAAACTGCAAAACTGAAAGTACAATACAATTCAGCGGCTGTAGCACCGTTTACAAAAGATGTCTTTATCAAACTTGCTGGTGTGGAAGAACCTAAAAAATTACTTATCACCGGAGAAGTTCTCACAGCAGAAGCATACGAAGCCTGGGAAAAAACTAAAGGCAATTAATACGACTCCGTTTTTAACCGTATACAAATCCCCCTTTCCGGGGGATTTTTTTATGCCTGTCCTATAGCTCTTAACAATAATACCATGCTGATTTATTACAGAAGTAATATTAGTTGTCCACATTTGCATTTATAAACAACTACTTCTCAATAATATTTCCACTATAGTTTTTTTCCGGCACGAAATTGCAGGGATTGTTTCAAACGGTTCGTTATGTCAACATTAAATCTTATACAACCGCCACAGGTTGCCGAAACAATGCACTCATTCAATGTGTTGCTGCATCAATCCTATGCACAGGCAAAGAAACAATTGCAGGAAGGTGTTACGGTTATCCGTGATGAATTCAGTTCAATGTATGACAAAGCTGGCTCCTATTTTAACCGGATGGCATTGCCGGTCAATAATTTCCTGAAAGATATTTCCCAGATAGAAAAAGAATTACAACTGGAAATCAGCAAGGAACGGCTGCAGGCCGGTCATGCAACCGTACCGGTCTACCTGGAAGAAAATTATTGATACTTATTCCGGCGCATCCACGGTCCAGTGAAATTCGTTTTTCAGAACAGGCAATTCTTTCCAATTAAGCTGCCGGCCTGTTAGCTGGTACTCCCGGCCATTCTTTTCATATCGTAACGACAACAGGCTGTCACCTGGAAAATAGTTATACCCCAGAAGGGTTTCCTGCAACTGGTAATCTTTCAGGATGAGAAGCTGCTGTGACGTATCGTACGTAAGCTGGTAATCCAGCATTTCATCCCGCTGATCCTGAAAGATAAAATACCCGTTGCGATGAATAAAGAATCGCTTAACAGGCGATGCCGCCGGGGCTATCGTATCTCCGCTCTCTATTACTGTCTCCACTTCATAAGCACCGTGAAGAAAGGGTCGTTGCGCTAAGTCATCATTAAAATTCCCGGATTTGATATACGGGTAAAAGGCTTCCACTGCTATCAGGCCAATTAAAAGCGATTTGAGAAATACAGACATGAATGGTTGCTTAAAAAGTGGGTAGCCCTTGTCACTGTTTGCTGCCGGAATTGATTCCTGCGTAAAAAAGAACCGGTACAACCGGTTAATAAAAGCTGTTAACAAATAAATGTTCAACAGCAACAGAAAGCCGGAATACAGTTTTACTGAGATATCAAAGCTAACATTGATCGCTGAAATATGCAGCAATAAAACCAGGCTTACAAGCAATCCCAGCAATCTCGTTCTCTTAAAGATTATAAAAACAGCAGCTATTGCTTCTGCTATCCCGGTAAAAACAGTATAACCATACGAAGTGCCCATCGTACTCCAGAACAACAGGTCTTTGCTCACTTGTCCAAGGGGGGTATATAATGTATTGGGTTCGGGAAGGTAAAACTGAGCCTTGAACACTTTATCAAGCCCATATTGTAATAATTGCAGGGCCAGGTAGTAATAACCCATCTTGTAAACAAAGGAGGACAATTGTCCGGCCGGCCTGCTCCATTTTCTTATTCTCACCAGGAGAAACCCGAGAAGAACGGCAATAAACAAGAGCAACAGCATCAATATATACATGGATACTGAATCGGAATATACTCTTGTATCCTTTAGTGTAATACCAAATAAGCCCTCTGCGGTTACCCCGATCAGTTTTCCAAAGAGAACATCCGTCACGCGGATCTGAAAAGAGAAAAGATCAAATGGAAAGGGAATAAATACAATACCCAGTAAGAAAAAAATTGAACTTACAACAGAAATAAAAGAGTTTTTTCCGGGCATCGGTATTGATTAGGGAGAATTGATCAGCTGACTCTGAGTCGCTGTTTCCGGTACGACAGCCTTGCCAGCAATAAAGAAACGGCCACTACCCCACCCAGCATCAGTGCCAGCTCCATTCCCGGATAATTTTTATCATTACTATTATCTGCCACTGGCAATAACATTTCACTTTGTTCCTTGCTTCGTTTCTTTTTCTTCGGTTTTTTGTTATCAAAACCAATAAACACGACTTTATCAACAGGGTTTTTAAAATGGTACTGCTTCTTAATGACTTGCTTAATACTATCCAGTGAGTGTCTTTTAGAAAATAACGGGTGATTATAAGCAAACTCTCTCCCGGCTTTCCAAAGTTTCGGGTTGCCCAGCGGTTTATCGTTGTCCCTGTCAGTAAGTGTGCAAAACTGGCTGGTGACCAGGATTGCCATAGTATCAGAAACAAAGATCACACTATCCAGTTGTGCTGTCTTAATGGTTCGTTGTGGCGCTACACCAAAATCAGAACCTGCCATATCAAACAGGTTATTATCGAGAGCCATCCTGAAATTAGCGTTACTCCCGCTATGGCTTTTGAAGGCAATCCGCTTTGTTTGAGAAAAAACAGTAACCCCAGCTAACAGGAAAAAAGATAGGATGAAACCCCGCATGTGATAATCTTTAAAATGAATATAACTTAAAGATAATTAAATATCGAAACTAAAGCAGAAGAGGGGTTGAGAACTGCTTTATTTAACAGGTATTTCAATACATAAACGGAATCCCTCCCCGGGGCGGGTATCTATTTTAAGATTACCCCCAAACACACTCAACCGGCTTATAATATTTTTCAGGCCTATTCCTTCGCTTATACCGGACGCATCCATACCCACTCCATCATCACCTATCTGCATTGCAAAAAGTTGTCCGGTGGTTAATAAAGAAAAATCGACTGTTGAAGCCTTTGCATACTTAACAATGTTGGTACACTGTTCCTGTACAATACGATAAACAGCCAGCTTTTGTTCTTTATCCAGCTTCTCCTCGTCAAAATTCTCATTAATAATACTTGTTTTTAACCCGGCCGGATGAAGCATCTTCTGGCATAACCGGTATACCTGGCGTAATAATGTTTCGGTAGTGAGGTCAGGGCTGACCAGCTCATGAGCAATTTTCCTGTTCTCCTCGATGGCACTCTGCAGATTGTCCATACAGGTGGTAATGAGTTCACCTGCCCGATCCGGGTAATCCCTGATCACACTCAACAGCACATTGGTGCCAACGAGAATCTGGTTCACATTATCATGCAGTTCAATAGCAATTGAATTCCGTTCCTTTTCCTGGGCCTGCAGGGAAGTAGCTGTAAGTTTGATCTGCTCCCTGCGCTGCTGTTCCTGTAAAGCTATTTCCAGCTTCTTCTTTTCCGTTATATTCCTGATAAAAACAGATAAACCGTTATCCGAAGGATAAATAAAATTTTCCTGCCACAGGTCGAGCGGTTCAAAATAATCTGTATTGCTGATATAGCATTGATCATCCATCGCCTTATGGAATGCTTTATACGTTTCGGAACCCACTGCCTGTGGAAATTCTTCCCAAACATTTTTCCCGATCATTTCGTCGGGGTCCCGCTGTATAAGTTCACCCGCCTGTTTGTTCAGGTACGTGTAACACCAGTTTTTATCCAGGGCTATGAAAGCATCTGTAATTCTTTGAATAAATATCTTGTATTTTTCCTCACTTATCCTGGCAGTTTCTTCTGCCTTTCTCTGCTCCGTGATATCCCGGAAAAAAACTGATAACCCGGTGGACGATGGGTAAATACTTCCATATACCCATTTATCCATTACAGCAGAATATTCTTCCAGGTGTATATTATGACCTGTTTCAAGGGCCTGGCGGAATGCCTTATGAATGGGCTGATTAGTTGCCAGAGGAAATTCATTTATAAGATTCTTGCCCAACAACAAGCTCTGAGAAGATTGTAATAATTGCGCAGCAGTTTGATTAATAAAAGTCACGTTCAGGTTTTCATCCATGGCTAAAAACCCGTCAGAAATCCTGTCAACAAGACTTCTGTATCTCACTTCACTATCTAATAATTTCTGGATTGCAGCATTCCGGTCCCGCTCATACTGTCTTTGCCTTACAGCGGCATCTATAGCAGATGGAAGCCTGATCAGGCGGTCTTTCAGAATATAATCATCAGCTCCTTCCTTAATTATCCGGGCTGCAAATTCTTCTGAAACAGTACCCGTTACCATGATAAATGGAACCTGCTCTTCCCGCTTTCTGACTATCCTGAGTGCCTCTGCCGCATCGAACTGGGGCAGTGAATTATCCGCCAGTATTACATCCGGCCGGAAATGGTCAAGTGCCTGTATGAAATCAGGCTGTGTCATTGCCAGGTGAAAGACAGCTGGGAAGTTCTCCTTCCTCAATACACGTTGTACCAGTTCTGCATCCGTATGACTGTCTTCAAGCATCAATATTTTTAGCTGTGCAGACAACATCTATAGTTTTTGTGAAGGTGATTGGTTAAGCAGCAACCAGTAAAATCCCAGGTTACGTATGGCTTCGGCGAACCGTTCAAAGTTTACGGGTTTTACGATATAACTGTTGGCGCCAAGATCATAGCACCGTTTTATATCGGGACTTTCTTTAGAGGAAGTCAGTATTACAACAGGCATTGATTGTGTGACCGGGTTTTTCTTTAATTCCTGTAACACTTCAATACCATTTACTTTGGGCATTTGTATATCAAGCAATACTACTTTGGGCAATAAAAAATTCTCTCTTTGACCCGCATACTTGCCGGTGCCGAATATAAATTCCAGTGCTTCTTCCCCGTCCTTTACATGTACCAGGTTATTAGCCATATGATGCCGCTTCAATTCACGTATAGTCAGTTCCGCATCACTGATATTATCTTCTACTAACAATATTTCGACAGTACTGGAATTCATAGTAACACTTTTATTGTTTATCTATATGTATGTTTCTAGTCAGCAGGCAGGGAGAAATAAAAGCTGGCTCCTTTTCCTACTTCACCCTCTGCCCAGACGCTGCCGCCATGCCTGGATATGATTTTCTCCACCAGCGCCAGCCCCACACCTGTTCCTTCAAATTCTTCTGCACTGTGCAGCCGCTGAAACACCCTGAAGAGTTTATCCCTGTAACGATTATCAAATCCCACACCATTATCCTTCACATAAAAAACATACCTATCCTGCTGCCTGTTGTATCCAATATCGATCCTTGGCTTTTCCTGATTGCCAGAATACTTGACGGCATTGGAAATAAGATTGATCCATACCTGCCTGATCGTACTAACATCCGCATTCACGTCAGCCAGGGCTCCTGTATTCCATTCTATCCGGTGATTGCTTCCTCCTGCCTTTATTTCATTTATTATTTCAATCACTATGCCAGTCATGCTGACTGTCGTTTTTAATAGCTCCTGTCTTCCCGTTCTGGAGAATGCCAGCAGGTCATCCACCAGGTGCCCCATTTTAAGTGTGTTAGCTTTGATAATTCCTGTTATCCGCCGGGCTTCGTCATCCAGCTTGCTGCTGTAGTCCTCTTCCAGGATAGCCGTAAAACCGATGATTCCCCGCAGGGGTGCTCTTAAATCATGTGAAACCGAATACGTAAATGCTTCCAGCTCCGAGTTCATTTTCTTTAACTCATTCTCCAGGTTTTTCCTGAGTGTTATATCCCTGACAGAAGCAGATACCAGTACTCCTGCCTTCGTATTAATAGGAGACAAACTGATCTCTACCGGAAACATCACTCCATCCTTTTTTACCGCATTCAGCTCGATACCGGCACCCATCGCCCTGACTTTGGCAGCTTTCATGAAATTATGCCGGTGCTGCACATGCTTTATCTTAAGCTCCCCGGGGATCAGTATTTCGACCTGTTGACCCAGCATTTCATCCCTTGTGTATCCAAACAGGTTTTCTGCCTGGAGGTTGATCATTTGTATTGTACCCGAACTGTCAACAATAACAGTCGCATCAGGAGCAGCATCCAGCAAAGCGCTGAATTTTTCTTCATTGGCTCTTTGCCGGTCAATGTCTTTTTTGATCCTCCGGATAATATAAAAACTCATCAAAGCCACAACAGCAAGGATACTATAGAGAATAATATTGAGATTGGTTATCGTCTTTTCATTTTTTGCTTTCCGCTCCGTCAATAATTGACTGGCAATATGGCTCATTTTATTCCCGATCCTCCTGATCTCATCGGTGTGGTGCTTGCCCCTGCCAGTTTCAACCAGGTCAATAGTAGCTTCAAGACCGGTTTGTCTTCTTAACAGGACCATGCTATCAGAAAAAATAACTCTTCTGCTGACGGATGTTTTCAGTGAATCTAATAATTGCAACTGCAGGGAATTACCTGCCACCAGTTTCTCCAGGTTTGTAATATCTGCCCGGAATGCTTCTGCTGAATTACGGAGTGGTTCCAAATATCTTTCCCTGCCCGTAATTACAAACCCGCGGGCCCCGGTTTCATTGTCCAGCGATGTCACGATCAACTTCTGGATTTGCTTGAGAACCTGCTCGGTCCGGTCTAGCTGGATGGTAGTATCCCGCACCCTTTGTGATTGGCGGATTGATACGAAAAGTACTGTTGCGACTGTAATGATTACGGAGGCAATTCCTGTGGCAAGAATCCAGTTGGTCGAAAACCTTTTCATGACATCTGCTTTCAGCAAAAAAGATGCATGCTAACCGAGCCGGGTTAAAAGTTTTCTGTAAATAAAAGCAGACAATAAACCGTGGGGGCTGATTGCTGGCTTCGTTTCTTATAGAAATTTAGTAACAAAATTTATTTGTTCATAATAAAATATGCAGAATGGCTAAATAAAAACACTTATTTTCTCATTATTACCTGTCATCTGCAAATGCTAAACTGAGAAGATTAGAAATTCATTAGAATGTTTTGAATTCCTAATATAAATAGAACGACTACAGAGCAGGCTATGAGGGCATATGCAATTTACCTGATGAGCATTAGCGTTCCTTTCATATCTCCTTTTCCTTCTTTGAAACGGACATAATAAACATAAACCCCTGCAGGTTGCTGCCTGCCATTATAACGGCCATCCCAGTTAACAATATCCCCCTTTACCTGGTAAACCAATTGCCCATTCCTGTTATAAACAGAAACAGTTGCCCCTTTTGCAGGATCAAGAAATGGAATCTGCCAGTAGTCATTCCTTCCATCATTATCCGGTGTAAATGCTGTGGGTACAAAAATACCAGCTACTACTTTTATCAATACCTGGTCTTCGCTCCGGCAACCAAATGCTGAAACTGCCGACAAGGTATAAAGTGTATTGATGACAGGTGAAGCAATGGGATTAAGAATAGAATCATTATCCAGGTGATCGGGAGGCAACCAACTGAACTGAATACTTCCACCGCTGGCAGTTGATGCTGTTAATACAATTTGTTCCCCGCTGACAATGGTCTTACCAGGGCCTGCATCAATAAGCGGGTCATCATGAACATGAATACTATTGACGTTGGAGGCAATACGACAAGCCACGATCCCCGCATTTCCGTTTTCGGCAACTGTGAGCCGGTACCAGTAAGTACCTGCTGTTGTTGGCAACCGTTGATAAGTAAGGCTGTTTGCCCCGGAAATATCGGTCCATATTCTTCCTGAATCCATACTCACCTGCCATTGATACACCGGTGAAACAAAGCCAGGTGAGATACTGGCACTGAAATCATACGATGACTGCTGTTCATCGGCACAAACATCGATTTTAATATTGCTCCCTTGTAAGCTGGCTGCCACTACAGGACCGCAGGGGCGGAAAGTGATATCATCTAAGGCGATATCATTTCCCATCCCTCCGGGTGCATTATTGCGCATCCGTAATATGATATCAGGATTGCCCGCCGTGGTGGTAAAATAAAACCCATACTGATCCCACCGCGGTTGAGCTGTGACAGGTATGCCGCCGGTGTTGAATTGATTCAATATTGTACCGGAAGGCGTTTCAATAGTAAACGTGATATTGGGTTGAATGCCGGATGGAGATATTAATACATTCATGAGCCAGGCAGAAAACTCATAGGTGGTATTAGGACAAAGACCGGTAACTCTTCCTATATAAAAATCTCCTGCCAGGAAAGATGCATTCACCAGCATAAAAGCACCGTTACCGGTATGGTCTGCGTTCACCGTGTGCCATGAATTACCAAAACAGCCGGAAGTGGACCGGGTAATCGTATAATAGCCGTCATCAGGACAAGATGAAGTTGTATACGTATAGCCCGCGGGAGGTGCCACACCGGGATCTCCGTTGGAGACCGTACCAAAAGTGATATTTACCACAGGGTCGCCAAGACTGCCTGAGCACAATTGTGCTGCAGAAAATAAAAAACCGGAAATGGATATGATTAAAAAAGATACCCGTTTAATAAAAAATCCTGCTGAAAATTGCTTCACTGATCAGTTTATTTAGCCGGGGAAAGTTACTACATAATCTGCTGCTTTGTATGCGATATATTACGCCTGAGACAGGATATAAATCAGCCTTTCCCTCCTGTTATGTGACCTGTGTCATAGGAATCAGTTATTCAACTGTCTTAAATTACCAATACAAAAACTCATCGTATGAAACATATTATAATATGGACAGCGTTGCTGCTGATGGTGGGTTGTGGCACTTCTTCCAGGATCACCAGCTCCTGGAAAGCGGATAACGTTCAACCCAACAAATTTAAAAAAGTCGTCGTGCTTGGATTGATCACAGAAAAAGACCGTTCGCTGCGGGAGAAAATGGAGCAGCACCTCGTGGGCGATCTGAAGGCATTAGGCTATGATGCCACCTGCTCCTGTGATGAATATAATCCCAAAGCATTTGAGAATATGAGTGAAGAACAAGCCATCAGTAAACTTCGCAATTCAGGTATTGATGCAGTGCTGACAGTTGTATTACTGGATAAGACCCGGGAAAAACAATATGTTCCGGGCCGGGTATATTATTCTCCTTATTCCATTTACCATAACCGTTTCTGGAGATACTCAAGAGTAATGTATGACCGTATCTACACACAAGGATACTATGTGACAGATACCAAATACTTCTGGGAAAGTAATTTGTATGATCTCGCTGCCAATGAATTGGTTTATTCTTCCCAGAGCCAGTCATTTGATCCACCCGGCTCAGAAAACCTGGCTGATGAATATGGTGAAATGATCGTGCAGGATATGGTAAAGAAGAATGTACTGGCTGATCAGAAAACAGCCGCACTTAAACCGATGTAGACAGGAATAATAAAATAGTACAGCCCTATTACGGGCTGTACTTGTTCCAAATGAACCTGCCTCTGCGATGCTATGCTGCAAAAGTTTTGACAAAACCGGCGTTACAATTTCCGGATCTTTTTTTTCTCTGTTATTCCCTCTTCTGAAACATTGATAACAATATACTCGCAGGAACTTACCAGCACAATCTCATATATTGAGATATTATCTTCCATAATTTGCTTTACATTAAAAAGTCCGTACCCCTCGTACAGACTTTCAATTTTATTAATGATTGCCGCAGGCAGATCCGTTATGTCTAAATTGGCGATGGCATAGTTCATATGGCCCCGTAGTGTGAAAACAGCAGTTACTTTATTCCCTTTATTGTAGAAATAAACAAACAGATTCTTGCTTTCTTTGAACCATACAGGGTTAACCGCATCCGGGAATAACTTTCGAAAACGTTTTTCCGCTAAAGGATACTCAGTTTCCGGATTGATTCTGCCCGGGGCTCTGTCGCTGAAATGGAGAGGCATTATTGTTTCCGGCATCATATCGCCGGGCTGCGATTGAATTTGATAACTCTTTCCTGTTTTAGCTGTTACCTGGGCAAAAAGCACCAGCGAGACCGCTAAAAATAGTACCATGATCAATACAAATTTCACAATTGCTTTCATACTGCTGATTTTAGTTTTATAAAATGATTGATGGTGGTAGTGTTAAGGTTTTTTACGATCAGTTTTCTGAACAATTTTAGCCGGGGCAAATTCTTCCAATGTGATGCTGATATCACTGAATTCACTGAACCAGTTACCGGGATTTAGCCCGTACAGAAAAGATGATACGGATTTATGGTTGGCTTGTTTTGAAAGTTTACCCGGTATAATGCTCGTAATATCCCTGCCCATACCGGCCCTGGCAGGTTTTGCGTGTAATGACATAGAAAAAGGTTTAATGATTAATACAAAACGCAAATATGAAAGTAACCAGTCCGGTACAGCATCCCGGAAAGGCGTGAATTTTTGTTAACAATTTTACTATTTGCCAAATAAAATAATACTTTACAGTAACCATTACTTCCTTACAATATGTGCAACTATAGCAAGATTGTAATTATTGTTCTCGCCCTACTTACAGGTACCTCCTGTCCGGTTAAAGCACAGCAGGAAGGCTTTGAAAAAAAGAAACAGCAAGCCATCAACGATCTTAAGAATTATCCTGTTCCTGATACGGCCCGGGTAAATGCACTGGTAAGGGTTTTAAACACTGCCGCTTATTTAAAAGAAAGAAAGGCGGTATTGCCATACCTGGATGAAGCATTCGGGATCAGCCGGAAACTGAACTATACCCGTGGTCTTGCAGCCTGCTATTCCAATACGGCAGGTTATTATAAAAGCTCTTCTGATTATACAAAGGCACTCATGTATTTTGACTCTGCTATTTATATTACCGGCACCATACAGGAAGAAAATTTACTGAATATCAAACAATGGTCCCTGGAGCAGAAAGGAGCCATCTATTTCAGCCAGGAAAACTATTATACCGCCCTTGATTATTTCTTCGAATCCCTTAAATATGTAACTCCAGCCAGGGAACAACGAAGAAGCAGGCTATATACCTTTATCACCGAAATATATACGGCCCTGAATAACCTGGACAAAGCGGCTGAATACGCTGAAAAAAACATAGCCCTGGTGGAGAAAGACAGCAGTTTAACAGACAATGCCACCATTTATTTTTCCTATATCGATGTTTGCCTTGCTAAAAAAGACCTGGAAACAGCCACCCGGTACCTTGATAAATTACAGCCTTTCATGCCCGAGCCGGGACAGGTGCAGGTAAGTTTTGGCTATTATCTCAAAAGAGGAAGAGTCAGCTATATAAAACAACATTATAATACGGCCTATAATTATTTTAAAGAAACTTACAAATATGCATTGGAGGGCGGGCACAACAACAGTAAAAGCATTACGCTTTATTACCTGTCGGCTACGGCCTTAAAGATCGGGCAGGATGAAGCAGCTAAAAACTATGCGCTGGAAAATCTCTCGTTGGCTGAAACCATGTACACCCGGTCTTCCAAAATTGATGCCCTCACCAACCTGGCCAATTACTATTATAAAACAGGTAATAAATCCAAAGCCTTTGATTTGATACAGGAGAGCATACATTTAAAAGACAGCCTGGCTGCTGAAACAAATATTAAACAGTTGAAAGTGCTCGGTGCAGTGTATGATGCGGAAAAGCAACAGAAACAGATCAGCCAGTTGCAGTTTGAAAAAGAAAAACAAGCCGTGGAAGTAAAACACAAATCTGCGTTGAACAAAATTTTTATTGCTTCCATTGTCATCCTGCTGATACTGGGTTACCTCGGGTTTATCAATTTTAAAAAGGGACAGCAATTGGCAAAGCAGCAACAGGCGTTGCAAAAACAAAAGATCAGTGAACTGGAGAAAGACAAGCAATTAGTTACTATCGATGCCATGCTGAAGGGACAGGAAGAAGAAAGGAGCCGTATCGCCAAAGACCTTCATGACGGGCTGGGCAGTTTATTATCCGGCACCAAGCTCTCCTTTATGAACGTAAAAGAGAATCTGCCCCTGACTCCTGAAACCAGTAACCAGTTTGACAGATCACTGAGCATGCTGGATAATTCCATCGGCGATCTTCGCAAAGTGGCACAAAACCTGATGCCGGAAGCGCTGGTTAAATTCGGATTACAGGAAGCCGTAAGGGATTTTTGCGACAGCATACAATCCACCACAGGAATAAAAGTATTATTTCAGCAGTTTGGAGAAAGAAGAAAATTACATAGTACGGCTGAGATATTTATATACCGGATTATCCAGGAACTGGTGAACAATGCCGTCAAACATGCCGAAGCCACGCAGGTTATCGTGCAACTGACCATGAGTGATCATAAGACCGGGATCACCGTGGAAGATAATGGCAAAGGCTTTGACAAAAAGATATTGGCACAAGCCAAAGGAGCTGGTATGGCCAATATCAGCTACCGGGTACAGTATTTTAACGGAACATCGGACCTGGTAACCTCACCCGGTAATGGAACATCTGTAAACATAGAATTAATCGCTTAAGAATGATAAAGGTTTTTATAGTCGATGATCACGCCGTAGTCATTGAGGGAATTTATTCCTTGCTGCAAAAAGAAAAAGAGTTTGAAATGAGCGGCTATGCCAGCAATGCTGCGAACTGTTTACAATATTTCAGCAGCCATACCGCCGATGTGATACTGATGGACATCAGCCTTCCGGATATGAACGGGGTGGACCTGTGCAAGCTCATTAAAAAAAATTATCCCGGTATTATGGTACTGGCCTTAAGTACTTTTAACCAGGGAACTTATATCCGCAAGATGATGGAAAGCGGTGCCAGCGGTTATTTATTAAAAAATGCAGGTCGCCAGGAGATCATTGAAGCTATTAAAATAGTGGTGAAAGGGAAAACGTACCTGAGCTTTGATGCGGGGCAGGCATTGAAATCGGGGACAGAACAACTGAACAGTATTCCGCCATTAACGAAAAGAGAAAAAGAGGTGCTTGCAGCCGTGGCAGAAGGTCTTACCAATATGCAGATCGCTGAAAAATTGTTCATTAGTGTTGATACGGTGGAAAGTCACCGTAAAAACTTACATGCCAAACTCAATGTAAAGAATACAGCCATGCTGGTTCGCTTTGCCCTGGAGAATGACCTGCTGTAATATTGCCTGCACCTGTTACTGGTTCACGATATACCTGTTCTTAATAGTAACTCCCTCCCAGTCATCCGTACGGAAAGGTGCGGCCGGTAACATTTCTTTGTTGAATAAATTCCCTTCAGAAGCATCATCGGCCCAATTATACCTGACTGCTACGGGCTGAGGCACTTCATCACACCACACGGTGATTTTATTGCCGTTTATCAATGCTTTGGCAAAATGAAATTTCTTATCAGCACCGGCGATCTCAAAGCCTTTGATATATCCATACTTATCTTTCACCAGCCAGCCACTCCCGGTATGGGTGAACGACAGATCAATCCTGTCTCCCACTTTATTCATAGACTGGTATACAGGACCTGTGTATTCCCCGGATTTTTCATACACATCATGCAAGGCAATATAAGCAAGTCGTTTACCCACATCCTGTTTATTCTTGGGATGAATATCTTTCGGATCGCCAATATCAGTGGTCACCGCCATGCCTGTATGTGGTAATGATAAAGTCATCGCCTGTGCTTCCCGCAGCTCGGCCCAGTTACTTCCATTATTGCTGTTAGCTGCGGCCGATCCAAAGGTGGAAAGTTGTACAAACAGGAAAGGAAAATCACCCTGCTTCCACTGTTGCCGCCAGTCTGTGATCATGAGTGGAAAAGCCGTGCGGTATTCATAAGCTCTTCCTGCATTGGTCTCGCCCTGGTACCAGATGGCTCCTTTAATAGTATAGGGTAATAAAGGATGGATCATCGCATTGAATAAGATGCCCGGAAAATCATTAGGGCCCATTGCTCCTGCCTCTTTATTCATGATGGATTCGATCCTGAACTTCCAGTCACCTGCCAATGAAATAACGGTTTGCCCGATCGTTAACCGCATCGTTATATCATCACCATAGATGCCGCCACCTCCCTGGTTATCCACTACTCTTACTGCAATCACATTCTTACCTGCTTTCAATATACCTGCGGGGATCGTATATTTTCGCAATGCATCCCATTGTTGTGTGCTCCCGACCTTTACTCCATTAACATAGGTTTCATCTGCATCATCCACTTTCGCCAGTTCGATCATGGCTGCTTTTCCTGCATCGGCTTCACTAACCGTAATTGTTTTACGGAACCAGGCTGTTCCATCCAACCCGGGAAAACCTCTTTCCTCCCACACCCCGGGCAACTTCATCAGTGGCCATTGGCTGTCATCAAAATGGCTGTTCTTCCATTCGGATGTATTCGCATTATCCAATCCTCCCTGTGCTTTTTTAATATTCGCCAGGATAGCTTCGTTTCTTTGCTTGCTGAGTTTTTCAATGGAACCTGATTTCATGATTGCAGCGATCTCTTTAAATCGTTCACTTTGTTCAAAACCCTGCTGGCTGGTCCATGCTTCCGATTGTGTGCCACCCCAGGTGGTATTGATCAACCCGATCGGAACTTTTAAATAATTATACAATTCCCTGGCAAAGAAATACGCTGTAGCAGAAAACTCTGGCGCCGTTGCAGGACTGCAGGGTTTCCATTCGCCCCCGCTCAGATCTTCTTTCAAACTGGTGCTGACCGTGTTGGGCACATCAAATTGCCTGATCATGGAATAATCAGCCGCTGCTATCTCTTTTTCGAAGTTGTTTATCTTTCCCCAGCCCGCTATCGGCATTTCCATATTGGACTGCCCGCTGCAGATCCAAACCTCACCTACAAGAATATTTTGAATGACCAGTTTGTTTTTTCCTTGTACTATTAACTGATGAGGTCCTCCTGCGGCTTCGGGTGTTAACAGGATTTCCCATTTACCGGTTTTATCCGCCTTCGTATTTTTTTTCTGCTGGTGGAATTGTACCGTTACTTTTTCCCCGGCAGCAGCCCATCCCCAGATACGGAGAGGTTTGTCCCGTTGTAATACCATATTATCACCGAAGATTTTCGGCAGGCTGATATTCGCTAATAAAGAAGAGGAAAAAGCTGAAACAACTAATAAGGCGATGATCTTTTTCATACTAACTAAGAACAATTGATTAGAGGTATTGATTATCGATGAGCCATTGGGCGACTCTTTTGAGAGTGAACTGGTTCTTGTCAATACTGGCATCCGCTAACAGTATTTTATCTTTTTGCGGTATAGGCACTGTTCTTTTCTGGTTATCTTTTGCGGTAAAGACTTCCATATTCTGTGCATTATTGCCACCGGTAAACGATACTTTGGCAATCACCACACCGGAGGGCAATAAAAATTCATAAGTGTCAAGCCCGTTCAATGAGCCGGCTGGTTTAAAACTTCCGATGATCTTCGCATTCTGTTCTATGGTTTTGTCGGCCTTCAGGGACATGGGCCATCTCCTGTCACGGGGCACCTGTGTATAATCCACCGCAATTTTTGGCGTAACCCCTTTTGCAGCGATGAACTCCTTTACTTTTCCTTCGTCTGCTTTATCATTAACCATGATACCGCTGTTCCCGATCAGTTTGGCAAATGATTTTTCCTGGGCCAGGGAAGCCACTTTAAAAATACCCACCTGGTTGGCCGTTAAAAAAGTAACCCGGTAATAAAGACTGGAGTTATCATTTTTATCCGCATCAAACTCTGTGGCAGGTGCGGCAATAATCAGCTTCTCACCGGATAAAGAAAATACTTCAAAAAGTTTGGTGAGCCCGAAATTCTGCTTGGTCACTTCCAGCTTCACATAATCTTTTCCATCCACTTTGATCATTCCTTTCTTGTACTCCACTTCCTGTGAAAGTACAGCCAGGGAAGAACAAAACAGGAAAGTGATAAGTATTGTTTTTCTCATATGGTTGTTGTTTAAAGAACAGGGTTAAAGATAACAGAAATAACTGTTAGCCGGATTGACCTTCATATACTACAGATTTTGCCCCAGGTTCTTAAAAACTTAACACGGCATCACCGGTAGTTGGGTTTACCTTTATGATTATGAACCCGGCAGTCCTTTTAATAGTGGGTGCAGTCGGCCTTGGCCTGATCATCTTCCTGGTCTGGAGTAATATCCGGGAGGAGAGAGCATTTAAACAACAGCTCAACAATGACTATCATAAAACAAAAGATGAGGAAGGGGATATTGATACAGAAGAAATCGAATAAAAAATAATCCCCCCTTTCATCCCGGCTACACCTGACTGCCGAATTGTGCCAGTAACAATTCCCCCGATATAAGTGCATTCTATTACCATTAACAGGTAATAAGGATTAAAAACTAAAAAAACCGCAGCTCAACAATTAAAAAGCTTGCCCTTCCGCATATAAAACCCGAGCTTACGGTTTATTTTCCGCAAGCCGGTTTGCTGCATGTGATCATCTGTACAGGTCAGCCTGGTTTAACGATAATATTTTCTTCCAATAAACCTTTAAAAACCAATTCATGTCCAAAATCTACACTACCCTCTTTTCATTCCTGGTTCCTTTTTTATTCAGCTGCTTCCTGTTTTTTCAGCCAACAACTGTGTCAGCACAATGTACGCAGGGTTCGGCGGCCACTTCCTATGCTTCTAATAACGGTTCCAGGGGTGCTATGTTCAATATCGTGGCAGGAGCCAGTCCTGTTACTATCACCGCATTTGATGTAAATCTTTATGGCGGCACCACTGCCCGTTACGAGATCTATTACAAAGCCGGTACCTATGTGGGTGCCGAAACCACTGCCGCCAGTTGGACGATGGCCGGGGGTGTGGATGGCCTGTATGTTGCAGCTAACAATGTTCCTACCAGGATACCCATCCCTTTAAGTATAACGATCCCAGCTGGTCAAACCTATGGATTCTATATTACGAATACTGCCAGTGGCGGATTGAACTATACTACGTCCGCTGTAACCAATGTTACGCTGGCTACCAACAGCGACCTGACCATTGTCGGTGGAGTAGGTAAAGCCTACCCGTTTGGCTCCACTTATTCCTACCGGCTTATCAATTGCACGGCCCATTATTTTACCGGGAATATCAACGAATCAAACTCACTGGCCACCAGCAATGCTACGAGTCCAACTGTTAACCAGAATTCTTCCGGCACCAGCCTGTACAGTGAAGCCTGTAATGCACTCATCAGCAAGATAACTGGCAGCGGTGCATCACCCATCAGTGGTAATGTTACCTCTAAAGTATGGATTGACGGAGTCCAGGCTTCGCAGTATGTAAAACGTCATTACGAAATAACACCGGCTACCAATGCAGCTACTGCCACCGCCACGGTGACTTTGTATTATACCCAGCAGGAATTTACCGATTTCAATGCGGTAAATGTGATCAAACTGCCGGTTGATGCCACCGATGCGGCCAATAATAAAGCGAATCTCCGGATCGAAAAAAGAGCAGGAACCAGCAGCAATGGCACGGGTGCACCAGGCACTTATGCCGGTTCAATACAAACAATAACCCCCGGCTCTGTAAGCTGGAACAGCAGTGCCTCCCGGTGGGAAGTTACTTTTAATGTCACTGGCTTCAGCGGGTTTTTTGCCAAAACAACATCTTTTACTTTACCCTTACGGTTGGTCAACTTCAGTGGCAGTAAACAGAACACCTATAATATCCTGCAATGGGAAACAGCAGAAGAAGTAAATACCAAAGAATTTGAACTGCAAATTTCTTCCGGCAATGGTTTGTGGACAACTGCAACAGTTGTACCTGCCAAAGGAAATACACAAAACAGTTACAGCTACCAGGATAATGATTTCTACAATGGTAAAAGATTTTATCGTTTAAGAATGGTTGACCAGGACGGCCGGTTCAGCTACAGCCAGGTCGTAGGATTAGGAAAAGAAGCAGGCCATGAAATAACGATATACCCCAATCCTGTGCAGGATAATACCATCCAAATCAACCTGGCCGGGTACAGCGGTGCCGTGAAAGCAAAATTGTTTGATAACAGCGGCAAACTGGCCGGTAGCTATCATTTAATAAATGGAAGCAACACAATTAACTGTACCGGTTTGCGAAACGGCATCTACCAACTGACCGTTAGCGACCAAAGCGAAAATATAAAGACGCACAAAATCATCATTACACATTAAACAATACGTCTTATAAAAAAAGACCGCTGATAAATCAGCGGTCTTTTTTTTATATATACAGAAATGCAATACTTATACCCGTAACGAACCCCGGAATCCCCTGGCCGCATAATAAGATTCTGCACCATTGTGATAAACGAAGACAGTGCCGTAGCGATAATCAGCAAATAGTGCTCCGCCGAGTTTACGGATAGCGGAAGGTGTTGCTATCCAGCTGGATGTTTTGGTATCAAACTTTCCCAATTGCTGTAATTCCCGGTATTGTTCCTCTGTTAAAATCGCTATCCCCATCTCAGCTGCCATATTCATGGCGCTGTTTTTAGGTTTATGTTCTTTTCTTTTCTCCAACGCCTCCTGGTCGAAACAAACACTTCTGCGACCAGCAGGGCTTTCGGCTGCACAATCATAAAAAATATATTCGCCGGTTTTCTTATCATAACCAACAACATCCGGTTCACCGCCGGTGCTTTCCATTTCATCCAGCGACCAGAGTTTCTCCGCATTCTTTTCCAGTTTAGATTGCAGCTTAGTCCAGTCAAGTCCTCGATGTCGGTTCATATTTTTTTCAAACCGGGCTTTTAGAACACTGAGTAGTTCTTGCTGCAGTTCAGCTGGCAATTTCTTTTTATTACTATTTAACTTACCCATATTTTTAATTAACTCTTTTCTTAAATATATATCAAGCTTAAATTTTGTTTTTTCTTTACCTGCTAACTGAAATAATTTTCCTGTCTGCAGGTCTGAAATACCAGGATACAACGGTAAGAATCAGTAATAACACTGGTCCAAAAAAATCTTTAGCAGGATCTCCGCAAACTAAATGCGAAAAGACGGCTCCTGACATAGCAAAGAAAAAACCTGCATAAGCCCATTCTTTCAGCAGCGGTAATTTTGGGGACAGCACCGCCACCACTCCTAAAAATTTCCAAACAGCCAGCAGGGTTAAGAAATAGAGCGGGTAGCCTAAATGTGTAAACATATCAACTTCCTCTTTCATTTTTAATAATTGTACTATGCCGGTTGATAACATACCTAAGGCAAGACAGCCGGTAGCAATCCAGTAAATAATTTTATTACGTTTAGACATAACAGATTACTTTATTTTAGTTTATTTACGATTTCCTGTATACGGTTATGAGCCATATTGATACCCAGTGCAAAAGGCAATTGCAGCAACTGATCCCGGAGTGCAACCGATTTGTACACAACATGCATAGTGAGTCTGCTTTTGTCTTCATCAAGTTTTTCAAACTCTAAGAACTCCAGCCATGGTGCAAAAGGCGTGTTCTCCATTTCAAATGTCCGGGTGATTTTTTGTCCAGATATGAACTCCTGTATCACACCGTTGAATCCATGTTTGTTTCCCATTGGATCAGTTGTTTCAAACTGGTAACTGCCATGCTTCTTATTTTCCAGTTTCAGCACTTTTGTTCCCATCCATTGCTCCACAATTTCCGGCTCCTCGTATGCTTTAAACAATAATTCCAAAGGCAGATCAAATTCCCTTGTAATTACCAGTTCCTGTTTGCCATCTTCGGCATGTATGTTGGTTTTCTGTTCCATTACATTCTATTTTTTGGGTTTGTATTTTTTCATTACCGCTTCAAGTTTGTTGAACCTGTCATCCCACATATTTCGGAAGGGTTCAATAAAGTCAGCTACTTCTTTCATCTTTTTTGCATGAAGGAAGTAATACATTTCCCTTCCGTTTTGTTCCTGCTTAAGCAATTCACATTCGGTGAGTATTTGCAGGTGTTTGGAAACCGTGGGCCTTGCTGTGTCAAAATGGGCTGCTATGGCACCAGCAGTCATGGATTGTGAAGCCACCAGCAGCAGTATAGCCCTTCTTGTAGGATCAGCTATGGCCTGGAATACATCTCGTCGTAGATTCATTATGTAGCTATTTGACTACAAATATATCCGTAGCTATTCAACTACGCAAATTATTTTAGTTTTTACTTTAAAAGAGACCTAATGATTGGGGATAGTAATAGCAAAAAACTTACGACACTAAAAATCCCGGGGCAAACCCGGGATCATTACTCGCTTTCTTATAAAATGAGTTGTGCGACACAATTGTCTGACAGCTCGAAGCTGTCTGACAATTATGCCCCCAAATAACTTCTCAACAAATTGAAATTAGGCAGGGCCCTTAATTTTTCCAGGGCCTTGTCTTTGATCTGCCGCACCCGTTCGGTGGTGAGATCAAATTTCGCAGCGATATCATCGAGTGAGAGGGAATTGTCCAGCCCGATACCAAAGAAATAACAAAGTGTTTGCCGCTGCCGGTCTGAAAGTTGGTTAAGCGTACGGCCAATCTCTGTCTTCAGCGATTCAATGGTAATATATACCTCATTTTCTTTGCCTGCATCGGGGTTTTCCAGGGTGTCCAGCAGGCTGCCTTCTTCCTCTTCGATGACCGGGGCATCCAGGCTCACAGGCCGGGTAAAACAACCAAGTCCATCGGCGACTTCTTTTACCGGGAGTTGTAGCTCCTCCGCCAGTTCATCAGCAGAAGGCAGGCGTTCCAGCTGTTGTTCCATATGCAATTGCTTTTGGCGCAACTGACTGTTGAGATTAACTTTATTAAGCGGCACCCGCACCAACCTGGATTTGTCGGTGATGGCCTGCACAATACTCTGGCGGATCCACCACACCGCAAAAGAAATGAATTTGAAACCGCGGGTCTCATCAAAGCGATGGGCGGCCTGTATCAGGCCAATATTGCCTTCATTGATAAGATCGGCCAACTGCAGGCCCTGACCCTGGTATTTCTTGGCCACAGACACCACGAAACGAAGATTGGCTTTGGTGAGTTTGTCAAGAGCGGCTTTATCGCCTTCTTTGATGCGGCGGGTAAGTGCTGTTTCCTCATCGGGAGTAAGCATGGGCAGTTTACTGATTTCCTGGAGATACTTGGCGAGACAGGGAGATTCACGACTGGTGATCGAATTACTGATCTTAAGCTGACGCATAGACATAAGGTTCGGTTTAAAAGGGGTGAAGCAAATTTGTTAATTGCTTTCACAGGGGGCGGATGGATACAAAGAAACCACCACTTACTGCTCTAAAAAATAGAAACAAATGGGATTGTTTTGTAGTACTAATTAAGTGACCTCACAGTGATTCCAGCAAAAAGGCTAAGTGGAATTGCTGATAAAAGAGATCGAGACTGTGTATTAATTGGTGACTGAAGTGGTCAATTGGCTGAAGAACCGGTAAATATTATTTCCCTTAATTTATTGAATCCATGCCATTCACAGCCGCCGTCAATTTTTTTGATGGTCTCTGTATTGTATTTGACCAAATAGGTATCTACAGTTGTGCAACCCTCCTCTTCTTTGAGTTTTTTTAGCTGGCGAATAAATTTCCGAAAAGCCCGCAACTGCTCATCATTCAGGATTCTCATTTGAATATGGTTATTGTTCTCCAATGAGGCAGTAGTGATTTTACCTTTCTTTGTTAATACCAGTCTGTACGTTGAATTATGAAAACATCCCATTGAATTAAAATCCACTTCAGCAATCGTCAGTTTAAGACCGGGGTCAGAATAACAAGCCTGAAAACCGGCAATAATTATTGCCAGTAATGTAAATCTCATAGATGAAGTGCAATTCACAAGATGATGCGGGTAGCATTTTGTTACTCAAATCTATTGATTTTTCTGGCTTGGGCACAGGCTCTTCCAACGGCAGGCAAGCTAAATGACAGGTTTCGACAGTTGACTGTACCTGCTGTAAACCCTGGATCTGTCCTGACAACAATAATACAAGATACAGCCCCCTTATTAACCAATTAACTGATAAACTACTTAACCATTACCATCTTACCTTTGTCCCATGCTAAACATTTCTACCCGTGGCCAACAGATGCCACCCTCACCCATACGGAAACTTGTGCCCTATGCAGAGGCGGCCAAAAAAAAAGGATTGAAAGTTTACCACCTCAATATAGGCCAGCCGGATATTGAAACCCCACCTGCTATCCTGGATGCAGTGCGGCAGGCAGATATAAAAACCCTGGAGTACAGCCACAGTGCAGGTAATGAAAGCTACCGGCGCAAACTGGTGCAGTATTATAAAAGTGTTGGTATCCATATCAGCCACGACCAAATACTGATCACCACCGGTGGCAGTGAGGCCATCATGTTTGGCTTCTTCACCTGCCTGAACCCCGGCGATGAAGTGATCATTCCCGAACCTTTCTATGCTAACTATAATGGCTTTGCCTGTTCGGCCGGTGTAAGCGTAGTGCCCATCACGTCCAATATTGAAACAGGATTTGCACTGCCCCCCATCGCAGATTTTGAAAAAGTAATTACACCTAAAACCAAGGCGATTATCATCTGCAGTCCGAATAATCCCACCGGTTACCTGTACAGCCGGGAAGAAATGGAAGCCCTGAAACTTATTTGTATCAAACATAATTTATACCTCTTCAGTGATGAGGCCTACCGGGAGTTTTGCTATGACGGGGATTATGTAAGTGCCATGCACCTGGAAGGACTAGATCAGCATGTGGTATTGATGGACACGATCTCCAAACGATACAGTGCCTGCGGTGCCAGGCTCGGTGCTTTTGTGACAAAGAATAAAGAAGTATATGATGCTGCCATGAAATTTGCCCAGGCAAGATTAAGTCCTCCCGGCCTGGCCCAGATCATGGGTGAAGCGGCGGTGGATCTGCCCGCCAGTTATTTTGATGCGCCCAAAGCGGAGTACCTGCGCAGAAGAAATTTACTGGTGCAGCGGCTGAATGCCATGCCCGGAGTTTTTTGTCCCAATCCCGGCGGTGCCTTTTATGCAATTGCCCGGTTACCAATCGATGATAGTGACAGGTTCTGCCAGTGGCTGCTGGAAGAATTTTCGTACAATAATGCGACGGTGATGCTGGCACCAGCCACCGGTTTTTATGGAACTGCAGGCCTGGGTAAAAATGAAGTGCGGCTGGCCTATGTACTGAATCTCGATGCCTTGAATGCAGCAATGGATTGTTTGGAAAAAGCACTGGAAGTATATCCTGGTAAGTTAGCACCTGCCAAAAAGGTGGCTGCTGCTGAAAAATGATTTCCTGCCATATTGGTCAATTAGCGAATGAGGTAATTTGATAATGGTGCTTTACTGTTTCCGGCTATGTTCCGATGTACAATTAATAACCATTAATTACCAAATTGTCTCATTAACATATTTATTTTATATTTAATCATTGTTAACTAAAACTAACTGTATGAGAAAAGCGATACTACTGCTGTTCGCTGTTTTTTTTCTTTTTACGGCTGCTTTTGCGCAGCAACCACTTACCGGTAAGGTCCTTGACAAGGACGGTTTACCACTGGCGGGTGTAAATATTACCAATAAAAAAAATAACCGTACCACGACCACTGGTAACGATGGAAGTTTTAGCCTCGCCGGCACGGCCGGTGATGAACTGGAAATCTCCATGGTAGGTTATTTTACCCAAACGGTAAAAGCAGGCAGCGGTCCTGTGAGTGTTAGCCTGGATGCTAACAGCACAGAGCTCGGCCAGGTGGTGATGGTGGGTACACGATCCGGTGGAAGGGTGAAGACAGAAACCCCTGTTCCGGTAGATATCGTGAATGTGGGACAGGTAGGTATGCCTACGGCCCGTATGGATCTTACTTCGATCCTTAACGTTGCAGCACCTTCGCTCAATTATAACAAACAAAGCGGCAGCGATGGTGCCGACCATGTGGACCTTGCCACTTTGCGTGGACTGGGACCAGATCAAACCTTAGTATTGGTAAATGGCAAACGCCGCCACCAAACCGCTTTTGTAGCCGTGTTTGGAACAAGAGGTCGTGGTAATTCGGGTACTGACCTGAATGCGATTCCTGCCGGTGCCATTGACCGGGTGGAAATATTAAGGGATGGAGCTTCGGCCCAATATGGTTCTGATGCCATTGCCGGGGTGATCAACTTAGTGATGAAAAAAAATGTGAACCAGGTAAGTGGCAACCTTGGCTGGTCTGGTTATCTCGATCCTAAATTCAACACGGCTTATGAACCCCAGTTGAAAAGGGATTATGAAAGCAATAAAAAATTAGATGGTAATGCCTTTGCCGGCAGCGTGAATTTTGGTGTGCCGCTGGCAAGAAAAGGGTTTATCAATTTTACCCTGGAAGGAACAACTACCGAAAAAACCTTCCGCCAGGCCTTGAAAACAGAAAACTACCTGAATGATGATGAAGCCATGTATTTAAATATTTACCGCCGTGGTCATGGTGATGCCTCCCTGGATATGGTCAGTGGCTTTGTGAATGCAGAATTACCATTGAATGATAAACTGACGTTGTATGGTTTTGGCGGACGTACGCATAAATCATCTGACGCTTATGCCTTCACCCGTAATTTATCGGCAAGACCTGATCGTTTCCCCAGCCAGACCAATGGTGATGTGGCTTTTGTTCCGGACATCATGCGAATCGGCTCTGACGGAGAAGTTTGGTACAGCCCGCATATCCAGACCAAGATCAATGATTTTTCTGCCACCGGCGGACTAAAAGGAAAGACCAACTGCGGCTGGGACTGGGACCTGAGTAATACGGTTGGCAAGAATGATTTTCATTTCTATGGCGATAAAACATTCAATGCTTCCCTGGGTGCTTATTATAACCATTTTGATGATGGTGGTTTTTCCTTCCTGCAAAACACGACCAACTTCAATATTTCGAAACAACTTTCTAAAAAACTGAACCTGGCTTTTGGTGCTGAATATCGTTTTGAGAATTATAAGATCTATGCAGGCGAAGAAGCTTCTTATTCTAACTATGATCCCAATAAAGCCACAGGCGCACAGGGTTTCCCGGGTTATCAGCCCTCTGATGAAGTGGATGCCAAACGCCATGTGCTCGGTGCTTATGCTGATGTGGAATATGAAGCCACCGATAAATGGTTATTGAATGGTGCAGTTCGTGTTGAAAATTATAATGACTTTGGTTTTACCGGAAATGGAAAGATTGCTGCCCGCTATAAAGTGAAACCCGGTTTGAATTTCCGTGGTTCTTTCAGCACTGGTTTCAGGGCTCCTTCTTTGCAGCAAATCAATTTCAGCTCTACGTTCACCACAGTGCAGGCATCAACAATAGCCGAAGTAAAAATTGCCCCGAATTACAGTTCATTGGCCAAAGCAGCTGGTATCCCCGACCTGGTACAGGAAAAAAGCATCAATGGAAGCCTGGGCTTTGCCTGGCAGGCCGCCAAAGGGTTGAACGTAACTGTGGATGGTTATTTTGTTCGCATCAAGGATCGGGTAGTGATCAGCGGCCAGTTTGATGGCAGCGATCCTAATTTGGACGCAGGACTGCGGTCACAAATGGCCACTTTGAATGTGAGCCTGGCACAATTCTTTGCCAATGCGGTAACCACTACCAATGCTGGCGTTGACATCGTAGTTGATTATACCAGGAAAGTAGGTAACAACCGTTACAAAGCTGTATTGGCCGGTAATATCCAGACGATGAAGATCAACGAGATCAATGTACCATCAAAGCTGAGTGGTTCTGAATTTCTCCGCCAGACCTTCCTGAGCGACCGGGAACAAAAATTCATCCTGGCTTCAGCTCCCAAAACAAAATTCTCGTTGAATTTTGAATATGGCATGGGCAAGTTCACGGCGGGCACAAGGCTGACCTATTTTGGTAAGATCGTGTTGCTGGGTTACGGACAAGATGGTTTAGGTATCAATCCTACCGTGCCATTGGATAATGGCAACGGTGACGTACCTGATCAATATAATTATGGTGGTAAACTGGTAACTGATCTTTATTTCAGCTACCCTCTTTGCAAAAAATTCACTTTGTTTGCCGGTGCTGATAACCTGCTGAATGTGCATCCTGATTTTGGAGTTGTACAAGGGGCCAAAGACTGGGCTTATAACACCGAGACCGGTGGTGCCTGGGATGCAGTACAAATGGGCAGCAACGGAAGAAGGTTATTTGTGCGGGTAGCTTTTAATTTCTAGATAAAAAACGCTGCAATAAATAAAAAAGGCTCCCTAAAGGAGCCTTTTTTGTACCGGAGAGCAGACTTGAACTGCCGACCTTCGGGTTATGAATCCGATGCTCTAACCAGCTGAGCTACCCCGGCGATTGGGCGGCAAAAATAAAGCTTCCGGCTTAGAATTTGAAATCAAATTTGCCTTTAAAAATCGGTCCCTTCCTTACCTTTAAAACATGATCCGCCTCGCCAAACCATCCGATGCAGCAGGCATTTTAGCCATTTATGCCCCTTACGTAAAAAACAGTTCCATTACGTTTGAAACAGAGGTGCCATCGATAGAACAATTTGAAAACAGGATCAGTCATTACCTGGAAAACTGGCCCTGGATAGTGGATGAAGCGGATGGCAAGATTACAGGCTATGCCTACGCATCCGGGTATAGAGAGAGAACAGCTTATCAATGGAGTATAGAATGCTCTGTATATGTTCATGACAACCATCTTCGTTCCGGGATAGCCCGGAAATTATACAGCACCCTCTTTGCCATCCTAAAAGAGCAGGGCTTTACAACAGTTTATGCGGTGATCAATTTGCCTAATGACAGAAGTGTGGCTTTTCACGAAAGCATGGGCTTCCGCTATTTTGCCACCTATGAAAAAGTGGGTTTTAAACTGGGTCAATGGAAAAATGTAGGCTGGTGGCAATTACAATTAAATGAGTATGCTGACAACCCGGAAGCTCCGGTAAAATTTTCAGCCCTTGACCAAAAAACTATTTCGCTATTTTTAACTGCGAAGTAATTTCTCCAATGCAGCTGCTACTTTTTCAGTACAAGGCAGCATCGCTTTTTCCAATTCAATATTCATCGGTACTGCCGGAGTATTCAATGCCCCCATCACTTCCACCGGCGCATCAAGGAATGAAAAGCAGTTTCTTCCTATTCGCCCTGCCAGGGCTTCTGCAAAAGAATTATTTTGTTGCTCTTCTGTGAGCACAAGACATTTTCCATGCATTTTTACTCTTTCATAGATCAATGCCTCATCTAACGGATATAATGTACGCAGATCTACTATTTCAATTTGCTGGTTGAATTGTTTGGCTGCTGCTTTAGCCCAATACACTCCCATTCCGTAAGTAATCACCACGCAACTTTCGCCGTCGGCCATAGCTTGCTGCGAAGCTGAGGCTATAATATTTGCCTTACCCAACGGAATTATATAATCTGCTGAAGGCTCGGGCATCTTTGCTTCTTCTGTTCCGGGTACTTTACTCCAGTATAACCCTTTATGCTCCAGCATCACCACCGGGTTCCCATCGTAGAATGCAGCTTTCATCAATCCTTTCATATCTGCTGCATTGGAAGGATACACTACTTTTATTCCTTTGACGGAAAGCAGGGTCGTTTCAACACTGCCACTATGATAAGGGCCGCCACCACCATAGGCACCTGTAGGTACTCTTAAGATCATGGATACCGGGAACTTCCCGCAGGTAAGATAACAGCTCTTGGATATCTCTGTTACGAGTTGATTAAACCCGGGATAGATGTAATCGGCAAATTGCACCTCCACGATTGGTTTCAATCCCACGGCATTCAATCCCACAGTTGATCCGACGATATATGCTTCCTGGATAGCCGTGTTAAAGACCCTGTGCTCCCCAAATTGTTCTGCTAAAGTCGCAGCTTCGCGGAATACACCGCCTAATCTTTTTCCCACATCCTGTCCATATAGCACCGCTTCAGGGTGTTGTTCCATTATTTCACGGATCGCAAATAAAGCCGCATCCACCATCATTATTTTTTCTGCACCGGCAGGGTTCCTCTCTCCTTTTTCTGTTACCACGGGTGTTGGTACAAAAACATGTTCTTCAACTTTGCCGGCATCCGGTTCTGGTGAGGCAACCGCTCTTGTAAAATCAGTTGCAATAATTGCGGATGCTTGCTTTTCTATTTCTCGTATTTCCTCTTCTGAAACCCCTCTTGTTGCTAACTTGTTTCTCAGTTTGGGGCCGGGATCATGTTGTAAGTGTTTAGCCCAGTCTTCGTCCGTACGGTAAAAATCTTTTCGTACACCACTGGTATGATGACCCAGCAACGGAACCTGGGCATGAACGAGGTAAGGTCTTCTTTCTTTTCGCACAAATTCACATACATACTTCATCACTTCGTATGACGCTTCAAAATCACTTCCATCCACCTGTATCCTGTTCATACCTTTAAAACCGGCTGCCAATTCAAAGGCATTCATAGCTCTTGCCTCTTCAGCTGTCACACTGATACCCCAGTTATTATCCTGTACCAGGTAAACAACAGGCAATTGTTTAAGTACAGCAAACTGGAATGCCTCACTCACTTCACCTTCTGTTACACTCGCATCACCCAATGAACAAAGTACAATAGGGAATTCGCCCTGCACCCCTTTCCTTAACCTTGATAGATCTGTTTTCTCCCAATATTGCACTCCCTGGGCTATGCCTGTAGTCGGTATTACCTGCATGCCGGTGGCACTGCTCTGGTGAGTGATGGTTGGTTTATCTTCTCCTCTATAATTGGGATGTGAATAATATTCCCGCCCCCCGGTAAAAATATCATTGCCTTTTGCGAGTAATTGCAGCATCAGTTCATAAGGTTGAAAGCCCAAACCCAGTAACATGCTTTCATCCCTGTAATAAGGGCTTACAAAATCCTGCGGCTGTAATTGAAATGCGGCCGCCAGCTGTATCGCTTCATGACCCCTTGAAGTGGAGTGAACGTATTTACAAACAGAACGGTTGGCCTCATAGGTTTCCGCCATTGTCTTTGCCTGGCTCATTAGCCGGTAAGCTTGTAATAATATGGAGATGTCAGTCATGTACAGCAGGCAATAAAAGCAACAAAAATAAGGTAAACCACAAGGACATAAAAGAAAACCACCTGTTGGAAACAGATGGTTTTTTAGCAGAGCAGTTGGTTTTGACCCGTCTTGCGACAAGCCGGTTGCGACACTTGTTGTTTTGGTGTTTCTCTATTTAACTTCTAATGTAAACATACTATCATCTTCGATAAATCCTTCCAGCTCATCCCCCACCACCACTTCACCCACACCGGCCGGGGTGCCGGTAAAGATCACGTCACCGATATTGACTGAAAAGAAGTTGGAAATATAAGAAACGATCTCATCGAAGTTGTGGATCATATTAGCAGAGTTTGCCTGTTGCACCAATTCTTTGTTTTTGTACAGGCAGAAATTGATGTCTTTTTTGTTCTTGATATTGCTAAAGGGAATCCACTTACCAATCACCGCTGAATTATCCCAGGCCTTGGCTTTTTCCCACGGGAGGCCTTTTGCTTTTAATTCATTTTGTATATCTCTTGCCGTAAAATCAATACCGGCTGTAACAGCATCATAATATTTCGAAGCAAATTTCTCCTGTATGTATTTTCCATTCTTGCTGATACGCAGTACCAGCTCGCATTCATAATGCAATTCATTGGTAAACTCCGGGTAATAAAAGGGAGTATGTGGCTGCAGCAAAGCACTCTTGGGCTTCATAAAGATCACCGGTTCATCGGGAACTTCATTGCCTAACTCCTCGGCATGAGCTACATAGTTTCGGCCAACACAAAAAATCTTCATAAACAGAACGTATTTAGATTAAATACACCGGATACATAGTAGGTTGTTGATCCGATATATCTAGTGGCTATCAATATGATCATTGGATTTGTCCCGGAACGTACAAAGGCCTGGTGGTGCCGGGAAACTTAGTCAGGGATGCTAAAGTAAGTAATCCGACTGATTTATCATAGCGAAAAATCTTTATTATTTACCTGATTCATGGCAGCTGTTATGCCCTGAGCAGCAAAGCTTTCAATGGTCTCCACCGCCTTTTCAATTTTCAGTTTTACCAGGGATTCCTCCTCCTTTTTCCATTTGCCCAGCACAAAATCAGACTGCATGCCTTTGGGAAAATCGTTCCCGATCCCGAATCGCAATTTGGGGTAGTCCGTAGTGCCTAATAATTCCTGCAGGCTCCGGAGGCCGTTGTGGCCGGCATCGCTTCCGCCAGGTCTGAGCCGGAGTTTGGACAAGGGCAGAGCAATATCATCAACAATCACCAGTATATTTTCAAGGGCAATTTTCTCCTTGTCCATCCAATATTTCACAGCCTTACCGCTTAGGTTCATAAAAGTTGTTGGGCAGATGCACACAAAGATTTTCCCTTTCCACTTCACATCGGCTACATAGGCCAGCCGGTCGGCCCGGAAACTGCCCCCGTGTTTTTGTACAAAGGCATTGACCACATCAAAACCGATATTATGCCGGGTGTGAGCATATTCATTACCCGTATTCCCCAAACCAACAATCAGAAATTTCATACAACAGTTTACTGAGATCAAATATCGGTGAAGGCGATTAAAAAACCCGTCTCGTTTGAAACGGGACGGGTTTAAATATCTTTTATTTGAAAAGATTATTTTTTCTTGGCAGGTGCAGCGGCAGCGGCAGGCGCAGCAGCGGCAGGTGCAGCACCCGCAGCAGCAGGAGCCGCAGTAGCTTCTTCCTGTTTTAACTGTCTTGTCAATACTACAGAAGCAATAGGAATACGTGGGGAGTTCAGTATCTCATAATGCTCTTCCTTCACATCTTCCACCCGGATATTACCATTCAGCTCCAGGTTATCAATCGGCACTTCAATTTGTGCCTTCAGGTATTTTGGATATGTTTTCACTTTCAGTGATTTGATCTTGGTAACTAATTTACCTCCATCTTTCACCCCTTTTGATACACCCGTAAATTTAACCGGGATATCAGCTACTAATTTTTTATCCTCTACCAGTTCCAGCAGGTCAATATGGGTCAGTTTGTCATCGATTTTATCAAACTGCAGGTCCTTCATGATCGTCCTGTAGGTTTTACCCTCTAATTTCACTTCAGCAATCTGGAAACTTGGTGTGTACACTAAATTTTTGAAAGCAGCAGCAGGAGCAGCAAAGCTGATCTCCTGGGCACCCCCGTAAATTACACCAGGCACCAGTTCCTGAGAGCGGAGTTGGCGGGTGGCGGCTTTCCCGAATCCGGTCCTCAGTTGTCCTTCGATTGTAATTGTTTTCATTTGTTTATGTTGTTTTAAAATTTACTTGTCTCTTCGTTGTGAGTGAATGAACAGGCTGGTGATACTCTTATTCTCAAACGCATTCCTGATCGCTACCCCAAACAATTCTGCTACTGATATCACTTTGATCTTCGAGCATTTTTCTTTGTTCACCGGTATCGTATCACACACTACTAATTCTTCCAATACACTATTTTCAATATTCTCATATGCCTTACCACTCAGTACCGGGTGTGTGATCAAAGCCCTTACACTTCTTGCACCTTTTTCCTTCAATAACCCTGCGCTTTTTGCCAGGGTCCCACCGGTATCACAGATATCGTCAATGATCACAATATCCTTACCTGTCACATCCCCGATCACCACCATGCTGGCAATCTCATTGGCCCGTTTCCGGTGTTTATCACAGATCACCATTTCTGCATTGAAGTAACTGGCGATCTCGCGGATACGGTTGGTAGCTCCCACATCGGGGGCAGCAAAGGTAAGCTTTTCAAGCTTCAGATTCTCTATATAAGGGATAAAAACTGCGTGGCTGTCGAGGTGATCCACGGGTATATCAAAATATCCCTGGATCTGGGGAGCATGAAGGTCCATGGTGATGACCCTGTCTGCCCCGGCTGCCACTAACATGTTGGCTATCAATTTACTTCCAATAGCTACCCGGGGACGGTCTTTCCTATCCTGTCGGGCATATCCATAGTAAGGGATAACGGCGATGACTTTGTAGGCAGAGGCCCGGCGGGCAGCGTCAATCATCAGGAGCAGTTCCATCAGGTTTTCGGCAGGTGAAAAAGTGCTCTGTACCAGGAAAACATAGTCTCCCCTGACACTTTCCAGAAAAATGGGAGATATTTCCCCATCGCTGAAACGCTGAATATTGACCTTACCTAATTTGGTCCCAAATCGCTTACAGATCTGTTCGGCCAGGCCTTGTGAGCCTGTACCTGAGAAAATTTTGGCTGATTGCATGACTGAAAAATGTGCGGCGAAGATATTACTATCGCCTCAAAAGCGGTCAGCCTGCATAAAATATTGACAGGAAACAGGCCACTATCTTAGTGCCATCGCGGAAATGGCTGAAGGCTCAGTAGTCGCTGGCTTTTCGATAGCCGGTTTGCTGTTTTCCTCACCCAGTTTGGCCGGACTTGCATTACAGCTGTAAAACAAAGCGGAGCAAATAAAGATGGAAAATAAAAGGACTACTACATACACACCTGCAAAAAACAGAATGGGGTGCAGGGCTCCCATAGGGGTAAAGGTCTTGGTTTTCATTGACACCAGATTTTAGCGTTTTTCAATAGGTTGGATTTTATGAACTGGCGGTTTGTATCGTTACCACTAATGTGGTATTGATAAGGTTAAAAGTATTGGCTAAATTGTTTTTATGCAAGAGCACAAGTACTCAATTAAGGAATGGGCAAAGGACGACCGGCCAAGAGAAAAATTACTATCCTCCGGTGCAGAAAACCTCAGCCATTCGGAGTTGCTGGCTATCCTTATCCATAACGGTACCCGGGAAAAGACCGCCGTTGACCTGGCCAAAGAAGTACTGAAACTGGGGAAGGATAACCTGGCAGAATTGGGAAAATTAAGCGTCAAAGAGTTGATGAAAATAAAGGGTATCGGGGAGGCAAAAGCGATCACCATTGCTGCCGCATTGGAGTTGGGCAGGCGCCGCCAGGCAACTGCAGCCCTCGAAAAATCCGTCGTCAGTACCAGCGGGGATATTGCCCGTTTCCTGCAAACCAAACTAAAAGATCATCGCCGGGAAGTATTTGGGGTGCTGTTTCTGAACAGGGCCAATAAGATCAATCACTTTGAGATCGTTAGTGAAGGTGGCATTACCGGAACGGTGGCCGATCCCAGGGTTATTCTCCGTAAAGCACTGGAACAAGATGCTGTCAATATCATTCTTTGCCATAACCATCCTTCAGGTAGCCTGAAACCCAGCCGGGCCGATGAACAGCTCACGGCCAAAATAAAAGAAGCCGCCGGTTATCTTGATATCAAAGTATTAGATCACATCATTGTGAGTGAAGATGGGTATTACAGTTTTGCAGACGAGGGACTTCTTTAATAGTCAGGAGTCGTTAGTCTTTAGTCAGGAGTCAGAAAACTCCTCAAATTAAATTTTATAAAATGGGGCTATACAAAGATTTGCTTGCGTTTAAAAAAGGGTATTCTTTGGCAATGGAGATATTCGTCATAACCAAAAAAAATTTCCCCCGGAAGAAAAGTATTCACTAATTGATCAGATAAGAAGGTCATCAAGATCTGTATGCACAAATATTACCGAAGCATACTGAAGGCGGCGTTATAAAGATTATTTTATCAGTAAACTTAATGATGCAGAAACAGAAAATGCAGAAACACAAGTCTGGCTCGATTTTTCAAAAGACTGTAACTATATAACCAATGATGAATACAGTACTTTAAGCTCCCTTAATGATGAAGTTGCCAAACTGATCTGGTACATGATAAATAACCCGGATAAGTTTTTATGAACTGTCATAAGCAACATTTCTTTTTAATATTCATAAAATCACTATACCTGCCTGAGTGACTACAGACTAACGACTCCCGACTATCTTCTACGCCTGCGCCGTCGGTCCTCCAAATGTCAGTGGCAATGGTATTTCTTCCAGGTCTTTGATCGGGCCATTTGAGGCTTCATACTTTTGAATATTCTCGATCATGGCTTTCATGAAACGCTTGGCATGTTGCGGGGTAAGAATAATCCGTGACTTTACTTTACTCTTGGGTGTACCCGGCATCACATTCACAAAATCAAGCACAAATTCGGCATGCGAATGCGTGATAATAGCCAGGTTGGCATAAGTGCCTTCGGCAATTTCTTCTGATATTTCTATATTCAACTGGTTGGGGGCTTGCTGCTGATCAGACATTTTATGGCTTAATTATTTAAATAATTGATAACCCTTATAAGCGTTACTTCAGGATTAACTGAAAACGCATCACTATTGGCCACAGGTGTTACATCCTTACTACCCTTGAATTCCTTGATGATGCTGCTTAAATTGAGTTTAACTTTCTTCAATTTTTTGGTTTCCGCATCATAATAAAAATAATCGGAGAACAAATCAAACTGGCGAAGATCAGCCTGTCCGTAATTACCGGAAGGATAACCCAGGTCCGACTTATATCGTTTATACAATGAATACCGGCTACCTGTTTGCAACACCTGGAAATAGGCTTTTTCTGTCGAGCCTATCTGTGCTCCATAGACAAATTTCAGGTCTTTGCTAATACCCGATTCCAGGTCCTGCTTCAGTATAAAAGAATCTACCTCACCAGCCTCCTTGATCAACGGTGCTGCAGGATTGGAAGTGGAATAAAATTCTACTTCCTGGTTATAGGTATTATAGTTGATATTGAGGTTATAGGCCTTTTCTTTGGGGGTAAAAAGATCTGCATTACGACGTTGACCAAACAGGTAAGGACTGCCCATCACTTTATAAGTACCTATCAGTACATAGACTCCATCACCTAATTTATCCCTGAGCAAAGTATTATGGTTCATGGCAGGATCACTCCAGCCCCTTGCATCAGGTGCCGGGCCAAACCTTCCCGGCAGCGCATTTAACCCGCCTGAATTTGCAGATAATGAAGGAGCTATTGCCCCGGTACTTCCCTGAGAGAAAGAACAAATATTGATCAGCAGTGCCCCTGTAAGGGTAACTACAAATTTTTTTCCAATAATCATAGTCTGAAATTTAATAACTAAAGTTACATTTTTATTTAATCGCGGCCAGCAGCTATCCTTCATTCAACACAGTAAAGATCTTCTTCATGGCACCTTCCGGATCGTTGGTAAAATCGTCATTGGTTGCAATCCCGTTAATATCTTTCACCGCTTTGAATTCTTTGCTTACATTCGACAGGTTTAACTTTATCTTCTTCATCTTCTTCGTCACAGCATCATAATAAAAATAATCAGATAGCATATCAAACTGGCGCAGTTCTGATTGAATATAATTATCAGACACATATCCTAGTTCTGACTTATAGCGTTTATACAAGCTGTACCTGCTACCCCTGGCTATTACCTGGAAGTAGGCCTTCTCGGTGGACCCGGCCAACGGGCCATATATAAACCGGAGTTCATCATTTATTCCTGCATCAGCCTGTGGCTTCACTACAAAAGAATCAATTTCGCCAGGGGCTTTCACCAACGGCCTTGCAGGATTCCCCGCAGAAAAGAATTCTATCTCCTGGTTGTAAGTATCGTAATGAATATTGACATTAGCAGCCGTTTCTTGTACAGAAAAAATATCAGCAACAAGCTTCTGTCCAAACAGGTAAGAAATCCCCTTTACTTTATAGGTGCCGATCAGTTTGTACACGCCTTCACCCTGTTGCTCCCGCAGCAATTTATTGCGACTAAGTGCAGGATCGTGATAACCAGGAACAGATGATTGCCCGGCAATTTCCAGGATGGATAGAAATAAGAAGAAAGAAAAAAAAATCGTTTTCATGTTTTAGAGATTGATATGTTCAAATGTAAAGAAACATATGCCAATACTATATTAAAAACAAACAGGGGAACTGCATCAGCAGCTCCCCTGTTCTATAGATTCAGACAAAATTATCTTGGACCAAGATATCGTAATGTATCTTTAAACCCTCTTGCAGCGGCGTTTCCATTATAATAAAACTGAGCATAGATAGTTTTATCTGCGGGATCCCAGCGGCTATCTGTTGCTGGTCCAATCTGAGTACTTAACGTTGTTGCATAAGGAGTCCAGTCCCATGCAGTCAGCAAGTTAGTAGTTGGATTGAAGATGAAATTTGCTGTAAAACTACCATAATATGTAGTACCACCATTCAGTGGGTGGGCTGCAGCACCTAAAGCTGGCCAGAACATATATACACTACTAGGGCCTGAAGTAATCATCAGTACTGTTTCATCATAAGGTAAATCCAGCCCCGGCCTGTTATGGAAACCAGTAAGTTGGTATTTACCATCATACTTATTCTTAATGGTAAACTCCAATAAGAGATTTTTCAGGTTCCTGGCAATGGTATAATTACCACTAACATCTGAAATAGTGATACCTACACCATAAGAAGCATTAGGATCAAGACCTGTTGTGTTTGACACAGTAATAGGTATCTGCACGTTTCTGGCACCCGCAGGAATTGTCATGGTAGTGGCCACATTATACAGGGTGGAAGATAATGCAAGGATGTTTGTTCCATTATTTGTATTATAATCCGTCCTTAGCGCATCATTTAAGGTAAGAGTAATCTGTACGTCAGCCGGGGCAGGAGAACCTGATTCCAGGTTAACATATACTACATCGTTTACCACTTGCGCAGTAGCGGAAACATCCAGGCCTACGGTGTATTTAGCACTGGCTGCCAGTGGGAAGCCAACACCCGGAGGTTGTGTATCGGGGTCGTTGATGCCATATTCCCCATTATCAAAACCTTTATCTTTTAAACAACCAGTGAGGAGCAGCCCCAGGGAAGCAAAAAGAACAGATGATAAAAAGATTCTTTTCATATTTAAGAAATTTGTTTGTTAGTGATATTAATTTAAGTCCCAGAAAATACGGCTGGTGAACGGATCAACGGTACCCTGCGCACCAACGTTAGCTGCGTTATAGTTATACTCTGTCTGAGGATATAAATAACGCACAGGTATCTTAGTAGATGTATTCTGCGGAGATACAGAGATCGGGGGACCCGGATCGTAACCAACACCTGCTCCGTACACAAAATGATCAGTTACCGTAGAAGAACTGCGTACATCTTTATATGGCACTCGTCTGTAGTCACACCATACTTCGAGTGTATTGATACCATTCAAAGCAAACCATTTTTGGGATAATACAGTGAAGATACCACCCAGTGGTTCAACTCCCGGAGTACCCGGAGTGTTACCAACTGCCGTAACATCAACGTCAGAATACCCTGCATTACCAGAAATATAGCTGGCAGCACTGCCTGCTCCCAGGTAAGCAAAACTTTCATTGATTCCGTTGGTCATCAGAGTTGCTACATCAGATCCTGTAGTGATAAATCCCCTGATGCGGGCTTCAGCCTGCAGGAAGAAACTTTCTGCAGAACTCATAATGCACTGAGGTGAAGTATTAGTTTTATACAAACCAGGTCCTATACCTGCCAGGTTACCAGCAGAATTGTCGGTGATTGGAGGTAATCCATAGGCCACGCCTACATAACCATTAGCACCTGCTTCATATACACGGCTTCTGCGGTTATCAGCGTTGTATGCATAGTAGTCAATCCCCCATTTATTAGCCCTGAAGTAAACGTTGTTCGCTGTCTGAGCACCAGCTACTGTATTCTTATAATTATTATAAAAAGGATTAGGCTTGTCAGCAGCATAACCCGGCTGAACCTGTGCGTTTTCGCCAACACCTAAATAACCGCTTCCTTCGCCATTAATGATGGCGATTTCAGCGGCCTTGTTGATACCTGCTACAGCATAGGCATGAATTAGTAAACGCAATTTAAGTGTATTACCAAATTTAGCCCACAAGGTTTTGTTACCACCGAACATGATATCGTTCTTTGCAATATCCTTATTTGGCCCGTTTGCTGACGTATTAGCTGCTTTAATCAAAGCAATACCTGCATCAATCTCACGAAAAAGGTCTTTATAGATATCAATGCCGTTGTCGTATTTCGGTGTGGGGTTACCGCCACCTTTCAGTGCTTCCGAGTAAGGCACATTGCCATACACATCCACCAGTATCTGGTAGTTATGAGCCTTCATAATACGGGCAATACCTTCATAAAAACCAGCACCTGCCTTGGCAGCCTTAGTTTGTACGATCTGGTAGTCGTAGTTATTATCATAGCAGGCATTCCAGATACCATTGCCAAAACCAGTTGTGATCTGGTAAGTTTCCTCTATCACGTTTGGAGCATAGGTTCCGGACCTTGCCCAATAACCCATCCAGTTCTGGATGCTGCCCCATTGGTTAGCAACGATAGTTCCCGATGCATGCAGTGCTGCGGGGATTACAACATCATACGTAACCGTACTGTCCGTAGGACTGGTTGTATTCTGGTTGATGTTGAATTGACTTTTTCTGCATCCGGTCGCTACCACAATGGCAGCCAACGGGATCATGTATATTAGTTTTTTCAGTTTCATATTATTAATCATTTACAGGGTTAGAGCGATGCAGTTACGCTAAGACCAAAAATTCTTGTTGGAGGGATATTATCCAAACCGCTGATACCCTGGGCATTTCCAGTTGTATTAGAGAATTCAGGGTCAGTCCACTCATTTGTTTTAGGCAGGAACATGAACAGGTTTCTTCCTGTCAGTGCCACGTTCACACCTTTGATTGCGTTTTTAGTAAAGCCTAACCATTTAGCTGGCAGATTGTAACTTAAACTCATCTCCCTGATCTTCCAGAAAGATCCATCAACTAAGTAGTTGGTGTTCGCACTGGTGTTGATCGCCTGAGACCAGAAATTATATCCGCCACTTACGGTATAAATGTCTGTGTTAGGAACATATTTGGTACCATCGAAATAAGAAGAATTCGGGAATACAAATGGCTGACGTGCATTCTGACCACTTCTTTTAGAGATACCAGAGAAATCCATAGCAGTACCTAAGTTACCAGTCCATATTTGGTTACCACCACGATAATCAGCCACTGCACTGAAAGCAAGACCTTTATAGTTTACATTCAGGCTGAGACCGATGATATGTTTAGGTTGAGTGCGACCGAAGTTTTTAGTAACAGGATCAACTGTTGGATAACCGGTAGTAGGGTTCACTATTACACGACCCTCAGCATCACGGACATAATCAGTCAACTTGAATGTATAAGCAGGGAATCCTACGATAACAAAGTTACCGTTACCAATACCTAGCTCATCCACGCCTTCGATGATTTTCGTTACTTCATTGGTCTGGTAAGTATAGTTGGCTTTGAAATCGATATTTACCTGTCCCAGTTTAACCAACGGCGTCAGTTTCAGATCCACTTCAAATCCTTTGTTAGTAAAAGAAGCCGCATTCAGCAAAGCACTGGTAAAACCAGTTGCACCGGAGTAGGCTACCTGTACGATCTGGTCGGTATTCTCCTGGCTGTAAACAGTTGCTTCGAGGTTAACTCTGTTCTTCAGGAAACCAATTTCAAAACCTGCTTCTTTATTCAGGATGAATTCCGGTTTGTAGCTGCTTTGACGCAGTGTGTTACCGGAAGTATACCCTACCAGAGTTCCGTATGGGAACCCACCGCCTAAACCATAAGTGTTTTCAAGGCTTTGGGCACCAAGGTTTACGTTACCTGTTTTAGATAATGCACCACGAACCTTCAGGAAGGAAATAACGTTACTCTTCTTGATGGCAGGGATAGCTTCACTCAATACAAATGAAACGTTACCACCCGGGTAGAAATAACTGATATTATCAAAATCATAATTGTAATAATATGCAAGGCGGCTATCAATATCATAGCTACCGGTTACTTCAGCAAAAGCCCAGCCATTGTAGTTCAATGATAATTTACCAAAGAAGCGCTGTAACCTCGTTTTAGAATTACTTTCAGAAGCACCCGGCTCACCTTTACGACCGATGATATTAAACAGGCTAGGGAAAGTCAGGTTATTACTTGATACACTTACATTCTTCGCATTTGTTTCGCGGAATGACTGACCAACCAATGCTTCTAATTTGAAATCACCAAAGCTTTTGCGGGCAGTGGCAAATAATTCAGAATTAATACGGCTGGAAGTAGAAGAACCATCAGCTACCTGTGCAACCAGGTCTCCTGATTGTGCAATTGATTTACCACTTGCTTTCGTGAAAAGACCGTAATTAAGTGCTCCCTGCGTTGCTTTAAATGTACCGTTAGAAACTGTAGCACCTAAGCGGTAAGTAAAATTCAGCCAGTTAGTTGCTTTCAAATTGAATTCAACATTACCGAAGATATCTTCGCTGCGGCCTACGTTTCTGAAATTATCTATAGCCCAATAAGGGTTAGAATAATAGTCATTAAAATAACCATCTGGGCTAGAGAAGTAATCATTTCTCCAGTCTTTAAACCTTGTATGAGGAATCTGCATCGGGCTGTTGATCAGGTTCCAGTATACAGTGAAGTCACGGCCGTTACCAAAACTGGAACCAGCAGTCACATCATAGTTACCTTTTGTATAGTTCAGGTTATATGAAGCCTTAAATCTTCCGTACTCTTTAGATGCATTCATACGTAAAGATATCCTGCGGTTAATATCCTTCGGCATGATACCCTGGATCAATACATTTTGGGCACTCATATAGAAATCACCTGTAGAAAAAGAAATATCTGTCTGGTTAGTTACACCAGTATTCCAGAATTTCCTTTTTTCATCAGGACGAGCTTCGTAAGAGACCAGGTATTTTTCCCCATTAGGGCCATCACGGCCAATTTGGCGGATGGAACCATCAAATTCATCACCATAACCCTGGTTTTCTACCGGATCATACACACCATATCCGAAGGCATCTACTGAAGAACCACCACCAAACTGTGTTTGCAGTTCAGGCATATAAGATACTCTTTCAATTTGAACGGTATGACCCACACTAACCTGGGGTTTTGTACGGCTGCCTCTTTTAGTAGTTACCACAATAGCACCATTGGCACCATCAGGGCCATAAATAGCTGTAGAAGAAGCTGATTTAAGAATCGTTACATCAGTAATATCGTTAGGATTGATTGAATTCAGATAGCCTAACGAAATAGGCACACCATCAACAATCAGCATAGGTTGGTTATTACCAGTCAAAGAACGGATACCGCGAAGGGTTATCCGTGTATCACCAAATACACCACTATTCACTGTCTGAACATTCAAGCCAGATACTTTACCGGTCAACCCGTTTTGCAAATTCACCACCTTGGCCTGTGTCAGCTCCGAAGCTTTTACTTTAGCCGTGGAGTAACCAATCTCCTTTGACTGTCGGCTAACACCTAAAGATGTTACAACTACTTCTGTTCCAGAGATCACTTCTCTTGTTACAGCAATAGTAACAGTGCTTCCGGCTCCGATTGTAGCTTCTGTTTCTTTCAATCCGGCACCTGACACTACGAGCACATCGCCAGTTTTAGCCTGTATACGGAATTGGCCGTTATTATCGGCAGCAACACCTGTACGGGTTCCTTTGATCCTTACAGATGCTCCGGGCAATGGATCGCCCTTTTCATCGGTCACTGTACCGGAAATGGTACGATTTTGACCAAATGCCAATGTACTGAATAACATCAGCATCGTTAGCAATGATGCAATTTTTCTCATGTAACGTTAGTTTTTAAATTAAATTCATTGATTTTCAACGAGAACCGTCCTTACAAAAACCTAAGGCATTAATAGAGACACCTTAACCATGATTTTTGCTGCGCTAAAGTAACGGTTTTTTTAACAAATACTTAATGGGGTCTAAAAAAAACTAAACACCCATTAGTATAGATCATAATATCCACCTAATCTGTGCCTTAAGCTCAGTTTTTCGCCTACCGCTTATCTCGTCCAAGCCAGAACCAATCAGCTTTTTTTCAGGATAAATAGTTTGTGCGAAGCGAAGCCAAAAAGTTAGTTTTTTATCCAGGTTATAATTAAGAAGCAGGTAATAACGATACCCTTTATCAAAAAAGGCGGGGATAGAATAACTGTATAGCAGGTCATTTTCATAGGCATAAATTCTTGAATTATAATCATCTGTTTCAAAATATTGCAGCCGGAGTACCCCCGAAAAGGGTTGCAGTAAGGGGCGGCAGATAATATCATTATATGCCAGAAACCCGGTTTCCCTGTTAGTTCCCCGCTTATCATACCATAAAATTTCAACCCGGTTCCTCAGTGAAAAAACACTGTTCAACTTATAACCAAACTGAGTCCGCCAGCTTTGCCGGGGTAAATTAACCAGGAAATTAGTTGTTGATATATTACCTGATTGATTGGCTTGTTTTGATTCGGTCCGGAAACGTGTATATATCTCCAGCTGGCGGTTTGGCGTATAGCTCAATTGTGCCAGGAAATCAGTACCCCGGCTGGGAGCATCCACCAGGTATTTAAGCCAGGGAAATTTGAAAATATCCGCATAGGCATCCAGTTTCCATCCATCCGCAGGCCGGATACTGATGCCGGAATAAAAACCGGTTTCATTGGTTGGAAAAGTATTTTCTGTAAAAGCGTTGCCATAAACGGCCTGGAAAGAAGCAGAGATAGTGCGTTGCACAAACGAGATATCAACCCGTGGATCAACACTTACTAATAAACCATTCACAAAGGCCTTACCCGAATTTTTAGCAACGGCCGCTTCGCCAAAAAAATGGAAATTTCTATAGGTATAACTGTAATCAGCACTCAGGTTGTGCCATACCTTGCCATTTACAGCATATAAATTATAGGGTTCATCCCGTTTTTGTACCGGCTTTGAAAATTGGTAATACACCCCATTCACCCCAACATGCCAGCGATTGCCGCGGTATATTAGATTACCTCCAAAAGAAGTTTGAGTCAGTTTGTTCCGGTCTTCATTTTCACTGGCTGTCCGGTGATAACCGCTATTCAAAAAAGATGAAACAAAATCTTCATTACCCACAGAATCAGCAGCGAAGTTGGCGCTTAGTTTACGAACAGAAGCAAATGCTGTTGCTTCCACTCTCCCTTTCTTAATGGTAATACCTGCTCCGCGATGAAAATAAAATTCCCCGGCAGAGTTGTAAGGCCGCAATACAGGCGATTGCCGCTTCACTCCCAGCACATCTGCACTTTTTTTGAAAGCCAGGCTTTGCCATTGTATCAACCCTTGTCCCATGTTCACTGTAAAATCCCCGATAGCTAATGCTTGTACCAGCCCCTGCTTCCTCGCAAACAAATGAAAAGAATAAAAATCAAATCCTTTGGACTGTGCCCCTTTGAAAAACTGCTCTCCCGCATCTTTATCCGCCACTATTCCATACTGCAATAAATTTTTATAGGAATACCGGTAGCGGAAAAATAAGCGCTGCGGGCTTCCAAGATATTTTGTTCCTGCAGATGCATTATCAAATCCTTTTGCCTTCTCCAATACCTGGGTTAAACGAAATAATAAACTATGCTCGCCATCGTTAAACCAGGAACCCAGTTGTTTAGTTAATGTAACATTAGTCGTAACGGTTATAAATGGTACTATTTTTTTGATCGTCATAATATCCCAGGCAGGAACAGCCTGCAATTCATATACACTGATCAGTTTACCAAAAAGCCGGCGATAACTGACCAGGTTTTCAATTTGCAGATCGGTCAGCATCCTCAAATCTTTTAATTCATTAGCATCCGCTGTATTCAGATTGATGGGATTTTTTCTGAAATATTCCAGTTGCTGTAAATAAGAATCATCTTCTGTTTCGGCCTGTTCCGCATCCGTGAGATTCTCTAATTGCTGTTCTGTAGTAACGGGTATTTCCTGTGCGTATGCTGGTGGCAATACATGATGAATAAACATCCATATGACCAGCACCCGTCTCACTTTTCTTTCGCTTTAAAATTGAAAAGTAACAACAGGCCCGGTGTCAGTCCCAGTTGCGGATGGTAGCCGGACGTGATATCCAGCCGGAATGATTTCCAGGATAGTCCGACACCTGCCCAACCGGAGGTGGTGGCCGATGATATTCCTGCTCTCACCTGTAATTGCGGAATGATCCTGTATTGAAACCCTGCATTGACGTTGACAGGCTGATCCTCTTCTTTTATTATTTCTGTGCTGACAAAAAACTTATCTGATGCTTCATATCCCAATCCCAGCGTATAAACAGAAGGCAATTTTTCTTGCTGTTCTTTTCCAAATTTTCCGCCTACAGGATTGTTGATATGTATTCCTGCGTGTAATTTTTCGGTGAGATGCAATAAAGAACCTACTTCAAAACTTACTGCAGCTGCGTTTCCATACCCGGCAATACGAATACTATTATAATTGAACTGTGCGCCGATATCCAGCCGGGTACCCAGCTTTCTGCCATAAGCTAAACCCAGTTTGGTTTCATTGTACTCACTGAATCCTGCATAGTTCATATTCAACCCGAAATTTCCCGAAGCGGTTGTAATTCCCGCCACTGCCTGGTAATGGTTGAGTTCACTGAGCAAAAATCTTCGTTCTGCATACACACCTGCAGCTGCGTGCTGTAATTGTGCCAGTGATGCGGGATTGGACGTAAAAGAAAAAACATCTGTATGCTGAATACTGTAAGCACCAAGGCCGGTATAAGGTGCTGCCACCGGGCGGCGAAGTGTTTGACTTTGGACGGCCAGTGTAAAGCAGATAAGGTTTAATAAAAAAACTACGTTTCGCAACAGCAGTTAATTTGACTATTAAGATACAGGGAAGCTTTGTGGTAACAAAATAAAAACGGGATCTATTTGGGCTGCACGGGTGATGCGGCTACCTTTGCGCCATGCAAATTTTAGACGGTAAAAAAGCATCACAGGCCATCCGGGATGAATTGAAAATCGAAGTGGCCCAATTAGCCATTGAAGGTAAAAAAGTACCTCACCTGGCAGCGATCCTGGTGGGTACAAACGGCGCCAGCGAAACTTATGTGGCCGCTAAAGTGAAAGCCTGTGAAGAAGTGGGCTTTAAATCCACGCTTATCAGGATGGAAGAAGAAATAACCGAAAATAAATTACTGGAAACCATTGAAGGACTGAACAACGACCCGGATGTGGATGGCATATTGGTACAGCTTCCATTACCCAAACATATCACTGAACAAAATGTGATCGATACCATTGACCCGGATAAAGACGTGGATGGTTTTCACCCGGTGAATGTGGGAAAAATGGTACAGGGCCTGCCGACATTCATACCGGCCACACCCCATGGTATTATGCTGTTACTGGAACATTACAAGATCGATACCAAAGGAAAACATGCCGTTGTGATCGGCCGCAGTAATATTGTGGGAAGACCAATGAGTGTTTTATTAAGCGGTAATACCAATCCTGGCAATTGCACCGTCACCATTTGTCATTCACAAACAAAAGACCTGAAAGCATTTTGTTTGCAGGCCGATATTATTGTGGCAGCACTGGGTCGTCCTGAATTTGTAACGGCTGATATGGTAAAGGAAGGTGCCATCGTTATTGACGTGGGTATTACCAGGATGGAAGACCCTGCAAAAAAGTCGGGCTTTAAATTGAAGGGTGATGTACAGTATGAATCAGTAGTGGCGAAATCATCCTGGATCACACCGGTGCCCGGTGGCGTTGGGCCAATGACAATTGCAGCGCTGATGAAAAATACATTCAGGTCCTGCCAGCAAAAAAATTAATCTCTTTTTTATTACGATAAAGTGAAAATGAACAGCGGGAAAATTTATACTGCAGCGCTACCGGTAATGGAGCATTTTTATACCCTGCAGGGTGAAGGTTTTCACCAGGGAAGGGCTGCTTATTTTATTCGCCTGGGTGGTTGTGATGTGGGTTGTGTATGGTGTGATGTGAAAGACAGCTGGGATGCCGGGAAACACCCCAGGTATGAAATCAGCGATCTTGTAACGGAAGTAAAAAAAACAGCGGCAGAACTTGTTGTGATCACCGGCGGCGAACCACTGATGCATAACCTGGATGAATTGACAACTGCTTTAAAAGCAGCCGGACTTCAAACCAATATGGAGACATCCGGTGCACATCCTTTAAGTGGCAACTGGGACTGGATCTGTCTTTCTCCCAAAAAATTCAAAGCTCCCCTGCCCGAAGTAGTTTCGCATGCCAATGAATTGAAAGTGGTCATCTTCAATAAATCCGATTTTGAATGGGCAGAGAAATATGCCGAATTGGTGTCCCCTTCCTGCAAGCTTTACCTGCAACCGGAATGGGACAAGGCAGCTCAGGTAACCCCGCTGATCATTGACTATATCAAGGCCAACCCGCAATGGGAACTGAGCCTCCAGTTGCACAAATACATCAATGTGCCCTGACCGGGCAACCTTTATTGTGGTTTTTTCCTCTTTTACAGGAATAAATTTGATTTAGATTCGTTATTGAAAATCAACAATTCCTGTTCATGAAATACCTTTTCTCTTTTGCCTTGCTCGCCGCTTTCCTTTTTAGTCCCGGTTTTTTGACAGCACAGCCCTATGATGCAACAAAAGTCAATAAAAAAGCTGTTGCATTTTTCAACGAAGCTCTTGCTAAAGTGGAAGATGGAAAGGGCCTTGATGCTTTACCCCTGCTCAAACAAGCACTCGATAAAGAGCCCCGGTACATGGATGCCTATTTATTACAGGCCGTTATTTACAGCGATTATAAACGATACGATGATTGTATTGCCGCTTACGAGAAAGCATTTGCAATTGATTCTGTTTTCTCTTTTGAATACCGCCTGCCCTATTCGATAGCGCTGGCCGGCCAAGGCGAGTTTGAAAAAGCACTGCATAATATCAATATCCTTTTATCAGCAGAGAAACCAAATCCTAATACCCGCAGATCTGGCGAGTTCCGGAAGAAAAGTTTTGAGTTTGCTGTCAATTATGCCAAAAAGAATATCAACAAGAATTATGTATTTGCCCCGCAAAATATCGGCGATAATATCAACAGCAAAGAATCCGAGTATTTCCCATCGCTGACCATTGATAACAGTGAATTGGTTTTTACCAGGCGCATCAGGAATTTCAATGAAGATTTTTATTACAGTAAAAATAAGAATGGCAGCTGGGAAACATCCAAACCTATGGAAGGCGATATCAATACACCGGAAAACGAAGGCGCACAAAATATTTCACAGGACGGGCAATGGCTGGTCTTTACTGCCTGCAACCGCAGGGATGGTTTTGGCAGTTGCGATATTTATATTTCCTACCTCACCGACAAAGGCTGGAGTGAAGCAGTGAATCTTGGCGGCAAGATCAATTCGGAATTCTGGGAATCACAACCCTGTTTATCTCCGGATAAACGGGATTTGTATTTTGCCAGCCGTGTTCCCGGTGGCTATGGCGGCAGTGATATCTATGTTTCGCATTTACAACCCAATGGTAAATGGAGCGACCCGGAGAATATGGGCCCCGGCATCAATACTCCTGCGGATGAACAATGCCCGTTTATTCATGCCGATAACCAGACATTATATTTTACTTCTAATGGTCATCCCGGATATGGAGATGCCGACCTGTACTATGCAAGAAAAGGGCCGAATGGCGCCTGGAGTAATCCCGTTAATCTCGGCTACCCGATCAATACCATCAGCCAGGAAGGAACATTATTTATTTCCTCCGATGGGAAAACAGCTTATTACTCCAGCGACAGGAGCGACAGCAAAGGCGGTCTTGATATTTACAGTTTTGAACTGAGAGAAGATGTTCGTCCTTATAAAACATTATGGGTAAAAGGACAGGTATTTGACAATAAAACAAAAAAAGGATTGCCTTCTTCCGTAGAATTAATTGACCTCACTGCCAAAGAACCTTTATCCAAAGTACAAACAGATGAAACAGGCAATTACCTCATCACCCTGCCGGTGGGAAAAGATTATGCATTTAATGTGAACCGGAAGGGCTATTTGTTTTATTCGGATAATTTTTCGCTGACACAATCATCTCCTGATTCTGTGTATGAGAAGAATATCGGCCTCCAACCAATAGAAGTCAACGCTTCTGTGATACTGAACAATATTTTTTTCGACGTCAATAAGTTTGATCTTAAACCGGCCTCACAAATTGAACTGGACCGGTTAGTGCAGTTACTGACTGAAAACCCTTCGCTGAAAATAGAGATCAGCGGTCATACCGATAATGCGGGCAAGCCCGCCGATAACCTGGCTTTGTCGAATAACAGGGCAAAGGCTGTCGTTACCTATTTAAGCGGTAAAGGGATCGCTGCCACCCGGCTGGTAGCGAAAGGTTATGGAGAAACCAAACCCGTGGCCGCTAATACAACCGAAGATGGCCGGGCAAAGAACCGCCGCACCGAAATGAAAGTAACAGGACAATAATTTTAAAATTCACTTATTCCCGTTACTTCCGTTTTCCCTGATTGCTTTATTTTTAAGGAGCAATGAGCAACGACCTGCTATACCAGATCGCCTTATCCCTTACTCCTAATATCGGTCCTGTACAGGCCAAGATACTGGTGGAGCAATTCGGCACGGCCGAATCCATCTTCAAAGCAAAAGCAACCGCACTAAAGAACATCGAAGGCATTGGAGAAATAAGAGCTGCGGCCATCAAAGGATTCGATCAATTCAATGCGGCAGAAGAAGAAATAAAATTCATAGAAAAATATTCCATCCGCCCTTTATTTATTACAGATAAGGAATATCCCAAACGTTTATTGAATTGTTATGATTCTCCTGAATTATTATTTTACAAAGGCACTGCTGACCTGAATACAGCAAAGATCATTGCTGTGGTCGGAACAAGAAACCACACTGACTATGGCAAGCAGGTAACTGAAAAACTTATCAAAGACCTGGCGGAACAAAACATCCTGGTGGTCAGTGGACTTGCGTATGGCATTGATGCTATTGCCCATAAAACAGCTTTAAAAAATAATTTACCTACTGTTGGTGTATTGGCACATGGGCTTGACCAGATCTACCCGCCGCAACATGCAGGGCTGGCCAAAGACATGGCCAAAAACGGCGGGTTACTCACAGAATTCCGCAGCCGCACCAATCCTGATAAACATAATTTTCCGACCCGGAACCGTATTGTGGCTGGCATGTGTGATGCCACGATTGTTATTGAAACGGGTATCAAAGGCGGCAGTATGATCACCGCTGAACTGGCCAATGGCTATAACAAAGATGTATTTGCCTTCCCGGGAAAAGTGACAGACAGTAAAAGTGCCGGTTGCAATTATCTTATTAAAAATAATAAAGCCATGCTGCTGACAGATGCGGAAGAATTGCTGCAGGTGATGGGCTGGGAACAAAAGCCGAAGAATGCCAGGGAGAGAAAAAGGCAAAAAGAGCTCTTTATTGAACTGACCCCTGATGAAAAGATCATTATCGGCATCCTGAATGAAAAAGAAACTGTTAATATTGACGAGATCAACCTGCGCAGCGGTCTCAGCAGCAGTGCGGTTGCCGCTGCTGTATTAAGCCTTGAATTACAAAACGTGATATTATCTTTACCGGGCAAACTTTATCAGCTTGCCTGATAAACTGAGGCAACAGATTGGGTTATTTTGTTGTCATAGCTTTTTTACTAAAAATCAACTGTTGCAGATCCCGATGAACCGGTTTAATAAAGTCAGTTTTCCCATCGTTATTGTATTGTTCGTTTTATGGACAGGTAATGTAATGGCCCAGCCCTGCACCACTTTAGGGCAAACCCCTTCCACGGCCTTCCCGGTTTGCGGCACCACCACGTTTACTCAAAATAACGTCCCGCTATGCAATACCAATGACATGTTTGTACCCGGTTGCTCCAATGTGCCCGGCGGTGCCGCTTATCAAAACAGGAATCCCTTTTTTTACAAATTCACCTGTTACGTGGGTGGGACATTAGGCTTCCTGATCACCCCGCTGGCCGCCAATGAAGATTATGACTGGCAGCTATACGATATCACAGGTATTGACCCCAACCAGATTTTTACCAATACTAATATTGTTGTTGCCGGGAACTGGTCTGGCACCTATGGTCCAACAGGTGCATCCGCCACAGGCGTTAGCGGAGGTATTCAATGCGGGTCAGTTCCTTCAGATAATGCACCCACATTTGCGGCTATGCCCACTCTCATCGTGGGTCACCAGTATTTATTAATGATCAGTCATTTCACCGATACACAAAGCGGTTATACCCTTTCATTTGGTGGCGGCACTGCAGTTATTACCGATCCCACACAACCGCATTTGCAAACAGCCAAAGCAGATTGTGATGGTACCAAAATCACCCTGAAGCTGAATAAGAAAATAAGATGTAACAGCCTGACAGCAGGAGGAACGGAATTCAGCTTATTACCGGCTGTAACAACTGTAATTGGTGCTGTTGCCAGCAGTTGCAGTTCCGGCTTCGATTTGGATTCCATTACCCTTACTTTAGCTGCCCCATTACCCAATGGCAATTACCAATTAGTGATAAATAATGGTGCGGATGCTAATACACTGCTTGATATTTGTGGCTCTTCCATTCCGCAAAATGAGCAGGTGCCTTTCCATTATTTTATTCCGCAACCCATTTTTGCTGACAGTATTGGCCGGGTGGGTTGTGCACCTGATTCTATCAAAATTTATTTCCCGAAAAAGATCAGTTGTAACAGTATTGCGGCCAACGGAAGTGATTTTTTGGTCACTGGGCCGAGCCCTGTCACTGTTGCATCCGCCAATGGAAATTGTGTGAATGGAAAAACAGATTACGTGGTGGTTCATTTTGCATCACCTGTTTATAACAAAGGAGTTTACCAGGTTACTTTAAAAGCCGGCAACGATGGAACGGTGCTGATCGATGAATGCGGTCAGCAAACTCCTGTTCAAACACTTTCCTTCCGGGCAGAAGATACCGTATCCGCTGCTTTCAATTATACACAGGCATTATCCTGCCGGGAGAACAGGATCACATTTAGCCATGATGGTGCTCATGATGTGAACAACTGGACCTGGACTTTTAACAATGGGACTCCTGTCCGTACACAATCCCATACGATTGTTTTTCCGGCCACCAGCACCAATACGATTCAGCTGATCGTCAGCAATGGGGTTTGCAGTGACACAACCAATCAGACACTGGTTCTTGACAATGAAGTAAGAGCTTCTTTTACGATGCCAGATGTTATTTGCCCCGAAGACAAATTGGAAGTTATTAATACCAGCACCGGGCAAATTGATGCCTGGCAATGGAAATTTGATGTGATCGCAAACAGCACCCAGAAAGATCCGGCGCCGGTGAGTTTTCCAACACGGGCAACGGAAGCCTACTATACGGTGAAATTATTAGCCTATAATAACACACTGGGCTGTGTGGACAGTGCCACACATACACTCACCGTACTGAACCATTGCTATATTGATGTACCTACCGCTTTTACCCCGAATAACGACGGGCTGAATGATTTCTTCTGGCCTTACAATGCATTGAAAGCCGATAACCTTGATTTCAAAGTGTATAACCGCTGGGGACAACTGGTATTTTATTCCCGTGACTGGAGAAGTAAATGGAACGGGAAGTACAATGGAGTGGAGCAGGCATCCGGTGTTTATGTGTGGATGCTCAGTTATACCCACCGGGACACGGGTAAAAAAGTATTTCAGAAAGGGACGGTGATGCTGATCCGGTAAGCCGATTTGGAACCAATATGTTCCCCACCCTATCTTTGCACATGGCAACAAGAAATACTCCCCCTGCAACAACAAATTCCTCTAAATTTTTCGGTGAAGGCCTCACATTTGACGATGTGCTGTTACAACCCGGCTACAGCGAAGTGCTGCCCCGTGATGTCAATATCCAGAGCCGCCTGACCAAAGACATTATACTCAACGTGCCCCTGCTCTCCGCAGCAATGGATACGGTAACAGAAGCATCGCTGGCCATGGCGCTGGCAAGAGAAGGGGGGCTTGGTATCCTGCACAAGAACATGAGCATAGAAAAACAAGCGGAGCAGGTTCGAAAGGTTAAAAGAAGTGAAAGCGGGTTGATCCTTGACCCCATCACCCTGATGCCGGATGCAACCGTGGGTGATGCCTTGCGACTGGTAAGAGAAAATAAGATCGGCGGTATTCCCATTATTGATAAAACAGGAAAACTGGTGGGTATTCTCACCAACCGTGATCTACGTTTTGAAGATGACCCGAGAAGAAAAGTAAGTGAAGTGATGACAAAAGATAACCTGATCACGGCACCCGAAGGAACCGATATGAAAAAAGCTGAAATCATTCTCCGCCAGCATAAAGTAGAGAAACTCCCTGTGGTGAATAAGAGTGGAAAACTGACTGGCTTACTCACCTACCGTGATATCCTGCAATTGAAAAGCTTTCCGAATGCTGTTAAAGATGCTTATGGCCGCTTATTAGTGGGAGCCGGAGTTGGCATTACCAAAGATATGCTGGACCGTGTGGCAGCTTTGCAACAAGTAGGTGTTGACATCATCGCCCTTGACAGTGCTCATGGTCATAGCAAAGGAGTGATCACCGCTTTAAAAAATGTAAAGAAGAATTTTAAAAAGATAAATGTTATTGCCGGTAACGTGGGTACAGCAGCCGGGGCAAAAGCATTGGCAGAAGCCGGCGCAGATGCCATCAAAGTTGGTATCGGGCCTGGTTCGATTTGTACGACCAGGATTGTAGCCGGCGCAGGTGTGCCACAGTTAACTGCAGTAATGGAAGCATCAAATGCAGTAAAAGGAAAAAATGTATCTGTTATCGCCGATGGTGGTATCCGTTATACCGGTGATATGGTAAAAGCACTGGCAGCCGGTGCTGATTGTGTGATGATGGGAAGTGTGTTTGCCGGAACTGAAGAAAGTCCTGGTGAAACGATCATCTATGAAGGAAGAAAATTCAAAGAATACCGCGGCATGGGCTCACTCGGTGCCATGGCCACCGGTAGCAGCGACCGTTATTTCCAGGATGTGGAAGACGATGTGAAGAAATTTGTACCCGAAGGAATTGAAGGCCGTGTGGCGTATAAAGGAACATTAAAAGAGATCGTGTATCAATATGTCGGCGGCCTGAGGGCCGGTATGGGTTATTGCGGGGCAAAGAATATGGCCGATTTAAAGAAAGCTACTTTCATCAAGATCACCAATGCAGGTATGAGAGAAAGTCATGCCCATGATATCGAGATCACCAAGGAAGCTCCGAACTACAGCAGGCGCTAAAAAACATAAGTTGTAAGTTCCCTTTCTGCAAATTTTCATATGTGTTTTCACACAGCAGGCAGGAAACTTACAACTTATACTTCATCAATTCTTTTACTCATCTCCCAGTACCTGGAAAACGATCTTTTGTGTACGCCATGCCTTCACATACTTTCCATTCTGATAGGCCGGTACCCATTTCTCAGCTTTCCGCAATACTCTTACTGCTTCTTCTTCCATGCCATAACCAACGTTAGAGATCGGTTTGATCTGGCTCACGGATCCATCCACATCCACGACAAATTGTACCAGCACCACATAATTACCGGGTGCAGCACCGTGATCAACCGGTGTGTTAGGATCGAGGTTCCGGGTTAAAAATTTTTCCCAGTTACCGGAAAATTTAGCATCGATCTCCACTTTTTCCCAGATCTCGGGCTCGGTATTTTTGGGCACATCAATGATACCCTTGCCATCATCCAGCGGTTTATCGGGAACAACAGTTCCATCATACTCAACACCAACATTTGTTTTCAGATCAATCTTTGCATTATCAAAGTCTGACTGTTCCGGGGCAGGTTCCTCTACTTCTTCCTCAGGTACGATATTATATTCAGTAAATTGTTCCGTTCTTACCTGGGGCTCAGGTTCTGGTTGCTTTTGTTCGGGTTCCGGCAGTTGTTCCTCTTCGGGAGTGATTTCTGAAATGGTCACCTCGGTGATCTTCATCTCCTCCTTCGGTTGCAGGCTGACAGAAGAAGCAATTGCAGCTCCCGTAAATGCAAGTCCCACTACTGATACGGTGATCAGCAATGATTTTTTAATGCGGGTTGAATAGGTTTTGCGGAGATCATACGCTCCGTAGGCTTTGTTCCTGTCGTCAAAGATCAGGTCAAGCAGGTCGGCGGAAAGAATTTTGTTGGTATCCATGGTTTAACTTTTAGGAATGAGACTTTGCAATTTTCCTTTTCCATAAAACTTTATTTTTATGGAAATATCACCGGTTGGTATCACCGGCGGTAACCAATACTTTTACCAAAATAATTTTCGTTGAAAAAAATCTTCGGTTTAATAAGCTTACTCGTCTCCTTGTTCAGTTCGGCACAAACTGCCGGCGAACCTGCAACGGACAGTTGCCGGCTAACCATCAGCCTGCTGACCTGCACACCGGGAGAAGAATTATATTCTTCTTTTGGTCACAGCGCCATCCGTGTAAGAGACGAGAGTGCCAATACCGATCTCGTTTTCAACTACGGCACATTTGATTTTAATGATCCCGGCTTTTATAAAAAATTTGTACAGGGCAAACTGCTCTACTTTGTTTCTATTGATGAGCTGAATAATTTCCTGGGGGAGTACGATTATTTCAAAAGAGGGGTGACCGAACAGGTACTCAACCTCAGCTGCGGGCAAAAACAAAAACTGGTGGCTGCACTTTTTGAAAATGCCAAAGAAGAAAATAAGTATTACCGGTATGATTTTAATTACGACAACTGCACCACCAGGCTCCGGGATATGATTGAGCAGGTTACCGGAAGCCCTTTACAAACCACGAATATCTTACCGGGCAGCAACAGCACGTTCAGGAACCTGATACATGATTATTTGCAAGAGGGCGGCCAGCACTGGAGCCAGCTGGGCATTGATATCTTACTCGGCAGCCCTTTGGATAAAAAGATCAATAACCGGGAAGCCATGTTCCTGCCTGATTATTTGCTGATGGCTTTTGACAGTGCAAAACTTGACGGTCAGCAAATGGTAACGGAGAAGAACTCTTTATTACCTGCTGCCCTTCACCGGAATGATGAATCCTTTTTTACCCCGGTGGTTGTATTCGCCATTTTATTCCTGCTGGTCACGGCACTGAGTTTATTCAAACAACATTCCTACCCTGTTTTTTTCAAGATATTCGACTTTATTTTTTTCCTTGCACTGGGCCTTCTCGGCATACTGTTAGTGTTTATGTGGTTCGGCACCGAACATGCCATGTGTAAAAACAATTTCAACCTGCTCTGGGCATTACCGGTGCATGCACTTGCTGCCTTTTTTCTTTTTAGTAAAAACGAATGGGTAGCTTTCTATTTCCGGCTTATCTTTTTTTACAGCCTGGTATTACTGGGCGCCTGGTTTATTTTACCACAGCAGCTCAATACAGCCCTGATCCCGGTATTGGGTATCATTATTGTGAGAAGTCACTTCATCAGCAAAAGAAAATAACCGTGCAAAAGACGATCTCCATTGACCAGGCAATCATTCACTACGCAGTAACTGGCACGGGCCACCCCGTTGTACTCATTCATGGGTTTGGGGAAAACAGTGATGTGTGGAAGAAGCAGGTTGAGTTTTTAATGGATTCATATCAACTGATCGTACCTGAATTACCGGGCTCCGGCCAGTCAGCCATGATTAACGACATGAGTATGGAAGGTATGGCCGAAGTGATCAAACAAATACTGGATAAAGAAAGAATCGAAAAATGTACCCTGATCGGCCATAGCATGGGTGGTTATATCACCCTGGCCTTTGCTGAACAATACCCGGAACGGCTGAATGGGTTTGGCCTTTTTCATTCTACCGCCTATGCCGATAGCGAAGAAAAAAAAGCCACCCGGAAAAAGGGGATCGCCTTTATTGAACAGCATGGTGCCTTCGAATTCCTCAAAACGGCCACCCCCAACCTCTTTTCGGCCCGGACCAAAGAGGAACAACCCGAATTAATAGACCAACAAATAGCCGGGTTGCGCAACTTTTTACCCTCCTCACTCGTTTCCTACTACCAGGCGATGATACAGCGGCCCGACCGGACCAATGTTCTGAAAACCAGTGCTGCTCCGGTGCTTTTTATCATGGGGGAAAATGACAACGCTATTCCCATAAAAGACGTGTTGGAGCAATGTCATCTGCCCGGAAAATCGTACATTCATGTGTTTAACGATTCCGGCCATATGGGTATGCTGGAAGAAGCGGATAAAACAAACAAAGCCCTGGCGCAGTTTTTATCTGGAATATGATACTATTTTTGACCGATCCGATCAATGAAACGAATACTACTTCTCATATCAATCAGTTTAATTTTCACCGTATCCTCACATGCCAATCATATTACAGGCGGAGAAATGTTTTACACCCTGGTGAGCCAAAGCGGGAATGATTATACTTACAGGGTTACCCTGAAATTATACCGTGATTGTTTTTCCACCGGTGCCCAGTTGGATGCCAGTGCCCCCATTGCCATTTACGACCGGTCAACCGGGGTGATGGTCTGGTCTGCCAGTATTCCACGGACACAAATGGCCACTTTGAGTTTAGGCTCCCCGGATCCCTGTATCAATAACCCGCCGGCAGTATGTTATGAAGTGGGGTATTATACTTTTGAAGTTACCTTGCCGGGTAGTGTAAGTGGTTATACAGTAGCTTACCAGCGTTGTTGCCGTATATCAGGGATCAATAATCTAATAGGCTCCAGTTCGGTGGGAGCTACTTATACGGCTGAAATACCCGGTACTTTATTCCTGGCCAATGCACCGGCAAATAATAGTGCAAAATTTGTAGGGACTGACACAGTAATTGTTTGCGCCAATAATGCTTTCAGCTACAGCTTTGCTGCCACCGATGATGACGGAGATGTACTTTCTTATTCATTCTGCGATGCCTTTACGGGGGGAACATCCAGTGCCCCTGCACCTAATCCACCATCCGGGCCTCCTTATTCCTGGGTACCTTATTCAGGTGGCGGGTTTAGCGGATCGGCTCCTTTAGGATCCAATATCACCATTAACCCAACAACCGGTTTGCTTTCGGGTATTGCACCGGCAGCGGGTATTTATGTGGTTACGGTTTGTGTGGCAGAAATACGCAATGGCGTTACGATTGCCACGCAGCGGAAAGACCTGCAGATAAAAGTGGGTGATTGTGACCGGGCAACTGCGACTTTAAACCCGGAGTATATCACCTGCGATGGCTACACCCTCACTTTTGCCAATAATACACCCAGTGCACTGATCAATTCTTATAACTGGGATTTCGGCGACCCGGCAAGTGGCGTGAATAATACATCAACTGTTCCTAACCCCACACATACTTTTAGTGATACGGGTGTTTATACCATCAAAATGGTTACCAACCGCAACCAGGCCTGTTCAGATTCTGCAACAGCTGTCGTAAAAGTTTTTCCCGGTTTCTTCCCCGGTTTCACTTCAGCTGGTATCTGTTACCTGAACCCGGTGCAGTTCATTGATACCACAAGAACCGTGTATGGCACGGTCAACAGCTGGAGCTGGAATTTTGGTGATCTTACCACTTTAGCAGATACGTCTCATCAGCAACACCCCAGCTGGCAATATCCCGGCCCGGGACCCAAGACGGTTAATTTTATCGTCACCAGCAGCAAAGGATGTATTGATACCGTGACTACCGTATTGGACCTGCTGGATAAACCTCCTTTGTCAGTTGCCTTCAACGATACCCTGATCTGTATTACTGATAATGTGCAATTGCAGGCCATCGGTACCGGTAATTTTAGCTGGACACCATTGGTGAATATCGTCAATCCGAATACAGCAACTCCAACGGTTACTCCTGCAGCAACTACTACCTACACAGTCGAACTTGAAAACGGCGGTTGCCGCAACCAGGATACAGTAAGGGTACGTGTAGTCGGTTTTGTAACCCTGAATGAAATGGCCGACACCACTATCTGTGCCACCGACCCGGTGCAGTTACAGGTGAGCAGTGATGGATTACAGTTTCAATGGACACCGGCACCCGCTGTTAATAACGCAACCATACAAAACCCTGTAGGTATTGCTGGCAATACGCAGACCTATACTGTCACGGCCACCATTGGTTCCTGCAGGGCCACCAGGGATATCAATGTATTTGCAGTTCCTTATCCCATTGCCAATGCAGGAAACGATACCACCATTTGCTATAATACACCAGGGCAACTCAACGGATCGCACAATGGATCTTCTTTTACCTGGACACCGGTCAATTACCTGAACAATCCGAACATATTGAATCCTGTCGTCACGCCTCCCCGCACGACGCAGTACATTCTTTCAAGTTTTGATAACGGGGGTTGCCCAAAACCCGGGCATGATACAGTGCTGGTAACCTTGTTACCAAGGATACGACCCTTTGCCGGTCGTGATACAGCCGTGATCATCGGGCAGCCTTTACAGTTTAATGCCGAAGGCGGTGTGAATTATCTCTGGACACCTTCCACCGGACTCAGCAATCCAACTATTGCCAATCCCATTGGTATTTATGACGGCAGTTTTGATAATATACGCTACCGGGTGGATGTGTTCAATGCAGCCGGTTGTTCTGATTCTGCTTTTGTCAATGTAAAAATATTCAAAACAGCTCCTTCGATATTTGTTCCCACTGCCTTTACACCTAACAATGATGGGTTAAATGATGTGATACGGCCGATCGCTGTCGGTATGAGGGAGATCAAATATTTCCGCATCTATAACCGCTGGGGGCAAATGGTTTTCCATACGACCACCAATGGCCAGGGATGGGATGGCCGCATCAACGGGTCACCGCAGGCTACTAATGTATTTGTCTGGATGGTGAGTGCTACCGATTATCTCGGCAATCCTTATTTCCGGAAAGGAACTGTTACCCTGATCAGGTAGTGTAGCCAGGTTAAATTATTATTCCCTGCCAAAAACTTATTTTAACTTGCTTTCTGCAGTCATGAATGGACTATTGACTAACAACTACTCATTACTATGTCAAAGATTGTTTTTATCACCGGGTCCACTGCCGGTTTTGGAAAAGCCTGTGCGGAGAAATTTGCGGCTAATGGTTATGATCTTGTTTTAAATGGAAGAAGAACAGAACGCCTGCAGGAACTGGCTGAAGTGCTGGAGAAAAAATTCAATGTGGCCGTACTGCAGCTGCCTTTTGATGTGCGGGATGAAAAAGCGGTTTTTGATTCCATCAGCAACTTGCCCCTGGAATGGAAAAATATAGATGTGCTGGTGAATAATGCCGGGCTGGCACTGGGTCGCGACTATTTTGAAGAAGCCAGCCTGGAAGACTGGAATACCATGATCGATACCAATGTGAAAGGTGCCATGTATGTAGCCAAAGCCATTTCGCAACTGATGGCAAAACGAAATGCAGCAGAAGGGACGACGGGGCATATTATCAATCTTGGCTCCGTGGCAGGTAAAGAAGTGTATGAAAAAGGAAATATGTATTGCGCCAGCAAATTTGCTGTCGATGCCATGACGAAGGCCATGCGGATTGACCTGCTCCGGCATAATATCAAAGTAACCGGTATTCATCCCGGCGCCGCTGAAACAGAATTTTCCATCGTTCGTTTTAAAGGAGATGAAGCCACGGCCAAAAGTATTTATAACGGCCTGCAGCCGTTAACGGCAGAAGATGTGGCTGATGCGATCTATTATACCACTACAGTACCCACGCATGTTTGTATAAACGACCTCGTGATCACCTGCACCCAGCAGGCCAATGCGATCTACTTCAACCGCAAGCCGGGTTAACTAAAATCAATAAACGCTTGCATTCCTTAAAGTTTTGGTCTAATTTAAATGCCCCGTTGACCTTATCCCTTCCGTGGCCTGAAACTTGCCGTGTATTCCCTACGAAAATGTACCTGTGTCATCCAATTTCAGTGACTAAAACTTTAATTCCCGTAATGGTTATCATAACTTTATATCGTTGTCCGCATTCCTTACAAAGATCCTTGTTACTCTTATGAAAAAGCCGTACCTCATCACCGCCGCCTTCTTGTTGTTAGCGGCAACTTCCCGATCACAGGATGTGATCCGCCAGCAATCCTGCAGCAATGAGATCATTACCAAGCAGGTTGACAGTTTGAAAGGGATTTACTCCAAAGATGGTTTTGTGTTGCTCAAAGAAGCTTCTATTGCGATGGAAAGCGAATTTGAAATGCCGGTGATCGTTCCCCTGACACAAGGCAGCTGGTACCAGTTTGTTTTTATCGGCGAATATTCTTCCCGCCTTTATGAAGTAAGAATGTATGACTGGAATGAAAAACAGGTGGTGTTCCAGCAAAAAAAATGGGGCGATGTGGATGGCAATGTGATCTCTTATTCTTATATCCCCCAGTTCTCGGAATTTCATATGATGAAACCGGTGCAGGTTAACAAACAGAAGAAAAAGAATTTATGTGGCTATGTGATGCTGTTCAAAAAAGCAGCTCCTTCCAATGCAGATACAATTCCACATCCATAAACTAGCAACTGTCGCAAAATGATAAAAAATATCCCGCCATCTGGCGGGATATTTTTTTACCTGTATAAAGTAGAAATAATCTAATCACCTGTTATGTTACTGCGCCAGTGATATTCTTACCTGCACACCACCTCTTGTGTTGGTGATCGGGAAAGCATTACTGATCTTCGGTATATTCCTGTTCTGCTCAAAGTACAGTTTCAGGCTTACCCGCTTGTTCAGTATATAATCAATGGAGGGAGCAATGCGTATCACTTTCTGCCCGGCTGTACCAAAGGATGTTCCCTGGTCCAGTTTACTGTTGGCTGTGGCATCATCCCGTAAACTGAAGTCCATCCGGAAAGTAACATCATTATCCAGTTTCATCTTACCGATCTTCTTAATGATGGGCATTCCTTTCTTTCTCCAGTTAAAACCAAAAGTAATTTCTGTGGAACGGCTTTCTGATAACTGGTAATCGATCAGACTCAGACTCAGCTGCCTGCTTTTCTTAAATTCAAACCGGGTGGTGAGCTGGTTGGTAAATGTCATATCCAATTCGATCAGCGGATCAAATGCTTCCTGTATCGTGATATTCGGAACTAAGAAATATGGGATATAGTTACCGGTCAGCGGATCCTTGAACTGCGGAAAACTCACCCGGTTCGGATCGAGGAATAACAACGCCGTATTAAAACTGTTCATGCTAAGTGTGCTGCGGTAACCGTGGCGGATCGTGAAATTGGAAAATATTTTATCCAGCCCCGGTATTCTTGACAACCCGGTATACGTTACATTCCAGTTAGGTTTTGGAATGATGCCCGCAAACGGATTAGAGCGGATATTCGGGTTTGAGTTCTTGGTCAGTTTGATACTGTTGGGATCTTTACCGGTATAAGCAGCGAGGAAGGCGGGTATCACCACATCCTGTGCATAACGGCCATAACCCTGGAAGAAACCCGGATCGTTGGGATCAGCCGGTGCACCATAAGGGTTTAATCCTGCTAATTTTCCGGCCAGTATAGAACGGTACCCTTCAAATTTTTTGAACGTCTCCGATACTTCGTTCGGATTAAATTTAGTGAACAGGGTCTTATAAGAAATATAACTCACACTAAAACTTCCCATCGCATAAGGATTCAACCTTGCCAGCCCTGCTGTGCCTGTTGTGTCTTTATATAACTCAGAATAGTTCTTATCAAATGTTTTATCGAGGTTCAGGTCAATATTAAAATCACGGAACGGGCTTACCTGTGCGGTGATATTCAACCGCTGGTTATAGCGCTGCTGTATCATGGCTGACACCAGATCGCTCCTCGAGAACAAACCTTTTGCCCCAAAATTATTGATCCAGTTGGTGTCCGGCTGGTAACCGAAGATGAAATCAAAACCGGGTTGGCCGCTTTTCAGGTTAGAACCGAATACCTGTGTACTATCCATATAACCAGGCAAGGTGGTTCCGAAATCCTCGGTGTATTGGATGCCCACTCTTTTCAATGCAGTCACCAGGCCGCCTACCGTTTTCACCGCACCACTTATTTCCATCGGCATATTCCGGGTCTGTTGTTTCAGCCTTCTTCTTTCTTCCCGCATTCTTTTACGATCAGCCCTGATCGCTTTTCTTCTTTCTTTGGGCGACATTTTGGCCAGCAGGGAATCAACCAGGAAGCTTTTGATCACATTGATCGGTTTCATCTGCGCCGGGTTATTGCTCTTGCCCGTACTGTCCTTTCCGTTTCTCTTACCTGGAGGATTACTGTTCGGACTGTTGATGGACCGCAGCAATCTTGATTTATTGTATAACTGTTCAAAATTGAATTCACCATTGACTGTCCTGGTCTGTGTATTAGAAAGGGTATTACCCAATTCCCTTGCAAGCAGCGATGAAGCCAGCCAGTTATACTTGGTATTATAAGTGGCCCGCATATTTGTCCAGTCCAGTAAAGGAAATTTTTGGGTAGGAACAGTATAGGTCACTGTCACATCCTGCTGGTACTGCGTATTCCTGCCTCCCTTGAATAAGTTCTTTCGGACCGAATCTTTCTTCTCTTTGGTATCAATACGTCCGAATGGTTCATCTATCCTTGCATTGTTCGTGGCATTGAAGTCAATAGAGATGGAACGGGTAATATTCCATTGCATAATATAGTATCGGTCGAACGTGAAATACTTGTCGTAAGTCTCCGGGATTTTATAGGTACCGCCTCCCACATTTCTCGGGCGGATAGCGCCAAACTGGCGGAACACATCGGCCCGGAACGATAGCTGCGAAGGCGCATAATTGAAATTAAATTCTTTGATCAGTGTCAGCCATTTTGATTTTGATTTGATCAGCTTTTTAAATGGCTCTACGAACCTTGGCTGCGGTGCATAGTTATAACCGATAGCACCCCGGGTGCGTCGCAACAGGTCGTTTTCAATTAACGGATTATGCCGTTTGGTTTCGATATACGAATAGTTGAAATCAAAATTGCTCACACTCCAGATCTTTGGCCGCTTACCATCCGTTTTAACTTTTTTGGCATTGGTCAGGTTCACGGTTTTGATGGTGGTTACATCCTGTGCATTGCTGCGGATAGAATCTTTATCTTTTGGAGCAGCATCTTTTAATTTGTCCTCCAGTTTGATATCAAGATCATACGGATCATATTCCGGTGTGCTGGAGGTTTGGCTGATACCTGCATAAACAGGTAATTGAATTCCCAGTTTCTTTGGCAATAATTTACCGGCATCGATATTGGCAGACAAATCGAATGTATAGATATCTTCCCGGCTTCTCTCGTTCACTCTTTGTTCAAGCGTACCAAAGCCGCGGCTTTTGGCCGTACCGGCTAATGTTATCGCACCCAGGTCAGCGAGCCGCAGATCCACCCGGCCCAATGCTGCCCAGCCCCCTTCTTCATCAAGATTAGAAAACCGAAGTTCATTGAACCATACTTCCGCACAAACAGGGCGATTACCTGAATTTTCCACGGCCAGTAACATGCCTCTTACTTCGCCAAGGTTGGGATTACCAATCACGGCATACTTTCTTCCATCCGCTAAGGTTTCGCTATAATATTGCGATGGTGAAAATCCTGACCTGTTTCTCCGGCTCTTTAAGCGGGTCAGTTCCTCCAGGTCAAAATCAAGGTTATTAGCTTCCGGCCATATCAATAAACTATCTCTTGCACCCCATTCTGTTTTTTTCAACGGCACCCGCACTTCATAATAGTTACCGGCAAAATCATTACCGATACGGATCACACCTGTCAGTTCATTATCCTGCACGGCATCAGGATCATTCGATGCTTCTGCATGGATAAACATCCTCAATTTGGCATACTGTCGCATATCCAGGTTCATCGTCTTGAACACACCGCGGGATTCTTTAGAAGGAAGATTACACAACTGCACACTAAGTGCCTGCTCATTCAGGAACAACTGCACATTGTTATTACTGAACTGCTGCTGTCTTTCGATACCGGGAGGAATCACATAGGGAATGGGCTGTCTTGTGTCGTTCTCTTCAATATTCACCGCCAGGGTATTAACAGTTACAGGATCTGTACCCGGCAGGTTCAGGTAATTACCTGATGTATCGATTTCATATTTGAATTTACGCCACTGGTTGCGGATCAACTCCAGTTTACCAAACCGCATTACGACGGAATCATCAAAGCCGGTCACAAACATCCGGATGAAACGGATGGATTTAAAATCCGGGATATTACCCACTTTCAACTGGTACTGCGCGACTGGAATACGGAACAGGTACCAGGTTTCATTACGGCTGGAGCCATCGGCCAGGCTAACCGGTACAATTCTTTTATCCGTGATGAAGTTGGTGCCCGTTATCATATTCGGCTGAATATCCACTTTGTACTGGAAATATTCTTCCACTTCATTCAGGGTATTATCCCGGTTGAGCTCTTCAGCATCGGGATATTGTGTGAAAGCATTGATGAACTGGCTGTTGTTATTCGATACCGGTGAGTTACCATGCGGGTTATTGATATTTTTATAACGGCCGAGTATCCCTGTCCCTGATGCATCAAAACTTTCGTCACGATAAGGCTTGAAATTATCTGCGGAGGGATCCGTATTTGCCGCCTGGTAAGCAACGGAGCCGGTACCAAAATTGGCCTGCAGGTTGTTAAGGTAATTAATGAATTTTGTTTTCTCTTCATCATCTGTCAATCCATCAAAACCCACATCCTGGAATTGACGGTCCTCCGGGTTATTACTGAACGCATTGGTTACCTGCAAAGGGTTGGAAGGCACTTTACCCCAGGTGGTATTATTATCTATAGGTGAAGGGATCGTTGGCGTGGGTAACCCATTTTCGTAAAAACGTTTTCCGTCCTTCAATACATCTTCTGAGATATTACCGAGGTTGAAATACAACCGGCCGGTATTGCTGGGATTCGCTGTATTCATTATAAACGGATCCTGTAACCAGAACTCGATATATTCAATATTACCAGTTTCAAAATCGATCTGGTCAATATTCCGCATCAGGCCGCCCCATGAACTTCTTGGGTTGGTGAGCTGGCCCTGAGAATTGAATCTTGTATTCCGGCTTTCAAAGTTATACGGGCCTTTGTCCTTTGGATAAAAAGCAAGGTCAAAAGTGGTCAGCAGGCCCTGGCCAAAATCCAGGCTTCTTCTTGGAAAAATTTCCTGCTGCAATATCTGCCTGGTTTCAGGTTTTGATAATTCAGCGAGGTTATTCCGCAACGGGTTGCTGGAGTTTCTTCTTTCCTGCAATACCGGTTCTATATTATACCAGGCCAGTTTCGCCCTGTTAAAACCACTTCCTGAATCATTGGATAAAGCTGATTCGGGAAACAAGGGGCCTGTGCCATTGTCATTATTATTCCCCTGCGGTATAGAGGCCAGTGTCCAGTTGATCAGCGGGAACCGCAGATCAATGGCAGCACGGGTGCCTTCAAAATCATCAATGTAAGAAAGACCGCCTTTATCATTTTTATTTGCATTGATCTGCCTGGGATGACCCGGTTTCAGGAAAGCCCCTTCCGCATAAGCCGTAATAGAAGACATGGCTTTGGTGGAATAGAAGGGTAATTTATCCAGCCATTTCGTTAAGCGGGGTATATCGCTTTTATAATCCACATCCATTCCATACATGGTATTGCGGACAGGGTCTTCACCATAGGATTGTTTGAGGAAGAAAGGTCTTTCACCCAGTTTAGCAATGGTGGCCCCGATGGTCAGTTTTTTACTGGCCAGGTAATCTAAGCGCAGGCCCATGTAATTCTTTTGCTGCAAACCAAATGCTGCCTGGTTTTCAAATTGTATGTTCACAGGTACACCGGAAGCAATAATGGCCTGGTTCACCACTCTCAATGTACCGAGGTCATAATTGATCTCGTAATCGACGTTCTCCTGTAAGGTTTGTCCGCCGGCAGTAACCGTTACTGATCCTCTTGGAATATTATACCCTAACTGGTAGTCACCATTCGCACCACTTGTTTTGGAACGGCCGCTAATTTTAAAGCGGTTCAGGTTGGCAAATGTTTGTGCAATGGCTTTGATGGTATCATACAAAGGATAGAAAAGATAGCGGTCCCGCTGTGCCTGCGTGCCATAGACGTAATCCAGGTCACGACCAAAAGGTTCCAGCACCGGGAATACGATACGGCTCTGCGAAGAAATGACGGTGAAGCCCTCCACAAAGTCAAACTTACCATCCGGCTGCGGGTCATTCTGGTTATTCAGCCGGTCAAGGTTTAGCTGTGTGATCAATGGCTGGTATTGGAAATTGGTCAGTACATCAGTAGTCGGTAAATATCTTTTTTCCCCCAGGCTTGGCTCTTCGTATAATACATCCAAAGTAAAATCCTGTCTTTCCAGCTGGCCGTAACCAACGGAATAAACGTTCTTCATCATCAGGTCCCAGATCGGGAGATTGGTACGCTGTGATGTTGCTTTTAATAATTTCAGGAATAGAACCCGTTGTGAAGTACCGGTTGTATCCGGCGGCACATCCTGCGAGAATTCTCCTACCTGGTACACCCGGCCCCTGAATGTATATTGAAACGCCACACCTAATACTTCATCCGGCTGCAAAGGCTGGTTCAACGAAAGAAAACCTATTCTTGGATTATAATAATAATCCGTTGCTAATAATTTGCGGGCAAATGTTTTTTCAAAATCCTGTACCGGTTGCAGGTTAAATCCTCCCCCTGTTAAAACACTTTGCACCTGCGAAGAGTTACGGGCATTGGGATTCGCCAGTATCGATGGATAAAGATTATTAGCATTATTGAATGGCTTCACATCCGTGTTACCATTCGCCCAGGGACCAAAAGGAGTTGTTTCACCAAGGTCCATTAAGGCAACGATATCCCTGGTATCCGTAGTGCTTCCATTTCGGTTCGTTACCCACACTTCCATTTTTAAGATCTGGATCTCGGAGTTGACGATCGGCAATTGCTGCATCGCCGTATTGAAATTGCTTCTGAAATATTGTGCTAACAGGAAGTGACGGTTCTCATCGTACTCATCAGCTTTGAGGGTAAAACTTTGTGACGCTGAACCACCCTGTAACCCCAACGACTGACGTTGCGAACGCTGGTTGGCCAATACACCGGTAACGAATAGTTTACCAAACTGTAATTGCGTTTTCACCCCGAACAGGGATTGAGCGCCGGGTATCAATGTACTCTTGGTGGTAAAATTGACAACACCGGCCTGGAACTGGCGCAGGATCTCATCGCCCTTGGCCTGGTAATCCAATTTGATCTGGTTCTCAAAATCGAAATTGGCCAGTGTATTATAGTTGATCGGCAGTTTCAGTTTATCGCCGATATTGGCATCCATCTGCAACTGCGAGTTCATATTAAAATCAAACATGCCATTATTCCTCGCCCTTTCAGGCAAGGTGGGATTCTTGATCACCTGACCGTTATAACCTGCCAGGATATCTACATAACCGGAGGGACGGATATCAATTTTACCGTTACCAACTATCCGGTTGAACCAATCACCTGATACTTTGAAAACAGGTCTTGTCATCCGGCGGTTCATATTCGCCAGCAGGTTAGCTCTCTTTTTAAAATAGTCTTCCTCGTCTTTTTTGCCCTGCATGCGGACAAATTCTTCCATGGTAAAGGAGGTAGGTGTACGATAATACTGGCTACCTATCTTTTCAACGATATAATACTGTTTGGTCACAGGATCATACTCCACTGTTTTTTTGAGATAAGAAGTATCCCTGAGATCAAGGGTATTGCGGTTGGGATATGTATAGGGATCTCCTCTTCTGTCTTTGAGCGGGAATTTAAGCGAATCGCCGGGCTGTTGTTGCTGGTTATTTTGAAAATAACGGGCACTTGCCTCCTGCGAAAAGGCAAACAACATGGCTATAGATACCAATGTACGGAAGATATGAGCAGTCTTAAGGTTCAATGTCTCTTAATCAATTAGTTTCCAGAAATATTCATTGGATATCAGATGGTACGAAGTGCTTTCTTGATCAGCTCCTCAACGGAAAGATGGGGATCTGCGGTCAGCGTCTTTTGAACAGCCAGTTCAGCAGCTTGCCTGCTGATGCCCAATGCCGTCAGAGCATTTAACGCATCTGTATGCAAAGTATTGTTTTTCATGGGTGAAATATTTGATTCTACCGGCTGTTTGGCCAGCTTATCCCGCAGCTCTACCACCATCCGTTCTGCTGTTTTTTTCCCAATGCCTTTAATGCCTTCAAGGGTCTTTGTATCTCCCAAAACGATAGCCCGGGCCAGCTCATCGGGTTTCATATACGAGAGCATCACCCGGGCGGTGGAGGCACCAATACCCGACACAGCGATCAGCTGCTGGAACATCTCTTTTTCTGCCAGGTCAAAAAAACCATACAGGATATGTGCATCTTCCCGGATCAGCAGGCTGGTATGCAGTATTCCTTTTTCCAGTCCCTGTATTTTTGAGTAGGTATTCAGGCTGATCTGCACTTCATAGCCCACTCCCTGCACATCCACATGTACAACAGCGGGGCTTTTATGCACAAAATCACCTTTCAGGTAAGCTATCATGGCTGCGAAAATAAGGAATTGGGTAATTGGGTATTGGTAATTAGCGCCGGACACTGATTTTCCTCAATTCCATCCTACCACTTACCTTTGACCACTTTACTGGTAAAATTCAATCCCGCAATGAGTAAAAAAATAACAGCCGCTATCACTGCCGTTGGCGGCTATGTTCCGGAAGACAAACTGACCAATTTCGACCTGGAGAAAATGGTGGACACCAATGATGAGTGGATCCGCACAAGGACTGGTATCTCGGAAAGAAGGATACTGAAAGGCGAAGGAAAAGCCACCTCCGATATGGTAGTGCCTGCCGTACGACAGCTCTGTGAAAAAAGGGGTATCAGTCCGGAAGAGATCGATTGCCTGATCGTGGGTACGGTGACACCGGATATGGTCTTCCCTTCCACCGCTAATATTGCCTGTGATAAACTGGGTGCCAAAAATGCCTGGGGTTTTGATGTATCTGCCGCCTGTTCGGGGTTTTTATACTCGTTAACGCAAGGTGCTGCCTTAATTGAAAGTGGCCGTTATAAAAAAGTAGTGGTTTGTGGGGCGGATAAGATGAGTGCCATTGTTGATTATACCGACAGGGCTACCTGTATCATCTTTGGCGATGGTGCCGGTGCTGTTTTATTAGAACCTAATGAAGAGGGCTATGGAATACAGGACAGCATCCTGAGGAGTGATGGCAGTGGTTGCAATTTCCTGCATATGAAAGCCGGTGGTTCCTTAAAGCCTGCCAGCATTGAAACGGTGATGGCAAGAGAACATTATGCTTACCAGGAAGGGCAAGCCGTTTTCAAATTTGCCGTGAAAGGAATGGCAGATGTAAGTGCAGAATTATTGGAACGAAATAAGATGACCGGTGAAGATATTGCCTGGCTGGTACCCCACCAGGCCAACCTGCGGATCATTGACGCCACGGCCAACCGGATCGGTTTACCCAAAGAAAAAGTAATGATCAATATTGAAAAGTACGGTAACACCACGGCAGGTACTATTCCCCTTTGTTTGTGGGAATGGGAAAGCAGATTACACAAAGGCGACAATATTGTACTGGCTGCATTTGGTGGCGGATTTACCTGGGGAGCCACACTGGTGAAATGGGCATATGGTGCCAAATAAAGATTTTGAACATCATATTTTAAAAAATAAAAGCTGTTTTAAACAGCTTTTATTTTTTATTCCTTATCCATAATGCAAAATCAGTTCCCGGTATCTTCTCCTCCCCCAACTGGCGAAGCATATTGACGAGCTGCCCGCGGTGATAAGTGCCGTGGTTGAACACATGCAGCAGCATTTGATAAATGGGCATTTTAACCTGCTCCCGTTTATTATCCCGGTATTCAAAAACATGATCGAGGGAAAAATCAGAGGCCGCATTCACCCAACCTTCCCAAAGTTTGGACTGACTGAGTAAGCCATTCACCACATCCCGGGTAGTTCCGTTGAAATTATCGCTCGGCCGCAGAAAACGTTCGTGCAGTTTCATCCGTTGCCACCAGATGCTTTCCGCATCCCACATATGCAGCAGGGTTCGTTGCAGGCTTTCATAACTGCTCGGAAGTACCGTTGTTTGTTTTTCCTCCGGTAAGGCCAGTATGGCTTCTGCGATGCGTTGGGCGGCCCATGTATTGTAGGCAGCCAGTTGTTTCAGTAGTTCTTTCATCAATGATAACTTCTCTTTTCAGTATTCAGTCAATAAGCAGGATATTTGTAGAGCTCCCTTCAAAATTAAAAGTCTTTATACCAAATGCCCGATAATAATTTTCCACCCCAAAAAGATTCATCCGCAGAAGTATTGACCGGTTGGGGGTCACTGGCCGTTCATGGCGGACATGTAAAAGACCCGATGTATGCTCACCTGGTTCCTATTTATGCAAGCAGTACGTACGTATTTGATTCAGCCGAACAGGGTATGCGCCGCTTCGACGGCACTGAAGAAGGTTTTATCTACAGCCGCTGGGGCAATCCAACTATCAAAGAGGCAGAAGACAAGATCGCTGCCCTGGAAACATTTCAGCTTGACATGGAAGCCAAAGGTATCCTTCATGCTTCCGGTATGGCAGCCATTTCCACGCTGATGCTGGCAACATTAAAACCCGGCGATAAGATCATCAGTCATTATTCCCTTTATGGTGGCACGAATGAACTCATCACTAAAATATTGCCCGGCCTGCATATCACACCTGTGATCATGGATATGCGGGATCTGCAAAAAACAGAAGACGCATTGAAAGCTGACCCGGCGATCAGGATGCTCTATATTGAAACACCGGCCAATCCCACAATACAATGCGTGGATATTGACGAGCTGACCAAACTGGCTAAAAAATATAATCTGATAGTGGCTTGTGATAACACGTTTGCGACACCTTATTTACAGCAGCCTTTTAAATATGGTGTGGATTATATTGTTCATTCCACCACCAAGTTCCTGAATGGACATGGAACGGCCATTGGTGGAATCCTGTTGGGAAAGGATATGGAGCTGATGAAAACAACCCTGACAAAAGTTCACCGCACCTTAGGAGGTAACTCCAATGCCTTTGATGCATTTTTGCTGATACAGGGAATGAAAACACTGGAGGTAAGAATGGAACGGCATTGCCACAATGCTATGGAAGTAGCTGCCTTTTTAGAAAGTCACCCGGCTGTTGCCAAAGTAAATTATACCGGGCTTGCCAGTCATCCCGATCATTACACCGCGATGAAACAAATGCGGCACCCGGGAGCCATGCTGAGCTTTGAATTAAAGAACGGCCTGCAGGGTGGTATTGATTTTATGAACAAACTGAAAATGTGTGTCCGCACTGTTTCCCTGGGGACCTGTGATACTTTACTCTCCCACCCTGCTTCCATGACACACTATAGTGTTCCCAAAGAAGAAAAAGAAAAATATGGTATCACTGACGGATTGATAAGGATGAATGTGGGTATTGAAAATTTACAGGATATACTAAACGATATTGAACAATCATTGCAATAACCATAAACCCAACACCATGAGATTTCTCTTTGCTTTTGTTTCAATGCTTCTGCTGATTCCTTCTTTCTCACAAAAAAGAGCTGCCATCCCTGCCGACCCGTTGGCTGGTATTGATACACTGATGGAACGTATTTTAAAAGAAAGGAAAGGAGCCGGATTTGCCGTAGCGGTCGTAAACCAAAACAAAATACTCTATGCGAAAGGATTTGGCTACCGGGATAACGAAAGTAAGTTACCAGTTACCCCCAATACTTTATTTGCAATCGGTTCTTGCAGCAAAGCATTTACATCATTACTCATTGGGCTGTTGGAAAAAGATGGCAAAATATCTTACGATAAACCTGTGCGGGAATATCTTCCAGAGCTGAAATTTTTCAACAATGAAATGAATAACAACATAACCCTAAGGGATATGATGTGCCACCGCACTGGCTTACCCCGGCATGACTACTCCTGGTACCTTTTTAATACAAGTTCAAGAGACAGCATGTTGCAGCGCATTCAATTCCAGGAACCCACGGCTCCGCTACGCCAACGCTGGCAGTACAACAACTTTATGTTTCTGGCACAAGGTATGGTTACAGAAAAATTAACAGGTCAAAGCTGGGAGAAGAACATAAAAGAGAAAATATTGATTCCGCTTGGAATGAACACTTCAAATGTATCTATTCCTGAACTAAAAAAATCTGCAGAACCTGCTTTTGGGTATACTGTTTATAAAGACAGCATTATTAAAAAAACAGATTATTACGACATTAATGCCATGAGCCCTGCAGGCAGTATTAACAGCAGCGTTAATGAAATGGCCAAATGGGTAATGTGCTGGATTAGTGGGGGAAAAGTAAATGGCAGGGAACTGTTTCCCGCTTCTTATATGCGGGAGGCTATAAGTTCTCAAATGATAGCAGGCAGTTTGCTGCCTACTAAAGAAAGAACAGATATATTCTTTTCCAATTATGGGTTTGGATGGTCACTTGCTTCTTACCGGGGACACTACCGGGTAGAGCATGGTGGTAATATTGATGGGTTTTCTGCCAGTACCTGTTTCTTTCCTTCTGACAGCATTGGCATAATCGTACTTGCCAATCAAAACGCCTCTGCTATTACAGCTCTTGTACGTAATAGCATTGCCGACAGGCTGCTGAAAGTAAAGCCCATTGATTGGCTGGGTGAAAGAATAGCGAGTGATGCCAAAGCAAAAAAAGAAGCCAAAGAGGCTACTGCAAAAACAGAAAGTACCCGTAAGAAAGATACAAAGCCTTCTCATCCAATAAAGGACTATGAGGGCCTATATAGCCATCCCGGATATGGAACAGCAGAAGCAACAGTAAATGGCGATTCATTATTCCTGCTGGTTCCGGGTAAAAAGATATGGCTGCGTCATTATCATTACGATGTATTCCAGGTGTTTTTTGTGAATCCTGCAGAGGGAATTGATACCACTGAAACTGATCCGTTTAAAGTGCAGTTCAGCATGAATGAAGCTGGCGACATTACTACCCTGCTGATGCAATTTGAAGATGAGCTGAAGCCGATGGAGTTTACCCGCAAGCCCAAACCAAAAGAAATCAGCAAAGAGGAACTGAAGAAATATGAAGGTGAGTTTGAACTGGCACCTGGTGTAATAGCCAAATTTTTTATTAAGGGAGACAAAACACTATTTGCCTTTTTAGAAGGCCAGCCGGAGTACGAACTTATACCAACAGAAAAAAATGTCTTTGCACTTAAAGCGTTGACAGGCTACAGTGTAAAGTTTGAAAAAGATGATAAAGGCGAAGTAACCGCAGTGAGTTTTATACAACCCAACGGTACATTTAAAGCTACAAGAAAAAAATAGAACATGAACATTACAATCCGCAAGGCCAGTAAAGAAGATTGTCCAAGGTTATTGGAATTAATAAAGGAACTGGCACTATATGAAAAAGCGCCGCAGGAAGTAACCGTTACCATGGATCATTTTATAGAAAGTGGTTTTGGCAAAAAGCCTGTATGGTGGGCATTTGTAGCTGAAGAGAACGGCATCATCCTTGGCTTTGCACTATATTATATCCGCTATTCCACCTGGAAGGGGCAGCGGATGTATCTTGAAGACATCATCGTTACGCAACAGGCCAGGGGGAAAGGCATTGGAAAATTATTAATGGACAGGTTGATCGGAGAAGCAAAGGAGAAAAAATTTACCGGCATGATGTGGCAGGTGCTGGAATGGAATGAGCCTGCCATCAATTTCTATAAAAAATATAATGCCACATTGGATGAGGAATGGATCAACTGCTCACTTCATTTCTAAAAAGACAAAACCCGGGTACCCGGGTTTTGTCTTTTTATCTTACACTTAAAAATCAGCTTACCCCATCAGCCTGCATGGTCTTATCAATTTTCAACACTAAACCCTGCAACACTTTTCCTGGTCCTGCTTCTGTGAATTGGGAAGCCCCGTCAGCAATCATGGCCTGCACACTTTGTGTCCATCTTACTGCTCCGGTTAACTGATCAATAAGGTTTTGTTTGATCTCTTCCCTATCCATTACCGCTTTGGCTGCAACGTTCTGGTAAACGGCACAGGTGGGTGTATGAAATTTAGTGGCTTCAATGGCGGCTGCCAACTCTTCCTTGGCCGGTTCCATCAGTGGTGAATGAAAAGCACCCCCCACCGGCAATACCAATGCCCTTTTGGCTCCCGCGGCTTTCATTCTTTCGCAAGCCACTTCTATTCCTTTTATGGAGCCGCTGATCACTAACTGACCAGGACAGTTATAATTAGCAGGAACGACGATCTCACCGGTTTCGCTTTGTACTTCTGCGCATATGGCTTCTACTTTATCATCAGCCAGTGCCAATACAGCAGCCATGGTAGAGGGATTCATCTCACATGCTTTCTGCATAGCTTTGGCCCGGATAGAAACAAGTGACAGTGCATCATCAAAACTCAATGTGCCATTGGCCACTAAAGCAGAAAATTCGCCGAGTGAATGACCGGCCACCATATCAGGCGATGCACTTTCAATACTGCGGTAAGCGATAATAGAATGTAAAAAAACAGCGGGTTGGGTTACATTGGTCTGCTTCAGGTCCTCTTCTGTTCCGTTGAACATCACGTCCGAAATACGAAAGCCCAACACTTCATTTGCTTGTTCAAATAATTTCTTTGCAAAAGCACTGTTCTCGTAATGTTCTTTTCCCATTCCCGGAAATTGCGAACCCTGCCCGGGAAATATGTATGCATGTTTCATTCTTGGTGGTAGTTAATCCAAACAAAAATGCCGCAAAGCTTTTAATTAGAAAAATCTTTGTGGCATTAATTAAAAATATTGCTGATAATCAGCTGAGACGGGCTGTAATTAGTTTCAAAAACTCACTCCGGGTCGAGTTTTTTTGAAATTCTCCATCAAAAGCGGATGTGGTAGTCGTAGAATTTTGTTTTTGCACACCCCGCATCATCATGCACAAATGCTGTGCTTCGATCACCACGGCTACTCCCATCGGGTTCAGTGTTTCTTTGATCGCATCCATGATCTGCACGGTTAATCGTTCCTGCACCTGCATACGTCTTGCATAAACATCCACTACCCTGGCGATCTTGCTCAATCCAGTTATCCAGCCGTTCGGGATATAGGCCACATGTGCTTTACCAAAGAAAGGGAGCATATGGTGTTCACACATACTGTACACTTCAATATCCTTCACCACGATCATCTCACTGACAGGTTCATGAAATTTGGCTGAATTCAGAATAGCATGTGCATCCAGCTGGTATCCCTGCGTAAGGTATTGCATTGCTTTCGCCACTCTTTCCGGTGTTTTCAGCAACCCTTCTCTTTCAGGATCTTCTCCCAGCAAACCGATAGCCTCCTTATAATTTTTTATAAGCGCCGATGTTGTTTGCTCGTCGTATTGTTCTGTCTTTTTATATGCCATAATGTTTACTTCTAAAGGTCTTTTATAAATAATTTATGCCGGGTATTCGACAAAATTTCTGGGCGTTTCGAACAACCGGATCTGCAGTTCCATTTTTGGGTCAATATGCGGACGCAGCAGATCATAAATAACGATGACGATATTTTCAGCCGTCGGGTTCAGTTCTTTGAATTCTTCCGTATCCAGGTTCAGGTTCTTATGATCAAACCGGGAATGAATTTCCCGCTTTACGAGATCACTGAGTTCTTTCAGGTCCATTACATATCCTGTTTTTTCATCCGGCAGGCCCACCACTTTCACTTCCAGTTCATAATTATGGCCGTGATAATTAGGCAGTGCACATTTGCCAAACACTTTCTCATTTGTAGCATCATCCCAATCCGGGTTGAACAACCGGTGTGCTGCGTTAAAATGCTCCCTTCTGAAAACCGCTACTTTCTTACTCATGTATTCAAATTACGAAATAAACAGGCTCTGTTATTAGTAAATGTCTTTAAAAAGACAAAATTCCCGGTATCGCTACTACAACAGGTGAAGAAGGTAAAAGTTCAGGAACTCATTTTGTTATTCTCCGAAATACTCTACATAGATCCGGGGTGTTTCATACAATTTAATAGCATGCAATTGAACACCCGATGGTAAATGAGGTCTCAGTTGCTGCCAGATAGCTATGGCCAGGTTTTCAGTACTGCACAGTTGCCCCTTCATGAAATCCACATCCACGTTCAGGTTGCGGTGATCCAGTTTCTCAATGATATGTTCTTTGATGATAATGCTGAGTCTTTTTACATCAAATACAAAACCGGTCCCGGGATCAGACTTACCCTTTACGGTTACCAACAGCTCATAATTATGTCCATGCCAGTTCTGGTTGGCGCATTTTCCAAATACTTCATCATTTTTTTCGGGGGTCCAGTTGGGGTTGTACAACTTGTGCGCCGCATTAAAATGTTCTGATCTTGTTAAGTAAACCATGCTTTACTTTTTGTTTCCTCACAGCAATTGGGCGGAGGAAAAGTGAGGCCATGCCATATGGCTGGCAGGCCGCAAAGGTAAGCCAAAAGAGCTGCTGATTAATCAATAACTTTGCCTGCCTTTCCTGCAGGAAAAGGTTTTTATATGAATATACTGGTTACCACCGCCACTTCCATAGAACTCACGCCTTTCCTGGAACAATTCAGGAAACAGGATGCTTCTTTTTTTCACAAGCAGGATATTGACGTATTAATAACAGGTATCGGGTTAACAGCCACTACGTACAGTTTATCAAAACATCTGCAATTAAAACGGCCTGACCTGGTGATACAGGCGGGTGTGGCAGGTTGTTTTGATACCTCTCTTCCGTTGGGAACAGTGTTTGCCGTAAAACAGGAAACTATTGCCGACCAAAGTGTGATTGAACTGAATCAATTCAAAACATTGTTTGACCTGAAGCTGGTGCGGCAAAACCAGCATCCTTATTCCAATGGATGGCTCGTCAATAAGAATGATATTCTTAAAAATACGAAACTAAAAAAGGTTAAAGGTATTTCTGTGAACGAGATCACTACTTCAAAAAAGAAAGTAGCTTTTTATAAAGATCATTTTAACCCGGTAGTTGAATCGATGGAAGGAGCCGCCCTGCACTATGTTTGCCTGCTGGAAAAAATTCCTTTTATCCAATTAAGAAGTACCAGCAATTATATTGCGGAGAGGAATAAAAAGAACTGGACCATGAAAGAATCCATTATTAACCTGAACAAGGAACTGACCCGTTTGTTAGCATTAGTATGAAATTCACATTAGGCTTTTCACCCTGCCCCAACGATACTTTTATCTTTGATGCCCTTGTCAACAAAAAAATTGACACGGAAGGATTTGAATTTGAAACGGTGCTGGCAGATGTGGAAACACTCAACCAATGGGCACTGGAGGGGAAATTAGCGATTACCAAACTCAGCTTCCCGGCTTTCTTCCGTTCCTTGCAACATTATACATTGTTAAACGCAGGCAGTGCATTGGGAAAAGGAGTCGGACCCTTATTAATAACTGATTCCGCCCAGGAACTGTCTGATGATGATGTGAACCAGGCCTCTGTTGCCTTACCGGGTATTCATACCACGGCGAACCTGCTGTTCAGTTATGCCTATCCCGGTGCCACTGACAAAAAATTCATGCTCTTTTCGTCTATTGAAGGCGCATTGCTGAATAAAGAGACAGACCTGGGTGTCATCATTCATGAAAACCGGTTTACGTACCAGCAAAAAGGTTTGCATAAAGTAAAAGACCTTGGTGAATATTGGGAAGCAAAAACAGGGCTGCCTATTCCGTTAGGTGGTATCGCCATCAATCAATCGGTAAAAAGATCCGTGGCATTAAAAATAAACGGGCTGATCCGCCAAAGCCTTGAATATGCTTTTACAAATTATCCTCTCATCCCCGAATATGTAAAACAGCATTCCCAGGAAATGAGTGAAGAAGTGATGCGGCAGCATATTGACCTGTATGTAAACAATTACAGTCTTGACCTGGGTGATGAAGGAAGAATGGCTATTGAATCTTTACATGAAGTGTTTCTCGAATTGCATGACCTGGAAACGGATGACGAAGATGTTTTATTTCTTTAAAGCTACCGCATAGGTTTCCAGGCAACGTTTTCTTGCTACTTCATGCGCCACGATGGGTTGAGGATAAGAAAACTCTTCCAGCTCAGGCACCCATTTCCTGACATACTTTAATTCGGGATCAAATTTCTGTGTTTGCAGGTAAGGGTTAAATACCCTGAAATAAGGGGCCGCATCGCATCCGCTGCCGGCAGCCCATTGCCAGCCGCCATTATTGGCCGCCAGGTCAAAGTCTAATAATTTTTTGGCAAAATAGGCTTCGCCCCATCGCCAGTCGATCAGCAAATGTTTGGTAAGAAAACTCGCCACGATCATCCGTACCCGGTTATGCATAAAGCCGGTTTCATTAAGTTCTCTCATCCCGGCATCCACGATCGGGTAGCCGGTTTGCCCGGCACACCAGGCCGCAAATTCCGTTTCATTATTTCGCCATTGGATAGTATCATATTCTTTTTTAAATGCATGACCCACGACATGTGGAAAATGCCAGAGTATCATATGATAAAAATCCCGCCAGATCAGCTCATTTAAAAATGTTTCATTGAAAGCACCGGCTTCAGCAGCTAAGGTGCGGATACTGATCGTACCAAACCGAAGATGGACACTCAGTCTTGATGTGCCTTGTATGGAAGGAATATCCCGCTGCTCTTTATAATTCCGGATGATGGCACCTTGCCATTCCTTACCCGGGAAAGGTAAACCGGTTGCTTTAAAATTCATGGCTGCCAATGAAATGATGGTGCGTTCCGGTTGTTTATAAAAATTCCTGAAATACTTTTTATTGGGGTAGGGCTTCAGGTGAAACTCCGTCAATACTGCCTTCCATTTACGGGAGTAAGGCGTGAAAACAGTATATGGCTTCCCGTCATCTTTCAATACTTCGTTCTTTTCCAGGATCACCTGGTCTTTGAAGGTATGAAAGCCGGCTTCATGAGTCTGGAGTAAATGTGCAATCGTTGTATCTCTTTTTTGAGCATAGGGTTCGTAATCATGATTGGTAAACACCTTCTGTACGTTATACTCCTGCAGCAATTCCTTATACACCTGTTCCGGGAAGCCATACCGTACATCCAGTGTTGAACCCAGTTTTACTAGTTGCTGCTGTATTTGTTGCAGTGCCAGGTGAATGAATTCTACTCTCCTGTCCGTTCTGTCTTCCAGTTCATCCAGTATATTCCTGTCAAAAATAAAAATAGGAACAACCGGGTTGTTGTCCTTTAATGCATGATACAATCCGGCATTATCCTCCAGCCGGAGATCCCGGCGAAACCAGAACAAATTAACGGTGGGCTTCATGTTTGCTGCGGAGATTTTAGACTAAACAAGATCACTCGTTGATTGTTTGCACAAAATCCCGGTAAATTTTAGTGGTTTCGGTATTACCAAACTGCTTATTTTGAAACCGCCTCACCCATTTAAGGCCATAAATAGCATTGGACAGGAACATTTCATCAGCCTTATCTACATCCGCGGTTGTAATGATCGCTTCTCTTACAATATACCCGGCGGCGGGCAATTGCTGCAACAGGTAGCGCCGCATCACGCCATTTACACAACCTTCGGTTAATTCAGGGGTAATCCACTCCCCTCCTTTCAGGATAAAAATATTGGCAATGGTACTGTCTGAAATATTACCAAACTGGTTCAATACGAGGCAATCATTCCAGTGTTGCTCTTTGGCATAGTGGGCGGCCATAGTATAAGGGAGATAATTAGCAGATTTGAGTTGTGAAAACTGGTCACAGCTTTTACTGGCATCGGGGAAAATACCGATCACCAGGCCATTTTCATTGAGCCGGTTCGCGGATTCACTCAGCGGCCAGGCTTCAATAAGGTATTGCAATGTCTTATCGCCATCGTATAATCCGCCATTTCCACGGAACACAGATAGCCGTACTCTTCCCAGGTCATAGCATTGATTTTTCTTACAGAGTTGCATGATCTCCGCATGTACCCTCTCCGGAGTAAACAGTTTGGGGATCTCCAGCTTCAGCAATTGCATGCCCGACCATAAGCGATCCATATGAAAAGAGAAAAGCTGTAGCAGGCCGTTTTCAATTTTCATGGTTTCAAACAATCCGTCGCCATAGCGGTAACCACGGTTATCCGCCATCAGCACCGGCTCATCAGCGGTCATTATCTTTCCATTGAAACAAATATTGTTCACCGGCTCAAAGTAAAACAAAAAAGCCATCCTCCCTAAAGGGAAGATGGCATAGAAAAAATATCATGTGAACGCTTAGTGTTGTTCTACCAATCCGGCTTTTACCGCATACATTACCAGGCCGGCCATTGACTTGGTACCGGTCTTGGTTTTGAGTTTATCCCGGATCGCTTCTACGGTACGGGGGCTCAGGTCCACGATATCGGCGATCTCCTTGGTGCTTTTTTCATCGCACATCAGCTTCAGGATAGTGATCTCTTTATCGGTTAACTGCACATCAGCCGGCATGGATGATTCTACGGTACGTTTTGTACGTAAACCATTCAATAAGGCTTTGTTGGTAAGTTCGTTGAAATAGAAATCATTTTCATATACGCCCCGGATGGCTTCGTAGATCATTTCAGAACCTGATTCTTTGGTCAGGTAAGAATTGGCCCCGATCTCCATCATCTTGGAGATCACAGAATGATCGTTGTGCATGGAGAGCATGATCACTTTTACGTTCGGGTAGAGCTTTTTGATCTCGGGCAAAGTGGTCAGGCCGTCCATAATGGGCATTTGTATATCTAACAATACCACATCCGGCTGGATATGACGTAAGAGATTGAGCAGCTGCATGCCATTTTCGGCTTCAGCTACCATCTGGATGTCTTTGCGGCTTTGCAGGGAAGTTTTTACTCCGGTACGGAACAGGGCATGATCGTCAGCAATGGCTACCCTGATTACAGAGTTAGTGTCGGGATTTTTCATGGATTAAAAAATTACAATGTTTGGATTTAGTATTTGTTCTGAATGCAAGATGGGAAATTCCTGCAACATATACCATCGTGAAAGTACTTGATTTCCCCTTTGTGGAAAGTACCGGGTATCCATTTCGCAACTTTACGATAGCAATTTGGCTAATCTACGATGTACTAAGTAAATACCGAATGATTTAAATAGGGCAGTTATGCTCTTGTTAACAATCCCCTGTGGATATAGTTTTGTGTCAGAAAGTTGATTGATACGGATGAATCGTTTTACCTACTCATCCAATGTCCATAACCGTCCAGAAAATAATTTCCAATCCTTTGAAAGACCAGACGACTTTTCCTGTTCAATCAACTTTCTCTTTCTATCGAACCCGTTTTTATGATCCAATACCTGTTGAAAGTAACACAAACCAAAACCATTAACCTGTCCTTATGAAGATCAGCAACTAATTATCTTTTTCTTTTCATAACAGTAACGTAAGAACCCCGGTCCTCATAACGCCGGGGTTTGCCTTTGTATATACTATACTACTTGGGGGATGTTAAACGATCTTCTCTGCCACGATATATGCCCTCGGCTCACCCAGTGTAAATTTTTTTCTCCCCGGAATACTGTAAACCTCTTTTAATTTCAAACCTGCAACTGCCAGCATTTTTTCCAGTTCTGCCATAGAAAAAATATAATCAATGGCCAGTTTGGTTTCCGTAGTACCATCCGGAGCGATCATCATACTGTTCGTTTCAATACGGGTGGGATGAAAATGAAAACTGGAATCAGATAAAAATTTCATACCATTCACTTCCGACCATGTCTTTGCTTTAAAGTCTTTCATGGCAATCTCGGCAATGGACCAGGAATTGATCAGCAAATGACCACCGGCCTGCAAATGATCAGCAATATGGGAGAATATTTTTTGCACATCCTCTTCGGGGAAAAAATTAAGACTGTTGCCCATGCAGATGGCCAGTTCAAATTGTTCTTCCGGGATATAATTAACAATATCTGCTTTTATGGCCTTCAGAGGTAATGATCTTTCAGCAGCAGTTTTCTTTATTTCAGTGATATACTCTTCCAGGTTATCTACCGCTGTCACTTCCATTCCCTTTTCAGCCAGTGCAATGGCATGTCTTCCGTAACCACACATGATGTCCAGCACTTTGCTGCCGGGTTGTAATTTGAAATAAGGCAGCATGAATTCAACTTCCTTCACCGTTAATTCTGCCGGTATGATCGTCTTCCAGATATCTTTATAATACCCGTCAAAAAAACTATCGTTGATATTACTCATGATGATTGCTATCGGTAGATCAATTAAATTCTCAAGACTGTTACTCCCCTTCTCTGGAGGAGAAGGGGCTGGAGGATGAGGCTATTCCAGCAATTTATTCCGCATCGCATACATTACCAGCCCGGCAATGGTCTTAGCACCCACTTTCTGTTTCATATTCTGGCGGATGGTTTCAATCGTGCGGGGACTCAGGAAAACCTCTTTCGAGATATCTTCCGTGGTCTTGTCCTCAGCTATCAGTTTCAGGATCTTTAATTCCTTCTCGGAGAACTTCACCGGGTTGGGGTAGAATTGCCGGACCGTTTTTTTATGCTGCAGTTTCAGCAGCACAGCTTTATTTACCAGCTCATTAAAATAAAAATCATCATTCATGCAGGTGAGGATGGCCTGGTAGATCTCGTCCGGGTCAGTGGTCTTGGTGAGGTAGGCATTGGCACCCATTTCCATCATCTTGGTGATCATCTCCTGGTCATCATACATGGTGAGTACGATGATCTTCACCGCTTCATACTCTTTGCGGATCATTCCAATGGCATTGATACCATCTATCTCCGGCATCCGGATATCCATTAATAATACATCGGGGATCTTGAGTTGCAGTTTGTGCATCAGGTCCTTTCCGTCTTCGGCCTCCCAGAGTATCTTGAGGTACTCTTTGTCTTTCAGGGCCATCCGGATACCATCCCGGAATATCTTGTGGTCATCAGCAATCGCTACTTTAATCTGTTGGGCAGTCATGGATCAGTTTTGTTTTGGCAGTAACAGGATCATGGTTTTCGTAAAAGTACTCTTTTTTATGATCAAAATACGGGATTGGCCAGAGATCATTTTTCAGGTAACGTCTTTTTATTCACCACTTTCAGTGATCTGCTCCTTCAAAATGCCGGGTTCGTATATTTCCAGGCTAGTGAATAGTAGGCTTACGTCAGCACCAGTAAAAACCATGCTTTTAAAACAACGCAGTACTGCTCTTGTGCACACCCGGCTGTGGATATACTTTTGGTGCAAGTTGATTGACCAAGGATGAGCCCCTCAAAAACATCCAATGTCCTTAGTCCCCGTAAAAAAGGGAAGAAACCGTCCAAAAACAGAATTTCCAATCCTATTGAAGAACAAAAGCGAAATCCAATGTCAATCAACTTCTTTTTTTTGAGCACAGTGATACAATCTCCAGTTTCCTATTACTGCGCTTAAACGAGTTTCCTTTCAATCTTTTCCACAGCTGTTGATAACCCCTCCTAGTTCGGATATTTTCCGGGTAAGTTTCCTATTTTCACGACCGTAAATTTACGTGTTTTTACTGGGGAATTTTCGCAATTTGAGCAGGTAAGTTTACCTGAAAAATTCCCTGAAAAGCTTTACCACAGTGTATTTCAGCATTTTTTCCTGTTTTACCACCCTTCAGACCTGTTGAATAAGGTTGGCTGTATTCCCATTTTTACCTCTCAAATCTGATTTGAAAGGCACTGTTTAAAAACGTTACTGTTATGAAAAAGAATTCTGTAAAAACATCTAGAGCTTGGGAAGTTGATGTATTAGGCTTCATCTGGGAAGAGTAATAAAGCTCTTAAAAATTTCAACTCTTAAAAAGTTTTTCTACATTTGGACAAAATCCAAAGAATAGAAAAGCTTTTTTATTATATAGTTGCTTACTCCTACCTCCTTATTCCAATAGCCTTCTTATTTAATAGAAAGAAGTTACACGGATCCCCTTTACCTTTCTTAGCCTTATATGGTGTTTTATTTTGCGGTTTGTTACTGCTGTACTGGGAGTTGCCAAGGAATCTTAGGATGTATCACCAAACGATTTACACTTTCCTTGAGTACTTAGCATTTACATATATTTTCTGGAAGAATATTAAAAGCAAGAAAATAAAAAATTTCATGCTGATTGCCACAGTTTTATTTGCCGTTTTCCAGATAAACTATATGTTCAATACAAAACTTGTAAGACTTGATTCCACTTCCGTAGGGATTGAAACCATTCTTATATTTATTTATATTATTTACTTCTTTTATGAATATTCAAAAACTATTTCCGATAGTTATATATATAACCACTACTTTTTTTGGATAAGTGTAGGTGTATTAATGTATCTCGGTGGTTCATTTTTCTTCTATATTTTCATTAATCATTTATCTGATGATCAAATTGATACTTTCGGTAACCTGACTTATTGCGCCGAGATTTTTAAAAATGTTTTATTTGCTACAGCAATAATCATTTATGGTAAAAACTCAAAGCTAAATAAAAAGCCCCCTTCAGTTCCTTATTTAGACATGATATAAATAAACCACCAAATCCAATATTTTAATCTGTTTATGTTCTTCCTCCAAGCCACCAGTTCCAAAGTTTCCACTGTACTTTTTTTAGGTACGCTGGGCATGCTGGTGCTTACGATCAGCCTGGTCATCTTTATCATTTTTCACCAGCGCCGGGTGATCCGTTTCCAGAATAAACTACAGCAGATGGAGCAGGACCAGCAAAAGATATTGCTGAATGCCTCTATCAAACTGCAGGAAGAAGAACGCCAGCGCCTGGCTGCGGATCTGCACGATGATGCAGGCCCCCTGCTGGCGACAGCCCGTTTGTATTTGAATGAGAACTTAGTGAACCAGGATAAGTCCACCCAGTTGCAATCCATTTTCCAGGCCCGCCAGATCATTGACGATACCATCCAGCTGATCCGTAATATCAGCCATAGCCTGATGCCACCTACCCTGAAGAATTTCGGGCTGGAGTCGGCGGTGAACGACCTGTTCCAGAAGATCAGCGGCTCGGGCAGTATCAATGCCAGCAGCCGTTTTCATGAATACAAAGACCGGCTGAAAGCGGAAAAAGAGCTGGTCATCTTCCGTATCGTCCAGGAACTGATCAATAATATCCTCAAGCACAGCAGCGCCAGTTTTATCCACCTCACGCAGAATGTGCATGGCGATAAATTCTACCTCCGCATCCACCATGACGGCCGGGGAATTGTACAGGCTGATTTTGATAAACTGAACCGCAGCACCGTCGGTTTGGGTTTAAAGAATATCAGCAGCCGCCTGCGGGTGGTACAGGGCAATATCAATTTCGAAAAAGATATCTCCCAGACCTATTACAAAGTCACCATCGAACTGCCGAAAGATGAACCATACGAATAAGAGAGTATATTGCAGCCGGTTAAGCTGTCCATATCTCTGAAAAAATTTAATTTTACCTATATCTGCTGACTATGGGAATCATCAAGGTTGCAATTGCAGACGATCACAAAATTTTCAGGAAAGGAGTCATTCTTTCCCTGCGCCCTTTTACCAATATCAAGTTTGTACAGGAGGCCGAGAACGGCGATGAGTTGCTGGCCGGTTTACCGGAATCACAACCGGATGTGATCCTGATGGATCTCCGTATGCCGGGCAAAGATGGCATTGAAGCTACCAAGGCCGTCAGTAAACAGTACCCTTCCATCAAAGTACTGGTGTTGAGCATGTATGAAGATGAACGTTTTGTTTATCACTTGATGGAAAATGGCGCCAATGGTTACCTGCTGAAGAATGCAGAGCCCCAGGAGATCCGCCGGGCCATTATGGAAGTATCGGAGAAAGGCTATTACCTTAATAATTTTGTGAACCGCATCCTGCTGAAGAAATCGCATTCCCGCCAGAAAGTGGTCCCTTCCTTAAACAACGAAATCACCCTGAGCGATAAAGAAAAAGATGTGCTCCGCTTTATTTGTATGGAGTTTACCGCCCAGGAAATAGCCCAGAAAATGGAGATCAGCCCACGAACTGTAGAGGCGATTAAGGACCGTTTGATGGAACGCTTCGGCAGTAAGAACACGGCAGGCCTTGTTTTCTTTGCAGTGAAGAATAACCTGATTGATTAAGAATACAGCTGCTGGCTATTAGCTTTGAGCTGCGAGCCAGGGTATTCAGAAGCTCATTTCGGGAATATCGCCTTCAACAATTAATTTCCCTGCTGTCTTTGCTTTTATTTCCTCTACTGAAACACCAGGTGCTCTTTCCAGCAATTTAAACCCATCTGGGGTAATATCTAGGACAGCCAGGTCACTAACGATCTTTTTTACGCAACCTACTCCTGTTAATGGCAGCGTACAGGCTGGCAATAGTTTGGATTCGCCTTTAGGATTACTGTGCATCATCGCTACAATAATATTTTTGGCACTGGCCACCAGGTCCATGGCGCCTCCCATTCCCTTCACCATTTTTCCGGGTATCTTCCAGTTGGCAATATCCCCTTGCTCACTTACTTCCATAGCCCCTAATACGGTCAGGTCCACCTTTCCGGCCCTGATCATACCAAAACTCATTGCCGAATCAAAAAATACAGAACCCGGAACCGTGGTGATCGTTTGTTTACCGGCATTGATCAGGTCAGGATCTTCTTCGCCTTCCAGCGGGAATGGCCCCATCCCAAGCAAGCCATTCTCACTTTGCAAGACCACGTTGATCCCTGCAGGAATATAATTCGCCACAAGGGTGGGGATGCCGATACCCAGGTTTACATAGTAGCCATCCCTTAATTCCCGGGCAATTCGTTGTGCGATTTGCTCTTTTGATAAAGCCATGATCTAATTAATTTCTTTTTCGGGTGGTTCGTTGTTCAATTCTTTTTTCATAGCCTGATCCCTGGAAAATGCGATGCACATAAATTCCGGGGGTATGAATATGATCAGGATCTAAAGCCCCTGCAGGAACCAATTCTTCCACTTCTGCAATGGTGATCTTTCCCGCCATCGCCATCATCGGGTTAAAATTCCTGGCTGTTTCTTTATAGATAAGATTCCCCTGTGTATCGCCTTTCCATGCTTTTACAATGGCAAAGTCTGCGTCAAAAGCGTATTCCATCAGGTAATCTTTGCCATTAAAATTTCTAACTTCTTTACCACGGGCTACTTCTGTACCCACACCAGCAGGAGTAAAAACAGCGGGCATACCATACCCTGCAGCGAGGCAGCGGGTAGCCAGCGTTCCCTGCGGAATGAGCTCCACTTCCAGTTCGCCGCTCAATAATTGTCGTTCAAATTCAGCATTCTCTCCCACATATGAAGAGATCATTTTCTTAACCTGCTTCTGTTGCAGCATCAGCCCGATGCCAAAATCATCCACACCGGCATTGTTGGAGATACAGGTAAGACCTTTTATACCTTTTTTGACGAGGGCAGTAATACAGTTTTCGGGGATACCGCAGAGGCCAAAGCCTCCGAGCATGATCACAGCACCATCCTGAATATCATGAATAGCCTGCCCGGCAGTAGTAACAACTTTGTTCATTGGCAAATAATCAGGCAGTAAAAGTACAGAAGTTCAGGAGATCAAAGACCGGTTATCAGTTTACTTCCAGTGCTTTTATAATTTTTTTTGCTGGTGGATCCACGTCAAACGGCGGTTTCTCCGGGATATTGGCTTCAGCCGGCAGGCTTTGCAACTGGCCCCTTACATTCAGTGAATCCATTATCTCTCTCATCAGTTTGGGATGGGTGCGGTAATAGGTGAAGCTTTCAGCATATTGTTCCCGGTTAGTTTTATTCAACCGGAAAATCCGTTCATACATTTTAATGTACTCTGCTGTATCACGCAGGGAAGTATCCCTGGCAAGCATATATTCTTTCACAAACTCATCGGCCCGCAGCATATCCCACATCACATCCTCCATTTTCTCTTTAGGCAAAATACCCTTAGGAACATCTCCTTTCGGGCCGCAGGCAACAAGGGTGACAAGTACTATAAAAAAAATAATCCTCATTTGATTTCTTTATACGCACCCGCATTGGTTACATCAAGGCGGACCAGCATGTCTTTTGCCCTTGTTTTCACATCACCATTTCCCTTACTGAAAATTTTAATCAGCTCGGCACTTTTACCCTGGAAAAAAAACTGCAGCAGCATTGAATTGGGATTCTCTGAGTTGATCGTATTTAAAAAATTAAGCGCATTAAGAATGCCATTCCTTCCTTCATCTTCATTCTCTGTGAATATATCCATGCCGGAACGGTAATAGGCATACAAAACATCATGGATCAGTGCAAACCGGCTGTTATTGAGGTTCTCGGCGAGCCAATACCGGTTGCGAAGACTTTCAAACGATTTCCAGCCGGTAATATCGCCGCTCTCCGGTGCATTGTTCACAATATTCCAGGCCTTTTTAAAATAAGGGTCTCCTCCCCGCAGTGAAAAAGAATCATAATCCATACCCAGTATGAGGTTGATATAATAAGCGAGTATAGCCGGAAGATTCGCTGCCATCGGGTCGTTTCCCTGTACCCGGTTCTCATTGAATTCAACCGGTTGAAATTCGATATACCTGAATATAATATCATCATCAATGAAGTTGATGATGGGCGAGTCATAGTTAGTATTGTAGACAGGGCGGGCCGCCTGCACGGTCAATTTTGCTCTATAGACATTATTACCCATTTCCTGGTCAATATTGAGCAGGAAATTGCATTGAATTTTTTCATTCGGGTTGAATACATCGGCAGACCACTTCCGGTTATTGATAAAATTGGTCAATGTTGTCTGCAGGGTATTGAATATTTTTTTGTCAATATTCGTACTGATCCTGCTGGTGATCACGGTAAGCCGGGCCTGTAATTCCTGTGCATCAGCAGCAAGAACAACCAGCAGGAATGATGTGATCAGCACAATTTTTTTACGCATAGTATAACCGGATTATAGTATCAACAATGTCTTTGGCAACCGCCTGTTTCGGTTTTGTTTCAAAAGTAAATTCCTGCCCTTCTTTCCCGAAAATAGTGACTTTATTAGTGTCGTGTCCAAAACCGGCGCCGCTGTCATTGAGCGAATTCAATACAATCAGGTCGGCATTTTTCCGTACCAGTTTTTCCTTTGCATGTTCCCGTTCATTATTGGTCTCCAGGGCAAATCCCACTAATACCTGCCCTTTTTTTTTCTTTTCACCCAGTTCTTTCAGGATGTCTTTTGTCTTTGTTAACACAACCGTGAGTCCGTCCTCCTTCTTCTTGATCTTTTCTGATGCTGTTACCACTGGTGTATAATCAGCAACGGCAGCGGCCATAATGGCGATATCTGTTGTTCCATATATCTCCATACAAGCGGCAAACATTTCTGCTGCTGTCTTCACTTTCTTTACAATGATCCCATTTCCCGGTAATTCTGCCTGAACAGGGCCTGTGACCAGTGTTACTTCTGCTCCTTGTTGTTGTAATTCCCTGGCTATGGCAATCCCCATTTTCCCGGAAGAGTGGTTGCCAATAAAACGAACGGGGTCGATTGGTTCGTATGTAGGTCCGGCAGTTACCAATACTTTTTTACCGGCGAGCGGACGGGTCAAAAAAAAATTATCGAGTATGTATTGAATGATCTGCTCCGGTTCCGCCATTCTGCCATCGCCGAATAAGCCGCTGGCCAGTTCTCCTTTTTCTACCGGGATGATCCTGTTGCCGAAGGATTCGATTTTCTGAAGATTGATTTTTGTAGCCGGATGGTGCCACATGTCTTCATCCATTGCAGGAGCAACCACAACAGGACAGGTTGCTGATAAATAAACAGCCACTAAAAGATTATCGCACTGGCCATTCGTCATTTTAGCCAGCGTATTGCAGCTCAGCGGTGCCAGCAACATCAAATCAGCCCATCGGCCAAGCATGACGTGGTTGGACCAGCTTTGTTCATCAAACAGATCAGTTAAAACCGGGTTTTTTGAAAGCGTTGAGAGAGTTAACGGGGAAACAAAATCTTTTGCCGAAGGGGTCATGATCACTTTTACGTCGGCACCGGCTTTTACCAGCAATCGTACCAGGTAAACCGATTTATAGGCAGCTATGCTTCCTGTTATGCCGAGCAATATTTTTTTTCCCTGCAGCATTTGTCAAAAGTACTATTTACTTATAGAAAGCAAAAGCGATCCCACCAAAAGTGAGATCGCAATTATATATTCAGTTACCAGTCTTAGCTGAACAGTTCATCATCTCCTTTCCGGAAATAAACTTTCTCATCCATGAATTCCTGGGTAGCCAGTAATGCAGGATTGGGCATCCGTTCATAAGCCCTGGATATTTCGATCTGCTCTTTATTCTCATGGATTTCTTCCAGGCTGTCGGTATGGCTTGCAAACTCTTCGAGCTTATTATGCAATTCCTCTTTCAGGGAAATGTTGATCTGGTTGGCCCTTTTGGCAACAATAGAAATGGATTCATACAAATTTCCTGTTTTGCCTTTCAGATCATCCAGGTTGCGGGTCTCCACATTATTAGTGATACCAGCACTAAGCTGACGTCTTAATTTGCTCATTGCTTAAATTTTTAATATTGGTTTGCGATTGCTTTAGAAAATCTTCGGCTTCCTTTTTCAATTTGCTTTCCGGGAAACGATCCACGAATTCATTACACTCATTAATTACCTTTTCGTACCGCTCTACCTGCTTTTCCTCCACACTGAGTTGTGCATAACGATAATAGGATTTAATGATCATCAGCTTGTACTCATCGGCTTTTTGCGATTCCGGATAGTTTTCCAGCAACGTGGTAAAGGATACCCCGGCCGCCCTGAACTGCCCGAGGTCATAATAGAGCTGGGCACTCTGGTGGTCTTTGGTTTCCAGCTTCTGCCGGCAAATATCAATGATCTCGTTCGCCTCTTTATTTCTTTCTGACCCGGGGTGCATATTGATGAAGGTCTGCATCATCCCCATGGCTTTGATCGTATTGGTCTGATCCAACGTTGGTTTAGGAGATTGCTTGTAAAAAGAATAAGCCCTCATATAATCCACTTCCTCGGCCCGGCTACTGTTCGGAAATATTTCTAAAAAGGTTTTAAAGAGATTTTCCGCATTGAAATAATCCAGCTGGTAGTAGGCGCAATAAGCATACTTATAATAGATGTTCTCAAACTCCTTCCCTGTCTTGAAATAAGGCATGACGTCCTCATATACGACCTGGGCCTTAGAATATTTCTTTTTAACAAAGAACTGTTCTGCCATACGCAGTTTATACTCCGGGTCAGGATTTTTGAGGAGTTTGGTCATACTGCCACCGCCGCAACCGGCGAGTAGTACCGCTAAAAATAATACAGCTGTAAAACGCATAAAGGTTGGCAAAGTTAATTGATATGGGCAAAAGTTCCGGAAAAAAGATAGGTGGCCAAAAACAGCCCGTTAAGGTTTTGGTAAAGGCCTCAAAACCCGGCTTTTACCAGCAAATTCCATTAAAAAACCCCTCCCTGTAAAGGGAGGGGTTACTATCAGCAAAAAGTATAACGAGAAATTTTAGTTCTTACGCAGGTTCGGGTGCGGAGGAGTAACAGTGTTAGGTCCGTCTTCGCCTTCAGCAGCTGCACGCAGGTCAACCGTATTGCAATCACCGCCTTCCTGGCCGTAGTTGAAGATAAATCGGTCTACACTGATACCTTCTTTTTCCACCATATAAGAGATCACTTTATTTACATGATCCCAGCTCAATTGCTGCTCTTTCTTGTTAGAAGCGCAATAACCAACCACCACTACTTTACAACCGGGGTTGTTACGCATCCTTGAAGCAACAGTAGCAAGTACAGCTTTATTGTCATCATTCAGGTTGTTAGAACCGGCTTTGAAAGATACACTTGGTAAAGCACCGAGTGATATTGCACAATCATCTTTCTTAACACCCCATCCTGGGCAAGTTGAATCCGGGCAAGGTACTTTGCAGGCACCAATACCATCAGCATCAACAGGCTGGCAGTAAGTTGGAGTGATCAGTTCTTTATCCTTACAATCAGGTACACCATCACCATCTGTATCTTTAGATACACCATGGCTGTCAACAGGGCAACCTTGCGGGGTTTGTTCCTGGTCGAACTGGTCTGTTACGCCATCGCCATCGCTATCAGGCAGAACCGGCTTGGGCAGACGCATCAAACGTGGGTTGCGGATCTCGCTGTAAGCGTAATCCAGTGGGTTCAGCCACCACAGTGGTTCAACAGATTTTGCACCCAGGTTAATATTCAAACCAACAGAAGAGAAATTGTATGAATCAAAATCACCTGTCTGAGCAGCATCTCCAACAGGAGTTTCCTGCCAGCGCTGACCATCTAACAGGTCATCTTTTGTAATTGTCCACCTGTTTTCCAATGCCAGGTTAAGACGGTTGCTCAATTTGAAAGCTAAACCTAAACCTACAGTAGCAGTAGGTTTGAACGTGTTGCCGAATAACTTCGGACGACGTTCGCCCTGGTTTTCAGCAGCTGTTTCATAAGAGTCATCCATCAGGTCTTTCAATGCTTTGCGGGTGTCTTTCCTGTTCTTGTAAACACCACCAGTGATGTTATTGAAGAAATCATAAGGAGTGTTACCGTCAAGCGCATTTACTTTAGTTTCATATACTGTACCACCGATACCGGCAAATCCGTAGATATTGAAACCGGTTTTGGATTTGTGGAAACGGATATTATTCAATGTAACAACACCCTGTAAAGAAAGGTCCTGTACTTTAGAACGGTAGTTATAATATACCGGATCAAAAGGCTGGGTACCTGTAGGATCTAATGATCCTTGTGTGTAATCAGGCATGCCTGGTTGTCTTACCGGTGCATTATAGTTGCTGAACCAGGCAGGATTGTAACCATAGTTATTTGATTGAATCCAGCTAAGCCCTTTACCAACGGCGTTAATATATTCTAAACGCATAGAGAATACATAACCGAAAGCCTTTCTAACGTGGATACCGAAATTCGGAGCCGTCAGGAATACAGCCGGAACATCACCGCTGATCTGGAAAAGACCATATTTAAGACCAATTTCCCACTGGTTGCGGGGTTTTGCGGGGAAATTGCCAGTTCCTTGCAGGAACTCATTGTGCTGAGGCATTCTTTTGGAAGGTATCTGAGTAGAATCATACGTAGTTCCAATCTTCACCTGTGAAAACATGTTCAATGACAGGAAGAATGCAGCCATCAAGAACATTAAATACTTTTTGCTTGCCATAACTAAGGATTAAGATTTACGAAAACATTGTCCTAATAATTTGCAAAAATAGAGCTTGACGCTTAAAAACCAAATTTTTACAGTATTTATTTAGGCCGGTTTGTATTATTTTTCAATTACTTAGTCAGCAAATGAGGTCATTTTGTTGCATCATGCAGTAATTATTTTTTCCAGCGTAAATTGCTTTTTTTTGACATGAAGCTACCCGTTGACCTCATCGAACCCGAATTAAAGAATTTTGCACTGCATTTCAGGGAGGCTGTCCGCAGCAATACCCCGCTGCTGGATCGTATCATGCGTTTTATTGTGAAACGAAAGGGGAAACAACTGCGGCCCATGTTTGTGCTGCTTTCTGCAAAACTGAACGGGGAGGTGAACGATGCCGCTTACAGGGCCGCTTCCCTGGTTGAACTTTTGCATACCGCCACTCTCGTCCACGATGATGTGGTGGATGATTCCATGGAACGGAGGGGGTTTTTCTCTACCTATGCCCTCTGGAAAGCGAAAGCCAATGTCCTGATCGGTGATTACCTGCTGGCCAAGGGCCTGCTGCTTTCACTGGATCATAATGACCATCGTATTCTTCATATCCTGTCTGATGCGGTCCGTAAAATGAGTGAGGGTGAATTGTTACAACTGGAAAAAGCCCGTTCCCTGAACCTGAAAGAAGATATTTACTTCGAGATCATCAAAAACAAAACGGCTTCCCTGCTGGCCTCTGCCTGCGCCGCAGGTGCCTGGTCCACCAGCAATGATGAAACGATAACGGAGAAAATGAGATTGTTTGGTGAAAAAGCAGGTATTGCTTTCCAGATCAAGGATGACCTGTTTGATTATGCCAGTGAAAATGTTGGCAAACCAACCGGTAATGATATCAAAGAAAAAAAACTGACGCTGCCGCTTATTTATTCACTCAACAACATTGACAAAGCAACAAGGCGGAAGATGATCTACATTATTAAAAATAATAACACTGATAAAAAGAAAGTACAGTGGGTAATAGAACAGGTGGAACAAAGCGGTGGCATCAGCTATGCCACAAAAAAAATGAATGACTATAAAGAAGAGGCCCTGCATTTGCTGCACCAGTTTCCTGAAACACCTATCCGGAAAGGATTGGAAGACATGGTATTGTTTGTTACTGATCGTAAATACTAACTAAGGTTAAGCTCAAAAAAGAGTAGTGTTGCAAGATGACAGTAAAAAGATGGAATCAACTGACTATTGACCGGGAAAAAACCGAAGCCTTACAACAGGCGCTGAAAGTAAGCCCTGTTATCTGCGGTATCCTGGCGCAACGGGGCATTGACACCTATGATGCAGCTAAAGATTTTTTCAGGCCCCAACTATCAGACCTCCATGATCCCTGGCTGATGAAGGATATGGCAAAAGCGGTGGAAAGAATCATTACTGCTGTTAACAACAACGAAAAAATTCTTGTCTTTGGTGACTATGATGTGGATGGCACTACTTCTGTAGCCTGCATGTACCAGTTCCTTAAAAAGATCCATTCCAATCTTGATTTTTATATACCCCACCGTTACCGGGAAGGATACGGGGTAAGCAAAGCCGGAATTGATTTTGCTAATGAAAATAATTTTTCCCTGATCATTTCACTCGATTGTGGTATCAAGTCAGCTGATCTTATTGCCTATGCCAAAACACTGGGCATCGATTTTATTGTTTGTGATCACCACCTGCCGGACGAAGTGGTTCCTGATGCAGTCGCTATACTCAATCCCAAACAAAAAGATTGCACCTATCCCTATAAAGAATTATGTGGTTGTGGTGTTGGTTTTAAACTGATACAGGCCCTGGCTCCGCAATTCAGTCTTTCTGATAATGATGTGTATGAATTTCTCGACTTGCTGGCAACCGCTATCGCTGCTGATATTGTTCCGATGACGGGAGAGAACAGGATCATGGCTTTTCATGGATTGAAAAAAGCAAATGAAAATCCCAACAAAGGCATCAAAGCATTAATGCAGCTCAGCGGCCTTGGCAAAGAGATGCATATCAATAATCTTGTTTTCATGATCGCACCCAGGGTGAACGCTGCAGGAAGAATGGATGATGCCCGCAAAGCCGTGCAGATGTTTGTAGCAGAAACGGAGAATGAAGCCCTTCACTATGCAGAAATGCTGCACAGTGACAATACCGATCGTAAAGAAGCTGACAGCAATATCACCGATGAAGCTTTATCACTCATCAGGGAAAATACTGCATGGGCTTCCCGCAAATCAACACTGGTATTTAAAGAGCACTGGCATAAAGGAGTGGTGGGTATTGTAGCTTCAAGATTGATCGAACATTATTACCGTCCTACAATCGTACTGACCCGGTCAGGAGATTATGCGGCCGGCAGTGCCCGCAGTGTGCCCGGTTTCAATTTATACGAAGCCATTCATGCCTGTCGTGAACATTTGCTGGGATACGGAGGTCATTTCGCAGCAGCCGGAATGACACTGGAATTAGAACAGGTGGATGCATTCCGGGAAAAATTTGAGCAGGTGGTCTCTTCCACCATCGACCCGGAATTATTGATACCGGAGATCGTTATTGATGCGGCCATCTCCTTAAAAGATATTACCTGGCCGTTCTATAGTATACTCGGACAAATGGAGCCTTTCGGACCCGAAAATCTGCGTCCCGTTTTTGTTGCTGAAAAAGTAATGGATACGGGCTATTCCAAAATTGTGAAGGAACAACATATCCGTTTTTCTGTACGGCAGGATAATGTAACCATCACAGGTATTGGTTTTGGTATGGCTGAAAAATTCGCTTTGCTGCAATTGAAAAAACCGGTGGATATTGTTTTTAAAATTGATGAGAACGAATGGAATGGTGAAAAGAGCCTGCAGATCAGGGTGATCGACTTCCGCCTTTCAGCGCAGTAAACCCGGTCGTTTATTTACAGAAATTTCTGCACTACCTTTATCAGCTGAAAAAATTTTGATGAAAAGAATTTTACTCTTCCTGTTTTTACTGCCTGTTATCAACCCGGTGACCACAGCTGCGCAAAGCAGTGCTTCCACATTAGATGTTGTCAGCTGGAATATAGAATGGTTTGGCGATGTAAACAACGGGCCTGCCAACAACGACCTGCAGGAAGCGAATGCTAAAACGATCATGCGCTACCTGAATGCAGACCTGTATGGCCTTGTTGAAGTCGTGGATTCCATGCGTATCAGGCGGCTGGTTGATTCATTAGGAAATACAGAGTTTGGTTATTCTATCTCTCCGTATTGCAGCAACAATACCACCGGCACCGGTAACAGCTGGCTCACAGGGCAAAAGCTGGCTTTTATATACCGTAAATCCATTTTTTCCAATGTAAGTTTAAAAGGTCTCTTGCGAACCAACTCAAGCGGTGCAGCCTATGTGAACTGGGCTTCCGGACGTTTTCCATATATGCTGTCCGCTACGGTCACTATCAACAGTGTCAGCAAGAATATCAATTTCATCGTGATCCATGGAAAAGCGGGAAGTACCGTAAGTGATTACGACCGTCGTCGTGGTGGTGCCCAGGAATTAAAAGACAGCCTGGATGTTTATTATCCTTCTGCCCTCAATATGATCATTGGTGATTATAACGATGCCCTGAATCAAACCATTTCCAGCGGTGCAGGACCTGAAACCTCTTACCAGCCTATTGTTGTTGACAGCACGGATGCAGATCACTATAAGTCGATCACTTTACCGCTTGCTGTTGCCGGGCAAACAAGTATGCTCAATTTTCCGAATGTGGTGGACAACCATATTATATCCAATGAACTGGTGCCTTATTATGTGCCCGGTTCGGCACAGATCAGAACAGATGTAACCAATGTTGTACCCGATTATATTACGACACAGAACACTTCCGACCACTACCCTGTTTTTTCCAAATATGATCTGTCGGGCCTGATCACGGCTGTTCCAAACATCCCGGCTGCCGAACTGGGTATCGTTGCTTTCCCCAATCCATTTGCTGGAGAAATAAATATGAAAGCCACAAAGACACTGACTAATGTTCGGCTGAACCTTTTAAATATGCAGGGACAAATCATCAGTTCAATGCATTATGGCCTGATCAATGCAGGATCAACCATACGTTTACAAAATCCATCTCTCCCCAAAGGAATTTATTTCCTGCAACTGCAAACAAAACAATTCAGATCAGTGATCAAACTGACCCATTTATAAATAGTTCACCCCACTAAAAAAGCCATCCATTATTAATGGATGGCTTTTTGTTATTACAACAGGCTTGTTGTTAAAGAATCAATATGGTCTTTGTAGCAATGATATCATCCGTATTGACTAATTGCACCCTGTAGATACCTTTTGCTATCGTTGACGGTAATGTAATTGACTGGTTAATGAATGTAGCCTGCAGGTTTATATTCTTCTGGTAAACCAGTTTACCTTCAGCATCCAGGAATAACAAAGCATAGTAACCGGGTTTCAGGTTGTTGATGCTGAACTTCAGCTCGGCACCGGCCTGTGCAGGCACGGGGAAAATCCTGAACTCGTTAGGAATGGATGTCAGCGTAAATGATTGCTGTGCACCATATCCTGTGCCACCGGCATTTTTGGCATACGCTTTATAATAATAAGTAGCTCCCTGCACAAGACCTGTCACCTGTGTGCTGAAGGCTACTGTTGAAAGGACCTTTGTTCCTGTGCCATCTGCAAAGCCATTAATACCACTATACTCAAACCCAAGTTCCGTAAGCGGACTACAACCAGTACCCACCGCAGTACCGTTTAATACCACACTGCTGGTCGTGATAGCTGAAGCAGTTCCTGTAGTCACAGCTGGCACTGTATTGACACCTGCACCGGTAACCGCTACGTTTATTGTTGCCGTTACACCTCCACCGGTTACAGGAATATTGCCATTATAAGCCTGCACAGCCGTTGGTGTGAATTTCACATACACGTTCTTGCTTTGTGTGCCACCGGTTTGAGTTATGCTCAATGAAGCGGTATAAGTGCCGCCTGCTGTTTCAGCAAATGTATAACCCGCTAAAGGTCCCACCGCAATATTTGCCGTAGTGAGATTGGTTCCATTAATAACAAATGAATTCGGGCCAGCTTCTGTATTGATACAGACACTGCCAAAACCATTAAGTGCTGTTACTGTAATGGCCGGTGGTGGCGGAGCAGCCGTTGTAAATGTTTGCTGTGCACCATACGTTGTTCCCCCTGCATTCGTAGCATAGGCCTTATAATAATAAACAGTATTAGCAGTCAACCCGCTTAATGCAGAAGAGAAGTTACCTCCTGCCAGGTTGGTGGAAGCAACAGGTGTTCCGGTACCGTTCGGGAAGTTATTCGTTGTGCTGTACTCAATGCCATAGGCGGTGACAGCCGAACAGCCTGTTGCTGTAATACTACCAGCCACTGTAGCTGTAGTTTGAGTGATGGCACTGGCTGCTCCTGACGTTACAGATGGAGTTGTATTTACACCTGCTCCTGATGCTGCTACGTTCACCACAGCAGCAACACCTCCGCCATTGACCACAATATTTCCATTGTAAGACTGAACGGCAGTGGGATCAAATCTTACAAATATTTCCTGGGAGTACGTACCACCGGGCTGAGTTAATGTCAGTGTGGTTGTATAAGTACCACCTGCAGTTGTTGAATAAGTATAACCAGCCAACGCAGCTACTGTTACATCAGCAGCCGTAAGGTTAGAGCCTGAAATGGTAAATGAATTCGGGCCTGCTGTGGTATTGATACATACATCGCCAAATGCTGTCAAGGCTGTTGTATTGATAGTTGGATTGGGTGTAGCAGTAGTAAATGATTGTTCTGCGCCATATGATGTACCACCTGCATTGCTGGCATAGGCATGGTAATAATAAGTAGTGCCATTTAATAATCCGGAGAGATCGGAACTAAAGTTACCAGCCGCCAGGTTGGTAGAAGCAACAGGAGTACCGGATCCGTTGGCGAAGCCTGCTGTAGTGCTGTATTCAATACCGTAAGCAGTAATAGCGGAGCAGCCTGTTGCCGTAATACTACCAGCTACAGTGACAGTAGTTTGTGTGATGGCACTGGCAGCGCCTGAAGTTACAGACGGTGCAGTATTCACCCCGGCACCGGAAGCAGCGGCATTGACCGCTGCAGCGCCACCACCTGCTACTGCAATATTCCCATTGTAGGACTGAACAGCTGTGGGCTCAAATTGTACAAACACCTGCTGCGAGAAAGCACCGCCGCCGTGCGGAATGTTTAAAATTGTTGTATACGTTCCCCCGGCTGTTGTGGAATAGGTAAACCCAGCTAATGCACTTACCACTACATCGGTGGACAGAAGATTAGAACCGGTAATAGTAAATGAATTCGGACCGGCGATGGTATTGATACATACATTACCGAAAGCGGCTAATGGAGAGGAGATAGTTAATGATGGAGACACAACAACGCAACTATTCGCTGCTGATGCACTATTTCTGGGTGCAACCGCCAGTATCTCAAAATCAGTACTGTTATTTCCATCATCTAAACAACCATTATTTTTCCGGAACATTGACTTTGTATTATCAATACCGGTTGTATTGAAAAAAGCTATTTCAAAACAGGTAGCTGTAGTTCCGTATCCCAATACATCCACAACAGCTGCATTTGAACAGGCTGTAGTTCCATTCAAAGCTGTTGAGTTATTCACTAATGCTACTTTACCGGCAGTACCGCTTAAGTTAACAGTCGTGTTAGTTAAATCAGCTGCAGGCAAGGCTATACCGTTTGCACCAACAGTAGCCAACACCACCAAATAATATTTACCAGGCGCTATAGTAGTGGAAGCCGGAATTGCAGTTACCGCCCAGTTACCAGCACCAGCAGGTCCTGTAGCAGAAGCATATTGCACACTCCACCCGCTGATATCAACGGTAGCTGTACCTGCATTAAATAATTCAACAAAATCCTGGTTATAAGTAGCGGCAGTGTTACCACCACCGCCATACACCTGGCTGATCACCACACCGGCAGTTGGGGTTGATGAAGAAGTAGTAAAAGACTGTTCAGCGCCATAGGCTGTACCTGTACCATTGCTGGCATAGGCATGATAATAATAAGTAGTTGCTAAGGTCAAACCGGAAAGTGCGGAAGAAAAATTAGTGCCACTCAGGTTGGTGGAGGCAACAGGAGTACCTGTTCCATTCGCAAAACCGGCAGTCGTACTGTATTCAATACCGTAAGCTGTAATAGCTGAACAACCTGTTGCCGTAATAGAACCGGCTACGGTGGCAGAAGTTTGCGTGATGGCACTCGCTGCACCGGATGTAACTGTTGCTACAGAACTGCTCACTCCGGCACCCGATGCCGCCACATCAACAGAGGAAGCACCGCCACCACCTACTGCTATATTTCCATTGTATGACTGGACAGCCGTGGGTGTAAATTGCACAAATACCTGCTGTGAAAAAGAACCGCCGCCTTGCGGGATACTTAAACTTGTTGTATAGGTACCCCCCGCTGTTGTAGAATAAGTATAACCAGGCAATGCACTTACCACAATATTGGTGGATAAAAGATTAGAACCGGTAATGGTAAATGAATTCGGACCTGCGGTGGTATTGACACAAATGTTACCAAAGGCTGGTAATGGAGAGGAGATGGATAATGAAGGTGCTGTCGCCCCACAAATCAAAACTGTTGAGGCACTATTCCGGGGAACAGGCGCTGTTATAACATCGAAATCTGCGTTATTATTATCAGTCTCAGTACATCCATTTGTTTTTCTGACTGCCCCCTGAGTAGAAGTAATTGCAACGCCATTATTTACTGACACACCTCCCTCGGCATTATTCGAAGTTCCCCAGGCTACCAAATCAATAATTGCTGCAGAAGGAAGAGTACAAGGGGTAGCAGTTGCTCCGCATCCAAGCGCAGTAGTTTGATTCGCTAATACTACTTTACCAGATACGCCACTCATTGTTAGATTGGTTGTTGCTGCATCTGGAGTAACAGGTAATGGAGCTCCGGCACTACCTGGTGCGCTAAGTTGTACTAAAAAATATCCTCCAGCAGGAATGGACACGTTTGGAAGTGCAAAAATGTTAGTGGCCGCTGAACCAAACTGACCAGTTGCAGAACCATATTGAAGAGACATACCATTCAAAGACTGAGCTGTACTGCTAACATTATGCAACTCTACATAATCATTCAAGTAAGTACCAGTTGACCCTCCACCTCCACCATACACCTGACTTATAACAACAGTGGTTGACTGAGAAAAGGAAAGCAAAGAAATCAATACAAACAAAAGGGTAAATAATTTTTTCATAACGGTTGTTTTTCTTTACCAGAAAAAAGTTCAGTTATGTTTTACCACATAACTGAACTACAATTTTTTAATTCCACGAAAATTTCACATCATCAACAGCAGTAGAAGGTCTGTTGCCACTACAGCAGGTATTTGTAAAAGTCACTATCCGTATCCATACTTTCTGGTTAATATTATCCAGTGTGTTACCGAAGTTTACTGTTACAGGTGTGCTGGCAAAAGAACCCGGGCCAAATGTGGTGGTCAATGATGCCGGAATTGTTGTAACTGTCGTGAAATTAGAGGGATCATCCCCAAAACCATAGTCCACCCTCCAGGTGGTTGTCCGTCCAACAGTACCAGTTGCATCCAATGACTGTAACAAAAACTCAAATTTCAAATTGCTCTTCCCGGTTGTATTCGCCAGTTGGAAAGCAAAAGCATAACCCGGATCACCCCCGGCTGTAGCCGTTCCTGTTTGTCTTGCACCGAGTGCCCTGTTCGTTGCTGCATTTTGTACTGTGCTGGTAGCAGCAGAAGTTAAACCTGTTGCAGAGGCAAAATTTTTGAAGCCAAGGCTGGTTTGGTTCCAGGCAGTAGGTAAATTAAAATTGTTATTATAAACAGTAGCTTCATTACCAATAAATGAATTGCTGGCATCCTGTTTCACATATACACCGGCAGGTAAACCGGTTGTTCCTAATGCATCAAAATCGATCGTTACGGGTGATGTTGTTAAACTGATACTGCCGCCACCTGCCGCAGTAGGACAGCGTGGGTTATAAAACCGTACATCAGTAGTATCACGGATCGTAAACTGCTTGGTGGAACCAAAAAAGGAATATACTCCAATGATATCGCCATTACCCTGTGCTACTCGGAGTGTGGCAAAATTGCAATAGTTACTGGTACGTAAAGTGATCCGGTTAGATGTGGGATTGGTACAGGCACTTATGATACGGTTCCCGGACTGGTCATCATCTGCATAATTCTTTGACAGATCATTTGACGAAAACTGGAATCCTTCGAGCTTCACCAGGGTGCTTACATATTTATCCTGCAAACTTGTTGTTAGTTGCGATACCGTAACAACCTGCGGCACCAGTGGCTGATTAAGGGCCCCTTTAATGAGGTGCTGGTCCTGCAGGTTATTGGCGATCAGTGTCACGCCGCCCTGGCTGGCAAAAGCGGCATCAATACCACCACCAAATTGTAAAGTGCCGTTGTACTGTCCGAGATATAGCCCTTTACATTTTACAAATACCTGGCGCCCCACCGGAAAATTATTATAGTGATTACTACCGGCCATTCTTAATAAGACACCGCCGGTGGCATCCTGGATAGCGATCTGCTGATAGTAGTTACCACTGCGGTCGTCACAGGAAACAATTCCTTCCAGTATCACATCATCGGTAATCTCAACAGGAGCACCGCCGGTATACCGGGCTTTAATATCTTTTATCGTGGTATTCGCCACCACACCCGGGTCGCCAATGACAGGGGGCTCTTCAAATTTTTTCTGGCAGGAAACAACCAGCAAACCGGCAACAACCAGTAGCAGTAAAGGGCTGATCCATGTTTTATATTTATTCATTATCATAAATAGCTTTTTTAATAATTACTGTATATCAGCAGCGGTACGGATACCTACCTGAGTTGTTGAATTAAATATGGATACATAACCGGTAACAGAAGTTCCGGAGAGATTTACCGTGATACCAGATACCACCCGAACAAACATGGACAAGCTGCCGGTGGCATCCGTAATAGTATACGTCACACCGGTAGGGTTGGAAGATGCCTGTGTGATCGAAGTAACATTATTGATCTTTACCAACGAAGAGGCCCAGGCATTTTTATTAGTGATGATATCAGCCACGGTGGCCACACGGGGAGTAACAGTGATCGTACCGGCTACAGGGACCACTTTGGCTTGTGGCACACTTTTTAATTCCAGATCGCCATTATATAAAGTAAGGATACCGGAACCAGCCGCATCGATTTCCAACACACTTCCGATAGAATAGATAGGAGAACCCACCACTGAATAAAAATAAACACCTGCACCACTTTCATCCTGCAGGCGATAATTCCCTGCTGCCTCATTTGCACTGTTGGAGATCACCACTCCCCTGATTTTTTTGGTACCTGCAGGAACCGTTACATCTCCACCGCCGGTATGTAAAGCCCTGAATTCATTAAACGGCATATAGGTTCCCGGGGCCGGTGGTGGCAGGGGATCAGGTCCTGTTGGTCCAACGGGTTGTTTATCGCAGGAAAGCAGGAGTACAGACAACGCCATGATCATAATGGCTGTTGTCATTCTCAAACTCGTTTTCAATGATCGCATACATGTAGTTTTATAACGCTCAATAATTTTATTAAAACCGGAGGGTTGCACTGGCAAAGAAGTTCAGCCCGTAAGCATAGTAAAGCCTGGGGGGGAATTTGCCTGTACTTACCGGATCACTGGAAGCTGTCTGTGCATCATACCGCAATTGCTCGAAACCACCGGTGATAATATCTTTTGTATTCAGAATATTATTTACCCCAAGGTTAAATGCAATGAAAGTGGGTTTGTGATTGATCTCGAAATCCTTTGGTAATTTCCAGGAATAGCCACCAAAAAAATCCAGGGTGTATTGTGCATCAAATTTGGTCTGGTCAAATATCTGGTGATACTTATCGCTATTATAGTCTACAAATTTCAATGCATCATAAGTGCGGCGCAACGGGTTAAAGCTTAGCCAGGACTGGTCGAAATAATTCCCGGTCAAACTCACAAACCAGAACTTAGGAGAACGGTAAGTTACCCCGAGGCTATACGCTTCCTGCGGTGTGGAGGGCACCCTGAAATTTTCTGCATAGATGATCTGCTCGCCCAGTACGGAAGCGCTGTTATCAACGGTGATCGTTGCGTGTTGCTTGCTGTCGTAATAGTAACGGCCGAGTGCAGCTGCTGCATTCACAGTAATAGTGGGTGTCACTTTCGCTTCAATACCAAACTCGCCACCAAAATGTAATTTATCAATGCCATTGATCGCATAGTTTACGAAATTCTGGTACGCATCGTGATAGAAAGACATTACATCCATACCATCCTGGAAACGGGTATAATAACCACCCACCCTGATCTTGAACTTGGGTGCGTTCATGATATAACCACCTTCCACAGTTTGTATGGTTTCGCTTTCCACAGTGCCCTGTTGTGCATTGCGGGTTCTGGGAGAAACATACACATTCTCAAAGTACGGTGATCTTGTGAGGTAAGAACCATTTACAAAAACATAGTTACGGCCATCAATCTTATAAGTTACACCGGCTTTGGCTGCATAATTATGGAATTCGTTGGTTGTTCCCTTTCCATAAGAATCGTTGGGAAACAAACCATTCTTTACATTTCCATCCCGGTGGAAAGAAGTGAATGTGTATTGACCAGCCAGAAAGAAATCAACTTTTGTGAATTTAAAAACACCCTGGGCCCAGCCTGAAGCACGGCTGATATTGATATTATAATCATAGCCGAATTTATCCCCCTGGGATAAGATACGGTTGGGATGGTCCAGGTCAAACTGGATCGCATTATTGTCGGTAGGATAATCTCTCTCTGCAAACTGATTCACATTCACATAAAATTCCCCGCCCAGCAAATCGTTCACTTCTTTATAATAATGATTATTCTGTACCTGGTAAGAAGCACCGCCCGTAAATTCGATATGATCTCCAAATTTTGTATTGATCACAGAATTCAGGTTCAGCCGCTGTGTGTTAATGATCCTTTCTTCAATGATATAACGGGAACGTCTTCCACTAACAGTGTTACCGGGAATGCCGTTTGCATTATTGATGGTGGAAAAACTGGCCCTGTTCACATTATACAGGTTCTGCCAGTTGATCTGGCGGTAATTGATATCATTCTTCATCAGATCATATAACTGTGCCCCTTGCGCTGCATCGGGTGTGCTGGCCCAGGTGGAAGTATAGCTGGGTAAATAACGGTAATAATCCGGCCGTGGATCAGCAGCATTATACCAGTCCAGCGCCGTTACACTCCTGTCGCCAAATGAATAGCCGGCAGCAGTAGTAATGGTTGTATTATTATTCAACCGGAAATCATGAGAAAGGATAAATACAGGCTGGTGTGTTTTACCAACGCTGGCATTTCTTTTCTTTCCATTCTGGTAGCCCCAGTTGGGGTTGTAGAAATTTGTACCTGCCAGGTCAATCATCTCCTGCACCGCAGCACCCTGCCTGCCGTTTTCTGTTGGTGCACCAAAGGCTGTGAAAGAAAGCAGGTGATTTTGCCCGATACGCTTATCCACCGCAGCAAAATAGCCCCACCCATTATAATAAGTTCCCGGCACATAGCCTTCATCGGCCCAGCGGCGACTACCACTCAGGGTAAAAGCCCATCCCTTTTTGCTGACGCCTGTTGAATGGGTCAGCATGATCCGGTTATTATAATTTCGGTTAGATGCAGCATAACTGATGCTGGTCTGTGCCCGCTGACGGCTGGCACGGGAATCAATATTTGTGTTACCGCCAATATCACCGAACGCAAACGTATTATTACGAAGCCCCCACACATTATCCCGGTTGCGCATCACATCATTCAACCCGCCCCACAGGCCAAATGGAGTGAACCCATTGTCCAGGTTATCCATCGGGATACCATTCATATAAGTGCTGAAATGATCGTTATCATACCCGCGGATACGAAAACGAACTGCACTGAAGTTAAACGAAGCTGCCGAGTAGAAAGGATCTCTACCGGCAGTAAGCAGGGAAGATATATTCTGGTTCCCCCCATCGCCCAGGTCATTATCGTCAAGTGACACGGTAGGAATATTATCCAGTACCGCATCCTTCAGTTCATCCACTACAACTGAATCTTTTTTAAGGGTGGAATCAACTTGTGCCATGGCCACCGGTCCGGCTAGAAGAAGGAGCAGCAGCAGTCTTGATTTTAGCATGCAAATAGTTTTTTTCGAGGCGGCAAAATTAACAAGTGTAAGCCGTACCTTTTTAAAAAGTTAGACACATAATATTTTATTAACCGGGAAGCATCTTTTTATCATTATTTAGCTTCTATTGTTTCAGTATGTTTGCGTCCCTGATTTTAATCATAGGATATGAAGAAAATTTTCTACTTGTCTTTTTTGCTGGCTTCCTGTCTTTTTTCTGCTGCACAAAAAAAGGATTATAAAACTGCTGTTATCAGCTTCTATAATCTTGAAAATCTATATGACACGGTAGACAACCCGATCACCAATGATGAGGAATTTTTACCCACCGGGGTCCGGAATTATAATACCCCGGTCTATATGGACAAATTAAATAAGCTGGCTACTGTTATATCACAGATCGGGAAAGAAGTCAGTGCAGATGGCCCGGCCATACTGGGTGTTGCTGAAGTGGAAAATGATACGGTATTAAAAGACCTGGTCCATCATAAGTTGCTGGAGAAAAGAAATTACAAGATCGTTCATTATGACTCAAGGGATATCCGCGGAGTGGATGTCGGCCTGTTGTACAATCCCAAATATTTTACAGTTGATGCCAGTGACAAACTATTTGTCCAGTTGCCCGGCGGTTCAAAAGACGCCTATTTTACCCGTGATATTTTATGGGTGAAAGGGAAACTGGATGGCGAAACCGTGCATATTTATGTGAACCACTGGCCGAGTCGCAGTGGCGGTGAACAACGCAGTGCTCCTGCCCGGCAAGCCGCCGCCGCCGTTTGTAAACAGCATATTGATTCGATTGCCAAACTGGAACCCAACGCAAGAATAATTGTGATGGGTGACCTGAACGATGACCCGATCAATGAGAGTGTGGCCAGTATCCTTGGTGCAAAAGGCAAACAAAAAGATGTTCGTCCCGGGGGCTTATTCAATCCCTGGACGGAATTATACAGAAAAGGAATAGGCACCCTGGCTTACCAGGACGCCTGGGGACTTTTTGACCAGATCATCATTTCTCAGCCCTTTCTTAATAAAGAACAGGCTGGATTCTTTTTTTACCAGCAACATATCTTCCAGCGGGAGTTTATGGTGGAAAACAAGGGTCGCTACAAAGGCTACCCGATGCGGACCTGGGACGGAAACAGCTACCGTGGGGGTTATAGTGACCACTTCCCCACTTACCTGGTATTTTTGAAAACAGTGCAAACCGGGCTGAAAGGGTTTTAAGATTCAATGTAAACCAAAGAGTTAAGGTTAGTAACAGCTCCCATTACGTATAGAAAAAGACTACTTCCGGCAATAGCATAAAAAACCTTTTGAGCAGCTCCCTTTTCTGCCTGTCAATCCCTATCTTTGCCGCCCCAAATCTGTGTTCGCAGATTCTTTCTCCGCTCTTTGCAGGGAATGTCCAGTGGGATAAACCGAATTATTTAAACACAAAAAAGGTAAAATGAACAATTACGAATTGATGGTGATTTTTACCCCTGTTCTCAGTGATGAAGAATTCAAAGCTGAGCAAAAAAAGTATGCTTCTATGGTTACCAGTAATGGTGGCAGTGTAGTGGCAGAAAATGCATGGGGATTGAAATCACTGGCGTACCCGATCCAGAAGAAAACCACAGGCTTGTACTGGGTACTGGAATACAGTGCGTCATCCGACTTCAATGAGAAGCTGAAGATCCAGCTTCTGCGTGACGAAGCTGTGCTCCGTCATTTATGCACTAAACTCGATAAATACGCCGTCGAGTATAATGCGAAAAAGAGAAGTGGCGCTAAAACAGGAACCGAAAAAGTAGTGGAGGCTTAATACCATGGCAAAGAACGAAATCAAATACCTGACCGCCATTAAAAGCGATAAGCGAGTTAAGAAATTCTGCCGCTTCAAAAAATATGGCATCCGTTACATCGATTATAAAGATGTGGAGTTCCTGAAAAAATTCCTGAACGAGCAGGGTAAATTATTACCACGCCGCCTCAGCGGAAACAGCCTGAAATTTCAGCGCAAAGTTTCTGATGCGGTGAAAAAAGCCCGTCAGATGGCGTTATTGCCTTACGTAACAGATCTTTTAAAATAGACTTTTTTTAAACCAACCCTAACCCGGGTTGACAAGTTAACACGTTAACTTGTTAACATGTCAACAACCTGGAGACAGTTTCAAAGAAAGGAACTGGGAAGGGAACAAAAAGAAAACAATGGAAGTAATCTTAATTAAAGATGTAGATAATCTCGGTGGCGTGAACGAGGTGGTAAAAGTAAAGAACGGCTATGCCCGTAACTTTTTATTGCCCCGCCAACTGGCTGTTGAAAACAGCCCCAGCAACAAAAAACAACTGGAAGAAAGACTGAAGCAGGTGAAGAAGAAAGAAGACAAGATGCTGGCTGAGATCAACAGTGTTATTGCCAAACTGAAAGAAGGACCGCTGAAACTGGGTGCTAAAACAGGTACAAGTGGTAAGATCTTCGGTAGCGTAACATCATTGCAACTGAGCCGTGCGATCCGTGAGCAAAGAGGATACGATATTGATCGCCGCAAGATCAATATTGTGGATGAAGTGAAGGAACTTGGTACTTACAAAGCTACTATCGATTTCGGTAATGGTCATTCCACAGAAGTTGAATTTGAAGTGGTAGCTGAATAAGCTTCCACCTGGAGATACTAAAGCCCCTCAAACTGAGGGGCTTTTTCATTTTAGGTATTAAAAATCAAGCAGTTGACGTTTGAAGAAAGGTCATCCTGAATAATTTGGTAATATCTCAAAAAAAAATCCGTTATTTTGTCTTGTTTTGGTGTTCTTTCAGTTTCACAAGTCCTGAACGTTTCTCACAGTCCTGTGAATGTTCATCGGTTACTGTTTACTGTTGGCACTTATTTGTTTTTATAAAAATTCAGTAAAATGAACATTTACGTAGGAAACCTGAGTTGGAACCTGAAAGACCAGGACCTCTCTAACCTTTTCGCCTCTCATGGTGAAGTAGTATCAGCCAAGATCGTTCTTGACAAATTCACTAACCGCAGCAAAGGCTTTGGCTTTGTTGAAATGGCCAATGATGACCAGGCACAAGCAGCAATCGCAGCTTTGAATGGTACTGAAGTTGACGGTCGTAACATCGTTGTTAACGAAAGTCGTCCAAAACCTGAAGGTGGCGGCGGCGGCGGCTTCAAGAAAAGAAGCTTCGGTAACGGCGGCGGTGGCGGCGGCTACAAAGGTGGCGGCGGCGGCGGCTTCAAAAAAGGCGGCGGCGGCGGTTACAATCGTGACCGCGGTGGTTACGGCAACGATTATTAATCGTAACTGAAATAAAGTCGTTTAAAATCCTCTCAGCACTGGGAGGATTTTTTATTTACTGCCCTTACAAACTGTAACTAATTTTATGGTTAACTTAAGAACCAATGCTGAACGGATGTAAATTTTTGATCGGGGGATACCTGGTGATCCTCTTGTTTGATAGTTGCGGTGGAGCCTCCTCCAATGGTCAACAACCGGCTGACAGCACTGCCAAAAGAAAAGAAGTAATCGATATTTCCATACCGGGAGGATTCAGTGACCAGACGCAACTGCATTTTGACAGTACGTTACTTCCCGCATTTATCCAACATTACCCGGCTTTCTCTCCTTTCAAAAAAGAACTGGAAATTTTTTATAGTAAAAGAGAATATGCGTATGCCTGGTATGATAAGAACGGACTGATCGAACAGGCCGGAAATCTTTTTAACCGCATCATGAATATCAGCGATGATGGTCTGCCGGATAAAATGCCCTACCGGGATTCATTTCGTGTGACGATGGATAGTTTACAGCATATCGATAATATCAAAATACCCGATGCTGCAACCGAATTGATGCTGACTGCCCAATATTTTGCCTATGCGAAGATTGCCTGGCAGGGGTTAAGTGAAAAGAACAGTAAGGCTCTCGACTGGAACCTTCCCCGCAGGCAGGTCAATTTAGTACAGCTGATGGATTCCCTGTTAAAAGATGGCACTGCTTTTATAGCTGATGACCCTGTATACCGGCAGTATGGCCTATTAAAAAAATACCTTAAAAAATACAGGGATATAGAAACAAAAAATGGCTGGGAAGCAATAGCAGCTGGTAAAAAGAAATATGAGCCCGGTGATTCCTCACTGGTTATTTCACAGATACGGGAACGTTTATTCCTGCTGGGTGATATCGAAACAGCTGATAACAGTCCCTTGTATGATGAAGCCCTTGTTGAAGGAATCAAAGCTTTTCAAAAAAGACTCGGATTGAAACAGGATGGCATTATTGGTGTTAATTTTTTTAAAGAGATCAACTATCCGATCAGCAAACGGATTGAACAGATCATTGTGAATATGGAACGCTGCCGCTGGCTGCCTGAACAACCCCAGGGAGATTATCTTGCTGTAAATATCCCGGAATTCAGTTTGCATGCTTATCATAACGATTCTCTTTTGTGGAGCATGAACGTAGTGGTAGGCAAAGCCGTTCATGAAACAGTGATATTCAGCGGGGAATTAAAATACGTGGTGTTCAGTCCCTACTGGAATGTACCGGCCAGTATTTTACAGAAAGAGGTTTTACCTGCTTTAAAACGTAATCCCAATTACCTGGCGCGGCAGAATATGGAATGGAATGGAAATTCAGTACGTCAAAAACCGGGGCCAACCAATGCATTAGGCCTGGTGAAATTTCTATTCCCTAATAGTTATAATATTTACCTGCACGATACCCCCGCAAAAAATCTATTTGAACAGGATAAAAGGGCATTCAGCCATGGATGCATACGGGTTAACAAAGCCAGGGACCTGGCAAAATGGTTACTACGGAACTATCCCGAATGGACCGATGAGAAAATAGATAAAGCCATGCGGGCAGGTAAAGAACAATACTTCACTTTAAAAGAATCAGTACCGGTATTCATTGCGTACTTTACTTCCTGGGTAGACAGGGAGGGTAAAATAAATTTCAGGGAAGATATTTATAAAAGAGACAGCCGGCTTGCGAAGATGATCATCGACAACCCGGGGAAATAAGTACAGGTTGATTATTATTTTTTCCGCTGCCAATCCCGGTGATAGAGATTTCGTAATTTATCCTTGAATGCAGGCTCCGCTATTTCTGCGGGAATTGAATCAACAGTAAGATCAAACCTGTACGCCGCTTTTTCATCCTCCTCATCAAATTTTTGATCCTTGTTGCTATCCACCCGCACCAGCATAATGATCAAATCTGAATTCTCCACTACATACCAGTCAAAAAAGTCACAGCCCGATGGTGATACCTGTTGCAGGTTCTTACCCTGCTTGTCTGTTACAAACAAATAGTTAGGATCGTCCCCATCCAGCAGGCCGTCATCATTATTATCTGCAACTGTCAGGTTGAAAAATAGTTTACTCTTTGATTTGAGTTTATCCCTTTGTTCCGGGTTATTATATCCAAAATCATTGACCAGTAATTTCATCGTATCGCTTAATAAATGAGATTGCCCGTTTACACTGTTATAAAAAATAATGTTCCAGTACATATTATAGGGAACTTCTTTGTAATACTCGGATTTTCCTTTTTTCTCAGTCTCCCCCATCGCAAGTGGAAACATCAGCATCCCGGAAGAATCAATTTCCTCCAACTTGCTGATCTGCAGGTTAAGTTTACTTTGTAGACCCTTTGCTGCAACTACGGGATCGGTCCCGTCAGCCACAGGCTGCTCTTTACCTCCGGGTTTACCACAAGCTATCAACACGCAGCAAAAGATCGCAGTTACTAATTGCTTCATATCCTAAAATTAATAAAACAGTGATGCACTTTTAACAAGTACATCACTGCCTCTAAAAAATAAATTCCTATTGTGTCACCCTTATCACCCCGGCTCCATTATAAGAATGGTATTCACCATTGTACATCGCATCTGCACTTACTGGTCCCATTTTATACTGGCCGGGTGATACTGCACGAACCGCATAATAATAGGTTTGTTTATTATTATAAGCATCTACAAAGAAATGGATACGGTCGTCCCGCACATCCAGCGCCGTAGGTGTTGCCCCATCTTTGATCCAGTCCATACCCGGTATCTCCTTTGTCCGTGGATTCTCAATTTCAAACCCGGCAGGCAACAAGTCGGTGATCACTACATTTTCAATAGCTGTTGAAAAAGATCTTTCGAGTGTAATACCAATAACGATCAATTCATTTTGCTTAAACGAATTGCCGGTTATAGGGTTACCAAAACGATCATAGAAACGTTTTCTTACTTTCAGGTAACTGTCCTCTTCTTTATAGGCACCGCTGGCACTGATACCTTCTGCTTGCCAGAAGAAATACAAACGGCCCGTTCCTTTTGTACTGATCTCCACGTTTGTTCCTCCCAGGGCTTTCATATCCCCTCTCCATTGGCCGCCATCCACTTTAGCAATGGTTTTTCCATTCACTTTGATCTCAGCCGTTGCATCCGAATTGTTAGCACTTCTCGCTAATTTACCAAGGGCCAGGAATGCAAAAGCCCTTTCCTGTGTACTTAACCACTGCCTTGTTTTTAGTTTATTACTGACATGCTGTGCCATTACCGGTATTTGTTTGTTTCCCGGGTCAGCATCGATCAACGCATTCAATGCAATCGATTCATCTCTCACATCAGAATAATAACTGCCTCCTGTTTGCGGCACCGATTCTTCACCCGCAAAAGACGATGGTAACATTGCAGTGAATGATTTCTTATCGCCTGCTGTGGCATACGCAGCAGATAAAAGATAACGGCTATCCAGTGCCAGTAATGCCGGGTTAGCTTTATAATAATTCATAGAAGGCACATTGCTGCGGTTAGCTAAGGCCAGCACATATAATCCGTAGGCCACTTCTTTGGGCGCTATTTTTTTATTCTGGTCCCTGTTATAATAATAAGTGATCGTCTCTTTATTCTTCAACCGGTTGTTGATATAGGTCAGCATGGTTTCGACCAAACCATCGTCCACATCAAAGCCAGCCTTTCTTGCTTCCAATAAAAAATGAGCCGAATAGATAGTAGCCCACCAGTCTTCCCGGCCTTCCCCATCCCATAAAGTAACAGCACCATTATACAACTGCCTCATTTTGATCTTACGGATTGCTTCTATAATGTTTGTATTGGCGTTGACTTTATTTTGTTTATTCAACTGCATGAGATCAGCCATATCGCCATAATACAATTGCGGGAAAGCGGCAGAAACGGTTTGCTCCGTACATCCGTAAGGATATTGTACCAGGTAGCGTAAATGATCGCCCAGTTCCAGTGCCGGTGAGCGGCTTACCACTAAACTGTAGTCGCTGCTTCCGGGCATAAAATCACTTAACCCGATATTTATTTTTTGAGACCCTCCACCCGCTATTGAACCGCTGCCGGTTACTTTCTGCAACGTCGACGGCGGACGAACGGAGATATCTGTAGCATCCGTAAATTTCTCGCCTAATCCATTCACAGTAACGGTCACTTTTGCCAAACCGATGGATGGATTTGCCACCACGCTAAATACCGCCCTGCCTTCACTTTTTGCATTCAGTGCAACAGACTGACTACTGCCTCCTACCACTTTTACAGCACCATCCGTATTGATCGTTGCGGTGACACTGGCTGATTTATCTGTTGTATTACTTAATGTGACAGGAACATTGACCGTATCACCCGGGCTTAAGAATCTTGGTAAAGCAGTACTGATCACAATGGGGTCGGCCACCGTCATGGTATTCTCTCCTCCTCCAAAACTCTGGCCTTTAAAAGAAACCGCCATTAAACGCAACTCACCGCTGAACTGGGGAATATCAAATTCAAATTCTGCTTCCCCACTTCCATTTGCTTTTTTAATGCCGCTCCAGTAACTAACCACTTTCACCCGTTTCGCCGGCATCGGGTTCACTCTTTTTTCCATACTCAGTTCACCATCACCGCCGGTGCTGCTCAGCTTAGCCCTTACTTCTGCAAATAATAACGGGTAAAGATCATAAGCCATTACCTGCAGGGCTTTTTTCTGGTAGAAATAATTATAGGGGTCGGGTGTTTTAAAATCACTGACCTGCAATACGCCATTATCAACCGCAGCTAAAGTGACATAACTGCCGGGCACAGCTTTCACTTTTACTTTCTGGTGGGTGCGGGAACGGACCGATTTTGAAGCCACAATTTCAACGGGAATTTTCCTGCTCTTCTCCTCCACTTTCACACTCTGGAACCCATGCGCCACGGTTAAAGGGATATCCGAAACCTCGTGCGGTTTGATCAGCGTAGCGGTGATATACGCATTTGGAACATGATCACCGGACAATTTCAGGTCAAGACTGGCAGTCCGGTTGCTTACTTCCACATACTGGTAGGATACGATATGATCCGTTTCCACCGTTACCAGCATCTTCCCACTGAAAGGTGTTTTGAACAATGCTTTTACACTCTCCCCGGTAAAATATGATTTCTTATCCAGCTCAATCTCAATATTGCCTTCATTATTTACCTCAAAAGAACTGTTATCCCCTCCCCAGCTGCCATAACTGTAAAAACTTTTGCTGACATAACTGTTCGCACCCGGGCGATAGATCCTGATCTCGTAATCACCGGGTGATCTTGGCACATATGAATAAATAGTATTAGCACCAATTGCCTGCTGGCTTTCGATCATCAGCTTATCTTCTTTCTGTGATTCATAGCGGAAATAACTGCCGCTTTTGGTGAGCACCGTCCTGTATTCATGTTTGATCACTTCGATCCTTGCCGTTCCACTGGCTGCATTACCGTCTTTATTAACCGCAGCAAGCTGAAATTTCACCGCCTGGTTCAGCGGGTAATAATAGAACCAGTCCCGCTTCACCCCAAACAGGACATCCTGTGTAAATACATCAACAGAAGCTGCCCGGCTAACCGGTCTTCCTGTTTCGTCAAATACAGTCGTATAAAAATTGGTTTGCAGCACCCCGGTATTAGCATAGGTGGCAGGCACTTCATACACTTCAGTGGCATTACCCTGTTCATCCGTTTTTCCTTCTTTCACGACTTTATCAAAGAAACTGTTCTGGTTGGCCAGGCTGAAATCATAATCTGCAAACTTCTCCGGCGAAAAATATTTTTGCTTCACCTGTATTTCCGTTTCATAGTTCCGGTTAGCCGCAGGCGGGCCAAAGAAATTGACTGCATTTACAGACAGGTTAGCTGATTCACCGGGACGAAGAAAGTTTTTATCCAGTTTTGTACTGACCCGGATACGATCCGGTACAAATTCTTCAATCGAAAAATTCTTAGCTGCCAGCAATACATCATTGGAAGTATACACTTCTAATGTATAGCTGCCGGTAATGGCTGAGGTGGCGATATCAATACTACCTTCTACGGAGCCTTCTTCATTAAGGCTTTTCCGGAATGATTTCAACTCCTTGCCATTCGGCATCAGGAATTTCATTTTTAAAGGGATATCTCCCGGCGTTTTCCAGTCACGGTCACGGATAACAACAGCAAAATTCACTTTCTCACCCGGACGATAAATATCTCTTTCTGCATACACAAATGCATCCAGTCCGCTGGGATTATTTCGTTTACCTCCCACTTCGAATCTTGAGGTATTTACCCTGGTATTACTAAACGGCAGGTAGTTGAAATCATCCGCCGTCTTTGCTATGATCATGGCGGGTTTAAATCCACTGAACTCTTTTTTACTGTAAGCAATCTCCGCCACCCCATCTCCGTTCGTGGCACCGGTGCCGATCAGCTGGTTATTATTAGAATAAACGGATACGTTTACCCCGTTAACCGGGTCAGCTGTTTTTAATGAATTGGTGAATACATAAATTTTATCCTGGCCTTCTTTGGCGATCAGGCCCAGGTCGGATAAAGAGATATACCGGCTGTCTTTTACCCAATAATCTTCAGTAGAACGAATAACGATATGATAAACCCCTTTGAAATCGGGCAAACGATCTTCAAATTGTGAGAAATTCAGTAACCGGCCTGCCCCGCTTTTGGGTAATGACCTGGTATCAATTTCTTTTTCATAGATCACATCTCCCAGCATAGCGTTTCCGCCGTAATCATCATAGTAATCACCTTCATACTCTCCATCATAACTGGCATAGCTGGCTGATCTTGATTCCTGCGGGTAATAACCGTACCGTTGTGCCATCAGCAGGTTATTCTCATAAATTTTGGAGATGATCAGTTTCACTTTCGGTACGTTGGTCAGCTTTACTTCGATATTCTTGCTTCCCTTTTTCGACAGGTAAACAGCCTTGCTGTTGGTAAAATTGATATTCGCCTCCAACTGCCCGAAAGCGACACTGCCTGTATAATCTTCTTTTAAAACGCCTCCAATTTTGCCTCGGAGGTTTTTAGCAATATTCAATGCATAACTTTTCTCCACGTCAAATTTATCACTGCGAAGGAGGAAGCCATTCTCTGTCAGCTCCACGGTATAGGCCAGCTCCGGGTCAAATTTTACAAATGTTTTCAGGCTTTCATTGCCCAGTTGCTGGCTGGTGGACACACGGACAACGCCTTCCGTACCGTCATGCTCAGCTTCCACATTCTGGATGGTGAGTACATACGGCGAAGGAATAGATAAAGAAGTCTTAATTGCCTCTGCCGTAGCATTCCTCCCCGATTCAGGCTTCAGTCCCTTGTCAATACTGATCTTCGCATCAAGGTCCTTGTCTTCCTGCTTCAAACCACTGAGACGAAGTGATATTTTAGTATCCGGTGACTGCGTTATTGAAGTAAAATCAACTTTCTTTCCTTCCACTTCAATGGTCAGTTTACCTTTCAGCTCCTCCGGGTTGATTCGGTAATTGAAGAAAAGGTCAACCTGCGGGACTGCCGAAGTGCTGGTCTCTCCAATCCAGGTGATTTGTGAGTTATCCAGGGTAAGGTCTGGTGTATGAAAACTGATATCATCCCCGCCTGATACCGTATTGTATTTACTGAATTTTAATACTGCTTTCCCAACAGTCGCTTTATACGTAGTGGCCGGGTTCAATGGCTGTGAAGGAGAAAACACCAGCTGATCCGGGCTTTCCCAGCGGAACTTACCGGGTATAGCAGGTTCAAAAGAAATATAGTCAGTGGAATCCCATGCATTGAGCATGGAATCTTTCACCAGTGACTGGCTGAACCTGAACGTAAGATTGCCGAGCTGGGGTACTTCACCCTTTGCATTGGTAAAAGAAAGGCTGACAGCATTTTTGTTACAGGCGGATAAAAAAACAGCAACCACAAGCGTAGTTGCAAGGAGGAGTTTAATGCGCATACAGGTTTGGTTAAATGGTCTGATTATGAAACGAGAAGTTAAAGAAATTTGATGAACCAAAAAATTTGGTCCTGTTTTCTTTTTACACAAAAAGAAAACTGAATTTAGTGTGGGCAATACAACTAAGGAGGAATATCTTTCGTGGGCCGGGACAGGTCTGAAATGTCCATACAGGTTGATGGGAATTTGAAACGAAAGATAGTGAGCAGTAAAGTTGTTTTGCAAATAAAAGAAGATAAATGTTTGTTAAGTGCATGAAAGCAGGTAAAGAAGTCATACTGGTCCGTAACTGATTAAGAAGTGAAATTAAGATTCCGCATAACCAAAAAGGGAGTATGGAAGTTTTTTAAACGCCTGGGGATTTTCATCGCCAGTCTTTTCCTGCTGTTCTTTTTACTCAATTGGATATTCCCTTTGCCTGATAAGGTTGAATACTCCACAATTATCACCGACAACAAAGGGGAAGTGGTGAATGCTTACCTGACCAGCGACCAGAAATGGCGGATGAAAACAGAACTGGAAGAAATATCTCCCTTACTGCGAAAAACGATCATTGCCAAAGAAGACAAGTATTTCTATTCTCACCCCGGTGTTAATCCCCTTGCCGTGGGCAGGGCTTTGTTCAAGAATATTTTCCGGATGAAGACCACATCCGGTGCCAGTACCATCACCATGCAGGTGGCAAGGGCCCTGGAACACCGGCCCCGGAATCTATTAAGCAAGCTGGTTGAAACGTTCCGGGCTTTCCAGCTGGAATGGAAATACGATAAAGATGAGATACTACAGTTATACCTGAACCTTGTGCCCTATGGCGGCAATATTGAAGGTGTTAAATCTGCTTCCATTCTTTATTTTAAAAAGAACCCGGATCATTTATCACTGGCAGAAATTACGGCACTCAGCATTATTCCCAACCGGCCTTCTTCGCTGGTGATCGGCAGAACCAATGACCGGATCGTGGAGGAAAGAAACCGCTGGTTGCAAAAATTTGCGGAAGAGAACGTTTTTACAGCCAGGGAAATTGAAGATGCACTGGCTGAACCGTTAACAACCACCCGGGGGACAGTGCCTCACTATATACCACATCTCGCTTACAAACTCAAAAGACAAGGTGGTCCCATTATTAAAACCAATATTGAACTGAACACTCAACTAAAAACAGAAAAAATAGTTGAGGACTATATCCGTGGTCAGCGATTAAAGAATATCAAAAACGCTGCGGTCATTATTATTGATAATAAAACACATAAGATCATCAGTTATCTCGGCTCTTCCAATTTCAACGATACCATTGATGGGGGCCAGGTGAATGGGGCAGCCGCTGTCCGGCAACCGGGCAGTACGCTGAAACCATTACTTTATGCCCTTTGTTTTGATGAGGGCCTGCTGACACCCAAATCCGTACTCACAGATGTAGCGGTGAATTATGAAGGTTATGCGCCGGAGAATTATGATGAAAAATTCAATGGCTATGTTACCGTTGAGTATGCACTCGAACATTCACTAAACATTCCGGCGGTCAAATCACTGAAGCTACTGGGCCAGGAAAAGCTCATTCAAAAGTTAAACAGCTGCAATTTCAAACAAATACAGAAAGACCAGCGTAAACTGGGTTTATCGATGATACTGGGTGGCTGTGGCACTTCGCTGGAAGAACTTACCGGGCTGTTTTCCTCCTTTGCTAACAATGGCATTTATATCTCACCTTCCTTTATACAAAGTGATACCATCCTGCGGCGCACAACTGTGACCAGCCCGGCGGCGACTTACATGGTCAACGAGATATTATCAAAAGTGAACCGCCCGGATTTCCCGCTGAACTGGACAGCAACGGAAAGAATGCCCAAGATCGCCTGGAAAACAGGAACGAGCTATGGCCGCAGGGACGCCTGGAGTATTGGTTATAATAAAAACTATACCGTGGGTGTGTGGGTGGGAAATTTTTCCGGCGTGGGTGTGGCCGATCTGAGTGGTGCCAATATCGCAACACCATTGCTTTTCAAAATCTTTAATACCATCGATTACGATAGCGATGAAGAATGGTTTACCCAGCCCAAGGATGCTGATATACGACAGGTTTGCAGTGAAACGGGATTGCTGCCAGCCCCTCATTGCACTAACCTGGTCACTGATTACTTTATCCCTTTGATCTCTTCCACCCAAACCTGCGACAACAGGCAGGAGATCATGATCAGCCCGGATGAGAAGATATCGTATTGCAAAAGCTGTGCACCCGAGACCGGGTATAAAAAGAAATGGTTTAAAGTAACCGAACCCGATATGCAGGCCTGGATGGAAGAGAACCGGATCGTGTTTGAAAAGATACCCCCACACAACCCGGACTGTGAGCTGATCTTTAAAGGCAATGCCCCCATTATCAATTCGCCCGTGAACGGAACCGAATACCTGATCAGTAAAAAGAATAAAGAACCATTGCAACTGGTTTGCAAAACTGCTAATGATGTCAGCAAGGTTTACTGGTATATCAATAATAAATTTTACAAGAGCTGTAATGCCGGCGAAAAACAATTTTTTATACCCGATGAAGGCCCGGTGAAAATTTCCTGTACAGATGATAAGGGAAGAAACAGGGATATTAAGATCACGGTGAAGTATGTAAATCTGTAGATCTATAATGGCCCCTTTGTACTTTTTGTGATCCGAAAACTTGTTTCAGCAGGGTGCTCAATTAGTCTCTTTAACATAGCCTCCACCGGATCTTTAATCCAAAGTGTCAGCTGTTTATCAAATGAATACTGATCGGCGTGAATTGGGAATGCTTTTACAATCACCCATTCTCTATTATCAATAAATACAGACAGTTGATTATCGAAACTTACTGGCAGGTTAAATTGTTCAATCTCTGTTTCATCAATCAAATTCTCTGTGGCATAGTCAAGGAACTTAACCTTGATTCTCGTATTAAATGTATCTCCCCACAATGCTTTATCAAGAAATTTCAGCATAATCTAAAAAAATAACTTAAGTATTTAAATTTTTTCTGCCGCCTCTTCCCCCGTATTGATTGCTCCCTCCATAAATCCCTGCCAGTCAGCCAGGTGCTCCCCTGCAAAATGAGTATGTATATGCGACCTGCTTAAAATTTTCCGTACCGGGAACCACTGTCCTTTTCCATATAATGCATAAGCACCGTGAGAAAACGGGTCATTACCCCAGTAATAATTGGTTTGCTTTTCCAGCAAGGCCTTTACATCGCCAAAATGAGGTTGCAGTGTCTGCTGGATCATGTTGGCTTTCCATTCATCAGTTTGGTTGGCCACCACCGCCGCTTTTTCCCCGATCGTATACGAGATCAATACACCTTTTTTTGACTGTTGATTCTTGGTGGCATGATAAAAATAATGGGGCGACTGGTCGGTAACCATATCAAAACTTTCATCTTTCCAGAATCGTTCGGTGAAGAGCAAAGAATTTTTATTGATCCTTGCATATTGTAATTCATTCATCGCATTGACCTGGTCGGTTGGCAGACCCGGTTCCCATTTGATCTTCTTCACGGCGAAAGTGGGTGCGGTGCAAATGATCTTATCGGCTGCAAAGGACTGCCCGTTCTCACAATATACTTTCACGCCACCTTTTGTATTTTGTACCACCCGGTTCACGGCATGTTCCAGTTTGATCTTATCCATTCCGATTTTATCTGCAATTCTTTTTGCCAGCAAGCTGTTACCACCTTTTATCTTCAGGTCCATTTCATTTTTCTCACTGCTTTCTGCATATTCAGCCAGTGCTGCAAAAGCCGACACACTGCGGATCGTTTCCCCGAAATCAGTACTGTCTAATAATTCCCGCAGATCCAGGTCCCTGCCTTCACAGCCATTATTGACCAGGTAACGCCACCAGTCCATTTTGTCAATAGCTTTTTGCTGGGCCTCTGTCAGTTTTGGGTAATTATCGATCAATGCCTGGAATTTCTTTTTCCATCCTTCGCTATAATCCCATTCTCCATTCTTATAATATTTCCCCTGGTAAATTAAATGCGAATCGAACTGGTTATTCTCCAGGGTTAACCCCATTTCAGCACAAAGGTCATGCAGCCGGTGATGTGAATTGCCCACCCATTCTGCTCCCAGCTCAATCACCAGGTTTTCTTTTTCATCCATGGTATGAGAAAAAACACGGCCGCTGATGCGGTTCCTCGCTTCCAGGATGATGAAATCAATCTTCTTTTCATGGAGATATTTGGCCGCAGCCAGCCCCGCAAAACCAGCCCCGATAATAATGACTTTGGGTTTTACCGGTATAAAGAAATTGCCAAATGAAGAAGATGCTAATAATAAACCGCCGGTGGCCAGCGAAGTTTCTTTCAGGAACTGCCTGCGTGAACTCATAAGAGGTTTTTTGGTTGCTGTAAGTTCTGGAATTTGTTTTAATCAACCAATACCCTGAACAAATACACTAAAAAAGCCCCTGGCGGGGCTTCATAATATTATGCTGTAAAAATTATTTAGTCAACCTTCTTTACGCTACCTGCCCCGCTGATATCGGAACTAACGGAAGCATTCCCTTTGTAATGAACGCTGGCTGCTCCACTGATATTGGCAAAAATTTTTACAATGGCAAAAACCTGTGCATCACCGGCACCCGAAAGATGCACATCCGTATTCTCCGTCAGCAGGTCAAAAGCCCTGATATTGGTACTACCGGAACCGTCTACAGAAAGGTCTTTTGTTTCTCCTTTTAGTTTAATTGTTGCCGCACCGGAAGCATCCACTTCTGTTTTTGGAGCTTTAATATCCATATCCACATAGCTGGCGCCACTTACATCTACGCCTATTCTTTTGTCAGAACTGATCCTTCCTTCACTGATAATATCACAAGCCCCTGATGCATCAAAATCTTCAAATGAAGGAGCCGATACATACACTTTAATGTCTTCAGAAGCGTCCAGGCTGGTATTATTGCGCTGGTGAATATGCAATACCTCTCCCTCCCTGTATACATCAATATATTCCTGCAGGTTATTGTCGATCCTGACTCTTACAGAAAAAACCGAGTCCTGTTTTACATACACTTTTACAGCCCCGCCCACATCAATACTTCTGAACCCGCTTACGGAACGGGATTGTTCAACTACATTACCATCTCCGTGTACTCGTCTGCCGGAGAAAAAATGACAGGAACTAAGCAAAAAAGCGACCAGGAGTAGAGGAAGAATCCGTTTCATACATCTTGTTTTGAACACTGAAATTACGTTTTAGGTTTTGGTATTCCGCTGATTTGACGCTAAGACCGCCACTAAGGTTACAGGAGATGCAACACCTGCTCAAAATAACTGAAATCCACCCTTCATCAACAGCCTCAAACTACCCGGTTTAAACTACAAACCTTTTTTTACCTTCGCAGCACCATGACGGAAAAGATACTGATCCTTGATTTTGGCTCTCAATATACCCAACTGATAGCCAGGGCTGTACGGGAAGCCAACGTATACTGCGAAATCATCCCCTTCCACAAGACATTTAAGTTTGAACCCGGCCTGAAAGGTATTATCCTTTCCGGTTCACCCTGTTCAGTGAATGAAGAAAATGCCCCGGATGTGGATATCCAGGCCTTTATCAGGGAAGTGCCTGTACTCGGGGTTTGTTATGGTGCCCAGTTAACCGCCAAGCGATTTGGTGGCCTGGTGGCTAAAAGTAACAAGCGGGAATATGGCAGGGCGATACTGCAACGCACCAAAGAAGATGTATTGCTGAAAGATGTTTCGCCAACCAGCCAGGTGTGGATGAGCCACAGCGATACAATTAAAGAATTGCCGGAAGGGTTTGAATTACTGGCCACAACAGAAAGCATCCCGGTGGCAGCTTTCAAAAAGAATGGAACGGACAGCAAAGCATTATATGGTGTACAATTTCACCCGGAAGTATATCACTCCACGGAAGGGAAAAAAGTACTGCATAGTTTCCTGGTCAATATCTGCGGTTGTTCACAGGATTGGACACCGGCACATTTTATTACCGACACCGTAGAAGCTTTAAAAAAACAGATCGGTGACCGCAAAGTGATCATGGCCTTAAGTGGCGGTGTTGATTCTACGGTCGCAGCCACCTTAATTCACCGGGCAATTGGCGACAGGCTGTTCGGCATTTTTGTGGATAATGGGGTGCTCCGTAAAAACGAATTTCAAAGTGTACTGGATACTTATGATAAAATTGGCTTGAATGTAAAGGGTATTGACGCCAAAGAACGTTTTTATACCAAACTGGCGGGGAAAACAGATCCTGAGGCGAAACGAAAAGTGATCGGCAGCTTATTTATTGATGTGTTCCAGGAAGAGGCGAAAAAAATAGAGGGTATCGGATTGCTGGGCCAGGGAACTATTTACCCGGATGTGATCGAAAGTGTTTCGGTGCATGGCCCTTCTGTTACCATCAAATCACACCACAATGTAGGAGGTTTGCCTGATCACCTGCACTTAGAACTGGTGGAACCACTCCGCAACCTCTTCAAAGATGAAGTAAGAAAAGTGGGACGGGAATTGGGTATCCCTGCAGAAATGATCGACCGTCATCCTTTCCCGGGACCAGGTTTAGCCATCAGGATATTGGGAGAAATTACAGAAGAAAAGGTACAGTTGTTGCAGGAAGCAGATCACCTGTATATAAAAGGATTGAAAGATAACAACCTCTATGCAACGGTATGGCAGGCTGGTGCTATCTTACTGCCGGTAAAAAGTGTGGGGGTCATGGGCGATGAAAGAACTTACGAATTCACAGTTGCCCTGCGGGCTGTGAGCAGTGTGGATGGGATGACGGCAGACTGGTCACATTTACCCTACGAATTTTTAGCAAATATCTCGAATGAGATCATTAATAATGTAAGAGGTATCAACCGGGTGGTCTATGATATCAGCAGTAAACCACCGGCTACCATTGAATGGGAATAATCCCAACCTGATCTTAACCTTTAGTATGAAGAAGATTGCTTTTTTACTCCTTATCTCCTGTTTTTTTTCGGCCGGCACCATGGCGCAGACTACGAATGGCAAGCATAAGATCGCTGTCTTTGCCCCCTTGTACCTGGACTCTGCCTTTGATTCAATGGAAAACTACCGGTACGAAAAGAACCAGTTCCCGGCTTTTATTAATCCCGGTCTTGAATTTTACGAAGGGGTACAATTAGCATTGGATTCGCTTAAAAAAGAAGGCATCCAGCTGGAAGTATTTGTGTACGATACTAAATCTTCCACAGAAACAGTAGCTGAGCAATTAGAAAGGCCAGAGATCAGCGATGTGGAACTGATCATTGCGCATTGCAGCGGCACTGATGTCCGCATTTTTGCGGAAGCAGGTCTTAAAAAAAATATTCCCGTCATCAATCCTAATTTTCCAAGTGATGCCGGTATCAAAGGCAATCCCTTTTTTGTGATGCTGAACTCTACGCTTAAAACTCAGTGTGAAGGCATTTACCGGTATGTTCAAAAAAATTATGCCACCAACCCGATCGTTGTATTCAGGAGAAAAGGACAAGCAGAGGACATGATCAAAAAAATATTCGATGATTACGGCAAGAGCACTATGTCCGTTCCTTTGAAATTAAAGTATGTTGACCTTCCGGATAGTTTTACGGTAACCCAGTTAAAAGCACAACTGGATAGTAACCGCCATACGCTTTGTATTGCCGGCAGCCTGAATGACAATTTTGGAAAACGAATGTCGCTGCAACTGGCTTCGATAAAAAAACAATACCCGGTGACAGTAATGGGTATGCCCACCTGGGATGCGATTAAAGATTTTACAAAACCAGAATATAAAGACCTTGAAATTATTTACAGCACCCCTTTTTATAATGCTAAAACAGACAAGGTCAGCACCAGCATCACGAATTATTTTAATACGGTAATGTATGCCCGGCCCAGTGACATGGTCTTTCGGGGTTACGAGGTAACCTGGAAATACGCCAAATTGCTGGGGCAATACGGAAAGGATCTTTCTTCCAATCTTGGCAACAAACAACACAAGGTATTCACCGATTTTGATATCCAGCCTTCCCTGGGCAATCCCAATATGACCCTGGATTATTTCGAGAATAAGAAATTATACTTTTTGAAATGGCAAAGCGGCATTATCAAATCCGTTAATTAAACACAACCATAACACGGCTGTTCTGTAACTTTATGAACTATTACAGCCGTGCAATTACACTCTTCCAAAGGATATACTGTCATCAGTGAGTGGCTTTCATCAAAAGGCCGCAGCCCTTTCGCTTTCCAGGAGGAAGCATGGCAGCATATTATCAACAACGAAAGCGGTCTTGTCAATGCTCCTACAGGTTGTGGCAAAACCTACTCTGTGTTTTTGGGAGCAGTGATTGATTTCATTAATCACCACCCCGAAAATTACAAAGCCCCAAAAAATAATGGCCTCCGGCTGTTGTGGATCACACCATTGAGAGCTCTCGCCAAAGACATTGGAAGGGCCATGGAAGAAGTGATCAGTGAATTGGGTATGCAGTGGAAGATCGGCATCCGAAATGGTGATACCGGTATGAATGAAAGAGCCCGGCAAAAAAGACAAATGCCGGAAGTATTAATAATTACACCCGAAAGCCTGCATTTGTTGCTGGCACAAAAAGGTTACCCCGAAGTATTTAATACGCTAAGCCTTATTGCAGTTGATGAATGGCATGAACTTTTAGGAAGTAAAAGAGGTGTACAGGTAGAACTGGCGGTATCAAGAATTATAAACTGTGCTACTAGTAAAACAGCCGCCGTTTGGGGGATCAGTGCCACCATCGGCAACCTGGAAGAAGCTAAAGATGTGCTTTTATCTCCTTTGGGAAACAAGGGAATTATTATTAAAGCAGCTATGCGGAAAGAGATTGAAGTGGAATCTGTAATTCCTGATGAAATTGAAAAATATCCCTGGGCTGGTCATCTGGGTATTAAACTGGTGAATAAAGTAATTCCCATTATCAATAACAGCAGGACCACACTCATTTTCATCAATACGAGAGGCATGAGTGAAATGTGGTACCAGGCTTTGCTGACTGCTGCACCTGAATTATCGGGTGCAATTGCATTACACCATGGCTCCATTGATATGGAATTACGAACATGGGTGGAAGACAACCTGCACAGCGGGAAGCTTAAAGCGGTGGTCTGCACTGCTTCACTGGATCTTGGTGTTGATTTCCGCCCTGTTGAAACTGTAATACAGGTAGGTTCACCAAAAGGAGTAGCAAGATTTTTGCAAAGGGCCGGGAGAAGTGGCCATAGTCCTGATGAAATAAGCAAGATCTATTTTCTTCCAACACACTCCTTAGAGTTGGTGGAAGCAGCTGCTTTAAAAACTGCTATAGAAGAACAACTGATAGAAAGCAGGGTCCCGATGTTGCTATGTTTTGATGTATTAATTCAATACTGCTGCTCCCTGGCCATATCGGAAGGTTTTACCCCTGATGAATTATTTGAAGAAATCAAATCCACATATTGTTATGCTGATATTACCCGTGAAGAGTTTGAAAAACTGCTGCAACATATCACAGAGGGAGGCACCGCCTTACAGCAATATGATGAATACAAAAAAGTAGAGATCATTGAAGGGCGGTACAGGATACTCAGCCGCCGGATGGCCATGCGGCATCGTTTACATATTGGCACCATCGTCAGCGACGCCATGCTGAAAGTAAAATTCTTCTCCGGGGGTTACATCGGTGTTATCGAAGAATATTTCATCTCCCGCCTGGAGCCAGGCGATGTTTTCACCCTTGCAGGAAGAAATCTTGAGCTGGTCATGATCAAAGACATGACCGTATTGGTGAAAAAATCAACTGCCAAAAAATCAAATATTCCCAGCTGGGTAGGTGGAAGAATGCCCTTGAGTGCAAATTTGGGAAAGAAATTGAGGGAAACGTTCAATGAAGCTTTTCAGAAGGGGAAAAATAAAAGAGAACCAGAGCTCGAAGTATTACAGCCATTGTTTGACCTGCAGGAAAACTTATCGCATGTGCCAAACGCCAATGAACTGCTGATCGAACAAATTGAAACAAAAGACGGCTTTCATCTTTTTGTTTACCCTTTTGAGGGAAGATTGGTACATGAAGCGATGGCAGCTATACTGGCATTTCGCATCAGCCGGATACGGCCAATAACTTTTTCCTTTGCCATGAATGATTATGGATTTGAATTGCTGAGCGACCAGCCCATTCCTGTTGATGACAGCAATGTGTACGAATTGTTTTCGCCGGATAACCTGTTTGAAGATATTCAGCGAAGCGTCAATTCAACCGAAATGGCCAGGCGAAAATTCCGGGATATTGCCGTTATTGGAGGGCTGATCTTCCAGGGATACCCCGGAGAGCATAAAAAAGCCCGGCACCTGCAGTCATCTGCTTCGCTACTGTTTAAAGTTTTTGCTGAATATGAACCCGGCAACCTGTTATTACGGCAAGCCTACCAGGAAGTATTCGACCAGCAAATGGAAGAAGTCAGGCTGAGGGATATGCTGCAGCGCATACAGCAATCAAAGATCGTACTCACCTTCCCGGAGCAATTAACCCCCTTCTGCTTCCCGATCAAAGTGGATAGTATGCGGGAAGATCTTTCCTCTGAAAAATTAGAAGACAGGGTTCGAAAAATGCAGGCACAATTAGAAAAATAAAGGCAGACCGTGAAAGTCTGCCTTTTAAAATTATTAGTTTCTCCATTCTATTTGAATGCATACTGCTTGCCATCAGCCGCATTCATTTTTGTAATGAATTCTTTGAAGGCAGTATATTCAGAAGGGGCCATCTGGTCTTTCAGGTATTTCACTTCCCGGGTGGCAACAATCCTGTCAGGTTTCACCTGGAAAGTAAGACTGTAGCTCATAGCCGGGCAACTAAAAGAAATATTAGCGGGAACTTCCGCCAGTTTTTTGCCAGCAGGTAAAACAATTGTCATCACTTCCTTATCATACGGCGTGGAAGAGAATTTCCAGAAACTAAATGGGAATGTTCTATTCTCTGCTGAGATAAAATCAAGTGAATTATAGCTATCGGACCATGGTAATTTAAATACCTGCATACCCACCAGTTCACTGCTGAAATTTTCAACTACAAAAGAATTCTGGAAAATAAGTGTATCGGAAAGATCATTCAGATTGGTGATCCTGAGATCTTTTAATGTCACTTTCTTATTGAACTCACTGGCCAGGGATTCTGAAAGATCCTTCCTGTTATCTTCATCACCTTTATCTTTATAGTTTTCACGGATCGTTGAAGCTTCCGAGCCAGAGCGTCTTGATCTTCTCTCCATGGTAATATTGCTGCCGCTAAAAGTAACTGTAGTGGCCCGGTCAATCGTATTCTGAGGTCTTGCCGGTGTATTCAACTTTACCAGCGAAGCAGTAGTAGCCGTTTCACTTTCCTTCGGAATATACAAGCCGTTTGCATTAAGCAGTTCCGTTCCCATTGATCCAAATGGCAGGTACTTATTAGTAAGCTCAATAAGGTAGCTTTTATTATCAGCCTTCAATTGCGCAATACAATGATTAAAGCCAATTGTTGGCAGATCAAGGTTCTTATCGCCATTGTCTCTTGTATCAACCAACACAAGGTTTGCATTGAGACCGGCTTCCTGGCACATAGCCACAAACATCGTAGAAAGATCCTTGCAATCGCCAAGCTTGGTGCGCAGTGTTCTTGATGCTTTTTGTGGTGTTAATGCGCTATGCAGGAAAGGCACATCACTATAGCTAAAATTTTCCTCGATATAATTGTAGATAAGTCTTGCTTTCTGCAGATCCGTAAGATTTTGCTTACCAGCCAGCAGTTCCTTTACTTTTTCTTTTACTTCGAAGTCAGCTTTTGTTTTTACACTACTCAGGTCCCGGTACCAGTTAGCCACATAGTTCCAGTCGGGAATACTGGATACAACGATCCTTTCACTGATATCCGTATACGCCGGCATGTACGACTCCGGCTTGATGGTAGCCAGGTCTTTTCTTTCCCATACATACAATTTATAATCATCAATATCTGTTATTTTAGGCTGCAGGTCTGAATTGTACATGCGATAGCTGAATTTCCTGTCTTTGGGAACGATCAGGCTATAGCGGCATTCTTTAGAAGGTAAGCCGCCATTAAAAGTATATTCCTCCCAAAAATGTTCTGCAAGCTTACCGGAATAAACAATTTCCTTCCGGTAGAGAATATGTAATATATCGCCTACTTCAAGGGATGAAAATACGATCTCGTTATCATTGCTTTCTGATTGCACTTTAGTGCCGTCCTTCTTGAATAATTCCGCCTTTTCAACGATCAGCTTCTCTGTATAATAATTATATGGCAATGATATTTCTTTCCACCGGTCAATGCCGGCATTGTTCAGCACTTTGATAAGCAGTTCATATTTCTCCTCTGAGGCCCCGTTCTCAGGATAAACCACCTGCTGCATATCTTCCAGCAGGTACACACTGTTATCATTCGGATAGTCTGAAGCCTGTGGAGTTGTTTTAATTATTTTCTCAATATCGTTCTTTGTAAAAGACTCAAACAGATCCTTTTTACCCTGCAACTCTCTGATTTTTTTACGGGCATCAAAATTCCCGGGAGTATAACGGATCGCATCCTGCATATGCCCCATGGCCACTGTTTTCTTTCCCTGCGCCTCCACAATTACTCCTTTTTTATAATGATACCGGCCGATATAAGGAGCTCTTTCAATAGCTTTATCAATCCACTCCAGTGCACTACTATAATCCTGCATATCAAAATACTGGTCCGAAATAGTCACATACTTATTCGTGGCATAGGGGAAATACTCCATGTATTTCCTGTACATTTTGAAAGCCTCATCCTTTTTCCCATTCTCAAGATAACTGCTGGTCAGCAGATCATAAATATCTTCATCGAAATAGTCATCAAGATATGACTTCAGGATAGCAGAAGATTTTTTCGCATCCTTAGTCGCATTATAGGTGATCAGGTATTGCAAACGTGTAAACCCGGCATCAGACGGATACTCTTTAAATGCCTTCTCCAGCAGTTTCAGCATTTCTTCATACTCCTTCTTCTCGGCATGTATCCTGATTTTGCCGTTAACAATGGCCTTGCTATTTCCATATAATGATTCTCTTTTAGACAACAGCTGCCAGGCTTCTTTGTAGTCTTCCTTGTTCATAGCATCATCAAACCGGAGAATAAGGCCATACAAGCTTTCTGGGTCATTGGTCTTGATAGATTCAAATTCCCGGGTCAGGTCCGTATTATTATTATCCCGGCTGTACGACTCTGTTATCTTTTCAGCCACCAGGGTGCTTACCGGGTATTTGTCTTTTAGTTTTTGTGCAATTTTCCGGGCTTCGTATTTTTTGTCGTTCTGGTTATAAATACTGATGAGCAGCATCAGGTCGGTAAAGCTATCCGGGTTTTTAGCAAGCCGCTGTTCAAAATACTCTTCCGCAAAAAAGGGGAGTTTTTTAACTTCATACCCTGCTTCTTTGGGATAAGGAATATGATCTGCCTGTGAAGTAAGGTCAGTTATTAACTGATCGTTCATGTCGGTAAAGCGGATCATAAAATTATTATTGCTGATCTCTGCAGAACCCATTTGTACGAGAATGCGGTTATTCCCTGCTTTCAGGTTCACCACATAATTATACACATCCATATTTGTATTGCGTTCTTCGCTTTCAGAAGCTACCAGGAAATCATTGATCCATATTTTGAAAGATCCTGATACCCCTGTTTTCATAACCAGTTGACGGGCCGCAGGGCTATTTACAAAACTCTGTGCATAGATCAGTGCGTTGCTGATATCATAATGATATTCGAAATCATACCAATGTCCCAGGTTATGATCCATCGGGAACCATTTTACATCTGCCCCTTTATTATTTTTAAATACATAGGTTTTATGCGGATGTTCCAGCACTCCATGTTCTTTATTGAATCCGCTTCCTGATACATTTTCAAAAACACCAACGGTGCTCCAATTGGAAATTTCGCCATATTGGTTATACAATTCTTTACACTCCTTAATGTCACCTTCCCGAAAAACGGCTGAAGCCCGGTTGCCTGCGGCCATTGCCCTTAGTGTTGACGGGGCTTTAGGATCCTTCATCAGGTCTTCTATAAATTTAGTATAGGCTTTACCGCTCACTGTTGATCCAAACGCCCCGGATGTCCAGAAGGCATAAATATAGGGATAGGGGTTATCTGATTTTGCAAAAAAACGCTGCAGGTATTCAAAACAAAGGCCATAATGTTCATTACCTGCTTCCATCATAGCAAGTGTTAACAGCGCAGATGCACCGTCAGTTGGGGAATTGGTCAATTCATTCAGCATACTGGCCGCCTGTGTTCTTTTGTTTTCTTTCAGTAACAAATCAAGAGCCTTGCTAAAACTTGCCTGTCCGGATGAAGACAGGCTAATGACTGCAAGAAGGAAAAAGGATAAGATACGTTTCATACGAGGTGTTTACTGTGGTAAAAATTATAGTACTGCAAGTGCGGTAAAATAGTTCAATCTGTTTAAAAAAGGAAAATATATCTTCGATTTTGATGGTAAACAAGCTAATTTTCCAACCCGATGCAATCCTACAGATTAAAGGAACAACAGCTGGTATTACATCCCGGAAGAGTAATATTCTGGGAAGAACAATCAGCGATTATACTGAGTGATCTTCATTTTGGCAAAACCGGGCATTTCCGTAAATCGGGTATCGCCGTTCCGCAAAATGTGTATAAAGAAGATCTTCAAAGACTGGTCAGCCTGGTGCAGTTATTTAAACCGAAACAGCTGATCATTGTTGGTGACCTGTTTCATAGTGAATCTAACAAAGAGCTGGATTTATTTAAAAAATGGAGATCGGATCTTCCCTTTTTACAACTACAGTTAATAAAAGGAAATCACGATATTCTTCACGACAGCTGGTATAAAGAAGCGGACATCAATGTCTCTAATGAAAAATATATAGTAAATAGTTTCTGCTTTTGCCATGACCTGTCTGCTGTTGATACAAACGCAGCAGATGACGGTTTATTTTATTTCTCAGGTCATATTCATCCGGGTATCAGCATAAAAGGTTTGGGTAAACAATCATTGCGTTTCCCCTGTTTTTATTTTACTGAGAGGTATGCAGTATTGCCGGCTTTTAGCCGGTTTACAGGCACACATGGCATTGATCCTGCAAAACAAGATGATGTCTTTGCCATTGTAGAGAATACAGTACTAAAAGTGAATTAGCGCTTTTTACGAAGTTGGTTATAATCAAGGAAATAAATAAAACGCAGAGTAAATTCATTGCCATGACGGAGATCGAAGATCCGGCCAAGGTTACGGAAATAAGAATTTTTTGCTCCATTCAGGTTAACCACCTCTTCGTCTCCGAGCCAGTTTTTATACCCTAATACCACCCTGCTTCCGAGGCGAAAATCCCAGGTAAGGAATGCATCAAGGTTAAAGATGTTTACGTTATCATAGGTGGTGGTTCCTGCACGGGTTGTTGTATTGCCCTTATTATCCACATCTGCAAACCGTTTGAAATCCACACGGCTCAGGTAATGTCTTGCCCGCATGGTCAAATTAATACGGGGCGTGAAATTATAGATACCTGATAAGATGGCAGTAGCATCTGTAAAATTTACAAAGGCTACGATAGGTTCATTACTGGTACCACGGCCGGCAGAAATAATGTACTCGGTTTCCCCTTCGTGACGGTAAGAAAGATCGAGGCTGAATTTATTACTAAACCGGTAGCGCAAACCGGCTTCAGCAATATGATAATCTTTATTATCAACGTTGAAGAAATCTGCGACCAGGAATTCATAACTGAAAAATAATTTCTTACGGCTGTCAGAACTTCCTTCTAATTGTGCATACCCGTAGGCCGGTCTTTTTACAAACCGTTGATACGTTGAAGGATCACCTAATACAAAATAATCATGCTGATCACCCCATATACCTAAACTCAGGTTAACATCCCAGAAGTTTCTGAAATACCAAAATCCCTCTGCATAAACGGAATAATCTGTATAAGCCCCGGGTTTATACAGGCGGCCATATCTTCCACTAATCCTGTAGGTATAATTCAAAAATGTGGGGGTGGGCTGAAACTGCCGGTAACTAAATGAACCGGTTAATGCCACTTCATTGGGTGATTGTAGAAAAGCTAGATCACGGGGATCATAGTTGGCTGATTCAACATTACCCTGTAAAAAGTATTGCCAGTTTCCACTCACCTTTCCTGCTCTTAACGTGGTATTATATCCGTCATAAGGTGCCGTGGAAAATATTTTGCTGTAGCGGCCTGTTCCCCTTACATTAAACATGTTCTTTTTATCATAAAAGCTGAAATCCACTGCGGTAACATTAGCATCTCTTGCCGTTCCGCTTCGTATAACATTGGTATTGGTAAGGGTGAGATATGATCTTCCTTTTAAGGCCTGGTCCAGAACAATGATATTATAATTGGCTAATGGCTCTGTTTCAATTACCGAATCCTTGCCACTTACGGTATTTCTGATCTTTGCATGCGCCGCAGCAGTCACAGCATTGAAAATACCAATACCTAATTTATTTTCTGTACGACCTGAGAATTTAGTCGCATTATACAAACGTGTCACAGATGGATTCTTAATGATATGCCAATCACTATTTGCAGCCACAAAATTCCTGACACTATTATACCTGGAAGGCATTGCCCCTACCCGGCGGGAATAGAACAAACCTGCTTTATTGAATATCTCTGTTCCCTCTGTAAAAAAGGGGCGGTTCTCTGTAAATCTTACTTCATAAGGCGTAAGATTATTCACTACATTATCTGATATTACTTGCCCGAAATCCGGGATCAGTGTTGCATCCAGGGTAAAGCTTTCATTGATACCATACTTTACATCCATACCGCCACTGCCCAGCCAATCTTTCAGGTACGTGCCGTCAGCTTGCGGCGAACTACGGTATCCCCCGGACACATAAGGCGAAAAACTTAACCGGAGGGGAGGTAATATATTTTCTAATCTCCGGTATGTACCAAACTGGTTAACGAAGCCATTGACGTTTGGGGCCACCGGGTTCCAGAAATCACTTTCATTGTTGCGGCGCATGAACCGCAGTATTTGTAAGCCCCAATCCTGCACTTCCTTTTTGGCAAACCGCAACGAGATATATGGGATTTTCATCTCGACCACCCAACCATCTGCTTTAATGGAGGTTTTGCTTTCCCAAACAGCATCCCATGTTTTGTCTCCATATTCGCCAAAATCTCCGCCAAGGTTAGGCCCCAGGCGGGCATCCGTCTGAACGTTGGCAGAAGTGACAAGGAACTGAAACCCGTTTTGATGGTCATTATAGGTATCAAAAAAGACAGAAAAATAATCCACATCGGTTTGCTGCTCATCATCCCGTGCCGTTAGTTGTTTCCGTATTTGTGAAGGATCGTCATACAGGTAAGCACCGATAAAAATGGCATTATTGTCATAAGCGATCTTAACGGAAGTTCGTTGAGTGGCAGGTTGTCCTACTGCAGGAAAATTTTGAATAAACCCCTCGGCGGGAATAACATTAGCCCATGCTGCATCATCCAGGCTCCCGTCAATTTTGGGGGCCTGGATGATCTTAACAGCATCCAGTATCTTTCCTTGTGAAAAGAGGGACACGGTAATCAGCAGGAGCGGGAAAAAAGTAAATCTTCTCAGCAGCATGTCATAGTTCAAGGGGACAAATATAACAGACAGTTTCCATGAGCCGAAGGCTGCCGCCGGAAATATATTTACTAAGCAATTTTTCGCTAACTGACTCTAATTCATACGCTTTTTGAGGGAACTTACCTGTTCCTGCAAATCGGAAACGACGTTGGCCAACTGCCCCATATCCCAACGGTGCTGGGTATTGGCTTTTGCTATGACTACCTGTGCCTGCCACATTTCAAGCACATCTTCAGTATTAACGGTATAAGGATGATAAATTGGGTTATCACTTACAAGAGTCAGCTTATTCCTGGTTCTTCCATCTTTTTGCACTCTTTTATAAACAATCCCTTCGTGGCGGGAAACCACAACACAGGGAGTGTCATTCTTAATATCCTCCACTTTTTCCACTTTCTCACCAACTATTACAGAACCACTGGGTGTAGGCAGCATCGAATCACCAATAATCTCGAATGCCCGGTAATTACCTCCTGAAAGCATGGGCAGGGTAAACGTATTCAATTCATCAATGAACTCGGGGTCTGCATAACCCGCCAGGTAACCGGCTGCTGCCTTCATCGGGACAAAAGGAATATCCGGGCGGCCGGCAGCCAGTTTCATGGCTCTGCGTTTTGCCAGGTAATTCGTTTTATTATCACTAAGATCCTTGCGGAGAATCTCATCCAGGGTAAGTTTGAAAATATCACAAACCACCTCTAATACATCAATCCGGGGCTCCGCTCTTTCTTCTTCATATGCACCCAAAAGAGATCTTTTGATCCTTAATTTTTGTGCAAATTCTTCCTGTGTCCAGCCACGTAATTTACGAAGATATTTCAGGTTTTGATTGGAAACTGCCATACTAAACTAATTTAGTTAGCTGCAAAATACTAATTTATTTAGAACTACAAAAAGAATTTAGTACCGGACTGATTTTGGTTAAGCCGGAAAAAACAAACACTTTTGTCTTCGTATGACAAAAAAGAAACCTGTTCCGAAAAAAAATAATGCCGCAAAACGTAAAGACAAGCCTGTAATCCTGATTACCAATGATGATGGTGTTACGGCACCAGGTATCATGAACCTGGTGGAAGCAGTAAAAGATCTTGGAAAGATCGTGGTGGTGGCTCCCGACAAACCACAATCGGGCATGGGTCATGCTATTACGATTGGCCAGCCGCTTCGTTTACATAAGGTTCATATGTTTGGTGATATTGAAGCTTATGCCTGTACCGGCACCCCTGTTGATTGTGTAAAGCTGGCTGTTGATAAAGTATTGCATCGCAAACCCGATCTCTGCCTCAGCGGAATTAACCACGGTGCTAATCATAGTATCAACGTTATTTATTCCGGCACCATGTCTGCCGCCGTGGAGGCCGCAATTGAAAGTATTCCCTCAGCCGGTTTCTCATTGCTTGATTATAATATTGAAGCAGATTTTACCGGTGCCCGGAAATATGCAAGAATGGTGGTCGAGAAAATGTTGTCTTCTAAATTAGGAAAAAACACCGTTCTCAATGTTAATATACCATCCGTACCTGTTGAACTGCTGAGAGGAATTATGATCAGCCGGCAGGCCAATGCCAAATATGAAGAAGATTTTATTGAACGAACCGACCCGCACGGAAGACAGTATTACTGGCTGACCGGCGAGTTTGTGAACTTTGATAAAGGTAAGGATACTGACGTATGGGCACTGGCACACAACTATGTTAGTGTGGTACCCGTACAATTTGACCTGACTAATTACGTTCTTAAGACCCAACTTGAAAAACAATGGCGACCATGATTTTCAAAAAAGATAATCTCAAACTCGGACTTTTACTTGGGCTGATAGGCCCCCTGCTTGGATTAGTGGTAATTTATTTTATCCAGTACTCAGGCTTTGGATTTGGAGAATTCCTTGATCTTTTTTTTAATACCAACCGCTTAATTACTTCAATAGGTTCGCTTTCCCTTCTGGCCAACGTGGTACTCTTTACCCTGTATGTAAATACAGGAAGGGATAATACAGCCAAAGGTATCTTTATCATTACGCTTATCTATGGCATAGGTATTTTGCTGCTGAAGATTTTGAATTAGTATTTTGCACCCGGTATGAAATATTATATCATCGCAGGCGAAGCATCGGGTGATCTGCATGGCAGTAACCTTATCACAGCATTAAAAAACCTGGACACTTCGGCATCTATACGTTGCTGGGGAGGAGACAAGATGCAGCAGGCTGGTGCTGAACTTGTCAAACATTATCGTGACCTGGCTTTTATGGGTTTTACCGAAGTACTGATGAACCTTCGGACCATTTTTAAAAACCTCGCCTTTTGTAAAGATGATATTCTCAAAAACAGGCCGGATACACTGATCCTGATAGATTACCCCGGCTTCAATCTTCGTATTGCCAAATGGGCAAAGGAACAAGGTATAAAAGTGATCTATTATATTTCGCCACAGGTTTGGGCCTGGAAAGAGAACCGGGTGAAAATGATGAAACAGACCATTGATAAAATGCTGGTCATCCTGCCTTTTGAAAAAGAATATTACAAGAACAAATGGAACTGGGAAGTGGAATATGTGGGACATCCGCTGGTGGAAGTAATTGAAAAGCATAAAACAAACAGGAAAAACGTACAATTCTCCCATAAACCAATAGTAGCATTATTACCCGGCAGCCGGAAACAGGAGATACTTAAGAAACTTCCCATTATGCTGGAAGTAAGCCGGTCATTCCCGGGTCACCAGTTTATCGTGGCCAAAGCTCCGGGAGTGGAAGAACAATTTTATGATGACCTGTTGAAATCTTATTCTAACGTCTCTTATGTCTCTAACCAAACATACGACCTCCTATTGCAATCAAAAGCAGCGCTGGTAACTTCCGGGACAGCTACTTTAGAAACGGCATTGTTTGGAGTGCCCGAAGTTGTTTGTTACAAGGGTTCTTATCTCTCCTACCAGATCGGTAAGCGGTTAGTAAAAGTGAAATTCATTTCTCTTGTCAACCTGATCATGGATAAACTGGTGGTAAGGGAATTGATACAAGATGACCTTACAACCGGTAACCTGGAAAAAGAATTAAATCAATTACTAACCAGTGAGGCAAGGATCAGTGAACTGCAAAAAGAGTATAGTGAATTAAAGGACCTGTTAAGTAAAGGCGGACACGCCTCATCAAAAGCGGCCCGGTCCATTATTGACTTTTTAGCGGAGTAATTTAATAGCCAGTATAATCAGGCAGAGAATAAACAGCATCAGGCTCAGCCGGTTAATACCATGCATATACCCAATCCATTTACTCTTTGGGCGGTTCGGGTCTTTCTTTTTCAGGTAGAGATATTCAGCGATTTGGCTCCAGACTCCCATATTTAAAACTTTCAGTTAGAAATATATAACAGCTATACGGCTACAGTGTTCACTAAATTAAAAAATGCCGGCAGCCCGGGAGTAATCACTACGCAAAAAGCACTACAGGATATTTTCCAGGGATGCAGACACTTCGATTTCAGTGCCGTTTCCCGGGCTGCTGTTAACAATAAATTGCCCCCCCATCATCAAGGCTCTTTCTTTCATACCAAGCAATCCCAATGTTCTTTTTCCAATCGTTTCGGTAGGGGTAAATCCTTTGCCATTATCATGAATGACCAGAAACAATTGATTATCCTTTCTGTATAACGAGGTGTTTACTTCTGTGGCCTCCGCATGGCGGGCCACATTCGTCAGCGATTCCTGGAATATCCTGAACAAACCTGTTTTTGTTTTATCCGGCAATTCCATCTCTCCTACATTGGTATTGAAATTTGTTTTGATACCTGTTCTTTTGGTGAATTCCCGGCTATACCATTCCAGTGCCGCCACCAGGCCCAGGTCATCCAGCATGCTGGGTCGCAGTTCAGATGATATTTTTCTAACTGTAGCCACAATTGTATTGATCATTTCCAGTATCTCCTGTACTTCCTTTTCTAACACTTCATTACCAGCGATCTTTTTACCCAGGCGGGAAATATCCATTTTGATAACGGTCAGGTGCTGCCCCAACTCATCATGAATTTCACGGGCAATATGAATCCTCTCTTCCTCCCTGATATTTTCAAGGTGGTTAGACAACTGCCGTAGTTCTTCCCTTGACTTCAGTAACTCCTGCTGCACTTTTTTTCGTTCCGTGATATCCCGGATAAAAGCCAGGAAACGATCCTGTGCAATGATCCTGGCGGTAATCTCCACATCAATAACAGATCCATCCTTCCGGCGCATCCTTCTTTCGGAGGTAGCTGTTTTTCCAGCAGCCAGTTCATCCATCTGGAAAGGCATCTCTTTCAGATCTTCCGAAAAGACAAAATCATAAATGGTTTGGGATTGTAATTCTTCCACTGAGTATTGCGAAAGTTTGTACCCGGCGGGGTTTACAACAATAAACCGTCCTTTGAAATCAGCAATAAAAATTCCGTCAGATGCCTGCTCCACCAATGTCCTGTATTTTTCTTCGCTTTCTTTCAGCATCCGTTCTGCTCTTTTTGTTTCGGTAATATCCCTGATCAATACTAATACATCTTCCTTTCCGTGTGTAACATACCTTGCCTCGTAGTCACGATCCTCATTGTCAACTTTCAGCTGGTAGCTGTAAGTTGATACTTCCCCCGTAGTCAGCGCTTTCAGCTTGTTAACAATAGTTTTCTCAGCAAGTTCTGCAGGCAGTACCTCGTTGACTTTTTTCCCGATGAAAAATTCAGGTGGTACATAAGTATCCATTTCCTTTGGCTTGATAAAATCTGAGAACCTGTTTTCCTTATCAATGATGAGAACCAGGTCTGGTAATGCATTGATAATGGCTTTATTCCTTTTTTCACTCTGATCCAGCTCTGCGGTTCTTTCCAATACCAGTTTTTGCAATTCGGCAGGCTTTCTCATCACATAAGCAGTAAAATAACCTCCCAGTAAAGAAAGCAGAAGTGATAACAGGGCTACAGGAAGAATTTCATAAAAAGACCGGTATTTCTTTACCGGGGTTACATATAGCTTCCATTCGCCATCAGGAACGGACACCACATCTGCAAACTGTTTTTCCGATCCTTCATTTACCTGGAGAAAAAATTCCTCCTGTTTAGTATCGGGATTAATCTTTGATAACTGGAAATAATAACCGGTTTCGCCGGTTGTATCTATACCAGCAGCATGCAGCAAGGTTGGCATTTTGATCACTACGGCAGAAAACCCCCAAAACCGGTTCCCGATAAAGACCGGCAGGCGGCCCACCACACCTACTCCACCCTGTCGTAATTGAAAAGGGCCCGCAAAATATAACTTTCGTTCTCTAACAGCTTTATACGCTTCTTTATTCCGTGTTGAATCAGCAAAAACATTATAGTTCAGTACGGCCTCATTACCCTTCAGGGGATAGACATACCTGATGATGCCACCGGGCACTAACTGCAATGCATCGATGTGTTTATTGACGTTTAATATCGCTTCGGCGATTGAATCGATATTATCAGGAAATCCATTATCCCTGATGGTTAGTGCCAGTGCTTGTGTGGCTGAAAGACTGTACTGCAATGATTGTTGTAATCTTTCTTTCGCCGACTCAGCTACATTGTGAGCAGCCTGGTGTGCCTCGTTTTTCAACAACTGGTAACGCAGGTAACTCAAAAACCCGCTTAAGGATCCAAGCAGGAGGAATACCAGCAACCCCATGGTTACCGGTTTCAACAAAGACCAGTTGTTTATTTTTTTCAGATTATCCGGCATTTATTATTCCTTATTTACCCGGTAAGCATATACAGAGAGTGGTAAGGGTATTCAGGCAACCTTGCAAAAATAGCTTTCTTTTGAGAGACCTGTCATGTGCAAAATCAACCGGGATAAAATGCAAAACCCGGGAGAACCCGGGTTGCCTGAAACCGTCCGTGTACTGTTATAAGAAGATAAGGTAAATGGTTACTGATTTTTGGCTGCTGTGATATAAAGAAACGACTTTTGGCAGGCTCCTCCCCGGCTCCCTTATTGAAGTGCGGTTTTCACTTATTAAATGGTAATATTTCCTGTATGACCTGGTTTTAGAAATACAACTTGGCGCCAAAAACCGAATCCCTTATTTTTGCTGCCCGCCAGGGCATCCCGAAGTTGTTCGGGAATGTCAATGGAATACATGAGTGGCGGATTAGTTCATTTTTACAATGGGGGTTTAGCTCAGCTGGCTAGAGCGTTTGCATGGCATGCAAAAGGTCACCGGTTCGACTCCGGTAACCTCCAC
>CAZQSZ010000001.1:0-962603 GCA_964596345.1 uncultured Chitinophaga sp. | reverse complement strand
TAGAGCGTTTGCATGGCATGCAAAAGGTCACCGGTTCGACTCCGGTAACCTCCACTTCAATTTAAAAGGCACTGATAGCAATCAGCGCCTTTTTTTATGCCGTATTTTGTTTACATATTATTCTCGCCGACAATAAACCAGTACTATATTGGCCATTCGCATGACCTGGATGACAGGCTGTACAGGCATAATCATTCGGGCAGCAAAGCCACTAAAAAAGCACAGGATTGGAAAGTCGTTTACACCGAAATTTTCGATATTAAAAACGCCGCTTTTCAGCGGGAAATGGAAATCAAAAAAAAGAAAAGCAGAAAATATATTGAATCTCTTATCAACTCAGCTGGCTAGAGCGTCCCGAAGGCTTTCGGGAAGGTCACCGGTTCGACTCCGGTAACCTCCACTTCAATTTAAAAGGCACTGATAGCAATCAGCGCCTTTTTTTATGCCGTATTTTTTTACACCGAAATAGTTGACACAAAAGCTGCCGCTTTTCAACGGCAAAAGGTCATCTCTAAAGAATCCGGACAACCTTCACTTAAACGGATATCCCTAATTTTTGGAAGCTTTACCGGTTTTTTAGAACAATCAACTGGGAGCAGGTAGCCACTATACAAGCAATAGCTTGTTTACCAATCAGCGGTCTTTCACACACCTGAACCCCGTATGTTCCAACCCTGTATCGGGACTGCTCTTCATGCGCCGGGCTACCCGGTAGCCACTGCAGTAAGCATCATTACATAAAAAGCTGCCGCCTCTTAAGCTCCTTTTAGGGGTATAGGGCTCAGCAGGATCATAGCTTTTAGTAGGGCCACCCGGATTTAAAGAAGTCGTTTTACCAAGTGATGCATAATAGTCCTGGTCGTACCAGTCACTGCACCACTCCCAAACATTGCCGGACATATCATATAAGCCATATCCGTTGGGTGCAAATGATCTGACAGGCGCTGCTGTAATGTAACCGTCCTGTTTTGTATTTAAATAAGGGAATTTACCCTCCCAACTATTACACTTTGTTTTGCCCGCATTGACATGCTCATTTCCCCAAGGATATATGTTATTGATCAACCCGCCGCGGGCAGCAAATTCCCATTCGGCCTCAGTGGGTAATCTTTTACCGGTCCATTTACAATATGCCATCGCATCCTCCCAACTGACATGAACAACAGGATAATTTTCTTTTCCCGCAATACTGCTTGCCGGTCCCTGCGGATGTTTCCAGTCTGCACCCGGCACCCAGCTCCACCATTGGGAATATTCATTCAAATTAACAGGACCGTTTGTCTGGATAAATACTAAGGAGGCCGCAACCAATAAACTATCATCAGGTTTGGGCGTTCCCGGGGGCACCGTTTTCCTAATTACTTCCCAGTCCGGCTTTCTTTCGGCCGTAGTTACATAGCCTGTTGCATCAACAAATCTCTTAAATTCAGAATTGGTTACTTCTGTGGCATCCATATAAAATGGCGACACCTGCACTTTATGTTTTGGATATTCATCGGCAGCTGCCTGCTCATTATCGGCACCCATTTCAAATATACCACCTGGTATATAGACCATACCGGCAGTAGTGGTATCGCCATTGAATATAATACTGTCAGTTGAATTAGCCGTGGCAAACCTGTACGGTACTGTGGTACAGGAATGGGAAGTATCTTTTTGTGTACCTGCTATTGTATTATCTGCATTATTACAGGAAACCACTGCTGTTAACACTATAAAGAAAAATCCATAAATACCCACCTGTCCCATTTTGCAACTTTGATTTATGCAAATAAAACCAAATAATACTATTGTTACTTCTTTTGCTTCACGGATTCGAGCAGGTTTTTCATTTCAGCCAGTATATCCGGGTATTTTTCAGCCAGGTTATTTTTTTCCCCGGGATCTGCACTAAGATCATATAATTGCGGCGCCTTCAGATTGCCCAGTTCGGTATTCGTTTTTTTATTCACCGCCATGGCCCCGGATGGCTCTATGTATTTCCAGTTACCTTTAATAATTGACAGCGTGTTGGTTAGCGAATGTTCTACTAAGTATTCCCGGGATAAGCTTTGTTTGTTTAAAAGCGTTGATAAATAATCCCGGCTGTCTGCGGCCATATTTTGTTCTACCGTCACACCAGCCAGCCTGGCGAAAGATGCGTAAAAGTCAATCTGGCTGAACAAGGCATCGCTTTTTTTACCAGGTTTTATTTTCCCTTTCCAGGACACAATAAATGGTACCCGGGTTCCTGCTTCAAAAGCGCTGTATTTACCTCCCCTGAAATTCCCACCGGGTTGATGAGTACCTAATTTTTCTACAGACTCGTCTTTATAACCGTCATCTATTACCTGCCCGTTATCACTGGTAAAAATGATGATTGTGTTTTTAAGTAATTTGTTTTGCTCCAGAATTTTATAAATCTCGCCTACAGTCCAGTCTAACTGAAGCAGTGCATCACCCCTGGGACCCATACCACTTTTACCAGCAAATCTTTCATGTGGCAACCTGGGAACATGTATATCATGTGTAGAAAAGAATAAAAAGAATGGCTTTGCTTTGTTATCGGTAATGAACTGACCGGCCTTTTTTACAAAAATATCAGCGAAGTCTTCATCCCTCCAAAGTGCAGCATTCCCTCCCTTCATATACCCGATCCGGCTCACTCCATTAACGATCGTATTATCATGTTCATGAGAAGGGTGCATTTTCAGCAATTCCGGGTTATTCTTTCCCGTAGGCGCATTCGGATCTACAGGTTCTTTATAGTTAACCGTAATGGGGTCCTTTTGATCCAGGCTGACCACATGATGATTCTCTACAAACACACAGGGCACCCTGTCCCCTGTTGCAGGAATCAGAAAAGAATAATCAAACCCGATTTCCAGCGGGCCGGGAGCAATTGTACCATTCCAGTCGGGTCCTTCTTTACCGCCAAGCCCAAGATGCCACTTGCCGATTACCGCATTCTTATACCCTGCTTTTTTCAGCATACCCGGAAGTGAAGTGATTGCAGTCGGTATCAATAAAGAAGCATCCCCCGGAGCAATCCCAGTTCCGTCTTTTCGCCAGGCATACTGGCCTGTAAGCAACGAATAACGGGATGGGGTGCAGGTAGCAGAAGTTGAATGGGCATTGGTAAATCTTACCCCGTTTTTTGCCAGCTTGTCAATATTAGGGGTTTGAATGGCTGAATAACCATTACAGCTTATATCGCCATAACCAAGGTCATCCGTATAAATCAATACAATGTTAGGCTTTGCATTTTTTTGTGCATGAGCAGCAAAACCTGCGACGAATACAAGTAAGGCCCCTGCTATTATTTGTCTGGTATAAATCATAATTAATCCTTTACTGGTTCAATAATATAACTATAATTGTACTTACTGGCTTTTAGTAAATATTTTTCATGAGGATAGGCGCCCCAACTATTATCACCACCAACACCTCTTTGCTTTAAATCAATATGCAGGGAAATAAAGTTCCGCTCATTAAGGTCTGACGGGTGCTGGTTCTTTTTAGTGACCCCGGGATCCATATCTTCCGCGGTGTAAGGCAATGCACTAAAACAAATGGGCTGTAGTCCTGTAATTTTAATACCGCTTCCGTTCTGAGATACCAGCTTCACCCATCGCACATCCGTTTTATAGCCATTTTCCTGTGGCCGTACATAATTCCAGGTAAACTGCTCTTTTAAGGTCTGGCTATATTCGCCAAGAAATGAAGCAGTATTTCGGTCAGCATAATTTTCCCATGGACCTCTGCCATAAAAGCTTATGTTCTCTAAGCTCTTATCCAATTGCACCCGCATTCCAAACCGGGGCATTTCCGGTAATCTTTTTTCTCCGGCCTCAAAACCAGCCTCAACTTTTACAGCACCGTTATTCATTACATGATATAAAACCGTATAGCCAGCTGCAAGATCGGTGAGTTCATACTTTACTTCGATTGTCAACCCTTCTGCATTTTGTTCACCAGTTTTAACAACGGCGACTTTCCTGTTTGTATGTGCACTTCTCCAGATACCCAACCATTCAGGCATATGACTGCCAAAATCATTATCGGTAGGGGCTCTCCAGAAATAAGGTTCCGGGAAAGATTTTACTACAGGCTTGTTCTTATAAGTATAACTAACCCATTGCCCGTTTGTAGTATTGAACTTACCAGTAATATCACTACTGCTGAACTCAATGAAATTATTATTTTTCCTAACTACAAGGTTGCCTGTATTATTTCCTTCATACGCAGAGTTGTATTTCACATCACTGCCAAACTGCTCTCTTGCCACTTCATGACCGGCAGGCACCATTGGCGCTGTATGCTTAGTATAGGCAAAAACATTGAGCAAATACTCAGCATCATCACCCACAGCAGGAATAGCTAACTGAACATCTTTAACTGATTCCGGCGCCAGTTCAACTGCAAAGTTCCCGGATCTGAGCTCTTTTCCGTTCTTCAGCAATACCCATTTAAAATCGAATGCATTCAGCGGCGTATAATTAAAATTATTTTCAACCGTTATCCATCCCTTTCTCCAATCCTTATTTTTAAAAATAATATCCTGGTAAACTTTCTTGACTTCATAAATACCGGGATGAAGAGAACGGTCAGCCGCTACCAGTCCATTGGCACAAAAGTTTAAATCATTTTGCAGATGGCCGGCACCAAAATCTCCGCCATATCCCCAATATGTTTTTCCATTGGCATCTTTGGCTTTTATGCCCTGGTCCACCCAGTCCCAGATAAAGCCACCCTGCATGTGCGGACTGGATTTGATGATATCGAAATATTCCTGGAAGTTACCGCTGCTGTTGCCCATCGCATGGGCATACTCGCACATGATGAATGGTCTCGTTTTAGTACTATCAGCTGCATACTTTTTCATGTACGAGATAGGTGGATACATCGGGCAAACAATATCTGTGTTAGCTTCTTCCCCCGACTGTTCGAACTGAACCGGTCTGGATTTATCTCTCTCCTTTATCCATTTATAGGCATCAAAAAATACTTTACCATTTCCACATTCATTTCCCATACTCCAGATAATAATAGAAGGATGGTTTTTATCCCTTTCCACCATTCTTTTTATGCGGTCCATAAAAGCAGGTTCCCAGGATGGCAGGTAGGCGGGGTGAACAGATTTATCAAAATTCCCCTGCAACGCTGCTCCCATTCCATGCACTTCAATATTAGCCTCATCCACCACATATAACCCGTACTCATCACATAAACGGAGCCACTCCGGATCATTGGGATAGTGAGCAAGGCGAACAGCATTTATATTATGCTGCTTCATCAGTTGGATATCCTTTATCATCAGTTCTCTTGTGGGTACATGGCCCAGCACCTCATCATGCTCATGCCTGTTGACACCATGCACCATGATCTTTTTACCATTTACCAGCAGCTGTGCATTCTTAATTTCCACTTTCCTGAATCCAATTTTATGAGAAGTAGCTTCCACTATATTTCCCCCGTTATCCTTTAGTGTTATTACAACCGTGTACAGATAAGGCGTTTCACTGCTCCATTTGCCCACATTTTTTACTGTTGCGGAAACAACAGCCTGCACCTGTCCTTTTATTATCCTTTTGTTCAGGGTAGTTACCTTTTTACCTTCATTATCTAACAGCTCAACCTGTACTGTCCCTTCCGGATTTACCGGATTGTTAAGAAGAACAGCTGCATTAAAAAGTCCGTTAGTATATTTTGAATCAAGATCAGCGCTGATTTCAAAATCTTTAATAGACATTTTATTTCTTGCCACCAGGTAAACATCTCTTTCTATCCCCGTCAACCGCCAGAAATCCTGGTCTTCCAGGTAACTGCCATCATGCCAACGATACACTTGTGCTGCCAAAACATTATTGCCCTTTGTAAGAAATTTTGTGATATTAAACTCCGCAGGCAATTTACTTACCTTGGAAAAACCAACGGGCTGGCCATTAATATATAAATACATAGCACCGGTTACAGAACCGAAATGAATAATGATGTCTTTCCCGTTCCAGTCTTCTGGAACAGTAAAATTCATCCGGTAAGTACCAACAGGTGCAAACTGGTGATCAATGAAGGGTGGATTCTTTGGAAACGGGTAAACAATGTTGGTGTAAATAGGCAAACCAAACCCATTCAGTTCCCAGTTACCGGGAACAGGAATTGTTTTCCATCCAGCATCATCCAGGTCGGTTTTGAAAAAATCTGCCGGCCTGTTCTTCGGCTCATCCGTATAATGAAATTTCCAGTTGCCATTCAGTGATTGATACCAGGGTGATTTCTTAAAATCATTCGCAACGGCCATCTGCACGGTTGGATAAGCCATGAAATCAGCATGAGCCGGTTCTTTATTAATTTCAACAACTCTTTCATTTTCCCATTCTGTATGGGTAAAAGATTGCCCATTGCAATACTGAGCAGCAACAAGTAAAAAAATACAAAGGCTTTTCTTCATCTTCTTTTTGTTTGTCTGGTTATGTTATCATTCTACCACTTCATTCAACTGCCTACCAAAACATGGTATACAGGGCCACTAAAAGACCTATTATTATCATTGAGCCAACGGCAAAACCAGTGGATGTTTTAAACATGGACGCATCTATTTCCAGGCTATTGGGTTTCACACCTCTCCTGTTTTCAATAACGCTTATTATATACATGCCAACCACGCAAAGAACAAACACAATACCCATACGATCCAGGAAGGGTATCTCAAAAACCCCTGTTGCGTTTGGAACAGCTAAGCCAATGCTATAAAGCGGTTCCAGGTCAATCATCCCCGGCAGGAATTTCAACAGAACTGAAAAAACAAACCCGCCTATAGTAGCAAATAATGCAGCGTTAGAGGTGGTCTTTTTCCAGAAGAACCCGAGTAAGAACATGGCGAATATACCCGGCGATACAAAACCTGTATACTCTTGTATATATTGAAATCCTTGTTTCCCTTCACCCATCAAAGAATCTCCTAAACCTAAGGTTAAAAGAATGCCAATCATCGTAGAAATGACAATAGCGATTTTGCCAATCTTTACCAGCTCAGTTTCCGATGCATCTTTTTTAAATGCTTTTTTATATATGTCAAGCGTAAAAATTGTACTGATGCTATTCACCTTGGCTGCCAAAGACGCCACGACCGTTGCTGCAAATGCGGCTATCGTAACACCCTTTATTCCATCAGGAAGAAGAGTGAGCAATGCAGAGTACGTCCTGTTACTTTCAGTACCTATTAATTCTTTATTAATGATGCCCTTTTCCTGCAGGTAAAACATAGCAATACCGGGAAGAACGATAATAAAAGGCATCAGCATCTTTAAGAAAGCAGCAAATAAAATCCCCCTTCTTGCCACCGGCAAACTTGCACCCAATGCCCTTTGCGTGATATATTGATTGCAGCCCCAGTAATTCAGGTTGGCGATCCACATACCCCCGAGCAGTACACTCATGCCCGGTAAATCAATATAATTGGGATTTTCTTTTTTAAATATCATGTGAAAATGACCGGCTGCTTCGGCCCTTAAAATTTTAAAGCCGGCAAAAACACCGTCATCTCCCCCAATCATTTTTAATGCAATAAACAAGACGATAAAACCGCTGATGACTAAAAAGAATACCTGTATGGCGGAGGTATAGCCCACTACTTTCATTCCGCCCAGCGCAATAAATATAGAAAAGACAGCCAGCAGAAATACACAGAGGGTAAAATCAAGTCCACTTATACCTGCAATAGCCACCGCTCCCAGGTATAGTATAGATAACAAATTGACAACAATATAAAGTAACAGCCAGAAGATGGCCATCGCCATCGCTACTTTTGAATTATATCGCTGATTCAAAAACTGCGGCATGGTAAAGATCTTGTTCTTCAGGTAAACAGGCATGAAAAACACAGCCACAATTATAAGTGTAAGTGCCGCCATCCATTCGTAAGACGATATGGCAAGGCCCAACTGGAACCCGGAACCACTCATGCCGGTCATTTGTTCTGCTGATATGTTGGAAGCAATTAAAGATGCGCCAATTGCCCACCAGGAAAGTGTTCCTTCTGCGATAAAAAAATCAGCAGAACTTGCTTCCTTCTGTTTTTTCCGTTTATATATCCAATATCCATAAAGCGACACTACGACAAAGTAGAAAATCAGGATAAACCAGTCGATCTTAACCATATAATTTTTTTTATGTCTTTATAAAACAGTTGTATTTCTCACCAGGTTTATTTGCCAGTTCCACGCACTGGTGACCATTTCCTTTAATCCGGATTCCGCTTTCCATTTTAAAACTTCTGCCGCTTTTGTTACGTCTGCATACACAGCGGCTGCATCTCCGGCTCTTTTTTCCCCCATTTTATAGTTCAGTTTAACCATATTATACACCTCAAACGCCTTGATCATTTCCATTACAGATATGGCATGCCCGGTTCCTATATTATACACTTCATACTTATCCGTCATTTCAGCCTGCAACAAACGGTCACAGCTTTTTACATGTGCCTTGGCCAGGTCCGTCACATGTATATAATCCCGCAGGCAGGTTCCATCAGGAGTATTATAATCATTGCCAAAAACTGTAAGCTGCTCTCTTAATCCGCTTGCTGTCTGTGTAATAAATGGCATCAGGTTGTTGGGAACACCCAGGGGCAGTTCTCCAATGAGAGAAGAAGCATGTGCTCCTACCGGGTTGAAATATCGCAGGGCTATCGCTTTGATATTTTTTACTGCAGATGTTTTCTCCAGGATTTCTTCTCCCATTTGCTTGGTGCTCCCATATGACGAAAGAGCTTTCCTGAAGGAAGTTGTTTCCTTTACCGGCAACTCATCCGGATCACCATACACGGTAGCCGACGAAGAGAATACAATATTTTTAATTTTAAAGCCCTCCATGCATTCCAGCAAATGGATCAGAGAAAGAAGATTGTTGTGGAAGTATTTCAGGGGCTCGTTCACCGATTCTCCGACTGATTTAAAAGCTGCAAAATGGATGACCGCAACAATATCTTTTTCTGCCGCAAACATTTCATTCAACTGTATTTTATCCAGCATATTGATCTGGTAAAACACCGGTTTGACAGCAGTGATCTGCTCTATCCTTTCCAAAACAAACAAACTGGAATTACTGAGGTCATCCAGTACCACTACCTCATAGCCCGCCTGCTGCAACTCAACTACAGTATGTGAACCGATAAAACCCAGTCCGCCTGTTACCAATATTTTTTGTCTACCCATGCTGTTGTGCTTGTTCAGAATAGTGAATATTGCTTACTTCCCTTAATTTTTGAGCCGCTGCTTCGGGTGTAATATCCCGTTGGGGATTTGCCAGCATCTCATAGCCGACCATGAATTTTTTAACAGCAGCACTTCGTAACAATGGCGGGTAAAAATGCATATGCCAATGCCATTCCGGGTGTCCGCCATCATTTACCGGCGCCTGGTGCATTCCCGCAGAATAAGGGAATGGAATAGTAAACAGGTTATCATACTTTGCTGTCAGCTGTTTTAGAATGATGGCAAAAGATTTTTTTTCCTGTTCATTAAATTGAGTAACATTTTGTATATGACGTTTGCTTATTATCATTGTTTCATAGGGCCAAACCGCCCAAAAGGGAACTAGGGCTACAAAATCTTCATTCTCCAGCACGATCCGCTCCTTCTTTTTTAATTCCAGGTGCAGGTAGGCTGACAATAAGCTTACCCGGTGGTTATCAAAATAATTTTTCTGTTGTATGGTTTCCTTGGACAATTCCAATGGCACCGAGGAGGACGACCATATTTGTCCGTGTGGATGCGGGTTACTGCAACCCATTATCTCGCCCTTATTCTCAAAGATCTGTATGTACCTGATAGCAGGATTGGCAGATAGTTCATTAAATTCTTTTTGCCAGAGTGCAATCACTTTTTCAATAGCCTCTTCAGGCATTTGCGGGAGGGTAAGATTGTGCTGCGGGGAAAAACAGATCACCTTACAAATTCCCGATTCGCTTTTTGCCGACAATAACCCATCTTCATCATAACCTCCTGCCGGAGTATCAGCCAGTAAAGCTGAAAAATCATTAATAAAAGAAAAAGGATTTGAATAGGAAGGATTACTACTTCCGTCTGCTCTTTTATTCCCGGGACATAGATAACAGTTGGAATCATACGCCGGGCGGTCTTCCTTCGGCAAATCTTCCACCTTTCCCTGCCAGGGCCGTTTCATCCGGTGTGGCGACACCAGTATCCAATCACCATTTAATATATTAAATCGTGTATGTGAATGTTCCTTTAGGTCAAACATAACTACCTATTATTTCTGTTCCGTTTTCAATAGAAGCAACATACCAGGTCAATGGCAGATTCATTTCCTGTTCATAAGCCGGTTTTAAAGCAGCAACTATTTCCTCAATAGCCCCTTCTTTAACGAGGTTTATGGTACACCCTCCAAAACCTCCTCCCATCATTCTTGCACCAATGACATTGGTATTATTCCTGACATTATCTACCAGCCAGTCCAGTTCTTTACAACTTACACCATACATCTTACTTAAGCCGTCGTGGGTGTCGAACATTTTCTTACCCAATGCCCCCAAATCATTTCTTTGTAAATCTTTACAGCCTTCAACCAGTCTTTCAATCTCCTGCACTACGAAACGGCTGCGTTTATCAATCAGCCTATCCTTTGGCAATACATAGCTGTCAAGCATTTCTTCAGTTACATACCGCAAAGAATTTACTCCTTGTATATTTTCCCTTACCCACTCCACAGCTGTTTCACATTCTTTTCTTCTTGTATTATATTCTGATGAAGCCAGCGAATGTTTTACATTGGTATTTAATAACAGCACTTTTATCCCCTCCAGCCTGAAAGGCACATATTCATACTCCAGCGAGCGGCAATCTAGTTTTATGACATAGTCTTTCTTGCCCATCATTGACGCAAACTGATCCATGATACCACATAGCACCCCGGCAAATTCATGTTCGGCTTTCTGCGCCATTTGCACCATGGTAAGCCTGTCGAGCCCGGTCTGCAATAATTCATTCAATGCAAAAACAGCAGCACATTCCACGGCTGCAGAAGAAGATAGTCCTGCACCCATTGGCACATCACTTGTCAGGACTGCATTGAACCCGGGCAACTTCACTCCTCTTTTAATGAACTGGGCAGCACTTCCAAGTATGTAGTTGGGCCAGTTGATATCGCCGATAGGTTTTAGATCAGTTAATTTGATAGAAAAAGTTTCATTCAGGTCCAAAGCCACCAGGTGAATTTCATCATCCTGCCGCAACGAGATAGCGATATAGGCCGCTTTATCAATAGCGGCAGGCAGGACAAAACCCTCATTATAATCGGTATGCTCCCCAATAATATTGATACGGCCGGGTGAACGAACGATGATGAAATCCCCGCTTTCAGGAAATAGTTTACGAAAGGATGACCCGATATCAGTACCAGCTTTCAACATGACAGGCAGCTTTGTTAAAAAATGAAATGTGTTTTACCGCATTTTCTTTACCACGAATAAATTTATTATGAAAGTTTGCTTTACCCGGGTGACAATATGGTACAAAAAGGGTGTCATTTGTACCACCCTGCCCTGATACAAAATGCATAATTCAGGTAAACGAAATGATGTTACGATCTGAATAAATCAAACCGGGAAGATCTTATGTGCGTAAAAGAGCTCCCCACTTAAGTTGTATTGGCTCCAAAAAATCAATGGCATCATAAAATGACACCATTGATCTGTTGTTACTTATTATTTTTTATTGCCAGGCCGGGTTTTGCCATATCGTCCAATTGGCATTTAATTCACTTTCCGGTATTGGAAATACGCCTGCCTTTCCGGATTGAAAAACAGGCCGGTAACCCGCTACATTATCAGCAATGGCTGAATTATAAGATTGCTGCAACAATCCCCATCTTTTCAAATCAAAATAACGTAACCCTTCAAAAGCCAGTTCTACTCTTCTTTCATGTCTTACAATATCTCTCAGCTGTGCCTGTGTGCGGTTAGGCCCTTCAGCAGTTTCAATGCCTGGCATTGACACCCTGGCCCTTACCTGGTTTATTAACGAGTATGCACCTGAAAGTTGATTTAATTCAATCAGCGCTTCTGCTCTCATCAACAAAACATCTGCATAGCGGATAACGTAGAAGTCCTGGCCACCCGGGTTGAATGCCTGAATACCGCTGGCGGATACTGAAGTGCTCCGTATATATTTTTTTTGCCCATAACCAGTTGCGGTATTACCTGTAAACGCCCTGTTAAGGTCGGTCAGAAAAATATCATTCCTGAAAATTACTGAGGCCAGCAAACGTGGATCCCGGTTGAGTTTCTGCGGAGAATTATTGGCCGGGGTACCTGGATTATACAAGGGTGATGTGGTTATCGGTTTTCCGTCGGTGCAATAATAATCTTTGACCAGGTTGGGCATAGGTTGCATGTTTATTCTTGGTGCACCCAGGAAAGTCGCGGAAAACAATTCTCCATTATTAGACTGTGCATCCTGCAAAAATCTAACTGAGAAAACTATTTCTTTGGTTTGCTCACCCGCCTCTGTAAAAAGTTGTGCGTAATTATTGTGTAACGTATACCCCATCGTTTGCAGCGTTGCTGTGGCGTCCAGCACTCCCTGGTAATTATTATTATACAAATGGAAGCGAGCCAGTATACCCAGTGCGGCTCCACGGGTGGCATAGCCATATTGTGCAGCCGGGTATGAATCCGGAAGGCCGGCAATAGCATCTGTAAGGTCCTTTACTACTTGTGTCGAAACTTCTGCGTACGTATTTTTCTTGATATTCCTGTCATTAATATCCCTGTTTGTTAAAACAATGGGTACTTCGCGGTAATATACAGCCAGGTTGAAATAAAACAGGCCTCTTAAAAAATACACCTGGGCCATCAACTGTGCTTTTTTTGCATCTGAAATAGCCGAGATAGTAGGGATTTTTTCCAACGCATCATTGGCCCTGAAAATTCCACGGTAAGACGAAGCCCATAACCCGGCAAATAATGAATGAGCCGGCGTAATATTCCCTTCCATAAAATTACCCGGGCCTTCAAACTTGTAATTATTATAACAATTATCACCCAGGCCATCATATTGCGTTAACCCGGATGGACCATCATTCAGGCTTCCGCTATAGAGAGGCCTGTCTTGTAATACATCATAAATGGCATTAATAGCCAGTATTGCATCCTGCTCAGTCTTCCAAAAGTTTTCCGCAGGGATATTAGTGAGTGAATATTTTTCGGTAAACTCTTTTGAGCAACCGGATAAAACAAGTATGCCAAGAATTACTACTAGATTTCTCATTGCATTAAAATTTAGCGTTTAAGCCAACAGTGTATATTTTATAGAGCGGTGTCAACTGGTCTGTATTGGTGCCCCTTGCCCTTTCAGGATCAAAATTCTCCATCTTTGTAAATGTTACAATATTCTGTCCACTCACATAGATCCTGAACTTTGAAAGCATTGCTTTCCTGCTCACTTTTTCGGGGAAGGTGTATCCTATTTCAAGGTTTTTCATGCGCAGGTAGGATGCATCCTGTACGTAAAAACTGGAAACCAGTTGATTGTTCTGACCACCTAAACGGGGTAGTTTAGTACCAGGGTTTTCCGGGGTCCACCTGTTTACCCAATAACTGAGTACATTGTTTCTGTCTCCTTCCATGGGTAGCTGGCCATTGGCCATTAAAATCCGGTCGATATTACCAATTCCTTCAAACATCATGGTAAAATCCATATTGCCCAGCGTAAAGTTGCTCCTGAAGTTATAAATGAATTCAGGGTTGGGGTCGCCAATCATCGTGCGGTCCCTGTTGTCAACTATACCGTCGGGTTTGCCATCGGGACCGGTAATATCGGCGTATTTAAAATCACCGGGACGGGTATTTACACTACCAAACTGACGGGGCGAATTGTTTATTTCATCCATTGTTTGGAAAACACCTATTACCTGGTAGCCAAAATAGGCCTGGAAAGGTTGTCCCTGCCTGATTACACTTTGCGCACTAATGGTTGGTGAGGCATCATTTCCCAGGCTGATCACTTTATTAGAGATATTGTAGGTTACACTACCTCCAATATTGTATGTAAAATTTCTATGCTTGTTCCGGTAATTCAATTCCACTTCCAGTCCTTTGTTTTCCATACTTGCCGAATTCCTGGCAATCAGGTTGGTAACACCTAAACTGGGTGGCAAAGGAAAATTAGTATATAATATATCCCGGGTTTTACGGTTAAAATAATCCAGAACCAGGGTTAGTTTATTTCTGAAAAATCCGGCGTCAAGTCCAATATCATATTGTTCAGCTGTTTCCCATGCCAAAAACGGATTGGCCAGGCTGGTAATGGCGACCGCTGGTACTACGGTACCGGTGCCAAGTGTATAATCTAACCCTGCATTGTAATTTTGTGAAAATCCATACCTGGGTATTTGGTCATTACCGCTTAAGCCCCAACTACCTCTTACTTTCAGTTCAGACAGCCATTTTACATTTTTCAGGAAGAGCTCATCACCTATACGCCAGCCAACTGAAGCCGAAGGGAAAGTACCTTTGCGGTATAAATTGGCAAACTTGGAGGAAGCATCATTTCTTAAATTAAATTCAAAAAGGTACTTGCGGTTAAATATATAATTCACCCTGGTAAAAAATGATTGCAATGACTCTTCATTGGCACTACCCGAAACACTTGGATTTAATACCCCGCCGGCATCAAACTCCTGTAGTAGATTGGATGGAAATCCTGAAAGGGAACCACTGAATCCATCATTACGGTTATAAATAGCAGAGTGCCCGAACAAGGCAGAGACATCATGCTTTTTAGCAAACACTTTTCCAAACCTGAAGATACTTTCATTCAATAACCGATAGCTAAACGCAGCTGTATTCGTCAATGTATTTACCGGGGTTTGGCCTACAAGATTGCCGGCCCAGTCATACGTAAAATCAGTAGGACTGAAATTGGAGATATTGTCGAAAGTAATATTTGCACTCAGGCCGGATTCAAAGGAGAAATTTTTATTGAATTGAACTTTCAACCCAATTCGTTCTGCCAGGTTTATCCTATCACTCACATAATCACCCAGGAAACCTTTCCTGAGGGGATGCGTGATAGGAAAACTTGCATTAACTTTCAAATAAGATCCGTCAACCACTCCATACTCACCATTTGAATAATAGACAGGCACTGTAGGCGCTGAACGCTGAAACTGGTTAATGATCCCTGTTTCTCCGGTAATGGCACCCGGCCCGCCTGTTGGCCCTGTAAACCTTGACCAGAAAGCATTGGTAACACTGGAAAGCGTTAGCCAATTGGCAACTTTTGAATTGATGTTTAGTCCCAGGTTATAACGGTTGTTCTTGAATTTACCCTCCACAATGGCTCCCTGGCTTAAATACCCTAAGGATACCCTGAAAGTCGTCTTATCATTACCTCCTGAAATTGCCAGGTTATGATTTTGAATGGATGCCGTTTTTAATATCACATCAGACCATTTGGTATTGGTATACCTGTCCGGGTCAGTTCCATCTATAATAGATTGAATTTCCGCATCCGTATAGCGCAGGGGAGCGTTAGCACCATTTGCATTCTTATCCCTTTCGTTCTTCAAAACCGCATACAGGGGAGCATCGGCATACTGAGGTATCACCGTAACATCCTGAAACCCTACATAGGAATTATAAACAATACTCATCCCGCCGGCCTTTCCTTTTTTAGTGGTAACAACGATTACACCGTTGGCACCCCTTGCACCATATATGGATATGGAAGAGGCGTCTTTTAAAACAGATATACTTTCAATATCAGCAGGAGAAAGGTTATTGAACACATCCATACCATCATACTGAATATTATCAATTACCACCAGCGGATTGGTGCTGGCAAAAGTGCCTATCCCGCGAATAACCACATTGGATTGATCTGTCCCAGGTAATCCGCTTGCCTGAGTTAACTGCACACCGCTAAATCGTCCATACATCAACTGGCCGCTGTTAGTTACCGGCTGGTTAACTGCATCGCCGAAAGTAACTGTTTGTGCAGACCCGGTTTGGTTGATCTTTTTCTGTGTGCCATAACCCACCACCACCACATCCTGCAGTGCAGAATTAACCGGTTCCAGCTTAATTACAACCGGTTCGCCACTCCAAACAACTGTGGTACTTTGAAAATCTACCCTGCTGATCATAATGACAGGGTTTTTCGTACTTGTCTGAAAACTGAATGCGCCTTTGTCGTTTGTTGAGATCCCTTTTTTGGTTTTCAAATCAGTGACCGAAGCTCCCGCAACCGGGGTGCTGTCACTTGCATTGATAACCGTTCCCTTTATGGTAATGTTTTGAGAAAAAACCTGGAATCCTATCACTAAAAGCAGGAATAAAAGCAACCCAGGTTTTGCCGGCAGTCGTTTGGTTAATGCAAGCATCGTTTAAATTTTGGTTTAGTTATTTTTTACAACCCTAAATAAGGTATAAATAAATTGCTGCAGGGTATATAGATTTCTCAAAAAAAAGGTACAAATTAGTCAGCCCGGTTTGTGGAAACTACTGGAAAAACGACAGCCTGTTTGCTAAACAAAAAATACTCCCTTCGGTTGAAAAAGAGGCAAAACTGAAGAAGTTCAGGAAGTTGGTGTCCGGGTGGCAGTTTAAAGGGCTTGTTTTCAATAACCAGGATTTGTTTTGAACAAATCAGGGATGATAGCCGGGGTTTAGCCTGAATCTTTCTTCCCCGTACTGCTTTAACCACCCCAGTAGCTTTTTCCGTAGTGCCCGGCTCTTTGCTTTGTAATCGGCTGCAATATTATTCTGTTCACGGATGTCGGTTTCAAGGTTGAATAATTCGGTACTGTTATCTTCAAAAGAATAAATCAGTTTCCACTTTCCCTGGCGTATGGCAGCCCCGGGCTTTCCTCCCTGGTTACTATAATGCGGGTAATCCCAGATAATAACTCTGTCTTTATAGCGCTGGTACTCCTTTATCATTTGAAATATGTTATCCCCGTCAATATCACCCGTTTTTTGATACTCCTTATTAATAATACCGGCGAGTGTCGGAAATATATCTGCAGAATGTACGGATAAATCAGAAACAGTTCCAGCATCGGCTATCCCTTTCCAGTATAAAATTAAAGGCACCCTGATACCCCCTTCATATAACCAGCCTTTACCACCCCTCAGCGGAATGTTAGAAGTGGGACTTCCTTCTGCTGTACTTAATCCACCATTATCAGATGTAAAGATGATCACTGTGTTTTCAAGCAGTTGTAATTCCTCAAGCTTGCTGATCAAGCGACCAATATTCCAATCCATGTTTTCTATCATTGCTGCATAAACAGGGTTGTCCTGTACCAGCCGGTTCTTCCAGCCGGGCTCAAACCGCATCCATGCTTCGCTGCTGTCAAACCGGGCTGGATTGCCAGCACTAAAGCGTTTACTTTTTAACTTATACTTATAAATAAGTTCCGCTGGAGCCTGCATAGGATTATGCACAGCATACAACGAATAAAATAAAAAAAAGGGAGCGTTTTTCTTTTGCTCAATAAATTTCAGGCATTCATTGGTAAGCCTGTCTGTGAGATACTCCCCCGCAGGCCCATCGGTTAAAGTGGGATTTTTGTAGGGCGGAAAAAAACCACCTGTCGTATCATTTCTTTTCCCGGTCGGTGATCCAGCACCCCAGCCGCCGGTATTGTTTAAAAATCCCTGAGCCATTGGCCAGTATTTCTCTTCCTCCCCCAAATGCCATTTGCCGGCAAAGAAAGTGGTGTAGTTGTTTGCCAATGCATATTCGCTGATGGTATTCTCATTCAAAGACAACTGGTAAGCCGTAGCAGGTGTAACCAGTTTTTCAAACTCCCTTGCCTTTCCATTTTCCTGACGTCCCTTTATCCAGTCTGTAATACCTGTTTTAGTGGGATATTTTCCTGTCAATATGCTGGCTCTTGTCGGGCTGCAAACCGGGCTGGTAGAATAGGCCTGAGTAAATTTGATTCCGGAAGCTGCCAGCTTATCCAGGTGGGGTGTTTCATAAAAACTGCTGCCATAACAACCAAGATCTTTCCAGCCAAGGTCATCTGCAAGGATGACAATGATATTAGGCTTTCCGCCGTTTTGCTGTGCATTTACTACGCCCACATAGGGCAGAAGTATAATAAAACATACCAGGAGTTTATGTACATTACTGCTCATCGTAAATTATTTCTAGTATCCAAGGTGGGATATAGCTGAATAACGGTTCAGCTATAAATCACCATTGTAATCAACTAAAGTAAAGGATTGATGAGTTTTTACCTTTTCAAAAAAGGGGGATAAAATTGTCGTAAATTATTCTTCAAAGCAATATAAAACCGTCATCGCCATCACTTTTTATAATCAGAGGGTGAAACACCAAATTGGTCCTGGAAACGCTTTCTGAAATATTTTATATCATTGAAACCTGATTCATAGGCTGCATCGGTTACAGAGTATTTTCCACTCTCCAGTAATTTTACAGCATAGTTAAGCCGGGCAGTCCGTATAAACTCATTCCCCGACATGCCTGTTACTGCTTTCAATTTCCTGTAAAAAGTGGACCTGCTCATATACATCAGCCCGGCCAGTTCATCACTGCTAAAATTAGTGTTGGGAATATTATCTTCCACCAGCTTCATTACTTTAAATAAAAACTCCTCTTCAAAAGACTGAATCTCAAAATTCCCGGAGCCCAAAAAAACCTTCCTTGCATACAATTCCTTCAGTTTATTACGGGAGGTAATGAGATTATGTAGGTGCACCAGGAGTAACTGTGAGTTAAACGGTTTGGGCAAATACACATCAGCCCCTTCCCGTATACCCTGGACATGGTGCGACATATCCGTTAAGGCGGTAAGAAGTATTATTGGAATATGCGAAGTATCCTTATGCGATTTTATTGTTCTGCACAGTTCTATACCGTCAACCTCGGGCATCATTATATCACTTACAATCACATCCGGAATTATTTCCAATGCTTTTTCAATACCTTCTTTACCATTAACGGCCGTTATTACTTTAAAAGATGGCGACAAGATATCTGACACATACTCCAGAATATCTGCATCATCTTCCACTACCAGTATAATTGCCTGTTGCGGTTCCTGGGGCAACTGTTCATTTTCCATTTGCATAGTAACTGATTTTATAATTTCGTCATCTTTGTTCTCAACGAGATGTGCAGGATCAAATACACTGCTTCTATTCATTTCTGTATTTTCAGCAGGAGGTAAAATAATTTTAAATGAGCTGCCACTTACCCCATCACTTTCTGCAGTGATTGCACCTCCGTGTAATTGAGTAAGTTCCTTAACAAAAGACAGGCCTATACCTGTTCCTGAAATTGTAGCAGCATCGTTTTCCTTACCCCTGTAAAAGCGGTCAAATATCTTATCCAGATCACCAGCCGGAATACCCCTGCCTGTATCCTTAATTATTATCCTGCAACCGCCGTCACTATTTTTATCAATGCTTACACTGACACTCCCTCCATTTGGGGTAAACTTGAAAGCATTTGCTAAAACATTAAATAAAATGATCTCCAGTTTATTATGATCAAATGAAAAAGAAAAAAACTTCTCACGGGTAGTGAAAGTATAATTGATCTTTCTACGCTCAGCCTCATCAATGAAGCCATTAAATATTTCCCTGCAAAACGAAACAATTTCACCCGGCTGCACCACCAGCCGTAAACTACCTGCTTCTGCTTTTTGATAATCTAAAAGCTGATTGACCATCCGGAGCATCCGCTTCGACTGTTTTTGTACCAGCCGCAGGCTTTTTTCAATAATAGTATCTGTTCCTTTACGATGGAGTAAATCATCAATTGGGCCCAGGATCAATGTCAGCGGTGTCCGGAATTCATGAGAAATATTGGTAAAAAGCCGTTCTTTAAAATCAGCCAGTTCGTTTTCCTGTTGTCTTGCCAATCGTGTTAGTGCTAACTGATTTCTTAATCCTGCCTGCTTCAATCCAAAATACCTTGTCAGCCATAAAAGAAATATGAATAAAGCAATATAAATAGTGTAAGCCCACCAGGTTTTCCATGGCGGTGGAAGGATTTTTATTTGTAAAGCATGTGGAACTTCGCCCCATATCTTATCACTATTTGTTGCTTTCACTTTCAGGTAATAAGTACCCGGGTTAAGGTTAGTAAATGATACGAGCCTGTTATTCCCTGCATATACCCAATCTTCATTAAAACCTTCCAGCATATACATATACTCATTCTTATCGGGGGCCCGGAAATCAAGGGCAGCAAATTCAATCGCCAGTATATTTTCCCTGTAGGTGAGGGTAATATTCTGCATTTCATAAAAAGGCCGGTCCAGCAAAACACTGTCTCCCGTATGCTGCCCGAATTCAAATGGCTTATTGTTGATCCTCAGGTTTGTAAAATATACCGGTGGGGAAAACCGGTTGATCGTAATACTATCAGGATTGAAGTAAGTTAACCCTTCCACTCCTCCAAAAAAGAACTGGTTTTGCGAACTCTTATAAAAAGCATTTTCGGAAAACATATCAGACTGAATTCCATCTCTCTTATCAAATACGGCCATGGACTTATCCTTGCCGCTAATCCTGATAATTCCCTTATTGGTACTTGCCCATATATTCCCTTTATTGTCGGGTATTACTGCATGTATATAATCATTGGGCAGTCCTTCTTTCGTTGTGTAAATAGCAACGTTTAATTTATCATCCTCAACCGCTGAAATCTTATTTAACCCATATTGAGTGCCTGCCCAGATATTACCAAACCGATCTTCTGCCAGGCATAATATGGTATTATTACTGATAGAATGATCCAACTCATCTGTTTGTATATAAAATCGGAAATTATCATTGACCGGATCATACAGGTGCAACCCTTTATACGTTCCGACCCAAAGCCTTTTTTTTGAATCGACCAGCATACTGCTTACTCTCTCATTTTGCAATGCACCTTTTATACCGTATGCAGGGAGATAGTTTTTGAATAATGGTTTGTTCTGTTTATCAAATCCTGAAATAAAACTCAGCCCATTCTCCTGGGTTCCGATCCAGATCCTTCCTGAGGAATCTTTTACAATTGTGTTAATTTTTTTCCCACTGATGGAATTCGGATCCTTTGGGTCTGGAACAAATACTTCATGTTGCCCGGTTACAGTCTTGTTGTTCTTTACACGAATCAAACCCTTGTTGGTTGCAACCCATAAATCCCCTCCATCCTGCAAAAATGCACGGCTTTCGTATGGGGCCGTTTGCATATTCAGGTCATCTGCAGCAGTAATTTCCAGTTGTGAAAAATTCTTCCAGTCGGCAGAATAGTGGATCCCCCCTCCTTTAGTGCTTAACCAGAGTTTATGAAATGGATCAGTATAAACAGATAACACATGCGTGGTTCCACCAAACACATTCGACTTATATCCGATGTTAAAGAATTTTTTGGGATTCAGGTCCATTTTAAAAACACCGGCCCCGTCTGTACCAACCCATAACAAACCAGAGGGGTCTTCCTGGATCGTCAGGATTATCTGGTTATCATTTGTAAAAATTCCCGGAATACTGAGGTCCATCTTTTCGGCAAGCCCGGTTGTTCTGTCGAAGCGGTTCAGGCCACCACCCCATGTTCCGATCCATAAAATACCCTTTGAATCAAGATGAAGACGGTATGCATTGTTGGAACTAATGGATCTGTTATTATTTGCCTGGTGACGGAAAAATTGAAACTCTTTTGTACCGGGGTTAAATTTAATTAAACCTTTATCCCAGGTCCCCAGCCATAAACAGTTATTTTGTTTATCGGTAACAATTGAGCTGACATTGATACCGGGCATACCAAAATCAAATGCCTGGTCGTTTACCAATTCCATATTCAAATGCCTTAAACCGCTGTTTGTTGCCAGCCAGTAGCCTTTGTTTCCATCCGGGTGTATGTCAAATGTTTTCCATGTACTGTTAAGCACCTTAAACTTCCCGGTTGTTTTATCCAGGTATTGAAAACCTTTCCAGGTGCCTATCAGTAATTTTTCTGAATCCGTATCCAGTAATGACAGGATATAATCGGCATTGAACCCGGTGTTTCCAACAGCATTATTTACAAAGTTGGTGATGCGGCCAGTAGTAAGATCATAGCTACTCAGCCCCCCGGATTTTGTTCCAACCCAAACAATATTTTTTTTCCCGTTTTGTAATACTTCCACCGATTGACTCAACAGGTTGTTGGCCTTGCTAAAATCATTTTTTAGCAATTTCATTTCATAGCCATCAAACCGGTGTAAACCTCCCCGGGTACCAAACCAGATAAATCCTTTTTTGTCCTGGATGATGGATGTCACCTCGTTGTTCACCAGTTGATCTGAAATATGGATAAAAGAGACGGGCTGCTGGGTGTAACCGGCCATTGCGGCACCCAAAAGAAAAAAAAGGCAGGTATATTTTTTAAACCTAAATGACAAAGCAATCAATTAATCAGTAGCCCGGATAATGAATTTATTCCTTTTTTTTCATAAAAAACAGCCTTCATCAAATTGGACTCTTCTTCAAAGGAAAATAATCAGCGTGGCAAACAGCAGGATCAATAAGAGATAAATAATTGTCAGCTTTACACTTATTCGCTGGTTGTTTCTGGAATCTTCGCCTTTCTTCTGCTTTACAAACATACAGGGATATGGTTTAAGGTTGTTGTGTAACTATTTTTTTAACCGAAACTCTTTTAATTCTTCCGGGTTTCTTACCCTCACTTTGCGATTATGCATTAAATCGTCATGTATCATCAGGGTAATAGTATCCCAGGTAGCTCCTTCAGTCCAGATCGGTTTCATTTTGTCTTTTTCCCACAAATCATATTGCCGCTTCAGCTTTGCGTATATAGCTGGCTTTTTAGTCACCAGGTCATTGATTTCACCGGGATCGTTACTAAGGTCATACAATCTTTCACCTGCACCCTGTACTTGTATCAGTTTATATTTTCCTGACCGGATAGCTGCTGCTTTATCTTTTCTCCAGACCAATAAATCATGAGGAGGCTGCCTGGTTTTATTTTCCAGGTACGGTATCAGGCTTTTTCCATCCAACCCGGGGGCTAACCGGTTTGAAACTCCAGCGGCATCCAATGCAGTGGCAAAAATATCAAGTGAAGAAGTCAACCCATTAAATTCGGCGTTTCCAGTTAACCTTTTGGGCCAGCTTATTAAAAAAGGAACCCTGTGCCCGGCTTCATATTTATTTCCCTTGAATCCTTTTAATGGTAAATTATTTGACTGGTTGTTGTGGGCGCCGCCGTTATCGCTTAAGAAGAAAATAAGGGTGTTATCGAATATGCCCTGCTGTTTTAACTCATCTACAATAGTACCAACTGCCCTGTCAAGCGAAAAGGTCATAGCGGCCAATTTTTGCCTGGGATGGCCGGCAAATTTTTGCAGGTCTTCTTTGCTTGCCTCCATGGGAGTATGCACGGCATTAGGTGCCCAATACATGAAAAAAGGGTGTCCTTTATTACCGCGGATATAATCAACTGCTTTTTTGGCCAGCACATCCGTCAGGTAACCATCAAATGAAACCGGTTGATAATTTTCCAATAAGGCATTTTTAGAACCTTTCCTGTCATCTTTATCGGGTTGGTAAAAATAACTGCGGCCACCACTTAAAAACCCGTAATAATATTGAAAGCCTCTTTTCAACGGGTGTTGTGAAGGTTCATAACCCAAGTGCCATTTACCAATAGCGGCAGTGGTATACCCATTATCCTGTAATATTTTTGGCAGTAATAACTGGCTGGTATTCATGCCCGGGTAGCCATCGCCTTCGTTGCATTCATAACCAAAGCGCTGTTGGTATTTCCCGGTTAATAACCCGGCACGGGATGGGCTGCATACCGATGCAGTAACATGTGCATCGGAAAATTTTATTGCCTGTGCGGCCAGCCTGTCCAGATTAGGGGTTTGGAGGTCCTTGCATCCCATAAACCCAAAATCAGCATAGCCGGCATCATCCACCAGAATAATGATAATATTTGGCGGGGTTTCGTTTGAGGGAATAGCAGTGCGGGTAGTTATGCCTGAAAAGAATAACGTAAGCAATACGACCCCCGGGATATATACTTTTAGTTTCTGTATCATTGGCATCAGGCAATCAGTTTTTTTGTTTCGCTTTTTCTTTGTGCTCCTTATTATACTGCTCTTCCTGGTTTAATCCATAAAAGGCGGGTGGAACGGTATTAGCCTCCCATTTTTTTAATTCAGCAGTAAGCAATTCTGTAGTTTTTCTGTTCCCGGGAGCTATGTTCATTTTTTCAGGCAGGTCATTTTTAAGATCGAACAAATGAATAACGGAGTCCTTCAGGATAACTTCTTTAACACCTGAATGATCCAGCACTGCATAATTTTTTTGATCGTAATGCCGCCAGAAAAGATAGTTATGGGGAGTATCACTCTTTTTTCCCTGAACATAAGGAAGTATGTTCTTTCCATCCAGTAAATTTTTTGGTTGGACGGCACCTTTAATGTTTGAAGCAAGGGTTGCAAAGATGTCTAAAGAAATTACCGGCTTATCATAACGGGTGCCCGGATCTATTTTTCCCGGCCAGCTAATGGCAAAAGGTACCCTGATACCGCCTTCCCATAATGAACCTTTTCCTCCCCTGAGTGGCCCGTTATTACTTCCGTTATCTTCCATCGGGCCTCCGTTGTCAGAAAGGAAAATAATTATTGTATTATCGGTAAGCTTCAATTCATCCAGCTTATCCAATAGCAACCCTACCCCATCGTCAACAGCACTCACCATGGCAGCATAGGTTTTTCGTTTATTATTTTGAATAGTGGGAAACCGGTCCAGGTATTTTTGGGTTGCCTGTAATGGTGCATGAGGTGCATTATATGCCAGGTACAGAAAGAAAGGCTTATCCCTTTGCCGTTCTATAAATGAAACAGCTTCTCTTGACAAAGCATCAGTCAGGTACTCCTTCTCCTCTACCAGGGTTTTATTGTGTACAAGTTTGGTCCTGTAGCTTTGTCCTTCATTTTTGGCGCTGTCCGGGTTTTTTATATCATATTCTTCAGGGAAATATCGGTGACCGCCACCCAGGAAACCAAAAAACTCATGAAAACCCCTGTTCAAAGGGTGAAATTTTTCATGCACTCCCAGGTGCCATTTACCGATAGCCATATTATGGTAGCCGGATTGTTGAAGAAATTCTGCCATGGTTTGTTCACTCAAGGGCAGGCCGATTGTTTCGTCAAATGGCCGGTAAAGCGGGTTGCGGCTATACCCAAACCTGTCCTGGTAGCGGCCGGTAATTAGACCGGCGCGGCTGGGAGCACAAACTGAATAACTGACATAACCACTGCTGAATATCACCCCCCTTTTTGCAATACGATCAATATTCGGGGTGGGAATATCCTTGCACCCATTAAAGCCAACATCAGCATAGCCCTGGTCGTCAGTAAGGATAAAAATAATGTTTGGTCGTTCTTCTTTATTAATTGGTAGCGCTTTCTCCTTTGTATTAAAAGTCCAGGCAGCTAATGATAACAGTACTAGAAAAGCTTCCGGGAGAGTAACAAATTTTGATTTACTATTCACTGGTGATTGAATTTGTTTATAATTTTTTTGCTTCCATTATTTCAATAGCTCCCATGTCTGGCTGTTCTTTGATACGATTTCCCAATATATCTTTCTCTACCTTCAGGCCGATACGCAGCCCGATACTATCGTTGGGAAGCCGTTGGATCGCCGCCCCTTTATTCCGAATTAATTGTTCATTGGCCGGCAAATAATCTGCCACTGCCAGGCCCCCTTTATTTTTGAACCCGGGATCACCAACGAATGGTGATGCATCTTTTATTGACATATCCTTCGGCCAGTTACCCGGTCTTAAAAAAAGATTATTGGTAAATACCACATTGGGAATGTCCCCCGCATCCGATTCATTTTTTTTCTGGTCGCCCTGCACCATAACAGCATCATTTTCGAAGTAGAAAATATTATTCGCAATCAGTACCCCGTTGGAGCTGCTGCTTACAGCAATTCTGGGCAGAATACCCGGTGAAACATATATGCTGTTATTATAGAAGTAACTGTTGTAGGGCCCGGCCTTTCCTTTATTGTTTCCCTGGTAACCACTGAGCCAGAAAATTTTCCCTTCCTGGAAAGCCCCGTTTACACCTTTTATCCTGTACCCGTCATTAATGCTGATGTTATAGCGATACGCACAGTTATAATTATTCCCCAGTATCTCACAAAAGCCCCCGGCATTGCCAGCACTTATATTATACTGCACCACCACATCTGAACAGTTATAATCAATATGCACCCCTGCAGAATCTCCGGGCCCGTTTGCATTTTCAAAACGATTGTGTTCGATAAGAATGTTGCTGCAACTCCAGGTCCACATACCACTTCCCCGGCCCCAGTTCCGGCTATCTGCCACAGAACCTGAATGATCTATCATATTGTGGTGAATATGTCCATTGCTCACACCCGACATTTGCAAACCGGGTCCTCCTGTTTGATAAATTTTACATTCCGCCACTTCAATATCTTTTAGCCCGTTAACATCGGCAGTAAATTTTAAACCGGTATGGCTAACATTAAAAATTACTGTTCGTAAAACTTTTATACCACATAACTGGCCGCCCTTTGAATTATTTATAAACCGGATGCCCCAGCCATAGTTTTGTGTGCCATTGGCCGATGCTGTTTCTGCTGCAGAACGTTTATAACCGGGAGCATGATAATACACATCATGAACCAGCACATCCGTTATAACAATATCCCGGAACATTTCTTCTTTTGTTACTTCGACCAGGATACCACAACGCATTTCCCCTTTCTTTAAAGGGTCATTGCTTTGATATGGTATTACTCCTGTGATTTCAATTCCATTTACATGGATGAAAGAAGAATTCCGGATAAGCAGCGCCTCCAGGTTATCACCTGCATCCAAAACCGGTTTTGTTTTGCTTCCCTTTTCTGAATAAGCAGCAACAACTACCGGATGATGCAGTGAGCCGTTTACATTTATCAGCGGCAACATACCCGTAAACTTTTGCCCGGCGGCAAAAAGAACAGAGTCCCCCGGCCTCAATTGAATAGCTGCGATAGGAGAAATGGTTTTCCAGGGATTTTTAATGCCTGTACCGGCATTGGCATCATTACCCGTTTCAGCATTGATATAGTAATTCAATGCTTTTACAGGAAAACTGAGCATGATACAGGCGAAAAAAGAAAATAGCTTTTTCATCGAAACAATTGTTGTTCCTGGCGACAATACCGTATTAAAGCTATATCTGCGCTGCCAAAAGAAACCGAAAGAAGCTTTCAAAAAAGGGGGACAAACTATTCAATTCAGTGAAAATTCAGCAAAATGGGAAATCAGGTCTGCCGGGTTTACCAAGTATCCGTCCGGAAGGAAGAAGCAGGTAGTCCACGGGTGTTAAAGAGGCTTCCGGCGGCCCAGCTTTTGAACGCATAGCGGACACTGACAGGATTTTTTACAGCATTGCTGCTAACGATTATGACGCCACTTTTATCATTAACAATTTTTGCCTCCGCCGGATAAAATACTTTGTCTTCCCCGGCAACCTCGAAATCGGTAAGCGGCTTACCAAAACTGGTTAACCCCTGGTCGCAAAAATCAAAAGTCAGCATAATTTTTCCGTCTGCCTTTATTTCCATTTTTTGGTAAACAGGTCCGCTACAGGCAATACCTGTGACATTGTAATCTTTTGCCAGTGCCCAGTAAGCCAACCGGGTGCCCACTGTTTCTTTTTGTGAAGGATGAATTACATTTTGTTCACCGATATCCATGGTTACTGCCATGCCGGTATTATTTACCGTCTGCATTGTTTGCAGCTGTGCTTCCCGCAACAAAGCAGCATTCCATTTGCCGGGTTCAAATGGGGCTATCTGGACAAAATAAAAAGGAAAGTCCCCTTGCTGCCATTGCTTACGCCACGATGTGATAAGCGATGTAAATAAACTCCGGTATTCCTGTGCATTTTCCCTGTTTGATTCGCCCTGGTACCATACTACTCCCTTAATTGTATATCCAATGTAGGGGTGCAGCATTGAATTGTACATGATGGCTGGAACCTTCTGTGGTTCTGTTTTCGGCAGAGTATCGGGAATTGCTTTATTAAACGGGGAAAGCGTTTGTACATCCATCCAGCTTTCAACGGAAGAAGCTCCCCATGCTGATTGAATGATCCCAACAGGTACACCTAACACTGCCTGAATTTTTTTGGCAAAAAAATAGGCGGTAGCGCTAAAGTTTCCGGTAGTGACCGGGGAAGCGGACTTCCATTCGCCTTTTACATCATACAAGGGAGTTAAACTTACTGCCCTGGGCGTATTAAGGAATCGTATTTTATCGTTGGTTGAATTTAATATGGCCTCATTGCTGCCAATCACGGGTTGATTGGCATATCCCTTCACCGGCATTTCCATATTGGATTGACCTGAGCAAAACCACACTTCACCAATCAATACATTTTTCAGCGTTACTGCTTTACTTCCTTTTATCAGTATGTTATAAGGACCCCCGGCTACCGGGGTTTGTAACTTTAAATTCCAATACCCTTTTGCATCTGTTGTTGCACTGGCTGTTTTACCCCAGCTGCCTTTCACCGATATTTTAACCCCCGGATCATCCATCCCCCAAATGGACACCAGTTGTTGCTGTTGTAAGACCATGTTATCAGCAAAAAGGCCAGGTAAACGGGTCTGAGCAAAACCATAATGCGTTGACAGAAATAACAAAAAAGATATAACCACCTGTTTACACATACAAAAGAAACCAGTATTTATCGTGCGGCTGATCATTACCAAATTTGAGGACTGTTTATTGTTTCTGATAAATCCTTACATAATCAATGAAATACATAGAAGGAAGATCAGTTTTCTCCAGGCTACCACCCCTGTTACCGCCCATCGCCAGGTTGAGTAATAAATAATGGGGTTGACGAAAAGGATTTTTCCCGTCTGACTTGTTGATCGTTTTATTCAGGTCGATAGAATTCAGCAACAGGTCATCTACCAAAATCTGCATTTGGTTCTCATCCCATAGCAAGGTCCACACATGAAACTGGTCTGCCCATTTTTTACCTCCCAGACTGTCAATAGATACTTTCTTTACATCCCAGATAGCATTGTATCTTTTTTGGGCAGCAAATGCAAAATTGGCAAGAATGCTATCCTTATAATATTCCATAATATCCACTTCCCCATTGGAAGGCCATTCACCCGATACACCCAGCGTCCATATTGCCGGCCATAAACCTGGCTGCGCATCAATCTTTGCCCGTACCTCTACTTTTCCATACTGAAAGGCATGTTCCTTTTTCATCACCACACTGGCAGAGCTGTACTTAATATTCTTCCGTTTTGTTTTCCAATTGGTACTCCCTTCTTCATAATTGGGGTTTGGCCTGTTTTCCTTGTCCCCAATAATAACCAGCATACCATCCTTGCATATTGCATTTTCTTGTTGGTACCATTGGGCCTCGTTATTCCGCACAAAACCTTCTTCAAATCTCCATTTTGCAGTATCAGGAGTTCCGCTATAATTAAATTCATCCGACCAGGTAAGTTTATATTCATTTCGTGCCGGGCTCTGAAAAATTGCCCCGCTACCGCTTCCTGTAAAAAACTGGTTTAAGAAAAGTAAAAACAATAGCTGCATATAGTATTAATTACTGGCGTGAATTTAGAATGACCGGGCATATTACAACGAACTGAACGTGCAAGATAGAGGTACAAATGTTTCAAAATAACTCCAGCACCTGACCAGCACCGGTTCAACCCCGCCATGAAAGCAGTCCTTTCACCTTCCACAACTCTTAATAGATTACCTGGTGCTTATCAAGGGGTTTGCAGAAAAAAATACTGGTTATTTCCGGGATCCATTTCTCCCTGTCAATTATTCTCCCCTCCGATCGAACCCTATTATATTGCTCAATCCCGGGTATTGAATAACAGGCTTCTGGCATAAGCATTCCGGCAGCAAGCCAGCAAAAATGCCTGAACAGTTGTTCAGGCATATCAATTAAGTGTTTTAAACCGTGGTTATTTCTGCACTACGAACCGCAATGTTTTCTGCTTTTGTAAAATGCCGGACTGTAGTTGTAGCAGGTAAACTCCTCCCGGCAGGTCACTCACATCGATCTTAACGGATGAACCATTAATAGTTCGTTGTAACACCAGGCTTCCCTGTAAATTATAAACAGCCAGCCGGTCATACTTTTCTTCCAGGAGATTGCTAACTGTCAATTCCCGTTGTGCAGGGTTAGGATACATCACCGGTGATTTCAGTATTGTACCCATTTCTTCCTCTGCGGCTTCACTGCTGATAGCCGTAGCGTGATGATCACCGCAACCATGATGGTTATTATTACTCTGTCCGAATTTTATTACAAAACTCCGCAGGTAGGTACTTTGATAAGTTACGGTATCCATATCCTGCGTGATCCCGATTGATATCAGCTGGTTATTCTTATCTGTAATACCGTTGGTAAGCCAATGGGAACGCAGGTACAAAACACTGTCGGGAGAAATATAATTGCCATCCAGCTGGCCATTCTTTTTCATCCGCATCGAGAACCCCCTGGAAAGGATGTTATTCCTTTTCTTTTCACCCACCATGTAAAATTTATCATTATCATTTACCACCAGTTTGAAGAGATTGCAACTATCCTGGTCGTAAGAGAAATAGCGGCTCCATTGTAATGTACCGTTCCAGGAACTGATACGTCCCACCCGGCATAACATTCTTCCGTTATTATAATACTGTGTGGCCAATGCAAAAATATTACCGGTTCTGTCCTGTTTGAGGTCGGCCAGTTGTACACCATTGGCAGGAAAATGTGTTTTCTTATAAACAATATTTCCATTGTTCCTGTTGATCTTCCAGAGGTATACTCCTTGCACCGTTTCAGAAATAGCTTTTCCTCCATAAATGAGCAGCTGATCATCCTGCGCCAGTGCAGAAGAAAGACTGAAACGGCCCGCATCGGTGGTAATGGTTTTTCTCCATTTCAAATGACCGTTGGCACCATACCTGGTTATCCTTATATCAGGAAAGGTTGCAAAATAATCTTCCAGTACCCATACGTAGCCATTATCATCAATATGAATATCCGAATAAGATGTTTGTATTGAATCCATCTTCATCCAGGCTGTAGAAAGATTCTTATCTGTTTTCAATACAAACGAAGCGGGCAGAAAACCAGGTCCATCCGGGTACTGCCCATCACCTGATAAATAAATATTGTCATTCGCATCCAGTTTAAATGCGTTCAGGTTAAAAACAGAATACCCGCCTTCGAAAGTGATTGTTCGCTGCGACCGGATATTCAGATTGCTATCCAGTTTAAATAAGGTATAAACAGGGTCAAATCCTAAAGGGTAGTTTTTTTCCAGTACATAAATTACATTTCGCTTTCCCACCCTGGTTTCCACCTGTGTGGTAGTGCCAGTAATAAAAAAGGTACGTTGCTCAGAACCGCTGTGATTGGTTTTCGATAATTTCCAGGTGAACTGGTCATTATCTGCATGCCAAAGATAAGTGGCAATAAAAGATGTTGAAGTCAGTGGTTGAACAGAAGTACCAACAGTACCATTCGGATAACTATTATCACCATCCTGGTTCTGGAACCATTGTACCTGGGCCACCAGGAATGTCTGCAATAACAGCAAAACAAAAGAAAGGAGCAGGGGCTTTTTCATACGATCGGATTTTATATTATAAAGATAGTGTCAATCTCCGGGTACTTTATTACAACAACTATGCAGAAATGAAGTGAGTAGCGCATTTCCTAAGCAATCCATACATACAAAAAACCGGCTCCCCGGAAATTTACCTGCCGGAATATGCAAACGGGTAAGGGCTACTACCTGTCACTTGCACCCTTTCCTTTATCTTCGCAGTTATTAAAGAAGTAACAGAACATGACCATCTCGTACAAATGGCTGAGTGAATACCTGCCGGTAACAGTTGAACCTGAAAGGTTAAGCCGCATCCTCACTTCCATCGGGCTTGAAGTAGAAAGTATGAACAATTACGAGGAAGTGAAAGGAGGATTAAAAGGCCTGCTGATCGCTGAAGTACTAACTACAGAGAAACACCCGAATGCTGATAAACTTACACTTACCACTGTCAATATCGGAACAGGCGAGCCTTTACAGATCGTTTGTGGCGCCCCGAATGTGGCCGCCGGTCAAAAAGTAGTGGTCGCTCCTGTTGGTACAACGATCTACCCGGCAACCGGTGATCCGCTGACCATGAAAGTGGCAAAGATCAGGAGTGTGGAAAGCCATGGAATGATCTGCGCCGAAGATGAGATCGGCTTAGGTACATCCCATGCCGGCATTATGGTATTACCGGCTGATGTAAAAGTGGGCACACCTGCTTCAGCATATTTTGAACCGTATGATGACATTATATATGAGATCGGCCTTACTCCCAACCGGATGGATGCCATGAGTCATTGGGGTGTGGCCAGGGATGTGTGTGCTTATTTAAGTCATCATGATAAAAAAGACATTAAAACAAAGCTGCCTTACAGTAATGGCTTCAAAGCAGACAACCACTCATTAGCTATTGACGTAAAAGTGGAGAATGAAATAGCCTGTCCCCGTTACAGTGCCGTTAGTATTTCCAATGTGGTGGTCAAAGAATCGCCAAAATGGCTGCAGCATAAATTAAAGGCCATAGGGCTGAGGCCTATCAACAACATTGTTGATATTACCAATTATATCCAGCATGAGACCGGGCAGCCTTTGCATGCTTTCGATGCAGATGCCATTACGGGTAAAAAAGTGATCGTTAAAAACCTGCCGGAAGGAACCTCATTCATATCACTGGATGAGAAGGAAAGAAAGTTAAGTGCAGAAGACCTGATGATCTGTAATGAAAAGGAAGGCATGTGTATTGCCGGTGTTTTCGGCGGCATACACAGCGGCGTTTCAGAAAGCACCACCCGTATATTTTTAGAAAGTGCTTTTTTTGACGGTGTAACTATCCGCAAAACTTCTTTCCGTCATGGGTTAAGGACAGATGCGGCCAGCCGTTTTGAAAAAGGGACTGATATTTCCGCTACCGTGAATGTGCTGAAAAGAGCGGCCTTAATGACCAAAGAAATTGCCGGTGGGGAAATTGCTTCCGAAATAACCGATGTGTATCCAAATCAAAAGGCAAAAGCAGAGGTGGCAATCAAGTACCATTTCTTAAAGAAACTGAGCGGTAAAAATTATCACCCGGATGCCGTAAAGAACATCCTGGGCAGCCTTGGCTTTGAAATCTTAAAAGAAGGGATTGATGAACTGCGGGTGGCTGTTCCTTATCACAAACCTGATATCAGCCTTCCCGCCGATTTGGTAGAAGAAGTGCTTCGTATTGACGGATTAGATAATGTGGAAATCCCAGAAGCTATTACCATCACCCCGTCCGTGGAAGAAAACTATGCCACGGAAACATACAGGGAAAAAACAGCGAACTACCTGGTCGGACTCGGGTTCAACGAGATCATGACCAACTCTATCACCAATGCTGCCTATTTTTCGGAAGAAGAGCTGGAGCCAATGGTGAAAATGATGAACAGCCTGAGTGCTGAGCTAAACATATTGCGCAGTTCACTATTTGAAACAGCCCTGGAAGTGGTAGCCCATAACCTCAACCACCGGAACAGTTCACTTCGCTTATTTGAATTTGGAAAAGCATACAGCACTTCAGGTTCCGGGAAATATACTGAAGAAGAAAAATTGTGTGTAGTGATGACCGGCAGCACTTCTGATGACAGCTGGAAGCAAAAAAGCAAGCAAACTGATATTTATTTCCTGAAAGGTGTTGTGGCTGCCGTGCTTCAATCTTTAGGTATCCGGGCGGATAGTATTGAAGTAATGGCGGTCCCCAAACTGGATAACCATATTGTATTCAAACTGAACGGGCAGGTCATTGCCGGTGCCGGCGAGGTAACCAAAAAAGTACTGGCGAAATTCGATATTAAACAGCCGGTTTTCTTTGCAGGACTTAACTGGTCATTCCTCGCTGGCCTGGCGGCGCAACAAAAAGCGGCAGTTAAGGAAATACCGAGATTCCCGACGGTACAAAGAGACGTGGCTATGATCGTTCCGAAGCAACTGGCCTATGAAGAAGTGGAAAAAGTTGTCCAAAAGATCAGGCTCAATAAACTGCAGGAGGTAAAACTCTTTGATATTTTTGAAAGCGAGAAATTGGGTGGGGATAAAAAATCATTGGCCGTGAATTTTACATTTGTTGATGCTGAAAAAACACTCACTGATAAAGAGATTGACGGCTGGATGAATAAGATCATGACCACCCTGGAAAAAGAATTACAGGCAGAGATCAGAAAATAAATACATGAGCATAACGGAACAACATCTTAAACGGATACAGGATAAGCTGCAGCAATTCCTGAAGCTGCATGCCGCATTGCAGAAAGAGAATGTTCAGTTAAAAGAGGAATTGATTAAGTCAAAAGAGGGAGCCAAATTACAACAGCAACATATTGATACATTAAAACAGAAGGTGGATATACTGAAACTGAATGCCGGGGAAATGAGTGAGGCGGATAAAAAAGAGTTTGAGAAAAAGATCAATACCTACCTGAAAGAAATAGATCGCTGCATTGCCCTGCTGGGCGGGTAAGACTACACCCGTTTTACCAGGTTCAGTTTCATTTCAGCGTCCCCATTGGATATTTCCAGGGTATAGCGTCCGTACGGAAGATCGTTCAAACCCGACCAGGTAAAATGTTCCCGTTCGCTGATCATATCCCTTTCCAGGATACCGCAAACACTGCCTTTATCATCTTTGATAACACCCCTTACCGGGTTTCCTTTGGGAGCTGATAACTCCATTTGTAATGCATCAATAAAAATTGATGACTTAACTTTAGCAAACATTAGCTACAGTTTGTTTGGTTTACAGTTCTCAGAGAGGGAGGATTATCAGAGCCGTATGGGGAGAATTTTTTACGGGAGACGTAAGATAGAGCATCAATTTTAAAAATGCAAGTTATGGATACATTAATTCCGGTAACATTAGTGATAGCCGACCGCACCTACCGGGTGAAAGTGCAGCCCAAAGACGAGGAACTGGTTCGCAAAACAGTAAAGACCATCAATGACAAGATCATTGAATACAAAACACAGTTTGCCGGTAAGGATATGCAGGATTATATTGCTATGGTACTAATCTGGCTGGCCACCGACTTAAAAGGGACCGCCCAGGACGACCTGGAGCAGGGACATATCAAAGAAAAACTCGATAGCCTTGAAAAAATACTGGATAACCAGCTGGCTGGAAATTAATACCACTTCATTTTCAGAAATTCCCGTTGAAATAACTCCCACTTCCCGGCAGCTCCTACTCCATTTCAAAGCTAAATAGCACCCTTGCAGCTAATTTTCAGTCATTAGCGGCCATTTTGTATCTTCGCTGATTACATACTTTTTGTAGTATGAAGTTTTTATTAATACATAGTATTCAACCACTAAACAAACAGATTCATGGATCCGATCATTATAGCTATACTAACAGGCGTAGCGGCCCTTATCGTGGGGGTCATAGCGGGTAAATTTGTCTTCTCCAAAAACACGCAAAAAAAGGTAGAGGAAGCTGAACTCCAGGCACAGAGCATATTGAAGGAAGCTGAATTAAGAGCTGAAACCATCCGGAAAGAAAAAGAACTGGAGGCAAAAGAGAAATTTGTGCAGATGAAAGCGGCCCATGACAGGGAAGTGAACGACCGCAACCGCAAGATCAATGACAGCGAAAACAAGATCCGCCAGAAAGAGCAAACCATCAACCAGAAAGAAGGCAGTCTTGAAAAACAGATCAAGGAAAATGAGGCTATCAAGGAAAACCTGAACCGCCAGATCGAACTGGTCAATATCAAAAGAACAGAATTGGAAAAACACCAGGAAGAGCATATCCGGCGCCTGGAAAAGATTGCTATTCTCACCGCTGATGAAGCCCGTGCCCAACTGATAGAAAGCCTGAAGAATGAAGCCCACACCCAGGCCCTTGGCATCCAGCAAGAGATCATTGATGATGCCAAACAAAAAGCGAATAAAGAAGCAAGGAAAATCATCATACAGACCATCCAGCGGACCGCTGCCGAACAAGCCATTGAAAACTCTATCACTGTATTCAACCTGGAAAGTGATGAGATCAAAGGCCAGATCATTGGTCGGGAAGGCCGTAATATTCGGGCCATTGAAGCGGCAACCGGGGTTGACCTGATCGTGGACGATACTCCCGAAGCAATTATCCTTTCCTCCTTTGACCCGCTCCGACGTGAAATAGCCCGTTTGAGTTTACAAAGACTGGTTACCGATGGCCGTATCCACCCGGCCCGTATTGAAGAAGTAGTGGAAAAGACCAAAAAGCAAATTGAAGAACAGGTAATGGAAATAGGAGAAAGAACGGTAATTGAACTGGGTATCCACGGCCTGCATAAAGAACTGGTAAGAATGGTGGGACGTATGCGTTTCCGTTCTTCTTATGGTCAAAACCTGCTGATGCACAGCCGGGAGACAGCGAATCTTTGTGCTACGATGGCTGCCGAATTGGGTATGAGTCAACCGCAGGTAAAACTGGCAAAAAGAGCTGGTCTTCTGCATGATATTGGTAAAGTACCCGATGAAGAAAGCGAATTGAGCCACGCATTACTCGGTGCCAAACTCGCTGAAAAATATAATGAAAACCCGGCGGTGGTCAATGCCATTGGCGCCCACCACGATGAGATGGAAATGCAATACGTCATCTCCCCCATTATCCAGGCCTGTGATGCTATTAGCGGTGCCCGTCCCGGTGCCCGCCGCGAGATCATGCAGCAGTATATCCAGCGGATCAAGGACCTGGAAAACCTGGCCATGGCTTATACGGGTGTTGAAAAAGCTTATGCCATCCAGGCGGGCCGTGAACTGAGGGTGATCGTGGAAGCGGATAAAGTAACTGACCAGGACTCTGAAAAACTGTCTTTTGAAATAGCCCAGAAGATCCAGACCGAAATGACCTTTCCGGGGCAGATAAAAGTGACCGTTATCCGGGAAAAAAGAGCGGTAAACGTAGCCCGGTAAAGAAAATTAACTGTTGGGAATTAGGGATTTGGAGGTAAATCGAATTTTTTTTCAGATGATCTCCAAATTCCTTCCCCACTAATTCCCAATTCCAACATTTTCCCCTTACCTTTGCCCTCCTTAAAAATCACAGATTATGAACGCCATCGCATACGTACATGAGCAGCTGACCGGCAAGAAAGAATTCCCGAAATTCAAGGCAGGTGACAATATTACGGTTAACTACAAGATCATTGAAGGTAACAAAGAAAGGATCCAGTCTTTTAAAGGCGATGTGATCAAACGCCAGGGTACTGGTCATACGGCATGTTTCACCGTTCGTAAGATATCTGATGGTGTGGGTGTGGAAAGGCTTTTCCCGATCTTCTCCCCCAATATTGAATCGATCGTGTTGAATAAAACTGGTAATGTGCGCCGTGCTAAATTGTTCTACCAGCGTAAACGTAGTGGTAAGAGTGCCAGGATCCGTGAAAAGCGTATGGCCGTTGCAACTGATGCAGCAAAGTAATTGCACCATATATAATTGTAAAAGCCCCTTTAAAGGGGCTTTTTTGTTAACAGCTGGCAATTAGCAACTAAATATTCCGTTATTTTCAGGTACTTGTTATCTTTGACCTCTAATTATCCAATTATGATCCAAACAAATTTACTGGGAATGCTGGGCACCAACGAGATCATCATCATCCTGGTTATCGTTTTACTGTTATTCGGAGGCCGCAAAATCCCTGAGCTGATGCGTGGTCTTGGTAAAGGCGTTCGTGAATTCAATGATGCAAAAAGTAATGTGAAAAAGGAGATTGAAGAAAGCAGTAACGACGTTAAGAATTCCGTTCAGTAATTCTTCGATTTAGTTTTTCCATATATCAAAAAGGCTTCGCTTTTGTTTGACTATTCTTCTATTGAGCAGTATCATGCCCAATTGCAGGAAGGTAAGGTAACCTGCTTGCAGGTGGTTGAGTATTACCTCGGCCAGATCAGGTCAGCTGCACATCTTAATGCATTTATTGAAGTATATGCGGAGGAAGCGATCACAAAAGCAAAGCAACTCGATGAATTACGGGCTGCAGGCAAGCCGATCGGCAGACTGCATGGAGTGGTCACAGGTCTTAAAGACGTAATCGCATACAAGGATCACCAGTTGTCCGCCTCCTCAGGCATTTTAAAAGGGTTTTCCTCTATCTATTCCGCCACTGTCGTAGAACGTCTACTGGCAGAAGAAGCGATCATCATTGGTAACCTGAATTGCGATGAATTTGCAATGGGGTCCACCAATGAGAATTCTGTATATGGTAAAGTGCTGAATGCAGCAGATGAAACAAAAGTACCCGGAGGTTCGTCCGGTGGCTCTGCGGTTGCGGTGCAGGCAGGTTTCTGTATGGTATCATTAGGCAGCGATACAGGCGGCTCAGTTCGTCAACCTGCTGACTTCTGTGGAATTGTTGGTCTAAAACCCACTTATGGCAGGATATCCCGTTATGGTCTTATAGCCTATGCTTCTTCCTTTGACCAGGTCGGCATCTTTGGAAATCATATACAGGATGTGGCACAAGTACTGGAAGTAATTGCCGGAGCAGATGAGTTTGACAGCACCGTTTCTCATAAAGCAGTGGAGACTTACACCGCTTCGCTTGCTACGGATAAAAAATTCCGCTTTGCTTATTTTGAGGAAGCACTGAATCATCCCAGCCTTGACCCGGAAATCAGCACCGCTATTCAGGCACTGGCAAAAAAATTAATCACCCAAGGTCATGAAGTAAACCCGGTTCCATTTGACCTGCTCGAATATATCGTGCCTGCTTACTATGTTTTGACTACAGCCGAAGCCTCTTCCAACCTATCCCGGTTTGACGGGGTAAAATTTGGTCACCGCACTAAGAATAAAGAAGCAGAACTGACAGAGTTTTATGAACTAACCCGGTCAGAGGGCTTTGGCAAAGAAGTGAAGCGTCGCATTATGCTCGGCACATTCGTTCTCAGTGCCGGATACTATGATGCCTATTTTACCCGGGCTCAGAAAGTGAGGCAGCTCTTGTGTGATAAGACAAAAGCGGTTTTCAACAATTATGATTTTATTATCATGCCCACTTCTCCAACGACTGCTTTTGCCTTTGGAGAAAAAATGGACGATCCTATTGCGATGTACCTCGCTGATATCTATACCGTAATGGCTAACCTGGTAGGCGTTCCTGCCATTTCATTACCTCTTTTCAAACACAGCAATGGTATGCCATTCGGTTTACAGGTGATGGCTGACCGTTTCCAGGAATTATCTTTGCTCCAGGTTTCAGCACAACTAATGAACAACGCTGACAGCTGAGGAAGTATTTTCTACCAATAAGAATTACGCTATACATTGACTAAAGCAGCATTCATAGTATTCCTGGCCTCCTTACTTTACTGCAACCCGGAGGCGGGTGCACAATTACGGGGCAAGGATTATGCACCGAAGGATTCCATCCTGCTTAAAGACAGCATTCCGGCACTAAACGACCTTAAAAAAGGTTTCAAAAATCTTTTCATCGATAATACGCTGGGTAGCGATATCAGTTCCCAGCAACTAAATCCGCAAGCCATCACTTTTGTACAGGATTATATGCGCAAGAACGCAAAAGGGCTAAGGCAGATGAAGGAATGGGGTAAGCCTTATTTCGACCTGATGGACGAGATACTAACGCAGTACGGTTTACCACACCAGTTGAAATATCTCGCCGTTATTGAATCAGGGCTAAAGTATAATGTTATCTCCTGGGCTGGTGCTGTTGGTCCCTGGGCACTGATGCCTGCCACTGCCCGGCAATATGGGATGACAGTGAACCGGCAATATGATGAACGAACTGATTATTACAAGAGCACCCATGTAGCTGCCCGTTTATTGAAAGACCTGTTTGCCAAATATGGCGACTGGTTGCTCGTTATTGCCGCTTATAATGGCGGCCCAGGCAATGTCAACAAAGCCATTACCCGTAGTGGCAGTAAAGATTTCTGGGTATTGCAGCACCACTTACCCAATGAATCTAAGAACCATGTCAAGAAATTTATCTCCACGCATTATATCATGGAAGGAGAAGGTGGTATTACCACGTTGACCAAAGAAGAAGTAAAAGACGCCTTACAAAATACGACCAGCAATATCAGCAAAGTAGAAATGGACAGTTCGAAAGTAATGACTATCAACGGCAGGTATACTGCTGGTGTTATTTGCAATTATACCGGAATGAAGCCCGATGACTTCAACCGGTATAATCCCGGTTTCAATAATCATATTGCGAATACCGGCAAATATGATCTTCGCTTGCCGGCAGATAAAATGAGCATTTTCCTCGCTAAGAAATTCGAGATATTGAATGAATCGATGCAGGTGCTGCTGAGACAAGCACAATGATCATTCAGCACCGGCCAGCACTTTCCGGATTGCTTCCGCTTTTAGCAAACATTCCTCCCATTCTTTTTCCGGGTCGCTGTAAAAAGTGATACCCGAACCTGTTTGAAAGGAAAGATACTTTGACGAAGCATTATACATGATGCTCCTGATCACTACATTGAAATCAAAGTCATCATCGGGTGATAAATAACCCAGCGCCCCGGAGAAAATACCCCGTTTGGTTTGTTCATACTGTTCGATCAGCTCCATCACCCTCTTCTTGGGGGCTCCTGTCATGGAACCCATGGGAAAAGTAGCCCTGATAATTGCTGAGAAAGAAATATCTTTTTTCAATTTACCGCTGATGGTGGAAATCATCTGGTACACCTGCGGAAATGAATACACCCCAAACAACTCTTCTGTTTTTACTGTTCCTTCTTCACAGATTTTAGCCAGGTCATTCCGCACAAGGTCCACCACCATTACATTTTCTGAACGATCCTTGGCACTATGCAGCAGATTCTCCCGGCTTTGCTCATCATTAAATGAATCACCCGGAACCCGCTTAGCAGTTCCCTTCATCGGTTGCGAAAGAACCTTATTCCCCTTTCGTTTTAAGAAACGTTCCGGGCTGGCACAGATCAGCCAGTTATCTTTTATCCTGTATAATGCAGAGAACGGGTTGGGAGAAACGGAACTTAATCTTTTATAGACTTCAACAGGATCGATACATGTATTTTCTGCAAAAAATTCCTGGCAAAAATTGATCTCGTAACAATCGCCCCGCAGAATATGCTCTTTCAATTTGCTGATAACAGCAATATATTCCTCCCGGCCAATTCGTTGCTTAATATTATTTACTACCTGTTGTGTGGATGCGTCCGTCAATACAGTATTCGTAAGTATACCAAATATTTTCCGGGGATCATCGGCTTCAATGATCATCTCCTGTTCATGCAGGCGAATGATCACTTCGGGTTCAAAGAAAAAAAGATCGGGGAAACCTGTCCTGTCAGGATGGGAAGAACGCAGCTCTTCCATTTCATTCTTCAGGTCGTAGCCAAGATGACCAAACAACCAGCTTTTTTTTTCATCCCGGAATTCCTGTAATTGCTGCAGTGCAGTACCCGCATTGGCGCTTATGCTCCTTCTTACTCCGGCAGCCAGCAGGCATTCCATACTGGTGGGAGCAATATGGTACTGGTGATTATCCAGGAAACAAAAAGTGCTGAACTGTTGTGTCCAGTTCAGCACCTTCATTTTCATCTCCGGAAAATCACTGACCGTAAAGGAACAGCGGGTTGGAGTGGTATGTTTCAATGCAATTTGATCGGTCGGTTGAAATCAATAATCGTCATCCTCATCATCAAAGTCATCTTTATCATTAAAGAGATCTTTGAATTCATCATCCATTTTAAAATCATCGTCATCTTCTGCTGCCGCTGGTTTTTTACCAGCAGGACCAGCTGCTTTTTTACCTTTGGATTTGGGGAGATCGAATTCTTCAAAATCAGGATCCCATTCTTCTTCTTCCTCGGGTTTCTCCCAATCATCCACTTCATCTTCTCCCTCTTCCTCATCGTCATCTTCCTCTTTTTTGGAAGATGCCTTACCGGATTTCTTGGCAGGTTTCACTTCCTCCTCCTCATCTTCCAAATCATCATCATCATCTTCCTCTTCCTTTTTCTTCGGTTTAGGAGACGCTTTCTTTGCTGCTTCTTTTTCAGATGCAGCACTGGCCTTTCCAGCGGGTTTCTTTTCTTTATCGGATTTCGATGCCATATTCTTAACAGGGTTGATGCTGTAAAATTTCAGCGAAGTTTTTAATTAGCCAAATTTTTAAAAAAGAATTTTTAATTCTTTACAAACCTACGTTCAGGATACCCGGATCAGCTGATCCCGGCCCGGCCCGTTGGAAATATAGTGAACTTTCACGCCAAGGTACTGGTTTATAAATTCAACATAGGTTTTCATCGTATCAGGCAATTCTGCCTCTGTTTTTGCTGCACTGCTGGGTTTATTCCAGCCAGGAAAGCCTCTGTAAACAGGCTCTACTTTCGTTCTTTCCAACCGGAAAGGTATTTCCCGGCTGATGGTACCGTTCATGTTATAATCTGTACACACCTGTAATTCGCTGAAAGCATCCAGCACATCGGCTTTTGTCATGACAATCTTTGTCACCCCGTTGATCATACAGGCAAAGTTCAGGGCTACCAGGTCAATCCAGCCGCAGCGGCGGGGCCTGCCGGTGGTAGCACCGAATTCATTTCCTACTTTTCTCAACTCCTCTCCCGTTGCATTATCCAGTTCGGTGGGGAAAGGTCCGCCACCCACACGGGTGCAATATGCTTTTGTTACACCGATTACATCGCGGATCTTTTGCGGGGCAATACCCAACCCGTTACAAACACCCGCCGAGATCGTATTCGAGGAGGTAACAAACGGGAAAGTACCAAAATCAATATCCAGCATGGAGCCCTGGGCTCCTTCCGCCAATACTCTTTTACCCGCTTTCAATTGTTCATTAATGAAGTATTCTCCATTCACAATATTCAGTTGTTTCAGGAATTCCAGGGCTTCGAAAAATTCTTCCTCCCAAGCCGTAATATCTTCATTGAATGCATAATTATCCAGGAGTTTCTGGTGCTTCAGCCGTAATTTGATATAGGAAGTCGTGAAATTTTTATCCAACAGGTCTCCCACTCTTAGTCCATTCCTGCCGGTCTTATCCATATAAGCCGGGCCAATTCCTTTCAGCGTGGAACCGATCTTCTGTTCTCCTTTGGATAATTCTGCTGCCTTATCCAGTGCCCTGTGTGTAGGTAGTATCAGGTGGGTTCGTTCAGCAATAAAGAGATTTTTTTTCAGGTCAATTCCAAACCCTGCTACGATATCACATTCTTTTTTTAAGGTAATAGGATCCAGGACAACCCCATTACCGATAAGATTGATTGTATTAGGATGAAAAACGCCGGAAGGTATCTGGTGCAACACTACTTTTTTATCGCCTACATACAGGGTGTGTCCTGCATTGGGGCCTCCCTGGAACCGGGCTATTACATCATACTCTTTGGCAAAATAGTCAACGATCTTTCCTTTTCCTTCATCGCCCCACTGGAGGCCAAGTAAAATATCTACCATAATTGTGATTTTTCCCGTTCAGTTGCTTACGGGGAGATTCTTCTTTTAATTAATCGCAGGTCAAGGCCGCAAAAATACGGGTTCAATAAAAAGCCACCGAATTAAATCCGGTGGCCTTGTTTATTTTTTATGCCCAAAAAAGCTGATTTATCAACGGATCAGCATGATCGTTCCTTTTTTGGTAATGGGTCGGTTATCTTTTGTAACACCTTCCACCATCCAGACATACACACCACTGGGTTGTTCTTTACCGGAAAGTTTGCCATCCCAGCCATCATTCAGCTTTTGGGTGGAGAAAACCATCTGCCCCCAGCGGTTGAATACCCGGAAATATTTGATCTCCTTAATTCCAACCGGGAAGGGGAAGAAAGTGTCATTCTTTCCGTCATTATTCGGCGTAAAACCGGTAGGCACATACAAGTCAGGGCCTTTATAGACCTGCACCCGCACATATCCTTCTCCTTTACAACCCGCCTGCGTGGAGGCGGTTACTTTATATACAATCACATCACCAATAGCGCCGGCAGTTACGGTAGGGTTGGCGATAGTAGGATCGCTCAGGCCAATCGTTGGTGTCCAGAGGTAATCGGTGGCCCCGGAAGTGGCCAATATGGGGAACTGATCGGTGTCATACACAATCGTATCAAAAGGGAATGTGTTGACATAGATCGGTGGTGTTACATCCAGTACCATGCTGTCGGTAACCAACGAACGGCAGCCATTGGCATCCACTACTGATAAAACATAGGTAATCGTTTTATCAGGTGTTGATACCGGGTTAGATGTGTTTAGACCAGCCCCCAGGTAGGTAGAGGGAGTCCAGTCATACTGTATACCACCACTGCCCTGTAAAGTGTATGTCTGACCGTAACAGATAAACCCATCTGCCCCGGCATTCGGTATTGGAGCTGCATTCACATTCACGGTTACCGGTACATCTGCCGTACAGCGGCCATAGGTAAGCGTAACGGTATAGTTAGTGGTAGTGGTGGGGTTGGCGGTCGGGTTAAAGACCGAAGTACTGCTCAATGCCGTGGCCGGTGACCAGGCATATTGTAACGCATTGGATGTAATCGATAACTGGGTTGATGTACCTTCACAAATGGTTGGATTGGCAGGTGGTGCAAAAGTAAGGTCGTTGGTAAGACCCACCACAATATTTGGAACGGTAGTGTTACAGCCGAGATTATCCCTCACATTGATCGTATAGGTTCCCGGTGCCACATTGAAGCTATTAGTCGAGAGGAAACTGCTGCCACCATCAATAGAATACTCATAACTGGTATTACCTCCGGTGGCGCTGATCACGATGGTCCCGTTATTACCACCATTACAGGTTGCATTCGTCGTAGCAATGGTAGCTGACAGTGCGGCCGGTTCAGTGATGGTAACTGATTGCGTGGTAGTACATTGGTTGGCATCACGGATGATAACGGTATAGTTACCCGCCGGCATATTAAAGGAATTGCTGGTTTGCCAGGTGGCCCCGTTATCAATGGAATATTCAAACGGACCCACACCACCTGAACTGCTGACAATGATTCGGCCATTGCTCTGGCCATTACAGATGGCGGATGAAGTGGCGGTTGTTGCTGCCAATGCAGTTGGCTCTGCCACTGTCTGAGTTAACTGGCCCTGGCAACCATTTGCTTCCCGGTAATAAACAGTATAAGAGCCTGCTGCAAGACCATTAAAAATATTACTGGTTTGCCAGGTAGTTCCATCAAGCGAATATTCGTAAGGCGCTGTACCGGCAGTTGGCTGTGTTACAGTAATGGTACCCGTTGCTGTTCCATTACAAAGTGCATTAGTATGCGTAGCACTTGTTATCAAAGCAGGACCTGCGGCCACGTTTACGGTTATAACCGGGTTTCTTACACAACCATTTGCATCCGTAACAGCAATGGTATGAGAACCGGGTGCCAGGTTATTAAACACAGTAGTGACCCCGGTTTGAGTTGTTGCCCCATCTAATACAAACGTATAGGGAGCAGTACCATTTGTCGGAGTAATTGTTACAGACCCATTAGATGCTCCCGAGCAGGTGGTAGCGGCAGTAGTAACACTGGTAGCCAGGGAAGAACCTGCAGTTACCGTCCTTGTGATATTCCTTGTACAGCCAACATTATCCCTGACAGTGATAGTATAGCTTGCAGGCGCCAACCCGGTAAACACATTACCTGTCTGCCAGGTGACTCCTCCATTAATGGAATATTGGAATGGTGATGTGCCGGCCGTTGGTGTAACAGTGATCGTTCCATTATTGACACCGGCGCAGGTGGCCTGTGTGGCCGTGGACGTTGCCGTTACACCGGTACCTGTTGCAATAGTTACTGTAATTGTATTTGTTGTACAATTATTGACATCTCTGACCACTACTGTATGGTTCCCAGGGGCCAGGTTAGTGATAGTATAAGGAATTGCACCGGCCACGTAAGCACCCCCATCTAGTGAAAAAGTAAAAGGTGCGGTACCCATAGAAGAAGTAACGGTAATGGTACCATTATTAACACCAGTACAGGCAGCTGCTGTATTGGTTGTGGCTGCTGTCAGGTTGGAAATAACCCCCACAGTTACCGGGTAATTGGCCGTACAGGAACCGGCAACATCTCTTACATACACTGTATGCGTGCCGCCGGCAACGCCTGTGAATACGTTGCTGCTTTGCCAGGTGATACCATCTAATGAATACTCATATGTGCCGTTACCACCGCTGGTATTATTGACAGTAATAGTTCCGTTGTTATTGCCACAAGTGGCTGATGTGGCTGCTGGAAATGCAGCAAGACCCTGCTGGCGGTTTACCACTACAGTATCGACAGCATAGATCTCCTGGGTGGGGTCATCAATCTTATCATAAAAGGCTTTGATAATATAAGGTGTGGAGGCGCCAGCCGGGGGACAAATATTAGGAAACGATACATCCCTATCACCATTCGGTAATACAGTGGTAGTACCGGTAGCCACTAAAACATTGCTCATGTTGTACAGTTCAACCCTCCTGAAAAGGGGTGTACCACCAATAGGAACAAATCTCCAGCTTTCATTCATACCAACAGAACCCCAGGGGGCATCAGTTGCAGCACGGCCGGGGGCCATCACTCCGGTTGTCTGACTAAAATCCTGCACACCCACCATGGCCCTTCCCTGGTTCCAGCTGGCACATATTTGTTTATCAAAAATATTTACATCTATTATACCGGTGGATTCATACAGGATGATCTGGTGAGTATTTTCAATCAGGTTATTACAAGCAGGTGAGAACAGCGGAATTTTATAATAATTCAGAATCCATTTCCTGTACGGAGCAAGACCTGCAGTTTGATAAGATATCAACCGTGACGGAGATGTTGTAATGGAGACATCAATATCATGATATGGTCCCATAATTAGTGCTCTGTCATAAAAAGTACTTGGTAAATTCTGTGGAGTTCCTCCATTAATAATATTCCAGTGAGAGGGTGTGTTTGCCAATGAGGCATCAAAAGAGAGATATCCATTACTGCTTACCACCAGGTCATTATAAGGCGTCCCGAAAAATATAAATGGAAAGCCTATAGGAAAGGATGGCGAATACCTGTCATCAATATTAAGCGTAGTGGGGGCCCCCGGTATACCCGGATTATTGCTCGCCAGCAGGCAGGTGGGTGCCTGTCCGCTTGTATTCACCGCATAGTTATTCGATTGCCTGTGTGGGTCCGGTATCAGCGTTTTTAAAGTGAAACATAAGTTGGGAGGACAGCCCGGCAATATGGTATCACGGGCGCAGTTGAAAGAAAAGCCCTGGCTTTTTGCCGAAAAGGAAAAAAACAACAATACGGCAATAAAAGCCGGAAGCTTTGAGAAAGTCAGTCTCATAGTGTGTGTTAGTTAGTTGGTAATCCAGCAGTCCTTAATGGTGCGGTAAATTACAGAAAAAAGGCGGTATTCTTCCTATGGTAATCATTGATTATACACAATAAAATAAGATGGGAAATCTACGAACCTAAAGCTAATTGGTGTTTGTATCATCCTTCTTTAAGACCCAATTGCAGTTTATCTCAGGTTGTCTTTGAAGGAATGTCCTCCGTATCGTAGCGTTCTACGGATTCAATGCCCGGTAAAGACTTCAGGCTCAGTACGAGTTCATCCAGTTCCTCCCGGTCGTGCACATAAAGGCGGATATTGCCCTGGAACAACCCTTCCTTCGCTTCAATGGTGAGGGCGGCAATATTAATTTTTAATTCCCCGGAGATCAGGTTGGTGATCTTATTCACCACCCCCACATCGTCCATGCCCACGATCTTCACCCCGGTCAGGAAAGATATCTCCTTATTCTTGGCCCACTTGGTCTTCACCACCCGGTGCCCGTAGTTGGCCAGGAGTTTGGCGGCATTGGGGCAATTGGTCCGGTGAATGGTTAATCCTTTCCCGGTAGTGATAAAACCAAATACATCATCCCCGGGAATTGGTTTGCAGCAATTGGCAAGGTTGTACACAATACGGTCGCTACTTTCGCCAAAGATGATCAGTTCAGTATCCTTTTTACCTATAACCGGCTGGTTGGGATTGTACTCCGGTTTATGTTCCAATATCCTCACTGGTCTTGGTGCTTCGACACGATCACCAATTACTTTGAATTCCTTGATCTCTTTCAGATCAATATTCTTCACTGCCACCTGGTAAAAAAGATCCAGGTGCGAAGGCAGTTTATAAAAATGGACCAGTTCATCAATATTATGTTGTGATAAAGCAGCCCCCATGCCTTCCAGTTTCCGCTGCACGGCGTATTTACCTTCATCGGCCACTTTTCTTTTCTCTTCTTTGAGGGCATCTTTGATTCTTCCCTTTGCTTTAGCCGTAACAACAAAGTTTAACCAATCCTCCGAAGGTTTTTGTTTGTTACTGGTGATAATCTCCACCTGGTCGCCGCTGCGCAGCTTATGGCTGATGGGCACCAGTTTATGATTCACTTTGGCACCAATGGTTTTTACCCCGATGGCACTGTGAATGGCAAAGGCAAAATCCAGGGCGGTGGAACCCACCGGCAGCATCTTTACATCACCTTTGGGTGTGTAGACATAAATTTCCTCCGCCAAAAAACTTGTTTTGAAGTCCTGGAGGAAATCGATGCTGTCTGTTTCCTGGTTGCTGATCACTTCCCGGATCTGCTGGAACCATTTATCAAAACGGCTTTCATCGGCTGTGCCTTCTTTGTATTTCCAGTGAGCGGCTAATCCTTTTTCAGCGATCTCGTTCATCCGTTTGGTACGTATCTGCACTTCCACCCATTTCCCCTGCGGTCCCATCACTGTAGTATGCAAAGCTTCGTAGCCGTTGGATTTGGGATTACTCAGCCAGTCTCTCAACCGTTCTGGTGAAGGGGTATATTCATCCGTGATCATGGAATACACTTTCCAGCAATCTTCTTTTTCTTTATCGGTTGGGGAATCTAAAATGATCCGGATGGCAAAAAGATCATACACTTCTTCAAAATCAACCCCCTTTTTTTTCATCTTGTTCCAGATGGAGTGAATGCTTTTCGGGCGGCCGTGTATCTCTGCATTTAACCTGGCTTTGTCGATCTTATCCTTGATGGGTTTGATGAACTCGTTGATGTATTTTGTCCGCTCCCGTTTTGTTTCAGCTAATTTCCTGGCGATCTCTTTATACACTTCCGGCTCCATGTATTTCATGGCCAGGTCTTCCATTTCTGTTTTGATATTGTACAAACCCATCCGGTGTGCCAGCGGTGCATATACATATACGGTCTCGGAAGATATCTTTAATTGTTTTTCCCGCTTCATACTGTCCAGCGTCCGCATATTATGCAGGCGGTCGGCCAGTTTAATAAGGATCACCCTCGGGTCATCGGTCAGGGTCAGTAATATCTTTTTAAAATTCTCTGCCTGCTGGGATGCATTCACATCAATCACATTGGACAGCTTGGTAAGCCCGTCCACGATCCTGGCGATCTCGTTACCAAATTCCCTTTCCACATCTTCCAGTGTGATGTCGGTATCCTCTACCGTATCATGCAGCAAGGCGCAGATGGAAGAACGTACACCAAGCCCGATCTCTTCCACGCAGATTTTAGACACTGCCAGGGGGTGGAGGATATAGGGTTCTCCGCTTTTGCGGCGCATGGTCTTATGGGCTTCTGCCGACATTTCAAAAGCCACCCGGAGCAGGTCTTTATCACCCGGTTTGAGTTTTGTTTTCAGTGCCCTTAGCAGGGAACGATACTCCCGCAGGATCAGTTTTTTTTCCTGTTCTTCGTTGAGATTGTATTTGGGTAATTGGGCGACAGTTTCCATCAGTCTACGAATTTACTGAATTAAGCTAAGAGATGGAAAGAGAGGAGGAGAAAAAGGGGCAATCCTGACAAGACCTGTAGTTGTCCCTGCAATCAGTCGCATAACAAAAAAAGAGGTAAAGAGTTGGATCCAACTCTTTACCTCTCTTACTCTTTTAACCTCTTAGTTTTATTTTAAGAAATCATACCGCAGCAACACTTCATGTGCATTGGCTCCTTTATCAAACTGGCTGAGCGGCGCATTGTACATATCGAAAGAATACCCAATGGTGAATTTCTTTTTGATATGCACGCCGGCAGACAGCATCCAGCTTTGTCTTGCCCGCAACGCAACACCCCACCAGAATAGTTCATTGTGTTCCACCCGGGCACCTCCCTGGAATTCCAGCGGCGCATTGGGCAGGTATATGAACAGAACATTGGGAATGATGGTAGTGGTGCCATCCACATCCCATTTATAATTACTGTGCAGGTAGTAGTGACGATAGAGTTTTCCTTCTTCTGTTGGAGAAGGCAAAGCGGCGGCACTGCCACTTGAGTTAACGGTATAAAAATCAAGTTTAGACTGGATCAGCTGGCTGACAGAAGCTCCCACCTGGAATTTCTTACTGGTAAAAGCCAGGCCAAATCCTGCATCAAATTTAAACCGGTTATCAGCACCTGCTAATACAGGGTCAGCACCGAGAGATGACTGCAGCTTTGCTTTATCAATAGAAAATTGCTGGGCCCTTGCTTCTAACCCGATAGAAAAACTGGCGTCATTTTGCAGCGGCACATGATACGCATAGGCCATTTGCACACCGGTGCGTTTGGTCGGGCCTGTTTTGTCACTGTAGATATAACCACCCAGTCCCAACTTTACAGAAGGAAGATAGGCTGAGCCAAAAACAGTGGCTGTTTGGGGGCCACCATCGATCCCATCCCACATGGCCCTGTAAGTGGTTCCGATACTGCCAAATTTATTGACACCGGCCACAGCGGGGTTATGCAGCATGCCCTGCAACTCGTACATCGATGATGTTTGTAACTGCTGTGCCTGCAATCCTGCCGCAGCAACAGTTGAAACAAGGAAGAGAATTATAAAACGTTTCATAATTAGTTTGTTTTGGTGATGATTATCTTAAAATGGTCACACTGCCTTTCAGGGATACTTTCTTTGCATTGATCAGCTCAAAAGAAATGACATAATAGTAGGTACCATCCGGCAGCGGATTTCCTTTGTATGTACCATCCCAGGTGTTCTTATAATCATTGGATTCAAACACTTTGGCTCCATACCGGTTGAAGACCTGCGCAGTAGCAGATTTCAGACAGTTGCCGTTTGTAATCAGCCACCTGTCATTGACACCATCTCCATTTGGCGTAAACGCTTCCATGGGTTTGATGCAATATGGAACAACAGTGACCGTAACATCGTCTGCAGCAATACAGCCTAATGGCGTAGTAACATTCAATGTATATGTAGTGGTCGCCTGTGGGGTTGCAACAGGTTTCAGAATATTCGTTGCGCTCAGGCCAACTGATGGGGTCCACAAATAAGTACCGGCGGACCCGCTTCCCTGCAGGGTATAGGTATCACCGGCAATAATAACCGCATCTGCACCGGCATTAGCAGTGGCTCCGGGAGCCACTACCACCGTTACAGTACCGGTTTTGCTACAGGTTCCTAAAGTAGCAGTAACTGTGTACGTGGTGGTTGCAGTTGGTGCAAGAACAGGATTGGCAATAGCAGGATTACTTACGCCAGTTGTTGGTGACCAACTGTAAGAAGTTGCATTACTGGTAACCGAAGGAGTAAATGTCTGGCCAAGACAGATCGTACGTCCGTTACCGGCATTCAGATTGAGGTTGTCGGTAAAATTAACAACTACCTGCTGCGGAGCAGCTGCACAAGCAGAACCTGCCGTTCTTACCGTTACGTTATAAGTTCCTGCTGAAACATTATTAAATGTATTGGATGACTGGAACGATTGACCTCCGTTGATACTATACTCATAAGGGGTTAAGCCTCCCGTTGCGTTTACTATTACAGAACCTGTAGTAGTACAAGTGGCATTGATAGTAGTTGTGACGGCCGTCGGTGTGATCTGTTTTTTCACAAAAACAGTATCGGTAAATACAACATCCTGTGCCGGGTCGGTACACTGACCAAAAGTGGCCCGGATCACATAAGCGGTGCTGTCAGCAGTAGGACAAACGTTAGGGAAATTAAGGTCCAGTACACCGGCAGCAAAAGTGCTGGTGTCGGCAGTGGCAACAACAGTTCCATTCACTACCAACTGGGCACTTTTTAATCTGGAAGTGCTGCCGCTTGGAATGAACCGGAAGCAGGAATCCATGGCAGCAGTTCCCCATACAGTAGCGTTTTTACCAGATGCAGCTATGGCAGCATTTCTTGCCTGGTTTTGCATACCCAGGATAGCAAGGCCGCTGTTCCAGCTGGTACAAAATGGTTTGTCTTTAATGTATACCTCCACAATGCCAGTTGCTTCATACAGCACCATCTGGTGTGTGGCTCTTGGGGTGGTACAGCTGGAGCCGAAATAGGGCATATCATTATAGCTGGCAATAAATCTTCTTGTAGGTGCAGTACCCTCAATTCTCCATTCAATTTTTTTATTGGGAGAACTCAGGCCCGGGTCAATATCATGGTATGGCCCGAAGATCATATTCGGGGCATAAGCAGTATTCGGAATAGCCCCGGTAGTTGCGCTTATGGAATAACCACTGCCTTGCCCCGCTCTTGACACATCAAAAGTGATAGCAGAGTTAGATCCCATTAACAGGGAGTTGAAATTGTTCCCATAAAAACAGAAAGGAAAGGGCAGACTGATGGCCTGGCTCCAGGTATCATCCACATAAATAGATGACACAACTGTTCCGGTAGGGGTTGTGTACGCAAAAGGCACATAAGCAGGGTTCGTTACCACATAACCTGTTGTTTGCTTAATGTGGGGGATTTTGGCGTTGATTGATGTACAGGAAGTACCACAGGGTAATGTGATGTTCCGGTTAGCGATCGTGAAAGTGGTGGCGGGGTTTTGGCTAAAGGCAGTTAAGCCGGCCACAACTCCCAAAAGGAGTAAAATTTGCTTTCTCATCAGCGGTTAGTTTGGTTGCGAAAAAATGTTTAGCGGAATATCGTCCGCATCCTTAGGTTAATCCCGGGATAAAGAGTTTTAAAAGGCTAAAAGCTAAGATCGTTTGGGGGTGGCTGTTCTCGAGATAGAGGATGTAAAACGAATAAGAGAACCAAACCTACAAATTTTTATCGTTTTTTTATACTATTCCGGAATTAAATGTTCTGTGTCAACACGGGGGCTTAAATAAGTGGTTTTACCGGCCGTTTGGTTTGAATAAATGCCCTACATTTGCAGCCCCTAAGAACAGCTTTGGCCCCGGATGTGGTGAAATTGGTAGACACGTCAGACTTAGGATCTGATGCCGTAAGGTATGGGGGTTCGAGTCCCTCCATCCGGACAGTGCGAATACTGAGCAAGGAACAAGGAATATTGATCGGAAGAAGTACCGTACTTCCTTATTCGACATTCCTTGTTCCTTGTTCGTTATTTAAAACTTATTAAATATATACAATGGCAACAGTTACAAAAGAAAACATCGGCCTGCTGCATGAAAAGCTGACCGTGAAGCTGGAAAAGACCGATTACCTGCCCTCTTTTGAAAAGGCGTTGAAAGAATACAGTAAGAAAGCTAATATCCCCGGCTTCCGTAAAGGAATGGTGCCGGCCGGTCTTATCAAAAAAATGTACGGGCCTTCTCTGTTTACCGATGAGGTGCTGCGATCAGTTGACCGTGAACTGATCGGCTACCTGGAAACTGATAAAATGGAAATCTTTGCCCAGCCCCTGCCGCTGGAAACTGATATTCGCCAGTTAGACGTGAACAACCCTGCTGATTATGTTTTCCATTTTGAAATAGGAATGAAGCCGGATTTTACTATGGCTGATCTTGGTAAGGCAAAAATTACCCGGTATGTGGTTACAGTGACTGAGGAAATGCTGGATAATGAAGTGACCCGCCTGCAAAACCGTTATGGCAACATGACCGATAAAGAAACGGCAGAAACGGAGGATAATGTGCTGAATGTTGTTTTTACAGAAACAGATGCTGCGGGTAATGAAGTGGAAGGCGGTATTAAAAAAGATAATTCATTACTGGTAAAATATTTTTCGGAAGCTTACCGCAAAAACCTGATCGGTAAGAAAGCCGGTGACAGCATTCCTGTGCAGTTAAAAACCGCTTTTGATGAAAAAGAAAGAGAATGGATCATCAGCGATCTTGGACTAAAAGAAGATGCGACTGCTGCTGAAAAATATTTCAACATCGCCATCACCAAAGTGGGTTTACTGGAAAAAAGAGAACTGAACGAAGATTTCTTTAACCAGTTGTATCCCGGCCAGGAAATAAAGACGGAAGCTGATTTCAGAAATAAAATTAAAGAGGAAATAGCGGCTTACTGGAACAGCCAGGCCCGCAACCAGATCCATGACCAGGTTTTTCACCAATTAGTGGATCATACTAAAATCGATTTCCCCGAAGGCTTCCTGAAAAAATGGGTGAAGACACAGGGAGAAACTTCAAAAACAGATGAAGAAGTAGAAAAAGAATTCCCCGCTTTCCTCAGCCAGTTGAAATGGACACTGATCTCTGACAAAATTGTTAACGGGAACGGCATACAGGTAAATCCTGATGAGATCAGGGCTTTTGCCAAACAGCAATTGTTCAGCTATATGGGAGGTGCTAACCTGAGCGATGATCAGCCCTGGGTGAATGATTATGTTGAAAAAATGATGAAGGACCGGAAATTTGTGGAAGATTCCTATACCCGTATACAGACACAAAAAATATTTGAGTGGACCGAGACACAAGTGAAGCCCTCTGACAAGGATATCAGTGCAGAAGAGTTCACGAAGTTAGTAGAGGCGCATCAGCACCATCATCATTAAGTAAGGTTGACAGGATAACTTGTTGGAAGGTTGATATGGACTAAAAATCATGTCAACCTTTTTCTTTTAACCCCTGCAACGAATAAAATAAGCCAACTTGTCACCAATTTTGCAGTTACGGCATTTGGACGGATATTTGATGATCAGGAGGAAAAGTTGATCAGTTGGAAGGTCGAAAGTCTCCCCATTTCTCTCTGCCTTTTACTTATTAACTTACCACCTGTTAACATATTAACTTAATACCCATGACTTTTAACTCTGAGTTCGAGAAATATGCGGTGAAACACCGTGGTCTTTCCAGTAATACCCTGCACAGTTATGCTTCTCACATGGTGACGGCCATGACACCGAATATCATTGAGGAACGTTCCCTGAATGTTGCCGTGATGGATGTGTACAGCCGGCTGATGATGGACCGTATCATTTTTTTGGGCTATCCCATCAATGATGAAGTGGCCAATATTGTAACCGCCCAATTATTATTCCTTGACTCTGCCGACAGAACGAGAGATATCAATATGTACATCAACAGCCCGGGTGGTAGTGTGTATTCGGGTCTTGGAGTCTATGACACGATGCAATATGTAAGTCCGGATGTGGCTACCATTTGTATTGGTGTGGCCGCTTCCATGGCTTGTGTGTTGTTAGGTGCTGGCACCAAAGGTAAAAGAGCAGCACTGAAACATTCCCGCATCATGATGCACCAGCCCAGCGGTGCCATTGGCGGCCAGGCCAGCGATATCGAGATCACCGTAGCAGAGATCAAAAAACTGAAAAGTGAATTGTATGAAGTGATCAGTAATCATTCCGGTAAGCCGGTGAAACAGATTGAAAAAGATTTTGACCGTGACCACTGGATGACGGCACCTGAAGCAAAAGAATATGGTTTGGTTGATGAAGTATTGCTGACCAATCCAAGAAAAGATAAGAAAGACTGATCTCCCTAATCATAAATCAAGAAATTTAATCTATCATGAACCGTAAGAATTTTTTATACAACGACTGGAAAATGGACGACGAGGAAGAAAAAGAGAGAGAAGATAAGAGAGATGACCTGGTGATGCTGAATAAAAAACTGGAGAAATACTTCTTTGAAAAAAGAGCCGTGTACCTCTGGGGTGTGGTGGATGATAAATCCGCCCGTGAGGTAACCACCAAGTTATTATTGCTGGATGCGGATAAACCGGGTGAAGAGATCAGGTTCTTTATCAACAGTCCCGGCGGTGTGGTAACCAGCGGCATGGTAATGTATGATACGATGAAGATGCTGAAGAGCCCGATCAGCACTATTTGTATGGGACTCGCAGCTTCTATGGGTAGCATACTGCTCAGCGGTGGTGTGAAAGGCCGTCGTTTTATTTACCCGCATGGTGAGGTAATGATCCATCAGCCATCGTTGGGCGGGCATATCCAGGGTGTAAGTGCCGACCTGGAGATACAGGCCAAGCAAACCCGCCGGGTGAAAGAGATCGGGGCAAAGATCCTGGCAGATAATTGCGGTAAAACAGCTGCCCAGATTATGAAGGACTTTGACCGTGACTACTGGATGGATGCCAAAGAAGCCATTGATTATGGCATTGTGGACGGCATCCTGGAAAAGCTCTAAATCCTTAATAAGTAAGAGTTTAACCCTAAATAAAGAAATAAAACCGCCCGTATCAGGACGGTTTTTTATTTTTGTATGTTACGATTGCGTTAGTAATTCGTTATACCTATCAGAAATGGCAAAAAATCCTTTACACTGTTCATTTTGTGGTCGCAGCCGTGATGAGGTCAAGATCCTTATCGCCGGCCAGGAAGGACATATCTGTGAAAACTGCGTGGAGCATGCCCGGGAGATCATCGACCAGGAATTGATGGTCCGGGACGAAAAAACACCTGCAGCTTTTAAACTCACGGTCAAAAAGCCGATGGAAATCAAAAAATTCCTGGATGAGTATGTGATTGGCCAGGACGACGCAAAAAAAGTATTAGCCGTTGCCGTTTACAACCACTACAAAAGATTACAGCAAAAAGCCAACGATACACCTGTTAATGATGTGGAGATTGAAAAAAGCAATATCATCATGGTGGGTGAAACAGGAACCGGTAAAACCCTTCTGGCAAAAAGTATTGCACGGATGTTGAATGTTCCTTTCACCATTGTGGATGCCACTGTTTTTACCGAAGCCGGTTATGTGGGAGAAGATGTTGAAAGTATCCTGACCAGGTTATTACAGGTTTGCAATTATGATGTAACGGCTGCTGAACGCGGCATAGTTTATATTGATGAAATCGATAAGATTGCCCGAAAAGGAGATAATCCGTCCATCACCCGCGATGTAAGTGGTGAAGGTGTACAGCAGGGGATGCTGAAACTGCTCGAGGGAACAGATGTGCTGGTACCCCCCCAGGGTGGACGCAAACATCCCGAGCAAAAACTCATCAAGATCAATACACAGAATATACTGTTTATCTGCGGCGGTGCTTTTGACGGCATTGACAGGGTGATTGCCCGCCGGGTGCAAACCAACACGATTGGTTTCAATGTAGATAAAGACCTGCAGGAAAATATGAAGAAGAACCTGCTTCGTTATGTCAATCCGACGGACTTGAAAACATTTGGGCTGATCCCGGAACTTCTGGGCCGGCTACCGGTGGTGACGCATTTGGATCCATTAGATGCAAGTACCCTCCGGGCCATTCTCACCGAACCGAAGAATGCATTGGTCAAGCAATATAAGCGGCTGTTTGAACTGGAAGGTATTCACCTGACCATTGAAGATGAGGTATTAGATTTTATGGTAGATAAAGCCGTTGAATATAAACTGGGTGCCAGGGGCCTGAGAAGTATTTGTGAAGGTATCCTTACCGATGCGATGTTTGAACTACCCTCTACCAAAGAGACCAGCTTTGCATTAACGGCAGAATATGCCAAACGAAAGTTTGATAAGAGTAAACTGAGCTTGCTGAAAGTAGCATAAATGATTTAAAAAGTTCCAACAGTTGAAAAGGTTTCATAGGTTAGCTTTAACTTGTGAAACCTTTTAAATTTTTATACCGCTTAAACTTCTCCCATGCAGGAATTAATTGAAAAACTGAAAGCCGAAGCCGGCCTAACAGATGAGCAAGCTAAAAAAGCCATTGAAACGATCAAAGGCTTTGTAGTTGAGAAATTTCCAATGCTGGAAGGCGCCGTTAATAATGTGTTTGGCGGGTAATCCCCCTTATTTAATTACACCACATTTCTTTCCTCTCGGGTGGTTAGCCGCTTCGTAGGGTGTGAAACTGCGGGCACAACTTTCAAAAAAAACAATAATGATCAGCAGGGCAATTACAATTCTTGTCTTCATAGTTAGCAGATTATTAAGGCATGAAAATAATATTCCTGATTGATAAACTAAACATGGAATCCCTACTGAAATACCCTGATAGGGTAAAGGGAGATTTACCCGGTACCAAAAGGAGTATTTACGGGATATCAGGGTTTTTGCTTACCGGAATATAACCAGAGGTACTGTTTAGCGATCATCCCCCACTCTTTTATATCGCTGTCCTCCCATTTACCTTTGGAAGCTGCAGCCGGTTTTAACACAGAACAGGTTTCATTTTTATCTGATACCGACCAGGCTACCCAACTCAGTCCTCTTGCATTCATCCAATCAACAAAGGCTTTCCATTCGGTTTTATCAATGGGTCCGTCTCCACTCGCTTCCATGCCCGCACATTCAGAAACAAAAATCGGTAAGCCTTTTTTAATGGCTTCGTCCGTCCGGTCACGCAGCCATTTTTTATGCGTGCCGGCATAGAAGTGCATCGTGTACATCAGGTTATTGTATCCTTTGATGGGATCTGCTGCAGGCAGGTCAACCGCCTGGTCCCATTTGGGTGAACCAACAAGAATGATATTATCAGGATCAGCAGCCCGGATCACTTTGATCACTTCTTCTGAATATGCTTTTACTTCCGGCCATGTTTCATGATCAGGTTCATTGAATATTTCATAGATAATATTCGGGTAATGGCCATACTGTTTTGCCATTCTTCCAAAAAATTCTTTTGCTTCCGCAGTATGAATATTGTGATCATGCCAGTCGATGATCACATATACTCCTTCTTTAATGCAGGCTTCAATAACATTTTTCATCAACCGCACCGATTCCCCCGGCCTTTTTAAATAACCGCTGTCGTTCAGTTCGATACCCATGGATGCACGGACCACCGTACAATTCCATTTTGTGACCAGTTCATGTACAGCTTTCTTATTATAAAACCGGGGCCATAAGTTGTGCCATCCAAAACTCATCCCGTGCAAAGCAACAGGATTTCCTTTTTCATTTACCAGGCTGGTTTGCTCCACCCTTAGCTGCCCATGCTCTTTAACAGGTTGTGCAGTTATAAATGCTGCCGTTAACAGGCAAACAACTGTATTGATTATTTCTTTCCTGTGTGCAGTAATCATATGTACCTCTTTTGTATAAATACTGCCTGTTAAAAATGAGGCAGTACTTACTGGTTTAAAATAAGTTCTATTTCTTTCAATTCATCAGCAGAAAAAGAAAGATTCACCAGTGCATCAATATTATTATCCAGTTGTGCTGCAGAACTGGCGCCGACCAGTACCGATGTAATTCTTTCATCTTTCAGCAACCACGCAATGGCCAATTGTGCCAGGGACTGTCCTCTTTTCAATGCGATCTCATTTAATTTTTGGGAACGTTCTATTTTCGCCGGTAATATATCGTCCTGGCTGATTGCTCCATTGGACAAACCTCTCCCCACTCTTGAATCAGCCGGGATCTCTTTCAGATATTTATCAGTCAATAAACCTTGTGCCAGTGGAGAAAAAGCAATACAGCCAACCCCTTCTTCTCCTAACACATCCAGTACCGATTTTTTCACGACCGGGTTAGTTTGCTCTATCCATCTGTCATACATAGAATACCTGGGCTGATGAATAAGACAGGGAGTTCCAAGCTCTCTTAAAATTGCGGCCGCTTTTGCAGTTTGTTCTGCATCATAGCTGGAAATACCTGCATACAAGGCTTTTCCTGACCGTACAACCTTGTCCAGTGCCCCCATTGTTTCTTCCAGCGGCGTTTTGGGATCAAACCGGTGTGAGTAGAAAATGTCCACATACTCCACCCCCAATCTTCTCAAACTCTGGTCAAGACTTGCTATTAACTGTTTCCGGGAACCCCATTCCCCATAGGGCCCGGGCCACATATGGTAACCGGCCTTTGAAGAAATGATCAGCTCATCCCGGTGGTGCTGCAGATCCTGTTTCAATATCTTACCAACATTTATTTCTGCTTCACCAGCCGGTGGCCCATAATTATTGGCCAGGTCAAAATGAGTGATACCCCTGTCAAAAGCCCTGAAGATGATTTGCTGCATGGTAGCAAAATCATCCACATTACCGAAGTTGTGCCACATACCCAATGAAATGGCAGGCAATAATAACCCGCTTTTACCACAGCGGTTATATTTCATACTATTATAACGGGTTGATGTAGCTGTAAACATTTTATTCTCGTTTTAAGTACAGCAATATTACATCATGCGGCTGTACTTCGCCCCGGAATGCTGATTTTGTTGTCCCGGAAATTTTCTTTTTCCAAACGTCTTTTACGCTATAATTTCTTTTCGTAAAATCAATATGTGTTTTAGAAACGGTATCAGTGACCGGGTTCAGCTGCCAGTTGAATTCCACCGGCACCGGTTTTTGGGAACGGTTCAGAAAACAAACTGCCACATCATTTCCTGCCAATGGTTTGATCCAGGTATCCACGCTGTCTTTCTGCTGGCACAAATAAGCCTGTACTCCCCTTTTGTCCTGGTTGATCGCTATAACATCCTTATTGGTTAAAATGGCAACCGTTTCTTTGGTCATATGCCGCAGGTCATTACCGGCAATCAACGGAGAGGCCAGCATGGACCACATCGTGAAGTGCGCCCTGTCTTCGTTTACACTCATCCCATGTCCCACTTCCATCATATCAAAATCATTCCAGTGATCAGGTCCGGCATACTGCCGTATATTTTTCCGCATATCAATGATATAAGTAACGCCCCAGCTTTTCCAGGTACCCCAATCCTTGATACAATCAAAGCAGTTGTATATATCCCCACTGATGCGCCATAATTGTCCAACCGGTTCTGCCCATTCCCAGGGATTATTCGATCCCCATTCACAAAGGCTGAAGATAATAGGTCGTTTAGTGGCTGTTAACGCTTTACTCATCGTGGTATAAGCTTCCTTTGCGTTAATGCCATCAGTATAACACCAGTCGTATTTGAGATAATCAATTTCCCATGCAGCATACTGGCGGGCATCCTGGTATTCATATCCTCTTGTACCGGGATAACCTGCACAGGTTTTGGTTCCTGCACAATTGTATAACCCGAATTTTAACCCTTTCGCATGTATATAGTCAACTACTTTTTTGATCCCGTTTGGAAATTTTACCGGGTCGGGAACTAAATTACCCGTTACACTGTCTCTTTGCATAGCCATCCAGCCATCATCGAGTACGATGTAGGTATAACCGGCATCCTTCATCCCGCTGCTTACCATATCATCGGCTATTTCCATGACCAGTTTTTCATTGATATTAGTGGCAAAAGTGTTCCAGCTGTTCCAGCCCATCGGTGGCGTGGGGGCAAGCCCCGGCATTTTTTGTCCCTGCACAGTCATGGAATACAAAAACACCAGTAACATTATTACTTTTTTCATATTGATCGTTTTACCAATTCATAATATTCTTAATCACGGTTGTTAATTCCGTTGCGATTTGCTTGTGTTCCTTCCCCGAAGGATGTGCGTCGCAACCACTGATATACTGCTTTTCAAAAACATGGGTAAATATCTTATTGTCTCCTGTCAGTGCCAGTTGCGACCTGACAGCGTTGATCGATTGGCGGAGAAAACTCCTCAACTTTTCATCCGCCATCGGGCTTGATAACAACATAAAAGTTGCATTTGGATAGTATTGGCGGAGTTGCCGCATAAAAGAAATATAGTTTGTACAAAAAGCAACTGAATCCTGTACGCCGTCATTCTGTCCCAAACAGACCGTTACAATATCCGGCTGGTAGTTTGCAAAATCCCACTGAATGGCATTGTTACGCATACTCACTTTATCAAATACAGCCGGCATAATGATATCCATATTGCAGCAACTATGCATTAATCCAATCCCCGATACTGAGGACAGATGATACTGAGCATTCACATTTCTTGCAGTGAGTGCACCATAACTGAGCCATGCATTATGCTGGTCATACCAGTTTCCTTTCCCGCAGGGTATTTTACTATCATCATTCCCCATGCCACAGGTGATTGAATTACCAATAAATTCGATTTTACGTAATGGTTTAGGTTTAGATTTTACTAATTCACTGCAACGAATACCTGCCAGTTCAAGATATCCTATATTAGCTTCTGTATTTTTACAAACAACAGCCGAATGTACTCCCCCACCTGAAATATACGAGGAGAGAGAGAGAGTATCCGATTTACTTTTCAATTGCAAACGATACTCCTTACCATCAACAATTAGCTCAATATAATTATGGTTGTTTCCCCAAAGGACTTCGTCGTTCAGCACAATTTCACACTCATTCCCTTTAAAGAGGAAGGTAATATACACACCTGGCTGCCAAAAACGGGGCAACAACGGATCAGAAAAATCAATACGTCCTGTGTATTGAATGAACGGGTGATCCGGGGAATAAAAATTCAGTTTTTTACCCTGCTTTGCCTCTACGCTTGTTACAGTCAACAGGATTAATAATGAAAGCAGCAATGATCTTTTCATAATTTACTGGTATGAAAATTTAGCCTTCTTATCGCCGATCATAATTTCAAATTCACCGGGTTCGGTTACCGTTTTTAGTTTATCGTTTACAAAGGCGAGGTCATCCTTCGTAATTTTAAAGGTTACTGTTTTTGATTCACCCGGTTGCAGGCTGATCTTGTCAAAAGCTCTCAGTCTTTTCATGCTGGGTGTTATACTGGCAAACATATCTCTTGTATAAAGTTCCACCGCATGCTTACCTGCCCGGTTGCCTGTGTTCTTTACAGTAAGGGAAACAGTCAATGTCTCAGTACCGCTAAGTGTATTCTTACTGAGCATAATATCACCATATTCAAAGCTGGTATAACTAAGACCATGACCAAACGCAAAAAGCGGATCATAACCGGTGCCCACATTATCATTGAATACTTCTCTTACTTCTTCTGTGGGTTTACGGTCATACATTACAATTTCGCCCATGCTTTTATGATAAGTGAAAGGCAGCCTTCCACCCGGATTATAATCACCAAACAATACATCAGCAACAGCCTCTGCTGTTTTCTTACCGCTCCAGTAGGTCATTAAAATCCCTTTTACGGAAGGTTCGATATTAGTAATAAACCTTGGACGACCTTCTGTCAATACCAGTATAACAGGTTTACCGGTTAAAGCGGCTGCTATCACCAGGTCTTCCTGTTCTTTTGGCAAAGCCAGTTCCCGGGTGTTGCCGGGGCTTTCGGCGTAGGCATTCTCCCCAATACAAAGAATTATGACATCCGCTTTTGCAGCAGCAGCAGTTATCGCTTTTGCATCATAATTCGCAAGGTTGTCAAATCCTTTACCGGTTGTAGTAATTACATTGGCTGCACCGATTTTATCAGTAATGGCCTGGTAGATGGTTTTACTATCGGCTGGGTACCACCTGTCATCATTACCCTGCCAGGTATAACTCCAGCATCCGTTTAATGCACTGATGCTTTGTGCAGAAGGACCCGCTACCAATACTTTTTTACTCTTTGCCAGTGGTAATACATTATCCTGGTTCTTGAGCAAGGTCATCGCTTCCTGTGCTGTTGTTAATGCATATTGCTGGTACTCCGGTTTACCGAATTGAGCAAAGGCAGCAGGCTCTGGGTAAGGATTATCGAACAAACCGGTCCTGTACTTCATAATAAGTATACGTTTTACTGCATCATCAACCCGGTTCATGGAGACCTCCCCTTTCTTTACGGCCTCTACCAACAGGTCATAAAAAGAATAATCAGCAGGAACCATACTCATATCGATACCTGCATTCACTGCCATCACAACAGCCTCCCGCGGAGTTGCAGCCACATTATGACGATCATGCAACCGCTTGATATCTTCCCAGTCGGTTACGATCACTCCTTCAAAACCCAGTTCTTTGCGTAAAACATCTGTCAACAGGTACTTACTCGCATGTACCGGCACACCATTGATCTCACCTGAGTTCACCATTACTGAAGCGGAACCTGTCTTTACTGCTTCCCGAAACTGTGGCAGGTAATATTCTCTTAATTCAATTTCGGGAAGATAAATAGGTGTTCGGTCTTTTCCAGATCGTGAAGCGGAATAACCAAGATAATGTTTCAGACTCGTGGCCACTGCAGTAGGATTTTGCAAGCCATCTTCTTCATATGCTTTGACAGCCGCTGCTCCCATTGTCTTTACGATATATACATCTTCCCCGAATGTTTCCGGGAAACGGCTCCACAAGGGTTGGCGGCCGATATCGAGGACCGGCGCAAAGTTCCAGCGAACCCCTCCTGCTCTCAGTTCGTTAGCAGTAACTTTTGCAGCTTGTCTCACCAATTCGGGATTTCTCGTAGCTGCCATGGCAATGTTCTGCGGGAATAAAGTTGAGTTAAGTGTATAGGTTTGACCATGTATAGCATCCAACCCATAAATAACCGGGATCTTCAGCCTCGTATTCTTTGCCTCGTCTTGTATTTGTGTAATGATTGTACGCCATGTTTCCACCGGTAATGCATGAGCTGTTGTATTTAACATAGAGCCCACTTTATAATCAATCACTGCCTTTTTCAATGCAGCCGGATCAAGGCTTCCATCTTCATTGGCCCATCCGCCTTTGGCAATTACCGCCAATGTCACCTGTGTCATCTGACCCACTTTTTCTTCCAGTGTCATTTTTTTCAGCAAGGCTGTTGCTTTTGCTTCCGGTGAGTTGTTGTTTTGCGCTGTTACACTGATTGAAATAAGCACAGTGAGCAGCGGGAGCATTCTATATTTCATATCCTGATGTTTTTATTTTCTCTTTGAAATGAGCTCTTCTATTTTTATTGAATAATGATACTTGTTGCCGGCAACCCATCTGCCGAAGCGGTCAGCTTTATTTCATCTGTACTATTTCCTGTCTGAATGATTACCTGGGCATACCCATTAAATAATTTCCTTTTCCATCCTTCCGCAGGAATGCTGACTTGTATATTCCCGGGATTGGTAGTAAGAACATCCCAGGGAAATTTTTTCAATACCGGGGTAGCTACTATAGCAACAGTATTTTTCCCTGGGTGAAGAATTGTAGGATCTATTATTATGTCTTTGTCAGCTATAAGGTTTTCCGCAATCTTTTCCCCGTTGATGAAAACTGATTGGGAAACACCTATATTCTTACTATAAAAAGTGATCGTAGCCGCAGGATTTACATCCGGCATAAAAAAATTACCCCTGTACAACACCTGTTTCACCCGTTTCCCAAACTCTTCATCCCGCTCCTCACTGAAAGCATCACTCCATTGCTGATCACTATAACCGGGTAATACTGCCTGTGTAATATCCTCTCCCGATGCCATCGCTTTTTCTTTTGCCAGTTGAATATTTACCGTTTTGACGGTTTCTGTAAACCGATCCTTTTCCAGGGAGACAGGATTGCCGTTGCCCACACCTATTATTTTAGCCGGACCGGTTACTGAAAAATTGATCGTATGGTCTGCAACCGGGATTACATTTCCGTCTTTATCTTTTGCAGAGATGTTTACTACTACCGTTCTTATCCCTTCGCTATTGCTGCTGCTTTTATACGTTTCCATAGCCAATGCAGTGGCCGGCCCGGTAGTCCTTACTTTTTCCACTGCTATCTTTTTCCCGTTTTTATATCCAATCGCTTCCAGGATGCCCGGGCGGTAATTCACCATCCATTGCAAATGCCCGTTGGGCATCATGATTTTTTTTCCAAGCGACTTTTTGTTCAGGAACAATTCCACTTCATCGCAGTTGCTGTATACCCAAACATCAATTGGCCTTCCTTCTTTCCCGCTCCAGTTCCAATGTGGAAGAATATGCAAAACGGTATCATTCGTCCACCAGCTTTTTAAATACCATATATTATCCTTTGGAAAACCACAGAGGTCCATCATTCCGAAATAAGATGTAACAGAAGGCCATCCAAAAGGTGTTGGTTCTCCCCGGTAATCAAATCCTGTCCAGATAAACATACCCGCCAGGTAATCACGGCTTATATAATGCTTCCAGCCCTCTTGAATTGAAACAAAATTGGGCCATGGCTTTTTATCATAGGCTGCTATAACATGCAGTTTATCATCATCCGCATACTCTCCTCTTGTGGCCCTGGTACTGCCTTCTTCTGTACCCCACATGGGTTGTTGTGGGAAATCTTTATGGTGCTCATCTGTATTGATCTGCCCGATATAATTCACACCCATGATGTCGATCACATTGGAGATTCCCTTTTGCCAGCCGCCACTGATCGCTGCAGTAATTCCTCTTGTACTATCCAGTGATCTTACATACTCCTGCATGGTTACGGCGATCTTTGCGCCTTTCTGATTCCCTTCAATACCCCATTCTTCATTCCCAATACTCCAGCTGATGATGGAAGGATGATTCCTGTCTCTCCTGATGAAACGCTCCAGGTAACTAAAGTGCATACTGCTAACTCCCATCAACCTGTTCTCGTCAATAACCAACATACCCATTTTGTCGCAGGCATCTAACAATTCCGGTGCCGGAGGATTATGGGCACAACGCCAGGCATTGAACCCTGCCTCCTTCATTTTCTGTATCCGGTATTCATAAAGACCATCCGGCATCGCCGTTCCGACACCTGCATGATCCTGGTGGTTGTTGGCTCCTTTAATTTTTACAGGTTTCCCATTTAAGAAAAATCCTTTCGCTGCATCAAACCTGATACTGCGGATACCAAAGCTGGTTTTGTAAACATCCGTGACTGAATTTTCATCAATCACTTCGGTTACCATCGTATATAAATAAGGATCTTCGGGTGACCAAAGCCTGGGAGAAGTAACAACCAGGTTAGCAGGTATCTCTCTTTGCTCCATTCTCCCCAACATAAACAGTGCTGAACTTCCCGATACTATTTTTTCTCCCTTTGCATTCAGTATTGTTTGCCTGACATGGATTTCTTTATTACGATGCGTCTCATTTATAACAGTAGCTGTTGTGACAACAGTGGCTGTTTCTGCTTTTACAACTGACGTAATAAATGTACCATCTGAAACCACATGCACAGGAGATGTTTTATTCAGCCACACATGGCGGTAAATACCGGCACCTTCATAAAACCAGCCTTCCTCCATAGTAGCATCAGCCCTTACTGCGATAAAATTCTCTGCATCATAATTCAAATATTCTGTGATGTTATACTCGAACCCTGTGTAACCACTAGGTTCTGTTCCAAGATAGAATCCATTTATCCAGACAGCAGCATTTCGGAACACTCCATCAAAAGCGAGGCTGATCCTTTTTCCCTCATCTGATTTTTGTATAAAAAATTTCTTCCGGTACCACCCAATACTTGTTCCGGGGAAATTCCTACCCACCATCTTAAAACCATGACTTAAACTTGCGGTGCTGTCAAATGGAAGTTCAACTGCCCAATCATGAGGAAGATCTACTTTCCGCCAGGAACGATCATCAAAATCTGCTGCTGCTGCCCCATCGCCATAAGCAGCTTTTGCCAGGTAAGAAAAATAGCCGGTAGCCGTATTGAAATCCTTTTTGGTATCTGTTGCATGACCCAATGAAAATCTCCAGCCGGCATCAAAATTCAAATGTTCTCTTGCAGCGTTATTAGCCTGTGAACAGATAGTTATTGTGAAAAACAAAACTATGGCTGTTAAACAGCCCTGTTTCCGGTATCGAAAAAAAGTAACCATCTTATTTCAACAATTCATCCAGTTTAATGACAATTTCTTTACCTGTATATTTTACTGTCTTCATAGCCTTTTTGCCAAACTCTAATCCGGCTGGTTTGTCTTTACTTATCGTTTTAATGTGGATAGTTCTTGTTTTCAGCATTCCTGTAAAACTTCCTTTACGGTTGCCAATAATGACTGTTTTTGTTGCTTCATTGTAAGTGAATGGAATCTCAGAAAAGCTTCCTTTCTCATAATTATAATTCACTCCTTCGTCCTCGTACAAAACAAACGAAGCGTCTTTCCCGGTATATACAAATAAAGTGACCGGATCAGCCGGCTTTTCGGCCACATACTGCAGTTCAGGGCCTGTTGGAATGATCGAGCCTTCTTTTACAAATACCGGCACTCTTTCATAAGGAGCATCGGCAATAATATCTTGTCCTCCTCTAAAATACCTGCCGGAATACAACTCATACCACCCTTGCCCTGCAGGCAGGTAAACAGTGCGGCTTGTGGCTTTGTATGAATAAACAGGGTTGATGAGCAATGACGGCCCAAACATAAACTGGTCTCCAACTTTCCAGGTGTTGTTATCCGCTGCAAAATCCATTACCAGCCCCCGCATGATCGTATAATCAGTATGATAAGCTGCACCAGCCAGTGAATAGGTATAAGGCATTAACAGGTAACGAAGCTGGTTATAATACAGCATGCTTTGATAAGCCGGGTGATCTTCGGGGGCAATATTGTATAGCTCTCTCACCGGGAATTGTCCGTGAGAACGAAACAATGGGAGAAAACTACCCCATTGATACCAACGGGTTTGTAATTCCTTCCATTCCTCCTGGTCTTTTTCCAGCATGGGAACTTTATTGTACCGGGTCTCTGTTGCAAAGCCGCCAATATCCATTGTCCAGTAGGGCAGTCCTGATAAAGAATAATTCAATCCTGCGCTGATCTGTGTTCGCATATCTTCCCATCTTGCACCAATATCACCACTCCAGACACTGGCGGCAAATCGCTGTGATCCTGCAAAAGCAGAACGGGTTAAGAGGAATACCCGCTGATCATTATTGGAGCTTCGTTGTCCTTCGTAAATCCCTTTGGCATTCATCAGCGGGTATGCATTCATGAATTCCGCGGCGGTTCCTGAAGCCAGCGGGTGCATTTGCTCTTTTCTTTTTTCCGGGGATACATTGGATTGAATATCCGGCTCACTGGCGTCCATCCACCAGGCATCCACCTTTCTTTTGAATAAATTTTCATTCAGTAAATGCCAAAATGCTTTCCGGGCACTGTCATTAAATACATCATAGAAAGTAGATACATAACCAGGACCAACCCAGTCCTTTTGCCGGTCGGCTATATTTCTTGTGTACAACCATTTCTTTTGATCAAACTGGTTATATGTTTTTATTCCTTCATAAAATTTAGGCCAGACAGAAATCATAAACTGTACACGATGCTTTCTGTGCAGCACATCAATCATGCTATCCGCATTGGAAAAACGGGTTTTATCAAATTCCTGGCCGCCCCATTCATTTTCTTTCCAGTAAAACCAATCCTGCACAATATTATCCAAAGGAATTTTTCGCTTTCTGAATTCAGTAACTGTATTTAAAATTTCGTCCTGTGACTTGTACCGTTCCCTGCTTTGCCAAAAACCCAAGGCCCATTTGGGAACAATCGGTGCTTTGCCTGTAAGTTGCCGGTAACCATGAATCACTTCATCAAGATTAGCTCCGTATACAAAATAATAATCGATCTGCCTCCCCGCTTCAGAATCAAAAGAAAATGTAGCAGCCTCCTCTGCCGGAGCAGGCTGTAAAAACCGGGCTGATATATATGATTCTCCCCCATCGGGGATCCATTCTATTTTGATGGAATATTTTCGTTGCTTTTCCAACGACAGATCGATCAACGCCGTTCCCGGGTTCCATGCCTGCCGCCATTTATCAAACAACAGTTTTCCATCCACCCAGCATTTCAGGTAACCGCCATAAGAAAATTTAAACTGGTAGATACCGGTTTCTTCTGCAGCCATACTTCCTTCCCAGGTAATACTTCCTTTTTCAATGGCAAAATCTTTCGGCAGTCTTTGTTTGGTATCATTCATAAACGGGTACCAGATATCTGACTCCGCCTTTTCAAAAAGCAGCTGGTCAGGCCGATTTTTATCATTAGCATAAGAAGCAGTAAGCCACCCGGAATTACCTTTCTTATCAAACAAATGAAGAGCCGAGAGTGGCTGAAATGGCCTCACATCTCCCACTTTGCTATACGAGTAATTATCCCAGAGGATACCATAATTCTTTACTGAAACAAGAAAGGGAACTGCTATCTCCGTGTTATTCTGAAAAAAAACAGTTTGTCTTCCTTTGTAATTCCACACATCATCCTGGTGCTGGCCAAGTCCGTAATAAGCATCTTTGCCGGTGACTGCAAAGCCTTGCTTCACAGCATACAACGTCATTCCTTCGTGCATTACCGGTTGAATGCTCCTGCCCTGTATAGTTTTTTCAGCGAGTATAAGATGATTACCCTTATCAAAAAAAGTAACGGCACCTGTCGAAAGATTTATACGGGCCTTTACTGAAGCGGTTGCCAGTTCAAGTGTTTCGCCTGTTTCTTTTACTTCCCATTGATCAAAGGAAGGTTGTTGAATAACGATGAGACTTTTATCAGGCAATATATCAGATTGTGGCGATGCAGTAACCCGTACTATTTTATCGTTCAGCACCCGTAGCTGAACCATTTTTACCGGACCGGAAAACTGCTGATCGGGATATACAATTATCCCGTTTTCAGTTTTCCTGAATACCGGTTGCTGGGAAAAAGCTGCAGCAGAAAAAAACAGGAACAGCAGCACTATTAGCTGCCTGGTGGAATTTATTCTCCTCATACAACAAGAACTTAAGTTTATTTAATAACCGGTCATCCCATTTTGTCAACCCGCAACTCCAATCTATTTCAAATTCTTTACACCCCGTATGATCTTTATTGCTTCGCCACTACTAAAAACACAGCTGCCCGGCCCGGCACCGTAACTTTTATACCATTCGCTGTCGAAGCCGAGTTGGGCCCGATATTTTTATAATTTCCAGGACCACCTGCTGCATAGGAGGAAGCAATACCGTTCACCAGTGTTTTCCTGGAAAATTCGCCATTATCTCCTCCACCAGTTAATGTGTACCAGTAAAACCTGGCCCCCTTCCTGAAATTTTTTATTGTTATTTCAACAGACTTTGCATCTGCTGATTTGTTCACCAACGCCACGGCTGTTTCTCCTGAACTGAAGGAAGAAGCATAACTGACAATATCCGAAGCCGTGGAGATAGAAGAAACCAACCGGTCGCCGAGGTATTTTTGAAAGAAATACATATGGTAGAAAGCAGGACGGGGATTCCACTTTGGAACCCCATCTGGCTCATCTCCGTTATTGAACATACCATGGTCATTTCCGTTATCCCATCCATTGGCAAGATCCCAGCGGGAGGTCATTCCGAATTTATTCTTTATTGATTCGCCTACAACCATTACGGCGTGTAACCCATTGATATGTGATACGGCCTGTTTTGAACCGGTGGAAAAAATATTCCATTCATTTAATACAACAGGTTTCTGGGTAAGTCCCGCGGTGCTGATGGACTGCTTCACATAATCCATCATGGTTCCTGTTACAGCTTGCGGGGTGGCCAGTATTTCTGCAGCATTGGCATTCGTCTGGAAATTAGTATAGTAATTATGAACGATATAGTAATCCGGGAAACTTCCTGCACCGGTAAATAAACCGGTGTTCCAGGTCCTGGCAGTATTGGTCCACCAGCTTTGTGGAACTGACTCAGAGGTAACAGCGCCTATATAAATAGTTTTACCGATCTCCTGTGCCGCTTTTCGCATGGAATCAGCAAATACTTTAAAGTGCTGCCCGTACAATTGCCCGGTTAAGAATTCAGGCTGCCCATCCTGGTTATTAGCTGTATTGATGCGGTAACCAGCTTCCCAATCACCAAAATTTTCGTTGCCAATTTCCCAATATCTTGTACGACCATTATCATAGCGAACCCAATCCGCTGCAAGATGTGCAGCTGCTGCAACAGGGTTCACACCTGTACCATACCTTGCATATCCATAATTAATAGTGATCATTCCCAGGTTACCTGTTTGCTGCAGCATGCTGTAATAATTATCAACAGAGAATGTCCAACCGGCAGTATTCTTCCCATACCAGTAACCTGCATTTGTAGTAGTTCCATTTGCCTGCACCAATTGTGCCGGCGCATCAGCAGGAGGAGTATTGGGTTGGGCGTTCCAAAAGAAAATATCGCTGATACTTCCACCCGGAAACCGGATGATATGCGGGTGAAGTGTTGTGACATGATCCATCAATGAAGGCTCCGTTACGAATTGTCCCATCCAGAGATTAGCATTATTGCCTGCAATGGAACGGGGAATTTTAGTAATGACATTGCTCCTGTCAACAGTAACAGTAACACCAGAGGCGGCAGGGATAGTTGTATTCGTAAACGAGGAGGGCACTGTAAAATTCACCGGTTGCCAGTCGTCCAGGAAAAACCCGATCGTATTGGCCAATGCGGGATCAACCTGCGGGTTAACGGTTGTTGTATCTGTTGGAGGGATTACGGGCTCCGTACCGCCATTACTTTTTTTGCAGGAAGAAAAAATATTAGAGGTTGCCATAGACAACACACACAGTATAACTATCCACTTTTCCTTCTTCATAATTATTATTTCTTTAATTGATACGTTTTAGCAATTCGATACAAGCCCGGGTATTGTGATAAGGACATTTCCAAAAACCTGCTTTTTCTTTTTGCATGACCGTATAATCGCTGGTTACGCCCCAGAACCATTCGCCATTCTCTTTATCCTTAATGTATTTTTTTACAAATTCCCAGCAGTGCAATGACCGCTGCAGGTATCTTTCATTGCCTGTAAGCTGGTAAGCATTGTAAAAACCGATCATGGCTTCAGCTTGTGGCCACGAGTGTTTTTCCCGGATGAGCCGGTCATTACCCAATTCATATTCATACCACAGTCCACCGTCGGTATCCAGGCCTTCTGCCGCCGCTTCTGTAATCGGAACAGCGTGTTGCCGGAATTGATCCATCCATTTTTCATCTTTGATAATCTCTGCACATTGCTGCAAGAGCCATGCAGCTTCGATATCGTGTCCGTAGGATTGCAGGGAAGATTTCAACTTCCAGTTGTCATCAAAAAATAAATTCAGGTGGTAATTTGTACTGTTCACAAAAAACCTGTCAAACAGGAAAAGCAGGTTGCTGATCTTTTCTTTTAGCCCTGTATCCGGCCAAATGGAATACAGGTTTGCATACGCCTCCACAATATGCAGATGCGTATTCATGGTCTTTCGTTCATTATTATCCTTTTCGCTCAATCTAAGATCACTGATTGCCGTCCACTCTCTTGTAAAAGCTTCGATGTACCCGTTTTGGTCCTTATCAAAACTGTATCGTTCAATATAATTGTACAGGTCAATTGCGGCATCGATGGCCTGCTGCTCATTGGATATCTTATAATATTCTGACAAGCCATATATGCAAAATGCAAGTCCATACATTTGTTTTCTGACATCCAGCGTGTTACCATTTGCATCAACAGACCAGTAAACGCCCCCGAATTCCCTATCAATAAAATGTTTAAGAATATAATCATAAGCCCGTTGGGCTGTTTTATAATGACTCAAATTCTTTGTTACCTGGTAAGCCGCAGAAAAAGCCCATAATATCCGGCTATTGAGAACCACTCCTTTAACAGCAGCTTCATCCGGGGTATTACAATTATTTACACTCCCATAGAAACCGCCGGACCTGTCAATATTATACTTCATCCAATAGGAAAGAATATCCGTTAATTCCTCGGTGAGCTCTGCTTTATACCGAAACAGCAAATCGGGCTGTATGTCCTTATTTACAAGCAACATTATCTTCCTGAAGCATTTGCATTAGTACCCGGCTCTGCGGGCTGTTCTGACATATTTCTGTCGATCAGCCGGGTCAGTGTCTTCACCGATTCAGCTGAAGTAAATCCATCTGGTGCAGTATTGAGCACATAGTCCAGTAATTTTTCTACCGTAGTTGTAGCCACATGCAACCGGGTATCTGATGAGGCATAGTAAATAAATACCGACCCGTCATCATCCACGATCCATCCGTTACTGAAAACAACATTTGAAACATCGCCAATTCTTTCATCGCCTTCAGGAGCCATGAAATAACCGCCTGGCTTAAAAATCACTTTGGTTATATCTTCCAGGTCGGTCATGAACAGATAAAGCACATAGCGCAAACCCGCAGCCGTATTTCTTACCCCATGTGCCAGGTGCAGCCAGCCTTTTTCGGTTTTGATAGGTGCTGGCCCAAGTCCATTTTTCATTTCATAAACAGTATGATACACTTTAGGATCAACCACGATCTCCTTTTCAATCACCGCCTGCTCCATCGTGTCACTTAATCCAAACCCAATCCCTCCACCCTTGCCAGCCTCAATAAATTTATCCTGTGGTCTTGTATAGAATGCATAACGACCCTTATAAAATTCAGGGTGGAGTACTACATTGCGCTGCTGAGGGGAAGGTGTTTTCAAATCATGCAGCCGTTCCCACACTTTCAGGTCCTTTGTCCGGGCAATACCACATTGTGCGATGGCAGCAGACTGGTCAGTTGCCGGTGCGGAAGGGTCCCTGCGTTCAGTACAGAACAAACCATAGATCCAGCCGTCTTCATGTAGCACCAGGCGCATGTCATAAATATTCGTATCCGGGACTTCCGTTTCCGGCATATTGACTGGGTAATCCCAGAATTTAAAATTGTCAATACCGTTCGGGCTTTCTGCTACTGCAAAGAATGATTTCCTGTCTGCCCCCTCCACTCTTGCCACCACAATATATTTGTCATTCCATTTTATGGCACCAGCATTCAGCACGGCATTGATACCAAAGCGCTGCATGAGGTGCGGGTTTGACTCACTATTCAAATCATACCGCCATATTAATGGTGTATGATCAGCTGTTAAAACAGGAAATTTATAGCGGTCGAATATTCCATTTCCTTCTTCAGCCTTTTCGTTGCAGCGTTTCAGCAGTTTCTCGTAGGTCTGCTCTATTTTTTCCAAACGCCTGTAAAATTGACTACGCATGTTAACCGGATTATAGTGATCAATCTTCTAATTTATCCCACCAGGTTCTTTTCAATATGAGAATAATCAGAGTTAAAATTATTATTGTGACCAGTAAAGGCAAATGCATGGACAGTACAATGTACATGGGCAATAAAGTCATACACAACTGTGCAATGATACCCAGCACCACATTGAACATATCAAGCTTAAACCTTCTGTTAGGTTCAAATGAAGGATCATCTTTTATTACCATTTCATGTACCGGCTTCCAGAAACCCCATGGCCGTACGGTTTTGTAAAATTTCTTTAGTGTTTCCGTTTCTGTGGGTGGTGCCGTATATGTTCCGATCAGGCTGCCTGCTACTGACAACAAAAACAATACGGGGAAATAATACAGGAACTCTATTCCTGTAAAAAGCCTGGAGAATAAGAGGGCTCCAGCAACCCCTGTTAACATACCAATATAAAAGCCATTAGCATTAAACCGCCACCAATACCATTTCAATACGTTTGCAGCAACATATCCGCCATATAAACCTGACACGATCCATTGCAGAATACTATTCACATCTTTGGCAAAAAAGCCAAGCAATACACCGGCAGCCACCACTACCACTCCCACCACATAATTCATGCTGATGATCTTTTTGGTGGAAGCATTTTTATTTACATACTTGAGATAGATATCGTTCACGATATAAGCCTGGGCTGCATTCAGGGTACCCGAAAAAGTTCCCATAAAGGCTCCAAGTAAACCTGTAAGCACCAAGCCTAATATACCGACTGGTAAAAAACTGTTTATAGCACCAGGCAGAATCCTTTCAAAATCTACTCCGCCATTTCCATCACTTAACTGCAGCTGGTTATAATACAACAAACCAAGAACGGTTAACCCAATTACCATTGAATAGCGTACCGGCAACAGGATGATAGAAACGAATCCGGTCATCTTGGAAGCTTCTTTCGGGGATTTGGTTGAAAGTATCTTTTGCATATCGTAGTTGGGTGCAGGGCCAGCACCGGCAGCAAACACACCTTTGAAGAGCATCATCATAAAGAAGATGCCAAATAGGCCATATCCATCATCCGCTATTTTCCTGTTAGCATCATCAATAATCCCGGTCCAGTTGAGATTAAGGTTCCAGCCAAAGAAAGGATCGCTCCACCCGGCAGGCACATTCAGTGTATGACCATCCAGGTGCAGCATAGCGATTACCGCAATCGCTATGCACCCTATTGTCATGATCGCATATTTAATAAGGTCGCCCAATACGATACTGTGCATTCCCCCGAGAATGGAATAGAACATAGCAAACAAGGTGAAAATAATTCCATAGAAATGAGCCACATATTGGGGAGCCACCTGAAAGGGCACATAGTCTTTTACTATCTCCCAGGGAACAAAGATCTCCATGAATTTTCCCAGCCCGACAAATCCATACGCCAGGAATCCCAAACACCCGATCAGTGCAAAAGCCACGACTATACTATGCGATCCCCTCACTCCCTTCCCGGTTAATCCAAATCTTGTTCCCAGCCATTCAGCTCCCGTATTGGCGTTTGATCGCCGGAGCCATTTACTCAGGTACATCATATTAAATACCTGGTTAAACACCGGCCACAACCACGGAATCCAGATACTTTTAATTCCATATACAAAACACAAAGCAACCATCCACATGGTACCGCTGATATCAAACATATCAGAAGCATCACTCATACCCAGCATATACCAGGGAAGTTTTTTACCCCCCATCAGGTAGCTTTCTTTATTCTGCCTTGCTTTTTTTCGAAGAAACCAGCCCAGCATTACCATCGTAACGAGGTACAGGATAACAATACTTATATCATACAATGTCAGGTTCATCAGGTGCAGTTTACAATTAGTCTGTCATTTTCATTCCCCGCAAAAATAGGTTGCAGGTTGAAGAATCAACCCGCAACCACTGCTTAACGAGTGCTCTGCTTGCTTTGGTTAAAAAAGTTATTGATATAGTTTTTCCTTATTGACATCTTTTTCAAATAGAGTCCGTTCCATGTTATAGAACTTCACAAAATCCTGTTCTGACACCTGCCCCCTGTAAGGAGCATAATAATGCATCTTTTTCATTTCTTTACTAAACCCATGATTCCGCCATACCAGTACATAAGAAATTTTATTGCCCCCTATTGCACTGAGCAATGTTTTTGTCCACCAGTTGGCATACGGCACGGCTTCAAAACCGGTCTCTGCCAGGGCGAAAAGTTTATTCTTCTCCCCTGCAATTTCTCCAACTATCTTCAGAGCCGAATTGGTATTCACTTCAAACCAGTTCTCCTGCAACGGATCACCATACTGGTAATTATCAAAGCTCAGCACATCCACCATGTCATCACCCGGGTAACGTTCCAGGTATTCCTCCCTGGTTTTAAAATCCCCGCTTGTATTATACACCCATAATATATTATGAAGTTTCTTTTCTTTTTGCAGGTAATACGCTGTAAAACGCCAGAGGGTTTTGTATTCAAATTCCGTAGCAGCATTCTTGCACCACCAGAACCAATTGCCGGTATGTTCATGAAACGGACGGAACAAAACAGGAATAGCTTCGCCTTTGCTCCCTTTCAAGGAACTGATAAATGCAGCAACTTTATCCAGCCACTCTTTGTACAATGTATGATTAGGGCCCCCGGGGTTAATGGAAGCCACCGTTCCCCGGGTGGTATCCCAGGCGTTTTTATAATTTCCCAATGGACTATCCAGGTGCCAGCTAATGGTAATGACTCCTCCCCGTTCATATCCCTGTTTAATCAACTGTTTCATTTTCTTAAAAGGGATACCATCGATATTGAGTTCATTATTTTGTCGCTCAATCCCTCCTAAATCCCATCCGTAAACAGCGGGATAATCACCCGTCACATCTTTTACATCACTTCCTCCATCCTTGTATTTCCACTCTACGCCGTATGCAAGATCATCCTGGTGGCCAAACATGAACCCTTTACCGGCGAGTTTTTGCAAATTCTTATACAGGTTCACCGTTTCTTTTGTAGCATCTTTATCAGCAGGGAGTTGCTGCTGACCTATGACTTTACCAGCTATCAGCAGGAAGAGGAAAAGGCTACACAATTTTGTATGCTGATATTTTCCTTTCATCAGTTCGTTACCGGTTTTTGGGTTGGGAGAGTCATGACTTTCTTTACACAGGCATAAGACAGGTGGCTGTTACAGGAAAAAGTAAAGAGAAAAATCTGTATGTGCCTGTCAGGTACCATCTCGAGGTTATAAAAAAAGTCGTTCCTGTAAGATTATCCGGACCCAGAAACGACTTCATTAATCAGCTACTAATCTTGTAGTATTCTTCAACAATAAACCGGTTCTGGTTTAAGTTATTTAAAGAACATGATGTTGTCAAAATATACTGTTTTACCGGCGTCAACAATCTGGAAAGTAACATTATTCACCGTATTTACACCCGGGTAATTAGTAGCCAGTTCATATTTGAAATAAGTCCATTTATTTGCAGGAACAGTGATCACTTTCTGGTTACCCCAGTTTAACCAAAACTGGAAATTCTTATCTACGTCAGCACCTTTTACCCAGAAGGAAAAATAGCGGTATGGTGAAATGTCGATCGATCCGCCGTTGCCTAATTGCATACCACCCCAGGAACCCGCCGGATCAAATGCAGCCTTCATAGAAGAGGTACCGGTGATCTTATCATCAGCGGAAGCTGAAAAAGTGCCGCCCCATCCCCAATTTTCAAATCCATTATTCAATTGCTCTGTAAATACGGTGATCGCCCTGCTTACATTTACAAATTCCATATCCGTAATCCTGACACCAGACGCATTGGTCAGTTTCAACTTTGCCCGGTCAGTTGTACTGGCCGGCATCGTAATAACCATCTGCTTTCTTGTTTGAGAAACAATCGTGCAAGCATCTGTTGTACCTTCAAGAACCACTGCAGTTACATCGTCAAGGTTATTCCCGGTAAGAGTTACCTGTGTGCCAGCCTCAAAATCAGTTGGAAAAGCCGCAGTTACATTTGGCAATGCAATAACACTAAACGGAACGCTTAATGTTTTTCCATCTGCATTGGTAAAAATTACATTCTGAGGGCCACCAAATGCCGTGTCCGGCACCCTGAATACCAGGTTAGCGTCTGTATTAAGCGTAGATAAAAAAGGAGCCGGTACATTATTCTTATCAAAAACAATGGATCTTATCTGCCCGATACCCGTACCAGCCAGGGTGATAACTTCACCACCTGCCGCTGAGCTGGGATTAATTGTTCCGGAAGACATAGCACCCGTTTTTATATCCGGGCTTCCATCACTGTCTTTTTCACAACCCATGATTAATACCGAGACAATTCCCAGCAGTAAAAACAATCTTGTAAACAGATTCATTATTACTTTTTTCATATTAGTATCTTTAATTAGTTGAATGAATTATTAATAATAGGCTACGGGTGGTTGTGCTAAAGCAGGATCCTGTAATACCTCACCGGCCGGAATAGGCAGGTGCATATAATTCTGTGAAAAAGTGACATGTACCGGGTTACCAAATGTTCCCCTGTCCTGAGCCTCAATAATCTGCTTGGCCTTGGCGAATCCCTGTCTTTGTATATCAAACCAATAATCGCCTTCAAAGGCAAACTCCACCCTGCGTTCATGCAGGATATCATCCATCGTGATAGATGATTTGGTGTTTAAGCCAGCCCTGGTTCTTACTTTATTGAAAGCAGCGAGGGCAGCAGCATCCGTTGTGGAAGCGTTTGTCCCCAACACAGCTTCTGCATAGATCAATAAAATATCTGCATAGCGAAGCATCATGGTATTAATGCCGGTGTTCATTCCTAAAACAGATTCACCACCAAAAGCGGAACCCGGGCCCACCACGTATTTGGCAATATTAGCCCGTGTGGAATTTTTCTGGCCACCATCACCTACTGGTTGAAGAGTGTCATACTTATATCCATTTGCCATAAAAGCATTGTACGTAGCATTACTGTTCTGAGGTTTCCATTGCGGATAGCTCCAGCCATGCTCCATCATGGAGCCTTTGCGGCGAAGATCACCTGACTCAAACGCATTTATCACATCAATGCTGGGTATATATAACTCCCACATACTAGCTTCAGAGGTTTGCAGGTTACCGGGGCCCCTGTCAGGATTTTTTTGATTACCGGAACCCCAGGGATTGCCTGTAAGCTGGTGCTGAATAGAAAATAATGATTCAATATTATTGTTATTAGCACTGGAGTTGAACATAGCGCCATAATTGGGAAACAGATCATACTTGTTGGAGTTGATCACTTCCGATGCTTTTATTTTTGCGCTGTCATAATCTTTACGGTATAAATACAACTTGGCCATCATACCCTTGGCCGAATATTTTGTTACTCTTCCGGGAGCATCCGTTTCGGGTAACCCTGCTTCTGCTTTTTTCAGTTCTTCTAATGCAAAACGCAACACATCCGCTTTGAAATACCGGGGAATATTAAAATTGCCGGAAAGTATTGTGGCACCCGGATTGTTGACAATCGGTGCATCACCCCAGATACGGGCTATATAGAAATACACTGTTCCTTTGAAGAAATGACATTCTGCAATAGCCGGGTCCAGGAATGTTGCATTGCCCCCTTTGGATTTTTTCAATTCTAATGCATTCATATACTCACTGGTCCACCCACCGATTTTATAGAACACTTTCCAGGCATCAGCTATCCGGACAGAAGTAGAAGCAAAAGAAAAATTCAAAAAGGGAGGATCATCACCGCCGCCTGTGTACTCATTACCGGCCATTACATCGCCGATTGCATCCATGGCACGGTTCTCATACCCGGCCCATGGCAAACCATATAAAGTACTGGTAAGCCCTCTGACCTCTTCCGGGGTGTTATAGTAATTATCAAGAGTAGTGGCATCAAGGGCAGGTTTATCCAGGAAAGATTTTTTGCAGGATAATATAGCAACTGCCAGCACCAACAGTATTGCCGTATATCTGAATATATTTTTCATATCAATAATGTTTAAATAATTTTTATAATTCAATATTTACACCTACTGTAAATGTTCTCGGGTTGGGATAGTGCCCGGCATCCACATTGGTCAGCCGGATATTATTGTTAAACACACCTACTTCCGGATCGTACCCGCTGTACTTGGTAAATGTGTGCAGGTTCTGAATGCTGAAATAGACCCTGGCAGTGCTGATTTTTGCTTTTGAGATCAGTTTGGAAGGCAGCCTGTATCCTAATGATACATTCTGAATGCGCAGGTAAGAGCCATCCTCCACATACCGGTCAGACATATACACGTTGTTTACATTGGTATTGGTAAACCTTGGCAGTTTGCCGCCCGTATTTGTTGCCGTATACCGATCCATCACACTTTTCAACTGGTTGTAAAAAGGATTGTCCATTTTTTCCAGCTGCCAGCGGAGGAAGTTGAAAATTTTAGCTCCCTGGCTTCCCTGCAGGAAAACAGAAGCATCGAAATTCTTGTAGGTAAATGAATTCGTAAATCCGTAAGTGAATTTGGGCAGCGGGCTACCTATGAAAGTAATATCCTTTTCGTCAATGATTCCATCCGGCTTGCCATCTGCACCACTTATATCTTTATACCTGATATCGCCCAACCAGGTATGGGTCTGGTCCACCGGGTATCCAAACTGAGGTAAACTGTTATTCAGGTCTTCCTGTGTCCGGAACAAACCATCTGTTTGTAATCCGAAGAATGAACCCACAGCAAATCCGGGAACCGTCCGGGTGATCAGGTAGTTGTCATAATAAATTCTTCCGTATAAAGCTGCAAGATCACCGGCTACTTTTTCCAGTTTGTTCTTAAAGCTGGAGAATATAACATTGGTTTTCCAGGTAAAATTCTTTGATTTGATATTGAAAGATGTAAGACTGATATCGATTCCGCTGTTCGACATTTTGCCGGTATTAATAACCGGTCCTTTCAGGTCATCCCACTGATCTCCCACACCAATCAACCTGGGACCAGTTCCGATAAGCAGCATGGCGGTGGTTGTTTTCTTATAAACATCCAGGGACAGATCTATTCTTCCATTCAGGAAAGAGGCATCAATACCTGCATTCTTTGTTTCTACTGATTCCCAGGTAAGATCCGGGTTGGCCACACCATACAGGTAGTTGGAACTTCCGAAACCAACCGGGCCGGGCCAGAAAGAGACAACGGAAGTATAGGGTGGATTCGGTGCACCATTTGGCATATTGGTGTTACCCACTTCACCATAACCAATTCGCAGCTTCAGGGAATTGACTGTCTCCCTGAGTTTCTCTGCAAATTTTTCGTTCGTAATGGTCCATGCAAAAGATGCCCCGGGGAAATTGCCCCATTTGCCTTTACCAAAGAATTTGGAGGAGCCATCTCTTCTCAGGCTAAGTGTAAGTGCATACCTGTTATCATATGCATAAGTAGCACGGCCAAAATAAGATTCGATAGTGCCATCATTTTTACCTCCGCCGAGTTCCCAGGTATCCCTGTCACTGCTACCGGCGTTCAGGTCCAATATATTATTCTGGAGATCTACTTTTTTACCATTGAGGCTTTCCCAATAGTTATACTGCGCTTCATGACCTAATGTTGCACTGATAGAATGCTTGCCATAATTCTTATTATAGTTCAGATAATTTCTTACGGCATAGTAATATCCATTACCCCTGTATTCAAATAACTGGCTGCGAAGACTTGTGTTTCCTATATTTCCTGAATTCTGGTGTGCCATGTTATTGTATAAACTAAATGAATAGGCAAATTCATTTCTTAAGGAGAGCCCTTTCATGAATTCTATCTCTGCATAAAGGTTTCCAAACACCTGTGTACTGGTGGATTTGTTACCCCTGTAAAAACTCCGTGCTATCGGGTTATCCTGTCCATATTGAAAACCACCAATGGTTTGTCCGCCACCCCAGGTTCCATCCAGGTTTTTAACCGGGATCAACGGGCTTTGAACGGCTCCCCACCAAATTGTTCCTTCGGCCGCATCAGCAAGCGTAACATTCTGGATACTGCGGGAAGCATTCGCACTAACCCCCACTTTGATCCAGTTTTTCAGCTGGTGATCAAGACTGAAACGGGTTGAGTACCGTTTGAAATCCGAACCTATCAAAATACCTTTCTGTGTAAAGTAGTTGGCGGAGAGATAATAATTTGTTTTGTCCTTACCACCAGAAAAACTCAGCTGGTGGCTCTGCACTGTACCTGTTCTGAACATCGCATCCTGCCAGTCGGTTCCTTCACCTAAAACAGAAGGGTCCTGGAATTCCGCACTGGGTGTTTGACCCAGTAATGGTGCAACTTCATTCTGGTATTGGGCAAATTCCCGCAGGTTCATCAGATCAAGCTTCTTCTGCACCTGCTGGTTACCAAAATAAGTTTCGTAAGTTATTTTGCCCTCCCCGCTTTTCCCTTTCTTGGTAGTGATGAGGATAACGCCATTGGCAGCCTGTGATCCATAGATAGCCTGTGCCGATGCGTCTTTTAATATGTCGATTGATTCGATATCATTGGGATTGAGTGAGGCAAGGAAACTGTTCCCGGTTTGACCATCGGAACCTCCCAGCCCGGCATAGCCGGCACTGAATTTTGTATTACTTGTAAAGATCACTCCATCAATAACGATCAGCGGATCATTCGCATTGATAGTGGTTACACCCCGGATGCGCAATGAAACACCTCCTCCCGGCTGACCACTATTATTGATAACAGTAACCCCGGCCACCTTACCTTGTATAGCCTGGTCAATACCTGCCACCGGTAAATCCTTCAGGTCTTTCGCCTTTACCGAAGAAATAGCAGAAGACACATCTGATCGCTTTGTTGTTCCATAACCGATGACCACCACTTCGCTCAGCTTCGTATCCGTTACATCCAGGCTGGCAATAATAGCCGTCTTCCCTTCAAGAGAAAACTCTTTTGACTTGGCACCAACATAGGAAATGACTAATGCAGTAGCATTGGCCGGAACAGAAATTTTAAAAGCACCGTAATTATCTGTAATTACGGTAGTCTTACTTCCTTTCACAGCAACAGTCGCATTAACAAGTGGTAACCCGTTTTGATCGGATACAACACCTGATACACTTTTGTTTTGGGAAAATACAGTAAGGGAAAACAGAACAAGCACAATGATCATTGTGGTTGCACGGAGGAATCGTGACTTTCTCATACAGCAAGTAGATTTAATACCAAAAGTAGATTCCAGGGCCTATCCAATTCTAATACTTTTTTATCAGAGTATCATACTAATTAAACCTGATTTGTGTCAGGTTAAGCTAAAATTGTTGCTGAAAGAGGATATAACTAAGTTTAGTTCTTATAAAAAAAGATAAGAATAATAGTACTTTTTTATCATCTGAATGATAATTTTGCGTCAAAGAGCTTGCCATGCGAAAAGATATACTAAGGGAAATAACACCCCTGACCAGCAGTGATTGTTTCACCATTTTTACCCGTGTGAAATCTGAATTTGATTTCCCGCTGCATTACCATGAAGAATTTGAACTGAATTTTATCAGCAATGCCAAGGGTGCCAGGCGGGTTATCGGCGATCATATTGCTGAGATCGATGATCTGGAGCTGGTGCTGGTGGGTCCCAATCTTCCGCATGTATGGCAAACACATAAGTCTAAAAACAAAAAGATCACTGAAGTAACAATCCAGTTTCATAAAGATCTGTTTGATGAAAAACTTTTGCGAAGGAACCAGCTGAGTTATATCCGCTCCATGCTGGAACGATCCGTTAAGGGAATTTTATTTTCCCGGCAAACAGCAGAACAACTCATGCCGAGGTTCCTGGCCCTGGGACAAAAGCAGGGATTTGATTCTGTCCTGGAACTGGTTTCAATCCTGCACGATCTTTCTGTATCAAGAAATATGCATACATTATCTGATGCCACATTCAGCAATGCAGAGCTTTCGTATAACAGCCGGAGAATTGAACAGGCTTTTGAATACATGAACCAGAACTTTCATAAAAATGTTACACTGACGGAAGTCTCAAAACTGGTGAGTATGACAGATGTTTCTTTCAGCCGGTTCTTTAAAACAAGAACGGGCATCACTTTTATTGACAGTTTGCTGGAATTGCGCCTGGGTCATGCCTCCCGCTTACTGATAGACACCACCCAATCTGTAGCCGAAGTGGCTTACAATTGCGGCTTTAATAATATCTCTAATTTCAACCGGCTGTTTAAGAAGAAAAAAGGCTGCACCCCCAAGGAGTTCAGGGAGAGCTACAGTTATGGCAACAGGATATTCATCTGAGAGGACATAAAAAATCCCGGCCTTCAGCCGGGATTTGAATTAATGGGTACCTTCTTTATGGTGGTTTTTCCGTCCTTACAACATTATTTAGCTGCACCCGCCCTGGTTACCACAGTTCAAACATTTGTAACAAGTGCCGCTGCGCATCATGATATGACCGCACACATTACAAGCCGGCGCATCACTCTGCATATTCTTGGCAGCAGCGTTAAGGGCATCCATTCCTGCATCTGCTTTCACAGTTTGTGCAGTTCGCTGATTCTTTACAGGCTGAGGTGTTACTGAACCCGATGATGGTGTTATACGAACACTTGATAATTCCTGCTCTTTGGCATACTCTAACCCGTTGGAAGGGATTTCGTCCCAGTCATCTGCACCGGTATTCATCACTTCAGGCTTGTCCAGCACATGAACGAGATCAGTACGTCCCAGGTATTCATAACCTAATACCCGGAAGATAAAGTCAACCAATGAAGTGGTTGATTTGATATTCGGATGCTCTACAAAGCCGGATGGATCAAACCTGGTAAAAGCAAATTTGTCAACAAATTCTTCTAACGGAACTCCATATTGTAACCCGATAGAAATGGAAATAGCGAAGCAGTTCATCATACTGCGCATGGTAGCACCTTCTTTCGCCATATCAATAAAGATCTCTCCTAATGTTCCATCGCCATATTCACCGGTACGGAGGAAGATAGCCTGGCCATTGATCTTTGCTTTTTGTGTAAAGCCTCTGCGCTTGGCTGGTAATGCACGACGTTCAACGATGCTTGCCAGTTTGCGTTTCAACTTAGTATCAGGAGAAGCTTGTACTCTTTTTTGTACTTCTTCTAAGAGTTCTTCAACAGTCAGTTTCCCCAGGTCAACAATGTTTGATTCTGCCGGTACTGACTCCTGGTTATTGACTACTGCCTCCTGGCTTGTTTCCTCTGCTTTTTTCTTTTTGTCGCTCTTGTTACTAAGAGGCTGTGACAGTTTAGAACCATCACGATATAATGCATTTGCTTTCAAACCTAATTTCCAGCTAAGCAGGTACGCATCTGCAATTTCTTCCACTTTTGCTTCGTGGGGCAGGTTAATTGTTTTTGAAATAGCACCGCTGATAAATGGTTGTGTTGCACCCATCATGCGGATATGCCCATGGGCATGAATATAACGCTGGCCTTTGGGACCGCATTTATTGGCACAATCAAAAACAGGTAAATGTTCTTCCTTCAGCAATGGTGCGCCTTCCAGCATCATTGTGCCGCACACATAATCATTGGCTGCTTCTATTTGCTCATCACTGAATCCTAGTGCTTCCAGCAGGCTCCATTCAAAATCATTGTATTGATCAGGGGTGAAACCGAGCCTTTGTAAACATTCTTCGCCTAAAGTGTACTTATTAAATACAAAACCGATTTCAAATGCAGTTAGTGCAGCAGCATCAAGACGTTTGATCTCATCAGCAATAAATCCTTTTTCACTCAATGTCTGATGATTGATGAAAGGAGCACCCGCAAAGGATGCAGAACCTGTGGCATATTTAATAATTGCTTCTGATTCTTTTGCAGAATATCCCAAGTTCTTCAATGCAGCGGGCACTGATTGGTTGATGATCTTGAAATAACCACCACCTGATAATTTTTTAAATTTCACCAGGGCAAAATCCGGTTCCACGCCTGTAGTATCGCAATCCATTACCAACCCGATCGTTCCGGTGGGTGCGATAACCGTTGCCTGTGCATTCCGGTAGCCATATTTTTCTCCCATTTCCACGGCATCATCCCATGCTTTGCAGGCTGCCTTTAATAAATAGTCAGGGCAATATTTTGCCTTGATGCCCATGGGCTTCAAACTCAGGTTCTCATACTCATCCGCATCATAAGCTGCAAGGCGATGGTTACGCATTACCCTCATCATATGATGTTTGTTCTCTTCATATCTCGGAAATGCACCCAGTGCCTGCGCCATCTCCGCAGATGTTTTATACGCAATACCCGTCATGATCGCCGTGATCGCTCCGGCGATACCTCTTGCTTCTTCACTGTCATAAGGAATCCCGCTTACCATTAACATGGTGCCGAGATTAGCATAACCTAATCCCAGGGTTCTGTATTCATAACTCAATTGCGCCACTTCTTTGGAAGGGAACTGCGCCATCAACACAGATATTTCCAATACAACAGTCCACAAACGGCAATTGTATTCATATCCTGATACATCAAACTGGTTTGTTTCTGTATCAAAGAACTTCATCAGGTTGGCTGATGCAAGGTTACAGGCCGTATTATCCAGGAACATATACTCTGAGCAGGGGTTAGAAGCCCTGATCTCTCCGCCTTCCGGGCAGGTATGCCATTCATTGATGGTCGTGTTGTATTGTGTTCCGGGGTCTGCACAACGCCATGCTGCATAGGAAACCTGGTTCCATAATTCACGGGCAGGAATTTTTTTCATTACCCTGCCATCCATTCTTCCCTTCAATTCCCAATCACCATCCTCTTCGAGTACTTTGAAGAAGGAGTTAGGGATCCGAATAGAGTTATTGGAATTTTGCCCGCTTACGGTTCTGTACGCTTCATCTTCATAGCCGGAAGGATAACCGGCGGCGATCAATGCGCCCACTTTCTTTTCTTCTTCTACTTTCCAGTTGATGAAATCAACGATCTCAGGATGGTCAAGATCCAAACAAACCATTTTAGCAGCACGACGGGTAGTGCCACCTGATTTTATCGCACCAGCGGCCCTGTCGCCTATCTTGAGGAAGCTCATCAAACCAGATGACGTGCCACCACCACTTAATTTTTCACCGGCACCACGCAGGTTAGAATAGTTGGTACCAACACCTGAACCGTATTTGAAAATTCTTGCTTCACGGACCCAGAGGTCCATGATACCGCCTTCATTGACCAAATCATCATCCACACTCAGGATAAAGCAGGCATGCGGCTGCGGACGTTCATATGCATTCTGTGATTTTTTCAATTGCCCATCGGTCTGATCCACATAGTAGTGACCCTGTGGCTTGCCTGTAATACCATACACTTCATGCAAACCGGTATTGAACCACTGTGGTGAATTAGGTACACACATTTGATTCAATATAGAGTACACCAATTCCTCGTAGAAAACCTGTGCATCTTTTTCGGAAGCAAAATAACCATACCGCTCACCCCACACTCTCCAGCAATGTGCCAGACGATGAGCCACCTGTTTAGCGGAGGTTTCTCTTCCCAGGCTGCCGTCGGGTTGAGGCACCCCAGCTTTACGAAAATATTTTTGGGCTAAAATATCAGTGGCAATCTGGCTCCATTGTTTGGGCACTTCCACGTTGTTCATCTCAAATACCACTTCTCCGGATGGGTTACGGATCACAGAGGTACGGTAATCATACTCGAACTGGTCATATACATTCACATCCTCACGGGTGAAGCGACGACTAAACTGCAAACCGCTTGTGGCGGATGCCTGCTTCTTATTTGCCATAACTAGAAAAAATTTAACGGGTTTGGGTCCTGGTTTCAATCCAACCCCTCTGGCGAGAGGTCTGTTACGAAAGTATTTTTATCACCCGGAAAATCAAACCTTCAGATATACACATTGTGTGGATAAGGCATAGTAATTATCCCCAAGTGCTTTACTGTATTGATTTAGCTGATTTTTTCACAACCGGCCATAGCTTTTAGGGTAAAATTTTTTTGGAAAATTCAGTTACATATATTACAAAATTATTAACAGTTAACCGCCTGACCGCAAAGCCAAAACCAGCAAGGGATTTTACGATTAATTTCGCTGAAACCATTGCTGCTAAGGGCTTTTATGAATACCCAAACCCTGAAAGCCTTGCCAGTTCAGTAACACAGTGATTACAAAAGGATAAAAATTTAGTAACCTGATTATTTTGTTTTTTTGTGTTTATGAAAAAATCTATTGTTGCTGCAATCATTACCCTGTTGACCACTCTTTCTTCAGTAGTGTATGGTCAATCTCAATTTACCGGATGGCTGGCTTCTTTTAATACAGTCAGGATTGGAAAGAAAACAAGTATTCATTCGGATATACAATGGAGAAGTACGGATGAAATAAAACAAACACAAACTTTATTGCTTCGCTCCGGGTTGAATTATCACCTCAATAAAAAAGTCATCTTAACGGCAGGATATGCATTCATCAGTAATAAACGGGTGGTAAGCAATGTGGCAGGCTTTGCACCCGAACATCGGATATGGGAACAACTTCTTTACAATCATAAGCTGAATAAAATCTTCACCAGTCATCGCTTCCGTATCGAACAACGTTTCATTGGAAAAAGTATAGTGCTGAATAATGAACTAAAAAACGACGGCTCTGCTTATGCGAACCGTTTCCGGTATTTTATCCGTAATATACTGCCGCTAACAAACGAAACTTCCTTTCATAAAGGTGTATTTGCAGCTTTACAAAATGAAGTATTTGTCAATTTCGGCAACACTTCAAACGTGAATGGAAAATTCTTTGATCAGAACCGTTTGTACCTGGCCATGGGTTACCGGCTGAGCACAAAAGCTGATCTTGAAGTGGGCTACATGAATCAATACATCAATGGAAAAGGAACGACATTCACCAATAATCATGTACTTCAGTTAGCTGCCTATCTCCGGTTATAATTTATTTGTTGTATGCATCAATTCTCTGGTCGTAAACAGCACTTCCAGGCCTTGTATCAGTATTTATTTTCGCAGGTAACCAGAAGTACAGGAATTAATTCGCTAAAAACGGTTTTAAGCGGCTGAAAATCCACTAATAACAGATTTTTTTTCGCATTTTTGCAAGAACCAACCGGTACCGGATGAAGTCAACAATTTACCATTCCTTATCAGAAAAGAAAAAGCAAGGCAAAAAGTCCTTTGCCGTACTGATTGACCCCGACAAGGTGAATAATTCGGTATTAGATGAACTGATCGAACTTTCAGTGACTGCCAAAGTAGATTACCTGCTGGTGGGTGGTAGCCTGGTTATTTCCAATCACCTGGACGAATGTGTGCAGCATATTAAAAATAATTGCAGCATCCCTGTCATCCTGTTTCCCGGGAGCCCTTCACAAGTGAGTAAATATGCGGATGCTTTATTGTACCTCTCGCTGATATCGGGCCGCAATCCGGAATTACTGATCGGCCAGCATGTGGTGTCTGCTCCTTTTGTAAAAAAGAGCGGCCTGGAAATTATGCCTACCGGTTATATCGTCGTGGATGGCGGAGCCCCCACCACTGTTTCCTATATCAGCAATGCAGCCCCGGTGCCGGCTGATAAAAGTGAAATCGCCATGTGTACAGCCATGGCGGGTGAAATGCTGGGTATGAAACTCATCTACATGGATGCAGGCAGTGGTGCTAAAAGAGCCATTACCGAAAGTATGATCGAAGCAGTGGCCAAACATATTGAAGTGCCGCTGATCGTGGGAGGCGGCATCATTGAACCCGAAAAAGCCTACCTGAACTGTAAAGCCGGTGCCGATGTGATCGTAGTGGGCAATGCCATTGAAAAAGATGCCTCCCTGATCAAAGAGATGAGTGATGCGATTCACTCAATACCGGTTAAAGCATAATTCCGGACAAAGACTCAGTAGTGCAAGTATCTTCTTCTCCAACAATAAATATTACTGGCTGAATACGATAATTTTTTACAACCCTTCCATTTCTTTCTGCAGGCTTCCATCTTCCCGGATAATTTTCAATCACCGTTTTTAATCGCTGACCAAGACCAAAGCCCGGATCCTCTGCTATGCGAATTACGCTAATCTTCCCGGTTCTGTCAATCATTATATGCGCCGATATTTTATAAACACCGGCCGGTATTGAATCCATGGCCGATGAATCAGGTTCAAAATTATCCTCCAGGTATTTCTTCCACGCATTGAGATCGGTCTCTGCATCCTTTTCAACCGAACGGCAATAAGAGATACACATGGCCCGGCAGGAACGGGTTCATTATTTTGTGCTGATAATTCCGAAATAGCTGAAAAAATAATTACCAACAGTATTAAAATAAAAAATCTCATACGTCTGTATGAGATCATGGAAAGAAATAATTCCACAATAGGAATGAAAATTATTATTTCGAGAACGTAAGCACCTGCTTCTTGCTTACTTTTCTGGGCTTACCGGTAGCGGTTACAGCCGGGCTGAGTACCGGGGCATTTAACGTAATTCTTTCCTTTACCTGGCTTTCTAAAAACGAATTGGAAGGATCGGAAGAAACACTGATCACCGACACATGGCCATCCACTCCGATCTCGTAATTCAGCAGCACCGAATAGGTACCGTCTTTGATCTTTTTGGATGTCATTACCTCTGTGCGGATATCTGTATTGAGTTTATCAATAAAATCTTTCCAGATCGTATTGTTGTCTTTTGCAATTTCTTTAGACGCCACCACTACATTTTCCTTGATTCGCTCCAGCTTTACCGAATCTTCTTTGACCACTGCTTTGACAATTGAATCTTTGGCCCTGATCTCCTCGGTTTTTTTCTGGCTGGTATCAATCTTTGTTTTCAGGTCATCTGTTCTTTTAACAACAGATCCTGAATCGTTTTTCAAACGGCCGCCATACAGTGCTTCTTTCAATGTTTGCTGTGCATGGAGGGCACCCGTCATCAGCACTGCTATGAATAAAATGAAAATTGTTTTCAAGTGTTTGCGTTTTATTGCCTGCAGTAAGTTACACCGAAAATTTGATGCCGGAATTGAAGAGGGAGTATTTTGTTATTTCTTAACAGGGATCAGAACAATCCGTATAACTGGGCATCCACTTTGCGGATGATCTCTCCAAAATCTTCTTCCCTTTCGGCAAACTTATTTTTGTCCACATCAATCACCAGCAACTGGCCTTCTTTATAATCACCGATCCATTTGTTATAGTATTCATTCAGGCGTTTGAGGTAATCCAGGCGGATATTCTCTTCGTATTCACGGCCTCTTTTCTGTATCTGCCCCACAAGGGTTGGCACTGATGCATTCAGGTAGATCAGCAGATCCGGTGGCTGCACCAGCGTCTTTAAAGTCTGGAAGAAATGAAAGTAATTATCAAAATCCCGTTTGCTCATCAATCCCATCTCATGCAGGTTGGGTGCAAAGATGTTGGCATCTTCATAGATCGTCCTGTCCTGGATAACCGTTTCGGTTCCTTTCTGTATTTCCACCAGCTGGCGCAGGCGGCTGTTCAAAAAGAATATCTGCAGGTTGAAACTCCAGCGGGGCATATCCTCATAAAAATCCATCAGGTACGGATTATGATCCACGTCCTCAAAGTTGGGAATCCACTTATAGTGTTTGCTCAGCATTTCGGTCAACGTGGTTTTACCGGCACCGATATTACCGGCTATTGCGATATGCTTTGGTTTTTTTGCTTTTGCCATGCCAACTGTCTCCGCTGCGGAGAACTTAGTTTTGAAGTGAACAATTACGGTTTGAAAAACTGAATATAGAAAAACTTTTTATTACTGTACTGATTGCCGCCTTTTCTTTCTCCCCCCTCAATGTCAGGAGCTGAAATAGTTCAACCCCATTACCTCCCTCACCAGGGCCATTGTGGCACGGGCACTCTTCCGGGCCTTTTCCGCCCCTTTTTCCATTACCTCCTTCAGGTATTTTTCATCATTCCGGATCGCTTCTGCCTTTTCCCGCACCGGGGCAATAAAGCGTACCATATCCTCCGCCAGTTGTTTTTTCATATCGCCATAACGGATGCTGCAGTTATTATAGTCATCTTCAAATTTTTTCAGCACCTCTTCACTGCTTACCAGTTTCATCAGCAGGAAAATATTTTCGATATACTCCGGTTTTATTGAATTGGGTTCTGTTGGGCCAGCATCCGTTTTTGCCTTCATCACTTTTTTACGGATCAGCTCATCCTCATCTGAAAGATACAGGGTAGCCATCTGGTTCTCGCTCTTGCTCATTTTACCGCCACCATCCAAACCGGGCACTTTCACTAACTCACTCCCGTAATTGAAAGCCTGTGGTTCCGGGAACACATCGCCATACCGGTGATTAAACCGGTTGGCAAAATTGCGGGCCATTTCGAGGTGCTGTTCCTGGTCTTTCCCCACCGGTACAAATGTTGCCCGGTGCAGGATGATATCCGCTGTTTGTAATACCGGGTAAGTCAGTAACCCGGCATTCACATTATTGGGGTGCTGTCTTATTTTATCTTTAAAGGTTACAGTTTTTTCCAGTTCACCTGTATAGGCCAGCATATTCAGGTATAAATACAACTCCGATGTCTCATAAATATGGCTTTGGCAATAAAGGGCTACTTTATCCGGATCCAGTCCGCAGGCAATATTCTCGGATAATACCCGCTGCACATTTGTTTTCAGTTCTTTTGTATCCGGGTGCGTGGTCAGTGAATGCAGGTCGGCCACCATAAAATAACATTCAAACTCTTCCTGCATCCTTACATAATTTTTTACCGCCCCGAAATAATTGCCGAGGTGTAAAAAACCGGTGGGTCGGATACCGCTCATTACGATATTCTTCTTATCTGCCATAGGGCGGCGAAGATAAGAAAATGAGGCAGGATGTACGATACCGGGAATCCTGTTTCCGCCCCTGTAATTCTGGATAACTGCTTCGGGCTTCTGACTATCTTTGCTTTATGGAAGTCAATGACAAACTGGTGGATAAACTGGCCCGGCTTTCCCGCCTTCAGTTCAGCGAAACGGAAAGGGCAGAGATCAAAAATGACCTGCAAAGGATGATCGGATTTGTGGAAAAATTGAATGAGCTGAACCTGGAAGGCGTAGAACCCCTGCTGCATATGAGCGAAGAAGTAAATGTGTTGCGGGAGGATGAAATAAAAGGATCAGTCAGCCGGGAAGAAGCCCTGAAAAATGCACCGGCACATGATGACCAGTTTTTCAAAGTACCCAAAGTGATAAAAAAATAATTATGGCACAGGGAATCATTCATCTGGAAGGCATCAGGAAAAGCTATTTCATGGGTAAAAATGAATTAGAAGTACTGAAAGGCGTATCGCTGGATATTTTTAAAAACGAATATGTGGCCCTGATGGGGCCTTCCGGTTCGGGTAAAAGCACCCTGATGAATATTCTCGGCTGCCTCGATACACCCAGCGGTGGAAGATATATCCTGAACCAGCATGATGTGAGCAAAATGCAGGACAATGAGCTGGCCGAGATCCGCAACCGGGAGATTGGTTTTGTTTTCCAGCAATTCAATTTATTGCCCCGGCTAACTGCCTTAGAAAATGTGGCTTTACCATTAGTATATGCCGGTATGGGCAAAAAATTAAGAAATGAAAAAGCCTTGCATGTTTTGGACCTGGTTAACCTGACTGACCGCAGCCATCACAAACCAAACGAATTATCGGGCGGGCAATGCCAGCGGGTAGCTATTGCCCGGGCACTGGTGAATGATCCTTCAATCATCCTGGCCGATGAACCCACCGGGAACCTGGACAGTAAGACCTCCTACGAGATCATGGATATTTTTGGTAAAATACATACAGGTGGCAATACGGTTGTGCTGGTAACCCACGAAGAAGATATTGCCGCCCATGCCCACCGGGTAATCCGGTTACGGGACGGGGTCATTGAAAGTGATAAAAAGAAAGAACCCGCCATGATACAAGGCTGAGCATACGGTCTGCTTCCGAAAAAATTTCCTTCGATAGCTCAGAACTTAATTGGGTTTACTTTTGTTAGAACCGTTCATTGTAAAGGTTCAGCAGTGAACCAATACCATCATTCATTAATACTGCATATTATGGCAATGAAGATCTATACCAAAACTGGAGATAAAGGCACCACTTCTTTACTTGGTGGCACCAAAGTACCCAAATCACATTTGCGTATTGAGGCTTACGGAACGGTGGATGAATTAAATTCTTATATAGGTCTTTGCCGTGATCTGTTAACCGATGAAAACAGCCGGTCTGTGTTGCTGGAGGTACAGGACCGGTTATTCACCATTGGTTCATCACTGGCTTGCGATCCTATCAAAGAACCGAAAATGCGGATACCAGACCTGCAAGAAAAAGATGTAGAGTTTTTAGAAAAACAAATGGATACCATGAATAAAGTGACTGCGGAAATGAAAAGCTTTATTCTTCCCGGCGGTCATATGGCTGTTTCTCATTTACATATTGCCCGTTGTGTATGCCGCAGAGCAGAGCGTTGCTGTGTGCGATTAGAATTAGAAAGCCTGGAAGTAGAACCTATCATTCTGAAATACCTGAACCGGCTGAGTGATTATCTTTTTATACTGAGCCGCTACAGCAGTCACCAATTGAAAGTGGCCGAAATTCCCTGGAAACCGAGAGTATGATGTGACAACTGGGGAATGTGTTGATTTGAACATTATGCATCCTTGACTCACACTTTATAATCAAATAATAATGCCGTCTTTCATGTGTAATACCCGGTCGCTTAATTGGGCCAGTTCTTCGTTGTGGGTAACGATGAGAAAGGTTTGATTGAATTCTTTGCGCAGGTCAAAAAAGAGCTGGTGCAGTTCTTTAGCGTTGGCCGAATCCAGGTTGCCGGTAGGTTCATCCGCAAAAATGATATCGGGTTTATTGATCAGGGCTCTTGCTACAGCCACCCGTTGCTGTTCACCTCCTGATAACTGGTTGGGCTTATTTTCCACCCGGTGCGACAGGCCCAGCATTGTTAACAATCGTTCTGCTTCTGTTTTCACTTCGGCTTTTTTTCTCCCGGCCAGCCAGCCCGGTATGCTAACATTTTCAATGGCACTGAATTCCGGCAGCAGGTGATGGAACTGGAATACAAAACCGATATGCTTATTCCGGAAAGCTGCCAGTTTTTTACCAGACAGGTCATTGATAGCGGTGTTATGCATCGTCACCGTTCCCTTATCTGCTTTATCCAGGGTACCCAGGATATGCAGCAGGGTGCTTTTACCCGAACCGGACGGGCCTACAATGGAAACGATCTCCCCCTGCTGTATATCAATATCCACTCCTTTCAGCACTTCCACGGCCCCATAACGCTTATAAATATTTTTACCTGTGATCATCCGGCTAGTATGAGTTTGAAAATCAAATATCCTTAAAACCATACCCGCCACAAAACCCAATACCTGATCCGGGCATTTTTTTTAAGAAAATCTTCAAAACCATGTCAGCAACTAAGGATTTGGAAAATTCGTTAATACACCTACATTTGCGGAAAATTAGGGTGGTATTAACCCAGATCAACCCAGACCTTATTCAAAATTTTTTAAACCTGAGAGCATGTTTTGGACCTTAGAATTGGCTTCTTACCTTGAAGATGCACCGTGGCCGGCGACTAAAGATGAACTGATCGACTATTCTATCCGTAGTGGTGCCCCTATTGAAGTGGTGGAGAACCTGCAGGAACTGGAAGACGAAGGTGATGTGTATGAGACCATTGAAGATATCTGGCCTGATTATCCCACACAAGATGACTTTTTGTTCAATGAAGATGAATATTAACCCCTGTCCCCTAAAGGGGAATTAAGGTCACAGACTCCTGAAATTAATAAGTAACATAACTATAAAGCCTCCATACCGGAGGCTTTTATTGTAATAATACTTATAAGTTACCAAAAACAATAACTCCCCTTTAGGGGGTTTGGGGGTCTACTCCCAGCCGTTGCATTACTTCGTTGCTCACACCCGTTGTGGAATAGCCGCCATCATGGAACAGGTTCTGCATGGTTACCATTCTTGTGAGGTCGGAGAACAGGGTGATACAATAATTAGCACAATCTTCTGCACTGGCATTTCCCAAAGGCGCAATGGAATTAGCAAAATCAAAGAAATCACCAAAGCCTTTGATACCGGTTCCGGCTGTTGTCTTGGTCGGGGATTGGGAAACGGTATTGATCCGCACTTTCTTTTCCACACCATAATGATACCCGAAACTACGGGCAATGGACTCCAGCATAGCTTTAATATCTGCCATATCTGTGTAGAAAGGATAAGTACGCTGGGCTGCCATATAGGTCAGGGCCACCACACTTCCCCATTCATTGATCGCATCCAGTTTTTTGGCCACGGCCAGCATTTTGTGAAATGACATCGCAGATACATCAATACCTTTCATGAAATAATCATAGTTAGATTCTGTATAAGGGATCTTCTTTCGGATATTCACACTCATGCCGATGGAATGCAGCACAAAATCTATTTTGCCTCCCAGCACTTCCTGTGATTTGGTGAACAGGTTAGTCAGTTCTTCTACACTCGTGGCATCTGCGGGAATGATCTCCGATTTCGTTTTTTCAGCCAGTTTATTGATCTCTCCCATCCGCATGGCAATGGGGGCATTGGTCAGGACAATAGTGGCACCTTCTTCGTATGCTTTTTCAGCTACTTTCCAGGCAATTGAATTCTCGTCGAGGGCACCGGTAATGATCCCTCTTTTCCCTTTTAAAAGATTATAAGCCATAACGTTTGATTTTGTGGCCGTAAAAATAAGGAGTTATTTTTTGGGCAACGGATAAATACTGGTAAGAATAAGAATGAAAATCCCGGCATAGGTCAAAGCTATAATAATGCTGAACAGGATATACAGGAATAATCTTTTCAACGATTCCCGGGGCCGGGTCAGTTTGATCATCCAGCGGTTGATATACCAGGCCGGTACAGCCACCAGCACTATAAATAATACAAACCCGGAAAGATTCAAACCAGCCATTCGCTATTTTTTCTGGTTAGTGACTGCCTTCAGAAAGCAGGCCATATGTTTTGATCAGCAACCACAACCCGCCAAAAAATAAGCCCATATTGACCAATATCAGCAACAGCGCATAGAGTAGTATTCCCCAGCCTGTCTCCGCCTCCCTGATCTTACGGTTTAGTAATTTGTAGGCGTTGAAACCCGTCCAACCAATCAACCATAAAAAAACCAGGAAGAGTATGAGTTTATAAAATTGGGACATATCGCAAACCGGAAAGGTTAACTATCAGTTGCGGACCATTTCTCTTGCATTTTCCATGGCCGCTGCTGTTGGCTTTTCTCCGCTGAGCATTTTTGCAATGGCTGTTATCCGCTCTTCGGTGGACAATTGACGGATATTGGTTTTCACCGCATCTTTTACGATCTCTTTATATACGAAGAAATGTGCATCGGCCTTGCCGGCAATTTGCGGCTGATGTGTAATACAAATTACTTGTCGTTTAGCCGCCAGTTCCTTCATAATGATACCGACCTGCCTGGCTGCCTCACCAGAAATACCCGTATCTATTTCATCAAAGATCATCGTGGGCAGGTCAATAGATTGAGCCACGAGAGATTTTATGGAAAGCATAAGACGGCTTAGTTCCCCGCCGCTGGCCACTTTCTGTACCGGTTGAAACTGCCCGCTTTTGTTGGCATCGAATAAAAAATCTATTGTATCAGCTCCTGACAAATTCAGTTCTGTTTCTTGCATGTCTACCTTCAACTTGGCATTAGGCATTCCCACCTGTGCCAGCAGCTTGTTCACTTTATCTTCAAATGGCTTCACTTGTTTTTTTCTGCCCTCTGAAATTTTCGTTGCCTGTTGCCGGGCCGTTGCCAGCAGTTTTGCCGCATCTTTTTCTTTCTGCTGAATGGCTTCGTCAATATTCAGTACGGCTTGCAATTTTTGTTGCAGCTGCGCCTGGATGGCTAACAACTCATGGGTGGAATTAACCCCGTGTTTTTTTTGCAGCTTGTACCCCAGTGATAAACGTTCATTCAGCTGTTCGATCTTTTGCGGATCATAATTCACATGACTGCTGATACGGTCCACTTCATCAGCAATATCTTTTAATTCTATCTGCGTGGCTTGCAATCGTTGCAGTAAGGCCCCCAGATCGGGATGATAGGCAGCAAAAACGGTCAGCTGGTTCAGGAGGCTTTTCAATTGCTGCACCATTGGTGTTTCGCTTTCCTCCAATTCAAAGTACACTTTACTTAATGCAGCTTTAATACCTTCTGCATTGCTGAGCATTTTCAGGTCAGCATCAATTTCCTCCAGCTCGTTTTCCTTAAAGCCAGCCTCATCCAGTTCAGTATATTGAAACTTGTTATAGTCTGCTTCTTTGTCAAACTGTAATTTTTGCTCTTTCAGTTGTTCCCATTCCTTTTTTACGAGTTGCCATTCCCGGAAGGATTGCCGATAATTGTTCAGCTGCTCCCCGTTGTTTGCTAATGCATCCAGGACTTCCCGCTGAAAATCACTTTCACCCAATTCCAGTGTGTCGAATTGCTGGTGCAGATCAACCAATAATGAACTCAGTTCATTCAATTGCGATAAGTTGACCGGCGTATCATTGATAAAAGCCCTTGATTTTCCATTTACAGCAATCTCCCGTCTTACCAGGAGTTCCCCGGCAATATCAAAATCATTTTCTTCCAGGAAGCGGTTAATAGCCGCTTTATCTTCAATTTTAAAAAGCCCTTCCACCACTGATTTCTTTTCTTTATTTACCAGCACTGTACTGTCGGCCCTTTCTCCGAGTATCAGTCCTAACGCACCCATAATAATGGATTTGCCGGCACCGGTTTCACCCGTGATGATATTCAGCTGCCCTGAAAAATCGATTTCAAGTTGGTCAATGATCGCATAGTTCTGTATGGAAAGCCGCTGCAGCATAGTGATTGCAAATTAATGGTAAACAGGCAGGCTGTAAAATAAAAACTCCCCCGCTTTCACGGAGGAGAAAAAAAATCTGCTTGGCAGCAGACAAGAGCAATTATTTTACCTCTACGTTATTGTGCAGTTCCTCATCAACAAGGATACGGCCGCAGTTTTCACAGATCATTACTTTTTTATGTTGCTTGATCTCACTTTGCTTTTGCGGGGGGATTGCATTGAAACAACCACCACAGGCATCTCTTTCGATAGGCACTACTGCCAGGCCATTACGATAGCTTTTGCGGATCTTTTCATAACTGGCTAACAGGCGGCTGTCCACATGCACTTTTGCCTCTTCTGCCAGTTTATTGAAATGCTTTTCTTCTTTTTCGTTGGCAGCAATGATCTTTTCGAGTTCGCCTTTTTTGGTTGCCAGGATACCTTCTTTATTAGCAATATTCTTTTTCGCTTTTTCCAGCAACACGGCTTTTTCAGAGATCTCTTCTGTAGCGTCTTTGATATGTTTTTCAGCCAGCTTTACTTCCAGCTGCTGCATTTCCATTTCCTTATTGATGGCTTCAAACTCACGGTTATTCTTAACATCCGTACTCTGCTTTTCATATTTTTTGATCAGTGCCTCTGATTCTTTAATCGCTTCTTTGCGCTGGTTAATAAAATCAGTAACGCCATTGATCTCTTCCTCGATACGGGTCTGGCGGGCATGCAAACCAGTGATCTCATCTTCCAGGTCGGCCACTTCCATGGGTAATTCACCTTTCAGGATGTGGATCTCGTCCAGCTTGCTTTCAAGTTTTTGAAGGGTAACCAGGGCTGTCAGCTTTTCTTCAACCGAAAAATCTTTAACGTTTGCCATTGTTTTGTTTGAAGTTTTAAAAGGCTCAGCTGTAATGAACAGGGTTCGTTTGTACAGCTGTTTTAAGGACGGCAAAAGTAGGGAATTTTTGCCTTAAAACGTCGTGCAGCAGGTCAATCGTGAACTGTTCACTTTCATAATGACCAATATCTGCGATCAGTATCCGGCTATTGGCATCAAAAAACTCATGGTATTTCATATCGCCGGTGATAAAAACATCGGCCCCGACTGCTAACGCACTGGAAACGAGAAAACTACCTGCTCCGCCACAAAGAGCTACTTTTCTGACGGGTTTGCCCAGGAAAGCCGTGTGACGGATAATTTCCAGGCCAAAAACCTTTTTAAGCAAGGCCAAAAATTCCTTTTCGTCGATAGGTTCCGGCAGGTGGCCAATTACACCGGCCCCGATTCCGGGATGGGGATTGGATTGCGCCACTACATCAAAAGCCACTTCTTCATAAGGATGGGAGGACCGGAGAGCAGCTAGTATACCCCTCTCCAGGTGGCCGGGAAAAACCACTTCAATCTTTACTTCTTTTTCCTCGTGCCTATGCCCGGTTTTTCCTACATAGGGATTGGTGCCTGCTCCGGCTTTGAAAGTTCCTGTTCCTTCTGTATTAAAACTGCACTCACTGTAATTTCCGATCTGCCCGCCTCCGGCTTCAAAAATAGCATTCCGGACCTGCGCTGCTTTATCAGCCGGGGCAAATGTGTACAGTTTCTTCAATGTGTTTTCCTTTTGAGAAAGAATGGTTACTTCTTGCAAACCAAGCATGGTTGCCATTTTCCCGTTTACTCCGCTGATCACATTGTCCAGGTTGGTATGAATGGCATAAATAGCGATATCATTTTTAATGGCGGTGATGATCGTTTTTTCTACGTAGTTTTTTCCGTTCAATTTTTTCAGCCCGCTAAAAATGATCGGGTGATGAGCCACTACCAGGTTGCATTTTTTCTCTATGGCTTCCAGCACCACTTCTTCTGTTGCATCCAGTGAACAGATAATACCGCTGCATTCCCATCCTGCATTCCCCGTAATAAGCCCGGCATTATCATACGGCTCCTGTAAAGAAGGATGTGCTATTGATTCCAGCAAGGAGACAATTTCTGCGATTTTCATAGCAGCAAGTTAAGTATTTGCTTTAATCCTCCTTTTATTCTGTAATGGCTTATCTCTTCGCTATTTATTTATCTTTGAAAGATGGCAATGAACCCCCAGTTTTACCAGATAGTTGTCAACGAAATAAAAAAATCGCTTGGCAAAAAAAAGCAGGATTCTCTCAGCCGGTATGAAATGGCCAAGGGCACATGGCGTTTGCGACGCACCGCCTGGACCACGGCCCGGTCGCTGCTGTTCATGGTTGCCGGCATTTTTTCAGCAGGTTTCGGGTTAGAAGGTTTCCTGATTCCCAATGGGCTGATTGACGGTGGGGTAACGGGCATTTCCCTTCTCACCAAGCAGGAAACAGGAATTTCCTTTTCTATTCTTATTCTATTGATCAACCTTCCTTTTATTATTTTAGGATGGAAGCAGATCGGCAAAGGATTTAGCATAAAAAGTGTGTTTTGTATTTCTTTGCTCGCCCTGGTGGTTGCTGTTGTACCTTATCCCACTGTTACTAATGATAAAGTATTGATCGCTGTATTTGGGGGATTTTTCCTGGGGGCCGGTATTGGCCTTACCATACGGGGGGGTGCTGTTATTGACGGCACAGAGATACTCGCCATATCCCTTAGCCGCAAAAGAAGTATCTCGGTAGGAGATTTTATCCTCCTGTTTAATGTCATTATCTTTTCTGTGGCAGCCTACCTTAATAATATTGAAATGGCGTTATACTCCATTCTTACCTACATGGCTGCCGCCAAAACAGTTGATTTTATCCTCGAAGGTATAGAGGAATTTACCGGGGTTACCATTATTACACCACACAGCTCCGAAGTGGCCGATATCATTAAAAACAAACTGGGCAGGGGGCTTACCATATATACAGGTAAACGAGGGTTTGGTAAACGGGGAGAAAGTCTTACCTCCACAGATATCATTTTTACCGTCATCACCCGCCTGGAAATAAGCCGGCTCACCATCGAAGTGGAAAAAATAGACCCCAATGCCTTTATTGTAATGAACAGTGTCAACGATACAAGAGGAGGGATGGTAAAAAAGAGACCACTGAATCATTAGGGCCTTAACGGACCAAAATCATCATTGGCCGAGTCAAAAACTTTTGTACCTTTTCATTGCCTCCACACCCTCTGGATAACAGCTTATCCGAAATATCATTAAAAAAATTTAGGTCATGCTTAAAAGAACCAAAGGTCGTCTCCTGCTTACATTGCTGGTGATCACCGGTATGGCAGGAACCCTCAACGATGCTTCTCTTGGCAGTAAAGAAAGAAAATTTGCTGTCCAGCACCTGAAAGAAACAAAAGCCAACCTGCTGAAGAGTATAAAAGGATTGTCGGAAGCCCAGCTGAATTTCAAACCAGCCCCTGACCGCTGGAGTGTAAAAGAGTGTTTCTACCATATCATATTAGCTGAGAACGGCCTCTGGGGCATGTTTGAGGCCACCATGAAAACACCGGCCACCCCGGAGAAACGTTCAGAAATAAAAGTATCCGATGAAGAGATTGTAAAAATGATAGAAAACAGGAGCCAAAAGGCAAAAGCTGCTGAACCCATGCTGCCCGGAAAAGCTACATGGCAAAATATGACGGAAGCCATCGCTGCCTTTAAAGCCTCCCGCGGCGAACACCTGAAATATGTGAAGAATACCACAGAAGACCTGCGTAACCATGTTTTCCAGTTACCCTTCGGATCTATCGACGGTTACCAGTTCCTGCTTTTTATGTCGGCCCACTCCGACCGGCACACCCAACAGATCAATGAAGTGAAAGCCGATCCCAATTTTCCCAAATAAAGTAATTCACGGTTGAGAAACCCCGGCCCCGGTTTATATGAAGAAGCCGGGGCCTCTTTTTAAAAGGCTTTACCGGCAGGCGTAATTATCTTTTCGATCATCAGCAGTTTGCCATCATACGTCATTCCTTCAACCACTACTTTAAAACTTTTGGCCCTGTCTGTATTATAAAAGATCAATGGAATTTTTGCATTCACTCCTGCTATATTGATATCCGGTTTCCAGTAGAGGGTCAGCCGCTGATCGGGCTTGTCGTTATTTTTTACCGGGACTTTATAGTCTGGCGAATAGAATTCTTTAATGATGGAAAAACCGTTGTATCTTAATACTTCACCCGCAGCAGGCATAGAGGCAAAAAGATCTTCTCCTTTTTTCATATAAATTGCGAGGGCACCCCCTGCGCCCCCTCCAGTAGAACCGACAAAACTACTATAGACTCTTACCATGGCTATTTGTGCCGGAGGAAGGAAGGCAACTGTACCGGCATCTGTTAATACTTCATCCAGGAAAATATCCATCCCCTGGTTACCCAAGGAACTGATTGATGCCATTTGCCGGTAATAAACGAACCATTCCCCGTTATCATTTCTTCCTGCCACTAACCCTGGAACCCTTGCCTGTAAGAAATCAAAAATATTCAGGTATGCCATTGCATCATCTGTATTCATCAGATCAAATGTTCTTCTTGTATCACCTGAAAAAGCGCCGGAAGTATATTTATCTTCGAGTTCCTGCAAAGGACTCTTCTTCTGACTTTTTACAATAACTTCAGATAGCACCAACCCATTAGCCTTTATAAATGATGTATATTCTTCATTGAATTTATGCTGAAACTCTTTTTCTTCAACTTCATCCTTTGAGAATTGTATTGTTTCCTTTTTATCAACTAATGGCAACATGTAAGGACGACTTAATGAGTCTGCGGCAGGTTTTATATCCACAAACCTGCTTTTCTTCCCCCGGATATCACTGAATAAAACACTGGCTTTCCCAAAAAAGATGAGCGAATCAATGCTGTATCTTCCATTTGCATCTGTTTTTACCAACTGGGCATTTTTACTGGAATCAGCTGCCACGATATACAACAACAGGTCTTTCTCTGCAAATGGTTTTTTGGTGCCTTCCAGGTTCACTTGTCCTGATAAGGTTATATAGCCTGCGTCCTTGTACTGATTAGCCGGTAAAGGGTTTTTCAGCAGTTGCTCCCAGTTGAACCTCCGCCAGCCATTGGTCATCATCAGCAGGTCCATCGCATATTTCACCGAATCGTTTCCTTGGGAAAAATAATAGGCGGGATTATGAACATATCCTTTGAGATCAGAAGTGAGCAACAGGGATGAATACATATTTTGTTCCCGTTGAAGATGGCTTTCAAAAGCCGCATCAGTAATGGCTACTGAAAAATTACCTTTCACGGTATCGGCAAATGACAGCGTCAAATGATTTTTACCCCGGCTGTTTATATTGATCGTGTCAGCTAGGAGCTGGGCGGATTGTACATACTCTTTGTTGTCAATAAAACTCAGCCGTTCGGCCAATGGCAGCCCGTCCTTATTAAAAACAGTGATGTGTAAAATACCGGAGGAAAGATTATCGGTTTTGATCAGCCCGCTGAGTGCGGCAACCCCTTCTTTCAAAGGTTGTTTAAAGACTACGTTATGCTGCATCTGACCAAGTATGTAAGCAGCACTAAAAACAGGATCATTTTTTGACTGGAAGATTTCGAAATGAATACCATCATCTCCTGTCAGCAACCGGAAGACAACTCCTTTATCCATCACTTTGGGCAGTTCATATTTTACACCGGCTGCATCGTTTTCCAATTGCACATAATAGCCGGTCTTTTCAGCTTTGCTGATATCGATCATTCCCATTCCATCATGATAAGAGCTGAAATCGGTTATTGTCTCTCCTTTTTCATTCTTCAAAAAACCCTTTACGGCTACAGGCATTCCCTCTTCCGTAGTGGCTTTAAAAGCAATAGTATTGGGTTGTCCTGCCACAAAATTGCCGCCCTCCGGAAAAAATTCCATCCTGGTCTTGGTAACAACCGGTATTGATTGCCTCGGCTTTTGTTCTTTTCCTGTAACCTCAATCGTTTTTTTGAAAACAAAACCAGGGTCATGATTCAGCATGGTGGCGGTATAAGCCCGGAGAATGTATTTACCGGTTGATAATGTATCTGGGATATCCAGCTGACCGCGGGAAACAGCAAGTACTACAGGGAATGTGTTCCGAAGAACGATCGATGAATTCTCATTCAGCAATTCTACAAAAAGATTACTGCTTTTGTCATACGGCAGGAACTCTGCATACTGGTAGGCTTTGAACCAGATCGTTTGGCCGGCAAGGTATTCGTCCCGGTCGCAATGCAGGTACAGTTTTTCTACCGGGTTCTGGCCCGCCCATTGCTTTAATTTGTCGTCCGGGGTTTGCGCAAAAAGCAGGACCGGCAGGCTTAGAATAACCGTTAACAGTGTTTTTCTTTTCATTGATCCAAGGTTCAGGTATGAAATTAATTCCTGCAGGCGGAAGGGCAAAAAAAGACCTGCTTAAATAAGGTTAATTCCCGTTCCAAAAAGCGGTAAACTGCTATTGGAAAAGCTGGCCAATATGATTATTTTGTGTCTTCTAAACTATTCTATGAAGCCATTACTTACTTCTCTTTTTTTGATCCTGCTGCTTTCTGGCTGCAAAAAGACCGTTGAAAATATTCAGCAGGACCTGGTGATCAGGGCCATGACAGATGGACAATGGAAAATCACCAGCTTTACGCAGAACAGCAATAATATCACGTCCAGTTTCTCCACGTATAAATTTCAATACTACAGCAATAAAACGGTCGATGCCATCAATAATGGTACGGTAGAAAAAACCGGCACATGGGATGGTAATGCCTCTACCATGACCACCTCGGCCAATTTTGTCAATGCCACCAGTCCCCTTGACCTGATCAACGGCAACTGGCGCATCAACCGTAACAGCTGGACCTATGTGGAGGCCACTCAGACCGTAGGCGCAGAAACTAAAACCATGCGTCTTGATAAACTGTAGCCCCTTATCAGCTATTTTTGTTGAAATCTTCCGCACCCTCACTTTTTAAACGTTCAGGCAACGTTGCTGTCGAAACAATTGTTTTGATATATAGAAAAAGTCAGCAATTAAACCTGTAACAACCCATACGGGAATAATTTTTGTACCGTATTTGTTCCATTGCATGTAAGGAAAACTATTAAAACTGCCCGATTTTGAGACTTGTGTTGCGGAAGCACTTTACCAGACTGATTGCTTTACTGATACCTGCATTATCAGGCTTGTTTGTTCATGCACAAAACCCAGTTGCTAATTTCACCGGCACACCTTTATCGGGTTGTTCCCCGCTTATTGTCAATTTCCAGGATTTGTCCAGCGGGAATCCTACTTCATGGAGCTGGGATTTTGGAAATGGTAACACATCCACTCTCCAAAATCCTACTGCGAGTTATTTTACTCCCGGCACTTATACAGTACAATTAACTGCCACCAATGCGAATGGTTCCAACACCTTAACAAGGACACAATATATAGTAGTATATGAACCCCCGGTGGTCAATTTCTCGGCTAATAATACAAGTGGTTGTTTCCCCTTGCGGGTGCAGTTCACCGATCTATCCACTGCCGGAGCCGGCAATACAAATGTTAGCTGGAACTGGGATTTTGGAAATGGTATTACATCGTCTTTACAAAATCCTTTTGTCACCTATACAACCGCAGGATTATTTACCGTTACGCTGAGGGTTACGAACGATAAAGGCTGCACCCGGACCATCAGCCGCCCTACTTATATTGCCGTTACTCCGGGTGTAGCTGCCAGTTTTTTTCATTCACAACCAACGGTATGCAGTGCTCCTGCTGTTATTAATTTTACCAACCTGTCAACCGGTCCCGGTACATTAAGTTATCAATGGGATTTTGGCGATGCGGGTACATCCACTGCACAAAACCCTTCTCATACCTATACCGCTAACGGATCTTATACGGTTACTTTAATAACTTCCAGCAGTGCGGGATGCATAGATACATTTCGCACTACAGTCCCCATCGTTATTGGAGGTTTCAATACTGCTTTTACAGTTCCGCCAAGCATTTGTGTTAATGAAATCGTTCCTTTTGTAAATATGTCGACACCGGTGCCGGTCAGCAGCAGCTGGTCGTTCGGGGACGGAGGCACTGCTACTGGCCTCAATGCCACTTATGTTTATACTGCTCCGGGTTCCTATACCGTATGGCTTTATAATACGTATTCTACCTGTATAGATTCTGTTTCACAAACCATCACTGTAAATGGAAGACCCACGGCAAATTTTACCGCCCCGGTTACTTCCCGATGTGAGCCCTCCCTTACCGTTAATTTCCAGGATCTTTCTGCCGGGGCAGTAAGCTGGCAATGGGATTTTGGAGATGGATCACCTGTTTCTTTGCTGCAGAATCCTTCACACACCTATACTAATTATGGTGCTTATGATGTTTCCCTTATTGTTTCTAATGCAGCTGGCTGCACTGATACGATAGTAAGACCTGCTTATATCAGGGTACAAAGAGCTATCATCAATATAAACGGACTGCCGGTCCGGGGCTGTGTTCCTTATACCATTTCTCCTGTTCCGGTAATCAGTTCAGTTGATGCCATTACTTCTTACGAATGGGATTTTGGAGATGGTGTCGGCACTTCCACATTAGCTAATCCTAATTATACCTATGCAGTACAGGGAACATATGCCGTTCGGCTGATTATCACGACAAGTACAGGGTGCCGGGATACATTATTACTTCCCGGAGCGGTGCGGGTTGGAACAAAACCAACTGCTGATTTTTCCGGTCCGTCACAGATGTGTGCCCGCCAACCAGCTTATTTCTTTGATGCCAGCACACCAGCCGCAGATGAATGGAACTGGATATTTGGAGATGGCGGCACCTCTGTTCTTCAAAATCCTGTACATCTTTATACTGATACCGGTTACCAGACGGTAACACTGATCGCTACTAATAATGGCTGCCCCGATACGATTACCCGCATCAATTATATTTATATCAATCCTCCCATTGCAGCATTTACGAGTACCCCTAATTGTATTAACCGGCTACGCTTCAGTTTTACGGATTTTTCGATTGTAAACCCGGGCCTGGCTCCGCTTTCCTGGGAATGGAATTTTGGAGATGGCAGTCCGGTAGTCACTATACAAAATCCTGTACACACATTTCCCGGGTTAGGAACCTATACGGTGAGGCTGATCGTAACAAATGGAACTTGTTCTGACACCACCACCCGGGTTATAAGAGCTGTTAATGAAGCGCCGGATTTTACTGCGAGCACCACCACTGGTTGTAAGTCAGCTTTTATTGCCTTTACAGCAACAAATATTGTACAGCCCAACATCACTAATTATTCCTGGGATTTTGGAGATGGTTCACAAATCAATACAGCTGCAGCATCCATTGGCTACACCTATACTACTTCCGGAACATTCACCGTAAGACTCGTAATTACAGATGTAAATGGTTGTACAGATACTATTATTAAAAATAATTTTATCCGGATCAACGGGCCGCTTGCCAACTTTACAGCAGCCAATCCTTCCGGTTGTTCCGGGCTGGCTACCAACTTTACAGATCTTTCCACCACCGATGGATTAAATAACATCACGAACTGGCGATGGGATTTTGGAGATGGTACTATTCAGAATTTGAACTCACCTCCTTTCCAGCATACCTATATTACACCAGGGACCTATACTGTTCAATTAATTGTAACAGATGCTGCCGGTTGCCGGGATAGTATTACCCAGCTTAATCATGTAACTGTAACTGATCCACTACCGGATTTTATTTCTGCCGACACACTTACTTGTCCCGGTGCTACTGTCAGCTTTACGAATACGACCATTGCTACCGGATTCAGCAGTCTATGGGATTTTGGGGATGGCAACAGCTCCTCTCTGACTTCTCCAACAAATGTTTATACATCGGCAGGATTTTACAATGTCAAACTAAGCATTATAGATTCCTTTGGCTGTGCTGATTCAACAATCAAAAATATTTATATCCGGGTTGAAAATCCGGTTGCCGGTTTTACTGCCAGTGATACCGCAGGAGGCTGTACCCCGTTGGAAATTCAGTTCACCAATACATCAACATTCTATACTTCTGTTTTATGGGATTTTGGAGCAGGACAGGGCACATCTCCGTTGCGTGACCCGATACATTATTATTCAACACCCGGTACTTATATTGTAAAGCTTTTGATAACAAGCCCCGGTGGTTGTATTGACTCCGCCTTTCAAACTATCACTGTTTTTGACACTACAGGTGCCCGGCTGGATTATACTCCCGTCAATGGATGTAAACCCCTTTCTATTGGTATGAATGTGATAAGTACTGTTACAGGCGGCTCCTATTTCTGGGATTTTGGTGATGGGAATATACTTAACAATGTTTCTCCTAACGTAAATCATATTTATACCTCTTACGGCACTTTCGTACCCAAAGTAATTCTGCGGGACCCTGCAGGTTGTTTAATTCCGCTGGAAGGAATAGATACGCTATATGTGAGCGGTGCCGATCCTAATTTCGGTTTAAATCAAACTCTTTTTTGTGATAGCGGCTTTGTAAACTTCAGCGACTCCACCACTTTTAATGACCCGATCATCAGTTACAACTGGTCATTTGGAGATGGCGGCACCTCTGTTTTACAAAACCCGGTTCACCAGTATACATCCCCGGGATTATATACGGTATCGCTTGACGTGCAAACTCAAAGTGGTTGTCGTGACACCGCTACCAAACAACAGATCGTAAAAGTGGTGGAAAGCCCGTTAATTTCGATTAATGGCGATAATAATATATGTATCAATGAATCCATTTTGCATACAGGTATTTTTTTGCGACCGGATACGTCTGCCGTGTCTTGGCAATGGACTTTCCCGAACGGGAATACCTCTTCCTTACAAAATCCTTCGTTGCAATTTTATAACACAGCAGGCAGTTTTGTGGTAACAACTATTGCCACCAACAGCAGTGGCTGTGCTGATACCACTACACAAAATATAACTGTTCATCCGTTGCCGACTGTTACGCTGCCCGGGCAAATGACCGTGCAGGCCGGCTTCCCGGTCACCATTCCGGCCACTTACACACCCAATACGATCAACTGGCAATGGTCACCTGCGGCAGGGCTTAGTTGTACTAACTGCCCAACCCCGGATGCAGGGCCAAGGTTCAATACCAACTATACAGTTTTATTTACTGACGCTAATGGCTGCCGGAATACTGGTACGGTTGAAGTAATTGTGATTTGTAAAGATGCCAACCTGTTTATTCCGAATACGTTTTCCCCCAACGGTGATGGCAGTAATGATATTTTTTACCCGAGAGGGAGAGGATTATTCAGCGTAAAAGTGTTGCGTATTTTCAACCGCTGGGGTGAAGTGGTTTTTGAAAGACAGAATTTTCAGCCCAATGATCCGCTGGCTGGCTGGAATGGAACCTATAAGGGAAACAAACCACAGGCCGATGTATATGTTTACCAGGCCGAAGTATTTTGTGATAACGGCGATACTATCAAATTAAACGGAAATATTTCTTTAATACTTTGATGCTGAAAATAAAATCAACAATATTATCACTTGTATCAACCATCCTGATATTGCAAACAGCAGCAATTGCACAGGATATTCATTTTTCCCAGTTCTTTGAAGCGCCGTTACTGCGCAACCCTTCATTGGCAGGAATCTTCTCCGGTGATGTGAGAGTGCAGGCTGTTTACCGGGACCAATGGAACAGTGTAACCAATGCTTACCGTACTGTTTCACTCAATGGCGAATATAAAATGCCTGTTGGCAAGGGTGATGATTTTGTCACTATGGGTATGCAGGTATTGCATGACCGTGCTGGTTCAATCGGCTGGACCTCCACCCATATTTTACCCGCGTTGAATTATCATAAGGCCCTAAGCAGTGACCGCAACAGGTATTTATCGCTTGGTTTTATGGGAGGTATGGTGCAACGTGGTTTTGATCGTTCCAAAATGACTACTAATTCGCAATATGATGGCGGAGGCGATGGTGAGACCTTTCAAACCGCCTCATACATATATCTTGATGGCAGTGTAGGTTTAAGTTATAATTCCAGTATCAATGATAACCCGGATAATAATTTTTTTATTGGTGCGGCCTATCATCATTTCAACCGCCCTTCCTATTCTTTTTACAGGAATCCAAACATTGAATTGTATCCCAAGTGGGTGTATTCCGGGGGTATCAAACTCGGCGTTACAGAGTATGCCTATGTAACACTACAAGCGGATCATTCCAGGCAAGGCGGTTTTAGCGAAACAGTAGCTGGCGGTATGTATGGATTGAAACTGGGTGGAGATCCTGACAAACCTGATTACACTGTTCATGCCGGTGCATTTCTCCGCTGGAACGATGCCCTTATACCAGTTATTAAAGTAGATTATGTTCCATTTTCAGTAGCCCTCAGTTATGATATCAATATTTCCAAACTAAAACCCTCCAGTTACGGCCGGGGTGGCTTAGAGCTATCGGTATCGTATATTGGCTTCCTTGACCGGTTCAGCCGGTCGGCACTGAATTCTACATTGTGCCCGAGATTTTAATGCAAAATAATTCTAACCTTTTCTGGTAATGTTTGTTGACTTTCCTGACCAATAATTTGCTCATTAAATATTCAAAGTATCATGAAAATTGAAGTTGGACAAGCAGCCCCTGGTTTTACGTTATTTGACAGCGAGAAAAAAGAAGTAAACCTGGCTGATCTGAAAGGTAAAAATGTCTTGTTGTTATTCTTTCCCTTGGCTTTCACTAGTGTTTGCACTAAAGAGCTGTGCGAGGTAAGGGACACGATCAGTATTTACAACAATGCCAATGCAACGGTATTTGGCATTTCTTCCGACTCGCTATACACCCTCGCAAAGTTCAAAGAAGAGCAAAACCTGAATTTTTCATTATTGAGTGATTACAATAAGGATACTGCCACTGCCTATGGCTCCTTGTACGAAACTTTTGGCTTTGGGATGAAGGGAGTGGCCAAACGATCCGCTTTTGTGATCGATAAGGAAGGCATCATCCGGTATGCGGAAGTATTGGAAAACGCCGGGGAGGTTCCTGATTTTACAGCCATCCGGGATGTACTGGCAAAACTGGGCTAAATTCCAGTTAAAATTCTTGCTGGCAGGCCCTGTAGATTATTGATTTACAAGGCCTGCTATTTTTTGCGGCAAATACCTTGTATAAGTAAGAAAAAGGCTCTATTATTGAGAAATAAAAGTAAATTTGTTTCGTTGAAGCGAATTCTACCCATACTATCCTTTATTCTCTTGACAGCCATCACTTCAGGTGCGCAGACAACCCGTACTGCCCCCGTTTCTGAGACCGCTGACAAAGTGAAATTGTACCCCAACCCCGCTACTTCTTACATCACGTTTGATCTGCAGAACAATTACCAGAAAGGAATGTCTGTCCAGGTATTTCATATGCTGGGTAAGAAAATGTATGAGGCCCAAAACCTAGGTGAAAAGACCATCATTAATCTTACCGATTTTAACCGAGGAGTTTATATTTACCACCTCAGGGATCAAAGCGGCAAGCTGATCGAGTCTGGAAAATTCCAGGTTTCCAAGTAAAATTTCCTGTTTGAATTGAAATTACTGAACCTGTACGATCAGGAATTTCAGGTATTGCGTATTTTCTAAGCCCCAGATGATAGGGTGATCTGCTGCCTGTGCCTGGAATACCACCTGTCTTATTTTTCTCCTGGCATCTTTGGCTGCCATATCAATGATATGCAAAAAGAGCTCTGCCTGTACAAGATTTGTACAGGAGGAGGTAACTAAAAAGCCTCCGGGTTTTACCAGTTTCATTCCCCGCAGATTTATTTCTTTATAGCCTGTAATTGCCTTTTGTATCGTTTCCCTGCTTTTGGTAAATGCAGGAGGATCCAGCATCACCACATCATACTGCCTGCCATCCTTACCCCATTGTTTGAGCACATCAAAGGCATTTGCTGTTTCAAAATGACAAACAGCATCTAATCCATTTAAAGCTGCATTTTTATTGGCTTGCTGTACGGCATTCTCTGAAATATCCAGTCCCAGGACAGACTTAGCACCGTAATGGGCTGCATGAATTTCAAACGTCCCGGTATATGTAAATGCGCCCAGCACATCTGCCCCTTTTACAATATGCTGAATGGCACGGCGGTTATCCTGCTGATCTAAGAAATAGCCCGTCTTTTGCCCATTCTCAATATCCACATGAAATTTCAATCCATTCTCATTGATGATGATCTTTGTGTCGAATGGTGCTGATAAAAATCCTTTCTGCTGTGGCAAGCCTTCCAGCTCCCTTACCGGGACATCGTTTCGTTCATAAATTCCTTTGGGCTGGAAAATACTGTTGATCGCTTTTACAATAGCCGGTTTCCATCTATCGATTCCCAGGGCCAGCGTCTGAATAACAAAATAGTCATTGAATTTATCAACGATCAGCTGTGGCAATGAATCTGCCTCTCCAAAAACAAGACGGCAATTCTCGGTATAACCCAGTTTTTTCCTGTATTCCCAGCATTGGACAATTCTATCATGAAAAAATTGCTCATTGATCTCGTCCTTCTTATCCCTTGAAAGCAATCTTACCACGATCTGGGACCTGGGATTATAATACCCCTTGCCCACAAATTTTTTATCATGAGTAAAAACAGCCACGGTATCCCCACCCGCCGGGTCCCCTTCCACTTTTTCCACTTCATTATTGAAGATCCAGGGGTGACCGTTGACGACCCGGGGTGCTATTTTTCTTTTGAGGTAAACGTTGTTCATAAAGGGCTGCAAGCTACTGAATTTGACGGGGCTGCCGAAAGCAAAACCGTCTTTTTCCTGACAGGAGCATACTTCCTATCCGGTCATTTTGTCCCCAAAACAGCCATCTTCCGGTAAATGTATGGGTTGGCAATATTCTTGACAACCTTACCTTTGCAAACAATTTGATTAAAATGGCAGAAAAAGACATGATGGAACAAGAGAATAATGGCAACGTCGATATCAATACCGACGACAGTGTTAGCGGCAGTACACATTTGAATGAGCCGGTGGCTGAAGAATCTGCCCTTGAACAACTAAAAGCTGAACTAGAGGATGCGAAGGATAAATTCATCCGTAAAGTGGCAGAATTCGACAATTTTAAACGCCGGAGTGCCAAGGAAAGAATAGAGCTGATCCAGACAGCCGGAAAAGAGGTAATTACGGACTTGCTGAATGTTTTGGATGATTGCGACCGGGCCCAAAAACAGCTGGAAACAAGTACTGATTCCGCCTCCATCAAAGAAGGGGTGATGCTTGTTTTTAATAAGCTGCGCAATACCCTGCAATCAAAAGGTGTGAAAGCAATGGAAACAATAGCGCAGGAATTCAACCCTGACCTGCATGAAGCAATCACCGAAATACCGGCACCAACCGATAACCTGAAAGGCAAAGTGGTGGATGAAGTGGTAAAAGGATATTACCTGAATGATAAGATCATTCGTCACGCAAAAGTTGTAGTAGGGAAATAATAAGTATCATGGCAAAAAGAGATTATTACGAAATATTAGGTGTGGCAAAAGGTGCTTCTGCTGACGAGATCAAAAAAGCGTATCGCAAAGTAGCCATGCAATATCACCCTGATCGTAACCCCGGTGATAAGGCTGCTGAAGAAAAATTCAAAGAAGCTGCCGAAGCCTACGAGATATTAAGTGATGCGGATAAAAAAGCACAATATGACCGCTATGGTCATGCCGGCGTTAGTGGTAACGGTCGTGGTGGTTTCAGCGGTGGCCAGGGCATGAATATGGATGATATCTTCAGCCAGTTCGGAGATATTTTCGGGGATGATCTTTTTGGAAACTTTTTTGGCGGGCAACAACGAGGGGGGGGCCGTGGCGGGCAAAGAAGTCGTGGTGTAAGAGGCAGCAATCTCCGTATTAAATTGAAGCTTACCTATGAAGAAATTGCAAAAGGGGTTACTAAAAACATCAAAGTAAAAAAGCATGTGGTGTGTACCACTTGCAGCGGAAGTGGTGCTAAAGATAAAGGCAGTGTGCAAACCTGTGGTACCTGTGGTGGAAGCGGCCAGGTAAGAAGGGTACAAAATACATTCCTCGGGCAAATGCAAACTGTTACTACTTGCCCAACCTGTAATGGTGAGGGAACCACTGTAACAGCAAAATGTGGTAATTGTAAAGGTGAAGGAAGAGTATACGGGGAGGAGACGGTAAGTATTGAAATACCTGCAGGTGTGCAGGAAGGAATGCAACTCAGTATTAACGGAAAAGGAAATGCCGGAGAGAGGGGCGGTATGCCGGGCGACCTGATCATCCTGGTAGAAGAAGAAGCACATAAAGAATTACACCGCGACGGATTGAATGTCGCTTTCGATCTTCATATCACGTTTACAGACGCTGTTTTTGGAACACAGGTAGAAGTACCAACGATTGACGGAAGAGCTAAGATCAAAATACCTGCCGGTACACAAAGTGGTAAAATATTCCGCCTCAAAGGCAAAGGCTTCCCGGCGGTTAATTCATATGAAAAAGGTGATCAGCTGATCCATGTCAATGTATGGACACCGCAACAGGTAAGTGCCGAAGAAAAAGCCATGCTGGAAAAGCTAAGTCATTCCCCAAACTTCAAACCACACCCGGATAAAAATGATAAAGGTTTCTTTGATAAGATCAGGGAAATGTTTTCATAATTAGTTCCCCTGAATAAAAGAGCCCCCTTTCTTTTTTTTCACTTTTGAATAAAGTGTTTTAGCCTGTTGTACCAGGTTGATGAACTCTTTTTGTAAAAGGTCATCTGGGCTTGATGACCGGGAGGCAATTTCTATTATAGAATTCCATTCAATTTCTTTCGCATACTGGGATGACCGTAATAAGGAACCAAACATAACGACAGAAGTATAAAACTGGTATGATTTTTCTGTTTCTGCAAACGGAGTATATTCAAACTTACTGTGGTATTTTTTATGACAGTGCAGCGTATCCCGGGACGGGCGGTATTGCAGGTCGATATCAGCAAATCTTCCTATCGTAAAATGATCCTTAATTGCTCCCTTATTGACATCTGTTGGAACGATTTCAAAAACACCAATCATAGAGTGTCCTGATCCGATCTCGCCTCCTTCCACCACCGACATTGAATCTTTGATTGCCCCTACTTTATTATCAAAGCCGATCAGCCTGTACTCTTTCACAAACTCCGGATTGAATTCCACGTTCATGTACACGTCATCTGCAACAGCATACAGCGTTTGTGTAAACTCTTTTAACAGCACTTTCTCTGCTTCCCGGAAATTATCCAGGTATGCAAAATTGCCGTTCCCCTTTCTTGCCAGTGTCTGTATTTTAGAATCTTTGTAATTACCCATGCCGACACCAAGACAGGTAAGATAAATACCCGATTCCCTGTGCAGGGAGATCAGCTCATCCAGCTCTGTTTCTGTTTTAAGACCTACATTAAAATCGCCATCCGTAGCCAGGATCACCCGGTTATTCCCTCCCTTGATAAAATGGTTTTTTGCCACACTGTAAGCGACCCGTATTCCTGATTCACCGGGTGTGGATCCGCCAGGGGTCAGTTCATCGATTGCTTTTAATATTTTCTCCTTTTCGGCGCCACTTGTACTGTTCAGCATGATTCCTGTTACTCCGCCATAAACCACGATGGCTACCGAATCCTTATCCCGCAGGTTATTTACCAGTAACCGGAAAGCAGATTTTAACAGCGGTAACCGGTTGGTCATATCCATAGATCCTGACACATCAATCAGGAAAACCAGGTTGCTGGGAGGAAGTGTATCAATATTTATTTTTTTTGAAAACAGGTTCACATAAAATAGCTGGTTATCTTCATTCCAGGGACAGCCTGTTAATTTAGTCCGGATAGAAAAGATATCATTGCCGGAAGGTTCTTCATAATCCAGGTTGAAGTAATTCAGCATCTCCTCAATACGAACAGCATCGGGGGGAACAAAGGACTTAAGTGTTATAAATCGCCGGATATTACTATAAGAAGCCCTGTCCACATTTAATGACATCCCGGTATTGGGAAACTTTTTTGCATTGATCAGCCTGTTCTCAATAATACTCGCATATGTTTCATCGCCGGCGAACCATTGTTTTTGTTCATCCCGGGTCAGGTCCCTGGTTAAGGAAGCCAGCTTATCTCTTCTTCCCTGGGCTGTATTAATGGGTTGTAATTTAAGCCTGACGTTTATAAACTGTTCAGCATTGGCCACTACCCGTTCGGGGCTATACCCGTGCAAGGTGAAAACGAGTGTGTCTACAAGCTGGTTGGTAACAATTCCAAAGGTTCCGTATGAACCGGTTCGGTATAAATAGCCGCTGCGGCTGTGAAGAATCGTTACATTCTGTAACAGGTTTCCTGTTTCGTCTTTCACTTCTCCCCGCAGATAAAACTGCTGGGATCGGGTGGATAAACAAATCAGTAGTAACAACCATATGTGGCAAGCGGCCTTCAAGTGGGTATGTTGGCCGGAAAAAATACAAAAAAACCCTGATACGTCTAAGTATTTAGACAAGCTGATAGATCTCTTTCAGATTCCGGCCTAATCCATCGTAATCAAGGCCATATCCAACAACGAATTTGTTCGGAATATCAAAACCGATATAATCCAGTTGCAGCGGGTATTCTGTCGCCTCTGACTTATGTAATAAAGAGGCTATCTTTAAAGATCTGGGTTGCTGGTGAAGCAATTTGGGCAAAAAATTATGAAGGGTTTTCCCGGTATCCACGATATCCTCCACGATCACCACGTCTTTTCCAAAAAGATCATCCTCAAGCCCGATGGAAGTCACCACGTTTCCGGATGACTTCATTCCTTTATAAGATGCCAGTTTAATAAAACATATTTCCGCATCAATAGAAAGGTGCTTAAATAGATCCGAAGCAAACATGAATGAACCATTCAGGATGGCGATAAAAAGAGGTCGTTTCCCTGCATAATCCCTGTTAATCGCTGCAGCCATTTCTTTGATGCGTCCCTGGATGACTTCTTCTGACAAATAGGTATCAAATGATTTATCGTGTACTTTAATGATGGACATATTGAAGAGCAGTTTTTAATTGCGGCTCCATGGGGATGCCGACGGACTGGTTGAATAATTTTCTTTAGCGGCAAGCTTTGGTATGGCCCCGGCCTTTGCCCGCAATGACAACCTTTCTCCAACAGCGGGTTGCTGACCTGTACTGAGCAAGTTATACTCCAGCAATGATTCCAGCCGAATTGCTTCTTCCCGGGCAATATCACGAAGGGTTTCACCGGGCCTGACGATATGATAATCTGTTTTTCCTGTCTTCCTTTTTCGCTGCAGGTACAATAACTGGTCAGTATCGGCTGCCTCGGCCGGGTTTAGTTCATTAAACTCAAACAGTTTAGCAAGGGGTATATTGAATTGCTGGGCTATACTGAGATAGGATGTTCCTTGTTTTATAAAGATCACTCTTGTTTCATTGATTTTAAATTCCCCATTGGGGTATTCGGGCCAATTCCTTTCTTTAAGACCAGCTGATCCGCTTTCTTTTTGCCCATCTTTTGAGTTAAGAACCGGTTCAGCACTTTCCTCTGCATTTTTAACAGCCTGTCCGGCTTCGGAAGGTCTTTCCATCTTTCCCAGGGCAATCAGGGTATAATCCTGGAGTTTGTAATCCTCAATCAGTTTAATAATAATAGACGGGTACCTGGAATTTGTTGCATATCCTGCTTTCTTTAATCCATTGGCCCATCCCTGGTAATCCGTGGGCTCCAACAAAAATAAAGAGGCATATCGCTGGCTGTTTTTCAAAAAATCAGAATGATCCCGGTAGGAATCGGTAGCGGAAGGATATTTCCTGAAGCATTCCCCTCGTGCATCATCATCGTGTGACACCGATTCGCCGGTCCAGTTGGATTTACATTTTATACCAAAGTGATTATTTGATTTTATTACCAGGTTACTGGTTCCGGCCATGGTTTCGTGGATACCCTGGGCGAGCTTCACAGAAGCTGGTACCCCTGTTCTTTGCATTTCAGCAATCGCCAACTCCTTATACGTATTGATATACTCAAGTACAACAGGGTTTTGCTGTGCTCTTGCAAGGAACGAGAATACCGCCAAAAAAATGGTTACGATCAGTTGTTTCCGGCGTCGCATCATACACGAATTATAATTTCCTGATAAGGTACAATCCATCACGGATGGTCAATATTACTTTTTCAATATCAGTTCTGTTATTAATAAAATCAGTAAAGGCCTGGATTCCTTTAGCACTTTTCCCTTTCACCGGCTGTTCCAGCACCTGGCCGTGGAAAAAAATATTATCTGCTAAAATAAAACCCTTTGACCGAAGACGGGGCAAAACAAGGTTAAAATATTCGATATAGGCTGGTTTATCCGCATCAATAAAAACAAGATCCCAGGTTTCATCGAGTTGAGGGATGATTTCTAACGCATTACCTGTATGTGATCGTATCCGGCTGGCATAGGAAGATTTATCAAAAAAAAATCTTGCTTTATCGCTATCCGCCTGTCTTAATTCTATAGTGTGCAGCTTCCCATCTTCTGTGAGCCCCTTGGCTAGGCATAATGCACTGTAACCGGTGAACGTGCCAATTTCCAGTATTCGCCGGGGACGGATCATCCAACTGATCATCTCCAGCACTTTTCCCTGGAGGTGGCCGCTGAGCATGACATACTCTTTGTGATGTTGCAAGGTATACTCATGCACCTCTTTAAGCAATACATCTTCTGCTGAGGAGTATTTTTCAGCATAGGCTTCTGCCAGTGGATTTATCAATTCCAATCCTGTAAGTTTTTTGCAAAGATAACTCCCCTGCTGCTAAGGTTTATGCATTTGCCTGCATATTCGTTGATGCATCCCCTTTACGGGAAACCAGGAAAAGGCCGGTAAATGTGAGCAGTCCGTTAATAACAAGCAATTCCAGGCCCAATTCAAAAGAACCAAAAATTTGTTTTTGAAATTTATCAAGGAAGAAACAAATGACGGGAGAAGCCACACAAATAAGGGGAACTAATTTATCATTCACCGGTCGTTTTGAAAGAATACCAAATGTAAAGAGACCCAGCAATGGCCCATAGGTATAAGCTGCCACTTTTAATATCACCCCGATCATGCTCGGATTATTAACCTGGTAAAAGATCATAACAAATAAAAGAAAGATAAATGCAACAACCAGGTGTACCCGCTGACGGATTTTCTTTTTTTGCTGATCGGACCAGTCTGAACGGCGCTGCATGCCCAGGATGTCAATACAAAAGGAAGAGGTGAGTGCTGTAATGGCTCCATCGGCGCTTGGAAATAAAGCCGAAATGAGGGCAATGATAAAAATAACCGATACAATAGGGGGCATATGCTGCAATGCTATTTCCGGGAATAGCTTATCGCCGGTAGCTGCCACACTTTCCTGGGCACTGTATAAATGCAGCAAGCCGCCCAGGAACAGAAATAAAAATATGACCACCATCATGATCACACCTAATGTCAGTATATTTTTTTGAGAATCTTTTAATGTCTTTACAGATATCGTTTTTTGCATCATTTCCTGGTCCATGCCTGTCATGGTAATGGTAATAAAGGCCCCTGCCAGTATCTGCTTCAGAAAGAACAATTTACTTTCCGGGTTGGTAAAGAATATTTTTGAATACCCGTTATCAGCCATAGAAGATAATGCTGAACCAATTCCCATATCCATGGCCTGCAGCATATATATGACACATACTACCAAACCTGCCAGCATAAAAGTAGTCTGCAAGGTATCCGTAAATACAATCGTTTTTACCCCTCCCTCATATGTATAAATAAGGATCATAGCCAGGATGATCAGTGTAGTGACCCAAAATGGGACACCGAAACTGGAAAGAATGGCATCCTGTAAAATCTTTACAACCAGGTAGAGCCGGGCTGTAGCACCTAACGTTCTGGATAGAATAAAAAAAGAAGCCCCGGTTTTGTAGGAATGAACCCCAAGTCTTTTGCTGAGATAATTATAAATTGACGTCAGATTAAGCCGGTAATACAAGGGCAATAATACATAAGCAATGACAACGTAACCGATCAGGTATCCCAAAACGATCTGGAAATAAGCAAACGATTCTTTACCCACTCCACCCGGCACACTGACAAAGGTGACCCCGGATAAAGAGGTGCCGATCATACCAAATGCCACCAGCATCCAGTTACTATTGCGGTTACCGATAAAAAAAGAATCATTATTCGAATTACGGGACGTGTACCACGCCACTACCAACAGCAATAAAAAGTATCCGATAACAAAGGAGAAAAGAAGGACTGGTGACATACAACCGGGTTTCTGTTAATGAATATTTATTATTAAAATGTGCAATACGGAATTTTGAAGATAAACAAATTTGTTATCCCTTTGCCGCAATTTAGCAGAACTATGGCAATACAATCACTTGCAGTTTTTTGCGGCTCTCATACCGGCAATAACCCAGTATATATGGAGCAGGCTGTTGAGCTGGGCAAACTGATGGCCAAAAAAAATATTACCCTGGTCTATGGTGGTGGCAATGTTGGTATCATGGGAGCTATTGCCAATGCGGTGATGGACAATAGCGGCAAAGTGATTGGTATCATCCCCAAAGTATTAGTGGACTGGGAACGGCAGCATACCGGCATCAGCCAACTGATCATAACCGAAGATATGCATGAAAGAAAAAGAACTATCTACAGCATGTGTGATGCCGCTGTTGTGTTACCCGGTGGTTTTGGCACCCTGGATGAATTATTTGAAATGCTGACCTGGAACCAGCTTTCTATTCACGACAAAGAAATATTTATCCTGAACAGTAATGGCTTTTATGATCACCTTATTAAACACATTGAAGTGATGCAGCAGGAAAAATTTCTTTATGAAAAAGCAGCCAAAAGAATCAGTGTCATTACTACTCCAGCTGAACTGGCCCTACACCTGTAAGAAATATCTTATTTATTTTTACTTCCCTGGAACAGGGGTACCTGTATACCACCTCTTACGATAGGAATAACCCGGCCATAGCCATCAGTGTAGGGAGAATTGATATCCCCAATCAGGTCAAACATAACTGATAAATAAAAAAAAGGAGGCCCCCCTTTTCCAAACCGCCCTGTGGCATACCCGGCTCCCAATAAAAAACTGCTGGCCTCGGAATTATACACTTGCGTTGCCCCGGCTGTTGGAATAAATTTTTGTTTCAGGAAATTATGTTCAAACTGCCCCTGTACAAAGAGAAAGCGGACCGGGTACAATTTCAGGAAAGCACCTCCGCCTACTACTGTTTGCCTTAGTTTATCGTTGAAGACAAAATTATAATCCCTGTAGGTAGTATAGGTATAATTTAAAACAAGCCCGGCATCTATCCAGTCGGTAAGGCTGTAGCCAAAAACAGGATTACCTCCCAGTAATACGGAATTGTTTGAAAAACCTGCCGAGATACTGCCCCCGGTAAAGAGGTTTTCCTTTTTAAACCCTCCTTTTTCACTCTCTTCCTTATCCTGTGCGTTAATGGAAGCCATCCCGGTTAACAGCACACACAAGATCATGATTACTTTTTTCATATTATTGGTTTATTATAAAGCATCCTGGTCATTCCAGTCAATATCCAGTTCAGTGATCATTCTTTTCTTTGAAGGTGCAAAACTGAGCATAACAGCTAACATAACAGCTGTAACGATCAACACCCGGAAATCGCCTGTTAAAAAATAAACTATGACTGAGAATATAGCTGCCCCTTCGCACATTGCGAGGCATTTGATCAGGAAAGAACGGTAATGGTTTAATTTATCCTGCAGTGAGCCGGTTATGTTCCTGGCTGATCGAACACCTTTGGTATAAGTCAGTTTTGCCATAATCCCACACCCAATCCCCAATGCAGCGGCCACTCCCATAAATATCGGTTGTATTTCTCTTGATAATGCATCAACAGATCCGTTGATAAGATTAACAGCAATACTTATTACGGTAAATAAAACCACTCCTACCACCAAAGCCCCAAACAAAATCCGGGTAGCTTTTACATCGTTCCTCAGCGAAGTGCTTTGAGATTCTGCTTCTGTCATGCATCAAAGATTTTACCGGCGTTCAAAATATTATTGGGATCAAAAGCTTTCTTTATTCCCCGCATCAGCTGAAGATTGGCTTCTTTGCAAACAATATCCATATACGTTTTCTGGATGAGCCCGATACCATGCTCCCCGCTGATCGTTCCACCAAGACCATTCACCAGCCGGAACAATTCCCGTAATACTTTATTCATCTCCTCGCTGCCATAACTGTTCGGTATTCCCTCTTTTTTGATACGTATATGCAGGTTTCCATCGCCGGCATGCCCATAACAAACCACTTCAAAGTCATGTTTTTTACCTAATTCTTTCACGCCCCGGATCAGCGCAGGCAATTCAGCCCTTGGCACTACGGTATCTTCTTCAATAGTATAGCCAATCAATTTCACCGCTTCAGCTGCCCTTCTTCGCAGTTTCCAGAGCTCTGCTTTTTGCTGTGCATCATCCGCAAAATAGATATCCCCGATATCATACTGAGATAACAAAGTACCGATTGCTTCCATGTCCTGCATCAGCACTTCCATATTATTACCATCCACTTCAATGATCAGGTGGGCTGCTGTATCGGGTGTAACCGGTACTGCATTACTATCTACAAATTTGCTGACTATATTCAGAGCGTTAATCTCAATCAGCTCCATAGCGCTGGGTACAAAACCGGCCCGGAAGATGGCACTCACTGCCTCACCTGCCTGTTCAAGATTCCGGAAAGGAACCAGCATCAATAAATCAAACTCCGGAAGCGGGATGAGCCGCAGGACAATCTTTGTAACAATACCTAAGGTGCCTTCGCTGCCTACCACCAGTTGTGTAAGATTATAGCCGGTTGAGTTCTTCAATACATTGGCCCCGGTCCAGATGATCTCGCCATTGGGCAACACCATCTCCAGGTTTAGCACATAATCTTTTACCACTCCATACTTTACAGCTTTGGGGCCACCACTGTTCTCAGCAATATTTCCCCCGATAAAACAAGATCCCCGGCTGCTGGGATCGGGAGGATAAAAAAGTTTTTTCTCTTTGACAGCATCTTGTAATACCTCTGTAATAACCCCGGGCTCCGTCGTTACCTGCAGGTTGCGTTCATCTATTTCGATGATTGCGTTCATTCTCTCCGTGGAAAGAACCACACCACCCAGGTGGGCCAGGGCACCACCACTGAGCCCGGTACCGCCTCCTCTTGGTGTAACGGGTATTCTTTCTTTGTTACAGATCTTCATGATCGCACTGATCTCCTCCGCAGTCCTGGGTTTGATAACAGCCTCCGGTGGGTAATGGAGGTTTTCGGTTTCATCGTGTGCATAGGTTGCCAGTGATTCTTCGTCCATGAAAACATAATTCTCACCAACGATCTTTTTGAAGGTCTCTATATGAAGTGAAGTAAGTGCAGGATTAACTAATCTGTCCATTCGTTTATTTTACAGGCTTGAGGCTGTAAAAATCGTACTTATCAGCGAATTGGTAAAGTGAAAATTCTACAAGTTAATACCGGAAAGAAGGGCACATGGATTCCCGCCGGTTACCGTTGTAGCGGTCAAAAGCTCCCTGCTTGATCAACGAAAACTCAAAAGCGCCTCTTGTATTGTTATAATTGCGCAGTGTAGACATAGTGGCATCGTAGGTAAATGTAAAATTGTAATCTTTCAGCCCAAATCCGATCATAGGGATCACGGCATCCTGGTGCCGGTAGTATAAACCGGCTATCAGTATTTTCTCCCCGTCGCCGGACAGGTTATAGTGTGCATTCATGCCTCCTACTAATTCTGTTGATTTTGCCTGGTAGGAAAAATAGATATTGGGATTAATGATCCACTGCTCGTTGAGCTTGAAACTTCCGTTGATAAAGGCATTGTGCCGCATGGATATCCTGTTGTCTATACCTGCCACTGCATTAAAAAATGATTCTCTCGGCCGGTTGATATGCATGGTTGAAAATCCCACATTGAAATAGGTCATACTATTGGGGAAATAAGCATAGTTAACCCCCGCCTGTATATCCAGGTAGTTAATATTATTCCTGTCCAGTGCCACAGCCGTGGGAAGTTTATTGTCAAAGAATTTTCCGTCAAACTGGTCGGGGAATTTCAGGTTGGTAACATTGATATTTTTATTGGCCCAGCCCACATTAAATCCAAGGCTAAGCAAACTACCTTGGTCAATCATCTGGTGATAGGCAACAGAACCATATATTTTTGTTGATGTAAGGTTACCGCTGCCGGCCACATCTCTTAAAATAAGCCCCCCTACTCCCAGCCAACCCGTATTATCCTCGTTGTTCATGGTTTGAAAATCACCAAAAACACTCATTGTTTTGTACGGGATCGTCATCACAGAAGACCATTGGTTACGATAATTAACCCCAAGCCGGTAATCACCATCCGGTATAAATCCTGTGTTGGCGGGATTGGTAACCAGCGGCGAATTCATGAACTGCGAAAAATGAAGATCCTGTGCTGAAGCGCCAAGCCAGAGCATACAAGCCATCCATAATCCTGTCATTTTTCGTTGCTTCATAAACGGATCCTCCTTTTCTATCTGATTAACGTTATATCACCCTTCCTGGTTGTTTTCACCCCGTCAAAAAACTCGATATCCAGTGTGTAGGCATACACATCCATCGGTTGCAATTGTCCCTTGAATTTACCATCCCATCCTTCCAGGCGGTTACCGGTCTCAAATACTTTCTGGCCCCAGCGGTTCCAGATGATAAAACGCATTTTTGAAATACCAAACCCCCTGACAAAAATCTTACTATTTACATCACCGCTTTGCGGTGTGAAAGCATTAGGTACATCTACCACGGGCACCACTCTTGTCTGCACATCCTGGCAACTGGTATCAGGACAACCGGCAGCATTGTAGGCAATGAGACAGGCCGTAAATGTTCCGCTTGCATTATACTGGTGCTGAACTACGGCTCTCGATGTAGTTACTAAAGAATCTCCATCACCAAACAACCACTTGAACCTGACTGCATCGGGAGAGGAAAGATTAGTAAAAAGGTTAGGTGTATTTTCAACAGGCACAACCGGGGTATAACTGAAATTAGAGGTAGGAATAGCAACCACCGTGATGGTGAATCTTGCCGTATCCGTCACATTACAGGTATTTGGATTTGTAGCCACTAAGACTACATTATACGTTCCGGGAGTAGTGTATACATGAGTGGGTTCAAACGCGGTGGAAGTATTTCCATCCCCAAAATCCCATTGCCAGGTTTGTCCTGCAATGGTAGTGTTATCGAATACAGCTGTATAGGGCACACAACCTGTCGGCGGTGTGGTAAATCTTGCATCCACGTTTTCATCCACACTTAGTTGCAGGGTATCGGCATCCGGTGAATTACAGTAGGAAGTATCCGTTAACCGTAATATCACATTATAAGTGCCGGGTGCAGCATAGGTGTGAGTTACAGAATTCAAGCCTGCTACTACCGTTGGGCTTCCATCCCCAAAATCCCAGGTAAAAGATGTGGGCTGAAATGGTGTGGAAGGAGGGGCAACAGATAAATTATTGAACTGGTATTGGAAAGAAGTACAAGGCCCGATTTTCACAGCATTAAAATCAAGATTTGCCCGAATATCTCCTACACGTATATTGATATAGGATGTATCCCGGATATTGCAGCTTGCCGGGTCAATAGCAATCAGCATGACCTGGTAAGTACCAACAGCGTTATATGTATGCGTTTGCGTAAAACCAGTAGCAGCAGGTAAGGGGCCCACCTGTGGAGATCCATCACCAAAATTCCAGATATAGCTTTGTGCGTTTCTGATCTGGTCAGTAAAATCAACCGTCAATGGCACACAACCGGCAGTATCCCGGGGAACTCCTCCGATGGCAGACTCCACATCTGAACCAACACCCGACAGGTTGAAAGCAATTTTTACCATGGCCATATTACAGTTCTGGGAACCATTAGCAGGTGCCCATACTCCGGCAGTGGTAGGGAAGGCAGCCCCCCTGCCACAATTGGCACAAATACCCTGGTAAATAACCCCATTCTGATCGAAGCGGCTGGTGCCACCATCTACATGATCCACCAAGCCACCGGTCTGACCAAAAAAGCTTCCGTATAATTGACTGGTAGCATCCCTAGCCAAAACAAAAAAGTACATATCTGCACCATCCGTTGATGGATCAAGTGCATCCGTAGTAACGGGAAGACCAGTTGTTCCTCCACTGGGATAAATATTCGCATTTATTAATCCGCCCCAACCGGAAACATATACATTTTCACAGCGATCAACCAGGAATGCAACCGGGGAAATATTCGGAATTACAGAGCCGGTACCAAACATGGTTGTATAAACATAGCCGGACAAATCCGGCCTCAGTTTACCGATAAATTGTTTACCCCCGGGATTACTGAAGGTAGCATTCTGGGCAACCCAGTTACCTGTTGTCTGACCCATGATATAAGGAAACCCGTTACGGTCAAACTGGATCCCGAATACCTGGTCAATACCTCCCGTTCCAATAAATGTTGACCGGTTTATAGCGGATCCGTTATTAGTGATCTCGGCCACAAAACCATCAATATTACCATTGAATGTTGGACCGAGAGTACCCGCTTTATTTCCGGGAAAGTTTGCACTCTCTGTTCCCCCGCCGACAAAAATATTTCCATTGGATCCAAGAGAAAGTACGTAGGCCGCATCGTTACTACTGCCTCCCAGGTAGCTGATGAATGAAGGTGCGAGTGCAGAAGTAAATTTCATTACTACGCCGTCCTGTGTTCCTCCCCCGAAAGCTGTTTGGAATGCCCCCCCGGTAACCGGGAAATTAGTAGCTGATTGTGTACAGGATGCCACATAAATATTACCGGCACCATCGATGATCACTTCGCTCCTTCCATCATCTCCGTAATTTTGCTGTAATGAGTTAGCTCCCGTTCTCCCGGGAGTGATATTTACACCATCGTTGGAGGATCCACCAATTTTCCTTGAAGCAAGTAGTGCAGTGCCGGTCGCATTAAGTTTGGTTACGACAATATCGAATGCGCCACCAATTCCAATTTGACCGGCCCCGGTTGTGGGATAGTTTCCGGAGTTGGATCTTCCGGCCATGATCAGGTTGCCCTGGTTATCTACAATAAGACTATGAGGTTGTTCATTGTCAGTACCTCCAATATAAGTCGCATATACCCTGGCGTTACCCGTGGGCGACAGTTTGATGATACCAATATCACAAGGTCCCTCCTGGGCACCAGAACCGCCCTGGTATGTTGTTTGAAAAGCTCCGGGGGATGCAGGAAATCCATTTGAATTTCTTACGATACCCCCACCAAACATACTGCCATCAGGACCATAAGTTGCTGTATAACCCCAGTTATCCGCCGTGCTACCGGTAAAGGAACAAAAGACCATGGTGGGGTCTATAATAAGAGTCGAAGAAGGATCATAATCTTTTACTTCAAAGCGAACAATATTGCCGCTTACTTTATACCGGCAGTCAACAACTGCTCTTCCTTTTGCAGTTGATTGATACGTATAAGGTGCAGATTCTTTTCTTTCACCGATTGACGTGGCAATAACCAGTTCTTTATTTTTCACCTGTATTTTGTCAACGCCTTCATATTGTAAAGCGATCCTGCTGACATTACCGCCGGGTCTTACAATGATATCATATTTCAAGGCACCATTGCTGGTATAATAACGAACATCAATATTGGGATAGATATTTCTCAACGTGACCGCCTGGAAAATGCGGCAACCGGAAGCCCATTTGGACGGATCATTCCCGAGAAAGTAGTTATTATAAGTTGCTATGCCTTTATCAGGAGCGATCTCCATAGCCGGATCAGCCCCGATAAAATCTACATTCCAGGCATGTGAACGAAGCACCATATTGCCCGTCTTTGCCACAGCGCCATGCTGCTGGCCATGCCAGGCTTGTTCTAATGCTGTAAGATCTTGAAGATTGTGCTGAAGTACTGTAAAACCACCTGACCGCAAAAAGAAGGCCCCTGCATTGACATCTCCTTTGAATTTGACCCGGCTGTCCCACTGCCCTTTGTTTTCAATAAACTCAATATTATTATAATCCTGTGACCACAGAGACAGGACAGAAAGCAGGGAAATGGCAAGGATTACGGGGCGTTTCAGGTTCAATTTATTTTCTTTAAAATAACTAAAATTCATGAGAACTGTTGTGACAATCTTCTGTTAAGAAATACGGCTCCAAATTGTTTTACTCTTTTGTGACAGCAGAAAATTCTTTAACCGCAAATTTTCGGCCGAAACAAGGTCCGGATCACTTTCCAGCAACTCTGCCGACAAAGACCTTGTCATTTCTAATAATGGCCGGTCTTGGACAATACTGGCCAGTTTAAAGTTTAATGCCCCGCTTTGTCTTGTCCCTGCTATTTCACCCGGCCCTCTCAATTCCAGGTCTTTTTCTGCTATTTCAAATCCATTATTGGTAGCTGTCATTATCCGGATGCGTTCCCTGGCATCATTACCCAATTTAGACCCGGTCATTAATATGCAATAGCTTTTTTCAGCACCCCGGCCCACCCTGCCCCTCAACTGGTGCAACTGGGAAAGGCCGAATTTTTCGGTACTTTCAATTACCATCACGGAGGCATTCGGCACATTGACCCCCACTTCGATCACTGTGGTGGAAACCATGATCTGTGTATCTCCTTCAACAAATCTTTTCATATTTAGTTCTTTCTGTTCGGCGGGTTGCCGGCCATGTACCATGCTGATCCAATATTTGGGTTCCGGGAAATAGGTTTTGACATTTTCATAGCCCTGCATCAGGTTCTCATAATCCAGTTTCTCACTTTCTTCTATTAAAGGGAAGATGATGTAGACCTGCCTTCCCTTTTCGATCTCCGCTTTTAAAAAATCCATTACCTTACTGCGCTGCGACTCATAACGATGAACCGTGGTAATGGGTTGCCGTCCGGGTGGTAACTCATCCAGAACGCTATAATCAAGATCACCATAAGCAGTCATGGCCAGTGTTCTTGGAATAGGTGTTGCCGTCATGACAAGAATATGTGGCGGGATCGTTGCTTTAGCCCACAGTCTTGCTCTTTGCGCCACACCAAAGCGATGTTGCTCATCGATCACCACCATGCCTAGATTTTTAAACTGTACCACTTCTTCAATTACGGCATGCGTGCCGATCAGGATTTGCAAACTGCCGGCTGCCAGTTCTTTTAATATTTTCTTGCGATGTGCTGACCTGGCTGACCCTGTCAGCAAACCGACAGTAACTCCCGTTTTTTCAAGAAGAGATGATATACCTGCATAGTGTTGCTGAGCCAGGATTTCAGTGGGTGCCATCAGGCAGGCCTGGTAGTCATTATCAGCTGCCAGTAACATAATGAGAAGGGCCACGATGGTTTTCCCGCTGCCCACATCACCCTGCAGCAACCGGTTCATTTGCTTTCCTTTTGCTGTATCCACCCGGATCTCTTTGATCACCCTTTTTTGTGCATTGGTCAGGGCAAAAGGTAAATGATGCTTATAAAATTCGTTGAAATAATCACCCACTTTATCAAACACCACTCCTTTGGAATAACGATGCCGTTCTGATCTTAACATGGCCATCCGGAGCTGGGCGATAAATAGTTCTTCAAACTTCAGGCGTTTCACTGCTTGCTCATATGCAGCTGCCGCAGGGGGAAAATGAATGGCGCTGTACGCTTCATACCGGCTGACCAGTTTTAATCGCTGCAAAATGCTATCCGGTAAGTTTTCAGGAATATCTTTTTCTTTTATTAAACTTAATAATACCTCTGTCAGCTTACCGATCTGTTTTCCTCCAAGACCCCTTGCTTTTAATTTTTCGGTGGTGGGATAAACGGGCTCCAAAAAATCTTTCCCGTCTTTTTTTTCTGCGGTCAGCACTTCCATTTCCGGGTGAACGATCTGTGCTTTTCCATTGAAGAATGTAACCCGGCCATAGATAAGATAGGCTTGCCCCTGTTGCAATGTTTTTTGTATCCAGTTCACCCCCTGGAACCAGGTAAGCTCCAAAAAACCTGTCTTATCTTTTACCTGTGCCACCAGCCTTCGGCCTGCTTTCAAACCGATTACCTCGTAACTTACCAGCACAGCTGCTACTTGTGCAAATTCTGTAGCTGTTGTAATACTACTGATAGGATCAACTTTGGTCCGGTCCATATGCCGGTAGGGAAAATGATTCAGCAGGTCATCAAAGGTGAAGATGCTGAGCTCTTTTTTGAGCAGGTCGGCCCGTTGCGGCCCCACTCCTTTCAGGTATTCGATCGGGCTGGCTAATATGTGCGTTGTGCCGGAAATAAAACTACTTTTTACAAAAATAGTCCTTGCGGGCCTGTGCTGCTCATTCTTTGGAGCCAAGGCAGAATGTTATCGATGTAAAAAATACGGGCATCAATAAGCAAATACCCCTGACAAGATTTTAAAACCCGGTGCCGGGTTAAAATACCGGGTAAATTTTCGCTCCGGCACAATAAAAAAGGGCTTGCGGGTGCTGAAAAATACGTTTATATTTATTTCAGATTCTGATACCACCTTAAGAAAAACCGAACTAAGAAGATGAAAAGCCACTTCCACCTGCTACAGCTTGATCTCTATTTCCGTGATTATAAGTTTGCCCTGCTTTGTTTTATCACTGCCTTTGTTATTACACTGATCACTATTCCTCCCATCATCAGTCTTATTAATAAGTACAGGCTGTACGACACCCCGAACGCAAGAAAAGAACATAAAACACCGATCCCTACTATGGGAGGCATTGCCATACTGGCCGGTATGATGACCGGGCTTTTTCTTTGGTTTCCCTTTACGAACGAAGTGCCCCAGGTGAGCTTTTTCTTTGCCATATCCGTTCTCTTTGGCCTTGGCATTATGGACGACCTGAAAGATCTTTCGGCTAAATACAAGTTTGTTATTCAACTGGGATTAGCAGCCCTCATCGCCTTATCAGGTATCCGTATCACTTCTTTTGACGGGTTATTCGGCATCCAGGCATTACCTGTTTCCGCCCAGTACACATTTACCATCCTGGCAATCGTTGGCATCACTAATGCATTCAACCTCATTGATGGTATTGATGGCCTGGCAGGCGGCATCGGTTTCATGAGCCTTGTTACCCTGGGCATTTTCCTTACCATGAGTGGTGATGTGAACACAGCTCTTATCGCCTTTGCATTGGCGGGTGGCATACTTGCTTTTTTATACTTCAATTTTAACCCGGCAAAGATCTTTATGGGAGACACAGGATCCTTGCTGCTGGGTTTTGTGATAGCTGTACTTGCCATCCGGTTATTACAGGTCAATATATCTGCCGCTGTTCCCGTGATACAACATGCTCCTCTATTTATTCTTGGCATAGTATTGATCCCGGTGTTTGATACGGTCCGTGTATTTTCCACCCGCATCTGGAAGGGTAAATCTCCGTTTGAAGCAGATAAAACACATATTCATCACCTGCTGACGAATAAGGGATACAGCCATGCTTTTGCCGCCAAGCTGATCTGTTTTATTCATGGATTTATACTGATCGAAGTGTATTGGCTGAAAGAATTGCGGCAGGAATTGATCTTGCTGATACTTTTAGCTTTCATGACAATACTTACAATTGTGCTTCGCAATATCCGCTATGTAACAGGCAAACCCGCGGGAGATCCGCTGGCCGTACAGAAAATAAATACAGCTGACTGATCAAATTCATTCCCATTTATTGCCTTGCCCAATACTGTTGACATTTATTCCACTAATATTGCGGCATGAAAAAACGATATAAAGCATTCCTCTTTGATCTGAACGGAACGATGATCAATGATATGCCCTATCATATCAGGGCCTGGCACCGGATACTGAATGACCTGGGTGCCGGTATCAGCCTGGAACAAATGAAAGAAGAATGTTACGGGAAAAACGAGGAAGTGATCGAACGGGTAATGCCGGGGCGTTTTTCAGCGGAAGAGAAAAAGAAAATGGGTTTTGAAAAAGAAAAGCAATACCAGCAGGAATTCAAACCCCATTTGCAATTATTACCGGGGCTTACTGAATTTCTCCGGCAGGCACAGCAGTCTGGTATAAAAATGGCCATCGGTTCGGCTGCTATTATGTTCAATATTGATTTTGTGATTGACAACCTGGATATCCGTTCTTATTTCGGGGCACTGATCAGTGCAGATAATGTAGTAAAAAGCAAACCTGATCCTGAAACATTCCTGGAATGTGCTTCCGCATTAGGAATTGACCCTGTTGATTGCCTGGTCTTTGAAGATGCCCCCAAAGGTGTGGAAGCTGCTGCGAATGCAGGTATGGATTGTGTGGTACTCACCACCCTGCATAAAGAGCATGAGTTTCATCAATTCAGCAATGTAAAAATGCTGATAGCTGATTACAGCAACCCGGTCATACAACAATTACTATAAAATAAAAAAGCAGCCTTGCGGCTGCTTTGAATCTATTTCCTTCTGCTATAGACTACCAGAATTTGGCATATAGTACTGTCAGTATCAATAATGTCACTACGATCATTGCGGTAATTGAAGGACTCAGCTTGAACATCGATTTATCCAGCTCAAATGCTTTCGGGTTCACTTTGGGGCCTGCCAGGCTAAAGCCAACCATGATCAATACCGTAAAGAAGAACGACCAGCCCATATTGATAAGGAAAGGGATCTGGTACACTTCCTTACCCCCTTCAATAGTCCGGAATGCGGTGTACAGCCAGGTCTCGTTTCCAAAAACTGATACCGCATAATTATTAAAGAATACAGCCAACACTAACCCGGTGATCAACCCTGCAACTGCAGCAGCACCAGTTGTCCGTTTCCAGAACATACCTAAAATGAACATGGCAAACACACCCGGGCTGATAAAGCCAGTATACTTTTGTATAAAGGTGAACCCACCTTCGCCTCCGATTCCCAACAGGTCATCCCAGGTAAATAACAAAGAGATAAGGATGGCTACTACTGCTACCATTCGCCCCAGCCAAACCTGCTTCTTTTCCTCTATTTCTTTATTAAAATATTTCTTATGAATGTCATAGGTATAAATGGTGGAGATACTGTTCAGCTTACCGGCTAACGATGCCACGATCGCTGCTGTTAAAGCCGCAATTGATAAACCTTTTAAACCTTCCGGTAAAAACCCAAGGATGGAGGAATAAGCATCATCCATCTTATCCACCTGGAGGTGACCGCTTTTATTTAACACATAAGCCGCAATACCCGGCAGCATTACAATGATCGGCATTAACAATTTTAAGAACCCGGCAAACAGAATGCCTTTACGGGCTGTCTGCAGGTCAGCACCCAATGCCCGCTGGGTGATATACTGGTTACAACCCCAGTAATTAAGATTCACGATCCACTGCCCGGCAAAATACATGGCAATACCCGGCAATAATAAATACTTATTGATATACTCCTGTGAAGAGTTGGCATCTGGCTTACTCAATATCATGTGAAAATGTTCAGGTGCTTCTTTTAACAGCGTATTGAAACCGGCGATCGCATCCCTGCCCAATCCAAATTTTTCACTCACAATTGTCAAGGCAAAATAGATAGTGGCAAATCCGCCGATGATCAGCACCGCCACCTGGATCACATCGGTGTAGCCGATCACCTTCATACCGCCGAGGGTGATGATAAGGGCGAAGATCGCCAGCCCGATCATGATCGTATGAAAATACTCCGGGCCTACCAGGCCACTGATAGCCACAGCACCCAGGAATAAAATGGAAGTAAGGTTAACAAAAATGTACAGGAACAACCAGAAGATGGCCATGATCAGTGATACCGTTTCATTATACCTCGTTTTCAAAAACTGCGGCATGGTATAGATCTTATTCTTCAGGTAAATAGGTATAAACCATACTGCAATGATGATGAGTGCCACCGCAGCGATCCACTCATAAGCCGCCACAGCAACCCCCACAAAAAAACCATTACCACTCATGCCGATAAATTGTTCGGCAGAAATGTTAGAGGCGATCAAGGACGCCCCGATAGCCCACCAGGTCAATGACCCTTCTGCCAGGAAAAAATCATGGGAGGCAGTAATGGATGCTTTCTTTTTTCGCTGGTAGATCCAGTATCCGTAGCCAGCTATGAGGATAAAATAGACAATGAAAACAACGATATCTTTTGTGGCAAGATTATTCATTAGCTGTTATTTTAGTTTGGTGATCAGAACCTTTATTTTTCCGGTTTTACATTATTTATTAAACTTGTAAACTACATCATTCACCCGTAATTCCCTTTTCAAATCAGGGATATTTGTAGTTTTCCCGATCAAAACATATTCAATCCCGGCCATCTCTGCAAAATCCTGTAACCCTTCTGCTGAAATATTCTGGCTGTAGCAGGTATGGTGGGCACCCCCGGCATAGATCCATGCGGCGCAGGCCATATTAAAATCGGGCAATGGTTTCCATAATACCCGTGCAACCGGTAGTTTGGGTAATTTATTTTTTGGAGCCACTGCTTCCACTTCATTTACCAATAACCGGAAGCGGTCACCCATATCAATCAGCGAGGCATTCAGGGCAGGTCCGGCAGCTACATTAAATACCAACCGGACCGGGTCTGCTTTACCACCAATACCCAGCGGATGTATTTCACAGCTGGGTTTTTCTCCCGCAATGGAGGAACAGATTTCCAGCATATGAGAACCTAAGACTAAATTATTGCCCGGTTCAAAATGATAGGTATAATCTTCCATGAAGGAATTACCACCTTTTAATCCATTTCCCATCACTTTCATTGCCCGTACCAGTGCAGCGGTCTTCCAGTCACCTTCCCCTGCAAATCCGTAACCATCTGCCATCAAACGCTGGGAAGCGATCCCCGGCAGCTGAACCATACCATGCAGGTCTTCGAATGTATCGGTAAATCCTTTAAAGCCTCCATCCTCCAAAAATTTGCGGATACCTAATTCGATCTTTGCCGCTTCCCGTAATGACTGATGTTGCCCGCCTCCTTTCTTCAGTGAAGGCATGAGCTTATAGAGAGCCGCATATTCATCACAGAGTTTTGTGATGGCCGTTTCTTTTATACCATTGATATAGCCAACCAGGTCTCCCACTCCATGTGTATTGACACTAAAACCAAATTTTAATTCCGCTTCTACTTTATCGCCATCTGTTACCGCCACGTAACGCATATTATCTCCAAACCGTACAAATTTGGCTCCCTGCCAGTCATGCCAACCTGTTGCAATCCTTGTCCATTCCGCAATTTGTGCCACTGTTTTTTTATCCTGCCAATACCCCACCACCACTTTCCGGTTGAGCCGCATCCGGCTTACGATAAAGCCAAACTCCCTGTCCCCATGTGCAGACTGGTTCAGGTTCATAAAATCCATATCAATTTCACTCCAGGGGATATCCCTGTTAAATTGTGTATGGAAATGCAACATGGGTTTTTGCAAATACTTCAAACCGTTGATCCACATTTTGGCCGGGGAAAACGTATGCATCCAGGTGATGATTCCAATACATTTTTTATTACTGTTTACATCCAGCACCAGGTTGTAAATTTCCTCTGTTGACTTTAGAACAGGTTTAAATACCACTTTCACCGGTATTGCTTCTGCGTCATTCAGGCTTTTAGCAATTTTTGAACTGTGTACAGCCACTTGTTTCAGCGTCTCTTCACCGTATAAATTCTGACTGCCGGTAACAAACCATACTTCGAGACCCTTTGTATTGATACTTGTATTCATTTCGCTCCTGCTTTATTTTACTTACTTAATATTTCAATATCTTTTATATAGGACGGGAACCAGATTGTCATTTCTCCCTTCCCCCTATTGGCCCAACTGTAATAAGGTACCAGGGTTACCGGCTTCTTTTCCGTGGTAATGTTTTCCGTTCCTGTGATCGATACAACAGGCACTTCAGTTGTCAATGTCATAACCCCGTTCAGTAATGCGGGTTTGTATTCTGTTGAAAAGGTCGCTCCTGCCGGGATGATGATATTTCCTGCTTTACCATTGTTGTCTGCCCATTCGGCACAATAAACAATGGGGCCCCGCTGCAAGGCAAGTTTGCCGATATTGTCTTTTATCTTTTCGTTGGCGGTTATTTGTTTTATTTCCATCGGAAGCGTTACCACTACTTCATCATTCTTTTTCCAGGCCCGGTCTATCACGGCATAGCCATTCTGTATTTCATAGGTGACCGGTTCTCCATTTATTTTTATGGCTGGCTTCGCTCCTGCAATCTTTTGAAATGAATACAAATCCGATGGCACCGCGGTGTTTACTACCCAGCCCGGAATACGGATCAATAATTTAAAACTATTGGCTTTGGCTGTTTGAATGGTAAACCTAAGGTCGCCTTCCCAGGGATAATTATTTTGTTGTATCAGCTGCACCGGCTTATTATTTATGCTGAGGTTAGCGGTACTGCTGATAAAAAGATTCACATACAGGTCGCTTCCCTTTTGCGCATACATATAGCCGGGCACGGCAGGAATAAAACGACAAACATTGGTGGGGCAGCAACTGCACTGGAACCATCCGGATCTTTCCCGTTCAATATCATTATGTGAAAAGCTATTCCTCACTTCCATGGCGTTGGTATAGAAAAAGGATTTCCCATCCAATCCAACACCGGAGATCAACCCGTTGTACAATGTTCTTTCCAGTACATCCATGTACTTACTGTCACCATGCAATAAGAACATACGATAATTCCAGTACACGTTGGCGATAGCAGCACAAGTTTCATTATAGGCCGTATTATTTGGCAACTCATAGTTAGCCCCGAAACGTTCTCCATCACCCCTGGCTCCAATACCTCCCTGTATATACAGTTTTTTGGAAACAACATTCTCCCAGATCTTATCAATAGCTTTTGTCAGGCTGTCATCACCGGTTAATGCGGCCACATCTGCGACTGCGGAATATAAATAACCTGCCCGTACAGCATGCCCCACTGCTTCATCCTGCTGCACCACCGGCTTATGGTCCTGCCAGTAAGAACCGTTCTTCCAGGAGTCAGTACTCTTCAGATCGTACCCGCTGTACTGGCCCCTGGCATAAATAAAAAACTTAGCTGTATTCAAATATTCCTGTTTGCCGGTGATACGAAATAATTTTACCAGTCCCATTTCAACGATCTCGTGTCCCGGTGCCACTGATCTTTTCCCGGGTCCGAAAACACTGCAAACCAGGTCAGCATTTTTTATAGCAATATCCAGGAAATTTCTTTTTTTAGTTGCGAGGTAATGTGCCACCGCTGCTTCATACATATGACCTGCATTGTACAGTTCATGACTTAACTCTCTTTCTTTTTCCCAACGTTCCTTACCAACCCAGCTTCCTACATTAACCGGGTCAATGGTCCGGGCTGTATATAAATAACCATCGGGTTCCTGTGCATTCCGGATGATCACAATTAAAGAATCCACATAGGCATCCAGTTTTTTATCCGGATGTGTGGCCAAAGAAAATGCTGCCCCCTCAATCGTTTTATAAATATCAGTATCATCAAAAGGGTATACCGTACAGAATTTACCTTTTTTTTCAGCGGCCATCACAAAGTTCTTGACACGTCCGGTATTCTCGCAACGTTCAAAAGAAGCGGGAATAGTAACCGTCCTGTTTATTTCAATTCTTGGCAGCCAGAAATTATCGGCAAGATGTACCTGTGTAAAATTGATATCTTTTATGGAATAATCCTTTTGCTGTGCAGCTACAGTGCAAGCAACAAACATGCTGATGAAGAAAAGATTTTTTTTCATGCTGCCTGTTTTAAAATTTAGTTAGTCAAAAATTTATACACCGTCGTATGCCGGTAGGTCTCACCGGGTTTCAAAATAGTAGAGGGAAATGATGGCTGGTTCGGACTATCCGGGAAATGCTGTGTCTCGAGGCATAATGCTCCATACTTTACATATTTTTTCCGGGCTTTCGTATTCGTTAAGGTTCCGTCGAGAAAATTACCAGAATAGAATTGCAGCCCGGGTTCTGTTGTCCATACCTCCATTATCCTTCCGCTTACTGCATCACTTAATTCCGCCACCAGTTCCAGCCCGTTGCCCGTTCTGTCCAATACCCAGTTATGATCATACCCCCCGTTTACCAGGGCTATTTCTTTTCCAATCGGTTTGCTGCTGGTAAAATCCATGGGCCCTCCCTTTACTTCTTCAATCTTCCCGGTTGGTATCAGCTGTTCGTTCACCGGTGTAAATCTAGAGGCTTTGATCAGCAGGTCATGCCCAAGGATGGTGGAATCCCTGCCGGCAGATAAATTGAAATAGGCATGACTGGTCAGGTTGACAGGAGTCGCTTTATCCGTTGTGGCTGTATAATCAATTTTCAATGCATTATCCTTCGTCAGCGTGTAGACAACTTCAATAGAAAGGTTACCGGGATAACCTTCTTCCCCATCTTTACTGCTGTAGCTAAGTTTGAGACTGCTGTCACCCGGTTGCTTCTCAATATTCCAATACACTTTATCATATCCTTTATTACCACCATGCAGGGTATTGCCATTATTATTAGGTGATAATGTGTATTCTTTGCCATATAGCGTAAACTTCGCATCAGCAATACGATTACCATAGCGTCCGATCAATGCACCGAAATAGGGCACTCCTTTTTGCAGGAAACCTTCCAGTGATTCAAAGCTGGTCACCACATCTCCCATTGCACCATTCTTGTCAGGTACTATAAGCCGGGTTATCGTACCACCATAATTAATAACACCCACCTGCATCCCGTTGGCATTGGTAAGTGTGTATTCGGTAACAGCTTTGCCTTCATATTCACCAAATGGCTTTTCGGTGATCAGCGTTTTACCCGCAGCCGTTCCGGTAGTTTCTTTTTGTTCCGTCTCACTGTTGTTACAGGAAGAAAAACCGATGGCGGTGATCATTAATACTGGAAGAAATTTCATATGCAGAATCATTTTAGTATACTTATTTGTTTATTGGCCGTAATAGGAATCCGGGCCATGCTTTCTTTCATAATGTTTTTTAATTAATGCCTCTTTCAACCGTGCTGCCTTGGGATTGATCTGCTCCGTCAGCCAGGCCATCTGTGCAATGCTTTCCAGCACGGCAGCATTATAAACCGCCTTATCTGCAGTCTTTCCCCAGGTAAACGGGGCATGGTTACCTACGATCATCATCTCCACTTCTTCATAATTCAGTCCTTTATCCCGGAAACAATTCATAACCTGGAACCCTGTTTCATATTCATAATTTCCTTTAATTATTTCATCATCCATGGGTGCTGCACAGGGAATATCAACCGTGGTATGATCAGCATGGGTAGTACCGTAAATAGGAATATCCCGTAACGACTGTGCCCATGCCGTGGCATAGGTGGAATGAGTATGCACAATCGAGCCGATCTTTTCCCAATGTTTATAAAGAACAGCATGGGTTTTTGTATCACTGCTGGGTCGCAGCAAACCTTCCACTACATTCCCATCAAAATCAACAATGACTATTTTATCAGCAGAGAGTTCCGCATAGGGAACACCGCTGGGCTTTATAGCAAATACTTTTTTATCCCTGTCTGCAACACTTACATTCCCGAATGTAAAAAGCACCAGCCCCAGCTGGGGCAATTGCATATTTGTTTCGTAGCAAAGTTTTTTTATAGCAGCATATTGTTCAGACATAGGCAATTCTTTAGCTGGTTATATTAACTATCATTCCCCAGGTGGTAATGTTTGTTTTTCAATAAAGGCACCTGTCCGTTTATATTTCTCATAGCGCCGGGCATAAATCGCAGCTCTTTCCGGATCGGGATAATATTCCGCATCAAAGCCGGTTCCCATTGCTTTCATTGCGTCTTCCACTTTGCTGTATAGTCCGGCAGCAGTTGCGGCAAACATGGCTGCACCCAATGCACAGGTTTGTTCACTTTTATGAATCCTGATCGGCATATTCATCACATCCGCCATCATCTGCATAATAAAGGGTGATTTTTTGGCCACTCCGCCTAAACCGATCAACCCTTTAACCGGCACTCCTTCACTAACGAACCGGTCCACAATAGCCTTCGCACCAAAACAGGTTGATTCCACCACAGCCCGGAAAAGACGGGGTGCATCCGTAGCCAGGTTGATACCTGAAAGTACAGCTTTCAATTCCTGGTTGGCATCCGGGGTACGGCGTCCATTCATCCAATCAACAGCCAGCTCATTATTAAAATCTAATGGAACAGCTTCTGCCGCTTTACTCAATTGCGGTAGTATCGTATCAAGGATCTTTATTTTTTCCTTTTCATCATTGATAAATTGTAAAGGCCATGCAACCAAATTTTTAAACCAGGCATAGGCATCACCAAATGCAGACTGACCTGCTTCCAGGCCATACATACCGGGAATGACAGAGCCATTTACCTGTCCGCATATTCCTTTCACTAATTTTCCTTTTATATCATTCACCGGGGCCACGAGTATATCACAAGTGGAAGTACCCATTACTTTACTGAGAAAATAGGGTTCTACCTGGCCGCCTACTGCACCCATATGTGCATCAAAGGCACCAACTGCCACCACCACATTGGTGGACAGACCTAATTTAGTTGCCCATTCACTGCATAAATTACCTGCCGGCTGATCAGAAGCAACAATATTATTATGCAGCCTTGCTGTAAAACCATCTAATAAAGGATCCAGTGATTTAAAAAATTCATTGGGAGGAAATCCTCCAAATTCTTCCGCCCATAATCCTTTATGCCCGGCTGCACATACCCCTCTTCTCATAGAAGCTATATGCTTTCCTCCTGTTAATACAAAAGGGATCCAGTCGCAATGCTCCACCCATGAATAGATCTTGCCCCGTACAGCTGCATCTTCCCTGAGTACATGAAGCAGTTTTGCCCAGAACCATTCACTGGAGTAAATACCGCCCACAAATTGTAAATAATTTGTTTCCAACTTAGCCGCATGAGTATTGATAGCTGCTGCTTCTTTAATGGAAGTATGATCCTTCCAGAGTACAAACATCGCATTGGGATTCTCCGAAAATTCAGGCAGTAAAGAAAGCGGTGTACCTGTTTCATCTACGGCAACCGGTGATGAACCTGTAGTGTCAACGGCAATTCCTTTTACTGCAGCTGCAATGGCAGGCCCTGCTTTTTTTATACATTCGGTGATAGTAGTTTCTAAACCTTCTAGATAATCAAGCGGATGCTGACGAAACTGGTTGGATGCCGCATTACAATAGTTGCCTTCCCTCCAGCGGGGGTAATAAAATACAGACGCTGCTATTTCAGCCCCCGATGCCGCATTTACGAGAACAGAACGGACAGAATCTGTTCCGTAATCTACCCCAATAACAAAACAATCGCTCATAATGAGTGTCAAAATAACACTTATTTTAAAAACGGAAAAATAAACTCACCCGGACAGTACCGGATGCTTCTCCCGTAGTTACTTATGTTCTACCTGAATATTTCCTTGGCCGGCAGAAAGCTCATAAACGCCTGTAAATTGGAAAAATACTTTTTCTTATCCAGCTTGTAATAATAGGCTCCCCGTTTAGATGTTTGCTTTTCCTTGTCTTTTTGCCGGACCAATAAGCCTGTGGTCAGTAATTTCCGCATGAAATTTCTTTTATCCAGTTGCTTCTCATAAACAGCCTTGTAGAGACCCAGCAATTGGGGCATTGTAAATTTCTCCGGTAATAACTCAAATAAAATGGGGTGTAAAGCAGCTTTGTACTGCAACCTTTGCCAGGCCATGTTCACCATTTGCCGGTGGTCAAAGATCAGTTTGGGGATTTTTTTAAGCGGGAACCATTCCGGGTGATAGCTTTCATTGATCTGCTTTTCATAGGTATGAATATCAATCAATGCAAAGTAAGCTACAGATATTGTTCGTTCTGCGGGATCCCTGGCAGGATCACCAAAACTGTGTAACTGCTCCATATAAACACCCCGGAGACCGGTCAGTTGTTTTAAAATTCTCGTAGCCGCATCATCCAGTGCTTCGCCAGGTTGTACAAAGCCACCCATCAGGCTCCATTTTTCTTTTAACGGCTCAAAACCCCGGTGAATCAGCAATAGCTTTATCTCCGTTCCATCAAAGCCAAAGATGACACAATCTACGGCTACCAGTAAAGGCGTTTCATTATAATGATCAGGCGGCATTACTTAAAAATACAATTATTAATAAAACCAGTGGATTACTTTCCGATACAGAACTTACTGAAGATATAATCCAGCATATCATCGTTGGTTACTTCGCCGGTTATTTCTCCAAGATAGTGAAGACAGCGCCGGATATCCGGGGATAAGAGATCTCCGGGTAATTTATTATCCAGGCCTGCACGGATATCCGCCAATGATTGTTCCACTTCCTTCAGGGCTTGGTAGTGCCGGGCATTGGTTACAATGGTGCTCTCGGTATTCAGCCGACCCTGCAATACCGCATCTACCATTTTTTGTTTCAATACCTCTGTATGCAGGTGTTGCCTGGCGGCAATAAATACAACTTTATCAAGGTCGGCAAATTTTTCTTTCGCTTCATTTTCCCCGGCGATATCAATTTTGTTAGCCACCAGTAAATAATTGAGTTGATGCTTCTCGATTTCCGTTTTTAGTGTTTCAATGGCTTCACGGGTATCATTGGCATCAAAGAGAAAGAGAACAAGGCCGGCCTGTTTCATCTTTTCTAGGCTTCGCTCTATTCCCGCTGATTCGATGATATCACCACTGTGTTCCCGGATACCTGCAGTATCAATAAGCCGGAAAATAATACCGTCTATGTTTAATACTTCTTCAATGGTATCCCTGGTTGTACCGGGAATCTCGCTGACAATTGCCCTGTCCTCCTGCAATAAGGCATTCAATAATGTTGATTTACCTGCATTCGGCTTACCAATGATCGCAACGCTAACCCCGTTCTTTATCACATTGCCTAACTGGAAGGAAGCCGTCAGCTTTGTAGTGGTATCACTCATCTCCGAGATCAACTCATAAAATTGCTTGCGGTCAGCAAACTCCACATCTTCCTGCGAAAAATCAAGTTCCAGTTCTATCAGTGCGGAGAACCGGATCATTCTTTCCCGTAATGCCTTTAGTTTTTCAGAGAAACCACCCCGCATCGTATGTAAGGCTGCCTTCCGTGCAGCAGCAGTATTACTGGCAATCAGGTCAGCAACAGCCTCTGCCTGGGCCAGGTCCAATTTGCCATTCAGAAAAGCCCGTTGTGTAAATTCACCGGGTTTCGCCAGTCTTGCCCCTTTTTCCAGGCAGGCTTCAATAACCTGCTGCTGCACAAACGGGGAGCCATGACAACTAATTTCAATCACATCTTCACCGGTGTATGATCGTGGTGATTTATAAAGGGAAACGACTACCTCATCCAACACCTCGTCTCCTTGCTTTAAAAATCCAACATGGATGGTATGCGAGGGTTGCCGGGTAATATCTTTTGAAGGGAATAGTTCATTGATAATTGCAAATGCTTTTGCCCCGCTGATGCGTAACACGCCAATAGCACCTATTCCCGGGGCGGTGGCTAACGCCACTATCGTATCATCCCATCCTGCCAGTTGATTCATTTATCAAAAATAGACGTGAATGATCGTCTGGTAAAAACAAAAATCCCCCGGTTGAACCAGGGGATTAAATGATATGTTATCAGTTGATCTTATTCTGACGCTACAACGAATGTAATAGGCTGTTTACGATAGGCTTTCACCGGGCGGCCATTCTGAATGGCAGCTACCCAGGCTGGTCCTTTGCGGATGATCTTAACCGCTTCCTCTTCCATTCCGTATCCATGATTGCTCAGTGCTTTTACATCACTGATATTACCTGACTTGTCCACGATGAACTGTACCCACACTGTGTAAGTCCCTTCAGGAGCACCATTGTCGACTGGGGTATTCGGGTTCAGGTTTCTTTCCAGGTATTTTCTCCAGGCACTTTCACCGCCTTTGAAAGAAGCCTCAATCTCCACTTTTTCAAAAATCTTATTTTCGTCATCCTCTTTCTTTTCTTCGATCACCTGCTTTCCCTGGTCAATTTCCACTGGGGTAGCAATCCCTTCATCTTTAATACCTTCCTGACTTACTTCAGCGATCTTGGTTTCTTTCAATTCCTCCACAACGGGTGGTGGTTCTTCCACTTCCTCATCCTTTACAATCTTGGGAGGGGTGAATTTCGTCATTTCAATTTTAGGAGGATCTGGTGGCTTTGGCGGAGGAGGCGGCGGAGGCTCCGGCTTATCCTCTTCCTGTTTGAGATCCTGGATAGTAACCTCCTTAATGTCAATATCTTCTTTGTTTGAGCTTTTCAGCTCACTTGCCAATATGGATCCCAGCAAAGCCAGCAGCGCTATAGAGGCTGTTATGATCAGTGCTAACGTAATCCTTTTATTGTAAGTTTTACGCAGTTCATATGCCCCATACTCCTTGTTCCTGCCCTCAAAAATGAGGTCCAGAATACTGGAGGACAATATCTTATTTGCGTCCATACTTTATTTGTTTTAATGAATTAGATGCTGTTCAAAATACATTCCATACAAAATACCCGGAATTCTTTACTGACCCTCAGTTGCTTTAACAAGCCCCAGTTCTGACTCTGATATTTTCACCACTGCAAACCGTTTTACAGCATTGATGGTCATTTCATCCAGGATATCAACGGCATTTTTATAAGTAGCTTCTTCTGTTGGTTTGATCACAACTACAAAGTCACGGTCAAGATCTGCCTTTTCCCAACTGTTGTCGCCGCTTTTCGCCTTGGTTTTTGCCTTATCCCGGATTTCCTGGCATTTATCGTCATGAATGTGATTTTTGATCACATCCTGCCGTTTCTTAATAATTTCATCCCGGATGCCTTTGAATGTAGTCTGTTTAAAATTAGACCCATCAGCTGCAAGTTCGCCTTCATAATAATACACATTGTTATTCTTACCCAGCATAATGGTCAGGGCACCTGATTGTTTGATCTTGGTCTCATCTTCCTTTTTGTCTGACTCTTTTGGCATATTAAGATCCATCGTTGTTGGAGAGCTTAATGTGGCCGTAAAAATGAAGAAAGTGATCAGCAGGAACCCCAGATCCACCATCGGTGTCATGTCCACACGGGTAGAGAGCTTCTTGGCTTTCTTTACACCGGGTCCTTTTTTGTGGCCGCTATCGCCACCACCACTATCTATACTTGCCATAATTTTTAAATTTTAGGATTATTAAATATCCTTTTACTTAAGACGCTCTTTATACAATTCAGTTCCTGCCGGTGCTTCTTCACGGGAAGTAATGAGGTTGTATTTGAACTCATCATTTTTCCGTAATGCATTGATCACTGCTTCAAAAGTGGGATACTTCGAATTATTATCTCCCTTGATCAAATAGATCAGCTTCTCCCCGGCGAAGGCTTTCTTGGTCTCAGCCACCCACCATATCAGTTCATTATTCAATGTATCTAATACAGGGATACCGGGAGCTTTGAATTTTTCCTGGTCATCTTTTGAAAGGTTCAGGTACCCACCGAGACTGGCAAAAGGAACACCGATGATCGGTGCAGTTTTAAAACTGGCCTTTTGTTTTTCCGTCAAATTAAGGTTGCGGGATGTATTGATCCCTTCTACGACGTCCCTTAATTTACTTCCCGTCTTATCGTTCGGTGTTGAAATGGTAACATACACCTTACTATCGTTGGAAATAGAAATCAGCAGTGCATTATTTTCTTCTAATATCTGGGAAGAAACTGAATTCGGCGTCTCGACTTTTACAGGCTCCGCCGGTTTAAATTTGGTTGCCATGATGAAAAAGGACAGGATCAGGAAGGCGATATCCACGAAGGGAGTCATATCCGTATCCGTACTTTTTCTTGGCATTTTAACACTGGGCATATCTTACTCAATTTAATATTAGATGAATAGTTTCTGAAAATCCACAAGCTATTCACTCTTATTTGTAAAGAGAAGCAAAGCTTTGTGTCAATGTGAAACCTGATTCATCAATACCGTATGTGATGGAGTCGATCTTGGTAGTAAAAATGTTATACATGATCAGGGCTATTGCTGAAGTACCGATACCTAATGCCGTGTTATACAAGGCTTCGGAGATACCCACAGCCAGATCATTAGTGTTACTTCCGCCGCCTTCAGCTCCAAGCGCAGCGAAAGAACGGATCATACCTAATACAGTACCCAACAGGGCCACCAATGTACCTACTGAAGTAATGGTGGAAAGGAATACCAGGTTCTTTTGCAACATCGGGAGCTCCAGTGCTGTGGCTTCTTCCACTTCTTTCTGGATAGACATTACTTTTTGCTCTGTATCCAGGCCGCCTTCATTGATCATTTCTTTGTAACGGCGCAAACCAGCCTTCATTACATTACCAACAGATCCTCTTTGTTTATCACACTCAGATAATGCAGCGTCCACATTGCGGTTGGCCAGGTGGTACTGTACTTTACGGATAAAATCAGAAATAGAGCCACTGCCTAATGCTTTTTGAATAGTCAGGAAACGCTCAATAGAAAATACGAGTACCATCAGGAACATAGCAACAAGCAACGGAACGATGATACCTCCTTCATAAATACCATTCAATGCACCAATAGGTTTATGATGCTTGGGCCAGAAACCACCAGCTAAATCTGGTTCCTTGAACCCGTCGGGATTACCCATGATAAAACGCCATATTGCGTAACCCGCAATAATACAAACAATCGGAGCGATCCATGAGATAATGTTACTGCTTTTTTTAGGTTGAACCGAAGTAGCCTTAACGGATGCAGTTGGTTTAGTCTCTGCCATGATCTTAATTTTTTAGTTTTTTTAAAAGTTAAATACTAATCCAGAATTAGGAATTACAATGCTAACAAAAAAGTTTATACAAAAATCTAACTTCCGCAGTTTTTCTGCGAAAGGGCTTCAAGTTAAGGATTTTTTCATATGCTGCAACTCCCTGCAAAATAATTTGATAACAAATTTATCGGAGATGAAAGAAGACTGAATCCCGGTCAATTCTGCTGCATGCTTATTCATAACGTAAAGCATCGATCGGGTTCAGTTTTCCAGCCTTCCAGGCCGGGTATAATCCCGCAGCTAAACCCACCAGTGTGCAGATAACGATGCCGTACAAAACCCAGTTCCAGGGCACTACAAATCCCGTATTCAATACTTTAGAAAAGAGGTTGCCGACCATAATACCCAGTATAATACCAAAAAAAGCACCCAATAAACTGATAATAATTGCCTCCAGCAGGAACTGGCGTCTTACCATTTTACTCTTTCCCCCAATCGCCTTGATCAAACCCACCTCCTTCGTTCGTTCGGATACGGAGACCAGCATGATATTCATCAGACCGATGGCAGCTCCTATTAAGGTTATAAAACCGATCACTGTTGCCGATATGGTCAAAAAACCAAGACTGTTCATTGCCTTTTCAGCCACACTATCGCTGCGGTCCAGTACAAAATTATTCTCCTCCGTGGTATTTAGTTTACGGATAGCCCTGAAGGTGCCTTCTGCTTCACCCATGGCCGCCGGCACTTTCAGGATATCTTCGGTCATCACGGCGATCACAAAAGAAAAACCAGAGGGGAAATTCCGGTCGGAATTCTTGTAGGTTGTTATCACCACATTATCCCTGCTGAAACCAAAAGTGGAGCCTCTGCTCTCTAATACACCAATGACCCGGTAAGGAATATTATTTAACCTGACGACTGCATTTTCCGCCCTCTCAATACCTTCCTTGAATAGTTTACTGGCCACATCATACCCGAGTATACATACATTTCTTCCCGTCTGCACATCCATCCTGTTCAGGTTCCGGCCAAAGGCAAGGGAGAACCCATTCAACAAAAGATAATTATCATCACCTCCAAACATCGTCACATTCGGGCTTGTTTTCCGGGCTTCATGCGAAACAATATTGCTCCGGTTGCCAAAAACGGAAATGCTTTTAGTAGCAGGAAACCCGAACCGGTTCACAAACAACTCCGCTTCATCCAGGGTGATCTTCTTATCCAGGTTGGATTTTTTTTCTTTACGGCTTCCTTTTTTGGAGAGTTTGACATCTGAATTGCCACCACCACCGAAACGGATATTCCTTTCTTTGAAACGGATAGTAAACGCATTGGCTCCCATGGTAGAGAAACTTTCCGTGAATTTCTGGTTCATGGCTTTTATAGCCGTAATGATACCGACCAGCGCCATTATACCAAATGCGATGATGGCAACAGTTAATCCTGTCCTTAGTTTATTACCCCGGACAGTACGGAAAGCCAGCGAAAGGACATCACGAAAATTCATACCTGGAATTGGCTTCTAAGGTAAACAAAGAAGCCTGATAAAAATGTGATCCGGTATGAACGGCAGATTAAAAATAAAACCAGTGCAGCAGCAGGTCAGGGAAGATACCCAGCAGTATGATTAACGCTGCAAGAATGACCAGGGTCCACCTGAAAGCAGGAGTGGTTTCCGGTGCTTTGGCATCTCCTTCTTTGAAATACATGGCCTGTATAACCCGGAAATAATAGTAAACGCTGACAGCGGCCATCAGGATGGCAAATATGGCCAGCCATAATCCCTGCGGAGTAGCCACGGTTGCTTTCAGCATATAAAATTTAGCCAGGAAACCGGCGGTTAATGGTATACCGGCGAGGGATAATAAGAAAACAGTAAGTGAACCCGCCACCAGCGGATCTTTTTGGGCCAGGCCATTGAATCCGTCAAACGTGTAGTCATTCATTTTAGCCAGCACCGCAAAAATGCCAATGGTAGCAAAACTATAGGCAGTTACATAAAGCAAAATACCTTCTTTGGCGTCCGTATTCATGGCATACAGCGACAATAGCATAAACCCGGCCTGTGCAATGCTCGAATAAGCCAGCATTCTCTTCACACTTTGCTGGAAAACAGCAGTGATATTACCTATAAATAAAGTGGCTGCAGTAATAACTGCGATCCATAATTGCCATTGCGGTCTCAGCGTACCAAAAACCTCATCAAACAAACGGATAAATGCGATGAATACAGCCGCTTTTACAATCGTTGCCATGAAAGAAGTAAATACGGTGGGGGCCCCGTCATACACATCCGGTGTCCAGAAATGGAATGGTGCAGCGGAAGCTTTAAACGACATGGAAAACAATAACAGGATCATACCCGCCACGAGCAACGCAGAGGGTTTATCCGCCACCAGGTTTGCTCCTTCTGTACTGAAGGTTCCTCTTGCTCCATAGATCAGTGCAATACCCATCAGCATCAACCCGGTTGAAAAAGCCCCGAGTAATAAATATTTCAGGGAAGCTTCATTGCTCTTCAGGTTTCTCTTATCTGTACCGGTAAGAATATAAAGCGGAATTGAAATGATCTCAATCCCAAGAAATAATATCAGTAACGATTTGAAGGAAGAAGTCAGTGTAATACCACAAAGTATAAAGAAGATCAGTGCAAAGTACTCCGCATAGTTCACCCCCACTTTTTCCATATCCCTTGCTGTCAGTACTAAATAAAGCAAAGTGGATATAAATACAATCGTATTGAAGAAAAGGGCAAACCGGTCGTAATATATCAGCCCTTCAACATTGACCTTAAAGAAAACAGTGCCGTAGGTTTCCAGTATATTACTTACCAGCAACAGCAATATCCCTGCAATGGCAAGGCTGCGGATAGCACTCTTCTGTTTCAGCAGTATACCACTGAACATCATAACAACACCCAAAACAGCCGAAAGAATTAATGCGTTCATACAACCTCTTACTTATTGCTTGCGTAATAAATGACTAATCTCCATTTTATTGACCAGTACCTGTGACAATTCATCTGTAATATTCAACAATGCCTGCGGGTACACTCCGAACCAGAATACCAGGATCACAATGATACCCATCACCAGTTTCTCATTCAGTTTCAAATCCTGTGCATTAGCTGTTACCGCCGTCAGTTCGCCGAAAAATATTTTGCGGATCATATTCAGCGTATATACCGCGGCCAGGATAATACCCAACCCGGCAAAAACGGTAAAAAGAATAGCGTAGAGATAAGATGTTTTGGCAGACAGCAAACTATTAAACATCAGGAATTCACCTGCGAATGCATTGGTGAGCGGTAAGGCGATATTGGCCAGGGCCACGATCACAAAAAAGATAGCCATCACCGGTGCCTTTTGTGCCAGACCTCCCAGTTCAGATAATTTACGGGTGCCATACTGCCGTTCAATCACTTCCACCATGATCCATAAACCAATGATATTGATACCGTGATTGAACATTTGTATCATCACTCCCTGCACACCGCTTTTGTTTTCTGCAAAAAGCGCCATACACATCAGGCCGATATGTGCTATGGATGAATAAGCGATCAGCCGTTTGATATCATCAGAACGGATAGCAATGAGTGAAGCATATACGATACCGATCACTGCCATAGACATCACCATATCCCCGTTTTGGTAAGATGCAATCGGCAATACAGGTATTAACCAGCGGATCACCCCCAGTAAACCCATTTTCACCATGATCCCACTCAGCACCATCGTGGTAGCTGTAGGAGATTGTTCATACGCATCCGGCTGCCAGGTATGGAAAGGCCAGACGGGCATTTTGATTGCAAAAGCAACAAAGAATAACCAGAACACCCAGTTCTGTGTCCCTTTTGGCAAATTGAGATTATAAAATGATTGCAAGGCAAACGAATGATCGGGTGTTTGAGACTGCAGGTATAAGATACCAACCAGCATCAATACCGATCCGACAAACGTATAGATAAAGAATTTGAACGTTGCTTTGATCCTTTTTTCGCCACCCCATTGAGAAGCGAGAAAATACATCGGTATCAGTGCCAGTTCCCAGAAGAAATAGAATAGTAAAGCATCCATGGCCACAAAGACTCCCATCAATCCTGCCTGCCCGAGCAACATGAGTGCAAAAAAGTTATTTGCCTTTTTATAGTTACTGTGCCAGGTGCTTACAAAAATCAGTGGGAAAGAAATAGCGGTCAGTAAGCAAAGCAACTGGCCCATTCCATCCACTTTAACTGAGAAACTGCTGCCGATTGTCTGTAACCATTGTGCTTGGTGGGCAAGGTGGGTAGCATCATTCATCACCGTCAGGCCAAGTAAGGACACGGCAAGTGTGGCTATTGAAGCCAGTAATGCCCAGGAACGGGCCGTCCTTTCATCTTTTATAAAGAATGTTACCAGGCCGGTCAGTAAAGGAAGCAGTATCAGTAAAACAGGGATCATATTAATTTTCTAAATCCAGTTATTTTCTCAAAAAGAATTGCACAACAAAAACCAACAGCATACTCAGTACCATCAGCAATACATAACTGCCTGCCTGGCCGCTCTGCAGCAACCGAAGCTGGCGGCCTCCATAATGTATTACTTTACCCACTCCATTCACCAACCCATCAATCACCGATCTCTCGATCACGGATTTCAGGAATCCTCCAAACTTGTGCAGCGGGTTTACAATTATTTTATCATACAACTCATCCACATACCATTTATTCTCCAGCACTTTTCCAAAACCTGTTGCTTCTTTACGCTGGTAATTGCGGAATTTCATCCAGGCAAAAACAATCATGAACAACACCGCAACAGTTGACAAGGCCATCAGGCCATATTCAGTATTATGAGAAACCGGGTTCGTATGTTTTGCCGGTGCAATAACAGGCGCCAGGAATTCACCCAGTCTGTCACCTCCGTGCATCAATGCTTCCGGCACTCCAACAAAACCACCCACGATTGAAAGTACAGCGAGAATGATCAATGGGATGGTCATAGCAGACGGGCTTTCATGCAAATGATGTTCCTGCTCCTGTGTGCCCCTGAATTTCCCACTGAAGGTGATGATCAATAACCGGAACATATAAAAGGCGGTCAGCATGGCGGTGAATAATGCAATGCCGTATAATAGCTTATTATGTTCGAAGGCACTCAGCAGGATCGCATCTTTTGAAAAGAACCCACTGAACGGAGGTATGCCTGAAATAGCAATACAACCAATAAGGAAAGTGAGATAAGTGATCGTCAGTTTTTTACTCAGCCCGCCCATGTTACGAATATCCTGTTCGCCACCCATTGCATGGATCACACTACCACTGCCCAGGAATAACAAAGCCTTAAAGAAAGCATGTGTCATCACATGAAAAACAGCCGCTACATAATTACCTGTTCCCAATGCGAGGAACATAAATCCTAACTGGCTCACCGTTGAATAGGCCAGCACTTTTTTAATATCATTTTGCTTCAGGGCTATTGTTGCTGCTAACAAAGCGGTCGCTAATCCAACTATCGCCACCACATTCATCGTCACCGCTGACATGGAATATAAGATGTTACTCCTGGCGATCATGTAGATGCCCGCCGTTACCATCGTAGCCGCATGGATCAGGGCAGAGACAGGGGTTGGCCCTGCCATGGCATCCGGCAGCCAGGTATAGAGAGGTATCTGAGCACTTTTACCGGTAGCTCCTACAAAAAGCAGTAAGGTTATAACTGTAATGTCAGTATAAGTGAATTTAGGGGTGCCTTTATTGGCTTCCGCAAAAACAAATACGTCATTAAAATTCACATTCCCCACTTTGGCAATCATCCAGAAAATAGCGATCAAAAAAGCAAGATCACCAATGCGGTTCATGATAAAAGCCTTGTTGGCTGCTTTATTATACTCCGGTTTTTTAAACCAATATCCGATGAGCAAATAGGAACAGAGGCCTACCCCTTCCCAACCGATGAAGAGAATGACATAGTTGGCACCCATAACCAGCAGCAGCATCGAGAAAACGAACAGGTTCAGGTAAGCGAAATATCTTCCGTAGTGTTCCGTCTTTTCTTCATGCATATAGGAAGTGGAATACACATGGATGAGAAAACCAACACCTGTAATGATCAGTAAGAAAATAGAAGACAGTTGATCGATCTGGAAAGCAAACGGAATGGCAAGATCGCCGACTTTAATAAAATTGAAATAGTTAGCGATATGCGTATTACCTCCTTTCACCTGCAAAAACACCCAGATACTCAGTGCAAAAGAAGCAAGGATAACACCGCTTCCAATCAGCCCGATGAGTGATTTGGATAAATGTTTTCTTCCGAGCCCGTTGATCAAAAAACCAATCAGTGGCAACAGCGGAATCAGGTAAACTATTTGTAAAGCGTTCTGCATATTCAGCTATATGCTATCAGCCAATGGCTGGTAGCTGTATTTTAATGTTTTAACCGGTTCAAAAAATTCACATCCACGGAGTGGATATTCCTGTACATCATTACAATGATCGCCAGCCCCACACTTACTTCTGCCGCTGCCACCACCATGATAAAGAATACGAAAATCTGTCCATCACCACCCACATAAGGATAAATGGGCAATGATGGATCTTTTGCTGCATTCGCAATCGAATCCAGGTGCTTCAAATGATGAAATTTTGAAAAAGCCACCAGTAACAAATTCACTGCATTCAGCATTAATTCAATGCACATAAAAATGATGATCGCATTGCGACGTGTCAGCACACCCACTATACCAATAGCAAATAAAGCGATCGACAGAAATATGTAATAATTTATCGGCATACCTTTTAAACTTTGAACCCTGAGCTATCAGCTGCGAGCCTGCTCGTGGCTCATAGCTTACAGCTAACGGCTTTCTTATTCTTTTTTTCCAATCACCACGGCCCCCACCATTGCACTCAGGAACAATACACTGCTGATCTCGAACGGCACCACATATTTGGTAAATAATTCCTTTCCGAGATTTTTAATTAATCCAATATCACCGGTGCTCACTTCCGCCAGCTTGTCTTTAGCCTCTGTATCTTTCAGCGCTGCCACCAGTACCAGTAATAAACAACCTCCTGAAACGGCGCCTGCCAGTTTCAGCCATTTATTCTTCTGTGGTTCCGTTTCTTTATTCAGGTTCATCAGCATGATCACAAAAAGAAATAGTACCATGATGGCCCCGGCATAAACAATGATATTCACAATAGCCAGGAACTGTGCATTCAGTAAAATATAATGACCGGAAATAGCAAAGAAGGTAACAATCAGCCACAGCACACTGTACACCGGGTTTTTACTGGTGATCAGCATCAGTGCACTGAACAAGGCTACCACCGAAAGGAACCAGAATAATATTTGCGTAATGTTCATTCTAAAATGCAGTTGGTACTATTGCCTGTATTAATTAATTCATTTGTTCTTTTGCTGCCCTGTCGCCCAACGCCTTCTTATACTCCTCCGGCTGTGTTACGGGGTTGGGTATCAGCAATTCATTTTTTTTATAAATAAATCCTTTTCTTCCGTAGTTGGCCGGTGCAAAAGTTTGTGACAAATAGATCGCATCCTTCGGGCAAGCTTCTTCGCACAAACCACAGAAAATGCAGCGCAGCATATTGATCTCGTATTTCGCTGCATATTTCTCTTCCCGGTACAAATGCTCTTCTTCCGGCAACCGCTCAGCCGCTTCCATGGTAATGGCTTCTGCCGGGCAGGCGACTGCACATAAACCGCAGGCGGTACAGCGTTCACGACCCTGCTCATCCCGGTTCAGCACATGCAAGCCCCTGAACACCTGCGAAAAAGTTCTTTTCTGTTCAGGATATTGTATCGTCGCCTTTCTTTTAAAAAGGTGACTGATCGTAATACCCATACCCTTCAGGATATTCCAGAGATAGATACTCTCCAGGAAGGTCATCGGCTTACGATCTACAGGTTTTGCTCTTTGTGTTAACTGCATAAAGCTTTTCAGCTTTTAAAATTTTCGCAAATATATATGTTTATGTGCCCGGCAACAGTAATTCTTATCATCATCGCCTGCCTGCCGGTAGGCAGGTTGCGTCGCACCCTTCATCGTTCTGTTCTTAACTCAGCACTTATTTCTTCAGCCACAGCAATACAGCTGCGGTAATGATCATATTCACCAGTGCCAGCGGTATCAGTTTCTTCCAGCCCAGGTTCATCAGCTGGTCATACCGGAAACGGGGTATCGTCCAGCGTATCCACAAGAATACAAACAGGAAGAACGCCACCTTGGCCATAAACACACTGAAACTGATCAGCGTCATCAGCCACGGGGCTAATCCCCAGGAGGCTTCATTTACAAATGGTATATCATAACCTCCGAAATACAGGGTCGTCATCACTGCACTGCTGACGAACATATTGATGTATTCAGCAAAAAGGTAGAAACCCAGTTTCATCGATGAATACTCCTGGTGATATCCAAAGTTCAATTCGTTTTCTGCTTCCGGAAGATCAAATGGTGTACGGTTACATTCAGCCAGGGCACAAACAAAGAAGATAATAAATCCAAGCGGCTGGTAAATGATATGCCAGCCATGCTGCACCTGGTTGGCCACGATCTCACTCATCTTTAATGATCCTGTCATAAATAACACAGCGATCAGGGCCAGGCCCATCGGCAACTCATACGATACCATTTGTGATGCGCCGCGGATAGCCGCCATCAGCGAGAATTTATTATTCGATGCCCAGCCGCCGATCATGATCCCATATACACCCACACTTACAATACTAAACACCAGCAAGATGCCCATATCGACATCAGCCACCTGCATGGGAATGACACCTCCATCTCCTTTTACAAACGGAGCCGCCCAGGGAATTACTGAACTTGTCAGCAGTGCTGTGATCATGGCCAGTCCCGGGCCTAATATGAAAAGAAATTTATTGGAAGCCAGTGGTATGATCTCTTCTTTGAAGAATAATTTACCCCCATCAGCCAGGGGTTGAAAGATACCAAAAGGACCCGCCCTGTTCGGACCAATACGATCCTGTAACCAGGCCGCCACCTTTCTTTCTGCATAGGTGGTGTACATAGCAATAAAAAAGGATAACCCAACGATACAGGCTATCAGTATCACTTTTTCCAGGATCAGCCACCAGTCAATTGCTAATAAATACATGTTCAGTTATTATGGTTCTTTCTTTTCAAATGTCTTACTTGTTGCCGGACCGGGCAATGCACTCAGCTCTACCGAATTCACGTCGCTGACGCTGTGAATATCCATTAATAATTTGGGTTGCCTGCCACCCATTACTTCCGGCAGTGTTTCATCCGGTTTCTTCAGTCCCACATAATGGCCCTGTGAAATAACAGAATGACGATTCACTTTGGTTGGCCCTTCTATTGTCCAGTCACTTACTTTCTTTCTTTCAAACCGGCAGGTATTGCAGATCCAATCGTGCACTTCACCCCATTCATCTTTCCTGGCTGTCACCCGCAGCACTTCATCCCCTCTCATCCACAACTGCACTTTGCCTGAACATTTATCACAACTGCAATGCGCATCTACGGGTTTGGTAAACCACACCCGGTTCTTAAACCGGAATGTTTTATCAGTCAGAGCTCCCACCGGGCAAACATCAATCACATTACCGATAAAGTCATTATCCAAACTCTTTTCAATATAGGTGGCTATTTCCGCATGATCACCCCGGTCCAGCACACCATGTACTCGTTTATTCGTTACCTGGTCAGCGGTGAACACACAACGATAACAGAGAATGCATCTCGTCATGTGTAATTGTATATATGGGCCCAGATCATGTTTTTTAAATGTACGGCGGCTGAATTCATAACGGGTGCCTTCTTTTCCATGATCGTAGCCAAGATCCTGCAAATGACATTCGCCGGCCTGGTCACAAACCGGGCAATCCAATGGATGATTGAGTAATAAGAATTCCACCACACCGTTTCTTGCATCCACCACCCGGGAACTGGTAATGTTTTTCACGATCATGCCATCCATGACGTTGGTACGGCAGGAGGCTACCAGCTTCGGCATCGGCCTGGGATCAGCAGTTGAACCAGCCGCTACTTCCACCAGGCAGGTACGGCATTTACCTCCACTGCCTTTCAGCTTGGTATAATAACACATCGCAGGGGGTGCCACATCGCCACCAATCTTACGGGCCGCCTGCAGGATACTTGTTCCCGGCTCCACTTCCACCGTGATGTTGTCGATGGTTACTTTAAATAATTTTTTCTCTTCGCTCATATATTGCTTGTACGTTCAATCTTTTATTAAGCACTTACCGGCACATGGATGGGATCTGCATAATGCATCAATCCATAATTCCTGCGCTGGCATTCTGCCGGGTTATTCACATGCCATTCAAACTCATCCCGGAAATGACGGATGGCTGCCGCTACCGGCCATGCGGCTGCGTCTCCCAAGGGGCAGATCGTGTTGCCTTCTATTTTCCGCTGAATATCCCAGAGCAGATCAATATCACTCAGTTTACCTTTGCCATTTTCTATGTTCAATAATATCTTTTCCATCCAGCCGGTTCCCTCGCGGCAGGGCGAACACTGGCCACAACTTTCATGGCGATAGAATCTTGCCAATGTATATGTATGCTTCACCACGCACTGGTCTTCATCCATTACGATAAAACCACCGGATCCCATCATCGAACCGGTTGCAAAACCACCATCGGATAAACTTTCATAGTTCATCATCCTTGTTTCACCTTTAGCAGTCTTTAATAAAAGATTTGCCGGTAAAATAGGAACGGATGATCCACCGGGAATGCAGGCTTTCAACTTTCTTCCATTCGCAATACCACCACAATATTCATCGCTGTAGATAAATTCTTCTACAGAAATCGTCATATCAATTTCATATACCCCCTGCTTCTTAATATTACCACAGGCAGAGATCAGTTTGGTGCCGGTTGATTTACCCACCCCGATTTTTGCATACTCTTCACCACCTTCATTAATGATGGGCACAACAGCAGCTATCGTTTCCACATTGTTCACCACGGTCGGGCAATCATATAATCCTTTTACCGCCGGGAAGGGAGGTTTTATTCTCGGGTTACCTCTTTTTCCTTCTAATGATTCCAGCAAGGCCGTTTCTTCACCACAGATATAAGCACCGGCACCCCGCTGCACATATATTTCAAGATCGAAACCGGTTCCTAAAATATTTTTACCCAACCAGCCATTATTTTTTGCTTCCTGTATGGCTTGTTCAAGGATGCCAACGATCCAGGCATATTCACCACGGATATAGATATAAGAAGTATTGGAACCCAAAGCAAAAGAGGAAACGATCATTCCTTCTATTAATAAATGCGGGATGAATTCCATCAGGTAACGGTCTTTGAAGGTTCCAGGTTCCGATTCATCCGCATTCACAACCAGGTAGCGGGGCACTCCTTCCGGTTTAGCCAGGAAACTCCATTTCATACCGGTTGGAAAACCAGCACCACCACGGCCACGGAGGCCGCTTTTCTTGACTTCTTCCGTTACCGCATCAGGAACCATTGTTTTCAGGGCCTTCTCCACGCTGCGGTAGCCACCTTCACGGCGATACACATCATAGAGCCTGATGTTTTCAACGTGAGCTTTGTCTAATAATAATTTTCTTCCCATATTACTTGTCAAGTGAGGCCAAAGCCAACACCTTCCTGTTTTTTAAATCAATTATCCTTTCACCGCTTGTCTCGCAAACAATAACCAACGTTTTCCTTTCTTCACCCATACTTCCAGCACTTTCAGGTGAAACTGGCTATCCTTCTGGTTTAATGTGGCTTCAATATCCGCTATAAACCTTGCATGCGCCACATTCCCGTTTATTATTACCTGCAGGCTGTCTTCTTTAAAACTCCTGTAGGTCAAATAGCCTGTTTCCAGGTTATTGATCATCTCTGCTTTGGTTTCCACCCAGCCGTTGCTATGTCCATAGCTCACTGCGTTATCTGTTTGCTGGATGATTGAAACCGTATTCTTCTTCACCAGAGCCTGGTGAAATTCTTTTATCGTTGTCACCAGCTTCTCGTCTGCTGTTTGTGCGACCACCACCAGGCTTGTAAAGAACAATACTATCGTTACTATTCCTCTCATTGCTTAATTACTGCTGGCCGCATTTTTCCTGCACTCGTCCACGATCGCATCAATTTTTTCTTTGGTCAGATGCTCCCGGTAGTGTTTTCCCAGCTGCATCATCGGTGCATAACCGCAGGCGCCCAGGCACTCTACCGTTTTTAATGTAAACAATCCGTCAGCCGTTGTTTCCCCGGGTTTAATGCCCAGTTTATCATAGATATATTTCACGATATTGTCACTGCCATTCAGCATACAGGGACCGGTCTGGCATACTTCAAACATATATTTACCCACCGGCTTCAGGTTGTACATGCTGTAGAAAGTCGCCACTTCATACACTTCAATGGGTTCAATACTCAGCAAAGAAGCCACATAGTCCATTGTTTCTGCACTCAGCCAGCCACCAAATTCTTCCTGGGCCAGGTGCAGCACAGGAATAACAGCACTCTTCTGCTTTCCCTTCGGGTAGCGTTCAATGATCTGCTGTACCTCTTTTAATTTATCGTCTGAAAATTTCATTATCAAATTTGTTTAGGCATCTAATTCTCCTGCTATCAGGTTCAAACTACTCATGGTCATGATCGCATCACTCAGCATGGATCCTTTGATCAGTTCTTCGTATGCCTGGTAATACACAAAACAAGGCCTGCGGAAATGCAACCGGTACGGTGTTCGTCCGCCGTCACTGATCAGGTAAAAACCCAATTCCCCGTTACCAGCCTCAATGGAATTATACACTTCCCCTGCAGGAATATTGGTTTCTCCCATGATGATCTTGAAATGGTAGATTAGTGCTTCCATCTTGGTATACACATCAGCTTTGGGGGGCAAATAATACTCGGGCACATCGGCATGGTAGACATCAGCTTCAGCTCCTTTGAATTCCTGCACTTTCTGGTAAGCCTGTTCAATGATGCTGAGACTCTCCCACATTTCTTTTTCACGAACCAGCCAGCGGTCATAGTTATCACCGGTGGTACCGACCGGTATATTAAATTGAAAATCTTCGTAACTGCTGTAAGGAGAATGCACCCTTACATCATAATCAACGCCGGCTGCCCTGAGGTTAGGACCTGTAAAGCCATAATTCAATGCCCGTTCAGCACTGATGGCACCGGTACCCTGTGTTCTTTCCATAAAGATCCGGTTACGCTGGAACAGGTTCTCAAATTCTTTCAAAACCCGAGGATATTCTGCAAGGAATTTTTCTAATTTCTGAAAAGCGATATCATTGAAATTTCTTTCAAAGCCGCCTATCCGGCCTATATTGGTTGTTAAACGGGCACCACAAACTTCCTCATATATCTCATAGATCAGTTCACGATACTGCATCACATAGAGGAACCCGGTATATGCACCGGCATCCACCCCAACAATCGAATTACAGATCAGGTGATCTGAAATTCTTGCCAATTCCATGATGATGATGCGGAGATAGTCAACCCGTTTTGGGGTTTTCACACCCAGTAATTTTTCACAGGTCAGGTGCCAGCCCATATTATTGAGGGGTGAGGAGCAATAATTCAACCGGTCGGTCAGGGTGGTGATCTGTGCCAGCGGACGGCGTTCGGCCAATTTCTCAAAAGCACGATGAATATATCCAATGGTCTGCTCGGTGGAAACGATCCGTTCACCATCGAGTTCCAGTATATTCTGCATCACCCCATGCGTGGCCGGGTGGGTGGGACCCAGGTTCAGCGTGGTAGTGGTTTTCTCTATACTTCCTTCCGGTAATTTGATATGATGTTCTGACATGATTCGATTTGAAAATTCTTGAATTGGACAACCCGGGAATTAAAAATGCTATTGATTCCCAGATTCTCTAATTACCGCATTAATTAATTGTTCCTCCCCTTCCAAACATCTCATCATCCTTATCAATCCTCGTCTGGTCTTCCAACGGAAACTCTTTACGCAGCGGGAAATAATCCATTTCCTCCACGTTCAGTATCCGCTTCAGGTTGGGATGACCGACAAAGTTCACCCCAAAAAAATCATAGGTTTCTCTCTCCATCCAGTTGGCTGCTGAAAACAGTCCGGATGCAGTATATATATCAGGCTTATTGATATCAGTAAATACTTTGAAACGGATGCGGATATTATCCACCAGGTTATGGAGATGGTAAACAACCGCCAGTTCCCTGCCCGCCTGGTCCGGGTAATGTACACCCGTAAGGTCTGTCATAAAACGGAACTTTAGTTCCTCATCATCGTACAGGAAGTTGAGTACTTTCAGGTTCAGCTCCTTCGGCGCTTCAAAGCTGAGCATGCCGTAAGGTTCTTCAAAACCGGTCACCTGTTCGCCAAATTTCTCAACCAGCCGTTGTTTGATTATGTCGTTCGTTATTGCCATTACTCCATTGTCAAATTATCAAATTGGCAGCGCTGCCTATTGTATACCGTAACTTTCTAATAATCCTTTGTATTGCTCACCATTTCTTCTTCTAAGGCTTTCTTTTCCCACCAGGTCCTGTATTCTGAGAACGCCATCTATGATTGCTTCCGGTCTTGGCGGACAACCCGGTACATATACATCCACCGGTATCACCTGGTCAATTCCCTGCAGTACACTGTATGTATCAAATATACCTCCACTGCTGGCGCAGGCACCTACCGCCATTACCCACCTGGGTTCGGCCATTTGTAAATACACCTGTTTCACCACCGGACCCATTTTTTTAGCAATGGTTCCCATTACCATAAGTAAATCACACTGCCGGGGAGAAAATCCCACCCTTTCAGAGCCAAAACGGGCCAGGTCATAATGTGAGCCCATGGTAGCCATGAATTCGATACCACAACAGGAAGTGGCAAACGGTAAAGGCCAAATGGAGTTCTTGCGGGCCAGGCCAATCACTTTATCCAGTGAGGTTGCAAAAAAACCTTCGCCCATGCTGCCATCGGGCATATCAACAATGCTGATATCTGCTTCCAGGGGCTTTTTGATAAGATTATATGATACGGGACGGGACATAATTACAATTTGAAAGTTTGATAATCGTGCAAACAGAAAATTTAATCTTTATAACAACCCAACTCCTCCTTAAGTTTCATTTTCACATTCTCAAATTTGCACAGCCACAGATCAGTCTTCCCACTTCAGCGCACCTTTTTTAATGATATAGGTGAACCCACAAAGGAAAAAGCCTACAAACATCAACACCGCCCAGAACCCATTCCAGCCCAGCTCCCTGAAATTCACAGCATAGGGATAGAAAAAGATCACTTCCACATCAAACAACACAAAAAGGATCGCTGTCAGGAAATACTTGATCGCCATCGGCTGGCGGGCATCACCATGGCTTTCAATACCACTGGCAAAATTCTGCAGCTTATCCGTTGTCTTTCTTTTGGGACCCAGCATATGGGTGGCAAACATCAGGAAAGCGACCAGCCCTACCGCAATCAAAATTTGGATACCAACCGGAAGGTAAGAGCCGGCGTCGGTGGAATTAAGGCCTGTCTGGAGCAAATGGAACATAGGTTTTTCTCTTCGGGCAAAAATAAGACGGCCACCTCAAATTACCTGATAAAATATAATTAGAATACTGAAAGCCAGCGAAAACAAGAATCCCCCGCCACAAGGGCAAGGGATTCTAAAAGTAAAAGAAGAAAACCGAGTTTTATTTCTTTACAGCGGCTACTTTGTTAGTAGTTGTTGCTGGTTTTGTTGTTGGTTTAGGGGCTGTTCCCTGGCGGGGAGGTTGTGCATTACCTCTTGGCGTCCCAGGTTTTGCCGCAGGTGATTTTTGCAACTGGTCAATGTACTGCTGAATAGTAGGTGCATTGACCACATCAGCTTCCTGCCACTTCTTCAAAAATTCGAGTGCCTTATCCTTATCCTTGGCATCATTGGTATAATAAACCGCAAGGAAACGGGCTGTCTTAATATATTGAGCTTTGAATTTCACTGTATCCTTCTGGGCAAATTCAAACAACTTCAATGCGTCCGGAACAGCAATACTGTCTTTTTTCACGGTATCAATAACCTGGCTGTTATTATATGCCCAGTCATAACCAAAACTCTCTGCAGGATATTTTTCGATCATTTGCAGAGCGAAATCCCGGGATTGAGGATATTTCTTGCCAAAATAATAAGAACGGGCCGCCTCAAAATAATCGGTCAGGGTTGGTTTGGGTTTTATTTCCACCAGTTTAGCCCACATATCTCCTTCTTTGTCCCGCTGGCCTTTTTCTTTGAAGTAGGCAGCTGCTTTCTTTAAAATATCAACTTTATTGTCCACAATTGTATCAACCCTTACTCCTTCAAGATAGATAGCATATAAAGCCTCTTCCTGGCCGGGTATTTTTGAATAAATATCCGCTTTCAATTCATAGTCAAATGCAATTAACTCATCAGGCTTTTCTCTTCTGAAATACCAGTCAACATATTTTTTTGCATTTTCAAAATCTCCTTTTTGCAAATACGAGTCAGCCAGCAGCTTCAGTACTTTGGGTTTGGTTTGTTCTCCCATCTCCGTAATTATATTTTCTGCTTTGCTGATAGCGCAGGTGTAATCCTTACGGGCCCAGCAAAGCTCCGCATACATACGCTGATCTTCAGTATAGGTTTCGGGCTGCTTACTATCAATAAATTTTTTCAGGTGACCTTCTGCATCTTCATATTTCTGCCGGAAAAAATAATAGTAGAATAATTCGTAATAACCGAGGGAAAACTTCGTATCAACTTCCACCGCCTTGTTAAGGTTCTCGAGGTACAATTCACCATTTCTTTGCGCTTCAAATAATTTAGCCAGCCTTACATAAGCCACCGCAAAATTGGGGTTTACATCCAGTGCCTTTCTATAGTTTTGAAACGCCTGTCCGCCACCCTCACCCGGTCTTGCCTTACGATAAGCGTTACCCAGGTTCAGGTAGATCTCAGCATTTTTATCATCTCTTTTAACTGCATCTTCCAGCTTTGCCACTGCATACGCCAGGTCTCCTTCTTTGGCATCCACGTTGGCACGGCCCACGGCGTTCAGGATAACAGGATCATCCCCTTTTTTGGTGCGTGTCATGGTAATGGCCGTCTCAAATTTCTGGCGGGCATCTGCTGTTTTTTTATCCAGCAGGTCCACATGACCTCTTCCCACCAGTATCAACGGGGCATTGGAGCTTGCCGTAAGTGCTTTATCATACAGCTGGCGGGCCTGATCATTTTTATCCATGTCCAGGTAGGTCTGGCCTAACCAGTAGGTAGCGTCAATATTATTGGGATTAGCGGCGAGCAATTTTTCAAAAACACTCACAGCACTCTTGAAACGGTCCGCATACAGGTGGTTGATACCTTCCTGCAGGGTTTGTGCTTTCAGACCGGCTGCCGACAGGAAGCCAATCACTGCAATCATTACGGTTTTCTTCATTTTCTTTTCTTTTACTTTAAAGAGTTGTAAATATAATTACTTGTACATTTCTTTTTACAGCCCGTCGTCCCTTAATTCTGCCTTGCGCAAAATAAAATCCCGCAATGCCGGCATCAGGTAAGCCCTTTTAAAAATCAGTTGCCCCTTCTCTCCCCCCATAAAATCGCCAAATCCATGTCCCAGTCCTTTGTGCCTTTCCTTCAGTATATAAACCAAATCCCGTACCATGGGGTAATTCCCATCATAAATGTTGACCTGGTAGGGCAACACGTATTTCCCAGGCAGGTATGCACTTTCTATATTAACCAATTTCACCTTTTTCAAAAAGCCTAATTGAGCAGCATCATCTTTATTGCCAACCCAGCTCACCCCGATAAAACCAACTGCCCCTGGCGTCTTTGCGATATAATCGATCACTTCTTCGCTGGACCGGGCAGCCATAGCCTTACTCGTAAGTGTATCTCCATGTAATATAGAATCGATGATAAAACGTATGGTACTGGTTGCTTTTACCCCGTCAAATACAGGAATTAAATTTTTATTAAAATTGCCCCGGAGTATCGCTTTGATCTCATTCATGGTGAAAAAAGAGTCCTCACTTTGCGGGTTCACGATCACCGCCACTGCATCCCTGGCCACTATAAGGTCTTCCAGGCCAATTTTCAAAGAATCTGACACCGCTTCTTTTTCTCCTACACTTGACTTGCGGGTGGCAATCACCATCCTTACACTATCCACCAGCAAATCCCGTAAACAATCTGCCTCCGGTTTATAATCTACAATGATCTTTGTTCCCGGGTAATTGGATTCATACACCTGCACCTGCGCATCAATGATGGGTTTGAATGATTCATCCGCACTAACCCTGATCGTTCCTCTTTTATAGGTATCCGGAAGTTCCCTTTCCTGTTCATCATAGGATTTGCAGCCTGCCATCATCAACCCGCAGGCACATGCAAACAAAAAAAAACTAACCCATCTTCTGATCATCTGAAATAATTTTTCTTATAACCCCTGTACATCCGCCAGATACCATATGCGATACAAACAGCTCCGAAGAATTTATCAATTTTCCCCGGGGGAAATGTTTCATTAAAATCCAGTTTCCACCTGTCTCTTACCAGCATGAATACACCAAACCCGGTAATAGAAATCCCGACAAGATAATCTAATATAGAGCGGACCAGGGATACCTGCTGCCTTCTTTTTTTCTCATATTCTTCTGCTGACATGTTATTCTTTTTCAGGGGCTGAAAATTATGGATTTTTTACTGTTCTGTGCCGATAAATGTTACCGGCAGCACATAGCTCACAGGTACATGCACCCCGTTTTGAATGGCCGGTTTCCAGCGGGGCATTTTCTTACAGACCCTCACCACTTCTTTATCAAACATATCACCCCCTGTTTGCACGATCTCCATTAAAGAAATAGTACCATCACTACCGACCGTAAACCTGATTCTGACTGCTTTTTTCTGCCCGGCCTCTAGCTCTTCCGGCGTATTCAGGTTCCGGGATAAAAAACGAGCCAGGGCTTCTTCACCACCGGGAAATTCAGGAGCCCTTTCATTGATGATGAAATCGCTTTGCTTTTCTGTTCCAGTTCCCTTGCCTTCACCATTGCCGGTATTTGCAGGTTTTTCTGTTACGATAGCAATATTGCCTGGTTTTTCGCCGGCAATATTCTCAGTACCTGTCTGCTTGTCTTTCAGATCAGTTATTGCTGGCATTTCAATAGTCTTTACAATCTTATCCGGTTCGATCTTAATGTTCGTTGTATTCTTTACGGTAGCTACCTGCTTTATGACTTTCGGGGCAGCAGGTTTTTCCTTAGGTTTCTCCGGCTCTTTGGGTTTTTCAGGTTCTGCCGGTATTTCAATCGTTTGCACCGTAATTATTTGTTTCGCTGGTAAAGAATCATTGGGCATATCATTATTCCCGCCAATAATAGTAAAGAGTACGACAGAAAAAATGATGGCCAATCCTGAACCAAGTGCCAGCAGCATACGCTGATCGTAACCGCGGCGCAGGGCATAAGCTCCATAAGCTTTATTTCTTTTTTCGAACAAAATGTCGAGCATATCTGATTGCAGGATCTCTTTGTTTGTCATGGTGCTGTGTTTGATTATGAGATGCTGTTCAACCATTGATTCCATATGTTATTAGTTAAAGCACTGTTGTAATACCCCTAGCAACCATGCCCCGGCCTCCTTATCTTTGCAGGCATGAAAATCCTGATGGTTTGCCTTGGTAATATTTGCCGCAGTCCGCTGGCAGAAGGCATTTTACAACAGAAGGCGTTTGAAGCAGGCTTGACCTGGAGTGTGGAGAGTGCAGGTACCAACAGCTATCATACGGGTGAACCGCCTCATCCTTTGTCACAAAAAGTAGCCCGGCTGCATGGAATTGATATTTCCACACAAAGAGCCCGGCGTTTTACTGCGGCGGATTTTGACAACTATGATAAGATCTATGCACTGGCAGGCGATGTGCTGGATGATATGAAGAGGATCGCAAAAAATAAATTTGACATCGGGAAAGCAGAACTGCTGATGAATGAACAGTTCCCGGGGAAAAATGCAGATGTCCCCGACCCTTATTACGGAACTGAACCCGGCTATCATGAAGTGTATAAGATGATCAGTGAGGTTTGTGACAGGATCATTGAAAAATATGCAGTAAACAGTAGTACACCCGTTTCATCTCATTTGAAATAATACATGGCAAAAGTTACAGTTGGATTACCACAGGGCACCAGGGATTTCGGACCGGATGTTGTTCGTAAGCGGAATTATATTCTCGGCACAATACGGAATGTATTTGAATTATACGGTTTTCAGCCTTTGGAAACACCGGCCATGGAAAACTTAGATACATTGATGGGGAAGTATGGTGAAGAAGGAGATAAACTGATTTTCAAAATACTTAATAATGGTTTAGATAATCCTGCCAAGGAAAAACAGGTGCGGGATGATTTTGAGAAAGTATTGCAGGGTAAAAACAGCAAAGGCATAACCGAAAGAGCATTAAAGTATGATCTCACTATACCCTTTGCCCGGTATGTGGCCATGAATCATGGCCAACTGAGTTTCCCTTTCAAACGCTACCAGGTGCAGCCTGTGTGGAGAGCCGACCGCCCGCAAAAAGGAAGATACCGGGAGTTTTATCAATGCGATGCCGATGTGGTGGGTAGTAATTCATTATTAAATGAAGTGGAGCTTGCCATTATTTATGCCACTGTTTTCAATAAGCTGGGCATTCCCGTTGAAATAAAGATCAACAGCAGGAAAGTATTAACAGCGCTGGCTGAAATATGTGGCGGCGCTAATAAGATGACCGCTATCACCGTAGCGATTGATAAGCTGGACAAGATTGGTCTTGAAAAAGTAAAAGAGGAACTGCTGCAAAGAGGTTTGACAGCAGAACAGGTAACAATGATTGAACAATATCTTGCTATCACCGGGACAAACGAAGACAAACTGGTACAGGCAAAACAACTGCTTGAGAAAAATGAAGCGGGTAAAAAAGGGATCGGGGAGATCGAATATCTCTGCTCACAGGTCAAAGCGCAGGGTTTGCAACTGTCCATTGATTTTACCTTAGCAAGAGGTCTTAACTATTATACAGGTATCATCTTCGAAGTAAAAGCAAACAATGTCCAGATGGGAAGTATTGGTGGTGGCGGCCGGTATGATGACCTGACAGGTCTATTTGGCGTTCCCAATATACCGGGCGTTGGTATATCGTTTGGTGTAGACAGGATCTATGATGTAATGGAAGAATTACAACTCTTCCCCGAAGAAGTGCATATCGGCACCCAGGTGCTTTTCTTTCATTTGGGTGACGCTGAAAGTAAGGTTGCTTTCAGCCTGTTGCAACAATTAAGAGAAACAGGCATTCGTGGTGAACTTTACCCTGAGAACAGTAAATTTGACAAGCAATTTAAATACGCCGAGAAAAAGGGTATCCCCTATGTGGTTATTTTGGGGGAAGAGGAAGTAAAAGCAGGCGCCGTTAAACTTAAAAACATTAAAACCGGGGAGCAACAAACCCTTTTGCAAAACCAGTTAACAAGCTTTTCTTTCATTTAGTAAACCCTATCAATAAAAATCAATTATGAAATTAAAACTAACATCGCTGGCTGCCATCGCATTGCTGGTGATCGTATTTGCTTCCTGTTCCAACAAAGCCAATATACCGGTACCGGAAGATGCAGCTATCGTTGTCCATATTGATGGTGCTTCTCTCAGCTCCAAACTACCCTGGGAGGAGATCAAAAAAAGTGAGTGGTTCAAAGTGGCCAATGAAGAAGTCAAAGATGACCTGGCTAAAAAAATTCTTGATAACCCGGATGAATCAGGTATCAATGTAAAATCGGATGCCTATATTTTCCTGAAGACCCGCGGACGGGGAGGCTACATGGCCTTTGTTTGCGGCATTGGTGATGAAAAGAAATTTGAAACTTTTATCGGCAAAATACGGGAAGGAGAAAAAGTGGAGAAAAAAGAAGGGCTGTCTGTAATTGCCGAAAACAGCAACGTACTTACCTGGAACGATAAGCGGCTTGTATTCATCGCCGACAACCCGGATATCAACAGCGGTGCTTCCATGATGGGTAACAACGGAAAAAGCCGTCGTTTCGATACGGACAGCCTGGTAAAATTTGCCAAAGAAGTGTATGAACTGAAAGGCAGTAAGAGCATTGGCAGTAATGACAAATTTGCATCCATGATGAAAGAAGGGGGTGATGTTCATTTCTGGATGAATGCAGGATCTCTTTACAGTAATGCACTGCCGGCTATGCTGGCCATTACCAAAGCCAGCCTGTTATTTGAAGGTAATATCAGTGCGGCCACCATCAGCTTTGACAATGGTAAGATCACAGCAAAAGGCAGAAGTTATTACAATAAGGAACTGGCAGCTGTTTATAAGAAATACAGCATGAAAACTCTTGATGAAGAGATGCTGAAAAGCATTCCTGCCGGCGATGTGGCTGCTCTGATTGCCATGAATTATCCCCCTGAAGGAGTAAAAGAATTTATATCCCTGCTGGGGGTGGACGGCCTTGTAAATATGTTCCTGGCCGAAGCGGGTTTCAGTGTGGAAGATTTTGTAAAAGCCAATAAAGGAGACCTGCTGCTCTCTGTGTCCGATTTCTCTGTCGGTGAAAAAGAAAAAACAATGACGATGTATGACGGCACCCAGCATACTTACAAATCAACAGAGCCTGATGCCAAAATATTATTCGCTACGTCTGTAGCTGATAAGCCTTCTTTTGAGAAGCTGATGACCATCCTGAAAGAAAAGATCGGCCAGGAAGCAGGCGCCAGTGCCAATGATTTTGTAAATAAAATACCCTACCTGCTGAAAGATAACTGGTTCATCGCCGGCAGTGATTCTGCTTCTGTGCATTCATTCGGAGCTGCTAAAACGGAGCATTCCTTTATCAGCAAGATCAAAGGACACCCGATGGGCGGCTTCCTGGATATACAAAAATTCATCAGTGGCTCGAAACCATCTTTTGCCAGCGATTCCACGGCCACACTCATCGCCGACCAGTCATTGAAAGTATGGCAGGATATTGTTTTCCACGGTGGTGAATATAAAGATGGCGGTTCGGACAGCTACATAGAAATTAATATGGTGGATAAAAATACCAACAGCCTGAAACAACTGAACAGCTACCTGGGTTTTATTGCTTTAAAAATGAAAGAACAGGAAAAAAGAAGAGAAGAAGCCTACCGGAGAGAATGGGAAAATCCCGCTACAGATTCAGCAGCAGTAATAGCTCCTCCTCCCGCAAAATAAATAATAACACATCATTCATTAATAAAAACCACAGGCCCTGTTAAAAGAACCTGTGGTTTTTAATTTATTATTGCAACTATGCAATTACAGCTACAACAATTATTACCTGCTTACTTTGAAGAAAGCCGGAAGTCAGGCTCTCAGGTTTGGGGGAAAGACCTTGCCTTCTTCAAAGGAGAAATGATCAAGATCGTAGCCCCTTCCGGCAGTGGCAAAACTTCTCTCATGCATTTTATATATGGTATGCGGAAAGAATATAAAGGCATGGTCAAATATGGTGATAAAAACATCAGCCAGTTCAATGCAGAGGATTTTGCCCTGCACCGCAGTAACCATATCAGTATTGTCTTCCAGGATCTCCGTTTATTTCCTGAACAAACGGTACTGGAGAACTTAGAGATCAAGCGGCAACTGAACCCTTATCACAGCAAAGAGAAAATTCAATACATGGCCAGCCGGCTCGGTATTGGTAATAAGCTGCAATCGAAAGCAAGGATCTGTTCCTATGGCGAACAGCAACGGGTGGCTATTATCCGTTCCCTGTTACAGCCCTTTGATTTTTTATTATTGGATGAACCATTCAGTCACCTGGACAATGAGAATTCGCAAAAAGCTATGGAGCTGATGCTGGAAGAAAGCCGGGAACGCAATGCCTGCATCGTCTTTGCCGACCTTGAACGGATTGACTATTTCCCCTTCACCCGATTATTTCATTTATAAATAATATCCCGTGCCGCTTTCCTACAAAACCATAAAACCACTTTTGCTCACCGGAACCAATGCTGCTTCCCGCTGGTTTTCCTATATCGGGCTTGGAATTGGTGTATTATTATTACTGTCTTCGTTGCAAATGTTCTTTAATATTCAATCGCTGTTAAAGAAAACAAGTATCCGGAAAAACGGTTTTGATTATGTATCTGTCACCAAGCTCATCACCAATGATAACATGGGGCAGGATAACCGCTTCAGCCCGGCTGATGTGGCAGAGCTGAAAGCGGCCCCCTTTATTGATGATGCAGCTCCATTGATCCCCAACCGTTTTAAAGTAGTAGCCAGTGCAGGCGATATGATCCCTTTTGCTTCCGATATTTTTATCGAAGCACTGGATAATAATTTTATTGACACAGTTCCACCCAATTTTACCTGGAGTGAAGGACAAACAGTGGTTCCGGTTATTTTTTCATCCGATTTCCTGGAAATGTATAACGTATTTGCACCCAGCTATGGTTTGCCGCAGGTATCAACCGCTACAGCAGGAAACCTGAGTATCACACTTCGATGCGAAGGGAAATTAGGGCAACAAACTTTCAGGGCCAACATTGTGGCATTTTCAGACCGGGTCAATTCTGTGCTGGTTCCCGCTTCCTTCCTGGGCTGGGCCAATAAAACGCTGGAAGGTGTTGATGACACCAAAGCTTCCCGTGTATTTATTAAAACAAAAGATGCGAACAGTAACGAGCTGCTTCAGTTCCTAGAACAAAAGCATTACCGGGTCAACAAAGACAAAACTGCTTTTGGCCGTTCCAAGCAAATACTACAAGGTATCATTACGGGACTGGGTGTTTTTGGCATTCTTGTTATCGTATTAGCACTGATGTTGTTCTCCTTTTACCTGCAACTTGTCATTGCCCGCAGTAAAGACAGTTTACAGTTATTACTGACGTTGGGGTATTCGCCTTCCTGGCTCAGTAAAAACGTAGCCCGTCAATTCATTCCTGTTTATATTCTTGTTGTGCTATTTGCCCTCTTATTAACCCAGGGAATGCAATGGCTCTTTCATCATTTTGTAATGTATGACCGGCCGGAATTGTCATCTTTCCTTCACTGGAGTATCCTGGTCATTGCCTTGTTGCTGATCATCCTTTCGGTGATCACTAATTTCAGGATGGTGAGGAAATTGCTTTTTAAGCTTTACTAAAAAATCACTGATAAATGTAAAAGGCTGTCCGGTTTGGGCAGCCCTTTACGTATAAATAACCTTTGCTGATTAGAGTGGATTCTGCACCACCACCCCATTCGTATTATTCAATTCTTGCTGGGGAATCAGGAACTGCCATTGTTTATCGCCGGCCGGCATGGAAAAAATTCCTGCTAAAGAAGCATTATGATTAGCACCCGTACGGTCCAATGGACTGTTCGTACGCTTCAGATCATAAAAGCGGAAGCCTTCACCCCATAATTCAACCCTGCGCTGTACCATGATCTCGTCAATTAATGCCTGACCGCTATTAGTTGATAAAACATAATTGGGGTCCCGCTGGCTGGCCAGTGTAAATAAAGCCTGGCGAGCTGCTACATCCTGGCCTCCTGCCCGTGCCAATGCTTCAGCTTCGATAAGATACATCTCTGCAGCACGCATCAGGGGCACATCCCCGGCACTTACCGCAACATTATTGACAAAGAACTTACGGTTCATATAAGGAAATCTTGAACCATTTGGATTTAAAGGAATAGGGAATGCCGTGTTTGTTCCGGTTGGATCCCATAATCCCTTTCTTACATCGGTTGCCGAGATCAGGTTATACAACCTTGAGTTAATCGCCTTGGGATTGGTCCTGATATTTGTTGAGTTAAAATTGCAGGATAGGTAAGCAAAGAAAGAATAGAAAAAAGTTCCCTGGTCTTCCTGTTGCTTAAAGCCCCATATCCATTCCGGGTTGGTATAATTATTAAAACCTCCCATGTACTGAGCATTTGTCATCAAGGAAAAACCCTGCCTTGCCTGTGCCGCCAATTGTGCAGCTTCAGTCCAATTTTGCTGTGCAAGTGCTACTCTTGCTTTGAAACCACGGGCAACATTTACATTGATATGCGACTTATCGCGGCGGGCTGCCACTGATCCATTTAATAATGTAATCGCATCCGTCAAATCCTGATTGATTTGTGTATATACTTCTGCAACAGATACCCGGGGAGTAGCTCCAACAGTTGGTGCGGTACGCATTGGCAATCCTAATCCGTCGTTTGCTCCGTTTTTATCAAAACGTTCGCCATACAACTGGATCATCATAAAATATGCCCAGCCCCTGTATGCCAATGCTTGTCCTTTGATAGCATCCTTATCTGACTGCGGACCGGTAGCTGCATCTATCTGGGCAAGTATCTGATTAGCATTGGAAATAAAGGAGAAGAAGTACAAGTAATTGTAATAACAAATGGTACTTGTAACAAGGCGATGGTTGATCCAGCGGTATTCACCGATGAACCAGCCATTAGATTGACCAGTCATAACAAGATCTTCACCAAGTGCATCCATATAGATCATATTTCCGCTGATACCACCCAATGCCTGCGAACCATACATCTGGCGGTAGAGAAACCGGTGCATACCTTCGATTGCTTTCCAGGCATCGGTGGTATTGGTGAATACAACCCCGTCAGACACCGCATTGGTGGGCTTTGTCTCGAGGTAATCCTTTTTACAGGAGCTAAGAGCTAAAGAGCCAATAGCAAGTATTAAAAATATTTTTTTCATATTGAAATTTTAGAAGTTAACGCTAAGACCAGCAGTAATAACTCTTGCCGGTGGATAAGTATTTGAGTTTTGGCCATCAAAGTTTTGGTTCACAAGTAATCCTTTTCTTTTTGCAAAGAGCCATACATTTTCTGCACTCAGGAATACACGGGCATTATCTGCACCCATCTTACCCAGCAAACCTTTAGGAAGGTTATAAGTCAGGTTGATATTATTTAACTGCAGGTGTGTGGCACTGATCAGGAAACGGGTGGAAGAACCCGCAAAGTTAGTTCCCTGATCATTTTGCATCCGGGGAACATTGGTGATATCACCCGGTTTCTGCCAGCGCTTCAACATATCCACATGAAGACCGCCGCCATACTGGCTGCCGGGGCCCATCAAACCCGCATAGCCATTATCATAAGCATAACCACCTAACTGATAAGTGAAGAGGAAAGTCAGGGAAACATCCTTATAACGGAAAGTGTTTCCAAAACTACCATATACATCAGGAATAGAAGATTTCCCAACATATACCTGTCTTGCATTAGAATATAAGGTCGTCACTGTGTCTTTCCCGCCTTTTCCGTTGTCAAAAATGCGGGAGTTAGCTGCATTATAAGTAATAACGTTTCTATATAAGGCAGCACCATCAGAAGGATCAACTCCATAATAATCTCTCAGGAAATAATCATACCTGGAATAACCTGCTGCCAGCTGATGAGGAAAATCAATGATTTCTTTTGGTGTTTCAGGCATCTTGGTTATTTCATTCTTAAACGTAGTGGCATTTAGTGTCGCCGTCCATCCAAAATCACGTTTCCGGATAATTTCACCTGTTAACTGTAATTCAAATCCACGGTTGTACATACTTCCGATATTCTGAGCTACTGAAAAACCGCCACCTGTTGCTCCACCATTCGATAATGGTTGAGGCACACTAAAGATCAAATCTTTTGATTGCCTGTCGAAGAACTCAACGCTACCGGTGAGTCTTCCTTTTAATAAAGAGAAGTCAACGCCGATATCAAGACTGTTTGATGCTTCCCATGTCAGATCATAGTTAGGCAATGCAGTTTGTAACACACCTCCTGCGGTATTATTATTAAAGCCCAAACCGTATAAGCCCTGGTAAGGATAATAACCAATGCCGGCTTCGATACCGGTACTTCCATAGGAGCCTCTCAGTTTCAGTTGATCCACCCAGCCCACATTAAAGAATTTCTCTTTATCTAATCTCCAGCCCAGGCCTACAGACCAGAAGTTGGACCATCTAACATCTTTATAAAAACGGGAATTACCATCTCTGCGCAATGCCCCTGAGAAGAAGTATTTACCATCAAAATCATAGTTGAGCTTTGATAAATAGCTTTCGATAGTATGGTTATCTGTTTGAGAAAGTAAGTTGCTGATAGTAGCAAAGTTGGGAAACTCAGTATTACCATCATCAAATAACTGATCTACTTTAAACCCATAGAAATAGTTATACTGGAAATTATAATTCTCATGACCAATGAGTGCACTAACATTATGTACACCAAATTTTTTGTTATAACTCAGCAATTGGCCAAAAGTATAAGCGGTGTTTTTATCAATGGTGCGGCTGGCCCTGCCAGAAGGTGCCCCGTCACCAATAAATTTATTTTCGAAACTTTCTTCCTGGTAGTCCTGCACATCGTATTGAATACTTGTGGTGAACTTTAATTCTTTAGAGAATATCAGGTCTCCATATGCCCTTCCGCTTAAGATATTTCTTTTCCAGCGGGCAATGTTCAGTATATTTTCATAGATCGCATGACGTCCCTGGTTAACCGGGCGGGCACCAACTTGTGGTATATTGCCATAATCATATCTTGGATTACCCAGGTTATCCAATAAAACCTGGCCTGAAGTTGGATCAATTGCAAAAACCGGGTAAATCGGTCCCATACCTCTTGCGAAAGAGAAGGGGTTTACGATACCGCCTTCAGCAGGGAAATCGCTGTTGATGACAGATCCCGATACGTTAAAGCCTGTTTTAAACCATTTAACAGGTTGTGTATTGATACTCAAACGGCCGCTGAAACGTTTTAATTCAGAACGGGTAACAAATCCTTTTTCATTAGTATAACCAAAGGAGCCGTAATAATCTGATTTATCATTACCACCGCTATAATTCAGCCCGTAATCAGAACGGCTGCCCTGGCGGTAGAAAGCTTTAAACCAGTCAAGATCATCCGTACTGTATCTTAATTGCGCCGCCAGCGGGTTCAGTGTACCGTTAGGTAAAACGATCTGTGTACCCGTAACGCCAACAAAAGGGTTATAACGTCCAAGCAAAGTATAAATATCATCGAATGCTGCACCATTATAATTCTGTCTTCCTGTATTCGCTCCTGTGGTGAAACGGGGAAAAAGACCTGAAGCCAGCTGATTAGCATCCGCAAGGGGGATATTAGTGGTTTTATTCAATACATTCCTGTAGGATTCCCACATCAGCGGATAATAATCAAATGCATTTACCTGGTCGTATTCAGGGATAGCTCTTGAGGTAAACCCATGAGACATTTTGAACCCAAGTGTGTTCCTGTTTTTCTTCCCTTTTTTTGTTGTAATTTGAATCACACCATTACCACCTCTTGAGCCATAGAGAGCCGCAGCAGATGCATCTTTTAAAGTGGAAACCGATTCTACATCATCCGGGTTGATATTAGCAAGGCCTCCTACATAAGGAGCTCCATCAACAACAATCAAAGGCGCACTGGAAGCGTTGATAGAACCAAAACCCCTTAAACGGATAGCCGGGCTTGAACCAGGCTGACCACTGGCGGTTGTAGTTTGAATACCTGGTGCAGAACCAACCAATGCATTTGCCACGTTCGTTATTGGCCTGTTTTCAATCTCTTTAGCATTGATCTGTGCAGAAGATCCGGTATACTCTCCCTTTTTAACTGTTCCATATGCCACGACGATAACTTCATCCATATTCTTGGCCTGAGTTGACATGGTAACTGAAATGATAGAATTGCTGGAGACATTCATTTCCTGTGTTGCCATATCAATTGATGAAAACACCAGCGTCCTTGCGTTGGAAGGCACGGCCAATGAATAGGTTCCATCGGCTTTTGTGGTGGTACCAGCAGTTGTACCTTTTACAACTACAGAAACGTTGGGGAGTGGGTTACCCTTATCGTCGGTAACCTTGCCGGTAATGGTTCGTTGCGCCATGGCCTGGCCTGCAAACAACAAAACCCCCAGCAGGAGCAGAGTCAATTTCCTCATGTGTTTTGATTTAAAATAAAAAATAAGTACGCCTTAATCTTTCGAAATATTGGTTTTCCGTGGGGTGTATTGGAGACATCTACAGATGTCAAAAAAATCTAACAGGTGTTTAAAGACAAACTGCTGTTAAATTTTGCTGCACGAAAATAGGAAGATGGCATCTGAATGGCCAAATAAATATATGAACGGCAAAGTGGAGCTAAGCCGCTAACTAGCAGGAAAATAAATAAGAAAAATTGTGCCTTTATTTTCGGAAAAATCCCCGCAAATTACTGCAAGCACCGGCTAAATTAATTGTGCTTTCGGCCTTTGTTCCTTCCAGTATGATATCCCCGACGATCATCTGTACACCGGATATCTTTCCTTCTGTTCTTTTGAACGTGGCCGTACCGCCATAAGCAACGATCTCGAAAACATCCGCTTCCGTTTTCTTCAATTCTGAGCTCCCCATGGGTGAATTGGCGAGCAGCACTCCATTTTCAATGGCAACTGTAACTTCGGTTACCACACTTCCTTCCGGGAATTTATACTTGCCGGTATATTGCTGCAAGGTGCTGTCTTGTTGGGCAGCAACAATACAGGTGAGGCTGATTGCAAAAAAAGAGAGCATTAATTTTTTCATATGTTGGTTTTATGGCCTTTACGTTAAAGCAATAGCAAAAGTTACAGAAACTAGTTGAAATTACATTTTTTCATAAATAACAGCAGCACCCTGTCCCACCCCGACGCACATCGTTGCCAGGCCAATCTTCGACCCGCTTCTCTTCATTTCATGCAACAACGTAGCCGAAATGCGAACACCGCTACAGCCCAAAGGATGGCCGATAGCAATGGAACCGCCATTCACATTTACCTTATTAATGTCAAGCCCCAGTTCCCGGATACAGGCAATTGACTGGGATGCAAAAGCCTCATTCAATTCAATAAGATCGAGGTCACTTACTTTTAACCCGGCTCTTTGCAGGGCTTTTTTGGTGGCCGGCACAGGGCCGATACCCATGATGGATGGGTCAACACCTGCCACGGCCATAGACACTACCCTGGCCATGGGCAGGAGATTATACTTTTTCACGGCCTCCTCACTGGCGAGCAGCAGGGCAGCGGCACCGTCATTGATGCCCGAAGAATTACCAGCGGTTACTGTTCCATCTTTGGCAAAAGCTGGTTTCAGCGAAGACAATTTATCCATGGTTGACTGGCGGGGGTGTTCATCTGCTTCAAACAAAATTTGTTCTTCTTTGGCACCGAGGATGACTACCGGGGCCATCTCATCTTTCCACTTACCGGCTGCGGCGGCTTCAAAATACTTGTGCTGGGAGGATAAGGCAAATGTATCCTGCTCCTGTCTGGAGATCTTCCATTGCTTCGCCACATTCTCTGCTGTTTCTCCCATGCTATAGGGATAATGCATCTCTGCCAGCTTTTTATTGGTAAACCTCCAGCCGATAGTAGTATCATGTATCTCCACGTTCCTCGAATAAGGGGAGGAGGTTTTGGCCATCACAAAAGGAGCCCTGGTCATACTTTCCACTCCTCCTGCAATGATCAATTCTGCATCTCCGCACATAACCTGTCTTGCGGCATCCATAATCGCCTGCAGGCCGGAAGCACATAAACGGTTGACGGTGTTACCGGCCACTGTTACCGGTAAACCCGCCAGTAGTGCTGCCATCCGGGCCACATCCCGGTTATCTTCACCGGCCTGGTTGGCATCACCTGCTATCACATCTTCAATGGCATTTACATCCACCGAAGGGTTTCGATGAACCAGTGACCGGATCACATGGGCCAGCAGGTCATCGGGACGAATGCTGCTGAGGGAACCACCATATTTTCCAATGGGAGTTCTGACAGCATCAATTATATAGACAGCCTTCATTCATTTTACATTTAAGAGGCAAATATCCGGTAAATCAGTCAATCCGTTTAGTAGTGGTTATCTTTGCCGCTGATGAAAAAAGTACTGAATAACATACGGCATCTTTCCCTGGCCGAACTGGAAACCTATTTTGAAGAGCTGGGAGAAAAAAAATTCAGGGCCAAACAGGTGCATGAATGGATCTGGCAGAAACAGGCCATGAGTTTTGCGGATATGACCAACCTGAGCAAGGACCTGCGCCAGCAATTAGGCGAACAATTTACGTTGCCCGCCCTTAGCATTGATGCAACACAATATTCCGCTGACGGAACTATTAAAAGCCGTTTCAAAACCTGGGACGGACACCTCGTGGAAGGGGTGATGATACCAACTGAATCCAGGAATACAGCCTGCGTTTCCTCACAGATCGGTTGTTCGCTGAGTTGTAAGTTCTGCGCCACCGGCTATATCGACCGGAAAAGAAACCTGGATTATGATGAGATATATGATGAAGTGGTGCTGATCAACCAGCAATCCGAAAAAGTACAGGGTAAAAAACTGACCAATATTGTTTTCATGGGTATGGGCGAGCCTTTGCTGAACTATAAAAATGTAGTGAAAGCAATTGAACGGATCACAGCCGCTGATGGTTTAGCCATGAGCCCGAAACGGATCACTGTTTCCACCGCCGGTGTGGCAAAAGGTATTCGCCAATTAGCAGATGATAAAGTAAAATTCAAACTGGCTTTGTCCCTGCATGCAGCTACGGATGCCAAGCGGCACGAGATCATGCCGATCAATGACACGAACAATATCAAGACACTGATCGATGCATTGAACTATTTCTACAAGCAAACCAAGAACGAGATCACTTTTGAATATATCCTTTTCAAGAACTTCAACGATACGATCAAAGATGCGGACGAACTGATCAAAATTTACCGGCAGGTACCGGCCGATCTTATTAATATTATTGAGTATAACCCCATTGATTTTGCCAAATTTGAAAAACCCGATGAAGAGAGGGTGGAAGAATTTATGGCCTACCTCGGCAAGAACAGGGTGAATGCCCGTCTCCGCCGCAGCCGCGGTAAAGATATTGATGCCGCCTGTGGACAATTGGCCAACAAAGAAGCCCTTTAAGTACCCGCTTGTCCTTAATACGAAATATTTCTTAGTTTGGGTTAAACCCTTGGAATCCGCCCCGGTCTGTTAATCGTCCACCTTTTTTTAACAGAACCGGGCGAAGGTTTATTTCCTCACCGGGCATCTAACTTTCAAAATAGTATAGCATGAAAAAAATAATCGTAACCGTTTTAGCAGCCGCATTTATTGTTGCTAATGCAGCAGCACAGGAAATTCCTGAACGGAAACATGATGGGTTCAGACCACATGCCTCCCAGAAAATGTACCCAAAAAAACAACTGGCCAACCTGAACCTGAGTGAAGAACAAAAAGCTAAAGTCAAAGCCCTGAACCAGGAGCAACAGAAAAAAATGGAGGAACTGAGAAAGCAGGATAATATTACTGTGAAAGAGAGCCGTGAAAGAATGGAATCTCTCCGCAAAGAGCATGAACAAAAATTTCAAAGCCTGTTAACCCCTGAACAAAAAGCCCAGCAACAAAAAGATAAAGAAGCAAGAGCTGCGAAAGCAAAAGAGTTTGGTCAAAAAAAAGAAGCCCGGATGAAAGAAGAGCTCAAGCTGACCGAAGAACAGTCTGCTAAAATGGCGGAGAACCGCAAAGCCATGGCAGAAAAAATGAAAGCCATCCGGGAAGATAAAGCCCTGTCAGCCGAACAAAAAAGAGAAAAATCAAAAGAACTGATGAAGGAACAAAAAGAAAAGATGAAATCAGTACTTACGGAAGAACAATTACAGAAAATGAAAGAAAAAAGAAAGCATAAGCCTGGTAAAATGCAGGAAACAATATAAGTACCCTTATTCATACAATAAAGGCCTGTCCCCTGCAATAAGGACAGGCCTTTTAGTTATCTTTGCGGTTCATCAAATTACTGTTGTAAAACAGCAACCCAGCACATATGCAAAAGAAGTCATCCCATTTCGACAAGTTCACGAAAAAGAAAAGTAACGCCGCCGTCAAAGAACAGTTCAAACAGGAAAAAAGAAAGTTCAAAAAAGAGCGGGAAGAATTCTTCGAAAAGAAAAAAGCAGAAGTAAGGGGCCAGCAGGCGGTTATCCGCGGGCAAAAAGTGCCGGCTGCTGTTGTTCATAAACGTCCGGAACCCACCGGTTCCATGCCGCTCAATAAATTCATTGCCCATTCCGGTATCTGCGGACGGCGGGAAGCCGCAGAAATAGTGAAAGAAGGCAAAGTGAAAGTGAACAATGAATTGGTCACCGAACCGGGGCATAAAGTAGCGGCCACCGATGAAGTAAGAGTGAATGGTAGGAAAATATTCCTGGCCAAGAACCTTGTTTATATCCTGATCAATAAGCCCAAAGATTATATCACCACTACCGATGATCCGCAAAAAAGAAAAACAGTGCTGGACCTGATCGGGAAAGCAACGACAGAACGGGTGTACCCGGTCGGTCGCCTGGACCGGAATACCTCCGGGGTTTTATTGCTCACCAATGATGGTGAACTGGCACAAAAACTAACACATCCCAGCAATGAAGTCAAAAAGATCTATGCTGTTACGTTAGACAAACCGCTCGATAAAAAAGATTTTGACCAGATATTAAAAGGCGTGGTGCTGGAAGATGGCCCCGCCAGTGTGGATGTGCTGGCCTATTCCGATATGAAAGACAAAACCCAGATCGGCGTGGAAATTCACAGCGGACGCAACCGTATCGTTCGCCGCATTTTCGAACACCTCGGTTATGATGTAAAAAATCTTGACCGGGTGACGTTTGCCGGTCTTACCAAGAAAAACGTAGAAAGAGGTAAATGGCGTTTTCTTTCTGAAAAGGAAATTCGGGACCTCAAACATTTTGGAAAAGGGAAATAATTTTAAAGCCCCTTCATAACCACAAAGAGTTACTAATTACAACCAATGAATCTCCGGGATATTATTATTGTTGAAAACGAAAACTGGGTTGCATTGAACAAACCATCCGGTTTATTATCTATTCCTGACCGGGAAGGAAAAGAAATTTCACTGAAGCAATTACTGAAAGATAAATACGGCAACATCTTTACGGTGCACCGGCTGGATAAAGATACCAGCGGCCTGATCATCTTTGCGAAGAATGAAGCAGCCCATAAACAGCTTTCGCTTCAGTTTGAAGGACGGCTTACGAAAAAGATATACCTCGGCCTGGTCATTGGCTCGCCTATGGAAAAGACGGGGAGCATTGATGCACCGATGGGGGAACATCCTGCCAAAAACGGCAGCATGATCGTTCACCGGAAGGGAAAAGATGCACTGACCGATTATGAAGTACTGGAAGATTTTGGCGTGTATGCCTGGCTGCAATTTCAAATTCATACCGGCAGAACACACCAGATCAGGGTGCATGCAAAAGAAATGGGGCATCCGATAGTTTGTGATCCATTATATGGTGACGGAAAACCTGTTTTATTGTCTTCGCTGAAGCATAAAAAATTCAAACTCTCCAAAAATGAACTGGAAGAACGGCCTTTGTTAAACAGGCTGGCTTTGCATGCTTACCAGTTAAGTTTTACGGACAGTGATAACAAAACAATTGAACTGGAAGCAGCTTTGCCGAAAGAATTAAAAGCTTTACTACAGCAATTAAATAAATGGAAGGGAAAATAATCAGCACTTATTCAGCGCCTGTAAAATATCCTGCAACACGTCATCCGGATGTTCCAGGCCAACAGAAAGCCTGATTAATCCCGGCGTTATCCCGACAGACTGCCTTTCTTCCTCTGTCAGTTTGGAATGGGTGGTAGAAGCAGGATGCGAAGCGATGCTGCGACTGTCGCCCAAATTATTGGTCATGGAAAGCATTTGTAGTGCATTCAGGAACTTCCGGCCACTTTCAATACCCCCTTTTAATTCAAAAGTGACGATACCACCGCCATTACTCATTTGCTTTTTTGCAATGGCATATTGCGGATGTGATTCCAGGAAAGGATATTTTACCGAACCGATCTTCGGATGATTTTGTAAAGCCACAGCCAGTTGCATCGCATTTGTTGCATGCTTATCCATGCGGATGAATAATGTCTCCAGGCTTTTACTAAGCACCCAGGCATTGAACGGGCTCAATGAAGGGCCGGTATTCCGTACAAATAAATACATCGGGTTGATCAGTTCTTTCCGGCCTACCACCACTCCACCTAATACCCTGCCCTGCCCGTCAATAAATTTGGTAGCAGAATGTAGTACGAGATCAGCGCCAAATTTTATGGGTTGCTGTACCGCCGGGGTAGCAAAACAATTATCCACTACCAGCAAAATATTATGCTGTTTGCAAAGCACCGAAACATACTCAATGTCAATAATATCCAATCCGGGATTACTCGGTGTTTCGATATACAGCATTTTGGTAGTTGGTTTGATCAATGCTGCAATAGTTTCCGGTTTGCTCATATCAAAATAAGAACTCTCAATGCCCCATTTCGGTAAATATTTAGTAAGGATGGTATGAGTGGAGCCAAACACCGCAGAAGCAGAAATGATATGATCTCCTTTGGATAAAAAAGTCATGAAAGTGGAAAACACTGCGGCCATCCCTGTTCCGGTGGCAATACCATCTTCTGCCCCTTCGAGAGTAGCGATCTTGATAATAAATTCATCAACGGTTGGGTTGGAAAAACGGGAATAAATATTCACTTCCAGTGAGTCATCGGCAAAAGCGGCAGCCATATCCTCTGCTGATTCATAGGTAAAACTGCTGGTCAGGAATAACGGGGTTGAATGTTCTTTCTGGCCCGTTTGCCTGGTCTGAATACGGATCGCCTTTGTTTCCGGGTGTTGCTTCGCCATAAAATTAGACTTACTTGTAAAAAGAGGACAAAGGTAAACTCATCGTCCCAATACTATAGGGATATAAAGGTATTAATTAATATCCTGGTGCTCCAGGCAACGACAATAACTCCTAATAAAACGAAAGAGGTTTTCTTAGGCAATTTACCTGCCAGCTTCGCTGCAATAGGTGCGGCTATAACTCCTCCCAGTACCAATGCCAGTATTATTTGCCAGCCTTGCACACCTATAAGCGTAAAAAATGTAAAAGCACTGGCCAGCGTAACAAAGAATTCGGTCAGGCTTACAGAACCAATAACATACCTGGGTGTCCTTCCTTTTGTTATCAGTGTGGAGGTAACAATGGGTCCCCAGCCTCCTCCCCCGAATGAATCCAGGAAACCACCTGCACCCGCCAGCCAGCCATAGCGTTTGAATTTACTCTTTCCGGTAGTACGAAACGCATTACTGAATATCTTTAAGCCGAGCATCAATGTATAAATAGCCATAGCGGGACGCAGATACTTAATATGTGTGTCATCAAACCAAACTAATAATAAAGCTCCCAATACAGCGCCAATAACACCTGGAATCACCAGCGCCTTAAATAATTTTTTATTTACATTCTTGAATTTATAGTGACTATACCCCGACGCAGCTGTAGTAAACATCTCTGCCGTATGAATACCGGCACTAATGGCAGCAGGGCTTACCTGTGCCGTTTGTAAAACAACCGAACTCGTAACTCCGTATCCCATACTGGTGGCTCCATCCACCATTTGTGCAAGAAAACCAGCCAGCACCATCCAGTGAAAATTTTTATCCAATGTACCGTACCACGCCACCGTATCATCTGCTATTTGCCGGAAAGGCAAATAAGATAAAATGAAATGCCCGACAAGCATAGAGGCAAAAATGACCAAGGACCAGGTAGCGATCTTTCGCCATCTTCTTTCACCCACGGTGCTGTCCTTATCTACCAGGATTTTGGTAAGTGCATTCAGCTTTTTTACTTTATAGTCAAAATTACCGTTCAGCTTACCCCGCACCTTATTCAGGTTACTGATCAGCTCATCCAGTTCTGAAGGCAAAGATTCATTCAAAACTTCCCTGATACGTTTGGCTGCTGTTGGCGATTTCCCATTGGTGGAGATAGCGATCTTCAATAATCCCTTCTGCACAATACTGCCCAAATAGAAATCACAGAGTTCGGGTGTATCTGCCACATTGATCAGTATCTTGTTGGCATTGGCGAGTTGGGTGATATCCTGGTGTAATTCTTTATTATCAGTTGCTAAAATAACCAGCTCTTTATTCTCAAGATCTTCCTCCTGGAATTGCCTTTCAATAATTGTGCAAGAAGGATGCTTTTGTACCAATTCCCTTACTTCTTTTTTAACCCCTGGTGCCACTACCGTGATCTTTGCCTGGGGAGAATTCGACAAAAGTGAATGTAATTTCTCCAACCCTACATTACCGGCTCCCACCAGTAAAATATTTAACTGCTCCAGTTTCAGGAAAACAGGATACAACTGGTTCTTTGTACCATCACCGTTACTTGTTTCCGGGGCTGTTTTATCTATATGACTATCCATCGGTCCTGTTAACTTTTAAATGATTGCCTGGTTGATCCACTCTTTTGCATTTCTTGCCGCATAGGAAATAATAATATCTGCCCCGCTGCGTTGCAGCGCCGCCCACACCTCCACATGTGCTGCTTCCCTGTCCAGCAAACCTTTCTCCGCCAACGCTTCAATAGCTGCATACTCCCCGCTCACATGGTATGCTGCCACCGGCTTTAAGGTTTGTTGCTTCAGTTTTGCGATTATATCTGTATAAAGTGCTGCTGGTTTTACCATCAATATATCAGCTCCTTCTTTTTCATCCCGCATGGCAGATGCCAGTGCATCGTTGATAGTAAAGGGGGATAACTGGTATGTCTTCCTGTTTTTCAATCCAGTTGAATTGGGAACAGAATGACAGGCATCCCTGAAAGGCCCGTAAAACTGCGAACTAAACTTTGCTGCATAGCTCATGATGCTTACCTGTTCATACCCCAGCGCATCCAGTTTGCTTCTGATCGCCCCTATACGGCCATCCATCATATCACTCGGCGCAATACAATCCACCCCGGCATTAGCCAATAAAGAAGCATAGTGGCTCAACAGTTCCACTGTTTTGCTGTTTAAGAGCTGTGTGTGATCCTGGTTTAGAATACCACAATGCCCATGCGTAGTATAACTGCATAAGCAAACATCTGCAGCCAGCCATGCATCTTCACCGAAATTTTCCTTTACCCGCCTTATCACATTAGCAGCAAATGAGAAATCAAACTCCTTATCCTTTTTCGTTGCTGGTACAGGAAATAACAGGAATTTTGAAATCCCGTTCCTGATATCCTGTTCCATACTATATACTATTGAATCCGCCATTTCTACCTGCACCTCATTTAACCCCTTCACTGTTCTTGGAGAGCTGATCCCTTCCTCCACAAATACCGGCTGGATAAAACTCTTGTGATTGAGTTTTACCGAGGCTATCAGCTCTCTTATATGTGTACCTGCTCTCAGGCGACGCTGGGTAACTGGCCAGAAGTTTGTCTCCATTGCTGAAATGCTTTTATGTTTGGAAATACTACAGGTTTCAAACCTGCTGCTTTGAATTGTTCTGCTGTTTCCCCAAAAGGGCAAACATGCTGCACATTATTTTTTAGCAGTTCTTTATACTGCTGGTACTGCCGGAAACTTGTCCAGAAGATAACATCCGCTTCTTTGATCTGCTCACTTATTACCACCGATTGTTCTTCCAGTAAAGAATAAGTGCTGTAAACCTTCCAGTTCTTTTGTTGCCAGTTCGTCTTTGACTGGTCATTTGTAATCACAGCTACTTCCTCTTTCTCAATCCCGATCAGTGGCATTTGCCAAACCGGGATCAATGTTTCCAGCCCGAAAGCATCTGCAGATCCCTCTACCCAGACTCCTTTCTTAGCCAGTTCATACCAGGTTTTGGTGCCGGCCGCCCAGACTTTCTTTTCACTTAACTGGCCGGTAAGACTATTATGATGTACTGCTTTATAATTGGCAACGTAAACTACCGGTTCATTGATTTGAATTGTCTCGGCATGATAGTCGTAACCAAAAAATTCACCCATATAATCTGTACTGCTGAAAAATTTCTTAGTAGCAATATCCAACTCCGGTAATCCTTCCCATTTGCTAAATGACTGTCCTTTGCTATTCTTACCCGCTGCATACAAACTCTTCTTACCATCATGATTAAATGTAGTAACTCCAAATTTTTGCAAACAACCCACGCCATATTGCAAGGCTTCTTTCTTCTCCCTCGTACAATCAATCATCAAGCTGCTATTGTTGATGATATTGAGCAATTCTATAGCCCTGCTGTTTCCGGGAACTGCTTCTGCCACAATAGCTCCCTGGCAGGGAGCAGGCACACATTCTACCAGCGGTAACAACATCAGCTTTTTATCTTTCAATAACTCCTTTACTCCCGCATCTTCACAGCTTCTCAATAATCTGTTTAGCCCGGCTGTTGCGAGGATGATACCATCATACTCACCACTCTCCAGTTTTCGTAATCTTGTATCCACATTTCCCCGGATCGTTTTTGTAACCACCCGGAAATTGGTATGCAACTGCGGTAAAGCCTTTTGCAAAAAACCAATTGCCATTTCTTCCCGCCTGGGGGAACAGGTTCCGATAACGATCTGTTTTCCTTCTGTGATTTTTCGTTGAATATCTTTTTGGAAGATGGCCACGTCCCTGGTATCATCCCTGTCCACCACGGCAAACTTATTGGTTCCAAAAAAATGTTCGTTGCTCATATCTTTTAATGAATGAACAGCAATATCGGCAGTTCCATTCTCCAGGGCATCAAAAATATCCTGTGTAAAAAAATCGCTTCCTTCCACGGTTTGCAAAGGCACATCCTGCAGCTCATCGCCCCGGCTGCTGCGGGCAATGATCTCCACTTTGATTCCGCTCGCTGCTGTTTCAATACGCTGCTTCACTATCTCCAGTTGCAGCAGCGAAAGCCGCGAATCCCGTCCTATGAGCCTGATCGTCTCCATGAATTATTTTAGATAAACTAAATGCCAAATGATTAATATGCTTTACCAGGTGCCTTGCCGTTACAATAATGCGGAGGCATTCTTCGCCTTTGGGTACAGTTGGATAATTGATCGGCTGCAGGTACACTCCCTGTTTTTGCAGCAGTTCATTGGCCAGTTGCCTGCACCGGACCGCATCCCTGATTGGTACACTGGTGATATGTGAATCGTTAGTACGGAACTCAACCTGGTTTTCCTGCAGGGCTTTTCGAAGCAACTGAACATTAGCCCTGAACTCCTGTCTCCATTCCGGATGCTGTTGAATCAACTGTATACTTTTAGTAGCAGCACTGCAAACAGCAGGGGGCAATGAAGTGGTGAAAATAAACCCACTTCCATAACTACGGATAAAATCAATGATCACAGCTGAAGCTGCAATATATCCGCCAAACACACCAATTGCCTTCGAGAGGGTCCCGTTCAGGATATCAATTTCATCCTGCAGTTTTTCCTGTTCAAAAATACCGGCCCCTGTTTCTCCATAAAGCCCGACGGCATGGACTTCATCAACATAAGTCATGGCGTTATACTTTCTTGCCAATGCGATGATCTCTTTTACCGGGGCGATGGTTCCTGAAATGGAATACACCGATTCAAATACCAGCAACTTGGGCGTTTGCAGCGGAATGGCATTCAAAATTCTTTCCAGCTCTTTCATATCATTGTGACGGAAAATTCTTTTCTCATTACCTGCTCCTCTCATCCCTTCGATCAGGGAAGCATGGTTCCGCTCATCTGAAATAAAGATCAGCCCGGGAATATGCCTGCCCAATGTTTGCAGTGTTGTTACATTTGCCGCATAAGCTCCGTTGAATAATAAGGCGGCTTCTTTTTTATGCCAGGCCGCCAAAGTTGTTTCCAGTTCTTTATGATGCACTGTCGTACCTGAAATATTTCGGGTACCACTGCTGGCGGTGCCACTGCGGTGTGTAACAAATCCAAGTTTGGCGATTACCTCTTCCCTTGTACTCATACAGAGATAATCATTACTGCACCAGTTCACCGCTGAACGTTGCATCCCACTGGCATCCTGGTAATAGAAATGCGGAAAGTGCTGGGCACTCTTGTTCACTTCTAAAAAATAGCGGTAGGAGCCGTTATCCTTTAGTTCCTGCAGGCGTTGTCTAAAATAATTGTCGTACAAAAACATCACACTATTTTTTCACGGATGACAAAATCACCAAAGGTTTCCCCGGCGTTTCTTTTCGCACTATACACAGCAAACAATTGATCCAGCTCTTCCAGTATTTGCGGCTCATCCAGGCTGTCCTTATATTTTCTATTCAATCTTTCACCGATCCTGTCTCCTCCAATATGCAGGTTGTATTGTCCATAGGCGGTTCCAACAAAACCAATTTCTGCAGCCGGGGAACGGCCGCACCCATTGGGGCAACCGGTCATTCGTAATATGATCTCTTCTTGCTCAATTGAATGCTTCTTCAGTAAAGGTTCGATCTTATCAACCAGGGAAGGCAGGTAACGCTGTGCCTCTGCCAATGCCAACGGGCAGGTATTGAATGCCACACAAGCCATTGCATTTTTGCGCAGTGCCCCCGCAGCAGCAGTATGATCACTGATATTAAACTGCTGCAATAATGCATCAATCTCATTTTTGTCTGCCTCTTTTACATCTGCAAGTATTACATTCTGATTGCCTGTAAACCGGAAATTCAGCTTACCTGTTTTGGCTATTTCCAGTAAGGCTGTTTTCAGTGGCAGTTTTTCATCATCCAGTATCCTTCCATTTTCCACAAACACGGTATAATACCAGTTGCCTTCATGATTCTGCTTCCAGCCATAATGATCTTTTCTTGTAGTAAACGTGTAGGGTTTTACCGGCTCAAGTTTAAATCCGCATCGTTTCTCTAATTCTTCCTTAAACGGATCAACACCCAGCTTATCGATCGTATATTTCAGCCGGGCCAGTTTCCGGTCACTCCTGTTACCATGATCCCGTTGAATGGTCATGATCTCATATACTGCTTTCAATACTTTTTCTTCTGTATCCACAAATCCCAACACCGTTGCCAGTCTTGCATAAGTTGCGGGGTTGCCATGCGTGGAACTTAAACCGCCACCGGCTGCAATATTGAATCCTTTCAGTTCATTATTTTCAATGATAGCAATCAAGCCGACATCATTGGTCAGTACATCCACATCATTATTCGGCGGAATGGCAATACCTACTTTGAATTTCCTGGGCAGGTAGCGGTCCTGGTATAAAGGATCATCTTCTTTCTTATCTGCTATCTGTTCTTCATCCAGCCATATTTCATAATAAGATCTTGTTTTGGGTAAAGCCATCACACTGATCTTATCTGCATATTGAAACACCTGTTCATGTATCGCTGATTCTCTGGGGTGAGCACTGCAGGTTACATTCCTGTTCACATCACCGCAGGCAGCAATAGAATCAAGATGAAGGGTATTGAAAGACTGTATCGTTGGTTTAATATGTGATTTTACTATTCCATGCAGTTGTACAGTTTGGCGTGTGGTGATCTTGATGGTGCCAGTTGAATGCTCACCAGCTATATGATGTAAACCGATCCACTGCTCTGCTGTTAAAAAACCTCCGGGAAGCCGTAACCGGATCATATAAGAATATAACCATTCTAATTTTTTCTCCGTACGTTCTTCTCTCCTGTCCCTGTCATCCTGCTGGTACAGGCCGTGAAATTTGATCAGCGACTGATCATCTTCTTTCAAGGCACCGGTCAGCCCGTCCTGCAGACTTTCTTTCAACGTGCCCCGCAAACCATCACTGGATGTCTTGATCCGTTCAACTGCTGATAAATTATTTTTTTCGCTCATACTGTAAATTGCTCTTTAAATGATCATGCTGCCAGCTTATATAATCCTGCTCAACACCTGTTGCGTCGCACTCTTCATCGTCCTGTAATTCTGTTCACCTGTTGTACAATTGCGTTTTCGCATCATCAATACACATCCTTCTCATATCTTCCGTCCTTTTCCAATTGCTCCAGGTATTGCCGGGCTTCGTCATTTGTTTTTTTCCCTTCCTTTTCAATGATCTGCAACAGGGCAGCTTCCACATCTTTACTCATCGGGTCTTTGGTACCGCTGATAAAGAGGTAGGCTCCGCTACTGATCCATTGATATAATTCTGCCGCTTTTGCCAGCATCCGGTGCTGTACATAAATCTTCGCTGGCTGGTCTCTTGAAAACGCCAGGTCAATATTTGTTAAAACTCCTGTTTGCACATATTGCTGCATTTCTGACTGGTATAAAAAATCAGTCAGGAAATGCTGTTCACCAAAAAAGAACCAGTTTCTGCCAACAGCACCTGTTGCATCCCGGTGTGCAAGGAAGGCCCGGAAAGGTGCCACACCGGTACCGGGTCCGATCATGATCACATCTTTATCAGAAGCCGGGAGTTTGAAATTCTTATCCTTGTGCACATAAAAACTCATTGTCGTCCCAACTGGCTGATCGCCCAGGAATTCGCTGCACAAACCAAAGCGGTGTTCGTCCTGCGCCAGGAACTGGTTTCTTGCCACGGTGATATGCACTTCATTTTCTCCATGTGCTGCAGGGGAAGATGATACAGAATATAACCGGGGTGCTATGGGCATTAATGATTTGAGTACTTCTATAAACTGGCCTGTATTTTTTAGCGGGTATATCCTCAGCAGATCAACAAGGTCCATTCTTATATCCGGAATTTCCTGCTCAGTAATAGCCGCATATTTTTTAACTGTTGATGTAAGCAGGTAGCAGATATTGAGGTTATAGGTCAGCAATTCCCTTACTGCTGCTGTTGCTTTTGCTGTACTTATTTCCAAAGAAGGATCAATTCCAGTTAAAGCAATGATTCTATCCACTACTTCTTTTCTATTAGCAGGTACAATGCCAATTGTATCACCGGGTTCATAAGCTATCGGCTCATCCGCTCCGATCTCGATATGGTACGTTTGTTTATTAGAGCCCCTGTCATTCAGGTTGATATTCGTTAGAATTTTCCCGTGGTAATATTTTTTCCCTGTCGCCTTTTTCTCTACTGGCTTCACTGCAACAGGCACCGGGGTTACTGCTGTCTGTTGATCCACTATGGCCAGCACCTTATCAAACCAGCTGGCAGCGTCTTCTTCATAATCAACATCACATTTTTGCAACGGAACTACTCTTGCCCCGCCAAACTGTTCAAGCTTTGCATCCACCTCCTCCCCAGTTTTGCAAAACAGGGGATAAGATGAATCACCCAGTGCAAGTACACTATACTTCAGACCCGGTAGCGATAAAGTAGTTTCCTGTAAATGATCATAGAATTTCTTCGCCGGGATGGGAGGTTCCCCTTCGCCCTGTGTACTGATCACGACAAAAAAATATTCTTCTTTTGAAAGATCAGCCAGGCGGTACTGACTTAGATCAGTCAATTTTACATGAATGCCTTTCTTTTTGGCTACTCCTGCTAATTGAGTGGCCAATCTTTTTGAATTCCCGGTTTCGGTGCCGAATAAAAGGTTTATTTTTTTTACAGCCTGCTTTGTTTCATGGCCATTCGTATTCCGGTTAGCCACGATACCAGACAGGTAGCCATTGATCCAGACCAGCTCCTCCTGTGAGTAGCTTTCCAGAAACTGGCGTAATTGTTTTAATCTTCCTTCGCCGATCATAGCTACTATTTAGCAGTTATCAATTCATTGAATACAGAACCGGTTCCCCCTGCGGCAAACCAGTTAAATGACTGGTGTAACTCCACCACTTCTCCTACAATAACCAGGGAAGGGGAACTGAAGTGTTTTCCGGCAAAATCACTGGCACAATCTTTTAAGGTGCTTATATGAACCTGCTGATGTTGTGTAGTTGCCTGCTCAATCACTGCCATCGGGGTGGAAGGCTTCCGGGTATAACGCAACAATAATTCAGCGAGGTCAGCTATATTCTTGGCGGCCATGTAAAATACCAGTGTATCACTCGTGCCTGCCAGGCTTTTCCATTTGTCTGAACTATAAAAATTAGTTGGATTGAAAGTGATAAATTGTACAGCCTGGGCATATCCACGGGCAGTTAACGGGATACCTGCATAAGCAGATGCGCCTGATGCAGCGGTAATACCCGGGATGATCTCAAACGAAATATTGTTTTCCTCCAACACTTTCAGTTCATCCAGTACATTACTGAAAAAAGCCACATCACCACCTTTAAGTCGTAATACATTTTTTCCATCCAGTGCATGAACAACAATCAGGTTGCAGATATCTTCCTGCGAAACAGAAGCATCATTATAACCCTGCTTACCTGCAACAATAACTATGGCCTCAGGGCTTGCATGTGCTTCAATGATCATTGGGTTCACCAGCCGGTCAGTAATGATCACATCAGCTTCCCTTAACCGCTTTTGCAATTTTATAGTAATGAGTTCTGCATCACCGGGACCTGCTCCTGCCAGTATTACGCTGCCCTTGTTATTCATTAATATTCTACTTTTTTAATAGACTAATTAGATAAAAAAATTTACTGCAGCAGCACCGCCGCTACCGTACTGTTGCTTGTTTCATCCACAAGAATAGCACTTCCGTTTACAACAAATTGATCATACGGATCATACACTAGTGCTGATGCTGTCCTGATCGTGGCCTTGACCACTTCATTCAGTTTTACCCCTCCTTCCACCGGCTGTTGCTGAAGGGTGTTTACATCCAGTTTGTATTCAATATTTTTCACCACGGCCCTCACCAAACGGCTGTTGTGCTGCAAATAATACTTGTTGCCCGCCTGTAAAGGTTTATCATCCAGCCAGCAGAGCAAAACTTCGAGTTCATTGCTGACAACAGGTGTATCTTCTGCTTTAATGATCGCATCGCCCCGGCTGATATCAATATCATCCGCCAGTTGAATAACGGCCGCCTGCGGTGCAAATACTTCTTCCACTTCCTGTCCACCCACTTCCAGTTTACTGATGGTTGTTTCCAAACCAGCTGGCAACACTTTTACCTTATCCCCTTTTTTATAAATACCGCTGATAATCTTCCCGGCATAGCCACGATAGTCATGTAATTCTTCCGTCTGAGGTCTGATTACAAACTGCACCTGGAAACGGGCATTATCCAGGTCAATATCATGTGCCGTATCCACTTCTTCCAGGAATTCCAGCAATGGCTTCCCATCATACCAGTCGATGATCGCTGATCTGTCCACGATATTATCACCATTCAAAGCACTGATCGGGATATAGGTCACATTCTTTAATCCTAATTGCTTCGCCACTTCAGCATAGTCGATCACGATATTATTGAAAACATCCTGCGAGTACCCTACCAGGTCCATCTTATTGATAGCAACCACCACATGCGGTATCTTCAATAAAGAAGCGATAATAGAATGGCGTCTTGTCTGTTCCACCACACCTTGTCTTGCATCTACCAGAACAATGATCAGGCTGGCATTAGAAGCACCGGTGATCATGTTACGGGTGTATTGCACATGACCGGGAGCATCGGCAATAATGAATTTTCTTTTCGGCGTGGTAAAGTAACGATACGCCACATCAATCGTAATACCCTGTTCCCTTTCAGCCCTGAGCCCGTCGGTGAGCAAGGCAAGATCAACAGAACCATCGGTCCTGTTCTTCGTTGACTTTTCCAGTGCTTCCAGCTGATCAATGAGAATATTCTTACTATCGTACAACAATCTCCCGATCAGTGTACTTTTCCCGTCATCGACGCTACCTGCAGTTATAAAACGTAATAGATCCATATCACTTTGTCCCTTCCTTCGGCAAGCTCAGGAGGGAACTTAATTTGTATTGGTCCTTCGCTCACTGAAAGACCAAATAGTTAGATAATTTATTTACAAAGAATATTACCCAAAGCCCCCCTTCAGGGAGTTGGGAGTTAAAAATACCCGTTCTTCTTCCGATCTTCCATCGCTGCTTCCGTTACTTTATCATCGATCCTGGTTTCTCCCCGCTCACTGATCCTGGTTGCTATGATCTCGTTGATCACTTCATCCAGGTTAGCTGCAGCAGATTCAACCGCAGCTGTACAGGTCATATCACCAACCGTTCTGTACCGGACTTGTTTGGTCAGTACCACATCACTTGCATCTGGTTGCACAAATTCACTGATGGCCACCAGCTGCCCTTCATGTTCGATCACCTGCCGCTCATGTGCAAAATAGATAGACGGAAGATCAATATTTTCTTTGCGGATATAATTCCAGATGTCCAGTTCTGTCCAGTTGCTGATCGGGAATACCCGCACATTCTCCCCCTTATGAATTCTGCCATTGTAAATATTCCAGAGTTCTGGTCGTTGCAATTTGGGGTTCCATTGCCCAAATTCATCCCGGACAGAAAATATTCTTTCCTTTGCCCTTGCTTTTTCCTCATCCCTGCGGGCTCCACCGATACAAGCATCAAATTTGAATTCTTCGATCGTATCTAAGAGTGTATAAGTCTGTAACCAGTTACGGCTGGGAAATTTTCCTTTCGGTTCCGTCAGGTTTTTTTGTTTAATCGTGTCTTCCACTTTCCTGACAACCAGTGTTGCATTGACTTCGTTGGCCAGCCAGTCACGGAATTCCAGTGCTTCCGGGAAATTGTGCCCGGTATCAATATGCACTAATGGAAAAGGTATTTTTCCCGGCGCAAATGCTTTTTTGGCCAGGTGCACCATCGTAATAGAATCTTTCCCACCACTGAATAAGAGTGCCGGTCTTTCAAATTGAGCAGCCACTTCACGAAAAATGTGAATACTCTCTGCTTCGAGCTGCTCCAGGTAATCCAAATGATATTTACTCATAACTATTATTGTACGTTTGCATTGACTGCAAACAATTCTGGTAAAAAAACTATCCCGCTTTCACTTTTGTTTCATGCAATCCGCATTCTTTCTGCGATGCTTCCCACCACCAGCGACCGGCTCTTGCATCTTCACCTGGTTCAATGGCTCTTGTACACGGTGCACATCCGATGCTGACAAATCCTTTATCATGCAACCGGTTATAGGGCACATTATGTTTATTGATATAACTGATCATCTCATCATAGCTCCAGTTCATCAGCGGGTTGAACTTATATAACTGTTTATCTTCTGCCCATTCGATCATAGGCATCTGTTGCCTGTTGCTTGATTGTTCAGCCCTTAAACCGGTAATCCAAACCTTCGTTCCTTTCAATGCACGGTTCAATGGAATCACTTTCCGGATATAGCAGCATTCCTTACGGTTGTCCACAGATTCATAAAAACTGTTGATCCCTTTTTCTGCTACAAACGTTTCCACATCAGCCGCTTCCGGGAAATAAACCTGTATTGGTTTTTTATACCGGGCAATGGTACGGTCGAGTAATTCATATGTTTCATTAAACAACCTGCCCGTATCGATCGTGAAGATCTTAACGGGCAGATCATTTTTGAAGATCACATCCGTGAGCACCTGGTCTTCCTGTCCTAAAGAAGAAGAAAAGACCACTTCGCCGGGAAATAAACCAGTGATTAAACGGATTGCTTCCGGCAACGAGCTATTCTCTATTTCCTGTATCTGTTCGCTGCTCAGCATCAAAGATTGGGTTGTGGAGTATAGCGCAGGTAAGGTTTAACCACCTTCACCCCTTTAGGGAATTTCTTGATCGCATCTTCAGTTGACACTGCCGGAACAACGATAACATCCTCACCTGCTTTCCAGTCAGCCGGTGTAGCTACGCTATAACCCGCTGTCAGCTGTAATGAATCCACCACTCTTAATACTTCGTAAAAATTTCTACCTGTTGAAGCTGGATAAATGATCATCAGCTTAATTAGCTTATCGGGCCCGATCACAAATAAAGAACGCACAGTAGCAGTTGCCGATGCATTCGGGTGAATCATATCATATAACAGGGCAACCACCCTGTCTTCATCAGCGATGATTGGAAAACTAACAGAGCAGTGTTGTGTTTCATTGATATCTTTTCTCCACTCCATATGCTTATCCAACGGATCCACACTCACTGCCAGCACTTTTACATTTCGTTTGGCAAATTCCTCCTGTAATAGGGCTGTTTTCCCAAGTTCAGTTGTACAAACCGGGGTGAAATCAGCGGGGTGAGAAAATAATATTCCCCATCCGTTTCCCAGGAAATCATAAAAATCTATTTCGCCTTCTGTTGTTTGTGCTTTAAAGTTGGGAGCAACATCCCCGAGACGTAGTGCCATAATTGAAATTTTTGTGAAGACAAAAATAGGCTTAATTCATTACCCCACCAACCCGGTGGACTGAATATATCGTGCAAACGATGCCGCTAACTATTGTTGGTAAGAAACAAAACAGAATAATCACATGACAAGGTCTTGCAGCGTCCTGTTCTCAACAATCTGCAGGGTGGCGTCCCGAACTTCCACCATCATGTCATGAAGGCCGCATTTCTTCTCGTCGCAATTCTTGCAACGTTCATAGAAATAGAGACTTACGCAAGGCAGCATGGCAATAGGTCCATTGATCAGCCGGATCACGGTAGCTACTTTTACCTTATCGGGCCGTTGCCGGAGAAAGTATCCCCCTCCTTTGCCTTTCTTGCTATCCAGTATACCCGCTTTCTTTAATTCCAGCAGGATATTTTCGAGAAACTTTAACGGGATCTTCTTCTTTTTGGCGATCTCGGAGATCAGCACGGGACCCTCGTTAAATTTTACCGTGAGATAACTTAATGCCTTAAAGGCATATTGTGACTTCATTGAAAGCATAAGTCTATTTCAGGATTTCCAATTTATAATTAATTGGCGAATTTTTTCGCAGCATAGCTGAAACGCCACAATATTTTTCCAGCGACAGGTCAATGGCTTTCCGTACTTTTTCTTCGTTCTCAACAGCTGTCTTTAGTATATACGTGATCAGGATCCATTTAAAGACCTTTGGGTTTTCCTCTGTTTGTTCTGACTCCACTTCAATAGAGAAATCGGAAAATTGTACCCGCATCTTTTCCAGGATGTCCACCACATCAATACCCGAACAGCCGGCCAACCCGGATAATAAAAGAGCTTTGGGACCATGTCCTTTCTTCTTATCGCCATCCACACTGATCCTGTTACCTTCATGTTCGCTTTCAAAACGATGATCTCCTTTCCAAATAGTCGTTGTTTTCATTGCTATGCCAGCTGGTGTTTTTGATTTTGAAGAATATTCTCCAGTGTCCAGCCGATCCGTTGTTCAAAATTATGCTTTCGTTCGGAACATTCCTTCTTGTCGCAAATACGACAGGAAAAAGGAAGGCATCCATCCGAATGCACAAAAAACTCCACTGATTCTCCAAACTCTTTTCTCACCAATGCTGCCAGCACATCAATCTCGTGGTGCGCCTCATGTACATTCAGGTACCAGGGAACTGTAAGATGGCAATCCATATGCAGTACACTTCCATATTTTATGACCCGCAGGTTGTGCAGGTCAATCCAGTTGGGCTTGCGGCTGGCATTTAAAACTGCCACCAGCTTTGTTAATAAGTTCTTGTCGGCCTCATCCATGATACCCGCCACTGAACTACGGATAATCCTGTAACCAGTATACATAATAAATATCCCAAAAACAATGGCGACAACGCTATCGATCCATTTTTCCCCGGTCATATATAAAAGAACAAGCCCGACAACGATTCCCAATGTGGACCAGGTATCACTTTGCAGGTGTTTTCCACTTGCAGCTAATGCCGCTGAATTATTCCTTTTTCCAACCTGCAGGCAATAGTAGCCTAACAGGAAATTGACCACTGCCGTTATGGCCACGAGGATAATTCCATAATCGATCTTCTCCAGTTCAACGGGATTAATAAGATTTTGAATGGCTTTATAAAGAATAATAGCTCCTGCGCTGCCAATCAATGTTCCTTCCACGGCGGCTGAAAGAAACTCTGCCTTTCCATGCCCGTAGGGATGATCAATATCCCGGGGTTTGGCCGCAATGAATAAACTATACAAGCCGATAAAACCTGCTGCTACGTTTACGATGCTCTCTAATGCATCTGTAAGAATAGATACAGAGTGAGTGGAGTAATAAGCAATTACTTTAACTGCCAGCAATACTACTGATACGGCGGCCACCCATTTTTGTACGCTTAGATTTTGTTGTTGTGTTGTCACAGGCTGTTTATTCAAAACTTTCCTTTACATATTTCATCCACTGTTTCCGGGCATGTTGCAAAAAAACAGCCGGGGCACCGGCAAATTCCTTTTCCGATTCATAGCGGCCGAAACTTTGCAGGATTTGTTCATACTCATCTGCTTTGGGGGGCAGCTTCTCCAGGTTCACATCGCTTTCGGTAACAGTAAACCTATCTTTTTCGCCGGCTTTGATCCACATAGGTCCACGTAATGAATATTTGACCGTATCCTGGTGCATAATCAATTTCATATAGGCAGGGGAAACATCGCTGCGGCAGGCCAATTTGTATTGAATGGTTGTTTCAGCAATACCATTACTGTCAAGATCAGTGATAGTGGCTGAACCCTTCATAAAAGCAACAGTAAGATCAAATGGGCATGATTTCATCGCATCACTGACTTTCCAAAGCAATGCATATCCTGTATCCTTTTTCACGAAATGAAAAGCATGCAATTCTGCTGTTTGGCTCTCTACCCCAAATTCGTTTTTTTGTTTATCCCCGAAAGCTTCAACATAAGAAGTTATAAGAATATTATCCCCCAGGTTATCCGTCCATTGCCAGGCTTCATTAATTTTTCCACGGAACTTAAGCGATGGAGGCACCTGATCCGCCCTTAATTCTGCAGGTATAATAACAGCTACCTGTTCATTAGTGATTTGTTCCGGGCTGTTGTTTATAACAGCCTCTTTCTTTTTAGTTTCACCCGAAGAATTACAGGCAGTCAGCAGTACCGGCAAACAAAAAAAGAGTAGTCGCATAGAGAGCTATTGAATGGTGCCCGAAATTAACTGAAATCAGCAAGGAAAAAGATAATATTAAACCGCCTGTTTACGGTTGAAAAAAGACCTCAGCTTTTTGGCAAGCCGGTGATAAGACTCTTTATTAAATAATTGCGAATCCCGCATGGCTTTGTAAGTAAGGAATAAACCGATGGGCACCAGGACAAAAGTGGCCAGCCACATACCCATCAAGGGGCTCAGGGTATTTTCTTTGGCAAATTTTTCTCCCATGGTACTGGAGAAATAAAAGACCATAAAGAAGATGATGGCAAATATCAGGGGTGTTCCCAATCCACCTTTACGGATAATAGAACCCAATGGTGCCCCGATCAGGAACAAAACAAGACAGGCAAGGGAAAGAGATATTTTCCGGTGCCATTCGATTTTATGTTTCCTGAAAATTCGTTCCCGGTCCTTTAAATTTGTAGCAGTTGATTCAAGACCGACCCTTATAGAATTAACTTGTCCGGAGGCCCGCTGAGCCACATCCGTCTTTGCAGAGTCGGGCAGCCATTGCGAAAAAGTGGCAGCCTTTTTTCTTGTGCCCGTATCAATCACTTCCTGTTTTGACCAGTTGCTGTCAATGTATTTCGTAAAAGTCCAGGTTGCATACATTGTTTTTGTCAACTGCGTCCTGATCGCATCATTCTCTTTTCTGAGTGAGTCGATTGCTATGTCCAGTTGCCGCATACTCAACACCCGTTCATTATTCTTATTGACACTATCATCAGTTCTTACAAACTGAAAGGCGCTGAGATCAAACTGTTTGGTATATTCTTTAAAACCCAGGCGCACAAATTCTGTGTTGGTAACATAAGCATTGCTGGTTCGTTCCTGGTAACGCCAGCCGTCCCGCAGGTTGAATTCAAGATATCTTTTGTCGTCTGTGACCCGCATTACACCACTTTTGGCGATAATAAAATTATCCTGCACCGGATTGGTCTGTTCGTAGATGATCACATCCCGGATAATGCTGTCGTTGGATTCTTTCTTCCCGATCTTGATCGCAAAGCCATTGATCTTATCATAAAACACCCCTTCTTTCAGGTCGAAGGCGGGTTTAGCGTACACAATATCTGCCAGCAGTGTTCTTGATTTCAGGTTAGCGATCGGAATGATATTATTGGAGAAAAGGAAAGCCACCCCGCAAATAAGCAAGGTCACAAAAAATAAAGGCCGCATAAACCGCAACAAAGAGATGCCCGCCGCTTTGATGGCCACTAATTCAAAACTTTCACCCAGGTTACCAAAAGTCATCAGTGAAGAAAGCAGGATGGCCAGCGGAAGGGCTAAGGGTACCAGCACGGCTCCCTGGTACCAGATAAATTCAAGGATCAAACCGGCGCCCAGGCCTTTGCCGACAAAATCATCGATATACAGCCAGAAGAACTGCATCACCAGCACCAGCAACGTAATAAAGAACGTTGCGATAAAAGGCCCGATAAAGGCTTTGATGATGAGTTTATCTAATTTTTTGATCACTTATCTTTAGATATGAATCCCGCAAAAATAAGGCTTTCAGCAACCGAGTTAGAACTGGTGACCAACACAGATTGGATTTTAACAAAGAACGGTATCATTCAAAAAGTAAAAAATATGCTGGAAGCCCTCCAGGCTGAACAGCAGGAGTACCTGGCAAAAGAGAAAATCAATTTCCCGGCTGAATTTACCAGCTCTTTACCTAAGATTTCAAAGGGAGAAAATTACAAGGGCCTGCCCTACCTGGTACTCGATCATCCCCGTTATTTTAATAAGGAAAATGTATTTACGATCCGTACGATGTTCTGGTGGGGAAATTTTTTCAGCATTACCCTTCATATCTCCGGTAGTTGCAAGGATCTATTTCAGCAACGACTTAGCAATTCATACTCGTTGTTTGCCGAAAATGATTTTTTTCTTTGCCTCAATAATGATCAATGGGAGCATCATTTTGAAAAGGATAACTATATACCGGTGAAAGAAATAAAAGAAGAACAGTTTGAACGGTTGCTTGCCCAACAACCATTTATAAAACTGGCCCAAAAATATCCTCTTCAGCAGTGGAATGATATTTCTTCCCGGCTGTTTACCGAATTCACTAAATTAATGGAGATACTAAACGCTTAGTTACCCAGGCGGTGAAAAAGGTCTTTCACCTGGTGATCCCATAACAGGCTCTGATCTTTGATTTCCTTTTTCTCGGCAAAATCCTTGATCACTAAAATGGTCTGGTTGGTGATCTCTGATTTTTCGATCCGGAATTCAAAGTATTCATCCTTGGGGGCTGTTTGCCAGTGAAAGCGGACAAATTTATCCTGCTCGGTTTCCAGCAGGTCTGCTTTATCAAACGACCCGTTCCAGCCAAAGTAAAAAATACCGTCTCTTTCATCAACCTTTTCAGCGAACCATTCGCCCAAACCTGCCGGTGTGGATAAAAATTCGTATAAAATAGATGGTGAACACCGGACAGGAAATTCTAACGTGTATAATTGCTTGCTCATCTTCTTCTCTTATTAATAAATCTGTTGCGACTGCTGCAATAATAAATAATAAATCATTGCGCCAAAATATTTTCCCGGTTATTTTTCCCCTTGTTTTACAGCAAATCAAGTCTTTACAAAATAAAACTCTTAGGCAAGCGTTAAATAATAACCAAAATTTTTTTGGCACATATTACTGAAAAGGTTAAATTGCCTTGAAGTTCAATACGTTCCGAACAAGCAATGACATTGTGGTGGGTATTTTTAGAGTCATAAGCAGACTGAAACTTATAATTCTTTAACCCTTTAAATACACCATTCTAAAACCATACCTATGAGCATGAGACAATTGAAGATCACGAAATCAATTACCAATCGTGAATCTCAAAGCTTAGAAAAGTACCTGCAGGAGATCGGCAAGGTCGAACTCATTACCCCCGAAGAAGAGGTCAAATTAGCCACCCTTATTAAACAAGGATGTCAAAAGTCACTCGACAGACTGACCAAGGCCAATCTGCGTTTCGTGGTATCTGTAGCCAAACAGTACCAAAACCAGGGATTGTCGCTGCCTGACCTTATTAATGAGGGTAATCTCGGCCTTATAAAAGCCGCCCAGCGATTCGATGAAACCCGTGGTTTCAAATTCATTTCCTACGCTGTTTGGTGGATCCGCCAGAGTATTTTACAGGCTTTAGCCGAGCAGTCAAGAATCGTCCGCCTGCCCCTCAACAAAGTAGGACTGACCAACCGTATCCAAAAAGCTTTCTCCTCGCTGGAGCAGCAGTTTGAACGGGAACCCTCTGCTGAAGAGCTGGCCGAAGTACTGGAAATGGACCTGGAAGAAGTATCCGCTACGCTGGGTATCAATTCCCGCCATGTCAGCATGGACACACCGCTTTCGGAGGGTGAAGACAGCACCTTGTTGGATGTACTGATCAACCCTAATGCTGAAAAAACAGATGGTCAGCTGGATCACAATGAATCCCTGAAAACAGAAATTGACCGCAGCCTGAAAACCCTGACAGAAAGACAAAAAGAGGTGATTTGTTATTTCTTTGGAATTGGTGTTGACCACCCGATGAGCCTGGAAGATATCGGCGAAAAATTCAACCTGACAAGGGAAAGGGTTCGCCAGATCAAGGATAAGGCTATTACCAAGCTGAAAACAAACACCCGGACAAGGATCTTAAGAACTTATCTCGGGGCTTAATTAACTAAAACAGTACTCACTGATATAATCTTTACACTTCTACTTTATCTTTGCAACTCGTTTAAAAGTGAACATCATGATGTTCACTTTTTATTTAGTGACAGCGAAAACATTTGTGAATCATGTTCAACAGCTTACAGGATAAATTAGAAAGTGCCTTTAAGAACCTCAAAGGCCAGGCCCGGATTACCGAACTCAATATTGCCACCACGGTAAAAGAGATCCGCCGTGCCCTGGTGGATGCGGATGTGAATTATAAAATTGCCAAAGACTTTACAGATAAAGTAAAGGACAAGGCCATGGGCGAAAAGGTGATCAATGCTATTTCTCCCGGCCAGCTCATGACCAAGATCGTAAAAGACGAGCTGGCGGAGCTGATGGGCGGGCAGGAAGCCAGCTTCAATGCAAAGGGTAATCCTGCTGTGATATTGATTGCCGGTCTGCAGGGTAGTGGTAAAACCACATTCAGCGGCAAACTGGCTAATTTCCTGAAAACAAAAAAGGGGCTTTCTCCCCTGCTGGTGGCAGCGGATATTTACCGCCCGGCAGCGATGGAACAATTGCGGGTATTGGGGGAGCAGATCGGCGTGGATGTACATATCGAACCAGAGAATAAAGATGCTGTTGCAATTGCACAAAATGCGGTTAAGGATGCAAGGAGTAAAAATAAAAACGTAGTCATCATCGATACGGCCGGCCGCCTGGCCATAGATGAAGTGATGATGACCGAAGTGGCCAATATCCGCAGTGCCGTTAACCCCCAGGAAATCCTGTTTGTGGTTGACTCTATGACAGGACAAGATGCTGTAAACACTGCTAAGGCTTTCAATGATAAACTGGATTTTACCGGTGTGGTATTGACCAAGCTGGATGGCGATACAAGAGGTGGTGCCGCCATTTCAATCAAATACACAGTGAATAAACCCATCAAATTCATCAGTAGTGGTGAAAAGATGGACACCCTGGATGTATTCTACCCGGAAAGGATGGCACAACGCATCCTTGGTATGGGTGATATCACTTCGTTAGTAGAAAAAGCCCAGGAACAATTTGACGAAGAACAGGCTAAGAAACTTGAAGGAAAACTTCGCAAGAATAAATTTGATTTTGCCGACTTCAAAATGCAGCTGGAGCAGATCAAAAAAATGGGCAATATGAAAGATCTGCTGGGGATGATACCCGGGGTAGGCAAACAGATCAAAGACCTGGATGTAAACGAAGACTCTTTTAAAGGCATTGAGGCGATGATCAACTCCATGACACCCGCCGAAAGAAGCAATCCCGACCTGATCGACGGCAACCGCCGCAAACGCATTGCTAAAGGAGCCGGTAAAGACATTGCCGAGGTAAATGCTTTTATGAAACAGTTTGAGCAAATGCGGGACATGATGAAAGGCATGAACAAGGCGGGAATGTTTGGCAAAATGATGCCGGGGATGAAGAGGTAAGTCCATGGTTGATAGTCCATAGACCATCGCAAGAAATAAAGAAACACCTTTCATTATCCCGCCCAGGTTAAGTAAGCTAAATCCCCGGAAAATATAGCTATGGGCTATTGACCATGGACTATGGACTTTCTCTTTGCAATCTCCTCCCCCCGTCCTATATTTGCTGTCCGGTTTCTACCGGAACTAACAATTATTGTTTAACGCTGTTAAATTTCTATTTATGTCAGCAAAAATCCGTCTTCAAAGACACGGGTCTAAAAAAAGACCCTTCTACTTTATTGTAGTCGCCGATTCACGGGCACCCCGTGATGGTAAATTCATCCAAAAATTAGGTACTTACAATCCCCTGACTGTTCCTGCTACTATTCAGCTGGACCGCCAGAAAGCATTGGAGTGGCTGAACAAAGGTGCAACACCTACTGACACCGTTCGCCGTATCCTGAGCTTTAAAGGAGTATTGTACCTGAAACACCTGCTCCGTGGTGTGGGGCTGGGACTTTTTGATGATGCAACTGCGATGGAGAAGTTCACCAAATGGAGCGCCGAACACGACGCCCAGATTAAAAAACGCCAGGACGAAGCTTATCGCCAGAAAAGAGCCAGACGTCCGATGCCAGGTCGCAGACCTGAGCGAAGGACCGAAAGCGGCGGTGGTGAAGGATAATATATCCTGATCCTGAAAGTTCATGAATCCCGGTTATTAAACCGGGATTTTTTGTTACTCTCAATTACAGATGATCTGCATTTATCTTTGTAACAATGGCAGGATATTATAAAATAGGAAAACTGGTAGCCGTTCATGGTCTGCAGGGCGAATTGGTGCTGAAGCATGAACTGGGTAAAAAGACTTCTCTGAAGGGGCTACAAGCTCTTTTCATTGAAGACAAGAAAAACTCCTTTCTTCCCTGGTTCATTGAATCGACCAAAATAAAAAGCGAAGAAGAAGTTTATATCAAACTGGAAGGCGCCGATTCAAGAGAAGCAGCCATGAAACTTACTCCAAAAGAATGCTGGCTTCCCGAACCTGATTTTAAAAAATTTGCTGCTAAATCAGCCCCGGTTAGTTTACTTGGTTACACTATCATCAATAATGGGGAATCATTAGGCGAAATCCTGGAAGTGATCGAGCAACCCCACCAGGTATTATGCCGGCTGGAAATTCAGTCGAAAGAAGTACTGATCCCCATTCATGAAGGAAGTTTGGAAAAAATTGATCACCGGAAAAAACAGGTGTTGGTACAATTACCCGAAGGTTTACTGGATGTGTATCTCACTTAGGCCCCTTTATAAAATCAGCCAGCAACTTCATCCGGTAATACAGGTTGCTCAGCATCAGTGATAAATTATTTTTCACTTTCTCCACGCTGCCGCCGTTCATCTTTTTGATATTGCGCAGCTCTTCTATTTTCTCATCGATCTTATCGATCAGCCGCTCGGCATCCCAGCCAATGTATTTTTTATTCCGGTCATCAAATACATGATAAGGTTCGATATCCCCTGCCTTGATCTTTTTGAATTTGAAATTATTCTTTATCGCTTCCTTTATAGCTTCATTACTGAGCAGGTCGATCATCACATCCGGCTTCACTTCATTCAAAAAAGCATTGTGAAAAATATTCAGGTTATTCCGCAACTCCCGGATCACCTGTTTTTTGATCACATCACTGGTCTTACTTTCATTATTTAAAAATGTCAGCAAGTCCTTCAGCGGGGTAATACCTGTCTTCAGCCATTCTAATTGCATAGGCTAAAATAACTATTCAACCCCATACCTTATACTGCTTTTACAGGTTTTGTTGAAGGACCAGTTTTTTTATAACACCGGTTATCTTCCTGTATAGCCCGCAGTATATTTTGCAGCTGCACAAAATGCCGTTGTTCATGTGCCACCAGGAAACGAAAGGTATCGCCCAGCTTTAATTTGATAAACCGGGAGATAGAAATGGGTGTGCGGATAGCCCCGATATCTTTGGCTTTTGCCTTTTCCAGTAATTCCAGCAGGTATTGCTGCTGGTCTATAAAAGTGTTCAGCACCGGGAATACATCCAGTTGTGGTAAAGGACGGTGATCTTTCGGGGCTTTCATTTTATTATTTACCTGGCCGTCAGCACCGGGTTTCATCAGGTTGGTAAAATAATTCCCCAGCCAGCCTGATCTGAATATATCCGTAGCTTTTTTATCCTGTTGCAAGGAATTTTCAATGGCAACAAGATAATATCTTCCATAACTGTTCAGGTGCTCTAATACCTGCACCACATTCCATTTGCCTGGTGCCGGTTGCTCCAGTAAACAACCCGGATCCTCCAGTTTTAATAAGGTAGCAGTGGCGATCAGTTGACGAACATCTGCCTGTAACTCGTTCAGCAGGTCTGCACTAATAAATTTTTGCATGGTTGATAATTTTCAACAAACCTACAGTGGCGGCGTACCGGAAATCTTGGTATTTCCCAAGATTTTCAAATCCAGGCTGAACTATAACCGTACAGAGCCCAGCAATTTGCTGAAAGTAGTGGCGTCCAGTCCGAGGTAAGAAGCGAGGTATTTATGTGGAATGATCTGCAGGACATGCGGGCTTCTTTTCAAAAGGGTCCTGAATTTCTCTTCGGCACCGAAGCATTGTAATTCGATCTGCCTTTCCAATACACCTTTCAAAACAAAAGCGGTCAGTTTCAGTATCATTTTCTGAATATTCGGATATTGATCGCAGAGTTCATTAACCTGTTTGTAGGTGGTACGAAGAAACCGGCTGCCGGTCAGTGTCTCCAAAAAATAAGCCGATGGGGTTTGTGTCAGGAAAGAATCAGCTACCCCGGAAAAAGAGGGCGGATACATAAATACAATAGTCGCCTCCTTTTTTTCCCCGCCGATATAAAAAGCTCTTTGTACTCCTTCCAGTACAAAATATAGATAACGTTCTGTTTCACCGGCAGCAGTCAGTATCGTTTTACGTTTACATTCAAACGGTTGCCAGATAGCAGTTAAAGCGTCTAATTCTTCGGCTTTCAATGGGAAAGCACTGCTGATAAACCTTCTGAGTTGCTCTGTATCTGTCATTATCTTTCTGTACCTCAAATATAATTTATTGCCCCCGGCAAATAACAACCCTTTGCCTGAAAGAAATTTATCTTTATACACGGATGGCAGACATAAAAAGGTATATCGCCCATTTTGACCTCGATTCATTTTTTGTTTCCGTGGAGATCCGCAACGATCCTTCCCTGAAAGGGAAACCTGTGCTGGTAGGAGGTTATGAACGGGGCGTGGTGGCTGCCTGCAGCTATGAGGCCCGGAAATTCGGTATCCATTCGGCCATGCCAATGAAAAAAGCCATGCAACTCTGCCCGCAGGCTATTGTTACCAATGCCAGCCGCAGTGATTACAGTAAATATTCCCGCTGGGTCACCGAGATCATTGCTGCAAGAGTGCCTTTATTTGAAAAAGCATCCATTGATGAATTTTATATTGACCTAACCGGCATGGATAAATTTTTCGGGGTCAGTAAATATGCCAGGGAATTACGAAAAGCAATCACTACGGAAACCGGTTTGCCGATTTCCTGCGGCTTATCATCAGCCAGGTTCATCAGCAAGATGGCAACCAACGAAGCCAAGCCTAATGGCTTCTTAGAAATTCCCCATGGAAAAGAAATGGATTTTTTATGGCCGCTTGGTATTGAAAAAATAAACGGGGTCGGTAAACAAACAGAACAACAACTGAAGAATTTCGGCATCTATACAATTGAAGATATTGCTAAAACACCTGTTGAGCTGATGGAAAAATATGCCGGCAAATGGGGAGAATCACTCTGGCATAAAGCACATGGTATTGGCAGTGCGGAGATCACAACCGACTGGGAACAAAAAAGCATGAGCCATGAAAATACATTTGATACTGATTACACTGATATTGATTTCCTGCACAATGAACTGGTGCGACTGACAGAAAAAACAGCTTACTCACTGCGGGAAGATGAAAAGATGACTGGCTGCATTACGGTTAAAATCCGTTATTCTGATTTTGAAACCACATCAAGGCAGGAAACAGTAGATTATACTGCACTGGATGATGTATTGATATTAAAAGTAAAAGACCTGTTCAACAAAACATACCAGAAGGGAAGACCCGTCCGGTTGCTGGGGGTCCGATTCAGCCATATGATACCAATCACCACACAAATGAGCCTGTTTGATAACAAAATAGAAAAACTGAACCTTTACAAAGCAGTAGATAACATTAAAGACCGTTTTGGCGCTAAACTGATCACCAAAGCAGCGGTAACAAAAAGGAAAAACCCAACAAAAGATTGAGGTAAGTCACCGGTATAGTCACCAACAAAAACTTATCGCTTTTTCTTTGAGAAATATGGAATCCGCCACTCATAACCGCTGCCGTCATTGGGCGAAAAGCCGCATCCGCCGCACCTGTTACAGGATACATTTGAATAAGTGGTGGTGGTGATCGTTTGTTTTACCCCAAGTGTGTATTCATAATCATTCGTATGCTTGTAGGTACTGCTTGCCTGTACATAGCCAGCACCGCTGCATTGATCGCAGGCACGGTACCATTTTTTTAAAGGCTTATACAGGGAATTGTATTGGGTGATCTCTTTCCAGGCAATACGTCCGTTTCTCACAGTGCTGTTGTTCGACATAAAGTAAAGCACATTGGCATATTCACCGCTGATGGATTGTACATGGCATATCTTTGTGACGGCATAAAAATCTCCCCAGGTATCTGTAAAAGAAGTGTCTTTATAGTAGCCATGTCCCAACAGTTCCTGTGCTTCTAATGGAATAAACTCAGCGGGCTTCGATGAGGTTTGTGTGTAAGAAGGAGTGCTGACTGGTTTGGCTTTATCACTACTTACCAGTTTGCCCCAGCCATACCCGGGTCTTGGTGCATCCGCCCTCCATGCCAGTTTGGGTGAAGTGCTGGTAACCCCTGTAGTGTGATTGTATACCTGGATACCCTTTTCTCCCATTGCATACTGGGTGTAAAAATCAAAAATATCAAACTGTTCCCTGGTGAGTAGCTTTTTTAAGGCGAGATAGGTGCTGGTGAAGGCCCGTTGATCATCTTTTACGGCAACCTGGTCAAGATAAAATTCATACAAGGCATAAAAATCTGTCTCGAACAGCTGACGGAATTTGCCATCCAGCAAAAATTTTAACTGATCATCGGTAAAAGAAAGGCTGCGTATCCCCCGGAAATAAGTGTTTAATGCGGCCACCCTGTTTTTAGTTTCAGCAGCAGCGGCTAAAGCTTTTTGATAATTGGATTCATAGGGTTCCGGCGATTGCACAGCTTCCCTGCCACTGGCATCAATCAGAAAAGTGCGACCGTCTTTTTTTACCAATACATAACCGGCAGCGTACAAATCTTTTTCATATATATCATCATAAAGCAGCGGAACGATGACCTGGTTTTGTGTGCCGATAAATCCATACTTGCCATTTTTCTTTGCCAGGGCGGCTCCTTTACTAAAGTCGGAGAGCTGTTCGTATTCAAAGGGTATTTTCAGTTGGCCTTCAAAAGACAGGAGGCCGTATTTTTTTGAAACAGCATCCTGTGCGATAAAATTATTTTCCCAGGCCAGTTGTAAGGATGCGTAAGCGGGTTTCACCAGTTCCTTGCCGTCGTTGCCGGCCAATCCCCATTTGCCGGGCTGGTTTTTATCCGGCATTACACCATTCGCATTAAAATAAAATTTACCCCCGGTATTCACCAGCCATTTACCACCAGCCGCTTCCCGGATCATATCATACTTGATGGGGAATATGGCTTTTTGCAATAAATCAATACTGCCCCATTTGCCACCGGTAAGCCATTCCGCTCCCCATGGTTTGGCACCGGTATTAACCACAAAATGCCCGTTGGTGACAGGTTTTATCATATCATATTTAAATGGAATAAGCTGCTGGCCTTTACTGTTTAAGAAACCCCATTTCCCCCAGGCCAGCACTTTGGGAACACCATTCTCTATCACTTCTTTGTATCCTTTATTAACGGGAAGGAAATACTCTGACTCGGGCAATGCGAGATCATATTGCGGGGAAACTATTATAGTTCCTTTTTCATCCTTATAGCCAAATTTGCCTTTATCATCTTTAAAAGGGACTAACTGTGCTGCAGATTGCAGTGTACAGGCACCTAACAGAAAGATCAGGAACAGGTTTCGCATAGCCAAATGTATTATTATAGTCGCCGGAGGGCAGGGCTAAAAGGGTGTTGTTTTTGAAAGGTAAAATAGGGATGATAATAGTGCAATACGTGGCAGCGGGTATTTTCGGGGTGGCAAGCTTTTATCATTAACCTGCAACATGAACGGTTCACCTAAAACCGCTTAACTTTGTTTTCCTCAAAATCAATACTATATGTCACAAGTTTGGAAAGATTACCAGGAAAAAAATAAAGACCGTTTTCTGAAGGAAATGCTGGACCTGCTCCGCATCCCCTCCGTTAGTGCCAAAAGCGAACATAAAGCGGATATGCTGACCTGTGCTGAAGCTGTGAAAAAAAGCATGCTGGATGCCGGTTGCGATAAAGCCGAGGTGATGGCTACAGACGGACATCCCGTAGTGTATGGCGAAAAACTGATTGATCCTTCCAAACCTACTGTATTAGTATATGGCCATTACGATGTGCAGCCTGCTGAACCGCTGGAGCTCTGGACCAACCCGCCCTTTGAGCCTACGATCATTGATGGAAAAGTTTTTGCCCGGGGAAGTGCAGATGATAAAGGACAGTTCTATATGCATGTGAAAGCCCTGGAGACACTGGTGAAAACAAATACCATGACCACCAATATCAAATTCCTGATCGAAGGGGAAGAGGAAGTGGGTTCACCCAATCTCGGAAAATTTGTAGCCGCTCATAAAGACCTGTTGAAAGCCGATGTGATCCTGATCAGTGACAGTTCCATGCTGAGCATGGAAAATCCTTCACTCGATACGGGTGTGCGGGGCCTGAGTTATATTGAAGTGGAAGTAACCGCAGCTAACAGGGACCTCCACAGTGGCACCTATGGTGGTGCTGTTGCGAACCCAATCACGATCCTGGCAAAAATGATCGCTTCCTGTCATGATGAGAACAATCACATTACTATCCCGGGTTTTTATGATGATGTGGTAGTGGCGGGACCGGAAGAAAGAGCCCTGATCAATAAAGCACCGTACGATGAAAAAGAATACAGTGATGAACTGGGCGTAAAAGAACTCTGGGGTGAAAAAGGATATACCACCTATGAAAGAACCGGTATCCGCCCCACTATCGAGATCAATGGTATCTGGGGCGGTTACCAGGGAGAAGGTGCCAAGACTGTTTTGCCATCCAAAGCAACAGCAAAAATTTCTGCCCGGCTTGTTCCCAACCAGTCTTCCCATAAAATGACGGAAAAGCTGCTGAATTATTTTACCAGCATTGCCCCGGCATCAGTGACCGTAAAAGCCTTTGAACACCACGGTGGCGAACCTTATATGACCCCGATCGACAGCAAAGGCTATAAAGCGGCATCCAAAGCAGTGGAAACCACTTTTGGCAAAGCCCCCATTCCTGTTCGTGGCGGCGGCAGCATTCCTATCTGTTCCATTTTAGAAAGGGAACTAGGTATCAAGATCATCTTTATGGGTTTTGGACTGGATAATGATAACCTGCATAGTCCAAATGAGAAGTATAATATTGAGAATTATTATAAGGGCATTGAGACGATTCCTTATTTCCATCATTTCTTTGCGGAAATGAATTAATCTGCTTCAGGTTATTTTGCAAATCCCAATCTTCGGTTGGGATTTTTTATTTTTGAACATGGCCGATAAAGAAAAACTCCGCCTCGACAAATATCTCTGGGCTATCCGTTTGTTCAAAACAAGAAGCCTGGCCACTACTGCCTGTAACAGTGGTAAAGTGAAATACGAAGAAGAACAGGCCAAGCCCGGAAAGAATGTTCATTTAGGAGATGTCTATGATGTAAGAACTGAAGGCAAACGCTGGCGCATCAAAGTGACAGGCTTATTACATACCCGGGTGAAATACGAAGAAGCGATTAAGTATTATATTGATATTACTCCTGAAGAAGAATTGGAACGCCTCAAATACCAGGCTGCCAGTTTTCATACCGGGAAACGCCCCAGCAAGATCGGCCGGCCTACCAAAAAAGAAAGAAGGGACCTGGATGATTTTATGGATGACTAAAGTATATCTGTAAAAGTTACTTCATCTTACAGCACAAAAGACTGACCAATATCAGTAAACCGGTAATCTTAGTCATTGGTTTTGCCAATGGCCCTATTTTACATTGCTTCTGTCAACAATATTCATTCACTCCTAAACAATCGAATATGGAAACCAAAGCTGTAGAAAAACACAGAACTTCCTGGCCGACTTTGTTTGACAGTGGCTGGATGGAAAAATTTTTTAATGCCCCGATCGACGAATTTTTTAATATGGGTAAAGTGATGAATGTACCCGCTGTAAACGTATCAGAATCTGATAAAGAATTCAAACTCTGCGTAGCTGCTCCCGGAATGGAAAAGAAAGATTTTAAGGTAGAAGCGTATGACGATATGCTGACCATCAGTGCAGAGAAAGAAAAAGAAGAGAAAGAAGAAAAAAATGGCCGCTTCAACCGTCGTGAATATAATTACAGCAGCTGGAGCAGGAGTTTTACCCTCCCTGAAAACTGTGATGCAGGCAAGATTGCCGCAGAATATAAAAACGGGGAATTAAAGGTGATGATCCCTAAAACAGAGATCGTAGCACCTAAGAAAATCAAAAACATTTCTGTGAACTAACAGTAACAGGATGGCCCGGAAGGGCGGCCCATGCTATCAGATGAAAAGCATGGGCTTTTTATTTTAATACAGCAGGTTCTTCAGCTTCTCCAGGTTGATGATGCTGATCTTACCTTCTTTTATCTCAATCAATTTCTCGTTCTTGAAATCACTAAGAGTCCTGATGAGAGATTCCGTTGCCGTACCCACATAGTGAGCTATATCTTCTCTCGAAATTTCAATAGGTTTATTCTCACCGGCGGAATTGAATTTGCCATGAATATCCACCAGTGCCTTTGCGACCCTCTTCCGCAAAGAACTATAAGCAAGGCTTAATAATCTTTCTTCTTTCTCTTTCACATTCTGGGTAATGATACGGATGAACTTGGAAGCCACCACGATATCACCGGCGATCATTTCCTGGAATTCATCCCTGGGGATCTGGATGATCTCTGTTTCTTCCAGTGCCACGGTTGAGTCATCATAGTTCTTTTCTTCGATCAGGGCCGGGTAACCGATAAAGTCACCATCGCTGTACAGGTCGGTGATATACTCTTTACCATCCTCATGTGTCTTGAAACCTTTCACCTTCCCTTTCACCACATAATAAAGAAATCTCGGTCTCTTTCCTTCGCCGTAGATCACCTGCTTTTTGGAATATAATTCTGAATTATAATTATCCAGGTTGAACTGGAGCATACCACTGGCCCGGAGATCATTGGCAAGTTCACTTAGTCCTTTACCGGTAGCACTATATTTTTTCTGCAACACATCAATTTTCTTCAGCCGGGATTCAATGGCATTCATGAGTTCGATCTCTTCAAAGGGCTTGGTCACATAATCATCGGCTCCCATTTCCATTCCTTTACGCAAATCACTTCGTTCAGCTTTGGCCGTTAAAAAGATCAGGGGAATGTCTTCTGTTTCCGGGTTTTTCCGGAGCAGGTGCAAAACACCGTATCCATCCAGTTCCGGCATCATAATATCACAAACGATCAGGTCGGGCTTTTCGGCTAAAGCAGCTTCCACTCCTTTTTTTCCATTCTCGGCAGTCACCGTTCTGTAGCCACCGAGGGAAAGTATTTCTGCTGTATTTTCCCTGATATCTTCATTGTCATCGATGATCAGGATAGTGCGTTGGGTCATGCGGGATATTTTGGTGAATCGGGCTGCAAAATAGTCAAAAGAGTCTTTTGATAAAAATCAGCTTTAACAGTGAAGTTACTCATACCCCCCCAGCCCCCCTGCTTTTACTTTAGCAGCTTTAGATTACGAAAACTATGGCTTCACCCGTTATCACTGATCAGCAACTGCATTGTTACCATTGCGGGGAAACCTGCGCCAATGAAAAAATTCATGTGGCTGAAAAGATCTTTTGCTGCGATGGCTGCAAAATGGTGTACCAGATCCTGAACCAGGGTGAGCTTTGCGAATATTACAACCTGAATGAGAAGCCCGGTATCAACCAGCGGTTGCAGGTACGGAAAGATAAGTTCGCTTTCCTGGATGATGAGAAGATACAGGTACAACTGACCAGTTTCCGGGATGACAAACAGGTGCATGTGACGTTTTACCTGCCCCAGATGCACTGCAGCTCCTGCCTGTACCTGCTGGAGAACCTGCATCGTTTAGATCCCGGCGTTATTTCCAGCAAAGTCAATTTTACCCGCAAGGAAGTTGATATCGTGCTGCTTACTCCACAAACAAGCCTCCGGAAAGTAGCTGAAACATTAACCAGCATTGGTTATGAACCCTATATCAGCCTGAACGACCTGAAAGAAAAAAGGCCTGCAATCAACAAGAGCATGGTTTACCAACTGGGTATTGCCGGTTTTTGCTTCGGCAATATCATGCTGATGAGTTTTCCTGAATACCTGGGTATTGATGCCAGTGAAGTTGGTTTAAGAGCGATGTTCCGCTGGGCCAATTTTGCGTTGGCGATTCCGGTGCTGCTGTATTCATCACTACCCTTCTATGAGTCTTCCTGGAAAAGCTTAAAGCATAAATTCCTGAATATTGATGCCCCGATTGCATTAGCTATTATTGTAACGTTTATCCGCAGTGCCTGGGAGGTGATCAGCGGAACCGGCGGCGGCTATTTTGACTCCATGACCGGCATTGTATTTTTTATGCTGGCGGGTCGTATCGTACAGGATAAAACCTACCGGCAGCTCTCGTTTGAAAGAGATTATACCTCCTATTTCCCCATTGCTGTTTCGGTAGTAAAAGAAAATACGGAAATACCCACCACCCTGCCCGACCTGAAACCCGGTGATACCCTGCTCATTCATAACGAAGAGCTGATTCCTGCCGATGGTATCCTCTCCAAAGGAAAAGCGTTTATTGATTATAGTTTTGTGACAGGAGAATCGCTCCCGGTATTGAAAGAAGTAGGCGAATTGGTTTATGCCGGTGGTAAACAAACCGAAGGCAATATCGAAATATTAGTAGTGAAAGAAGTGGCCCAAAGCTACCTGACCAAACTCTGGAACCGGGATGAATTTAAAAAACAGGAGCAGGCAAAAAGCGTTTCGTTCGTTCACCTGCTGAGCCGGTATTTTACTTATATCGTACTCACGATTGCACTTATCACTGGTATTTACTGGCAACTGAATGACCCTTCCAGGGTTTGGCCTGCTGTAACAGCTATTTTTATCATTGCCTGCCCTTGTGCCCTGTTATTATCCAATACTTTTACCAACGGAAATATCCTTCGTATCCTGGGTCATAATCATTTTTACCTGCGCAGTGCCCAGACCATTGAGGATATGGCCAAAGCCACACATATTGTTTTTGATAAAACCGGGACACTTACGTCCACGCAGCAGCAGGATATTAGTTATGAAGGAATACCATTGACGGCTTACCAGCAACAGCAGGTGGCAGCTTTAGCATCCTGTTCCAATCACCCGTTGAGCAAGGCCCTTGCAAAACACCTGGGTGTTTCGAAAAATAGCGAAGTAGCGGGTTTCAAAGAAACAACCGGAATGGGTATTGAAGGATTTATAGACGGTAACTTACTGAGATCAGGCTCATATGAATTTGTGGCAGGTAAACACAATACGCAATCCGGCACCGCCGTGTACATCAGCATCAACAACAAAGTATATGGTTACTTCCTGTTCAGCAACCACTACCGGGAAGCAATCCCCGGTTTACTGAATGCGTTGAAAAATGATTACCGCCTATCGGTTCTTTCCGGCGATAATGAAGCCGAAAGAAACAACCTGGAACGATTACTTGGACGCAAGGCTACCCTCCTCTTTCACCAAAAACCGGAAGATAAACTCCAATACATTCAGCAATTACAGCAGCAGGGTGAAAAAGTAATGATGATAGGTGATGGACTGAATGATGCCGGTGCATTGAAACAAAGCGATATCGGTATTGCGGTGGCTGAACAAACCAACAACTTCACCCCTTCCAGTGATGCCATTATAGAAGCCCGCCAGCTTTCAAGGCTTACCAAATTCATCCGGTTGTGCCGGGCCAACCGGAATATCGTGGTGGCCAGTTTTGTGATGTCCATTGTATATAACATTATCGGAATCGCCTTTGCCGTGCAGGGAAATCTATCTCCCCTGGTGGCGGCGATACTGATGCCCAGCAGTTCACTCAGCATTTTACTGCTCACTTTTGGCAGCAGCAGCCTCCTGGCCCGCCGGATGAAGCTGTAAAAACTTGTCTCTCGTCAATCTTTTTACAATTTGATGAAAATCAGTCGCCCGATTGATACTCGTTATGCTTTGCCGGGTACCCGAAAAATATTTTTACAGGAACGTAAAATCAAAAGTATGAGTGTGATTATCATTTTGCTGATAGCCAGCATTTCTGTTGCCGCCCTTTTCCTGGTGGCATTTCTGTGGGGTGTTAAGTCTGGCCAGTTTGAAGACGATTACTCTCCCTCCTCCCGTATTCTTTTTGATGACAAACCTGCTTCATCTACCAAAACAGTATAATTCAAAAAACAATCCAGCTTATGCAAGTCGAAAAGTTCTATTATGACAACAAAATTGTAAAGGCATTTGGTATAGCCACTATCGTTTTTGGGATAGTGGGTATGCTGGCGGGTCTTTGGGCTGCTATCCAGATCTATTACCCGGAAAGCAGTTTGAATTTAGCCCCCACCACCTTCGGACGCCTTCGTCCGTTGCATACCAATGCAATCATCTTTGCCTTTGTAGGAAACTCCATCTTTTGTGGCGTTTATTATTCCCTGCAGCGGTTGTGTAAAGCAAGAATGTTCAGCGATAAGCTCAGTTGGATCCATTTCTGGGGCTGGCAGGCAATTATCGCAGCAGCAGCTATCACCTTATTGATGGGTTATACAACCGGTAAAGAATATGCCGAGCTGGAATGGCCAATTGACATTGCCATTACCCTGGTATGGGTTGTTTTTGGTATCAATATGTTTGGTACTATTATTAAAAGAAGGGAAAGACACCTCTATGTTGCCATCTGGTTTTATATAGCTACCTGGGTTACGGTAGCCATGCTGCATATTGTAAACTCTATTGAAATACCCGTTTCTGCATTTAAAAGTTACAGCTGGTATGCAGGTGTGCAGGATGCGCTGGTACAGTGGTGGTATGGTCACAATGCCGTGGCCTTCTTTCTCACTACACCTGTGCTTGGTTTGATGTATTACTTCCTGCCCAAAGCTTCCAACAGGCCCGTTTATTCGTACCGTCTTTCTATTATCCACTTCTGGGCATTGATCTTTTTGTATATCTGGGCTGGTCCTCACCACCTGTTATATACAGCATTGCCTGACTGGGCCCAATCCCTGGGTGTTGTATTCTCCGTTATGCTGATCGCTCCAAGCTGGGGTGGTATGCTGAATGGATTGTTTACCCTTCGTGGTGCCTGGGATAAAGTTCGTGAAGATCCTGTTTTGAAATTTATGGTAGTGGCCATTACCTGTTATGGTATGTCCACTTTTGAAGGACCGATGCTGAGTTTGAAAAGTATCAATGCCATCTCTCACTTCAGCGACTGGACCATTGCCCACGTTCACATCGGGGGGTTGGGCTGGAATGGATTCCTTGCCTTTGCCATTCTCTATTATATGATCCCGAAAATGTGGGGCACTAATTTATATTCCAAAAAATTAGCCACTAATCACTTCTGGCTGGGCACTATCGGTATCATCATCTATGCCGTACCGCTGTACTGGGCTGGTTTTGAGCAAAGCATTTCCTGGAAAACCTTTACACCAGAAGGAAACCTCAAGTTTCCCAACTTCCTGGATACCGTTACTAATATCAAACCATTCTATATCCTGAGAAGTATTGGCGGTGCGTTATACCTGACCGGTGCTCTCTTCATGGTGTACAACCTGTATAAGACCGTTACACAGGGTAAATTCATTCCAAATGAAGCGGCAGAAGCTGCCCCGTTAGTAAAAGAAACATCACATAAGAAAGAATACTGGCACCGCATCCTGGAAAGAAAACCAGTGACTATGCTGATCTTAAGTTTGGTGCTGGTAGCTATTGGTGGTTTGGTAGAAATGATCCCTACTTTCCTGGTAAAAGAAAACATCCCCACCATTGCCAGTGTGAAACCGTATACACCATTGGAATTGCAGGGAAGGGATATTTATATCCGGGAAGGTTGTTACACCTGCCACTCACAAATGATACGTCCTTTCCGGGATGAGGTGAAACGGTATGGCGAATATTCCAAAGCCGGTGAATTTGTGTATGACCATCCATTCCAATGGGGAAGCAAGCGTACCGGTCCTGACCTGGCCCGGGAAGGTGGCAAACAAACCGATGCGTGGCATTATAATCATATGTACGACCCAAGAACAATGTCACCAGGTTCTATCATGCCGAGATATACCTGGCTGATCGATAATAAACTTGACATCAGTTCAACTCCGGCCAAGATAAGGGCGATGAAAACACTGGGTGTTCCTTATCCTGACGGTTATGACCAGGTAGCCAATAAAGACCTGATGGAACAGGCAAATACCATCACCGCCAACCTGAAAAAGGATAAGATCGAAACAGCGCCTGATGCAGAGATCATCGCCCTGATCGCTTACCTGCAGCGACTCGGAAAAGATATCAAATCAGAACCTAAACAACCCTTAGCAGATAATAAATAAAGGAACCGATCATGAAATTTATCAACTATATAGAAAAAGTAAGTGGTGTTGATATCTATGGTATGTTATCACTGACCATTTTTGTTGTCTTCTTCGTGGCCATGGTTACCTGGGTTTTAAAAACAGATAAGAAAAAACTCAAAGATATCAGCCGTCTTCCGCTGGATAATTAAGAATCTTTAAAACTAACTTTTATATGAACCTGTTCAATTATAATCAATCAAAGAATATGATCCGCCTGCTGGGTGTTTTCCTGGCTATGGGTTTTGCACAACCGGTTTGGGCTGCGGGTCCGCCGGCCCCATCGGCCTTCAGCAATCCGCTGACTATTGTACTCGTAGTACTGATGCTGTTGTTGCTGATCGTTATTGGCATACTGGCCAATATACTGATTGGCACTGCTGATGTAAAATTGAAAAAGAGAAAACAACAAAAAACTGCGGCTCCCGTTGCAGCTGTTTTGATCACTCTTTTGTTACTAAGCAGCAGCACCCTGTTTGCTCAAACAGGAGCTGCTCCGGCTGATGCAACTGCAACTACTACTGCAGCACAAACGATCGGCGGCATGACGGCTTCCACTTTTTATATCATGGCGACTGTAATATTTCTCGAGTTGTTTATCATCATTGCACTGCTTATCAATATCAAATTTTTACTGAAAGCCGAAAAGGATAAACTGGTTACAGAAACACAGCCGGTAACGGAAGAAGTTAAAAAGAACCAGCTCTCCTGGTGGGATAAATTCAATAGTTTCCGTCCCAGCAGCCAGGAAGCTGATCTTGATCTGGGCCATGATTATGATGGTATCCGTGAATTGAATAACCGGTTACCCAAATGGTGGTTGTACGGATTTTATTTAACGATTATCGTTGGCTGTATTTACCTCTATCGTTTTCATATTGCACATACCGGCCCTTCCAGCAAACAGGAATATGAAACAGCAGTTGCCAAGGGCGAACTGAAAGTAAAAGAATACCTGAAGTTGCAGGGTGACAATGTAGATGAAAATACAGTTACCTACCTGACTTCAAAAGAAGACCTGGAAGCTGGTAAGAAATTATTTATCAACCCGGCCAACTGCGTACCCTGCCACCGGGCAGATGGCGGGGGACTTGTAGGTCCGAACCTTACTGATGAGAACTGGGTTTACGGAGGTAGTATCAAAGATATTTTTAAGACCATTAAGTATGGCACTAATAAAGGAATGAAGAGCTGGCAGGAAAACTTTACAGCAAAAGAACTGGCGCAGCTTTCCAGCTATGTAAAATCATTAAAAGGAACGAACCCTCCTGACCCTAAGGCACCCGACGGCCCTGTTTATAAAGAAGAAGCAACACCTGCTGCACCCGCCATTGATTCTGCTAAAGCAAAAGACGGGAAGATGGCAATGAATTAGAACTAAATGATGAACTATGAACACTGAAGAAACGATCACCAACGAAACCAACAACACTGAAACGGCTAAAGACTCTTTCCGCGACCGGATGGCAACAGTAGATGCCAAAGGAAAGAGGAAATGGGTGTATGCACATAAGCCCAAAGGTAAACTCTATAGCATCAGGACATGGGTGAGCCTGGGCTTTTTTGCCCTGTTCTTCACTCTTCCATTTATTTCGATGAACGGAAGGCCCCTGTTTCTTTTCAACATCCCGGAAGCTGAATTTATCATTTTTGGTAAAGTCTTCTGGCCGCAGGATTTTTTTATTTTCGGGATCATCATGATCACATTCATTGTGTTCATTGTTCTATTTACAGCCGCCTTTGGCCGTTTGTTCTGTGGCTGGGTTTGCCCGCAGACCATTTTCCTGGAAATGCTTTTCAGGAAAATTGAATTCGCCATCGAAGGTGATGCCCCCAGGCAGAAATTGCTGAACAAAGGACCCTGGACTGCTGAGAAAATCCGTAAGAAAACGATCAAGCATATTGTCTTTTACCTTGTTGCTTTTATCATCGCTAATTTCTTCCTCGCCTACATAATTGGTATCAAAGAACTGGAGAAGATCATCACAGAACCTATCAGCCAGCATGTGGTTGGTTTTATGGCCATCATCATCTTCACCACAATTTTTTATTTTGTTTATATCTATTTCCGGGAACAGGCCTGCACCGTGATCTGCCCTTATGGCCGCTTACAAAGTGTATTGCTTGACCGCAACTCCATGATCGTTGCCTATGATTATAAACGGGGTGAGCCAAGAGGAAAACTGAAAAAGATAAAACCGGCGGATGTAAATACAGGCGACTGCATTGATTGTTTCCAATGTGTGAAAGTATGTCCGACAGGTATTGATATCCGGAATGGCACTCAAATGGAATGTGTGGGTTGCACCGCCTGCATTGATGCCTGTAACAAAATGATGGATGCCGTAGGCAAACCAAGAGGTTTGGTCCGGTATGCTTCTGAAAATGGCATTGCTGATCATCAGCCGCTCCGCTATACCGGCCGGATGAAATTCTATACGGGTGTTCTTATTGTACTCGCTACTTTGCTTACTATCCTGCTTATTACCCGTAAAGATGTTGACGGCACCATTATCCGTACCACCGGCCTGACTTACCAGGAAAGAGGAAAAGATTCCTTATCCAATCTTTATTCAATAACCGTTCAGAATAAAACTATCCTTGATATACCCGTACAACTGAAACTGGAAGGAGAACTGGAAGGAACAGGAAAAATAGAACTGGTAGGCACAAAGAACATTCATGTAAAACAGAGCGGACAAGGTAACGGCACTTTCTTTGTTGTATTGCCAAACACTGCTTTAAAGTCAAGAAAGACAAAGCTGCGGGTAGGCATCTATGAAGGCGATAAAAAAATAACTGAACTGACCACCAATTTTATGGGGCCGTTCAGGAGATACTGATCATTCAACCACACAAAAATTATAATTATGAATTGGGGAAATAAATTACTGGTCACCTTTATCGTGTTCGGCGCAGGAATGGGATTTTTGGTTTATAAATCCATGAACACCACCTATGAGCTGGTAGAAAAAGATTATTACAAAAAAGAACTCCGTTACCAGGAAGTCATAGACGGATCTAACAGGGCCAACGCATTAAGTGCAGCGGCCAGCCTGCAGCAGACCGACAGCGGTATTGTTTTACAATTCCCGGAAGAAATGAAAAACCAGGCTCTTACCGGTTCTGTACTTTTCTATTGTGCTTACAATCAAAAGCAGGATAAAAAATTTGACCTGGAGGTTAACCCCGATGGCTTCCAGGTGTTCACTAACGGACAGGTAACACCCGGAAATTATACGGTGAAGATCGGATGGAACAGCAATGGCAAAGATTACTACACAGAAAAAGCTTTAACCGTACTGTAATATGTTATGGCCTGTCATCATAGCGGGTTTTACATTAGGTGCTGTGGGCAGCCTGCATTGTGTGGGTATGTGCGGACCGTTAAGTCTTGCGTTGCCAACGCAGCATTTATCCGGAACAAAGAAATTTCTATCGTTGTTGCTATACCAACTCGGACGCATCAGCACCTATTCTGTTTTCGGTTTGTTGTTTGGCCTGGCAGGCAGAAGTATTTATATGGCAGGTATTCAACAGCGGTTTTCTGTTCTTCTTGGGGTGATCATCCTGTTACTCTCACTATTTTATTTTCTGCACAAAACCCGTTTACGTCTTTCGTTTCTTGATCAGTTTTATATTTTTATTCAACAGCTTATCAGCAGCCTTCTTCGTAAAGCAAAAGGCCCCGGCGGCTTTTTCCTGATGGGAATTGCGAATGGGTTCCTGCCTTGTGGTATGGTTTACCTGGCCGTAGCCGCTGCTATTTCCTCAACAGGTGTAAGCCAGGCTGTAGCCTTTATGGCGGCTTTTGGTGCAGGCACATTACCAGCGATGATGATCGTGACTTACTTGGGGCAGGTAATAAGTGTACCTGTTCGCCAGGCGATGCGAAAAGCAGTTCCATACTTTGTGGTGATCATGGCGGTTGTTTTAATCCTTCGCGGGTTAAACTTAGGCATTCCTTATATCAGCCCGGACCTGCCAGCGCAGTCAACAGCCGACGCTGCGATCAATTGCCATTAAAAGCACCGGGCTTCCTGTACCTTATTTCATCAGATCACTTTGGCCATTCTTTTCACCGACATATAAATGATCGTCATGAAAATGGCAAAGACCATGATCATTCCCCAGGGATACAGGTGCTGAAACGGATGGATCAGCATGTACCCGATATCGGCAAATAAAGCAAAGGGATTGGTGAGTACATCCCAGCTGTTGAACCGCATGAACCGGCCAATATAAATGCCCCAGGCATTCAGTAACATCACCGGCAGCAGAAACAGAAATTCATTCTTATACTGAAAGCAATGCCTGAATATCCTTTCGATATGCCGGATCGATAAGATACCCAGCAGCAAACCATTCCAGGCAAAGGAAAAGATCAGGGTCAGGTCGAACCAGCGGGTGGAGCCTTCCTGGAATTCCAGGTGGAAAAGATCGGTGATGATATAAAATGAATTGGGCAGAAATAATACCCATACAATAACGATCAGGCTAAATATCAATTTATTCTCTATCCAGGCGGGTCTTTTCTCCAGTTGGGAAGAGATATAATAGGGAACAAAAGCGAGGAATAAATTCCAGGGCATGAAGATAAATAAATGACTGCCGGTAATAATGATCCTCGCTGCTTCCAGCAATAAACTAAACAGACAGGAGAGTAATAACCATTTCTCCATTTCTGTCCGCTGAAAATAGAGAAGCTTTAAATATTTATTTTGTTGCAGTATTGGTAGCATATTAAAAAAGTTTAGGAATAAAAATGAGGGCCCCTGTTACCAGGGCCGTGATAGCAGCCAATAAAACAGCAGCTGCTGCCACATCTTTGATGTATTTTACTTTCGGATGCCGCTCCGGCGATACATGATCCATGATGGCTTCGATGGCGGTGTTGAAAATCTCGGCCACCCACACAAAGCCGGTGACAAGTATGATAGCCAGCCACTCATTTACCGGAATACCAAAAAATAAACCAGCAAGAACAACAGTGACAGTACTGCATAAATGAATGATCGCATTGTGTTGTGTTTTAAAAAATGAAAGAATGCCGCTGACTGCATAGCTAATACTCTGCAATCTTTTTGTGGTACTGAATTTTTCTGTTTTAACAGGATGCATAGCATGATAATATTTAAAGTTTCATATTCATTACCCGGGTCCCATTCCGTTCCTGAACAGGATGCCGATTGAAATAAAGTAAAAGGTTAAAGACAGGATGATGGTAATGAACAAACCCGCTAAAAATTTGCCGATACGGTCCATTTCGGCTTTCCGGAGTACCAGGAAAGCCAATACAGGTGTCGTTAAAATTCCCCACCACAATATCTGCCCGATAATATCCAATACCATTTTCCTGTCTTTTGCTTACTCTCACCATTGAATTTTCCGGGAGAAATACATCACCACGGCCAGCGTCAGGAACAAACCAACACTTCCCAGCAACAAAGCATAGTCCTGCAATTGTAAAATGGTAAACACATACGAATAAAGTAACACCAATACAAACGACAGGAGCATGGAAAGTTTCGATGAACCTAACAACCCTTTCACAAACCAGGTGATCAGTCCAACCGTGGCGAATGCCGCAATGCCATATGCCGTATTAAAGCCGACATATTCCGAAAAAGATAAGAGCAATGTATAGAAAAGGATAAGGGCAAAACCAATTAAGGCATACTGAACAGGGTGTACGGATTTTTTATTCGTGGTCTCAATTAAAAAGAAGGCCGTGAACGTAAGCAGGATACAGAGAATGGCATACTTCACCGACCGCATCGTTTTTTGATACCCATTGACCGGGATGAAAAGATCCGTACCAAAAGAAGCAGCTGAGAGAACATAACTATCATTCCTCCATTGCTGGGGAAAGGAACGGGTCAGTGACAGGCTTTTCCATTGTGCTGTGAATCCGCTGCCTGTAATATCGGAGGTAACCGGTAACTGGCTGCCCGTAAAACTCGGATCAGGCCAGGCCGATTGCATCGTTACCGTTGTTTCTTTACCGACGGGTGTGTACATCAGTTGCTCCGACCCGCTTACCTCGATGGCTCCTGAAAAACTGATCCCGTTGGTAATATCTGTTTCTGCCAGCGTTACCGGTGCAACAAATGCTTCTTTGAAAATGGCATTATTGATCAGTTGTGGTGCCAGTGACAGCAGCGAATCATTCCATTTCATGTTGATTTCTTCCTTCAACCCGCGGCTGTCGGTGATGCCCATGCAGATATAGGCTTCATTCCACAACAGATCGGCACTGTTTACTTTGATCTTTGTTAAAGGGAGCGGAAAAAATTTCCCGCTGATAGCCACATCAGCTGTGTACAACATCACTTCATAAATACCCCGGTATTTTTTCACCGGTGCCACGGTTGATCTCATCTCCAGCTTATCCGGTAAAAAATAAGCCAGTTGCCGGCTATGACTTATCGTTCCGTTAGAAGCCGTGATCTTTTCATCAAATGGTATCACTAATACAGGCCCGGTGATATTTTGCCGTCCCGCCCATTTACTGCTTACTTCTGTGACGGCTTCTTTTTGACGCTGTTCTCTTTCTTTGATCAGGTCCTGTACAAAGAAAGCCGGTATCAGTAATAATAATACCAGTACCCCGATCATCAGCCCTTTGATCAGCAGCTTACTTTTTTGCCAGATGTTGTTGATAGTTGATTCCATTATTATAGTTTAATTTTTTCAGAATAATACGCAATGAGCAACAGGAATTGTTTGATCCGTATGGTAAGCGTTATAAACGCTACTGCAAATACTGGCCAGACATCTACTACTACTGCAATACCAGCTAACCTGCCATCGCCAAATAAGGCAATCAGTTGCAGGTTCAAAAAGATAGCAAGCATCACTGCTGCATACCAACACCCTATTTTCCAGGTGCCCTGCATCGGGGAATCCACGATCAGGGAAAGAAAAAACCAGGAAAGTAACAGGGAGGGCAATCCACCCAGTGAACCCACAACTACTGTTATAAAAAAAGTAGTGAAGATGTTTTCATCCCGCATAAATCCATGATCCGGATAAACCAGCATCACAGTTATCCCTGCACCGCAGATCAGTGCAGATAAAAACCAGGTATTTAATATGTGCAGGAATGTCCTCATTCTTCTTCTTTCATTTCTGCTTCTTCCAGCCACAAGATTTTCTTATAACAAATAGCTAAAGGGAATAAACCAATAATTCCAAAAGAGCAATCGATCAGTCGCCACCCAAAAGGAATACCCCTGAAATGGCCGGCGATCAGTGCAAAAGGAATGATCAGCAAACAGGCATACATACCAAATTCGATTACCCATTTATTCCGCACCGGATCTTTAAAAGGCCCGATGAATACAAGAGCTAAAACAAAATGCGCAAAGGCCAGCCAGTCGTACCCGTAAAAAAGAAAAGGATATTGTTTACCTGTAGCCAGTATTCCATCATAGACTTTCTCCAGCCATAGCCCCATAAAAGAATCAGTAGAAAAAAAGGGGATCATAAAAGAGAGTCCCTGCTCAACCGGAATTGCCGTTACACCACTGGCGAGTAGTGCCAGCATAAAAAAAAGCAGCCAGTGCTTTATGGCCTGTTTATTTTTTTCTATTTTAAAAGTGCTTTGCATTTCAAAGTGAATAGGTAAAAAAAATTATTTTATCCCCTTTATCATATTTTCCAACGCTGTGATATGGTCTGTAAATGCTTTTTCACCTGATTTGGTCACTACATAAGTGGTATTCGTTTTCTTGCCAATAAATCCTTTGTGCACTTTGATATACCCGTTCTCCTCCAGGTTCACCAGGTGGGTGGCCAGGTTGCCATCCGTTACTTCCAGCATTTGCTTCAGGTCATTAAAGTTCACTTCCTCATTCACCAGCAGGATGCTCATTACCCCGAGGCGGATGCGGTTATCGAAAACCTTATTTAAACCTGTGATCGGATTCTTCATGTTCTAAATTTAGACGATCAGGCCGCTTTACGTTCATATTTCCACCACATACTGATACCATATATAATGTGTAATACACCAAAGCCGATGGCCCAGAAATATAATCCCTTACCCACCCATTGCATATTGATCAGTCCCAGTACAATTTCACAATACCCGAGGTAGCGGATATCCGTCAGTGTATACTTACTGGCATTCACCAGTGCCAGCCCGTAAAAGATCAAACAGGCAGGTGCCACAAAACGCCAGTCATTGTATTGCAGCATCCCTAATATAAATAAAGCACCGGCTGCCAGCGGGATCAGCATATTCCACATTAAGCGGCGGGAAGTGGGATTCCATAAGGAAGTTCCTTCCTTACTTGATTTGCGCCAGGTAAAATAAAAAGCAGCAATAAAAGCAGCTGCAAAAACTGCCGCCGCCAAACCTAACAACTGCAATTTTAAAGTGGTGAAATCAGTATCTGAATAGCCGCCTCTTTCATCGTATGCTGTATAATAATTTTTAAATACTATATACCGGGCAATGGCTGCACCTGCCAATGCAAAAAGACCTGCCGCCACCCCGCTGAGTCCGCTGAGCGAAATAAAACGGGAAGATCGTTCCATCAGCTGGCGGATATCCCGGATGTCCTGGAGAGAGTCGGTTGATTGGTTATGTTCGCTCATAAAAAGCACTTTGAATTACAAAGTAAATACGCAAACCCCGTACTTCCAAATAATTTTACCGGGGCATTACCTGTTTATAACGATTTAACAATACCACTATTCCCGGTGGTTCGTATTTTTACCGGGTAATGCAGACCCTGAAACAAAACAAACCCATCCTGTTATTATTCGCATTGCTCCTGCTCGGGAGCTGGGCTTCCGGCCAGAAAAAAAGGATCAGCGGCACTGTTAAAGATGCACACAGCGAGGAGCGGATTCCCTTTGCATCGGTTCATTTCAAAAATGCCACGATCGGCAAGCTTACAGATTCGGCCGGCACTTTTTCTTTTTACCTGAACAGCTGGCCATCCGATACTTTAGAGATCACCTGCGTGGGCTACCAACCTTTTTATGTTGTCATTTCCCCATCAAAAGATTCTATCCTCACGGATATCAAAATGGAAAGAGGCACGTTTAATGAAGGCGTAAGAGTGCGGGTGAAAGTGAACAAAGGCCTGTTGCTATGGCGCAAGATCGTGAAGAACAAACCCGATAATGACCGTTACCGTTTTGCCAATTTCTCGTACGAACTATACAACAAACTGGAACTGGACCTGAAGAATATCAATTTTGAAAAGTTCGGAAAATTCAAACCCCTGAAACCGATCAGCGACCTGATCAACCAGAATATTGATACTTCCGAAGGATTAAAATACCTGCCCTCTTATCTTACCGAAGCCCTATCCGATTATTATTACCAGAAAAACCCCAAGAAAAGAAGAGAGATCATCAAAGCTGCCAACACCAATGGTATAAAGAACGAAAGCATGGTGAAACTGCTGGGGGGGATGGACCAGGTGATCAATGTATATAACAATTTTATCCCGGTGATGGATAAACAATTCGTGAGTCCCATCAGTGATAACGGCGACTACTATTATAATTACCGGGTGGTAGATACACAGTTCGTGAACAGGAAACGTTTTTATCATTTGGTCTTTACACCCAAACGAAAAGGTGGGGATACTTTTGAAGGGGATTGCTGGGTACACGACAGCACATTTGCTATTCAGAAAATGAATCTCCGGCTGGGTAAGGAGGCCAATGTGAATTTTGTGGAAAACCTGAGCCTGATCCAGGAATACAACCTGGTCAACGATACCACCTGGTTTTTATCCAAAGACAAGTTTGTGGCTGACCTTTCCCCTTTGGGAAAAGATAAACCCGGTTTCATTGGCCGGAAAACCACCACCTACAAAAATGTAATCATTAATGATACATCTGTCATCCATGAGCTGGATAAAAATAAGATACTCGAAGAAGTGATCACCCTGCCCGGGGCCGATGAAAAGAATAAAGAATTCTGGGCGGGTTCAAGACACGAAGAGCTGACAAAGACCGAAGCCAGTATCATCCGCATGATCGATACACTGATGAATGCTCCCGTGTTCCAGCGTTTCACCCGTACGGCTAATTTCATTGGTACCGGTTATTTGAATATTGGTAATTACCAGATCGGGCCCTGGTTCAACTGGATCACTTCCAATTCCTGGGAAGGTTTCCGGATGCGGTTTGATCTCGGCACCAATAAAAAATTTGATAAACGCTGGTGGTGGCATGGCTACCTGGCCTATGGTTTTGGCGACCGTAAATTAAAGGGAAAAGCAGAACTGTTTTACCTGCCCAAAAAACATCCCCGTTTGTATCTCTACGGTTCTTATACCAATGATATTGACTGGGGACAGAATTATTACGGGGAAGTGACACAGGATAATGTCTTTGCATTAGCCGTACGTAAAACAAATGTGCCGGTAAAATTTCTGAAGGTTAATGAGAAAAGATTTGAGTTCTTTAATGAAACAAGATCCGGCTTTTCCACGTTAGTCGCCGCCACGCATAAATCGTACCTGCCACTTCGCAACCTGATACCTAAAGATTCTTTCACCGCTGTCAGCGGCCGTGAACCACTCACCAGTTTTGAAGTGTCGGTCCGCTTACGGTTTGCTTATTTGGAAAAATTTCTCGAGAACCAGTTCTTCCGCACCAGTTTGGGAAGCCCCTATCCTATTACCGAGCTTTATATTTCCCGCGGTGTATCCGGCTTCTTTAAAAGCAATTATGATTATACCAAGATATCAGGAAGTATTTCCGACTATATGAAGATCCCTCCCTTCGGCAGCATCTCTTATTATATATACGGAGGGCAAACCTTCGGCACCCTTCCTTATATGTTATTGGATATTGCACCCGGCAACGAATTATATTATTACAACAAGTACGCCTTCAACATGATGAACCGCTGGGAATTCGTGCATGATAAATATGCCGGCGTGAATATTGAACACAATATCGGGAATGGCATTTTCCGCATGCTGCCCAAACTCCGCTGGCGCCAGTTCTGGACCGCCAAAACATTATGGGGCAGTTTATCTGAAAAGAACAGGGCCTTTAATTTCAAACAGGGGCATAGTTTTCAAACACTCAATGGCCGTACCTATCTTGAGCTCGGTACGGGTGTAGACAATATCTTCAAAGTGTTCCGGGTAGATTTTATCTGGAGAGTATTGCCTGCCACCATCGACAAACAGGGTGATAAGCCTTTCGGCATCTTCGGCAGTTTCCGCTTAGCTTTTTAATGACCGGAAAAACATTCTACCCGTAATAGTATTACTCCTGCATGAACTTAATGAGCACTCTTCATCGTCATGTTCGCTGCTCAGGCTTTTTCATTAACTTTCTTTCATAAATACGATTGCATGGCTTCACATTATATCTTATCCCTTGACCAGGGCACTACCAGCAGCCGGAGTATGGTATTCGATAAACAAGGCAATATCATCAGCATGGCGCAAAAAGAATTCAAACAAATCTTCCCGCAACCGGGCTGGGTGGAACATGATGCCAGTGAAATATGGAGTACCCAGTATGGTACGATGGCAGAAGCATTGGCCAAAGCCAAGATCAATATGAAACAGATCGCTGCGATTGGTATCACCAATCAACGGGAAACAACCGTCGTGTGGGATCGCAAGACCGGGCTGCCTGTTTATAATGCCATCGTTTGGCAAGACCGGAGAACAGCCAATTTTTGTGATGAACTGAAAGAAGCCGGTATGGCAGAAGCAATTCAGCAACGCACCGGCCTGATCATCGATGCTTATTTCTCCGCCACCAAACTGAAATGGATATTGGATAATGTGAGCGGTGCCCGGGAAAGAGCGGAAAAAGGAGAACTGGCATTCGGCACTATTGATTCCTGGCTTACCTGGAATTTAATAAATGGAGAAGTGCATGTCACGGATGTTTCCAATGCATCCCGCACCATGCTGTTCAATATTCATACCCTGCAATGGGATGAAGACTTGTTGAAACTATTTAAAATACCCGCTGCTGTTTTACCGGAAGTAAAACCATCTAGTAAAATTTATGGGGTGACCGGAAGTATCATCCCGGATTCAAGAGTGCCGATCGCCGGCATGGCCGGCGACCAGCAGGCTGCATTGTTTGGCCAGCTTTGCACACAACCCGGTATGGTGAAGAATACTTACGGCACGGGTTGTTTTATGCTGATGAATACCGGGGAGAAAGCGATCGCTTCTAAAAATAATTTGCTGACCACGATTGCCTGGCAGATCGATGGCAAAACCGAATATGCACTGGAAGGAAGTGTGTTCATTGCCGGTGCCGTGGTACAATGGCTGCGGGATGAATTAAAGATCATCCGTACGGCTAAAGAAATTGAAACCCTGATCAGCACCGTAAAAGACAGCGGGGGTGTGTATATCGTTCCTGCTTTTGCCGGGCTGGGTGCACCACACTGGAACCAGTATGCAAGAGGAACCATCTTTGGTTTAACCAGAGGCAGCAACAATGCACATATTGCAAGAGCTGCTTTAGACAGCATCGCTTACCAGACTTATGATGTATTGAAAGCGATGGAAGCTGATTCCGGTATTCACATCAAAGAACTGCGGGTGGATGGTGGCGCCACGGTGAATAATCCTTTGATGCAATTTCAAAGTGATATCCTGAACTGTAAAGTGGTGCGTCCGAAAATAACAGAAACAACAGCCCTGGGTGCCGCTTATCTCGCCGGGCTGGCCGTGAGTTACTGGAAAAACATAGATGATATCCGGGAACAATGGCAGGTGGACAAATCCTTCTCTCCTTTTATGAAAGAAGAGGAAAGAATACAACTGACCAACGGATGGCAACGGGCCGTGAAGGCCTCGGTTGCGTGGGCGAATGAATGAGGAGCAAACACCCCTCTAAATCTCCCCTGAAGGGGAGACTTCTGAGGAGCTTTATTAAACGACAGACAAATTTGATACCCGCCAGCATTGAACAGAATATCAATGATACAGCAACTCCAATCCCGTCCCGAATGGGATATCTGCATCATTGGCGGAGGGGCCACGGGTTTGGGTGCGGCTGTGGATGCCGCTTCAAGAGGATTCAAAACCCTGCTGTTTGAAAAATATGATTTTGGCAAAGGCACTTCTTCCCGCAGTACAAAACTGGTACATGGCGGTGTCCGCTATTTGCAGCAGGGCAATATCAAACTGGTGATGGAAGCGCTGAAAGAAAGAGGACTGCTGCTGCAAAATGCCCCGCACCTGGTCCACAACCAAAAATTTGTAGTCCCGAATTATAAATGGTGGGAAAAACCATTCTACGGCATTGGTTTAAAAATATACGACTGGATGGCCGGCAGTTTAGGACTCGGCCCTTCTGAAGTAGTATCCAAAGATGAGATACTGGCATTGGCACCCACGCTGGAACCCGAAGACCTGTCGGGAGGTGTGGTCTATCATGACGGGCAGTTTGATGATGCAAGGCTGGCTATTGACTTAGCAAAAACGGCTGCTTATTACAATGCCACGTTATTGAACTATGCAGCCGTAACAGGATTGCTTAAAAAGGATCATAAAATTACCGGTGTCACTGTGACGGATACCGACAGCGGCCATGAATATACCATCAATGCGAAAGTGGTGATCAATGCCACCGGTGTATTCACTGATCAGATCATGCAGCTGGATGATGCCGAACATGAATCCATCATCACGGCCAGCCAGGGTATCCATATCGTGGTGGACAAAGAATTTTTACCCGGTAATACGGCGATCATGATCCCCAAAACCGATGATGGCCGGGTGTTATTTGCCGTGCCCTGGCATGATAAGATCGTGCTGGGCACCACCGATACTGCCATTGATACCATCAGCGAAGAACCCATTGCACAAAAACAGGAAATTGATTTTATACTGACCCATATCAGCCGCTACCTGACCAAGGACCCGCAGTACAGCGATATCCGCAGCATTTTCGCCGGTCTTCGTCCGCTGATCAAAGCCAATAAAAAAACAACAGCCGCTTTATCAAGAGAACACCTGATCCATGTGGCTGATTCCGGTTTGCTTACTATTGCCGGTGGCAAATGGACCACTTACCGTAAAATGGCGGAAGAAGTAATTGATACCGCTATCAGCAAATTAAACCTGCCGGAACGAAAATGTATTACCCACGAACTAAGGATACAGGGACATGACCAGCCTGCACCCATTGTATCTATTGAAGGATTAACTAATGAAGAACTGGCTGCATTGATTCAGCAATCGGTGCAACAGGAACTTTGTATGACTGTAGAAGATTTCTTATCCCGCCGCACAAGGCAGTTATTACTGAACGCTGAACTCGCTATTCAAAAAGCCCCGCAGGTGGCAACCATCATGGCGCAGTATTTAGCCAAAGATGAAAGCTGGAAAACGGAACAAATCAATAACTTTAGACAGCTTGCACATCATTATACTTTCTAACCAACAAACTAACGATTATGTATCCCTTTCTCGGTGAATTGATTGGAACGGCTTTATTAATAACCATGGGTGCCGGTGTGGTGGCCAATGTTGTATTAAGTAAAACCAATGGCAATAACAGCGGCTGGATCGTCATCACCTTTGGCTGGGCCATGGCGGTATTTATTGGTGTGTATGTATCCACTACGCTGGGTGGGAGCGGTCACCTGAACCCGGCCGTTACCATTGCACTGGCGGTGTTTGGAGACTTTGATCCTTCTTTAGTACCCACCTATCTCGGTGCCCAGTTAGCCGGTGCATTTACAGGAGCAGTGATCGGCTGGCTGGCGTATAAAAAACATTTTGATGAAACGGCCGATGCCGACCTGAAGAAAGCCGTTTTCTGTACAGCCCCATCTATCAGGAGTCCTTTATATAATGCACTCACTGAAGCCATCGGCACTTTTGTATTATTATTTGGTGCATTGACAGCCTCCAAATCTGCTTCTTCTTTAGGAGCCCTGGATGCATTGCCGGTTGGCCTGCTGGTGCTGGGTATTGGTTTATCCCTCGGTGGTGCCACAGGGTATGCCATCAACCCGGCCCGTGATCTCGGCCCCCGTATTGCCCATTCCATTTTACCCATCCCGGGAAAAAGAGACAGCGACTGGGGCTATGCCTGGGTGCCCATTATCGGACCGATTGCCGGTGCACTGGCAGCGGCGTATGCTTTTAAGTTGCTGATGGGGTAGCTGGTACAGTTTGGTATTGATTAGCATATCGAAACTGTACTAGAAGTGTCATAAATTTATGCGTAAGCTGCAACTTTATGACGACACTCAAACTAATCATAACGCTTCTAATATTTTCATCCTCTTACGGACAAAATAATTTAACGCCTATAAAGAATTGGAAAAGTTATTCTGTTCCAACCAACCAAGACACACTTTATAAATATAATTCAGACCCTAATGATTGGATTGTAAGTATTGACAACAATGAAATTTATGTTGTTAATGGACGAAAATATTCTGCACAAGCTACTTTGCCTTTTGAAATTAAGCCGACAAAAGAAGAGGAAAGAATTTTCCGTGGTAAACGCTCAGTTTTAAAAGTTGATGATGGATATTTAGTTGGTTTTTATCGTGGAGAATGGGGCGGAAACCTATATTGGTTTTCAAATGATGGGGCAAATAAATATAAAGTTTCCAACGACCAAATAGTTCAATTTAAAATGCGTGACAACAAGATTTACGCAGTTGAAGGTCTAGCACATTTGAGTATGTCGGAAGGAAGCATAATAGAAATCAAAAAAGAAGGTAGCAAGTGGACAAGTCATGAATACTTAAAACTTCCTTCTGCACCTGACGCAATTGAGTTAGACAGTAAAAAGAACTTTGTAATTGTAACTTCATCAAGTTTGCTTTCAGTCGACACTAACAAAAATTTAGACACATTGATAGCAACAGGAATGTGGGATAGTTATTTATATCCAAGTTCTCTTGTTATTAAAAATGATATTCTATTTATTGGAATGAGAAAAGGCGTTTTTAAATACAACTTGTTGACGAAGAAAGACGAATGGCTGCTTCCCGACTAACCAAAGTTGCAGCTTACATTGGGTTTTATTCAAGTTGGGCTTTACATTGTAACATCAGCTAATTACAAATCCCAACCTGCATAAAGCCCCCACGTTATAGGCAATTCTAAAGGAGGACAAGATGAAAATAAAAGAAGGAGAAGTTTTTTCAATCAAAACGAAAATTGGCTTTGGCTTTTTACAATATATTTCTACAAGCGACCTTGGAATAGAACTTGTTCGTGTGCTCGAACCAATAAAGCAGACATCTCAAATTACACAAGATGAAATAAATCAGAAGGAACGTTTCAGTGTTCATTTCGTTGTAAAAGCCGCCCTTAGAAAAAAAATAATTGAAAGAACAGGTGAATTTAAAATACCTACTGAATATGAAGTTCCAATCAAAGCCAGAACTGAACACAAGGTTAGAGGTGAGTTTTTAGGTTGGGATATTGTGGATCAAAAGACATTAAAACGGGAATTAAAACAAGTATTAACCAAGGATGATCTCTCACTTTCTCCACACGGACATCCAAATGATACTCTTTTGATAGAATGGTTGGAAACAAATTGGAGGCTTGAAAACTGGAAGTAGAACTGCCTATAACGGGTTTTGCGTTAGTGGGCGGACAGTGCAAATAGAAACATTTGAGCATTTCACGCTGTTGTTGGCGTTTCTCACCAACAACCGAACTAGAGGTCAGCCAGGGGTTGAGAAAAACAAGTTAATTTTAAACCCGTAGCAGGAGTTGTGTATATTTATGAGTTGCCTGCAACTTAGGTGATATTGCGTAAGTTTAAAAATAGACACGATGAAATCTGTTAGATTTATTGGTCTTTGGATTTTTCTATTCCCGTTCATAGTAAACGGGCAAAAGCATTACGAGTTCGCTATTGACAGTGCTAGGATTTTAGATAACAAAAACTTAGACGATTTTTCACAAAATTTAAAAACGGATAACTTTTACGTCTATAAGACCAAAGACTCGATTCCGGCCTTTATTATGACACAGCTTGGCAAGTTGGCTAATGGTTTCTCGATTGCGGACCCAAATGAATCTTATCAATGTTGTTGTACTTCATCAGATACCTTGCCTCAACGGCAGTTAAGCTTTCTCGCCAAGAGTAAAGATGTTCTGGCAATGACTTATAAGACAGGCGGGATCAGTGTCTCATTACATCTTCTAATGATAAGGTTTGACAAATCCGGAATTATTGACCTGTGGTCAGGCTACTGTTGGAATGATGTAAAAAATATCAAAGACATTGTTTACTTCATTGAAGAAAGCAAAAGAAAGCCACTACCCGGAAAAAGAAGACCGTCAATTCAGGTTGGCGTAGTTACCCTTTAACGCTACAGGAAATATCGGTTTTTCGCCGTTGTGGTGTTTCTCACCAACAACCGAGCGATAAGTCAGCCCGGGGTTGAGAAAAACAAGTTAATTTTCTCTTTTCCGGGTTTCCCATTTAGCTTACCCCGGCCACTGTGATTATATTTATAAAAACACGGGGATCATGAGAACCACACTGATCATAGCCTGCCTGTTTGTTACAGCCACCGGCAAGTCACAATCCTCCGTTTCAACCTGGTTTGATTCAACTTATTTACCCCGTTTTTATGTGGACACCGGTACTTATCTTCCACCCGTAACGTTTACTGATGTACAGGGGCAGGAAAAAAAACTGGATGATTTCAGCGGTAAATTTTTATACATATCCCTATGGGCCACCACCTGTGGAAACAGCGTCAGGCAATTTCCTTACCAAAAGCAACTGCTGAAAAGATTACAGGAGATCAGTCTAGACACGGCCATCCAGTTCATCAACATCCACGTTGAAGACAGCAAAAAGGAATGGAAGACCTCTCTTAAAAAATACCAGCCAACTGGTATCAACCTGTTTTGTGCCGACAAAGCAATACTATCCAAATGGAATTTAAATGCCCCTCCGGCTTATATACTGCTGGACCGTTCGGGAAAAGTGCTTGGCAAAAAGATCAGCCTGCCGGAAGAAGCCGTTACCATTGATTATATTCTTTATGCTGCAGTCAAGGATATGAGCCCGGCCGATGCCCTGCTGAAACAACACCGGCAGTTGCTTTTATTAGAAGAATTTAAAACTCCTGATGCGTTTACAGATACAGAATACAAAAACTGGTATCAACTGACCATAAAATCATTTCTTGATTACCGAAACTGGAAATTGGATCAGCAGTAAACGCAGTGCTGCGAAAACATTTTGTTTCGCAGACTAAAATTTTCCCTTTGGGAATCTTACTCACTACATTACTATATTTGATAAATTAATTTTTTTGAGAGCCCATTCAGTCATTTTTATAAGAAATAAAAAAGATGCCCTATTTACTGCAATTGTTTCAACTGTAGTAACCCTATTTTCCGGGCTCTGGGTTTGGAAAGAGATTAAACTGCCGGTTACAACAGAAACATTTTTTTGGTTACCTGTGCCACTGCTGTTTGTAATCATATGCATTATCACATGGATGAGGTTCTTTCAACAACAAATCCTGATTTTAATTAATGATAAAGGAATCAAATTGCGGAAGAGGGAATTGATACGCTGGTGTGATATCGAAAATTACTATATAACCGAAAATATTTCTGATACAATAACAAGATTCCTTTTCATTAAATTAAAAAGCATCGAAAAAAAAGTAAAATTCTATATCGCAGAAGCTGACGTTCCTATTGAAGGATTGGTTGATAGCATACAGGTTTATGCCATGAGATTCGGCTTTACATATCTTGGGGTTAATGGAAAATAAATAGCAGGCAAATTCTAATCACAAGCTCAGGACTACAAACCATTTTGTGTTACGAAGTGGAACGCAACTAAATACTGACAACTTATGACAAGATACAAGCGTCAACATAGTGGTCCTAACCTTAGCAACGGAATGATTTGGATACTTGGCATTTGCGGGGTTGCCTATATGGTATACAAAATTGTTTCCTGTAATTATGCAATTAAATCTGCCACTAAATATGAAATGAAGGAAATTAACTCCGACAAAGTACCAGCGATTATTATAAATGATTCAACCAATAAAATTGATTCGTCCAGGAACTAGACCTTCGCTCTGCAAAACATCCTGTTTCGCAGCATTATTTTGCCGTTGCCAACTACTCATCACAAGCCTTCACCATCACCTCACAGGCTTTCCCGATCTGCTGTTCCGAAATGATCAGTGGCGGGGAAATACGCAGGCAGTGAGGAGCAAATAAAAACCAGTCGGTCAGCACTCCCGCAGCTATACAGGCATCAATGATCTTTTTATTGGTGTTAAAGGCATCAAACTCCACTGCGATCCACAGCCCGTAAGAACGGACGGCTTTTATTTTCGGGTGAACCAGCAGGGAACGGAATAATTCCTCTTTGGCTTTTACGGTTGCGATCCATCCTTCTTCCAATAATGCTTTCAGCCCGGCCATACCGGCAGCGCAACAAACCGGGTGGCCGCCAAAAGTAGTGATATGTCCCAGCACCGGGTTGTCCGTAAAGGCATCCATTAATTTTTTATCGGCAATAAAAGCACCGAGCGGCATACCGGCACCCAGGGCTTTGCCGAGTAACAATACATCCGGTACGATAGCAAAGTTTTCAAAACCCCAAAGTTTACCGGTGCGGCCAAAGCCGGCCTGTATTTCATCGAGTATCAATAGTGTGCCGGTATCGGTACATTTTTTCCGCAGGGCCTGCATCCATTCTTTCGAAGGGGCCAGTATCCCCGCTTCTGCCTGCACCGTTTCGGCGATCACACAGGCTGTTTGTTCCGTGATCTCCTGCAGCGAATCAAAGGAATTGTATGGCAGGTGCAGCACATCCGGCAGCAACGGACGAAAAGCATTGCGCCAGTATTCATCACCGATAATACTCAGTGCACCATGGGTGCTGCCGTGATAAGAATGATTGAAAGCTATGATCTGTGTACGGTTGGTGACCCGCTTGGCTAATTTCATGGCTCCTTCCACGGCTTCAGCACCGGAGTTGGTAAAATAAACAGTATTGAGGGAAGCGGGTAGGTTGTCCGTGAGCAGTTTGGCATACTGTACCTGCGGGGCTTCCACGAATTCGCCGTACACCATAATGTGGAGATAGGCTTCCAGTTGCTCCTGTATCGCAGCGATCACTTTCGGGTGCCGGTGACCGGTATTGGCCACACTGATGCCGCCGATCAGGTCAATATATTCCTTGCCTGCCGCATCATACAAACTGGCACAATCGGCTTTTACGATCTCCAGTGCCAGCGGTGCGGGAGAGGTTTGCGCCACATGCCGTAAAAAAAGTTCCCGTTGATTCATATATCAGTTGGCCTTTAACTGTAATAAAGCAGCCCTTGCAAAGGACGCAAAGAATATGCAGCAACGCAAAGAAATTCTATAATTTGCAGTACCCGGTTTTTCAACACGGAGTAAAAGAGAAATGAGTAACACAGGGCGACTCCGTGTTACTCCCCGGCTCCGTATCTCTGTGTTGTAATTGCCGGGCAGCGAACAGAACCCTGAACGGAGCGTCGCAACAGGCGATGCCATCAGCACTGTAGCCGGCTAACAAAAAACTTCAAACCCCAAACATCAAACTTTTCCCATGCCAGTCATACTTCCTGTTGATAACAAACTCCCGCAATTTGGTAACAATAATTTCATCGCCCCGAATGCGACCATCGTGGGTGAGGTGACCACGGGGGATGATTGCAGTTTCTGGTTCAATACCGTGGTGCGGGGGGATGTGAATTTTATCCGGCTGGGTAATAAAGTGAATGTGCAGGACGGGGCCTGTATCCATTGCACCTACCAGAAATACGGGACCACGATTGGTAATAATGTTTCAATCGGGCATAATGCTATTGTGCATGGCTGCACGGTGCATGATAATGTGCTGATCGGGATGGGCGCCATCGTGATGGACAATTGCGTGGTGCACAGCAATACGATCATTGCAGCCGGCGCCGTGGTATTGGAGAATACGGTGTGTGAAGCGGGCAGCATTTATGCCGGGGTGCCGGCCAAAAAAGTAAAGGATATTTCGCAGAAACTGATCCATGGGGAGATCGACCGGATCGCTAACAATTATATAAGATATGCCGACTGGTTCCGGGAGAAAAAAGACTGATCCCTGACTGTTAGTGCATTAAGCCTGCCAATAAAAATCCATGCATACAAAAAGACCGTACATGGTGCTTTTACTATGGCAGGGGCAATGAATATTACGTAGATTCGTTATAGAAAAAAATGAACAACTATGAAAAGCCTCCGTTTTTTAACGATAGCACTGGGACTGATGCTGTTACTGTCTTCCTGTAAGGTCTGGAACAGTTTATTCCCTCCCAAGTATGGCTGTCCGACCAACGGTAAGAACATTGGTGCTGAGAAATTAGCCAACGGTGATCCGAAGGCGGAAAAGGAAGCGAGAAAAGCGAAAAAATTCAGAAGTTAATACGGTTTTTACGCAGCGAATCCACCCCGCCACCTGTCCTTATAGAAAACATTAAACCTTGCACATATGAGCCTGACCCTACGAACCAACTTAGGATGCACTGAAGCAGTAATTGCCGATGACGGCGGATTGAAACGCTTCTACCAGGTAGCTGACCTGCTCAGCGAAGACCTGAAAATCAAATTCAGTAACAAAGAGGACGACTTTGATACCATTGACTGGGAATTCCGGTTCAAGGGTCATAACCTCACCCTGCACTACAATATCTACAACGGTATTTCCATTTTCCCGACCAAGACCCGTGATGCCCTGAACAAGGACAACAAAGCGGTTGTGGAATTAGCCGGTGTGTTGGAAGGAAAATTGTTCAACGAAGTGGAACGGAAGATCGCTTAAGATCAGTAATTCTTTTCTTCGATTGAATCCAGTATGTTGACATAGCTCACATACCTGTCTTCATGTATAGCACCATTCATGACGGCTTCTTTAATAGCACAGCCCGGTTCATTTACATGTAAACAGTTATTGAACTGGCAATCATTCAGCCGGTCCCGCAGCTCCGGGAAATAATGAGAAAGTTCCTGTTTGCTGATATCCACCAGCCCGAATTCCCGCATACCCGGCGTATCAATGATACGGCCGCCAAAAGGCAGGTCATACATTTCGGCAAACGTGGTCGTATGCTGCCCTTTACCGCTCCAGCCGCTTACATCCTGGGTCCGTAAATTGATATCAGGGAAAATCACATTGAGCAGGGATGATTTGCCCACACCACTATGCCCGCTGATAAGAGTTGTCTTATCTTTTAGTAATTCCAGCACTCCCTCCACCCCTTCCTTTTTAGCAGCACTGATGAGGAATACTTTATAACCGATGGCTTCATACATCGCTTTTAAGGCTTCATACCTCTCCATCTCTTTGCTTTTGTAGAGATCGGCTTTATTAAAAACCACCAGGGCCGGGACATGGTACATTTCTGAAGCGACGAGGAACCGGTCGATAAAACCCTGCGATGTCCTGGGTTCTTTCAAAGTAGCCACCAGCAATGACTGGTCGAGATTAGCAGCAACTATATGGTGCTGGTGTTTATGCCTTGGCGATTGCCGGTTGATATAATTGTGGCGGGTATGAATTTCATCAATGATCGCTGTGCTGCTTTCCTCCGTTTCGATTTCCATTTCCACGATATCCCCCACGGCCACCGGGTTGGTGCTGGTGATATCATCGAGTTTCATCACTCCCTTCATCCGGGCATTGAAGATCCTCCCCGATTCATCTTTAACGATGTACCAGCTGCCGGTTGATTTATAAACGGTTGCTTTCATGCGGCTGCAAGATAACCCAATATTGCTCAGGGAAATTTCCGGAAAACGGTAAGCCGTACAACTATTTCCAGGAAAAGAAAGGCAAGAGCTGCCAGTACAAAGGGCAGGTAACGTTCCTGGTAGCGTTTGAAAGATTGTACTTCGACTTTTGATTTTTCCATGGTATCGATCTGTTCGTAGGTGTTCTTCAATCCTTCTTTGTCTTTGGCCCTGAAATACTTCCCTCCCGTTTCTTCCGCAATTTTGCGGAGCAGGTCTTCATCAATAAAATCAATAGCCGGGTTTTTATTCCCGGTTTTGTTGCCGGTATTTTCTATTATCGCAGAGGGCCGGGCACCCATACCAATTGAATATACTTTTACTTTATTGGTCTTGGCGATCTCCAGTGCGGTCAGCGGATCAATGAGTCTTGTATCGGGTGCATCTTCTTTTCCATCCGTGATCAGAATAATGACCTTGCTTTTGGCCTGGCTTTTTGAAAGACGATCCACGGCTGTGGCCAGCCCTTCACCGATCACTGTTCCGTCTTTGAGGTATTGCCGGCTTTCCAGGCTTTGTACCTGGCTGATCAATGTATTCTTATCGGTGGTAACAGGGCATTGGGTAAAACTTTCGCCGGAGAAAATAACAAGGCCGATCCTGTCAACAGGCCGGTTCATAATAAATTCCACTGCCATTTCTTTGGCCACATCCATCCGGGAAGGTAAAATATCTTTCGATCCCATACTGCCGCTGACGTCCATACATAAGACAATATCAATACCCTCTCCTTCCGAACGCTGGTCATCATTTCTTTTTTGCGGCCGGGCCAGTGCCACTATCAATGCACTCAAAGCCAGTAAACGAAGCAGGAATGGCAAATGACGAAACCTGTTCTTCCAGGAAGAAACCGTGAAAGCATGGGTGGTGGAAACTGTGATAACAGCCTGCTGCCTGTTGCTCTTCTTACTATACCACCATACCAGCAACGGCAACAGGACAAACAGCCCGAATGCAAGGGGAAAAGCAAAGTCCATATCGTTGAGCCATTCGTACAACATCTGTTTTTAATGATTTCCGGGTTGAAGAACTGCTGTTCCTGTTTTTTGTACTATTGTTATTGCATCTGTTATTGTCTTTAACGCCTCATCATCATCAGTAGCGGATGGCTTATACTTTGCAAATTTTACAAAATCGCTCAGCCGCAGCGCCTGTGCTAATTGATCGGACTGTGTTTTATCAAGACCTGTATCTTTTAATTGCAGGATCAGTTCATCCGTTGTTTCTTTCGCAGAATGGATACCTTTCTTCGCCCCGATATACTCCCTGAAAATATCCACCATTGCCGAATAATATTGCTTGGTCTCCGGCTTATTCCGTTTCAGTTGCTCCAGTTGTTTCATCGCTTCTGCGAATGGGTCCATGATAATGATGGGTTTTGATTCAACCGGTTTATGTTTCCTGCGCAGGAAATAGATGAAGGCGATCACCAATAATAATGCAGCAGCACCAGCAGCATACCACCACCAGGGAATTTTTTCCTCCACTGTCACATCAATCACATCTTTGATATCGTGGTATTCCTGGTCGGGATTAAATGCAGAATAGCCCACATCAACCGGGATTGAATCCGTTAGTATCCCTTCTGCCAGTACAAAAGCTGGGATCACCCAATGGCCGGAATCAAAACTGGTGATACGGATGGTTTGTGACAGCCTTGTTCCGCTGCTTGTATTCGTGGTATCGATCTTTTGTTTTTCAATAAGGTCAAAATGCGCCAATGTATCAATGGAGAAAAATTGTATCGGCTCGTTCTCGGAGATATCTGCTTCCAGCTTCAGTTCAATATGCTCGCCGATCAGTATCTTATTTTTACTGGCCGTAGCTTTTACGGCAATGCCGGTTTGTGCATTCAGTAAAACTGAAAGGCTGAGTAAAATAATAACAGTGAAAATTCTATTGATTATCGGCTGGATCATGGATCGGGTGCTGGTTCATTTATTCCGGCTGAGGAAGAAGCGCTGTAATATTTTCACATAATCTTCATCGGTCCGGATATGCAGCAGGTCGCTCCCCGCTTTTTTAAAGGTTTGTGTACTGTAGGCTGTCACCCTGAAAAATTCCTGTTCATACTGATACCTTACGAAAGCATTGCTGCTGTCCACCCATTTACGGGTCCCGTCTTCGGCATCTTTCACCTGCAGCAAACCCGCATCGGGCAATTGCTGGTCCATTTTATCATAGAGTTTCATCCCGATAATATCATGTTTCTTACTGGCCACCCGCAAAGCATCTTCATAATTGGCATCCAGGAAATCGCTTAGTATAAAAGCAATACTTTTCTGTCTTGTCACATTATTAAAATACCGGAGTGCGGTGCTGACTGCTGTCCCCGTTCCTTTTGGTTCTTTGCTCAATAAATTCCGAACAATGAACAAAGCATGTTCACGGCCTTTCTTGGGCGGGATATATCCTTCCACTTTATCGCTGTAAAAAATAACCCCGATCTTATCGCCGTTATTCACCGCTGAAAAACTTAATACCGCTGCGATCTCCGTGGAAATATCTTTTTTGCGGGCATGGACTGTTCCAAATAAGGAACTCGGGCTGATATCCACGAGCAGCATCACCGTCAGTTCCCGTTCTTCCTCGAAGAGTTTACTGTAAGGATGCCCCATTCGGGCCGATACATTCCAGTCAATAAAGCGGATATCATCACCGGCAGAATACTCCCTCACTTCCTTAAAGGACATTCCTTTTCCTTTGAAAGCACTGTGGTACTCCCCCGTAAACAGGTCGCTGGTCAGCTTCTTGCTTTTGATCTCCAACTCCCGGACCTTTTTTAATATTTCTTTTGTCGTCAGCAATGTTTATGGTACGTTGATCTGTTTGATAATATCCTCAATCACATCTTCCACTTTCACATTCTCTGCTTCCGCTTCATAGGTTAACCCGATACGGTGACGCAATACATCTTTGGCAATGCTCCTGATATCTTCAGGTATCACGAATCCTCTTTTATTTAAGAATGCCTGTGCCTTTCCGGCCAATGCAAGGTTGATACTGGCCCGCGGTGATCCGCCATACGAGATCAGTGGCTTCAGCCGCTCCAATGAATACTTTTCCGGGAACCTGGTGGCAAAAACGATATCCAGTATATACTGCTCGATCTTTTCATCCATATAGATCTGGCGGGTCAGGTCTTTGGCATTGATGACTTCCTGCACGGATACCACCTGCTTAATGGCCGGTACCGTTAACCCCTGCGCATTCTGCCGGATGATCATTTGTTCCTCGTGCATCTTTGGATAGTCCACTATCACTTTCATGATAAAGCGGTCCACCTGTGCTTCCGGCAAGGGATACGTTCCCTCCTGTTCCAACGGGTTTTGGGTAGCCAATACTAAAAAGGGCTCATCCAGTTTATACGATGTATCACCAATCGTTACCTGTCTTTCCTGCATGGCCTCCAGCAAAGCTGATTGTACTTTGGCGGGTGCCCGGTTGATCTCATCGGCCAGGATAAAATTGGCGAAGATGGGCCCTTTGCGCACCACGAACTCGTTGCGCTGCTGGTTATAGATCATGGTACCCAGCACATCGGCGGGTAACAGGTCGGGGGTAAACTGGATACGGCTGAACTTTGCATGTATCGCCTGCGCCAGCGATTTAATGGTTAAGGTTTTGGCCAGGCCCGGCACTCCTTCCAGCAATACGTGGCCATTACTCAGCAGCCCGATCAACAGCCGGTCAAGCATATGGCTTTGGCCGACTATCACATGGCTGATCTCTTCCCTTAATTTATCGGTGAACTGGCCGGCATGGCTGATGCGTTCGTTCAGCTGCCGGATATCTTCTGCGGTTTTCAGCATGGAGAATATTTATGGTGACACAAAATACGAACTTGCTGTATGCAAATAATTTGCCGGGATGATGAACGGCGGAAAATACGGCAATATTTTTGCGTAGTATCCCGTTTTAAACCCCGGAAACAATGCCTATTTTGTACAACAATCCAACGATCATGAAAAAACAACTCCTTTTAGCAATTACAGGTATGGCGATGATTATATGTATCCTGCCTTCCTGCGGAAAAGACGAAACACCTCCTGCTCCGAAAACAAAAACAGAATTAATCACCAGCTCACCCTGGGTATTTCTTAGTGCCAACGCAAGCGGGATTGGTGATATCTCCAACAATCCGTTACTTACCTGCTTTAAGGACAACACAATTACTTTTGCAACAAATGCAACCTATACCGTAACTGAAGGTGCAGTAGTCTGCGCACCTACTACCGCCGGGACTTTTGCATGGAATTTTCAAAATAGTGAGGCTGAACTTGTATTAGCAGCGCCATTATTTCCCGGAGGAGCCGGCACTTTCAACCTGGTTTCGTTAACAGAAACAAACCTTGTGGTTTCTCAAAATGTAACTATTCCTCCTTCACCAACACCAATACTGGTAACATTCACTTTTAAACATTAATCAAAAGAAATAATCAGGAGAGGTATTTCCCAACGATCGGCACCCTTCTTCCCACACCAAATGCTTTACAACTGACACGGATGATCGGGCAGAACTGGTTCCGTTTATATTCATTGGTATTCACCAGTTTTAAAATTCTTGTCACCAAAGCAGCATCATAGCCTTTTGCAATGATCTCTTTCGGTCCTTTTCTCATTTCAATATATTCATACAATACCCGGTCCAGTGTATCATACTCGGGCAGGCTGTCACTGTCCTTTTGATTAGGTCTTAATTCCGCAGAGGGGGCTTTGGTAATGATATGACCCGGGATTATCTCATTGTGCTTATTGATATACTTCGCTAGGGCATATACCTGTGTTTTATACGTATCACCTAATACAGCCAACCCTCCCGCCATATCACCATACAAAGTACCATAGCCGGTAGCCAACTCGCTTTTATTGGAAGTATTGAGAAGTATATACCCAAATTTATTGGCGATCGCCATCAGCAGGTTTCCTCTTGTTCTTGCCTGTATATTTTCTTCTGCCAACCCGAATGGAGCCTCTTTAAATACCGGCTTCAGTTCGGTTAAGAAACTTTCATAAATGTTTTTAATCGGGACAATATCATACGGATTATCCAGGTTAATGCTTAACTGTTCTGCATCACTAACTGAATGCGAAGACGAGAATTGCGAAGGCATCAGGATGGCCCTTACATTTTCCTTCCCCAATGCTTTCACTGCAAGCGCCAATGTAACAGCGCTGTCAATACCCCCGGAGGAACCGAGGATCGCTTTGCTGAAACCCATTTTCCGGAAATAATCCCGGATGCCGAGGATCAGTGCATGATAGATCTCATCAATATTCTTTTCATCTGCCAGGTAATCCAGTGTATTCACTCCCTCGCCTGCATCTTTAGCGGAAAAATATACTTTCTCCTGGAGCTTCACTTTTGTTGCATCCACTACAGAAAGTTCAGCCAGGTCAAACAATTGGAAATCCTCTTCAAAATACTTCATCTCCTTCACCTTATTACCATTGATATCATAGACCAGGCTGCCGCCATCAAACACTACTTCGGTTTGTGATCCTACGGTATTGCAATACAGCATCGGCAGTTTGTATTTCAGCGTATGTGCTTTGATCAAACTGTTCCGCACCACATCCTGTGCATAGTTATACGGTGACGCTGATAGATTGACCATCACATCTGGCTTATACCCGATCAGTTGTTCCATGGGAGTTATGCGGTACAAAGGATTCTCCCCCATGTTCCAGATATCTTCACAGATCGTTACTGCCAGTTTCTTTCCTTTGAATGCAACGATATTCCATTCAAAGGCTGGTTCGAAATAGCGGTATTCATCAAAGATGTCATAGTTGGGCAATAATGTTTTATGGATCTCTGCCTTTACCTGCTTTTCATACAGGAAAAAGACTGCATTGAAAAGATCCTTGCCTTCTTTGCGGGGATTGCGGGCCGGGCTGCCGATCAGAACACCAATAGTATCCGCATGTTCTTTGATGAGGTCAACCGTCTCATAACATTTATTAATGAAGTCTTCAAATTCCAGGAAATCCCGGGGTGGGTAACCGCAAATGCAGAGTTCTGAGAACACCACCAGGTCGGCACCTGCCTGCTTGGCTTTACTGATCCCTTCAATGATCTTGCGGCTGTTTTCTTCAAAATTGCCGATGTGGTAGTTTTGCTGCGCTAATGCGATCTTCATATTACAAATTTAAGTGAATGTTTTTTGGCCGTACATTCGCTGAACAACATTTTGAACCCCTTTACGTTTACCATGGCTATGAAAAAAACCAGTCTTGTCGTACTGCTTGCCTTGTCAATGGCTGCCTGTTCTGATAAAAAAGGAATTCCTGATGTATCTGCTGTTAAAGTAAATGTGCCGCTGCAGCGGTTTGACCAGGATTTTTTTGCCATTGACAGTACTAATGTATTACCCGGCCTGAACCGGCTGAATGTAAAGTACCCGGTTCTTTCTGCTATTTTTTTACAGAATATTCTTGGATTGGATAGTGCAAACACCCTGGCAGGGGTTAAAAATTTTATCCACCTCAGCCAGCCGATAAAAGACACGATCAATGATGTCTTCAAAAACACCGCCGGCCTGCAAAAAGAATTTGAAGATGCATTTCGTTTTGTAAAGTATTATTTCCCCAATTACCAAATACCAAAAGTCGTTACTGTAGCCGGGCCCATGGATGCGCTGGCGCAAACGAGTAACGGGTATACTCCCAATTTTCTCGGTCCTGATTTTCTCGGGATCAGTTTGCAGTTTTATCTCGGTAATACATTCTCTCTTTACAGCGATCCTTATTTTATTGAAAATGTAGCACCGGCTTACCGCAGCCGCCGTTTCAGTAAAGAATATATTATCGGCGATGGTATGCAGCTGATCGTGGATGATCTTTTCCCCGAGAAAAGTGCCGGCAAACCGCTGGTGGAACAAATGATCGAAAGAGGGAAGCAATGGTGGTTATTGGATAAATTCTTACCGCAGGCAGCCGATTCCATCAAAACGGGTTATACTCAACAGCAACTGGACTGGTGTGCCGAAAACGAAGGATTGATCTGGAGCCAGATCATCAAAAACGAAGACCTGTATTCGGTAAATCCCATCACGATTCAAACCTATATTGGTGAGGGACCTTTTACGCAAGGCTTTTCACAAGAGTATTCACCGGGCAACCTGGGGCAGTGGATCGGCTGGCAGATCGTAAAAAAGTTTACGGAGAAGAATCCATCGCTGAAACCGGAAGAAGTAATGACAGCAACTCCCAAAAAGATCCTGGACGAAGCGAAATACAAACCCAAATAAATAAAGGGATATCAATTGCCTTTGAAAGGGACGATCATTTCAAAAGAAGGGATATGCACATCAAAAAAACTCTTGCTGTGCATGTTTTCCATTTCGTAGGTGCCTTCCATGCGGCCCATTTCTGTACGGAGATTACAACCGCTGACGTACTGGTAGGTCTCACCGGATTTTAAAACAGGCTGCACTCCAACAACACCTTCACCTTCCACATCCCGGTAAGTACCGTTACTGTCAAAGATTTTCCAGTGACGGCGGTGCAACTTGACGGGAAAGGAATTGTGATTTTCAATATTGATGCGGTAGGCAAACATGAATTCTGATTGCAGCGGGTTGCTGTAATCGGGCTGGTAGAAAGTCTCTACCGACACCTTTACCCCTTCTGAGATCATGCTGTTCATGCAAATCAATTTCAGTAAAAGTAAACAAAAACCAGTAAGCAATACATTCTTTAGCATATTTAACGTCTGTATTCCTTGCCCTGCCTTAATTTTGCAGCCGTCCGGTTTAAATAAGTATCGGACTTTTACGAAACAATCAAAGTTTTGAAAAAAATAATCATATGAAAATCGCTGTTGCCAAAGGAGATGGGATCGGCCCCGAAATAATGGAAGCTGTATTAAAGATCTTTTCTGCGAACCATGTGCCGCTGGAATATGATTTTGTGGACATGGGTAAATGGGTTTTTGATAAGGGATTCAATAATGGCATGACCCCGGAAGCCAAACAAACCATTGAAACCCTTGGCCTGCTTTTCAAAGGCCCGATGGAAACACCCAAAGGCAAAGGTGTGAAAAGCATCAATGTTACCGCAAGAAAAACCTGGAACACATTTGCCAACAAAAGAGATTTCAGAACACTGCATGGTGTGGACACAGTTTTCAGTAAAGCCGGAATTCCTATCGATATTACGGTGGTGAGAGAAAACATTGAAGATACCTATGGCGGTATTGAACATATGCTGACACATGATGTGGCATTAAGCCGCCGCTTTATCACCCGCCCGGGTAGTATGCAGGTGATCCGTTATGCATTTGAAATGGCCAAACAAAAAAAAGCAAAACGCATCACCTGTGTTCATAAGGCCAACATCATGAAAATAACTGACGGCTTATTTTTAGAATGTTTCCAGGAAGTTGCCAAAGAATACCCGGAATTGAAAGCAGACGATATCATTGTGGATGACCTCTGCATGAAACTGGTCACAAGACCGGACCTGTTTGATGTTTTAGTACTAACCAACTTACAGGGGGATATTGTATCTGATCTTTGCGCCGGTCTTGTTGGTGGATTAGGTTTTGCTCCTTCTGCCAATATTGGTGATCATATCTCCATCTTTGAAGCTGTACACGGAACCGCCCCGGATATTGCCGGTAAGAATATTGCCAACCCGACTGCTTTATTATTAAGTGGTCTTGCCATGCTTCGACACGTTGGATTGACGGAGAATGCTGCGATCATCGAAAACGCATTACTGTACACATTGGAAAATGGAACCCATACCGGCGATTTTGGCGACAAATCAATTCCTTCAGTCAATACCACGCAGTTTGCTGATGCAATCATCAGCAACTTTGGTAAAAAACCGAAAATCGGGGCAAGAGAGATCATTGCCAATGAGCCCGGCACTCCCACCCCGCTGAAACTGGAGACCAATCCTATGATGATCTCCAAAGAAGGGGAAAGTGAAAACATTGTCGGCGTTGATCTCTTCATTGAAAGTGATGAACAACCCAATGCAATTGCAGAAAAATGTAAACGTCATGCCGGGGTCAAGTTCAACCTGATCAATATCAGCAACCGGGGCACCCAGGTATGGCCAACCGGCTCTGTATACACCAATCTTGTGAACCAGTACAATGTACGTTTTGAAAGTATTGGCGACGAACCCCTGAACCAGCAGGATGTGATTGGCCTTTATGTAAGCATGAGCGGCAACTTCAAGATCTGCTCCTTTGAATTACTGAACAGCTGGGCTGGTAAAAAAGCCTATAGCCTGGCGCAGGGGCAATAATACAGTCGGCAGTTAGTGGTTGGTAGTTTGTAATTCTTAACAGCTAAACTACAACCACTAACTATATATCATCAACAGACTTATCGCTGCATCAATTTTCTTCGCTTAAAATCATTCTTGATATATGTCAGCACACTATCAGCGATATTATCCTCATATGTCTTGATGCCCATAGCCAATGCCATTTCTGCAATTCCATTTGTTTTTTTGATGTTGCCCGCCACTGCAGCAAACCGCCGCTCCAGCATCGTGAAATAATGATTGAGGGCTGTTTCGCTCAACCGTTCAAAATGATATACCGGTAATTCAAGCTTCTTATCCGTTGCATCTTCCGGTTTCTTCACCTGCATATCCGGGATGATGGGGACAACCAGTTTCCCTTTTTTATCTTTTCTTGCATAGCGGCTCATCGCAGCGGGGTTTTGATATCCTTTTACTACGGCAGATGTTTCCTTCTTATCCTTATCAGCTTCCTCAACACTTACTACAAAATATTTCCGGAGAAAACTCTGGCAGTTGTGGCGGCCCAGGAAAAAATCATGGATACGGAAATCAGCAGCCAGGAATCCGCCAAACCCGCCTAAAGAGCCACAGGCAATAGCATGCTCCGGACGGTAGCCATCCTTGGAAGGCGCCACCAGGTAAAGGCCATTGTTATCATTGCTGTACGCATCCAGCATGGATTTCGCATCAAATAATAACTGGCTCTGCATGGCCATCACCACATCTTTGGCAAACCGAAGGATATGCTGGTGCGACTGACCCGGTTTTTCAAATGGCGAATCAAAACTTGGAAAAGGATCGATCAATATGATCGAGGTATTATCGCAGTTCTCATATTCTTTGCCATACATATCTTTCCGGATGCCCTGCAGGATATCTTTGGATATCTCGATCGGTTCATTATTCGCCACCCCGCCATCAGCATTCAAGGAACGAAATATTTCTTTCCCATCAATTTCAAAATTGGTATCCTGCCCTTCACTGTCCAATTTGATCTTATCCCAGCTAAACCTGCCGCCCTTGTTGATATACGGATTTTCCCAGAGAAACCGTTTAGGCCTGCTGACAAAGCGGCTGCTGAGCCCGATGGGGAAGGCCCCGGTGGCCATGGCCGAATCGATCAGTATATCAATGATATCCCTGTTAGCATAGTCCAGCGGCATTCTTCCGTCGTTTTCATAGCTTTTGGCCACCCTGAAATGGGCCATATCCCGGTGCTCTCTCGCATATTGGCGGATCAATCCTTCCGAACTGGCTTTGGCCATCAGTTCATATTTGATACCGGTGATATTAAAAAGAGTGAGAAATAATTCAGCCCGTTGATTAATGTAAGGACGATCTGTGAACGATTGGCCCTGGTATTTGTATAAGTAGTTTTTAAAATACCCTGCAATCGTGTCAATAAAATTCGAATTCATCAGGGCGGGTACATATTCCATTTGAATATCTGTTGTATCCAGCATTTCTGCAAATACATCATTACTTCCGGTCATCTGCACCCAGGTATCGTATAATAAATTATAGCCGCCCTCAGCGGTGGGTTTATTACCAATCAGTTTCATAGAACTGATCTTTTCCTGCTGCGCAAATAAACTGATCGCCGAAGTAATACCACCTCCGGAGGCACCACCAAACACATCGATCAGTACGTCATGATCCGGAACAGAAGGATCATTATTTTTCTTCTTTTCTTCATACCAGTTGTTCAAAGCTTCAAATAAATAATCCATTACACCAGCAGTATAAGCTCCTGCTGAAATAGACCCGGCCATGCAAAGACCCAGGTGAAAGGTTTTGTCCCTGTTCATCATAACAGTTGATTTAGAAGTTACAAAAGGCTACTGAACAGAGCAGGTGAAGGGAGTGAATTGACTGCTAAAGTAAATAAATAATTTATACCGGATCATCCGTAAATTAGGGACGATTTTAAATGACCTGTTTATTATGCAAAAAGAGATCAAGTACAAGAATAATGACATTACCGTTGTATGGAAACCCGATACCTGTATCCATTCCACGCTTTGCTGGAAAGGTTTGCTGGAAGTTTTTAATCCCAAAGAAAGAAAGTGGATCAATATGGAGGGTGCTCCTACCGAAAAGATCATTGAACAGGTACGAAAATGTCCCAGCGGAGCATTAAGTTATTTCCTAAATGAAGAAATCAAAGCAGGAGAAACGGATACAATCGTTGCGGAAGCAGCCAGTATTGTAAAAGTGCAGGTGAGTGCCAACGGACCCTATCTTATCAATACAGAGTGCCTGATCGTTCATAGCGATGGCCGGGAAGAAACGAAAACAGGAACCGTGGCTTTATGCAGGTGCGGGGCTTCAGGTAATAAACCTTATTGTGATGGCAGCCACCGGAAGACAGGGTTTGAAGGTTAATTGATCAAAAGAACCAAAACCAGTTGAAATAAGCATACGTTGCAGCAAGCAGTACGGCAAGGGACAGTAACATTGCAATAAACCCGTTATTTCTTTTACTGCTGTTCATTTCTTTAATACCGGTTGCCAACTGATGCAGCCCGATATAAATATAAATACCGCATAGAATAGCAATGGCTGCGTAGATCAGTGTCAAAGGGAGTAGTAAAAGGAAGAGAAAGACTTCCATTTTTATACAGATCAGATTTTTTTGGAAAGTTTATATCCATTCTTCTGCAACCACTGCAACACTTTATCCCGTTGATCTCCCTGCACAATGATCTCCCCGTCTTTGGCTGAACCACCTGTGCCGCAAAATGATTTCAGTTTCTTTCCCAGTTCCTGCAGGTCATCATCTGTACCAACAAATCCTTCTACCAGCGTAACGGCTTTTCCTGCCCGGTGCTTTGCATCCAGCCGGATCTTTAATTTTTGCTGCGCAGGGGGCAAGGTTACTGTAGCATCCTGTTCTTCTTCAAATTTAAAATTGGGATCCGTACTGAAAACGAAGCCCCTGTTATCCGGTTTATTTTTTTTTGACATAATTTATATACCTATGGATTTAGGGTACTGCCCCCCTCCTGCGGAGGGGCTTGGGGAAGCCTTTAAACTCAGGTCAAGACTTTGGGCCTGGTGAATCAATGCACCCACACTCACAAAATCAACACCCGTTTTTGCATAGTCTTCTATATTCTCCAGGTTGATGCCGCCACTGGCCTCTGTTTCAAAATCATTACCGATATACGGAAGGGCTTCCCTGATTTGTTCCGGGGTAAAATTATCCAGCATGATGCGGAATACTTTTCCCCGGCCAATCGCCACCACCCTTTTCACATCATCTACCGACCTTGTTTCCACTTCGATCTTCAGTCCCGGTTTTTTGCTCTTCACATAATCAGCAGCTCTTTCTATTGCTTTTTCGATACTTCCGCAGTAATCAATATGGTTATCCTTCAGCATGATCATATCGTACAAACCAAACCGGTGGTTAACGCCACCCCCAATACGAACTGCTTCTTTTTCTAATAACCGGAAATTGGGGGTTGTCTTTCTTGTATCCAGCAAACGGGTTTTATACCCTTTCAACTTATCGGTGTATTGTTTTGTCAGTGTAGCAATACCACTCATCCGTTGCATACAATTCAGCACCAGTCGTTCGCACTGAAGAATTGTATGCACTGAGGCTTCCACTTCAAAAGCTTTCTCGCCATATTTCATTTCCTCCCCGTCTTTTTTGAAAGCAGTAAAAACGGCCGCAGGTTCTTTATAAATGAATATCTTTTCAGCAACAGCCACCCCGGCAAGAATACCGTCCTGTTTGATCTTCAATACAGCCTTTCCTTTTGCATCCGCAGGGATACAGGAAAGAGCAGAATGATCGCCGTCACCAACATCTTCTTTCAACGCTTCATCCACGAGGTGCTGTAATTGTTCTTCAAAATTCATAGGGACAAAAATAAAGAAGCCCTCCCTTGAATCGGGAAGGCTTCGCTTTTATTTTAGAATTCTTTTTTACTCTACCGGCTGAAAACGGATCTCTTTCACCACTTCACGGCCATTCTTTGTTTTTAAAAAGACATTGGTACGGAAATTACCGGCACCGGTTTGCAGGGTACCGATACAGAAATGACCGCCCGGGGAATCACCTTTGTGCTTCAGGTCAAATCCTTTCACACTATTGTTGCTGAAAAAATCTCTTACAATTTGCTGGGCCTGTGCCTTGCTGTAGCTGTCGCTTTTATCAGGAAGTGTCAGCTCGACATTGTCATCAAAATATTTTGATAACTCTGAAGCATTTCCGGAACGCAAAGCACCGATCACATTGTCAATGGTGTTTTGCGTTGTAAACGATGAAAGCACCAAGGCAGCAGTAATCATTAAAGATGTAAAAAAAAGTTTCATACTTAAAGGTTTTCACAGGGGTATTAAACTAAAAACATGCCACATAATTACGGGTTATCAACAGGTACTAAATTACTAAAAACCAACAGCTTTTTAGCATAATCAATGGCAAATAACTGAATTGGGTGTAGATTTACAGCGCATTGTTCCCTGAAAATGAATGTATTTGTACTAACAATAAACTGTTGATAAAAAATGTCACAAAAACGTGTAATTCTGGTCATCATGGACGGCTGGGGATTGGGTAAAGTTGCATCAGCCGATGCTATTCAGCACGCCAATGTCCCTTTTACTAAATCATTGTATGCCAAATATCCCAATACAACACTGGTTACCTGTGGGGAAGCGGTTGGGCTGCCGGACGGGCAGATGGGCAACTCAGAAGTAGGTCACCTGAACCTGGGTGCTGGCCGGGTGGTGTACCAGGAGCTGCAAAGGATCAATGTAGCTGTGAGAGATGGTTCTTTTGCTAAGAACGAGACATTACTGGCTTCTATAAAGTATGCTAAAACGAATAACAAACCTCTTCATTTGTTAGGGCTGGTGAGTAATGGCGGTGTGCATTCACATATTAACCACCTGAAAGCAATCGTTGACGTTTGCAAAGCAGAGGGCTTACAACGGGTGTTCATTCACGCCTTTACCGATGGCCGTGATTGCGACCCGAAAAGCGGCTTAGGTTTTATTACCGAACTCCAGGCGCATTTAAATACCAGTGTGGGAAAGATCGCCACGGTGAGTGGCCGTTACTATGCCATGGACCGAGATAAAAGATGGGAAAGGGTGAAACTGGCTTATGATGCTTTGGTAAAAGGTACCGGCCCTAAAGCAACTGATGCTATACAGGCTGTTGAGAATGCTTATGCTGCTGATATCACAGACGAGTTTATCAAACCAACGGTCATCGTAGATGAAAACCAGCAGCCACTAACTACAATAGCTGATGGAGATGTGGCTCTTTGTTTCAACTTCCGGACTGACAGGTGCCGGGAGATCACCCAGGTACTCACTCAAATGGATATTCCCGAGTTCGATATGAAGCACTTATCACTGCATTATACCACGATGACGGAATATGATAAGACCTATAAAAATGTACATGTTGTTTTTGAAAATGATAATCTTAATAATACATTAGGTGAGATCTTACAGCAAAACGGGTTAAAACAAATCCGCATTGCTGAAACAGAGAAATATCCGCATGTGAGCTTCTTTTTTAGTGGCGGGCGGGAAGTTCCTTTTGAAGGAGAGAAAAGATTGATGGTACAATCACCAAAAGTAGCCACTTATGACCTGCAACCCGAGATGAGTGCTTATGAAGTAACCGATGCCATTGTTCCGGAGATACTAAATAAAACTGCCGATTTCATTTGCCTCAATTTTGCCAATGCCGATATGGTGGGCCATACCGGTGTTTGGTCTGCAGCAATTAAAGCCGTTGAAACCGTGGATAAATGCGTGGAGCGGGTTGTTACTGCGGCACTGGAAAGTGATTATGCTGTTTTTCTCACTGCCGATCATGGTAACTCCGATTACCTGATCAATGAAGATGGCTCGCCCAATACGGCACATACGCTCAACCCGGTTCCTTTCTTTATTATTGATAAGACCTGGAGAGGAGCTATTAAACCCGGTAAGCTGGGAGATATTGCCCCCACTATTCTTACCATGATGAAGCTACCCATCCCTAAAGAAATGACCGGAGAAATATTAATTGATAAAATTTAACTTTAGTTAAAATACATTTTCTATGCTGAAGAAAATATTACTGGTTCTGCTCGCAGCCTTTGTTGCTATCCAATTCATTCACCCTAAGAAAAATACTGCGGAAGGGCCACAGCCAAATTATATCGGCAACGTCTATACAGTGCCGGGAGATGTAAAATCAATCTTAGCAAAAGCCTGTAACGATTGCCACAGTAATAATACCGTGTACCCCTGGTATGCAAAGATCCAGCCGGTGGATTGGTGGCTGACCAACCATGTGAATGATGGAAAGAAACATATCAACTATGACGAATACACGAACAAATCGCTCCGCTACCAGTATCACAAAATGGAAGAAACCATAGAAATGATAAAAGAAGGTGAAATGCCTTTGGAATCTTATACATGGGTACATAAAGATGCCAAACTTACGGACGAAGAAAAGGCTGCACTGACAGGGTGGGCGGAAACAGTGATGAAAGATATGGAGTCTAAATATCCCATCGACAGCCTGAAACGGAAAAAATAGTGCTTTATAATAAGCATACCTGACTACCAGTGAGAACCGCAACCAAAAAAACAGCCAGTGTTCTCTTTATACTGCTGGGGACCACTCCCTGGTTGTTTGTTTTCATTTTCCTTATACGACAGGAGTCGATCCGTCACGAAATGAAAGAAGAGCTTGAAAAAGATATTCCCAAACAGGTGATTGTTATTCCTGACAGCGATATCCTTTGGGTAAAAAAGGGGAAGGAGATTTTTGTTAACGGAAAAATGTTTGATATTAAAACGATAACGTCCCATAACGGGTTTACCACTTTTACAGGCTTATATGATGAAGAGGAAACAGCACTTAAAAAGCAATTAGCAGATGACTGGAATAAAAAAGCACCGCAACGGAATCAACTTCTCGTGCAGCTGATTTTCTCGCTTAAGTGCACACTCTCCGCCAATTATACGGATGGAGCAGTCGTATCTGCCATCAGGAAAAAAAGACCGCACTTGTTTAAATCCCAGCTTCCCGATAATTACCGGAAAATTCTCACTCCTCCCCCGCAGGTATGATCTGAATGCAATAGATCATTTTTTTATTATTTAAACAAACCTGTTTTATTATGAGAAAGTATACAATGCTTTCAGCATTGCTGTGTATTGCCATTCTATCATTCAGCCAGGCAGATACCACTGAAAAAAACCTGGATGAAGTAACTGTTTATTCCAACAAATTCGCAGAAAAGAAAAAGAATATCGCCCAAAAAATTGATGTCATCAGCAGCAGGACCATTGCTAAAGTCAATGCCCAAAATACCGGCGACCTGCTGATTGCTACCGGTAATGTATTTGTTCAAAAAAGCCAGCAGGGGGGCAGCAGCCCGGTCATCCGTGGTTTTGAAGCTAGCCGTGTTTTACTGGTGGTTGATGGCATCCGGCTGAATAACGCCATTTACCGGGCCGGCCATTTACAGAATGTGATCACCGTTGATCAGAACATGCTTGAATCAGTGGAAGTCATGCAAGGCCCTTCCTCCACGATCCATGGCAGTGATGCCTTAGGAGGTGTGGTCAGTTTCAGAAGTAAATCGCCTAAACTATCCACAACGGGTCAATTAAAAACCAGCGGTACTGCTTTTGTACGCTACAGTTCCGCCAATAATGAAAAGACCGGGCATGTTGACCTCAGCCTCGGTGGCAAGAAATTCGGTTGGCTACAATCTTATAACTACAGCGATTTTGGCGATATGAAAATGGGTACGAACTACCCCAATAAGTATCCCAATTTTGGCCGCCGTGATTCTGCGATCAGGAATATTAACGGGATTGACTATGTAACTGGAAATGCTGACAGCCGGGTACAGGAATTTTCAGGTTATAAGCAATGGGATATCACTCAAAAATTGTTATTCAAACCAACTGAAAAAGTATCGCATACACTGAATTTCCAGTTCTCCAATTCATCGGATGTACCCCGCTATGACAGGTTACAGGACAAGCGTTATTTTAATGCTGCTATTGGAACAACACTGCGGTATGCGGAATGGTATTATGGTCCGCAAAAACGATTACTGGGAGCTTATGAATTAAACGCTAAAAAGCTGGGGTTCCTGGATGAATTCAGGATCAACCTGAACTACCAGGACATAGAAGAAAGCCGTAACCAACGGGAATACCGCCGTTATGACCGGCTTGACAGCAGGGTAGAAAACCTTAAAGTAGCCGCCTTTAACGTGGATGGAAAAAGAACATGGGGTAATAATGAACTGGTCATGGGTATTGATGGTCAATTAAATGACCTGCAATCAACGGCAACAAGAACCAACATCAATACGGGTGCTGTATCCAAACTGGATACCCGCTATCCTGATGGCAATAACAAAATGAATTATTTTGGTGTATTTGCCCAGCATCTTGTAAAAATGAAAGGAGGAAAGCTGGTTTTGAATGATGGGATCCGTTTACAAACTATCAGCCTCCGGTCCAGCATTGTTGATAACTCATTCTTCAATTTTCCTTTTACTGAAATCGAACAAAACCCTTTTGCGGTTACCGGCAATATCGGGCTTGTTTATATGCCCGCTGAAGGGGGTCGGATCACGGCCAATATCTCATCCGGCTTCCGGGCGCCTAATATCGATGACCTGGCCAGGATATTTGAATCCAGTACTGCCATCCGGAGACTTATCGTTCCTAACCCTGACATCAAACCGGAGTATACTTATAATTTTGACCTTGGTTTTACGCAGAATATCAACAATAAAGTACAGTTTGAATTCACAGGTTTCTATACGTTGTTCAGGAATGCGATAGCCCCTGCCCCATTTAAATTAAATGGACAGGACTCCGTGGTTTATAATGGTATTCAATCGGCCGTATTTGCCAACCAGAATGTAAACAAAGCCTATGTTGTTGGTTTTAATGCCCGCCTGAAAGCAGTATTGTCAACTGAAATCTCGTTTGAGAATACGATCAGTTATACATATGGCCGCTTCAAAAATCCTGACGGAACCAAAACACCACTAGACCATATCCCCCCTGTATTTGGTAAATCAGGATTTAGTTATCAAAAATCAGGGGTCAATATGGAGATTTTTGCTATGTTCAATGGCTGGAAAAGGATCAAAGATTATAACCCGAACGGGGAAGATAATGGCCAATATGCCACCCCAGCAGGAATGCCAGCCTGGTTCACTCTTAACTGGAGGGCAAACCATACTGTAGGGAAATACGTGACTTTACAACTGGGTATTGAAAATATTCTTGACCGGAATTACCGCTATTTCGCTTCCGGGTTTTCAGCCCCGGGAAGAAATTTTATTATTGCACTGAGAGCTAATTTATAAATCCAGAAAAAAAGCCTGCCCACACAGGACAGGCTTTTTTAATTTTTATGCAAACGACTCAACTACAAGCCAGGATAATTCGTTTTTTCCGGTGGCTGCACCGGAAGATCGCTATTTTCCTTTTTGCCTTTTTCCTGGTAATAGCTGTTACCGGTTTATTATTAGGTATAAAAAAACAAACGGGTTTATTGGCACCCACCCAGAAAGGTCTTTCCTCCGACCTGGCCACCTGGCTGCCCATCGACAGCCTTGAAAAAATTGCCGTCCGGATTTTACATGATTCTGTTGCAGCTGACCTGTCGCCAGAAATAGACAGGATTGATATCCGGCCTCAAAAAGGAATTGTCAAGTTTGTTTTCAAACATCATTATCATGGATTACAACTTGACGGAACAACCGGCCGGCTTCTTTTAATGGAAACGAGAAGAAGTGATTTTATTGAGCATCTGCACGATGGTTCTTTGTTTGATAAACTCTTCAACACGGGCAATGATGGAGCTAAAATCACTTATACCCTGATCATGGGTCTATCACTTTTGATGCTGATTCTTTCGGGTTTGTGGCTGTGGTATGGTCCAAAAAGACTCAGAAAAAGCAGAAAAAAACAACGTCAGTAAAATTCCCGAATCCCCATTATACCTTCCCGGACAGGTCTTTTTTGAGCCCAAATTTTACAATCCCGTGCAGCATTTGTACCTGAAAATTGTCTAAATTACAGGCAACCAAAGGGAATTTATGACCGAGGAAGCCATCTTAAAAGGATGTTTGAATAATGATACCACTGCTCAGCGGGAGTTGTACAACCGGTACAGCCCCAAAATGCTGGCCGTTTGTTATCGTTTTGCACACAACCGGGAGGATGCGGAAGATATGTTGCAGGAAGGCTTTATCAAGGTCTTTTTACAGATACATACTTTCGAAAACAGGGGGGCATTTGAAGGCTGGATTCGCCGGATTATCGTTCACACCTGTATCAACATCCTCAAAAAGAATAAAAAGTTCAGTGAAAGTGTGGACATTATCCATGCAACGGGAGTACAGGTAAGAGAAGAAAGTGTATCCGCTATCATCCAGGCAAAACAAGTGGTGGAATGTATCCGCCTTTTGCCAATCGGTTACCGGACAGTTCTGAACCTGTATGCGGTGGAAGGCTACAGCCACAGGGAAATTGCCGGTATGCTGGATATTGAAGAAAGTACCAGCCGGAGCCAATACACAAGAGCCAGGGCTATGCTGGAGGATATATTAGTAAGGAAAAGAATTTTGCTAAAACCAAAACAACAGACTGATTGGCTTGCCGCCGTTAGCCAGAGATAACTAACAGAATACGTATCCTAAATTACTGACTGGTTATGGAGAGTAATTATAACAACAGGGATTTTGAGCAGTTTGTAAAGCAGAATGCAGACCAATACCGGATGTTTCCTTCCGATAAAGTGTGGGTGGGCATTGATAAAGCCTTACATACACGCCGCAGATGGTATGGCTGGGGCCTTGCCTTTTTATTAATACTGACAGGTGCTGGTGTTGCCCTGGTGATGTTAACCACTCCTGCGAATAAACAAACCCAGCCAGCCAATACAACTCAAACAGGCTACTCTCCAATACCAGTCCACAAACAGACGGATTTTAAAGAGCCAGTTTCTTTATCCAAGCCCAGCGCTGATATAGCAACCAGCCGCCCGTTAAACTTTGACAATAAGCCTCAAAAAGAATTGCAGGCCGATAAACCCAGCAACAACAATACTTCAAACCTTGTAACGGATCAACGTGCTGTTGCAACTATCCCTGTTGCTGATGTACCAGCGGAATCCCACAAAACAGTACAGCTTTTGCAGGACAATAAAAACCGGAAAGACCTTTCTATAAATAATTCCGGTTCCGGCCTTCCGAATACTCAGGCCGCCTCCAAACAAAAAGAATTAGCAACAGAATCAACCGCTCTTCCAGCCGTTGAAAAAACTGATGAAAAAAGCATTACAATAATTAAATCAAACGAGGATACTGAATACCCTCTTACAATAGAAAGCGTAATTAACAGTTTTAAGAAAACCAAACCCTCCAGAAAAATATCTTACCAGGTATACCTTACACCCACTATCAGTTACCGTAAATTATCAGAAAACAAAGGGTTTTTACAATCAGCTGCAGCAGCCGGGAATATTCCTTCTTTTGCAGCTTACAATGATGTAAAAAATGTGGTAATCCACAAACCGGATATTGGGCTTGAGGCTGGTATTGCTGCAAAATATTCATTAACAAAAGCTATTAGTATTAAAACAGGGCTTCAGTTCAATATTAGCCGGTATGATATAAAAGCATTCACTTACCCCGGCGAAATCGCCACCATAGCCCTAGACGCAGGATCAAATACTTCTATTTCAAGAGAAACAATTTACCGGACAAGAAGCGGACGCCAGTCCAACTGGTTACAGAATTTATACTATTCAGTATCACTGCCTGTTGGCATAGAGGTAAAACTTGCTCCCGGCAGGAATAGGGCAAATTATTTCGGCATGGCTGCCACTATTCAGCCTACCTATATTATTAGCGACAGGACTTATCTTTTGTCAACGGATTTCAAAAATTATGTAAAAGTTCCATCGCTTACCAGGAACTGGAATGTGAATACAGGCATTGAAGCCTTTATGAATTATGGAGCTGGAAAAACAAAATGGCAGATAGGTCCGCAGGTCCGCTACCAGATCATGTCCAGCTTCCAGAACAAATACCCGGTGAAAGAAAATCTGTTTGATTTTGGTTTGAAAGTCGGTATTACCCTGAATCAGTAACCGATACTAACTGCTCGCTTTGCTGAGATATCCCGGTCTGCATTTTGCTGCGGCCGGGATTTTTTTTGAAGCTTTGTTTTACGCTAATTTTAGGGCATGAAAAAGAATCTCTTTTTAGCCGGAATGGCCCTGTTATTAATCGCCAGTTGCAAAGACAAGGAAGAAGATACAACCCAAAAATTCATCTCGATCCATTCGTATATTAATTCCCAGATAGCCGGCGTGGATACTTCCCTATATCCCATTCTTAAACTTGACATCATTGACAGCACCAGGACTGATACTACTTATATGAAAAGAGAGGATTTCAGGGCTTTGGCGAAGGATTTTCTTGACCTGCCGGATATCGCAGAAAAAAAATACCGTAAGAAGTACAAAGAAGAATCCCGCTATGATGAAGGAATGGACCGGGCCATCATCACTTATTTACCTGAAGACCCAGCCAAAGCCGTAATACAACGCCAGGAAATGCATGTGAAGCCCAACCTGGGTGGTGGCGATGCAATCGTAAAGACATTGTACATCGATTACCTGCTGAACTCAAAGGACAGTATTGTTCAAAAAAGAATGCTCTGGCAGGTGGACAGGAGCTTCCAGGTAACCACAATCAGGCAATTACCCGGGGAAGAAGAAAAAATATCAACCGTAAAAGTGACCTGGAATGAACCAGCCAATCAATGACTCCTGCCGATTTTCAACATATCGCTGCAACGATACCGCATCAGCCGGGTATCTATAAATACTTTGACAGCAGCAATGAGCTGTTGTATGTGGGTAAGGCAAAAAATCTGCGCAAAAGAGTCAGCTCCTATTTCACGAAAACATTTACCAGTTATAAAACACATGAACTGGTTCAACGGATCAACAAGATAGAATTCACGATTGTAGATTCAGAGCAAGATGCCTTTCTGCTGGAAAATTCGCTGATCAAGCAATTTCAGCCGCGGTTCAATATCAACCTGAAGGATGATAAGACCTATCCCTTCATCGTCATTAAAAATGAACCTTTCCCAAGGGTATTTCTGACCCGGAAGAAAATCATGGATGGCTCCGAGTATCTCGGACCTTATACTTCTGTAAAAAGGGTACGGGAATTAATGGAGTTCATCAAGCAGACGATCCAGTTGAGGAACTGTTCATTAAATCTTACGGATAAAAACATTCAAAAGGGTAAGTTCAAAGTTTGCCTGGAGTATCATTTAGGTAATTGCAAAGGCCCATGTGAGGGACTGCAAACAGCAGAAGATTACAAAGAGAATTTAGCATTGCTGAAAAATCTTTTAAAGGGAAGCTTATCGCCGGTGATCCGCCACTTTAAAGAAGAAATGAAGGGCCATGCAGCCAACCTGGCTTTTGAAAAAGCGGAGTTGACCCGGAAAAAGATTGAGTACCTCGAAAATTACCAGTCAAGATCGGTTGTGGCCAATGCAAAGACGGGTAATATGGATGTATTTTCTATTGTAAAAGAAAAAGATATTGCTTATGTCAATTTCCTGATGGTGAGAGAAGGAACCATTGTGCAAACACAGACCAATAAAGTGGAGACGCACCTGGATGAAGCTCCTGAAGAAATACTGAGTTTCACCATAGCACAACTCCGGGCAACATTTAACAGCGATGCCACCGAGATTGTAGTTCCATTTTCTATTGAGTTTCCGCAAACTGAAGTAACCATAACAGTACCTAAAGGCGGGGACAGGAAAAAACTGCTGGAGCTATCAGCAAAAAATGTCAACCATTTTATAGAAGAGATCAGGAGTAAAGAACGGCTGAAACTGGACCTGAAACAAACCAGTAAAACAAACCTGTTATTGAAATTGCAATCCGATCTGCAATTACAGGAGACACCTGTACATATCGAGTGCTTTGACAACTCCAATTTCCAGGGCAGCTACCCGGTATCGGCAATGGTATGTTTTAAGAACGGCGAGCCCAGTAAAAAAGATTACCGTCATTTTAATGTGAAAACGGTAGAAGGGATCAACGATTTTGCCACCATGAAAGAAGCTGTTTACAGGCGATATAAGCGGCTTAAAGAAGAAAAGCAGGATTTCCCCCAGTTGGTCATAATTGATGGCGGTAAGGGGCAGCTAAGCGCCGCTATGGAGGCCATCCGGGAACTGGAGCTGGTTGGCCGCACAACCCTGGTAGGTTTGGCTAAAAATGAAGAAGAAATATTCTTTAGCGGCGACCAGGAATCACTGAAACTACCCTTCAACAGTGAAAGCCTGAAACTGATCCGCCGCATCCGGGATGAAGTGCACCGGTTCGGCATCACATTCCATCGTCAGCAACGCAGTAAAGGAACCTTTAAAAATGAACTGGAAGAAATACCCGGAATTGGAAAAGCAACGGCTGATATGCTTTTAAAACAGCTGAGATCGGTTAAGAATGTAAGTCAGCAAACAGAAGAAGAATTAGTGAAATGGATAGGTAAATCAAAGGCAAAAATCATTGCAGCGTATTTCAAAAAATGAACTTTCATTGTACCGGTTACTACAAAAAAAATGGGGCCAGGATAGAAATCCAGCCCCGTTTTTAAAATCCAATATCCTATGAAAAACCGAGACGAAAATACGACATTTATTCAACTTTCCTATAGGACTTTTACGATTTTGAAAACTTTTTTTAATTCTTTTGTTCTGAAAGGTTTAAGTAATAAAAAAGCCCCGGTAACCGGGGCCTTTTTAAAGCTATTTTTGGGTGTACTTTTTACACTTAATAAGACCAGAGATCCTGCTCGTAATTGAAGATTTTATCCTTGATATTATCACCTTCCAGCAGGGCCAGGATCGGATCTCTTGGATAGATTTGTCTCAGCGTTTTATTAGCAGCATTGTCAATAGTTGATTTTACAATATAGCTGCTGAACATCCTGCTTTCAAACAATTCTTCCCAGGTCTGGCGGCTTTGTCCCATGTTCTTAGGATTGTAGACTTCTGATTTTGCCAGCATTGGGCGCAAATCAGGATAATATACCCAGAACATAACCGAGCTACCTCTTTCTTTACCATCAGGGCCTAAGATTGATTTTAACGGAGCCAAGCCTAATATTCTTACAAACATCCTGCTGGCTTCACGGTCAAATACCCATTCTTCTTTGATCCTGAGTTTCATTACACTCTTACCGTCAAAGCTGGATCTTGTAACAACATATTCGATCACCTTACTGGGATCATTAACATCGGTTTTCGCTACTGTATCAGCAGAACCAACTGTTAATTGCTGTATTTCAGTCATGGTCATCGGTGTAGTGAACCTTTCATCAGAGAATGCAGTAACCTGGCCGGTATTCACCGCCTTTAACAGCATATTGATGAATAACTCACTTCCATTATCACCCTGTGCATCGTACCGGAACACCTGGTTCATTTTTTCACGCAGGTCCAGTTCACGCCATACTTTTTCAGCAAATAAGGCATCATCCCAACGCAGATGTTCATAATCCAGTGGAGTTCTCGCTGTCAGGTTACTTTTGTCAAAAGCGTTATCATTCCGTAATGATTTTTTGACAATTGTATCTGATACCGTGCTAGAATCCACCCGGATCGGAATATTTCCGTAAGGGTTATAGTTTGACGGCTGGTTGTTATTGGTCTGCTGTTGTGCTTCAGCCCCTGTTGGGGTAGTTGGCGTGGTGCCACCACCTCTGCGTCGCGGAGTCCTTTGTGCCGCCACTGAATCTGCCAGCACACATAACAAAAGTGCCGCACAACCGAAACGAACGAATTTGTTTATCATAGCTCTCTGTATTATCTGATATTATAATAAATACCTGGCAATTTTCTCACCCTGCCGTCAGGTCCGATAGCACGGATATCGCGGATAGTGATCAAAGACCCTGCTTTTAATTTATTAATAGCTGATTGTGCCTTTGGACTCCATGTGTTTCCTGTACAAGGGGCTTCAACTATATCTCCTGTTTCTACATCATCAGCTTCTACAACGAAACTTTGTACAGTATATTTCAATTCAAAGGGGAAATCTTTGATCCAAGCAGATACACCGGCCTGTGCTTTAAAGGCACCTGCGGGTACGTTCTCACCACTTGGGAAAGCACCCACCGTGGCAACCGGGTCAGGAATCGTTCTTACACGGAACTGGGAAACTCCGGCAACTTTTCCATCAACGGATACAGTAATCTTGCAGTCATCGGTTACACTGTTCACACGGGCATTGTATTTTCCATTACCAACTCTTGAAATAGAACCACCGCCACCGGAAATACTAACCTGTATCTTATCATCTCCGCCACCACTGGCAGCAATAGAAAGAGGGTTATCAACATTAATATAAAGCACATTCATTTTATCCAAAGCGATAGAAGCATTTGCCTGACCTACCGTGTACTCAATATTTTTTTCATAGAACTTATCATTGCCATCCTGATCTTTAAAAGCAATTCTTACAGGTATGGTACGGTTACCGATACCACCGGCTGCAAGTTTTGTACGAGCAGCTCCATCTTCCCCAATAGGTATATTTTGTCCCCCTATCGTAATTACAGGTAAAGCCGATTTACTAAAAGCACCCACACCTGCAGTGATCTCAATTTCCTGACCAGGCATGAGGTAAGTTGAACTTTGACCAAGAATTGCAGTATATGTGTCGAAACGAACTGATACTTTACCGACCTGTTCGTGACAAAAAGAAACCAATTTATTTTCAGTAGTCTTAATGTCATTCTGGAATTTGCTCAGGATTGTCATGGCAGCTACAGTAGGTACCATTCTGAAATAAGCGGCTTCCCAGCTGTTATTACCTTTATTTTTTGTAGGAGGCTTGGTAAGGTCTATTTGTAAATTATCTTTAAAAGCAGAATCAATCAATGGATCAATAGCCAATACATCTTTCTTGTATTTTTCTAATGCCGCATAGAGTTTCTTACCCTCCCCTTTTTCTACCATGATACGGGTGGCAATGTCCAGATTATCTTCTTTGAAGCTTTTCTCTTTATTGTTGGGATCTCCGCCAGCTTCTCTCAATATCTGGTCTTTGTATCCCTGTATATAGGTAAATATTCCTTTAGAAAGATCAATCACCTGTTTGGCTTTAGGCTGCCAAATTTTTGCTTTTTCAGCAGTAGGCCCTTCAGACATTTTCTCCGTCAAAGACTCAAATACGGTCTGTGAAGATTTATCAACAGTGGTATTGGTCTTTTCCAGGCTATTATTTACCGTTTTGAAGGCATTCAGGATCTCTGATGACACGTTCAAGGCCAGGAGGGCCGTCAGAACGAGGTACATCATGTTGATCATCTTTTGCCGCGGTTCTTTAGGTAAAGACATGACGATTTATTTTTTTTATTCCGCTGTTACGGAACTGGTTTTTAGAAATGGTGACTTTCAAAAATCACGGGATACGGATACGGAATTATTAAACGAACCCTTGTACCGTTAGTTTACATTTTAGTTGCGACCCTGCATTGCACTGAGCATATTGCCATAAATATTATTCAGGCGGCCCAGGTTATTTGCCAGTAAAGCAATCTGGTCTTGTGCTTTCTTGGCATCTTCCACACTACCCTGCATTGCTTCAGAAGCTTGTGTAAGGTTGCTGTAGAATTTATTCATTGCCTTCAGGTGATTATTGGTATCCTGTAATTCCAGTTCGTAAATAGTATTCAGGGAAGACAGGTTCTTTGTCAGTACCTGTACCTGTTCGTGGAATTGTTTAGTACCATCTGCAGCCTGGTTAAAGTGCTGGATACTGTTGGCAGCACCAACATAGGCATCTTTCATCTGGCCTAAAGCAACAGAAGCTTCTTTGGTTTTAGCGGTATAGTCACCGGTAGCAGCCACCACGTCCGTGATGTCAGCCATTTTATCAACGGTACCACCTAATTTTTTGAAGTTCTCACCCAGGCGACCTAAGTTAGCCGGTGTGATATCAGCATCTTTCAGCATATCCTCCAGCTTATTAAGGGCAGGATTGCCGGTGCTGGCTCCTGGTAAAGTAAGCGGGGTAGGCTTAAAGTTAGGATCAAGGTCAGGGTGAACGTTAATATCAGGGAAATAACGCTGCCAATGGGGTTCTTCAGGAGGAGGTACCAGTAAGGCCATCACCAGGAACACAATTACCTCTGCTAACAGACCGGCTGTGATCATTTCATCGGCAGCTGGCCAGTGACGGATTTTGAATAACGCTCCAAGAATTACTACGGCAGCGAAGAAAGCGAATATGAAATTGAGGACAACCTGGCCTCTGTGGGTTTTAAAGAACATCATAGCGGGTTCGTTTTTATAGTTTATTAAATTTTAACAAAAACAAATAACGGGAAAATGAATACAAAAATTGTTTCATAAAAAAAGAGGTCGCAGATATAAAGACCTCAGGGAATTATTTTTATCTGCGACGACCTTTTTGCGGAGCTGCGGGTAAATCGATTACACAACGGAAACCGATGTAAGATTTTGTAGAATCCTGGTATTCGTAAGTGCTGGTACCATTCTGCAGGTAATAACCTACATCTTTCCAGCTGCCACCACGGATGATCTTACGCTTCATCAGCGGGGGATCTTCGTCTTTGGCATTCCAGCGAACATCAGGGTTCATATCATGTTGGAAGTTGTTACGTCCTTCGTAGTAGATAGTTGAAGTCCACTCTGCCACGTTACCAGACATACAATACAGACCATAATCATTAGGCCAGTACGCATCGGCACGAACAGTATAGAAACCGCCATCTTCAGGATAGTTACCACGGCCGGGTTTGAAATTGGCCATTAAACATCCTTTCTTATTTCTCAGGTAGTAGTTACCCCAGGGGAACATTGTTTGTGAACGACCGCCGCGGGCTGCATACTCCCACTGCGCTTCTGTGGGCAGGCGGAAATCGGACTCCTGTGCTCTTTTCTTAGAATCAAGGAAGGTATTCAGCAAGTGCGTTCTCCATTCACAGAAAGCCGTTGCCTGTTTCCAGTTCACACCCACCACTGGATAGTTACCAAATGACGGGTGAGAGAAATATCTCTTGGTCATTGGTTCGTTATAAGAATAGGAGAAGTCACGGATCCAAACCAGCGTATCAGGATAGATCGGTGTATCTTTTTTGATCATGAACTTAGAACGTGGCTTACCGGCATTTTCCCGTTTAGCACTTTCTTTCAGATCAAAAACCTCGGAGTGATAAATTAATTTAGAAGGGTCGATCTCTTTTTTACCGAAGATCCTGTCTTCCGGGGCAAAGATCAGGTCTGTGCTGCCGAGGTCTTCGATACTTTTAGGATCATTCCATTTGAAGGTAGCCATTGCCTTCCAGTCAACATACTCGTTACCATCAGGACCGGCTTTTACCTTGCCAAGCTTACGGGCAGCGACAGAGTCACGAACCCAATAAACGAACTGACGATACTCATTGTTGGTGATTTCAGTAGCATCCATCCAGAATCCACTGATAGATATGGACCTGTTACGGGAACTGAAGGCATAAGCCGGATCTTCATCACTGGGGCCCATATGGAAAGTACCCTGGGGAACATAGACCATGCCCGGAGGTTTGGGCAGAGTATACTTGTTTCCCGGAGCAATGCCATGTACCTGGCCGTCGTTGGGAAGGCTTCCGCCTTTGTTTTTCTTTCCTCCCAGTATGCCACAGCTTGACATCAGGGTGATACACGCAACTGCGAGGAGTGTGTAGTTCAGGTTTTTCATTTTCATACACTTAAAGGGTATTGGGCAAATATAATGTTTTGACCTTATCGGTTGCACAACGTTATGATTTATTTTTTTCAAATCAAAGTGGTTTTTACGAGGTAAAATCTCTAACGGGTTTTGATCTCTTTTATTGTATTAACTAAAAATTAATTATTCATTTTTACCCTTGTCTATCAGCGCAATAAGTTGCTCTGTAGAATAAACCGGGGCCTGGCAGCTATAATTTTTACACAACCAGATGTTCGTTTTTCCGGCAACCGGCTTACCTCTTAATAAAGGATAGATACTGTCTTCACTGGTAACCATAACTACCTTGTGTGGCAGGTACATTTTCAGTATATCCCTGTGTACTTCAGCCGGGCTCTTTCCTGTAATTCCAATTTCAGCGGTTCCGTCGGTAATTTCCTGGAGCAACCCGGCCCAAACTCCAAACGAGGTGGGGTATTTTATTATTGCATTACCCAGGCTGGATACCATTCTAAAAGATTGTTCCTGCCAGCTCTTGTTACCCGTTAGTATCGATAATTGATGAAGGTTCGTTGCCATAACGGCATTCCCGGATGGGACCGCCCCATCATAGATCTCTTTTTTGCGGACAATAATGTCCGGTTGGTTCCGGGGGGTATAAAAGAAGAACCCGGTCTCTTCCTCGCTGAACTGATCGATCACAAAATTTGTCATACTAACAGCCCTGTCCAGCCAGCCGGTATCCCCGGTTACCTCCTGCAACTGGAGCAGTGCCTGTATCAAAAAAGCATAATCATCCAGGAAAGCGGGAAACTTTGCCTGCTCCTTCTTCCAGGTATGGTGAAAACCGGCTGCATCTTTTACGGCGAGTTTTTCAAACAGGAACTTCATATTATTAATAGCCAGTTGCCGGTAGTGCTCATCGCCGGTAGCAGCAAAGGCTTTACACAGGGCTGTATTCATCAGGGCATTCCAGCCCAATATGATCTTGTCATCCAAAGAAGGGCGAACCCGTTTATTTCTTTCGGCTAATAAAATGCTTTTACCTTTTCCAATAATGTTATTCAGCTCCGTTATAGATACATTGTTGTTTTCGGCGAATCTCTCAGCTGCTTCTTTCACCCACAGAATATTTGTTCCTTCCCAGTTTCCGCCCGGCCCGATATTATAATAAGCGCAAAAAAGAGCTGCATCATCCCCGAGTAATTCTTTTACTTCTTCGTAAGCCCATACATAGAACTTGCCTTCCACCCCTTCACTATCGGCATCCAGTGCTGCATAAAAGCCTTTTCCGTCATGCATCAATTCTCTTTCAATAAATGCTATCGTTTCATTAATTACTTCCTTATACTTTTCTTTCCCGGTTAGCTGGTATGCTTCACTCAATACAGCAACCAGTAGTGCATTATCGTACAGCATTTTTTCAAAATGGGGAACCAGCCATTCCGCATCTGTGGAGTAACGGGCAAATCCCCCACCTGCCTGGTCATAAATACCCCCACCGATCATTTTATCCAGGCTCAATAAAGCTTGTTGTAGTGCTTCTTTATTCCCCGATACATAGTGATACCGCAGCAAAAATTGTATCGTGAACGTTTGCGGGAATTTAGGTGCCCTTCCAAAACCGCCCCATTGTTTATCGGCAGATTTCATTACTGCTTCAAATGCCTTTTCCAGGTTTTCGGGTGTAAAGAGTTCTCCTTCTGTTCCGGGCTTTTGCAACCCGAAGGAATTAGACTGTGATAAATGGGCTGTAAGATTTTCGGCCTGTGCGTCTATTTCATGTCGCCTCTCACCGAATGCCTGTGCCACACTATTTAAAACATCCTGCCAGGAAGGCCTGTTAAAGGCTTTTTGAGGCGGGAAGTAGGTTCCTCCATAAAATGGTTTTCCATCCGGGGTCAGGAAAACATTCAGCGGCCAGCCGCCACTTCCGGTCATAGCCTGCACGGCATCCATATAAATATGATCCAGGTCCGGTCTTTCTTCCCTGTCAATTTTAATATTGATGAAATGCCTGTTCATGATCGCTGCCGTAGCTTCATCTTCAAAACTTTCTCTTTCCATCACATGGCACCAGTGACAGGCGGAATAACCAATACTCACCAGGATAGGTTTATTCTCCTCCCTTGCTTTTTGCAAAGCCTCCTCACTCCAGGGATACCAGTTGACCGGGTTATGGGCATGTTGTAAAAGATAAGGGCTGGTTTCCTGTAAAAGTTTATTACTATGTGTATGCATATAATTACAATACCTGGTGAATAATAAAGTTCGTGGTTTGCCCTGAAGTAAAAAGAAAAAGGACACTGCCGGCAGTGTCCTTTTGTCTGTCAAATAAGTTGATTATTTTTTCTTCGTGGCGGCTGACAGGTATTGCTCCAGCGCTGCCACCATACTCGGCGTTTGTGGTTGTGGTGCTTTGATTTCCAGTTTCAGCCCGGCTTCTTCGGCGGCTTTAAAAGTGTTGTTGCCAAAAGCACCGATTACCGTACCGTTTTGTTTGAACTTGGGCAAGTTATCAAACAAACTCTTTACGCCACTTGGTGTAAAGAAACACATGATATCAAATTCATTCTGAACCAGTAATTCCCTGACATCACTGCTTACACTGCGGTACATAAAGGCCAGTGCATGCTCGCAATTATTTGCTTTCAGCCAGTTAACGATTTCATTATCCTGCTGGTTTTCTGAACATACATACAGGAACTTCTCGTTGCTTTTATGCTTATTCACCACCTCAAACATACTTTTATTGGTACCATCAGCACCATAAAAGACCTTGCGTTTGCGATAGAGAATGAATTTTTGCAGGTAGAGTGCCACCGCTTCGGTGATACAGAAATACTTGGTATCCTGGGATACATTGACCTTCATTTCCTCGCACATCCGGAAAAAATGATCAATAGCATTCCTGCTGGTGAAGATCACACCCGTATAATTAGGTATTTCAATCTTTTGTTTGCGGAAATCCCGTGCCGGAATAGCTTCCAGTTTAATGAAAGGCTTAAACTCCAGCTCTACTCCATATTTCCGGGCCAGTTCAAAGTACGGAGACTTTTCACTCTCCGGCCTCGGTTGGGTAATCAGGATCTTATGTATTGCTTTGGCCTGCTCACCGGCCTTATTAACCCCATTTTTAATCATGTGCGGTTCGGCTAAAGTTGTGTGCAAAGGTAAGTAGTTCTATTGAAAAAACACCAGTAAAAGCTTGTAAATCAGCAAAAGCGGGGCAATCTCAAAAGCACAGAGATATAAAAAGAAATGAAAAGGATTGAATTTGACCTGATTACGAACGGCAGAATAAGTGAGGATAAACCTGTACAGGAGAAGTATTCCTACACCCGTCCATGATACCAGAAGGGCTGCCAGGTAACCGTTTCCCTGCATAAAAGCCAGCATAATCAGGAAAGGCAACAGGAAAACGCCAATTACTTTATTAATAATAAACACAATAAAAATGTATGAATCAGCAGCTTCCTGGAGGTTAAATATCCAGCCAAGGATCTTCAGCCCAATAAACTTTACAAAGTAGGTGGCTGAAAGCCCTCCTGTGCAATACAGGAAGAACAGCCAGAAATCAGGTTTTTCAATAAGCCTGAAATGGAGCAACATGAAATCAATATATAAACCACCCGCCACCACAAAGAACCCATTCAGTAAAAGAGAAGGAAGTGGCGTTTGCATCAATTGCTCCCTGATCTGCCGTTGCTTCAAAGTTGTCCGGAAGAAAAGCCGGAACAAATCACTGAAATATTTGGGGAAAGCCATCCTGAAAAAGGCAAACACTAATAACAAAAACAAGAGGAAGTAAAAAAGCAGCTCCTTGCCTTCAAATTCTTTCAGGTTACCTGTCTCCCGGGATAAAGGCTTGCCCGCAAATCCAAAATAAGGATGATGCTCCATGACCTGCCTGTGAAGTGGCACAAGCGGATCTACGGCCCAGCCGGTATCTTTTACAACTGGTTTCCGGGAGAAGGAATCAGCCATTTGTAGAGCCAGGATTGAATCACGGATGAACGCAGCATCCGGGGCAGGAATTGAATCAGCCGGTACAATCCCGTTAACTGCTGTATCTGCCTGGGCAGAAACGGTTCCGCACCAACAAGACAATATGATTATAAACGAAATTAAAAAGCGGTTCACCCGGGTTAGTTATGCTGCAAAAATATTGAAGTGGCATCCACTCCGTTCATTATCATTAAAAATAGTTGATAAAGCCGAAGTGTATCTTGGATTGCCGAAGATTCAACTCTGTATCATTCCGCTTGCCTACTGCCCAGGCAAGGTTAAAAATTCCTGTTTTTGTTTCCAGGGCCAGCCCGAGCCCTGTTCCAAAATAAGTGTAACTGATATTATTGTTCTGGCTGTTGTTCCTGCCCCAGCCTCCGTCTGCCAATAAATAAAAATAAGAATTAGCCTGCCCGGTCAAAATCCGGTACTCAACAGTAGCAATAGCAAATTGAGACAGGTACTGGCTTTCTTCATCAAAACCACGAAGTAATTTATAACCTCCTAGCTGGAACAATTCATTCCTGAAAATATTACCACTTTGCAAAAGACCTGCATTGACCGCTGTTTTAATGGTACTTTGCCTCCCTACGGGAAGATACCGGGCAGCTGTTATTTTCGCCCTGAACTGGTAGGTCTTCAGCTTAATAGTATCATACAGGGTTTCAAAATCAAAAGAGGGATCACCGGGGTCTTTTAATTCCAATACCTCATTGTTCTTTTTGATTTTTTTGGTACCGGCTGAAGTGACGATGCGCAGTTCATTTCCCCGGCGTGGATTGAGCCGGTAATTGGTATTGTTGAATTCATAATCAATCCCCACATTCACTGAACTTACATCAGCTTCATCGGTCAGCCGCCTGTTCTGAAGAAGAAATGTTTTATTAACCCCGTTGACAATCGTTTGAAACCGCTGAATGAACAGCTTTCCTGATTGATTGGTATTTAAAACATATTGAGCACCAAGTTGCAGGTTGATATTGACAAAAGTGCTGTCCTTCCTGAAAATATCGAACGCAAAATCCAGTCCCACAGGAGTGTGAAAGAGATAAGGGTATTGAAAAAGCAGGTTAAGACGTGGTGATCTCACCTGCAACTGCTGCCAGTTAAGCCCGATCGTCTCACCAGAGCCTAATGCGTTTTTCAGGTTGATATTCGCTTCGCCGGTCAGTAATAATTTTTTTGAAGACAACTGATCATTATTAGGTAAAAATCCAACCAGCACATTGATCTGGCTGCTTTTCTTAGGCTTCAGGTATATATTAAGTACCGAACCTGTTCCCAGTCTTGTCAGGCTGGAAGGTTGCTCTTCCTCGATATAAGCCAGCTCCCTTATTTTTTTACTGACCCTTAACAGCTTCTCTTTACTATAGCTGCTGCCATTGGGTATTTCAAGATATCGTTGCAGGTATTCGTTTGAAATTTTTACCTCTCCAAACACCCGGATACTATCAATCCTGTAAGCAGGACCTTTATTGATTTTAAGTTTTGCTGTCACTTTATCTTCTTCCATCTGCAGGCTGTCCAGGTAAACCCTGGCAAAGGGATGCCCGTTATTTTCCAGGTAGTTCAGCATTTTTTCCTGCCATTGCGATACCTCCCGAAAATCCATTGGTTTGCCTGTGAACATTTTTTCCCGCCATCCCACCGCATCCAATACTGAAGCATCAATACCGTCAGCTTCCAGTTGTGCCCAGCGATACACCTGGCCACAAAAAAGTACCATGCTGGCAAAACTGGAATCGTACCGGAGACTGTCGATGGAGGCCGTCACATATCCTTTTGCCTGCAAAAGACCAGGCAGTTTATTAATATATTCAGTACAGGTGAAGCGGGAAGCAAAATCACCGGGAATACCCAATTGAGATGCCAGGACAGCCGAATCTTTATCAACCCCTTTTAAGCGGAGTATATATTTATCCTGTGCTGATAAATGAATACGCAGCAACAAGAAAACAAGAACCGATATTTGCACTCTGAATGTTGTCATGTGGCTTTTCGCCGGGATATTGATGGCAATTTATTCATTAAATCACAAACTATATTGGCGGGTATTTATATTCATACCCTTTTTGTAAGCAGGTTTACCTGCCGGAATCAATAAATCAACGTTAATAAATGGCAGGCGTTTACGTTCACATACCATTTTGCAGGCAGGCTTGCCACTATTGCAATTTCCATTTCGCCACTTCCCTGCGATATAAGAACGAACTGGTAGCGGCTTTATTGAAAGAAATAATCCTGCAAAAAGATTACCTCGGTAAAGAGCCGGTTGAAACCATCTATTTTGGAGGTGGCACTCCAAGTCTGTGCACTAAAGAAGAAGTACAGGATATAATTACCAGGATAAAAGATTATTTCACTGTTTCCCTGGATGCAGAAATAACCTTGGAGGCTAACCCCGATGACATAACTACAGAAAAGCTAATTGACTGGAAAGAGGTTGGCGTTAACCGGCTGAGTATTGGTATCCAGAGTTTTTTTGAAGAAGACCTGCGCTGGATGAACCGGGCACACAATGCTCAGCAGGCACTTGATAATTTAAAGCTGGCTACTACGTATTTTGATAACATCACGATTGACCTGATTTATGGCACCCCGCAACTGACCCATGAAAGGTGGAAACAGAATGTAGAGACCGCCATCTCGCTGAATATCCCCCATCTTTCCTGTTATGCCCTGACGGTGGAACCCAAAACTCCGCTCGATAAACTGATCCGGCAGGGAAAATCGCTTACTATAAACCCCGATAAACAGTCGGAGCAATTCCTGCTGCTGATGCAATGGCTGGAAGAAGCCGGTTACGAGCATTATGAAATATCCAATTTCGCAAAACCCGGGTGGCGCAGCCTCCACAATTCCTCTTACTGGCAGGGAAAGAAATATATTGGGCTGGGGCCATCTGCCCATTCCTTCAATGAAAGTTCACGGCAATGGAATATCGCCAATAACAGCATTTATATAGAGAAGATCAGTAAGCATGAATTACCCGCAGAAACCGAAACATTAACTCCTGTTCAAAAACTTAATGAATATATCATGACATCTCTCCGGACAATGGAAGGATTGCAACTAAACAGAGTTGACGAAAAATACCTGGCGGCTTTGCTGACCGCTGCTAAAAAATATACCGAAAGCGGCTTGGTAAAGAAAGAGAATAATGCATTAGTGCTTACAAAAGAGGGCCGGTTGCTCGCCGATGGCATTGCTGCTGATCTTTTTTGCTAACCGTTCTTGATCCAGCCAACCAAAATATTCAGTACACAACCAATAGCAACTAACGAAGTGAGAACAAAACTGAACCATTTAATGGGATGAGGCGTGCCGCCTGTTTTTTTACCTTCCTGGTATTTATTAAACTCCAGCACATTCAAAACAATGAGAACAATGGCAGCGGTGAAGAAAAGCACCTGGAAAAACTGGATCATGTAACAACAATTTTGGTCACGATGAAGTTAAAACTTTTGATGTTGTCTCCAATAATTGTAAACTTGTTTTCCGGCCAGGCAGGCCAGCATTATCAGTATGGCAGAAGGGCCGAATCCATGGTAAAAAAGTGGCATAGGGTGAGATTTACTGGTTATCTGATCACTATTCCCTTCACACTAATCAGACCATCACCCCTTCTATACGTTTAAATCCTTCCAGGGGATTAACATTTTCCCATAAAATCTTATACACCGTCTCGGCCAGCGGCATAGCCGCATCCACCGACTTGTTAATATTATAAATACATTTTGAGGCATTATACCCTTCCGCCACCATATTCATTTCCAACTGGGCCGATTTTACGGAATAGCCTTTGCCGATCATATTACCGAAGGTCCGGTTACGGCTATATAATGAATAACAAGTTACAAGCAGGTCCCCCAGGTACACAGAAGCCGCATAATTAGGTGTCTTCCGGTGGGTAAGTGGATCTTCCTCCTCTTCATGTTCACCGACTGTGATGTGTTCGGCACCAAATTTTTTAAGAAAGCCTGCCATCTCATCGGCTGCATTGGCAATGTAAACACTAAGGAAGTTATCACCATAATCCAGCCCATGCGCCATTCCTGCACCAACAGCATAAATGTTTTTTAATACGGCAGCATATTGCACTCCCAGGATATCATGATTTACCACTGTACTGATATAATCGGTGGTAAAATGAGAAGCCATTTCAGAAGCCGTCGTAATATCAACCCCCGAGAAAGTGAGATAGGATAATTTTTCTGCTGCCACTTCTTCTGCATGGCAGGGGCCCAGTACGGCAAAGTAATTTTCCAGCGGGATATTGAACTGCTGTTGTAAGTAGTAATTAAGCAGGATATCCTTGCCGGGCAATAATCCTTTAATAGCAGAAATAATTTTTTTCCCTTCCCAGTCCTGCGGGCTTAATGAAGCAAGGCTTTCCTCTGCATAGGCTGAAGGGACAGCGATCACCAGCACATCGGAATTACGAACCACTTCCTTTACGTCAGCAGAAATAGTAAGCAGTGATACATCAAAATAAGCAGAACTCAGGTAATGCGGGTTATGCCGGCGTTGTTGCAGATGCTCAACAGAGTCCTTATTCCTGATCCACCAATGGATCGCATGCTTCTTATCGGTAAGAATTTTAGCCAACGCCGTTGCCCAGCTGCCGCTTCCTATGATTCCAAAACGCATGTCAGAAAAAATTAAACCTGTTACCAAATAAATCCGCAATAAAGGTAAGAAACCAACCTGTTTGAAAAACTATTCAATAAAAAAGGGTACTGAAGTTGTTTCAGCACCCTTTATAAAATTAATCACCCGGTATTATTTCTTCTCAAAAAGTTTATCCTTTGGCACCACTTTTACTTTCATACCATCTTTCAGTGTTTTACTGATGGCCGTATAGGGGCCCGACACCACTTCATCACCGGGTTTCAGGCCACTAAGGATTTCTATATAGTTAATATCCTGTATCCCGGATTTTACAACCGCTTTTTTAACGGTGCCATCTTTTTGCAAAACAAATACAACTTCTTCCAGTTCATCGCCGGTCTGCATCTCAGTATTGTTCATATCATCTTCCTCGCCTTTGCTTTGCTGGTCTTCTTTCTTTTTATCTGCCATGCTTTTATCGCTTCCTTTTACCCTGGCATTGACAGCCGTGATGGGTACAGCCAAAGCATTCTCAATTCTCCGTGTCTTGATGTCAGCACTGGCATTCATACCCGGCCGAAACGGAAATGTTTTTACCGCCAGGTCTTTGTACGATTCTTTGTCTAAGCGGATCCTTACTTCATAATTGGTAACATCATTGGATGTTGTAAGCGAACTGCCGCTCCCGGTACTACTGGCAATCTTTGTAACCACCCCTTTGAACTTACGATTATTATACGCATCCACTTCCACATCTGCAGAATCGCCGATATTTACTTTTACAATATCATTTTCTCCCACATCCACCCGCACTTCCAGCACTGCCATATCAGCTACGGTCATCATTTCTGTACCCACATTAAAACTGTTACCCGCCACGCTTTCTCCTTTCTTCACTTTCAACGAAGAGATCACTCCATCCATCGGCGCAATAATGGTCGTACGGCTCAGGTCCTTATTCGCCCTGGACAAACCGGTTTGTGAACTTTGCATACCTGCCTGGAGTCCCCTGATATTTTGTTGCGCTGCAGTATAATTGGCCTGTGCAGATTTTAATGTAGTCTCAAATTGCTCTAGCTCTGATTTGGAGATCACTTTCTGGTCAAACAAAGTCCTGTTACGGTCATACGATTGCTGTGCCAGGTCAAGGTTTGCTTTCAGTGCTTCCAGGGCTGCTTTACTATTATCAACCGTAGCCGCCGACTGGTTGACCCTTGATGCAGCTTCATCTCTTTGCAATGCATAAATATCGGCATAGATTTTTGCCAGCGTCTGGCCCTTTTTTACACTGTCTCCTTCCTCCACCGTCAGCTCAGTGATCTGGCCGGAAATATCCGGGCTGACCTTCACTTCTACTTCCGGGTAAATCTTGCCACTGGCATTCACGGTTTCAATGATGGTCCGTTTGGCCGCTTTTTCAACAGCTACTTTTTCTGTTTTATCTCCATCGCCGCCGAATACTTTCGCTAATGCAAATAATCCGCCCAATATGCCGACAATTATCAATATCCATTTCAATGTCTTGTTCATAACAAAAGAAAGTTTATAGTTTTAAGCCCTGCCCTTTATAGAATTCCAATAATTTCATTTTGAAAACATAATCATACTGCGAGTACAAGGCCTGGATCTTTGCCCTTTGTACGTTATTCTGGCTATTGATCAGGTCGTAGGTTGACAGTAAATTCAACTGGTACCTTTTATTGGCAAAGTCATATGCTTTTTCAGAAGTTGTTACTGATTTTTTATCTGCATTAAATTTTTGCAGTGCGGCAATCGCATCAGTGTAAGCTTTATAAATATCCTGCTTGAGCTGCATATCGCCCTGTTCTTTCTGTAATTCCAGCTGTTGCACATTTATTTTGGACCTGTCCCAGGCTGTTCTGGCAGTACGGCCATTAAAAATGGGAACACTTAAACCAATCCCGATATTCTGGGCAAAGTTGTTTTTAAATTGTTTTCCCAGCGGAATTGCTTTTTCACCTACCTGGACAAAATCTGGCGTTACCACACCATACAAGGTACCATTTACATCTGCAAATGCACCCGATGCACTGAACTGGCCGTTAGGAGCAAATACAGGTGCTTTGATATTGACATAGTTATTGCTTAAACCACCAAAGGCCGAAACAGAAGGATATAAATTTCCTTTTGCTGCTGCTACTGTTTTTTTTGCAGATTCAATTCGTAACAAATTTACTTTCTGCTGAGGCAACGTGGCAATGGCCTGCGCATACACTGCATCGGGCTGCAAATCTGCTAAAACTTCCACCGGGATCAGGTCAACCGGCGGAGTTGTTACATCAAAAGGGGCGGCGGCATCAAGATTCAGCAAGGCCTTCATCTGTAGTAAAAATTGCTGCGCCGAAGCCTGTGCTGATACGAGGCTGGAAGAATCCCTTGCCAGCTGGGCCTCCAGTTCAGCTGCGTTTAATTCCGGTAATACCCCTGCATCCACTCTTTTTCTTGTATTTTCCAGCTGAGCCTGTGTTTGTGTCACCTGCACCTTTGCGATATTCGCCTGCTCTCTTGCGAGCAATACCTGCAAATAAGCCACTGCTACATTTAAGGCAATATCGTTTTGTATCTTTTTGGTTTGTTCTTTATCTGCTTCCCAAGAAAGACGGCTGGCCTCAATATTATTCTTGATGGAAAACCAGTTGAAAATGGTTACACCCGTTTGTAACTGTACCCCCATATTCAGGAAGTTATTATCCTCCAGCACACCCGTAGTGGGATTTTCTGAACGTCCCAACCGGTAACCAACATTGCTGTTCAAATTAAGGGATGGTAATTGGCCTGCTTTGTTTTGCTGGTAGGCTAATGCTGATAAACGGGATTGCAGGTCTGTTTGCCTGACGGAAATATTATTCTTCAGGGCAAAGTCCACACATTTTGCAAGGTCCCATTGTTCCGCTGGCTTCACGGTGTTTACCTGGGCAAATAGATTAGCAGAAATGAAAAGGGCTACAGCCAGTTTTATACATCGAAGCATCATGTGACAAAAATAAATGAATTGCCCTGCCGGGGCCATGATTTTTGATAAATGGGACTTAAAATTCAGGATAGTTTATCGAAAGCCTGCTCCAGGTCGGCCACCAGGTAGCCGGGTTCTTCCAATCCCACATACAGGCGGATATAACGATGTTCGGGTTTAGAAGGGTCAAACTCGTTAACAGGAATACCGGCACATTTAGGTATCACCAGGCTTTCATGGCCACCCCAGCTTACCGCCATCATAATGTGCTGCAGGCTTTCACAAAACCGGACGATCTCCTCTCTTTTACTGGTCTTTATACTAAAAGTGACAAGACCACAGGCTCCTTTCATTTGTTGTTTAGCCAGCTCATATTGCGGGAAGCTTTCATCAAACGTAAAAAGAACCGAATCCACTTTCGGATGCTGTTTCAGGAACGCAACCACCTGTTGTGTCGAAAGGCTGATCCGGTCCAGCCTTGCCGGCAACGTTCTTAATCCCCGGATCAGCAGCCAGGCATTAAAAGGCTGAATGCCGCTGCCAATATTCAAATACTCGCTGTCGAAGATCTTTTTCATCATGGCATGCGAGCCGCTCAGCACACCACCCAGGGTATCACTGTGTCCACCAATATATTTCGTGGCTGTTTGCATCGCCATATCAATACCCATTTCTATTACATTTTGATAAATGGGGGTGCAATAGCTGTTATCAATCAGTGTGGTGATATTTTTTGATTTGGCAAAAGCTGCCACCTCCCGGATGGGTTGCAAAGCATAGGTCCAGCTGTTGGGACTCTCGAGATAATAAAAACTGGTATTGGCTTTTGTTGCGGCCTGCCAGTTCTCTATTGTTGTTCCATCAATATAACTGGTGCTGACGCCAAACCGGGGCAATATCACATCAAACATCCGTTGTGCCCAGGTGTAGGGGTTTTTAACTGATACAATATGATCCCCGGCTTTAATATTCGCAAATATGCCGGCGAAAATTGCAGCGGCTCCGTTATTGAAAACAAGGCAATCCTCTGCTCCATCCAATGCAGCCAGCTTCTTTCGTAAGATATCTGCTGTAGGGTTTAGCCCACGGCTGTAGAGATAGCCCCCCATTTCATCTTCAAACGCTTTTGTAAGATCAGCTACTTTTTTAAAAGCAAAATTGCTGGTTTGCATGATGGGCGGTGACACGGCATTGAAATACTGTTCCCGGTCCTCGCCCAGCTCGTTGATGATTTGAGAAATATCCATTATGCTTCTGTTTTATCAGCAACCGTACGGTTGTGATTGAATATAAAATAGACGAGGATAAAAGCAGCTAATACGCCAACCCCGGTCAAGGCAGCTTTTGGGTCATCAATAGCGATACTGGTGCCTACAAATAGATAAGCGGCCATAAAGATCAAAGGCAGTAAAGGAAATAACTTCATTTTATAAATGCCGGTTCCATCCAGGTGCTTAGTTTTTTTCCGGAACCAGAAAATGGTGGCACTGCTCAGCACCATGCCAAAACAATCCAGGAAAATCGTAAAGCTCAGGATCTTTTCAAATTCCTGCGCAAAGAAAAGGATCACAATACATATAGCTGCAAAAATGGTAAGGGAGAACGTCAGCACATTTGTTTTTTCATTTTGCCTGGCAAAAATCTTCGGTAGGCTACCATCTTCGCCCATGGCATACATCACCCTGGGATTACTCATCAGTAACCCATTCACATAAGCCAATACGCCTAGAAAAAGAAAAGCAGAGAAAACAATGGCTCCTTTTTCGCCAAATATTTTATCAATCACGACATAGGCCACCTCCCTTTCTCCCTTCATCCGTTCAAAACCCACCACATTATAGTAACTGAGGTTGGCCAGTAGATAAAGTATAATGATCACTGCAATACCGATAAAAATACCGCGGGGAATATTTTTTGCAGGCTTCTCCACTTCATTGCCAAAGTTGATCGTCTGCTGGTAACCGCCATAAGTAAATGAGACAGCTATCAGGCTCACACCAAGACTTTTGATCCAATCCATTGTACTGAATGAGGAGGCAGCCGGTTCCTGCAACGTTGTCTGCACGGCATACTGGTCCGGGAAAAGCAAAGCTGCAATCAGTACCAGCAACATGGTGATCTTTATGATCATGAGAATATTCTGCGCCCTTGAACTCATCTTCAGCCCCTGCAGGTTGATCACATAAAATATAAGAATGGCCACACAGCTCAGCAGTGCTTTATGAATATCCGTCCACTCTCCCGGAAACAGCTTTAATATATACCCACTGCCAATCAGTGCCACGCCGCTCAAACTGGCAGCATTACTAACCAGGATCAGGCAATTGATCGCAAAAGCAATACTGGGATGATAGGCTTTGGCAAACACTTTATAATAACCACCGGTGACAGGGTACCGGCTCCCTATTTCTGCATAGGTCAATGCGCCACATAAAGCAACCAACCCGCCAATGATCCAGGCACTGAAATACACAGAAGGGTTCAATGCATCTTTGGCGCTGGTGGCAGCCGTTCTGAAGATACCCATGCCAATCACCAGCCCGATGACAATCATCGTGAAGGAAAAGAGCCCTAACTTATTCTTTGATCTCATGGCTTGAAGATACAAAGAAAACCTTCTAACTTAGTGCAGCCATTAATGATCCATGCTATGAGAAAAGCCAGCGTAATTATTTATTTTCTATTATTTTTTATTCCTTCCTTTATCAATGCCCAGGTGTCCGACAGCACCCGGGTGCTGGACAGTGTTACAGTAAAAGCTTTTGAACAAGTAAAGCCGCTTCGCTATTCACCGGTAAGCATCTGTACGATATCTTCATCCATTGCAGACTATTCAAATAAGACATCTTTAGTCAATGGGCTCAACGCCATTTCAGGTGTAAGAATGGAAGAACGTTCCCCGGGCAGTTACCGTATCAATATAAGAGGAAGTTCACTCCGCTCTCCTTTTGGTGTTCGGAATATTAAAGTGTATTGGAATGATATGCCAGTCACAGATCCCGGCGGCAATACCTACTTCAACCAATTCGCCTGGAATAACTTTTCTGATATTTCAGTTATAAAAGGGCCTGCTGCCAGTATGTATGGTGCAGGTACCGGGGGGTTAATCTTATTAAATAATTTCTCTGGTGCCTGGAAGCCCGGTATCAGTGCCGAATACACGACCGGCAGTTTTAATTTGCAGAATATTTTTGCCACGGCAAGGTTTGGGACCAAAGAAAACAAACAGCAGGTAAGCTATGCCCACAATCAAACAGATGGTTACCGGGTACAAACCAATATGCGGAGAGACAATTTTTCATGGGTCTCTTCCTTCAAAGGAAACCGGAATGATCTCACAGCTTCTTTGCTATTCACCGATATGTATTACCAGACACCCGGTGCTTTAACACTCGCAGAGTTTACTGCTGATCCAAAAGCAGCGAGACCGGCAGGTGGTGGTTTCCCCAGCGCTGTCAATGCAAAGGCTGCTATTTTTCAAAAAAACCTGTTGGCCGGTTTTACAAATGATTTGCGTATTAGCAACCATTTAAAAAATACCAGTACATTATATGGCAGCTATACACAGGTAAAAAATTCTGCCATCCGCAACTATGAAAGAAGAATCGAGCCATCTTTTGGCGGAAGAACTGTCTTTAAGTATACCAGCTATCTACAAAAGGGATTAAAACTGGGAGTCGTAGCCGGTGCAGAATTCCAGCAGGGGTATTTTAACACACAAGTTTCGAAAAACAAAAATGGAAATCCCGATACCCTGCAAACCAATGATGATACCAACAACCAGGCGTATGTCATTTTTTTACAGTCTACATTAGAACTGGGCAATCAATGGCATTTACTTGCCGGTGCCAGTATCAACAGAACAAAACTGGAGATCACCCGGCTCAGCAGGTATCCTGTGACCCGGCAAAGCCGCACCTACAGGAATGAACTGGCACCAAAATTTTCATTGCTGAGAAATTTCAATGAAAAGATCATCCTCGTTGCTACCCTGTCAAAAGGTTTTTCCCCGCCTACGATTGCAGAAGTATTACCCTCTACCGGTATGATCAGCACTGATCTCGAAGCTGAACAGGGATGGAATTATGAAGCCACCCTGCGTTCTTCCTTATTAAAGAATAAACTCAAACTCGAGCTAACAGGATTTTACTTCCATTTAAATGACGCATTGGTACAACGCCGTGATGCAGGTGGCGCCGATTTTTTCGTTAATGCTGGTGATATACAACAAAAAGGTATTGAATTTCACGCCGACTACCGGCAATTTTTATTCAGTAATTTCTTCAGGAGCATTACTGCGAGAACGGATATTACGCTAAACCATTTCCGGTATGGAAGCTTCATTAAAGGAATCGATGATTTTTCCGGAAATGAATTACCATCTGTTCCGTCCACCGTTTTCACCTTGCTGACTGAACTTCAGTTCAACTACGGTATATACCTTAATGCGAGTTATTATGCTGCATCCTCCATTTATATGAACGATGCCAATACTGCAAAAGCTGATCCCTATCATTTACTGGGTTGCCAGATGGGCTGGAAGAAAAAAGAGAGAGGTGCCTGCCGGCTCAACATTTATGCTGGCATTGACAACTTACTGGATGAAAGTTACAGCCTTGGTAATGATATCAATGCTGCCGGTAACCGTTTTTATAATGCTGCACCCCGCCGTAATTATTATGCCGGTGTTTCATTTCAGTGGATCAAACAAAAAAAGTAAGGTTCTCTGATGAGCTAATACTTTACCACCGGGCAATCGAATGCATTCCGCTTACCTATCCGGTAAACAGCACTTATTGTAATCGTATGATAATGGTCATTACGGGCAGGATTGGCGGCCTGGCTGAATCCATCCAGGTAGTCCGTAAAACTCATCCGGTAGGAACCTTCCAGGTTCAATGCCAGTCGCTGTGAAAAGTTGTAACGTATCCCCGCACCTAACGGAATTACCGGGATTACCCGAGGTAAAGCATGTGCTGTATCGAGGGCCAGCCTGGCAGTTACATCTTCACCGGCTGCATTAAAATATTCAGCATTATACCTGCTCCAGTCCCGCTTTATTTTCAGAAACGTTATCCCTGCTCCGCCAAACAGGTAAGGATAAAATCCTTTGTCATTGTGATTAGTTCCCAAGGGATTCCATACCAATAATTGCGATACTTCAATAACTGGTGTCCGGAAATTAAAACTCCGCTGTTGCCGGTATTCAGGATTCTTGTACTTCGCATCATCTCCTCTCAATCCACCAATCGCCAGGTTAGTTCGTAATGAAAAGGCCGGGCTGATGATCCTGCTTCCATATAAATTAATACCCAAACGCATGGTCTTACTGCTTCCTAGTCGCTCAGGGGTCAGGTCCCCCTGGTAAATAAAGCTGCTGATACCTGCACCTATTTCAAATTTTTGCGAATTAACCTGGCCGTAAGTAAAATGACTCTTTGTATTCATCAGTAACAATAACGCTGCTGCCAGCAGGTGGCTTTTGTTCATAGTGTATAGTTTGTGGAATGCAATCGCATTCCTGGTAATAAATAAAGCAGCGTTGGTAATTGAGCTTGGTAAGGGAACGGGCGGGGAGAAAATAAATAGCGGAACGAACGAATTAAATGTCGCTTCAGTATTACTTTCTTGTTAAAAAATTCAGTAAGATTTTAGAATTGCTTCATGCAAAAAAGATGAACAGGTTGACTCTGCTATAAACAAAAAGTTTAGTTGATAAAGCAAATTTTATACCGGGCTTGTTGATAACTCATCCGGCCATATTTTTTTTACTCCTTACATTTGCCACGGTTTGGTCCCCGTCTGCGGGCGGGGTTAAAAGGGAAGTCCGGTGTGATTCCGGCGCTATCCCCGTAGCTGTAAGCTCAGTCAAACGTTGTTTCATCTTCACGCCACTGTTTGCCAACCGGCAGATGGGAAGGCTTAAAACAACGGAGCAAGCCAGAAGACCTGCCAGATCAGCAAACAACATTCAGCTTTCGGGTGAAAGGCATGAGATGTAAAAGTCCCAGGACGTTTATATTTCAATCTTTTTTTCGGAAGCAGTCACACAAAATTTTTCAATAAAATGAAAAAACATTTTTTTGTGCTGGCTGCTGGTATGATCGGCAGTCAGTTACAGGCGCAACAGGACAGCACTTCCCTCGAAGAAGTGGTGATCACTTCGAACAAGTATCCCAAAAAACAATCTGAAACAGGCAAGGTAATTACAATTATCAGCCGGGAACAACTGGAGAAAAGCGGCGGAAGAACGCTGGGCGAACTGCTGAATACAGTTAGCGGTACCACTATAATTGGTGCCAATAATATTTCAGGAACCAACCAGACCGTATCCATCCGTGGCGCTTCAGCAGGTAACGTGTTGATATTACTGGATGGCATCCCAGTTAACGATCCATCCGTCATTAGTAATTATTTTGATCTCAATTTCATTACCAGCGGGCAAGTAGAAAGAATTGAAATTCTTAAGGGCGGTCAGTCAACTTTATACGGTTCAGATGCTGTAGCAGGTGTTATTAATATCATTTCAAAGAAACCAGCTACCGGAACTTTTAATATTTATGGCGATCTCACCGGTGGCAGCTACAATACACTGCAACAAAACCTTGGCTTTAGTACAAGGGGAAAGCAGACTGATCTCTCCTTTAATTATACACACCTTGGGTCAGATGGATTTTCTACAGCATATGATGAAAATAAAACCGGGCAGTTTGATAGAGATGGTATTGAACAAAATACTATTAATGGCAGGTTGGGTTTCCAGGTATCACCAGCAATAAAAGTCACCTTCTTCAGTTCCTACAGTCGTTATAAAACTGATTTGGATGCATCTGCCTTTAAAGATGACCGGGATTATACCGGCTTGAATAAAAACACGCAGGCAGGTACAAGTATTGTTTACAAACATAAGCTCGGTTCTCTTCATGCCACCTATAACTATAACAGGGCACAACGCCTGTATGTAGATGAGCCAGGGCATATCAGTAACCCGTTCTCTTCATACTCCCGTGCGGATTATACCGGCAGAACACATTTTGCTGAAGTATATAACAGCTGGTTGTTAAAAAATATGGAGATACTGGCGGGTGCTGACTACCGTTTCAATAATACAGATCAATCTTATTATTCAACAGGAAGCTTCGGGCCTTATATGGCACCTCCCCTGTCTGCAAAAATGAACCAGTTCAGCCCCTATGTCTCGCTGCTGTATAAAAACAATAAAGGGTTTTCCACAGAACTCGGTGGTCGCTGGAACAAACATTCTGAATATGGAAACAACTTTACCTTCACATTTAACCCTTCTTATGCTATAAGCAGCAAGCTGAAAGTTTTTGCTAATCTATATTCTGCCTTTAAAACACCAACTTTATACCAGTTGTTTGATGCCTTTGCTGGTAATGCTGGCCTGAAACCTGAAAAAGGCCTGATCGCTGAGGCAGGCACTGCCGTTACAGTTGCAAAAACATTTCGGTTGAGGGTTGTGGGTTTTTACCGGAATACGGATGATGCAATCGTATACACTTTTAATCCATCAACATTTGAAAGCAAATACCTGAACGTAAGTAAGCAAAAAAATTATGGCGCAGAATTCGAAATGAATTATAGCAAAGGTAAATTAAGCATGGATGCCAATTATACCTATACCGATGGCGAAACTACGTCTGCCTTTGATGGTACCGGAAGGCCGATTGGCAAAGACACTACCTACTTCAATTTATACAGGATACCCAAACACGCAATAAATTTATCAATGGGTGCACAGGTAACAAAAGCTATTTTCATCCGGGCCCAGGCCAGATCATTCAGTAAAAGAGAAGAATTTATTTATGGCAGCAGCCCCGAAATATTGAAAGCGTATACTACGATTGATTTGTACGGAGAATATAAATTCGACAAAGTATTCCGGCTTTTTCTTGACCTTAAGAATATAACTAACAAAGAATACTTTGATATCCGGGGATATAATTCAAGGAGATTTAATTTTACCACCGGGGTACGATTTCAATTGTAAAACCAGCTTATGTGCCAGCATGAAATAAAAAAATGCCCCCGCTGCAATACCCCGTTTGAATGCAAACCCGGCAATATCATCCAATGCCAGTGTTATGGCATCAGCTTTACTGCTGAAGAAAAAGCTTTCATCGAACAGAAATACAATGACTGTCTTTGTAAAAACTGTTTGTTACAGCTAAAAAGCCAGGTGGAATTATTCCGGGAGAAATTCATTTACGGGCATCGTTAATTACGGCCACAGTTCTGTCCTTTTCTAAAAGGGGCAGAACTGTTTCTTTTTTCTTCAATTCAATAGCTTGTCCCACCGGTTGGCCCGGATCAAAATCTTCGCCCAATAAATTCGCTATTGTTTGAGCCAGCTGATGCTGGTAAAGCTGTTGCTGCTCTTTTATCTCTCCCAAAGGCTCAATACCCGGCCCGATCATCGCCAGCCACACTTCTGAAGAACCTTTGATAAAAGCCCCGTGTGATGTCCATTTATTAGTTCTGCTTCCGCGGCCATGATCGGTGGTGATAATAAACGTGGTATTGTCTTTATAGCCCGGCGTTGTTTGTACCCAGTGCCATAATTCAGCGATCATTCTGTCCACAGCATTGGCTTGCTGCAGGTACAGGTCATAGCGGCCATCATGGGCAAACTCATCTGTTTCACCCAGCCCGAGAAAAAGTATTTTGGGTTGATGTAGTTGTAAGTATTCTTTGGCGCAAGCGAAGGTCAGCTGGTCATGTCTTGTAGCTTGTTTGTCTTTCACTTCCTGCTGTACTCCATTAATGATTTCCTGTGTTAACGAATTTTCTAACCCGGTTTCATACCCGCTGTTGACCAACAACCCGTTTCTTTTTTCATTGAATATATAGGGAAATACATCCCAGGAAGTGAAAGCCGCCACCTTACCATTAAAATGCTCTTTGTTATTCAGGAATTCCAGCACATTGATATTCGGGTTCCGGTACTTTTTATTAGAGGAGATCATCTCATCAGCGGTTCCGGTAAATATTTCGTTATACCCGGGATAAGAAATAGCATAGGCGTTGGCAACATTCACTTTATTATTATACATCCTGTTACCGGATAACTGGCCCTTTTTAGCAATTACATTCCATAAAAAGGGCATTAGTTTCTTCCTCCGTGTTTCAGGAGCAGGATCCCAGTATAACATATTGAGCAGATCACTGCCGGGTGTGGCTTTTTCATTATTTATCAATAAGGAATCAGCTCCTGTAAAAACCTCCTGCCAGCGTAACCCGTCCGTCGTGATAATAAAAACATTGCCCGTGGAAGCCGGGGTTTTGGTAGGTTGATTAGTTAGAGCCGTATCAGGCTGTTGCAATAAGGTCAGCAGCATAACGCTGACCAGTACACTTTTCATGGTGTGCGGTTTTGCAAAGGTCAAATCCACAGATGAACTGTATATTGATATATCGTTATGGCGCTGTTACCATACTATGGATTTAATGTTAACAGCCATAGCCCCTACCTTTGCCAAAACAATTCTCATGAACCTTGACATCAAAGAATTGCTCACCGTCACATTTACCCTTTTTGCGATCATTGATATTATCGGGTCTGTTCCGGTGTTGATCAGCCTCAAAGAAAAAATGGGCGGTATCCGGGAATTAAGGGCTACCGTTATTTCCGGGGCCCTGATGGTACTATTTCTTTTCCTGGGAGAACCTTTTTTAAACCTCTTGAACCTGGATAAGAAATCTTTTGCTGTAGGCGGTTCTATTGTCATCTTTATCCTGGGCCTGGAAATGGTGCTCGGCCTGGAATTTTTTAAAAGTGAAAAAGATGTAAAAGCAGCCACAGTGGTTCCGATCGCTTTCCCGCTTATCGCCGGTTCCGGAACACTGACCACCATTATGTCACTGAAGGCCAATTATGGAGAAACCAGCATCTTAATAGCGATCCTGGTCAACCTTATTATTGTATTTATTGTACTAAAATCACTGAATGTCATTGCCAAATTATTGGGTCCGGCAGGATTGATAGCGATAAGAAAATTTTTTGGCGTAATATTGCTCGCCATTGCGGTAAAAATATTTGCCACCAATGCCCCCGGTTTAATTAAGTAGGGAATTGGCCTCGTAGTACAATGGATAGTATAAGAGTTTCCGAAGCTCCAGATACAGGTTCGATTCCTGTCGAGGCTACAAATTCAAAAAAAGGTAAAAGGCTCTCACAGGGCCTTTTATTTTTTAACCCCAAAACTTATACCATGGCTACAAAATTTCAAACTTACCAGCAGGAATTCAAAAACGAGACCGGGCTTGATCCAAAAACAAATATGGACGCCTATATACAGTTCTTCCAGGCAAAGCTGTTAGAGGAAATACTAGTTCAGCAAAACACAAAACTGCAACAACTCATCGATGCCATAAATGACAGATTTTAAGTGTCATTAAACAATTCTGGTTTTTCCTTCCTGTATTAATACTAAGTTAACAGGGTTTACTAAAAATACCACTAAGTGGTTATTGACTTTCGTTAGCTGCTAAGTTACCTTCACATTCTTCCGTTCCTGCCATTAACCAAACCTTATTACCTATGTTGTTCAGGTCTCTTGAGTTTCTCAAGGAGCAGCTGAACCTGTACCTGGATACGTTTCCTCCGGACGATCCACAGGTTCCAAAGCCGATCGTGAAACTTGAAAATATTGCGTCACTCGATGAGCAGGCGATCAAGAATGTTGACAATATTCTTATCTCACTGGTCAATATAGCTGAAGAGACCACGCTGAAGAATATTCCTCACTACGTTAAGGAATTCCCGAATACCATTTACCGGAATCCGCCTGTCTATCTCAATCTCTTTGTACTCTTTTCGGCCGTATTAAAGAAATACGAACATGGCCTGATCTTATTATCCCGTGTTATTCAATTCTTCCAGGGAAAACACTCTTTTGATCATAAGAACAGTTTTACACAGGTAAAAGGCCTGGAGGATTTCAGCATTATTATGGACCTGTACTCTCCCACTTTTGAACAAGCCAATTATCTCTGGAGTACGCTGGGCGGCAAACAGCATCCTTTTGTATTATATAAGTTAAGACTAACAGAAATGCAGCGGGAAAGCAGAACCGAAGAAAGAGGCATCATCAAAGAAATACAACTGAACGAGGAAACCCTTCAAAAAATAACATCCTGATCCCTTATATGAGCAGCAATCTTGTATACAGAACATTATTTGAGGTGAAGATCCTTCACCATTATTTTCTGAATAAAGGTAACCTGCTGTTCGACCTGATGGATGGTAACAAAGAAAAGAAAGAAGTGCTTAAGAAATATGATATCCGCAACTTTCTATTCATAGAACCTACAGAAGCCTGTAAAAAATTATTAAAGCAGTACAGGTGTATTTTCAAACTCACCCCCACCGGCCTGCTGGTGGGTCTTCGTGCAGAAAAAACTGCTACTGATAAATACAAGCCTGTTTTCAAACCGGAGGACGCAAGCCGTTTCAGTTTTTTGGTTTATTTCACAGATCCTTTCTTTATTAATTATACAGCACTGCCGATGCAACGGCAGATCAATGATCTTACCGGTACTATCAGCCCGGCCAATACGGTTTTCTATTGCCATAATCTTACCACCGGTTCACCCAAAAAACATCCCTACCTCAGCAAAATTGCCCCTGCCTTTCAAAATGGTCAAACTGCTTCGGCAGGTGATATTATTGCTGATAATGAAAATACTGCCACCCAACTTTTTATCGCCAAAAAGATCACTAACAATGCCCCACCCCATGCTGACTGGACAAATGATACCCTGGTAAATGGTCAGCCTCTTCAATATACCGGCATCAATGACCTGGTGCCGGTATTCACTGACCTGTTGCGTTTTAATTCCGGCAAAGAACAGGCGGATATAACAGTCACAATTACTAATGCAGCCGCAGAAGAAATGCCCGTAAAGACTGAATTTATAAAAGATAAAAAAGGAAATGACCCAGAAAAAATAGTGGCCCTCGTAGCTATTCACTTATTACCGGAAGGGATTTACACCGTAAAGTTTGAAGATGCTGCTATTAATTATAAAAAAGAATTTCCCTTTTTCCGTATAGAGCGGGCCGTATCAGCAGATATGATCATTGATCTTTCCTTAAAAAGCAACCTGGCAACATACAATATGACCGATAATACCGATGTATTGAAAGACCAGGTCTATGAGATACGCTTCAGGAACAGGATGACCCTCTGGCAATACCGGGGTGATAAGTTTGCCGATACTTCCGTGACAGGACCTCATCCGCTTACCCGGCTCGGATATATCAATGCGGTGGTAAAAGATAAAAACAATAATGATGTTGATGACCTGCCCAACCCATCCGTACAAATGGTAAAAACAACACATCCCCCCGGTAACGCAACAATTTATAATACTATATCAGAAATTTTTATCCATTAACAATTAAACTTCATCGCCATGGCTGCGCCTTACAAAACCCCCGGTGTGTATATAGAGGAAATATCAAAACTTCCGCCTTCAGTGGCGCAGGTGGAAACAGCAATACCTGCCTTTATCGGCTATACAGAGAACGATATGTACAACGGTTCCACGTTAGTGGCCAGGCCTAAACGCATCAAGTCATTGGCTGAATATGTAGAAATATTTGGCTTCCCCAAACCCACAAAATTTAAGACCACGGGCTCCAATGGTATTAAAATAAAAAAAGAAAATGGTGAGTACAAGCTGGATGCAGACCTGGAGAATCCTTTTGATAAATTACTCTACTCCCTCTATTACAGCCTGCAACTCTATTTTGCCAATGGCGGCGGTCCCTGTTATATTGTTTCGGCTGGTAAATACAAAGCCAACGGTGGTGCCACCCAACTGGAGTTGCAAGCAGCGCTTGATGCGGTGAAGAAAGAAGATGAACCCACAATGATCATCTTCACTGACTCTGTTGCCCTTAATGACACCGGCTTTCATGGTTTGTACCAATTAGCATTGGCACAAGCAGCTGAATTAAAAGACCGGGTGGTGCTGATGGATACCTACATCAATGACTTCAGTGATCTGTCCAAGCCATTCAGCCATGCAGACATCGGTGAAAAATTCAGGAATGGAATAGGGAATAATTTTCTCAGCTATGGGGCCTCTTATTTCCCCTGGCTCAAAACAAATCTTGACTACTACATTGACGAATCCGATACATCTGTGCTACAGGGAACCGGAATTGCAGATACTGATTTTGAAACGGCAACGGTCCTGAAGAAATTTCCTGTGCCGCCAGCCACGCAACTCAGCCCGGCTGAATCGGCTAAATCACTTTATCACAAGAACAGTGTCATCTACGCATTGATAAAAAAAGAGGTTGAAAAATTCAAGCTTATCCTTCCGCCTTCTTCTGCTATTGCAGGTATATATGCCATGGTGGACAGCACAAGAGGGGTTTGGAAAGCACCTGGTAATGTCAGTTTAAACCTGGTAAAAGAACCGATGGTAAAAATTGACGATGAAGACCAGCGGGAAATGAATGTATCCACCACCGGTAAATCAGTAAATGCGATCCGGCAATTCTCCGGTAAAGGCACTTTAGTTTGGGGTGCCCGGACATTAGCCGGTAATGACAACGAATGGAGATATATATCTGTCCGGCGGTTCTACAATATGGTGGAAGAATCTGTTAAGAAAGCATCAGAGCCCTTCGTATTTGAACCGAATGATGCCAATACCTGGGTAAAAGTGAAAGGAATGATCGAAGCATTCCTCACTTTACAATGGAGAGCCGGTGCCTTAATGGGTGCAAAACCGGAAGAAGGCTTTTTCGTACATGTAGGGCTTGGTGAAACGATGACCGCATTGGACATCTTTGAAGGAAGAATGATTATTGAGATCGGTCTTGCTGTTGTCCGCCCTGCAGAATTTATCATCCTGCGCTTCTCCCACAAAATGATTGAATCATAAAATAAATCCTGCAACATGGTATTATCAAATATTAAAACCCCCGGTGTGTATGTGGAAGAAGTTCCTCTTTTTCCCCCATCGGTGGCACAGGTGCCTACGGCTATACCCGCTTTTGTCGGTTATACCCAGTTCGCCAAAGATCCTGATGGCAACAGCCTGGCGAAAAAACCAACTAAAGTCAATTCGCTGCTGGAATTCAGTACCCTGTTTGGAAAAGCATATGACCCTGTTCAATACAAAATACTGCTGAAGGATTCCAAAGAGACCGCTTCGGTCACACCTGATAAGCAATTTTATCTTTATAATGCATTGCGGCAGTTCTATGATAATGGTGGTGGCGAATGTTATATTGTTTCTGTTGGTCTTTTTTCTGATGAGTTCAAAGCATCACTCTTTGCCGAAGGAATAGCTGAATTAAAAAAATATGATGAACCGACACTTATCGCATTTCCCGATGCCGTAGCATTATTAGATGGAGGAAATTTACCGGATTATGCTTCTGTAGCTGATCTTCAGAAACAGGCTATGGCACTTTGTGCTGATATGCAGGACCGCTTTACGATCATGGACCTGGTGGAAGGCAACAAACCCATATCCGTCTCTCTTGACCCGGTTCAGAATTTCAGGGATAATGCAGGCGTAAATGCACTGAGTTATGGGGCTGCCTACTACCCTTGGGTGGTCACCAATTATGAAATTGATTTCAGTTTCCGTCAATTGTTCATTGCCAAAGAAACCCCGGCTAATTCTCCTGCTCTTACTTTCAATAATCTGCGGGATGATTACAGCAAGGATGATAGTGAAAAGTTATTGATCACTGCGTACGAAAACAAAGCGACCCTGACCAACGCATTTATCAATAAACTCTATACAGATGCAGGTAAAAGAAAAGCTTTTACCCAACAGGGTGTTGAATTCCTGAAAACCGAACTACAAACTTTGGAAGCCGCCGTGTTGGAAAGTGATGGTACTACACATAAAGATACCCTAAAAGCCTACCTGGATCAGCTGGCAGCAATGGTGGCTGCATTTCCAAAAGTAGCGGCGGATTTTGCTGCCGTACCCGACAATGTCAAAAAAGAATTAGTAGATGCGTATAAAAACGATCTCAGCTTTATCAAAATCATTCAACTGCTTATTGCTATTGAGAAAGACCCGGAAACATTAGATAATACTGATCGCACCGCTAACAGTCTTACCACTACGGTTTATAAAGAGGTGCTGACTGACTGGACAGGCGGAGTGGCCTTTGCCGATCTTGACCTGGCTGAATTAGATCCCACCATTGATACTACTAAATATATTGATACAAAGGCCGGCACTCTTGTTATTCTCAGGGACCTGAAGAGAAAGATCACCGGAAATATTCTTGGTATCTATGAAAACCTGTTCTATACCGAAAAACAGGCGGAGAAGACATTATTTGCACAACACAGTTTCCTGAAGGGCCTCGCCGATAAATTAAAAGAAAAAGTAAGAACGATTCCTCCTTCCGGAACTATCGCCGGCATTTATACGATGGTCGATAATACAAGAGGTGTGTGGAAGGCTCCTGCCAATGTCAGTATCACCAGCATTATTGGTCCTGCTGTAAAGATTGATAACAAAGAACAGGAGCAACTGAATGTACATTTTACCGGCAAGTCAGTGAATGCGATCCGTTCTTTTACCGGTAAAGGAACATTGGTATGGGGAGCACGGACCCTGGCCGGCAATGACAATGAATGGCGCTATATACCCGTCCGCAGGTTCTTTGTGATGGTGGAAGAATCCGTTAAAAAAGCCACCGAACCTTTTGTATTTGAAAACAACGATGCCAATACCTGGATCAAGGTGAAAGTAATGATTGAAAATTTCCTGACCCTGCAATGGAGAGCAGGTGCCTTACAGGGAGCAAAACCGGAGGATGCTTTTTTCGTTCATGTAGGACTTGGCGAAACAATGACAGCGGATGATATCCTGAACGGAAGAATGATCGTGGAAATAGGAATGGCTGTTGTGAGGCCGGCCGAGTTTATCATACTCCGATTCTCGCATAAGATGATGGAAAAATAATTCAGAATCAATTTTATCTCTTTTAAAAACACAATTATGGCAAACTATCCATTACCAAAGTTTCACTTCCAGGTAGAATGGGCCGGTGCAAGGATCGGCTTTACGGAAATTACCGGTCTCACCCTCGAAACCGAAGTGATCGAATACCGGGAAGGCAGCAGCCCGGAATACAATAAGATCAAAATGCCCGGCCTGCACAAATTCGGTAACCTCACCATGAAACGGGGAACTTTTGCCGGCGATAATGATTATTACAAATGGTATAACACCGTTAAGCTGAATACAATTGAACGCCGCGATATTACCATCAGCCTGCTGAATGAAAACCATGAGCCGGTGGTGGTTTGGAAAATAAAATCAGCCTGGCCGGTCAAAATACAATCGCCGGACCTGAAATCGGATGCTAACGAAGCAGCGATTGAATCCATCGAAGTAGCTCATGAAGGATTGGTGATAGAGAATAACTGATCATTAATATTTCCTGATGGCAGATGAAAAAAAATATTACCCGGCCGTTGCCTTTCATTTCAAAGTAAAGATCGACGATATTCCTGATGATGATGGGGACAGCCGCTTCCAGAGTGTATCAGGATTGACGGCCGAACTGGAAACGGAGACCCGGAAAGAAGGAGGTGAAAACCGTTTTGAACATGTGTTACCTCTTCGTATCAAGTATCCGCTACTGGTATTGAAGAGAGGGTTGATCAGCAGTAAATCATTACGCAAATGGTGCCTGGATAATATCAATGCTGTCAGCAACCTGGTTTCTGCAGACCCTTCGAAACGCCTGATCACTCCTAAAAACCTGACGGTCTCCATGCTCAATGAAAACCACGAAGAGATCATGACCTGGAATATTGTTCATGCCTGGCCAAAGAAATGGAGTATTGCCGACCTGAACGCTGAACAAAGTGCTATCGCTGTCGAGACCATTGAACTGCAATATTGGTATTTCACCGTAAAAGAAAAATAATGCCGATCGAAATCAAAGAACTGAACATCCGCATCAACGTGAACCAGGGCCAGCAGGAACAGAATACTCCTCCGCAGGAAGGGAGTGGTAATGCACAGGCCACACCCGATAAACAAGAACTGATGGCTGAATGCGTGGAACAGGTAATGGAGTTATTAAAGAATAAACAGGAACGCTGATGAGCAATGTTACCAAACTGAAAATTGTTTCTTACGATGATCCCAAGACAAAAAAACCCATTGGCGATCCCTGGGATGTTATGGTGAACCCGGAGACCTACAATAAAAAAGTGGAGATCAAGTATTCGGATAAACAACCGCAGGGGACTTCCGGTAAACAGCCCAAGTTTACCAAAATAGAGCCTGATAAGATTGAATTTGAATTATTATTTGACAGAACGGGTGTGGTGAACGACCTGGCACCCGGTGATCTTGGAGTGGATGAAGACATCAATAAATTAAAAGAACTGACCGTAGAATATAAAGGAGATAAACACCGGCCCAGGTTCGTGGGCTTGTACTGGGGAACATTGAAATTTGACGGGTGCCTGGAAACAATGGATATCTCGTATAAACTCTTTGACGGAGGCGGATTACCCTTAAGGGCGGTTGCAAAAGTGACGTTCACCGGCTCCATTGAAGATGCCAAGCGATTGGCCAAAGAAAATTCACAGTCACCGGATCTTACGCATATTAGAATAGTAAAAGAAGGTGATACCCTGCCACTGCTTTGTCACCAGGTGTATGGGGATCCCAAATATTATATCGCTGTAGCCGCTGTAAATGGCCTGAATGATTTCCGTAACCTCCAAAAAGGAGAACGTATCCTGTTCCCACCCTTAGAAAAATAAGATATGCCCGATCAAAGAACCATAGAAACCAGCAGACCTTCAACTGTAGTCACTCATATCATTAAAGTGAATGGGGCAGAAATTCCACAAAAGTTCAAAGCAGAAGTAATCATTATAAGTAAAGAAGTGAACAGGATTCCATCCGCCAAAATCGTTTTTGCAGATGGCAGTTCATCAGAAGAAAAATTTGAAGCCAGTAATGACAGCTTATTTATTCCCGGCAACGAAGTGGAAATACTCGCCGGCTATCAATCCGACAACCAGCTTCTTTTTAAAGGTATTATTATCAAACACACAGTAAAGATTCGCAGCAATAATGCAGTACTAATGGTGGAATGCAGGGATAAAACCATTAAACTGACCAAAGGAAGAAAGAACAAATATTTCACAGATAATGTAAAAGATAGTGAGGTAATGGAAGAAATCATCGGAACCTATGGCCTGCAAAAAGATGTTGAAGCCACCAGTGTTACTCATAAAGAGCTGATACAATTTGACTCCACCGACTGGGATTTTATCGTGAACCGGGCGGACGTGAATGGTAACCTTTGTATAGCGGATGATGGAAAACTGATCATTAAAAAACCCGACCTGTCAGCCGCTTCCGTTCTTTCCCTGGTATATGGCGCCACTATTCTCGAGCTGGATGCAGAGATTGATACCCGTCACCAGTTGAAAGCCGTAAAAATACAATCCTGGAGTTCAGATGACCAGGCCCTGACCGAAACTGATGCCACTGATCCAGCAGTGAGCCTGAATGGTAACCTTACTGCCTCGCAACTTGCTGATGTGATCGGGTTGGATGAATTCCTCTTAAAACATGGCGGTGCAGTTGAAGAAGCCGAACTCCAAAGCTGGGGCAATGCCTGGTGGCTAAAAAACCAGATCGCCAAAGTAAGAGGTCGTGTCCGTTTTAAAGGTACACATATTGTAAAACCGGGAACGATCATAGAGCTCAGTGGCGTTAGTGACCGCTTTAATGGAAAATGTTTTGTAAGTGCTGTTCAGCATACCATCGGCGCCGGTGATTGGCAAACCGATGCCCAATTGGGAATGAACCCCGATTGGTTTGCCAAAGAAATGGATATCAGCACTCTCCCCGCCTCCGGTTTATTACCAGCAATCAGTGGCCTGCAGGTTGGGAAAGTAACACAATTAGAAAGTGATCCGGATGGCAAGAACCGTATCAAGGTTTTCCTGCCGATCGTTAATGGCGATGAGCAAGGCACCTGGGCAAGAGTAGCTACGCTTGATGCAGGTAATGAACGGGGTTCCTTTTTCTTACCGGAGATTGATGATGAAGTGATCGTAGGTTTCATCAATGATGATCCTAGGGATGCTGTTGTATTGGGAATGATGAACAGCAGTGCCAAACCGGCTCCACTGACTGCTGAAGATGCCAATAATAAAAAAGGCTTTGTGACCCGTAGTAAAATGAAAATGCTTTTTGATGATGACAAAAAATCGTTTAGCCTGGAGACCCCGGCCGGGAAAAAATTTATTGTAGACGAAGATGCAGGACTGATAAAAATGGAAGATGAGAACGGCAACAAATTCATCATGAACAGTGATGGCATCAGTATGGAAAGTTGTAAGGAAATAAAAATGAAAGCGGCTACTGATATCAAAACCGAAGGAGTGAACATGGAAATAAAAGCCAGCGCTTCGTTAAAAGCTGAAGCTTCGGCAAGTGCAGAGATCAAATCATCTGGGACGATGACGGTGAAAGGGTCATTAGTTCAGATAAACTAAAAATTATGCCCCCTGCAGCAAGAATTACCGATATGCATGTGTGCCCGATGACAAGCGGGCCGGTGCCCCATGTAGGAGGACCAGTTTTACCACCCGGGACTGTTACTGTTTTGATTGGTGGTTTGCCGGCAGCAACAGTGGGTGATATGGCCGTGTGTACCGGGCCGCCTGATTCAATCATTATGGGCAGCAGCACCGTGATGATCGGGGGAAAACCAGCAGCCAGGATGGGCGACTCCACAGCACATGGAGGAAAGATAGTAGCAGGATGTCCCACCGTAATAATTGGTGGCTAAAAAAATAAGTATGGAAAGAGCTTTTTTAGGAAGAGGATGGAGTTTCCCGCCAAAGTTTGATGCGGCTAATAAATCCGTGATGATGCTGGAGGAGGAGAAAGATATTGAAAGCAGCCTGCATATTCTTTTATCAACCAGGTTGGGTGAAAGGGTGATGCAACCTTCTTACGGTTGCAACCTGGATGATATGGTCTTTGAGAATATGAACCTGACCATGCTTACGTATATGAAAGACCTGATCGAAAATGCGATCCTGTACCACGAAGCAAGAATTGAATTGGAAAAAGTAGAGATCGATACTTCCAGGCAAAATGAAGGCCTGTTTCTTATCATCCTGAAGTATATGGTGCGGACAACAAATTCAAGATACAATTATGTATACCCTTATTACCTGAACGAAGGAACTAATATTAAAAGCTGAGTTTCATGAGCGGCAACAATACAGGCATACAAAATACGGGAGCAGGCTGCCCTACCAAAAATCCGTTGCAACGGGATGGCACCAGCCAATACCAGCGGATGATGGAAGCATTGCATCCCGGTTCTGCACCTGTCCATGAATTCAGCATCCGTGACTGGATGAAATTTGCCTGGCAGTACGCTGACCGGCTTAATTATTTTAATACTGCTGACAGCGAAGCCATCGAAGGAAACTGGCAGCGGTTCTTGCTGGAAGAAACCGAAATCGACAAGCTGCTTCTTCATTTTCGCCGGAAGGATGCTGAACCATCTGCAGAGCCTCACCTGGCTTTATTCATTAGTTTCCTGCAATTATTGCGCTACCCGCACCGGGATATGAACAGGATAACCGGTCGTCATCTTGATTTCTATTACAAGCAGGTTTTACAATTAAAAAAGAAAGAAGCTGCTCCCGATAAAGTTCACCTTGTTTTTGAACTCGCCAAAAATCTCGCTTCCGTAAAATTAAATAATGATGCCCTGTTTGATGCAGGTAAAGATAAAAAGGGGATTCCCCTCCGATATGGCATTACCACTGAACCTGTCTTTACTACAGCAAAGGCAGAGCTGGTAAAATCCGTATATCATTCCAGTGGAAAGAGTTTACGTTTTGCAGAAGTGGCCGATTCAGCTGATGGATCAGGTACACCCTTGAAAGAAGATGACCCTTCCTGGCATGCGTTTGGTTTTGACCAGAAAGAAGTAAGTAAAGGCAGCAACCAGCTGGTGAAGTTACCGGCAGCGAAACCGGGTTTTGCGTTAGCCTCCTCTGTCCTTTTACTAAAGGAAGGTGAAAGAAAAATCACCGTGACGATTGACCTTGAATTCCCATCAGCGGGTATTGACTATACTGTTTTCTCACAACTGCAGCATAACCTGGTGGTATTACTGACCGGGGAAAAAGATTGGGTGAGTCCTAAAAAAATGACGGTTACAAAAAACCCGGTTTCGGGAAACGGCCAACTAATAATAGACCTGGAAATAGACAGTGCTGAAAAATCAATCATTGCTTATAACAGCAAAATTCATAAAGAAAACTTCAATACAGATCAGCCGGTTGCCCGTTTTTTGATCGATGCAGAAAAAGACAAAGGATATAAGGTGTATGAGATACTTTCAAAAACCTTCATCAAAAAAACAACGATCCACGTATCCGTAACCGGTTTGAAAGACCTGCTGCTCGAAAACGACGAAGGGAAGCTTGACCCCGCTAAACCGTTTATGCCATTTACAGCAGTACCTAAAAAAGATTCCAACTTTTATATTGGCAGCAGCGAGATCTTTCAGAAGGACTGGAAGAGTCTTTCCTTAAATATTGACTGGAAAAACAAACCCGCAGACTTTCGTAAACACTACACCGCTTACCGCACAGAATTCCTGGGTGAAAATTTTTCAAAGAATAGTTATGATGTAGCCCTCAATGGCTCCTCCATCACCTCCTCGAATAATGAAGAAGTGGAAGGCGATGATTACTTTAAAGTGGACCTGGCTTATATAAAAAATAACCGCTGGTCCAATGACCAGGCTGATAAAGACCGGGAGCTCTTTACCGAAAACCCGATAATCATTGGTGAAAAGAATAACCAATCCCAAAACCCGGTTACCGGTAATTATTTTTATGGGAACCTTTATAACACGGGATATAGCGCCGCAAAATTATATACACAGAACTACCTGCAGTATGCTGTGGTGCTCCCTGTTTTCCAATTAATGACCTACAACCCCGGTTTTATCAGCTGGCAGCCGCAGCCAGACCGCTTTACCGTTAATACCAAAAACAATTTCCTGCGAATGACCCTCACGGGAAAGTATGGGTTCTTTCACCAGCATTTTGCCTCCTTATATGCAGCAGGTATGACCATCCCCGGTGCTGTACTTCCCAAAGAACCTTATACACCATTGATTGCTTCCCTAACAGTGGATTACGATGCGGAAATAACGAATGACTTTTCCATATCCGGACAAACCAATCAACAGAAGCTGGATAATTACAGGGAACGAAATATTCAATTATTTCACGAAGTACCCTTTGGGCAGGGGGAACAGCATATATTCCTGAAAGAGCAGGCATTATTCCTCACCGAAAAAACAAGGATCTCTCCTGTTCCTGTTTTCACAACCGAAGGTGAATTATACATTGGCTTAAAGAATGCTGCGCCGGAAACGATTGTCTCCATCCTGTTCCAGGTGGCAGAAGGAAGTGAGAATCCTGAATCTTCTTCCTTTGAGAAAGAGGTAGAAATTTTATGGTCTGCCTTATGCAATAACGAATGGAAGCCGCTGAACCAGGATTTCATCGTCAGCGATAACACAAATAATTTCCTCCAGCCGGGCATCATTAAGTTCCTGTTGCCGAAAGAATCAAATGACGATAATACCGTTCTACCCCCGCAATACCGATGGCTCAGGGCCCAGTTACCTCCATCCGTCAATGCTGACTCTGTTTGCCGCTTCATCAGCATACAGGCCCAGGCAGAGGAAGCCCTTTTTACCAATGCAAACAATGACCTGTCGCATTTATCAGCTGGTTTACCGTCTTCAACAATCAGTAAAATGGTAAACAAACAAGCGGCGATTAAATCTGTCAAACAACCTTTTGGCTCTTTTGACGGGTTGCCTGCAGAATCTGATAAGCATTTTTACATCCGGGTAAGTGAAAGATTGCGGCATAAGAACAGGGCTGTCAATATCTGGGATTATGAAAGGCTGGTCCTGGAAAAATTTCCTTCTGTGTATAAAGTAAAATGCCTCAATCATACTTCATCCGATTTTGAACTGGCCCCGGGTTCTGTCCGCATCATTCCCGTGCCGGACGTCAGGAATAAAAGCATGTATGATATATTGAAACCAAGAGTGAGCAAAAACATGCTGGGAGAAATACAGTCGTACCTCTCCACCCTTAACGGATTCCATATTGACTGCAAAGCCGAGAACCCGCAGTTTGAAGAGATACAATTCCTCTTCCATGTGAAATTCCATAGCGGGATTGATCCAAAGACCTATAAAAAGATACTGGCAAACGATATAAAAAAATACCTGGCACCCTGGTCGGACAATGCGTTTACCGAGATACATTTTGGTGGAGAATTATACAAAAGCAAAGCCATCCAGTTTATAGAAGAGCGGCCCTATGTTGATTTCATTACTGATTTTAAAATGTATAATAAAGCGGTTGGTAATACTGACAGCGAAATGATCATGGCCCGGAATGCCCGTGCCATACTGACCAGTTATAAAGAACATAGTATCGAAACCATTGAACCCCCGGTTTGCTGATGAAAGACATACGAACAATACCCAAAGAGCTTCATAAAACCTACGGCCAGGAGTACAACTGGCTTCGGGAAAACGGGTTGAAGCATATTGAAAAACTGGGCAGCAGGCTCTGGACGGATTATAATACACACGATCCGGGCATTACTATACTTGAACTACTCTGCTGGGTCATAACAGATCTTGGCTACCGGAATTCATTACCCGTAGAAGATATCCTGGCCACAGAAGAGAATAACCTGCAAAATATGCACCGGCAATTCCTGTCGGCTTTGAATATCCTTCCTTCAGCACCGGTAACGGCCGATGATTACCGTAAATTATTCATCCGGATCGACGGCGTTAAGAATGCATGGATGCAAAAAGCCAGTCAGCCGGTCATTGCAAAATACAAACCACAGCCGGTCGCACTTCGTTACGCAACTGAAAATGAAGCAGCCAAAGATGGCGAAGAGATCAAATTTGAGTTAAACGGACTTTACAATATACTGCTTGATATAGAAGAGTCTCACCTTAGTAAAAAAGATGAGATAATAAAAGCTGTCAAGCAGATCTACCAGCATTTCCGGAACCTCTGTGAAGACCTCGTGGCAGTTGATCATGTGCCCACCCAGGAAATTGTGATCTGTGCAGATGTAGAACTGCAACCCAAAGCAGACCCGGAAGAGACCTGGGTCAGGATCATTTTTGCTATCGAAGAATATCTTTCCCCCACTGTCAATTTCTATACGTTGCAGCAAATGCTTGATAAAAGAAAATCATCAGATGAAATATTCGATGGGCCGGTCTTTGATTATGCAACATTACCGATCACCACTTCAGCCAGCAGCGACCAGCTCTTCGCTAAAAAAGGATTTATTGATGATAAAGAGATAAAAGCGTCATCATTACGGACAGAAGTCAGGCTCTCTGATATTATGCGTATCATCCAGCAGTTGGAAGGAGTAAAATTAATCCGCAGTATTGCTTTTGGTTTCTGTGGTTGTGATGAAACAGATTTGCTGCTGATCAATAAAGCTGTGGATAAGAACAACTGGCTGCTTTGTGTGAAACAAGGTCATAAACCAAAACTATGTCTCACCAATTCGGTTATCAATTTTCATAAGGATGTTATTCCCATCGACCTGAAAGAACTGGATGCAAAGATCCGGCTCCAGGAATTAAAAAATCTGCATAAAAAGAAACAGGAGACCGCTATAACAGAAGACCTGCCCATGCCACTCGGTAAATACAGGGATATAGAGTCATATAGCACCCTTCAAAATCACTTACCGGAAACCTATGGCATCGGCCGGACAGGTTTACCCGATTCCGCCACTACAGAACGAAAGGCACTGGCCAAACAGCTCAAAGCTTATCTTCTTTTCTTTGACCAGGTATTAGCTAATTATTTTTCGCAGCTGGCACATGTGAAAGACCTGCTCAGTGTTCATTCAGATCTTAAACAGACTTACTTCAGCAATACAGTAAAGAGCCTTAAAGCTGCAGAAGATATTTTCACTGGCGCTGGAGACTGGACAAAATCTGTCGACAAACTGGTACAGGTTGCTCAACTTGATAATTATGTAGAGCGGAAAAACAAATTCCTCGATCACTTACTGGCAAGATTTGCCGAACAATTCAGTGAATACGTTTTCCTGCTTCATCGTATTTATGGTGCCGATTTCGACCAGGCCATCATCCGGCAGAAGGTCAGTTTCTACAAGGATTATCACAACATGAGCACTTATCGTGCCGATGCACTCGATTATTTTAACAGCAAGACAGCATCAGAAAAAGAACTCAATGTATCCGGGATGGAGAAGAGAATTTCAAGAATGCTGGGGTTCAATCATTATAAAAGAAAAAAATTCTCGCAGCTCCCCTACTTTATTTTCAAAGTGCCTCCTGCCACCAACCTTTCTCCCTACAGCTGGACAATTGATATGGGAGGAGTGACTGTATTAAAAGGTACCGAACTATCCCTGAAGAAAGCAGATGCCTATGAAGAAATGGGCCTCGCTACAATACTGGGATGTGAAAGAGAACACTACAAAACAGTGTTATCCGCTGATAATAGTAAAGTCAGTTTCAAGATCATTAATACCGATGGAGAAGATATAGCGTATTCATCTGGCGATTTTACCACCAGCCAGGCAGAAATTGACGCTGGTGTTTTCCCGGCTGCAGAACAACAGATCAGCCTGCTGATCACCTATTTCCTGGAAGAATTCAGGATGGAAGGGATGTATGTCGTTGAACATATGATCCTGCGTCCGCAATATGATCCTGGAAATCTTTATCCTTCCTCATTTATGCCCATATGCATTGACGTAAACGGGAATCATTGCAGGCCAACAGACCCCTACTCTTTCCGTGTTGCGGTGATATTACCCGGGTATACTATGCGGATGCGCAATAAAGATTTCCGTCGGTTTGCAGAACGGTTGATCCGGACAGAAACCCCGGCACATATCCTTCCCCGTATCTGCTTTATTGGTGAGGCGCAGATGAAAGAGTTTGAAGACACTTACTATCTCTGGCTGGAAACAAGGATCAATTCAGCCGACCCCATGCAACAGGTACCGGAAGCATTGAATAAAAAACTGGTGGATCTGCTGGAAAATCTTTTCACGGTATACAATGAGGGAACATTAGGCGATTGTGATGATGATACGGATGAAGATAACCCGGTTATACTGGGACAGACTAACCTTGGAACCCTCTAAAAATTATGATCATTACTCAAGCGTAAATATAAAGCTATGGCAACCATGCAAACCCTTCTGCTGGAAAATATCAGGATGGAATACCATTCGTTCCGTAAAGACCAGGTACTGACGGATAAACAACTGAACGATCTGATCGACTATTTTGAAGACCAGGACCGCCTGACAAGAACCTGTCTTGTGGGTGTTGGTTTAGTGTGCGGGCTAAAAATAAAACTTATTGCAGGTGCTGATCCGGCGATTGAACTCAGCCGTGGCTGCGGCGTTACCACCGATGGTGACATCCTCAGGGTTGACACAACAACTTTCCGGCATTTCAGGAGATATATCAATAAAAAGAAAGGTACTGATGATCCGATCTATGACCCTTTCTTTCCACCAAATAGCAACGGCAGCCAAATGGACCTGTGGGAACTCACCCTACCTGACAAAGAAGGTATACTTCCCGAAAATTCAAAAGAGTTAAAAACATTTACTGCGGAAACGGGGAAAATAATAGATGATCTTGCGGCGATCCTTTATCTCGAAAATTACCAGCAGGAACCCGACAAATGCACGGCCATTGATTGTGATAACCAGGGTCCGCATCATATTGCAGCGGTCCGTTTGTTAGTGCTGGCCAAAACAGACTTAGATAAGATTATCAACCGTGACCCTGTCAGCGAAGTTATCTATGATTCCATTTATAAAAAATGGAATACGGCTGCTACTCAATATAATGACCTGCCTGTTCTTAAACCCAAAAGGGTAATCCTGAATAATTTCAATACGACGAACCCTTCATCCCTCAAAAGTTCCTATACCGGCATCTTAAACAGCGAGTCAGGAAAGTTGCTCACGGCCATTGAAAAATTATATGCAGCCTACAGTTTCCTGGTAGATGAAACAGCGGCCGCCAATATTGTAGCCCTGAAACAACAATTACAGGCTGCGTTGCTGAAGAATGTAAAAAACCATCAGATACAATACCTCTATGATTTTTATAAAGACCTCATTACCGCTTATAATGAACTGAGAGAAACACTGTTCCGGTCTATGTATGAATGCTGCCCGGATAAATACGCTTTTCCCAAACATATTATGCTGGGAGAAGTGAAACCTGTAAATACCGAACCTCCACTTTACCGACATGATTTTTACCCCTCCCCTGCTGTCAGCAGCCATAAAGACACATTAGCCAGGTGCAGGAGTTTATGGCAGCGCTTGCTGAAAATGATTGATAATATCAATATCCCTGATGCAACGGGTACAATCAAGATCACCCCTTCTTCAGATTATGACCGGTTATTGGAAAAAAGAGCTATCCCATTTTATTATAAAAATATTGCTTCCCTGCTCAAAAACTGGAACTATGCAGCCACCCGCCAAAATGCTGAAAAGAATATTCTTTCCTATCATGCCGGTGAATATGCAAATGGAATTGACAGTACCCTTAACCCACTGGATTATTCTATTGATGCCAGTAATTTTTTCCGCATCGAAGGGCACCTGGGTAAATCACTTAACCAGGCACTGACAGACATAGACAAGATAAAAAACTCCAAAAGCCTTCCTTTTGATCTGCTGGCTCTCCGCATGGACAAAAATGGAAATATCGCCGACATCGATCCCGATGATTTTGATTGCCAGTTTGATGATCTCAATACTATGCTACAGACCTGGCTGGTTGAGCAACGATGTATCTATGCCAGTGTAACCAGTTTTTTCAGTGGCTTTAACAACCGCCGCGATCTTGGCTTTCATGCAAACATTACAAAATACAAAGCAACGGAAAAACCAGTGGCAGCAACAGAAACCGATGCTCCGGTATTTGCAGGCCGCAAATACGCCAGCGCCGCTATGTACATGGAAAACACAGCGGCGACTGAAAAAACAACTGCAAAAGGAGGGACCGTTTCCTTCATAAAAGGATTATATACCCAGGATAAAACAGTAAGCAAAAACCTGGAAGTATCAAAAGATGCTATAGGTAATGAATTTGAAAAATTAGTAAAACGGCCCGGGCTGACTAAAAACGACCTGGCAGTGGAAGTTGAAAGGGTGCGTGGTGCAGATCCTGCTTTAGCTGACCTCACTGAACAGGAAAGAGAGGTTGTACTCAGTACACCTATCCGCATGGTGGCAGAGGTAAATGAACTGGCAAAATTTAACCCAACAAGACTGGCTGATCTTTCTGCTGTATCCGTTGATGCCTTTAGTAAAAGAAGTGAGCTCTTTTGTAAATATGTAAAACTGCTGCACGACCGGATGGGCCAGGTATTCAAAAGCAGTACTTATAAAGCGAACGGGTTTGAGAGCTATTATTTATTCATCCTGCAGGAGATCATTGCAGGTTGTTGTGCCGGAAAACAATTAGAAGTAATTCTTAAAGAGATTGAAAAAAGAAAACAAAAAATATTGGATAGTCTTTCATTTGCCAACTACTCCTTGCAACATCCCGGCATGGAACATAAAGCCGGTGTCAACCGGGGCGGCACATTCATTCTGTTGTATGCACAGGAAGCAAAAGGAACAAAAGGTCTTAAAAAGCTGGAGTTTATTGATGATAATGAAAAAGCGGTACTGGCGAAGGTGCTGGGAAAAGATGAAAGTAAAAGAACGGAAGCCGCTTATGATGATATAGAAAGCCTGGCCCTGTACATATTTAAACACCAGGGTGAAGTGGATATCAATGAAGAGTTTGAAAAATACAAAGATGCTAATGGCATTAAAGACGGAAGCCCCCGGGAAGTAAAAGATCTTAACTCCTTACGAAAATACCTGCAAAAACTATCCGTGGATTTCAAAGAAGAAGAGAGCACTCAGTTATCAAATAATATGGTTATTGCTGATTTCTGCCTGCCGTATTTGTGTTGCAGTGAATGTCCGCCAATCGCCTTTATTGTACCCAAACAGGAATATAACCTCAGCCTGCCAAAAGCTACTGCCTGCAGCGACGAGGAACTACTGGAGTTCCGCCGGGAACCCTTTGATGGAAAGATCACCGCTGATGGATTTGATGATGCTATCATTGTAAATGGCAGCAGGGTTTTCTTTGACCCTGCTAAAGTGAAAGCGGCTGACATGGGTAAGACCATTGAATTCAAAATTGAGGGCCAGGTGACGGATTGCAGGGTCACTGTATTTAAACATCCTGTAGCGAAATTTGAAGCAAGGATCATTAAAGACGATGCCGACATTCTTTCTCTGGAGTTTGTTAACCTTTCCGATGATAATACGGGAAAACTCTATACCTATGAATGGGATTTGGGAGACAATAGTCCGGCCATACGGGTTACCAATAAAGATGTTATTCCCAAAACGTATAAAAAAGCTTTCCTGGAAAGTATTGGTTTGATTGGAAACCTGCCGGTAAAACTGCTGGCGATAAATGGCCCTTGCTCTGATAAATTCGAACTCTCAGTAGCCTATACAAGAGAAGAACGGGTGTCATTGAAACTACCGGCTTCCGTAATCTGTAATGATGCTGACCGTTTGTTATTTGAAGTGCAGCCCGCAAACGGCATGGTAGCCAGTGTCAATAATGTTCCGGGTATTGTAAAAGATGGGAACCAGTTCTTTTTTGATCCTAAACAAGCAACCGTATTTGCCACAGCAATTGCTTTTACGGTGAATAATAAACCATCTGATTGTGTTATTACAGTATTCAAACACCCGGTGCCAAAATTCAGGACAGAAACAAGCATTTTGCCCGCAGCTACCACTATTATCAATGTCACGTTTATTAATGAAACAGAGATACCGGCCAATTCAGGAGATACTTTTATCTGGGAATTCAGTACGGGTGAAAGAGTCGCCAGGCAGGATAAAACTCCTTTCATCCACAAATTCGATATCACTGTCATCCGCAACACGGGTAATGAACTAAGTGCTGTATTACGGGTCAAGAACCCGGCCTGTGAAGCCGTAAGCGATAAAAAAGTAATCCAGTTGCCTGCAGCTCCGCAAACAACCTGTTCCGATACAGTAAAAGAAATGATACGAGAAGAAATTAATTTCTTTGGCGGAAGTAAGTTCCTGGACCTGCTCAACAGGCTTGGCGGTACCCGTGTTGGAGGAGGGCGACCAGGTATTTTACTACCCACCTTAAGAAATATTCCCCTCAATAACCTGGTATCAAAATATATTGACCTGTTGAAAGATGCAGAAGCAAAAGCTGATAAATTCACTAATGAAGCTATCCGGTTCACTACTCTGCAAACTTTATCCACCCTGTATCAGCAGGAGTTGATCAATAATAGTTTCAGTGCAGAAATCAATAAAGAGGTCATTATGCTGCTGGTACGTTCGTCCTTGAAACTGGGCCTGAATGTGATCCGTTGCCAGCCGGATATAGATGGAAGAAGCAAAGAACTTATTGGCACCCTGATCCGTTTATCTGCCCGGGAAGCAGCGGCCCTGAAAGGAAGAATGCCGGAACTCAACCAGGGAGATAATCTCGTTGCATTTATTAAGGTCTTCCAGCGTTCGCCAATAGTGAGCAACGATGCTGATATCAGGTCACTGATCAAAGATTTCGGAACCACCGTCAGTCAAAACTTCCAGCCTTGATAACAGAGCAATATCATATCATTCAAAAAGTAAACATCGATATAGATGTGCCGGATATTACAACTGCCCGGCACATCTATAGTAGTTTTTCTGAATTCTGGAATACAAAAATGCTTCCGCAACTGGAGAGAGAATTGAAAAATCGTTTCCCAGGCAACCAGTCTGTACGACACGAAAAGCTTTCCCTGGAATTTACTGCCCGGTCGGTTGGAGAAATAGAAGACTTACTGATTGAACAACTACCCGCTGAACTTATCAGTACTGTATCATACAAAACAATTCAGCAAACAGTACAAGGTTCGGAAAAAGCGGACTTCGCTAAGGCTGGCAATGAATCAGTAGCAGCTGATGATGCAGCTTCTGTTTCTTCCACCGAAAAGATATTAAACAACTTTATTTTGTTTCTCGGGCATGGTAAACAGGAATGGTATGTATCCCAAGAACAAAACTATCTTGACGAAATACTGCTGATAGAAACCATCCGGGGTTCAGAAAGAAAAATATGGCTGCCTTTGTTCAGGGTGCTGGCAGAATCACCCCTGGCTATAGAAAGGCTATTTTGCCAGTTTACGGATAACTTTTGCCATTTTATTATTACCCATTTCAGTACTATCGCCGGCATTACAGCTATTAAGACTCCCGGTTCCCCTCTTATTGAAGAACAAATTAGTATTCAACCAGGTAAGGTAAGTTTGAAACAGTTACTGAAAATTCTTGCTGTTGAGATAACAACAAAAGAAGACTTTTCCTCCCCGGTCATTACCGGAATAAATAAACTACTGCAGAAACCCGGAACCGGGAATAATTTACCGGCAGGAATAAGGGACCACGAATATCCTATTCCTGTTCAAGCCTCAACCGGGGAAGCACTCACAGATCAAAAGGATGAAGAAACCGGCGGAATTTATGTCCGGCATGCCGGGCTTATTTTATTACATCCTTTTTTACAGTATTTTTTTAAAACCCTCGGTTTGCTTGGCGAGGAAGAATTTGCAGGTAAGGATTCAAAAGAAACAGCCGTACACCTCGCTTACTTCCTGGCCACCGGTAATGAACAGCCTTATGAACATGAACTGGTCTTTGAAAAATACCTCTGCGCCTGGCCACAGGGTATTCCTGTTAACCGTTTCGTTACACTAACTGACAAGATGAAACAGGAAGCAGAACAACTGCTGAAAGCCGTTATTCATCATTGGAAAGTGTTGAAGAATAGCTCCCCTGATGGCATCCGGGAAGGTTTCTTACAGCGCAATGGAAAACTTATACTGGCCGAACAACAACACAAATTGATCATCGAAAAAAATAGTATTGATATTTTATTAGACCAGCTACCCTGGAGTCATTCCATTATTACTTTACCCTGGCTAAAAAAAGTGTTGTACATCGAATGGCCAACTAATTAAAGTGAAGGACGGAACCCCACATACCGCCCCTGTTGCCAAACAGGCAGCAAAACAGTTTTTCCAAACTCCTGGAAAAGAAACTTTTTTTAGTAGCAGCGAATCCACTGATAAAGAAGACAGCTTCTTTAAGAACACCGGTGCCCAGGCTAAACTGATGATCGGTGCCAGTAATGATAGTTTTGAAAAACAGGCCGATGCTACTGCCGATAAGGTAGTCAACAAGATCAATAACCCGGCTCCTGCTGTTCAAACAAAAAAGGCTAAAGAAGAACAACTGCAGAAGAAAGAGGAAGAAATAGATAAAACAGGGAATAAGCTTCAAAAGAAAACAGCTTTTGAAAGTAATGAGGAACCTGCCGAGAAACAAAAGATACAGGCGAAATCAGACAATAACTCCGGCCAGCCTGCTTCTTCCGCTTTGCAATCACAGCTTAATGCTACCAAGGGTGGCGGGCAACCACTACCTGACCAGGCAAAACAATCGATGGAATCCGGTTTTGGCGCTGATTTCAGCGGCGTCCGTATCCACAACGGCAGCAATGCCGCTAAAATGAGTAACCAGATCGGTGCGCAGGCATTTACCCACGGTAATGATATTTATTTTAATGAAGGAAAATACAACCCTAATTCATCAGAAGGTTCGCATTTACTGGCTCATGAACTGACACATACAGTACAGCAGGGGGCCAGCGTTCAAAAAAAAGATAAGCAAGAAGCCGCCCCTGCCATACAAACAAAACTGATACAGAAAGCGGATGCTCCTGCCGCTGCACCGTCAGCAGGCAGCACAGAAACAGTGGATATTTCAAAAGGCACATTTACACCCTCTGAAAAACTGAAAACAGAAATTGAAGAATCAAAGTATAAGGGAGTAGATGTTATTCTTTCCATGGGCGAAATGGGAGGTACTGCTACGGTGAAGATCACTGGTAAAAACGATAAATATGATATTAAGGGTGGCGCAAAGGCTAAGATCCCTTTAAATGTTCCTTATTTATCCGCCGCTTCTCCTACCCTGCATACCGGCATTACTGACAGTGTGGTAAAAGGCAAAGTAGGAACCCCGAAAAGTTCAGGCGATCTTGATAACTGGATACAAAAAAATGCAGCCAGCCTGGGCTGGACCGGCATTGATATAAAATCATTACAGGGAAAATTCACCAACGATTTTACCGATGGAACGTTAAAACTCAGCATCAATGATGTAAGTGTGAAAGTGGCCGAGTTTGCCACCGCTACATTAACCGCTGGTTTTGAGAATTTACAAAAGCCTGTTGTAAAAGTAAGTGCCACCGTCAAAGCCAAAGGGATTGCAGATGCCACTTTAAATATCAGCAATGAAAAGGGCCCGTTAACAGGGGGAGTTGATGTAGGCGTAAATTTTGCTTCCTTCTCCGGCACTGTCAGTGTTGTGTATAAAGATGATGGCAGTATTGATATAAAAGGAACTGTCAGTTACAGTGCCAACAAACTCAGCGGATCTTTAACCCTGATCGCAACAGACAAAGCCACGGCAGATAATTTTGCCCGGGAACAAGTCGGGGCAGGCGGCAATGCAGCAGAAGCATCATTACCTGCTGAAGTACCGGCACCAGCAGGAAAAGGAGAAAGAGCATTGGCGGGCATGGGTAGTCTTACCTTTAACCTGACCGAATGGTTTGCAGGTACAGTAAGTGTAATTGTCGATGGCAAAGGGGATGTAACAGTAGTGGGTAAGATCGCTCCTCCCAAAGAAATTGAACTCTTTCCACAAAAGAATTTTGACAAAGAGCTTTTCAAGCTTGAAGCCAGGGCTGCGTATGGTATACCTGTCGTTGGAAATGTATTTGTCTTTGCCAATGTAGCTCTCATCGCCATGGCAAGAGTAGGCCCTGCCAAGATCTACAATATCGAAATTGAAGGAACCTACTCCACTGATCCGGCTATCGCCAAAAGTATAACCATTGCCGGTTCATTGAATATATCTGCCTATGCAGGATTACGGCTGAGAGCCGAAGGTGGAGTGGGCCTGACCATCTTAGGACATGATATTAAACTGGGCGTGGGGGTGAATGCAGATGCAGGTGTGAAAGGTTATGTGGATGCAAGGCCGGTGATCGGGTACCGTGATCCTGGCGAATTTTTCTTTAAGGGGCATATGGAAATTGCAGCACAACCTTTCCTCGGATTAAGTGGTGATCTTTTTGCTGAGCTGGATAGTCCCTGGTGGTCGCCTGCTCCTGATAAAAAATGGACCTGGCCGATTGGTTCATTAGAATATCCTTTGCCCGGCGAGTTTGGTATTGGTGCAGATATGGAATATGTACTGGGCTCCGGTAAAACACCGGAGATCAGTTTTGGCAAAGCTGACTTTGATGGCGGCAAGTTCATGACCGATCTTGTAGATGAAAAAGTACCTTCCGGCGGTGGCAAAGGCAAACAGGAAAAGCCAGGTAAGTTTGTGGACGGTGGTGCTGGTGGTGCTACGGCCAAGCCGGCTGATACAAAGGGAGGAGATAAAGGCGGTGATAAAAAGGCACCTCCTGCTAAAGGTGGCGGCGTAAAAGATAAAAAAGGAAAGGATGCCGATAAGAATGATGAACTGAAGAACATGGATGCAGCCATGAAGAAAGTAGATGCCCTGGCAAAGGGCAAAGCGATGACCAAGGCTGAAATCACTGCTGCTGTAGAAAAGATCAAAGCACAACATAAAGTAGCTATAACCGTAACCCCCAAGGGTGATGCATGGGAAGTCTCCGTAGCCGCAAAAGGAAAAGGCAGTAAGAAACCTGCCAGGGTAAAAGCGATTATGAAACCCGGGGATGAAAAGGATGAGAAGGGAGCAGATAAGGATAAGGATAAAAAAATTGGAATCGCAGAACAGGCATTGGTAACTCTTGATAAAGAGAAAGCCGGTGACGGAAAACTAAAACAAGAGGAAGCTGAAAAAGTGGCGAAAGATGCTCAGCAAAAACATAGTGAAGTATTCAAATCAGTTAGTGTAATTGATGGCGGTAAGAATTGGAAATATCATTACATACAAAAATCAAAACAAAAAGATGTTGTCGGGTCAACAAAAGATGATGAAATTGAAATTCCTGATGATTTAAAAGTTGGTGTTTACCTGAAATTTAAAAACGAGATATGGAAAGTTAAATCAATTGACAAAAAAGCCGGCAAGAACAGATATGTCGTTCTTGAACATTCTACGAATGTCGAGCACACTCAAAAATTTGATAATAAAATATTTGTCGACAACTTTAAAGCCGGCAAATATCCAAAACCAACTGATAAAGAAATTAAAGAACTGGAAAGTATTGATCCAGCCTGGAAGAGTAAAATTGTAGGTAAAGGTCAAAATACAGGCACTAAAGGACATTCTGCACATATGGAGAGCCAGGCTGAAAAGTACGCTAAAATGAAAACAGTCAAAAAAGTTTATCTTGACAGACCCTATCACACGATCGCTGGTTATGCAGGTGTTGGAGAAGACCGGAGAGCTGATCTTGTCATTGAACATGATAGCGGTAGGCTGGATATAATTGAAGTAAGATCTCATACAGATAGCCCCAAAAAACTTGCAGAAAGAAACCAGGAAGTACTGGACAATATGAAACCCGGTCAAGCCGGAAGTGTCAAAGTAGAAAATATCCCTGGTCATAAATATCCTAATAAAACGTAGTATATGAAGAAAGATCGCTTAATATATTCATGGATGATATATGACGTACTTACTATATCCTCTGATGATTTTAATTTTAAATTATTTTTTGAGACCATATCACTTTTTATAAAAGAAAATAATACAGAAGTCTCGTACCTTGATATAAGTGGCATTAATTATCCTGATGAAATAATCCCGCTAAAAAAGGGTAAGAAACTATTAGCAGAAAATAAATTCTCTGGAATTAATGGCTTAGGCGTTTATTCAACTGGACAATCAGAAGAAGACTTTGCGTTTAGTTGGAATTTTTTAGCGTATTTGACTATTACTGAAAAAAGAGGGCTTGAGTTATATATCGGGGCAGACCTTGATTATTTTTCTAAACAGAAAATAAGAGATGACCTCGTAATGAAAATCAAAGCGCTGATTACTCCTTTTTATGGTTATTCTTATTTGAGGAGTATAAATAAAGGCCCGCATGGGTATGGTGCAGGGTTTATTCATTTACCCAACGACTTGACGTTATCCTTAGAAGAAACTGAGGCTATTTCTAAATGGAGAAATAATATCGCTGAAATAAAAAAGGGGGACTTAAGGGATCTATTCGTCGAAAATATCATTTCAGAAACCCAGTTAGCCATGAAATTAAATGATACTACTTTTAAAGAATGGTTGAATTTAAAAAACAAAGACTGTGAACTAAAAAAAATCACCTCTGCCCTTTCATTACTAACAATAAAAGACAATAGCTATTCCTCCCTGAGAGACGAACTTGCTTCCAATGGATGTCTTATAGCATATAATAAAAACATTTTACCATGAAATCATCTCATACCCGCAAACCACTGCACCAGCAGGGTGCTGAACAAAGTGAACAGCCTTTCTTCAGTAAAAAACAGGAAGAGGCAAAAAAGAAAGATGATGTATTCTTCCAGACCAAACTGGCAGTAGGTGATAAGAATGACAAACAGGAAAAAGAAGCCAATGCCGTAGGGGATAAAGTGCAAAAAAAGGCGGAGGAAGAAAAAGAAAAGCCAGCGGTACAAAAAAAAGAAGAAGAAAAGAAAGAACCCGGCATCCAGAAGATGGATAAAAAAGACGAGGAGAAGCCGGTACAGAAAATGGCAGCTGCCGATGAAAAAGATAAAGACAAGAATAAAGTGAACAAAAAGGAGGAAGAGAAAAAAGAACCCGGTATACAAAAAATGGAGAAGAAAGAGGAAGAAAAGCCGGTGCAGAAAATGAGTGAGGGTGACAAGAAAGAAGAAAAAGCTGTGCAGAAAAAAGAAGCTGCTGACGACAAAAAAGATGAACAGGTGATGACAGCTGCTAAAACAGGCGGACCGGCCCATACCGCTCATAAAGCCTCGGTGGAAGAGCGGATCAGGGAATCAAAAGGAAAGGGATATGCTTTACCGGATGATATCCGCAAAAAAATGGAAGCCGAATTAAAAGTTGACCTGGGTCTTGTCCGCATTCATACCGATGCCGAAGCGATCAGTATGAACCGTGAACTTCATTCCCTGGCCTTTACCAATGGTTTTGATATTTACTTTAACGAAGGCCAATACCTGCCTTACAGTACAACCGGCCAGGGCCTGATAGCCCATGAGCTCACCCATGTGATACAGCAAACCGGTATCAGTCAAAAACCTTCCTCACCAAAAAAGTAAATTATGATCGCCAAAGTCCAGGATACAACCGGGCCAGCTACCGGGCTAATTGCAGAAGAATATTTTTCTTTTTTAAAAAGAACGATTGCCTCCCGCCTCCAGGCCAGCTTTGCAAAAGACCCGGCTGTATTCGCTATACCAAACGGCAGCCTGCATTTACCGGGCGATAATCGTCCGTTAGAACAATTTATCCGGCAGCATAAGCTTTCGCAAGAGCAAATACTGGTGCTGTTACTGGCTTTGGTTCCTCATATTGATCCCGGTTTTCTTGATACGCATATTAAAGAACATATTCCCGGTGATGGTGATTTCCCGCTGATTGGAGGATCCAGAGGCAAAAATTTTCGTGGCTTTTTACCCACCGGGGAAACTGCTCTCTTCCTGCTGGCGGGCAATGACCGGGAAGCCCGGATATTTTACCAGCAGGTATTCAGCAATGACCATTTATTTGCCCGGCTGAATGTTTTATGGCTTGAACATGTACCTGCAGGTGAGCCCAGGTTAAGCGGCAAAATAATTCTTTCCGGGGAATACATCGAATGGTTCACAACCGGTCGCCTCTCCTATCCTGCATTAAGTATGGAGTTTCCTGCACAGCATATTACCACCCCGATGGACTGGGATGATATCGTATTGAATGAAACTACGATTCATCAGATCAAAGAGCTAGAGAATTGGATCATCTATCACCCCACCCTGATGAAACAATGGGGGATGCATAAAAAACTCAAGCCAGGTTACAGGGTTTTATTTTACGGGCCGCCCGGAACAGGAAAGACCTTAACCGCCAGCCTGCTTGGAAAATATACCGGTAAAGAGGTTTTCAAGATCGATCTGTCAATGGTAATTTCAAAATACATTGGGGAAACAGAAAAGAACCTTTCGCAACTATTTGCCAAAGCGGAGAATAAGGACTGGATACTTTTCTTTGATGAAGCCGATGCCTTATTCAGTAAACGGACCAACGTGAAAGATGCACATGATAAGTATGCCAACCAGGAAGCCGCTTACCTGCTGCAGCGAATCGAAAATTTTGACGGGCTGGTCATACTTGCTACCAACTTTAAAAATAATATTGACGAGGCCTTCACCCGGAGGTTTCATTCCATCATACAATTCCCACCGCCCAATATGGCTGAACGGCTGCAGATATGGAATAAAGGATTACCCCCGAATATAAAATTAGCACCGGATGCGGACCTTGCTTCCATTGCCAAAAAATATGAGCTCACCGGTTCAGGGATCATGAATGTAATTCACTATTCCTGTCTCCAGGCGCTTGCACAACAATCGGAAGAAATAACAAATGACTTATTGATAGCAGGCATCCGGAAAGAATACCTGAAAGAGGGAAAAATATGGTAGCTGTTTCCTGCCAGACCGGTTGTAGCTGTTAAAAGGAGATATTTCGTGGCTTTTTACTAAAAAAAAGTATTTTAGGTACCTAAATATATACAGGCATGGCAACTACCACTTCCGGCAAGCCCTCCACTTTTCTTCTTTTTCCCTGGGGTTTGCTGTCTATCGTATTAGTATTAGGGCTAAATCTCACCCTGAATAACGACTGGTTCAGTAAAAACTGGAGCTGGATCGCCTTAGTGCTGATCATTCCGGCTGCCATCCTGGAAAATTTTAAAGTGGGTTATTCCACGATGCGGATCATGTTCATGAAAGTAGTATACTCCCTGATATCATTCCTGCTGGTGGGAATGGCCTTCGGTTCTGCACTTACCGGCTGGCATATTGAAACATTTCAGAAGATTGCCGGGGTAAAAACAATTACCCTTCCCTGGTATGTGATGCTGGCATTGGCAGTTTTGCTGTTGATACAAGTAGCACAATTATTCAGTATGCTGAAAGCTGTAAAAAGGGAGTTTATGCAACTGGATCCTGACCAGTAAAATTTATAACTGCTTCAAAGCTGCTTTTAAAAAAGGCAGTGTTGGAAGTGAAGAAATGATTTTCAGTTCGTCTTTTAATGAACTTTCATTGTCCAGGAACCTCAGCACCTGCTGAGGTCTATTTTTTTGAAAAAGCTGGGTGAAGATTGAATGACCAGCCATTGTATTATGATGGAGAATATGAAGAAGGGTGCTATCATAAAAATGAAATCTTCCCGCCCCGGAAGCAACAGCGGGATGGTTGTTTTTTAGTAACTGCCCAACGATTGCAGCTGAATGCTTTTGGATGAAACGAAAGGTATAACCACTGGAGGCTTTGGTTTGTCCGCCAGCTGTACCTATATTAATTATATTACCATTACTTGCCGGAAATTTATAATTGGTCATCGGGATGATACCAAATTCCTCTTCTTCAACTTTGTATGTATTACCATCCAGGCAATCCTTCATATATGTTTTTAAACCTTGATCATAATCAGATGGTTCCAGCAGGTCGTTGGTGAATAAGGTGTACTCCACCAATGCACGAGTTGGTGAAAATGGCATTACATATACAAAAGTAGTTCCGTGTTGTTGTCCTGTTCTAAAATCCATTAATGTAGCTTCGGCCGGATTGAATACCGGCTGTTCCGTTTCAACGGTCCATCCTTTGAAATGCTGTAGTAACCAATACTGTCCTTTTTTCAAAACAGGCTTTTCAAAAAGAATACTACTGAAAATATAACGTCCGAAAATTTTTTCGCCGTTTAAAACCAGGAATGCGCCATTATTATAATTATCCAGCTGTTCAACATTACCGTACCTGATCTCTACATTTGATTGCCGGCGGATCACTGAAAAACAATAGGTATAAAAATCAATCCCGCGGATCAGTTTATATTGATAAGGGGATAACGAAAGCAGTTTTGAAAAACCCTCCCCATGAAACCAGGTATTGTGCCAACGTTGATATACAATGGATTCAAAAGGTCCGGGATCAGTTTCCCAAAAGCACCAGGTCCTGTCGTTATTTTTCTTTTCTGCCTTATCAACCAGCAATATTCTCTTGTCGTTGAGTTGACCAGACTGTATCATCTGTACAAGCAGGCTTAATCCGGCACAACCTGCTCCGGCAATGATATAATCATATTGTTTTGGGGTATTCACTAACTAAGTGAGATTAAGTTAAGAAGTATAAAACGGGCTTAGTCTGCTTCAGGGGCGTATTCCACTTTCCGGTTGCCCGCCATCAATTGCTGGTCTCTCCGTATCTTATCCCAGTATTTTTTGGCGGCATACAACATACCAAAACTCTCTCCTTCATGTTTGTCAAGATGCTTGTGGTGCATCTTGTGCGCCCATCGGATAGCTCTTATATAAGTATTATTACTCCGGGTAAACCATTTGAACCGTTGATGAATAATTACATCATGCACCACAAAATAGGCAAAGCCATAAGCCATAATACCGAAACCGATAGCCTGCTGCCACCATACATGATTGAAAGTACCAAAATAGATCAGCATCATGCTTGGGATAGCAAAAATGATAAAGAAAGCATCGTTCTTTTCGAAAAATCCGGGCTCCACCTGGTGATGATCTTTATGGAGGTACCAAAGAAAGCCATGCATTACATATTTATGAGTAAGCCAGGTTATCCCTTCCATGACCAGGAAAGTTACCAGCAAAACAAGTAGATAGAAGATCACATTCATAGCTGCAAAATTAGGTCATTAAGCCACATGCTTATCATATCGTTCACTCCACCATTTTTCTATACGGGGAAAAGCCAGGTGAAACCAGGCGGTATATTTTTGAGGATGTGATTGTAAGGAATGACTTATCTCCGCCATGGTTTTATAACATATATCCTGTACTTCATCTGCATTAAACAAGACCGGACCTTCATATTCACCGGCAAAAACATGATCAAACTCATACTCTGTAAGTCCGTTATCAAAGGAAGCTTTGTACACAAAATCAAATACTTTCAGCACGGGTATTACAAAGCCCATTTCCTCTTTTAACCTTCTTATTGCAGCAGCAGCTGTTTCCTCCCCGGGTTGCGGATGGCTGCAACAGGCATTAGTCCATAATCCCGGGCTATGATATTTATGCGCCGCTCTTTGTTGCAATAACATCTCCCCCCTGGTATTAAAAATAAAAACGCTAAAAGCCCTGTGCAAAAGCGCCTTTCGATGAGCTTCCATTTTTTCCATCGCCCCAACTGCTTCATCATTTTCATTCACTAATACCACTTGCTGAAGTTTCATAACATTAAATGAGTCTGAGTTGATTTTTTACACCGGCCCTGAGGATGATCATGGCTTTGTAGTAATTGGGTATCCTGATCCTTTGTTCAAGCACCAATTCCGGTTGCACCTTCTTTATTTTCCGGAAAAGTGATAAATAATATTTATAGGCTACATATACACCAAATCTTGCCTTAAAAGGTAATTGAAGAATTCCTTTATACGCTTCACTAAAATCCTGGTGAATATCCTCTTCTATCTGTTGCTTGTCCCGCGGGGTAAAATTATTAAAATCACAGCCGGGGAAATAAACTCTTGAGAGGCCATTGAAATCCGCTTTGATATCCCGCAGGAAATTAACCTTTTGAAATGCAGCTCCCAGGGAACGGGCTGAGTCTTTCAATTTGTCATATAGCTCCTGCTTCCCTTCACAAAAAACATAAAGACACATGAGGCCTACCACTTCAGCCGAGCCATAAATATATTCTTTGTATCCCTCACAATCATAAGCGGTATTCGTGAGGTCCATTTCCATGCTATGAAAGAAGGCATCGATCAATGAATGATCGATATTATACGTATTTACTGTTTGCTGAAAGCTGTGCAAAATAGGATTCAGACTGATACCTCTTTCAATGGCTTCGTAGGTTTCCTTTTTAAATTGTGCCAGTAATGCGGCTTTATCATACTCATGAAAAGTATCTACTATCTCATCTGCAAACCTGACAAAGCCATAGATATTAAATACAGGCTGGCGCAACTCTTTATGCAGCAACCGAATTGCTGAAGAAAAAGATGTACTGTACCTTTCCGTTACCAAACGGCTGCAATCTTCACTGGCTGTATGAAATAAATGAAGCATATCGGAAAATAAGTAATTATTTAAATGCCCTTACAACTTGTTTAGCGACAACCTCCCCACTTATCAACGAAGGCGGAACACCTGGGCCCGGAACTGTCAGCTGACCTGTGTAAAACAGGTTTTTCACTTTCTTGTTCCGGCAAGAAGGCCTGAATATTGCCGTCTGCAGTAGTGTATTCGCCAATCCATAAGCATTCCCCCGGTACGAATTATAATCCTGTACGAAATCACTCACTGAATACGTTTTCTTATAAACTACAGCATCTAAAATAGATTCCCCGAGGTGATTTTCCATCCGGCGTACAATTTTTTGAAAATACCTGTCTCTTAGTTCTTCTGAATCTCCTTCCAGACCTGAAGCTACAGGAATCAGGAAAACAATATTCTCCTGCCCGGACGGAGCAACAGTATTATCTGTAACTGAAGAAACACTCACATAAAACAAAGGTTCAGCCGGCCATTTAGGGTCTTTATAAATTTCTTTACCATGCTGATCAAACGGCACATCAAAAAACAGGGAATGATGCACCGGTTGCTTTAGTTTTTTATTCAGACCTACATAATAAAGTAAACAGGACGGGGCCATCACTTTCTTATCCCAATATGCTTCTTTATAATTCCGGAATCTTTCCGGCAGCAGCTTCATTTCTGTAAACCGGTAATCTGCCCCGCTGATAACAGCATCGGCTTCATATATTGCCTTATCCGTTACAACTCCTTTTGCCAGCCCATTTTCAATCACAATCTCGTTCGCATTCTCCCCCAATTGAAACCTCACCCCTAATTCCTTAGCTAACGTGTACATACCTTCCACAATTGAATACATCCCTTTTTCCGGGTACCAGGTACCCCCTTTGATATCGGCATAATTCATCAGGCTGTACAATGCCGGGGTATCTTCGGGTAATGCTCCCAAAAATAAGACCGGGAACTCCATCATCTGGCGGAGTTTAGCATGTTTGAAATATTTATAAATATGTTTCTTTATAGATGTAAACACCTCCAGTTTAAAAATTCCACTGATGGTTTGCCAATCCATAAACTCGGTCAATGAGCGGCTGGGTTTATACACCAGTTTATTTACGCCTACTTCATACTTATAAGCAGCACCTGCCAGGTATTTTTCCAGTTTGGCTGCACTGCCCGGCTCTAGCTCTTCAAATGTTTTTTTTAATTCTCCCAGGTCTGCATGCATGTCTGTATGACCATCATTCCAATATATCCTGTAAGAAGGGTCGAGCCGGCGAAGTGAATAATAATCGGAAACTTTTTTTCCGAACTGGGCAAAATATCTTTCAAATACATCAGGCATCCAGTAAAAACTGGGGCCCATATCGAAAGTAAAACCTTTCTCTTTTAGTTGCCGTGCACGACCACCCGGAGTTTCGTTTTTTTCTATAACAGTAACATCCCAGCCCTCTTTTGCCATAAAGGAAGCGGCCGACAGTCCTGCAAAGCCACTGCCTATAACAACAACTGATCTTTTTGTGTCCATGTGAATTTTAATACCGGCTGATCTGCTCTTTTAATAATTTTCTTGCAAAGTGAATTCTGCTTTTAATAGTACCCAATGGTTCATGAAGTACTTCTGCAATTTCGTTGTATTTGTACCCATCAAAATACAATAAAAAAGGCGTTCTGAAGATTTCGGGCAATTCTTTGATAGCAGCCTGGATCTCTTTCATCCGCATATTGGTTTCAGCCGAATTACTGACCGTTACTGATGTTTGATTAATAAGATAATCATTCGGCGTGCTGTCAAATATTGTTTTTTGCTTGGCCTTCCTGCGGTAATTATTGATAAAGATATTCCGCATGATCGTGAAGAGCCAGGCCTTTATATTAGTGCCAACATTGTATTTCTCCTGGTTGGCCAATGCCTTATAGAGTGTTTCCTGGTACAGGTCATTTGCCGCTTCATTATCCCTTGTCAGGTTAATCGCAAACGGCTTCAGAAACTCGGCATTGTTGAGCAGGAGGGAATTGAATTCTTGCGTTGACATATGATTGTGTTTAATTAATTATAGGTCTAAGTTAAACACAATTAAGGTTTGAACAACGAATTTTGTTTAATTTTTTTGTTAAAAAATTAAACAAAACAAATTCAACGATTTACATAGTTAAATTGGACAGATATGTCCTTATAAGGAGCCAAGGTACTCCATCACTTCACCCAGGGACCGTTTGAAATGAACAGTAGAGGGAACTCTTTTCTTGTAGTGCTGGGTCAACTGACCCGATATGATCGTGGGGATTCCATTGAACCGTTGTTCTATATTAGTGAGGAATTTTTCAAAGTTGAACGTGGAGGTTGTAGCGGTCATGTGTACAAAAACCAAGTCTGGTTTTTTTAATTTTATTACATACTCAACATCTTTCACAGGCACATTTGCACCCAGGTATATTGTTTTAGCTCCCCTGCTTTTCAGTAAATAATACATAAATAAAAGGCCGAGTTCATGATGTTCGCCTTCCGGGAGAAATAATACTACTGTTTTATCCATCTTTATCGGGGATACGCAATGCTCAATGGCAACCATTAATTTCTGCCGGATGACGTTCGTTACCAAATGTTCCTGTGCGGGGTTAATATGGCCTGTTTGCCAGAGTATACCAATTTTTTCAAGGAAAGGAAAAATGATCTGGGTAACAGTTCTTTCGATTCCCTTGGATGCAATATACCCTCCCAGGGTTTTTTCGAATTTCTCCATATCCAGGTCAATCATTTCCTGCACCATATCATTCACGATTCTTTCCTGGATTGCTTTTACATCCCCAAGAGACAATATTCGTTCCCTGATCTCTCCGGGTTGCATCCGGTCGATATGTGAAATTTTAAATCCGTACTTATTCAACAACGCAATATTCAACACTGTTTTCAGTTCCTCCCCGGTGTAGTAGCGGATATTGGTAGTGGTTCGCTGCGGACGCAGAAAATTATACCGCTGCTCCCAGATACGGATCGTGTGGGCCTTGATGCCCGATAGGTTCTCCAGGTCTTTAATAGTAAATGCGTTCATAACAGTATAGTTACAATCCGAAATGAAAACTGTTTACTAAAGAAGAATTTTTTTGAAAAGAAAAGGGAAAGCCGCCGTAACCAGTTAAAGTTCATGATTCCTGATCCTGCCGGAATCAAGTAGTTTTTTAACCGGGGCAGTTAGTGCAGGGCTATGCAAACCGTCCAGGTGGCGGAAATGGTGAAGATCAGTACCGATCAGGTCGTAGTACTGTTTTTTGACAAGGTAATGAGAAAGTTCCTGGACAGATTTTCCATATGTCATGCCCAGGGATAAAATGTTTAGCTGGAATAAGCAGCCAATATCTTTCAGTTCATCATAAAATGAACGGTTATTCTCCAGGTAAATATAACGTTCCGGGTGGGCAATCACCGGCTGATAGCCCTGCATTTGCATTTCAAACAGGATATCTTTAAGCCCATGAGAAGGGTAAGCCATTGAAAATTCAACCAGCACCATATTCCCGCTAATAGTAAGTAAAGGCTCGTTCTTTTTAACCAGTTGCTCCACATAGTCATCCAGGAAATACTCGGCAGCAGCATGTATCTCTACATTGATATTATTCTCCTTTACAGCCTTTTTGAGAAGTTCGAGTTTTTCAAGTATACCTTCCCGGGTATTCTGGTACATATCCCACATGATATGTGGTGTGGTGATGAGTTTTTTATACCCCAATGCTGCCATTCCTTTTATCAGTTCCAATGAAGTTTCAAGATCAGGTGCACCATCATCGATACCCGGCAGCAGGTGAGAGTGCATATCGGTACCCAGTTCTCCGAAGTTGAAGTGCCCGGACTCCTGCTTTGATTTAAAAAGAAACTTAAACATGGCTTCTTTTGCTTAATAGTTCATGGTAAAGTTCCGACATATCTTTAACAAGGCGTTGGTAACTGAAATGCTGAACAACGTACGAAGTTCCAGCCTGTGACAATTTATTTCTTAACTGATCATCCTCTGTAAGGCGCAACAGGTTTTTGCAAAAGCCTTCATCGTCCGTAATATCAGAGAGTAACCCGGTAATATTTTCCTGCACCACCGCTTCGATACCTCCAACTCTTGTAGATACCACTGCTTTTCCCGACGCCTGTGCTTCAATAAGGCTCACAGGTGTCCCTTCATTCAAAGACGTTAGTGTAATAATATCCGAACCCGCATTGATAAAATCAATATCACTTCTCCAGGATGTAAATACAAGCGGATGGGGGTGAGTCGTATCCTTTTCTGTAGTGAACCGGATAGCTGACTCTTTTGCTTTTTGCTCCAGCAAGGTCCTGGTTTCCCCATCGCCTACAATAAATGCCTTAATTTTTTTTCCTGAGTTCTTCAGGACATAACTCAGGCCTTCCAAAAAAAGAAAATGGTTCTTAATAGGAACAAGTCTTCCTGTTATGGTAATAACAATTTCATCATCACTGATACCAAAGGAAGACCTGAATAACCTTCTTTTTTCATCTTTATTGGCCTGGAACTTATCAAGATCCAGGCCGAGGGGAATCAGTCTGAATTTACTTTCAGGTGCAATCCTGAAATCAGTTACGAGTTCCTTTTTTTGTTGCTCACTGATCGCTACAATGGCATCCGACTTTTGGGCCAGCCATCTCTCAATGCCAATAAAAACCCTGGTCTTCACAGGGCTGAAGTAAGAATGAAAAACATGCCCGTGATAGGTATGTACTATAACCGGCACATGCAGCGATTTTGCTGCCAGTCTCCCGATCGCACCCGGTTTAGCGGCGTGAGTATGCACTATATCCGGCTTAAATTCCCTGATCAGCTTCTGTACTTGTTTATATGACTGGTAATCGTTCCAGGGGTTAACCGATCTTCCCATTTGAGGGATATGAACAGGCGTAATGCCTAAAGCATCTGTTACAAAACTGGCATCTTTTTCATGTTCCTCCCTCTCCCCCACTATAAGCATGGTCTCAAACTCCGGGGCCATATACTTGGTGAGATAGCTTGCGTTAAGCAGCGGGCCTCCAACAGCAAGCCGGTTCAGGATACGGAGAATTCGGGGCATTTGATCGTGGTTATTGTTTTAGTTCGTTCCATCGCTTTCTTCTATTTTTGTCAGAACAGGAGGCGGGCAAAAATAGCTATGTATTCCCTGATTCAGAAAAAACAGACCAGGCAGTTTCATGAATTACTATATCGACATTCTTGATTATGTATTACTTCCCTTTTACCTGGCAATCATTTATTTTTTGGCCTTCCGGAACAGAAACGCAGCTTATAATAAGAACCATCCCTGGAGGAAGTATTATATTCCTGCACTCAGCTTAAAAGTATTTGGAGCGATTTTCGTTGCCCTCGTATACCAGTATTACTATGGCGGAGGTGACACATCCGAATATTTCAGACACGCCAATGTGATTAACAGCAGTGCCGACGAATCTATCGGTAAATGGTTTGGATTGATTACCCGAACAGCTAAATGGGATGACCCCGAATACTTCGTTTACACATCGCAAATGCAATGGTACGAAGATCCCGCATCTTACCTCGTAGCTGTACTCACAGCCATCATTAATATTTTTACCTTCAGTACTTACCTGCCCACCTCTGTCGTATTAGCCTATATATCTTTTTCCGGAGTATGGGCACTATTCAGAACGTTTGCCAGTACTTATCCAAAACTGATCCGGCCTATCGCAATAGCCATCCTCTATATTCCGAGTACGTATGTATGGGGGTCTGGCATCTTTAAAGACACCATTTGTATTTTTGGACTTGGCTGGCTTACTTACGGCACCTTCAGGATACTAGTGCAGCGGGATTTTTCTTTTAAAAATATCACTCTTGCCATATTAAGTTTTACCCTGATTGCTATTGTAAAAATCTATATCCTGGTAGGTTTTGTACCAGCCTTGTTCATGTGGATATTATTTTCCTATTCGCATAATATCAAAAGCTGGGCATTACGCTGGTTGATCAAGTTGTTTTTCCTTGCTATTTCCGTCGGAAGCTTTCTTTTTTTCCTGCAACAATTCAGCGCCCAGCTAGGCCGGTATTCATTAGAAAAAATAGCAGAAACTTCTGCCACCACGAGGGGATGGATCGGGTATATGTCTGAATTGGACAAAGGATCAAGCTATGACCTCGGAGAATTTGAACCTACTATCGGAGGTATGCTGACAAAGCTCCCGGCTGCTATTAATGTAACCCTGTTCAGGCCCTATCTATGGGAAGCTAATAAGGTTATTGTCTTCTTATCTTCTATTGAAGCTTTCCTCTTTCTGTTTCTTACACTAAAGATCATTTTTGTTGTTGGCATCAAAGATGTCTGGGCAACAATCAATAGTGACCCCACTATACAATTCTGCCTGATCTTTTCCATCATTTTTGCGTTTGCTGTAGGTATCTCTTCTTATAATTTTGGAGCATTATCCCGCTACAAAATTCCCTGTTTACCCTTTTACGCCCTGGCCCTGATCCTTATTTATTATAAGAATAAACCATTGAAAAAAATGCTATTCCGACCGCTGGGCATTTAAGCTGAACAGTGCTGCAAATTTTACAGACTGGGATGAAATACTGTATTCATTCTCAATTTTATTCCTTCCCAGTTTACCCATTAGGGTTCTCTTATCTTCCTGTTCAATCAAAAAAGCTAAGGATTTACTCCATTCTTCCTTCACCTCGCAAAGAAAACCAGTTTTTCCTTGCTCCACAATCAAAGTATTTACCCCGACAGGTGAAGCTACTGCCGGTATTCCTAATGCCAGGTACTGAATCAGCTTGAAACCACATTTCCCTTCGCACCAGGGATCCTTTTCCAATGGCATCACGCCGATATTCAATTGCAGCAGGTCTTCCGTTTCTGTTTCTTCTTTCCAGGGAATAAACCGGAGTAAAGGCAGTTCAAATGCCGGGGGTTTGTTGGATATCACGACAAATTCAAACTCATATTTTGCCTGTAGTTCCTCCAAAACAGGAACAATCTCATCCAGGAATTTCATAGTTGAATGACTTCCCGTCCACCCCACTATCATTTTATCCGTATACTGATCCTTTAAGCGGTTATGCCCGTTAACCGTATCTACGCAAGTCGGAATTTTTACCACCTGTTTATTGAATGATCGGGCATACTCACACAAGTAATCGTTGCCCCCCACTACTTTATCAGCCCAGGTGCAGATATATTTTACTTTCCAGCATGCCTTTATCCAGGATACTAATTTGTTCTCTTTACTGGTATTCGGTATCCAGATGGCGTCATCAAAATCGTAGATGATTTTCTTCCGGAAAATTTTACTGATTAACCATTCAAATACCGGCGGCCCAATCGGAGCTGCCTCCCGGTGAATAAAAACAAAATCAAACCCGGAAAGTCCTGTTAAAACAATTTTCCACCTTCGTGCAAATCCTTTAATTACGCCCCAGGCTTTGGATACAAATCCTCCACCTTTATATAAAACATCCCAGGTCTGTTCATCAAGAAATGACTGGACTTTGTAGGTAATGCCCGCCTTATCCAGTTCGGGCAAAAATAATTCTACCCGGAACCGTTGCGAAGGAGCATGTTTCATCGGGTAGGGAACCAGGAATAAGATATGAGCTGCTTTATCCTTCATTCAAAACAGTACGGTAAACTTCTGCATAACGCCTTACTCCCTCCTCCAGGGAAAAGAATTGCCGGGCTCCTTCCCGTATCATTGCTGCATCAAAATGATCATTCACTGTAATTTCTTCAATTGCTTTTTTATAATCCTTTTCTGAAAAATCATTCACCAATACACCGGAATGATATTGCTCAACCACATAATCAGTATCCCCAACATTACTATTACAGATCACCGGTTTACCCATGGCCATAATTTCTCCCTGTTTGGTAGGCGAAGAAGCTTTTTTGGAAAAAACGGGCTTGATGAAGAAAAGAGAATAATCACAAGCCGCAATAAACAGGGGAACTTCCGATCTTGTGGCGGGCTTTATTCGTATAGATGCAGCTGCTATCCCGGATTGGGTCGCCGCTGATAAAATATGGACCGGGTTGTCATTCGTTACAAATAGTAAAATACTTTCCGGCTTCTTAAAAAGCCACAGTCTAAAAAAATCCAGCATTTCAGGCAACATATACCAGGTACCGATAGAACCAATATATGAGATCACATCAACTCCGGATGCTATACCAAGTTCCTTCTTCAGTTGATCAATGGAAGCATTTTGAATGGTAGCCGGATCAAAAAGGGCAAGATCCACACAACAGGGAATCACCTGTACAGGGACAGGCTGGTTACTAACTTCTTTCCAGGAGTGAATGACCTGTTTGGCATTATGGGTAAGTGAGATAATATGATCCGCATGCGAAAGAAAATCTTTTTCCTTCTTTTTAAAATACCTGAACACCATTTTAAAAACAGGGTTGTTCAGGTTCCATATCTTACCGTCAACTCTTTCATCCGCCCAAAAGCCCCGCATATCGAAGACAAACCTTGTTTCCCATTTCTTTTTCATCCATTCACCGGCCAGTGCCGTAATATAGCTACGGCAATGAACCAGATCAAACGGTGCCTGGGATTGAAGTGTTGCGATCTTCTTCTTTAGTGCCCTTAGGTCTTTCACGGTGGAAAGAACAGGAGGTTTTTTGGTATACAGGAGAGGATGCCAGGTTATATTATTATCCCGGCATATTTTTTCAATAACAGCCTTCCCCTTTTCAACTCGTTCCTCCTTTTCAAAACTTATGAGTGTGAATTGATACCCTTGTTTACCCAGCCCCACCAGGTAAGGCAAAACCTGCGACTGGCCCAAAGGGTCCGTCATACCATCGTATGATAAATAAAGAACTCTTTTCAAAATATTAGTTCATCCATTTTTTATACCAGAGCTGGAACATCAGCAGGTACCATATCTTCAGATATTTTTCCTTTCTGCCGGCAAAGAAATCCCGGCAAAGCCGGCTCACCGCTTCTTCATTAAATAATCCATGCTTTCTTAGTGCCGTAGCTCCAAGGTTGTCCAGCACAAGATCTTTCAACTCCTGATTCAACCAGGTCTCCACCGGTATCCCAAACCCCATTTTGGGCCGTTCCATCATTTCCTTCGGAATATGTTTATGAACAATCTGTTTCAGGATATACTTTTTTTGCCCTTCATGATATTTATAATCTGAAGGCAGCTGTGCGGCCCACTCAATAATTTTCTGATCTAAAAACGGTTCCCTTCCTTCAAGACTGGTACTCATTGTAGCCTTGTCAACCTTCTGCAAAATATCATCCACCATATAAGTTTGGTAATCCACCGCCATCATAAACGACAAAGCATCATAATATTCCTGTCTCAGTTCAGCACTGGTATGAAGTGTGGAAAGTGGTTGTACCTCCTGTTGTAATAAATGATCAATTTCTTTTCCGGTAAACACCTGGCTGAGGTTTTTCAGCAATTCTGAAGGAGAGGGATCATTCAGTAAATTCTTCAGCTTATCATACCGGCTGTGAAAATTACTTTTATTACGAAACCAGGGAATGCTTTCCGAAGAAACCTTTTCCATGGTGGCAGCTGCCATTTTCCTGAAGGGCTTTGGAATAGCCCGTAATTTATCACCATAACGGCTGATGTAATCATACCGGTTATACCCCGCAAATACTTCATCCCCTGCATCTGCAGAAAGGGCAACCGTTACCTGCTTTCTTGCCAACCGGCTTACCAAAATAGTGGGTATAGCACTGCTGTCGGCAAAAGGCTCATCATAATAATAAGGCAGGTCAGGAATAATATCTATTGCCTCTTTAGCGGTGCAATAGTATTCCGTATGATCAGTGCCCAGGTGAGCAGCGATCTGTTTAGCAAAAGGTGCTTCGTCTAATTTATTATCAGTTGTACCGATTGTAAACGTTTTAATTTTCTCCGTCCTGTTCTTTTGCAGCAGGGAAGTGACACAGGTGCTATCATACCCTCCACTCAGGAAAACACCAACCGGTACATCTGCCACCATTCTGTACTGAAACGATTCTGTCAGTATGCTTTCGGTCTCATTGATTGCATCCGGCAGGCTGATAGAAAGTTTGGGCTTATTGTAATAATCATACACATTCCAGTATTGCTTAATTTCCAGCTTCTGGGTGGAAAGATCCAGCCGCAACAGGTGGCCCGCCGCTAACTTGAAAGTATCATTAAAAATACAATGCGGCGAAGACACATAACCGTACTGGAGAAAGGAAGCTACTGCATCACGGTTAATTTTTTTTTCGAAAGCCGGGTGTGCCATCAGGGCTTTAAATTCCGAGCCAAACAAAAAAATACCTTTCTTAAAAAAATAATTGAACGGCTTTACCCCGGCCCGGTCACGAATAGCTATCAGCTGATTATTTTTCTCGTCGAACAGGGCAATGGCAAACATTCCCCGCCATTGATCAATAGCTTTTTCGCCCCACTGGCGCCAGCTGTGCAGGATCACTTCCGTGTCAGAATGGGTTTGAAAAGAATGTCCCAGCCTGATCAACTCTTCTCTTATCTCGTTATAATTATATATCTCCCCATTAAAGATGAGATGCAGACCATCATAATGCATGGGCTGGTTGGCAGAAGTGCTAAGATCAATAATAGAGAGACGGCGGTGTCCCAGTCCCACCTGGCATGCAACTCCTGCATGGAAATACTCTCCCTGCCCATCTGGTCCCCGGTGAGGCAATGCTGCTGCCATTTCTTTCACGAGTTCCGGTGAGCTCCTGTTGGTGAAATCAATAAACCCGGCTATACCACACATAAGATTAATTCATTTAGAAAGTACATATATATGTCGATCCCTTTGAACGATCAAACAGGATAGTTTATTTTGAAGTTACCTGCTTTACCGTATAGTTGGGATGGGGAAGAAATACAAGCGGATAATTATAAAACTCCAGGGATTTTAATTCTGTTTTCTCCATACTCCACCACCCACCGGCCTTTGATGACGCCAGTTTGTATACGCCGGCCTCATTTACTTTAACAGGTTGTACTTTACCGCCTGATGGGTTATAGAAATCAGGATGAACATCACCGGCATTCTTAAAATAGAAATAAGTCTTATTATCCGGGATATAGAACCACAATTTCCCCAGGTAAGCGTAAATCGGTATTTTCCTTATAAAAAATTGTTCGGTTTTTTTAATCGCCAATTTCATCCACCCTTCCTTCTTAATGTATAATTGATAGGTTTTGCCCGGCTTTTGTTTTATAACTACTTCACTCCATCGCTGTGTTATTTTCCGGGTCTGTTCCCATATCACATCCCCTTTTGCCGTATCAATAATACTGATAGTTACATTTTGCTCCGGCACCGTGGAACCTTCATTGGTTTTCATAGAAAATTTAAATGAACCGTTGGCTGACATTCTGATAAACAGGTCCGGGAAATCCATTACCAGGATTTCTTTGGAACTATCCTTAGCCGGAATATCCGCTTTTGGAGTAAATACGTAGTTAACCGGGGGTTTCACATAATCAAAATCTTCAAGCAGGGGGAATCTTCGTTTATCCGCACTGACATACTCAAGAATCCTATTAGCATTAATCCATTGGGTATTCTTTATACCCGCAGCATTGGCATTATATATACCCCACTTATCAGTAAGTGATTGATTATTTAATACCTCCAGTCTGAGTAATTCGGCCACCCGGGTTGTGTGAACCATCATGGTTGGATAAATCTCCCAGGCATACTGAATCAATCGTTCCCAGGAGCCATCATTTATTTTATTCTTTGAGTTTTTATACTGGTAGTACAAAGCAGCATAATGTATATAAGCCCGGAGGAGGTTAACTCTTACCCTCACTTGCTGATCTCCTGCAGCCCCCGTCTCTGCCTGTTCAAGAGCATTATACAGGTAAGGAACATCTGCTATTTCCTTAAAATCAAAACTGATCTTATCATAATATTTTTTAACCCAGCTATCACCTTTCCCAAACATATGCCTGTAAAACCCAGCAATTGTTTTTCCAATATCCTCGTTACTGTTCCAGCCCAGCCTACTGGCAAGATAGAGCCCTAAACCAGTTGTTCCGATACCATTTGAGGACTCAAACAAAACACCCTTTACATCATTCTGCTTCCAGTACTTTAATTTCTTTACCAGTTCATAAACAGACCATCTGCCGGTTAAGGGAACCTCGTAATGCCAATCAGGTATTCCATAATAATCATAGAGATAAAGGTTTTTGCTTTTCTTTTTCCAGAGAGTAATCATTTGTTGTGGGGTACCAACATTCTGGAAGGCATAGGGAATGATCTGGACAATAACATTGGGCTCAAGGCTGAGTGCAGGCGGTGCCGCATGTTCATTATAAGCGTAGAGGTTAACATAAGCCCTGGAGGATTCAGCAGCAAACTTTTTTGCTACCAGGTTAGCTAAAAAGAAAACCCGGTCACTTACAGAACCCATCTTTTTACAATTCCCGCATTCACAATGGCCGCCCCCGTCCGAAGGGTCGACACCGATAATTATTTTCTCAGCACTATAGACCGATTTCTTAAGTTCCTCTCGCATAGCCTTCACCCTGTCCCCGACAAACAACTCCTGCAAGGCTTTATTGCTGATGCAGAATTTTGATGAAACATGCCATTCCACTCTTTTCCCTTTGATCTCTGCCAGGTATTCCGGATGATCCAGTAATTCCTTCTTGTAGCGAAGGTTGAAGGTTTCCCAGTAATGTCCTCCCAGGCGAACAGAACCACCCATCCTGTTTCTCCGCTTCCAGTCTTCCCAGTTCACCTTGACAATATCGTCTTCTGTAATAGATGGAACAGGAAACAAACCACCTGTACCAAAGAAATCCCTCAATGCAAAGGAGGGTGTTACATATTTTTTCTGCCTGATCTCTATATTCTTTAAAACAGGGATATGGGTCCATACATCACCGGGAAAGTACCATTTGCATCCCAACTGATCTAGGTATGAATAAATTCCCCTTGACAAACCGGTTGGGTGACTTGCAATAATCAATAATTTTTCTGCAGTACCAACGATAATAAAACCCTCAATTCCACCCGTCATTAACTTCTTTGCATCAGTTGCAGCTAATGGAACAGACGGGCCGTACAAGATAAGATAGATTCCCTCCTGGTTAGTGCTTCCTGAAAAATTGCCGGTTGTGAAAACTGATCCTGTAGCTTTTTGTAAATATTCCCGGAGATCCTCTACTGATTGATCGTACAAGTCATTATGCAGATCAGTCCTGAATATTCTGCTTCCATAAAAAGAAGAGTTTTGAGAAATTCTTATCCCCTGTTCCGCCGGCAAAAGATGGCAGATGAGAAGCAGAAAGAAGGTAAAAGGAAGGCGTAATTGCATGGTCATATTATAAGAGCAATATGAGTTTACTGACCTGTTAAACCGTTGGAAAAAGGGAGTAATAAAGCATTATGCTTTATTGTTATTCCTGAAAAACCGCCGGTTAAGCAAGATGTAAATGAAAACGAGTATCAGCCACAGGAAATAAGACAAAAATTTGGTAAAAGTCTGAAACCGGATCGCATTTTTGCCAGGCAGTTCGCCTTGCTTACCATAACTATATGTGCTGTATAATGAAGTGACAAATTCTGCACTATCCCTTGGAAAAGCTTTTATGAGCAATTCTCTATTCTTATTCAGCTCTTCTATACTCGGCCTTCCATTATCCGCAAGCACCTTCTCATCGGGCTCCCTGTTAGGATCATAAAAATGCCAGCTGTTATCATAACGTACCTCATAACAAAAATGACCGCCATATTTTTTATCATAAAATCCAACCTTCCTCACCATAAACCCTTTTTCCATCAGCAGGTTCATGGCTACGATTGATTGCTGGCTGCAGGCCGCATTAGGGTATTTCAAAATATCATCGGGAACAACGATAGCAGAAAGATCACGGTGTACGACCGGTGCCAGTAGTGTCGCAACATAATTATGTCCTAAATGATACCATGAATACCCGTGAACAAAACGGTACCTCATCACCCTTGATACAATATTGGCATAAGTACCGGAATCTCCCGGAGCAATTTTATTGGAGCCATATAACGAATCACAAAATTCAGTCACATCTTCAATAGAGGTCAGCCGCCCAAGCGATGGATCGTACTTTTCATATCCTACATAAACATCAGGAGCTTTACTGAAATTGGGATAAACTAAATTCGCCAGTTCAAGAATAAAAACCTGGAAGAAAAAAGAAATAAGCAGGATAAAGGAAAGCCTGAATAGTACCTTCCGTTTAGATTTTAAATATGTCAGAATTTTCATATTGGAATAAGGAGTTCCTGTTTTTCTATAGGTTAATGGAAAGACCGAAAGCTCTGTTTATGGTTTATCCGGTTGCAAATTATTTGTTTTTCATATCCGGTATGTTAAGTATAAACACTTAATTAATAGGATACCAACTTTAGCTGGTTGTCCCCGTCAATACATTTTGCCATTTCCATGCCGTTCGCATCATTTCGTTAATATCATATACAGGTTTCCAGGCTAGATCATTTTTTGCTTTATCGTTATTAGCATAAATGGCCACTACATCTCCTTCCCTTGGAGCAGAAAGTTGATAATTGACTTTTCTGCCCGTTACTTTTTCAAATGCTTTAATAGCTTCCAGCACGGTGACCCCGTTTCCGGTTCCCAGGTTATATATTGTATAATTTGTAGTGACAGCAGGATCAAACATTCTTTTAAGAGCCAGCGTATGAGCCGTTGCAATATCACACACATGTATAAAATCACGAATGCAGGAACCGTCTCTCGTATTATACTCATGGCCATAAACGTTCAATACAGGTATTTTGCCTATAGCACACTGCATAATTACCGGCACGAGGTTGGAGGGGGCGCCATAAGGGATTTCTCCAATTTCGCCGGAAGGATGAGCACCCACCGGGTTAAAATATCGCAATAAAATAAACTTCGTGGTGCTTGTTTTGGCGAAATCACTGATGATCTCTTCCCCTATCTTCTTGGTTCTTCCGTAAGGTGATTTTGGCTCAGTCAACACGGTATCCTCTGTCACCGGCATTTTATCAACATCCCCATATACACTGCAGGAAGAAGAAAAAACAAAATACGGAACATCAAATATTTTGGTACACTCCAGCAGGTTAACAAGTGATATAAGATTATTCTGGAAATATAGCAGCGGTTCTCTCACAGATTCATCCACGGATTTAAAAGCTGCAAAATGTATGATACCGTCAATTTTATTCTCCCTGAAAATTGTCTTCACGGCCTCCAGGTCACAAAGGTTGATCTTGTAATTCTTAACACTTATCCCTGTGATCTTTTCAACACCGGATAACAATTCCCCGGTAGACCGGGACTGATCATCTGCCGATATCACGTGGAATCCGTTTTGCAACAAGTCCACCAGAGTATGGGAACCAATATACCCGCATCCGCCGGTCACTAAGATCGTTTTCATACGCTGCTTATTTTTTTCTTTCTTTAAGAATTCTTGCTAATCCCTCTTCAAGCGGGGTAAGGTCTCTTTTCAAGAGAGACATCATATTGGAAATATCAGGCTGACGCCGGGTCATATCTCCATCTGGCAGCGGTGGCAAATGAACTATTTTAGAAGCCGACCCAGTTACCTTAATAATTGTTTTCGCCAACTCCAGTACAGTGATTGCTTTATCATTACCGATGTTTACCACATCATTCACAAATAAATCATTTTCCATGGCATTGATACAGGCATCCACATTATCATTGATGTAGCAAAAAGTCCTTGTCTGCGAGCCATCCCCATACACCGTAATATCCTTATTGGCAAGTGCCGCATCAATAAATTTTGATACCACGAAATCGGGGCTTTGCTTGGGACCATAAGTATTAAAAAAACGAAAAATGGTAAAATCAAGGCCAAATTCCTGCTGGTAGGAGCGGCAGAACGATTCACCCGCATTTTTAACCACTGCATAGGGCAATCTTGAATTCAGCGGCGTGGTGTGTTCGTGCTGTGGCAGGTGTACCGGCTCTCCATATACTTCTGAGGAAGAGGAGAAGAAAACTCTTTTAACTCCCGTATTCTTACAAAGATCAAGTACATTCTTCATACCCTGCAGGTCATTCAGTACCATCACGGGATTATCCAGTGTTCTTTTAACACCCACTACTGCGGCATAATGAAAAACATAATCAAACCGGAAAGCAAGGAATACAGGTGCAATATCATTGTAATTATTTACATCGCATTTAATGAACCTGCAGCCAGGATGCCTGGGTATATTAGAAGCCCTTCCTGTAAGCATATTATCCACCAGTACGATCTCGTACTTGCCAGATTCCAGTAACCTGTCTGCCAGGGAGGAAGGAACAAATCCGGCACCTCCGGTAATTAAAATTTTCATTGATTAACTATTTTGAATTTTCGCTTAAAACTTTTGTATAAAAATTTACTGTATGTGCCAGTACAACAGATGGGTGTGCAACAGTTTTAACCCATTCAAACCCCTTACTCCCTCTTTCATTAATATCCAGTTCTCCTTTTTGAACTGCCATTAATTTATTAGCCAGGTCTCCTGGTTGCTGCAAATCCACATAGGAAGAAAAGCCTCCTGTATTTTCCCGTAAAACGGGAATATCCGACACAATAACTGGCAACCCGGAGGCCATGGCTTCAAATATGGCCAGGCTTGACCCCTCATATTTAGAACAATGGAGATAAATATCATATTGCCCGATCCGCTGCTGCAAGTCTGAAACATTACCCTTTAATACGACAGGCAATTGCTCTGTTTCTATTCTCTGTTGTAAAAAATCTTTATGTGGTCCTGCCCCATAGATATCCAATTCAAATAATCCTCCAGGGATCATTTTAAGGGCATCCAGGATATAATCATAATTTTTCAGTGGCTTCAGGTTACCTACTGCAATTAATCTTACTTTCCTGCCCGGAGTAAAGCTTTTATACGACGGCGCAAAGAATTTCTGTTCAATAGAGTTATAAATTACCGTTGACCTGTCTTGATTGGGTTGTATATACTTTTTATAATCATTCAATGCTTCATTTGAAACAGCGATCAGGTAATTCTTTTTTGAGTAGGTGATTTTTTCAAGAAGTCTTGATACAAAATCCTTTTTAAAAAGATCCTCACCCAACATACTTTGCAGTGTAAAAATAAACGGAACCCTTCCCCGGCTGGCTATTCTTCCCACCAGGGTACTGTTAAATAGTTGTGCATGTACCAGGTCAACCTGTTCTGCGTCTATTATCTGCTTCAGTTGTTTCACAGCTTTCCATCTTTGCCAGATGGAATGAGCAGCAAGATTTATCACCCGGGCATCAGTAAGTTTATCTTTCAAGGTGTCCGGTTCGTGCAGGATAGCAACAATATGCCTGTAACCAGGCATACCATTTACAGCCTGGACCAGTGATTTCTCAGCGCCGCCCACTCCCAGTGATTCAATAACATGCAGTATAGTGATCTGTTTATCCATTGTTAATCCTTATTACCAGTAACGCACCAGGTATTTTGAAATATCGCTCATATGTATCCTGCAATCAGCAGCACAATCCAGCAACATATCCCTGACAGCAGGAAGATCATGATAGGCTTTCACATGTGCATAGCTGCGATTCGAAAAATCCTCAATGCTTCCTTCCTTATCAAACAAGCGGATAAGGTCAGCCATGGTATATCCCTTTACTACAGCATTCTCTGCCCTGCCGCCAACTGAATACTTCCGGGTAGAGAACAGGAAATTATAACGATAATTATCCGGAAATTCTTCAAACGAGAAATCAAGTAATACGGTGGGTATTCCAAGCTTGGCGCCATCTAATGCTGAAGTACCCATTGCAAAATGAAGGCAGGAATTCTTAACCAGGAAATCGTTTAATTGTTTCGGCGCCAGGTTTTCATGATACCTGATTGTAACCATTCTATTATCTATTCCTGATAATCCCTTTTCAAACTCGGCAGCACTATCCGTGATGATATGAAAAGTGAATTTTCGATTTCCCAAATCTGCGTTATTAATATCTTTCAACACTTTTCTCACGGGGAATATCTTCCAGTCGGCTGCTCTGCCAACATAGGTCAAAACCAGGTCGCTGCATTTGTTGCGCTGCTTTTTCCACTCATTTTCAGCAGGTACTTCTACGGGAATTGGCAGGTAAACAGGATCCTTTATCGTTACAGCAAGTGCCATTTCATTTTCTTCCTTAGCAAATTGATCAACAAATACCAGCCCGCCTTTTTCAGCAATTTTATTTACCAGCTTCCTGGTAAGACTTTTGAAATGAATTTTATTAAAATAAAGGTTGGCAACCGGCAGCGATGTAATATTCACAGAATAAAATAATATCCGTGGATTTTGACGCTTGAATAACCGGTAAACAGAGTAATAATGGGTCGTAACAATTATGTCCTCTTTAGAAACTGCTGATCGGTTAGCCAGGATGGAGGCTTTATCATTATCAATCACTGTAAGATTACTGGTAACTATATCTTTCAGGTCGTTGTGCAACGCTCCGTTCACTTTGGCAATAAGCAGTACTTTCTGTTCCCGGGAAAGGAGGCCACGAATTAAATTAAGGATCACAACAGCAGCCCCGGAAGAAGTGGAATCAAATTCGTGATAAAAAATAAACATGTCTTATTTCTTCCTGATTATGTTCCTGAATAAAAGCAGCATCACCAGGAAGTATAAAATGTAATTGGCAGCATATCCCATAGAACTGCCCATCAACCCGTAATTCTTCACACCGTAAATTGACAAGAGCACAAAGCTGGTGGAGAAAATAATTTCCGTCAGTATATAAAGCCTTGTCATAGCTTTTGCCCAGAACAGGTAAGCAATCATCCAGCTGGCGATCTTAAAAAAATCACCCACCATTTGCGCCGCAAACAATTCCTGCATCGGCAGGAATTCGGCAGAAAAAACGATGCGGATCACAAAGTAACGCAACAGGTAGATAGCAATACATGTCGCCGCCAGGAAAGGCAATACGATCTTTCCGGTCTTAATTATTTCCTGCTGCAATAAGCCCGGTTCCCGGATCTCAGAAAGCCTTGGTAAATAATAAATACTGATGCTGGTGGTAATGAACATCAAATACATGGCCGACAAACGGTTCATTCCCTCCCATAATCCTGAGGTGTCTATAGATATGTTCGTCGAAATATAATCCCTGACCAGTATCTGGCTATAAGGTGTCAGTACAGATGTGGTCAACAACATCAGCGAAAACTTAAGGAGCCTGACCGCAATCTTCTTATCAAACGTAAGTTTCGAAAAAATGTCCCTGAACCAGGATTCCTTAAACACAAAGAACACGGTTATGAAAATAATAACCGACTGCGAAATAACACAATTGAGCAAGGCCCCGTAAACACCCCAAAATACCACCAGCAAAACAGATAAGGCCAGTGCAGCAATGCTGGTGATGATATTAACCAGAATGAATTTCCTGAATGATTTAAAACCATTCAGTATACTAACGATCAGTGTATTTAAAGTATAAAGAAAGAGAGTGATACCAAAAAGAAGTACCAGTTCGTTATAGGCGGAGCTTTTAAATACTTTCTCCCCTATAAAAGAAGAAAATAGTATAACCACCAGGCTGGTAACTACTGTGCAAATAAGTGTAATAAAAGACGCATTACTTATTACCCTTTTTTGCAGTGCCGGATCATCGTAATGTTCGGCGATATACTTGGTTACTCCCTGGCTGATACTGCCGGTGGCAAATCCATTTACAATTGTAATGGTATTCATAAACTGCCCTACCATCGCAATTCCGGAAGGTCCGATCAGTGCCGATACAACTTTGATCGATACAAAGGAAGTGACCATTTTGATCAGCGTGGAAACAGCTGACCAGCTTGAGACGATTACAAAATCAGTACGGAAAACGTTCCGGGCTTTGCTGAGAATTTTCTTCAACCCATTATTTTTTATAGAACCCTGCAATGCTTTCAGCCACCTGGGCCGTTTGTGATGGTGTCATTCCCGGCCACAAGGGTATGCTAAGGCAGGTGGCCGCAATCTCTTCAGCCAATGGGAACTGTCCCTTTTTAAAACCCAGGTGAGCATAGGCCTGCTGCAAGTGAGGCGGTACCGGGTAATGTATCAAGGTTCCAATACCGGCTGCCGTTAAATGATTTTGTAATTCATCCCGGTATTTTGTTCGTATCACATACAGGTGATAGGCATGCGTAGCATCCGGGTGAACAGCTGGTAAAATAATATCTCCTGTACCTTCTAACAGTTCATCATACCAGCCGGCAATTTGTTTCCGTTGTGTCGTCCACTCATCAAGGTATTTTAATTTTACCGACAGCAACCCTGCCTGGCATTCATCCAGCCGCATATTATAACCAATCACTTCATTGTAATATTTTTTCTCCGATCCATAGTTGCGGAGTGTAAATGCCTTCTTTGCCAAGGCCGGATCGTTGGTTGTTACCGCCCCGGCATCACCCAATGCGCCAAGATTCTTACCGGGATAAAAACTGGTCCCGTTAATATGGCCCCATGCCCCTGTTAGTTTTCCATTGAAAGTAGCCCCATGCGCCTGGGCATTGTCTTCGATAACAAACAGACTATGCTTAGTGGCGACATTCATTATTGATTGCATATCGCATGCCTGTCCATATAAATGGACTGGCATGATCGCCTTTGTTCTACTCGTAACAGCAGCTTCAATTTTTGCAGGATCAATATTATAGGTTTGCAGATCCGGTTCAACAAAGACGGGAGTTGCGCCAACATATGAAATAGCAAGTGCGGTGGCGATATAAGTATTAGAAGGTATGATCACTTCATCTCCTTGCTGAATACCCAGCGTTCTCAAAGCGATATGCAGGGCATCCAGGCCATTACTTACACCTACGCAATGTTCCACTTTATTGTACACAGCATACTCTTTCTCAAATTTTTTAACCCTCTCACCTAATACAAACCAATTACTATCATAAAAATCACTGAAGGCCTGCATCATTTCTGCTTTGATGCCGGGATGCATCCCCTGGAAAGAAAGAAATGGTATATTCATTTTGCTGAAGAAAATTTATTCAATTATTTACCTGCTATGATATAGATCTCCGCGGTATTCTCAGGAAAATCAGCTCCTAACTGGTAAAATCCTTCAATCATATCATTATTCCAGTTATCCTGTATTTGTTTATTGGAAAGCGGCTTGAAGAAAACACCCACTTTATCTTTAATGGTAAAACCAGCTTCCGTAACATCTTTGGCCAGGGTATCAAAATCATAAACCCGGTAGTGACCCAGTTCATGATCCCGCTGGTTCAATTCATAGATGCTCTTCAGGTATCCCATCTTAACAGCAGCAAGCCGGTGTATGGATTTTGCATTGGGAACACCGACCGCAAAAAGTCCATCGTCTTTCAGGAAGGTCCTCACTTTCTGTAACGCTGGTACCGGATGCTCCACATGTTCCAGGATATGATCCATCAGAATAAAATCATACTTCATGGGAGCTTTAAAATCCTCGATCATAGAATGAAACTTTGTCACATTCGGGTAATCAGGAATAAGATCCAGCAGGTTCTTGCTGCCGTCTACAACATGAAGGGTTTCAAAATCATCTTTTAGAGATGCAGTAGTAATGCCCTGCGCCGGAGCTATTTCCAGGCAGGTCTTGCCGGCAAAATATTGCCGGATGGTTCTGTAGCGAAGCCGTTGAAGGATCCTGTCAAAATCAAGTTCAGAATCTACATACCACTTACTTAGTTCTTCCAGTTTGCTCATATATTCCAATCAGTTATTCAGGTTTTTGAAAGCCAGTTTAGACCCATGCGGGTAGGCCAAAACAGCCGCATCAATATTTCTTGTTACAATACTCCCCGAGGCAATAATACTTTTACTGCCGATAACAAGTTTGGGTTCAATAAAAACGCCTGTCCCAAACTTAACTTCATCACCGATAGTTACACTTCCCGAGGTCATCACACCCGGACCAAATGTGCAATGATTACCCAGTACATTATGGTGTTCTATATTACATCTTGCAGAAATAAAATTATCATTCCCGATCTGCGTGCAGGGGCCCATACTAACGTGAGCAAAGATGACATTACCTTGTCCCATGTGGTTATTAAATCCAACATAAGCAGCCGGGTGAACCAGGTTAGCAAAAGGAACGCCGGCAGCGTTCAATGTTGAAAAAACTTTCTTCCTGAATGTGATGGATACTGATACGGTATTTACGACCAGGTCGAATTGACCATTCTTATAATCATCTGCAATAGCATCCAAATCCACCTTGCCTTTTACAGGAATATTGAAAATGGATGTACCCTGTTTTTCAGGGGTATCGTCATAGACCTGAACAGGAATATAATCTGGCAGGTTAAATATAATATCCAATACCTGCGCTAATCCTTTACCGGCCCCAATCAATGCAATTCTTTTTACCCCTTTGAAATTAGCGGGTTCCAGTATCAGCGAGGCAGATTGCCTGGCCGTATCCAGGTATTTACTGATCACTTCTTCCGTAATGACTTCTTCGGAAAAATCGCTTTCTTTCAACTGGTGCAATGCCATCAATTTTTTAGCACTTTTGGTAATGACCTTTGCAGCATCTCCCTCGCCGCTTGTTTCAGCTTCTTGCTTAGTGGCAAAAAACGAATTGATCTTACCCGGATCGGCTATCTCTTCTTTAGAAACAATGTATAAAACTTGTCCTACCTTCACATGCTCGCCAACAGTCACATTCGTATAGAAAAAACCTTCTCCTTCACTTTCAATATCCAAAGCTGCTTTGCTTGAATCGAGCATCAGCACAATATCATTCCGCTTTACCTTATCACCATTTTTATAGAATTTTTCCAGTACCGCATACGTGGCATCATTCACATTAAACTGCTGACAACTTACAGATATTACATCCATATATGTTTACATTTTAAGTATCGCACCAATAATTTTTTCTTTTCCTGGCAACAAGGCCAGTTCAGCTTTATAGGAGCTGGGGATAATGGCATTATTCCCGATCTGAACTGCTTTTTTAATAGTTGTTCCGGTACCAACAAGCTGGGCAATTACTTCTGAGCCCAATGCTGCAAACGATCCTCCTTCTTCCACAGTAAGCAATTTACCAGTTAAGGATACCGATTGCTGCAGCGGGAAAATATTGAATGGGAATAAAGACATCGGGCAGATCACTTCAACAGCTATCTCCTGCTCGATGAATAATTCCTGTACGGCACTTTCGGTATCTGCAAGGGTTCCGCCATAACAAAATAGGGTAACCTGCGGCTTCATCCCTTTAGGGCTGATCTTTAATACAGGAAAACGTTCGCCAGAAACCGAATATTCATGTGTCCGGATAAACGGAGCGTTAAAGTAGCGGGTATAATCGATCTTATTCTCAATAACAACAGTGGGTGAATCAACATTAGCAAAGAGTTCTTTGTATACCGTACAGGGATCAACCCTGTAGTTCAGTGCAACTACATCAACCCCGTAGATGCCGAGAAAATGCTTCTCCAGGCTTTGCGAGTGAGTAGGGCCATAGCCACGTTTACCACCCATGGGAGTGCGGAGAATAAAAGGCAAGGGAAGTTTTTTACCATACATACCCTGGAACTTGGAGGCATGTTGCAGCAACTGATCTAATGTAAGCGTTGTAAAATCTCCAAACATGATTTCAGCAACTGCTAATTTTTTATCGATCGCTAACCCGATACCAATACCGGCAATAGCGGCTTCACTGATCGGCGCATTGAACACCTGCTGTGAATGATTGCTGATGTCCCTTGTTACTTTGAACGCACCACCGTAGGGTTTGGGATTATAGTAATTGTTATTCTGAATGTCTTCGCCAATAAAAACAATATTATTGTTCCTGTCAATCTCCTCCCTGAAAGCCTGGTAGATCAGTTCATTTATTCTTGAAGCCTGCGTGGGTATTGCAAGGGGTTTAAATTCCGTGGTATTACTTTGCAGCTTACTTAGCTGAACCGCATTTTCAAGTACAGCATCCTTCTCCGCTTCATGTAAGCACCCTTTCAGAAATTCTTCTATTTCTTTTTTGACAGGAATGACTTCTGCTGCATTTTGTTTTTCAAAAATATTCAGGGGATCTTTTTCCGTATATGCAGCCACTTCCTCTGCAGAACGGTTATCATCGCCCTTTGAGTGAGAGTTAAGCCGATAGCAGCTAACTTCTATAAGAGCAGGCTCAAAATTTCTTGCTGCACTTACCGCTTTTTGAAATTCAGCACCCAGTGTTTCCGTATCCCAAATATCCCCTTTGAAGTACTGCAACCCAAATCCTTCAAATCGTTTTTGCGAATTACCGGCAAAAGTTTGTTTAGAGTTGGTGGACTGTGCATAACCATTATGCTCCATTACAAAAAGAACAGGTAGCTTGTAAACAGCCGCACAGTTCATGGCTTCATACAAAGTACCTTCACCCAATGTTCCGTCACCCATGAACAAAACAGAGATACCGGGACGGCCGGATAGTTTTTTTGAGAAAGCATGACCGGAAGCAACCGGTGCCATCCCTCCCTGTATGCCGTTTGAGTAAAATATGTTCTCCTTATACAAATGCTGGCTACCCCCATATCCGCCGGCACAGCCTGTTGTCTTTCCCATGATCTCGGCTAGCAGCCCCTTTACATCCCCGGTCCGGGTAATATAATGTCCATGCCCGCGGTGGTTAGAGAAAAAAGTATCATCATCAGTTGTATGTGCTGATAGAGCAACAGGTATCAGTTCCTGCCCCACACAAGTATGCACAGTGCCATTCAACTTTCCTTCGCCAAATAACCGTAACAAAAGCTGCTCAAACTCTCTTATAAGTTTAGCTTTCCTGTATTGCTCAATATTCATTACTGTTCGCTTAAAGTAAGAAACTCAGAATAATCTCTTATGTAATCTCCTGCTTCATAAAATTCAGAAGCCAGCACAAGGCAAATGGAACCGGAAGAGAAATTGATCTCTGATGCCCAGATCATAGGAGGGATATGTAACCCAACATAGGGCCGGTTCAGTTGTACAAGCCTTTGTGTATTTCCATCATTCAATAACACTTCAAAACTTCCACTGGCTGCCACTAAAAACTGGTGGCATTTTTTATGTGAATGGGCTCCTCTTGATTCACCACCCGGTACATCATAGAGATAAAAAATCCGTTTGATATCAAAAGGCAATTCCAGTGAATTATGAACGGGTGTGATATTGCCTGCCCTGTTCTTGATAACAGGCAAAGTGATTAAGCTGCAGTCAAAAACGGTTGGTTTTTTCATTTTCATCTTTTTAATGCTGAAAACGCTGAATAATCCCGGATATAATCGTTTTCATTATACGGCTGATCAGCGGCGATCAGCGCCAGCGAATTGGTTGAAAAATTTTCCAGCCTTCGCCATATCATGCTGGGTATATACAGACCGGTGTAAGAACGGTTCAGGCTGAATGTCTTCTCTTCTTTTCCGTCATTCAGCACTACATCAAAACTCCCGGATAAGGCAATTATGACTTCCTGCAATGTTTTGTAAGCATGGCCACCCCTTACCTCACCACCCGGTACATCATAGATCCAGTACACCCGGGCAATAGAAAAAGGCACTTGTTTTTGATTCTCAAAGAAAGAGAGGTTACCCCTTTCATCGAGTATCTTGGGCAATGCTATGATTTTGACCTGCTCTAATCCCATTGAATAGTATTAAAATATTAAACTCAGCAAGGCTGACAGATACTGAAACCTATAGTATACTCCTTATCGTTTCAAAACACTCTGCATACTCTGTTCCTGATTGCACCCCCCGCACGGTTGCCAGTGATTCAATAAACGATACTTTCATATAGGGGCGGTGTTGCTGCGATTGGTATTGCGCTAGTGCATTTAATTTTTTCTGCAGCTGCACCCGGTTAACCTTTATAAAAAGGCTCCCGGCAAATGAAAAATTATTCCAGGGCATTTCATACCCATAAATACTGCTGTATTTAAATGCCCGTAACGCCTCCGTGTATACAACCTCATGATCCTGGTGAATATCGGTTGATGCAGGAACAAACAGCATCGCAGGTTTATACTTTTTATTCAGTTGCAGCAGATCATCTAAGATGGCCTGCCGGTATTCACCAAAGCGGCGTACAGGGTAATCAAACAACAACAGATCCGTTTTATCAATACCCAGCTTTGCAGTTGCTTTTTTCACTTCTTTTGCCAGGGTGTCAGCAGCATAGCCTGCGGGTAAAGAATCTTTGCAGAGCGAGAATGAAGCATAAATAATACGGTATCCTTCGCCGGCGAACCTTGCTATGCTGGCTCCGCACCCCAATTCACCATCATCGGTGTGAGGTGATAAGACCACTATAGTTTGACCTTTTTTTTTGATCACAAGTTCAATTATTGAATAAAGGTATTTCTGATATCCGTAACCAACTGCACCGAGGGTCCTGTAGTTTCCAGGCAAAACCCGTTGCCGGCAAGTATGGCTTCATAACTGGCAGTATGTAATGTCATCAACCCTTCAGAAAAATCAATCTCTTCCCCATTAATTTGTAAGGAGCGGAAGATTCTTTTCTGTTCCATCTGTACAGATTGGGGCAGATCATTTTTATCAATACTTAACTCCCAGCTTATTGCTGCTTTTTCCAGTACCAAATGGCCCGCAGCTTTTTCAGCCGTGTGGAGCGATACCTTGCTTTCTTTTGCCGCACCAAATAACCAGAGCAGCATATCAAACAAATGAATTCCGATATTGGTGGCAATTCCCCCGCTTCTTGCTATATCTCCTTTCCAGCTGCTGTGATACCATTGCCCTCTTGCTGTTATATATTTTACTACAACGGTATACTGCTGGTTTGTTGCAGCCTGACTGATCCGTTCTTTCAATGCTTTAACAGCAGGATGCAGGCGCAACTGCATGATGGTTGAAACTTTTTTCCCTGTTTCTTTTTCAGCTTTTACCAGTCTTTCTAAACTGGATGGAGTCAACACCACCGGTTTCTCACAAATCACATTAGCTCCTGCTCTGAAGCCCAGCAACACCTGTTCTTCATGGATATGATTGGGGGAACAAACCGACAGGTAGTCAACAGGGGTTCCCGAAGATTTTAGTTCTTGTAAATAGTGTTCAAATTTTTCTGCGGATGTGAAAAAAGTGGCTTCAGGAAAGTAACTATCCAACACACCTACTGAATCATTAATATCTAAAGCTGCAACCAGCCTGTTACCAGTTTCTTTAATGGCTTTGAGATGGCGGGGAGCTATATAGCCGCCCACACCTGTGATGGCAAAATTTTTCAATCGCTGATTTTGGTGACTACTTCACCTTTTAACTGGTATAGCTGCCCGCTTTCTGGGCAACTGGCTTTGCCGGCTGCATCAAAGATCAAACGCTGCCCATATTCACTCATCCATCCTTTTTGTACAGCAGGTGTTCCCACCACCAGGGCATAGGCCGGAATATTTTTTATAACCACTGCCCCGGCTCCGATAAATGCATAAGTTCCTATTTCAACCCCGCATACTATTGTTGCATTAGCACCAATAGAGGCCCCTTTGCGGATAATTGTTTCTTTATATTCATGCTTGCGGCTGATAGCACTCCGGGGATTCAATACATTGGTAAAAACAACCGAAGGACCGATAAACACATCGTCCTCACAAATCACTCCTTCATACACCGATACATTATTCTGTACTTTCACATTATTGCCAATCTTCACTCCTGCTGCTATAAAAACATTCTGCCCGATATTGCAATGATGACCAATCTCACTACCCGGCATAATATGGCTAAAGTGCCAGATACGGGTCTTTTCGCCGATCCGGCAGCCTTCATCTATAATAGCAGTGGGGTGTGCTAACCAGCTCATATCAGCGATTGGCTACTTTTTTAAGATAACTGCCATAGCCGCTTTTAGCAAGGGCATCGGCCAGCACCAGTAATTGTTCCTTCGTTATAAATTTTTTCCGGAAAGCTATTTCTTCAATACAACCGATATTCGTTCCCTGTCTTTTCTCAATCACTCTCACAAATTCACTGGCATCGCTGAGTGAGTCAAATGTACCGGTATCCAACCAGGCTGTTCCCTGGTCAAGAATAGCCACTTTCAACGTACCCCGCCGGAGATACTCTTTATTAACATCGGTGATCTCGTATTCGCCTCTTGGTGATGGTTGCAGGTTTTTCGCAATGGACACCACTTCATTGTCATAAAAATATAAGCCCGGTACCGCATAGTTTGATTTGGGAGCTGCCGGCTTTTCTTCAATGGAAATAGCTTTGCTGTTCTTGTCAAACTCCACCACACCATAGCGTTCAGGATCGCTGACCTGGTAAGCAAATACATACCCGCCTTCCACATTAGTCAGTGTTGCTAACTGTTGTTCCAGCCCTGTTCCGTAAAATATATTATCGCCCAGTATCAGCGCCACTTTATCAGCACCGATAAATTGTTCACCAATTACAAATGCCTGCGCCAGCCCGTTGGGTATTTCCTGTATAGCATATTCAAAACGGCAACCCACCTGGCTTCCATCACCCAGTAATCTTTTGAACTGCGGGTTATCCTCCGGGGTGGTAATGATCAGCACCTCTTTGATACCCGCCATCATCAGGATGGACAAGGGGTAATAGATCATAGGCTTATCATAGATCGGCATTAACTGCTTGGAAATTGCCTTGGTGATCGGGTACAACCTTGTACCACTGCCACCTGCAAGAATGATCCCTTTCATAAACAAAAATTTATACCGGTAAACCAGACCTGGCTTATCCTTTTACAATAAAGGCAAACTGGTCTTTTAATTTTAAAAACCGTTTCTCAAAATAATGATAGCTGAAATAGCTGAATAAAATACTCAACCCCATTGCCAGCGGAAGTTCGAATAACCACAACTGCCAGGAATACCGGTTGAGCCCCATTTTATCAAGCCCCACGGCCACGATCAGCACCGCAATAGTGTGCAAACAATACAACCCATAAGTGTACTTCCCAAGTGTACTGATCCTTTTCAGGTTTGCAATTTTAAAGAAAGAATGCTTTCCAAAATTTTGCTCCAGTATGATCCAGCAAAAGAAAAAAGATACGATCAGCCGCTTGAAAATTATAAGGCCCTGTGTGCTGAAAATATCATGCCTGAAAAAAAGTAATACTATAACTACTGCATACGGGATAAGATGAAGCCAGCCGCTGAGGTTTTCAATCTTTTTCAAAAACTTCTTATTCGCAATACAGAGATAGGCGCCTAAACCCCCGATGGCCATATCTGATATCACTCCAAGGGTAAGCAATTCGATTTGCCGGTCCCTGTAAACAAAGCGGTAGAGCAAGGATACCGCAATAACTACTGCGAAAATATACTGGTATCTCTTAGCGGGCACCAGGAAAAAGAGAATAGGCCAGAGTAAATAAAACTGCTCTTCGATCGCCACACTCCATAAAACAGATAAGATGGAGGAGTCGGGAGGGCCGTTAAAAACTGCATTGAAATTATTCAGGAACAAGGAGCACAGCAACGGATCGGCTGTTTCCTCCGGTGTTTGCCCGAGGGCAGCTTTAATGGCCGGGAAGGCCAAAAATCCAAATAGCACACAGAAATAATAAAGCGGCCATATTCGTAACGTTCTACGGACGTAAAAGGAGGATATATGAACCGTCCCGGTCAGCTGCTTTTCCCTGATGAGTAAATAAGTGATAAGAAAACCACTTAAGACAAAGAAAAAACTAACGCCCATGTCTCCATCACTGAAAAGCCTTCCTTTAAAAAGCTGGTACCAGCCTTCATTCTTTATAGCATCATTCCCGGAAGAAAAAATATGCGAAAAGAATACGGCCAGGAAAGAGAAAAACCGTAACCCGTCAAGGTTAGGGAAAAAAAGTTTTTCTTTTTCTGCAGGAACAGCGGATGGTGGTTGGTTCATCAAAGCAGTTGGTTCGTTAGTTCGTCTTGTCGTACTGCTTTTGATAATACTGCTGGTATTCACCACTGGTCACATGGCGTAGCCATTCTGTATTTTCAAAATACCAGTCAATGGTTTGTGCCAATCCTTCTTCGAAAGTAACAGAGGGTTCCCAGCCCAGTTCCTTATTGATCTTCCCGGCATCGATGGCATAACGACGGTCGTGACCCGGCCTGTCTTTAATATAAGTAATGAGTTGCTCACTGGTGCCCGCCGGGTTACCCAGTCTTTCATCCATCAGTTTACATAATAATTTTACAAGATCAATATTCTTCCATTCGTTAAAGCCACCGATATTATAGGTGTCGCCTGTTTTTCCTTTATGAAAAATGAGATCAATAGCACGGGCATGATCTTTTACAAATAGCCAGTCACGGGTGTATAAACCATCTCCGTAAACCGGCAATGGTTTTTTATTGATCACATTATTAATAAACAAGGGGATCAATTTTTCCGGAAAATGATTGGGGCCGTAATTATTGGAACAATTGGATACCACGGCTGGCAACCCGTAGGTATCATGATAGGCCCTTACAAAATGATCGCTGGATGCTTTGGAAGCACTGTAAGGAGAATGGGGATCATACTTTGTTTCTTCAGTGAAGAAGCCGGTCTCCCCCAATGCCCCGTATACTTCATCCGTAGACACATGATAGAAGCGTTTCCCTTCCATGTTGTCTTTCCAGAAATGTTTGGCTGTATTCAGCAGGTTCACCGTACCAATAACATTGGTATACACAAAATCAAGCGGGGAATGAATGGACCTGTCCACATGGCTTTCGGCCGCCAGGTGAATGACGCCATCGGGCTGGTGCAGCACGAAAACCCTTTCCAGCTGGTCTGCGTCCAGGATATTCGCTTTCTCAAAATAATAATTCGGTGCATTTTCAATATCCCGCAGGTTCTCCAGGTTGCCTGCATAGGTCAATGCATCCAGGTTGATGATCTTATAGTCCGGGTATTTATTGACAAATAATCTCACTACATGTGAACCAATAAACCCGGCTCCACCTGTTATAACAATTGTTCTGGACATGATTTATTTTTTGGCGTTTTTATACCAGTTGAATACAGCAGCTAATCCTTCCTCCACAGATACAACCGGGCTATAACTTAATAATTTTCGGGCCTTTGAAATATCTGCAAGACTGTGTTTCACATCTCCTTTCCGGTCGGGACCATGAACCGGCACCAGGTTACTGCCTGCACTTTCTTTCAGGCTGTTAAAAAGCTGGAGCAGGGATGTTTGCTGACCACAGGCAATATTATACACCTGGTTCACTGCTTCTGTGCTGTCGGTAAACAAAGAAAGAATATTAGCCTGTACCGCATTATCAACATAGGTAAAATCCCGGCTATGACTGCCATCACCATTAATTACCGGGGAAACATGATTCAGTATAGCTTCTGCAAACAGGGGTATCACTGCAGCATAAGGGCCGTTGGGATTTTGCCTGGGACCAAAAATATTAAAATACCGGAGCCCGATAAATTCAATGCCATATAAATTAGCATATACCTGTGCGTAGAGTTCATTTACATACTTGGTAACGGCATAAGGAGAAAGCGGTTTACCAATAATATCTTCCACTTTGGGCAAACCGGGATGATCACCATAAGTGGAGGAGCTGGCTGCATAGACTACCCGTTTAATTCCTTTCTCTTTCGCAGCGGTAAAAATATTCAGTGTACCGGTAATGTTTACATTATTCGTTGTCAGCGGATCGTTGATAGAACGGGGCACCGAACCCAAAGCAGCCTGGTGAGAGATACGGTCAATCCCTTCACAAGCATCCAGGCAGGTTTGATAGTCTCTTATGTCGCCTTCCACTAAATGAAAACGGGAATTCCCGGTAAATTCTTCTACGTTCTGCAAAGAACCTGTAGCCAGGTTATCCAATACACGAACTAAACTTACTCTCTTATCCTTCAGCAAAGCTTCCACCAGGTTAGACCCAATGAAACCTGCTCCCCCGGTAACCAGAATACGCATAATTATTTCTTTCTTTTCTTTTTAAACCACTTTCTGACATCCAGCTTTTCTAAAAAGCGTTCAAAGAAAGTTTGTGGCGGATGTTCTTCCTCATAATAACCACCATATCCATACCCATATCCATATCCATAACGGCCATATCCATAATAGCCATACCCTGGTTTTATCTTGATATCGTTGATGATAATAGAAACTTTCGGTAATTTATTTTCCCGGTAAAATTCATCGATCATTGTTACCTGCTTCTTGAATGTGTGCCCCTGTCTTACAATATACAAAGTACAATCCGCCTGCTTGCCCAGCGTCATCGCATCGCTTACCATACCGACGGGTGCTGTATCGACAATCACCACATCAAATTTTTCTTTCAGGATATCAAACATCATCTTTAATCTTTCCCCAAGTAATAATTCTGAAGGATTGGGAGGGATAGGTCCGCAGGCCAGTACAAAAAGATGATCATGTTCCGGAACTGGTACGATCAGTTCATCCAGGTTATCTGTCTTGCCAACAAGATAGTTGGTAATACCTGACCGTTTGGGCATACCCAAACCTGATAAAACTTTAGGCTTACGTATATCAAATTCAAGTATTACAGTTCTTTTACCGGTTAATGCCATTACCGCACCCATATTGGTACTGGCGAATGATTTACCCTCCCCGCTAAACGAAGAAGTAACCAGGATGACCGGCTTTTCATTTTTACTAAGTATATACTGCAGGTTGGAACGAATGATCCTGAATTGCTCGGCCACCATACTGCGGGTGGTCTTATTTACGATCAGCGTTTTATCTGAATACGAATGTCCCAGTTCTCCCAGTATAGGCGCAGCAGTGATCTTCTCAATATCAAATCTTGTTGTTACTTTATCGTTCAGCACTTCCTTCATAAAGATGAAAAGAGAAGGAATTGCCAGTCCGATCAGGATTGCCAGCATCTGTACAGCCCTCTTACTTGGCTTAACAGGATTAGATGTAGGCATGGCCATTTCAACCACCTGTGAATTAGAGATAGTTGAAGCTCTTGAGATTGCTGTTTGCTCCCTTTTTTCCAATAGTATATTATATAAACCCTGCTTGCCATCCACCTGCCGCTTTATTTCATAAAAACCTCTTGACTTTACCGGCAGCATCTTCAGCTGGTTTTCGGCAAGTATGCTGCCTCTTTTTATTTCGTTAATTGTTTTACTATAAGAATTCCTGATGTTGCCCAGGTTTTCGATCAGTTTTTCACGCAACAGTTTGATCTGGCTTTCTATTTCAAGAACAGCAGGGTTAGCCGCCGGCACCTGTGCTTCAAGCATCGCTTCCCTGTCAATTTGTAATTTGTTATACCCGCTGATCAATTCTCCCAGTGTGGCGTCTGTCAACGTAAGGGTGGAAGGCACTTTTGTATACTCATTCTGCTTCTGGTTTAAATAAGAAGAGATGCCATCCACTGCCATTAATTGCAATTCCTGTTCCCCGATCAGTTTGTCCGACTCCTTGATCTTATCAAAATATCCTGATGACTGGCTTTCAACATCCACTATATCGTTCTTCTCCATATAGTTCAGCAGTTGCGCCTGCACCGTATCCAGCTGCCCGGATAAAATAGCAATACGGCCATCAATGAATTCAATCGTCTGGTCTGATATTTTGTTCTTGCTTTCTTTTGTAAACTCACTGTATTCATCCATCAGGGTATTAATTACATCAGCACCCATCTGCGAATTGGTGGTTTGCAGGCTGATATTGAGAATACCGGAACCCTGTGATTTGGGAACTACCTGTAAGGGTCCTGCCAAACCCGCTGCAGCCGGTATCAGTGGCTGGTATATTATATAATACTCTTTCCCATACTGCATATTCGGCTTCATTGTTAACCGGAACAGGCCGTACTGGTTTCGGAAATACTGACCCGGCTTTAATACCAGTGGATCATCATTGATACGGAAACTGCCATCAGTAAATTTGATCTTCAGGGTAAAAGAATGGGCAGAATCTGATAATTGAATCGTTTCTATTATAAAAGGAGTGGATTTATAAATATTCTGGTCTTTAATCTTACCTTTTGCAAAATAACTGTACTGCAGACCGAGTTTTTTAACCACCCTTGCCATCAGCGGCTTCGATTTAAGGATCTCAACCTCACTTTGTATATTCTGGGATTTTGAATTGATGAACAGGTCTTCAAACTTATCCCCTCTTGTGTTTTGGCCTTCATTTTTAATAAGCAAAGTACCGCCAACACTATAGATCGGCGTGGCATAGCGCAGGTATACATAGGCAACGAGCAAAGCCAGTGCAACTGAAATGATCACCCAGGGAAGAAACCTTACGTATTTATAAAACAGGTCTCTTACGCTCAGGTTCCATAACTCACTGTTAGCATTCGTATTCGTATTCGGATCTTGCATTACTGATAAATAAAGTTGAAACCCTTATTTGAAGATATTATAAATAATGGCAGCGGTGGTAATAATGCTCAGTGCAATACCTATCCGTTGCTGGGCCAATCCCTGGTCGGTCATTTTCACTTTTTGTTTGGTGGGTTGCACAATCACCACATCATTCTGCACCAGGTTATAATAAGGAGAATAGAATAAACTGTCGGAAGAAAGATCAACGGTACCGATCTCGATCTTCCCGTCTCTTTCCCTTCTGATTTTTACATCATCTTTTTTTCCATAGTCAGTGATGCCGCCAGCCAGGCCAATGGCTTCCAGTATGGTCAGTCTCTCACCAGGCAATGTCACCAGGCCTTCACGGCCTACCTGGCCCAGTACGGTGATTTTGTAATTGAGGAATCGTATGATAACGGAAGGATTTCTCAGTAACTCTACCGGTTGTGTGAGTTTCTTTTTTATTTCCTCCGCCAATTCCAGCTTCGTCAGACCCTCCGCATGTATAGTTCCTAGCCGGGGATATTCAATATTACCATTGGCATCCACCAGGAATCCTGTGCCGGCAGCAGCTTCCGGAAGATTATAGGGGATATCTGCTGTTAAATTCGTACTGGCACTATACACACTGATGGAAAGCAGGTCATTTTTCTGGATCTTCAGTTCGGGAAATTTCAGGTTACTATTGATCGTAGTATCATTGATCACCTTATCCAGGTAATAGGCAGGTAATTTTTTCTGTGTTGCACAGGAGACAAGATAAACCGGCAGGGCAATCAGAAAAAGGGAGCGAAAGATTTTCATGAAGGCTTCTTTAATAATAGCAGTGCTGACTGCAAAATGGTTTAATTGGTTCAGGGACGGGCCGAAGTTAATTTACTTCTGTCAATATAAGCGACCAGCATATACCCAAGGCTGTCAATAGCTACCTGGGCTGTTTTATGGCGTACCGATAATACTTTTCCTTCCTGGTCCATTAACGGGCCGGTAGTGATTTTGACCCGTTCATTTATTTTTATATCCATCGGCTCGGCTTCCACATTTTCATATTCATCCAGGAAGCGGCGAATGATGGCAATCTCCTTCTCTTTGATCACGGCTGGTTTGCCATTCCAATATACAAAATTGACAACCCCGGTGGTCATTCTTACCTGCGTTCTCTCTTCATCACTGATCTTCACAAAGACATAAGATTTGAATAGCGGTTCTTCAATCACTTTTACCCGGTCACTCCATTTACGTTTGATCTTATTTAACGGGCAATAACTCTCCGTTCCCTTTTCTTGCAAAAGCTGATTGACTTTTTTTTCCCACCTGGGCCTGGTATAGACCGCTAACCATTTCTTTGACAAGGAACTTATTTTTTAGACGGCTTCGCCACCTCAGTCACATTTGAATTTTCGTATATGACCGGTTTTCATTGAATATGAACCCACGGAAAAGCTGCTGCAATTCCGCATTTGCCTGCAAATATAGGGTGAACAATGGGAGTGGCAAGAGAATAAAATCCGCAGATTTTGAAGGATTTATTCCCATAAGTTGATAACTATTATGCAAAAGAAAGCTGACCTTATACTAACTTGTAAAAAGCTGTTTTAGTAAAATCATTCCCCGCCCTGCCATTTGATGAATGCCAGCAATTAGTAAGATTGAAATTGCTACATTTAGTCTTTAAACCCCGACTGCTTGAACCAACGTTTTTACTCCCTCGATGTCTTCCGCGGTGCCACCGTTTGCCTGATGATATTAGTGAACAATCCCGGCAGCTGGTCACATATTTATGCCCCGCTGGAACATGCCCCCTGGCATGGGCTGACTCCCACCGACCTGGTTTTCCCCTTCTTTTTATTCGCCGTAGGAAATGCCATGGCCTTTGTCCTGCCCCGGCTGGAAGCCGCCGGTGACGGGGTTTTCTGGAGAAAAGTGATTAAAAGAACCGCCCTGATCTTTTTGATCGGGCTCTTCCTGAACTGGTGGCCTTTTGTAAGATGGCAGGAAGGTTCATTGGTTTTTCGCCAATGGGTGGACCCTAATAATCCAACCTCCGGCGTCCGCATTTTTGGCGTTTTGCAACGGATAGCCGTCTGTTACTTCTTTGCGGCGGTAATCGCTTATTACCTGAAAGCACAACGGGCTTTTTATGTGGGCCTTATTCTTTTATTATTATACTGGCTGCTGTGTTATGTGGGCAATCCTTCCGATCCCTATAGTTTGAAAAACTGGTTTGGAACAGGTATAGATAAAACTGTGCTCGGCGTGGCACATATGTATAAAGGAGAAGGGATGCCCTTTGACCCGGAAGGATTGATGAGTACCCTCTCCGCCATTGTGCAGGTGATCTTTGGTTATGTGGTGGGTGATTATATCCAGAAGAAAGGCAAGAACTTTGAAATGGTCAGCGGTTTGTTTGTGGCCGGTGTGGCGATGTTGGTGACCGGTTTTTGCTGGGACATGGTTTTCCCGATCAATAAAAAGATATGGACCAGTTCGTATACAATATATACTACCGGTCTTGCTATCATTACTATCGCCACCATGATCTACCTGATCGAGTTTAAAAATGTAAAAGGTGGCCTGGCCCGTTTCTTTGATGTATTTGGCAAAAATGCCCTGTTCGTTTTTGCCCTCAGTGCTTTTTTACCCAAAGGGCTGGCCCTGGTCCGGATTGCCGATGGCCTGAATGCCAAAGGAGAAATGACCTATATCAATCCCTGGAACTGGTTGTATAAAAAAGTATTGATCCATACTCCCGGTGCCCCTGAAAACGGGTCGCTGCTGTATGCACTTTGCGTGATCACATTTATGTGGGCTATCTGTTACTGGATGGACAAGAAAAAGATCTATGTGAAAGTGTGATCATTCACTACCCCATTTGATAAAAGAGATTTGTTTTTCATTAACACAAATCTCTTTTCATTTAACACCCCTTTTTAATCCGTAGTTTTACTTTCGGGCAACAAACCAAACGCTATGAGAAAAATTATACTCCTCGTTTCCCTTTTTATTTCTTCTCTTTCTCTTTACAGCCAGCAGGATTCTGTTCTGAAGAACTTTAAATACCGGATTGACCACTTTAGGGCCATTAACCTGAATATAAATGGTGGCAGTGCTTATAATAAATCAGAACTCGCATCCGGCGATAATAAAAACAGTTCCTCTTCCGGCAGTTTTTCAGTGGGTATGAACACTATTAAGAGTACCGATAAGATTTTGCGAACAACATCCGGCAATATCTCTTCTTCCTTTAACAGCAACCGATCTGAAAACACTACTACCAATAAATACAGAGGTTTCTTTGCAGCAGCACAATACAGCCTGCTGACTAAACGATTTACCGGCCAGCGTTTTATTGAATACGGTATTGATGCAGCAGGCAGTATCAATTCGGATCGGCAAACAGCATCCCAATTACCGCCCACCCTTAAAAATAAACAAAGCAGTTATGTTGTTGCTCTGCCTGTTGGTATTGGAAAGGGGAGGCTGGAAAATATCACCGATATGCAGAATGCACTGTGGTTACAGCAATCCTTACAGGAAGCCGGCCGTTTATCCAACACATTATCCGCAGAAGAGCTGAACCAGTTAGGCCGCAGTATCACCAGGGGCAATAATACCCGTATCCTTGATTTCCGGAAACGGACGCAGTTTATTTTGGAAACCGTTGACAGCTACCTGCAACAAAAAGGATTGATCAGTAAAAATGATATTGCTTATTCCTCCAACCTGAACGATATCTTGTTCTTTGCTTTTAACAATAACCGGCTGGCCGGTACTGAAAAATTTATCCGGTTCACGCCTTCCCTGTCAGGTTATAACAGGAATGGAACACAAAGCGGCGTGGTTGATAAATATGAAATGGATCCTTATATAGTATCAGGGCTTTTATCCATTGGTTTCAACAAGTACAAACCGGTGAACCTGAAACACCAGGATAATTATGGTGCTGCTGTTAAGCTGAATTATATTTCCTGGAATTCCACCGAACGTTATTACAGTTCCGGAGTTTTATTCAGTGAAAACAGGGCTGACCGGGATATATGGAAGGCAGGCCTGAATGTTTTTTACCAGCATGCTTTTTATCCGAATACAAGAACCAATATCAACCTGAACATTGAGTCGGAAGCCGGTTACCAGGAGGCTGCACAAGATGATAAATTTTACGGGACTGCCAGTCTATCAGGCTCTCTGAATTATTTTATCAGCTACAGGACAAGATTAACGTTTGATTTAGGTGCTGCTTATCGAAAAAACATATACACGGCTTATCAAACCTTGCAATTACAGCCAGACAATATCCAGCTGTTCGTAAATGCAGGAATTGGTATCAACTTATAGTTTATTAAAATGGTCAACAGGCTAAACAGCTTTTACATCGTTTCCTGTTGACCATTTCTTATTCTCCAACTACTTCTTCTCTTTTCTTTCCCCAGCTCCTGTGTTTGGCTCCATCCATTTTCACAATTTTAGGAGTAAACTTTCCTACCACATCCACCAGTGCTTTTTGGGATTGCATCACCAGGTCAATGTCTTTATAGGCAAATGGTGATTCATCCAATCCGCCACCCAGCAATTTCACGCCAAACTTTTTCAGTTCGTCTTTGAATTGCTTATCCGTTACCGAAGCAATGGCCCTGGAACGGCTCATCTTTCTGCCGGCACCGTGAGAGGCGGAATTCACTGCTGCTGTTTCTCCTTTGCCTTTTACAATAAAACCATCTGCTGTCATTGACCCAGGAATAATGCCCAATACATCTTTACCGGCAGGCGTTGCTCCTTTACGGTGAACAATTACCTCCTTACTTCCCCCTTCGACTCCGCTCAGGATTTCCTTCCAGGCAAAGTTGTGATGGTTCTCGACCATTGTTAATGGCTTTCGCCCCAACTGCTTTGCAATTTTGGCGTGAATGATATGGTGACAGGCACTGGCGTATTCACCTGCCAGGTTCATCGCCAGCCAGTATTCCATACCTTCTTCTTCATCCAGTGTTAACCAGGCAAGGTTCTTTGCATCATGCGGCAACCGTCTTTTACTGATGGCAATTTTGGTGTAGTGATTGGCGATATTGGCACCCAATGCTCTTGAACCGGAGTGCGACAATAATCCCACATACTTACCGGCATCAACACCCAGCACCTCATCTTTCTCAGTAATCTCCACCACACCAAATTCCACAAAGTGATTACCCGAACCGGAGGAACCTAATTGTTTCCAGGCACGGCCATGCAAGTTTTTCAGTAAGGGCAATTGCTGAAACAATTCATTTTCCATCACTTCATGGTCCGAAGCCCGGTCGAACTGGCCACCACTTCCAAACAAAGTAGCTTTATTGATCTCCCTGGCAAAATAGCTTTCCTTTTGGGTCAGCTCCTTGGGATCAATATCAAAAATGCTCAGGCACATTCTGCAACCAATGTCAACTCCTACTCCATATGGGATTACGGCATTATCCGTTGCCAGTACGCCACCGATCGGTAAACCATAGCCACTGTGAGCATCCGGCATTAACGCACCCGCCACACTGATAGGCAACTTAGCAGCCGTGTACATCTGATGCATCGCTCCTTCCTCAATATGTTCCGATCCGAATACATTGAATTGAATTCCTGATTGGTTCAACGACACCTCCGCTCCATCAGTTGATGGCTTTGGTAATAATTGTTCAGCAATCAATGCCAGCACTGCGTCATCTTTATACTCTATTGGACTTGTCAATACTTTTTGTAATAATTCCATCACTTCCTCCTTTCCGTGATGCTTGTAATTTTTTTGCATCACATTCATGGCTACGCTGATTACCGGTCCTTCCGGGAAGCCGATAGCCCGCAGCTCTTTCCCTGTTATTTTTAATTTACTCATTTTGTTGTTTGTTTTGAACCACGGAGGCACTAAGACACCAAGACACGAAGCTAATTTCCTTCTTGTGCCTTTGTGTCTCTGTGGCTTTGTGTTTCAGATTTTGTTTTGCCAGCGGCAGTAACTCTGGTTATCGTTCCTTGCGTCGCACACTTCAGGGTTCTGTTCGATGATCATAATTTGCTATCTCTTTACAGACAGATTAAACTCTTCTTCAATTTTCTTCATTTGGGCTAAATGTCTTCTTGCATGTTGTGCCAAAAATAAAATATAATGATAAACATCAATTTTCTCCAATCCGTTTACAGTCATCATAGTTTTATGTAACACGCCTTCCCCATACTTCAGTTGATTCAAATATCCAAGGCATTCATTTAACTGGCACTGTAATTTATTACTTATAACTCCAAAATCAAGATTACCTGTTGGCTCCATATGTTCAGGCCTGTTCCATACAAATGACTTATGCTGTGCTATTTGAGTTAGTGCACCCCAATCCAAATCATAGTCATTTAAAATTTCAGAAAAACTTGTTGTCTTTGCCTTCTCCAACGACTTTAATGTCCCTTTCTTTATTAAGATCAAAAGAAAATGATTGGTCAGCGAAACATGTTCCAGAACCTTACGAATACTCCATCCACCTTTTTTAGGATTATAGTCTGCTAAATCTTCGCTTATATCAAACCAATTTTCAATTTCTTCAAATGTCGTTGTTAATTCATTGAAGATTTTATTTACAATAATATCAATCATACAAATTTATTTTACCCTTACATAATGCCGAATAGAATTACCAACCGTACAAGAGTGCGACGCAACAGACGATGCCAGTAGCACTACAGCCTGGCTAATAACCCACCCCGATTTCTCAACGCATTTTGTTTTCCTTAGTCCGCCCCGCCCAGGCGAGGATGTTTCCTTGCTCCGGCAATTTCTTTTAAATGGTTGCCAACCTTGCTAAGATTGGCAACCATAGTGAACCCTTATTCCCCTTTAGGGGTTGAGGCTGATACAAAAATCTGCTTCAACTGCTCGATCAATACACCGTTGCCACTTACACTGATATTGCTGATCTTGTCGGCGATCTTTTCCACGTATTCCATCTCTTTCAGTTTCCACAACATCGCATTGTCTTCCATCAGCTTCGCCGTGTTCAGCAAACTACGGGTACTGGCCGTTTCTTCCCGGCGCATAATGCTGTTGGCCTGTGCTTTTTTTTCGGCCACCAGCACCTGGTTCATGATCTCCTTCACATCACCCGGCAGGATGATATCCCGGATACCAAAATCGCTGACCTCAACACCCAGCAATTCCGCCTTCGCTTTCACCTGCTGCAGGATGAAGGGAGCCATGCTCTCTTTTTTCTCCAGCAACTCATCAAAGCCATAACCGGCAATGTATTCCCGCAAGGCCAGCTGGAAAGCCACGTACAATTGTTTATCATAGTCCTTGTTTTGCAACAGGGCTTTTTCGATATCCATCACTTTGTACTGTGCCCAGGCATTGATCCGCAAAGCCGCTTTGTCTTTAGTCAGTATCTCCTGCCCGTTCACTTCCAGTTGTTGCTGGCGCACATCCACTTTAGATACATGAACAGTGATGCTGTTCTTCCACCAGTAATACGTACCCGGTTCCAGCAATTGCACAAACTTACCGTTCACGAACAACACTGCTTTTTCAAAACTTTGCACTTCATAGCTCCGCACCCAGGCACTCAAAGGTGCTTTGGCCAGCAGGGCCCGGTCAATCGTTGCTTCGATCTCCACCTGGCTGATATCCGCTTTCACGAATTCCAGTTTCAGTACCGATTTCCAGAATGCATAGCGACCGGCCGTGAAGACGGCTTTCAGCAAACCGTTCTCGTATTGCAAAGCGATCTCGCTGTCTTTTACTTCCAGCACCTGCAGGATACCGGCCAATTCCTTATCCTGCAACAGGATGTTCAGCTCAATCGGCGCCACGAATGGCTTAGTGATATCGTACACCTCCACCACTTCATTTTTCCAGAACCAATAGCTACCGGCAGTTAACAGCCGCTGGTACACTCCGTCTTTAAATACCAGGGCCACCTGGTAGGCATTTACTTTTACTTTTTTCATCTTCTTAGTTTTGTTTCCCACTAAGCTCCCCTATTGTTTACGGCAGCCTGTGAGAAAAGTTTTACATTTTGTTGTAATAAAGCCGGCATTGTTCACCACCCGGTATTCACGGAAGCAGGGTTTTGATAGGGTTCGTTCTGTCCGTTCCTCAATAACCCGCTGCTGAAATATTCTTTAACAGCATCGTACCGGCAAAGTGACAATCGTTCATTATCGCTGCGCTGCCTTCAGGTGCTTACCGTGTTGCAACCAGTCCAAAACTTTCCCACCGGGGTACTTGTTTGTTCAAGTCACTGTTGCCTGCATTGCTGCCTGCTTCATTGACTTCAGTCCTGTGTTGCCGGCAAACAATCCCGGCTTTAATTTGCCACCATTTTTTAAGAAGTGGTGTACTTCTTTCTGAAGCATCCACATTGCTTTGCGTATCCCAATTCCGCCATCCTGCAATTGCAGGAGTGGGATTCGAACCCACATGTAAGGGCTGTTTTTCAGACAGCATTGGTGGAATATACCTTCGAACAGCATACAGATAGTTACTACGTCTGCACTGCTATGTTTCTTTGAAACATATATCGTAGTATAAACCTTCTTTCGCAGATAGTTTACATCCGCAATTATTTAAAGAACTTTTTTTACTGTACCACTTTGTTCGCACAACTGGAGCTGGCAAAAGCTTCCGGTTTGGCTTTGAACGCAAACCCCATTCCCACGATATAGCCCATCGCCTCCTTCAACGCATCATTACTTTTGAAAGATGGATTGGTGTTGATATCAGCATGTACTTCCATGGCCACGCCAAACCGGGAAAAGATATTGCACAGGCTGTATGCCACTTCAATACTCTTAGCCACTTCGGTCAGCATCCGTTGTTTGATGGTCATTTTCATGTGGGAGGTTTCATTGTGTATATACATGAAACCTCCCTTCCCTTTCCGGATAAAAACGATGACGGTTGCAAACTCGGTGATCTTTCCTTTTACCTGGCTGTCCGTACCGATGCAAACCTTTAGCTCATGTCCCATTTCCCTTTCCCGCATCAATACCCTGCTGATCTCTTCAGCCACCGGGATACTGATCCGCTCCCCACTCAATTTTCTCCATTGTTGTTCCTGTTCCATGGTTTCCTGTTTTACATTTTACTTACTGGTGGTGCCCCGTGGAATTGAACCACGATCTCCGGGATTTCACTCCGGCGCATCTACATCCATTCTGCCAAAGCACCAGTTGTTTATGATGAAAATTGACTGATCCCTATTTCCTCATCATCGAATTATATTCATCTCTCAACATTGCGGATGAAGAAGGAGTCGAACCTTCAGCCAACGGCTTAACAAACCGCTGCTCAGCCTTTGAGCTTTTCATCCATTGTTGGCCCGGTGAGATTCGAACTCACAACCCCCCGGTTAAAAGCCGGGTACATCTGTCCGGTTGAGCTACGAGCCAGTTTTGTTGCGGCTGTTGGATTTGTACCAACATCTGAAGCTTATGAGACTTCTGAGTTAACCATTACTCTAAACCACAGTTATCATTTTGCTGGCTTAACAAGAGTCGAACTTGTATCACTGTGTTCGTAGCACAGTATTCTCATCCATTGAACTATAAGCCATCATTCGTACGACCTTCAGATTCGAACTGAATACACCCGCCTGCTATTTACTTCCCAGAAAGAGAAGGAGGCGAATATGTTACCCTTACACCCGGTCGTATTATCATTGTTGGTTGACTCCGGGGTTCGAACCCTGATCTTCCGTTGCACAGACGGATGCTTTACCAATTAAGCTAAAGCCAACATTTTTGTCACCAGGCTCAGACTCGAACTGAGAACAGCACAGTCAAAGTGTGCTATGTTTACCATTACACTACCTGGCAATTATGCGGTTCGTACGGGAATCGAACCCATAGCAACAGATCGACAATCTGTGATGTTAGCCGTTACACCAACGAACCTTGTAATCTGTCCCTCTTTAGGCGGAATTACAAGAATGAAAATCTTGTATCCTCACCGGTTAGACGAAAAGATCAAATGATGTGGACCGCCAGGGAATCGAACCCTGCACAACAACATTGCAAATGTTTTTCGCCAGCCTTGGAACATGGCAGCCCATCATATTGTATAGGAGACAGGATTCGAACCTGCAGCCTCTTCATTCCAGGTGAAGTATCCGGCCAGTCGGAATGCTCCTATAGTTTAAAAGAACTGTGTTGGAAAAGCATCCCCGCTGCATCTCACGGGGATTGCTTATTTCCTCCTTCTGCACCTAATTTTTTATCGCAGCGGAAACTCGGCCGGGTGAAAAACTGTTGGGCTTTTCTTCCCGGTATCATTTCCTTTATTCTCTTTCCGTTTTGTACCCACCAGCTCTGCCACAAAATGAACGGCCAGTACCACCAGTAAAAATTTCATCACCTACCTCCCTTGTTTATATTTTTTACCCGGTACAAAAAAGCCCGGTCGTTGTTTACGACCGGGCTCCTTTCGTTACAGCATTGCTGCACTTACGTATGGATATGATCCGGTCGTTCCTGTTTATTATCATTCTCATCAGCCATGGGCACACTACTCCTGTCCGCCTGCGCATACCAATAGCAGCCGGGTGATGATAGTTGACCATTCCCTGTTATACTAAATCGCTTATGTCGTAATTGTTTCAGCATTTTTATTGTTTAGTAACCAACAGATTCAAAAATATTTTCGTTTACATAAAACAATCTTACCCTTTCATACCTTAATGCTCCCCTTTAGGGGCTGGGGGTATAAAAAACCCCGCAATCTCTTGCGGGGCCTGTATTTCATTGAATTCGTTCTTTCTACTTATTCATGCAGCAATACTTGCCCCGCCACAGCATAGTCACCCTTGGGACTAAAGCTATTCTCTGATTCGGTATGTAGTTGTATGCGTTGCATGTTTTTGTTTTGCGATGCAAAGATTGAATTAATTTTTTGTTGTTGCCAAATTTTTTATTGAAAATTTTTAAAATAAATCTATTTCCACTTTACATCTGCAATCTCAATGACGCCATGCTGGTTATCCATGATCAGGTTTTCAATTGTAACAACCTGGTCCGGTTTGCCAAAATTTTTGTACACTGTTACTTTGATAAATGTTGGCACCTGTTGTTTCTGGTACCTGTCGCCATAATAATTCACCCTGATGGAATAACGGCCTTTGACTGCCTGCTTTACCTGGTATTCTTCGGGGCCATAGCCCTGTGTAAAGTCTTCTGATAATCTTCCCCCGTTTTTAGATTGCCGGCGGCCATAATAGCATTCTTCACCACCGGGTTCAACAATATGCAAATCAACATCGGTTTCATCTTTATTCCAGTCAATAACAATTCGTAGATCAACCGGCAAGGGCTTAATGATGCCGGTGTTTATCGCCGACAAATCAAGTGAGCGGCCATTAATGGCAATGATTGCATTCATTTCATTTAACAGCATTGACTTCAAACCACGGTAGCGATCTTCATACTGGAACCAGTTTTTAGTTAATGCCTCGTATAAAATGTTCACTGCTTGCTGATGATCGCCTTTTTTATCGTATGCAAGTGCCAGATCACGATATGATTGCGGTTCTTCCTCTTTCATGAATAACACTTTTTTATACACATCGATTGCTTCCTCGTACATTGTCCATTTTTCGAGCATATACCCCATCGCCCTTTGCAACTGGTGATTTTCGTTTTCCAGTTCTGCCAAATTGGAAAGAATGCGCAGGGCTCTTACTTTATCGCCCGATTCAAACAATACCTCTGCCACATCAAAATAGAAAGAAGGTTCCTTCCCAAGGCTATCTTTTAGTTGAAGGTACCGGCCATAAATCAGGCCTTTATCTACCTCTTTCAATTCTGTTATATACTCAATATCCTCCAGCTCCTTGTATTTGGCCACTCCTGCTTTATACTGGTTGCTGGACCGGTAGCCGCTTTTTGTAACAATAACGATTGCCCCGTTAGCTGCCCTGCTTCCATAGAGAATACTAGCCTGGATTCCTTTTAGTACAGTTATTGTTTCGATATTATGTACACTTATTATTGATGCAAGCTCCCCATCAATGGGTATTCCGTCCAATACATACAGCGGTTCATTATTAGTAAACACAGACCCTGCCCCACGAATGGTGATCCGTGGAACTGACCCTGGTTTACCATTGTCTGAATTGGTAACAACCAAACCGGCAACACGACCCGCTAACACCTGTTGCACATTCAACGCACCAGGTGATAATTCTGAACTCCTGATAGTTGTAACTGAACCAGTCAAATTCATTCTTCGCTGATAGCCATAACCAACTACCACCACTTCGCTGAGAGCATTATTACTGATTTTAAAATTGTTACCCTCACCCCCTTCTTGCACATCTGGGGTTACCACTTCCCTGTCATTTGCTGTAATGGCGGCTACGTTTTCGTCCTTTGGTTTCTCTGCCGCTTTCAAGCTGATTAGTTGTTCATTTTTATCCCACCAGCCTATCCTTTCATTATACAACGTAATTGATTTTCGCAGGTTGTTTACAACAGCATTCTCCTCTTCTTCTTTTCGCCGCTCTTCATTTTGCTTTATAACATACAACTGTTTCCTGTATTCATCCTGCAGATCCGCAGGAGGTTCAATTCCAAACTGGATATAGTCCTGCAAATTATCAAGTACGATCAGCGATGTATTTTCAGTCACCAGCTTATTTTCTTTTCCGAGGGTCATGATCAGCTGTTTATTATCATCGGCTATTGCCTGCTGGTAAATTTGTAGTTTCCGCAACATTTGGATAGTCTCGATATCGCAATCCCCCGTATCAGTTATTGAAAAAAATTGCTTACTCAATTCCTTACCTCCATCTCCAAGAGAAAAGACCAAGTTGTTTCCTGCTGAACTGTTATACTGGCCTGTAACTGTAAACCAATCATCAAACCGGAGGGGCAGTGCTGTGCTAACAGGAATATTCTTTGCTCCTGCTTTTACACCCAGCAGTTTATTGCTGATCTTATTAAACGCTGTCATTGCTGCACCAGGTTCCAGGTTGTAAAGGTCTATATAACGTCCGCCTGTGCTTTGTGCAATATTGTTCAGCAAACTATGATTGGCGACGGGCGATGAGTTGATACAATTGACCGGTTTGTTATTCGTGCTGATCTTATCGGTACCGAAATTGCTGAGCCCATCACTAAACAAAAAGAAAATATCAGCGTTGAATTTATTGCAGTCAATTACCCCTAACTGGGTGCCCCCGTCAAAAAAATGGGATCGCAGGAATTTATTTACATTTTTAGCCAGCGAATTCCCATAAAAGGTCCTTGATTCATTTATTGCATTACTAAAGGCCACGACTGTAATCTGCCTGAGGTTTTTTTCATTAATGAATTTTTCAAGAAATTTAATTTCTTTGTCAATATCCCGTTTAGCAGCAGAGGAAGATACATCCCAGAATATAGTAGCAGACAAAAAAGCGATTAACGTATCTGTTTTTACAGCAGGCTTTACATGCATGGCAAAGGACAGCATCTCTCCTTCTTTCGATGCACAAATAAATGCAGGTTGTTGACCTAACGGAATGCTGAAAGACAGTGGTGTCTTCAGCATAATTTTCTTACTTGTTTTTTCCAGGAAAAAAGAATCATTTCTTTCCCGGAATATTTCGTCTTCAAGGAGGCCATTGCCGGTTACGGGTTGTTGCATTGCGGGAGTTGCTGAAATTAGCAGCCCGAAATGACTGACCGGGGCCGAAATATCCAGAGGCAATTGATACTGCAAAGCATTTTCCCTGATCTTCAGTTGTTCATTTATGATGATCCTGATCTTGCGGGTTCCATTAGCAGGCATCGGGTAAATCCTCACCTTGTAATTATTTCCTGCTGTCATTTCCAGCAGGCCCGGGTCTATTCTTCTGCGAATGGTATTCTCATAAGCGATGCGGCCTTTTTGTTTTTCGGTCACCACCCCTTGCCGCATGAACCCGTTTATATCCAGTTCAAACCCTGTAATGACCTGGTTTTGTTTTAAAGAAAAATTATACTCCCCATCGAGTACTTTATTATTGGGATTATAAAACTCAATGGTAATTGCTGTTGTGGCAATAAACATATTGGCCCGCACACTGACAGAAAAATCCCTGATCTCAATAGGCTGATCCTTTACTTGTGCAGCTGTGCAGAGCGAAAAAAACAAAAGGAAGATCGTAGTACGAAGTGAGTAGAATATATTCCGCATAAGCCTGGTTTTGCGGAAAGGATGCCAGGCTGCAAAAGATTACACAAAGAAGTATAAAATACTTTATAGGAACCCTCTTCTAAAAGATTCCTGTATCCTTAAACATCCACGGAATCATACACGATCACTTTACTCCAGAGCTGAGAACACTCTTCAATAAATTGCAGATGAACAGGGTCGGATTGGTAGCTGGCCTGGTCAGCATCATTATCAAACTGCAATAACCAGGAAACAGCATAGCCTCTTTCGATCACTTCCCGGTTGGTATCCCCTGGTTTGCCAATATGAAAATGACGGATGGTTTTTACTTTCGACAGTTTCCTGAGGCCTTCCACTAATTTATCCCGGTCCGTGTTACTGTCCGGGTTCTTTAACCAGAAAAAAACATGGTGAATGAACATGGTCTTCTTTTTTTGCTGAATAGCTTTTTTGGTGAAGGAGGACAGACCAGCCAGTGCCGCAGCAGCAAGACTGACCTTCCCGATAAAGTTCCGGCGATTTTGTTTCATAAATATAAATTAGTGTAATTTAAGAATAAAAAAGCGTAGAATGAAAGCAATACCAGATACTTCCGTATGGCAGCCCAATAAAAATACAGCTGAAACCTTAAAGGATATTTTCTATAAAAGATGTCAGCAAATAGAGTCTTTGATAATATCCAAAGTCAAGCAAGAAAAAGAATTTAATATTGATAATTTTGATTCTGGGTCGGCGATTGAAGAAATTATTAGGGAAGAATTTTCAAAAATACTACCCAAGAGATACACAGTAACAAAAGGCTTAGTTAATGATAGGAGTGGCTTCACAGCAGGAGATCAGGATTTAATAATCTTTAATAATTTTTGGTTTCCTTGCTTAAAATCAGGAGCAACAAATGAATCTAGGCGCTTTCATTTCCCAATTGAAGGTGTTTATGCTATTGGAGAAATTAAACAGACACTAACAATTGAGAGTCTTGACAAAGCAATGGAAAAACTAATTAAAGGCAAAAGATTAGAAAGACCTAAAACTGGTAGGACTAGAATAGTAGAGAACAGAGAGATGGATAACTGTACTCACGGGCACACAAATCCACTCTATTCCTTTATTCTCGCAACTAGTTTAGATGACAACTTAACAGTTGATGATATTTTCGTACGATTCTTTGAAATAAATAAACAACTAAAGAGATCAGAGATAATCAACAGCTTATGCATTTTAGAAAAGGCAACAATAGTTTGGTGTTATTACGAGGAAAATAAAACAGAATTACAACCTGTAAAATTTAATGACAAAAGTCTACAATACCCAATTCTACCTGTTTTACTTGAGATAGACAAACATAGAAGAACCTCCCTCTATGACCTAATTATGCATCTTATGGCTCACTTATATGACATAGTACTGGGAGGTGAAGATTTAGCCATAGCTTATGGAAACAATTATACTAATATAAAAGTACCTCCTAAAGAAAGGTTTCAAATAAATCCAATATAATTCTCAAAACAACCGCCCCTGCTCCCCCGGCCTCCTGAAGATACTCGTATCCAGGCTCCATTCTTCTGCATTCATCCCATAGAGTTTGCCGTATTTTTTATATTGCTGGGCCACCAGCTCTGCAATACTCCCTTCGCCCCGCATCCGCACACCCCAGCGGGTATCGTTTACTTTTCCATCATGGCTTTGCTCAATTAAATGCCAGACCTTATCGGCCCGGTCGGGAAAATTTTTATAGAGCCAGTCGTGGAATAAGAATTTGATCGCTCCGTTCAGGCGGATGAAAGTATAAGCGGTGAAAGTAGCCCCGTTATCCCTGGCTTCTTTCATGATGCGCTGCATTTCATGTTCATTCAGGCCCGGTATCATCGGCCCCATCATGATACCCATACGGACACCTGCGCTGCTGAGTTCATTGATCACTTTCAGTTTTTGCTGGGCGGTGGTGGTTCTTGGTTCCATGATGCGGCGCAGGTCTTCATTAAAAGAAGTGATAGATACCATTGCCGAGACAATTTTCTTTTTCGCCATCTCCTGCAACACATCTTTGTCTTTCAGTATCCATGAATTTTTAGTCAGGATACCCACCGGCTGGTTGAATTCATTGCATACTTCCAGCAAACCTCTTGTCAGCCGGTATTTCTGTTCGGCGGGCTGGTAGCAATCGGTATTGCCACTCAGCATAATGGGGGTGGCATCCCATTTTTTATGCATCAGGAATTTACGCAGCAGCTGGGGTGCATTCTTTTTCACAATGATCTTGCGTTCAAAATCAAGCCCGGCACTATAGCCCCAGTATTCATGCACATTTCTTGCATAGCAATAAATACAGCCATGCTCACAACCGGCATAGGGATTCATGCTATAGCCCATACCCACATCCTTGCTCTCCACTTTATTGACAATGGTTTTAGACTCCTGTTCCATATAGATGGTGGGCACATTGGATTCTTCCCAGTCATCAATACCTTCGATATGTTCCCGTGTGGTTTCATTTTTCTGGAACCGGTTTTTGGTATTGAACTGTGCTCCCCGGCCTGCTAAATACTGCGACCCTTCTTCAGGTTGTTTCGCTGCTACTTTAAAATGATCCTGCTTCAGTTTCCCTGGCATACACTATGGTTGGTTTTGATTGTTAAATTATTGTATCCCGATCCGGCAATAAAAAAAGGAGAACAAAGAGTTATCTCTTCATCATCATACTGCACAAAATCTTACTCTTTATTCTCCTTCTGCCTCACTTACCCATCTCACTATTATTTATCTGTACACTGTCCACTTGTTTTGAACCACAAAGGCACTAAGACACAAAAGCACTAAGAATATTACCTGTGTCTCCCTGTCCCTGTGTCTTTGTGTTTCAAATGTTTTACATTATCATCCTTTTTATTCCTTCTTTCATCACAGGTACGTTGAAATTGATAATAAATCCAAGTCTTTTATTACTCAACTTCAAATAGCTTAGCAGCTGCGCTTCCCATACCGGATGATAATATTCCTGTGATTTTAACTCAACTACTACCAGGTTATCAACAAGAATATCAATACGGAGGCCTTCATCAATAATTAATTGATCATACTGCAACCTGACAATCTTCTGTTTTTCAAACCAGATTTCCCTTTTCATCAACTCATAACAAAAACATTTTCCATAGATGCTTTCTAATAACCCAGGCCCCATTGCCTTATGAATACAGACTGAAATATCAACGATCTGCCGGGCAAGCCAATTTTCTCTTTCAGTTAAAGGCTGATACATATTTCAGATATTAAAATAATTGCCCCTGTTTTGTAACGACCGGCAGGTTTTGAAATTCAAACCGCTTTACGATATGGTATTTCATTTCACCCGCCGGTCTTTTTAATAAAGTCATTGCCTCAGCGATAAAACGACCGGTGAAATGTTTGTTGCTGTATTCCAGCCAGCCTTTTTCATATTGCCAGGGTTTTAGCTTTCTTGCAATGGTCAGATGTGGCTCCATGATAAAATGTGGTTTGTTATCATCGTTCAGCTTCATGAGCCGCTGACCATCGGTACGAATTTCTTTCACCAGTTGCTGCACCGGCAGCTTACTGGTTACATTGATATAAATAGTATGCGAAGGAAAACTGCCAAAGTCCTTTAATTCCACTTTGAACGGGGGAAAACCCATCGCCACAGTTCGTAACCTGTTCACAATTCTCTCCTCCATCATTTCATATTGCAGGTAATTGACCAAGGTGATATGCGGCTTGCCCCATTTCGCATGCTCTGATTTGTATTCGTTGGAAAACTCTTCTTTCACTTTCATGATACGGTTCCACAATTCTTCATGCGGACTCAGCACCAGCAAATACTCGTAAACCCGGTAACCGGGAATTGTGTTGATGATCGTTTCCATAGCTGGCTATTTAAATACTGAAAAAATATTTCCCCATTTTCTTAGTACTAATTTACTAAATTATTTAGTTTTACAAAAAATAATTTTATGGATGGGGAGGAATTTTACGGGGCGGCCTATAAAGGCTCGAAACAATTTACACAACAACAGGTGAAGACGGCCAATGCCACCGGCTTTGGGGCAGCGGCTGATGATTACATGGAAAGGGGTATTGACCTGAATGAACAACTGATCAAAAACAAACCGGCCACTTATTTCTTTCGCATGAAAGGAGATGCGATGCGGGATGCCGGCATTTTTGATAACGATGTATTGATCGTTGACAGATCGTTAAAGCTTGCCAATGGGAAGATCATTGTAGCTGTACTGAACGGGGAATTATTAGTGAGAAGATTTCATAAAAATTTTTCTTCCGCTTTCCTGATCCCGGAGAACAGCCGGTATAAAAATATCAACCTGGCAGAGTTCACTGATTTCTCGCTGTGGGGAGTGGTAACGTATGTAATTCATCCGGTATGAACCCCCTGCCCCCCTAAAGGGGGAACCTTAGTAGAAAATTTTCGATGAACGCTGAATGACCCGGTATATGGAAAAGAAAATGTTTTATAAAGCCAACCCCCTGATTTTTAAAAGGGCAAAAGAGCTGAGAAATAATATAACTCCGGCAGAAATGGTTCTTTGGAATTACCTGAGAACAAAACCGCTGGGATATAAATTCCGGAGACAACATCCTCTGGGTATCTATATCGCAGATTTCTTTTGCTATAAATTAAACCTGGTTATCGAAGTTGATGGCAGTATTCACAATAATGAAATTGTAAAACAAAATGACGAAGAAAGACAAAAGCTAATTGAGTCGGAAGGCATACGGGTAATTCGCTTTACAAATAGTGAAATAACAAAGCAACTGGAAATGGTGATTGAGAAAATTAAAACCTTATTGCATGCATAACTGGCAAATGAAGGCGGCACTAACTCCCCCTTCAGGGGGTTGGGGGGTATGAAAGCCATTGTTGATTGCAACAATTTTTATTGTTCCTGTGAACGTTTATTCAAACCTCACCTGGACAAAAGGCCTGTTGTTGTATTAAGCAATAATGATGGTTGTATCATTTCCCGCAGTGATGAAGCCAAACAATTAGGAGTGGAAATGGCGGGGCCTTATTTCAAAGCAAAGCCATTGATAGAAAAGTATGGAGTGTCCGTTTTTTCTTCTAACTATAACCTGTATGGTGACCTGAGCTGGCGGGTGATGGAAACTCTGCGTATGATGCTGGGTGAAAAAAACGTAGAAGTATATTCCGTAGACGAATGCTTCCTGGACTTGTCGATATTTCCACCGGAAGATTTACCAGCTATTGCCATGCAGATCAGGAAAACCGTGGAAAGATGGACCGGCATCAAAGTATCTGTAGGGGTGGCACCAACCAAGGTGTTAGCTAAACTGGCGAACCGCCTGTCCAAAAAGAATAAGCAACTAACAAACTGTGTGCTGGTGCTGGATACCGAAGAAAAGATCATTGAAGCGTTGCGAAAAACAGCGGTGGATGATATCTGGGGCGTGGGTTACCAGTATGCACAAAAACTGAAAGAACAGTGGTGTATTTATGATGCACTGCAACTAAGGAACATGAGTGAAGAGTTTGCCAAAAAAAACCTGGGTGGCGTCGTTGGGGAAAGACTGATACGGGAACTGAAAGGAATTACAGCCAAAGAAATGGAAGAGGAACTGGTCAGTAAAAAAATGATCGCCACCACCCGTATGTTTGGCAGTCCTGTTGGTGATATTGCCTCTATCAAGGAAGCGGTGGCTACCTATACATCCAGGGCGGCAGAAAAATTAAGACGGCAACACGGTGCTGCTAAAGTGATCAGTGTATTTGTAGTGTCGAAAGAAGAAAATCATAATGTTACATTTAACCGTGGTGTTACACACAGTAATCACACCGTTTTACCTGCTGCCACTTCGTTCACCAATGAACTCATCAAACCGGCTGTTGCCCTCGTGGATACTTTATTTGAAAAAGGAAAACTATATAAGAAAGCCGGTGTGATGCTGAGTGGTATTGTGCCTGATAATTCTATCCAGGGCAATTTATTCCTGGCTGAAAATAAAAACTGCGAACGAAAACTGATGGACATGATCGATAATGTCAACTTCAGCCAGCGGGATGATGTACTAAAATTCGCTGCATCTGGTACCACCCGCAACTGGAAGATGCAGCAAAATCATATCAGCGACCGCTACACCACCCGGTGGGATGAATTGTTTGAAGTGCATTAATCAAATAATCCCTTTTGCTTTGATTTGGTTTTCGCTTCCAGCAGCGAACCAGATTCGACAAATTTCGGTTTAATCAGGTTCAACCCACAGGCTGCATTCAGTTGATCAACCAGGTACACCGTCAGCTCAGGAGAAGTAGCTTCATCATGCATATGCATGAAAAAATACAGTTCTTCCATGCCCTTATCCAGCCAGTATTTCATTCTCTCCACCCACATATCTGTCCTGGTATAATCAGAAGGATGCAAACTATTCCCCACATAGCGGATAAAAGCTTTTGGAACGGTCAGGTGCATATGGGCACAATCCCTTCTCCCGGCCGTATCGGTTATCACCGCTCCCATATTGTGATCACGGAGAAAGTCAAACATATCTTGCCTGTCTTTTTCCTTAGCAAACCAATCGGGATGACGGACTTCCAGGAAGAATTGCAGGTCGGTTGGCAATGATTCCAGGTAGGTGAACAACTCCTCTTTTCTTTTCGGCGAAAAAATATCACTTACCTGCACGAAAATGGGACCAAGATGCTGTTCAAATCCCATAATACCCCGCAGGAACTCAGTGCTGATAAAATCCTTCCCTTTCAGGCTGCCGAAGTGGGTAACACCTTTGTACATCTTGGGGCAAAATAAAAAATCCTTGCCCTTTGCCTTCTCCGCCCATTTTTTGGTGCCAGCTTCCCCATATACTTTATAATGGGTGGCATTAAGCTCGATGCAATTATAATGGTCGACATAATGCTGCAGGAAATCCTTCTCTTTGGTTTTGGGTGGATATATCTTTCCCACCCATTCTGTACGGCCCCATTTGGCACAACCCACATATACTTTAGGATTTTTTACAGGCTTGCCCTTTAATATACTTTTATTGAACGCCGGTTCTGCAGGCAGGCTAAAGTCAACAGCTTCCAATTCGTTTTCCGGTACACGGCCAAACTCCATACACTATAATTTTCCCAAATCTACATAGATATAATTATTGTAACTTTCCTCTTATGCGAATCTTGCTATTTCTGTTGTTGTGTTCCTGCGCAGCTACTGCACAACGACCTAATATTATTTATATCATGAGTGATGATCATGATAATGATGCCATCAGTGCCTACAACAAACAGTTTATAGAAACCCCGAATATTGACAGGATCGCTAAGGAAGGCATGAGATTCAACAAAGCCTTTGTGGGTAATTCCATTTGTGCTCCTGCAAGAGCCACGATGCTGACCGGGCAACACTCCCATAAAAATGGTGTAAAGGATAACCGCACCCGGTTTGATTCTTCCAAAACCAATATTGGTCATTTATTATCACAGGCCGGTTATCAGACAGCATTGATCGGCAAATGGCATTTACATTCCTATCCCACCGGGTTTGATTACTGGCGAATTTTACCGGGCATGGGACAATATTTTGACACCCGGATGATCACAATGAACGGAGATACCATCACTGAAAAAGGATATTCGGCTGATGTATTGACCCAGGATGCCATCAACTGGCTCAACAGCCGGGATAAGAACAAGCCTTTTGCACTTTTCTTTCATCACAAAGCCCCGCACCGGAATTTTGTGCCGGCTTTGAAATATTTGGAACAATTTCATAGCCGGGTATTTCCTGAACCGGCTACCTTATATAACGATACAGCAGGACACGGCAGTGCCTGGCGCATTCAGACCATGAATATTTTACTGGATATGCGTTTATGCGGCGACCTGAAAATAGACCCTAAATACCTGGCAGACATCCCGGAACTGAAACCTGGTGCTGATGATATTGCTACTTATAATGCGATCATGCGGCGAATGCCGGCCCATGAAAGAGCAAGGTTTGAAGAAATCTATGCTGAAAGAGGGCAACTGATCCGGGATAAAAAATTATCCGGCAAAGAACTGATGAAATACAAATACCAGTGGTACATGCAGGATTATATGGCCTGTGTGGCTTCTATTGACGAAAGTATTGGTGTTCTCTTAAAATATCTTGATGATAATAAATTAACTAATAACACCGCCGTGATCTATACCAGTGACCAGGGTTTTTATTTAGGAGAAAATGGCTGGTTTGATAAACGTTTTGCTTATGATATATCCATGGGAACCCCATTACTGGTCAGGTGGCCGGGGAAAATTCACCAGGGAACAGTGAGTAATGCCCTGGTGCAGAATATTGATTTCGCTCCAACCATGCTCGATATTGCCGGTGCTAAGGTTCCTGACTGGATGCAGGGCGTAAGTATTACACCCGTACTGACCAGCAAGCGAACAAAACTGTCCCGGAAATATCTTTACTATCACTATTATGAATTTGTAAGAGATCATACCGTTATTCCACACCTGGCCGTAAGAGGCGAACGATACAAACTGATTTATTTCTACACCGTGAACGAATGGGAGTTCTATGATCTGCAGAATGACCCGGCTGAACAAACTAATCTCATCAAATCAGTAAAACATCAAAAAAATATTCAGCAGCTGAAAAAAGAATTAGTACGGCTCAGGGATCAATATGATGATCATGAACCGGCTGGAGAATTGCATTAATCTTCGAGCCTTGTTCCTCCTCCATATTCACTGATCAGTTCTGCCACCAGGGCAGTCCACCCTGTCTGGTGATTGGCTCCCAGGCCCCTGCCACTGTCACCATGAAAATATTCATAGAATAAAACGAGGTTCTCATTACCGGGTTGCTTATAAAACCAGCTGTAATCACCATACAAGCGGCGTTTACCATCCATATCTTTTTCAAACAGGCTGATCACCCGTTTTGTTAACTCGTTAGCTACCTGTATAAGATTGATCTTATTACCCGATCCTGTCGGATAATCAATCAGCAATTCATCGCCATAAAATTCGCCATACTTACGGATGGACTGAATGATGAGGAAATTGATCGGCATCCATACCGGACCTCTCCAGTTGGAATTGCCGCCAAACATATCCGATGTGGAATCACCGGGGTCATAGCGGATCGTATAGATATTTCCATCCACTGTTACCGAATAGGGCTTCTCTTCATGTGCTTTCGATAAAGCCCGGATACCTCCGTCTGATAAAAATTCATTTTCATCCAGCAGCCTTTTCAGCATATCGATCAGCCGGTCTTTAGGTATCAGTGACAATATGATCTCACCATCTTTACTTCTTTCCTCATTCGGCCAGAACTTATTACTGCTTTTCCGGAAATTCTCAAACCAAGTTGTTCTTTTCTTAAAATCACCCAGTTGATTCATCACCTGCTTGCTGATGGTGGATACAGCATATAAAGGAGTAAGCCCGACTATGGATTGAATCCGCAATGGAATTGGCTCGGCTCCGGATACGCAAAGCACATCATAAAAGAACCGGTCTTCTTCATTCCATAACCCGTGCTGGTTTAATGACTCCGCTATTAATATAAAGTGTTCAAAGAATTTTGTCGCCGTATCTTCAAAAGAAGGGTCCTGCATGGCAATTTCCAATGCCATATCCATCATATCCAGTGCATAGGTTCCCATCCAACTGGTACCATCGGCCTGTTCCAGTTGCATTTCACCGGGGAAATGAAAACTCCGGTTGAATACACCAATATTATCCAGGCCCAGGAAGCCGCCTTCAAAGATGTTATTCCCGTTCACGTCTTTCCGGTTAATCCACCAGGTAAAATTGATCAGTAGTTTTTGAAAGACCTTCTTGAGGAAAACAATATCTCCCTTACCGGTTTGCTTTTTTTCAATGTTATATACCTGCATTGCTGCCCAGGCCTGTACAGGAGGATTTACATCACTGAAATTCCATTCATAAGAAGGTAACTGACCATCCGGTTTCATGTACCATTCCCGCATCACAAGCAATAACTGGTGCTTGGCAAATGTCGGGTCCACCACGGCCATGGATATACATTGAAAAGCAAGATCCCATGCCGCATACCAGGGATATTCCCATTTATCCGGCATCATGATAATATCCTGGTTCTTTAAATGGGTCCAGTCATTATTGCGGCCGGTTTGTTTGGAAACACTGACCGGTGTCACTCCATCGCTGGTGGACAACCATTTTTCCACATCAAAATGATAATATTGCTTACTCCACAACACACCCGCCAATGCCTGTCGTTGTATCTGGGCCATATCCGCATTCATACCTTTCGGCAGGATGGCAGCGTAAAAATCGTCGGCTTCCTGTTTGCGCAACGTGAAAATATCTTTGAACCCTTTAAAAAAAGGATTATCGGTTTCCTGGTTGGTAAGCCTGCAATAAATAGATTTGGTCGCACCCCCGGCAATTTTCATCTTATAGACGGGTGAAAATTTTGTGCCCGATTTAGCTTTTGAAAGTTCAGTTACATTTTCACCATTAATAATTGCTTTATGAAAAGCATCCTTCACAAACAGGGTTTTATTCGGCACCCCGGTTACGATCTCGGTGTTGGTTTCATTTTCGGTAAAGAAAGTTTTATCAGCCGCCTGGAAATAAAAATTATAATCACCCAGCCGTTCATGCTTTGCTTTAACGGATGTTTTACCTGACAGGTTCAACGAAGGCTTATCTTTTAATGAGCCATCGTTCCATCGGTTATAAAACCATAAAGTAGGTAATACCGTTATGTCAGCTGCTTTGCTGTACCGGTTCGTGATATCAATTTTAATGAAAATATCCTGTGCACTTTGCTTGGCATAAGTAACTAACACATCAAAATACTGGTTATCGTCAAATACACCTGTATCAAGTATCTCGTATTCTGGTTCTAAACGGCTTCTTTTTTTATTCTCCTGCCTTAATTGTTCATACGGGAATGCCTGCTGCGGGTATTTGTACAAATACTCCATATAATAATGCGTGGGCAGGTTATCGAGATAGTAGTATAACTCCTTAACATCTTCGCCATGATTTCCCTGCGGATTACCCAAGCCAAATAATCTCTCTTTCAATAGCTCGTCTTTCCCATTCCATAGCGCCACACAAAAACAGAGATTACCAAAGAAATCAGAAATACCGGCCAGCCCGTCTTCACCCCAGAGATAAGAACGGCAATGAGCATGTTCAAAAGGAAAATAATGCCAGGCATCACCATGTGTGGAATAGTCTTCCCGTACGGTTCCCCATTGTCTTTCACTCAGATAAGGACCCCATTGTGCCAAAGGGACAGTTTTCGCCGCATTTACCGCCAGTCGCTGATGTTCTGCTGTCATTCCGTTCAGTTAAGTCAACAATAAATATCTGCTATTAAACATTTTTAATAGCAAACAAGCAATGAAGTTAGAATTTTAGCAGCAAATCGTTATAAAGCGGCCTCATTGAAACTTACGACTCAGCATATACAGCACCTTTTTTTGTGCATCGTTCAGGCTGGTTTTTGTTGTATCCTGCAGCCAGTGCCGTTTAAAACCGACAATAGCAGCCGTTGTATCCTTCAGGTCAAAACCTACAATGCGTATGGCAGACAAGTGATCAAAATTAGCAGGCACACTAACGCCTGTTGTATCTCCCCACCATAAACCAAAACCCTGCTCTGCCAATTGCTGCCAGGGAAAACGCCAGTTCGGATCGTTTTTTCGGGTGGGGGCGATATCTCCATGTCCAATGAAGTTAGTAGCAGGAATATTAAAAGCTCTTTTCAGTCTTCCCAATAGTTCTGCAAGGCTTTTTAACTGTGGCTCGGTAAAATATTCATAGCCGTTATTATCCAGTTCAATCCCGATACTGGAAGAATTTATATCTGTGGCATTGCCCCATTTACTCACGCCTGCATGATGGGCCCGCAGCAGGTCATTCAACATATGGTAAACTGTTCCGTCTTCACAGATCACATAATGAGCACTCACCTGTGTACGGGGTAGTGTAAAAGTTCTTAATGTTTGTTCGCAACTGTTTTGTGCGGTATGATGAATGATCACATAATTAGGGCGACGCATCGACAAGTTGGTAGTGCCAACAAACTGATGTGCATAGGTCAAACCGGCTGAATCGTTCAGGGGATATTTGCGCAGCAATTTGGAAAATTCCTTCGCTTGTTTTTTATACGTTCTATTGGTCGTGCTATAAGCTTTTTTGGTACAGCTATATACAAATACCGAAATAACCAACAAAGTGAACAAAACAGTTAGTTGTTGCTTCATACTTTCAAAAATTACAGTGGCAAAGTACTAAAGAAATAAAGACAAGTCACCGGCAAAATACCGCACAGCATTTAACAGCAGTAAACCTGCAATTACAAGAACACTCATCCTGGTTTGTAAAGATGTTAAGCTGTTCTTAATTGCGATATTTCCACCCTATCATTTACAATATCTATGCAGGTTCTGTCGTATAACTGGTCCACCACCTCTTCTAAGCATGAAACTAGTTATTGCCGGTCTGCTGATCCTATCTGTTTCTTTTATAACCCCTGGAAACGAGAACTCATCTGCGAGATCGCCATTAGGGGATTACTCATCACTTTGGAATGACCCTAAATACCTGAAGTGTAATACTGCCTCAAAAGCCGGCTATATGAATACCGCCGAAAAAGAGCTGATCTATATCCTGAATTTGGCCCGGATGAATCCTTCCCTTTTTGCCAGAACGGTGGTAAAAAAATACCCGGAAAAAAGTGGCATGGGTTATTTGGTCAATTCAGACTACTACAAATCCCTGCTGGATACCATGAAAAAAATGAAACCGGTTAACCTGCTGCAACCGGATTCTCTTTGTTATACCAGTGCCTTTTGTCATGCAGTAAGTTCTGGTAATGCTGCTTATACCGGGCACGACCGGCAAACAGATGATTGCAAAGAAAAAAGGAATTTTAACGGGGAATGCTGTGATTACGGTAACGAAAAACCACTTGACATTGTAATGTCGTTATTGATTGATAACTGGGTACCCTCCCTCGGTCATCGTTGGATATGCCTGAATTCCTACAAACGAATTGGTGTTTCGATCCAGCCCCATAAAGGCTACCGGTATAATGCAGTGCTTGATCTTCACTACTGATCTTACATATTCCGCCGGTACTGACCACCCACTTCATATAAAGCATGAGTGATCTGGCCCAATGAACAATATTTCACCGTTTCCATCAGTTGTGCAAAAAGGTTTCCGTTATCGATAGCCACTTGTTTTAACCGTTGCAGTTCCTTTCCACTCTTTGATTCGTTACGTTTCCAGAATGCCTCCAGGTTCCTGATCTGTTGTTCCTTTTCTTCTGTAGTACTCCTGATCACTTCTCCCGGAATAACGGTTGGGCTTCCTTTTTTATTCAGGAAGGTATTTACGCCAATCAATGGTAATTCGCCGGTATGCTTCTGGTGTTCATAGTAAAGACTTTCTTCCTGTATCTTATTGCGCTGGTACATTCTTTCCATAGCTCCCAATACACCACCTCTTTCAGTTATGCGGTCAAATTCGGATAATACGGCTTCTTCCACGAGGGATGTCAGTTCTTCAATGGCAAAACTTCCCTGGATGAAATTCTCTGTATTAGCCGTACCCAGTTCCCGGTTAATGATCAGCTGTATGGCCATGGCTCTTCTTACACTTTCTTCTGTCGGTGTCGTGATGGCCTCATCGTAAGCATTTGTATGCAAAGAATTACAATTATCATAGATCGCATACAAAGCCTGCAGGGTGGTTCGGATATCATTGAAGTCAATTTCCTGGGCATGTAAACTTCTGCCGGATGTCTGAATATGATATTTCAGCATCTGGCTGCGCTTGTTCGCTTTGTATTTATATTTCATCGCTTTTGCCCAGATACGCCTGGCCACACGGCCGATGACACTGTACTCCGGATCCATCCCATTGCTAAAGAAGAAAGAAAGATTGGGGGCAAAATCATCAATATTCATTCCCCGGCTCAGATAATATTCTACGTAAGTAAATCCATTAGCCAATGTAAATGCAAGTTGGGTGATAGGATTAGCACCGGCTTCTGCAATATGATAACCACTGATGGAAACCGAATAAAAGTTCCTGATCTTTTGTTTGATAAAATATTCCTGCACATCACCCATCAGCTTCAACGCAAACTCAGTGGAGAAGATGCAGGTATTCTGTGCCTGGTCTTCTTTCAGAATATCGGCCTGTACGGTTCCCCGCACCTGCTGCAAGGCTGTTTGCCTGCATTGTTCATATACATCTTTGGGCAATACTTCTTCACCACTCAACCCCAATAATTTTAAACCCAATCCATTATTTCCTTCAGGCAGTTCTCCCGGAAAAGAAGAGTTATGATATTGTGGAGCCGGGAAATGCTTGTATTTAGTTGCACTGATTTTTTTAACTTCATCCCACAAACCCAGTTCAGTGATTTTCTTTTCGCATTGCTGATCTATGGCTGCATTCATGAAGAAAGCAAGAATGATCGGAGCAGGTCCGTTGATAGTCATGGAGACAGAAGTCTTCGGATCACACAAATCAAACCCACTGTATAATTTTTTAGCATCATCCACGGTGGCAATGCTTACACCACTATTACCGATCTTGCCATAAATATCGGGACGATGACCCGGGTCTTCACCATATAAGGTCACACTGTCAAAAGCGGTTGATAATCTTTTGGCCGGCTGATCGGTGGATACATAATGAAACCGTTTATTGGTTCTTTCCGGGCCACCTTCTCCTGCAAACATTCTCGTTGGATCCTCACCTTCTCTTTTCAACGGAAACACACCGGCCGTGAAAGGAAAATGCCCGGGCACATTTTCCTGCGCCTGCCATTTCAGCAAGTCGCCCCAGTCTTTATATTTTGGCAACACTACTTTAGGAATTCTTGTACCCGATAAACTCTTCGTGAACATTTCCTGCCGGATCACTTTATCCCTTACTGTATATTCATAATAGTCTTTCTGGTATTCTTTCACTTTTTCAGGCCAGTTGCTGATCAGCTTACGGCTTACAGGTGTCAACTGGTCCTGGTAAAAACTGATCTGTTGCTGAATAGTCTCCCCCAACACCTCCGCAAGAGGGGCTTTAGCTTCTTTACTTTGCAAAACTGCTAATGCGCCTTGTAACTGGTATAATTTGGAGGCAATAGCAGATTGATCTTTCACCAGCTGGTCATAGTTCCTGTTATTCTCGCTGATCTCACTCAGGTATCTTGTACGACTGGAAGGAATAATAGCCTGGGATACTTTTGCTGTAGCCGCAAACTGGTAATTACCAAAAACCGTTTTTGTTTTGGTTTCAATTTTTTTCAGCAGCAGCTCAAACAAATGATTCACCCCATCATCGTTAAACTTACTGGCCATGGTGCCGATGATGGGTAGTTCCTCATCTTTGGCTGCCCATAAACTATGGTTGCGTTTGTATTGTTTCCGCACATCTGCTAATGCATCCAATGCCCCGGCTTTATCAAACTTATTGATACAAACCAGGTCTGCATAGTCCAGCATATTGATCTTCTCCAATTGCGAGGCTGCCCCATATTCCGGTGTCATCACATACATACTCACATCACAATAATCCAGTATCGACGCATCGCTTTGTCCCACACCGGCACTTTCCAGGATAATAAAATCAAAGGCTGCTGCTTTGCAAATATCAATCGCTTCCTGTACAGCGCTGCTTAATGCCGTATTATCATCCCTGGTGGCAAGGCTGCGCATATAAGCCCTCGGGTGAGAGATCGCATTCATCCGTATCCGGTCGCCCAGCAAGGCACCACCTGTTTTTTTCTTGGAAGGGTCCACAGAAATAACAGCGATTGTTTTATTAGTGAAATTCACAAGAAAGCGACGGACGATCTCGTCCGTTACGGATGACTTGCCTGCACCACCTGTGCCGGTAATACCGAGTACTGGCGCCCCCCCACCCCCCGCAAGGGGGTCTTTGGAGTCCAATAATCTTTTTATTTCCTTCAATTGGTTAGAATAATCTCCTCCTTCTTCTGCAATACTAATTGCCTTCGCTATTCTTCTTACATCCTTTACTTCATCCAACGGAAGTTTTCCATTCCATTGAAACTCCGAAGCCCCTCCTGCGGAGGGGTTGGGGAGGCTGCATTGCCTTATCACATCTTCGATCATTCCTTCCAACCCCATTTGTCTTCCGTCATCAGGAGAGTATATCCTGCTGATACCATATTGATGCAATTCTTCAATTTCTTCGGGAAGGATGGTACCACCGCCACCGCCAAATATTTTGATATGGCCGCAACCATTCTCCTCCAGCAGGTCCTTCATGTATTTGAAAAACTCCACATGCCCGCCCTGGTAAGAGGTGATGGCAATTCCCTGCACGTCTTCTTCAATCGCCGTTTCCACGATCTCCTTAACAGAACGATTATGACCTAAATGGATGATCTCGGCACCCTTACTCTGCATAATGCGGCGCATGATATTGATAGCAGCGTCATGTCCGTCAAAAAGAGAGGCTGCTGTTACGATCCGAACCTTATTAACCGGGGTATAACTCATAAATCTGCAAGCTTGATACCGGGCAAATTTAATCTTAAAAGCTAATACCTGTTAGTGTTGCTGGCAGGTAGCCATTTTCCTACATTTGCTGCATGCAGCATGCTATTGAAGCAATCCAACAGCTTTATACTGAATGGAAAGGCCAGCCTCCCCAATCAATTGACGTATTGCCCCAGTCGGGAAGCGAACGCCGCTATTTCCGTTTGCACGGGAAAGAAGATTCAGTGATTGGCACGTATGGAGCGAATATCAAAGAAAATGAGAGTTTCATTTATTTCTCCGATCTCTTCAGTGAAAAAAAACTGGCAACACCTAAAATACTGGCCGTCAGCAAAGACCGGGTATTTTACTTACAGGAAGATTTTGGCGACACATCCCTGTTGAATAAACTGGAAGCAGCCGGTTTTACTCCTTACGTATATGATCTTTTTAAAAAAAGCCTGGCTGAACTGGCCCGGTTACAGGTAACAGGTGATAAAGGTTTAGATTATGATCGCTGTCTTACCAATAAAGAATTTGGCAAGCAGGCCATCATGGCCGATCTGCTCTATTTCAAATACTATTTTTTAGACGCTTTACGCAAGCCTTATGATAAACAAAAACTAATTGATGATTTTGAAGCGTTAAGTAATTACCTGACCCATACCGAATACAAGTATTTCATGTTCCGGGATTTTCAAAGCCGGAATATTATGGTAACTCCTGATGAAAATGTCCATTTTATCGACTACCAGGGCGGTATGAAAGGAGCCCCGCAGTACGATGTGGCCAGTATGCTCTGGCAGGCCAGGGCCAATTTACCAGAAGAATGGAAAGATCGTTTATTGGTAGACTATATGGATGCTTTTGAAAAACTGATCCAGGCCCCGCTTGACCGGACCATTTTCCGCAGCCAGTACAACGGGTATGTATTGATTCGCTTGTTGCAGGTATTGGGTGCTTATGGTTTCAGGGGATTGTTTGAAAGAAAGGCACAGTTTCTTACCAGCATTCCATTGGCTTTAAGAAATCTCCGGGATTTTTTCCAGCACCAGAGTTTGGGTATTTCTGTTCCGGAATTCAAGAAAGTACTTGATATGTGTGTGGCGGATGAGATCATTCAGCAGTTCACACCCACACAGGCAACGGAACAAACCCCGCTTATTGTAAAGATCAGCAGCTTCTCTTACCGTAAACAAATACCCGCAGATGATACGGAGAACGGTGGCGGCTTTGTGTTTGATTGCCGCGGCATATTAAACCCGGGCCGTGTGGAAAGCATGAAAACACAAACCGGTCGTGATAAACAGGTGAAAGATTTTTTAGAACAGCAGACCAAGATGCCGGAATTCCTGAACAGTGTGTTCGATATTGTGGATATCACCGTAGAAGAATATATCAACCGCGGTTTTGAAAGCCTGATGGTCAGTTTTGGCTGTACCGGCGGGCAGCACCGCAGCGTGTATGCCGCTGATGCGATGGCCCGGCATTTAAAAAATAAGTTCAAAGTAAAAATCGAACTCAATCACTGGGTACAGGATGAGAAAAACTGGCAAAACCCATTACCAGAGAAGCAATGAAAGCAATGATTTTTTCTGCCGGGCTCGGCACCCGGTTCAAACCATGGACAGATAAGCACCCAAAGGCGCTTGCCATCATAAACGGTAAAACTCTGTTGCAGCGTAACATTGAATACCTGCAGCAATATGGCATTACAGATGTGATTGTCAATGTTCATCATTTTGCAGAGCAGGTAATTGAGACATTAGAAAAAAATAAAGGCTGGGGAAGTACTGTAACGATCAGTGACGAAAGAGAAGAGTTATTAGATACCGGTGGCGGCCTGCTGAAAGCCAAAGATCTTTTTACCCCCGGTGAGAGATTCATTACCTGCAATGTTGATATCCTGACCGAATTCAGTATTGACACATTGATGGCTTATCATGAAGAGAACAAACCGCTGATCTCTTTTGGTGTAACCAAACGTAAAACTTCCCGCAATCTTCTTTTTGATGCCGATGATCGTCTCTGCGGATGGATCAATAATAACACAGGAGAAAAACGTATCGCCCTGCCCAAAAATGACCTGGTGCAAAGAGCTTACAGCTGTGTGGCTGTTTTTGAATATGATGTGTTGGGCATGCTGCCTTTCACCGGTAAATTCTCACTCATTGATGTATATCTTGAATTAGGAAAAGAGCATGTGATCCTTGGTTATGATCATACGGGTGACCGCTGGGTGGATGTAGGTAAACCTGAATCTGTTGCCATCGCTGAGTCACTTTTTCCTTAAATATCTCCAAATACACGAACAGCAGCAGCCAGCCTGCAACCTTTTCGTTTAACTTACAGTTCTATACCTAAATTTTATACATGAAAAAATCAGCATTAACGATTGCCGGTCTTTGCATGCTATTGGTCGCTTTCTCCCAATCCGTTTATGATGCCAAAGAGGCTTTTAATCCGCAGTTCTATCCCTATCCTGGCAACGATTTCCGCAGTGCCAGTGGTGAACCCGGGCCGAAGTACTGGCAGAACAAAGCTGACTACCTCATCAACTGCAAAATTGACACGGGTAAACATACTGTCACCGGGGATGTGGTAATCACCTATACCAATAACAGCCCGGATAATATGCGTTTTGTGTGGCTGCAATTAGACCAGAACATTTATAAAAAAGATTCCCGCGGCTCTGCCACAACAACCGAAGCGGGTGGCCGCTGGGCCAATTCCAATTTCACAGACGGGTATATTATCAGCAGTGTGCAACTGGAAACAGCGGGAATAACCTATGCACCCAATAAGACGATCACTACAGATACAAGAATGCAGGTTTGGCTGAAAGACCAGTTAGAAAAAAATGAAAGGGTGAAAATAAAGATCAGCTATTCATTTACTGTACCCGAATACGGAACTGACCGGATGGGAAGATTAAAAACAAAGAATGGCTGGGTGTATGAAGTGGCACAGTGGTTTCCCCGGATGTGTGTGTATGATGATATCCAGGGATGGAATACGCTGCCTTATGCTGGTGCGGGAGAGTTTTATCTTGAATACGGGGACATCAGTTTCAATATTACTGCACCTTCTGACATGATCGTGGTGGGTTCCGGGGAATTATTAAACCCTGCCGAATGCTATACAGAAGAACAATTAAAAAGATGGGAAGCCGCTTCCAACAGTGATAAGACCGTAATGATCCGCAGTGCAAAAGAAGTGACTGATAAAAAATCCAGGCCACAAACAGCATTTACCACCTGGCGGTTTGCCATTCAAAACACAAGAGATGTGGCCTGGGCTGCTTCCAAAGCATTTGTACAAGATGCAGCCAGGATCAATTTACGCAGCGGGAAAAAATGCAAAGCCACCAGTGTGTACCCGGTAGAAAGTATTACGAAAGATGGATGGCAGCGATCTACGGAGTTTACCAAGGCTAGTATTGAACACTATTCCAATAAATGGTTTGAGTTTCCTTACCCTGCAGCAACGAATGTTGCTGGCATAGTGGGAGGAATGGAGTACCCGGGTATTGTATTCTGCAGCCATGAAGCGGCAGGCGCCGGACTATGGGGTGTAACCGATCATGAATTTGGTCATACCTGGTTCCCGATGATCGTGGGCAGCAATGAAAGAAAATATGCCTGGATGGATGAAGGCTTCAATACGTTCATCAATGATTTTTCAACAGCGGCGTTTAATAAAGGGGAATTTGAGCAGCAAAGTTTTTTTGACGATCCTACTTCTGATTTTTCGGTGAAATGGGTGTTCGGTCCCGAAATGGACGGTCTTTATAATGTACCCGAAGTGATCCAGCAGGGTAACCTTGGTGTGGCTGCTTACATGAAGCCCTCCCTGATGCTGCATGTTTTACGAAATACGGTATTAGGTGCCGAACGTTTTGATATGGCATTTGCTGAATACATCAGGCGATGGGCATTCAAACACCCCACCCCCTGGGACTTCTTTCATACCATGGAAAATGTGAGCGGCGAAGACCTTAGCTGGTTCTGGAGAGGCTGGGTATTGAATGCCTGGAAAATTGACCAGGCCGTAAAAACCGTTACCTATATAGATGAAAAACCGGTCAACGGAGCACAGGTAACAATAGAAAACAGGCAGAAATTACCTATGCCGGTTACGGTTTTAATTAAAGAAGCAAATGGTAAGGAACATAAACTTAACCTGCCCGTTGAAATATGGCAACGGGGGGCTGAATGGATATTCACCGTGCCTTCTACCAGCGAGATAAAAGATGTAATACTGGACCCGGATAATCAATTGCCTGACTGGGACCGCAAAAATAACAGCTGGAAAAAAGCATTTTAATTCTTCGTTAAACCCCTCTTTTGAAAGAGGGTTTTTTATTTTAGCTTCGGGAAATGAAAAAAACCCTCTTCAGTATACTTGTTTCGCTTTCTATACATTCCTTCGCACAGGATGCAGCAGCTGATTTTAAAAAACTGCAAAGTCTGGAAGGTAACTGGAGCATGCAAACCAAAAGAGGCATTACTTACGAAAGCTGGGTGAAAGTCAATGACAGTGTATTGGCCGGAAAAAGTTACCGGCTTATCAATACAATGGATACGCTGTTATTAGAAGAAGTACAATTAGTAAGAAAGGGAAATAATATATTTTATATACCGGTTGTACAGAGGCAGAACGACCTGTTACCGGTAACTTTTAAATTGATCAGCACTGAAAAAGATGTATTTGTTTTTGATAACCCGGAACATGATTTCCCGCAGAAGATCAACTATGAATTGCCGAAGAATGATAACCTGCATGCCTGGATAGAAGGTATGGACAAGGGCAGTTACCGGAAATCAGATTTTTATTATAAAAAAGTAAAATTGCCCTTATAACTGCGTTACCAATTTCACTAATGGAATTTCTTCTAAAATTTCCCTGCGGGAGACCTGTCCCGGCAAAGTCCATTTGATGAGACGGATACATCCTTCTGCTATTTCAATACCCGTTATATCACCATCACTATAACAACAGCAGCCGCTATTGAAATAAGAAGGTTTCATCGTCATATAGTCAATAGCAACAGCTGCAAATTCTTTCTCCCTCTTCCGGATCTCCGTTTTTAATTCCGCTTGTTTGCCTGCATTATCAGCCACCCCTGCCTCCTGAAATTGCTTGTATAATCTTTCCAAAAGGGTGAGAGACCCAAACACCGGCTGGTGTGTATGCCCCGTGACCAGTAACATATTCTTCTGCAATGATGACCATTCATACATAATGCTGTTGTGCAATGATTTTTTTTCACCATCATAAGCCGGTGTATTAGGGTTGATACGCAAATAGGCTTGCAAAGGTGCCCATACCTTTGCCACAAAGAATTTACTGAACCAGTTACCATCGCTTTGTGCATCCCCCTGGTGGCCATGTGTGCAGAAAATATTCAGCCGGTTATCATTGATCGTAGTGCTGAGCAATACAGCTTCATACACTTTAATTTTTTCTCTATAAATCATTTTCAGCTGCCACCAGGCCAGCGGGTCATTGTCCCAGTACAGGTCGTGGTTGCCAAAAATTTTGACGAATCGCTTTTGTTGCAGAAATTCCTTTTCAGCATCAAGATTCTGCTGGTTGAATTTTTTCACTTTACCAAGACTATTCTCCCACAACTCTTCACTATCGCCGAGATTAATCAGCGTATACCCTGCCGCAAAATAATAAGTAAGAGCTGCCAGGTAATTGGGTTCAGCCATTGCAAAATCATCAGCCCCGTCCCTTGCTCCTTTATGATGATCAGAGAAAATGATGAACCGTCCTTCGTGAAGATCAAAAGAAATAACCGGGCCTCTCTCGTCTTTCTTAGCCGTTATCCGTTCAAGTAATCTGCTGAGTGCTTCAAATATTTTTTGCTTTTCCGGCCGGGAAGAAAATTTAGCTGAAGCCCATAAAACGGGTTTCAGCAATATAGACCGGAGAAAGTGCCGCATAGAGACCTATTTTGCGGCTACCATACTGATCTCCACGTTCACAAACTTGGGCAAAGCCGAAACTTCTACTGTTTCCCGGGCAGGAAAGTCTCCCTCAAAGTATTGCCCGTAGATCTCATTCACTTCAGCAAATCGCTTCATATCAGTAAGAAAGATCGTTGTTTTTACCACGTTACTAAAGGTCATCCCGGCCTGTTGCAGGATCGCTTTCAGGTTATGCATCACCTGGTGGGTTTCTTCCTGGAGGTCTTTATTCCTCATTTCACCAGTTGGTGGGTGGATACATATCTGCCCGGAAATAAAAAGCAGGTTGCCGGTTTGCACCGCTTGGTTATAAGGTCCGATAGGTGCCGGGGCATCAGCAGTAGTGATAATCGTTTTACTCATAGTACTATTTTAAAAACAGAACAACGAATTTAGCTTTATACGCTTTCTTTGCAAAAAATAGTCTATGAAGCTGGTCGTACTGGCTAATGATAGTTTAAGAGAAGAACTCCTGTCGCAGGGGGTACCCGCCACTATGCAGGTGGAATGGATCAATGACCCTGTTTATTTCAGCCAGCATGATGATGCAGATGCTTTTATGGATCTTTTGTTTGTCAATGAACCGGCAAGAACTAGCTTACTGAACAAAAAATCTTCCATTCCTGTTATTATCAATTATGTTGCCGGCACGTTACAGGAGCTACCTTCGCAGTTCATTCGTATCAATGGCTGGACAACATTTTTAAAACGACCTGTTGTTGAAGCCACAGCTAAGGATGAAATGATAAAAGACAAAGCGACAGTTATTTTCTCTGCCTTTGGCAAAGCAACAAACTGGGTGCCTGATATAGCCGGGTTCGTTTCCGCAAGAGTTGTATCAGCGATCATCAATGAAGCTTATTTCTCACTGGAAGAAGGAGTGAGTACAAAAGAGGATATTGATATTGCCATGAAGTCGGGCACTAATTATCCTTATGGACCGTTTGAATGGAGTAACAAGATCGGTCTGGAAAATATCCTGGCCCTTTTAACCGAACTTAATAAAGAGCAGCCCCGCTACCAACCGGCACCGGGACTGATGAAAGAAGTGAATCACTAAATGGCACTGATCTTACATATTGACACGGCACTTGAAACTGCTTCGGTTTGTTTATCCGATGACGAAGACGTAGTTGCATTGACTATGAATCCGGATCAGAAAGATCATGCTTCCTGGTTGCATAACAGTATCCGGGAGATGATGACAAAGCATGACACCCGTTTAGACCAGCTGCAAGCTATATCTGTCAGTATCGGTCCCGGTTCGTATACTGGCCTGCGGGTGGGTCTTTCTGCTGCTAAGGGTTTTTGCTATGCCCTGAACATTCCACTGGTTACTACCGGCACCTTACAGATGATTGCCCATGCTGTAAAGAATGAAGCCACAGATCTTATTTGCCCGATAATTGATGCAAGGAGGATGGAAGTTTATACTGCCCTGTATGACAAAGAAATGACAGAAATTAAAAAGCCATCCGCATTGATCATTGATGCAAATAGTTTTTCAGATCTGCTTGCTAATCGAAAACTAATCTTCACCGGAAGTGGTAGCAAAAAACTGCAAGGAATTCTCTCTCATACTAACGCCAGCTTCCTAAATAAAACAGTTTCAGCTGAAGACCTGGTTGCTTTTGCACATTCAAGTTACCGCAAACAACAATTTGCTGATCTTGCTTACACAGAGCCACTTTATATAAAAGATTTTTATTCGCCTGCCCGCAAGCCGCTTGTATAAAATTCCGTCTTATTAACATTTTTATTACTGAAATCAAACCATGCGGAGTTAATTTCGCTACTTAAATTCAACAGGTACCGGCTATGACTAATTATTTGCTAACACTGAACGCTTCAACAGAAAACGGAAACTCTTTAAAAGTAGACCTGCTCAACGTAAAAAAAGCAGCACTGATCTTAAGGGCTGTTAATCATAAATTACGACAGCAGATTTTAAAACTGATTGATGAGCAGGGAAAGATCACTGTAACAGAGATCTATGTAAAGCTGAGGCTGGAACAATCTGTAGCTTCCCAGCATCTTGCTATTCTTAGAAAAGCCGGCTTTGTAAATACAGACAGGGAGGGTAAGTTCATTTATTACTCTGTGAATGCCAACAGGCTGGAAGAGATGAACCAGTTCATTGATTCGCTGCTGAACTGATCAACATATCACTGATTGTCAACGGGAACCTTTGTGTTCCCGTTTTGTTTTATATAAAGTATTTTTGCCAATAATCTGATTTTTATGTTTATACAACAATTATATACCGGCTGCCTGAGTGAGGCAGCTTATTATATTGAAAGCAACGGCGAGGCTACAGTAATTGATCCACTGAGGGATATTGATGAATACCTTCAACTGGCCAACTCAAGGAAAGCCAGCATTAAATATATTTTTGAAACGCATTTTCATGCCGATTTTGTTAGCGGTCACCTGGATCTGTCAACCGCAACCGGTGCCCCAATCGTTTATGGCCCGGGAACCGATACAAAATTCCCGGTACTGGTAGCCAAAGACGGAGAGCAATTCAGGATTGGCAACCTCACTATTGAAGTATTGCATACTCCCGGTCACACCCTGGAATCAACCTGTTACCTGCTCAAAGATGAGCAAGGAAAAGATCATTGCGTATTTACTGGTGATACCTTATTTGTTGGCGATGTGGGACGTCCCGACCTGGCACAAAAAGGAGAAGAAATCACCATGAACGACCTGGCAGGTATGTTGTATGACAGCATTCATACAAAACTTTTCCCACTGGCTGATGATGTAATTGTCTATCCTGCTCATGGACCTGGCAGCTCTTGCGGCAAAAACCTGGGACCGAATACGCAAAGCACAATGGGTGAAGAGAAGCAAACGAACTATGCGCTGAAAGCAGAAAGCAAGCAAGCTTTTATTAAAGCCGTTACTGAGGGTATCACAGCACCACCCCAATATTTCCCCATCAATGCGATGATCAATAAAGAAGGATATGATAGTCTTGATGCGGTTTTACAACAAGGCATGACAGCTTTATCAGTTGAAGAATTTAAACAACTCATCACTGATGATACGATCATACTGGACACCCGCCGGGCTGATGAATTTACGCTGGGATTTATCCCGGGTTCCATCAGTATTGGCCTGGAAGGACGCTTTGCCGAATGGGCAGGCAGCCTGTTGCCTTTTGATCTGCCCATCGTACTGGTTACCGATCCGGGTAAAGAAAAAGAGACCATTATCAGGATGGCCAGGGTTGGTTTCAGCAAAGTGCAAGGCTACCTGGACGGAAGTTTTGCAGCCTGGAAAAAAACAGGTGAATTCATTGATATGATCATTGATGTGGAAGCCGATGAACTGATGATGGATATCCCTTTTGATGACAGGCTGGTAGTAGTGGATGTACGGAAACCGGCAGAATATGCGGACGGGCATTTAAAAAATGCCGTGAACATTCCTTTAAATGATATGACCGATCCTGCCAGCATGGTCAACCTGGAAGAAGACCAGAATATTTATGTGCATTGCGCCGCAGGGTACAGAAGCGTTATTGCCTCCTCCATGCTGAAACGCCAGGGTATTCATAACCTGCGCAATATTGTGGGCGGCTGGGGAAAGATCAAAGAACAGGAAAAAGCAGAAATTGTAAAAGAGACCAGTGTTTTGAACTGATCAATGCACCTGTACCAGCCCGGTTTTAATAGCATACATCACCAGGCCTACACGGGTCTTTACATGCAGTTTTTCGAACAGGGCATCCCGGTAGCCATCAATAGTTCTTGGACTGAGGAACATTTTATCGGCAATTTCTTTATAGGTCATTTCTGTACAGGCTAATTTTAAAAACTCTGTTTCTTTTTCATTCAGTTTACTAAACGGGTTTTTCTGTTGCTGCGGCTCATCCATATTATTAACAGCATGGATCAGTTTACCGGTCACCATTTCTGAATAATAAAACCCTTTACTCATCACGGCATCAAGGGCTGTTTTAAATTCTTTGGGTGCTGTATCCTTGAGCAAATAGCCTTTGGCCCCATTCCGCAGCATTTTTATGATCGAAGGTTCATTATCATACATAGATAAAGCCAGTACTTTAATATCCGGGTGATTTTGCTTCAGCCACAAAGCGGTTTCAAATCCATCTTTTACCGGCATATTGATATCCAGCAATACCAGGTCGGGCAGGCTATGCGCATCAAGTGTGTTCATCAGATCCTGCCCGTTATTGGCTTCAAACAAAACCGTATAGCCGTCAAACCCGTTAATGAGTCCTGCCAGACCGTTTCGCAATAAAATATGATCATCTGCTAAAGCAACTTTTACCATACCCGAATTTAATTTATTCAACCGGTAATTTAATGTTTACAGCCGTTCCGCTGCCAATAGTACTGGTCATAGAAAATTCAGCGCCGATCAGCTTGGCCCTGTTGTCCATATTGCGGATTCCGAGGCCGAAGCCAACAACACCAATCTCATTCAAAGGGGTTAAATCAACCCCCTTACCATTATCGTTTATAGTGATCAGTAGTTCCTGGAGCTGGTAATTAGCTATAACACTCAGCCTGTCAGCCCCTGCATGTTTAATAATATTATTCAGGCTTTCCTGCACGATACGGAAAAGGATCAATTCCTTCTGCTTATCCATTTTTCTTTGTTGCCCTTCCACCTGCAGGTTCGTTTTGATCACACCTGTCTTGCTGATCATTTCCAGTTCATATTCGATGGAACGGATCAATCCCATTTCGGCCACATAATCGGTATGCAGGCTGCGGGAAAGATCCCGGAGATCCTGGATGGCCTTACTGACCAATTGATGAGAAGACGTCACTTTTATATTATTTCCATTTTGCTGTTCGTCTTCCAAAGCCAGGTTCAGCTTGGCCAGGCTTAATGTCTGCCCGATATTATCGTGTATTTCCTGGGAAATGGTTTTGAGAGTTTGTTCCTGGATTTCGAGTTGGGTGCGGAGAAGTTCTTGCTGAAAATCCTGTCGCAATTTTTCCTGCTCCAGCGAATACCGTATTTGTCTTTTATAATATGAAACTGAATAAACAATAATAAACCCAATAAGCAAAAAACTTATCGCAATAGCCACCACAACAAAGAATCCTATCTCATCGTCTTTCCACATGGTCTAATTTTAAATACCCTCCCATAGAATTATCATAGAATAGAGCAGCACCAAGCATAGCATAAAAAATATAATTAGCATACTCAAAAACTGGTCTCACTACTTCTTTAATTACAACTTGTTTATTTCCGAGGTAGTAATTAAAAACACCCCAGTAAAAAATACTTATAACATAAAAAATTAAAATGGCTGTGCAAACCCAAAAATCACTATTACTCCAAATACTTATTTTGTATACATACGCAGTCATTCGAAAAAAAAACAGCAGCGATATTAGAACTAAAAAAAAACTCCTGATAAGCTTGAAATTAGAATCAATTCCTTTACCTGGCGGTTGAAATATTATAAGATTAACCACATAAAATATTACTACAATTACAGAAATAGCTAGCAGAGTCTTTTTTGACTGTTCCAATACCTTTATTCTTAATAATATATTTATTGTGAGAATAAAATCAATTAGACTAAGATATTTATAGAAGCTCAGGTTATATTCAAGTTTTCGTCCTATGATAAACGCTGTGATTTCCTTTATGAATACATAGCTTACCAAGACAAATAAAGCCTTACCTGGGTGTGAAAGGTTTTTAAATTTTACAAGCCCAATAACTACTGCTATGAGTAGGATTGAAAAATAAATATACTCGGATATACCCATTATATTGATTTACTGCCAGCGTCGCCTGACTTCGGTGCTATTAAACCCTTTTAATATTACTTCATTCCCTTCTGTTCTCAAATAATTCAAGTCACTCTCATATATTTTTTTTCGTATTGCTTCTGTTGCCGTACCATCATCATCCGGGCATCGGTCAGGGCAGGGGAAAAAATCGTCAACTATTTTGGACAAATCATTTACCCCCTCATTGTTAACTCCGGCAATCATTATCCTATATTTTTGACCATCATAACCGAGATAAATACGGGCTCCCTTTATTCCTGATTTATAAATATCAGTAACATCAGATCTAGTAATATAAAAGCCCCTAATTTTCTCATTATTCTCGTTCAAAAGGTTAGCTATAGGATTATCTATATAATTTTTATGGTATTCTCTTGCCACTGCAGGATCCAAAATCGTAGCTGGTGCAAAAGAACTTAAAAACGTAAATTTTTCTATTTGCGGAACTGTATCGCCAATTTTTGCCTGTTTACTTATTGCTTCATAAATCAGAAGAGAGTCAGACGCTGTAAGATTTTTATGCCCTGAGGTATTACAGGAATTTAAGAAAAGAAGGAGTATGGGTAAAAAGGCTATTAGAAAGAATATTTTTTTCATACTTATTTAAATTAGGTGAAAGAATAAATTAAAATACTCCCCAAATCTCACACCTGCAAGTTTCTCCTGAAAGCGTCATGTAACCGGAAAGAAGCGGGGAAAACACGGTATTTATTTCCGTCATTCACCCTCACGGAGTCCGGGATAACAGGAATATCTTTATGAAAGCCAGGAGTCGTTAACCATTAAGCCAGCCAGCCAAAAGGGCTGATCCTACCCGGATCAGCCCTTTTCTTATGAATAAACAGGTCCATATTCTTCTTTCCAATCGTATTTCCAGCGACGGTGGCTCCATAAATAATTGGCCGGGTCACGGCGAATGATCTTCTCCACTTCCGTCTTATACATGACCGTGAGCTGCTGCGGGGTAAAATCAGACCCGTTTTCCGCCAGCAGGGTGGTGGTGAAATGATAATAGCCCCGCTTTATTTTCTGGAATCCCACATAGACTACTGCCGTATTGTATTTCACAGCACCTTTGGAAGGTCCCGTTACAAAGGGAGCCGGTTTCCCCATAAAATTGACCCAAAAGGCATTGGAGGGATTACCCGGGTTTTGGTCTGCCGCCAGTGCCAGCACATGTTGCCCGGCTAACACCTGGTGCATTTTATTCTTAAAGTCGGTCGCAGAGATCAATACAGTCCCGTATTGTTTCCTGAAATCAAAAAAGATCTTATCCAATGCCTTGTTGGCAATCGGCATATAGACACCTACAAAAGGTATTTTCAGGTTCATAGCATACAACAAATTGGCAAACTCCCAATTAAACTGGTGGGCTGCCATAATATGTACATTCCTGCCCTTCCCGATCATCTCATTAATGAGCTCATACTCTCCCGTACTTCTCCTCTGTATCTCTTTTTTTGAGATAGAAATAAATTTGATCGTCTCAATAAAAGTATCAATAAAGTTGTGGTAAAAGTCTTTAGCGATACGCATCCTTTCTTTTGCGGTCTTATCGGGGAAAGCAATTTGCAGGTTGTTCATCACGACATCACGGCGGTATTTGATGATATAAAACACCAATACATAAATACCATCGCCAAAAAAATATAATACCCGTAAAGGCAATAAAGAAACCAGGTACAAAAACCCGTAGAGAATATAATACATGATGCGCAAAGATAACCAACTACAACACTATATTCTGCACCAGTTCGCTCTGGCCGGGATAGTCCGTATTGAAGTGCAGGCCACGGCTTTCTTTACGGAATGCAGCCCCCTTAACGATCAGGTAGCCCACGGTGATCATATTCCGCAATTCCATCAGCTGTGTGGATAAGGAAGTATTTTGATATAATTGTTCTGTTTCCTCCCACAACAGGTCCAGCCGGCGCATCGCTCTTTGCAAACGCACATCATTGCGCACAATTCCGACATAATCGCTCATCACCTGCTGTAGCTCTTTCAAACTTTGGGTGATCAGGATCATTTCTTTGGGTTCGGCTGTACCCCTCGCATTCCAGTCCGGTATGTTTTCTTTAATGGAAATAGTCTTCACTTTCTCCTTCACGTCAATAAAACAACGATGCGCAAATACCATCGCTTCTAAAAGTGAATTACTGGCCAGCCGGTTGGCTCCATGCAGGCCGGTACTGGAACATTCCCCACAGGCATACAAATTCTTAACCGAGCTCCGTCCCCACTCATCTGTTTTGATTCCCCCGCAACTATAATGCGCCGCAGGGGCCACCGGTATCATGTGTTTGGTGATATCAATTCCTATGGATAAACACTTCTCATAAATATTGGGGAAATGTTCAATGAATTTTTCTTTGCTGAAGTGACGGCAATCTAACCATACATGTTCCGTACCTGTTTTCTTCATTTCACTATCTATCGCTCTTGCCACAATATCCCTGGGTGCGAGGTCTTTTCGCGGATCATATTTCTCCATGAAAGCATCCCCATTTTTATTGCGCAGAATGCCACCATCACCTCTTACTGCTTCTGTGATCAGGAAAGCCTGCCCCTTTAATCCGGGTTCGTATAACGCTGTTGGATGAAACTGTATGAATTCCATATTCTCTATCCGCCCTTTGGCACGGTATACCATGGCCACTCCATCTCCAGTTGCAATAGAAGGGTTTGTAGTGGTACGGTAGACCTGCCCGTTACCCCCCGTGGCCAGTAAGGTGATTTTGGCAAGAATTTTTTCGATCCGGTTTGTTTCCAGGTTCAGGACATACACTCCATAACATTCAATATCCGGCGTAGATTTAGTGACCAGGTATCCTAAATGGTGCTGGGTGATGATATCAATAACAAAGCAATGCTTGATGAACTCTATATTTTTCTGGGCTGCCACGGAATCAATTAAAGCCCTTTCCATTTCTTTTCCCGTTACATCCTTATGGTGCAGGATACGGTACTCAGAATGCCCCCCTTCTTTTCCCAATTTATAATCACCGTCTTTTTCTTTGTCGAACCTGGCACCCCATTCAATGATCTCATTCACCCTGTCCGGGCCTTCCTTCACGACGATCTCCACCACTTTTTCATTACATAAGCCATCCCCGGCAATGAGTGTATCTTCAATATGTTTTTCAAAACTGTCATTCTCCAGGTCATTCACCACGGCAATACCTCCCTGTGCATATTTAGTGTTCGTTTCATCAGCCGTTGCTTTCGTCATCACCACTACTTTCTTATCCGGAAATTCCTGCGCTACTTTTAACGCATACGTCAACCCCGCAATGCCTGAACCAATTACTAAAAAATCTGTCTGCATAACATTAATTATAGCCTCAAATGTACTGCATCAGGTTTTCCCTGCAAGCAACTGTTGACCCGCAATTACTGCGGTGCCGTATATTTTACCATATCAACCCCTATTCCATTCGGATCAATAATGGCAAAATGCCGGTCTCCCCAGGCCTCATTACGCAGCTCCACTTCAATGGGAATCCCTTTCTTTTTAATTTGGGCATATACTTCATCCACATCCTCCACTTCAATGGTCAGGTAAACACCTTTTCCGGGAAAGCCAGACTGAAAAACGGGTTGTTGTGAAGGATGACCAGGTTGTAAAAAACTGATCATGTCTTCTCCATCGGAAGTTTGCAATAAAAGAAACCACTCGTTCTCAAATTTCACGGTAAAGCCTAATACGGAAGTATAGAATTCTTTCGTCTCATCCAATTTGGGTGTTATAATGCCTGCATTCATTTTCATGCTTATCGGTTTACCATGGTTAGATTGTTTTTCGGTGGCCACAGCCAGCAAACCTGTTATCAGCAGTGACAGGATCAATGTTTTCATAAAACTGTGATTCACTTAATGCCAATTTGGACTTCTGTGAGGTTATTACCAGGGATATTAAAATCCATATACAGGTATTGCTCCCGGCAAAAACCAGTCATTTGTTTGCCGCTGGCGTATATATCCCCGATCACCCGGTCATAGGTCTCATACAAATGATCCCAGGCACCATGATGTAATACACTCACACAATGAAAGGGAGGTAATTCCTTAAAAAGAAAAATATTTTCTTCTGCCGGTTCTTTATTGACCGGCAAACAGATCTCCAGGGTAAAAATGGTATCTGGTTTTCCATCTGCTCCGTTATAGATCCAATGCAAGGGACCTGTCGGGAGTACATGCTGTCGGGCTGCTTCCGCATAAAGCTGCTCAGCCACATTACCTACAAATTGCTGGATGTCTTTCAGGCTGGTCCGGGTGGTAAAGAAAATAACCGGGATAGCGGGAATGGTCTTTTGATTCATCTTTTTTCTGTTTTAATACACAAAAAAACTATGGTGTAGTGACAGCCCTGTGTCAGGATGTTTGGAACGATGAGAATTATTTATAATGCTCCGCCAGCTCCCGGAGTAGTTTCTTCACTATTTCTTTCAGTGAAAACGGCGATTCAATCCTGGCCGAGTTCGTGTACATCAGTAACCAGCGGCAAAAAGGTTCCGGATAAGAAGTAAGAAAACGCATATGAACCCTTCCCTGTATTTCCTCCTGCGATACAAAGCCCTGGTAATATTTCTGTAATAACATATAGCGGGCAGCTTTTTTATCAAAACTGACAATGATCTCCTGTAACTCTCTTTCCTCGGTCATTTGCTGAATATATTCTTTCAACGAAGGATGCGGAGTATCATCAAACCGCTCCTCTTTTATGATGAGTTTCCGGATCCTGTCCAGCCGGAAATCCCGGTAATCTTTCCGTAACCGGCACCAGCCGATAAAATGCCAGGCCTGTGCATAGTAAAATAAACCGATCGGTTCGGCATCTCTTAATGTTGTTTCCTCTTTGTACGAAGAGAAATATTCGAGGTGGATCACTTTCTTATCGACAATAGCCTGGTGCATCGTGGAGAGGTAAAGCTGCTCAGAAGTATTCACCGGTACAGGACCCGTATGAACAGCGATCCGCTCATCCAATTGTTCGACATAATCTTTGTCTGCAGACCTAAGCACCGCCTTGATCTTGAACATTGCTGTATCAAAATGCTTCTTGACGGAACCATCCGTAAACTGCTGCACCAGTTTCCCTCCTAACAATAAAGAAGATGCTTCCTCCTGAGTGAACATAACAGGGGGCAAACGGTAACCTTCCATAATGGAATAACCAATCCCCGCTTCACCAATGATGGGAATACCGCTTTCATCCAGTGCCTTAATATCACGGTACACCGTTCGGAGACTGAGATCAAAACGATCCGCCAGTTCCTGTGCAGTCACTCTTTTTTTGCTTTGCAGGTGCACCAAAATGGCGTGCAGACGATCTACCCTGTTCAATGGATTGATTTTAGACCGGCTAAGATACAGCTTACACTAAAACCTGTTTAGTTCATTTTGATTGAATATAGGCAATAGCTCCTTTGGTGATCAGCAATTGAGCCATTCCGTAAGTAAGCATAATAATAAGCCCGGCTGCTTCAAAGGGCTGGTAAAATTTATTGATGGCTAAAACAGAATCGGACAAAATAAATAAGACCGCCCCTGTCATCATCAGCTGACCGGCTCTTGTATTTTTAATAAAGAGCATATGCATAGCCAGCAATAACATAAAGCTGATAATAATACCATAGACCGGCACCGGTACTTTCATATCCGCCAGGTGAGGATAAAGCAGTGTTATCAGCGCTGCATAGTAAACTGCAACTATTGCCAGCAACCACCAGCGGCTTTTCACCTGCTCGTTAACCCGGACCTGGTGAAAGAAAAGAATATAAAACAGGTGCGCAATCAAAAAAGCCGACAACCCTAATAAGAAGAAGATCGGCTCCTCCTGCTGGAACATCAGCAATACATCTCCCAGCCAGGAAAAAGCCAGTGCAGCAATGATCCATTTTTTAAGTGCAGAAGAAATTGTACTGACAGAAGAGAAAAAGTAAATGATCATAACGATCATTAATAATGGTTTGGTGATTTTCTCCAGCCAGGGGCTGTTCATATACATACCGGCAATATTTCCTGCCAGTACTAACAGGAAAAGGATGACCCAGTTAATTTTCTTCATATAGCAAGTTATGGTTCTACCCAGGCTTCGTTTTCCTTCAAGAGGCTGATCAGTTCATCCACCGCTACTTCACTGTTTACATTCTTCTTCACCACTTCTTTTCCTTTGTATAATGTGATCTTACCGGGGCCACTGCCCACATAACCAAAATCAGCATCAGCCATTTCACCGGGACCATTTACGATACAACCCATTATGGCGATCTTCACTCCCTTCAGGTGATTGGTGCGGGAACGGATCTTTGCTGTTGTTTCCTGCAGGTCGAATAAAGTGCGGCCGCAACTCGGGCAACTGATATATTCTGTTTTCGATATCCTTGTCCGGGTGGCCTGTAATATAGAGAAAGCGGTATTATTGGTAAACTGGTAAATATCCTTTACTTCCAGGTAGGTTCTGCCTTTGGCTTTTACATTCTCCATCTGGGCCTTGCTGCTGTAACCCAAACAGATCCCATCTCCCAAACCATCCAAAAGTAATGCCCCTGTTTCAGCAGCAAAATGGATCAGGTGTTCATCCGGGGTTTGCCAGCTGCTGTCGGTTATCAATACCACCGGGTTTTTGATATTCCTGATTTGCAATTCAACAAACATGCGCCGCACCGATTGCATTGCATTTTGATTGGTGCTGCTCAGGCAAATGACCACAGAAGGATCATTAGCCAGTTGATCCAAAAAAGTATAATTGTTAATAGCCGTTTCATCGCTGAAGCAATCAACCATTACAAAATTGATATGCTCACTTTTTTCTTCAGCTGCTGCAAAACCGCTGTCCTGGAAGATCGGGTAATGCTTTGTTTTATCAGCTCCCGACCAGGTCGCCGGGTACACGATCACTTTGAGGGTACCCGGCAATGCAAAATCCAGTAACTGGTGACCGGTAAAAATATAATCTGCTGCTGCATCGCCAATATTCCATTTATCCGTTGCGGCATCATAACTATAACCTACACTTTGCAGGTGAGTTGGGTTTATCTTTTCAATTTTACTCAGGTCAGCAATAACGACGGGGACATGCTTATTCCCGATATTATCTACGGCAAAGGTTTCTCTACGCTGGTAATTAAACGGATCGTAAGAAACTTTCCCGATAGCAGGAATCAAAGCCCCTCCTGCGGAAGACTTGCCTGCCTGGAGGCTATACCTTTTCACAAGGTCTTTACAAACCGGTATCTCCAGTTCAGGATCTTCTGTCAGGGAAACACGGATCGTATCACCAATGCCATCTTCCAGTAAGGAGCCGATACCAATTGCTGATTTTATTCTTCCATCTTCCCCATCACCTGCTTCCGTAACGCCTAAGTGCAGCGGGTAACATTCTCCAAATTCATCAAACATGGTTTTGATCAGCAGCCGGTAGGCCTGTACCATCACCTGCGGGTTGCTGCTCTTCATACTCAGGACGATATTATGATAGCTTTCATACCTGGCGATCCGCAGGAACTCCATCGCACTTTCCACCATACCCATCGGCGTATCGCCATAACGGCTCATGATACGGTCGCTCAGTGAACCGTGATTGGTGCCGATCCGCATGGCAGTGCCATATTCCCTGCAAATTTTTACCAGGGGAGTGAACCGTTCCCTGATCCGTTCAATCTCTTCAGCATAATCTGCATCAGTATATTCGATCAGTTCAAATTTCTTCTTGTCCACATAATTACCGGGATTCACTCTTACTTTCTCCACGATCCTCGCAGCGATCTCGGCCGCATTCGGTGTAAAATGAATATCGGCAACTAACGGAGTAGTATACCCTCTTTTATGTAATTCGTTTTTTATGTTGAGTAGATTCTCTGCTTCATTTTTGGAGGGGGCGGTAATGCGTACCAGTTCAGCCCCGGCTTCAATACAACGGATGCTCTGCTCTACGGTAGCAATGGTATCCATCGTATCTGTCGTAGTCATTGTCTGCACCCGGATCGGATTGAAATTACCGAGCAGGAGGTCGCCGATCTTTACTTCTTTGGTAGCAAGACGTTTATAGTGAGTGAGTGATTCGCTGTAAAATTCCATGAGAGATAAAGAAATATGAAAATCAGGTAATGTGCAAATTTAAACAACAAAACGGATGCAAGGTTCAGAACATTCGGTTACCAATTGGCACATTTCTGAATAGATGGTACTACCAGTCTTTCGACTGGCCGCCACCGCTTTTGGCCTTTTCTTTCTGAAGGCGTTGCTGCACTTCCTTTTCCTTTTGTTCCAGCAGTTTCAGGCGTTGTTCTGCTTCTTTCTGGTTCATCCGGGGTTGTTGTTGCTGCTTTTGTTTTTGCTGCTGTTCCTGTTTTTTCTTTTTATTATCCTCCTCTTTCTTTTTAGGAGGTTCTTTCTTCTTCAGTTCAATAAGGGCTTTTTGCAGGTTCTCCCGTGCATCCTGGTCGTCGGGGTTTAATTTCAAAGCACTTTTATACGCCTCAATACTTTCTTCCAACTTTTTTTCTTTGCTTAAGATCGCCCCTTTATTATACCAGGCCTTACTTCTTATGGCAGCATCTTTCTCGAGTGTTGCCAGTTCCGTATACATTTTCTTAGCATCTTCCGGTTTGCCCAGTTTATACATAACGGCAGCCAGGTTAAATTTAGCCGTTATGTTAACCGGTTGCAGTTTCACAGCTTCCGTATATTTTTTTTCCGCCTCTTCCATTTTTCCCTGGCGGTAAAAATCATTGCCTGCCACAATAAGTTCATTTACTTTCTGTGCAGGCAGCTGAAGAAATGCACCTAGGATTATTATCGTTATCAAATACCTCATGCTTTTATTCGCTTTGTTTCAGGAATAAAATGTTCAGCCAGTAATAACAGAAACATGGCTCCGGCAAACCACATAAAAAATGTTTTATAATTCACCAGTGAGATATCACTGAATGCTTTTCGTTCGATCTGCCCCAGCTGTGCTTTGATCTCTTTCACAGCATCATCACTGCTTTGCAGGCGAACATACACCCCGTTGGTTGCAGCCGCCACCTGTTTCAGCACTTCCTCATTCAGTTTAGACAATACCACATTACCGGCTTCATCCAGTTTATTTTGTCCGGTGGCAGGATCGGTAATCGTTGATCCTTCCGGTGAACCCACTCCCACTGTATTGATCAGTACACCTTGCTCTGCCAGTTTTTCTGCTGTGGCCATCGCTTGTGCGTCATGCTCTTCCCCATCACTGATGAGGACGATCGCCTTGAACCTTCTTTCTTTAATATTAAAAGCATTTACACTCATCGAGAGTGCATCACTTATCAGGGTTCCCTGTTGCGGTACGGCATCAGGCGTGGCGGAGGAAATAAAAAATTGTGCAGCACCATGGTCAGTCGTCAGCGGCATTTGTATATACGCTTTGCCGGCAAATAATACTAAGCCGATACGGTCATCCGGCATTTCATTCATCAGTTTATTGACAAATTGTTTGGCTCTTTCCAGCCGGTTGGGTGCAAGGTCGGCCGCCAGCATACTTTTACTCACATCCATTGCCACGACCACATCAATTCCTTTGCGGGTCACACTATCTGCATCACCCGGCTTCCTGGGGTTCATTACTGCAATAACACCCACAACAAATCCAATCGATAATAAAATGAATTTGGAAGTAAAAAGCAGCGGTGAAAATGATTGGGTAAGCACTGCCACCAGTTTTGCATCCCCCATCTTCTTTCTTACTTTCTTTTTCCATTGCAGCAGCAACAGGAAAAGCAGCAGGAAAACAAGAACAGCTGCCAGCAGCCATATATAGTAATAGTATTGAAACTGGAAATTCATTATCGCTAAATGGCAAAATCTGTGCTAAAACAGTTTATCTCTTAACTGAATCTACCAAAGTCTCCCCTTTAGGGGAGACCTGTCTGCCGTCAGGCAGGTTTAGAGGGGTTTACATTTTCCCCTCGAAAAAACCCAGCTGTTTCAGGATATCCTTCAGTATTTTCATCCGTATCGTTACCATATCAAAGTTTTTATCCTTTGACTCCAGGTTCAGCACAAAAAAGTAAGGATGGTTATTTTCCTCGATCCAGCCCACGACCCAGCCAAGATGTTTGCCGGTTTGTTCATTCCAGAAACCCCAGCCGGTTTTATACCCCAGGCGATAGTTGGTATTATTTTCAAACAGCATGGCTCTTTTCACTGTTTCCTGGTTGGTTTTGAAAAAGCCGGGCAGTTCATCGAAGTATAATTTTTTCACCAGACCCAGTTGCTGGTCCGGAGTTACTTTAAGGGAATTATCTAACCAAAACGTATCAATAGCAGAAGTGATCACCACTTTGTCGGTATCCGATTTTTTTCCATAACCTAATGCATTCAGGTAGGTCTGCATGGTATCCTTGCCGATCCGCCGGGCTACTTCCTGGTAATAAGGAACAGCAGATGCCCGGAAGGCATCATACATGGTCAGGTCTTTGTTCCAGCTGTCGAAAGAACGGGTCACCCCATCCCATTTGATGACCATACTATCGCTGCTGATCTTTCCTGTTTGCAGGCCGATGAGTGAATTCACAATTTTAAAAGTAGAAGCTGGTAAAAAGCTGCTGTCACGATAGCGGGCCAGGTTATAAACGGTAAACTTACCGGTGCCGTTATCCATCAGGGCAAAACAGCCTTCTGTTTTATTCTCATCGAAATATTTCTTCAGGCTGTCATCCTGGTTCACATTATTCGGCGTACAGGATTGCACTAATAAACTCAGTACCGCAACATAAAAGATAACTCTCATCGCTGTTTTCAATTTGCGGCAAAGTTAGCCATCATTTGCTTCGCTCTAAAATAGCTTTCTGGTAAGATTTCACCTGGTAACTGCTCACGGAAGGGCTTTCCTCCGTGCCTTTGCCGGTAATGGCAACGGGTTGGGCGGAAATATTATAAAATTCAATATAGAGTTTGTCCCTCTCCAGCCAGTAATTATTAACGATAGTAGAGTTTTGCACCGTAAAGGCTCCACAAAATTTACCGGCGATCATATATTGATCCAGTACGATACCATTGTTTTCATCAATCACCCAATGCCCTTTGGCTGTATCAACAGCGATCAGTGTATAGGGACGGTTATCCTGCGTGGCAGAGCCGTAAATAATCTGCCAGCTGAATTTATGGCTGCTGTCGGTAGGTTGTATCCTTAATTCCATCTTCACCTTTTTAGGAACCGGGTTAGCACCCTGGTACCAACTGAGTTCGCCTTTCCAGTTGCCCAGCCAGCTTTGAGGGAAATTACCGGGTTGAGAAAATCCAGTTACTGAAAAGAAAGTAAGAATAAGTAAGGCCGGAAAAGATTTCATGGATGATCGTTTACTAAAAATAAAAAATCCCTTTTCATTTGCATGAACGGGATTGACTCCATTATCACCGGGAAGCTGATTACATATAAAAACCGCCCTTTTGTTTGTAGTGTTTAACACCCTGGCAATCCCGTTTGGTGGCTGCGCAGGAGGTCATCAACATTACTACTACCGCTACTACAGAAAAATAAAGCAGGAACTTCTTCATGCAAAAAGTTTAAAAATTGGGTCAACAAATTAATTAAGGAAATTCAGAGGTAGGGATTCGGTAGAATTATGCCATAGAGTAAGTAGGAAACGAAAATAATGCCGGGTTATTGCAATTCATAGTTTCCAGCCAGATTTTTTAAGAAAAAAACTAAAATAGATTTCAGTCAATCTGAATTTCGTAGAAATACGAACTACAATCCATTAGTTTTCAATAACCACAAGTGCAACAAACAGGAATAAAAAAAATTGATAGCATTGAATATGTTAGTATCCCAACCCAATTTGTTCTTTTTAAAAGCCGCTTACCTCTATAAAACTGGTAGATGATTTTTTTGGCCCAGAGAATAAACAGTAGAAACCCTATAAAAGTTACAATCAGAAATATTAGTTCATTATTAATTATCGCCGCTACCGGATCTTTTCCTGCAAAAGCCAGCAGAAGGATGAGAATAGTTAACAAATTCAGGTAAAGTATAAAATACACTGAACCACCTGCCATCAGGAAATGTGTATGTAATTTCCTTTTCCTGGATATGAGATACAATGTATAAATAGCCCTGTTGATCATTTATTTTAATACCCCCAACTCCTTTCCCACCTTTGCAAATGCAGCAATCGCCTTATCCAAATGCGATTGTTCATGGGCTGCACTCAGCTGTACCCTGATCCTGGCCTGTCCCTTCGCTACTACCGGGAAGAAGAACCCGATCACATAAATACCTTCCTCTAATAATTTGGCGGCAAAGTTTTGTGCCAGCACCGCATCATACAACATAATAGGTACGATGGGGTGATCACCGGGTTTGATATCAAACCCGGCTTCCGTCATTTTTTTACGGAAGTATTTGGTGTTGAACTCCAGTTTATCCCGCAGCTCTGTTGTTTCGGTCAGCATATCCAGCACCGCAATTGAAGCACCGGTAATGGAAGGCGCCAGCGTATTGCTGAATAAATAAGGCCTCGACTTCTGGCGCAGCATATCAATGATCTCTTTACGGCCGGACGTAAACCCACCTGATGCACCCCCCAAAGCTTTACCCAAGGTGCCAGTAATGATATCGATCTTGCCCATCACACCCCTGTATTCATGAGTGCCCCTTCCTGTTTTTCCCAAAAAACCCGAAGAGTGACATTCGTCAATCATGATCACGGCATCATATTTCTCCGCCAGTTCAACGATCTTATCCAATTGAGCAATAGTGCCATCCATGCTAAAGGAACCATCCGTAACAATGATCCGGCTGCGGAGATGCTGCGTTTCTGTCAATTTCATTTCCAGGTCGGCCATATTATTATGCTCATACCGATAGCGTTGTGATTTGCATAACCGCACCCCGTCGATAATGGAAGCATGGTTCAGCGCATCCGAAATGATGGCGTCTTCTTCACCAAACAAGGGTTCAAACACCCCGCCATTGGCATCAAAAGCAGCAGCGTATAAAATGGTATCCTCCGTGCCGAGGAATGCAGAGAGCTTTTGTTCCAGTTCTTTATGAATATCCTGGGTGCCGCAGATAAAACGGACACTGCTCATTCCATACCCATGTGTGTCAATGGCCTTATGAGCTGCTTCGATCACTTTGGGGTGGCTGGACAGGCCGAGGTAGTTATTCGCACAAAAATTCAGTACGGTCTTCCCGTTTACCGTGATCTCAGCTCCCTGCGGGCTGGTGATCACCCTTTCAGTTTTGTACAACCCGGAGGCCTTGATATCTTCTACTTCCTTAGCGATACGGGTCACAAATTTCTCGTTCATTGCAAGCGGTTTAGGGGGCAAATATAGAGATTGGCCCGCTTGGCCGCCACATTTCGCCGGATCGCCCAACATTTCACCCCCCGTTTCCTGCATTCTATCGCCAAAAAGACACTACTGGTCAATTTGACCTTGCCAGCGGTCTGAATCCGGTATAAGTTTGCTGTAACATTTTAAGAACAAGTATCGTCAAACGTTCACAAACCAACACCATGAGAAAGAATACACTCCGCATTTCATTAGTAGCCGTCGCTATAGCCGGCACTTTCCTGGCTTTTGGTTCCTGGAAATCAGCTACTAAGGCTTCTTCTCCCTGCAAAGAATCCCTGGATGAATGCTGCCAGCAAAAGAGCAAAAAAGGCGAAAACATGGTTTGGGAAAGTCTTTCCGGCCAGTTTTTCAGTTCCACCGACCTGAATTAAGGCTTCCGGCCCTGAATTTTCCTTTTACTGTAACATTTTACCCTCACTGACCGTAAAACCTGAAACCCCGGGTTGATTAGCTATTTTTACAAGGGGATACCGGCTGTATTATGACTGAAAGGGAATATAATGAATGTGTAAGCACCTACGCTGACAACGTCTATCGCTTCATCCTGAAGAACCTCCGCCATGAGGAGGATGCCCGGGATGTGGTGCAGACGGCTTTTGAGAAAATGTGGCGTAACCGGGAAGAAGTGGATGCGGCTAAATGCAAATCTTACCTCTTTACCGTGGCTTACCACCAGATGATCGATCATATAAGAAAAGTGAAACGGATACAGCTGAAGGAGGAATTTGGCGAAGAAACCAGGGTGCAGAGCCGCCCGGCCAATAACCTGAAGAAAGTGCTGGAAGAAGCACTGGCCCGTTTGAGTGAGACACAACGTTCACTGGTACTGCTGAAAGATTATGAAGGATACAGCTACGAAGAGATCGGCAGGATCACCGGGTTGAGCGAAAGCCAGGTAAAAGTGTACCTGCACCGGGCAAGGGTTCAACTGAAAAGCTATTTAGTGAAACTGGAAAATGTAATATAGAAGTACGAGGCAAACATCATGAATATAACCCGCCATAATTACGAAGAGTATTTTATCCTGTACCTGGATAATGAGCTGAGCAGCGAACAGCGCCGCAGCGTGGAAGAGTTTGCCCAACTGCACCCCGACCTGCAGGAAGAACTGGAACTGTTGTTGCAAACTAAATTTACTCCCGACGAACAGGTTATTTTCAGCCAGAAAGAAGAACTACTTTTTTCAGGTACCCCTTCCTTTATTACTATTTCCAACTATGAAGAATGGCTGGTTGCCTATATTGATAATGAATTAACACCCGAACAAAGAACAGCTGTTGAAACATTTGCCGGCCAGCATATCACTGTACAAAAAGAATTAGAACTGTTGCAGCAAACCAAGTTGCAGCCTGAAACAATACTGTTCCCTGATAAAGAATCGCTGTACCGCAAAGAAGAGAAAGTTCGTCCGCTTGTTTGGTGGAGAATTGCAGCCGCTGCGGTTTTATTTATCGGCATCGGCACCACTGCTGTTGTGATATTGAATAATAAAAACGGCAATGAAACAACAGGAACCGAAGGCGTTGCTTCTTCTGATGGAACTAAACAAGCGGCAAAAGAAACACCAGCAGTTACTATCCCTGTCAACAATAACCAGGCAAAAGACGAAGCATTAGCTGATAATAGTACTCCTTCAACAACTATTGACTCGGTAAATCCCGTTAATAACAATGTAACTGCTGCTCAAAAAAATAAAACAGTTGCCCCGGAAGAACGGAAAGAATTACAGGATAATTTACCTGCTGTTAAAAACAAGACAGAAGAAGTATTCGCTGTTAGTAAAGAAGATAAGCCAACAAATAACCTGCCACAGCCCTTGTATAATCCTAATGTAAATACTAAGCCGGGTAACTCTGTTGATGCTAATGTCGCCAACATTGCTCCCGTTGACACGAAAGAATTACAACAACAAATCCCTAACAATTCGGTTGTAACAACTACTCCTACCGATACGTATAACAAACAGACTGATGCGAAAGCCAACCCCGAAGTAACTGACGACGTCATGTATGCCAGTAACAACAACGGGAAAAAAGGTAAGCTCCGCGGTTTCTTACGAAAAGTAACCCGGACCTTTGAAAAAAGGACCAATATCAGCGCCACCGATGACGAAGAACGTTTGCTGGTTGGCGGGCTGGCCATCAAACTGAAATAATTTTATATCATTGTAAAAAGAAAGAACATGAAGAGGATCTTTACCCTGTGCATGATCGTATGCACTACCGTAACAAGTTTTGCCCAAACCGACAGCACAGCTAAACAAGAAGGACCGAAAGCAGATACCATCCGTATCGGTGGCATGGTCATCATCCGCGACCGGGACGGTAAGAACCGCCGGGTGGAAAAAGACAACACCCTCCGTATCCGCGACCGGAAAAGAGATAAACCTTCCAACCTCAGCACCAACTGGTGGATACTGGATATCGGTTTCTCCAACTATACGGATAATACCAATTATGGCAGCAGCGCTGCACAAGGTTATGCATCCGGCAATACCGCCGGTGGCAGCGTACCGAGTAATAAAACTTGGTTCGACCTCAAGGATGGCAAATCCCGTAATGTGAATTTTTGGTTCTTCATGCAAAAACTGAACGTGGTAAAGCATGTGGTGAACCTGAAATATGGCCTGGGCCTGGAACTGAACAATTATCATTACAAACAACCCGTACGCTATATTGGCACCCCGCCTGCCCTGCCTGATCCGGTGCGGGTGAACTATGATGTAACCCCCGGCCGCAGCTATACCAAAAACAAACTGGCAGCTGATTACTTAACCGTGCCGATGATGATCAACTTTAATTTCACACCCCGCCGGGAAAGAGGTTTTGGTTTCAGTGCCGGTATCAGCGCAGGCTACCTCTACAGTGCCCGCCAGAAAACAAAAACATCCGATGAAGGAAAAGAAAAGAGCAAAGATGATTTTGAACTGAACCGCTGGAAACTTTCTTATGTGGGTGAATTATCCCTCGGCCCGGTTCGCTTTTATGGCTCTTATGCTTTTAAAAATATGTATGAAAGAGGTTTGGATATGACACCTTATACCTTTGGTTTCCGGTTCAGTAACTGGTAAGAAATAAATGTTGATAAATTCTTTGAAAAACGTTCTGCTAAGCACAGAACGTTTTTTTATTGTTGTAAGTACCATCAATACTGGAAAAGCCGCAGCTATATCCCGCCGGAAATTTTCTAAATGCGCCGTTAAAACGCAGTGACAACCTGAAATAAAATTTCGTGGCATTACGTTTGAAGCATTGGACGGATCGCATTTCAACAGCCATGAATAAAGCCGGCGAAAAATTTATTTTATCTACCGGTTATAACTGGCCTTACTGAAAACACAAATAGCAATGAAGACCTTTTTCGTACTCACGGCAGTGACACTGGGCAGTGGTTTGCTGACAGCCGGTTCTTATCATGCAACAAAAGCCGTGAAAGCTCCTCACGGGAACAACAAACGTGTTGATGCAACAGCCGGTCCGGTCGGCAGTATCTCCATCATTATTGATAAATCGGATTATGAGCTAAGCGTATATGATGAAAAAGGCTGGTATGCCACTTTCCCTGTGGTATTTGGGAATAATTCGCTGGAGGATAAAAAAATGGAAGGCGACAAGAATACCCCCGAAGGCAGTTTTAAGATCATCAATAAAAAAGTACACGATAAATGGTGCCGCTTCCTGGCCCTGGATTATCCCAATGCCGAAAGCCTGGAAAAATTCAAACGCCGCAAAGAGAGAGGTGAAATACCCGCCAATGCAAAAATTGGTGGCGCCATCGGCATTCATGGCACCTGGCCGCATGAAGATTTCGTGGTGGACCGGTACAAGAACTGGACCCTGGGCTGCATATCCATGAAAAACAGTGATGTGATGGAAATGTATGCCTATGCACAACCCGGCACAAGGGTTACCATCCGGAAATGAAACCGATTATTGCTGAAAGAATCTTTGCATTTCAATTTTCCATTTCAATGGCTCCTTGCGTACAAATGATTCATGCCCGGAAGCATCATAGATCACCATTCTTTTTTGCGGGGATCCTATGGAACTATAGACTCTTTCCGCTTCTTCCTTTAAAATAAAAGCATCATTAGCTCCCCATTCCATCAAAACAGGACAATCCATCTTTTTTACATACTGGCTGGTCTGGTGGCCGAAACCGTTATAGCCTCTTTCTATCCCGATCCAGAATGTAGTGAGAAATGCAAAAGGCTGTGCCGGGAAACCCAAGTTCCGGGCTTTATTTTTCAAATACGATTGTAACGAAGCAAATGGCATATCCAGTACCACAGCCTTGGGATGCAGATCATATTCCGTAACCGCTTTGGCTGCAGCCACAGCACCTAATGAAACGCCGTAGAGGTATATATTTTTTTCTCCTTTCTGTGCTACAAAATCATAAGCCAGTTTCACTTCTTCTGATTCGGCCATACCAATAGTACTGGTATTGCCTTCACTGTTGCCATGCCCGCGGAAATCCACCAGCATCACATTGTATCCCCAATACCTGAATTCACCAGCCTCATCCAGCAGGATGGATTTCTGGGAAGTGATGCCATGAAAGAAAAGAACAGTTCCTTTGGCCACGGAATCAGTGGTACTGTACCAGGCTTCAATGTTCAATCCCGAACGGGTTTTTAAGGAAACGGTCTGAAAGGGGAAAGCAGGTTGTTCGGTAATAACGGAACGCCCCTGTTTGGGGCCCGTAAATAATTTCCAGGTTTTAGAGAAAACATTGCCGGAAGAATGAGCATTGTTTAAAGGAATCCCCTCGTAAAAACGGGTCAGCTTATTGGCATACAAGGCCGCCATGATATTGATGAGTATACACTGGAACAGTAATACCCATAAAATCCATCGGAAAATGGCGGGAAGCTTTCGTTTGACTTTGGCCGGTTCATTCATAAGATAACGGTACTCATCAAACCCGAGTACGGTCAAAAATAGTTTTTCAAACGCAGACCTTCTACGAATTGATCAAAAAAATGTCATTTATAGAGCCGGGTAACAAAAATGCGGCTTGCAGGTATGATTTTTGCAATAATAGTGGAGCTTTTGACCCGCTAAACGAATTCAGAAAAACCGATTGAAGCAGCCCGTCCGTGCTGCTTCAGTCTTTTATAGTTTACCATTCTTTATTTCTTCCACCACTCCCGGATCAAGCAGGGTCGATATATCACCGAGATTTGATGTTTCTCCTTCTGCAATTTTTCGCAAAATCCGGCGCATGATCTTACCGCTTCTTGTTTTGGGCAGGCCGCTGACGAATTGAATTTTATCCGGCTTGGCGATCGGCCCGATGATACGGGTTACAGTTTGTAAAATATCCAGGCGGGTCATATTCTCATCACCGTGCATGTGTTCATAGATTACAAATGCATACACTCCCTGTCCTTTTACATCATGCGGGTAACCTACCACCGCACTTTCCACCACGCCGGCATGCATATTAATAGCATTCTCCACTTCAGCAGTGCCCAACCGGTGGCCACTTACATTCAATACATCATCCACACGGCCGGTGATCCGGTAATTACCCTGTTCATCTTTCAGTGCCCCATCACCGGTGAAATATAAATTATCATAGGTAGCAAAATAATTGGTCCGGCATCTTTCATGATCGCCATAGGTAGTTCTTAATATGCCCGGCCACGGTGCTTTGATACAAAGATTTCCTTTCAATAGCCCGTTCTCGTCTTTCTCCGTTACTTCTTTACCATTCTCATCCACCAATACCGGTTGTATACCGGGCATCGGTAAAGTAGCCCAGGATGGTTTGGCAGGCGTAATACCAGCCAAATTAGAGATCAAACAAGCTCCTGTTTCTGTCTGCCACCAGGTATCCACGATCGGGCAATTTTTCTTCCCGATGTTTTCATCATACCAATGCCAGGCTTCTTCGTTAATGGGTTCACCAACTGTTCCCAGCACTTTCAGCGTGGAAAGATCTTTATTCTTTAAGGGTTCCAACCCAAAACCCATTAAAGAACGGATCGCTGTAGGTGCTGTATAAAGAATATTCACTTTGTGGCGGTCAATAATATCCCAGAAACGTCCGGCATCCGGCCAGGTGGGAATACCTTCAAACATAACGGAAGTGGCACCGGCACTCAACGGGCCATATAATATATAACTATGACCGGTGATCCAGCCAATATCGGCTGTGCAGAAATGGATATCTCCGGGGTTATATTGAAATACATTGACAAACGTGTAATTGGCCCAGATCATATACCCGGCTGTGCTGTGCACCACACCTTTGGGTTTACCGGTGCTGCCGGATGTATATAAAATGAATAAAGGATCTTCCGCATCCATTTCTTCTGCCGGGAAAGAAACCCTTCCTTCTTTCTCCACCTGTTGTTCGGCATGCTCCATTTCATCTTCCCACCACACATCTCTTCCTTTGAGCATAGAGACCGGGGTTCTTGTTCTTGTATAAACAATTACTTTCTTCACGGTTCTGTTACCGATCAGTGCATCATCGATCACACTTTTTAACGGGATGTCTTTACCACCACGATAAGCACCGTCGCAGGTAACAATAAATTCCGCATTGGCATCATATAACCTGTCGGCAATACTTTGTGCAGAGAATCCACCGAAGATCACACTGTGAATAGCACCGATTCGGGCACATCCTAAAACCGCATAAGCCAACTCCGGCACCATACCCATATAAATACAAACCCGGTCGCCTTTCTTCACCCCGTTATTAATTAATACCTGTGCAAACTGGCAAACCCGTTTATGCAAGCGGTTATAAGTAACCACCCTTACTCTTTCCTCCGGGTTATTGGGTTCCCAGATGATGGCAGGTTTATCGCCCATTTCCGCCAGGTGCCTGTCAATACAATTCTCGGTGATATTGAGTTTACCGCCTTTGAACCATTCCACTTTGGGTTCTTTAAAATTCCAGTCGAGCACTTTGTCCCATTTCTTTCTCCAGCTAAAATGTTCGGCTACGGAGCCCCAGAATTCTTCCGGTTCGTTTACGCTGACACGATAAGCCATTTCGTACTGGTCCATGCTGCGTATCTGGTAGGGATATGACATAACAATCTTAATTAAATGCTTGAGTAATTACGGAAGCATAAATTTACTGAACTGTTGTTAAACCCTGTTCAATTTGCTGGCAACGTTCCCGGTAAAATTGTTTTATCGTTTTTTATAATTGCCTATCTTACCCCATAGAACATATTATCACTAATAACTAACGATGAAACCAACGACCATACGAAGTGTGATTGCTGCATCCTCTGTAGGTACCATGATCGAGTGGTACGATTTCTACATCTTTGGAATGCTTGCCAAAACCATTTCCACCCAATTCTTTCCCGAAGGAAATGCAACAGCCGCACTGCTCAGTACCCTGGCCATATTCGCCGCCGGTTTTATTGTGCGTCCTTTTGGTGCATTGGTCTTTGGGCGGCTGGGCGACCTGATCGGCAGAAAATATACTTTCCTGCTGACACTGGTGCTCATGGGCGGTTCCACCTTCCTGATCGGGCTGGTGCCGGGTTATAAATCCATTGGTATTGCCGCACCCTTACTGGTATTATTATTAAGACTGATACAAGGCCTGGCACTCGGTGGTGAATATGGTGGCGCTGCTACCTATGTGGCCGAACACTCACCAGCACATAAAAGAGGATTTTATACCAGCTGGATACAAACCACGGCTACATTAGGGTTATTTGTTGCCCTGGGTGTTATCATGCTGGTGAAACTGAATATGCCGGATGATGCCTTCAATGCAGAATGGGGTGGCTGGCGTTACCCGTTCTGGATCTCTATCTTGTTAGTGATTGTTTCCGTGTATATCCGGCTAAAAATGTCGGAGTCGCCGTTATTCTCCAAATTAAAATCGGAAGGAAAAACATCCACCAATCCTCTAAAAGAAAGTTTCCGGCACAAAGCCAATTTTAAAATGGTGCTGATGGCCTTGTTTGGGGCGGTGATGGGACAGGGTGTTGTCTGGTACACCGGGCAGTTCTATGCACAAAGTTTTTTAGAGAATTCCTGCAAACTGGAGTTTGAACAAAGCCGGACCATTATGCTATGGGCCATTGCTTTTGCCACGCCGTTCTTTGTATTCTGGGGCTGGCTGAGTGATAAGATCGGGAGAAAATGGATCATGATGGCGGGGATGGCACTAGGAGTTTTATTATACCGACCTGTATTTTCCACTCTTCTGCAAGATACAGATATCAAAGAGCTGGCAAAAAACGATGTACACCTTGTTAAAACAGATACTGTTTATAAAACAAATTCTTTAATAGAAATAAGAAGTCGTTATACGACTAAAGATGGAGCCTCATTTACAAATTTGAGAATAGACACCTTGGGTGCTTCATATGCTGGAGTCGGTGGATTTAAAGCAATTTCCTCAACCTTGAGCCAAGATTTAACCGGAATATTTATTGATAAAAAAGTAAACTCTGGTAATTATTGGAAGTTTATAGCCCTGGTTTTCTTTCTAATCTTCCTAGTAACGATGGTCTACGGACCCATCGCTGCTTTCCTGGTTGAAATGTTCCCGACCAAGATCCGGTACACTTCAATGAGCCTGCCTTATCATATCGGGAATGGCGTGTTTGGTGGTTTGGTGCCCTTTATTGGTTTATTACTGACCACGTCCTTCCCCTCCGATCCGCTGGTGGGATTGTGGTACCCGATCGGTATTGCTGCTTTATGCCTGGTAATTGGCAGTATTTACCTGAGAAATAAAATTGATGAAAACGTAGAAGATTAAACGCATTGCTATGAATACTTTAAAAAGAGCCCTTGGTTTTATCTGGTTCATCGTGGCACCCGCCGTTATCTATTTCCTGGTGGACAGGGCCATTGTTCATATTGACCCGGCCGGGAAAAAAGATATTAATAACCCCGTGATCTGGGTCATCATTATCGGCATTTTCACCCCCATTGCTATCGGCCTGATGATCTTTGGCTGGTATGCCATCAAAGGAGAATATGACCACCTACCGGAGAGTTCTGAAGAGTTATAGCTTGTATAGAAAATATTTTACAATCTTTAAACAATCCGGGCTTGGCCATGTTGTATAGAGTGATAATTTTGCAGCGGAATGAAAAAGATTGCACTATTCATATTACTTCTCTTTGCAGCCGTACAAACCGTACCGGCTGTGCAGTCCTTTTTCAGCGAAAGCAAGGCTTTGATCTTCAATGTGGATGAAGAAAAGAACACCGACAAGACCTGTGCGGATGAAATCAAAGAAAAAAAAGAATTCCCCGGCAACCAGTTTTTGTCTATCGTTTTATCATTAAAACTGAATACAGCCTTTCACCTGGTTGAAAATATTCTTGCCCCTCCCTGCCTCGAAAAAAATACCCCACCTCCCAATTTTTGTTAATCACCCCTGCTGATTGTTCGTGGTATGCCCTGCATGCCCGTATCATTTTGTAACTGGTTAATCAAAAATTAATGTATGCCTTCTGTAAAAAGCCCGGTAGCAAGGATTCTTGACCTCGTCAAACTGGAAAAGAAAGAAATAACAGCCGTTTACTTCTATGCCATCCTGAATGGATTGATACAGCTTTCCTTACCACTCGGGGTACAAGCTATTGTTGGTTTTGTACTCGGTGGTTCGATGAGAGCATCCCTGGTGATATTGATCGGTTTGGTAGTTGCGGGTGTGCTTGCCGCTGGCATCATGCAGGTAAACCAAATGAAAATCATTGAGAAAATCCAGCAGAAAATATTTGTACGCTATGCTTTTGCATTTGCTGAACACATACCCCGGCTGGATCTGAAAAAAACAGATGCCATCTATTTACCTGAGTTAGTCAACCGTTTTTTTGATATCCCGGTTTTGCAAAAAAGCCTGTCTAAGATATTACTGGAGATACCAACTGCCAGTATACAGATATTATTTGGCCTCATCTTATTGTCATTCTATCATCCTGCATTCATCCTGTTTGGACTGGTGCTGATTTTATTGCTTTGGCTTATCCTCCGCTATACAGGCAGCTCCGGTTTACAAACCAGCCTGAATGAAAGTATGTACAAATACCGGGTAGCCGGTTGGCTGGAAGAAATGGCCCGGGTAATTAAATCCATCAAGCTGGCCAAATCGAATTCCCTTCACCTGAAAAAAACAGATGAATCAGTGATCGGTTACCTCGGTGCCCGTAACAGCCATTTTAAAATTTTACTGTTTCAATATAATGTACTCGTTGTATTTAAAACAATTATCACAGCTGCCATGCTCATCGTCGGTACACTCCTGTTAGTGAACCAGCAATTGAACATTGGTCAGTTCATTGCCGGCGAAATTGTAATATTACTGGTTTTAAACTCCGTTGAAAAACTGATCATCAACCTGGGCAGTGTGTATGATACACTGACATCAGTGGAGAAGATCGCCAAACTCACCGATAAACCTATTGAACCCAATGGCAGCATTCAATTAACCCCGGTTGAAAAAGGGCTTTCCCTGGAAATGAAAGAGGTGAGTTTTAGTTATAATGATGAAAAAGATATCCTGCAAAATGTTTCCCTGCAAATAAAAAGTGGCGAAAAGGTTTGTATCAGCGGCAAAGACAGCTCGGGTAAATCCACATTACTGCGTTTAATGGCCGGTGCTTATACAGACTTCAAAGGTGCTATCCTTTTGGATGAAGTGCCACTGGGTAATTATGATTTGTCTTCCCTGCGGTCTCAAACAGGGGTCTTGCTCAGCCAGCAGGATATTTTTCATGGTACTTTATGGGAGAATATTTCACTCGGCAACCCCTCGGTGAGCCTGGAATCGGTGATTCACTGCGCTACAAAAGCCGGTCTTAACGATTTCATAGCTTCTCTTAAAAACGGTTATGATACCATACTTGATCCCACCGGGAAACGGTTACCGAGAAATGTTATTCATAAGATTTTATTGGTGCGGGCACTGTCGGGCAAACCCAGGCTCCTGTTACTGGAGGAGCCCTGGATGAACAATGAAAATGGTTATCGCCGCTCGATCATGGAACTACTGGACACTATCAAAAATTGCACTATCGTAGTTGTTAGTAATGATGAAGAGTTTAGCAAGCGTTGTGATAAAATTATACAGATCAATGACGGGACCACCAAAACCATCCAAACCGTTAAATAAGTAACTATGAATAATCTTACTATACAATCCTATTCTCATGTATACCTGCAGGATAAAAACAGCCGGGTAAAGATCTGGTTCTTTATCTGTGGACTGGTTTTTATCATCTTTTTATTCTTACCCTGGACACAAAATGTAAGAGCAAAAGGTACTGTTACTACTTTATACCAGGACCAGCGGCCGCAACAGGTGAATACGATCATTGGTGGCAGGGTAATGAAATGGTATATCAAAGAGGGAGATTATGTAAATGCCGGTGACACGTTGGTGCAACTCACCGAGGTGAAAACAGATTATCTCGACCCTGCTTTATTAGAACGTACCAAAGAACAGCTGGCCGGTAAACAACAGTCTGTTGAATACTACAAAAATAAAGTAGCGGTGACTGGCCAGCAGATCGGGGCCATTAATACCGGTTTACAATTGAAATTAGACCAGCTCACAAATAAGTTGGCCCAGTTGCAGTTAAAAGTACAGGCAGATAGTGCAGATGCTGCTGCTGCTAATAATGAATACAACATCGCCAACAAACAATATGAACGGCAAAAGGCGATGTATGACAGCGGACTGGTATCACTAACGCAATTGGAGATAAGGAACCAGCAATTTCAGAATGCACTGGCTAAAAAGATAAGCGCTGAAAACAAACTGGCCAACAGCAAACAGGACCTCACCATCACCCGCATAGAAATGAATGCCCTGCAACAGGAGAATATTGAGAAAGTAACGAAAGCACAGGGTGACCAGTTCCAGTCACTTACCCAGATTGCCAGCGGGGAGGCGGAAGTAGCCAAATTGGAAAATATATATGCCAGTTATAACATCCGTAATGGCATGTATTTCATTATTGCCCCGCAAAGCGGCCAGGTGGTGAAAGCACAAAAAGCCGGTATCGGGGAGTTTGTAAAAGATGGAGATATGATCGCAGAGATCGTACCTGATAAAGTACAGTATGCGGTGGAGATGTTTACAGAGCCATTAGATCTCCCTTTATTAATGAAAGGGCAAAAAGTACGCTTCCTGTTTGACGGTTTTCCTGCCATTGTGTTCAGTGGCTGGCCCAATGCTTCTTCCGGAACATTTGGCGGTGAAATCGTAGCCGTGGAAAGCAATGTGAGTGTGAATGGAAAATTCCGGGTATTAGTGAAAGAAGACCCGGCAGATAAACCCTGGCCTAAAGAATTAAAGATCGGTGCAGGCGCACAGGGCATCACCCTATTAAAAGATGTGCCGGTATGGTATGAGCTCTGGCGTAATATCAATGGCTTCCCCCCGGATTATTATAAATCAACCGACAGTAACAAACAAGCAAAATGAAACCGTATAAAAAATACAGGACCTATCAATGGTTGCGCAACAGGAACCAGCAGCGGGGTAAGATCATTATGTTCATAAGCGCATTACTGCTCCTGCTTTTTTTATCAAAGTTGTCTTTAGCCCAGGATTCTCTACCGGGCAAAACCCTTTCTGCTGACCAGGTACTGGAAATCGTGAAAAAATTCCACCCCGTGGCAAAACAGGCTGATATTTTTGTAGAGAAAGCAAAAGCAGATGTGACCATTGCAAGGGGCGGATTTGATCCTTCCATTAAAAATGAATCCGCACAGAAAACCTTTGATGGCACTGATTACTATTATTACAATCGTCCTGAATTAACAATACCGACCTGGTTTGGTGTCGAAATCAGCGGCGGTACTGAATTTCTTTCCGGTAACCGTACCGATCCGGTTGAAACAAAAGGAGAAACCAATTTTATCGGCGTCAGCATTCCCTTGGCAAAAAATTTACTGATGGATAAACGCCGGGCTGCTTTACAAACCGCAAAGATCTTCCGCGACGCTTCGGCAGCAGAAAGAAGAAACATTTTGAATAACCTCCTGCTCGATGCTATGAAGACGTACTGGAGCTGGGTATTCTATTACCAGCAGTACAAAATTTTGTCGGAAGCTGTTATCGTGAATGAACAAAGAGTGGCATTTGTTACAACAGCTTTCCGGTTGGGTGACCGGCCTGCTATTGATACCACCGAAGCAATTGCTCAGCTACAAAGTTTTGAACTACTGAAGACGAAAGCATGGCTGGATTTTCAAAATACAGGGCTGGAACTTTCCGTTTTTCTCTGGACCACCAATAGTACGCCCTACTATCTCCCCGCTGATGTGATTCCGGAAAAAAGCGGCTTCATCCCTGATGTTGCGGAAGCTGTTGTACCGGAATTAACCAGCTTGCTGGAGGCGGCTAAGAAAAACCATCCGGAATTACTGATCTATGATTATAAACTGGATGTTTTAGCGGTGGAGAAAAAATTAAAATTCCAGGAGTTGTTACCGGCAATCAACTTCAGTTATAACCAGCTGGGCAAGGGATATGATCTGCTGAAAACCACCCGGGCTCCTTTATTTGAAAATAATTTCCGGTATGGTCTTTCGCTGGGGATACCTCTTCGTCTCTCGGAAGGAAGAGGTGAGTTCAGGAAAGCGAAATTGAAAATTGCAGAGACCCGTTTACAATTCAACCAGAAACAAGGGCAGATTGAAGCGAAGATCAGAAGCTATTTTAATGAATTAGTGGCGCTGAAAACACAGGTTTCCATACAGGAAAAAGCTTACAAGAATTACCTGGCTTTACAAAAAGGGGAAGAGATCCGTTTTCAATCGGGAGAAAGTTCTTTATTCCTGATTAATGCCCGGGAAACTAAAACACTGGAAGCATTGCAAAAATTACAGGAACTAAAAGCCAGTTATTTCAAAACCGAAAATATGCTTAAATGGGCTGCCGGCATTTTAGGCAGCTGATTCTATAAACAATAAAACACTTTTTATGAAATGCCCGAATTGTGAATCCTTATTAATAATGTCAGAAAGACAAGGTATTGAGATCGATTATTGCCCCACCTGCCGGGGAGTGTGGCTGGACCGGGGTGAACTGGATAAGATCATAGAAAAATCAATGGCTGCAGAAAAAACACAGCAAAACAGTAAACCTGATAGCAACAATAAAGGGTATAAAAAGGATTATGATGACAATGATGAGTATCAAAATAGAAATTATCCCCAAAAAAGAAAAGGTGGCTTTCTAGGTAATTTGTTCGACTTTGACTGACCAGCCCCTTTAGAACCATATTTGTATTAACTTGGACATGGTCCTTATTTTAAGGGCTTAAAATCATCTTCATGGATTACGAGATCATCATTTCTTTGCTCACCCTGATCGCACTGGAAGTGGTATTAGGAATAGATAATATCATTTTTATTTCGATACTGGCTGGCAAACTGCCGCCTGAACAACAAAAGAAAGCAAGAACCTGGGGAATCGTACTGGCCATGTTTATGCGGCTGGCCTTGCTGGCTGCCATCTCAGTTATCATGAAGCTGGATAACGAACTATTTAATGTCCTTGAGACCAGCATCAGTGGCAAAGACCTGATCCTTATAACCGGGGGTTTATTTCTTATTTATAAAAGTGCCAAAGAAATCTATCACAAAATGGAAGGAGAACATGAAGACCAGGAACGCAAAGTAAAAAAAGCGACGCTACGGGCCATCATCGGCCAGATACTGCTTCTCGACCTTGTTTTCTCCGTAGATTCCATTATTACAGCGGTAGGCCTGGTAGACCAGGTATGGATCATGTATGTAGCAGTTATTGTTACCGTAGCTATCATGCTGGTGGCAGCAGCACCGATCAGTAATTTTGTAAATAATCATCCGGCTTTTAAAATACTGGCGTTGAGTTTTCTTTTACTGATCGGGTTCACCTTACTGGTAGAAGGCTTTGATGTGCATATACCCAAGGGCTATATTTATTTTGCGATGGCTTTTGCCTTCCTGGTGGATGTGATCCAGATGAAAGTAGCCGGCAAAAATGCTCATCCTGTTAAACTGAATGAGCATTTTTCGGAAGAGGAGGAGAAAAAATAACTGGAATGCTGATCAGGAACTTCTGAATGCTACCGGGTGATCCAATTTTTTATGCGGCCCGAAGAAGATGCGCAGTAAAATCCGGAATGCAGCCAGTTCAATAAATATGAAACATAACGCCAACAGGATGACCAGGGCAATCTGCCCTCCGTGTACATAAGTGAATAATACATCGATACCTATAAAAGCAGCCGTGATGGGAAAACCGAGCATCCCCATAGCGGATAGTAAAAACAAAAAGCCGGTAGTCTCCTGTTCATACACATAGCCATGAAACCGGTTGAGCAAAATATCATTATCAATGGCTTTTATTCTCTGCAGGCAATAATGACCTAAAAGGAATGCCAGCAGCACCCCGCTGCTATAATAAACAAGTTCAATCAGGTTAATATGATCAGCATTAAATACCACTGCAGCGATGATATAGATATGCCCGGTTAGTAAGCATTGCCAGGCTTTTAGTGCATACCCCCGGAAAGAAAAAGCAAAGAGTATTACAGCCAGAGCAATGCTGATCAGTACAACCGGTAAAATACTTTGCACTGATTGAAAAGTCTGCGGGCTTGCGTACCCAGCCACAACAAGTAATATACCTGTAACTCCCAATACCGGAATAAAAGCACCTGATTGAAAAAATTCCATTTTTTTCCCCAGCCATTTAAAAGGGCTCCATATATACCTGAACAGGATTGTATCTAAATTCCATTCCTTGATACTGAGCATGTACAAAGCAGCTTTCAGTTTTGAGATAATTTTGGGCTCAGGTTTACTATAGTGAAAGAACTGGTGATGGACCAGGTAGTTCAGGACAGAAGGCGATACGAGTAACTGGTAGGTCCTTAAAAAAGCATTACCGGCAAAATGGATCAGCACCAGCCAGTGAAAACCCAATGCCACTTCAATGAACATTAAACCAATTTGTGCTGCTGAAGAATAAGCAATCTGCGTTTTAACTGTTGGCTGCACCCTGGCGATCATCGTTGCAATGATGGCTGTTAATGCGCCAATGACAATAATAACTGCTTTTGCCCATGCCATATCTTCCCAGAAGGGATGTGTGCGGAGCAATAAGAAAACACCAATATGCACACTCAGGGAGCCATAAAAAATAGCCGATGAAGAAGTAGGTCCTTCCATGGCTCTTGGCAGCCAGGTGGTGAAGGGGAACTGGGCTGATTTGATAACAGCGGGTAAGATCAGCATACACACAATAAAGATGGCCATACCCGTCTGTCCCGATGCAACAGCCAGTTCTTTAGCTACTCCCAGTTCGGGAAAAGTAATATTCCTGTTCGTAAGATGGTGCATCATCCACATGGCCAGCATTAATGCCACATCGCTGATACGGTAATTAGAAACGGCTTTGAAAGCATTCTTGACCGGTAAATAGCGGTTACGGTAAAAAGCTATCAACAAAAATGAGCAAATACCCTTTATCTCCCAGCCGATAAACAGGGTTTCAAAGTTCCCGGAGAGAATGATAAAATTATATGCTGTTGAAAATAATAAGATAGTATTAAAAAAACGCTTATACCCTGCATCCCGGTGCATATAATACTTACTGAAAGTGGCTACTAAAAAGAATAATAATGCCCCGACTATGCTGAATACTGCTGTGATCTCGTCATAATACAATTGAATAGCAAAAACAAAATGATCTGTTTCGTAAAGCGTAGCCAGTTGATAACTTACAGGTTTGAGGCCACTGATTATCCACCAGGTGGCAAAGGAGACTGCAATCAGTATATTGAACACTTTTGCAAACCGCACAATAGTACCGATTGGCTTCTCATTTTTATTCTGCCAGAAAAGGGTGGCAAAAAAAGCCAGCAACGGCACAGCGATAAACAAAAAAAGTAGTTGGCTCATTTAGTATTTTTTAATCCAGCAGGTAAACCGGCAAATTCTCTTCCGTTGCATGTACAATATGATTCGTTTCCATTTCCTTCGCCCCCTCAATAAATTGCTCCATATTATGGATGGTCTTTATCTCTCCGGGATGGGTGATCGGTTCATATTTTGTAAATACTCCATTGCTGAAATAGTAAAACTGTTTTTCTTCAGGATGAAGCGCCACGATATGCACCCATTCATTATTATACCACTCAAACACTTCGGGTGAGGATTGAATAGCCTTTAATACAATGTCTGGTTGATGTTCAACGATCACCAGCAAACGAACCGGGTCATGTACCTCGATCATTTGCCAGGGAAGACCGGGCCTTAGATCCCCATCACTGCTGTTGGCCACGCCAAATAACCCCATCACATTATGCGGAAGTTTGGTACCAGCTCCCATCTTGATATTATCAACTCTTGAAAAATAATATTCCAGGTTGATACCTCCGCAAACCAACCCGATAGGACGCATTACTGCGGAAAGAATAGTACCGTCCGGGTCAGTAGCAGGATCATAACTATTGAGGAAGGCACGCCGGTCGAGGAACAATCCTTTTGTTACCTGCCTGCGGCCGATAATAGCTAACGTATTGGTACCATGACCCAGTTCAGGTCTTGGTTCAAACAAAGAAACAGAACGGCTATAGATAGCTTTACGAACCTGCTCTAACTCCTGTTTGGTATTGATAGAGGCAAAACGCCGGCTCCGTTCTTTGGCATTCAGGTTCAAAGCTGTTTCGAAATGCTGAATATTGATGATATGCAGCTTTGTATTTTCCTCCGTCAGCACTTTTTCATCATAATAGGCCATTACATCCGCTGCCGTATCATGCATGGCACCAATAAACTGCGTGGATGCGGGAATACTTATCCCCTTTGCAGCTAATGCGGCTCTTACTTTTGGATGATTTAAGATGAAGGCCTGCACCCTGGCGTTAGTGGCTCCCGGGCGCCCACTGCAGGCACCGCAATCATGGGCACCATGATGCGGGTTGTTCGCACTGCTGCTGCCATGTGCCACGATATAAACCACCGGGGCAAAACTTTTCACCAGCCCGATACCTCTTAAAAAACCTTCTGCCCTGGCTGTCATTTCATCTATAGTATAACCAATCTGCAACCCGTTCTCAATATCAGCAGGGTTTTTATTCTCAATGCTCAATACTGATAATTTATCCATATGCCCGTATGCATTGGAAATAGCCGGGCTCATTTTGGGCCGGAACAGCATTTGCATTTTTTTGACAAAGGCCCAGAAACCGAAACCAATGCTCAGGAAAAAACCGGACAGGATACCATGTGTATACTTGGTATAGATCAATTCTTCCTTTGCTACAGATGTTGCGCCAGATTCTTTGATCAGGAATTTTGGCGTTACCGGTGCAGGGCAAAGTTTATCATAGAATTTTCCACCCTGTTGCTGAAAATAAAATTCAACTCCAAAAAAACCGGGGGCTCCGAATGTAACCGCTTTTTTATCTACCGCTTCAATATGGCGGCGGATGGAATCTTCTCTTTCATCAATACAAAAGATGGCCTGTAAAGAAGGCTGCTCTCCTGCTTCGTCCTTTGCCCCTCCATGATTTTCCCGGGATTCTCTTTTTTCATTGGAAAGCAAGATCCCCTTCAGCACAGAATCGTAATAACTCCATTCAAAGGCATCCTGCCATAATTCTATAACTTCTGCAAATTCTGTTTGGGGAACAGTTGCGAATAAATCAAGCGGCGGAACTAAAACATGATGCGCCAGGGGCTTCCAGTTGTTTCCCATTGCATGTTGTAACGCATCCAGTTCCAGCAGCAATTCAAACTCCACCAGCTCTTTCAAACTGATCTGTTTCCGGTCAAGAAGGGTGTGCGGGTTGTCTTCCACAGCACTCACAAAACCGCTCCAGCCATGATGGGCAAACTGCTGGTCAAATAAATATTGTTCGAAATACTCTTCCTTTCCGACAATGGTCTTCAGTAAACTGCTGATGGAATACTCACCTGCCAGGAACTGCCTCCTTATGGCTTTGGTTTTAAAAAAACTGACAAATCCATTTTGTTCGAGTTCTTTAATGCTTTCCAGGAAAGGCTTATTCACCACCGGGAAAGGCTGTATCGCAATACCCTGGTCTAAAAAACTGCAAAGAATACGAAACAACAGGGGATGAACCTTATTATCAAGGTCAACCCGGTAAACATCTTTCCAATACTTGCGCAACTGGCCGATACGTGGATGATTGATTGCATCATATGATTTGGAGATAAGGTTTTCTTTCCATGTACCGGCCGTGCTTTTACCTTTTTTCCGGGCAACCACCATCTCCAGTATATCTTCCCTGATCCTCCCGGTCTTGTACATTTCCCTGTACTCTGATAACTGGAGGTGTACCTGGAAACCGAAAATCTTTGATGCCTTAAAAATGCCTGCATAAAATTTCATGTGCTGAAAAGCATGCAGGGAGTTATGGTGTATAAAATCCCTTAAGGCCTGCTGTGAAGGCAGGTAATGCTTAAGATCATGCAACACATGTTCTTCATCAAAATGCATGTGCCCTATCACCGGCTTTGCAATCGTTGCTGTTTCATTTGACATTAGTGGTATCTAGCCTTTTCCGGAATGAACATGGCTGGCGTCTTCCATTTTATAAGCTGGTTTAAAATTCTGTAACGTCACTTCAATATTCTTATCTTTTGAACCAAAGTTTAAAAAATCCCTGATCAGTTCCAGTACATCATAATCAATATATACTGTATTAGCAGCATTAATCACCACTTTGCTGTTAGAAGGGAGATGCGCCAGTGTTTGTTTTACCGCTGCCTTATTCAGAAACGAAACTTCCTGTGCCAGGTCAATATAAATGGTCTCTCCTTCTTTATGTTTTTCTTTCTTGAAAAAGTAGGCCAGTTTCATATTGCCCCGCAGGATAAAGAAAATGCTCACGGCCAGGCCGATACCAACTCCTTTCAGCAAGTCGGTCAGCACCACCGCAACCACAGTCACAATAAAGGGAATAAACTGGTGTTTGCCGGTATGCCACATATGCTTAAATACTTTCGGGCTTGCCAGTTTCAACCCGATCATGATCAGGATAGCTGCCAGGCAGGCCATCGGTATCTTATTCAATAAAAACGGAATGCTTACTACAGCCAGCAACAGGAAAACACCATGTGCTATCGCTGACAATTTAGTTTTCGCCCCGGAATTAACATTGGCAGATGTTCTTACAATAACAGATGTCATGGGTATACCACCGATCAAACCTGACAGGATATTTCCCACTCCCTGCGCTTTTAATTCCACATTGGCACTGGAATACCGTTTCATCGGATCCATCTTATCGCCGGCTTCCAGGCATAACAACGTTTCAATACTGGCCACAATAGCAATAGTGACACCCACTACCCATACTTTACTATTGGTAAAAGCAGAAAAATCAGGCGTGGAAAACTGCCCAAAAAACTCACTGAAAGAAGAAGCGGTGGGAAGCGTAACCATGTGTTCCTGCCCGACAATAGCTAACGGGGAGCCGGCTGATTTGAAAATTTCATTCAGGATGATACCCACCACCACAACCACCAATGCCCCCGGAATGGCTTTGATTTTTTTCAGCGCAGGCACTTTGTTAAATGCGACGAGGATACCTATTGAGATGGCAGTGATCAAAATAGCCCCCAGGTGTGCATAATTAAAGGCATGAATAATCTCTGTGAAGAACCCCTTATCCTCACTCAGTAACTCATAAGAAAAGAAATCTCCCTCATGCTCCTTGTCATACCCGATAGCATGGGGTATTTCTTTCTTAATAATGATGATACCAATAGCCACCAGCATTCCTTCGATCACACTGGTAGGAAAATAGCTGGATATGCTTCCCGCTTTTACAAATCCAAGTGTCAGCTGGATTAACCCTGCAATGACCACTGCGACTAAAAAAGGTTCGTACCCCAGGTCTGTGATTGCCGCTACAACTATAGCGATCAGGCCAGCAGCCGGTCCTGATACGCTTACGTTTGAGCTACTTAACAATCCCACAACTATTCCGCCGATTACCCCGGTAATAATTCCGGCAAAAGGAGGTGCACCACTGGCTACTGCAATACCCAGGCAAAGCGGCAACGCTACCAGGAAAACAACCATACCAGATAACATATCCGCTTTGAAATACTTCGTACTTAACTTCATCTTTAGTTCTTGTTTTTAATTAATTCAGGTTTTGCTTGATTACAGTGCTGCTGCCTTCAGTTGTTTATCCTCTTTTTTCATTTTGGTCAGGTTTTTAAAGAAATCAACCTTGCCATTTTCAATATTATACATACCTCCCACCAGGCCTATTTCTCCTTTGGCAAACATTTCTTTAACGATATCACTGCGGGTTAATATTTCCTCCAGGCTGTTTTCCACATTCGCATAGGCGACATTATCGTGAAAAACATGATCTTTTTCGCTCTTCAGCATTGCTTTGCTGATGGAGGGTTGTATCCTGTTCAGCAATTCCGTAATATGGCCGTCTTTTACTCCTGCTTTTGCACTTTTGATGGCACCGCATTCTGTATGGCCCAGTACAACGAGTAATTTTGATCCTACGTACTTCACTGCATATTCAATGCTGGCGATGATATCATTATTCACAACATTACCGGCAACACGAATACTGAACAGGTCACCAAGGCCCTGGTCAAATACCAGCTCCACAGAAGTACGGGAATCCATACAACTTAGTATCACCGCAAAGGGGTATTGCCCTTCCCGGGTTTCATTGATCATTTCAAGGTGATCATGGTCAGAATTCAGGTTGTTAACAAATCGTTCGTTCCCTTCCACCAAAATTTCATAACATTTATATGGAGTCAGGTTGGCGAGGTATTCTTTAGAATGTTTTCTCATCAGTTATAATATTTATTTGGTCACTACGAATAGTAGCACCATTAGTTAATAATGTTATTAGATAATAAGCCCTTTACCAGGCGCAGAAAATGTGTTCAGGATTGTTTGGAATTATCCAACATTGGGAGGGGGAACAAGTAGTTCGCCATGATAGGCGACATAGGTGCTGGTATTCTCGCATTTATGAAAGGACGAGGTCAGCGGGAAGAAATGAGCATCATGATGCTGGTCGTGCAGGTATTCTTCAGAGAATGAACTGCTGTTGGGACCTTTTTCTTCCGTATTATTTCCAAATGGATTGGCTGTCTCTTCTTCATTGCCGGGCAGGGGTGATTGGGTTTGTTCTGTTTTGTTCTGTTTAGCCATTTCCTGCTGGCAGGCATACACAAAAGGAGCACTAATGGTCAGCCACAGCAATGCCAGTATCATACACACGGCTGAGGCCAGTTGAAAACCACTATATGTCTTTTTGTTCTTCATTACTCAAAAGTGTTGCAAAGTAGTACATTATGCACTGTTGTCCAAACCACTCACCCGCCTGTTCCGGCCCCTTTTCAATAAAATACCAGCGGCTGGTATAAGACGTAAAAATAACAGTGAACCTTGGCACTTGTTGAACTTTATTGTCATTTCTTGATTAAAATATTTCAACTTTTTGATTTCCAGTAAAAACAAACGACTGTTTGCTTATTTCGGCTTATTAAAAAGTACTTTTGAAGACCCGGAGAAAAGTATATGAAACCTTACGAAGTTTTACTCAATGATAATAAACACTGGGCCGCCCGTAAACTGGCAGATGACCCCGGCTTTTTCGAACGCCTGCTCCATGTACAGTCGCCCGAATTTTTATGGATCGGTTGCAGCGACAGCCGGGTGCCCCCCGATCAGATCACTCAAACTGAGCCGGGAGAGATATTTATTCATCGCAACGTTGCCAACCTGGTGGTGAATACGGATGTGAACCTGATGAGTGTGGTGGATTATGCCGTCAACCACCTGAAAATAAAACATGTGGTGGTATGTGGTCATTATGGATGCGGTGGCATCAAAGCCGCCATGTCAAACGACGATTTTAACCAGGTACTGAATATGTGGCTACGGAATATCAAAGATATTTACCGCATTCACCGGAAAGAGCTGGAAAGTATTCCTGATGAGGAGCAGCGGGTGAACCGGATGGTGGAACTGAATGTAAGAGAGCAGGTTTTCAACCTTGCAAAAACAGCAATGATACAAAGGGCATGGACCAACGAACAACGACCCGACCTGCATGGCTGGGTATATGATCTGCATGATGGCCTGATAAAGCCGATTGTAGAAATGAAAGCCGGTACGGATTTAGACCCCTTGTATGAATTTAATGATCTATAGTTCTGTCTTTCTGTGCTATTGTCTGAATAACCTAAATTCGCAGTGCTGGTAGTAAAGCCAGCCGGAACAGATCTATGTCCATCGAAGTAAAAAACCTTCTCAAGCAATATGGCGAACAAAAAGCCGTCAATAGTATTTCCTTCAAAGTTGATAAAGGTGAGATCGTCGGTTTCCTGGGACCCAATGGTGCCGGTAAATCCACCACGATGAAGATCATCACCGGGTACCTGCAGCAAACAGGTGGCGAAGCCTGGGTTTGTGGTATCAACGTAGCCGAACAACCATTAGAAACAAAAAAGAAGATCGGTTACCTGCCCGAGCTGAATGCCCTCTATTATGATATGTATGTGCGGGAATACCTTGGCTTTGTGGCCGAAGTGCACCAGGTTGTCAATTCAAAAACAAAAATTGAAGAAGTAATAACCCTGACAGGATTGACCGTTGAAAGCAAAAAGAAGATCGGGCAACTATCAAAAGGATACAAACAACGGGTGGGGCTGGCTGCTGCCCTGATACATGATCCGGAAGTATTGATACTGGATGAGCCCACTTCCGGGCTTGATCCCAACCAGATCATTGAGATACGGGAAGTGATCAAAAAACAGGGGAAGGATAAAACGGTGTTGTTCTCCTCGCATATCCTGCAGGAAGTGGAAGCTATCTGCGACCGGGTAATCATTATTAATAAGGGCAACCTGGTGGCGGATGATAAGCTGAGTAACCTGAGAAAAACATCTTCGGCAGCCAACCTGATCAGGGTCAGCTTCAGGGAAGATATCAATCAGCAAATGCTCAATGATCTCCCGGCTGCTAAAACGGTAACAAAGCTTGATGCGAACAACTGGCAGTTAACAACAGATGATTCTGATCAGTTGCGCAAACAAATCATGGAGTTGTCTTTGCAGCATAATCTCAACATCGTTTCTTTGCAAAGTGAAAACCAGAGTTTGGAAGATGTTTTCAGGACACTGACACAAAAAGTCCAGTAGCATTCCGGACGCTGAAGAGTGCGACGCAACAATTGATGCTATCTGCACTACCGCTTGCCAACAAGTAATTAAAAATATTCACTCTAAAACAGACAATCAATCATGAGTTACATTTCCGAGATCTTTGCCAGGCAAATTTTAGACAGCCGCGGTAACCCCACCGTAGAAGTAGATGTGATCACCGACGAAGGTGCATTAGGCCGTGCAGCGGTACCCAGTGGTGCCAGCACCGGTATTCACGAAGCTGTTGAACTCCGCGATAACGATAAGAAAAAATATGTAGGGAAAGGTGTGCTGAAAGCTGTCAGCAATGTTAATAAATCAATTGCCCCTGCGCTGCTCGGTTATGATGTGGCCGACCAGACCGGTATTGATGAAATGATGATACAACTGGATGGTACCCCCAATAAAGGTAAACTGGGGGCTAATGCCATTCTCGCTGTGAGTATGGCCGTGGCTAAAGCAGCTGCAGAAGAAGCCTCTTTACCCTTATACCGTTATATCGGTGGCACCAATGCCAAGACATTACCGATCCCGATGATGAATATCCTGAATGGCGGCGCCCATGCTGATAATAAGATCGATTTCCAGGAATTTATGGTTATGCCCATTGGTGCCCCCAATTTCAGTGAAGGCCTTCGATGGGGTGTGGAGATATTCCATTCACTGAAAAGTGTATTAAAGAAAAAAGGATTCAGCACCAACGTAGGTGATGAAGGTGGTTTTGCACCCAATATTCAATCCAATGAAGAGGCGATTGAAATTGTGCTGACTGCTATTGAAGCAGCCGGTTACAAAGCAGGCACACAGGTAAAGATCGCCATGGATGCAGCCAACAGCGAACTCTGGGACAGCAAGAAGAAGAAATATGTATTCCATAAAAGCAGTGGCAAAGAAATGAGCAGCGAGCAGCTGGCGAAGTACTGGGAAAGCTGGGTGAAGAAATACCCGATCTGTAGTATTGAGGATGGTATGGCCGAAGATGATTGGGCCGGCTGGAAAATGCTGACCGAAGCGGTAGGTGATAAATGCCAGCTGGTGGGCGATGATCTTTTTGTTACTAACGTTACAAGATTGCAACAGGGTATTGATAAAAGTATTGGCAATGCACTGCTGGTAAAAGTAAACCAGATCGGTACCGTTACCGAAACGATCAATGCCGTTACACTGGCACAGCACAATGGCTACAATACCATCATGAGCCATCGCAGTGGTGAAACAGAAGACACCACGATCGCAGACCTGGCAGTGGCATTGAATTGCGGGCAGATCAAAACCGGTTCTGCTTCCCGTACAGACCGCATGGCGAAATACAACCAGCTGATCCGCATCGAAGAGTTACTGGGCAGCTCTGCTGTTTATCCAAAAGGAAAGATTAAATTTGGGAAATAAGAAAACCTGAAGCCGGAGGCCAGGAGATTGAATGTTCATTTTCAGCCTCCTGGTTTCTGACCTCGGATATTAAGAATAATGAAGCTGTTTACTTACATACCCAACTGGCTTAAAAGCAAATTCCTGGTCGCCCTGGCCGCTTTTGCCGTAATCCTGCTGTTCCTGGACAAAAACGATGTTTTTACCGTGATGGCCCGGAACAAAGAGTTGCGGGAACTGAAACAAAGCAAGGCCTATTATACCGAGAAAATAGCGGCCGAACGCAAAGAGTTAGAAGCACTTAAGAATAATCCCGCCACGCTGGAAAAATATGCCCGGGAAAAATACCTGATGAAACGGGACAACGAGGACCTGTTCATCGTACCGGAAAAACCCGTACCGGCAAATAATTAGTATTCATTACACAATAAGGCCAACCCACCCCCGTTTATTACACGGACGTTTCGAGATAATCACTTACCGGACACAATTTTTAAGGACATTAATGGTTTGCCCAATGACAAATTTTACTCCTGAGGATCTTTTATTGTATTTGTACAAAGAGACCTCAAAGCAACAGACCGCTGCCATAGAACAGGCGCTGAACAAAGACTGGACACTTCGTGAAAAGCTGAACGTTCTCAAAGCATCCATGCAAAGGTTAGACAAACTCATTACAACACCCCGCACAGAAGTGGTGCTGAATGTGCTGAGTTATGCAAGAATGCATACAGCTGAACAAGTGAAGTAATTTTCAGCAATTGTGAAAAAATTGAAGCACTCCGGTTGGGGTGCTTTTTTTGTGAGATACGTTCTGAACAGAAAACGCTGCGAAAGGAGTTAAGTATTTCCTGCCAGAATCACCCCGGCCACTTGTTCTGCTTTACCCTCTTAGCCATAGATTTGCAACATGACCCGTAAGCAACGCTACCAGTTTATAATCGATTACTTTGAACGGCATGCCCCGGAAGCAGAAACAGAATTGCTCTATGATAATCCTTATGAATTATTAGTGGCTGTTATTCTCTCCGCACAATGCACGGATAAACGGGTGAATATGACCACCCCCGCCATCTTTGAAAAATACCCGGACGTATATGCCCTGAGCAAAGCAAGCTTTGATGATCTTTTTCCCTTGATAAAAAGTATTTCCTACCCCAACAATAAAACGAAGCACCTGATCGGGATGGGTCAAAAAGTAGTCAACGAATTTGCAGGTACAATCCCGATGACCGTAGAAGAATTAATACAACTTCCCGGTGTGGGAAGAAAGACAGCAAACGTAATTACTTCGGTGATCGATAATCAACCCAACATGGCCGTTGATACCCATGTGTTCCGGGTAAGTAAACGAATTGGTTTGGTGCCGCAAACGGCTTCCACCCCGCTGGCTGTTGAAAAAGAGCTGATCAAAAATTTTCCAAAAGAGCTTATTCATAAAGCACATCACTGGCTGATCCTTCATGGCCGCTACACCTGCCTGGCCCGCAACCCTAAATGCGAACAATGCGGCTTACAACCCGCCTGTCATTATTTCAAGAGCAGTGAAAATATTGTGCTGCCTACCCTGAAAAAACGCTGAGTAAATTCCCATGAAATTTTTCATGCACTGATAGGGAAAACTTATCCCCAGAAATTAAAGTTTAGCATAATACTTGCAACCAATTGGCGGCCCTGCCAACTATGTTAAACCGCCAACTTGTGAGATTCAACAACCAACTGATAAGACTCCTCTGCCTCATGACTGCCCTGTATACCTATACATCAGCCGAGGCACAATTACCTCCCCGTCAATGGGCGCAGCACTATGGCGGCCCCGGAGTTGATATCCCTTATGTAATAAAAATTACCAGCGATGGTGGTACTGTTGTAGCCGGATACACCGATTCCAGATCAGGTGATATCAGCCCGCAACCCAACCGTGAATATTGGGATCTGTGGATCACCAAGCTGGACCGTTGCGGCACTATTCAATGGGAACGTTCCTTTGGCGGTACCGGCTATGAAAGTGCAAGAGATGTGCTGCAAACTGCTGACGGAGGCTATATGGTACTGGGAGAAACAAATTCAACCGATGGTGGTGTGGTGGCCGGCTTTGGAGGCACGAAGGATATCTGGTTATTAAAACTATCTGCGGCAGGAACACTGGAGTGGCAAAGACGCTATGGTGGCAGCGGTCTTGATATCGGTAATCATATTGAGATCACTGCTGATGGCAGTTACCTGATTGCCGCTTCTTCTTCTTCTAACGATGGAGATATTCGGGGCAACCACGGCACCGGTGGATATACTGATGGAGTGATCATCAAAATAAATTCAGCCGGGGTGGTGCAGTGGAGTAAATGTTATGGTGGTTCCAGGAATGAAGAGTTGTTTGATATTGAGATAATCAATGGTATTACTTACCTCGCAGGATTTGCTAACTCCGTGGATGGCGATATCCCCCCCAATCAAAAGAACTATGATGTTTGGTTGCTGGCTTTAGACGGCAATGGCAACAAAGTATTCAGTAAAATATATGGTGGCTCGCAAAATGATGTAGCCTATACAATGACCAAAGGAGCTGATGGCTCTCTCACATTAGCCGGGTATACCACTTCAACAGATGGCGACGTAAGTGGCGCTAGAGGTAGCCAGGATTATTGGATCCTCAATGTTGACCAGCGGGGAAATCTGAACTGGCAAAAAGTATTGGGCGGAACAGATGCTGAATATGCAAAAACAATCATTACAGATAGTGACAGCACTTATATCGTGGGAGGCATCACCTACTCTACTGATGGTGACGTAGCCAACCCTTTGGGAGAAGGTGATTTCTGGACCATTAAACTCAGCCCTGCCGGCCAGGTACTCTGGCAGCAGAACTGGGGTGGCAGTGATAATGACCATTTGCGTTTTATGGTGCATAATCCTGCCATGCAGGAATATTACCTCGCCGGTGATTCTGAATCAGGCGATGGTGATTTTAACAACGCACAGGGTGATGCTGACTTTGCTGTTATTAAATTAAAAATACCACAGGTTCTGACACTTGACTCGACAGTTTGCAATCTCAGCAGCTTTGTTCCTTTCAGGGATACTCTTTTTGATGCCTGTGGATATGATTCCGCCATAGTAGATTATCGCCCTGTTCTTTTGGGCGGGCCTTTTGACAGTGTGAGAAAAGCTGATACCATTTTTGTTGGTCAAAGTGTTACTCTCCACGCAAACGGCAATGGAAACATTATTTGGGATGCTCATGCTTCCTTAAGCTGCACCAATTGTACAGATCCGGTTGCATCACCCTCCGTAACCACTTATTATACCGCCACCAATTATCTCCCCAATGGTTGCCAGGTAGCTGACCAGTTTACCGTAGTGGTGCTGAATGATGCCGTTGTTTTTGTACCCACGGGTTTTACACCAAACGGTGATGGAAAGAATGATTTCTATGGGCCTATTGGTAAGGTGCCCGACGGTTACAAAATGCAAATCTTTAACCGGAATGGTGAGCTGGTATTCAGAAGTACCAATATGTATCAATTGTGGAATGGCACTTACAAAGGTGCAGTACAACCATCCGGCGTATTTATTTACCTGATTGATTATAAAGATATTCAGAATAAACCCCGTCAGCAGAAAGGAACCTTTGTGCTGATCCGATGATCTTCTCACTTTATAGCAAAAATTGATACCTATGGACAGAAGAGAATTTTTTAAAAGAACCCGGAGTAGCAAATCCAAGCGAACCATGTTTGCAGGGTTGGCCCCTTATACAGGCAGCTGGACAGTTAATGAAGTAACGCATTTGCTGAAGCGGACCATGTTTGGCGCTAAAAAAGCAGATATCGATTATTTTTTAACACTGTCACCCGGTGCTGCAGTGGATGAACTCCTTAATAATATTGTGGCTCCCAGCCCGCCGGTGAGAGATTATGGCCTCATTGAAGACGACGATGGTGTGATGCATGATGACCTGGGGGTGGCGCAGGGACAAACCTGGGTCAATGATCCGAATATGCTGAGTAATGCTGAAGTCAGGGGGCAAATCAATAACCTTCGTCGTGAAAGCCTTAAAAAATGGTGGGCAGGTCTGATCATCAATCAACAAAGAAGTATACAGGAGAAAATGGTGCTGTTCTGGCATCATCACTTTTCTGTGCAGGAAGAAGAAGTGGGCAATGCGCAATTCTTATGGCGGCACCATAACCTGCTGCGGAGTAATGTGCTGGGGAATGTAAAAAATATTACCCGGGAAGTGTGTATTGATCCGGCTATGCTGGTGCACCTGAATGGCTATTTAAATTCCAGGCAGGCGCCGGATGAAAACTTTGCCCGTGAGTTACAGGAATTATTCACCATCGGCAAGGGCAATGATTCTCAATATACAGAAGATGATGTGATAGCTGCCGCCAGGGTATTGACCGGCTGGCGTATCCTTAACGACCCGCTCAGTTCATTCCTGGATACCAGTGCTCATGATATGGGAGCCAAAACATTTACGGCGTTTTACAATAATACAACCATTGCAGGCAGCACCGACCCCAATGCCGAGCTGGATGCCCTGATGAATATGATTTTCGGTACCACTGAAGCCGCCCGGTTCATCTGTCGTAAGTTGTACAAATGGTTTGTATATTATAATATAGATGATGCTACCGAAGCAGATGTTATCCTCCCAATGGCAGCTGCATTACAAAGCAATAATTACGATATCAAACCGGCGTTATCCTTACTTTTCAAAAGCGAACATTTCTTTGATACGATCAACCAGGCCTGTTATATCAAGTCGCCGTTTGACATGATCGTGGGTACACTGCGGGAATTCAACGTCAGTTTCCCTGCCTATACCAATTATACAACCGGCTATCCTTTGTTTTATTCATTATACCAGAATGCAGCGGATATGCAACAACAGTTATTCCAGCCACCGGATGTATCCGGCTGGCCTTCTTATTACCAGGAGCCAATGCACTATGAATTATGGGTAAACAGTAATTCCCTGCCAAAAAGAGCTGATTTTACAGATGCGCTGGTCAACGATTCCGTCATCGATGTACGGGCTTTCGCTAACTATTCCTCTAACCCGGCCGATCCGAACCAGCTGATCAGTGACGTCACCGCATTACTGCTCCGCTATCCTTTATCAGCTAATTCAAAGGCATACGTGAAAAGAAATTTCTTACTGAACAATACAACTGACGATAGCATCTGGACCAATGCCTGGAACAGCAACAACAACACAGTTATCGACAGCTCATTAAGAGAAATGTTCAAATTCCTGATGAATTTACCAGAGTATCATCTCTGCTAAATCATTACCGTAACAGTACCTGATTAACCTATGTAAAAAAAGAAAGTATGAACAGGAGAAAATTTTTACGCAACACAGTACCAGTGGCAGTTACCATGCCCGCCTTATTGAATGGATTTTCATTTACGGCGCATGGTGCTGAAACCAGCAGCCTGGCCAGGCTACTGGAACAAACAGCTACTGACACAGATCATGTGTTTGTCTTGATACAACTGGCGGGTGGGAATGACGGGCTTAATATGGTGATACCATTAGATGTATACGGCAACTATTATAATGCCAGGACCAATGTGGCAATACCCCAAAGCCAGGTACTCCGGTTAGATGGTACAGATAAATCAGGCTTACACCCTGCAATGACAGCGTTACAGAATATGTACAATGAAGGCAAAGCTGCCATTGTACAATCTGTAGGCTATGAAAATCCCAGTTTTTCTCACTTCAGGGATACCGATGTTTGGAACAGTGGCGATACCAGGAGAAACAGGAGCGAACGGGTAAAAACAGGATGGATGGGCCGCTATCTTGAAAATGAATTTCCGGGCTACCCGGATGCTTACCCGGATGCAGAAATGCCCGATCCGTTAGCTATCCAGATCAGTAATGTACCTACACTGACTGTCCAGGGTTCTATTTATTCAATGGGTTTGTCCATTACCAATCCTGAAAAGATCTATACGTTCTCCAATCCCTTTTCTGATTACCCGCTGAACTCAGCTCCTGCTAATAAAGAACTGAAATTCCTTCGTGTCATTTCAGAAAAAACAAAGATCTATTCAGATATTATCCGGGCCGCTTACAGGAGAGCCGCAACAATGGCTACGTATCCGACTGAAAATAGTCTTGCTGATCAATTAAAAATTGTCGCCCGTTTGATCAAGGGAGGATTAAAGACAAGAGTTTACACTGTAACGATAGGGGGATTCGACACCCATAAACGACAGGTAAATGCAAGTGATACGACTACCGGGCTGCATGCAAAACTGATGAAAGATCTTTCGGCAGGTATTAGTGCTTTCCAGCAGGATCTTGAACTGATGGATCTTGATGATCGTGTAATGGGGATGACCTTCTCTGAATTTGGCCGTCGTATCAAATCCAATGCAAGTCTGGGAACAGACCACGGTGCTGCTGCCCCATTGATCATGTTCGGCAGCCATGCAAAAAAAGGGATACTGGGCAACAGCCCCGATATTCCTGCTGATATACAGGTGGTCAATAATATACCGTTCCAGTATGATTTCCGGAGTGTATATGCTTCGGTGCTGGAACAATGGTTCTGTGTTAAACAACCGGCACTGAATGAAATATTATTGCAGAACTACCAACCTTTGCCATTGGTACAAGGTGGCCCTTGCGGGTTACCAGAAGACCCGAATGACACCAACAATAATTCTGATAAACTGATCCTGAAAATGTGGCCGAACCCCTATACAGTCAGTGCGACTATCCAGTTCTCCACTACGGGCGGGCATACCATGATCCAGCAGATTGATGCGCTGGGAAGAGTAGTAAAAGTACTTACCAACCAGGACTATGCAGCCGGAACTTATAATATTGATATTTATAATGATGGTTTTGCTTCCGGGGTTTATTTCCTGCGCCTTCAGAATCAGTCGCTTCAGAAAGTGATCAGCATAATGAAAGTACAGTAACAGTTATCTTTAACATAGTTTAAGCTGGCCCGGGCCAGCTTTTTTTGTGCCTGTTAACTTTAAAAAAATACTCTTTTTTCCACATTGATCGTCTTTCAAACTACATGTATTAGCAATATTCCATATTTTTAATACCCATCCTATTTGAAACGCTTCATCCATCCATAGTCCTTCTATTTTTTTGATCATTTTAAAATCGTTGACTGATGAAAAGATCAGCAATAGTGCTGTGGGTATTGGTGTTTTCCGTTACAGTTTCTTCATTGAATGCCCAGTTTTATTATTATAATGATAAGTATTACGATAGCCCTCTTGCTTTTGAAATAGGGGGTTCAGCAGGGCTGATGAATTCCCTCACTGACCTGGGTGGTAAAAAAGGTATCGGGAAAAGTTTTATCAAAGATCTTAACTGGAAAAATGCGAAACCCAGTTTCAGTGTTTATGCATTAGCAATGTATAAATATGCTGTGGGTATCCGGCTGGAAGGAACTTTTGGATCTGTACAAGCCGCAGACAGCTCTTTAAGATCAGTAGCCGCTTCCACATTTGGACGGTATGAAAGAAATTTAAGCTTTAAAAGCAAGATCACTGATGTGCAACTGGCTTTAGAAATACATCCTTTGTTTTTCAGGGAGTATGATGAAAATGAGGCCCCCTATTTCTCCCCTTACCTTGTTGCGGGTGTGGGTTATTTTTCTTTCGATCCACAGGCGGAGATCAATGGCCAAATCTATTCACTTCAGCCCCTGCGCACCGAAGGGCAGGGTTTTGCAGAATACCGCGACCGCACCCCTTACAAGCTGAGCCAGGTCAATTTCCCGGTGGGTATTGGTGTGCGGTATGAAGTGAACTCATTCCTGAATGCAAGGGTGGAAGTGGTGCATCGTATCCTGCAAACAGATTACCTCGATGATGTGAGTAAAGACTATGTGGATCCATCCCTATTTGCTAACTATCTTCCTGCCAACCAGGCTGCAATATCCCAACAATTGTTTGACAGACAAGGGGAATTGAATGGAAGTCATACCACGCAGGTGGGTTCGCAAAGAGGCAACCCAAAGAACAATGACGCTTATTTTACAGTACAGGTAAAACTGGGAATTACACTCGGAAGATTAAGACGATAGATTAACGCTGCCAATTACTCAAACAACAGAAGAACCGCTACCTGTTATTATTGTATTGTTTGCCATCCAGGTCACCCCCAGTTTGTCGCAGTTCACCGCCTGCCTGCCTCTTCTCACCGCTATTGGGTAGTAAGAACCAATCCTTATTTATTAGTTTTGCGTATCTTATTACTTTAATTAAACCAATCCGGTAACCTGTGAAAGTCCTGAGGAGACTCATCAAAGTGAAACAGGCCTATTATGCAAACCGGAAATTTACAAATCAATGAAGCTGTTTTTAACAGCCGGCTTTCCTTCCGGCCTCTAGTTGAGGCTCTGAAGAAGAATATTACAGAGGGGAACCCCGGAATGAAGAAGTTATACGGTAAAGTGGTGAAAGATGTGGAAGCTCATCCGGAGCTGCTCAATCCGATCACAGATCTGTCGCTTTTAGAGCCCCATTCAGAATTAATCGAAGAGCTTTTGTCAGCTGTTTTCCCCCCTACTACCCGGAATTTTTTATACGGTGTATCCCTGCCTTTTAAATTTACAACTGTATACACCTCCCCCCTTTTCAAATCCATTTTATTAAAGCCCGGAAGTAACGAGATCAATGTGCCTGATAATAAAACCGGCTCACAACTAAGCGAGGAGAAACTGCAATTTGCGTATGGCATGATCCTGCAAAAGTATTTAGGTTATAATAGTCCTGACAATACAAGAAGCGTTCATCCCTTTACTGATCCCGTTACAGGGGTTACGAAATACATGGAGTTGAGAATTGATGCCCGGTTTATAGATGTAAGACCTGCTGCTGAAATGCCCAAAATGCCGGACAGCATCATGTGCAAGCGAACCAACCGGCTAAAGACCATCACTGAGCTGATGGAAGAAATCCCATTGGATCAATTTGTGTTTGAGGGTATATCTGTAATGCGGGTAAACGATGTGACCGAACAGGAAGTGATTTCATTGATGAAAAACCGCCTGCTGGACCTGAATATGAATCCGGACAGCTCTTCTTACCAGCAACTCGAAGAATATATCCAGAGCCTGATTGGCATCAAAGATGTAAAGATTGGCATTACCCCGTTCTTTAAAGTAAACGGTCACTATATCTATTCCGAAATACATAACAGCAACAGTCTTTTGTTTAAACATTTCTATACCAATTCTGATAAAGATGAGGTGAGTGATTGCTGCAAAATGCTTTTCAGGGATAATGACCAACCGGTGTTATTTGAAGAACTGAACGACGCCGTGATGTCTGAAGTGGACTACCTGGAGTATTATTATGCTCAGGGTGGCCGCAGCATTATCGTTTGCCCGATCAAACAGCGCAATGAATTACTCGGTATTCTGGAGATTGTATCTGAAAAACCGGGCACCTTGAAACCAGCACATATTACAAAACTGGAACCGGTAATTCCTTTATTTGTACTTGCCCTCGAAAAAGGAGCAGAGAACCTGAATAACAAGATTGACCGGGTCATTAAAGATAAATTCACCGCTGTGCAGCCTTCAGTTGAATGGAAATTTACGGAAGTGGCACTTAATTATATTGTGAACCAGCAACACCAGGAAGATGCCCGTATCGAGCGGATCAGCTTTCCTGAGGTCTACCCTTTATATGGTGCTATTGATATCCGGAATTCGTCCACTGAAAGATCGCATTCCATCCAGCTTGACCTGATCGAACAATTAGAAATGGCGCAACGGGTGCTGCGAAAAGCTCATCTTGAAATGCCTTTCCCTTTGTTACAGGAAATAGAGTTCAAGCTGGATAAATACATTGCTTCCGCATCGGATGTCTTATTATCAGAAGAGGAGATCACCATTCATGAGTTCATGCAAAACCAGGTAGTCTCCATCTTTAACCACCTGCGCAGTACGCTGCCGGCCCTGAAAAATGATATTGAACATTATTTTGCTGCCCTGGATCCGCAATTAAATATGATCTATCATCACCGCAAGGAATACGAAAACAGCATTGCAAAGATCAATGATACCCTGGCCCGGATGATCGATAAAGAGCAGGTTTCTGCACAGAAGGTCTACCCGCACTATTTTGAAAGATATGTGACAGATGGAGTCGAGTTCAATATTTACATGGGACAATCCATTGCCCCAAGAAAAAAATTTGATGAACTCTATCTCCGGAATATGAAGATGTGGCAACTCACTGTCCTGGCTAAAGCTGCAAGGATTACTCATAAGTTAGAAGCCGAATTAAGTCATCCGTTAAAAACAACACAACTGATCCTTTCACACAGTATCCCGCTTTCGATCAGTTTCAGAACAGAAGAAAGAAAATTTGATGTGGATGGAGCCTATAATATCCGCTACGAGATCATTAAGAAAAGAATTGATAAAGTACGGATCAAGGATACCAATGAAAGGCTGACACAGCCCGGCAAGATCGCTATTGTGTATTCCCAGGCTAAAGATGCCGGAGAGTACATGGAATATATTGAGTTCTTACAAAATCAGAAACTCATCAAACCCGGTCCGGTGGAAAAACTGGAATTGGAAGAACTGCAGGGAGTGATTGGCCTGAAAGCCCTGCGGGTGGATGTCAATTTTGACACGGAGCAAAAACAGGAAAACAAGGTTGAGTTATCCAATATTACTTCCCAGCAACTGATCGGTAAATAAATTATTGAATTTTCAATGACAGGCCTGCCTGAATACCTGCTGACTGTAGTTGTACAGGCAGTGTTGTTTCCAGATCGCTATACCGGTAATTTACTCCGACTTTGAAATTCCATTTAGCATTTACCCGGTGTTCATAGTTCAAATCCAGGTTAACTGCCTTATAGTTATGTAATGAAGTAAATGATAAGCTGCTATAGCTGTTATACAAAACCCCATTGAAGTCAGTCGGGTATTTGGTGTTATTATCAGGCCGTGACGAAAAACCAATCACTGGAATATGAAGAGAAAAAGAAAAACTGCTCCTGTTGCGTTTATAGGTATACGCCTGGTAAATATTCAATGAATTCACCGAATTCCAGCTGAACTTTTCTAATTGTTTATTTTGAAGTTTCAGGAACGAAGGGTTAGCATCAATGCTATACCCAAGGTAGGCTTTAAAGAAGCCAGCGGCCTTTCTGTTGATCAAAAAACCATCTGACAGCATTACAGAAAACTCATTTAGCTTCAACCTGCTGTCACCTGAAGTAAATAATCCATTGATCCAACTCATTGAAACACCCGAATTCCTGGTTGCAGATTGTTTCCTGTAACTAAAACTAATGCTGGTTCCGGTTACTGAAACCGGTAAAACCGAGCCATCTTTAATCCGCAGAGACTCCATTCCCAATACAACAGAGTGGTATTTTTCATCCGCCTGGCCATATAACAGGCTTTTGCCGTTTAGCAAAATCAACACAACTAAGAACATCTTTAGTTTCATACGATACTAATTATATTTCCTTCCTTTACTGAATAAAAAGTCGCGGTAAGAAAGTGAAAGAGTAAACTGGAAATAATTTTCTTTGATCAGGCTTGAATTAGTGGTGCCCCGGACGCCAAATTCCCCGGACAAAGAATATAGCAGGCTATTGCCCAGCCTTCCCCCCATTCCGACAGTAACACCATATTCCTTCACTGGCACTCCCCTAACCTGCAGGTAAGAGTTATTGAAGACGGCCCCCAATTGATAAAATTTTTGCTCTTCCGGTTTATTCCAGTATTGCAGCTGTTTGGAAAATTCAATTCCGGCTGATAATCGTTGCCCACTGGTATACCGCCATCCATTTCCCCGGATATTAAGTGCTGACCAGTCCTCGTAGGTATAATCGGCAGAAAAAGTAGTCTTCTTATTCTTTGTAAATGCTATACCCCCTGCATATGTAGCCGGTAAAAAAAAACGGTCCTTTTTAATAAACTCATTCTCAACAATCACTTCATCTTCCTGCGTCACTGTTAATGACCGGTCCGCTGCTAATTTTATTTTACCGGAATAACGGGCACCCAGTGACAGCTCCCATTTTTTACTAAGTTGACCAGTATACAATGCTCCATATTGAAAGCGAAAATTATTGAAGTAATCCTGTTGCTTTGTTACAATAGTGCTTTGTAGAGAAGGCTCATACAGTGTTTCTGACTGGTTAATAGTACCCGTAATGAAAGATGACTTTACCCCAACCGAGAAATGCTTATTCAGTGTTATGGCATTATTCCAGTAAAACTCATTAAGCCCCCCATCGCCTTCATACGCTGTGGTATAAACCCGGGTTGTTCCTTCTATTGCCTGTTCACCGTTAAATTTATAATTCACATTACTGAACTGACCGATACCGATATTACTGGCCCACGACTTATTGATCTTAGCAGCCAGCGATATTCCTTTGATCCAGAAATCCTGATTTTTATTATTGATAGCCGTTATGGCATCTCCCTGGTAAGTAGCGGATTTGCCGGTCGTGGATATATTTACAATAAAAAAACTTCTTTCCAATGCTGCAATTGATGCAGGATTATTATTAATGATATACTTATTTGAACTCAGGGCCAACCCTGTACCTGCCATGCCGCTGGTACGGTTATAGGACTTGAAATCAATATCGCCAATTCCATAAACAGAATAAGGGCTATTCATAGTCTGAGCACCTGCCTGCAAACCGTTTATCAGTAGCAGCAATATGAAAGGAAACTTAGCCAGATTAACTTGTTGCATAGTTTATTGATTAATGACTAATACAGAGAGAAGAAGCTGGGTTTTGTAACTGGATCTGTTAGCATCATTGATAACCGTTCTGTTTACCTGCATTGAAGTGCTTCCCCTGTCCTCCATCAGAAAAAAGCCATAATCTTCGCTGCCGGGGTTTATCAATAGCTGGTTGATATAACCGGTAACATTGAAACGGTAATGAGAATTTTCACCATAAATAGCATCAATGGAAGGCGCAACTACCTGGTTGGATCCTGTCGAATCCAGTATTGCCTCTCCAATAATATTGGAGCCGTTGGTCTGAGCAAGGTATAAGGAGGAAGGAAGTTTATACCTGTACCTATCAAAGCTCAGGTAAGCAGGCCGGATGATAAGCTCTGCTTTCAGCAGCTTCACGATATCATCATTCCGGATGATATCACGGAGGGATGGGAAAGTCATCTTTAATAAGAGCCCTGTGCCAAATTGCGTGAAAGCTACGTTGCCGGTTTGCGTAGAGCTGATTTCCTGTAACCCGGAACCAGATGAAGGCAGGGTCGTACCCGTTCTGTCAGCCAATACCTGGTTGAATGTATAGCTGTTGGGATTCATTGTAAAATCAACATACTTTTTTTCTATAGCCGGTATGGTATGATGATACACTACCCGCATCAGCATGGATACAGATCCGTTTAGGCCATATACCGCTGTGGTATCATTATCACCTACGGATAGATTTATTCCTTTGAAATAATTGAGAAAATCATCTGCATTGGTTACATCAGAGGAACGTTGCCTCAGTTTTTCAAACAACTCCGTTCCTTTAGCATCATTCAATCGTATAACAACAGAATCCGTAGCGGCCGGGCTGATTTTCAGCATCCGGCTACCAAGAGGCAGCGATTTTCTTGCCACAGAGCTGCTATTGTATAGTTTATCGTTATAGGAATAAATTATTGACTGAGCCAATTCATGCACAGTAATAGTCTGTATACGGCTGGTATCCCCGTAGTAATATTTATTGAGCCGGATAATAAATATTAATGAATCAAAAACTGCTGTGGAAGGGATATCCACAGATTCCGATACCGGGTTCAGTTGAAAAAAAGGACTGGTGCTGATGATACCGAGATAGGGATCCTTATATTTTCCCAGCAGTAAAGAAGTAATACCATTAGTTGCAAAAGAATCGGTTACAAGAGTGGAGAGCTGTACCCCGACTGTATCAATATAAACAAGTTTTGTGTAGCTGTTCTCCGGCTCTTCACCAAACTCGATCTCCTTTTTGGTACAGGACAGAACAAGCAATGAAAAAGCACAGAATACCAGTAATAATTTCCGGTGTTGAATTGACAGCATATAGAATATATTGATAAGCTGCGCAATTTATTCCCGGTTATGACCGCTGAATTGTTATAGTATATTAACTGGCTTTTAAAATCGGCCAATTAGGCTTTTACAGGGATAATTCCAAAAACCAGTATGTTTTTGTACATCAGGCTGCTTTTATTTTAAAATAGATTTCAGCGCATCATTCATCGGTTCAGTATATGTGCTGGTCTATTTTAAGATACTGTTTGATTCAGCTGCAGCTACTTTTATCAAAAATCAGTTATGCAAAAAAAATACTCGTACCTGCTGGGCAGTATCATGGTTCTTTCTTCTGCAATCATTTCCCAGGGATGTGATTCTTCCGGCGACAGCGATGATGAGCTGATCGGCAACTGGAAAAGAAGTTCCGACTTTGATGGTAATGCCAGAAGTGAAGCTGTAATATTTACAATTGGCGATTATGTATACCTTACCACAGGCACTACGGACCGGGACCGCTTTAAGGATTGCTGGGAGTTTAGTCTTGCCCGGCAATACTGGTCACAAAAAGCTGATTTTCGAGGTGTTGCCCGAAATTCAGCAGTTGGTTTTGCTATCAATGGAAAAGGCTATGTAGGCACCGGCTATGATGGTGTAAGCAAGCTAAATGATTTCTGGGAATATGATCCCTCCACCAATAACTGGACGCAGAAAGCAGATTTTCCCGGTAGTGGCCGCTATGATGCTGCAGGTTTTTCTACAGGCAATAAAGGCTATATATCCTGCGGTTTTGACGGTAACTATCTCAAGGATCTTTATCAGTATGATCCAGCCGGTAACACATGGGTCCAAAAGGCCAGTCTCGGTGGCAGCAAAAGATCAGCTGCAATGAGTTTTGTTATAAATGATGAAGCCTATATCTGCTCCGGTAATAATAACGGCACTTCCCTTAATGATCTTTGGGTATATGATGCAGCAGCTGATACTTGGACGGAGAAAAGAAAAATATCCAATGTAAGTGATGATGATTATGACGATAATTATACCATACAGCGCAGTAATGGAGTTGCATTTGTAATCGGTGATTATGCCTTTATAACTTCTGGCGAAAACAGTTCTTATATTTCCACCACCTGGCAATATGACCCTTCTTCCGACCTGTGGATACAGAAAACTGCTTTTGAAGGGTCTGCAAGGATTGGCGCTGTGGCATTTACTTTAAGCAACCGGGGATTCCTGCTAACCGGGCGCAGCGGCTCCTTATCATTTGACAATATGTATGAATTTGATCCTGCAGCGGAACAAAACGATGATGATAACTGATGAGTAATAAATACCAGCATATAATCATACTTGGTGTTTCAGCAATATTGTCGGCCATGATCTTCTTTCATTTTACAAAGGAGAAAAGAAAGTACAGGTTTGACAGCAGGGTCTTTAAGGCTGTCAGTGGTTGGGGATATGAAATCCTGGTGGATGATAAATTATTCATTCACCAGGAATCTATCCCTGTTATCAGCGGCAATAAGGGATTCCCCCGCCAAGAAGATGCTGAAAAAACCGCTGCCCTGATAATTAACAAAATGGAAAGAGGAGAGCAGCCTGTGATCACTATTTTTGAACTTCAGCAATTGTACAATATGAATGATTCAACAAATGGTAACCGGGGAAAGTTTTAGTAGCTTCCTGTTAACATTGTTTGGCTTTAAAAAGGCCAGCAGCAGGATACACATCCTGCTGATCATTCTTATCCATATTACCGGCTGGTGTGTTTTTTTCTTTCTGCCCGTAATGCTTTATCCAGTCAGGGTAAATGACAACCGGTTTATAACCCGTGAAGTGGTTGACAAACTCATACTGATCATCCTTTTTTACCTGCATTACTACTGGCTGATTCCTTCTTTTTTTGAAAAGAAAAGATATTTCAGTTATAGCGGGCTGGTACTTCTTGCGTTTTTCCTGTATTTCTCTCAGCACCTGGCCGTAAGATTTGCCTATTTTGACAGGCCTGGCGGGCCAATTCAATTCTTCCAGGCTCCCTTCCCCTCGGCTGAAAAACAAAATTCCGTTACCCGTGCAGGAAGAGTTCTATTGATCAATGATGTAATGATCAACACGGATTCAGTTTCCGGCTCCCGCCCATACGCTGCGGGCTTTCCGCTGAATGATAGCATTGTCAGGGCAATGCCCGGATTTCCAATGCGGGAACCCGGTTTGCTTGGAATACCCAAAGGGATCTGGGCCATGAGCCTTAATAATACGATCAGCTCATTTGCATTGTTGTTACTGATGGGAGGTTTCATCCGGCTGGCCCATTCATTTGTCAAAAGTCAGAATGAGAAAAAAGCATTGGAAAATGCAAACCTGAATGCCGAAGTAAATTTCCTGAAATCACAGATCAATCCTCATTTCCTGTTCAATACGCTTAACGGGATTTATTCGCAGGCTCATGCCAAATCGGAACATACGGAACATTCCATATTGAAATTATCTGATTTGTTACGTTATGTATTATATGAATCAGGTGAGGATAAGGTAGCTCTTTCAAAAGATATTCAGTACCTCAGCAATTATATCGATCTGCAAAAATTAAGGCTTTCACAGAAGGTAAAAATTGAATATGAAGTGGCTGGTGAAACAAACAGTCACCAGATTGCCCCCTTGCTGCTCATTACTTTTGTGGAAAACGCTTTTAAACATGGGATCAGCTACACTAACCCTTCCATTATTAAAATTCAGCTCCGGATTTTTGAAAAAACATTAACACTGCTGGTCAGCAACCCGGTAACGGAAACAAATAGTTTTGCTGGCGGTGGATTAGGACTAAAGAATGTTATACGACGGCTTGATCTTTTGTATCCCAGTAAATACTGGCTCGATATCGTCCACAACGATCACTTGCATATCGTTAATCTCAAAATCAATTTAAACAGTGATTAACTGCTTACTCATCGATGATGAACCATTGGCTTTACAGCTGCTGGAAGATCATGTTCGCAAAATACCATATTTAAAACTAGCGGGGCGTTTTGAGGAACCCCTGCAAGCTTTGCCCTTACTTGAATCCCAACAGGTAGATCTTTTATTCCTGGATATTAAAATGCCGGACATATCAGGCATTGATTTCTTTCGCTCCCTGTCATATAAACCGGAAGTTATCTTTACAACAGCCTACAGTGAGTTTGCAATTGATGGGTTTGAGTTAAAAGCAATAGACTATTTATTGAAGCCGGTTTCGTTTGAAAAATTCATCGCCGCCTGCAACCGGGTAAAAGAGTACACCGAATTAAAGAACAATAAAGGCGTGGCAAAAAGAGACTATTTTTTCATCAACGTCGCTCATAAGCTTCATAAACTTTTCTATGATGATATTCTCTACCTGGAGGGCTATAAAGATTATACAAAAGTGTACCTGAAAACTACCACCAGTCCCTTACTTATACTTCATAACCTGAAATACTTTGAGGACCTTTTTGACGAAAATGAATTCTCCCGGATACACCGTTCTTATATTGTACCTATCCGGAAGATCAATACCGTTTCAAGAAAATCTGTTACCATTGGAAACCAAATCTTACCCGTAAGTGACAATTATAGGGATAAACTATTCTCCGTCATCGAACAATGCACTACCTGACCTCTCTGAAGAAAAGCCAGTATCATTTATTTAAATACAACAAATTTCCTGGTCAGCAACGCTCCTCCGTAATCAAAAGAAAGATAATAGATACCATTAGAAAGATTAGAGGGAAGCCGTAACTGTATTGTTGTGCTGCCAGGTAAAATTTTGTCCTTTTGCTGATAAATATTTTTACCACTGGCATCATAAATAGTTACCCCTGTTGAACAGGATTGGCTGCTGTAAACGAATAACTGCATATGATCTCTTACAGGATTCGGAGCTATTTGCATAGTCACAACACTACTCGTGGCGGGTTGAATAACTATGATGCTGCTTTTACTTACTTTCCCACTGGTCAGTGTCGTTCGCAACCGGTAATAAATCTTCCCAGTATGAAGGAGTGGAATATCATCATTCGCTGTATACAACTCTGTTTCATTAATTATAACCCGTCCGGGTACCTGCCTGATATCCTTGAATAATAACCCATCAGTACTTCGCTCTATCACAAAGTGATCAACGGGCTGCCTGCAAAGTGTTTTCCAATCCAATACAACCTGCTCATCTTGCAAAACGGCTTTAAAGCTGATGATATCGCAGCTCAGGATATACCAGATACATCTCCAGTCTCTTTCTGCAGGACAACCAAGGCCCGATGCGATGGCTGTATGCTGCACCGTAGTAACCGAACCGGGAGTAGGATCACCAGCAGTAGTGCCCCCATTTCCCATATACGCAGATGTTGCTTCGGCATTCAGGTTGTTATTGTCAAACCGGTCATCCAGACCATCATCATCTGTATCAATATCTGTCAGCGTCACATTATCATCAGGAAAACCATTAAAATTAAAATCATTTCCCTCTATTATATCAGCTACTCCATCATTATCTGTATCCAGGTCAAGATAGTCAGGTACAGTATCTCCATCATTATCATAAGGAGCAACTCCGTTACCACCAAAGCCGGCAAAATTATCATAGGTATTATCAATGCCATCATTATCACTATCAAGTCCTGCCGGTAATAAATATCCTGGTGTTGACATACCTTCCACATTATCAGGAATACCATCATCATCTGCATCAATATCATATGGATTATGCCTTCCTGTACCATCTGTATTAGGCAGAGATAAAGAACCGGAGGATGCTATACCACTGTTCCATCCATCGTTATTCAAAACACCATCAATGCGACCGTTAAAATCTGCATCTGTAAACCGGGCTTCTCTTACATCTGTTAAGCCATCACCATCACTGTCAAGATCATAAGGATTAGGTTTACTGTCTTTATCCATATTCTTATAGGGAAACGAATCGGCCCTGCCATCATTATTACCATCATTACTTGTCCGGAGTAAGGAAGAAGCTCCATTTTCTGCTGTACCGTCGTTGCCAACATCTCCATCTGCAATATCTGCATACCCATCAGCATCCGAATCCGTATAATTATCAATTCTTCCATTATTATCCATATCGGTACCATATACTTCAGCCACATCCGGAATACCATCATTATCACTATCCAGGTCCAGATAATTGCCAATCCCATCCCCATCTGTATCCAGTGCCCCGAGTGCCAATCCTGAACCAGCGACCCCGGTATTATTGGCATCTACATTCTGGGACAACCCATCATTGTCAGTTTCCGTATAATTATCAATTCTGCCATCACCGTTGGCATCCACTCCAAAACTCTCCACCACATCCGGGATACCATCATTATCGCTATCCAGGTCAAGGTAATTAGGAATACCATCCAGGTCTTTGTCCATGGCATCATTTACGCCATCATTGTTACTATCCACCCAACCCGGGAAATTTGTATCATAAAAATTCGGTATCCCATCCGCATCTGAATCGGCCCCGGGATCAAAATTATCATTGAAACCATCTGCATTGTTATCTACAAAACCGGGATAACTACTGTCGTTCCAGTTAGGTATACCGTCAGAATCTGCATCCTGTAAAGCCACCGGGTTATCTAATTCCACATAGTCAGGAATACCGTCATCATCATCATCAATATCCGGGCAGGCAATAATAAATACGTTTATATCCAGTGTATCATCACAAGAACCAGGTCCGTCATAGAAGGCATAAAAATGGCGGGTTAAAGAAACCGGCACCCCGGGATTATATTCATTACCAGCCGTAAAAGGCATAGCGGTATAGAACCGGTAGCCGGCATACCTGATCACCGGCAGCAAAACGGTTACCGAGGGGCAGCTATTGACAAGTATCGTATCCATTAAAGGAGAACAGGTTCCTGCGACTGTATTTGTAACAGGACCGGGTACATTACATCCTGCTGTCATCACTCCACTTGAGTCGGCGAGGTTTATCAGTGATAATTTACCGGCATAACTGATCCATGCCCTGTTGCTGATCGTATTGCTACAAGTGAAAACCTCGCAGGAATTAGCAACATATACATCAAATGTAATGGTTCCGGAACCAGCCGGGCTCACTTCGCCACCGGTCGTACTGTTAGCACCGGTACCTATCCTGAAAACAACCCTGTTGTTGGCAAAATCATATTCAGCTTCATCGTCGCCGGCCGCATCTGTTTTTGTTATTCCGCCAATCAGTAAACTATTGGGTTTATAACTGGTACCAACGGGTATATTATCGTAAATAACAGTTCCGGTACTGATATCATTCCCTCCATTTTGGTAAGTAACCTGGTACCGCAACTGCTCACCGGGTAACAATGAACCACCGTTTATATCCTGTGACGTTTTGGAAAGATTGAAAGAGGGAGTGTATTGTGAGATAGAAGTAGTAGCTACCTGCAGCATATAATTTTCAGAAGGAGAGCTAAATCTTATACTGGCAGAACTCTGGCTGTTACCAAGAACTGCATTCAGCGCATTGGGAACCACTAATATATCTGCATCATAACCCAGCGTATTCTGATGCGCCGGGTTCCTTGTCGTAACTACGGACCCTTTATAACTGATCGTACTGTTCCACATATCATTCAGGTTAGCAGTGGCATTCGGAGTCAGGCTTGTGTAAACACCTACTAAGGGATTTGAATTCTGTTTAAATGAGTATTCATCTGTTGATACCCTGTCCCCATCAAAAACCACAGCACCCAATTCACAGCTGACCGGGCCGGATGGAGGAGTTAAAAATCCGGTTATCGGAACATATAAAGGGGGATCACCCCCATTCATAATGGCAGAACCATCAAAGACGGTAAGATTTCTTACAATAGTGGCAGGGTCAGCATACACAATAACAATCGTCCATCCTCCCGATGCATTTACAATACCCGCAGGGCTTGCCAGGTTAGCTATGGTATACGTACCATTAGGATTTAATGTATTGATCAGGGAGGTAACATCAATAAAACATCGATACCCGGTGTGCGGTAGCCCCGGTACTAAAGTATTATTATGATAATCCGTTTGTGTTGAAACAAGATCCAGGAAAATAGCTGACCCGGGTATTTTTAATTTTACCGAGGTTTCATTAGTGATCCAACTGGTATTGGTTCCGTCAGTACCCTGTGAGGCGCCCCAATATAAGCCAGCAAAAAGCACCTGTGTACAGGAAGGCAACGAAAGATCTGCAGAAGAAGAATTAAATATTGCAGGATCAGCCCCCGTCAGTTCAAGGTTAAAAGAAAGATCCGAACTGGTAGCATTGGCTTGGTGAATCTCTACTGCAATATCATTATTGCCATTCACAAAAAAAGTATTGGCGATCGAAAAACTGATCACCGCATCTTCGATTGCAGAGGAAGCTGCTGTTGCATACACAACAGGGCCAGCGGGCATATTATTTCTTGCCACTTCGGTACCATTCACATACACCACATATCCATCATCTCTTTCCACATTAAATTGATATGTTCCGTAAAGAGACGCATTGGGAATATTGATTGTTTTCCGAAAATAACTTGTAATATATTTATTCCCTGTGGGTGCACATAAGGTTCCGCCTCCACCCGAAGGAATGCAGGTTGCTTCGTCAGCATCCCCATATCCTAATTCACCTGCCCCTGATAACCACGCCGCATCATTATATCCAACGCTTGTCCAGGCTCCGGCAGGGGCAGCACCTGTGGAATAATATTTCCATACCGATCCAAAAGGTATAAGCGTTGTACCGGTTATATTGATATTCGCCCCTGCATTCCCGTTATTAACAGCAGTACCACCGGGAGGAGCTTCTGTGGTGATCACACCAGAAGAAGTAATGATATTATTGGAAACAAAAACAATATTACCTCTCACAGAGGGATTGCTGTAACGGGGGCTAAAGGCACGCAATACCTGGCCGGTTGTACTACAACTGATCAATACGGCTAACAGCGTAATAATATAATTGTTCGTTTTCATTTACTGGACAGGGGTTCAAAATATCATAGTCAAATGTGTTTCTGTTTAATATATTACTACTTTCTGAAAATGAATAGCTCCGTTTTCTTCTCTCACCTCCCATATGTAGGCTCCTGCTGTAAGTGTTATTTCTTTTCTTGTTGTACCAGGTGTCAGGCTTATTCGTTCCCTTAGCTTTTGCCGCCCTGCGATATCGTGCACCCTTAAATAACAATTTGCCTGCTTTTTTGTACTGATCCCGACTATCAACCTGTTGTTACCTACCGAAAGAGTTTTAACTTCAAAATCATCAGTATAATTGTTTACAATTTTTTTTACTCCCAGATAAACAGTATTACCGTTTTGATCTTGCTGAGATAACCGGTAAAATGAAATACCGGGCAACGGAGAATCATCTATAAATGAATATCGCTGAATACTGGTTGAATTGCCACTACCGGATATCCTGGCAACTACAGTATAATCATTGCCGTTTACCGATCTCTCGATGTTAAAATGATCATTCCCTGATTCTGATGCTGTGGACCATTGAATATCCACTTTCTTATTACGGTTCAACTGTACATCAAAACTCAGGAGGTCAACCGGCAACAACCCTGTTGCATTGACCGTAAACTGGTCTGTTACACATCCATAATCATCTGTGACAGTAAAATTCGTAGTGCCTGAAACAAGCGGTGTAAAGTTGATATAACGGGTCGTTGCTGCATTACTCCAGCTGTAATTCCCGGGCCAGGAAGCTGTAAGTACTGTTGTATTACCCGTTATGACATTTTGTGTCGCTGACTTATTTACATCCTTCAGGATCGTAAACCTGTCAAATATGGTTCCATCCCTTCTTAGCATTTTTGCATCTAACCGGTTGTCCTCTGTTTCGAAATAGAAAACACCTCCGTCGTTAAGTGCATATGGCATAGCATTGGTTCCAAAGCTTGCAGTATTAGAACCGCTTGCACCTGCAGACCCGGATACCACATAGACGGTTCCGTGATGCAGGGGTGTTGAATTATAAACGTAGGGGCAAGTGCTGTTGCTTGTATAAGTTGCACTGGATGTGCTTACCGCATGAGTACCTGCATTAAAAGAGCTCCAGGATCCCGTATAATTCTTCAACATATATCCTCTCTCGTATCCATGGCTATGGCCGCATAATATCATATCAACACCTCTTGATTCCAGGTAGCTAATAAAATTCTGCCGAATAGCTGCCAGTTCAGATTCAGCATCAGAATCATGACTCCCTTTTGTGTAAGGGGGATGATGCCAGTAAGCCACTGTCCATTTCTTTGTATTGCCGGCAAGGTCTGCATCGATCCAGGTCTTTAACATAGTGGAACCACTGGTACCCATATGAGTAAGATCTGTTTCGATACCCCATGAATCAAGAGAAAGAAAGTGGATATTGCCAATATCAAAAGAATAAAAATTGGGTTTATTAGAAGCTACTCCCCCGCATTCGCCAGCCTGTGGTACCGTAAAGGAATTGAAATATGGCATGGCGCGGGATGGTTTATTTCCTGCATTGTTTCCATAATCATGATTACCCGGAGAAGGATAAAGCTTATGATTTTTTAAGAGATTATCGCCATAAATATCAAAGAAATTAGCAGTGTACTCCGCATCCGTTCCTGAATTATAGGCATTATCACCCAGCAATAACCAGGCATCAGCAGCATCGATACCATTTGTCGTAAGGAAATTTCTGTAATTGGCAAGATTCGCATCCTGGTAGGCAATATTACCCCTTCCACAATCACCAAACGCAATGATCCTGACCTTTCCTGTTGTGTTGGCAGGTGGAACAGTCTTAAAAAATTTATCGGCATCCGGGGCTCCCATATTGGTACTATTCCCAATACGGTAATAGTATTTTGTATCGGGACTCAATCCCGTAACACTTACAATATGTTCAGTAACGTTTGCCGCATCAGTAATCACAGTGGGATAAGACCCGAATGAGGTACCTATTTCTATTCTTGAGTTTTGCGATGTTGAAGTTCTCCAGCGTACAGTAATAGCGGTCTGGCTGCCCATTTGCAAATAGGGCCCTCTTATAAGCGTTGCTGAAAAGGCATCATTACCTGTCAACTGCAGGTTAAAAGATATATCAGAACTGGTTGAGGTGGGTGGTGACCCGGAAACAGAAGCCTGGTGAATTTCAACAGCGATCACATTATCACCAGCAACAAAGGCAGTATTGGGAATAGTAAAACTGGTAACCCCATCCTCTATAGCAGCTGATGCGGAAGTACCATAACTGATAGCCGCTGGAAAAGCGGGCAGGTTATCCCTACCAACCTCTATTCCGTTTACATACACCACATATCCGTCGTCCCTTTCTACATTACAAGAAAAGTTTGTAAACAAAAGCGGGTTGCTGATATTAACCGTTTTACGGAAGTAAGTCGTAGCATACTTATTTCCCGAAGGCAGACAAAGTGTTCCACCACCACCGGCAGGAACACAGGTAGCCTCATCTCCATCTCCATAGCCGAGTTCACCATTGCCAGCTGGCCAGGCAGAATCGTCAAATGCGCTGTTTTGCCACCCTGTGGGAAAATTAGCGAGGTTATTAGCCCAGTATTTCCATAAGCTGCCGTAAGAGATTACAGTCGACTGTCCAAATGAAAAAAAAGAAAGAGAACAAAAGGCTACAAAGAAGCATGCTCCTTTTTGTATAGTGGTTATTAGTTTCATAGAAGGTTACCGGATTTATAAAAGTCATGCATATTATATTCAGAATTCATGCGATCATCAACAGGCTGTATGCATCTGAACTTCTTTTATAACGTCTAAATAAACCAAAAATGTATTAGGAAACTATGACAACAGTCAGCTGTTGCATTTAAAACTCATGATACCCGTATAAGTCCGGCGTATTAAATCCAACTGATTTACTATACTACATTACTTTCACTACACTCTGTTACTGGTTAACACTTATGATCTGTCTCAGGTAAAAAACACGGCCCGTTTACAATCGGGTGTGATTTAATACCCAATCCTGTTACCCCGGGATTGTACAAAATCAACAATCACCGCTTTACTACCCACTAAGCCCGTTGGTTTAATGCTCTAAAAAGCCGTTACCAGCAGTAATGATCCCGTAATAATTACTGTAATTAATTCTGTATTTTTATAGCTAATTCTCAACTCATGAACCAGCAAAAACCTGTTATTGGCATTTCCTGTGGAGACCTGAATGGTATCGGCATCGAGCTGATCATAAAAACCTTTTCAGATAACCGTATACTGGAACATTGCACCCCTGTTATTTTTGCTTCCAACAAAGCCATCAACTTTTACAAAAAATCCATGCCGGATCTTCATTTTAGCTACCAAAGCACCAAAGAGTTCAGCCGGCTTAATCACAAACAGATTAACCTGTTTAACTGCTGGGAAGAAGAAGTGGAAATTAACCCCGGCCAATTAACGGAGACAGGAGGAAAATATGCAGTACTCTCCCTGCAAACGGCTGTTGCCGCTTTAAAACAAAAACAGATCGATGGCCTAGTGACAGCACCTATCCATAAAAAAAATATACAATCTGCCGACTTCAATTATACAGGTCATACTCCTTACCTGAAAGCAATGTTTGGCGGCAATGATGTGGCTATGATGCTTTGTGCAGGTAATTTCAGGGTGGCCCTGCTTACAGAACATATTCCCGTGGCTGAAGTAGCAAAACATATTACCAAAGAAAAGATCGTCAGTAAACTCAATATCATCCACCAAAGCCTGCAAAAAGATTTTGGCATTGACAAACCCCGCATTGCGGTACTGGGATTAAACCCGCATGCAGGCGATGAAGGCCTGATCGGCAATGAAGAAGAAACAATCATCCGCCCGGCTATCAAAGAAGCAAAAAACAGCAATATGCTGGTGGTTGGTCCTTACAGTGCAGATGCCTTTTTTGCCCGCGGCAGTTTTGACAAATTTGATGCGGTACTGGCTATGTATCACGACCAGGGGCTTATTCCTTTTAAAACCTTAGCCAGTGGCGAAGGTGTTAATTATACTGCCGGGCTTCCTGCCGTAAGAACATCCCCCGATCATGGTGTTGCTTTTGACATAGCAGGTAAAGACAAAGCCGATGCTTCCTCTTTCATAACTGCTATATTTGAATGCATTGATATTATTAACCGCAGAAACGGCTATGAGGAAAACCGCCGGAATCCATTGAAGAAAATGACTCCTTCCTTCCTGGCCAATGCAGTGGATGAGAGAATTGATGAAGGATAAACCAGTTACTGGAAGACAGTATCGGAAACGCCTTTATTAATCGAATAGCTGGAGTAAACAATCTCTACTTTACCTTTTTTATTTTTCAGTTTGTTCGGGTCCTGCTCTTTCTTAGTGCCATCATCATAATCAAACGTGATGCCTTTGGGCAGCTTATAGTCTTTGGTATTAAAACTGAAGATCACTTTATCTGCCAGGCCGTATTCAGCATATTTTCCATACGCCATTTCCAGCTCGTAAGTACCATTGTCTTTTGTGGTGGTCTTTGCCTTTTTGATCAGCGATTGGGCTTCATCAATATAAAGGGTTGATAATACCACATCTGAATTTTCTTCTTTTGGCAGCAGTTTAATGATACGCAGGTTTGTTCCGGCTTCATTGCCCACATCAATAATATCAAAGCTGGCCGTTCCATTCAGGAAAATATTACTTAGGTTGATATTCACAGAGCCTTTAGGAATGAATGATATACCGCTTTCGTTATTGATCCGCAACTTATTCGGTTTTTTAAAATATACTTTCACTTTAGCGATCGGCGCTTTAATGAATATCACATTGGTCTTCATTTTGCCGCTGGCCTCATAGTCGTTTACTTTATCCAATTTAGCTCTCACACTGGCAATAACCTCCTCCGGGGTAGAAGTCATGGACCTGTAGCCCGTCAAAAAGGGAATGGCTGACAGCATAAGTAATGCTTTACCAGGGATCAAACGACACATTTTTTCCATCATACAAATTAATTTTAAGTCAGAATATCTTTTTTTCTGAATACCCACACGGCACTGCCGAAAAATAAGCCTATATAGATCAAAAGGATACTTAAGCTACGCATAATAGCAGGCAGATTCTCGATACTCCCATTGATAGTTGTGCCTTCTGCATCGGCCTTTACATAAAAGAAACCTTTCCAAGCGACCATATGAGAAGTAAATAAATAAGGTTTTACGGTCTGATCATAAATCGGGATATTCATTTCAGAGAGTATAGTAAATACTATTACAATACTCATGGTGGCAATAATAGGGCCGATGGAATTTTCGGCAAATACACTTAATAAGAAGGAAAGGGCTGACACGGTGGTCAATGCCACTGCTGCATAACCAAATGCGGCGATATACCGCCACATCACATCAAAACTTTGTATCTGCTCAATTCCTTCTGAACGAAGTACTACCATATCATTGGTTCCGAAAATCAGCATGCTTCCAAATAATGCCAGCACGGCCATCCATACCAGCAGTGCAACCGTGTAAATTACTGAAGCCAGGAATTTGACAAACATATATTGGGTACGACTGATAGGTTTAGTGAGTGAAAGACGGAGCGTACCCATATTCGCTTCTCCTGCAATAGAATCCCCGGATATCAATGCCACCAATAAAGGCATTTGAATCAGCAATGTATTCAAAATGACAAAACAGATAAGATAACCATTGAGCAGGTCCAGTTTAAAATCATCATTAAAGTCGAACGAATCCTTAAGATTACTCATCAACAGATCGATATATGACTTACCATCAAACTTTAAAGCCACCTGTATCAGGAAAACCACCGCTGCAATTGCCCCAAAAGCAATATACGTTCTTGGCCGCTTAAATATCTTGAAGAGTTCAATTTGCAACAGTTTCCACATGCTGATTGGCAGTTGTTAATGATAAAAAATAATCTTCCAATGAATGTTTGGAGTGAAATGAAAGTATACCGATATCCAGTTGTACCATTTCCTTCATCACAACAGGTACCTGCTCCCGGTGCAGCTTCAGCAATATGGCATCATTTCTTTTATGTAAAATAAACTGACCCAGCCGGGAGGCTTTTAATTTTTCCCAGGCAATCTCATCATTGATCGTTTTCACTTCCACCACCGTTTCGGAAGGATCAAACAGGTCATTCACTTTTCCTTCCACCAGTTTTTTGCCTTTATCAATGATGATCATAGAATCAGCGATCAATTCCACCTCACTCAGCAAATGCGAAGAGACAACCAGCGTTTTACCAAGATCCTTTTTAAGATGCAAGATCAGGTTTCTTATATCAGCAATACCCTGCGGATCCAATCCATTCGTGGGTTCATCTAAAATGATCAGCTCCGGGTCATGCACCAGTGCTGTGGCAATACCGAGCCGTTGCTTCATTCCCTGCGAGTAGGTTTTCACCTTACTATGTGCCCTGTCTGCAAGCCCTACCATCGCCAACTGATCCATTAATTTCTTTTCTGAAATTTTAATACCACTCATGATCCCGAATATCCGCAGGTTCTCCAGGGCGGTCAGGTATTTATAGAGATCAGGCCGTTCGATGATCGCCCCGACTTTCCGCAATATTTCTTTGCGGTGTTTGTGTAATTCCATTCCGAATATCTGGATAGTACCAGAGCTGGGTTTGATCAGGGTCAGCAGCATCCTGATAGTGGTTGATTTCCCGGCTCCATTTTGCCCCAAAAAGCCGTATACCTGTCCGGCAGGAACTGAAAAACTGAGGTTACTGACGGCCTTTATTTCCCCGAAACTTTTATTGAGATCTTTTACCTGTATAATGGAAGACATTGTCAAAGCTTAGTATGCAAATGTATTGAAGGTTTATTCTGTAAATGAGCGATTTAACCTTTTGGAAAATATATTTTTCAATTCGCTTGCATAAGTAACAACGCATGCCTATGTTTGTTTTACGATTCGGAAAACCACATTTTTACCCGGAAAACTACGTAAAAACCCGTACCTGCCTTCACCTGATCATCGCTGCAGGTCTGCATTTCAAGTAGCCAGTTCCCGGGTCAAATTCTCCCAATTCCTTCGAACCGCACCCTTTGATCCAATATTTCTGTGGGACTTGAAGACCATCATTCAAACCCTGGAAATGAAACAATTTTTTACATTATTGATAGCCGGAATTTCCGGTTTATTCACACAAATATTGGTTGCACAGGAAAATCCTGCAGCAACAACAGCAAAGCTCACCAGCTTCAAAGTATCTATTAATAATGACAGGGCCATTCTTGATTGGGAAGTGGAAGGGAATGAATCAACAAATCTTTTTGAAGTAGAGAAAAGTACAGATGGAAAAAATTTCAGCTTAACAGCCCTGGTTTTTGGTTCTGAAAAAACAGAAAAAGAAAATTACCAGTATTTCGAAAAAATCGGGACAGAGAAATTGCAGTTCAGGATCAAGCTGATCGGGAAGGATAAAAAAGTGAGTTATTCAGAAATTATATCGGTTCAAAGTACCGGCAATTGATAACCTGGGCCATGGCTGAAATAAAAAACACATTAAAAGAAAAATTAACTGGCCTTAAGAAGGCCGTTGAAAAAATATTAAAACCCGGAAGCAAACAACCACAACTGGTATTGCAACCCTACCGGAATAAAAAAAGTTTTTGAGGGGTACCATCTTTACATTTTTCATACATACACTAAAGAGTACCAAAAGAGAAGAAGCCCTTTGTCTAAAGGGCTTCCTCATTTATAGATGTCGCAGCAACTAAAAGACAGACGGTAAGGGTATTTTCAGCACCATCACGATCATGGCAGCAACAGGGGTAATTAATGCAACGAATCCCCAGTTTTCCCACTTTTTAAGACAAGACTGGTAAAGAGTCCTGTCAAACAGTTCATCCGGAGCTACATTAACAAGTTTGAAAATCTTCTTTTGCAACGGCGCCAGCTGCCAGCTAAAGACAAGACCGGATAAGCTGAACATAACAATGGACCAGAATATCCATCCCGTCCGCAGAAGAGGGATGCCTCCCTCAATAGCTGTGGCAAACCCACCTATGGTGATAATGATCACCCCGGGAATAGTGAAGATCCGGTCACTGTGAATGATTGTCTTCATGGTAAATGCAATAACAGACCGGTCGTTTGTTTTATCTGCATTTCTCATCCAGAATAAACCGGTGATAATATTACCGAGAAAAATAACGACAGCAAAAATATGTACCAGTTTAAATAATGAATACAGATGCATGGTTCATTTATTAGCACCGAGATATGTTTGCAGGTTCTTTACATATTCTTCAAAAGCTGATATTCCCTGCGGGGTGATCTTACAGATCGTTTGCGGGTAATTATCCTTAAACTGTTTGACCACATCAATATAACCGGCTTCTTTCAGTTTCTGTATCTGTACACTCAGGTTACCAGCCGTGGCATTTGTTTTTTCCCGGAGAAAAGTAAATTCGGCTTCTTTCACGCTGATGAGTAGTGAAATAACAGCCAACCGGAGTTGCGAATGTAATATCGGGTCTAGTTCTTTAAACATGTAACGCCGCTTGCTCGTTTTTATATACCCTGTATTCTCTCTCCATTAAAATACCCGGAATGAGCCATGCCATGATTGCCGATGCAGCTGTTAATAACAGGTCAATTTTTATAGTTGTAAAAATGGCGACAATGCAACATGCCCAGCAAAAAAGCCCGCCCAACAACATGGGCCTGAATTTGCAGGCAGCACCTGTAATAAATGTTGGTAAACCATACAATAACAGGAAAAGTGGGGACACAAATTCACTGAACTGAAAAGCAGAACGATGACCGGTCAATTGGCGGTACTCTACAGCCACAGGCTCCCATACATGAAAAACCGAATTAATAATAACAATCAGCAGGAAAATGCAAATTCCGAATCCCAGCCAGATATAATCCATATAACTGTCATCGAAAGATTTAACTTTTCTCTCCTTTTTTTCCCTGATCGTAATGAATATTTGGGGAATGACAGCAATAAACGTCAGCAGGAAAATGTCAAAAGGCAGCCGGTAATCAAAGTGTATCTCTGATAATTTCACTAATGAGCAAACAGCTATTAAAGACCCCCACATAATAGCACCAATACCGGTATCATGATAGGAATCTTTGGCCTTGCTGATCATTTTTGCGATGAGATCAAGACTTTCCTTTTCGGTGAGTTGTTTTTCGGGTTGACTCATGGCAAAATTATTGATTGATGATTTTATCTCTCCGGCGTAACATATAGGCCGGAATAATATAACTGAAAAGAATAGCTGCAGCAGCAAACAGCATCTGGTAATCATAACTCACCCAGGTGGAAGCTACTGCTAATATCCACGCAATGATGCCCCCGATAATAAGCGGCCGGAACTGCAAAAAATTGCCGGAAACAAATGTGCCGAGACCATATAGCATAATAAAAAAGGGATAAACAACCGTACCCCATCCCATTCTTGATATGATCATGGATAATACAAAAAAACTAATACCCATTCCTGCCCATAAATGACTCATATTCTCTCCAACCCAGGTTTTGGCCCGCATCTTTTTCTTTTCTTTTCTTCCCTGGAAAACAGACAAGATAATGCCTAAGATCACTACCAGCCAGACCATGTAATGCTTTTCATACTCCAGGATATGCTTCAGTATAAACTGCCCGATAAAAGCAATAAAAGTGAGCCATCCCCAGATAAGGAAATAGATACTGTTATCAGACATATTCTGTTTGGTCTTGCTTATCATGGATTGGATAAGCTGCAGGCTTTGCTCAGGCGAAAATTTCTCTTCAGCCATAGTAGTATTTTTTATTATAAACAGGTATACCGGGAACCTTTATAAGCTCCCGGTATACGCTGAACGATGAACTTATTTACATCCTGCTGCATCTCTTTCACAAACCTGTTTACCCCAGTTCGGGTGCAGTTCACTGGCAGGCTTGAATGTTCCAAATAATTCCATTGCTTTATCTAACTGGGGTTTGGCTGTTCCGCAACCACCACCAAATTGTTCCGGTGTGTTTTTTAATGAAACCCCGCTGAACCAGTAAGGACGGGGATTCGTGGGATCCTGTGTCATAGCATCCTGGCTATAGTTCTGGATCTTGGGCCCAAGGTCCATCCAGCGTTCCATGGGATTGACCAGCATCCGCAAAGAAGCACTCATGGCTTTTAACAGGCTGATCTCACTATTACTTTTTTCCAGTGCTTCTGCCTTGGCCAGCAGTTGGTCCGCCTTATCGGCTATACCATCATTACTGGCAGGATCATTTTTTATAAAAGAAAAAGTGATCTGGCAATACGCAGCATAATAAAATGGAAGCCATTGTGTTTTTTCGGCATCGCCGATTCGTTCAAAGCTGGCTGCAATATCCACCAGCCTGGCCGCATCATTCTTAATTAATGCACTGTCTATCTCTGCAATATTTTTTTTCATTGAAGGAATATACTTTTCACTTTGTGAAAAACTTGTTGCCACCAGGAAAGTAGCCAGCAGGAAGAAAATTATCTTTTTCATTATTGATCAGTTTTAAATGGTTGATAGTTTATTGTTTATTTTTTAATTTCTCATATTCTCTTTCTGCAGAGTTGGCCTCCGGGTATACATAAGCTCCAAAATAATGAAATACGATACCTACGCCCCAGCCTAACGTAGGCCAAACAGGCCAGGGAATGCCTTTGCTATATTCTTTACCATCCGAAATATACCAGAGTATCCAGAGAAATACGTTGACAACAAGATAAGTAATCAGGTTGGTCTTAAAACTGGCCCTCTTCTGGGCTATTTCCCAGAGTTTGGGATCTTTATCCTGTGGAGTTGTTTGCTGCATCATAGATTTTATTTTTTATAATCCGTTATTAATTACTTCATCGCTTCTATCCACACCAAAGCTGATAAAAGCACCCAGGAATACAAACATTCTTGAGGTGGGTACGATGGCTTCTTTGCGATACCCATTATATGAATACTGGTACCCATAGGTCTGCCTGATGTTGAAAATATTACTTACCTGCAACACATATACGGCAAAGGCTTTAGGATTTTTCTTACCTATAAATGGCAGGTAATTGACCGAGAAGCTTACATTGTGATAATCAGGAATCGTTCCCCGGTCATTAAACTTATAATTGGAGCCATCAAACCCTATATTATAATAAGGACGGCCACTGGCATAATTATAAGCGGCATTCAGGTTCATTTTCCATTTTTGTACAAACTTTTTAGTTACCAACGAAGCTGTGTGTTTTGCCGCAAAATTGGGCGTAATGGCAAAGGGGAAATTCAGGAAATCCCGCTTCGTATCCAGGTAAGAATAAGATACCCAGTAATCGAAATTTTTGATGGTCTTTTTATCTCTCCAGAAAAATTCAATTCCCCTGGCATCGCCAAAACCATTATTATTAATGGCTGTTTCCTGGCCGGTTGTCAGGGCTGTTTTCAACAGGTTGTCATATTTCTTATAAAATATCTCTGTACGGAATGACTGCTGGTTAGCCACTTTCTGAAACTGGGCAATGTAATGTGTCGCCTTCATAAAAGTCAGGCTGCTGGTAGAAGGTAAATATCTCCTTTCCGGGTTCTGGTAAAAGATACCATAAGCCAGCGAAGCCTGTGATCCTTTACCCAGTTTATAGGCTATGGAAAGACGGGGAGCAATATTCGTTTTATCCAGCAATGCGGAGTGCTCAAACCGGGTACCCGCCTTGGCCGCCACATCATTGGTGATATATATATCAGCTTCTGCGAATACAGAATTAATGTGTTCCTTCACTGATCCAGAGTACTTGTTCCCGTTGTAGTCGGTATAGATGGACACATCATTGCTGTAATTATACTCGCTGCCGAAACGAACAGCACTTAGCCCCTTCAGCCTTTTCTCCAGCACAAACTTGGCATTGAAATAATTACCTTTTGCATCTACATCGAATTTTTTAAACTCCAGTCCGCCCAGCAATACCTCGTTCTTATTAGTATCCTGCATGGAGCTGCTGATATCATCTTTGTTATTTGTATAGGATACCCCCACGTTTAATTTCCACCTGCTTCCAAGATTTTCTCTCCAGGCCAGGTTGTGATAGATATTGGTATTACCAAGGCCAAACCTGTCTTTATAGCCCAACGAATCAATGCTGTTCGTAGTAAATGCAAGCCGGTTATTACTGAAATAACCATAATATTTCAGTATGCCTGTTTTAGAAGTTTTAATACGAAAATTAGCATCCGCGTTGTGATAAGCAGGCACTTTCTGATAATCCTGTCTTTGTTTGATGACAGCAAAAGCCAGCCCCAGGTTAGTGTAACTATAACTGCCTCCCAACGAATACTTTTTATTTTTTGCCAGGTGCTGGTACCCTGCGCTGCCGCTTAATACCGTCAAACCGATATTCGCCGAAGACTGATCAGGAAGATCTATTGATTCTAATATGAGTGCAGAAGATAAGGCCTGACCGTATAAAGCGGAATAGCCACCTGTGCTGAAAACGGTTCCTTTAAAAATAAAGGGAGAGAATCTTCCAAACTGGGCAATATTGGGCACACTGCTGAAAAAGAAATTATTAACCAGGGTGCCGTCTATAAATGTTTTTGTTTCTGCAGCGGTACCGCCACGGACAAACAATCCCTCACTTTCTCCCACCTGTTGTGCACCAGGTAATGTTTTTAATGCCCCTGTAATATCACCATTGGCACTGGCTGTGGTAACAATATCGATCGGGTCAAGCACCACAGCCGCTCTTTTTCTGTCGCTGGCTTCAAAAGTGCCGGCAGTTAGTACCACAGCCCTCAATTCTGTTATCTCCTCCTTTAAAGAAATATCAATTATTTGTGTGGTTCCGTCCAACACAACTTTTTGTTCAAATGGTTTATAACCAATTGAGCTGGCTACTATCAGCTGCTCTCCTTTCTCAGTTGTCTTAAAGGAGTATTTCCCGGTGGAATCAGTAGTGGCGCCATCATAGGTATCCTTTAGGGTGATACTGATACCGGGCATTGCTTTTCCTTTATTGTCTTTCACCACCCCTTTCACGGTAGTCTGCGCATTCACTATCACAGGAAACAAGGTCACAGACAGGAAAAAAAGGATGTTTCGTACTCGCATCATGGTTGTTGGTTTTGAATTTTCATGACAAACGTAAAGTAGTTTATTTTATAAACCAAATTATTTTATCACAAAAAAACCAGGCCCTTTCGAACCTGGTTATGACCCCCAATAAAAACTAACTTATCTCTTGATAATCTTTTGTGTTGCTGTTTCTGCTCCGCAGCTCACCTTAACTACATATAAACCAGGTGCTAAGCTGTTAACATTCATGGTCTCTGTCTGGCTTGAGCTTCCGGTTTCTGCCCTTTTAGCAATTTGCGCACCGGCATTCAACAGTTCGTAGGTAACCTTTTTCCCCTGCCAGCTGTTCGGAATTGTGATCCGCAGTTCGCTGGTAACAGGGTTAGGATAGGTGAGGATGGTGACTGTATTTTCAGTTTGTTTGGCGCTGCGGATAATACGGGTGGCAGAATAATCATATTTCCCGTCGGCATCTACTGAACGCAACCTGTAATAAATCACTTTATCCTGTGTGGCAATCATATCAGTAAATGTATAGTTCATTATATCACTTGAGTTACCATAAGCGAATACAACTCCTGCATCAGTATAATTCTTTCCATCTGTACTTTTCTCCACCACGAAATGACTTACATTTTTTTCGTAAGAAGTAATCCATCTCAGGTCAACTTTATTACTATTATTATTGAGAATTGCGGTGAAAGACTCAAGCTTTACGGGCAGTATAATTTGGCTGGGATAGTTGAACCCTTTCATATACAGACTAAACTGGCGGTTGGTTGATGATGCTGCTAACATTCTTGCCCCATATTTTACAGTAAATGAGGATATATTTGACTTTTTAACCGTAAACATATTTCCCCATGCAGCTGTGTCAATACCAGTTCTTTCAACACCCAGTATATTCTCACCTCTGAATTTATTCAGTAACAACTGCAGCACAGAAATATCAAGCGTAGTACTCATGTAGCTTGCACTACCACCACCCATTCCAATTTCCACAAATTCTTTCATCCGTATGTTTCCATCCAGGTCAACGGCAGTGGCACTTAATGAATCGAGATACTGAAGAGAGGTATTATCCTGCTTATAAAATGTCATTGTAAATACGGCGTATGCCTCCCCCGTTCCTGAAGGAATCCTGATCTCGGGCTGAAAAGCATTCACATAACCAAGACCGGAACTGTTATCATCAATCTTCCTCACTTCAGCACCACCTACAAGTGAGTCAATTCTTACCGTGGCATTAACATTGTTAAATACGTTTGTAAAACGGTAGATCGCCCCGGCTTTCAGATTAGTGCTGGACGCTGTGATCAAAGAATAATTATTAAAAACCAGGCCATTGCTTCCTGATACAGATTGTGCTGACCCGGTAGTGTTCAGCAATGATGCAGCAAACACACAAAGGATAGCCGCCTTTGCTGTTTCCATTTTGTTGAGTACGATTGTTTTCATCAGTTTCATTTTAGGGTTCAAGATTCGTTGTACGGCTATAGGTTTGGATCTTGTTGGTTACTTGAAAACCCTTTATCAGATTGCAATGGAAACCGACGTAGTGGAGGCTAAACATCCAGGGAGGTAAAATCCCTTGTTGGAGGAGGTTAGTTTCATGATCGGATTACGTTGTTTTCTTTAGGGTATTTTCGAATTCTGATGCTAAAGTAATATGCGGGTTTTACCGATGCAAGTTTTTCGAGAGTTTTTTCGCATATACTACCGTATTTTATGCATGATAAATACTATTTCCAATGATTATCAATTATTTAAATTAAGGTTTATTCTAAATAATTTTCATGGAAAAATACGTAAATACACTATTTCAAATGAAATACTACGCAAAATACAAAGCTGGCCCACTAAAAAATCAAGTGGTTTGTACGTAAGGAAAATAGTAATGCCCGACCGAAACAAGCATAAAAAAAGGCGATCTTCCGATCGCCTTTGCAAAATATTATATCTGTTGTCTTAAGCTTTGTAAGAGGGAATCAAACCGTTCGCCAGCTCTACCATTTTCTTAATACCATCCTCTGGTAAGTTACCTTTTTTGAATTCAGCCATTACATCAGGCAGTTTACTTTCCATTTCCATTAAGAAATGTTCTTCAAACTCTTTTACCCTTTTCACAGCTACATCCTTCAGCAAACCATTAGTACCAAGATAAATGATCGCTACCTGTTTCTCTACTGCAAAAGGAGAGTATTGTGGCTGTTTCAGCACTTCCACGTTACGGGCACCTTTGTCAATTACATTCTTGGTAGCAGCATCCAGGTCACCGCCAAATTTGGAGAAGGCTTCCAGCTCCCGGTATAATGCCTGGTCCAGTTTCAGTGTACCTGCCACCTTCTTCATGGATTTGATCTGCGCATTACCCCCCACACGGCTTACAGAGATACCTACGTTGATTGCCGGGCGGATACCTGATAAGAAAAGGTTCGTTTCGAGGAATATCTGTCCGTCTGTAATTGAGATTACGTTCGTTGGGATATAAGCAGATACGTCACCCGCCTGTGTTTCAATAATGGGCAATGCAGTTAAAGAACCACCGCCTTTTATCAGGTGCCTGATACTATCCGGAACATCATTCATATTTTTTGCAACCCCGTCATCACTGATCACTTTCGCAGCCCTTTCCAGCAAACGGCTATGCAGGTAGAATACGTCACCGGGATAGGCTTCACGGCCCGGAGGACGGCGCAACAGCAAGGATACCTCACGGTAAGCCACTGCTTGTTTAGAAAGATCGTCATAGATAATCAGCGCAGGGCGTCCGGTATCACGGAAGAACTCACCGATCGCTGCTCCGGCAAAAGGAGCATAGAATTGTAACGGAGCCGGGTCAGAAGCAGAAGCCGCTACGATAGTAGTGTATTCCATCGCACCATTGTCCTGTAATGTTTTCATTACCCCGGCAATGGTAGAAGCTTTCTGACCGATGGCCACATATATACAATAAACAGTTTTACCTGCTTTGAAAAACTCTTTCTGGTTGATGATGGTATCCACAGCAATAGCTGTTTTACCTGTCTGGCGGTCACCAATGATGAGCTCCCGCTGACCACGACCGATCGGGATCATTGCATCGATTGCTTTGATACCTGTTTGTAAGGGTTCTTTTACCGGCTCCCGGAAAATAACCCCTGGTGCTTTACGCTCCAATGGCATTTCATACAGTTCCCCGCTAATAGGTCCTTTACCATCTATCGGCTGACCCAGCGTATTCACCACACGTCCCACCATGCCTTCTCCTACTTTAATAGAAGCGATCTGGCCGGTACGTTTTACTTTGGCACCTTCTTTAATAGCACCGCTTTCACCCATCAATACCACACCCACATTATCTTCTTCCAGGTTCAAAGCAATGGCACGAACGCCGTTTTCAAACTCAACGAGTTCACCATAACGAACATTGCCCAACCCGTAAACACGGGCAATACCATCACCCACCTGCAATACGGTACCTACTTCTTCCAGGTCCGCAGCGGCGTTGAAGTTGCTCAACTGCTGGCGCAGTATCGCACTTATCTCATCGGGTTTAATCTCTGCCATATATTTCTGTTTATCTTTTTTAAAAATTATCTGAGCTTGTAAATAAAATCATTGTTCTTAAACTGCTTGGCGATAGCCCGCAGGTCATAAGCCACACTGGCATCTACGAGTTTATCCCCCACCTGCAATACAAAACCACCGATCAGATCTGCATCTACCTTTTCTTCGAGTTCCACATGCTGAAACCCTGCTGATTTCTTCACCTGCTCCACAATCGCAGTTCTCATCGCATCACTAACCGGGTGGGCCGTTGTCAGTTGTATGGTATGAATATTCTTCTGCTCATTATAAGCATCAATGAACGAAGTGATGATCTCTGGTAAGTTACTTTCTCTTCCTTTTGTGATCAGCAATGACGTAAAAGCTGTGGTCAGTTCGCCAATCTTGCCGGCAGTGACTGCGTCAACAATTTTCTTTTTTGTATCCGCCTTGATCACAGGGCTGCGCAGCAGGTTCACAAAATCACGGTTGCTTTTGCAGACGGCCTTCAGCCATTGCATATCAGCAAATACATTCTCCAACTGACCTCTTTCAACTGCAAGGTCAATCAGTGATTTGGCGTATCTCGATGCTAAACGTGGATTAGGCATTCTGTAGCTTTTCTTAGTTTAATTTTACTTCGTCAACCAGGCCTTTGATATGAGCTTCCTGGGCGTCTTTATTTCCCAGTTCTCTTCTCAATACTTTTTCACTCACTTCAATCACCAGTTTACCCACCTGGTTCTTCACTTCAGTAAGCGCCGCCATCTTCTGGGCATTGATAGCCATCTGGGCTTCGGTTACGATCTTATTCGCTTCCGTTTTAGCCTGCTCTTTTGCTTCGTTGATGATCCTGTCTTTTGTTTCCCTTGCTTCCTTCAGCAACTGGGATCTTTCTTCACGGGCTTTGGCCAGCAAAGCTTCGTTTTCACTTTGCAACTGGGCCATTTCTGCTTTCACTTTTTCTGCAGTAGCTAATGACTCAGAGATACTGTTCTCTCTGTCACGCAGCCCTTTCACAATAGCCGGCCAGGCAAATTTTGCCAGGATAAAAAACACGATCAGGAAAGCCAGTAAGGTCCAGACGAGCAAACCAATTTCGGGAGTAAGAAGTTTCATTGTCTATATCAATTTCTTGTTTCAGTTTTTAAATACTGCATCCTCCGCCCTGTGCATTGGATGCAGTAATTTTTTGTTGCCGGTATTAATTATAATACCATTGCAAGGAAGCCAACGATGATCGCAAACAGGGCAGCACCTTCAACCAGGGCCGCAGTCAGGATCATGTTACCACGAATGTCATTTGACGCTTCTGGCTGACGGGCAATCGCTTCCACAGCGCCTTTACCGATCTGACCGATACCAAGGCCAGCACCGATAGCCGCCAAACCTGCACCGATAGCACCACCTGCATTCGCTACAGCTTCTAACAGAAATAAATCCATGTTATAAATATTGATAGTTAAAAAATACTAGTTTAATGATGAGCAGTTGCTGCTTTATCATGATGATGCTCTCCTTCAAATGCCTGCCCGATAAACACTGCTGTCAGCATGGTGAAAATAAATGCCTGCAGAAATGCTACCAGCACTTCAATCAGGTAAATAAAAACAGTGAAGCCAATCGCTAACGGAGAAGCTCCCCAACCCGCTGCCGTGTTCAGTTCGCCGAAAATGAATATGAGTGATATCAGGCAGATAATAATAATATGCCCGGCCACCATATTGGCAAAAAGACGGATGATCAATGCGAAGGGCTTGATAAACACACTCAGGAACTCCACAGGTACCAGGATGAATTTTACACCCAGCGGCACTCCCGGGGGGTTGAAAATATGACCCCAGTAATGACTGTTGGAACTGGCCAGAATCACTACAAATGAAATAACCCCCAGCACAGCCGTGAAAGCGATATTTCCGGTTACGTTTGCCGATCCCGGGATCAGGCCAAAGATGTTATTGATTAAAATAAAAAAGAAAACGGTCAGCAGGTAGGGCAGGTATTTATCTACCTTATGACCGAGATTGGGCTTGGCCACTTCATCGCGGACAAAAGTGATTACCGGTTCGATCAGGCTCTGGGAACCTTTGGGTGCCGAAGTAACCCCCACACCTGTTTTATATCTTTTCGCAATCCGCAGCATGATCCATACAAAAATGACCAGGGCCAGCAGCATCTGCACCACGTTACGGGTCAGTGAAAAATCATACACTTTTACTGAGTGGTCTATATTACCATTGGCATCTACTGCCAGGATATCTTCTTCGTGGAATTTTTTTGGATCGAGGCCATATTTCTCCATGTTATGCTTGGTCAGGATCACATACCCTTCATGCGCCTCTTCACCATGATGAAAACGGGACGACATAAACGTACTCAGGCCTCTTTCGGGAGAATAAAGAATAACAGGCAGGGGAACTGAAACGCCAAAAAAGTGAAATTCATGGCCGTTCAGGACGTGGCCAAAGATAACTTCTGACGCATTAAATTTAGCTGGTTTATCACCCTCACCATGGCCTCCGTCACCTGCAAAAGATGGCAGGGAAATAATTGATAAAAAAATGCTGAAAGCCGCTACAGTAAAGGATTTTATTAGCCTGTGACTCATACCCATCCTGAAATTTGCCGCAAAGATAAGGGGGTGACCATGAAAAACCTTGAATTAAGCAAAAAATGACCGGCAGTTACAAAAGCATTTTGAGGGTTGACCTATTGCTGTAAACATTATTGAATCTTTTAAACAGTTTAGTCATGAAAAACACCCTTTTGCTCCCTGCTTTGGCTGCTTGCCTGCTTTTTGCTTCCTGCCAGAAACCATCCGTAAGTCCAAATACGGACGACAGCACTATTGCCGGTCGCCGTGGTGCCGATGATGCACCTGTTCCACCTCCATCCAACTTACCGGCCGCTGTCCAGGCTTCCTTTGCTGCCCGCTACCCCACTGCCACCCGCATGGAATGGCAGGCCGAAGACGGAAATACCTGGAAAGTGAAATTCTTTGTTGGAACTGTTCGCTGGAAGGCTTTTTTCCGGGCTGATGGAACGTTCATTGCTGCCAGCCTGGCTTAAAAAATGTAAAAGTTTATTTGCGCATTTGATCCCGTGTTCAAAACCGCTCCTTTCCAGGAGTGGTTTTTTTATCTTGTTACCGGCCTGTGTTTCTCAAACTGCATTTCATGCAAACGGGCATAAAAGCCACCGTTTGACAACAACTCTTCGTGGGTACCGGCTTCTTTTATCTCTCCTTTATCCAGCACAATGATCTTATCGGCTTTGCGAATCGTGGACAGGCGATGGGCAATAACAATAGAAGTCCTTCCCTTGATCAACTTGTCAATAGCCTGCTGTATCAGCATTTCACTTTCCGTATCCACGGATGAAGTGGCTTCATCCAGTATAAGAATAGAGGGATTGTACAACATGGCCCTGATAAAAGACAGTAGCTGCCGCTGCCCTAATGATAAGGTTGCCCCTCTTTCCATCACATTATAATCATACCCTCCCGGCAGTTGCATAATAAAATCATGCATATCAATCAGCTTGGCCGCTTCGATCACTTTTTCTTTTGTTATCTCCGGGTTCCGCAGTGTGATATTATCCAGTACCGAGCCGGAGAAGAGAAAAACATCCTGCAGTACCACCCCGACATTTTTTCGTAATGAGTCCAGGTCATATTGTTCAATATTGACATCATCAATATGAATGGCCCCTTTCTGAATATGGTATAGCCTGTTGAGTAAACTGATGATGGTTGTTTTGCCGCTGCCCGTATGTCCCACAATAGCTACGGTTTCCCCGGGTTTCACCGAAAAGCTTACGTCTTTCAGTACATAGTTCTCATCGTTATAAGCAAACCATACTTTATCAAAATCGATCTTTCCATTTAATTGCCCGGCGGGTTTGTAAGCACTTTCATGTGATTCGGGTATAAAATCATCATTATCCAGCACCTTAAACACCCTTTCGCTGGCAATGATACCCATTTGCAATACATTGAATTTATCAGCGATCACCCGCAAGGGACGAAACAATAAATTGAGACAAAGAATAAAGGAAATAACTGTTCCCTGCTGGCTCTGTTGCAACTGCAGGGCTTCCTTAGAGGTCCACCACACGATAAGGCCAATGGATAAAGCCAGTACGATCTCCACCACGGGGAAAAAAACCGAATACGCAAAAATCGCTTTGACATTTGCATTCCTGTGCTCTTTATTGATGGTATTGAATTTTCTGTACTCTCTTTCTTCGGATGCAAAAGCCTGCACTACCGACATACCTGTTAAATGCTCCTGTACAAACGCATTCAGGTGAGCCACTGCATTCCGTACCCGGAAGAATGACTTATTGATACTCTCTTTAAAATAATAAGTGGCAATAATGATGATCGGGAAAGGGATCAATGCGATCAGCGTTAATTGCCAGTCGGCGATGAACATATAGGTCAGCACACAAACAATAGAAAGCATATCGGCCAGTATCGGAACCAGGCCATCCGCAAAAATATCATTGATGGATTCGATATCATTGATCGTTCGGGTGGTTAACGTACCAATGGGCGTCTTGTCAAACTGGGAAAGATTTAACCCGAGGATCTTCTTGTAAACGGCCACCCGCATATCCCTTACCACCGATTGACCCAACCAGGCCGTGGTGAATGTAAAAAGAAAGCGGAATACGGTTTCCACCAGTATCAACCCCACCTGGATGATGGTGATAGTAATCACCATACTGGTGACAGAGTTCGCTATATAATCATTCACGGTCAGCTGGATGAGCAATGGCCGCAAAGGAGTGATCAGTGCCAGTAATATAGCCAGCACCACTGACCAATAGAATTTCTTCTTGTAGGGGGCTGCATACCGGAAAACCCGTTTCAACTGGGCAATATCAAAAAAACGTTTTTTGGGGTCTGGCAACGGTAAATAATTAATTAGAACCGCAAATGTAGACAGAAGCCGATAGAAAGATCAGCCGTTCATTGATTTTCGGCTTCCTCTCCCATTGCTTTTTTATAGGCTTTGATGAATAAAGCCCCGAGATTTTTATACGGCGGAATATAATCTTCAAATCCCTCCACTTTCACCATCTTCTCCAGTTCTTTCCAGAATGGTATCCAGTCAATATTATTCCCGTTCCTTATTTTCTCTGTTAACAACTGGAAAAAAGGCTTGTTCACCGCTGTTTTACCAATTTGTTTAGAGGCGATAATATGTGCATCCGATGCTTTTTCCAGTACATCATGGATCAGGTGATAACCACCACAGGAACCCATGAAAACGATCTTGGAAGTCGGGAACATTTGCTCAATGGTGGAGTTGGCATAATAACTATGCCCCCGGTGAATAGTGATCGTGGGATAGAGTTTGTTCTTCTCCAGGTATTCTCCCAATGCCCGCTGTGCTTTTTCATCTTCACCACCTTCTTCCGGCAATGCTTTGTTTGCATAAATGGTCACCGGTTTTCCTTTTGCGGAAGAAATAGCCACCCATTTATCCGTGGATGTGATCTTCCAGTTGGCGTTACTGAACATTCCTACAAAGCCTTTGAAAATACCCTGGCCATCTTTATCACCATAAAAGAAAACCTGCATGATGACACGGCCACTGTCATTGACCATCGTTTTGAAAGGCACTTCATATACAGGCGGTATTCCCAGTTCTTTGGTCAGGTCAACCTGGTTGAGTGTATCAGCCGATAAAAAAAGCTTGTTGAGGATATTATAGATCGCCATTCCTCTTTTATTATTCTGCGCTGCATTTCGTTCATAGTTCCGCTGCACATTGGCCAGCATTTCATTGGCCAACGGTCTTACCGTTTCTGCTATGCTGGCATACGAATCAGCTACATCCACACCATCTTCCAGTCCGTCCGATTTTTCCAGGTTCATTACAAAGGCCCGCATCAGGTTACCCGCATCATCGGGATCGGGAAAAGAGCTGAGAAAATTGCTGAGGGTATTATACCCCGCCGACATTTTGATGAACTTCCTGTACTTATCAAAATTCAGCAGCATCAGTAAAGAATCACTGCGGTTATTCGCCTTTTTCATCATCAGCGGGTACACCCCATTCACAAAACTGGATGTATAGATCAACCCGTCTGAAAGAACAGCGAGGTAATATAATTCCTGTGCATTAAGTGGCTGCAGGATCTTAAACCGTATCACATCCTCCTGCTCATGTAAGCCATTAATCGTATTTACAAATACATCTCTTGCCCTTGTTTCTAATTTTGCCGTCAGTGCTTTGAATTCAAAAGCGGTATCCTTATTAATAGCCCGCTGCACATAATCCATCTGTGTATTCACCAACAACCGGAAGTATTGGATGGAATCATCTTTGACCGCATCAATACCTTCAATGGTCATTTTGCCGCTTACGATATTATCCAGGAAAGGAAAATATTGCTGGCCGCTTTTACTTCTCGACATTCTTGTAATAGCACGGATAAAATCATCATCCTGGATACTGCGGATCAGGTTACCCAGCCGGTTGGTGGCCTGGGAATAATCATATAACTGGCGGGGATATTTTTTGGCTACCACCCGGATCAAACTATCTGCAAAAGGCAGGTCCGGGTTTTCCCGCAGGGTTTGAAAGGTTTTTTCCGGGTGCAGCACACAATATTTTAATACCAGTGTTTGCTTCGACCGGTTAAAGCCAGGGTTCTTTTCGAAAATACTGGCTCCCAGCAAGACAGTTCCTGCATCAAATGAAAGTCCCTTTACTATATATTCAATTGTTTCTCCTTTGCGATCATTGGCAACTGCCTGCTGGTAAGCGGCAATAATATCCGGCAGGAGAACCGGGTTTACTTTTTTATCCGAACTGCCCCGGTAATTCTGGCGAAAGGTCTTGAGCAGGTTCTCTAATCCTTTCAGGTAATTCACCTTCAACCGGTGATCAAAGCCCTTATCGGTTTCATACAGGTATTGCAGCAGGTCAACTTTTTTGGAAAGGGCCCTGGTCAGTAATACATTGATCTCTTCGTTGCCGGTGGGGTTGAATGACTGATCGGCTTTACTGTCCATGGCCATGATGGCCTTCTGTTCGGCATCGATGGCTTCGTGATTGATCTGCCGCCTGAATTCGGCTTTATAATTAGGCGGGATAATGATGGTATCGGAACTGGATACACCCTGCGCCTGCATGGTTTGAAAACCGGCCAGGCCGACGAAAACGATAAGGTATCTGGTGATTGCTGTCATAAGGATCGAAGTACAAATGTAGTAACAAGAACTGACATGACTAAGCCGGTTATCATTACTTACCGGAATGACTATCAAACGGTTTCCGGTGGTTGCAGGGAAGAAACCATATCCGGACCATTTTACCAATAGCGGGGCTTATTAACTTATCATTAAGTCTGCGTGAACAAGTGACCCGGATTTCACCGGGAGCTGAATTCCCGTTAGGTTTGCGCAAAATTTCGCTGCATGGATACCAAAGCCCGCAAGGTGCTGATAGCAGATGATGAGCCGGACATCCTGGAAATCCTGAAATACAACCTCTCCAACGAAGGGTACGAGGTGGTGACTGCCAAAGACGGTGATGAAGCCCTGGAAAAAGCCCGCCGCACCCAGCCCGACCTGGTGGTACTGGATGTGATGATGCCCAAAAAGACCGGAGTGGAAGTTTGCCAGTTACTCCGTGCCCAACCCGCTTTTAAAGAAACACTGATCATATTTCTTACCGCTGTAAATGATGAGGGTACACAGATCAAAGGCCTGGAAACAGGAGCCGATGATTATGTGAGCAAACCCATCAGCCCCAAAGTATTCCTGAGCCGGGTGAATGCCCTGTTCCGCCGGCTGAATAAAACCGAAGCCAAAGTGCTGACCATTGATAATCTCACCATCGATCCCGAACGGTTCATGATACAGGTGGATGGTACCGATATTGTGTTGGCGAAAAAAGAATTTGAACTACTTTATTTATTGGCGCTGAAACCGGGCCGGGTTTTTCTCCGCAATGAAATACTGAACCAGGTCTGGGGCAATGATGTGATCGTAGGCGACCGCACCATTGATGTGCATATCCGCAAGATCCGCCAGAAACTGGGAATTGACTGCATTACCACGGTAAAAGGAGTAGGATATAAATTTGAGCTGTAAGCTCTTAGCTTTGAGCTACGAGCTGGTCAGACACTTTACTCGTAACTCATAACGCACAACTCGTAGCTTCGCACTATGTTCTCTGCTAAAAACATTTCTCCCCGGCAATTAGCTGCTTTCACGGCATTGATCCTGGCGGTTCCCATCAGTTTGCTCATTGGGTATATTGAGAAGAACTGGTGGATCGGGCTGGTCTGCGTGGTCGTGATATTCGGTGGCAGCTACCTGCTTATCTCTTTCATGCTGGAACGGTTCATTTACCGCAAGATCAAACTCATTTACAAATTCATTTATCAGACCAAGGCCACGAAAAAAGAAGAGACCTATTATAAATATGTGCTGCCGCAGAAAAGTATTGATGAAGTACGGAAAGATGTGGAAGCCTGGGCCGAAGAGAACAAACAGGAAATAGAATTGCTGCGCAAAAACGAACAGTTCCGCAAGGAATTTTTGCAAAACCTCTCGCATGAATTCAAAACGCCGGTATTTGCCATACAGGGCTATGTGGATACCTTGTTACAAGGTGCCTTGAAAAACCCCGAAGTCAATAAAAAATTCCTGAAGAAAACAGCGAAGAATGTGGAACGGCTGACCAACCTGCTGAACGATCTCGATGAAATATCAAGATTGGAAAGAGGAGAGCTGGTTTTATACAAACAGAATTTTGTGATCCAGGAACTGGTGCGGGAAGCCTTTGAAAGTTTATCCATCCGGGCAGAAGCCAGGCAAATCCACTTTAGTATCAAGAAGGGCTGTGAATCGCCGCTGACAGTGCATGCAGACAAAGAAAAAATAAGACAGGTGGTCACCAACCTGATCGAGAACTCCATCAAATATGGTAAAACAGGGGGCAGCATTGTGGCAAGCATGTACAATACCGATGGCAAGCATATTTTAATTGAACTCAGTGATGATGGTATCGGGATCAACGAGAAATTCCTGCCCCGCATTTTTGAACGCTTTTACCGCACGGATGAAGGCCGCAGCATTGATGTAACGGGCAGCGGGCTGGGACTGGCCATTTGTAAACATATCATCGAAGCCCATGGACAAACCATCCATGTAAGAAGTACAGAAGATATCGGCACCACGATCGGGTTTACGCTGGACAGGAGGAAGGATTAAATGCTGTTTTCCCGCTTTACCAAACCGATGAATTGTTGCACGAAAAGAACTTGTAGGTTTGTGGAGCTTTTCTCTTTATACAATTTACACATCAAGATTCATTTTGAAAAAGGCCTCAAGATCATGAATATATTCATCTAACCTGAAATCATTTACCGCTAATTCTATTATGTCGGATGATCGTTCGATATATTTATTAGCTAAATACCTTGAAAACTGTTTATTATTCAAGTGAACCGCAATATCATAACTTAAATCCAACCCCACTTCGATCCTTTTGATTTCAGGATTGAAGTTTAAAATTTTCCCAAATGTGTTTTTGAAAATCGGTTTTTCACAAACTTCAATATAGAAGATTTCCTGTACCCCGTTTCCGTAAGAACGGGATTTAAAATACTCAGTAATCTTATGAACAAATAATTCGCCGGTATAAATTACCTGCTCTTTAAGTTCTCCAGAATACCAGCTATTATTCCAAACTTTCATTCCTATTTTGCAGCCGAGTCTCACGCCTTGAATTGTATTCCGGTCTTGGACTCGGCGTTATAATTTGACTCTATCAAATTTAGAGCATCGTGCCGGTTTTACGGCAAGCACTGCAAACCCTGCTATAAGCCATTTTTGATATATCTCTCAAAATCACATTATTCCTCTTTTTACTAGTATTAAAAAAAATAGAGTTAAAAAAGAAAGTGAAATATAGAGAGTAAACCAGCATTTCCCTTTCTTGATTACAGGTTCCGAAAAAACCAAAGTTTGGATTCGTTTCTTTTGAAATAATAAAGAGTAGAATACTGCTATTGGAATAAAAAAAAGAAGTATACTGAAATACTTTTTTACTCTCGAAGGTTCTCCAAAGCCAGGTAATAAATTTTCACAATTAAAAAGTAATAAAAGTTGTAAAATATGAATAAAGGTTAAAAAGGAAAGCACTGTCAATGTACTGAAATAGGAAATATCTCTCTTAGGTCCTTTTGAATAATACCTATAAATTAAATAAAAAACTAAGTCTAGTGTCTTCATTAAAATTTTAAAATAAGCTGTTAGCCTTCTTTCACAGCCGAGTCTCATTCCTTGCCTTGCATGATGGCAATGGACTCGGTGTTAATAATTATCAGGTTATATCAAATTTACAGCATCCTGCCGGTTTGACGGCGAGCCTGTCTGTCGGCAGACAGCTGCTACAAAGCCTGCCATCAACTATTCAGAGATTCACCTGGTAAGAGGCAGGCAAAAGGAAAGACTAACTATTATTTATCAATTGTTCACAAAGCCCGAAACTCAATGTCATCCCCGCACCTCCCAGCCCGTTAATAATGGTAACGCCTTCTTCCGGCTCCAGGACCAGGTGCGGTTCTCCATTGGTAAGTTTTGGATAAATACCATTCCAGGTTTCAATGATGGTTGCATTGCTGAACCGGGCAAATTGCTGCAGGTAATCAAAGATCAGCCGGTTGATGAATTGTTTATCAAAAGGATCATGCGTGGGGCCATATTCATGTGAATCACCCACTGTTAATTCACCGGCCTGGTTTTGTGATACCATTACATGAATACCCCATTGAAGATATTCAGCATAGTCGGTTTCAAACCGATTTTTCAGTTGTTGGAGCGATGGAGCCACTGCAAATCCTTTATAATGTGCCAGGGATAATGCCCCGCACAAAGAAGGGCCGATCCGTTCATGAGCAGGCTGTACTCCCAGCCGCATCATCTGCAGTTTGCATTTTGTCAGCGGAGTTTCTGCAAATAACTGCGGGTACAGGGTTTCAAAATCAGCCCCACTGCAAACAAAGATCCTGTCCGCTTCCCATTCCTGCGTGCCGGAATAAACAGCAGGATAAGCTATATCTGTTACTGCCTTACCCCATATAAACTCAACTGCATATTTTTCCTCTAACCAATGTGGGATAGCTTCAATTGCTTTTCTCGGATCCACGATCATTTCATCGGGGCTCCATAAGGCACCCAGCAAACCGGTTGTAACAACAGCTACTGATTTAGCCGCTGTTTCATCAGCAGTTAATATCCTGCAATGCCGGGAAGCAGCGGTTTGTTCTGCAAATTCAGTCATCACGGCTAATTCATCTTTTGCATAGGCCATATGCAAAGAACCCACTTCATCATACCAGATCTTTGCTTCGTCGCAAACCTGTTTCCAGATTCCACGGGACAAGAGTGCTCTTTCATAAAGTTCACCATCGGGCTGACCCACTGGCCAGATCATTCCGAAATTACGGATGGAAGCACCGATGGCCTTATGTGTTCTTTCTATCACCGTTACTTTATACCCACGAACAGCCAAAGCTCTTGCTGTGGCAAGACCCACAATACCGGCCCCGATAACAATTGCTTTTTTATCCATACTTCAGTTTTGGATCATTAACAGGGAAATAGTTTTGATATTTCCTTTTGAAATAGACAGCAGAACAGGCCACAAGAAAGATACCTGCCACCGAAACCACCAGTACCATCCGGATAAAGAAATCCGTCCAGGATACCTGCAGGGACATAAAATTTTTAACCAGTAAAATCGCATCACTGCCGAGATAGCCGAAGGAGTCGGCTACATAAATGATAAACCCGGCATTACTCACATAGCGGAAACTGGCGATCAGCCGTTCAAATAACATACAATTAAAGGGCACATAGCCCATGTACAAACCCACACCCGTCAGTGTCATCCACCAGAAGGCAGATAATCCCTCATTCATATACAACAGGGTGCTGGTAATGGCTATGGCAAATCCGGTAATGATAATAACATGATTGAGCAGCAGCGCATAAATATTCTTACGGATGAATACCAGGAAGCTCATCAATACAAGCACCAATAAAGAAGCAGGTAGTTCGCTTTGCGTAAACACAGCGGCATCCTTACCATAGCCCAGTTCGTTCCAGATATTGGAAGCGAAATTGCTGCGGTAATCACGGATCACGGTCAGCATTACATAAGCAGCGATCAGCATGAACAACCCGGGCATAAAAGATCGTATAAAATCACGCCGGTCTTTTTGGGTCATCGGTAAACGCTGTGTTCTTTCATTTACGTCCCGGTAATCAGGCGCCGGTGTTCTTTCCAGTAACCAGGTAAAAAACACAAGGGGTGGAAAAAAGAGCAGCCCGGTGACCCAGGGCATCCACCATTCACTGATGCCCCACGACAGCATTACATACTTGCCAACACTTTGCGTGAAGCCGGAAGCAAAAATAAAACTGGTGGCCAGTACAGCACCCAGCAATTCAGTAGTTCTTCTTCCTTCGAGGTAGCTGAACACCAAACCATAAATAACACCCAGTGGCAAACCATTGATCAGTAAAAAAATAATATTATAGGGTGCGGGAAAAATGGCGAAGAATAATAAAGCAATCCAGGCCACAGCGATCAGTTTAATAATAGCAATGGCTCTTTTTTCATGATTCAGTCCCCCAATAAAACCGATACCAAAAAATTTACTAATCGTGTAGCCAATGGTCTGTGCGATCACCAGCCATATCTTATAATCAATACCCCATAACTGGTTCTGCTCAAATCCTGCTGCAGTGAACGGTTTACGAAATGCATACATGGAAGTATACACACAGAAAGCAGCTATGGCAGCCAGTACCGTTGCCAGCCACTCCGGCTGTTTAACAGAAGCAGTGGAGGATCTCATTATTGAAGAATTACAGGTAGTTCAGAAAGGCTGCTGATAATATGTGTGGGTGTATATTCCTCCAATTCTTCTTTGGTTCCTGAACCGGTTGTAACGGCAACGATATATTTGCAACCGGCATTTCTGCCTTCCTCTATATCCACAAACGTGTCGCCCACTTTCATAACTTCCATCGGGTCATCAATACCTGCTCTTTGCATGAGCTCTTTAATCATCAGATCAGAAGGCCTTCCATTTTCCACTTCATCGCTGGCGATATAGTCATCCACGAGGTTTTTTTGCTTCCATTGAAACCGGTCCATGATCGTATCGGCAATGATCTTTGGGAAACCGGTATTCAGGGTGATCCTTATTCCCATTTCTTTTAGCTGTAAAAAAACATCTTCTGTATCCGCAAATGGTTTTACGGCAGCATCATATTCATAATAATCCACCATCTCGTTCACAAAATCGGTATGGATATCTTCCACATCTTCGTCTGTAAATTCTTCACCCAGTTTTTCCAGCATCATCCGCACTGCGATGATCTTTTTAACACCCATATAAGGATGTGTATCTTCCAGGCCGATCGCATACCCGTTCTTTACAAACGCATTCCGGAAAGCATTGGCAACAACACCTTCATCCTGCACGGTAGTGCCGGCAATATCAAAAACAGCGAGTCGTATGGACATAGAAATATTTTCAGAAAGGTAGCCGTAAGCAGCAGGAGTACTGTTAAGCCAGTATGAACAAACTTTTAATTCTGTGCCAGCAGCTGACGGATGATCATTTCCCGGTAAACACCCAATGCCGGTAAAGGCTGCTGCTCTTTTTTCGCTTGCTCATCCCATCGTCTTATTTTGATATGAAGGTCAAACAAAGGATCAGCTTCGAACGCCATCGCTTCTTCCAATGTCATCGGTCCGCCCTGGAAAGCCAGTGTTTTTTTGCTGGCTTCAGATAACTGTTCATAATATTCCGGGAAATGATAGGTGAGGTACCGCTTGGCCTGCACATGATTTTCCACCAGCGAAGCAATGGCTTCAGCAAATCCCTTTTCCCGTAAAAAATCAGCCCCCAGCTTTTCATGATCCACCACACCATATACATCCATCTGCTTTACGGGCATAATATGCTCACACAAATGCCCGATATCATGAAAAAAAGCAGCCAGTATCACTGCTTCCTCATACCCGGCTGCTTCGGCTAATTGAGCCGCCTGGCACATGTGTTCGATTTGAGAAACCGGTTCGCCGATATAATCTTCGTTCCCGTATTGTTCATACAAACCGATGATCAATGCAGCTGTTTCTTCAGCGCTTTGTTTATTCTTGCTGATCGTTTCCATATTTATATTATTTAGCAGATAATACCAATGCAGGCAAAACAGGATGAACAGGTTTGAATTCCTTACCCAGCATGGCGGCAATGGTAGCAGCGATCTGTCCCTGGTAAGCCTGTACTTTTTCTTTGCTCTCCCCGGTTGGTTTTACCGATGGACCGATGGCGGCCATCCACATTTCACTGGCTTCTGCTATTTTACTGCCATGATGCCGCCAGTTACTCCCTTCTGCCAATCCTCTTCCATGGTCTGTGGTAATGATCAGCGTTGTCTTGTCTTTGTAACCCGGTGTTGATTGAATATAGTCCCAGATCTGCCGGATCCAGGCATCTGATTTCTGTGCTGCATCCAGGTAATAATCATACTGACCGGCATGGGCAAACTCATCAGTATCACCCAATCCAAAAAAGATCAGTTTTGGTTTGTTTTCTTTCATATACTCAAAAGCAATATGGAAGGTGACAGCATCTAATCTTTCGCCCCCATGAAAAAGATCAGGCATTTCATGCTGCAAGCGATTGAACAGTTTTTGCTTTTCTGTGAGATTTCCTTTCAGGTCCCTGAAGCCATCATTGACCAGTAAACCGGAACGGCCTTCGTTAAAGATGGAAGCAAACACATCCCAGGAACCAAACACGGCTGTTTTCCCTTTGAACTCAGGGAGTTTATTCAGGAACTCAAATACATTTTCATTCCTGTTCGGGATCTTATCATTGGAATTAACAGCTGTATCAGGATAACCGGTAAAAATTTCATTGTACCCGGGATAGGAGAACCAGTAAGGATTGGCATTATTGAAATAGTTCCCGTAGTTCCTGTTACCAAGTAAGATTCCTTTGGAAGCAATTTCCGACCAGAAAAAAGGCATCAGTTTTTTTCTTCGCTCCTTTGCATCAGCGGTCCAGAAATGTTTTTGCACATATTTAGTGCTGTATTTTGCTGTGGTATCATATGTAAGTAAACTATCAGCCCCGCCGAAAATTTCCTGCCAGCGAAGTCCATCCATTGTTACCACGACGATATTTTCTGATTTAGCAGTCTGGGCAAATGCGGATGCAAGAATAAATAAGGAGAAAAGTGTACTTGTAATCTTTTTCATAACTGGTTAATTGTTGCTGTGAGAAATATTTTTATTGGCTTTGGAAGTATAAGGACCAAACACGGCCTTTACCGGCATCATTGTCTTACTGTCGTCCAGTATAATGATATAATAAGAATGACCGCCGGGTAAAACCCGTACCACAACATGACCCTGCTGGCTTTTATACGCCCTGTCAACTAATGGGCCGATCACCAATCGATTTGCTTCGAGCATATTCGTTGCAAACAGGTCTCTTGACCCCTGTACGATATGCGGGTTCATGATCCGCAGCAATACTTCATGCCCGGGATGATCGGAGGACCAGCTTTGCCCGATCCATACAGCTGGTTTTATTGTCTTCACCATAAATTCATTTACCGCATCCCGGTTGCCATGATGATCCATGGTAGCAATATCCACTTCACCGATTGCTTTGGCAATGGGAGTTTCCACATCCCGCAGGGGATTATCGCCGGGAAAAATAGTTCCGGGATTATCTCCGCCGGTATAATACGTAAAGGGGCCATAATTGATGGTCAGTGCCAGGCTTAAACTGTTTTCATCCGGCCATGTTTTGCGGTCGGTACTGTCAACAGCAGGAAAATGCTGTTGCACTGCACTGTCTTTCCCGGTCCAGATCCATTGGTTCGCTTTTACATTCTGCACAAAAAAAGAAGGATAAGCATTCGGCTCTTTAAGAAGATGAATTTGTTTACGACTTCCCGCTTTCAGTGAAGCCGTTATCATACCCAGCTTTTCTTTTTCAGTGATGAATGCAAAATAGTTTTGCATCGTATGCCCGAATTCAATTTCACCGCCACCATATTGCTGCGCCAGTCTTTTAATTGCATAGGGATAATTATAATCCGGGTAGCCCCGGTCAATCAGCATCTTCACAACTAACTTGTCTGCAACACCGGTAATTCCCGTTAGTAAAAATGCACCGGAAGCGGAACGGGGTGCGGTTGGATACCAGGCCCCAAAATGATCATCATGAAAATGAGTGATCAGTGCATAATCAATGGAACGGCTATGAAAAGAAGGAGCCACCTGTTGTATATATTGCACGATCCATTCAAAGGGTTTCCTGCCGGAGTCTGGTCTTATTTCCGCATTGCGTTTGGTAAACGTCCTGCTGTCTAACGGGGAAAGTTCGCCTGCATCAATCAGCATCGTGGTACCATCGGGAAAAATACAATAGGCTGCATTCCCCCTCCCGGTATTGATATGGTGTATATCTAAAAAACCTTTTTGCCAGGCAGGTAAAGCCTTTCCTGTTTCAGCAGGCTGCGCATGCAGTTCTTGCCATCCTATTGAAATACAGATCAGCAATATGATGTTCCTGTTCATCGGGGATTTTGTTTAAAAAGGGGCGAAACCTGGAAAAGTTTCGCCCCGGACTAACGCATGACGATTACAAAATATGAGAAAACTGCTCTGCTTGAGACGACTATTGGGCGATCCAGGGTCTTGTATTCAGATCATCTGTTCCTTGTCTTTGTACCGCAGCAGCCCTGTTCGTTCCGTTCAATGATTGTTCAGATAAAGGATAGATATAGCGTACCGGTACTTTGTTATTATTCAGGTTGGCCGGGCCGGGAGTGATGGTAGGCATACCTGTTCTTCTCCAGTCAAACCAGGCTTCAAGTCCGTTAAAGTAAAGAGATATCCATTTTTGCAAAGCGATCTTCGCCAGTTTTTCAGCATCAGTTCCTGTTAAGGCAACATCAGCCTGTGCCAAATAACCAGCCGGCATCGCCACATTAAGATTATAAGCAGCAGGCACCACCGATTGCCAGTAGGCAAAATTAGCTGTGATACCATTGTTATAATAAGTATCTGCTGCACCGGTTGTGATCAATCCTTTCTGGCGGGCTTCGGCTAGTATGAATTGCAATTCAGCATAGGTCATCAGTAATGCTCTTGGCGCATCCGGTACCGGAGCTGCTTGCCCGTTATCATTACAAACCAAACAGGCAAAAGTATAACCCACTCTTGATACACCTTGTACCCCACCATTATAGGCTAATGCATCCACATCGCTCAACCCGTTTGGTACCCCTTGTATAACCGGTGTGCCTGCTGCAACAGAAGCCTGTGTGGGTCTGCCGAAAACTTTTAATCTCGGATCACCTAAAGCAGTAAGCCGGTCAGACAATGTTTTACTCACCCTGAATTCATCAAATGAACCAACACGGGTACCGTATAAAGGCCATTGGTTAGGTGCTGCGGCTAAATATTTCAGTTCTGCATTATCTGCATTGCCGGTAAAAATGGGATTATTCACCGGGTCACTTACGATGGCCTGCATTTCAGCACTGACATTTTTCTTTTTGGATAACCGCAGCAGGTAACGCAACCGGAGTGAATTGGCTAATTTTCTCCATTTGGCCACACCTGTGGCACCGCCGCCATACAAGATATCCCCGTTTAAAGTGGTACCTGCTGTTGCCAGTACTTCATTTGCCTTTTTGAGGTCGGCAAGAATGCCCGTATAAATATCTTCCTGTTTATCATATACAGGCTGATAAATAGCTCCCACTTTACCCTTACCCGCTTCTGAATAAGGAACATCACCATAGGCGTCTGTCACCAAAGAAAACATCCATGATTTCAGTACGAGCCCCACACCATAATAAGGGCTGCTTTCGTTGCCCTCCACTGCCGTGAATATATTCTGCAGGTTGCGGTAGTTACCATACACATTGTTCCAGATGCCATTTTGTTCGGTCCAGCCATAGCGGTCCTCATTTACGAACTGGATCTTGGCATGGTGCTGCACCACGATATTACCAATGCCCCAGGCCTCATTCACCTGCTGGTCCATCGTACTTTTAATAACGCCGCTTAATAAAAGATCTGGCGTTACATCGGTAGGATTATTATTATTAGTATTCGTATCTGCAAAATCTTTGGTACAGGCAGCGATCATCACAGTGACTGCGAGTACGGGTATTGTTAATTTAAACAGTTTCATTACTTGTAATTTTTAGTTTGATCGTTGATTATAATTTGAAACTGAGGTTGACACCATAACTGCGGGTGGAAGGCAAACTCATGTATTCAATACCGGGCAATGCAGTACCTCCTGAATAAGACATCGTCTCGGGATCAATATGAGGCACCTTATCCCAGAGGAAAAGATTACGTCCTACTAAGGAAATGGTCATTCCCCTGATGGGCAGTTTGCCAAATACCTTATCGGGTATCGTGTAGCCGATCTGTAATTCACGCAGCTTCACAAATGAAGCGTCATACATTACACCTTCTGCAATACTGCGGCCACCGGTCCAGGCAGTATGCCATTCCCGGGCGGTCACCTTTCTTGTATTCGTACTGATAGTACCACTTGTTCCGTTGGAGAATACAACTCCCTGGCCTATCACACCATTACCTTCTTTACTCAGGTCATAACCATCTGCCCGGCCTTCCAGTGTTTCGGTAATGATACCACCTTCACGACCTACTGTTTGTGTTTCAGAATATAATTCACCTCCCTGTCGGATATCAAACAGGAAGCTGAGGCGGATACCTTTGTAATTAAAACTGTTGCCAATACCCATTAACCAATCAGGATTATAGTTACCCAGTTTGATACGGTTGGTAGTAGCTATCGGGCGGCCATTAGCACCAAATACCATCTGGCCTTTGTATTGACCGGATGCATCATAATAAGGAGCCGTCGGATCATTGCTTTGTACCCTGGCAAAACCAATTCCATACAAGTCTCCCATTCTTTCACCTACCCTTGCTTCCACACTTACCCGGCGGCTTGCCATGACATAGTTGGTAAGACCATCACTCAGCTCCAGTACTTTACTCCTGTTCGCAGAGAAGTTTACAAAAACATCCCAGGTCAGGTTTTTCTTTTTGATAGGTGAACCCGTCAGCATGATCTCGATTCCATTGTTCTTAATTAAACCCGCATTGATCTTCCGGGTATTATAACCACTGGTATTGGACAGCGGAATATTCAGGATCTGGTTCTTGGTACGGCTCTGGTAATAGGTAATATCAATACCCAGCCTGTTGCTGAAGAAACGGATATCGGTACCCAACTCGTAAGCAGAACTGATCTCTGGTTTCAGGTTCAGGTTTGCGAGGCTGCTGGTTTCACCATAGATCTGCGCAGCACCAAAGGGCTCACTGCGGTTATAGGTTTGTGTAAAAGCAAAAGGATCAGTATCATTACCCACCTGCGCCAAACTGGCTCTCAGTTTCAGGAAGCTGATCACAGATGGTAATTTGATCATATCGCTGATGATGCCACTCAGCGCAACAGATGAATAGAAATAAGAATTATCTTCTGTACCGAATGCTTTAAGATTCTCAGGCAATGTTAAAGCACTGCTCCAGTCATTACGACCAGTTATATCTAAGAAGATCTTATTCTTCCAGGAAACGCCTGCAGAACCATACAAACTATTGATACGTTTGGCCACATTGCTTTGCTCCACCACCAGTGCAATTCTTGAATTATTCAGGCTGTAAATGCCGGGTATATTCAACTGGCCCGCTACTTCTTCCTTGAACCGTGATGTCTGGCGCATCTGGTTTCCACCCAGTGTTCCGTTGATGCTGAAATCACTGTTGATATTCCTGTTCAGGGTGAACAGGAAATCAGTATTCCTTTCTTCGTTCACGATATCCGTTTCCCGGTATTGTCCGAATGGAAAACGCTGGGTACTGAACCCGCGGCGGTATTCACGGCGCTCATTGCTCCAGTCGGTGGCAGTACGCACCTGCAGGCTCAGCCAGTTGGTGAAATCATATTTGAGGATGATATTACCGATAAGACGGTCGTAATACTGACCATTGGTATTTTCCAGCACGGTCAGGTAGGGGTTATCATGATAGTTATAGTTCCAGCTGTATTGTTTCTGGTTTTCCAGGCCGGGCTGCCAGAGTCTTTTCATATCACTCACTTTTACAGAAGCAGGCAACCAGCAGTTGAACAAGTACATGATGCTTTCTGTACCATAACTGATCGAAGGCCGGTTATCACTTTCACTCTTGATATAACTTACAAAAGCTTTGGCTGATAACTTACTGGTAAGATTATAGCCACCGGAGAGAGACAATGTATTTCTTGTAAGATCAGTATTCGGCACGATACCTTTCTGATCAAGGTTGGTATAACTCAACCTGAAATCGCCGTCTTTATTACCACCCACCAGGGCTACATTATTGGTGAATGTGCTTCCGGTGTTTAGGAAGTTCTTCAGGTTATCTTTATCTGCCACCCAGGGTGTAGCTGTGATCACTGATCCCGGAGGCGCATTCAGATCAGCACCGGTAAAGGGAATAACCTGCCCGTTCAGTGTGCGGGGCGAATTAAACTGCGGGTACGACTGCCCGTTAAAAGCAGGCCCCCAGCCTTCGTCCGTTCCATCTGCTAAACCACTACCGCCTCCATTCACAAAAGCAAACGCACCGCCACTACCATTTCCCTGTCCGTATACAGTTTGATATTTGGGTAATTTTAAGGCAGACTCCAACGTAAGATTACTGCTGACTTCAATACCAATTCCTTTTTGTTTTTTCCCACTTTTTGTTTTGATCAATATAACACCATTTGCTGCTCTTGAACCATACAATGCAGCAGCAGCAGGTCCTTTTAATACACTCAGGCTTTCAATATCATCCGGGTTGATAAAGCTGGCACCATTCCCAAAATCCACTTCCAGGTTACCACGGCCTGATGCACCGGTAATAGAATTACTGACTGGTACTCCATCAATAACATAGAGGGGCTGGTTCTTATTCAGGTCAACTGACCGTTCACCACGAATGGAAACCCTTGCAGAACCACCAATACCGGAAGGGCTGCCCACCACCGTAACACCGGCTACTTTACCTGCCAGTTGATTTACCACATTGGTCTCTCTTGCCACGGTCAGGTCTTCTCCCCTTACTTCCTGGATGGAATAACCCAGTTTCTTTTTTTCCTTTTTAATACCCAATGCAGTAACCACCACTTCGTTCAGGTTTTTTGAATCCACCTGTAACAGAATAGAAGCAGCATCAGCCCCTTTTACTTCCTGGCTGATGAAACCCACACTGCTGATCACTAATACAGCATCGTTTGCTGCATTGATTTTAAAAAGTCCCGTATTATCCGTAGTGGTTTGAACTTTCGTTCCTTTTACCACGATGGTGGCCGCCGCAACGGGTTGCTGGTTTTCGGCCGATACCACTTTGCCGGTAACTGCTGACTGCGCAAAACTGATACAGGACAGCAGCAGCAGTAAACCGGTAAGCACATACAATTTGAACTGAGAAAATTTTTGTAAACACATAAGCCAGTGATTTTAGTTTTTAGTAACCCATCCGATTGAGTTGCGAAATTGCCGGTTGAATATGAAGAAACTCTTATGGCCAGATGAACGAATCGTTATTGAAAGATGAAATCAATACCATCATTTGAAATGATAATATTGAAGTAACAAGCCGCCATTATTTTGAAGAGAACAATCGTTTGATTAGGTTTTTGTTGCTGCATAATATTTCCTTAACCTTTTACTCATGTACAGATAACTAACGGGAAACATACAGGTAGTAGTAAAAATGGATTTTTACCAAACTCCCCGCATGCAAAAAAGACCCGTTGATGTGGCTGTGATCTCTGACCTGCATTTAGGCACTTATGGCAGCCGGGCTGCAGAAGTACTTACCTACCTGAAAAGTATAACACCAAGATTACTGGTATTGAATGGTGATATCATTGATGTATGGCAGTTCAGTAAACATTATTTTCCACCGGCCCATATGGCCGTGGTCAAAGAAATATTTCAATTGCTGGCCTCCGGAACAAGAGTGATCTATATTACCGGTAACCACGACGAAAACCTGCGCCGCTACAATGACCTGCAGCTAGGCAACCTGCAACTCACCGATAAGATAGTGATTGAAATAGATGGTAAGATGACCTGGATCTTTCATGGTGATGCTTTTGATAATACCACCAAAGGCAGCGCAAGGTTCTGGGCCAGGATGGGCAGCAACGGCTATGCTGTTTTATTGGGTTTTAACAGGATGATCAACCGGGCCATGAAAATGATGGGCCGGGAACGCATCTCTTTATCCAAAAAAGTGATACAACGGGTAAATGAATCCATTGTCCGTATTGATGAATTTGAAACCCTCGTGGCCGAACTGGCCATCGAAAAAAAATATGATTATGTGATCTGTGGTCATATTCACCAGCCCAAAAAAAGGATCATTGCAACAGAACTGGGGAAAGTAACCTATCTCAATTCCGGCGACTGGATCGAACACCTGACGGCATTGGAGTACTATGATAAAGAATGGCATATTTACCACTATGATGAAAGCAAAATGAAGACCATTGATATTAAACAGGTAAAAACACAACCGGATGTGATGAGCAACGAAATAGATTTTTACCTGCATTCCTTACATGCATAAACAACCAGTATGAAAATATTATATGCTGTACAAGCCACCGGGAACGGGCATATCAGCCGGGCGATGGAGCTCCTACCTTATTTACAGCAATACGGAACCGTTGATATTTTCCTCAGTGGTGATAACAGTAACCTGCCACTGGATGCACCGGTAAAATACCGCAGCAAAGGCATCAGCCTGTATTATAATCGTAAAGGAGGATTAAATTACTGGCACACTGTAAAGCAGCTTCGCCCGGTAGAGCTTTGGGAAGAGATCAGGGACCTGCCCGTGGAGAAATATGACCTGGTGCTGAACGACTTTGATTTTATCACCGGTATTGCCTGTGCAAGAAAAAAAATACCCTCTATACATTTTGGTCACCAGGCCAGTTTCCAGTCGGATCTTACACCCCGGCCAGTAAAGAAAAGCCTGCACGGAGAATGGCTGCTGAAGAACTATGTAAAAGCTTCTCATCATACAGGGTTTCATTTTGAACCTTACGATGAAAATATTTTCGGGGCTGTGGTCAAACAGGCCATTATCAATGCCACGCCGGTTGATAAAGAGCATATCACCGTTTATCTACCTTCCTGGTGCGAAACACAGTTAACATTATTGTTACAGGCATTGCCGTCCTTCCGTTTTGAGGTCTTCAGCCGCGAGGCAACAACGATACATAAAGAGAAGAACATTTTGTTTATCCCCGTGAATAAAGAACTGTTCAATAAAAGCCTGGTCAGCTGCACCGGTATTATTTGCGGTGCCGGTTTTGAAACGCCTGCCGAAGCCTTGCAACTCGGTAAAAAGATCATGGCCATTCCTATCCGCGGGCAATATGAACAGCAATGTAATGCAGCTGCACTGGAAAACCTGGGTGTTACCTGTTTATCGTCTGCAGGTCAGCAGTTCCGTCAGCAATTTTATAAATGGATAGAAGCCCCCGCTCCTGCCGCTAAAGATTACAGCCGAACCATTCCCCAATGCCTGGAACACATCTTTTCGCTGGCGGAAAGCCGGATGATGGAAACCATCCTGGCGGAAGAAATCCTTTGCTGAAATTTATAGAGGTAAAAATAAAAAGCCACACCGGGCCTGTCCTGCCGCGGTGTGGCAACTGCATGAGAAATCTGCTCCCTTGTAACGATTACTAACACATGAGAAATGTGACAGGGGCGATTGGGTAAATATAAGAGCTGCTGTAAAGATGAGGCAACAGTGTTACTTGCCGGTTAGTTGAAGATTATGCTAACATTAATAATACCCGCATCTTAAACCTCCCTTCTTCCACCCATACCATGCTGGTTAGGTTAAGTTTCGTATTTTTATTGGTGAAGTCTGCCTGTTGAAAATAAACCGATACATATTATTGCTGTTTGCCGGAGTTAGTCTTGCCACTTTTTCTGCTGCACAAAAAGTACAGCTTTCGGTACGTTTTGATTTTTACGGCGACAGCATCAATCTGGTGTTTGACAATGCGTCACTACTTCCTTTGCCCGGCAAACTGGAAGAAAAAACGATTCAGTCATTCGTGCAAACAATCAGCGGGTCAGACTATTCTCCTGTCATCAATGCCTTGCTGGCATATAAAACGGCTTATAAGCTCGATGACTGGCTTTTTTATCAACTGGTCCGGAAGACAGCCCAGCAGGTAAGCCCCAAGGCTGACAACTACTACCGGTATACTTTATATAAATGGTTCCTGCTGACCCGCTCCGGGTATGATGCCATCCTAGCGATTGCCGGCGACCAGTTACTTTTTTATGTGCAGAGCGATGAGAATATTTATAATATACCTTACCGGATTAAGAATGGCCGGCAATATATCTGCCTTAATTATCATGATTACGGCAGTATTGATTTTGAAAAAGTACAATTCAGGGAGCTTGCATTACCCGCAGCTGCCTTAGCCGTAAAAGGTTTTTCGTATAAAGTCAGTCATCTGCCCAACTTCAGGCCCGACGCTTATCTTGAAAAAGACATCCGTTTCAATTTTCACAACAGTAACTACTATTTTAAAATAAAGCTAAACCCGGATATTAAAACAATTTTTACCAACTACCCGGTGGTGGATTATGAATCCTATTTTAATATTCCACTGAGCCGGGAGACCTACCAGTCGCTTATCCCTGTTTTAAAACAAAAAACAAAAAAATTAAGTACTAAAAAAGGGATCGACTTCCTGGTTCATTTTACACGGGAGGCATTCCTGTTTGAGACTGATTCAGTCTTGTTTGGAAAAGAAAAACGTTTATCTCCGGAACAAACACTCCTGTATGAACAAAGTGATTGTGAAGACAGGGCAGCCTTATTCTTTTACCTGGTTAAAGAGATTTACAACCTGCCGATGATCGTCCTTAGTTTTCCAAGACATGTGACGATAGCAGTACAGTTAAAAAAACCGGTCGGGAAACCGATTTTCTATAACGGGAAGAAATATACCATATGCGAACCAACCCCGCAGAAAGATGAGCCGGGTCTGGGGCAATTACCTGCAGGACTACAGAAACAACAATATGAAATTGCTTACAGCTATACACCGGATCAACTGTGATCCTTTACTCAGCTTCCATGCCCTGGTTGGCTGGTTCAGTTGCAAGCGGCTTCAGGCTTTCCAACCATGAAACGGTAGCAGGTAAAATAGGAGAGTAATAAAAGTTTCCATTATGAACGAGGTAAAGATGACAGCATTCTTCACAACGGGTGCTAAAGTAGAGGGTTTGAAATATTTTACCCTTTGCAAAACACCATATTTTCCCTTCTCCCCTGCAATTCTTTCTTTTTTCCTGCCCGGAAAAAGGCCGCTGTAATTCCCGCTGCAGCAAAGCTATATTTTGATCTCCTGTTACCGGGATTTGTGTATAATACCGGGTATAACGAAGGGAATCTTTCCCATATGGATCCTTATAAAAAACAATTACAAGGCTATCTGCACCGGATAATCTTGCATCCAGTTCTGTTGCTGTTAATTCGGGTAAGCGTATATTTTCCTGTCCCTTTTTATCCTTGCAGGAAATAATGGTTAGTGATAAGCAGATAAATATCAGGCAGAAAAAAAAATTGGATAACATAATCACCGGTTAAAGAAAAGCCGCCTGCATCACTGCAAGCGGCACTAAAATAATTGAAAAATCAGATTAATATACGTTTGTCTTGGGAGTAAAACTTGTCCAGCCCTGTAACCAGTTGGTAGTACCTACAGCACCCACATAACTAGTAACAACAAAATTGGGGAACTGGTAGAAACTTGCTGCATTAGCGGCGGTAGCAGGACTGCCAGCTTTGGGTGCAAAGTTTGGAGCCGACAGGTTGAACGGATTCTCCAGCATAATATCAGCAGCAGCAGTATAGGTTTTACAACTATCTGCTCCTTCTGCCGTGGTTTTAACTGTTGCCGCATTGATCAATGAAGTGCTGGATACCTTGTACGGCTCTACCACAGCATGAACCAGGTTATGACGGAACCTGGAACGGCCATCAATATACGCCTGGGCAGTTGAATCACTTTCAAACTGAAACCCTCCCTTTGCATAACCCATCAGGATAGAATTACGCAATACGAACTGGGTGGAACGTCTCCAGCGGGTATTGAAATTATGATTACCTAAAGTACCGGCTGCTCCGTTAGGTCCGCAAAAAGTAAAATTGCTTAACTGGGGACGGGTACGGGGACTTGCCACTGTACCTGTTCCATCGTTATCACACTCAATACCGTTACCGGCATCACCACCATCCACAAACAGGGGATCCCGAAGCGAAATACCAAATTGCAGGCGGCCAACAAAACCAAAGTCAAAATCAAAATCATCATCCGCTGTCGCAAAGGCAATCAGGTTTCTTGCATTAACAGTTCCGCCAAAAAACTCATAAGCATCATCATTACCATAGGATACCTGTATATTCTCTAATTTGGTACCGCTGCCCACACCGCCACAGGTTAGCCCGTTAATCTCAGAATTTGGATCAGCTGCGATACCAGCAAATTCGATACGGACGAATGTCAGTGAACCGCTATTATCTGCAGTAACACTGCCACCATATTCGGAATTGATACCACCTTCAATAATGGGAGTGGTGCTGCGGTTAGTAGGGGCATTACCTAATAAAACAATACCTCCCCAATCTCCGGGTGCACGGGTGGCAGGTGATTTGCCAGATGTAAATATAATTGGGTCTGCTTGTGTTCCTTCCGCAAACAAACGGGAATTACGCTCCACGATCAGGGCACCTTTCTGGATACTGTCACTTACGATAACACTACCAGCTGCTATGGTAAGTACTGCACGGTTATTTACAAATACATAACCCTTCAAAATATATTTACCTTTTGCCAGAGTTACATTTTCATCAATTACACCGGTAATAACCTTTGTACAGTTTATGATCTGCTCTTTGGTACCGGTACAACCCGTAGGACCGGTGCCGCCATTGTTCACTGTTGAATCATCAATATCTACTTTCACACAAGATGCAAAAGTGACCGTGATTACTGAAAATGCAAGAATTAACTTTTTCATTTTTATTTTCTTTGTTTGAAATTTATTTTTTGTTAGCTGAATTTATTTCATGTTGAGATTATAGGTAAATCCAACGGTGATAGTAGTTCCCGGTTTGTAAGAGCTGAATGTTTTATCAATACTGCTGTTAAATACCTTCTTATCATCCCTGTTTTCATAGGTGGCAAATGCCTGGTTGAAAATATCACTTATAGTCAGGCGTACTTCTCCTTTTTTATGCATGATTTTTCTGCTGAGCTGAAAATCAACAAGGTCCCTCGGCTTCTCATAGATATCCCCAAAATCATCATTACCCACCAGGGAAAGGCGCTGGCCTATACGATTGTACAAAAGGGAAAAGCTGGTCCCCTTTTCTCCGTCGTATTGAATACCCGCATTGATCAGGTAGGGTGATTGTCCCTGCAACGGACGTTGGGTAGATGGCAGTTTGTTACCGGACGCATCAACATTGCCAAGTGTTACTTCAGAGAAAATTATTGAAGCATTACCATTGAAGTATAAATTTTGCAGCCAGGAAGCTTTCTCAGAGAGAAAAGCTAAACTTTTACGGATTTCTAACTCCACCCCAAATAATTGCGCCTTTTCTGCATTTTGAAATTGATATTGACGGCGGGTTGCCACACTGGCACTATTTAACCTCAATTCGATAGGATCAGTAAAATCTTTATAGAATACACCTGCTGAGAGTAGTTCACCTGCCCTTGGATAAACTTCATACCGGATATCTCCGTTGATAATGCTGCTGCGTCTGAGTTCAGGTGATCCTGCGGTAGAAGCAATTTGTTCAAAATCAAAGAAAGTAAAAGGTGCTATCTCCCGGAACTCAGGCCTGGCTACTGTTCTTGATCCGGCAAAACGGATATTCGTTTTCGTAGAAGGACTGATCGTAAGATTGAAAGAAGGAAGTACATCAAATTTATCTGTATCGATTACCTGGGCTTTGTCCGTACCAGATTGGTTGGACTTAAGTACCTGTTCGAAGTTTTCAAACCGGCTTCCCCAGATTAATCTTACTTTATTACTCAGCTTGTTATCCAGCATGATATAGCCGGCAGATAACGCAGATATGCCAAAATATTTGTCCTGCGGATTTTGTAAATCAGTACTTAACTGGAACCCTGTTGCACTGAAATTTTGTGCACTGAATATCTGGTTATACGGTAAAGTAAGCAGACTTTGATCTGACGGCTCCCTGTATCCAAGAATGATGGCCCTGAAATCCCTGATGCGCACAGTGGCCGCTCCTCCGATTTTTAAGGTATGAGATTGCTTCCCCAGTTTAAAGGGTAGAGAAGCAGATGCATTATACCCAAACGTATGGTCTTTCAGATCGCTGAAGAAACGGTTCGTATTATTTCCCCTCAGGTTAATGCTGTAGGGAGCACTGGTGCCAATACTTTTTCCATAGGTTTGGACCCTCAGATCAGGTTGTTGTTTATTATTATAGGAATAGTTGGCATTCCAGGTAAATTTTATATTCTTAAATCCGATCTGGTGTGTGCCTTCAAGCTGGGAAGTGTAAAGACTCCGTTGATTCAATACACTGGAACGCATTGACACATCCTGTAAGTTCTCTGTATTGATACCGGTACGACGGTAATAATTATCTTCAAACAACTGGTTGAACAGGTTTTTGAAAGCTATTTTATGTTTTCCTTTTGTCCAGGCAATATTGGCAATGGCCCCCCAACTTACATTGTATTTATTCTGCTGATCATCGTAGTCAAAAAATTGTTGTCCGCTGGCTCCTTTTTCAAATAATTCTTTTGTGGCGTTGTACAATAACTTAGAGTTCCTGTAAGTAATACCCAACACAGAACCAAAAGCGCCGCCTTTGGGGCCCTTAACAGCATTCGCCCAGGTAAGATTGTATTGCTGTACAGGGCCTGCCTTTGATTGTATTTCGTTATACAAATTATCTCTGAATGATTTTGCAACTGCCAGTTGTTCTGCAGAACTGAGTTTAGAAAAATCCAGGTATTTTTTGGGATAGGAAGATGGCAGGCTTCGCTGGTTATCAAAACCAAGCCAGTCCGTACTTCCTCTTTCATTGCTGATAAAATCTTTAAAAGCGGATTGTGTATTAAAACCCAGGCTGGCACCAAACGTAATCTGATTTGATGTAGGAATATCTTTGGTCTGGATCTGAACAAGCCCTCCTGCAAACTCCCCGGTAAGATCCGGCGTGGCCGTTTTATTAATAATAATATTATCAATCAGGTTGGAAGGAATAATATCAAAAGAAAATGCTTTTTTATCCGGTTCACTGCTTGGCATTTGTGCGCCATTGATCATGGCAGAATTGTACCGGTCACTCAGACCCCGTACAATAACAAACTTATTATCCTGGATAGAGGCCCCGCTTACCCGCCTCAATACTTCTCCTGTGTTTTTATCAGGTGTACGCCGTATGAAATCAGCTGCAATACCACTGGAGAGAGCTGTATTGTTTTTCTGAAAAGCAAGTAAAGCATTCGTACTCTCCTGCCGACGGGTTGATTTCAGTACCACCCCTCCTAATTCCGACTGCTTACTTGGCTCCAACACCACATCTATTTCGTTATTACCTCCTGCTTCTACCTCCACTTCTGCAATTGATTTACCAGTATATCCGGTGGCGGAAATAATAAGGGTATATTTTTTCCCTGGCTCAAGGTTCAAAGTGAACCGACCTTCAATATTAGCAGCTGTTCCCGTATTGGTGCCTTCGATTAATACGGAAGCACCTGCAACAGGTTCATTTTTCTGGTTAGTTACCTTACCCGATAATTTTATTGCTGTTTGTGCAAAAGAGGAAGAAAAAACCCCAAAACACATTACCAGTAAAAAGAGCCGTACCCTTGCAGTCATGTCTAGTTATTTGCGGGCAAAGGACGGTTGGTAAGATTACCGGTATGTTACTCCCGTGTTAACCAATTATGATGGCAATGTTACCGCAGTGTTAAGCCAGGTATTAAAACCGGTAGTGGAAGCGAAATGTAAGTATGTTGTCCTTTTTATCGGCAGTGTAGCCGGTTAATTGGGTGGTTTCGTTGGTAACGATATCGTAATAGACCACTAACCGCAGGTTTTCATTCAGCACCCTTAAAAACCCGATACCCCAGGTTGTATATTTTACATCCGTAGCGTTGAAATTGGTGCCGGGCTTTCCTATTTCCATCTCCTCTACCTTCGTATTAGGATCATACCAGTCATATTTGATCAGCAACTGGTTATTCCGGTTCACAATATGCTGCAATAAAAAGAAGAACCCGCCGTCGAACTGACGGTGATAAGTAGGGGCATCCGGCAACGTACCCGGATTGGTGCTGGTGGTCGCTGTGCCCGGTTGTGAACCTCTCCAGTATTCGTTGCGTAATTCTGTCTCCCCCCAGCCGTGTTTGAATTTTACCTGCAGGTCGGCACCATAATAATGACGGGGAGCTATTTTCCCAATATTGGATACAGCCGAATCCACCATATATATTTTATCGCCTGTAATACTGGTTTTGGTTTCATATACATATTTAGTGGCCTGCCGCCAGCCACCATATAATAAAGAAAGCCCACCGCTGAGTTCCCAGCTTTTAATTTTTTGTGGTTTGAAAGTTACCCGGCTGATAAAATCTTTATGGCTGTCAAAATCAGTGGTGCCGGACAGACCCTGCCCATTAAAAAGACCTGCATCGATCTTAAATAATTTATTCTTTGCTGTTTTAGACAGGGGATCATAAGTGATCATTGCACCCAGGTCTCTTTCCGAAGGCATTAGTATCTGCGACATCCGGCCCCGTTCGGGTGCTTCCCGGAACTGGGAGGAAAGGTTGACCTCAAATCCAAAGGGGCGGGCAAACATACCAGCCGTCAGTGAAAAATTATGCTTCTTTGTTTCATACACTTTTACAAACACATCCCGCAGCCCCACTGCCCTCTCCGTAGCATCTACCTGGAAAGTAAAAACAGCTTTGGGAAAACCATCTTTTGTAGCCAGGAAATAGTCAATTCTTACCCGGGCCCGCCGCAGCATAAACCGGTTATTGGAATAGGTGGAAAAGTTACCCCCGTTATAAGATGCAGCCCCCTTTTCCTGGGCCACCTGGAGTTGTGGCTGCAGGTAGCCTGAAATACGAAGGTTTTCAAATCTTTTTAGCACCGGCCTGACCGTATCCTTAATAAAAAAAGAGGAGTCAATATCAGAAAGGTACCGTTGCGCAGTACTATCAAATGAAAACAAACACCCCATAATTAACAGGAATACAATTGGTAACCTAAATTTTATCATTTAGTAACAATATTTTAATCACTGATTAACAGACCGGCGCAAGGTACTTTTAGGAATATAAAATCTATGTTACTCCATCATTAAGGAATCGTTACCACTATATTAATTAATTATTAACTCTGTCCCGGCCGGGTAAAGGGTATAGGCAACCCGGTAATTTCGCAGCCAGCAAAAGCAACACATATGAACTCCTTTCTGAAGATCTTTATGCCCAAGAACAAAGTGTTTTATGAACTCTTTGAACAGGTGGCGGAGAATGCCTCTAAAATGGGTAAAATTCTGTCGCAGGTGGTGGCAGAGCCTGATTTTGATAAAAGAGCTGCCCTGATCGCCCAGTTGGAAGACCTGGAACATGCCAATGACGAACTGACCCATAGCGTTTTTACTGAACTGGGCAGAAACTTTATCACCCCCTTCGACCGGGAGGATATTCACTACCTCGCCACTTCGCTGGATGATATTGCTGATTATATCTATGCTGCCGGTAAGAAGATCAATTTCTACCGGGTGAACCCGAATGATATGGGCATGCAGAAATTCGCCGAACTCATTGAGCAGAGTGTGCACCAGGTAAAACTGGCGGTAACAGAACTGCGGGACATGAAGAATATGCGTAAGATCACCGAAGCACTGGTAAAGATCAACAGTATCGAAAACCAGGCTGATGATATTTTTGATATGAGCATTGAACGTTTATTCGCTACCGAACCCGATGCCAAAGAAGTGATCAAGAAAAGAGAGATCTACCAGGTGATGGAGATCGTAACCGATAAATGTGAAGATGCCAGTAATGTAATTGAGTCGATCATTATTAAGTACGCATAAGGTAGTTTGAAGATTTGCCGCCTGAAAGCCGCACTTTCAAATTTTCAACTCCGCACATTTTCAAAATAGTTTATGACCACTTTCCTGATTGTTATTATAGCGCTGGCCCTGATCTTTGATTATATCAATGGATTTCATGATGCCGCCAATTCTATTGCCACCGTTGTTTCCACCAAAGTACTGACCCCCTTCCAGGCGGTGTTATGGGCAGCAGTTTTCAATTCTATTGCTTTTTTCATTTTTAAAGATCATGGTGTTGCTGATACGGTAGCCAAAACAGTCAAATCCGGCGTTATCGAAACACCCGGTGCTAAGGAAGGAATAATGATGGTGGTTATTTTCTCAGGTCTTATTGCCGCTATTGCCTGGAACCTGCTGACCTGGTGGCTGGGTATTCCTTCTTCTTCCTCCCATACCCTGATTGGTGGTTTCGCCGGTGCAGCTATTGCGGCTGGCGGATTCGGGGCCGTTAATTCTGCCATCATTATCAAAACTGCCAGTTTTATTTTCCTGGCTCCTGTCATTGGTATGATCATGGCGTTTGTGATGTCGTTGTGGTTTTTAAGTTCTTTCAAAAAAGGATGGACCTCTAAGATATTCTCCGTGATCATTATCATAGGTGTTTTTATTTTTCTGGCTACCAACCTTGAATTCAACAAGGACATACTGGCTAAAAAAACACACTATGAATCCTACACTGCCCAGGTGATATTTTATTCAAAGAATTTTAAATGGATATTACTGGCGATAATATTACTGGTAATGGCGGTATTTTCCCTTTACCTCAGCCAGTTAAATGCACACAAAGCCAATCAATGGTTCAAGCGTTTACAGCTGATCTCATCTGCTGCTTTCAGTATCGGCCATGGTGGTAATGATGCGCAAAAAGTAATGGGAATTATCACGGCGGCATTAATTGCAGGAGGTTCTATTACAGAATTCAGCCAGATGCCTGACTGGGTGCCTATCGCCTGTTATGCGGCCATTGGCCTGGGTACAATGAGCGGCGGCTGGAAGATCGTAAAGACAATGGGCACCAAGATCACTAAAGTAACACCTTTCGAAGGGGTGGCTGCCGAAACAGCCGGAGCCATTACCTTGTTTGTGACGGAAGCATTAAAAATACCGGTGAGCACCACCCATACCATCACCGGTGCCATTATGGGCGTAGGTGCTACCAAAAGATTATCCGCCGTAAGATGGGGTGTAACAATCAACCTGATCTGGGCCTGGATACTGACCATTCCCATCAGCGGATTGTTAGCAGCAGGTGTTTATTATGTTGCTCATTATTTCTTGTAATATCATATCCGCTTCTTTGCTAAAAAATCCTGACTTTTGCCGGGATTTTTTAATTTATGGCAACAATTCTTGTAACAGGCGGATGCGGGTATATTGGTTCTCATACCATCGTTGATCTTATCAAAAATGGTTATGATGTTATTTCCGTGGATAATAATTCCCGGAGTAACCCTGGTATGCTCACCGGTATTGAAAGTATCACCGGTAAAAAAGTGAAGAATTATAAAGTTGATCTCTGCAATTTCGATGACACTTTTGCTATTTTTCATGAAAATGATATCCGGGGCGTTATTCACTTTGCAGCTTATAAAGCAGTAGGTGAATCTGTAGAGAAGCCTTTACTGTATTTTGAGAATAACCTGACCTCGCTGATCAACTTACTGAAATGTGTACAGGAGTTTGAAACACCTTACTTTGTTTTCTCTTCTTCCTGTACAGTCTATGGTAACCCTGACCAGATACCGGTAACTGAAAAAACACCTCCCAAGCCGGCAGAATCACCATATGGTTACACCAAACAAATGGGTGAGCAGATCATCAATGAATTTGCCAAAAGCATCGGCACCCATTGTATCCTCCTGCGCTATTTTAACCCGGTGGGAGCTCATCCTTCCATTAAGATCGGTGAAATGCCTATCGGCAAACCCCAAAACCTGGTACCAGCCATCACCCAAACCGCCATTGGCAAGCTGGATAAAATGACAGTATATGGCAATGATTATGACACCCGTGATGGTTCCTGCCTCCGTGATTTTATTCATGTAAGTGATATTGCCCATGCTCACACTTTAGCGATCAAATACCTGGAAGAAGAGAAAAATACAGGTTTGTGTGAAGTATTTAATCTTGGTTCCGGAAACGGTGTTACGGTACTGGAAGCTATTCATGCTTTTGAAAAAGTAAGTGGTACCAAACTGAATTATGAGATCGGCCCCCGCCGAACAGGCGATGTGATCGCTATCTATGCCAATAATGACCTTGCCCGCCAGCTTCTTGGCTGGAATCCTCAATATTCGCTGGAAGATATGATGCGGACAGCCTGGGAATGGGAGCAACGCCTGAAAGCTGATGATACCATTTTCAGCGGGCAACCGGCGCAACTCAATTAAAGAACAGGCGTATAAAAGGAGGAAGAAAGAGTTTGTTTTCTCAGCACCCGTTTCCCTCTTAGTTCCTTACTTTTGCGCAGCTAATTTTCAATCATGCTCAAAGACATACAATCAACCGGAAATAAAGATACCCGCAGTGGTTTTGGTGACGGCATCGTGGAAGCAGCCCGCAAAAATCCAAATGTGGTAGCACTGACTGCCGACCTGGCCGGCTCGCTGAAACTGCAACAGTTCATGAAAGAATTTCCTGAACGTTTTGTACAATGCGGTATTGCCGAAGCAAATATGATGGGCATTGCTGCCGGGATGACCATCGGGGGTAAGATTCCTTTCACCACTACTTTTGCAAACTTCTCTACAGGAAGGGTGTATGACCAGATCCGTCAATCTATTGCTTACAGCGATAAGAATGTAAAGATCTGCGCTTCCCATGCCGGTGTTACACTGGGTGAGGATGGTGCCACCCACCAGATACTGGAAGATATTGGCCTGATGAAAATGTTGCCGGGGATGACCGTGATCGTTCCCTGCGATTATGCACAGACCAAAGCTGCCACTGAAGCCATCGCTGAATATAAAGGCCCTGTTTACCTGCGTTTCGGCAGACCGGTGTGGCCGATCTTTACTTCCGACAGACCCTTTGAAATTGGTAAGGCCCAATACTTCAGCGAAGGAACGGATGTTTCCATTTTTGCCTGTGGCCATTTGGTGTGGAATGCCATCCAGGCCGGGGCTATTTTAGAAGAAAAGGGTATCAGTGTGGAAGTGATCAATATTCACACCATCAAACCACTGGATGAAGCAGCCGTGATCAATTCATTGAAAAAAACAAAATGCGCTGTTACTGCCGAAGAGCACAATATCATTGGCGGTCTCGGCGATGCGATTGCACAATGTGCTGCTAAAAATTTCCCGGTACCCATCGAATATGTGGGTACAAAAGATACATTTGGCGAAAGCGGAACACCCAAAGAATTACTGAAGAAATATGGCCTCGACGTTTCGGATATCGTTGCAGCCGCAGAAAAAGCCATGGGCCGGAAGCAATAAGGTTAGAAAATTGTTCCAAATACAAGGGCAGGTTCTTTTTATAATTGAACCTGCTTTTTTATTTTTATAACAGGTCAGCATTAAACAATAATGATTTCCAATATTCAAAGCCACCCAAAACCAAAAACACCATGTCCCTGACAAGCATAAGCGATAGCGAATTACTGCTGCAATTCCGTAACCCCGGGACCAAAGAAAAAGCCTACACCAGCATCATCCGCAAATACCAGGAAAAACTATACTGGCATATCCGCCGGATGGTGGTGGAACATGAGGATGCCAATGACGTGTTGCAAAATGTGCTGATCCGGGTCTGGAACGGCCTGGAAAATTTCAGGGAAGACAGCCAGCTCTACACCTGGTTATACAGGGTGGCCACCAACGAATGCCTGACCTACCTGGAACAGCAGAAAAAAAGAAGTTCCGTCAGCCTGAGTGACGTAGAAAGCGGCCTGAGTAACAAAATAAAGGCTGACAAGCATTTTGATGCCAACAAACTGGAGTGGAAACTACAGGTAGCTATGCAGCAATTACCTGAAAAGCAGAGAGTTGTGTTCAGTCTCCGGTATTACGAAGAAATGCCTTATGAGGAAATGAGCCGGGTACTGGAAACCAGTGAAGGAGCCCTGAAAGCCAGTTATCACCATGCCGTCAAAAAAATAGAGGATTATATCAGGAATCATTAAACTTTGAAAGCCGGAAAGCGTCTGAATTACTGTAAAAATGGCACAGAATAACAACATATTGCAAGAATTGAAGGAACTGGAAAGCAGCCTGGCCAGTATGGCTGTTCAAAATGTCTATTCCGTGCCGAAAGGATATTTTGAAGGGTTAGCAGCGCAGGTACTCAGCCGGATCAAAGCAATGGAAGCAACTACAGCTTTGGAAGAGTTGAGTGTATTGTCTCCTGCCGTTAGTGCTTTGCCAAAACAAATACCCTATACCATACCTGTTGGTTATTTTGAAACATTACCTGAAAACACAATGCAGTTGATCCGGGGGATCGGTCTTTCTGCGAAAGAAGAAACAGCCAACCTTTCACCATTACTGAGCGGGTTGGATAAGCAAATGCCTTATACCGTTCCGCAGGGATATTTTAAGGGGATAGAAGAAAGGATGCTGAAAGCCGTAACCGGTGCAGAACAAACAGCAAAAGAAGAATTGGAAAGTATCTCACCTTTACTCAGCGGGTTGAAAAAGGACATGCCGTTTAGCGTACCGCAGGGTTATTTTGAAAATATGGCTGCCGCAAAACCGGAAGAAAAACAAACCACAAAGGTTATCTCTTTCAGCAGCAGGAAATGGTTCAAATATGCAGCAGCGGCTATTTTGGTGGGGGTGATTGCAATCACCAGTGTTTTATTGATTAAAAAAGATGCACTTGACCCCGATAAAAATTCATTTGCCTGGATAGAAAAGAATACCAAAAAAGTGAGTACTGATGAGATTGAAAATTTTATCAAGTTAACCGACGAAACCCTGGGTCAAAAAGAAGTATTGGTTAACACTGATAAATTAACTGAAGTAAAAGATTTGATTAAGGATATTCCAGAAAAAGATATCCAGGATTTTCTTAATGATCTTCCTTCAGAAGAAAATAATTCTGCTATCGATGAAGATATAATGATGAACTAACATGAAAAAGCTACTTATCATATTAACCCTTTCCTTATTCACCGGATTCAATGCTTTCAGCCAGGAAGAAGAGACCCCGGCTGAAGGTTATGAAAAGATTCGTGATAAAATGAGTGAATATATTCAAAAGAGGCTTCATCTTTCAAAAGCTGAAAGTGAGAAATTTTCTCCTGTATTTCTCCGTTATTTTAAAGAGTGGAGAACTACTATCCGTGAAAATCGTGGAGATAGGCTTGTCCTCCAACAGAAAATAGTTGATCTGCGCCTACGGTACAGGAGTGAATTCAGGGATATTTTGGGAGAAAAAAGAGGTGGGCAAGTGTTTGACCATCAGGAGATCTTTATCAGAGAAATAAAGGAATTGGGAAAGAGGCGGCTTGAAAGAGAAGGCGGAGGAGGGGTTAGAAGAAATAAAGCCATGATGCCATTGTAATATAATTTACCCTATTTTTGAACTTGGTGTTTTTCATAGGTTAGCAACGGCCGGCTCTATCCAGGGCGGGCCTTTTAGTTTATACCAGTTACAAATTACTCTCAGGAGAATGTCCAGGTTGGGTTCTTCACATCATGATAAAATAAAAAAGTCCATTTTTCCTTTTCTCCCTGCTCCCACCATTGCTGCCGCAGTTCCATCGCCTTTTTTCCGTCATAATCATATTTAGCTGCAAAGCGATGTTTCATCTGCTGTAATTGTGGTGCATCATCACCACCAAAGAAAACAATCTCTCCCTCATCTTTAATAGTGAATACCTGGTGATACATGGAATGTGCACCGGTAATAGCGTAGTCAATATAGCCATCTATGGTACCATAGCCATCGAGCAACTCCACCTGGGAAGTATTCTGCAAACATTCCAGTTCATGCGGGAAATAGGAAGGCACTCCCTTGTCAAAAGCATAAGCCAGTTCTTCCCGCTGCACATAATATATTGCATTGGGAAAAGATAAACGGGCTCCCAATCCATCTCGCTCAATACCGACTGCTCCTGCATGATCCTTATGCAAATGGGTCATCAGTACTTTTGTCACTTCCGATGGATTGATACCCACATCGATAAGATTCTGGTGTAATTGCAGGGTGCCGTTCTTCTCAAATCCCAGGCCTGTATCCAGCAACAATACATCTTTAGAGGTAATGACCACGAAGGGCTGTACTTCTACCAGCAGGCTGCCGGGCCCACGGCTTTTCAGGTCGTCCATCTTCTCATCAAAGGGGACAAATTTTTTGGACTGGTCTATTGTAAACGTGCCTTCTGATATGGGGATGATTCGCATAAGTAATTAAGGAAAGCTGCAAGTTGCAACACAATTGCTCAATTTCCCAATCGCAGTAGTTGAAATTACCGCAGCACCATCTGCCGGTCAGCATCCAGGCGGATCAGAATGAATAATAAAATAGTAAAGGTCAGTAAAGAGGTGCCTCCATAGCTGATAAACGGAAGCGGGATACCGATTACCGGTGCCAGCCCAACCGTCATGGCAATATTGATCGCAATATGAAAAAAGAAAACTGCTGCAACTCCGTAGGCATAGCAACGGCTGAAAACACTTCGCTGCCGTTCGGCAATGGTAACGATACGGAATAACAATAACAGGTAAATAGCCAGTAAAATAAAACTACCGGTAAACCCAAAACCCTCCCCGATGGTGCAAAAGATGAAGTCGGTTCTTTGTTCCGGAACAAAATCATACCGGGTTTGTGTAGCTTTCAACAGGCCCTTGCCAAATAACTGGCCACTGCCAATGGCGATCTTGGACTGCCGGACATTATAATCGGTATCTTTTTTCTTAACCTCCGTAGCAGTCTCCTTTTGATGGGCCTCCATATATTCTGACGGCACTTCCTTACCTACCGTACTATAAATACGTTCTACCTGGTATAGTTTCAGCACATGTTTGAACACAAAAGGCACTGCATAGAGCTGAATACCCACACAAATGGCCCAGAGAAAAGCTACCCTCAAAAAAATGGACCGGTTCCGTTTTAACTGTCGCCGCATACTATAAAGAGCCAGTGCCGCAATAGCTGTTAAGATAATCGCCAGGGTAAATTTCTCCAGGATCAGTGTGGCGACAATCAATGCAGCAACAGAAAAACCAATGATAAGTATGCCCGACGGCAACCCTTCCCGGTACATTACTATAAAAAAGGAAAAATAAACAAGGGCCAGCCCTGTTTCGCTTTGCATGATGGCCAGTACTGCCGGCAAAAGTGCAATACCTGCTGCGATCAACTGGGATCTTGTTTTAGAAAAATCCGTTTCCGGTCTCGATAAATATTTTGCCAGGGCCAGGCAAACAAAGATTTTACAAAACTCCGCTGGCTGAAAATTGAATGCGCCTAGTTTAATAATAGACTTTGTGCCTTTAATATCTGAGTGAAAGGGAAATACCAATAACAACGTAAAAATGCCAAATACATACAAGAGATTAGCAGTGGCAGTAAAAAATTTACTGTCTGTTAGCAAGAGGAATAAAGCCAGTAACAGTGAAATGACAAAGAAATAAAACTGTTTGCTGTAATCTGTTTTAAACCGGAGAAAGCTTTGAAAAATGGGATCACCTTCTTTATACGTGGCAGCAAAAATAGCCGTAAGCCCGATGGCCACCAGTGCAAGGTAGATCCATACAATGCTCCAGTCTATTCCCTTTGATATGGCGGGGTTACGGTCGTTCATGAACGTTTATTTTCTCCGGATCTGTAAAATTGTTTTTCATCAGGCAGCAGGGCCAGCACTTCCTTCCTGCTCATTTCTTTTGCCGGTAAAGGTTGCTTTTTATTAACCGGTTTTATACTTGTTGTCAATCGCAGGAATTTTTTGATCAGGGTGCTGTCCTTGTAATCATTGTACCATTTATAGGCCCGGGCCGAATCTTCTTTGTATTGCAGTCGTTTAAAATAAGCCGGCATCAGGTTCGCTTTGGATATCCTGTCCACATCAGCCTCGCTTTTTTTCATCAGTGTATCATTCAGGTATTTTTCGATCATGATACGGGCAATCGGGCCTCCCCAGGTGGCACCATAACCAGCATTTTGTACGAAGACAGCCACTGCAATTTTGGGATTGTCTTTCGGAGCGAAACAAACAAACATCGAGTTATTAGGGAGTTTGATCCGCTGCCTGTCAAGAATAGTATAGTTCTCTGCGGTACCTGTTTTTGCACAAACATCGATATTGGGAATCTGGGCAATACGAGCTGTACCAAATTTCACCACATCATGCATGCCTTCAATAACCGCCCTGTAAGCGGTATCAGGTATTCTTGTCAGTACTTCATGTTTCATCCGGAACTTATTCATCAGTGCCGTATCCATTTCTGTTTCTCCATCTATTTTTTCTACAAAATGAGGTGTATAATAATATCCCTTGTTCGCAACGATGCACATAGCATTGGCCATTTGCAAAGCCGTTGTTCCCATTTTATCCTGCCCGATACCTAAGGTAAGATTGGTGCAGGAAGTCCAATGACCATTATTCTCTTTGTCATATACAGTGCCATCATAAACCCGGCCTGTACTTTCACCGGGAAGATCGACACCCAGCCTTACACCCAGACCAAACTCATTTAAATAGTGTCTCCAGACTTCATACCCCTTTCTTACTCCTCCATATTTAGGATTGTCAACCGTTAACCGGTAAATATGGGCATAATAAGAATTGCAGGAGTTGGCAATGGATAGCCGGACGTTGGCAGCATGTCCTCCACCGGCGTGGGTGCAGGCCGGTTTTCCGTGACCGCACAATGTATAACGGCCCCCGCAGGGGAATCCATAAGAAGGTGTAATTACACCCTCATTCAATGCTATTAACGCCCCTAATGGCTTGAAGGTGGAGCCGGGTTCATACAAACCACCAATAGCCCTGTTCAGCATGGGACCTGTAACATCCAATGTCATTCTGCTGAAATTCTTACTGCCATCAGGGCCGGTAAGATCATTGGGGTTGAAATTGGGACCAGAAACCATGGTGAGAATACCACCTGTCTTTGGATCTAATGCTACCACCGCCCCCACTTTATTGGTCATCAGTTTTTCGGCCAGTTGCTGCAATTCTATATCAATATAAGTTCTCAGGCCCCGCCCGGCTATCGCTGCAGTATCAAAAGCACCATTCTCATAATTGCCCACCAGCCTGTTTTTATTATCCTTGATCAGGTGCTGCACCCCCCGCTGACCCATCAATACTTTTTCATAATAGGCTTCGAGCCCACTTTTACCGATATAGTCCCCCATCCGGTAATAGTTGCCTGACCGTTCAATATCTTTTGGATCTGCTTCTTTGATATAACCGAGTATATGGGCTGCTGCATTGAAGGGGTAGATCCGCAGGGGACGTTCCACCAGGTAAAAACCGGGATATTTCCAGCTGTTCTCTTCGAATTTTGCCTGCAGGTCAGCAGTCAGTAAGCCTTTAAATACAGAGGGTCGAACCGCAGTATTCTTCAGTTTTGCTTCTAAAATTCGTTTCTTAAAATCGGCTGTATCAATACCCAGCATCCGGCAAAAATCCAGCGTATCAATTCCTTTTACCTCTGCGGGTGTGACCATCAGGTCATAAATGATGGTATTGTTCAGAATGGCTTTGCCTTTGCGGTCAAAGATGATCCCTCTTTCCGGGTAAATGATCTTGGGATACACCGCATTGTCCATAGCCAGTTGCCGGTACTTCCCTTCCACCACCTGCAGGTAAAACAACTGGGCGATGATCACCACGAAAGCAATAAGGAAAATGAGTCGGATAATACGGCTTCTCGATTGGTTGAACACAGGCATAGACAGAAGTAGCGATATAAATTGACCGGTAAGAGGAAGTGATAATTACAATCTACAAATTACGATTTCAAAAACACGGTTTCCAAGTATTTGAAGAAATAAATTTTGTTTTAAGAGAATTTTCTGTTTTCGTCTTTCCCACATCGTTCGATTTACGATTTTTAATAGCGATGAACTACGCCGTATTCGTTCTGAATTTCATTCTCCGGGGGAATAATAACTCCACCGTAATGATGAGTAGCATGCTGATACCGGTGGTTGCAATGACCTTGATTACAAAATCAAGAAAATTGCCAAACTGCAGCCACTGCAGGAAGGTCATATAAAAATGGTGGAGGATCGTTAGTATTAGAACATAGACCAGGTAAGGCGTCCAGCCCATGGCCCGGGGTGAGGGTTCCCGGTAATTGAACTCCGAACTGTCTTTGGGCGTAAGTATATTAATCACAAAAGGCCTTACATAGGCTAACAAGGTGCAGGCCGCCGCATGCACACCGATCTGCATACTGAAAGCATCCAGCGTAAGCCCGGTTACAAAACCAATGATCAGCAGGTTGATCCTTGATATGGAGAACGGCAACCAGAGAATAAACAGGTAATAGATATAGGGAATTATGTACTGGTGCAGGTGCAGCTGGTTGAGCAGGTATACCTGTACAAGAATGAACAGGGCAAAACGGACAATATTTCTGATCAGGTCAGTCAACGGTTGTAGTTTTTAGGATCATCGATCTTCTTTTTGGTATCATCTTTCAACCTTGCCTGTTCATCATCATAAAGGTTCTCAATGATATGAACCTGTTGCAGGTTAAAGAAATTGGCCGCTGTTTTTAACCGCAGTACATAAAAATTAGTGCTTTTGTCCGCCACAATCTCAGCCACAGTTCCCACTATAAAACCTGGCGGAAAATTGGAATTGATACTGGTCAGCACCGTATCTCCTTTCGATACGGAATCAGATTTCGGAATATTGCGCATGGTCAGGAAAAGAGGGTCCTTCCCATCCCATTCGATGGTTCCCATATTTCCACTTTTCTTCAGCACCACACTTCTCTTGCTCTGCACATGCAGCAAGCTCATCACCTGGCTGAAGTTGGGGCTCACATTGACCACCACTCCCACCGCACTGCCATCAGAGTTAAGGACCGACATATTATCCCGGATCCCATGGTTAGATCCTTTATTCAGTTGTATATAGTTTTTCTCAGCCGTTACTGTATTATACACCACCCTTGCATCTCTCCACAGGTATTGCCTGTAGTGGCCAAGCGTATCATAAGGAATCGAATCCCTGACAAACCGGGTAATCGTATCGATCTTCTCAAAATTGGAGGGTAAAAGGTTCAGCAGCGAGTCATTGAGTTGATGCAACCGCTGATTTTCGGCTTTCAGGTGAAAGAAGTCATCCACGGTTTTATACCTGGAATTGATCTTCCCCGTCAGTTCATTGGCAAAACCAAGTCCCTTGGCCCGGTGAAACCGGTTATAGGTAAATAATAAATACAGGGCTGCCACCTGCAATGCAAGAAAACAAATGAACGTAAAATAGCGGCGGATAAATAGAAATACGTTGCGCAAAGTAGCAGGTTTGAGTTCAGCTGTATCGGTCAGTAACGTTATCCCGGTTACTCTTCGTATAGCTCACTTCGTACTTACAATATGTTTAACGCATTACAAAAGGATACCGATCGTAATGTTTCAACGCAATTCCCGTACCCCTTACCACACTTTTCAGCGGATCGTCTGCCACATGCACAGGCAATTTGATCTTCTGGCTCAGGCGTTTGTCCAACCCACGCAACAAGGCACCGCCACCCGTCAGGTACAAGCCGCGACGGTAAATGTCAGCAGCCAGTTCCGGGGGTGTTTGTTCCAGTGCTTTCAGGATCGCTTCCTCGATTTTGAAAATGCTCTTGTCGAGAGCTTCGGCAATTTCCTGGTAGCTTACCATAATTTGCTTGGGGATACCTGTTACCAGGTCACGACCGTTTACCGGGATATCATCCGGCGGGTTATCCAGGTCTTTCATAGCAGCACCCACATTGATCTTGATCTGCTCAGCAGTTCTTTCACCGATCAGGAGGCTATGATAGCGGCGCAAAGCCTCCATAATATCAGCCGTAAATTCATCACCGGCAATCCGGATGGACTGGTCACAAACAATACCTGCCAGGGCAATCACCGTGATACCGGTGGTACCACCACCAATATCTATAATCATATTACCCACTGGCTCTTCCACATCAATACCAATACCCAGCGCAGCTGCCATGGGCTCGTGCAACAAGTAAACTTCTTTGGCACCGGCCTGTTCGGCACTATCCCTCACAGCCCTTTTCTCTACTTCCGTGATAGAGGAAGGAATACAGATCATCATTCTCCAACTGGGGGGAAACAGGGGTTTTTTGGGATATACCAACTTGATCAGCTCCCGGATCATCAGCTCGGCGGCGTTGAAATCGGCGATCACACCGTCTTTCAGCGGACGAACCGTACGGATGCTTTCATGTGTTTTCTCGTGCATCATCAGGGCTCTCTTACCTACGGCCAGTACTTCTTTGGGGTTGTTGCGGTTCAGGGCAACTATGCTCGGCTCATTCACCACCACTTCGTCGTTATGTATGATAAGGGTATTAGCGGTACCCAGGTCTATTGCTATTTCTTGTGTAAACCAGTTAAAAAGTCCCATTCTTAATTATTGGATTGATGTGTGCAAAGTTGGAGGAAATAATTTGAATTAACAAAGCCGAAACCCTTGTCCCACAAAGATTTTTTGGCTTTGGGTGGTTTTACCTGTCCGGCCACCAAATTGATTTTTTTGGGGTTCGTTTTCTGATTGTACCAGGATTCTCATTTTTTAAAAATCATTTCTTGTTAGCCCTGTTTGTTTGCAATTATTGTTCCTGTTTTCATCAACAGCGATCAGTTGAGCAAAAAAATCTTCTACCTTCATTTTATGCGTATCATCACCCGGACAGTTCTGATCCTTTCTATCGTCAGTTTGTTTGCTGATATCGCCAGTGAATTACTATACCCTATTATCCCTGTTTACTTAGACAGTATCGGTTTTTCTGCTTTATCCATCGGCATCCTGGAAGGCATTGCCAATTTCACTGCCGGTATCAGTAAAGGTTATTTCGGTAAACTGAGTGATGAAAAAGGGCTTCGGTTGCCTTTTGTAAAACTGGGTTATTTACTGAGTGCCATTTCCAAACCCATCATGGTAATACTGACAAGCCCTTTTCTGATCTTCTTTGCCAGGACATCCGACCGGCTTGGTAAAGGCATTCGCACAGCTGCCAGGGATGCCTTATTGTCACAACAAACCACACCCGAAAATAAAGGAAGGGTATTTGGTTTTCACCGCAGCATGGATACAGTGGGAGCTACTATCGGGCCTTTACTGGCTTTATTATTCCTGTTCTTTTATCCAGGTGAATACACTACCATATTCTATTTCGCTTTTATTCCCGGCATCATCAGTGTGCTGCTTATATTTTTATTAAAAGAAAAAAGACAACCCGTTTCCACTTTTCGGGACGGCCATATTTTTTCATATTTCCGGTATTGGAAAATCGCATCCCCTGAATACAGGAAAGTGGTAGCCGGGTTATTGTTATTTGCTTTATTCAACAGTTCTGACTTCTTTTTATTACTGAAAGCAAAAGAAGCTATCGGTGATGATGCGATCACTATCTGGGGTATCTCTTTCAATGGTATTACCATCAGTGTGGCTGCCTATGTATTTTATAATTTCATCTATGCCACTTTCTCTTACCCGCTTGGCGCTTTGGCAGACAAGATCGGCTTTAAAAGCGTTATTCTTTTTGGAATGCTCCTGTTTGCTGTTGTATACACCGGTTTTGCTTTCAATCCTTCAGTTCCTATGATATTCGGCTTGTTCTTTATCTACGGTATATATGCAGCCGCTACCGAAGGTGTCATCAAGGCCTGGATCACCAATATGGCACACAAAGACAATACGGCTACCGCTATTGGTTTCTATACTTCTTTTGAAAGTTTCTGCGCCCTGTTCTCCAGTATCATTGCCGGGGCTTTATGGTCGAGCCTGGGTAGTTTTTATACATTTGCCGCAACCGCACTGATCAGTATTCTTGTTATCATTTATTTTTTACTGGTAACCAGGAAGAATTAATCCTGTTCTAATTTCTCTTCATTTTTCTTGTGCTGCTTTTTCTATTTTGGCACGGTTCTGGAAAATGGGGGTACGAACACTATTCTTCCACAAAAATCATTGTTATGAGAAAAGTCATTGTAGTAGCAACGGCCTTATTTTTTGTTATCGCCTCGCAGGCACAAAGCCGCAGCACCAACAGTTCTTCTTACAAAACCGCATTGGGTGTAAAAGTCTGGGATGGTGGCGGTATTTCTTTAAAACACTTTTTTAACGGTAATAATGCCGGCGAACTGATCGGCTATTTCTGGAACCGGGGTGCCCGTTTCACCGGTTTATATGAAATACATGGTGATATCACCGGCGCACAAGGTTTGAAATGGTATATCGGCCCTGGTGCACATATCGGCTTTTATAATACAAAATATGGTGATGGGGCTTTTATCGGCGTTGATGGTGTATTGGGTCTTGATTATAAATTCCGGGGGGCACCGATCAACATGTCTATCGACTGGCAGCCTTCTTTTGAGTTTGGTGACAACCGTGGCTTCGTGGGAAGCTGGGGTGGATTAGGTATCCGTTACACCTTCTAATATATATCGGTTCAATATCTATCAGCAAAGAAGTGATCAGTATGATACTGATCACTTCTTTTGTTTACATTAGTGTAAATAACCACCATGAGAAAAAACTTACTGCTTGCTGTCACTGCTCTTTTCATCACAGGTATTTCATTTGGCCAGGTTGATGTTATGAAAGCAGCCAACGATTATGAAAGAGATATTAAAGACAGCATTAATAACCCATACGGGCAGAATAAAGTTGCCGGCAAATACTATGACATCCGGGGTTTCAAGATGTATTGCGAAGTGTATGGCGAAGGGGAACCCTTACTCATAATTCATGGCAATGGAGGTTCTATCAATAATTTCATTTACCAGATACCCTATTTCGCTAAAAAATATAAAGTGATCATTGCTGACAGCCGTTCACACGGCAAGTCGGTTGACAAAGGCGATTCACTCACGTATGAAATGATGGCCGATGACTATGCGGCTCTATTGACCGCATTAAAAGTTGATTCCTTCTATGTAATTGGCTGGAGCGACGGAGGCATCAATGCGTTATTATTGGCGATCCGGCACCCGGAGAAAGTAAAAAAACTGGCCGCCACCGGGGCTAATCTTGTTCCTGATACCACGGCGGTTCCGCAGCAGATCTGGGATATGGTGACACCAACATTTAAAATGCTTGCTGCTAAAACCACCAGGACAGAACAGGAAAAGACAGCTTTCAAATTATATCGTTTATTATGCGAACAGCCTCATATTCCATTAAGTGATCTTCAAAAGATAAAATGTCCTTCCCTCATCATCGGTGGTGATCATGATGTGATCAAGGAAGAACACACGATGCTTATTTATAAAAATATCCGGAAAGCTTACTTGTGGATATTACCAGCATCAGGTCATTCAACTCCCCTGATGTATAAAGATGACTTTAATAAAGTGATAGAGCGTTTCTTTTCGGCTCCGTATAAAATTATTGAGGGCAGTGACCGGTTTATGTAAGTCTTTAAGCAGAGACAAATCCTAATCGCATTTCCATAGCAGGACTGAGCAGCGGTAATTTTCTTCTTTCGATCAGGAAGCTGTTGAGTTGTGCTATTTCCCGGAAGATATAATGTTTATCAGCGGCTGCTTTCAGGTAATCTTTACCGGTGCTGCCACCTGTACCGATGCGGGTGCCGATCATCCGGTGCACCATATTCATGTGCCGGTAACGCCAGCTGCTCAGTTGTTCATCAATTTCCAGTAATACATTCAGCAGTTGAAACGGCAACTGTAATAATGGGTAACCCCTGTATAACATAATGAATAAGGCTGCACGACAGGCGGCCGGGGATAAGGAACGGCTTTCCCATTGTTCACTGCTGAATATGTCATCAAATCCGCCGATATTGTTTTTCTCTGCTTCAGCAAGGCTCGATTGATAACTTGTTTTATAGTTGTTCCAAAAAGAATCGTCTGCGCCTTCCTTTAAAAAGGGCATTCGCTCCAGCCAGTTGTTCAACAAATCAAGTACTGATCTACTGCCCTCTGCCCTTTTTATGATATCAACCTGTTCGGGTCTTAATTGTGCTGTATAATATTCTTTGCCGTGCCGGTGTTCAAATTTCAATCCCAGTTTCGCTTCCAGTTCTTTGAATTGCCAGCTTTGAAAACCGGAGGCTGGCCGCAGCATATCCCGGAAATCCAAAAAGTCCATCGGTGTCATGGTTTCCATGATATCGATCTGGTGGACCAATACCCTGAGTATAGTAACACAGCGGCTCAACCGGTGAACAACAGTTTGCAGTTCGGGAGAATTATCATTGAGTGCCGGTTTGTTCATGATGGCCGCCACTGAATCCACCTCATGATGCAGTTGTTTGAACCAAAGTTCATAGGCCTGGTGAATAACGATGAAGAGCATTTCATCATGCGCCGGCAACTGTAGCTTATCACTTTCCGGGAATTGTGCATTCAGGATCTTATCCAGCTGCAGGTAATCGTGATAATGAACGTCCGACGGCATAAGCAATATTTATGTAAATAAGATTAAACAACAGGTGGTTTGAATTCGTAACCGATATCAGTGCGGTAATAAATTCCTTCGTAATGGATATGATCTAATATATCGAGTGAAATATTGACGGCTTCCTGCAGGTCCTTATCTAAAGAAGTAACACAAAGTACACGACCACCATTCGTTACGATCTTCCCATTTTCCTCTTTTGTTCCTGCGTGAAAGACCAGTGATTGTTTCCCGAAATTGGAATCCAGCCCTGTAATCTCAAATCCTTTTTCAAAGCCCAGCGGGTAGCCGCCGCTCACCGCCATAATGGTGGCAGCTGCTCTGGGATCAGTTTTAATTTCCACCTGGTCCAGTTCCTTTTGGGTGGCGGCAATACATAAACCCACCAAATCAGTTTCCAGCCTTGCCATCACCACTTCTGTTTCGGGGTCACCCATGCGGCAATTGTATTCTATCACATAAGGGTCACCATTTACACTGATAAGCCCGAAGAAAACAAAACCGGTATATTCAATCCCTTCTTTATGCAAGCCATTAATAGTGGGTTTGATCACCCTTTCTTCCACTTTATACATAAAACCGGGTGTGGCAAAAGGCACCGGGCTGATGGCACCCATGCCACCGGTATTTAAACCGGTATCGCCTTCACCAATCCGTTTATAGTCTTTTGCTTCCGGAAGGATGAGATAATTTTTACCATCTGTTATAGCAAATACACTGAGTTCTATGCCTGTTAAAAATTCTTCCACCACCACTTTCTTACTGGCTTCACCAAATTTGGATTGCTGGATCATCAGTTCAAACTCGGCCACCGCTTCCACATGATTTTGGCAGATGGCCACTCCTTTCCCCGCTGCCAGCCCGTCTGCTTTAATAACGATCGGCAAGCTATGCTGCTTCAGGTAATCAAGCCCTTCCTGGTAATTGTCAATTGTGAATTCCCGGTAAGCAGCCGTGGGTATCTTATGGCGCAGCATGAATTCCTTGGCAAATGCCTTACTGCCCTCCAGTTTAGCACCTTCTTTTGAAGGACCGATAAAATAAATATCCTTTAACTGCTCATGAGCTTTGAAGTAATCATAGATACCATTCACCAGGGGTTCTTCCGGACCTACAAATACCATTTCGATCTTTTCTTTGATACAGAATGCAGCCACGGCATCAAAGTCGTTGATATCAAGCGCCACATTGATACCACATTTGGCGGTACCGGGGTTACCGGGAGCGATATAGAGAGGGTTGGCCCACACACTTTGGTTCAGTTTCCAGGCAAGAGCATGTTCCCTGCCGCCAGCGCCGAGTAGAAGGATTCGCATAATTGGTTTTAAAGCCGGATGTTAAAAAGCACTGCGAATATCGGTACGATATTTAAAAGATAGACGGGAAAATTACTGAGTGGTCATTTTTCTGTATTTTGGCCGTTAGTAACGATTCAAGTCTCTGATTATAAACTTAAAAACACTGTATGAATCAACCTGCAAAACTCGGCAAACACCCGAAAGCACTCTATGTGCTTTTCTTTACAGAAATGTGGGAACGATTTGCTTACTACCTGATGGTGGGTATCTTATTACTCTACACGATAGATACAAAAACAGGAGGCAAAGGATTTGATGAAAAAGTAGGAGCCGATATTGTGGGCAGTTTCATTGCGCTGGTTTACCTGACTCCTTTCATTGGAGGATTGATCGCTGACAGGTACCTGGGATATATTAAATCCATTTTTTTAGGAGGTACCCTCATGGCAGCAGGCTACATTGGGCTGGCTGTTCCGGGCGACACTGCCATGTTCATTTCATTAGGCCTTATCATTGTCGGTAATGGGTTTTTCAAACCCAATATCTCTACGCTACTAGGTAATATTTATAACCGGGAAGACCTGAAGCCACTGAAAGATAATGCGTATAATATCTTTTATATGGGTATTAATATAGGCGCATTTGTCTGCAATTTTGTAGCAGCCTGGTTAAGAAACGCATATGGATGGGGCTATGCGTTTTCAGCTGCTGGTGTTGGTTTAATAATTGGTCTTGTTATTCTATCTACATCATTAAAGAATAAAGAAATAAAAGAAGCAGATATAAAAAAGCCTGCACAGGCCGAAGACATGCCATTGTCCAAAATATTTTCTTATGTCTTTCTTCCGGCGATTATTGCAGCATTCATCGGCTGGAACGTCAAAACCTGGTTTGGCACTGCCGTTATGGGCACCCAGGCGAATGATGCCTTCATTTTTGCCTGCCTGCCGATCATAGCTTTTTATATATCGCTATGGGTGAAAGCAAAAGGGCAGGATAAAAAAGGAATTGGCTCCCTGTTATTCATTTTTGCTATTGCTATTGCCTTCTGGACCATTTATAACCAGAATGCAACGGGTCTTACACTATGGGCAGAAAAACATACAGACAGGGCTGCTTCACCCACTACTGCAAAAATCACCGGTAAACTTTTCCCGTTACAGGAAGTAAGTGACACATCCCGCCTCGTTACTAAAGTGAATGAATATTTTGTAGACGTTAAAGACACTTCTGCTGTAGTAAAAATGGACAGCATATTAACAATCACAAAAAAGAAGGATAAATCCGATACTGCAAAACGTGTCTTTGGAATAACCGCTGCTGGCGTTATGGTTGATACTTCTTCTAAAACTGTATTAGTAATGGGACCCGACCCCTATTTCAACAACGTACCCAAAGAAGAATGGCCCGGGGGACAGAATGTAAAACTCACAAATACCGAACTATTTCAATCCATTAATCCACTGTTCATCGTATTACTGACACTCATCTTTGTTCCTTTCTTTGATTACCTGAGAAAAAAAGGTAAGGAGCCAACTACTGCTTCCAAATTCGGAATGGCCATGTTCATTTCCGGGTTATCTGCTCTTGTAATGATATTCGCTATTATGTCCATCCCCTCTATCTACACCCATAAGGCATCTCCGCTCTGGCTATGGGGAACTTACTTTGTATTTACGATCAGTGAAATATTTTTAAGTCCTATCGGGCTTTCCTTTGTTTCCAAATTAGCGCCAGCTCGGCTTACGGCATTAATGATGGGTGGATGGTTCCTCTCTACTTCCATTGGAGGTAAAGTGGCCGGTGTAATGACTGGTTTCTGGGATGATTTTACCGATAAGAAAATGTTCTTCCTGATCCTGGTGGTGGCAGCCTTTATTGGTGGCATATTAATTTATTCAAAGATCAAATCGTTGAACCAGATCGTAAAAGACAAAACAGGTTCGGCATAAAGTTTAAATGCTATTTATAAAAAAGGTGATCTTATCGATCACCTTTTTTATGTACACTCTGGTTCCTTTTCCTATCTTTCCTTATTAAAATAACTCAGCCATGTGGAAGAAACATCCTAAAGCACTGCCCTTTTTATTTTTCTCGGAGATGTGGGAACGATTCGGGTATTACCTGATGATCGGGATATTTCTATTATACCTGAAAAATGTAGAACATGGTTTTGCTATGACAAATAAGGAGGCTTCTGATCTCTATGGTACATTTATCGCCCTGGTATTTCTTACCCCATTTATTGGCGGGTTGCTGGCAGACCGGTATTTTGGCTACCGTAAATCCATTATTGCCGGGGGTTTAATGATGGGAGCAGGCTATTGCCTCATGGCAGTACACAGTTTGCCCATGTTATATCTGAGTATGACTTTGGTAATTTTTGGTAACGGATTTTTTAAACCCAATATATCTACACTGCTCGGCAACTTATACTCAGTGCCCGAATACACAGAAAGAAAAGATGAAGGATATAACATTTTTTATATGGGTATCAATGTAGGGGCATTTATTTGCAATTTTTTTAGTGCTGCGATTATTATTCTTTGGGGATGGAAATATGCGTTTGTAGCTGCGGGTCTAGGTATGTTCCTGGGGGTATTGATTTTTATACTGGGCACCAAGCATTATGTATCAGGTGATGTGCGTAAGCCCATGAATAAAGAAGATATGCCCTTCTCCAGGATTGTGATTACGATATTTATACCAGCTATTATTGCCGGAGTTTTGGGCTGGATCATTCCCAAAAATATTTTCGGATCAGACAGTACCGATGCATTCATTTTTGCCTGCTTCCCTGTTATCTATTTTTATGCATCACTCTATTTAAGGGCAGAACGTTCTGAAAAGAGGCCGATAGCTGCCCTGCTTGCCATATTTGCAGCCGTAATTTTATTCTGGGCTGTATTTAAACAAAATGGAACAGCTCTCACGATATGGGCAGATAACTACACAGACAGGCAGGTGCACGGAACAACTGCTGAAATTTTTAAATCACTGAAACAGGCTAAGGATACAACCTATACAAAAGATTCTGTTGAATTATATGATGAACTATTCAGGTTGCAAAAAAAGGATGGGAAAGTAATTAAAGAGTACAATTACCCTGTTTATTTTAAAAATGTAAAACCAGAAAATCTACCTGTTGATGGTGGTGTGGCTACTTTATGGGAAACACCCATCAGCCAGTCTATCAACCCCGGATGGGTTATACTATTAACACCATTGATAGTGGCCTTTTTTGCCTTTTTAAGAAAAAGAAACAAAGAACCATCAACGGCAACAAAAATCGCATTTGGCCTACTGATTTCTGCTTTATCTGTGTTAGTCATGGTCGGAGCCGTTCATGTATCAAACAATGGAGCCGAAAAGGCAAGTGTATGGTGGTTGTTGGGCACCTATGGAGTAATCACTGTCGGGGAACTTTTGTTGAGCCCAATGGGACTGTCATTGGTCAGTAAACTGAGTCCTGTGCGGCTCACTTCCCTGATGATGGGGGGGTGGTTCCTGGCGACTTCTATTGGAAATAAATTATCGGGTTTGCTGGCAACACTTTGGGATGGCTACGAGCATAAGGCAAATTTCTTTTGGGTCAATTTTGCGTTATTGTTATTTGCCACTTTCATCATATTTGCCATGCTGAAATGGCTCAACCGGATCATGACAGAGAAAGGCGTAAAATAAGCAGCAATTTTTATTACTGTGCAAAAGCTATTGGCCCACCGCTAATAGCTTTTTTCATATCTTCCCTTTACCAAAATAATTATTATGGCAGATCAGAACAATTTCAAGCCGTTTGTCGCACCCGAAATTAAAATGAAAGAATTGACCGTAAAATCAATTCTACTTGGCTGCCTGTTCGGCGTCATCTTCGGAGCAGCTACGGTTTACCTGGCGCTAAAAGCCGGCCTTACTGTATCGGCTTCTATCCCGATCGCAGTAATTGCAATTACGCTGGGAAGAAGGTTTTTCAAAACTACCATTCTTGAAAACAATATTATTCAAACAACGGGATCAGCCGGTGAAAGCATTGCAGCCGGTGTATCTTTTACTTTGCCAGGCTTTCTGTTCCTTTCCTCAAAAGACAGTGCCGAATATTTCAACTATCTAACTATCCTGACGCTGGCTATCGTTGGTGGCTTATTAGGAACCCTGTTAATGATTCCTCTTCGAAAGGCATTAATTGTTAATGAACATAAGAACCTGCCTTATCCTGAGGGTACCGCCTGCGGTGATGTGTTGATTGCCGGGGAAAAGGGGGGTGATTTTGCTAAAACTGCTTTCTGGGGATTAGGTGTTGCGTTTCTATATGCCTTGTTACAAAAAGTAATGCACTTCATTGCCGAAGTGCCTTATATGGCTACCAAACAAGCCAATAAATTTTTTCCTTCTGCTAAAGTAAGTGGTGAAATAACGCCTGAATATCTCGGGGTTGGTTATATCATCGGGCCCCGCATTGCAGGGGTATTGGTAGCTGGCGGTGTATTAAGCTGGCTGGTACTGATTCCCTTACTTTCCTTTGTTGTCAACCCTGACATGATTGCCGGCCAGCTGGTGAAACTTGGCTATCTCGCAGATATTTCCAAACCCGGAGGTAAAGGCAACTGGGACCCGGTTACACATACGTTTGCTGATTATTCTTCAGCAGTTTATTATGCGTATGTACGACTGATTGGTGCAGGTGCAGTAGCGGCAGGTGGTATTATCACACTGATAAAAACATTACCTACTATTGCCAAATCGATAAGCTCAAGCGTTGCCTCCCTTAAAAATAAAGGCCTCGGATCGGATGGAGACAGCGGACTCAGAACAGAAAAGGATCTGAATCTAAAGGTGGTTGGATTTGGCAGTCTTGGACTTATTGCCCTTATTGCATTATTACCACAGGTTCCGGGTGATGGCATTATGCAAAAATTATTGATCGGTGTATTAGTAGTGGTCTTTGGAGCATTATTCGTTACGGTTTCATCCCGTATTGTTGGTTTGATTGGTTCCTCCAACAATCCTATCAGCGGCATGACCATTGCCACCGTTATGGGAACAAGTCTCATTTTTATCAGCGTTGGCTGGAGTGGAAAAGCTTTTGAACCATTGGTGCTGGTTGTTGGAAGCATGATCTGTATCGCTGCTGCTAATGCAGGTGCCACTTCACAGGATCTGAAGAGTGGTTATATTGTTGGTGCCACTCCCCGTAATCAGCAGATTGCATTATTCGTTGGTGCTATTGTCTCTTCCATTGTAATTGGTATCACCATTAAATATCTTGACGGTGCAGAACATGCAATCGGTACGGAAAAATATCCTGCCCCTCAGGCCACATTAATGGCTACATTAATCAAAGGCATCCAATCCAGGGAACTGGACTGGCAATTCATTTTTGTCGGTGTATTCATTGCAGTAGTGATGGAACTCTGCGGTATCAAATCACTCAGTTTTGCTGTTGGAGCTTACCTGCCTTTATCAACCACACTACCTATTTTTATTGGTGGTGCCATCAAAGGTATTGTTGAATGGAAAGAAAAGAAACGTAATATTCAAAAGAAACCTGAGGAGGAGGAGTTGGGCAAGGGCAATCTTTTTGCAACAGGGCTTGTAGCCGGAGGAGCAGTAGCCGGGGTCATCATAGCTTTTGTCAGTGGTTCAGCGGGAGGGGCAAAATTCCTGGAGGCTGTCAATACCGAACATGGACTGGTTAAGACACTGGGAGAAAACGGTTATTTCCTCCTGGGTGTTTTATTCTTTGCATTAATGGCATTAATCCTATATAGGATTGCCACCAGCAAAAAGGAAGTAGAATAACCCTAACCAATAACATTTAAAAAGCCCACTCCTCCGAGTGGGCTTTTTCTTTCAGTGTACGGATTCAAAAAAGGTTATATGAAATTCATGTACTCGTATTGTTTGGCTAAAATGCTTTTGTCATCTGCCTGCAGCCATTTCTTCAGTACGGTAGCATATACATTCTTAAAATCGACTTTGTATTTCAGGTCTCCTTCATTCAGGTCGCTGAGATCAGGTAATGCATTCAATATTCCCTTTTGTTTTAAGCCACCACTTACCAGGAACATATTATTAGCTGTACCGTGATCGGTTCCGGCACTGGCATTCTGCTCCACCCTTCTGCCAAACTCAGAGAAGGTAAACAGCATCACATCTTCAAACCGGTTTTGCTGTTTCAGGTCTTTGACAAACGCTTTCACTGCCTCATTCATTTCAGTAAATAAACGTTGCTGTTGCGCATCCTGGTTGATATGTGTGTCGAAACTGCCCAATGAAACATAATATACTTTGGTATTGATCTCGGAATAGATCAGCGAGGCAATGGTTTTTAAACTGTTGCCCAGGTCTGTTTTCGGGTAGTCGGCATTACTCGGGTGCAATTTGCTTTGCTGAAAAATATAATCAGCGCTGGACAGGGTTTCCGCCATGGTTTTGTATAAATAATCAACCGGCTGTTCACCTGCTTCATCCCTGTGGTTCTTCATGATATCCCGGAAGAATTTCTCATTGGCCGTACCATACAAACGCCTTGGGTCTTTCACCGCAATACCTTTTATATTCTCTCCTTTCAGGGCAAGACTCAGCACATCATCAATTTCAATGGCCTGTGTCGGTTTATCACATCCCTTGCATTGCGCATCGAGGTAACGGCCCACCCAGCCATTGGTCCAGTATTCATTACTCTGGCTGGCCGTATGCCAGATATCCATACTCCTGAAATGAGAACGGTCGGGATTTGGATACCCCACACTATTCATAATGGCTAAGCTGCCGTCATCAAACAGTTCTTTGAAACCGGTTAATGCCGGGTGCAAACCCACTTCATCAGTTAATGACAATGCTTTCGTTTTTGCAATACCCAGCTTAGGTCTTGCTTTATAATACAGGTCATTCCTCACTGGTATCACAGTATTCAAACCATCATTACCACCGCTTAGTTGCAGGATCACCACTACCTTATTACCCAATGGCACCCTATTACGGGCTTCAAATGCCTTCAGGAATTTGGGCAGCATCAGTGACGCTGTAGCTAAGGAACCAACCTGGATGAATTCTTTTCGTTTTAATAACATATAAGAAGCTTTGAGCTGTGAGCGGCTAGCCCTGAGCAGAGTCTTTGACTCGTAGCTCATAGCTGTTAGCTCACCGCTAATTAACAGAGTTGATACTCGGGTGTACTCATAATTTGCAGCGTAACTGTTTTAATGAAACTCTCCCGGCCGGTTTCATCTGCATATTTTTTGATCAGGTCATTGCCTACCCTGCTCTTTGTTTGCAGCAAAGTAGCCAGCATGGCATCGGTTAATTTTTCCCGCTCCACCGCTTCAAATCCTTTCAGGTATAAAGACCAGTCCACGTTCGCATTGATCTGCTGCCGGCGCATCCCGGCATATCCGCCGCTTTGTGGTGCCCCGGGTTTCTTTTTGCCTTGTGCATTCCCATCTTTCATACCCATCATATTATCGTCATCATCTTTGGGATTCACATTCATTTCATCCACGTCGTTGATGAGTTTGGGTATCCGCATCCGCATCATCAGGCTGGAACTGTCGATCCATGTTTTGCCACCCGGCCATCCTGCCACATTCGGCGGGTAGAATAATAACTGACCCAATACCCGTTGCAATAACATCAGCGCTTCTTCGTTTTCCAGTTTCATGGGCAGCATCCGTTGTATGCCCACCAATAATTCAACCGGGGATTTTATTTGCGCCCCGATATTCTTTTCTTCATAAAACCAGTCGCTGGTGAAAATATCTTCCATCAGTTGGGCTATATCATAATTATTTTTATAAAAACGATCGGCCAGCCACTCTGTTTTTTGTGCATCCGGCTTTTCATTTACAAAGAACTTATAGATCTTTTGTGAAATGTAACGGGCAGTTTGTTTTTCTTCGAGTAAAATATCCAAGACATCTTCTCCTTCGAAATTCCCGGTTCTTCCTAATACTGTTTTACTGCCGGCATCATGCTGGAATTTTCGGAAAACAAATTCCCCTTTGATATTACTGCTCCAGCCGGTGAAGGCCCGGGCAGCTTCTTTAATATCGTTCTCGGTATAATTACCACGGCCCAGGGTGAATAACTCCATTACTTCCCGGGCAAAATTTTCATTGGGATGATCTTTCCGGTTTTGCTGGTTGTTTAAAAAATTCAGCATGGCTGCTGTTTTGGAAACCTCTTTCAGCATCGTACCGAAATTGCCCAGTGCATTCCTGCGGATCACATCTAACAAACCCTGCTGAAAAAAAACATTCAGATTGCGGCAGGCAAAATGCCCATGCCAGAAGAAAGCCATTTTTTCCCGTAATTGGGAGGAGGTATTCACCATCTCATGCATCCAGTACATATTCAGGTTGCGGACACCTTCCCTGTTCTTTTGCTGGGCCATCTTTCGTTGTTCAGGGTCCAGTTCCTTTTTTTGCTGGCGGCCCACCTCCTCAATACCCATTAATAAACCTTTCAGGTAATCGTCCGCCACGTCAATATATTCCGGTTTTTTTTCGGAAGCCTTGACGAGAGCTTTGTAAAATTGTTTGGGGGTATATTTGGAAAGGTCGGGCAATTGTTCAACGGCAGGACCAAAACCGGCACGCCACAGCAGGTGCTGGTTCTTTAATTGGTTAGACAACGACATGCAAACAAAATTTTAGTTCAGACTATTATGAAGGTAGCAGGTTTAAAAAGGCTGCAGCTATCTTTTATTAAAACGCCAAAAAATGCAGCTTATTTTTACATTTGGATCACTATTAGAAATAATATGAGTATACGGGCTTTCAAATACCTGTCCCCCCTTATCATATATATTGGTGCATTCCGGTCATTTACCGTGACCGGGTGGGAAATATGGATGCCGATGATCTATGCCTGGCTGGTCATCCCCCTTGTAGAACTTTTTATTAAGCCTTCGGCTGCCAATATGAGTGCCACGGAGGAAGAACTGGCCAGAGCTGACAAAACATATGATTTTTTATTGTACGGTATCGTTGTATTGCAATATATCGCCCTGTATATGTTTCTCCGTTCCCTGCAAACAGATGAATTATCAGTAGCAGACACAGCAGGCCGCATCTGGGTAATGGGCCTGTTATGCGGAACATTTGGCATCAATGTGGGGCATGAGCTGGGCCACCGTGTCAATCAATTTGAACAAGGACTGGCAAAAGCCCTCCTGCTCACTTCGCTTTACATGCACTTTTTTACTGAGCATAATAAAGGACATCATAAAAGAGTGGCCACCCCGGATGACCCCAGCAGTGCCCGTTATGGAGAAATGATCTATGTGTTTTATTTCCGAACCATCATTTTCAGTTATCTCAGTGCCTGGCATATTGCCAATGAAGAACAAAAGAAAAAAGGAAGATCTGTTATCTCGCTCCGGAATGAGATGATCCAATTTCACCTGATTCAACTGGCTTTTATTGCAACAATCGCATTTGTCTTCGGGTGGCTTATTACTTTATACTTCTTCGCGGCGGCCCTGATCGGGATTCTGTTACTGGAAACCGTGAATTATATCGAGCATTATGGCTTGCAAAGAAAACAACTGGCCGACGGGAAATATGAACGGGCTATGCCTGCCCATAGCTGGAACAGTGATCACATTATTGGCCGCCTGATGTTATTTGAACTGAGCCGGCATTCCGATCATCATTATATGGCCAGCCGCAAGTACCAGGTTTTGCGTCATCACGATGAAGCCCCGCAAATGCCTACCGGCTACCCGGGCATGATGCTCTTATCATTAGTTCCTCCCGCCTGGTTTTATGTGATGAACAGGAAAATAAAAAAATTACAAACCAAAGAAGCTATTTAGCAGCATTCTCTTTCACCCATGCGGTTACATGTATTTGTTCCTGCTTCGACAACTTTGCCCTGGGTGCCATTAAGTCCATAATCGTCTCCCATCTTTTTGCCGTGTATTGAAGCGGATCCGGTAATCCATGACAACGGCCACAACGATTTGTAAATAGCTGTTTGCCGGCCAGCAAATCAGGTGCCTTCAGCTCTTTCGTTTTCGGAGCTGAAGGTGTTGTCGTTCGCCCGGTAATAACCGGCATCGCTTTCTTCTGGCAGGATATCAGCATGATAAGAAAAAGTATCCCGGTCAGTTTAGTTTTCATATTTACAATTTAAAACAATAAGGGTTTCTACCAGTAAAAACACTTACCAGGAATAATTAACCGGTTTTTTTCAATAAAAAAATACTAACAAATGTTCAGAATATAAAAAATCATAATAAATTCAGTTTTCACTTTTTTACCACACACTAAACCAACAAAAATTTATGAAGAAACTGTTCCTGGTTCTTTCAGCCGGTTTTCTATTAGTAACCGGTTGTAACAAATCTGCCTCGAATACCGAAGATGTTCAGGCAGCTGATGACGTTTCAACACCTGTACAAAGGCATTGCCCAGCGGATGAAGTGTTGAGAGAACAACTTAAAGCAGACCCTGCACTTCGCCAGCGGATGAATGAAATTGAGGACTTCACTAAAAGGGTTGTAGAAAATCCCGGAGCTTACCGGCTCGTTAATGGTGTCATTGAAATCCCTGTTGTTTTTAATGTATTGTACAGAACAGCAGCGCAAAATGTTTCCTTAGCACAGTTACAATCACAAATTGATGTGCTGAATGAAGATTTTGCAGCCACGAATGCAGATTATAACCTGACATCAACATACAACTCCGTAAAATCCGGTAACATTGGTGTCCGTTTTGTTCTTGACCAGGTAAAGAGACGTTCTACCACCAAAACAAGCTGGAGCACCAATGATGCCATGAAAAAAAGTGCCCAGGGCATTGCCCCTACAACACCCACCACCAAGCTCAATATCTGGGTTTGCAATATGGGAGGAGGTATTTTAGGATATGCTCAATTTCCCGGAGGTGCCTCTGCGACTGATGGTGTTGTTTTGGATGACAATGCAACCGGCCGCACCGGAACCGCCGCTGCTCCTTTCAACAAAGGAAGAACAGCCACCCATGAAGTGGGTCACTGGATGAATCTCCGTCATATCTGGGGTGATGCTACCTGTGGTAATGACCAGGTGGGAGATACCCCTACACATAACACCGCTAACTACGGTTGCCCTGCTGCCGGACACCTGAGTACCTGCTCAGGTACGCCTGTTGAAATGACCATGAACTATATGGACTATACAGATGATGCCTGTATGTATATGTTCTCTGCTGGCCAAAAATCAAGAATGCTGGCTGTGTTTGTAGCTGGTGGCCCCCGCAACAGCTTTGCCCAACCCTGATAACTTATCGTTCACATGATATAAAAATGCCCCGTTACCGGGGCATTTTTTATTATTGGCCTGTACGTTTATTAATCCAGTATAGCGGCTCCAAAATAAGAATGAAGCACCGCGGGTAATTGTATACCTTTTGCCGTTTGATTATTTTCTAATAAACAGGCAACGATACGTGGCAGGGCCAGCGAACTTCCATTCAGTGAATGCAGTAATTGCATTTTACCTGTTGCATCTTTGAAACGGATCTTCATCCTGTTCGTCTGGTAGGCTTCAAAATTGGAAACAGAACTCACTTCCAGCCATTTTTCCTGGGCTGCACTGTATACTTCAAAATCATAAGTAAGTGCAGAAGTAAAACTCATATCGCCGCCACAAAGAGCTAAAATGCGGTACGGTAGTTCGAGGCTTTGCAATAATTTTTCTACATGGCTTACCATATCCTGGTGTACTTCATAACTGGTAGCCGGATGAACCAATTGAACGATCTCTACTTTATCGAATTGATGAACCCGGTTCAAGCCTCTTACATCGGCTCCAAAACTTCCGGCTTCTCTTCTGAAACAGGGTGAATAGGCAGTCATCTTTAATGGCAGATCGGATTCTTTTACGATTTCATTCCTGTAAATATTGGTCACCGGCACTTCTGAAGTGGGGATCATATAGAATCCATCGGCCGGCATATGATACATTTGCCCTTCTTTGTCGGGTAGCTGGCCGGTTCCGTAAGCGGTGTCTGCATTGACCATCAAGGGCGGCAAGTATTCGGTATAACCAGCAGCCGTATTAAAATCCAAAAAATACTGGATCAATGCCCGTTGCAACTTGGCTCCTTTTCCTTTGAATAAGGGGAACCCACTGCCGGTGATCTTGGCGCCTGTTTCAAAATCAACGATATCATATTTTTTGATCAGTTCCCAATGCGGAACAGAACCCGCAGGTAACATGGGCTTGCTGCCGGCTTCTCTTACCACCACATTATCAGCAGGCGTTTTACCGGGAGGCACTTTTTCAGAAGGAAGATTAGGCAGCTTAACCAATTCGTCCTGCAATTGCTTTTCTATTTCTCCTAATTTATCCGAAATAGGTTGCAAAGAAGATTTCAATAGCCCCACTTCACTCTTTTTAGCTTCTGCTTCCTCTTTCTGTCCCTTACCCATCAATGCACCGATCTCTTTCGATGTGCTGTTCACCTTTGCCTGGTTGTTATCAAACTCCAGTTGTAATTTTTTTCGCTGGTCATCCAATGATAATATAGTGTCCACTAATGATACATCAGCGAAATGTTTTACGGCCAGTCTTTCCTTTACTGCTTCCGGGTTTTGGCGAAGCACCTGTAACTGCAACATCTGTTTTGAATTTTGCCGCAAAAATAACATAATCAGGGCAGAAGGATTAAAGATTATCAGCGCCGGGTAGTGTCGTTACAGGCGGATCTTTCTTAATCGTACCCTGTCTCATGTGCCTTGCCTCTTCCTCTTATCTTTGCGTTTATGATAGCAAACGATGACCTTCAACAACGCTGGTGGAACCTGGAAGCTAAGCTGGCCGAACGGTTTGGCAAAAAACCGGATATGGAAGCCATTCTTTTCCTGATCGGCATGCAGGAAACCGGCTTTATGAATGAAAAGATCACCAAAGAACAAAAGCAGGACCTGATGCATGTAGCAGTCTGCACATTATTATCACCCAGCGGTTACTATGAGATGGACAGTGTTGACGAAGACGGCTGGCCGCATTTCAAACAATTAAAAGCCATGCCGGATATGACTGCTTTTGAACAGGAAAATTTCCTGAAAGATCATGTATTACTTTATTTTGAAAACCAGGATTTCTGATATGAAAAGGATAATTATTTATAGTGTCTGTACTCTGCTATCACTGGCCGTGTTAGCACAACAAGATTCAACAGTACGGAAAAAAGACCGTAAAAGAGATGTGTTGATTGAAACCAATTATGGCAATATCGTGGTCAGGCTTTCTGATTCCACTCCCCTGCACCGGGATAATTTTTTAAAACTGGTGAAGGTTGGTTTTTATGACAGTGTGTTGTTCCATCGGGTCATTCAAAATTTTATGATACAGGGTGGCGATCCCGATAGCAAGAGAGCTAAAGCCGGTGTACCGTTAGGTAATGGGGGACCTTCTTATCGTATCCCCGCAGAATTCAGAACAACCTTGTTTCATCAAAAAGGAGTGATCGCTGCTGCAAGAGATAATAATCCTGAAAAAGCAAGCAGCGGCAGCCAATTCTATATTGTGCAGGGCAAGACATTCACAGATGCGGGATTGGATTCAGTGGAGACCTATCGTATCAAAAGAAAACTGCCCGTTGAACACCGGGAAGTATATAAAACCATTGGTGGCACTCCACATCTTGATCAGAATTATACGGTGTTCGGAATGGTAGTAAAAGGATTAGATGTGGTGGATAAAATTGCAGCTGTTCCAACCAGTAAAGCTGCTGACAAAGACAGACCATTGGAAGATGCCAGGATCATCAAAGCCAAACTGGTAAAACGAAAAAAGTATAAACAAAACAAGTAATAAATAAAAAAGTGCCGTTAACAGCGGCACTTTTTTATTATGATAACCTATTTCAATTATTGTCCGCCGATACCTCCCTGTTGTCCGCCACCTTCTGCTCTTTTCTTTTCATCGTCAATAGCTGATTTACGCTGGCGGGCTGCTTTCACCTGGCTGTTACCGAAACGGTAGCTGAAATTCAGTTTGAATTGCGGCATCTCGCCCTGCCCGTTAAAGCGGCTGTAGGCTCCGGCAAAATCGGTGTATCCGCCCCATTTCATCGTCTGGAATATATCACTTACCGCCACTTTCACATTCCCTTTTCCTTTGAAGATGATCTTTTGTAATCCCACATCTACCGTTCCCATCGCTTCAGATCGGATCAGTCCCTGCCAAACAGATGGTGAGATATACAATGCACTTAATTCTCCCGTCCATCCTTTGCCAAGGTTAAAGCTGTTTTGCATAAAATAGGTCAGTGAGAAAACAGACTGATCTACTTTACGGTCACCACCACCGAAGTCAGCAACATACTTAGAATAGTTGGTGTTCAGTGAGGCAAAGAAACTGTACCATTTATACTGGAAGGGGTAACTGATATTCAATGCAATCACATCCTGTTTGGCCAGGTTTTTCTTCGTCATAAAACCTTTTGTTTTGTCGATGGTATCAGGTATCTGGGCAAAGATATCTTTTACATGACTGTAGGTCAGTTTTGTTGTTAACCTGTACTTGTAGATATGTGTCACATCAAAACTGTTAGTATACTGTGGTCGCAGCAAAGTATTACCTTTCATGTAAGTGTACTCATTCAGTTTGAATTCGAATGGATTCAGATCCTGGTAAGCCGGGCGGTCAATACGACGGCTGTAGGAGATCGTCCATTGCTTCATCGGGTTTTTATTGAAGGTTATGGCTGCACTTGGAAACAGGTCTGTATAATCTCTTTTGAAAGTGGAATCATAAGGCAGCATTACATTATTCTTTTTCTGGAAACCCGTAGAAGTTCCTCTTGAGTGTGTATTTTCAGCTCTCACACCCACCTGGATCATCATTCCTTTTTTCAATTGCTTGTTATAATTCACATACAGCGCATTGATATTCTCCTTGTACTTAAAGCGGTTGCTCTTCAGTGTATCCAGCACTTTTCCAGAATTGTATACATCATAGCGCTGGAAATCATTATCTGTATTCACAATACCGATCTTGCCGCCCAGGCTCAGTCTGCCACCTTTGTAATTCTGCTCATAATCTGTTTTAAATGAGAACAGGTCAATATCAGTAGGTGCAATCATATTATAGATCGTCCTGCTGATCTCCGTTGTGCCATCGGGCTGGTAGTAGAAATTCGGCTGGTACTGGTTAGAGCGGATCTTAAAGAAACCATAGTCAGCATCTATATTCAGTTCGGCACCACCCGTTACTGCATAACGATAATTAAGGTTGGTGTTCAGGTTATCCCTTTTCATATCGTTATTGTTCGTTGCTTTCAGGATACGGTCGGTTTGGTTGGTGGGCTGATAAATAAAATACATCGGGCCCGCGGTATTGAAATCATTGTTGGCCAGGTTACCGTTCACCACTGCACCGATGGTACTTTTGTTATTGATAAAATAATCCAGCCCGGCTTTGAACCCATGTGTATTATTCTCAAACCGCATTTTGTTTTCCTGCTTGAACAAAGTATCAAATTGTGTCCTGTTCATATTCATAGACATCAGGTATCTGGCATTGTTATAATTATACGTACCAAATATGTTGATGTTCTTATTCCGGTGGTTCAGGTTTAATCCGCCGTTGTATTTTGGATAGGTCCCCTGTACGTAGCCGAGATTCACCGAACCATTAGTACCAAACGTTTTATTTTTCTTCAGTTTGATATTGATGATACCGGCATTACCAGCTGCTTCATATTTGGCAGAAGGATTGGTAATGATCTCGATCGCCTCGATCTGGGCAGATTGAAGGCTCTTTAAATAATTTGAAAGATCTGAACCAGATAAAGGTGAAGGTTTGCCATCAATAAAAACCTGTACACCATTTTTACCCGCCAGGCTGATATTATCATCCTTGTCAACCATCACACTGGGGCTTCTGCGCAATAATTCCAGGGCATCATTACCCACGGCATTGATCGTTCCTTCCACATTCAGGATTGTTTTATCAGCCCGCACTTCTATCATGGGTTTTTGTGAAGTAACGGTCACATTTTGCAGGTTGCCGGCAGCTTTTGCCAAAGACAGCTCGGGGACCGTCACTTCTCCGGCACCAGACAATTCAAAAACGCCGGAAAGTGTGGGTTGATAGCCAACATGACTGGCACTAACCAGGTATTTACCGGCCTCAGCCGTAAATGAAAACCGTCCGTTATCGGTTGTAACAGCCAGTTTGATTACGGATGAATCTTTGGCTCTTAATAAGGAGACCGTTGATTTGTCAAGACCCTTTCCTTCCTGGTCTTTCACAAGACCTGATATTTTCTGGGCCTGTGTTACAGCAGTCAATAGGGTGAAACTGAAAAATAAAGTAAATAGCTTTCTCATAACATGTTCCTCTTTTTTGATAAGGTGGTCAAAGATACCTCTGTGTCATGCCATTGTAAAAGGCCTTCCCGACAAATGGTGCGAATAAGGTCATGAACGGCATCTAATTTCCGGCGAACTGCGAAAAAAAAGGGGCTGATTTATCTTTTCTCTGCCTGTTTTGCTCATATTTGCAACTCTAAAACGTTCAGTATGAATTTTCCATCAAATCTTCGCTACACTAAAGACCATGAATGGATCAGCCTCGAAGGCAATGTAGCCACCATCGGCATCACCGATTTTGCACAAAGAGAGCTCGGCGATATTGTATATGTGGAAGTTGAAACAATCGGTAAGCCATTGGAAGCCGGTGCTGTATTTGGGACTGTGGAAGCAGTAAAAACGGTATCTGACCTGTACCTGCCTGTGGCAGGAACAATTACTGAACTGAACGCTGCCCTGGGTAGTGCACCCGAACTGGTGAACAATGACCCCTACAATGCCGGCTGGATGATCAAAATGACCGTAAATAACCCGGCCGATGTGGACACTTTGCTGGATGCGGCTGGTTATGAAGCAGTGGTCAGCTAAATCCGGACAAAAACATTTATCGTATATGAAAGCGACTTAGTTGATAAGTTCGCTTTTTTTGTATCTTAACCAACCATTGAATTTAAAACCAACATATAGCGAAGTTGAGCTCGTTGCTTTGCTGCAGGAGCAAAATCAACAGGCTTTCAGCTACCTGTATGATAATTATTCAGGAGCCTTATTCGGCATCATCAACCAGATCGTTCCGGATAAAGAGATTGCCAGTGATGTGCTGCAGGAGGTTTTCCTGAACATCTGGAGAAAGATCAGCAGCTATGATGCTACAAAGGGCCGCCTGTTTACGTGGATGCTGAATGTGGCCCGGAATGCAGCGATTGACAAACTGAGATCGAAAGGCTACCAGGACAGTATGAAGAATATATCCATGCCCGATGATGTAACCGGTATCAGTCCTTCTGTTAGCATGCAGACTGATGATTATGGATTAAGAAAAATGGTGAATAAATTAAAAGACGAACAAAAGATATTGGTTGAGTTATCCTATTTCCAGGGGTTTACCCACGAGGAAATTTCAAAATCACTCGACATACCCTTAGGAACAGTAAAAACAAGAATCAGAAGTGCCTTAACCCTATTGAGAACAATGATACAAGCCTGACGTGAACGTACAAGAATACATATCATCCGGAATAGTCGAAAGCTATGTGCTCGGCCTTGCTTCTGCGGAAGAAAGAGTCGAGTTTGAAAACATGTGTCTCCGCCACCCGGAAGTTTTGCAGGCCAGAACAAATTTTGAACTGGCGCTGGAAAAGCAGGCCCTGGAAGGAGCTATTGCCCCGCCTTCAGCCCTGAAGCAGGCTATTTTTAATGAGCTAAAAACAGAAGGCAAGCTGGTTACCATGCAGGAACCTGTTCCTGTAAGAAACCTGAACTGGCTGAAATATGCGGCAGCAGCCTGTGTTATTTTATTAGCCGGCAGTATTTACTGGAATATTACACTCACGAATAAGAACAGCCGGTTACAACGTGAGTATGAAGGAACAGTAGCTAAACTGGGTGATATGGAAAAAGACCTGAAGATGATCAGCCAAAACCCGGCAATCAAAATGGCTGCTATGAAAGGAACCCCCGCCGCACCTAAAGCTTTTGCTACTGTTTACTGGGATACTACTTCGAAAGACGCCTATCTCCTGATCAATAACTTACCGGTGCCTGCTTCCGATAAACAATACCAGCTCTGGGCCTTGATGGACGGCCAGCCGATTGACCTGGGTGTTATCGCCAATGAACATTTTATTAAGCAGGACCGGCTCCTGCTGAAAGCAAAGAATACACAAAATGCACAGGCTTTCGCAATCACCCTGGAAAAGAAAGGTGGTAACCCCACGCCTGAAGGTGATATGATCGTCATGGGTAACCTGTAGTTTTATTCTTCCTTTTTACAATCTGGATACCAGGCTATACCGTATATCTATTTACTATATGGCTATAGTAGTTTTGGTTCTATAGTTGGTTAAACGAGGGCCCCTTTCGGGGCCCTTATTCTTTTGCAGGCAAACTTCGTTTATCATTGCAAAAAATTCTTCTTGAAAAAAATCAAGCCTTCCTTTATACCAGCCATAGCCTGGTCAGCTGTTACTACAGTCCTGCTCGTTTTACCCGGTTCTTCCTTACCCCAAGAAACATGGTTCGATAATATAGCACCGGACAAATGGATACATGCTTTCCTATTCGCTGTTATGGTAGTATTATGGTGCTGGGCCTCTCTCAGAATTTATACGACTACAGCACAATTAAAGAAAGCGTTTTTGCTCTTTGCTATTCTTTGGCTGGTTTATGGAATTGCGATGGAGTTTGTTCAGCAAAATTTTATTCCTAACCGTTCTTTTGATGTGGGGGATATTATTGCAGACGGAGCCGGTTGTATAATCGGCTTTCTCTACAGCAGGAAGAGGTATATAAAAAAATAGACCCCTGTAGAAACAGGGGTCGCAACCAAAACTAACTGCTTATGAGAAAATTGACTGACTTTATAATGAGTTCAAATAATCTTCTTTGATATCTATAACGCAAATTTACTGCCATTAGTATGATGTTTGCTGTTAATGAAAGTTTAAAGGTCCTTTCTAAGTATTTCTCCTCTAACAGCTGTTCGTAAAACCGCTTCGTAATTTGAATACAAAACTAATGCTGGTTCTCCCATCTAACTGACAGTAATCTGACAAAGAACTGATTGTCTGCTTATGATGCAATCACCCGGTATAGTGCACAAATCAGACCAAAATTTATTCCAGCTAATTAGACGATAAAAAGAAAGGCAGCTTTTGGCTGCCTTGTAAATACTATCATGCTGATGAACCGCTTATCCTCCAAATAATCCTTTCACTTTATCCATCAATCCGCCACCGCCTCCACCTTTTACTACGGACATAAGATCTTGCAGATCAGTATCACCATCTCCATCAAGGTCAAGCTTTCCTCCCTGCACTTTACTTAACAACCCCTGGATATTTAAACCGGATGTCTGTCCGCCACTCAGGCTGTTAAAAATGCCCTGGATATCAAAGCTTTTATCAGCAGGGTCGTTGGTTTTCTTTACCATTTCATCCAGCACACCCGGCACTACCTTACCGGCCACATTACCAGCTTGCTGCTGGTCAAGCCCGAATTTATCCATCAGGTTCTGGATCAGGCCACCAGAGATCCCGTTACTCACTGCACTGTTTCCTCCCTGGCCACCAAACATTTTTAATACATCTTTAATCCCACCCTGTGATAACATACCCTGCAAGCCACTTGCTATTGAGCCCGACGTTTCATTGATGGCTTCTTCGTTCTTTTCATTGGGGATAGCAGGGTTATTGACAATAGCATCACCTGCATGTTTTTTGACAAGGTCTAATAACTGATCGAACATAAAATTAGTTTTTGATTCCTTTAAAGGTAACACTATCCGGGGCCAACAATGCTTTTGTTTAAAAAACTCAACCCTGCTTGGTTAGTTTTTCCGAATTCTCAGCAAACTGCAGCGCCTCGATCAGCTCCTGGATATTTCCATTGAGCACATCATCAAGATTATACAGCGTTAACCCGATGCGGTGATCAGTTACCCTTCCCTGCGGAAAATTATATGTCCTGATCTTTGCACTCCGGTCACCCGTACTCACCAAACTCTTCCGGTGACGGGAAATTTCTTCTTCCTGTTTTCTCACTTGCTCCTCGTATAGTTTTGTACGGAGCATTCCCATCGCTTTTTCCCGGTTGCCCAGCTGCGACCGTTCCGTCTGGCACACCACCACGGTCCCGGTGGGAATATGCGTCAGCAATACTTTTGTCTCTACTTTATTTACGTTCTGCCCGCCAGCCCCACCGCTACGGGCCGTTTCCATTTTCACATCCGCCGGGTTGAGTTCGAAGTCCACTTCTTCTGCTTCCGGCATCACTGCCACTGTTGCGGCAGAAGTATGCACCCGGCCGCTGGCTTCAGTGTCAGGAACCCGTTGCACCCGGTGTACGCCACTCTCAAATTTCAGCGTACCATACACATCATCACCTGTTACTTCCAGTTGCACTTCCTTATAACCACCCACTGCTCCTTCATTTTCGCTAAGGATTGCCGTCTTCCAGCCCCTTCTTTCACAATACCGCATATACATCCGCAGCAGGTTACCTGCAAAAAGGCTGGCCTCATCACCACCTGTTCCGGCACGGATCTCCAGTATCGCATTCTTTTCATCCTGCGGATCTTTTGGTATCAGCAACTGGCGGATATAGGCCTCCAGTTGTTCCTTTTTTTCTTCCACCCCCGGGGTTTCCATTTTGGCCAGCTCCCGCATTTCCTCATCATCACCATTCAATGCCTGCTTATAAAATTCCACATCGTCCAGTACTTTCCTGTAATCGTTATAGGCTAGAACAATCTTTTCCAAACTGCGGTATTCCTTGCTCGTTTCTGTGAACCGTTTGTTATTGCCCACGATCTCAGGATTGGTGAGGGCTACTCCCAACTGGTCAAATCTTGCTTTTATGGCTTCCAGCCTGTCTAACATAACTAATAAAATTCCGGGTGACTAAATCACTAATTATAAAGATTGCAAAAGTAGCAAAGAAATATGGGCTGTGTTTTGGGATTTGGGGTTTGTTTTTGTGAATTTTACAATATGGCATATTTAAAATTCAGGGCAGATCAGCTGTTTGACGGGCATCGTTTCCTGGACAATGACAAGGTTGTAATCGTAAAGAAAGACGGGACTATTGAAGATATTACTCCCCTATCAGAAGCAGGAGATGACGTTCAGTACCTGGAGGGCATTCTTACACCCGGACTGATCAATGCTCACTGCCACCTTGAACTCAGTCATCTGAAAGATGTGATCCCCCCGTATACAGGGCTGATCGATTTTTTATGTTCCGTGGTTACCAAAAGAGGTTTTGCCCGGGAGATCATTGATGAAGCAATCATCAAAGCCGAACAAGAAATGTATGAGAATGGAATTGTCGCCGTAGGTGATATTGGCAATATGGCTGATACAGCGGCTGTAAAAAGCAAAAGCAGGATCCGCTGGCAGAATTTTGTGGAAGTACTCAGCTTTACCGATGAAAAAGCCCTTGAAAATTTCAATCACTATAAAAGTGTTGCAGGAGAACTTGAAACAAAACTCCAAACATCCAACATCAAACACAGAACTTCCATAGTTCCTCATGCCCCGTACAGCATCTCCCCCAAAACCTTTCAGCTTATTAATGAAGCCACGAAAGGCCAGGTCATTTCCATTCATAACCAGGAACACCCGGCAGAAGATGAGCTGTACAAAACCGGTGGCGGCGATTACCTGAAGCTGTTTAAAATATTCGGGATTGATAAATCACCGTTTCCCATAACCGGGAAGAGCAGCATCCGTTCCGTATTGCCTTATTTCAATAACGGGCAAACCATTTTTCTTATCCATAACAGTTATATGCCTGAAGAAGATGTGATCTGGGCCAATGACTATGCAGCGGCAAACGGTTTAAAATTAGTGTACTGTCTTTGTATCAATGCTAATTTGTATATCGAGAACAGGATGCCACCGGTTGATATGCTGATAAAACATCATTGTCACCTGATGTTGGGTACCGACAGTTACAGCAGCAACTGGCAACTGAGTATTGCCAAAGAGATAGCTGCTATCCGGCAACAGCTTCCTCATATCCCTTTAGAAACAGTACTGCAATGGGCAACTTATAATGGTGCCAGCGCATTGGGTTGGGAGGAGGAGTTGGGAAGTTTTAGCAAAGGAAAAAATGCAGGATTAACCATCTACAATCCTGCATCAGGAACATCAACCAAAATTATCTGATTGACCATCAAGTTATCTGGGTAAAAGAAGTAAGTAGTTTTCTATTGACTTATTAATTCATAAACGGGTATTTCAGGTATAATTCAATAATTTTTAATTCCTAAAGACAAAGCCATTTTGAAAATTATTACCTGGAATTGCAATATGGCCTTTCGAAAGAAGGCCAGTCATATCTTAAAATACAAGCCGGATATACTCATTATTCCTGAATGTGAACATCCCGATAAATTAAAATTTAGTCAAGGGAGGCCTTTTCCAGCTGATATTATCTGGTCTGGAGATAATTTGAACAAGGGCATAGGCATTTTTTCCTACAATAATTATCAACTAAAGATCCATCCCAGTTATGAGCCCGGCTTCAAACACATCATTCCCATTTCTGTAACCGGGGGAGAAATGGATTTTACTCTTTTTGCAATTTGGGCCAACAACCCGCAGGATAAAGGCTTCCAGTATGTAGGGCAGATATGGAAAGCTCTTACTTATTATGAAGATTTATTAAATAACTCTCAAACGGTATTAGCCGGAGATTTTAACAGCAACACAATCTGGGATAAACCCCGGCGTGTGGGTAACCACTCCGCTGTTGTATCCTTACTGGAAAAGAAAAATATTCACAGCAGCTATCATCATTTTTTTAAGCAGCAACAGGGAAAAGAGAAGAAGAATACCTTATTCATGTACCGGCACCCCGACAAATCCTATCATATTGACTATTGCTTTGTCTCAGTCAGTTTATTAGAGAAAATGGTTGATGTAAAAGTCGGGAGTCATAAAATGTGGAGCCACTTAAGTGATCACACTCCATTAATTGTAACGTTCGATATTTAACCCAGTATCTCCCTTAACACCGGCAAGGTCCGCATTGTTCCAAATTCTGCAATATGTAACGCATAAAATCGCTCCAGTGCAAATAACAAATTGCGCCGGAATTCATGGTTCAGCTTAATATCTTCCAGTTCCGCAGGCTGCTGCACTTTCAGCAGCTGTGAAATAATATAAGCCTGTTTATCATCCAGGAAATACGGATGCGTGGGCTGAATACTTGTAAAACTTCCCTCCTGCAGATCGAGGTATTGATTTTGTACCGAATAGTTATCATCTATCCGGAAACCAAAGAATACCGGCAGGTGCAGGGCCACAAACAAAGGAAAGTTGGCTGTCTCTGCATCGCTGGCATCATCCAGGTGCCTGAATGCATCTTCACTGAAATGAAACAGGTCAGGATTATTCTCCGGCTGTTTCAGGCATTTGCTGAGCAACTCTATCATAAACAAAGCCACAGCATTTTTTCGCACATCCGAAAGAATATGCTGGTAGATATAGCCCCATTTAAATTCTTTGATCCGTTGCAGCTGTTTTAATTCACTATGATAAACGATCAGGTCAAGAATTGCTGAAGGTTGAAATAAATTGGCTTTACCACTTCCTTTTTTTGTGGAGGCTCTTACCCCGTTCACCAAATACGATTGCAATCCAAATAACTCCGTGAAGATGGAAACGATCACACTGGTCTCGCCATACTTCACCGACCGCAGTACGATGCCCCTTGTTTTATGTAGCTTATCCGGCACAGTTATTTATTAATGAAAAAAATCTTCGCTGCCGTTTTTTCTTTTCCAAAAGATGAATTGGGATCTTCATTTACCAGTATAAGGTAAGTACCGCTGGAAATTTTTTGTCCTTTATAATTTCTTCCATCCCATACGGCTTGTCCGCCCAGGGCTCTTGTTTGATACACTAATCGTCCATCGAGTTCAGTGATCTTTACAATGGCATTATTCACCAATCCCCGGATGGCAATGGTGCCGGTATAGCCCGGGGGAACGGGATTAGGAAAAACCAACACGTCAGCATTTACTTCGCTTCCTTCCGTTGCAGTGCTGCGGAAAGAACAAATGCCCTTTAAGGTGGCGAAAAAGACTTCACCTGTCTTTCCATCAATCGTAATCTTTTTTACATCGCTGCTTAGTAAGTTGCTATTGGCTTCGGTAAATTGATAAATAACTTTTTCCCCGGTAGCGTCGATCAGCCAGGCACCATTTTTTGTAGCCACCCATTTTCTGTCTGCACCATCCACCGCAATATCTCTTACTTCTTCCCCTTTGAATAGAAAGTTGGCGAAATTTCCCTGTTGCACAATTGGCAATACGGCTTCACAAGACGTGGAGCTGAAAACATCCTGTGTACATTGTATCACCCCGATACCATCGGTTGTACCGACCCAGATAAAGCCGCTTTTATCTTTTGCCGCACATATTACTTCATTGCTGGGAAGGTTACCGCTACCGGCCCCGGCACGATAGATCTTCCACCTGTCATCACCTGAATTTTCCAATGAACTGCCCTGGTCGTAACAAAGCAGGCCATTGCCTTTAGGTGAGACAATCCATTTATAATTATTATCGTCAATCACTATTTGCGCCGCCGCATTCTCATTCAGGAAAAAAGGAACAGCAAACGCATACCAGCTACCATCTGCTTTTTTAACTTTTAATGGTAGTACTGACCCGTAATTCGATATCCATAAATTATTGTCCCGGTCAAAAGCTAAGCCTGCTACCCGGTAACTGGTGGGATCGCCAACAGTGGCCCCGATAAAACCTTGTTTGAATATCTCGAAAGCTGGCCCTTGTTTGAGGTGTAATAAACCGCCACCATAAGAGCCGGCCCAGATCGTTTCATCACGGGGATCAGGAGTAATGGTTATAAAATCTAATAAGGAATCCAATTGCGGATAGACAAAGCGATTGATATTCGTCCAGTTGCTCTCTTTGAAATGATAAATACCATTCCCGTTATATTGGTAGTTCCATGCTTCATTTACTTCGCCGGCGGTGGCATAAAACTGGTTATTGTAAACCATCATCTCCCCGCTGGCTGTTGCCTCCGGCGAATTAGGTTTATAATTTTTAAATGCGGCAGCCGTAAAATGTGATAAACCCCCAAACTGGTCGGCCAGCCAGGGTTCGTTACTATATAAGATTGCTTTCCTCGGAAAAGAAATAATACCCGGCTGGGACAATGTTCTTGCAACTGATCCGTCAGCATTTAACAGGATGACCCGGCTGGCACCGTTTGTTTGCCGCTGGCATAGTAGAATTTTATCCGCACTAACGTTGCTGCTTACAGCAGGCCATGTATCTCCGTAAAACAAAGACCAGTTTGTTCCCGTCTGCACATACAGGGAATCTCCTTTTTGAACAATGACTTTATTCTGCAGCATAAACACATTACGACATTCTCCCGCAGGTAACCCGTTTGTGCCACTGACCAGCTGCCAGTTGGCCCAGTTCGCATGATTGGTATTACTGATAGCCGCCTTCTTTAATCCTTCTTCAGTGGCCGCATAATAAAAAGTGCCGTCACTGGTAAAACCTGTGGTCCGCACCTGGTTGCCATTATTACCAATGAACCAGGAATCCTTTACTTCGTACCGGTCGCCATCAATAACGATCACTCCCAAACCTGTAGAAAGAAAAAAATGGGTCCCCAGCGGGTAAATATTATAGATCGTTTTATCGCCGATGATATTATCTCTTTTTATATCAGGTACATTGTTGATATCGTTCCGGTCAATAATATCAATGTTGCTGTTACTGTAAGCAATAAACAGCTTTTCATTAGCTGCATCGTACCGGATGGTGCTGATGCCCGTTTCACTCAATCCTGTTACTTTACTGAGCCTTTCAATTTCATTGCTTGCATTATTCACAACAAACAAACTGTAAGGGGTGGCACAATAGACTTTATCAGCAGCTGCCGTAACATCAATGGCACTGTTATAAGGAAGATGCTCCCGCCACAAACCGATAGCAGGTAAGGGCAATTGGGCTGCTGTTGCAACAGCAAGCCCGGATAACAGGATTGAAAACAAGAATCTCACTATTCAAAAGTATCAAAATCAGGCTAATAGCCTGTTAAGCTTTTTTCCGTTTCTTTGCGGCTTCTACACTTATCTAATTAGGTACTTATTATGTGGCTACGACTCGGACAATTCATTCTCAAATACCGCATTCTGTTATTGATCATATTACTGGCCCTCACCGGTTTTATGGGTTACCAGGCCAGCAAAATGCAACTGAGTTATGATTTTTCCCGGGCTATTCCCACCGATAACCCCAAATACAAAACCTACCAGGAGTTCAAAAAAAAATTTGGCGAAGACGGCAACCTGCTGGTCATCGGTATTCAAACGGATCAGTTATTCACCGAAAAACTATTTAATAGTTATGCCCGCCTGCAAAAAGATCTGCGGAAAGTAAAGGCTGTAGAGGATGTATTAGCCGTTACATCAGCCGTGAACCTGGTCAAAGATGCTGCCAGCGAAAAATTAAAAGCCGATACTATTTTCAGGGATAAAGAATTAACTCAGGCTGAATTGGACAGCAGTGCAGCTGTATTCCTGAATCTTCCTTTTTACCGGGGTCTTTTGTACAATGCTGAAACAAAAGCCTGGCTGATGGGTGTCCGCATCAATAAGGACATCATGAACAGCAGTAAAAGAGTGGCCATAGTAGATGAGATCAAAAAACTGGCCCTGCAATTTGGAACCGATAATGCTATAGAAATTCATCTCAGTGGCCTGCCGATGATAAGAACCGAACTGGCCACCCGGATTGCTGCAGAAATGAATATTTTCCTGGTCGCCTCATTGGTCTTATCAGCATTGATCCTGTTATTATTCTTCCGTTCAGTCAGCTCTATGACATTATCATTGATTGTGGTACTGATCGGCGTGGTATGGAGTGTTGGCACCATGCAATTATTTGGTTATAAGATCACCTTATTAACGGCACTTATTCCGCCACTGATCGTGGTGATTGGTATCCCTAATTGTATATATTTTCTCAATAAGTTTCATACTGCTTATAATGAAAAAGGAGATAAGATAAAGGCATTGACCGCTATGGTTGATAAAATGGGAATCGTGACCCTGTTTTGTAACCTGTCGGCGGCCATTGGTTTTGCTGTTTTTGCCCTCACCCGCAGCCAGATCTTAAAAGAGTTTGGTGTGGTGGCCGGCATCAATATCATGTTATTGTTCTTTATTTCCCTGGTACTGATTCCTGCAGTACTGAGTTTTTTACCGGCCCCCAAATCAAGACATACCAAATACCTGGATAACCCGCGACTTAATCGCTGGTTAGACCGGCTGGAAAGATGGTCACTCAATCACCGCAAACTGATCTATGGTATCACTATTGCCATCATTGCGGTTGCCGTAGTGGGTATTTTTAAATTAAAGAGTGTTGGATTTATCGTGGATGACCTGCCAAAAACCGATAAGATCTATACCGACCTGAAGTTTTTTGAAAAAAATTTTAAAGGGGTAATGCCGTTGGAGATCATCGTGGACACCCGCCAGAAAAACGGGTTGCGCCGCAATGCACTGAAGACATTCCGCAATATTGATTCCTTATCGCAATACATCACGGCACAACCGACAATGGCAAGACCTCTTTCCCTGGTAGAAGGAATGAAATTCGCCAAACAGGCCTTTTTTGAAGGTGATAGCTTAAGCTATACCGTTCCAGATGAGAACATCATGCCGGCACTGAATGATTATTTAAATTTCAAGAAAGACAGTTCAGGTGGAAATTCTTTCACCAAACTGGTTTCCACCTTTATGGATAGTACCAGGCAGCAGGTTCGTATCAGCGTATCAATGGCTGATGTGGGCAGTGTTCGTTTACCCGAGATCCTGGACAGTATTCAACTGCGGGCCACCCAACTTTTTGACACTTCTAAATACAGTGTTCAGTTGACCGGCACCAGTGTCACTTTCCTGGAAGGCAGCACTTATATTATTAACGGATTGAAAGAGAGTATTGCCTGGGCTTTTTTGCTGATCGCCCTTTGTATGTTGTACCTGTTCAAATCGTTCCGCATCCTGTTTTGTTCGCTGATCCCGAATATCATCCCGCTGATCATCACCGCAGGGGTCATGGGATGGACCGGCATTGCCATCAAGCCATCCACCGTTTTAGTCTTCAGTGTGGCACTTGGTATCGCCATAGATGTAACCATCCGTTTCCTGGTCAACTATAAACAGGAGCTCCCCCGGCACGGCCACAACCTTAAAAAGACGGTCATAGAGACTATTCATAGTACCGGCATCAGTATCATTTATACCTCCCTGGTACTTATCGCCGGATTTATTATCTTCTGTTTCAGCGGTTTCGGCGGAACACAAGCTCTTGGCTGGCTAACCTCCCTTACCTTGGTAACCGCTACCATCACCAATCTTGTATTGCTGCCTGCCCTGCTGATAAGTATGGGAGAAAAACGCAAAAAATAAGCGGATTTCTATATATTAGTGCAGCATTAGAATTGAGCAATTTGTCATATTTAATTGAGAGACGGACAAATAAGGTTATAGGCGGCGTTTTCATATTATTTTTAAAGACTGGTTTATCACTTGAGGCACTGCCCCTGACAAGGGTATTGCTTTGATTTCTATACTTAAAAACTACATGCACATGAGAAAACTGTTACTAACACTAACAGCCTTCCTGCTATTTGCGGGATCGTTGTTAGCCCAAAAAACAGTCACCGGAAAGGTGACTGACGACAAGGGAAATCCGATTCCCAACGCTTCCGTCCTGGTAAAAGGTACAACAACCGGTACCTCCACCAAAGCTGATGGAACTTTCTCCCTCACTGTTCCTTCCAATGCCAAAGCGCTGATCGTTTCAGCCATCGACATGACGACACAGGAAAGAGCTATAGGCTCCCAAACCTCCCTTGATTTTTCTTTAACCCAGGAAGACAAAACCATTTCCGAAGTAGTGGTAGTGGGGTATGGCACACAAAGAAAAAAAGAAGTTACAGGTTCCATTGCTTCTGTAAAAGGAGCTGCTATCGCCAATAAACCCGTTCAAAGTTTTGAACAGGCATTGGGCGGTCGTGCTGCCGGTGTACAGGTGACTATTCCAAGTGGTGTATTGAATGCACAACCTGTAATCAGGATCCGCGGTACAAACTCAATCTCGTTAAGTTCTTATCCATTGATTGTTGTTGATGGAGTACCTGCTTATACAGGTGATTTCAGCGGTACCAGTGCAGCAGGTAATGCTCTTGCCAGTATCAATCCAAATGACATTGAAAGTATTGACGTATCTAAAGACGCAGCGGCTTCTGCAATCTACGGTAGCCGTGCGGCAAATGGTGTAGTATTCGTAACTACTAAAAAGGGTAAGGCTGGAAAGTCAAAAGTAACTCTTGACAGTTGGGTAGGCTTCTCCAAGACATTTGGGTTACCTGATCTTTTGGATGCCTTTCAATATACTGATCACAAAAACGAAGCATTGGTCAATGCGGGCACCTTTAATGCAACTACGAATGCGTTTGTACTCACTAATGGACCTGACGGACAACCTATCAACACCCGCTGGTATGATTATGTGTACCGCACGGGTATCCAGCACAGCAACACAGTTAGTGTTTCTGGTGCCAACGAAGCAACCAGCTATTACTTTTCCGCAGGGTATACTGATCAACAAGGTATCATTAGAAAGAATGACTTTAAGAGAATTTCTGTGTTAATGAATCTTGATCATAAAGCCGGTAAGGCTATCACGGTTGGAGGTAAGCTGCAGTATTCTAATGAACAAAACCTGGCTGCAGTAAGTTCTGGTTCATTGGGCGATGCCTTTGCTACAGCTGGCCTTGGTCGTGTGCCATTGGTGACTGCTCCCAATATTTCTCCTTTTAACAATGACGGCACCTATAACTATTCTGGTGCCCTGATTGGTGTGATGGGAAATAAACAGGGCCAGGTTGGTTTCAACAATCCGGCTATTCAGTTAGACCTGAACAGAAACAATAGTGAAGCCAACCATATTCTGGCAAACGCTTATGTTCAGGTTAAGCCGGTGAAATGGGCAACTTTCCGCTCCACCTTTGGTCTTGACTATATTTTTATTGATAACGAGGTTTTCTTTCATCCTATTTCGGGTGAAGGCTTTGCCAGCAATGGTTCTGCTTCCAGCTGGTTCAATAAAAGTAAAAGATGGGTATGGACCAATACCGTACAGTTCGACAAAACATTTGCTGATAAACATAACTTCAGTTTATTAGCTGGTATTGAACAACAGAAATCAGATTTCGTTGGTTATGGCCTGAACCGTATTGGTGTTACTGACCCTGCCTTTACAGATATCCAGGGTGGATGGCAGACACCTAATACCGCAGGTTTAGGTATAGGTGAAAACTATTTATATTCTGAATTTGGCCGTTTGAATTATAATTATGCCGGCAAATATTTCTTAAGTGGTAACCTGCGCCGTGATGGTGCTTCACAATTAGGTTTAAATAGTAAGTATGGCACTTTCTGGGGTGTTTCTGCTGGTTGGGAGATCACTAAGGAAAAATTCTGGACCGGTGGCCTTGATAAAATATTCAGCAGCTTCAAACTCAGGTCCAGCTATGGCCGTGTAGGTAACATAGGTGGCCTCGGTAACTTCCAGTCACTTTCTGTGTTTAGTTCTGGCCTCTACGGTGGTAACGGTACTGTTGCTTTCTCACAAGCAGGTAACTCAAATCTTGGATGGGAAAGCAGCACCAAGTTTGACCTGGGTCTGAACTTTGGTTTCCTGAGAGACAGGATCACTGCGGAGATCACTTACTACAAGAACGATATCGATGATATGATCTTGTTTGTACCGCAACCACCTTCTGCTGGTTTGCCCTCCAATATTCCACAGAATATCGGAACCATGTATAACAAAGGTTTAGAAGTGGCCATAACCGCTACCCCGGTTCAGAAAAAAGATTTCACCTGGAATACTTCATTCAACATTACTTACAATAAAAATGAAGTAACCTCTCTTGCTCCCGGTATCACTAACATTATTTCCTCTACAGGCGGTTTGGAAAACCCAAGCATCACTGTTCCCGGAAGTCCTATTGGTATGCTATTCGTAACCCGTACCAACGGAGTTGACCCGGCTACAGGAAGAAGAATTTTCTTAGATAAAAATGGCAGGCAAGTATTTTTCCAGCATGTGGCTCCATCAGGTCAGTTCCGCTTCGCTTATGCAGACGGAACCGTAGCACCTACAGTTAGCTCTGCTGATGCTGTGGTGTATAAAAACACCAACCCTAAATATGTAGGCGGTTTCGACAATACGATTCGTTTCAAAGATTTTGAACTGAATGCATTGTTCACTTACCAGTTAGGCTTCCATATCTATTTTGGCACCAATGCAGGGTTAAGAGACCAGCGTTTCTGGAATAACTCTACTGATATCCTGAGGAAATGGAAAAAACCGGGCGACGTAACCGATATTCCAAAAGCCGTATTTGGTGATAATATCTCCAATGGCTCATCATTCCCGCTTGATATTAATGTGTTCAAAGGCGACTTTATCAAATTACGTACATTAAGCCTTGGTTATAATATTCCCCGTAATATCCTTGAGAAAGCAAGGATCAGTACAGCAAGATTCTATATCAGCGGCAACAACCTGGCTATTATTACCAAATATCCCGGACCCGATCCTGAGGTTTCCTCAAATGGTAATGGAACAACCAACCAGGGTGTTGACAGAAATACAGTTGGTAATGCCAGAACCATCACTGTCGGTTTAAATATTGGTTTCTAACTTAAAAAGATTGAATCATGAAAATGAAAAAACATTATCTATATATCATCCTTGCTGCCGGACTTCTTTCGGCCACAGGATGTCACAAGAGTAACCTTACTCCTGTGCCCACTACACTGATCTCTGATCTTTCAGCTTTCTCAACAGCGGCAAGGATCGAGGGGCAGGTAAGAGCTATTTACGCTTCGATAAAAAATGCCGGTATGTTTGGGGGTCGTTACCAGATATTCAATGATATCCGTGGTGGCGATTTCATGAACGACCGTACCAACGTGGTTACCGGATATGATATCTGGAGTTATACTCCCAGTAACAGTTCTACAAACAGTGTGCAGAATCATTGGTCAAGAGCCTATTATGTGATCAACCTGGCCAATGTTTTTATTGATGGTATGGCTATCAGCGGAACAAGTGTTGTCAGCGATGCAATTGGCAAAGGGTATGTGGCAGAAGCAAGACTACTTCGTGCATTGAGTTACTATTCATTACTTCAGTTTTATGCCCGGCCTTATTGGGATGGAAATGGAAGTAAGCCCGGCGTTCCCCTGCGTTTAACAGGTAATACTGGCTCCGGTGATTACGCTTTGGCCAGGGCAACCGTTGCTGAAGTGTATACGCAGATATTAGCAGATCTCACTTTTGCTGAACAGAACCTTCCGCTTACTAACGCTAATGCAACACTCAATACGACCAGGGCTCACCGTAATACAGCCATTGCCTTGAAGACAAGGGTGTACCTGAGCATGCAGCAATATGGCAATGTGATCACAGAAGCGAATAAGATCGTTTCAGCTACTGCACCATTTACAGCATCAACTGGTGTGGCACATGCATTACAGGCTGATGTTACCAATGTTTTCAAAACACCTTATACTACCACGGAATCTATTCTGTCAATGCCTTTCGCTTCTAATGAAGCTCCGGGTACCCAAAACCAGTTAGGCTATTACTACTGCCCTTCTGCATTTAATGGTGGTAATGGCGAGTATTCTTTGCTTTCTACCGGTATTATTTCAAATGCCGGCTGGCTGGCTGCGGACAGAAGAAAAGCGATGATCATCACTTCCGGCGGCAAAACTTACCTGTCTAAGTTCCCAACTGGTGGAAACTTCACTGATTGGGCTCCCGTTATCAGGTATGCTGAAGTCCTGCTGAACCTGGCAGAAGCCAGAGTTCGTTCAACGAATACAGTAGATGCGCAGGCTGTTGCTTTGCTGAATGCAATCCGTGGTCGCTCTGATGCTTCCACCGTTTTCACAGTAGGAAGTTTTGCTAATGCAACTGCACTCGCAGATGCTATCATGACCGAAAGAAGAATTGAATTGATGGGCGAAGGGTTTGCTGGTGCAGACCTTACCCGCCTTGGTTTGCCGCTTCCGGCAAAACCAGGTGTAAACTCAATTGCGCCAACAGGTCAGCAATATATCTGGCCGATTTCATCAACTGAGCTTTTGTTAAATTCACTTTGTACTGATAACTAATCCGAAGAAGAATTCTGTTATCAGAAATATAAAAGAGGAAGGCTGCCCGATGGCAGCCTTCCTCTTTTATACCTATCCAGTTATTTCAGCAATTCTGCCAGCTTCAATTCCAGTTGTTCCCCTCTCAACCGTTCAGCAATGATCTTTCCATCCGGATCCACCAGGAAATTATAGGGAATACCGACTTCACCAAAACCATAGACAGGCACTACTGAACTTTCCCAGCCTTTCAGGTCGCTGATATGCGTCCAGGTCAGTTTATCGTCTTTAATCGCTTTGAGCCAGGCCTCTTTTTTCTCATCTAAAGAAACACCCAGGATCGTAAAATTTTTATCCTTAAACTTATTGTAGGCATTTACCACGTTCGGGTTTTCAAAGCGGCAGGGCTGGCACCAGCTGGCCCAGAAATCAACCAGTACATATTTCCCTTTATAGGAACTCAGTTTTACTTCCTTCCCATTCACATCCGGCAATGCAAAATCAACGGCAGGCTTTCCCACCCAGGCCGCCGCCTGTGCTTTTTGCATTTGCATATCCAATCCCCTTTTCACCTCTGCCACTCCTTTGTGCTCAGGATATTTTGCGGCAACATCGCTTATAATACTGACGAGTTCTTCATTACCAATTCCCGTTAATCCAAAAGATGGGTTGTTGGCAGTGGTCTGGTAATAGCCCAGCTCAAACATCGTCAGTGCCGGGTTGGATGATTTTTTTGCTGCCTCTGTAAACAATGTTTTTAACTGGTCAGCGATCTGGCGGTGTTCATTCACTAACGGGATCATAATACTATCCGGTGCATTGCTCCTTTGCAGGCTGTCCCCTTTGCGGCTGAGTGCATAAATATTCTGCAGCTCTTTGTTAAAGTCCGTCATAAAATCTTTCAGCTGCTGGCTGGCTGCAGAACCGGTCACAGTATAGGTTTCCGCAAACTGGTTATTCTCCGTACTAAAGTTCACATCCAGTTTTATCTTTTTTGTATCGTTGATCACAGAAGCGATCGGGAAATTTTGCTGGTCCAACCGCAGGTTAAACACTACAGCTTCGGCAGGATCTGCTTTTAATGTATACTTTCCGTCGGTACCGATCAGCATTGAATCTACCACATTCCGCTGCATGGTGGATACCGGCACTTCTTCCAGGTAGATCATCTTTGCTTTGTTATTCGTCAAGGCGCCGCTGATCTCAAACCCTCCCTTTGTCCCGCTGTTCTTGCAGGAAGAAAACAGTACAATGGATAAGCCGGTTATAATTACCGGTATCGCTGGTATTCGCATATTATGATTTTAATTTTTTTAATAACAATTCGTTGGTCACTTTAGGATCAGCTTTCCCTTTGGATTGTTTCATTACTTCTCCCACGAAAAGAGCAATCAGGCCTTTCTTTCCTTTTTTATACTCTGCCACTTTATCGGCCAGTTTTTCCAATACCCCGTCAATAACAGGTTCAATGGAAGAAACATCTGACTGCTGTACCAGGTTTTCCTCAGCTGCGATTGCAAGTGGCTCTTTGGATGGCTGCTTTAGTAAAGAAGAGAATAGTTTGGTGGAAGCTACAGAGAAACTCAACCTTCCTTCATCTGTTAACCGGATAATAGCAGCGATCTTCTCCGGCTGCACAGGAAAATCACTGATCTCCTTATTATTCTCATTCAGCCATGATTTTACCGGGCCCAGCATCCAGTTAGCTGCCGCTTTATAATTCTTTGTGTATGCAATGATCTTTTCAAAATAATCAGCAAATACTTTTTCTTCTGTCAGCACAGCAGCATCATAATCCGATAACTGGTATTGTGAAATGTATTTTTTTATTCTTTCGGTATGCAGCACCGGCAGTTGCTGCCTTATTTTTTCAATAAACTCTTCCTGCAAATGAAATGGCGCCAGGTCGGGTTCGGGGAAGTAACGGTAATCATCTGCATCTTCTTTTTCCCGGGTGGCAAAAGTGGTGCCGTTGTTCGCATCAAAACTTCTCGTTTGTTGTATAACAGGTTCTCCTTTATCAACAAGCTCCATCAGCCGTTTAGCTTCAAACTCGATAGCCCGTTTTACATTCCGGATCGAGTTGAGGTTCTTCACCTCTACTTTCGTTCCAAGTTTATGGTCACCTTTCAAACGAACTGAGATATTAGCATCGCAGCGTAAACTGCCTTCCTCCATATTTCCATCACAGATCTCCAGGTAACGGACTAATTTCCTGATCTCACTGACATAGGCAAACGCTTCTTCCGCTGAAGTAATATCCGGTTCTGTTACGATCTCGATCAGGGCAGTTCCTGCCCGGTTATAATCCACGCAGGTATTTTCAGAATCGGCATCATGAATACTTTTCCCGGCATCTTCCTCCATATGGATGCGGTTGAGCCGGATATTTCTTTCCCCTCCTGTTGTCCGTATTGTTACATAACCTCCTTTACAAACCGGCGTGGTATGTTGTGATACCTGGTAGCCTTTGGGCAAATCGGGATAGAAATAATTTTTCCGGGCAAAGTAGTTATAGCGTTCAATCTCACAATAACAGGCCAACCCCATTTTGACTGCATATTCGATGGCCTTCCGGTTCATTTTGGGTAATGTTCCCGGATGACCCAGGGTAATCGGGCTGACATGCGTGTTGGGCTCTGCTCCAAAAGCAATACTGTCACCACAAAAAAGTTTACTGTTCGTCTGTAACTGGGCATGCACTTCCAGTCCCACCACTATTTCGTATTTGCTATAGTCTGTCATTTTTTAAACCCTGCAAAAATAGGTCAATTCAGCGGGGTGGGTTCTTATAAAAAAAGAAACCCTCCCGCCTGCGGCGGGAGGGTTCTACATGCACAATATAGGGTAATTAAAGATCTGCTGTTTTCAGCTTACGGGGGATCTTCACTTCGATATTCTGTGTTTTACCGGCTCTTTGCAGTTTCAGCATCACTGAACCTTTTTCCTTGCTCTCACGGATGATCTTTGCCATTTCATCAGCACCATTCACTGCTTTGCCATCCGCTTCCAGGATTACATCATCTTCTTTCACACCGGCTTTTTCAGCATTACTATCATCATCCACCTCAATTACTTTTACCCCTTTCCCATCTTCTGTATCCTGGACAGATAAACCAAGCTTGGGGCTGCCGCCAGACCAGCTCCAGTTTTGCCCGAAAGGTTGTGTAACACGGGGAACAACCGGTGTCCTTGGCATGATGCGTTCAAAATCAAAGTCACCGAGGTCCATATTCATGTTAAAGCCTTCAGTGGTATAGATACTGGTAGTTCCTTTCCATTTACCCAGTTCAGCGGTTGCTTTTTGCTCTTTTTTATCACGGAGATATGTAACCGTTACTTTATCACCTGGTTTGTGCTTCTTGATAGTGGCGGTAAGGTCATCCGGATCTTCGATCTTCGTATCATCAATTTTTGTGATCACATCACCTTCTTTGAGCCCTGCTTTTTCTGCACCGCTTTCTTTGGTAACAGCCTGCAATCTTACCCCAGTCTCCGTTTTTTCAGTAGTCACACCCAGCATCGCCCTGTTGGAATCAACACTAACTTTTCTTTTAAGACCACTCTGCGCCGGGAAAGTGTTGAAGCCACTCATGCCATCGGCAAAAGCCCACACATCTTTGATCTTGTTGCGGCGAACGGTTACATCACCATCTTTGTATTCATCCAGTGATTTACCATTCACCGTGATCTTGTCACCATTGATCTCCACCACCACTTTTTCATTTTTATCTCCTTTGCGGGTAATGATGATCTGCTCGGCATCTTTTTTATCCTTCGCTTTCTCATCCGGCTGCGCCAGCAGTGCAGCGGGAAGAACCATGGCTGCAGCCAGGGCAAGCACCAAAAATTTTCTACTAACCTGTATCATACTTTTTGTTTTAATAATTATCTACGTCAAATTTCGTAGATCAAATATAATGAGATTTTCTGTATTACGAAATGTTTCGGAAATGTTAAATGGCCAACGGTTTTTAAAAGGCCGGATCAGCGGACAAACGGGCTAATAGCTTCATAGGTGCGGACCGGGTACCCGTCCACTTCTTCATTACCTATGTAAGTCATACCACATTTCTCCAAAACCCGGATGGAGCCTGTATTACCCAGTTCTGCCCTGCCCACAATACGGCTAAGGTTCAGGTTTTCAAATCCATAACGAATGCTGGCAGCCGCTGCTTCGGTGGCATATCCCATGCCCCAATATTGCTTACTGAAGCGGTAGCCCAGGTCAATCTCATTCAGTTCGGCCCTGTACTTCAACCCACACCAGCCAATAAATTCGCCGGTTCCTTTGGTATGAACTGCCCAGCGGCCATGGTTGTACAACGCATACTGGGGTAATATGGTTTTTTCCAATACTGCCGCTGCCTGTTCAATATCTTTTATAGGATCATGCGTAAACCTTGTTACTTCCGGGTCAAGATTCAATGCATAGATCAATGCCGCATCCTCCATTGTAAAAAGGCGGAACGATAATCTTTGGGTTTCAAAAACCAGTGTCATGATTTGAGTATGTGGTTTTTACGAAAAGTTGCCGGTGATTTCCCTACCCTGTAAGTGGTATTGGCCAGGATTTTAAAATGCAGACTTTTGAACAGAACACCATTTTCTAATCCACCACTAACTAACCTCAATGGGCCCTGAGATATTTGCCATCATCTGTATACTGATCTGCATCGCTGCCCTCTATTTTGCTTTTAAGATCTACAAAGACACCCGGAAGATCAAAAAAAAGCAACTGGAAGATGATGATGAAACCTCTCTTCGCTTCTGAGGATTACAGCAAGGATTTTACTTTTTCAATCACCTCTTGCAGGTGGCTGCTATCCTGGCCGCCGGCAGTGGCCAATGTTTTCTGTCCGCCGCCGCCACCTTTGATCAGCGGGGCAATATGTTCTTTGATGATCTTACCTGCATCTAAGTTTTTTGCAGCTGCAACGGTCTCTGACATCCCAACGGCTACGAAAGGTTTGCCGCCGATATTGGCACAAAGCACCGCCACATGATCCCGGAGATGATTTTTCAGGTCGAAACATAATTTCTTAAGTGCATCTGCATTGCTTACTTCCACGATATCACCGATAAAATTGATACTGTTGATGATCTCATCTTTTTGCAACAACTCGTTCCGGATGATCACTAACTGCCGGGCTTCCATGGATTCCGCATGTTTTTTCAACTCTGCGTTTTCGGCCTGCAGGTTCTCTACCGCTTTCAACAGGTCTTTCGGGTTCTTCAGTGTTTCTTTTACCGAAGCGATCAAAGCAGCCTGTTCATTGATATACTGCATAGCTTCATTACCACAAACGGCTTCCACCCGGCGGACACCGGCTGCTACAGCTGATTCACTGGTGAGTTTGAATAACCCGAGTTCCCCGGTGGCACCCACATGCGTACCGCCGCATAACTCCAGGGAATAGTTGGGATCCATGATCACCACCCTGACCACATCGCCGTATTTTTCGCCAAACAAGGCCATTGCCCCCAGCTTCATGGCTTCGTCCTTTGGCATGGACTTAATTACTACAGGTATATTTTCCCTGATCTTTTCATTCACCAGTTCTTCTACCCTGGCCATCTCTTCCTCCGTGACTTTGGCAAAATGCGAAAAGTCGAAACGCAGGTGTTCTTCGTTTACCAGCGATCCTTTTTGTGCCACATGGTTGCCCAGCACTTTTCGTAAGGCCGCATGCAGCAAGTGAGTGGCCGAGTGATGCAGTTCGGTCTGTTTTCTTTTTGTTACATCTACTTTAGCAACCACTTCCCCGTTAAGATCAGCAGGAATAGTTTCTGCAAAATGAATGATAAGGTCATTGTCTTTTTTGGTATCGATCACAAACACCTGCTCATTGCCCATTACCAATTGTCCCCGGTCGCCCACCTGGCCGCCACTCTCCGCATAGAAAGGAGTTGTATCCAACACCAGCTGGTATAATTCTTTGCCTTTGGCCTTTACTTTCCTGTATTTTAAAACAGATGCTTTTGCTTCTAATGAATCATAACCGACGAATTTATTAGAACCGTCTTTAAGAACGACCCAGTCTCCGGCATCAATGGTACCTGCTGCACGGGAACGGTCTTTTTGTTGCTGCATTTCTGCTTTGAATCCTTCTTCGTCAACTGTCAACTTATTTTCGGCTGCAATCAACTGTGTCAGGTCGAAGGGGAAACCATAAGTGTCATATAATTCAAAGGAATCTTTCCCGGAAATGCTTCCCTGGGCAACCAGGTCATCAACTCTTTTCAATCCCTTATCCAATGTTCTCAAAAATGCATCTTCCTCTTCCTTCACTACTTTGCTCACAAAATCCACCTGCTGTTGCAATTCGGGAAATACCGTTTCAAATTGTTGAGCCAATACCGGCACTAACTGTGTCAGCAATGGTTGTTTGTAGTCGAGATAGGAATAATAATACCGTACGGCCCTTCTTAATATGCGGCGGATCACATAGCCTGCTCCTGTATTGGAAGGTAACTGTCCATCCGCTATTGTAAAACTGATTGCCCGGATATGATCCGCTAAAACACGGAAGGCTACTGCTTCTTTGGTATCACTATAATCATATTTTTTGCCGGTGATCTTTTCTGTTACGGCGATGGTGCCACTGAAAATATCCGTATCATAATTGGATGTTTTCCCCTGCAATACTCTTACTAACCGTTCAAGTCCCATACCTGTATCCACATGGGTGGCAGGTAAGGGTTCCAGGCTGCCGTCTTTTTTCCGGTTGTATTGAATGAATACATTGTTCCATATTTCTATCACCTGCGGGTGATCTTTGTTCACCAGTAAATGCCCCGGTATTTGTTGTCTTTCTTCCTCCGGGCGGCAATCAACGTGAATTTCACTGCAGGGGCCGCAGGGACCCGTATCTCCCATTTCCCAGAAATTATCTTTTTTATTGCCATATACAATATGTTCATCCGGTAAGTACTCTTTCCATTTTGCCAGGGCAACGGTTGATGCAGGGAGACCTTCTTTTTTGTCGCCTTCAAAGACCGTGGCATATAGCCGGTCAGCCGGTATTTTATAAACTCCGGTCAGCAATTCCCAACTCCAGCTGATAGCTTCATTCTTAAAATAATCACCAAAACTCCAGTTGCCCAGCATTTCAAACATGGTATGATGGTAAGTATCCACCCCTACTTCTTCCAGGTCGTTGTGCTTACCACTTACCCGCAGACATTTTTGAGTATCTGCCACCCGGCCATAGGGTGGTACTTTATTGCCCAGGAAATAATCCTTGAACTGGTTCATCCCGGCATTGGTAAACATGAGGGTCGGGTCGTTTTTAACCACGATGGGGGCCGAAGGGACAATCGTGTGCCCTTTGGAGTGGAAAAAATCCAGGAAAGCCTTACGTATATCTGCGCTGGTCATCATAAATGTTGCCCGGGTTGGGTTGATTTTTGCTTATTAAGAGCCTATATTTGTTTCCCTTGTAAAGGTTGGCAAAAGTACGGATTCAAACGTAGCCAGCCCAATGAGAGGGTGGTTTCCAGCCCTTGCAGGGTACCGGGTTCATAAATTCCATTACAGCTGACCGAACCGGAATGAAAAAGATCAAGTACTACTATAACACCAACACACTCCGGTACGAAAAACTGGAAACTCCTTTACGGGTCAAGCTGTTGCGTGTATTTGGGTTTGTGGCAGCCGCTTTTGTCACCGCCGCCCTGATCTCCTACGTGGCTTTCCAGTTTGTGGGTTCCCCAAAAGAAAAAATATTACAACGGCAGAACGAGAACCTCAAAGACCGGTATGACGACCTGAAAGAAGACCTGAAATCCATCCAGCAGCAGATGCAGGAGCTGGAAAAACGGGACAATAATGTGTACCGGGCCATTTTCGAAGCCAATCCTATACCTGATAGTGCCCGGGCAAAAGAACAGGAAATACAAAAAGAAATTGCCACAGTGGAGCGGATGAAAGACAATGAACTGGTGGCTTCCATACAAACCACCCTGGATAACCTGGCCAGCAGGATCAGTACACAACAGAAATCCTACAACGAAATTGATAAGCTGGTGGCGAATAAAGAGCAACTGCTCTCGCATACTCCTGCCATTCAGCCGGTCAGTAATAAAGACCTGAACCGGGTGGCCTCCGGTTTCGGTTACCGCATTGACCCGGTTTATAAAACCATGAAGATGCATGCCGGGCTCGACTTTGCCGCACCACAGGGAACTCCTATTTATGCCACAGCTGATGGAACTGTTTCTACAGCCGGTAACACCGGCAATGGTTATGGCAATCATGTGATCATCAACCATGGCTATGGTTATGAAACATTATATGGCCATATGGTGAGGGTGAAAGCCAGGAACGGGCAGGCAGTGAAACGGGGTGAAGTGATTGGCTGGGTGGGCAGCACCGGAAAATCAACCGGGCCGCACTGCCATTATGAAGTGCATAAATACGGTAACAAGATCGACCCGATCTATTTCTTCTATAATGACCTGACACCTGAACAGTTTGACCTGCTGTTGAAGAAAGCTGCTGCCTCTAACCAGAGCTTTGATTAATTCCTTTTTATTGATATGCCAGTAGAATTTTCTCCATTTTTGGAGAATCTTTTGTTTCGATAATTGTGGATTTCACAACACCGTTTTTTTCCTTCTTAAGTACAAGCATATTATAAATATCCGTAGAAATACTATCTAAGCTAGCTTGTTCAATGTGACTATATCTAATTGTTGGATTTAGCCCTCTGGCACAATCACTATCAATAAATATGTCATAATTCTCAATTAAAGAAGGGTTTGTTGAACTTATTTTATTTATTTCCCCAATGATACAATCACACTTTAAGCAGGAAATTATAATACAACTTTTGTCATTTATAATTTTTGAAAAGTCACCCTTTATATTGTTACTTGAGGTACATGAAATCAATAGTACTATTATACCAAGGCTAATGAACTTCATAATTATATGTTTCTTTGAAATTTTCTGAAAAAAGCAAGAACCCATTTGCTGTTGATAATACATAAGGAGTTATTGTATGCCTTACAGTATCGGCAAAGAGCTTATTTAAAGCTTTATCAAAAATAAAATATTTATACTTTTTTGGCTTAAGCAAATCAGGCTCTGCTAATCGTTTTAAAACTACCAAATACTTATTCTGCATCAAAGAAAGAGCTATGTTTTTCTCGTTTCCAGCTTCATACTTTCTTATATACGCCAAATCGCCGTCCTTTGACGGTTTGAACTTCTCTCTTACAGGCGAATCATGCAAAACTCCTCTGGCCAAAATGGTCCCCTCAGTATTTATTTTATACACAGAATCATAGCCCGAATGAAAATAATAGATATTAGAAATACTATCTACCAAAAAGAAGGTTTCAGTCAGCCTGGTTTTTTCCTTATGCAGATAAGATGGATATTGGCCTAACTTAATAAATTTTAAGCTATCCGTTACGATCAAAAAGGGGGATGAATCTAAAAAATTAAGCTGCTTTGTTTTTATTAACTGATAATTATAAATAAAACAATAGTGCCCCTGATATTTAATTATTTGGGCAGAATAAGGCAGCATAGGTAAATAATTATTGAGCTGCTTTATTGTATGAAGCCTTGCGAACAGATTCCTTTTTCCTGGATTTAAGGAAATCAACTCTTTAGTTTCGGTATTATATTCAAATAAAGAATCATGATAAAAATAAATATCCGACTTGGGTGATATACTATCAATACTTTTTCTAGCCCTATGATCGGCAAAAAGAAAATCAGGTACAAAGTAAGTTGACAAATCCAAATTCCTATAGACAAACCCGGTGTCACCGTTGCAAATTGTATAATACAATCGCATTATCCTGGAATTATTTATCATTGAAAAAGAGCTATCATCAATTAGATATTTCCTTTCGCTGACACTTATTCGGTTCTGAAAACTATTATCATCTAATTTAGCTTGAACTGTTGTCTTACAATTAAGCAAAAAGACTACTATAGTTAATAAAATAGTGGCTGAAAATAGTTTAAGCATCAGGTTAAATTACTTGTTAAAAAAACATAATTGCTGTAAAATACAATTTTCAGCCACTACAATACTTACACTTAGCTGCCTGGGTAGCCGGGACAAGGGTCATCTGATATTCTTTGCACAAAAGTGTATAGAATATTTTCTTTTGAGTAAGGTAAATTGGGATCCTTTAATAATACAAATATCTCATCATCACCCGTTCCAAGAAATATTCCTTTTGGATTAGTAGCTATTATTTGACTTACTATATCCTCTTCTCTACCAACCAGCTCAGGGAACCCTCTTTGCCATTCCTCTTCCTGAAAATATCTGCCTATTTCGTTGTTCTCAACATAAGACTTAAAGTTTGCAGATTTCATAACTTCCCACCAAATACCCGCACAATCAGTACCAGGACCATAGCAACATCGGTAAATTACAGGTGCAGGTCCTGTAACATCGGTAACTAACTTGTGGATTTGGGGTGCTGGTTCATCAGGCCCGCAAGAAATGAAGCTAATTGAAAGAAAAATAATTACAATGTGAATTGATAAGGTAATTCGTTTCATATAAAAAAATTTAGAAATAATTTTAATCCAAAAAATAAAGTTTCCAATGACAGATAGAAGGAATTTTCCAGTTTTAGGGGTTTGATCTTATATAATAAAAAATAATTACCTATTTTCTTTAATTTAGAATAACCTAATTTCATGCTACACTTGATTCATAATGGTAAGAAATGAAACAGCTCACCCAAATAACCTTTGATTTTTCTATTCCGGAAGAACCGGTGAAAGAAGAGACGCCTGTAGTGGAAGAACCCGCTGTCACTCTAGCGAAAGAAGAACCCTTGCCCATTGAATTACCGGAAGAAGAAAAGGCCGGCGTGAAAGTGATTGTCAAATTAAAAGAAAAGAAAAAATCAACCCGGGGCCGGAAATCACTAAAGGATATTGAGATCGGGGCGGACCTGATACAGATCCCCCCCGATGAAATACTTTTCCAGAAACAGTATTATTCCATCGGTGATGTGGCGAGGATGTTCCGGGAAAACCAGTCCCTGATCCGTTATTGGGAAACTGAGTTTGATATTCTGCAACCCCGCAAGAACCGTAAAGGTGACCGTTTTTTCCGCCCGGTAGATATCAAGAACCTGGTCATGATCTATGACCTGCTGCGACGCCGCAAATTCACCATTGAAGGTGCTAAGGACTACCTCAAAAAAAATAAAAAGGCAGAGGAAAAATTTGCGATGATACAGTCGTTGCAAAAGATCAAAGATTTTCTGCTGGAGCTGAAAGCGAATTTGTAATAGATGAGAGTCCACGGACCACGGAATTTCCCTAACGTAGTATTGTCTTGCCTGTATTAAGCGACCGGCTGTTGACTATGGTCTGTCGTCCATTTGCAACTTTAACGCTTTGCCTTTCATCATTTGGCCATTGCCTTTTACTTTTGTCATTCTATTTATTCTGAAACTATGAAGAAGATCATTCTTGTACTATTGCCGGCCCTCTTGTTCAGTTCTGTATTAGTTGCCCAGAACCAGTTCCAGGTACTGGTGGAACAACCGGGCGAAAAATCATTGAAAGGTATAATCTCCCGGGAAGTGCTGGAAGCCGATAGTTCTTTTTCCAGCTGGTATGTCTCCAATCAAAAAGCATATACACCCCATAGCCTGGCCCTCGCTGCCTTAAAGCAACATGGAGATTCCATACAGATCATTGCGATTATGGGTACCTGGTGCGAGGATTCTCATTTTATCATTCCCAAATTTTTTGCACTGGCGGATGCAGCCGGTTTCTCCAGCAAACATATCACCCTTGTTGGGACCGACCGGGATAAAAAAACACTTGGCAATCTTTGTGAAAGCCTGAATGTAAAAAATGTACCTACCCTGATCGTGATGAAAGAGGGAAAAGAACTGGGAAGAGTGATCGAATATGGCAAAACAGGGTTATGGGATAAAGAACTTGGCCAGGTGATCAACTCGGGATTTGCACACTGATATTACGGGTTGGACTGCGATACGATCTTAATATCCGTACTGGTTCCGGCAATTTCCACTTTTAATTCTTCCAGCAACTTAATGGCCTGCAGGTTTACCTGCTGTTTAACGCTGTTATAATCTTTGAAGCTGATAGGGCCGGTATAATAATCTGCTGTAATTACCATCGCAGTACTTGTTATATCCGCTAATAAAACATTGGCATCTTCAATCTCCTTCCTGTCCAGCAGCCTTTTTACGCCTGCTATTACCAGTTCCAGTTTATGCGAAGAAGTATCCAATCCCACTTCAAGCTTCAGGTCGCCCCTGCGCTGTGTCCGCAGAGATAAATTATCCAGGATACTGTCCACCATCTGTTTATTAGGAACTGTTACAAACGTCTTCTGATCGGTCCGGATACGGGTACTCCGTAAACCGATTTTTTCTACAGTACCTGTTACGGTTTGCACTTTCACCAGGTCACCGGTGGTAAAGGGTTTATCAAAGAAAATAATAAACGAGGCGATCAGGTTCTCAATACTTTCCCTGAGTGCTAATGCGATAGCGGCACCCACGATACTCAAACCGGTAAGCAGGCTGCCGATATTCATATTAAAAGCATAATTCAGTACCATCATGGCACCGATGATAACAAGGATCACTTTAAAGAAATCCTTGAAAAAAACGATCAGCTGGTTATCCGATTGATCAGGCGTCAGGTTCGCTCTTTTCTCCAATATCATCGCAATAAAATCGATCACCCGTAATAGCAACCGGATAAAGGACACGATCAGGATGATGGTACCCAGGCAATGGACAATGTCTTTCACTGTGTATTTATACACTTCGATATTGACATCCTGCGGAAATTTGAGTTTATGCAGGGAAATAATAGATACCAGTATCAGCAGGAAAAAACCAAGGGGTTTCACCACCAGGTTAATGAATGATTTCTTGTCTACATCTTTCCAGATGCTGTGCACCACGCTGAACAGTAAACCGGCAAAATAACGGGAGATGAATTTTTTCAGGATCAGCACAAAAAAGATGACCCCGGCTACGATGAAGTAATTCTTTACCGGGTTATCCAACCATATTCTTTCAAAAAAATCATTCATGCCGCAAAATTATTGAATAATGTGGTAGTTAATTACCACTCAGTAATGATGAAACTAAAATTATAACAGGGTTTTAATCAGCGGAAGGAGTACACTTCAATGCGATCATTTTTAAGGGCATATAACCGGGCCGATGTAAAATTGAAGGAGCGGCTTTTATAGATCTCTTCCGGCATCTTCCATTCATCCAGCCGGAAACTGCTGATCTCGTAGCGGTGCAGTATATCTCCATTGGAGCCAAAGATATATTTACCGGTTACTTTAAAGTTTTGCCAGCCACTGATGAGTATCTTATTTTTTAAAGCCCCGTAATAATCAAATACAAAAACAGATTGCGTGGAGTCGTACAAGTATACATACTGGTCCTGGTCGAATATTTTCTGGGGAGTGGGTGCCTGGCCAAACAGTTGCCTGAAGTCAGGTGTTTCTGATAACAGCTTCCCATCCTCATCTACTTTTTTCAGCTTACTTTCCAGTTCATCAAAAACCCAGATCTTATTATCATAGGACTGGGCAATTGCCTTGGCCTGCAGGATATTTTGTTTACGCAGGTCAATACTATTAACCACATTTAAAAACCGGTCCAGTACCACCACGGTGGCAAAATCCTTATAAAACAACAATACTTTCAGCGGGTTCGACACATCAATCAGGGTAGCCTGCCCGAATCTTTTTACATCGTTGAAAATAGCAACCGAATCTCCATTGGCATTGAGCTTTTTAACCTGGTTCCGGCTGTTGAGTACATAAATATTATCCAGGTTGTCTACGGTAAAGCTGACAATATCACCGTTGATCGTTCTTAGCAATTTGAATGAAGTATCCGCCTGCCCCTGGACAGCAGAAGTAATGAAAAACAATAACAATATATTCAGTAGGCCTTTCATCAATTACGGATGATCTTATTTTCCTGCCCGGTATATGATTTCAGTTCCATCTTCTCCCCATCGAAGACCGCATACGTAAAATACCGGATCCAGTCGCCCAGGTTAATATAGCAGCTGTCGTTGGAGAGACGATAATCAATCGCCAGATGTCTATGCCCAAAGACAAAAAAATCGAAATTTTCTTTTTGCAGCACTTCTTTGCAATAAATAATGAGCCACTCTTTGTCTTCTCCCAGGAAAACCTCTTCAGAACTTCCGGTCTGGGCCCGGCTGCGGCGGCTGAGGTAATTGGCCAGCCCAACACCAATCACCGGGGGCAGGATTCCAAACAGCCATTGACAGGCAGGATTGCGAAATATCTTCTTCAGCCTTTTATAACCATGATCACCGGGACCCAAGCCATCTCCATGACCAATCAAAAATTTCTTTCCGCTTCGTTCAAACTCTTTGGGTTCATAATATACCGGCATATTCAGTTCCTGCCGGAAATATTCTTTCATCCACATATCATGATTACCCACAAAGAAATGCAGTTGAACACCGGCATCCGATAATTCAGCCAGCTTACCTAATAAACGAACATATCCTTTGGGCACTACTTTTTTGTACTCATACCAGAAATCGAACATATCACCCACTAGAAATATCTCACCTGCTTCATTTTTTATTTCATCAAGAAATTGTACCAGCAGTTTTTCCCGTTCCAGGCTTTTAGCATGGTCGGGAGCCCCGAGATGGAAGTCGGAAAGGAAGTATATTTTTTTTTGAGCAGGTTGTTGCACGCAGTAGCTTATTTCTTATCCCGGATATATTGTAATACATCCCCTGATTCAATTTGTGGTCGGCCACTCACATCTCCGTTATACCAATACATCCAGGCACTGGTGGTGGAGTCGTTTATCAACACCTCGGCAAGATCACGGTAGTAAAGTTTTTCTTCATCCTCTTCTGCCGTCACTCCCTCATAATCGTCCAGCTGGCCGATGGCCCAGGAAAATTCTGATTCGTTGGTAATGGAGTATAGTTCCCCAATGATGAATTTATCTTCTGTAGAGGGAACTGCAGCCGGGTATTCGCCCAGGTCATATAAAATGCCTCTCACTTTTGCTTCAGCAATGAATGTAAAGAAGCGGCTGATATATTCATAAGCCGGGCTGCGAAACCCACTGCGCAATGAACCATACACGAACAACTGGTAAACCTTCGCATTTGTCATGCCTTAAAATTACTAAAGGAGAGTGGAATTTCAGGACTCAACGAGGAATAAATAAACTTCTTTGGGACCGTGCACACCCACCACCAGCGTTTTTTCAATATCGGCCGTGCGGCTGGGTCCTGTCGCAAAACTAATGAGCGAAGGCAGGGTATTACCGTATTTATCTTTTACCAGCTGTAATCCATCTTTCAGGTCATAGACCAGCTGTTTGGTAAAAGCAATGCAGATATGAACCGGTGCATACACACTGGTGGTTCTTCCACCGGGTTGTGCAGCACTTAACACAATGGAGCCTGTTCTTGCCACCAGGCATTCACAGCCGGTGATGGATACATCGCAATCAGCAAGACCGGTCTTTACGATCCTGTCGCTGATAGAACCAGCAAACGGTTCGATGAGTTTATCTTCCAGGCAGAATACTTTGTTCCAGTCCTGCTTCTTCACCAGGCTACTCAATTGAAAAGCCAGTTCCTGTTGGTTGATACAAAAAACAAACCGGCCCTGCAGTTTGGAGAATTGTTCAGCAAATTCAATTTCCAGTTCCTGTTGTGAAGGATGAAACACAGAGGTATTTCCCTCACTGCCGGGAAAAGGAAGAGGCGTTGGATGACTCAACGCCTTTCTTATTTTCTTTAAAATATTCTCTTTGGAGGTGGATATACTCATATGCCTTTTATGATGGCAACGATTTATTGGTGATATCACTGTCGTAAGGAGGCACACCGGCTGATATTTCACTACTATCAGTTGTATTCAGGTCATCTTTCTTTTCTTCAGCCAGTGGTTTTTTCTCTTCATACGGCCGCTTACCAATCAGGGCTTCCACATCACTCTGGAACAAGACTTCCCTTTCCAATAGTGCCTCCGCCAGTTTCTCTACTTCAGCTTTGCGTTCAGTAAGGAGTTTCTTGGTTTTTTCATATGCCTCATCAATCAGCTTCCTTACCTCCTGGTCTATCAGCTTGGATGTTTCTTCAGAATAGGGTTTCGTAAAGGTCGTTTCCTGTTGCGGATCATAGAAACTCACATTTCCCACTTTATCATTCATACCATACACTGTTACCATCGCATAAGCGATACGGGTAATTTGCTGCAGGTCATTTTGTGCACCGGTAGAGATTTTGCCGAAGAAAATATCTTCACTGGCTCTTCCACCCAGTGTCATACAGATCTGGTCACTGAGCTGATCGGTATTATATAAGTACTGTTCTTTCGGTGTGTATTGTGCATAGCCTAATGCAGCAGTACCTCTTGGTACAATGGTTACTTTCAGCAGGGGATACGCATGTTCCAGGTACCAGCCGCAAATAGCATGACCCGCTTCATGATAAGCGATGATCCTTTTTTCTGCCGGCGCAATGATCTTGTTCTTTTTTTCCAGGCCACCGATCACCCTGTCCACTGCATCCTGGAAATCTTCCATTTCCACCGCATCTTTCCCTTTCCTCGCAGCGATGAGGGCTGCTTCATTACATACGTTGGCGATATCCGCACCTGCAAAACCAGGTGTTTGTTCAGCCAGTTTATGAATATCCAGTTTCGTTGATATCTTGATCGGCTTCAGGTGAACTTTAAAAATATCTTCTCTTCCTTTCAGATCGGGCTTATCAATGGAAATCTGCCTGTCGAAACGACCCGGACGCAATAAGGCCGAGTCCAGCACATCAGGACGGTTGGTAGCGGCCAATACAATAATTCCTGTATCGGTTCCGAATCCATCCATTTCTACCAGCATCTGGTTCAGGGTGCTTTCTCTTTCGTCGTTGCTCATCATGGCGTTCTTACCCCGGGCACGGCCAATCGCATCGATCTCATCAATAAAAATGATACAAGGTGCTTTTTCCCTAGCCTGTTTGAACAAATCTCTTACCCGGCTGGCACCAACGCCTACAAACATTTCCACGAAGTCCGATCCGCTCAGGCTAAAGAAAGGGACCTGTGCCTCACCGGCCATGGCTTTTGCCAGTAGTGTTTTACCGGTTCCTGGAGGACCGACCAGTAATGCACCTTTAGGTATTTTACCACCAAGGGCTGTATATTTTTTGGGGTTCTTTAAAAACTCAACGATCTCCATCACTTCCACTTTGGCTTCATCCAAACCCGCCACATCAGCAAACGTGATATTCACTCTTGTTCCTTTGTCAAATAAGGTAGCTTTTGATTTCCCGATATTAAAAATACCGCCGGGACCACCAGACCCACCAGCTCCACCACCCATTTTTCTCATTAATAGTATCCAGAGGCCTACAAAAAGAAGTACTGGTAAAAGGAACTGGAGAATCCCGCCAAGGATGTCTTTCTCCTGGCCTGCCTTCCCTACTCTTTCCAAGGTTGGGTTATCAGCATAGAACTTTCGCATATCATCCTGGAACGAATCCCCCGATACGATGTTGAAAAACATATGAGGGCCCTCCTTGCTATAGCTGCCGTTATCTTTCAATTCTTTTTCGTATTTACCAAGGCTTGTCTGCTTTATGGTAATTCTTACTTTATTCTTATTACTGACCACCAGGTACTTTGATATATCGCCCTGCTTAAGCATTTCAGTAAACTGGTCCTGCGATATCTCTTTCATGCCTGAAGAAAAAGGGCTGAATATATTCATACCAATCAGCATGGCAATAATGATCGCATACACCCAGTAAATACTGAATTTCGGACCTTTTTTAGGCTGGTTCGGGTCGTCGGCTGGCGGACGGTTACCTGGTCTTGGATTTCTGTTCGGTTGTTCTTGTGACATATATTTATTTTCCGGGTGCTCCCTGCTAATTAATAATTATTGATCGAAAAAGTTCAGCTTGTATAATATTTAACATTATTTGTCATGCCCTTCTGCGGCAGCATCGCTCCACATTTCCTCCAATTTGTAAAATTTCCGGTCTTCGGACAGCATCACATGCACCACCACATTTACATAATCAATCAGTACCCAGTGCAGGTTATGATATCCCTCATGATGGTAGGGATTTTCCTCACAGGCAATCTGTACCTGTGCCTCCACATTCTCTGCGATTGCTCTCACCTGCGGCTGGTTACCTGCCTCACAGATAATAAAGAAATCAGCTACCGCTTCATTGATCTTCCGGAGATCCAGCGAGATGATATTCTCCCCTTTCTTCTCCTGTATAGCGGCAATAATGGTTTTGATGATTTTCGAATTCTTCGTTAACCGGGTTGCACTTTTCTTTTTGCGGTTGGTCAGTGATGCCAATTGTTCCAAATAATGAAGGTGTTTAAATTAAAATTACTGGTTTAGAGTTGCTGGTCAATTGCAGTTATTATTTAAAAAACAGCCGCCAGCTACAAGAAACTATTTTACTTTGTCAAAAATAGCAATTAATTGCCAGAACAGCCTGTATCTATGCCTTCCGAAATGCCATTTATTGAACTCCAATCGGTTGATAGTACCAATAACTATGCCCTTGCCCGCTTGCATGAAGCCCGGCTGACGGACAGACAGAATTTGATACAGCATGGCCAGGCCTTTTTTGCCCATGAACAGGTGGCTGGCAAAGGGCAGCGGGGCCGCAGGTGGGTCGCAGAAAAAGATGCCAATATCATCCTGAGTGTGGTGCTGAATCCTTATCCATTACAGTTATCACAGCAATTTCAGTTCAGTGCTGCGGTGGCGCTGGCTGTTCATGATTTCTTCAGCAAGTATGCAGGAGAGGACACAACAATTAAATGGCCCAACGATCTTTACTGGCAAGACAGAAAGGCAGGGGGTATTTTGATCGAATCGGTGATCAGTAGCTCTGCACCGGTGAAAAAGGAAGGGCTGTCAGAAAATGAAATGCAAAAAACCGCAACAGGTCAGTGGCAATGGGCGGTTGTGGGAATAGGCATTAATATTAACCAAGCCGTCTTTTCCGAAGAACTGAAAAACCCTGTTTCCCTGAAACAGATCACAGGTAAAGAATATAATGTGGTAGCCCTGGCCAAAGAATTATGCGAATGCCTGTACCGCCGTTTTAATGAGTTAACCGAAAAAGGATTTAACAGCATTTACAGCAACTACATGGCGCAACTATATAAAAATGGTAAGCTTGTTAAACTAAAGAAGGATAATCGTGTTTTTGAAGGCGTTATTAAAAAAGTATCTCCCACAGGTCAGCTGATCGTTCAGCACAGTATTGAAGAAGCATTCAGTTTTGGAGATATTGAATGGGTCATCAAATAAAAGAGCTTTCCGTATTGAAAGCTCTTGAAGATTTTCGTTAGCCTTATTTTTCTTTCGGGCGCCACAGGGAAAACTGTCTTGCAATGGTAAAGCCCCAGCGAAACTGTCCTTTTCCCCAACTGGTCACTGTTCTTGGTATATACCTGTTCTCCAGGGTTTCGGTGGCATTGGTAAAGTTCAAGTGAAATACGTGGCCGGGTGTAACGATCTCGAAGCCGATACCCAGGGGATCAAAAAATTTAACAGGTGTTGCCTGCACGGCAAATGAATCTTTGCTGCTTTGGGAACGGAAGGAATGAAAATAATCCACTACAAGGTTCAGGTTGCGCATCACCGGGAATTTTAAAGCACCTCCCAGTGCAAAAATGGATTTCTGGTCATACGAAATTGCATAGCCTCTTGTGACCAGTGTAGGGTTCAGCTGCAAACTCACATTACCCATCTTCTTCGCAATGATCAGTTGCAGCGTATTACTGGTACGGTCTGATATATCCCGGAAACTATGATCCAGGTTCTCCAATGCAGAGGCCTTGTTAGCGGCGATCACCGCATTGGCAAAGAAAGCAACGGATAATGGATGTGACGGATCGTTCTCCAGTTGTTGCACTAATTGGTACTTGATCCCCATCTCCCATAACTTTTGTTGCTGGCCTGCTCCTTTTGCTCTTGCAAAAAGTATATCGAATCGTTTGCCAAATCCAATTTCAAAAGCGATCTTGATATCAGATGCATTATCCAGGCCAAAGAAATTTTTCAATCCACCGAAGTCGCCGCCGATATCGCCAAAATTGTGCATCACTTTAAACTCCATCTTACCCTTGCCCACCACTTCGGTGGTATTGGCATTGATAGCTTTTTGTGAATTGAAAATTTTCACCGGTGATTTTGCAGCAGCGGTATTATCACCGATATTCAATAATGAATCCTGGGCAACCAGGGCAGTTGATATAAGCATCAACAGGCACACTACAATTTTCTTCATATAATCAGTTTAGGATGATGTAGTAATCGGTAAAGCAATAAAAAAAGTTGCCTGCTTGTAATGAAGCAGGCAACAAAAAGCAGTTCACAACTGATCAGGGTTTATCAACTTCCCGGAAGAGCAGCATATCTTTCATTCTGGCTGAAGCTCCAATATAGAATCCTGTTTCTTCCACGTAGTTAGCAGGATTCCTGAAAGTGCCGAATAGTATATCAAATAAAGGCAGGTCGGAGTAATTAAAGGCATGCACCCCTTTAGCATGATGTACTGCGTGACTTTCCGGTCGTTGAATGATATAACCCAGCCAGGTTGGCGTTTTAATATTAGCATGCTGGAAAATGCTGAAGAAATTGGTTACCAGTAATACGATGGTAATGGATTGTGGAGGCAGACCGGTAATAAAAGAAAAGCAAACAGTACCCAGCACCGTCCAGCCAATCATATCAAAAGGGCTGAAATAAAAAGCACCATAGGTATCTAACCGTTCAGCACTATGATGCATCTGGTGGAATACCCTCCATAATACAGTAGTACGATGCATGAGCCTGTGCCACGCATACATACCAAACTCATAAACAAGTATGCCAATGATGCCGCCCGCCACTACATTGACCTCAGCAAGATCGAGTAATTGCGATGAAGGCAACCATTCCGAATATAATAATGGCAAATAGGTTGACAGGTAAAAGAAGAAAAAGAAAGATAAAATTCCCTTGATCTGCCAGTAAGGAATATACGGCAGTTTCCGGGCCGGGAAAAAAGCTTCCCAGAGAATCAGCAACAGGTACATTCCCAGGATGTAGAGTGAAACCGGGTCTGATAAAATTTCGAAAGGATCGGGCATAAAATAAAGTTTAAAAATTATAACATGGTTGAATCGTATTCATGATTAAAGTCAGGGGCTGGCATATCTTTCAATAAATAGAGGAAACCGGTTGTTAGCTTTAAAAAACAAGTTTGGACCAACTTAAACCCATTCTTTACTATTTTGTGATCATTCATTCGATACGCTTTATCTATTATGTAGCTTTTAGTTTTTTGAGATCGCAGGTATTATTTCATCTCTTCTTTTTTGGATGCACTTATTTCTCCAATAAAATTGGCCAGGTCTGTAGCAAATCTTTCCGGCTCTTCCCAATGGAGGGCATGACCTGTTTCCCGGTAAACCAACAATCTGCCGTTGCTGATTCCTTTTATCAATATATCCTGGTCTTTTTTTGAGCAAATCCAATCCTTATCACCCCAAACAATCAATGCTGGTTGAGTGATCCTGTGCAATTGATGGCTGTAATCAACATTCATTATTCCATTTATTACATCTTTCCATACATGTGCGGGAAGCTTGAGGCTTTCGTTCACCAGCACTTTAAAATAGCCTGCTTCAACCGGCTTGATGCAGGTTCCTTTCTGAAATTCATTAGCAAATTCATAAGGAACAGGATCTGAAAGTTTCTGTATTTCCTGTGTAAACTCTGGTACACCTGGGTTATCCTTAAATGAAGCATCTGTACTTATGAGTACAATTCCTCTTACCAGTTCCGGGTAATCTAGGGCAAACTGCTGGGCAATGATACCTCCCATAGAATGGCCAACAATAACGGCTTTAACCAGTCCATTCACTTTCATAAATGCAGCGATATCAGCAGCAAAATCTTTCGGGTGATAGTTGATCCCGAGTTTGGATGAATTACCATGCCCTCTTTGTGAAGGAGCAAATGCATGAATATTATCCGGTAAATAAGAAAGTACTGATTCAAAAGAATGCCAGGAATCGGTATACCCATGCAAAAAGATTACCGGGATCCCGTTTGCATTACCTTGTTCAGCGTACTCCAATTGAATACCGCCAGGCAACTCTATCTTTTTAATAAGCGGGGGAGAAAACCGAAGGGAAAGTACGGATAAATGATCCGGGTTGACTCCCTCTGGCTTTTGCGCTAAGACCTGGTTAATAACTACTGTAAATAAAACGATTACATAACAAAATACTCTTTTCATACTCTTCTGAATTTTGAGTTACAAATATCAGCTCCGGGAAGCCGCAGAACAATCGCCGGATTTGTTATATCAGATACCCGAAACGGGGGAGAAAAATAATACGACTGTATCTTCCTTTTAATATTGCAGGTATACGCTGCGTAAAAAGCGATATCCCCAAAAAGGGGATATCATTTATTGAATCAACGACTTTTAAAATTATTTAATAGGTTTCAGGTGATTCTCCACTGTCCAGTTACCAATTTTATCTCCTAAAGTTTGTCCGGCATTACAGGAAAACCGAAAATGTATACCAGCCATTACCCTTGAGTCAGCATTTTCATTAGCTGCCTGGCTCAAACTCGTAAAACTTCTTGTGCTGCCCGCAGGCACAGCTGTAAAGGATGTCATCGTAAATGGGGTATCATCACCCACTGTCCTGGCAATGACTTTCGCAGCTGCATTACCAAGAGCACTGTGTGTAGAAGGATAATCATGTACCGGTGGAGTAGGTTCTGCCGGCTCCCAGGCTATATCAGGGGATGTCGCATCGTTACCATCCGCTGCTGCTGCCCTGATCGCTGTATAGGGTCTCCAGAAATTATAATAAAATTTGGAGTCCCAACCGGCAATATAAGCATCGGCTAATGCCATATCAACGAGAGCAAACATTCTTGCAGTTTCATACAATCCCATTTTCTTATTCACCGCTATGGTACGGGCAACCCTGTTCCAGCCAGCCTCAGAAAATTCATACCAGAATTTAGCATAAGCAGTTTGTTCAGTTGTTCTTGTACTGCTGTTTAACTTCCCGATCTCCTTTACTTCATTAAAACCTGCAGCATACTCAGGGCTGTTCAATGCAGGCTGGGGCACTGACCGAAACTGGCTTTTTGATTGTAATGCAAACAATTTTACATTCTGCCAATTGGGGGCAAATACAAAATCAAAAGGGGGAACAGCCTGGTACACACCCGGCACATCAGAGGGAGGGATTGCGGCAACAGGGTCACCCGCTGAACCATCATTATTTCTGTTATCAATGATCGCCTGCCCTGCTTGTTTACCTAATACAACTCCTTTTGCTTTGGCTTCGCCATCGGGAATTGCTGAAAGAGACTGCTGCAGTGCAGAATCAAGGAAAGTTTTCTTTGTGGGAATTTCATGTAACAATACAGTATGGGCCGCAGTAACAGCAGCAGCAACAGGATCGGCATTTTCATCTTTTCCGTTAAATGCATACACGGCATATTTTGCATACACTGCGTTAATGGCATCATGCATGGCAATATGTGTCATGGCATTGATCCTGGAGGCCATCAGTGAATGCTGGTAAACGGGTCCGTCAAATGCCCTGAATGCAATTTCGTTCCAGTCCAGGATAACGGTGGCAGGAAGGCCTTCGAAATCATAACTGTTTTCATTACTTCTTGAGCAGGAGGCCAGCAGCAAACAAAAAACCACTGTAACAACTGCAAAACTCTTCATCACTTTTTTCATAAAATGTGTTTTTAATTTTGAGCTGCAAAATTGCTGTCCAGAAATACTGCAGACAATGGCCGAAAGAGGTGGAGTGTATCACCCGAAGCGGTGATGCTGAAAATTGCGCTATTAAAATGAGAGGCAATAAAGCACTTTAATAAAAATATGTTGCGCATAATTGCACACCACATTTTTACCAGGATTAAATCTTATCAAACAAAAAATTCTCCTGTCAGAATTTTAACTGTAGTACCGGCAATAAATACTTTACTATCTGTAGCAGTTATATACACTTCGCCACCCCGTGCTGAAGCCTGGAAGGCTTTCAGCCGATCTTTTTTGAGTTGCTGCGCCCAGAATCCTCCTAATACAGAATGAACAGAGCCTGTTACCGGATCTTCATCAATACCGATCCAGGGACAAAAAGAACGAAGCAGGAAATCATACTGCGGATTATCTGATATTGAAGTTATTACCACCTCTTTGATACTGTTACTGCTTTTAAGCATCAGGTTGAAATCTGGTTGTACTGATCGCAAGAGATCGGCGCTATCCAATTCAATGAAAACAGTTTCCAGCTCACTACAAAATCCTGCTGTCTTATATCCTTTAATTCCAAGACTTTCCAATAACTGCGGAGAAACAAAGAAATCTTTTAGCTCATACCGGGGGTAACCTAATGTAACTATACCATCTCCTATGGCAGCTTTGATGAAAACATCCTCAACGGTTCGGAATACTATTTCCTGAACAGCATGATTTAAATCAGCAATCGCTGCTGCTGCTGCCAAAGTAGCGTGACCGCAGGCGGAAATTTCTTTTGTTACTGTAAAATACCGGATTGCAATAACTCCGGATTCACCAGTTGCTGTTTCAAGAAAAGCTGTTACAGGCAAATTTATTTCACGGGCCACTGATAAAAGAATATTATCATCAAGTGGATGGCCCACTATACACACTGCGGCAGGGTTCCCGCTGAATTGCGTTGAGGTGAATGTGTCTGCTATAAAAATTTGCATTGGTCGTACTGTTAATCAGGTTTCCGCAGATTTAGAGAATTATTCGATCAGCTTCCACAAATCATTATTATCCGTAAACAGTTTTCTGAATGTATCATAGTCTGCATCACTAACCGGTTTAAACCGGGAGGCCATTTTAAACTCCGTCCAGCCGGCACAAAAATTCTCAAATACGGTTTGCCGGTATTGATGTATTCTTATTAATTCATCCCTGATACCTGTAACAATATCCTTGTTTAGTTTTTTAGTATAGACAACTGGACCCAGCGGGGTATTATTATATGCTGCCACTACTACAGCCTTCCCGTCAAACTCCTTCTTAGCCCTGGCGCTATCAATTTCTGCACACCCACAACCCGCCAGGCTGGCTTTACCCGTCAATACATCCTGCAAGGCCTGCCGGTGTGTGCCTGCATAATACACATCTAATTTTTCTTCCGCATTCCTGACACCTTCTTTATTCAATAATAACCGCGGTACCAGGTTACCTGAAGTTGATGAACTGCTGACAAGGGCCAATGAAAGTTTCCTGGTTTCTTTTTTTAACTGGCTGATAGTTGTAATACCCGATTCGATGGAGGCAACCAGACAACCTCCGTAATTTGTAACGGCATCCTTATTCATTTCCAGGCTCACTAATGGTAAGATAATTCCAGGATTCCTTCTTTGTAAAACCAGGTAACCCGAAGTATTCATCATGGCAATATCCACACTATCATTGACTATAGCTTCGACCAGGCGCTGCACCGTCGGGTAACTGATAGCAACAATCGTATGTCCAGTTATTTTACTAAGATGATCAGTTAAAGGGCGAAGATTACCGAGACGATTATTCGTGGCATACGTATATGTCGCAAACCTGATCGTGTCAGGGCCTTTTTTTTGTGCTAACCCCTTCACTAAAAAAAAGTGGAGGAAAAACAGCAGCAAACTTGCGGAGTTAAAAAAAGTACGCATTTTTTGACAAATCTCTTTATAAAATGAAAAATAATTGTACCGCCTGTATTAATCAAACTACCTCAGTAAAACATATCTACCATTCATATCAACGGGTATCACCGAAAGCGGGGAGCTATTAATTTGTCAGACAATTCTTTGATTAATCGCTTTTGCGACTACTTCAGTAAGTGAAGCCACATGCAGTTTTTCATATATTTTTTTAACATGGCTGCGGACTGTTTCATAACTGATAAATAACTCAGCGGCGATCATCTTATAACTCTGCCCATTGACCAGGCAGCCCAGTACTTCTTTTTCCCTGGGGGTAAGGTGATAATCTGGTGCTTCCTCTGGCATGATCACCGAAGAAACAGACTGCATTTTGTTGAGTACTTTGCGGGCCACCGACGGACTCATGGGTGAACCACCATATTGCAATTCCCGGATCGCATCCACCAGCTTGGTATTCAGGAAATTCTTCAGGATATATCCTGAAGCGCCGGCGCAGATCGAATCAAACACACGGTCATCATCTTCAAATACCGTTTGCATCAGGATCTGCACCTGGGGGAATTCCTTTTTAATCGCTTTAACAGCTTCAATGCCTGTCATACCCGGCATTTCGATATCCATCAGCACCACATCAGGCTTTGATTCCCTTACATCCCTGACACAGTCCAGCACATGCCCGAATGATCCCACGAGGGTAAAATCAGGTTCTGTATTTAATAACATACTGATACTTTCCCTGATATTTTTATTATCATCAAATATGGCGATACGTAAACCCATGCTGTGTGTTTCTGTAAAGTTCTGCTAATTTTTCCCGGCCACAATCCCCGAAAGTGGTGACAGCTTTTACGCTGCAGGGAATCTAAGTTCTATGGTTGTTCCTTCACCCGGTTTGCTGTTGATCAAAACATTGCCTTTCATCTCCTTGGCCCTCATTTGCATGTTTCGCAGACCGTTACCAGACAGGGAACTGTTTGCCTTAGCAGCAGCTTCAGCCAGGTCAAACCCTTTTCCATCATCTCTTATGGTCAATGTAATGTAATGCTGTCTTTTTTCCACTTTCACGAACAGGTATTTACAACCAGAATATTTCACGGCATTATTTACCGCTTCTTTGAATATGAGGTAAAAATTTTTCCGGCTTTCCATCTGCAGGTTCTGCCACACCAGGTTTGCATCATATTCAAACTTATACTGTATCCCCTGTGCATTCAGTAAAGGTTTGGCATAAGATTCCATCCGCTGTAGTATGGTATCCATATTGTCATTTCTCGGGTTGATGGCCCATACAATATCATTCATTTCGGATATCATTTCACCCGAAGTGCTGCTGATTTTTTCCAGGGTACTTTGCAGATCTTCCTGCCTGTTCTTTTCTTTATAAATTTTAGCCACCTGGCTATACACTGAAATGCTGCTGAGGGTTGACCCGACATTATCATGCAGATCCTGTGCTATTTTATTCCGGATCGCCTGCCGTTTCAATAATTCATTAATCCGGTAACGATATACTGCATAAATCACTCCGGCAACCAATATGGCTGCCAGTAAAAAGAACCACCATTGCTTCCAGAAAGGGGGGATGATACGGATTTTCATCGTCGTTATTTTGTCACTCCAGCTACCAGGTGTAGTAGTGGCCCTTACCTTAAATGTGTATTCGCCTCCACCCAGGTTGGTGTAGGGTGCCTGGGTGGAAGACCCGGCGTTAACCCAGTCCTTATCCACCCCTTCCAGCATATAGGAATACTGAACAGGTGCTGACGCTGCATAAAAAGGAGCAGCAAAATGAATAGTGAAAAAATTCTGTGTATGGCCCAATGCTATTTCATTTTGCATCAGCAAATGCGAGTAAGAATCATTGAAAATGCTGAAATCTGTCAGAAAGACTTCCGGTTGCTTTTTTTCAATTGTGATCCGTTCGGGGTTAAATGCAATGAAATAACCATCCCCAGCCACATACATTTTTCCCTCCTCATCTTTATAAATATATCCCCTGACCCCGCCTGTTTTTTCCACATCCGGCAATTCAATAGAAGAAAATGTTTGGGTCCGGGGATCAAATTTTTGCAACCCGCCATTACTGATACTCCAGGCATTTCCGTATTTATCCAGTTCAAGTCCCTCCAGCAGGTTATTGACCGAACTGAAGTGCCGGAATTCCTTTTTTCGGGTGTCGAAATAATTCAAACCACCTCCGTAAGTACTGATCCACAGATTCCCAATCCTGTCCTCTTTGATATCATAGACATTATTATTACTGATGCTACCAGCCACTGCAGGGTTATTCCTGTAAGTGATACTTCCGGGGTTCCGTTTATTTAATAATACAAGGCCATTTTTAGCGTTTGCCAGCCACAGATTTCCGTCGCTTGTTTTTACGATCTTCCTGATCAGGTTGTCAGTAATATCATACCTGCTTAATATTTTCTTTATACTATCTTTTCGGGATACCCAGCGTTGTTCTGCAAAATCATAATAGGCAAAGAAGTGTCCGTAAGGAACGGTAAGCAATACTGGGTGACCATCCAATGTATCTTTTACCACAGACACCACTCTCGACTCAATGATTTTTGACATCACCTGATCATTCTCTGTATTGGGAAGCATGCTGATGTCACCCCCGGATATGTCATACCTGAACAAAGAATAATCAGTACCAATATAAAGAGTACCATCAGCATCTTTATAAAACCTTGTAATGCTAAGTTCAGTTCCCCTGAATATCATTTTTTGGTGCAGGTAGTTACCATCCGGGTGACGGATATACAGGCCCTTATTCGTGCCGATCCACAGATTACCATTCTTCTCTTTACAAAAATCATAGATGACCAGCGGCTTGTCTAGTTTGTCATTCTGCCGGGGCAAAAACTCCTGTTCAAACTGCTGTTGAGTTGCATGATAAATACTGATACCGTTATTCGTACCCAGCCAAACAATTCCTGAGCGATCCATAAAAATACAGTTGACCTTATTGTCGCCCAGTGTTCCTTCTCTGGCCGGGTCATGCCTGTAATTATAAAATTTACCCGATAAGGGATCGTATATATATAAACCTGAATATTTTCCGCCCATCCAGATTCGTCCCAGTTTGTCTTCATTAAAGGCAATAGCTTCATCTTTTCCGAAAGAGAAAGGATCGCTGTTGCTGCTAAAGCTTTTTTCAGTTCCTGTTACAGCATTATGCCGGTAAACAGCTTTATCCCATGAACCAAACCAGATATTTTCTTTACTATCCCTGAATAATTTTGTTACCACCACATGCGGCAGAGAAACATATAAATTAGCATATCGTTGATCCGTTTGCACCTGCAGAGTAGCAGGGTCAACTTTTAAAATACTTCCTCCTTCACGGCCCGCCCATATCAGTCCCTGCCGGTCGAAACACATATCATAGATCGTCCACACCCCTATCCCGTTGGGCTGAATAAACTCTTCCCGTTGTTTATTAAACCGGAGGACTCCTTTTCCGCTGGTAGCCAGCCAGAGATCACCTTTACTATCTTCCAGCAATGCATTAACAATATTTACCGGGATACTATTTTTATCACCGGGCTGGTGTTTATACTGGCGGAACTGCTTATCAGGGGATAAACGATGATCATAACGTGTAATACCCCCATCTGCAGTGGCTATCCAGATCAATCCTTCTTTGTCTTCATGCAGATCTGTGATAGTATTGCCGGATACAGAAGATAACTGACCAGGGATATTTTTAAATACAATAAAATTATTGCCATCGTAACGATTAAGGCCATCATCTGTTCCGATCCATATAAACCCCTTTTTATCCTGCAGTATACAATTGACTTTGTTATTGGAAAGCCCGTTGGCTCTGCTTAGCTGTTTAAAATACAAAACCGGTTGTTGTGCTACTCCCCGCAACAACAACAACAAGAATGCTCCTGTAAGTACAAGCCTTTTTAGTCCTGTATTCATACTGAAAAAATACGAAAGACCCGGCGGATTAGTTACAGGCAAACAAAACCGCCCCGCCAGCAAGGCGGGACGGCTACTTAAACCAAACTGTAAATCGCTATAAATGCTATTGAATCGCTTTAGGTTCATTGTATAAAAAATCATCCATGATCACCAGGTCCTTGCTGCCACCTGAAGAAATATCTTTCACCCCGTTAGCAACTACCGCATCGCCCTGCCGGATCGTAACTCTTGTAATTTTTTCATTGGGAAAATAAACTCCCAGGAAGGAATGGCTACTGCCCGCAGCTCTTACCGGCACTTTGAATATGCCCAGGCTGCGATTGCCGGAAAAATATTCAATCGTTGCGGACGTTGCAATATCCACATCGGAGAAGACTGCACCAAATCCATTTACGCTGGCTGCTTTAGCCTGGCCGGGTACTTCAAAATCAACATTCCATAAATTACTGCTGACCGCAGAAAATGTTTTGCCACCACTGAATGATGTGAACTCAGTGGCATTACTGGCTTCCTGGTCAGCAAACAGATTAGCACTGATCCTGCTATCCACATCTCCAGAATACTGAAAACCCCTTTGCAATGAAGCAGGTGAGCCTGGTGCGGTAGGATTAAAAAAATCAGCAGGAATTCTTTCGCTGCTATACTGGTCGGGCACGGCATCCCAATTGATCTCCCTGCGACCTGAAATTTGTCCCGGCGTTGTATTCAGCACATCCCCTAAAAGATTTCTGAACTCATTGACTTTTGGGGATATATCTCCTGATGCAGAAATGACAATTGCTTCCGGATTATCTTGCCCGTCCTTTTTCTCACATCCTGCAATTATAGAAGCGGACATAAAAAGAAGAAATATTTTTTTCATGGTATAAAATTTAATTGATAACCGCAAATTTCTTTCCTGTTACTCGTTTTTTCTATCACCGAATACGGGGATAAGAAAAGCCCCGGGTAAGAGTACCGCGGGGCTTTTGGTATATAAACCGTCCACTGTTATGACATAATTATTGTACGGCCACGGGTTCGCTGTATAGAAAATCATCATAGACCACCAGGTCCTTTGTACCGCCATCTGTTATATCTTTTACGCCTGCGGCTAATGCAGCATTACCACTGGTGATCTTCAGCCTTGTGATCTTTTCAGCAGGGAAATGAACACCAAGGAAAGAGAATTTACCCGAACCTGCCGCAGCGGGAGCTTTAAATTTTCCTAGACTCTTTGTGCCATTGAAGAATTCGATGAATGTTGAATTGGCATCATCCACATCCACGAAGACGATACCAAAGCCTTTTACCGAAGCATCAGTGGTCGTACCCGGAACTTTAAATAAAATCTCAGAAACACTTGTTCCGGCTGCAATCACCAGTCGTTTGCGGCTAAAAGGTTCAAACTGCCCGGCATAGGAAGGATCGATCTCTGAGAAGTCTGTACTATCAACCCTTATGAGTGTTCCGTCATTGGCATATATCAATCCTCTTTTCCTTCCATTGGGTTCTGCCGCATCTGATTTACCAAAAAAATCAAGTGGGAAACCGGTATTATTGGTAAAACCGGCTGGCACCCCATCCCAGTTCACCTCTCTTCGTCCTGATGTTTGATTGGGAGTCGTGTTCAGCGGATCTCCGATTATCAAACGGAACTCTGCCATTTTTCCGGCCACCGCAGTGCTGTCGCCGGCACCTGCTACAATTGTTGATTGAACAGCGGGCTGGTTGTTGTAATCATCATCTTCGTCTTTATCGCAGCTAACGATGATTACTGACGATAAAGCCAGCATGGCTGCTACTTGTTTAATTTTTTTCATCCTGGATAAGTTTAAAGGTTAAGGTTGTTGATTGAACTTCTTGTTGTAATAACAGGACAAAGATGGGCCTAGTGTATTGCCCGAACAATCGCCGGAATTGGGAGATCACTCCCTGAAAGTGGGGAGTAAGGGGGAATTACTTAGAGGCTGCTATGATTTCTTCTGCATGTGCCTTGTTTTTAGGCCGCAGGAATATCTTACGGATCACTCCTTTTTCATCAATGACAAAAGTGGTTCTCAGCACACCCATATACTTATGACCAAACATTTGTTTCTGGTCCCACACACCATATTTTTCTAAAATGGAATGACTGGTGTCTGCTATTAAAGTAAAGGGCAGATCAAATTTGGCTTCGAATTTTTTATGCTTTTTGGAATCATCCGGGCTCACGCCGATCACTTCAAAACCATGTTGCCTGAGTAACCCATAATTATCCCGCAGGTTACAGGCTTGTATCGTGCAGGTGGGGGTATCATCTTCCGGATAAAAATAGAGCACCACTTTCTTTCCCTTGTAAGCAGACAAAGAAATCTTCTTCCCATTCTGATCCATGCCGGAGAAAGCCGGGGCCTTATCACCTTCTTTTAACGTAACCATAAAATACTATTAATTCAGCTTGCTATTTTTTCTTTGCCGCTGTTTTTTTCTTCGCTGTTGTGATTTTCTTCTTTTTGGCGGGTATCTTTTTCTTAGGCGGCGTATAGGGATACTTTTTAAACCACCAGCTCTTCGTTGTTATATTACCCACCATATCTTCAACCGTCACTTTCAAATGGTGGATTCCATAAGGGCATCGTTCATCAAATACATAGATCCAGTTACGGCTTTTATCATTGGTAAAACGGATCCACTGGCTGTCCAGTTCTGCCCGGAAACTTTTTACTCCAAAATTATCAGCCGGGGTAAATACTATTCTTGTGGCCGGGCTCAGATCGATCGTATCTCCTTTCCCTAATTCATTGATGGTGGGAGGAAGCACATCTGCAAAAGCCTGGAAGGTGCCAAGATCACCAAATGAAGCGGCCAGCCATTCCCCCTGCCATTCTGCTTTCCGGTTGGAGACACCACGGCCATTTCGTTGAATGATTATTTTATCCCTTCGTTCTGCAGGTATTATTTTATCCGGCTTGATACGGATCTTAATATCATCATGCAGGGGTATGGAAGCATCGTTTAACTGGTGGAGGCCGGACACAGCATAGAATGAACTTGTATTTGACCTGTAATAAAGAGGTTGCAAAGTATCATATAAACATCCTTCAGGCAGGTACACCTCAAAATCAGGTTTCTCCAATATATTCACCTGGTTGGGAAGATACTGCCGGCCGGTTACCGCCTCCTTTTTTTTACTGGCAAGAATCTCGTCATACCGGATCAGGAAAGAAAGTTGTGAACTATTATTATACGCATCCTTAATTTCAATTCTGATCAGATGTGGCAATGTATCCGTCAATTCAATCACACCATCTCCGGCTACAGGATGGTATATACCTCCCCGGTCACCGGGTAATCTTGTCAGATGCTGCAGGAAAGCTCCGCCATTTGAGCGATGCTTGTAATCGATCTGTGCATTCATATAAGTAGTGGCTCCATAATCTATGCTGTCAATGATAAATCGCACCTGGGAATTTTCATCAACAAATAACTCAGCTGAATAAATACCATCGGCATTCTTCGAGCCGCTGATCCGATCATAGGCCTGTATTCCAAAACTGAGTTTTTGTAACCCGGTTTTCAATACCGGCATTTTTGGAATGATATACCCGCTGTCCGTTTTTTTTACGGTAAATAACCTGGGCGTTTGTTCATACACGCTGATGCTGCGGTCGTACAAAGCCAGTTTAATAAGATCAGGTGGCACATTATCCTGCAAGGGGAAACCAAAGAGCAACGGGTTAAGCCGTTTGGTTGTTTTGGTATCAAATATTTCAAAATGCAAGTGCGGGCCCTGTGAACCACCGGTATTGCCACTGTAAGCAATGAATTGCCCCTTGCTTACGGGGAATTGTTGCGGATCGAAATCTAACTCGATAGCCCAGGTCTCCTGTTGATATTGCTGCCTGGTTACATAGGCTTCGAGTACGGGGGAAAAATCATTGAGGTGAGCATATAATGTGGAAAGTCCATTGGGATGATTGATGATGATATAGCGGCCAAAACTTTGCGGCCTGATACCAATATGCGTAATATATCCTTCCGCAGCCGCATAAACGGGTTGATTTTCTTTTTGATTGGTTCTGATATCCAGCCCCATATGCCAGTGATTCGTTCTTAATTCACCCATATTGGCGACGATCTCCATCGGGATACCGAGTGGGTTCCTGAAATATCCTTTTTGAACCGTATTTGTAAAAGGTTGTGATTGAAGAATAGCGGGCAACAGCACCGTAAATAAAAACCATATTTTTCTAACGTGGCGGCTATCTTTTATCATGTGTTACAAATTAACAACATACTGCTCTATTTTATTCTTATAACAGGTAATTTTGAAAATAATTTAATCCTTGTTTAATGAAAATAATTAAAGCCATCCTCCCTGCTATTGCTTCTCTTTTGGTTTCGGCAACTATATCAGCCCAGGATTGCGCTGTTGAGAAAGCGGAACTCAAAGGAACTTATACCGGGGAATGTAAAAAAGGAAAAGCCAGCGGTAAGGGCAAGGCCACCGGAACAGATAGCTATGAAGGAGATTTTAAAGCAGGTCTGCCGGATGGCAATGGGACTTATATCTGGAAGAACGGAAATGAGTTCAGGGGCAGTTTTTCCAAAGGACTCAAAGACGGTAAAGGCACATTCCTTTATAAAAGAACGAATGCGGGTGACAGCATCGTGGAAGGTTACTGGAAAAAGGATGTGTATGTTGGTAAATACGAACATCCTTACCGCATTATCAATAAAAGCAAGATGGTGACAGATGTGGAAGTGGAATACAAAACCGACCCTTATAATAAGATCACTTTTTTCATCACCAATACATCCGGCGGTGCCAGTTCTGTCAGCAGTGATGAGCTGCCCAAAATTAAAGTAGATGAAATAGAAGCCATGACAGGTGCTTATGGCCGGTTATATGTTAACGATAACCATGCAAAAAAAACGGAATCAATTATTGAAGATGTTCGTTTTCCCATCCGGATGAGAGTCAAAATGGGAACAGAAGATGTAGAGATAGAATTCAGGGAGGCGGGTACTTACATTATTAATATCCGGATCAACGATTAAGCTATACTCATTACTATTTTTACAATTAACCAACCCATTTGACCGAGTTGGCGCCGATCTTCGTATCTTTTTCCCTTTAACCACCAACTGCTTTGAAAAAACTGCTTTGGCTGATACCCATCAGCATTTTACTGTATGCCTGCCCTTATGAGTCAGCAGTTCCGCTGGAGGCAAGACCAGTTGAGCCTGTTGACAGCACATTACTGGGCTATTGGTATGGCATAGTGAAAGACGGCAGTGATTTTTTTGGTATCGAGGCCCTTGATATTACACAAAATTCCGATTCCACTTACGCCATCACCCGTTATGGCAAAGCTGCCAAAGGCGATATCATATTACCCGACACTTCTTATTTCACCGGTTATATATCTTATGTGAATGGGCAACGCTTCATGAATGTGGAAGGATCGGTTGTTCTTGTAACCACAAGGGGTAAAAAGCCACCGGAAATCAAAACGCAAAAAGTGTTTTACCTCGCTAACTTCTCCCTGCAGAGGGACACATTGACGATGAAAACTATTACCGAGAGTTTTACACCCGGCAGAAGAGGATTTGCCAGCCCGGAAGAGCTGAAACAAACAGTCATAAGCCTCACCGGGCAAGGGAAGAATATTTATGACGACCTGTATGCTTTGTCATACCGGAAAATACCGAGGCCAAAGCCGTTAAAGCCGTTCTGAGTAAGTGGATGGAAAAAAAATAATCGATTGCCCTCTCAATCCCCTCCATTCCCTTACTTTTGCGCAATTTGTTTTTCCATCCCGAACGTACTATAATTCCTCATAAAAAATGCCCAAAGACAATTCTATTCAGTCGGTCCTGATCATCGGTTCAGGGCCTATTATTATTGGACAAGCCTGTGAATTTGATTATTCCGGAACCCAGGCTGCCCGCAGCCTTCGGGAAGAAGGTATCAAAGTGTATCTTATTAACAGCAACCCGGCCACCATTATGACCGATCCGATGATGGCTGACAGGGTTTATCTGCTGCCCCTGACAGTGGAGAGTATTGAAGAAATATTAGAAGAAAACCAGATTGATGCCGTGCTGCCGACCATGGGAGGACAGACAGCCTTGAACCTGGCCAAAGAAGCCGAAGACCTCGGTATCTGGGAAAAATATGGAGTGCGCCTGATCGGGGTAGACATTAAAGCCATTGATAAAGCAGAAGACAGGGAAAAATTCCGCCAGTGGATGATCCAGTTGGGTGTGCCGGTAGCAACGGCCAAAACTGCCAACTCCTTCCTGGAAGGAAAAGAATTTGCCCAGGAAATTGGTTTTCCGCTCGTGATCCGCCCATCTTTCACCCTTGGCGGAACAGGCGGTGGTTTTGTGCATGATAAATCTGAACTGGATGAAGCATTGAATCGTGGATTACAGGCATCCCCCATTCACGAAGTACTGGTGGAGAAAGCAGTACTTGGCTGGAAAGAATTTGAATTAGAATTATTGAGAGACTCTGCTGATAATGTTTGTATAATTTGTACGGTAGAAAATTTTGACCCGATGGGAGTTCATACCGGCGATTCCATCACGGTGGCTCCGGCGATGACTTTGAGTGATACCGGTATGCAACTGATGCGCAACACTGCAATCATGATGATGCGTGACCTGGGCAATTTTGCCGGTGGTTGTAACGTACAGTTTGCCATGAGTCCGGATACGGAAGAGATCATTGCCATCGAGATCAATCCAAGGGTAAGCCGTTCATCAGCACTGGCCAGTAAAGCCACAGGGTATCCTATTGCAAAAATTGCAGCCAAGCTGGCAATAGGTTATACATTGGATGAACTGGAAAACCAGATCACTAAAACCACGTCTGCTTATTTTGAGCCGGCACTCGATTATGTGATCGTGAAGATACCAAGGTGGAATTTTGATAAATTCAAAGGAGCCAACGACACCTTAGGGTTACAGATGAAAAGTGTGGGTGAGGTAATGGCCATCGGCAGAAGTTTTACAGAAGCCGTACAAAAAGCCTGTCAGAGTTTAGAAAATAATGCTGTCGGATTGGGTTATTACGGCAAAAGCCTGATGCATGCTGACGAATTACTGGAGTATATCAAAACACCCAAATGGGACAGGATATTCCGTATCAAAGATGCGCTGATGGCGGGTATTTCAGCCAGTACCATTTCAAAAGCAACTAACGGCATTGACCGCTGGTTCATTCATGAGATCCAGAAGATATGCACGATAGAAAAAGAAATTGCCAAATACGATCTTGATACCTTGCCATTAGAACTGCTCCGGGAAGCCAAAGTAAATGGCTTCAGTGATGAACAGATCAGCCGCATCACAGAACATGGCAATGAAGAGGATGTTTATAATAAAAGAAAAGCGGCCGGTATTACAAGGGTTTATAAAATGGTAGACACCTGCTCTGCCGAGTTTGAAGCAAAGACGCCTTATTTTTATTCCACCTTTGAAGAAGGTAATTACAACGAGTCAAAGCTTTCCGGTAAAAAGAAGATCGTTGTACTCGGTTCAGGCCCTAACCGCATCGGGCAGGGAATTGAATTTGATTATTGTTGTGTACATGGCCTGCTCGCCATCAAAGAAGCGGGTTATGAAGCCATCATGGTGAATTGTAACCCGGAAACTGTTTCGACCGATTTTGACGTAGCTGATAAATTATATTTCGAACCTGTTTACTGGGAACACCTCTGGGAGATCATTGAACATGAAAAACCAGAAGGTGTTATCGTTCAATTGGGTGGTCAGACGGCGTTGAAACTGGCAGAGAAATTACACGAGAAAGGAATAAAGATCATTGGTACTTCTTATGATAGTATGGATATTGCGGAAGACCGCGGACGTTTCAGTGACCTGCTGAAAGAACTGGATATTCCTTATCCTGATTATGGCACTGCTTATGATGTGGATGAGGCCATTATGGTAGCAAATAAAGTCGGTTATCCGGTACTGGTTCGTCCATCGTATGTGTTGGGTGGACAACGGATGCGGATCGTTATCAATGATGATGAAGTGGAAAAAGCTGTGGTCAGTCTTTTAAAACATATTCCCGGTAATAAGATCCTGATCGATCATTTCCTGGATCGTTGCCAGGAAGCAGAGATCGATGGAATCTTCGACGGAGAAGATTTTCATGTAATGGGGGTTATGGAGCATATCGAACCGGCCGGCATCCATAGTGGTGACAGCAATGCTGTATTACCCGCCTTCAACCTAACGCCGTTAGTGGTACAGACCATGGAGGAATATGCAGAGAAAATCGCCAGAAAACTGAATATCAAAGGGCTGATCAATATACAGTTTGCCATTAAGGGTGGTAAAGTGCATGTGATTGAAGCCAACCCAAGAGCATCTAGGACCACCCCTTTTATTGCCAAAGCTTACCAGATACCTTACCTGAATATAGCCACCAAAGTGATGATGGGAGTGAATAAGCTAAAAGATTTCAGCTTTGAGAAGAAACTGAATGGTTATGCGATCAAGGAGCCTGTATTCAGCTTCAATAAATTCCCCGGTGTTAATAAAGAACTGGGGCCGGAAATGAAATCAACCGGGGAAGCGATCCGCTTTGTAAAAGACCTCCGGGATCCTTATTTCAGGCAATTATATAAAGACAGGAGTATGTACCTGAGTAAATAACGTTTCAACAAAAAACCCGGCAGCTGCCGGGTTTTTCGATTATATTTTCGGTAATCTATACTGTAACAATTCCATTCCGGATAGCATACATTACCAGCCCCACCCTGCTGTGTACTTTTAGTTTATTAAACAATACCTGCCTGTAATCATCCGCTGTTCTGGGGCTGATCGACATTTTTTCTGCTATTTCACGATAGGATAATTCGGTGCAGACCCAACGCAGGAATTCTCTTTCTCTTTCGTTCAGTACCAATTCCTGCACGGGCTGGTCGGCATCATGATGAAGGCCACTTATCAATTTGCCGGAAATGTATTCGGAAACATATACATTTTTGTCCATCAGGGAGTCTAATGCCTGTTTTAATTCTTCCGGATCAGTATTTTTCAGCAGGTATCCCTTTGCCCCCAGCCGGAACATTTTGATGATTGTCTTCTCATCATTTAACATAGACAAGGCCAGTATTTTAACCTGTGGGTAATTCCGGTATAGCCATTTCGTTGTCTCAAAACCATCCATCTCCGGCATATTCACATCCAGCATAACAATATCAGGGATACCTTCTTTGAGTATTTTCGTACGCAGGTCTTTTCCGTTATCGGCTTCGATAACCACTGAATAAAAATCGAAGGTATTAACAAGATTAGCCAGAGCCTTACGCAGCAGGCTGTGATCGTCTGCAATAGCGACGCTGACCTTCCTGGTTGTCTTTGCCATAAATCATGATTCTTGCGGCAAAGATAGTTTTATCAGCACATTAGTGCCAGTTCCGGGTTTACTGTCGATAGAAATGTCTGCATTGATGATCCGGGCCCTGTTAAAAAGGCTTCGCAAACCCACGCCACTGACGGAAGAAGGGGATTGTTGTTTTTCAGAAAGATCAAACCCGATCCCGTTATCATTTATCTCCAGCTCAAAGGAACCCGGAAGATAGCGGATATGTACGGCTATTTCCGAAGCCTTTGCATGCTTCAGTATATTATTAAGTATCTCCTGGAACATCCGGAACAGGAAAATTGACTTTTGTTCGTTAAACGGTTCTTCTTCTCCTTCCTGGTTAAAATGCACTTCGATGAGCCCCGCTTTCCGGACGGCGTATAATTCAAACCGTATTGATTCCGGCAGACCGATATCAACGATTCTCTCTGTATGTAAACTTTTAGTGAGATTAGAAAGATCAATAATTGCCTTGTTCAGGACTTCCTGAGAGTTTTTTACCAGCTCATAGGCTTTCTGGTCCTTCTCTAAAGGCAAAACGGAAAGTGAGAGTTTAACAACAGATAGCATTTGGCCGATATTATCATGCAGTTCCTGCCCGATGGTTTTAAAGGTATTTTCCTGTATCTCCAGTTGTGAACGGAGTGCTTCCTTTTCATATTTATCTTTCATCATCACCATCTCCTGTTCCTGGCGTTGCTGCCTGCGCTGGTACAAAAAAAGGATAGTAACAATAAACCCTACCAGCAGCAGACCCAGTATTATGCCTATGATGACGACAAAGTATATTTCGGGGTTCTGCTGCATATGAAGGCTATGGTAAATAGAAAGTATAAAAATATGTTCAAAATAGTGACAATACTGTCAAAACTTTTAATTACCCATTTATAGTTAATCCAAAAATTCATAAATGCATAAAGAGGAAACCCACAGCAATAAAAAAATAACAGCCCCGAGCAAATCCAAAAAGCTGGGTTTCTGCTTAGTTTGATTGATTGGGGTAATCTGAATAATTCAAAAAAATAATAAACACAAAAAGAAACTATTATCAGACATCCAAGAGAATATGTGATGGTGTGAAAGCCCTTCATTCCTTGAAAAAAAAGAATATTCATTATAGCCCCTAATCCATAAACACCACTACTTAGTTGTATAATTTTTTTAACCTGGCTATTGCTAACTATTAAGCCAATAAGAATCATATAAAAACAAAACTCAAAAACAGTAAAGAAATTATATAAAGCAACATTACTTCTGTTATGAGCAGATAAATAGGGGCCATAGATTTCTGCTACAAGAGTTAAGAATAAAAAAGGAGGGAATAATTTCAAATACCCGAATTTTTTCTGTGGCTTCAAACAAAAAAAAAGACTTATAAGAAAGCTAAAAATAATAATATATGCATACAGTGGAACAAACTTCATTCCTCTAAATAATACAATCTAAACTTAATAGAAAAATAAAACCTCCTGGTCAGGAGGCTTTACTTTGTGTGTAATTATTCATATGATTAGGCAACGACGATTCCCTCCTCTCCTTTATCAACAATAGTAATACCAATACCAAATCCATCATCAGTTGTACAGAAAGGAGGACAGATTTTTCCGGCATTATATGCTAAGATTGTTGTATCCTCCCCTTCGTTGATATAAACATCTTTATCAACAAACCCATGTTCAGTTCTCTTTTCCCGGGTCGCCACCAACACCACTGTCTGTCTTCCCTCATACAAAGGCTGCGGTGCATGTTCTGTATCATACGCCCCAAAATAGAGTTTGATACCATCCCCGCCGTGATCTTTTACTTTCGCCAGGAACTCTTCCAACTCCTCCACGCTGTACCACACACTCAGTGAATCTTCCTTGCCCAGGCGTTTGGAGTTATGCACCCAGCGTTCCTGTTTGTAATTCCTGATCACCCGGTTTACATGTTCTGTGTTTACCAATTTACCGGCTTTTACAGATTTTCTTTGAGCCTTTACCATAGCTTTAGTTATTTAGTTGTTTTAAGTATAAAATGACCGGCTAAAGCTATTGAGAGGGGAATAGAGAAACGTCGTATAAGCACTACACTATCAATCAATTACGAATTAAACTTATTTATAAGAGATAGATTGACAGATATTTAAGGGGGAGAATGATATAAAAATACCGTGTAAATAATTAATAAATACCGTGAGAATAATAAATTTTTTACCGGGAAAAATAATAAGCCTGAACCGTTAAATAACGGATAAACCACGGTAAATACGGAAACAGTTATTTAATCTGTCTTTTAATTTTAGCTTGTCGTATCAACCCGTAAATATGAATAAAGAAATCCTGTCTGTGATTCACAGCTTTGAAACTGTTCTAAATGGCCAGCCCTGGTTTGGCCGCTCTGTGTATGAAATACTGGGTGAAACCGATAGCAGCAAAGTATTCATAAGACCCAATGGAACAGAACATTCCCCTGTTGACCTCCTCTGGCATATGAACACCTGGGCTGATTTTACATTGAAACGGATTCAAAAAGATGCCAGTTACGATCTCAGGGCAGCAGAAGAGCTGGACTGGAGAAACATTGATCCCAAATTGCATAGCTGGAAAAAAGGGATCAAAGAGTTTATGTTTTTGCATGCTTCGATCATTAAAGAGCTTAAGAAAAAAAAAGATACCTTTCTGGAAGAAAAAGTGGATTACCGGAATTATAATTTCCGCTTCCTGCTGAACGGTCTTGTCCAGCATAATATTTACCACCTTGGCCAGATCGCCTACCTGAATAAGATGCTGGCTGCTATACCCGCTAAGTAGTATTTTTTGAACACCCGGAGCTGCGTATCTTTTAGATATGCCAGTCGTCACTGTCTATTTCTGGAAAAAGGCTCCTTTCGTCCGGCTTTTGATTGCCCTCATGGCAGGCATACTACTGCAATGGCATTGGCAGGTTAGTCCTGCCAGCTGGTGGATGATCTTTATTACGGGCACTCTTTTGAGCAGCAGTTTTTTCTTTCTCTCGTTTTTCAGGCGTTATCAACTCGGTATCCTTAACGGCCTGGCTGTGTTTTCAGTTTTCCTGGCGTTGGGTGCTTTGCTGGCCTGGCAGGAAGATATCCGGCATCATGACCAATGGTTAGGTAAACAATATAGTCCAGGGGATGCGATCCTGGTACGACTGGATGAACCATTAGTTGAAAAAACAAAATCCCTAAAAGCCAATGCGACTGCCATCCACCTGTTGCATAATGATTCCCCCAGGATTGTAAAAGGTAAGATCATTATCTATTTTAAGAAAGACAGTGCCGTCCGGCAATTAAACTATGGCTCCCAGCTCATTTTCAAAAAACCGTTGCAGGAAATAAAAAACTCGGGCAACCCCGGTGGTTTTGACTATAAAAGATATTCCCTCTTCCAGGGTATTACGCACCAAGTTTACCTGCAAGAAGATGAATTCGAAATACTGGATTCAAAAAAAGAAAAATGGCTACCTGCTTTTATTTTCCGGGCCCGGGATTGGGTCATCAATATCCTCCGCACGAATATTAAAGGCAAAAAAGAACTTGGATTAGCTGAGGCCTTGTTGATCGGCTATAAAGACGACCTCGACCAGGCACTGGTCCAATCCTATACCAATACCGGCGTGGTGCATGTAATTGCCATTTCAGGCCTGCATCTCGGTTTGATTTATTGGCTATTGGTTCAACTGTTAAAACCACTTCAGAAAAGAAAAAAAACCAGGTGGCTTCGGCCGATATTAATTATTACCGGACTTTGGCTATTCAGTTTTCTGGCTGGAGCTCAACCCTCTGTTCTTCGTTCCGCATTAATGTTTACCTGTATTGTTTTAGGAGAAGGCTACACAAAACGTACGTCCATTTTCAATACCCTCTCCCTTTCTGCTTTTATTTTACTTTGCATTAATCCCTATTGGCTATGGGATGTAGGCTTCCAGTTATCTTATGCGGCTGTACTGAGCATCATTATTTTTATGCGGCCCATCTATAACTGGTTTTATTTCCGGAATAAAGCCATTGATTTTTTATGGAAACTCAATGCAGTAACCCTGGCTGCGCAAATCCTTACCATCCCCATCAGTATCTATCATTTTCATCAATTCCCGAATTATTTTCTCTTGACAAATTTTGTGGCTGTGCCTTTATCCAGTTTAATCCTGATCGGGGAAATCATTCTATGTATGATCGCATTTATTCCGGCGGTAGCGCTTTTCGCCGGAAAGATCCTTAGCTGGTTGATATGGGCCATGAATTCCTATATTGAAAGAGTTGAAGCCATTCGTTTCTCCCTCTGGGATGGTTTACAGATCAGTATCCTACAGGCCCTTTTACTGATTGCAGCAGTGGCAGCCATCAGTTATTGGTTAATGGAGCAATCAGGCAAGGCATTGAAATGGGGATTGCTCTCAACACTTTTCTTTTTAGCCTCACGATCCCTGTCATTCATTACTGCCGGGCAGCAGCAAAAGATCATTGTTTATAATGTGCCCCAGAAGCAAGCTATTGATTTTATCAGCGGCCGGGATTATCTCTTTTACGGAGACAGCTCATTACTGGCTGATGATTTTGCGAGAAACTTTCATCTTAAACCATCCCGGATTTTACACAGGATCAATCCGGCAGGAAATATCCCTGCATTAATTAAAAAAGAACCGTTATTTCAATATCACTCAAAAAAAATCCTGCTCCTTGACAATAGTACTACCTATGAACCGGTTGAAGAAAAACAACCCATTGATCTGCTGGTTATCTCCAAAAACCCCAAACTCTATATAGGCGGATTGCTCAATAGCTTCGTTGTCCGGCAGATCGTTATTGATGGTTCCAATTCTTCCTGGAAGGCAAATCTTTGGAAAAAAGACTGTGACTCACTGGGCATTCCCTGTCATGATGTAGCAACCAAAGGGGCTTTTGTGATGAACCTCCGTTAACTTACCTTTGCGGCCTGCCTGCCGAAATTGTAATGATGGTATGGCTCCCTGGCGATCCGCCTGCCTTCAACTTAAATTTTTATGAATAAAAAGATTCAATCGGCTCTTATTTCTGTTTTTTACAAAGACGGGCTGGAAACCATTATCAAACAACTGTCTGAGCTCGGTGTCACGATTTATTCCACCGGCGGCACACAAACTTTCATAGAAAGTCTTGGCGCAAAAGTTATACCGGTTGAAAACCTGACCAGCTACCCTTCAATACTGGGAGGCAGGGTAAAAACATTACATCCCTCCGTTTTTGGCGGCATTCTTGGTAAAAGAGATGACCAGACACATGTGCAGGAAATGAAACAGTATAATATTCCCGAGATTGACCTGGTGATCGTTGACCTTTACCCGTTTGAAGAAACTGTAGCTTCCACTACGGATGAAAAAGCAATCATTGAAAAAATAGACATCGGCGGTCCTTCCATGATCCGTGGTGCCGCCAAGAATTTTAATGATGTTGTTGTAGTTGCACGAAAAGCGGATTATGAAGAGTTTTCAAACCTGCTTGCTGCCCAGCAGGGAGCAACCTCACTTGAACAAAGAAGAGCTTATGCTATCAAAGCATTTGATGTATGCACTGCATATGATACCGCTATCTCTAACTATTTTCACAAGACCACAATAGAAACCCCTTTCAATAAACCACAAAAAACAATGCGGTATGGTGAGAACCCGCACCAGTCAGGTGTATTCTATGGCAATCTGGATGAACTTTTCAACCAGTTGAATGGAAAAGAACTTTCCTATAATAACCTGGTGGATGTTGACGCTGCATTGCAGCTGATCAAAGAGTTCAGCGATACTACTTTTGCTATTATAAAACATACCAATGTTTGCGGGATAGCACAAAGAGTTTCTGTAAAGGAAAGCTGGGATGCAGCATTGGCCGGTGATCCTACCAGCGCATTTGGTGGTGTATTGGTTTGTAACGGCACCATTGATAAAAACACAGCAGAGGCGATCAACGAAATATTCTTTGAAGTGTTGATTGCACCCGCCTATGATGATGAGGCACTGGCAGTATTGAAATCCAAGAAAAACAGGATCCTGTTACAATTAATAGCACAGCCATCGGGAAAGGTTCAGTACAAGTCTGTACTGAACGGAGTGTTAGCACAAGGCATTGATGAAGGCAATTTCAGCGAATGGACCGGCACGGTCAAAAGAACGGTGACAGAAACAGAGAAACAAGACCTGCTATTTGCCAACCTGGTCTGTAAACATTTAAAATCAAATGCCATTGCTTTAGTAAAGAATAAACAACTGATTGGAAAAGGCTGCGGGCAAACAAGCCGTATTGATTCACTTACCCAGGCCATTGACAAGGCCAAGCAATTCAAATTTGACCTGCATGGTGCTGTAATGGCGAGTGATGCCTTCTTCCCGTTTGATGATTGTGTGAAACTGGGGCATGAGGCAGGCATTACCTGCTTTATCCAGCCCGGTGGTTCTATAAGAGATAATGATTCCATTGAATATTGTAAAGATCATAACCTGGCGATGATCATAACCGGTATGCGTCATTTTAAACATTAATGAACATCTTTGATTTTCATAAAACCATTGTCCAATCCTCTGCTGATTCTTTAAAGAAATTATCAGTCTTTAATCCTTTGACCATCCGGAAAAAAGGAACCAGGAGTAAAGCCATTTTTGCACTGGCACTGGTTTGTTTCTTCTGGGGTACTACCTGGATCGCTTCCAAGGAAGGAGTGAAACACATTCCTGACGGCCTGCAAATGGCAGCGATCCGGCAGTTTATCGGTGGATTATGCTATGTCAGCTTCTTCCTCATAAAAGGGGCCGCACTTCCAAAGGGAAAAGAATGGATACCGATACTGGTTTTAAGTTTTTTAAACTTTATGCTCAGTAACGGGCTCAGTACCCTTGCCTTACAATACAAGATTTCTGCAGGGCTGGGTGCCATCATCGGGGCCATCTTTCCATTATGGATCGTTGTCATTGGTTTATTTATTTCCAAAGAAAAAATTCCTGTGAAGGCAATCCTGGGTTTATTGCTGGGTTTTGGTGGCGTTTGTATCATCTTTTATGACCACCTGCATGATTTTTTAGATCCTGAATTTCGCTGGGGTATTTTATTATCTGTCATTGCCACCTGGACCTGGGCATTTGCCACTTTGTACACTAAAAAACAAGCCCTGAATTTTAATCCCTATTTCAGTCTTGGTCTGCAGATGATCATCAGTGCAATTGTATTGTATTCTTTTTCCTCCGCAACCGGCAGAGCCGTGGCATTAACGGCCATTCCCTGGCAATCATGGGCAGCAATTGCCTATCTTGTCGTTTTTGGATCGCTGCTTGCTTTCATAGCTTATTTATATGCCTTGCAACATCTTCCCACTGAACAAACATCCATCTATGCCTACATCAACCCGATGGTGGCTGTTTTGCTGGGAGCCTTATTGTTCCGGGAAGACCTGACGATATTTATAGTTGTTGGTGGCCTGGTCACCTTATTGGGAGTTTATCTTGTGAATAAAGCATTCAAAGCTATTCCTGCCCCGGAGCAACCAGAGGCTGAGGGAATTTAAGCTGTTACTTCCCTGATAAATTGTTCGTAGATTTCTCTCCAACCCTTGAACAAGCTATCTGTTCCCAGGAAAGTATTGTGCCAGAGGGTAATCAATAATCCATCTACTTCTTTCACAGCTAAATAATACCTGCGCATTTCTTCCAATGCTTCCTGTGCCGAATACTTTTGTTCAAAAAATGAATTGGCATCCATATAACAGAAAGGGTAAAGAAGTAATCCAGTCTTTTCTTCCCTTTCAAGATCATACCAGTAAAACGGAGAGGCCACTGATGCCCGGAATCCATTAATACTTCCATAGCCCATCGAAAAATCTTCTTTGATACCAGCTTCGACCAGGTATCGAAATGTTTGCGGCAATGTTAGCCTTATAAAATGTTGCCGGGATGAACTGATTTTAGTTCCCGTCAAATTTTCCAACAGAGTAATTTCCTTTTTGATCAGTGAAGGATCATCACCACTTTGCCAGGAAGGATGAATACCAATAGCATATTTACCGGCATGTTGCCTTACCATTGACTTAAACGCAGCTTTATCAGGCAAAATATTTCTGTCATATTTAGCCACCCGCTGAGCTACCAGGAAAAAATATCGTGGGTGCAATTGGTACTGTTTATGCAAAGTATCCATCCACGCATACGAATCATAAGGATCCTGCAAATCGCCTTTCACTACTTTTCTTCGCTCAGCAACTTTATCCCAGCTTCCATGGAGCATGGCTTTGGCTACCGCACCGGCTGTTCGGAACCAGCCTTTATATTTATAGGAGTACGCTTCATCAATATCATATGTTGGCAAAAAAGAAAAAAAATGTTCCCGGGTTCTGAAAGAAGGAAACACACTTTGCAGTGATTCTTTAAAAGTCAACAGCCATTTATTCACCAATGGAACAGCCAGGAAGTTTTCTCGGAATGCCAATGAATTTTCATGTGCATAGCGGCCGTATGTATCTTTCCGGTGTGGCAAATATTCTTCATAGCGGCTGAGCAGGTAAAATATGGCGGCGAAAATATCAAATGGAAAATCTCCTTCAGTCTTAAAAAATGCTTTTGTTCCATTCACCTCAAAAACAGTAATTGACTGCGTTAGAATTCCTTTCCCGGTTAACAGGGAGTGTGGCTTTATCTGGTATTCACCTGTAGCAACAGGTTCGTTACTGTAATTGATCTTTGGACCATTAAAATTTTTAAAGACGTCAATAGCGTCTGTTATGGCAAACGGCTGACCGGTAACTTCGATACCGGTAAAATCCATGATATACCGGATCCTGTTGTTAATATGCGAAGTGTAAACCAGCACGCCTATACTTTTCTTAGAATATAATAATCTGTTTCCGGGGAGATCAATTCTGCTTCAATTCTGAATAAACCCTGTATATATTCCAGGATGTTTCTTTTCAGCGGGATGGGATAAGGATGTTCTTCCTTACCGGTAAAATAAGCAATATGTTGAGTTATCTCCTTCCTGACCCTGTTATTTACCTGTGAACTGAGTCGTTTCTTCACATGGGGTAAAGAGATGATGAGTATTGCACCCGGTCCCGCCAGTTGAAAAATCTGTTCTATAAATCTCCTCCGCTGAAAGGGTTTGATATGTTCAAGTACATCCAGTAATAAAAGTTGTTGAAAAGATCCGGCCGGCTTTTCTCCTTTCAAAAGATCAATACAATAAAACTGCCCTTTATAGCCGTATTTATCAAATAATTTCCCTGCAATGTCAATAAATACATCACTGGTATCAGTTCCTGTAACGCTGAAACCCAGTTGTGCCAGTAAAAATGCCTGGCGGCCAAATCCACAACCGATATCCAGGATAGGTTCTTCCTTTGTAAACCAGTCTGTGATTAATGTTTGTTGCTGCGCTACACGAATCACCATTTCCCTGTACACCCTGCCTTTTTCTGCGTAATCAGTTGTCCATACTGCAGGTTCCGGGCAATCCAGTATACTTTGTCCAAACTGCTTACCAAAACGATTATAATAGCTGACCTGGTTATTCATCATCGGTTGCAACTAGATCACTTGTTGCCGGATTTTTCTTTCCATTGCTGATTGAATGATTTTTGCGGGAATTCCAGTTTGCCCCGGTGCGAGGTCCAGGAGCTGGCTATTTTATTGATCAGTTTTGTTTTCATATTCCCGTTAGCCATATTCATCCAGCTCCTGCGCAGCATCGCCATCTTCCAGCCTTTCCAGATCATTTTTTCAGCAAAAGCTGCATATCCTTCCTGTGCTGCTTCATGGCGGTTTTCTAAAAGTAATTCGTGGAGATTGATTTTCACCGCACACACTTCTGTGCAATTACCGCAAAGAGAAGAAGCATGACTGAGGTGTTTCCATTCTTCCATTCCTTTAAGGTGTGGCGTGATCACCGAGCCGATCGGGCCACTGTAGGTAGCACCATAGGCATGACCACCAATATTTTTATAAACCGGGCAGGCATTCAGGCAGGCACCGCACCGGATGCAGTATAAACTTTCCCGTTGTTTTTCATTGGCCAGGATATTTGTACGTCCGTTATCCAGCAGTATGACATACATTTCCTCCGGGCCATCTGTTTCGTTGTCTTGCCTTGGACCGGTAACGATCGTATTATATACTGTTACTTTTTGTCCGGTTCCAAACGTAGAAAGTAACGGCCAGAACAAAGCCAGGTCATGCAGGGAAGGGATCACTTTCTCAATCCCTGCAATTACAATATGTGTTTTAGGAAACGCACAACTCAACCTGGCATTTCCTTCATTCTCTGTAACAGCAATAGCCCCGATATCAGAAATGATAAAATTAGCGCCGGTTACCCCGATCTCAGCCTGTACATATTTATTCCGTAAAATCTTCCTGGCCGTCAGCGTTAACTGCTGCGGTGTTGCTTTGGGATCGGTTCCTAATTTCTCTGCAAAGAGTTTCGCCACATCCTCCTTGCTTTTATGCATGGCCGGCGTAACAATATGATAGGGAGGCTCACCATCCAATTGTTGAATATACTCACCAAGATCGGTCTCCACACTTTCAACACCTATCTTCTCCAAAAAATCATTCAGGTGAATTTCTTCTGTCACCATACTTTTACTCTTCACCAGGGTTTTGCAATTCTTTGCTTCACATATTTTCTGAATGGCGTCCAGTGCCTGTTGTGCATCTTCCGCCCATATCACTTTAGCTCCCCGTTTGCTGATAGCCAGTTCAAAATCTTCAAGTTGTTTATCCAATGTTTCAATAGCCCGCCATTTTATATTTTTAGCTCTCTCCCGGGCCAAATGCACATCGGTGAATTGTTCTTTCCCCTGCGGCACCACCGCATTGTATCTGCCAATATTAAAATTGATCTTGCGCCGGTGTTCTTTATCGGCAGCTTTGATTGTACTCTTTGCAATAAAATCAGCGGCTGTTTCTTTCACTACAACTGGGTTAAATAATTTATGACAACTTATTCTTTAAAATCAATTTCTTCCCACTCCCCTTTTGCTATTGTATCCAGTGCATTATAAAAATCTTCTCCCCACATCCGGATGATCGGCTCTTTCAGAAATTGATACACCGGAACTTTCAGCTTTTCGCCCAATGCACAAGCCGGGCTGCACATGGTTTCTCTTGGTTCATAATTCACTCTTTCGTAATCCCCATGCTTCCCTTTTTTGGCAATAATGGGATAAAGATGGCAACTGATTGGTTTTTTCCAGGGAATCACACCATCGTTATAAGCCTGTTCAAACGCACATTTGATGATCCCATTCTCACCGCGGATACCATACACACATATTTCATGATCACTGTCCAATGTCGGAGTTACCCATTCAAATTCCGTGTCATACACATATTTCCCTTTCTTCTCAATCTCGGCAATCGCATCTTTGGCCAGGTAGGGTTTCACTTTTTCATACAAGTCTGTCACCAATTGCAACTCTTCTTTACTCAAAGGAGCACCGGCTGCCCCATCCTCGCAGCAGCCCCCTTTACATTTACTAAGGTCACAGACAAATTTCTTGTCAATAACGTCTTCGCTGATCAATATCTTATCAATGACTATCAAACCTCATTATTTTCCTGCAAAGGTAAGTCCTGTACTATTCTTCTCCTTCTTTTGTACGCCTGAAAAGTCTTCTTTTTATATGGTGTCCTGCTGATGTAAGCCGGTTATGCGAAGTGAGATAATGTATCACTTTATGTTCCAGCCAGTGATGGAGTGGCAATAATAGTGCAGCCAGCCCGATCATAAAGAGCAGGTCTTTCCAGGGTTCTCCATTGGTAAAGGAATAAATGTTCTTTTTGAAGATCAGAAAAATAAACTCGAAGAACATCAGGAAAGCAAAAAAACCGATCATTTTGATGGTAGTGGCAGATACTTTGAACATACCTAATACCACCAGCCCGATGAATAAAGCCACAATTCCAATGGTAATGGCGAGATATTGAATATTGTTACGTTGCCTCTTTTTCTCTTCTTTCTCAAGGGCTGCTTTCTCCTGGCGTTGTTGTTCGTCAGCTGCCTCCACCTGGGTCAGTTCCTTTTCCCGCTTTAATGTCTCTATGCTGTCTTTATACTGGTAATAAAGCCCGTTATAAATACCAGCTGTTACAAAATCACCGGACTGCCGGTATAATGTATCAAGGTATTGGGCCGATCTCTTGATATTTTCCAATAACCCATTCTTTTCACTGATCTCTTTCACCCTGAGATAATAATCAATTGCATTTTTTTTATCCCCGGATTTACGATAGAAAGATGCAAGTTGTGCATAAAAGTTGACCTTGTTCGTTTCATTACTGCTGTTCTCAAACATGGGTTTTGCTTTCTCCAGGTACATTTTTGCAGAATCAAAACGACCCAACCCTGTATACGTTACTCCATAAGCCTGGTCAATTACAGGGGCCATACCAAAATTACTCAGGTATTTTTTCAGGTTGTCGCCCGAAGGGGAATTCAGGTAATCTAATGCCTTTTGGGGCTCGTCAATTCGGAGGTACTGGTTTAGAAGGCTTACATACCCGGGTATCTTCAAGGTAGAAAATTTCAACGAATCAGCCATACGGATCGATTTTTCAAAATAACTGATGGCGATATCATAATTCTTTTTATAAGCAAATAAATTACCCAGGTAATTAGTGAAGATCACTTTCTGGTAGGCGACATTTTTTTCTTTGGTCTCCTCCAGTTTTTTATAGGCCAATGTCATGTAGTCAATAGCCTTATCGTAATCTTCAATCGCTGTATAGAAACCCGATAGGTATTGATAACAATTCCGGATCAGGGAAGGGTTCTTAATTTCTTCAGCTATCCGCAAAGCACTTAAAAAATTTCTCAATGCCAGTATATTCTCATTTTTGGCCTGGTAGGCTTGTCCATAGATATTATGTGCTTCTGCTTTAAGACTGTCATTGCGGAGTGTGGAAACCAGGGAGAACGCCTGGGTGGCATAGGATAATGACTTATCGTTATCAGGTATTAACCGGTACAGTGCCGAAAAATGCATTTGTGCCGCTCCTACTTCTTCTTCCATCCTGTTCTGGCGGGCCAGGTCCAGCGCCTTGTTATAAAAATCGATTGCTTTTTGAGAATAGGCTTTTTGATTAGCAAAATAGGAACAGCGGGTGCCATTGGATAAATAAGCCTTGAACATCAGTTTACGGTCCCTTGATTCTTCTGCAATAGCGATCAGCTTATTACCTAATTCGTCGGCTTCTTTCGGGTTTACATTCATCATCACCCGGCTGAGCTCATCCATCAGTGTTACTTTCTCCGCTGCTGTAGTCGCTTTTTCATATGCTTTTTTAAGGGAATCAACCGCAGCCGCTTCCTGTGAGCAGAGTGTTATACTGCACGAAAAAAATAAAATAGCAATAAGCAGGCTGGCTTTAGTACGACGGCTCATTAGTTCAGGTTATGTCTCAAATTAACAAAGAAAATCGCTATACTGAAATCCTGTTTGAATTAAAAGACACTTTTTGTTATTTCCACTTCAGCGTATTCACCAAATGCAGAAGGTCTTTTTTAAGAAAATCATTCACTATGCCCAACGAATCCTCATTGGGTGCGGCATCGAAATACAGGGCTCCTCTCAGGAAGTGAGTAGTGGAGTCGGTCAAAAAAAATTGGTTGGCAGTAGCTGTGTTGCCAGCTAATGAAAAATAAATCCCCTCCACCCCATTGGCTGTTTGTACGAGGCTGTCGTTAATCCCTGTCGAAATATCTGTATGCTTCCGATAGGCCATTTTAAAAGCATCATTAACGAGGGAATCAAAGTTACTTTTGGCCACTTCTTTATAACTGATATAGATCCTGCCGCCAAACTGCGGCACATCAATATTGATCCACCAGGGGTTTTCGGTAGCATCTCCAAAAAAACTGGAATCTTTCATCACTATGGCATAGACGGGGTATTCAAAAGAATAGGGATAACCTGGTTTATCGAATAACTGGTACTTCTTTTCCGGGAAATCAATTTTGAAATAGCCTTTTTTCTTATAGGTATAATTGCTGTTGCAGGATATCACCAACAGGGAACAAGCAAGAATGAACGCCGCAATAATTAAAAACTTTCTTTTCATTATAAACATCCCTGTCATTTTTCTTTAGGATTAATGGTCACTTTTACGAGACGGATGCGGTTGTTATCTGTTTCCAATACTGTAAAATCAAAATCGCCGGCACTGACCATAGTATTGGCTGCAGGAAACTCACCCGTTAACTCTAATACCAATCCCCCGACTGATTCGCTTTCACCCCTGACCTGGTCAAATGTGTCCATGGGTAGTTTCATCAGCTTGCACATATCATTGATCATTGTTTTTCCTTCAAACAGGTAATTTTGATCATCCAGTTTCCGGTTGCCGCTTTCTTCTTCGTCAAATTCATCCTTGATTTCACCGATCACTTCTTCCAGCACATCTTCCATTGTGACAATACCACTGGTGCCTCCAAACTCATCTACCACCACTGCAAAATGAATATGTTTATGCTGAAAATCCTTCAACAGGTCTTCAATCAGTTTTGCTTCCGGAACAAAAAAAGGCTGGCGCATTAAAGGATGCCAGTCGAAGTTTTCGGCTTCGTTTAAGAAAGGTAGCAGGTCTTTGGTATTAATAATACCGGCTATTTCATCCAGGCTTTCCTTATACACCGGCAATCTTGAATAATGAAGCTCTTCCACTTTTTTGATCAGCTCCTTAAATCCACTGTTATAATCAATGCCACTTACATCCAGCCGGCTCCGCATGATCTGTTTCACAGATATATTCCCAAACTTCACAATCCCTTTCATGATATTTTTTTCGGCTGGTGAGGCCTCCTCATCTGTTTTGATATCAATAGCCTCATCTAATTCCTGGATACTGATAGCTTCTGACCGGTTAGCACCTAATCTTCTGCCGATACCATCTGCCAGTGAGACGATCCAGCGGCTGATCCGGCGAAGCATCAGGTGCAGGGTTTCAACAATAAAAGAAGTACCATAAGCAAACCGTAGGTTATTCTGGGTAGCTGCAACTTTGGGCATCAGCCTCCCAAAAAATACCAGTATAAATGCGATCACCAATGCTTTACTGAGAATTTCCAGCCATTGGGGGATTTTACCAAAATTGATAAATTGGTCAGCCAGGTAATTGGACAGAACAATGATGCAGATATTGATAAAAGTCCCGGCTATCAGTAGCGATGCATATACTTCTTTCGGTTCTTCCAGCAGCTCTGTGATTTTTTTGGCCGCAGTATGCTGTTTTGTCTTCAGCATATTGATATCCTTGCTGCCCAGTGAGAACAAGGCGACTTCAGAGCCCGAGATCACAAAAGCAAGAGTGACCAGCGCCAACAGTAAAATGATAAGAATGATATTACCCTGCGGGTTAGCCGCTAAAAGTGTAAAAGAAAACAAGTCGTTCAATAAATGGATGTCCGTATGACTGTCCAATGCCGGGTATTTTGGTTAGAGAATGAATCATAAAGGCAGGTCTGGTGGCCTGCCTGCTGATTGCTTGCGCAAAAATATGCTTTTATAGTTTTCTATTTCAGAATGGCAGACTTTCGGAAGGATCTCCCATAGGCATATCCGATCCGCCCATTCCCTCTATACCCGAATCTCCATGGCCGGCACCCCCGACTCCATCGGCTCTTTTATCGAGCATGATGAGATTGTCTCCTACTACTTCTGTGGCAAATTTGCGGTTGCCATCTTTATCTTCCCAACTACGGGTTCTCAACCGGCCTTCAATATAGACAAGACTGCTTTTGTGAAGGTATTTCTGCGCCAGTTCGGCCAGGCCCCGCCATAACACGACCGTGTGCCATTCTGTTTGGGAGACCAGTTTGCCGGAACGGTCCTTAAAAGTTTCGGTAGTGGCCAGTGGAAATTTAGCAACGGCAATATTCCCTTCCAGGAACTGAACATCAGGATCTTTCCCCAGGTTGCCAATAAGCATTACTCGGTTTACGCCTCTCATAGATTTATTCCTTTAGGTTAAAAAATCATCTGCGGCTGACAATGCTCTTTAAAGTTAATTTCTTTTTCAGGGGCAACCAACAAAAAATTAGAAGGGCTGGCTGATTTAACATCAGAATAAACTTTGCCGGCCGGTCTTTTCCTTAAGATACTGGTTAATGAACCGGGGGAATGCATATTTTCCCATCTTATCCTTTGTTATCCATTGCCAGGAATCAGCCCCGGAAGATTTTCTTTTTACTTTGAATCTGATGAACTGCCCGGCTATGAGTTGATGAGAGAGCTGTTGTTTAAATAAAGGAGAAATGGAAATTAATTCAGCATCTTTTATATCGAATAATTTTCTTTTTTCAATTTGCTGCAACAGGGCTTTTTTATCCAGTTCTATGGAAGATTCAACCAGGGGAAATTCATACAGATCCTGCCAGATATCTTTTTCTGTCCGCTGCCGGATTGCCGCCTGGTTCTTATAGTCAAACACCAGGTAATAGAACCAGCGTTTCCGGATCTTTATTTTTTTCTCTTTTACCGGCAACTCATTCACCTTGTTTTCCCGGAAAGCAGTACATTTTTTTTGGAAACAACAGCTTCCGCATAAAGGAGAAACGGGCTTACAAACCACTGCTCCAAAATCCATAATAGCCTGGTTATAGAGGCCTGGTTGTTTTTTATCAAGCAGCTCTTCTGCGAGTTGCGTGAAATATTTTTTCCCGTCTGTACTATCCGTTGGTTTATCAATCCCGAATACACGGGCAAGCACCCTGAACACATTGCCATCTACAACGGCATAAGGAAGATTAAAAGCAAAAGAGCTGATTGCAGCAGCTGTATAGGGGCCCACACCTTTCAAGACTTTTATTTCTTCATAGTTATCCGGGAACTTCCCTTTTCTTTCAGTAGCAATCAAGCGGGCCGAGGCTATCAGGTTCCGGCAACGGCTATAATAACCCAACCCTTCCCACAGCTTAAAGATTTTTTCATCCTTTGCTTTTGCAAGTTGCAGAACATCCGGAAAGGTGCTGATGAACTTATTATAATAGCCCCATCCCTGCTCCACCCTGGTTTGCTGTAGTATGATCTCGCTCAACCATATCTTATAGGGGTCTTTTTCACCTTTCCAGGGCATTTCCCGGTTATTGTGGTCCCGGTTCCATTTCATTAGCAGGCTGGGAAACCTTCTTTTTAGATCAATTTTGTCGGTTGTTTTCAATAGTCCTGGCTATTTAAGCTTTAAATATCCTTCATTTTTCAAATTCCTGTGGCTTTTGTTTTAAAAAAAACTGCCTATCCTGTTGACAATCATATTATTTTATCATAAATTGGCATTCGAAAACCATTAAAAACCTGCAACAATGAGAAAAGCCGATCTCGTTAACCAGATTTCAGAAAAAACAGGGATACCCAAGGTTGATGTCCTGGTGACCCTTGAAACCATGTTTAAGGAAGTAAAAGACACCCTCGCCGCGGGTGAGAATATTTATATTCGTGGATTTGGCAGCTTTATTACCAAGAAAAGAGCAGCTAAGATCGGACGTAATATTAAAAAGAATATTGCAGTACATATCCCTGAGCATTATATACCTGCGTTCAAGCCAGCTAAAGAATTTGTTGCCGAGGTCAAGAAGTTAAAAGAACCTAAACCAGACCCCGGACCTGGTGATGATGCAGAATAAGATATTATACGCCTTTCAAACATTCTCCCTTAATTACTGAAGCTTGTTCAGGGGTTTGAGGTAACTTTGCCCTCTGAAATTTTTATTGTGAAGAAACCTCAATGGATCACTGTTGCCGTAGCTGTTGTAATTGTAGCTGCTATTTATAGGTTCGGGCCTACCATTCCCCCTAAAAAGCCGGTAGCTGCAACTGAAAACCAGGCGCATAGTGAAGATGACGGGCATGATCACGGCCCAGCCAAAAGCAGCATTACTATTGATACCATCCTGTTAATGGCCAAGAAACAACTGAATGCCGGGCAAGTGGTACGGCTCAATACGTTGGAAAATTCTATCTCAAGAGGCGATATAAAAGACCAGCAATTAAAGGTATTTCACCAATTATCTCATTTTTGGGGTGATTCAGCCCGGATTTTTGAGCCTTATGCCTGGTATGAAGCCGAAGCTGCCAGATTGGAAAATTCGGAAAAAACCCTCACCTTTGCTGCCCACTTATTTTTGGATAACCTGCAAATGGATCGTGATCCCGAATTGGTAAAGTGGAAAGCATTGCAGGCCAAAGATTTGTTTGAAAGGTCTTTGAAGATCAATCCTGATAACGATTCAGCCAAAATTGGTCTGGGTGCCTGTTATCTCTTTGGAAATATCTCTGACGCTCCGATGGTGGGTATTTCAAAAATCAAAGAAGTAACTGATAAGGACAGTACCAATATATATGCCCAGATGACGTTAGCGAAAGGCTCTTTGTATTCCGGGCAATATGACAAAGCCATCAGCCGTTTGGAAACTGTACATCGCCTGCAGCCAGATAATGTGGAGACCGTTTTAATGCTGGCTGATGTGTGTGAAAGAACCGGGAAGAAAGAGAAAGCTATCAGCTGGTACGGGGAGAGTTTAAAATATATCACCCGTGCTGATGCCAGGAAAGAGATCGAGAAAAGAATTCAGGAGCTTAAGAAATAGAAGCCCTTCGACCGGGCTCAGGATAAGAACTTATTATAAACAAGAATTAAAAATTATTTGAGTATGCCTTGTGGTAAAAAAAGGAAGCGTCATAAAATTGCGACGCATAAGCGTAAAAAAAGACTGAGAAAGAACCGTCATAAGAAGAGAAACAAGTAGTTTATTCGTTAATTGGTTTATTGGTTAATCGGGTATTTTAATATTTACAGAAACTCCTGATCAACTGGTAAACCAGTTAACTGATTAACAAGCTCTCAGTCCGCCGGTTTGTTTGCCGTACAGGTTTGCAGCCCACCAATCTGCTTCAGACATTCTCCCACAGGTTATTTCCGCAGTCGGTACGGTTCCTGGCAATCCGGTGTTTACAGCATCGAAGGTGTTTTCATTTATGTAAGCTGTAATGAACAAAGAACTTATTATTAATGTCGCTCCCCAGGGTGTTGAAATTGCCCTGCTGGAAGATAAGAAGCTGGTAGAACTGCATAGCGAGAAAAGCGATGCCCGTTTTGCCGTAGGCGACCTTTATCTTGGTAAAGTAAAAAAACTGATACCGGGATTAAATGCCGCATTCGTGGATGTTGGATTTGAGAAGGATGCCTTTCTTCACTACACCGACCTGAGCCCTTATGCCAAATCACTGCTGAAGTTCACGACCATGTGTATGAATGATAAGAGTGAGCAGGGCGGGCTGGATTTTGGCAAATTCACAATTGAGCCGGAGATCATCAAGACCGGTAAGATCAATGAAGTGCTGGGTGGTAAGCCGAATATACTGGTGCAGATATTAAAAGAACCCATTGCAGCAAAAGGACCCCGGCTAAGTTGTGAGTTATCACTACCCGGAAGGTTTGTTGTGGTTACCCCTTTTAATGATATCGTTGCGGTATCCCGTAAAATTCATTCTTCAGAGGAAAGAAAAAGGCTCCAGAAAATAGTAGAGGCTATTAAACCGAAAAATTTTGGGGTGATCGTCCGTACTGCTGCCGAAGGAAAGAATACAGCCGAACTGCATGAAGATCTTTCTGCCCTTGTGGAGATGTGGAAGAGCATTCAAACCAACCTGAAAGGCGCCGTGGCGCCAGCCAAGATCCTGAGTGAGCAAACAAAAGCCACCAGTATTTTGCGTGACCTGCTGAATGAAGACTTCAACAAGATCGTGGTGAATGACAAGAATATCTTCACGGATACAAAAAATTATATCCAGCGTATTGCCCCGGAGAAAGCAGATATCGTTTCATTTTACCAGAACGGTTCTCCCATTTTTGATTCCTTTGGTATTACCAAGCAGGTAAAGTCCTCTTTTGGCAAAACGGTTAACCTCAACAGTGGTGCCTACCTCATCATTGAGCATACCGAAGCCCTCCATGTAATTGATATTAACAGCGGCTATAAAAGCGTTAGTAATAACCAGGAACAAAATGCCCTGGAAACAAACCTCGAAGCAGCAGAAGAAGTGGCAAGACAATTACGCCTCCGTGACCTCGGTGGTATCATTGTGATTGATTTTATTGACATGAAGTTTCCCGAGAACAAAAGGAAACTGATGGAGAAGATGGAAGAGTTTATGGCACCCGACAGGGCCAAGCATGCGGTGCTTCCAATTTCCAAGTTCGGGCTGATGCAGATCACCCGGCAGCGGATGAAACCAGAAATGAATATCAATACGCAGGAGCTTTGCCCGAGCTGTAATGGAACCGGTAAGATATCTTCAACGCTATTGCTGGAAGATGAGATTGAAAAAAATCTCAGTTATCTTATTACGCATAAGAATGCAAGCCTGACACTGCTGGTGCATCCTATTATGTATGCCTATCTCACCAAAGGCTGGCCATGGTCCACTAAAATGGCAAAATGGAACAAGAAATTTGGCCAGAAAACAAAACTGGTACAGGATACCAATTGCCACCTGACGGAATACAAATTCTTTGATCAGCATGGTGAAGAGATCAAATTATAAAAAAATCCCTCGTTTTAAACGAGGGATTTTTTTATATCCAGTTTTAAACTCTGTCTATAATGCTTAATAACCGGGATTCTGGACCAGGCCAGCTGCATCTACTTCACGCTGGGGAATAGGGAATACTAATTTGTCAGCATTGTATGCAAATCCGTCTACACTGAGTTTTAATCTTTTTACATCAGCAATAGCATGCCCTTCATGCGCCAGTTCCAGCTTTCTTTCTAAAAGAATATCAGCCAGTGTTACAGCAACTGCCGCAGTCAGGCCTGCTCTTTGGTGTGTACGATTGTAATCCGCTACCGGTGTAGCACCAACAGCAGTACCTGCCCTGAAGTTTGCTTCTGCACGGGTAAGGTACATTTCTGCCAGGCGTATAATTGGCAAAACCCTGTATTGCTGTTGCCATTTACCACTGCGCATATCACCAGCCCCTGAGTAAAACAAAGCTAATCTTGTATCAAGTGGATCATATAAAGCAAGGTGGCTTGGTTGTATAGAAACATCGCCATCTCTTCCTCCATAGGTGGGGATAGACCAATACAAATGCATGTTATTATCCCCATCCTGGGCACTTACCTGCATGGCAAAAAGGTATTCTGCTGAATTCACGGTATTATTAAACGCTCCTGAATAAGTAGCAGACAGGCTTCTTCCGTTGGTAGTTGCCTCCGTAATAGCCCTGTTAGCCGCATCCCTGGCACCCGGATAGTTTTCCATTTGTAAATATACCCTTGATAGCATAGCTGCTGCTGCCGCTTTGGTTGCAAATACCATTCTTGTGGTTGCATTTGAACCGGGGTTTACAGAAGGAAGCAAGCTCTCAGCTTCATTAAAATCAGCCAGGATTTGAGTGTATGTCTGCTCTACTGTACTTCTTGGAACTTTTGAAGATCCGTCAATTCCCCTTGTAGGAGTTAAGATTAATGGAACACCCAGGTTGGAGGTTATATTACCTGCACTATAAGGTTTAGCATACAGCTTCACCAATTCAAAATACATACAGGCCCTTATATACAAAGCTTCCCCCTTTACCCTGTTCTGATCAGCAGTCGCTACAATATTAATAGCACTGAGTACATTGTTGGCCCTATTAATAGCATCGTATGCATCAAGCCAGGTATCTCTCACAAAGCTATTGGTGGTGATCATTGCTTTTTGCCAGATCTCATCGGGCTGGTTAAAGGTTCCTTCCCATCGTATTTCGTCATTAGCTGCCAGTAGTTCAGAAAACAGAAGGATATTTCCCCCGTACAAGTCCCCATCAGAAATTCCATCATAAGCACCACTAAGTACTTTTTTAACATTGGCATCAGAGGTAAGAGCAATTTCCTCGGCTACACTCTGGTAGGGAAACAACTCTATCTTTTTGTCGCAGGAAGCGACAGAAAGAGATAAGACCGATAAAATAAATATAGTACGTTTCATGTTTATTCTTTTTTAAGATTAAAATCCAAGGTTAATACCGAAGGTTAATGACTTGATCTGGGGAGCAGCGTAGAAGTCGCTTCCCTGGTTACGGTTACCTGCACGGTAGTCGGTATTAACTTCAGGATCCCAACCGGTATAATCAGTGAATGTGGCCAGGTTAATCCCTGTAGCATAAATCCTGGCAGAACGGATTTTTAATTTAGTAAGTATTGATGAAGGGATATTATAAGCAAGAGTTACGTTTTTCAAACGAACATATCCACCATCTTCCACATAACGGCTGGATGCATTGATACCGTTTCCATAACCCAGCCTCAGTTGGGGCACCTGGGTAATATCACCCGGGTTCTGCCACCTGTCTAACTGATCAGCTGTCTGGTTATCGAACCAATCGAAACTTGCAGACATGAAACCACCAGCCCCGTTTTGTATCTGGTTACCAAACACACCCTGGAACAATACGGATAGCTCAATGCCTTTATAGTTAAATGTATTCGTTAAACCACCAATCCAGTCAGGGTTGGGATTTCCCACTATAAATGGTGCTGCATCATTATAGTCGTTCGTCGTGGTTTTTCCATCAGCAAGATAATACAGCGCATCTCCATTGGCAGGATCAGCTCCGGCAAACTTTGGTCCATAGAAAACGCCTATCGGCTGCCCCACTAAAAGCGAATTCAGAAAACGGCCATCATTTCCTGGAATTATAGTTTGATCCCCATCCAGCTTGGTGATCTTATTGGCATTCTTTGCTAAATTAAAGCTCGATGTCCAGGTAAAGCCCCTGCTTTTAATATTGGTTGAATTCAATACAAATTCAATCCCCTTATTCTGCATGGAACCGATATTGACCAGTTGGGTGGTAAAACCGGATGTACTTGGTACCGGAACACTATAAAGAAGGTCTTCTGTATTTCTTACATAATAATCAATTTCACCACTGATGCGGTTACCCCACAAACCGAAATCTAACCCAATATCAAACTGTTTATTCTTTTCCCAAGTCAGGTCTGGATTTGGCAATTGATTGGGTATAAGGCCTGATTGATTATTAAATTTACCTGCACCAAATAATCCCAAATGCGCAAAGTTGGGAATTTGATCATTTCCATTTACACCATAACTACCCCTGATCTTCAGGAAGCTGACCAACTTGGATGAAGAAAGAAAACTTTCTTCACTTAATATCCATCCTGCAGAAACAGCGGGGAATATTCCATAACGGTTATTCTTACCAAATTTTGAAGACCCGTCTGCACGAACACTGGCAGAGAATAAATATTTATTATTGAACTTATAGTTGGCTCTTCCAAAATAAGATACGATCGCCGACTCTGTCTTTGTCGTGGTCCCTCCGGTTATACGACCTGCGCTTGCCAATGTTTGCAAATCTTCAACCGGGAAATCTTCTCCGAAAACACTTGAGAAATCCTGGGTGAACTTTTGGTAAGACATACCAAGCGTCGCATCAATATCATGTTTCTCTGCAAGTGTTTTGGTGTAGGTAAAATAGTTGTTGGTATTATAGGTAAAATTCCGGAACCAGTCAGATTGGCCATAGCCATTTGTTGAAAGACCGGTCAGGGTTCTGAAGCCCCTGAAAAGCACATCGTTTTGTGATTGAATATCTGCACCAAACTCTGTTCTGAATGCAAGGTCTTTGGTGAATTTATAGGCGAGAAACAGATTTCCTATATTTCTGAACGTGGTTGATTTGTAGGTTGAATTTTCAGTTTCAATCAAACCATTGTAATAGGTAGTAGTGGGTGTATTATATAATACACCATTCAAATCACGAACAGGAGTGATGGGTGCTAATGCCACTAACTGCATGGGAGTCTGGAAGGCATTATCCAGGTTATTCCTGTTACCAACCGTACGGGACACACCAAGATTGAGGCCGATCTTTACCTTATTGCTTGCATCATGTTCTAAGTTAAATCTCGATGAGATACGTTGAAAATTATTCAGGATCAAAATCCCATCCACATCATTGAAGCCGCCACTGATATAAAAGCGGGTCTTATCATTACCACCTGATGCGGTGATATCTACCATTTTGGTGGTTGCATTATCATTAAAGGCCTGTTTTTGCCAGTCAGTATTGGTTTCCAGGTTGCGCCAATTTGAATAACCTGAATAACGGGTGAGCCTGTTCTCAGCAAATTGTAACCATGAGCCCGGATACTGAGCAGGGTCCAGCGGGTCAACGCCTTCAATTATATCACTGTTGATAGCCGCCTCTCTTAAAAGGTCTACGTATTGACGGGCATCCAGGAATTTTCTGTATCCTGTCGGTTTATTAGTGCCGTATTGAAAATTTACACCCAGGTTCGTTCTGCCTGCACGACCCTTTTTGGTGGTGATAATAACAACCCCACCAGCGGCACGGGAGCCATAAATAGACGCTGCAGATGCATCTTTCAAAATGTCGAATGTTTCAATATCATTGAAATTAATATCTGCTAAAGCATTTCCGGAAAGTCCATCTGTATTAATGGGAATTCCATCAACAACATATAAGGGATCATTACCTCCATTTATTGAACCACCACCCCGAATCCTTACTTTTACCCCTTCTCCGACTTTACCATTATTGGCCTCCACAAAAACACCAGCAGCTCTTCCCTGGATGGCCTGGGTAAAATTTGTTACGGGAGTATTTGCAACCTCTGCGCCTTTAATCCGGGCAATATTACCCGTCAGATCCTTTTTGATTTTTCCTCCATACCCCACTACCACTACCTCATCGAGGCTTTGGGTGGCTCCGGCTTTTAGTGAAACCTCTATCGCAGACCCGGATATAGTCACTTCCTGGGATTCAAAGCCCAGCGCTGAAATGATGAGGGTTTTGCTTGTTTCAGGAATTGAAAGAGAGAAGGTTCCGTCCGGTCCGGTTGTGGTACCACTTCTCGAACCTTTTACTGTTACTGAAGCCCCGGGAATTGGTGACCCGTCCTTACCGTCAGTAATTTTTCCGATTACTGTTTTGTTTTGAGCCCATACCAGCTGAACGGATAATAGAAATACCGCCAGCATCAGGCCTGCTGTTTTTCTCATGTGCATGTAAATTTTAGTGCGTTGCTAAAATATTAATAATATGTTAAGATAAAAAAGCCGTGCAATCTGCTGCACGGCTTTTAAATAAATATTAATCATTATATTAACTATTCCCTATCCCTTGCGCCAAGGTATAACATGACATATTGTATCAATGTAACCACAGCGGCCAAAGCTGCTACCACATAGGTGGTGGCTGCCCATTTCAGGGCATCCTTTGCTTTGGGGTACTCCTGGGAATTGGTCACATTGGTTGTGTTTAACCAGGCCAATGCCCGGCGACTGGCATCAAATTCTACCGGCAAAGTGACCAGCGAAAAGAGAACCGTCAGGGCGAAAATAATGATGCCAATCAACAAAAGAGTGGTGTTTCCTGAGCTGGCCATTACCACACCAATCAATAATACCCAGTTGACCAGCGAAGAGCTGACCTGGACAACCGGGACCAGTTTACTCCGCATCATCAACCAACTGTAAGCAGTGGCGTGCTGAACAGCATGGCCGCACTCGTGAGCCGCCACGGCTGCGGCTGAAACACTGGTACCGGTATATACCTCAGGACTAAGGTTTACGGTCCTATTAACAGGGTTGTAGTGGTCGCTGAGAAACCCCTCCACAGAGGTCACTTTTACGTCATAAATACCACTTTCCCGGAGCATCTTTACGGCAATTTCACGACCACTTAAACCACTGGATAACGGGACCTGGCTGTACTTCTTAAACTTACTTTTCAACGCCAGTGAAACCAACATGCTGATACCTAAAAATACCAGCGAAACGATCATAATTGAGGGTGTCATTTTTTGATGAATTTTTAAATTTTCTTATGCTTTTATAACAAATCTTCAGCCATTTGGATTACCGCTCTTTTTCCAGCCGTTTTGTCACACAATTTAATAATGAAGCTCTTTAAAAGGGTAATAAACCCAGCCTTCACAACAGGGCCTTCTGTTTATAACTATATGATTACAAGCATATTAAAAGTCTATTTTAAAAATTATTCACCCCTTGTTTTTAAACCGTCTTAAAGCTTAAAGTTATCAACAGCAGCAAAAATTTATTTTGAAATGTGGGTCATATTTGTAACTTAGCAATAGAATTTAATGGGTTAGTAAGTAAGAGGGCCAGTCGTCAAGATTGGCCCTTTTTCATTTTATAAAATGACTTCCGTTTTATAATTTTTCCCGTTGTTTATTTTTGTTTTTACCTGGCTTACTTTCAAAATATTTCAGCTTTTTCATCCAATTTTTTTTGATCAGTTACCTTTAACGCATGAGTAAGACCAAGTCAGCCTTTTTTTGTCAGAAATGTGGTTATGAAAGTGTGAAATGGGTAGGTCAATGTCCATCTTGCGGACAGTGGAATACATTTGTTGAAGAACTGGTGCAAAAAGAAACAAGCAAGAACAATAATGGCTGGAAAGATTATAACGAAGAAAAAAGAACGAACCGGACCGTTTCATTACAGGAGATCAAAAGCAGTGAAGAAAAAAGGATTGCCACATCAGATACAGAATTGAATCGAGTACTGGGCGGTGGCATTGTTCCCGGAAGTATTGTTTTAGTGGCGGGTGAACCGGGAATCGGTAAATCAACCCTGTTCCTGCAAAATGGGTTATGGATAAAAGATATCACCGTTCTTTATATCAGCGGTGAAGAAAGCGAACAACAGATCAAGATGCGGGCTGATCGTTTGAAACAAACAACATCAGCAGCATACGGAGAAAATTTTTACCTGCTGACAGAAACATCCACACAGATCATTTTCCAGGAAATAAAAAAACTAAAACCGCAACTTGTCATTGTTGATTCAGTTCAAACTTTGCATACTCCGTTTATTGACTCCTCACCCGGCAGTGTATCACAGATACGGGAATGCACGGCCGAATTTCAACGTTTTGCCAAGGAAACAAATACCCCTGTTTTCCTGATCGGTCATATTACCAAGGATGGAAGTATCGCCGGGCCAAAGATCCTGGAACATATGGTAGATACCGTACTGCAGTTTGAAGGTGACCGTCATTATGCATACCGGATATTGCGTACTCTAAAGAATCGTTTCGGCAGCACTGCTGAACTGGGCATTTATGAAATGACGGATACCGGTATGCGGGCTGTTACCAATCCCAGCGAAATTCTTATCACACAAAAAGAAGACCAGTTGAGTGGTATTGCCATTGCCGCCACCATTGAAGGAATTAGGCCATTACTGATCGAAGTACAGGCACTGGTCACCCAATCTGTTTACGGCACACCACAGCGGACTGTTTCTGGTTTTGATCTTCGTCGTTTACAATTATTATTAGCTGTTCTGGAAAAAAGAGGTGGTTTTCATTTTGGCATGAAGGATGTTTTCTTAAACATCGCCGGTGGTATCAAAATAGAAGACCCTTCTATTGATCTCGCTGTTCTTTGTTCCTTATTATCTTCTTACGAAGATGTGCCTTTACCCCAACATATCTGCTTTGCAGGGGAAGTGGGGCTGAGTGGCGAGATAAGAGCCGTCAATCGTATTGAGCAACGCATAGCAGAGGCAGAAAAATTAGGGTTTGAAAAGATCATTGTTTCCAAATATAATCAGAAGGGCTTAGCCAAACAGAAGTTCAATATTGAAGTGGTAACCATGGGCCGTGTGGAAGAAGTGTACCAGTATTTGTTTTAAGGCAAAAGGTAGCGAACTGGTTTATAATCCAATTTATGGTCAGCCTTCGTGAAATAAAAGATTCTTTTCTTCATTTACTTTTTCCGCATGTATGTGACGGATGCGGCAGTGATTTACTCAGCAAAAATTCCATGCTCTGCCTGCAATGCATGGAAGCTATTCCCCAAACTGATTTTGAAAAACACCCGGGTAATCCCATCGAGAAAAGATTCTATGGCCGCCTTCCTTTAGAACAGGCTGCTGCCAGTTATTATTTTACTAAAGAATCACTGGTACAAAAACTGGTGCACCAGGTAAAATACAAAGGCAATAAAGAATTGGGTATACAACTGGGACAATTCATGGGTGATCTGCTGAAAAGATCAGGAAGATTTCATGTTGATGCCATGATTCCCTTGCCCTTATTCCCGGTTAAAGAAAAGAAACGGGGCTACAATCAATCCATGCTACTGTGTGAAGGCATCAAAACTGTATTTCCTGTCCCTATCCTCAACGAGGTAATCTCAAGGCCCGAGCATACCGAAACACAAACCAAAAAAGGCCGGATCGAAAGATGGAAAAACATGGAGGGAAAATTTTTACTGACCGATCCTGCCGCCATAGCAGGTAAACATATTCTTTTAGTCGACGATGTGATCACTACTGGTGCCACCCTTGAATCTTGCGGCTCTACATTGCTACAAGCAGAAAATGTAAAGCTTAGTGTAACCTGTCTTTGCTACTCCGCTCGTTAATCTCAATTTGTTGGGTTATTTTTGATTCCAATGAAAATTGTTAGCCTGTTCCTGTTATCCTGTTGCCTGCTCGTTCTGTCCTGCCGGAAAGAATCCTTTATCACTTCCCCGGATGCAAGGGTCACTATTACCATCGACACATTGAAATATGATACCGTGTTTACAACAGCAGGTTCTGTAACTAAAACCTTCAAGATCGTTAACGAGAATGACCAGAAGTTGCGCATCAGTTCTGTCAAACTGATGGGTGGTAACAGTTCGGCTTATAAAATAAATGTAGACGGAACGGCAGGACCTGAAGTAACCAATCTTGAGATTGAAGCCAATGACAGCCTCTATGTTTTTGCGCAGGTAAATATTAATCCGAATGCCGCCAATCTTCCTTTCATCGTAAGGGACAGTATCCAGGTCAGTTATAATGGAACAAACAGGCTGGTGCAATTAGAAGCCTGGGGACAGAATGCCCATTTCTTCCGCAATAAACAGGTGCTCACCAATGAAACATGGAACAATGATTTGCCGTATGTGATACTAGGCTATTTATACGTGGACACCAGTCAAACCCTCACGATCAATAAAGGCTGCCGCATCTATATACATGCCGATGCGCCAATCATTGTTGAAGGCACCTTACAGGTAAACGGGTTAAAAGATACAGCAGACCGTGTCATTTTCCAGGGCGACCGCCTGGATGATCCTTATAAAGACTATCCCGCCAGCTGGCCTGGTATTTATTTTCTTGGCAGCAGTATCAATAATGTGCTGAACTATGCCATCATCAAAAATGGTTATCAATCCATCGGTGTTGAAAATCCGTCTACCAATGCCAATCCCAAGCTGGTGATGAATGAGTGCATCATTGATAATGCTTTTGATGCCGGTATCATTGCTGTCAATTCCAGTATCAGGGCCACCAATTGCCTGGTCAGTAATTGTGGTAAAAATGTTTATCTCGTGGGAGGTGGTAATTACCAGTTCACCCATTGCACGGTTACCACTTACTCCAATAATTTCATACAGCATAAAGACCCGGTGCTGACGGTAACGAATTTTTCAAACAATGGCAACGCTAACCTCGATGCTGTATTCCGTAATTGTATTTTCTGGGGTGAGAACGGAACCGTAGAGAATGAGGTAGTGGTTTTGAAAAACGGCAGTACCCCCTTCAATGTTAATTTTGACCATAATTTATGGAAGGTTCAGACTATTCCTGCCAATGTGACCAGTACCCAGATAGTCAATAATATTCCTCCCGATTTTGACAGTGTGAATACTTCCCGGAATTATTATGATTTCCGGCTAAAAACCGGCTCCCCCGCCATCAATAAAGGTATTAATGCAGGTATAGTTATTGATCTCGACGGAAAAACAAGGCCCGTTGGCCTGCCCGACCTGGGTTGTTTTGAAAAACAATAGGGCAACCGGCTATAAAATTTAACCGATTCGCCAACCAGGCAAGCTTAACTTTGTTATTCTTCATTATAAACGAAAACTTATATACAATGAAAACATTATTCCTGTCACTCATCATAGCCGTAACGCTTACCGGCGGCTCAATCTATGATTTTAAAGTAGGTGGCCTTGATGGTACGGATATTGATCTTTCCAAATACAAGGGTAAGAAGATCATGGTGGTGAACACAGCTTCCAAATGCGGCCTCACACCACAATACGAAGGCTTAGAAACATTATATAAGCAATACAAAGACAAACTGGTGATCATCGGTTTCCCGGCCAACAATTTTAATGGACAGGAGCCTCTCGATAATAGTGGCATCAAAGAGTTTTGTACCAAGAACTATGGCGTGACTTTCCCGATGGCAGAAAAAATTTCGGTGAAAGGAGATGATACTCACCCATTGTATAAATATTTAAAAGAACAAGCGGCTGCCAAAGGTTTTGCCGACCCGGTAACCTGGAACTTTGGTAAATTCCTGGTCAATGAAAAAGGAGAACTGATCGCTACTTTCAGCCCGAGGACAACACCAATGAGTGAAGAGATTTTGAAGTGGTTGAATTAATAAAGAAGCACTATTTTTATAAGCGATCCAAATTATGGGGTCGCTTTTTTTATGGACAGAAAGTTTACTTTCGCTTTCCAATGCAATTTTCCCAGATCATAGGACAACAACCCATCAAACAGCAACTGGCTGAAATGGTGCAGCATAACCGGCTGAGCCATGCTTTGCTTTTTTTGGGTAAAGAAGGAAGTGGTGCCTTGCCATTAGCACTGGCGTTTGCGCAGTTCCTGGTTTGTGATAAAGTGAATGGTAAATCACAACATGCAATCGGGCCGTCTTTGTTCGGAGACGAGCCGGCAGCTACTATTCAGCAACCAGTCACCAGCACTGAGCCTTGCGGCATCTGCCCCTCCTGCCAGAAAGCACAGCAACTGATCCACCCGGATATTCATTTTTCTTACCCGGTGGTAACGAAGAAAGCAGGCACTCCTCCTATCAGTACCGATTATATCACGGAATGGAGAGAGTTCATTAAAAGTTACCCGTATGGAAATGCCTATGACTGGTTACAGTTCATCGGTGCCGAAAACAAACAGGGCAATATCACCGCCCATGAGTGTAATGATATCATCCGCAAGCTGAACCTGAAGAGTTTTGAAAGTGAATACAAAATTCTCATCATGTGGCTGCCGGAATACCTGGGCAATGAAGGCAATAAATTACTCAAACTGATCGAAGAGCCACCGGCCAACACCCTTTTTATACTGGTAGCGGAAAATGAATCACTGATATTACCAACCATACTCAGCCGTTGCCAGCTGGTAAAGATACCGGCACTGGAAACATCGGATATAGAAGAAGCACTCATCAGCCGGAATAAAACGGAACCGGCCACTGCCCGGCAGGTAGCCGGTGTAAGTGAAGGCAATTACCGGGAAGCTTTACAATTAGTGCAACATGCCGATGAAGACTGGCAAAGCTTGTTGAAAGACTGGCTGAATGCCATTTTACGAACCGGTCCCGTGGCCCAGACCAAATGGGTGGAAGAGATCAGCCGGCTGGGCCGGGAAAAACAAAAGCAGTTCCTCCGTTATTTCAACCATATCCTGCAGGAAGCCATCCGGTTCCGGGTCATGGGCGACTCTACACAGCTTTCTGCGGCAGAAAAGGATTTTTGCGAGAAACTGAACAAAAAGATCAGCGATATCGCCCAGCAGGAAGCCCTGGTGGAAGAGCTGGACAAGGCCTCATACTATATTGAACGGAATGCGAATGCCAAGATCCTGTTCCATGCGCTGACCATCAAGGTCTACCACATCATACAGGACAAAATTGTTTTTCAGTAACCCCCTTCCTGGCCGCAAAAGGTTGGCTGCACTTAATAGCCATAAAATTGTATTTTTGACAGGTTGAGAAATTGGCTAAGAGGCGTAAGAGAAAAGAGGGGTGGAGAAAGCCGCTTCAGAACTATTATTATTGTGTCAATATTTACTTCTGCATATTGTAACGCTTTCACCAGCAATATTGTCTGGCTGAACAGCGGACAGAACGTACAAGAGTGCGACGCAACAACAGCTTAATAGTAATTCTGTGGCCGGGCCCATCTTCTCTTCATTTTTTAAGAAACTAAAATCATTACATGGGTTGCAGTAATTGTGGCACAGATAAACCGAACGGATGTAAGAGCAACGGCGGGTGCAGTACCGGCGGATGTAACCGCATGAATACGCATGACTGGTTGCGCAACCTGCCCATTGCAGATGTGGAGAGCAGCTGTAAAGTGGTGGAGGTAAGTTTCAATAAAGGAACCCGCAAAGATTTTTTCCGCAATCTTTCTTTACAGCCTTTTGAAAAAGGCGACCTGATCGCCGTGGAAGGCGTGAGTGGTTTTGATGTGGGAGAAGTTTCCCTGACCGGTGAGATCGTCCGCCTGCAAATGAAGAAACGTAATGTGAAGGAAGATAACCCGGAGATGAAAAAAATATTACGTGCCGCTACCGACCGTGATATTGACCTGATGAAACAGAACAAAGCCCGGGAGCCGGAAGCCGTGATCCGCAGCCGGGCGATTGCCAAGCAACTGAAACTGGACATGAAGATCAGCCAGGTGGAAATGCAGGCCGATGGAAGAAAAGCAACCTTCTTTTATATTGCTGATGGCCGGGTGGATTTCCGGGAACTGATCAAAGTATATGCATCAGAATTTAAAGTGAAAGTGGAAATGCGCCAGATCGGCGCCCGGCAGGAAGCGGGTAAAGTGGGAGGCATTGGCAGTTGCGGCCGTGAATTATGTTGCAGCAGCTGGCTGACTGACTTTAAATCGGTGAACACCGCAGCGGCCCGTTACCAGAATCTTTCCATCAACCAGACAAAACTCAGCGGCCAGTGCGGACGGTTGAAATGTTGCCTGAACTATGAACTGGATACTTATCTCGATGCCCTGCAGCATTTCCCGGATAACTGTGATATGATACAGGTGGCAAAAGGCAATGCCTTCCTGATCAAGAAAGATATTTTCAAGAACCTGATGTGGTACACGTTGCCCGACAGCAATAAACAATACCCGCTTTCTATTGAAAGTGTGATACGGATTAAAACACAAAACCGGCAGGGCATTATCCCGGAAGAACTGGAAGTAGTAGATGTTACCACCAATAAGCCGAAGGAAGTGGAACCCGAATTTGTGGATGTGGTGGGGCAGATCAGCCTGCGTACCCTGGAAAAAGCAGATAAGAAAAAACGCCAGCAACAGCAGCAGCAAAGACAACAGGGACAAGGGCAACGTCCGCAACAACGGCAAGGTGGAAACCAGCAACGGCAGCAGGGACAAAACCCTAACCAGGGTAACCGCCCCAACCAACCACGAGGACAACAAGGTGGCGGACAACAGGGCGGACAAGGACAACAACAGGGACAGCGTCCGCAACAACGACAGCAGGGACAAAATCCTAACAGGCAGGGAGGACAGCAAGGTGGACAACATCAGAACCGACCACCAAGAAGAGATAACCGGCCACCGAATAAGCCGGATAATAAATAAAAAATGAATGCCCTGATTATAGACTGAGCCGATGGCTCAGTTTTTTATTTCCGGAATTCGTAGCTGTATGTACTGGTGCTGGTTGATTCCTCCCCGTCAAATTGTGAAGTAGTAACAGTTTTAACCAGTAGTCCTTTCGCATCATAATAATGTTCCCTGGTCCACTTATATTCCCCGGCACTCACTTCGCTGCTGCGCTGGCCTTTACTGTTGTAGCTAAACGTTATATTAATTTTCACACCACTATTCTTACCATCTGACTGCATACTGACCAGGTTTCCTTTTGAATTATACGTATAGGTCGTTGTATTACCATCCGGTGACTGACTCTTTATCAACCTCCCTTTCTTATCATACCATTCATAGCGGGTGAGCCCAAAAGCCTTATCGGTATTACTGATCTTATATGATCCGTCGGGCTGGTAATTGTATACAGAGCTCTCTGTTTCCTGTCCGTCTTTATTTGTAATCGCTTTACTCACTTTCCCATCCTGGTTGTATTCAAATTTTACAGTTGTATTGATATTTCCGTTGATGTACACCGCTGTATCACTTCCTTGTTTATCAAAATACCGTTCTGTTATAGTAGTGCTTTCACCGGATGCGGTTGTTACCTTCATTTTACTGATCTTCCATTTTTTGATCTCGGCTGCTGTGTGCTGGGAGAAAACAGTAACACTTAATAACAAGGAGCCTGTTAGTAAAAAAACTTTCATAGCTGGGTAATTAAGAGAACAAAATAAGCTGTTATCGCAGTTGCTTATATACCCAATGCCCGGTAGATCGCATCCTGGATCTTGCCCCTCACCTGTAAGGAAGAAAGCTTTGGACTGTCTCTTGTGGGATATACCCTGTTGGATAAGAAAATATAGACGAGGTCATTCTTCGGGTCCACCCACACACAGGTGCCGGTGAAACCGGTATGACCAAAAGTTTGCGGCGAAGCCAATGAAGAAGGATATGGGTCTTTCCGGATCTTATTATCTTTTTCCGGCTTATCAAACCCATAGCCCCGGCGGCTGACCTTGCTGTGATAGGCGGTAAATAAATTAATCGTTTCTTTTTTCAAAAAACGTTGCCCATTGAATTCACCGCCGTTCAGTAACATTTGATACAACATGGCCAGGTCATACGAATCCGAAAACAAACCGGCATGACCGGCCACACCACCCAGCATCGAAGCTCCTTCATCATGCACATCACCCTGCGTGGTTTGCCGGCGGAAATGTTTTTCTGTTTCGGTGGGTACGATCCGGTTTAGCTCAAACCTGCTTCTTGGTTTAAACCCGGTTGTTTGCATGCCCATCGGACGGTAGAATGTTTTTTGTACGTATTCATCCAGCGTTAACCCGGATAATTGCTCCACGATCTTGCCGAGGAAAATAAAATCATTATCACTGTACACATACCGGCCATGTTTGCTTAACGGGCTTTTTAAAATGCGGCTGATGATGGTATCGTTCCAATCGTTCCGCATATAAATATTCTCCGCCACCCGGATCGTAAAACCAGGTTTGGACTTGTCCGAATAGATAGCAGGGTTCGGCTCACCGGTTACCGGGTCAATCGTTTCTTTATAAAAAGCAATAAAGGGAACCAATCCAGCCTGGTGTAATAAAATATCATCAATCCGCAGGTTGGCTTTATCAGTTCCTTGTACCCAGGGCAGGTAATCTCCCAGTTTTTTGGTAAGGTCCAGCTTACCCTGCTCATATAATTTCATTACCGATACTGTAGTGGCGGATATCTTGGTAACAGAAGCCAGGTCAAAAATACTTTCCAGGGTCATCGGGGAAGGCTTTTCATAGGTATAGTTGCCGAATGCTTTGTGGTAAATGATCTCCCCCTGGTGTGCTGCCAGAACCACGCAACCGGGAAATGCTTTCTGGCTGATGGCATCGGCCACAATGGAATCAATACTATTCAATTTACTGAACGCATGAACAGGTTCACCTGTTGCTTTGTACACAATCCCATCTCCCTGTTTAAAATTGCATACCCGGACAGGCAATGTACCTGTGGCTTTGATTTTGCCAGTTACCACATCAGCAGCCACTTCCTGTGAAATCGCATCATCCTGGTAAGCGGCTATTAATGTATAAGCATCGCAGAAGTTTTGCGTGGCCAGTACGTTTCCAAAAACAACCGTAACCGTTTTGATAAAATTCAGCTGCTTGTATAAACTGATCGCAGCCGGGCTGATCGTATAATTATTAGCCGGGCGGTTATTATAATCATGAATGCCCACAACGATCACATCATATTTCCCATCTTTAGGAACGGCGTTCAGAATTTCTGCGGCTTTATCGGCACTGTCTTTATACGAGAAAAGAAAAACGTCTGCCCCCAGCTCATCTCTCATTCTTTTACCAAAGTTGTTCAGCTCTTTGGAACCGATACCCACATAAGCGATCTTTTTACCTTTTACCAAAGGAAGGCTGGCATAATCGGTTCGGGAAGCTTTATTCGCTGCAGTTGAAAGAATGGTGATGGATTTTTGTGCCACTTCAGCCCTGATCGCATCTGTTTTTGCATTCAGGTCCGCGGTCAGGTTGGTAAGATCAACCACCTGCGACTGGTTCATGCCGAGTTTATACTTCGATAACAATACTTTTTTCACTTTCGCATTGATATCTTCCCAGCTCAGTTTGTTTTCTGCAATTGCTTTTTTAATAGCCGAGATCGCTTCTTCCACACTGGAGGGCAGGCATAACATATCGTTACCGGCGATCAGTGCTTCCACGGCTATCGTTCCTCCCGGGAAGAATTTTGCCACCCCTTTCATCTCCAATGCATCGGTAAAAGTCAGTCCTTCGTAACCCATATCTTTTCTCAGCAGGTCGGTCACATTATTTTTCGAGATTGATGTGGCTTTGTTTGCCGTGTTATCAATAGCAGGGATATACAAATGGGCGATCATCACACTGCCCACACCCGCATCAAAAATGGCCCGGAAAGGAGTGAGTTCCATAGAGTCCAGCTGGACCCTGTTTTTATTGATCACCGGGAGATCATAATGTGAATCCACATCCACATCTCCATGACCGGGAAAATGTTTGGCGCAGGCCATGATACCGGCATCCTGCATTCCTTTCATATACGCAATACCAAAAGCAGCTACTTTATCCCTGTTCTCCCCAAATGAACGGTAACCAATTACAGGATTGTTCGGGTTATTATTGATATCCACCACCGGCGCATAGTTTACATGCACACCGATCCGTTTGCATTGTTCGCCAACTGCCAGTCCCATACGATACACGAGATTTTCATCTTCCACTGCACCGATGGTTAGCTGGTAAGGAAATTTGGTCACACTATCCAGTCGCATGCCCAGGCCCCATTCCCCGTCAATGGTCATCATGATCGGTGTTTGTGCAATACTCTGATAATAGTTAGTAAGATTAGCCTGCCTGACCGGGCCACCCTGGAAAAAACACAGCGCCCCGATATTATACTTCTGAATATCACTCACTACTTTGGCTACATGATCCGGGCCTAAATTGGAATGGGCCCGGACCACCATCAGCTGGGCAATACGTTGGTCCTCCGTTAATGAATTGAATACGCTGTCGGTCCATTGCTGCGCCGGTAACTTGCTTTTATACTGTGCAGTTACAAAAGCGGGTGCCAGCAAAAAGACTAAAAAGATCACTTTAAAAGATCGTAACATATAGCGGTTATTATACTTGTTGGAAAGAACTTTAAAAATAAACCTTTTGGCCTAATAGACTTACAAGAGTTGCTTAAAAGGCAAATCGTTATTTTTGGCGGCTAAACCCGGATTTGTGCCAGACCGTATTGTTTTATTGCCCGATAATATTGCGAACCAGATAGCCGCCGGGGAAGTGATCCAGCGTCCAGCCAGCGCCGTTAAGGAATTGCTGGAAAATGCGGTCGATGCCGGTGCTACGGAAATCAAACTCATTATTAATGATGCCGGCAAATCGTTATTGCAGGTTATTGATAACGGCAGCGGCATGAGTGAGACCGATGCCCGTATGTGTTTTGAACGGCATGCCACTTCCAAGATCAAAAACATAGACGATCTTTTTCATATAAAGACCATGGGATTCCGCGGTGAAGCACTGGCTTCTATTGCCGCGGTGGCACAGGTGGAACTAAAGACCAAACGAGACGAAGATCCGACCGGCGTGTACATTGAAGTGGAGAACAGCGTCGTTAAAAAACAGGAGCCCGTTGCTGCTCCCACCGGCACCAGCATTGCCATGAAGAATTTATTCTTCAATGTACCGGCCCGCCGGAATTTTTTAAAAAGCAATGCGGCGGAGATGCGCCATATCGTGGATGAATTTACCCGGGTGGCCATGTCCTTTCCTGAAATTTTATTTACCCTGACCAGCAATGGACAGCAACTTTTTCATCTCGAAGCCGGCAGTTTAAAACAACGGATCGTTCAATTACTGGGGAATAACTATAATGCCAAACTGGTGACGGTTAAAGAAGAGACCGATTACATGAATATTTATGGTTTCGTGGGAAAACCGGAAACCGCCAAGAAAACAAGAGGTGACCAGTATTTTTTTGTCAATAACCGCTTTATCAAAAGCGCCTACCTGAATCATGCGGTGATGAATGCTTACCAGGAAATGATCCCTTCGGATAATTTCCCGATGTATGTGCTGTTTATTGATTTGGACCCGGCCGTGGTGGATGTGAATGTGCACCCGACCAAGCAGGAGATCAAGTTTGAAGATGAAAAGATCATTTATGCCTTTGTACAGGCTGCGGTGAAACATGCCCTGGCACAATTCAGTGTTACTCCCACCCTGGATTTTGAACTGGATGCATCCATACAACAGTTATCTTCCATCCAGCAACCTTTTACCGAAGAAAGAAAAACAGCTGCCTCCGCGGGTTCCATCTTCAAAGGTTTTACCCAAAAGAACCAGGCCCATTTTATTGAAAAAGGGGACAAGAATGAACTGAAGCACTGGAAAGATTTTTACCAGCCGGAAAGTGGAAAACCGAAAGTGGAAAATGGGGAACCTGCTGTTGAGCATACTACTTCACCAACAATATCCCAACAGTCAGCATTTACTAATGAGGCTGAACTTACCCAATTACTCAATACTTATATCACCCTTCCTTCCAGTAATGGGTTCCTGTTGATCCACCAGCAGGCGGCTCATGAAAGAGTATTATATGAACAACTGAGAGCAGCGAGCAAGGATAAACCTGTGGCCACACAGCACAGTATGTTTCCTGCTACCCTGGAACTGGCACCGGCGGATACGGCAGTATTACAGGAACTGCTACCCGACCTGCAGCAACTGGGTTATCTGATTGAACCCTTCGGAAAAAACACCTTCGTTATTCAGGGCACACCCGCTGATGTGGAGCCCGGTAATGAAAAACATGTGATCGATATTTTACTGGAACAATACAAACATTTTAACCCGGAAGTAAAATTCTCCAAACGGGAAAAATTGGTCCGTTCCCTGGCCCGCCAGCAATCCATCAAAACAGGAGTGCGGTTAACAGAACGGGAAATGCGGCAACTGGTGCATGATCTTTTCTCCTGCGAGCAATCGAATATTACCGCAGATGGAACACCTACATATTTAGAATTCAAACAGGACCAGTTGGAAAGAATGTTTGGCAAATAAACTTGCTGCTTTATAATATTACTGCTACAGCAACCAGCAATACAAAAAGTGCAACCAATAAATAAAGCAGGACTTTGCTGATTACCATGCGTTTTATTTTTCCTTTGACTTCCACAATTGATATCGCAGGAATACCTGTACAGAATGACTTTTCTCCTGCTGTTGTGTTCCACCTGGCAAGGTGAATTTTATGTACGGCTCCAATCCAAAACTATAGCGGGCGCCAAAGGAGAAACGTTTCCGCTGGTATTGCGTTTCAATAACACCCAGCAGGTAGGTTTTCTTAAAGGCCGATGCAGTTATTGTATCTCCTTTTGTACTTACCAACCCTTTACTGACCACCGAATCAATGATGGTCCCGCTGACCCTGCTTCTCACTTCCCGTTCTGAAACTGCTGCGCTGAATTTATTAACCTGTAACCCGGCTCCCATTGACCAGCCCGGTCTGATATAATAGTTGAATGTCAGCGGCAACTGGTGATAAAACGTTTTCTTCAGCTTTGATGAAGTGGTCCTCGTCACAGAAGGTTGTTGAGGGAAGGTATCGGTTACAATCTGCTGGTCATATATAAATTCCTTTGTTGTTTGTGGTGCCCCATACCTGAATTCTGCCTGCAGGAACCATTTGTCTTTTTTGGTCATGCGGAAATAAAGGGAGGGAATATAATCCGCCAGGCTGGCTTTTCTGCCGGAAGCATTGTACGGTGTCAGTTTTTGCCCGAATAGAGGAAGCTGTTGGTGAAGCCCCAATCCTGCTGAAAAGAAAATAGTTTTCTTTTTCGTACTATCCGTTTTGGGCAAAGCATTTTTTACAGTGAGTGTATCTGTTGGTTTTTCTTTTTTTCTCAGTGAATCTGTTTTGACCGTTCCTGTTGTATCAACAGGCGGTTCTTTCGTAAGAGCAACGGTATTATCATTTACCGGTTCAGCAGCGGGTTTATCAGTAACATTTTTAGTTGGCAGACCGGGAATATCAGCCGGCTGATCATTCTGTTGTTTTACCCGGCTATCATTATTTTTCGGTTTTACTGGTACAGTCCGCTTTTTTACAACAGGCTGTTGTATTTCCGTATTCATTCCGGCTTCATCAGTCAAAGTTTTCCTGGTTGATGAACGAATCGGATTGTTTTTGATTTGTGGTTGCACAGGCACAGCTGACGGGCTGCTGTCTGCATTTATTTGACCGGTTGTATTATTGCTGCTTTCAACAGGCTGTTCTTCTTTCTTTCTGATAGGGAAAGCAGCCGTGTCATTCCTGTTTATTGCTTGCCTGTTTTGTTCTGCTGAACTTACAGCAGCTGTTGTTTCATTTTTTTCTTTCTTACCAGCAAACCATTGTTGCGGCTGTAATAACCACCAGCCCAGTCCCAGCAAACCTAACAACAGGAAACCCCAAAGCATACAGCCACGTTGCCACCAGAAGACGATTTTATCGTCGTCCTCTTCTTCCAGCCGCTGTTTCATATCCTCCCAGGCCCGGTTCTCATCGGGCAGGGGAAGATCATCCCATTGCTGTGCTATTTGTTCTTCGTATGGTAACCGTTCACTCATGAACCGCTTTCCTGTTTATGAATTAATTGTTGCAATATTTTTCTTGCCTCGCTCAGGTGCCATTTGCTGGTGCCATCACTGATACGCATCAGTTGACCGATCTCTTTATGGTTATATCCTTCCATCACATATAAGTTGAATACAGCTTGTGTGGCCGGCGGCAGTTGCCGTACTAATTGCAAAATATCCATTGCCGACATTTTTATAAATACATCAGGCGGCAAGTGCTCCACTGCCGCCTGATCCAGTTCTTCCCGTACTTGTTGCCCTTGTTTTGATTTAATATAGTCCAGGCAACTATTGATGATAATGGTGCGGATCCATGTATATAAAGTTGCTTTAGCGGCATCATACCGGTTGATATGCCTGTACACTTTATAAAAACCTGTGTTCAGCACTTCCATCGCATCCGCTTCGTTTTTAGTATACCGGAGGCAAAGCGTCATCATACCCCTGTAATAGCTGCGGTACAACTGCTCCTGGGATTTCCGGTCTCCTTTTTTACAACCTTCAATGATTGAATATGTGAGTTCCTGTTCTTTAATAAATCAAAATTCGAAAGTTCGGTGATACCGGGAGTAAAAATCTTCCGGCATCACCGCATTATTTATCGTCGCACCCTGAAGGTTCCGTTTATCGTTTGCAAAGGTGACCCTGTTGCTGAATCCCTGAACTGTCCGCCAAAACTTCCTTCATAAAAACCACCTGCTGCCAATGGGAAATTGGTAACTGTTATATTGAATGGCTGCACCAGGAAAGGATTTTGAAAATTATTCACCGACAACCTGCTGGCCGGGTAAACTCCTGCAGCCTGCGGACCGCTGAAACTAAAATTGATAGAACCATTGTTACTGATACTCCAGCCACCTGCTGATGTGGTAAATGGCGTGGCCCCCTGTTGTGCCGTCCACATGTATAATGAATCACTGGCAGCACTGGTGATACTAAAGTTGGTACCATTCAGTGTATAATTAATGAATTGTACCGATGATGTGCCGCAGGCAACTATATTACCCGTATTGGTAACCGGCGAAACGATCGTAATATTTGAAACGGTACCCTGCTGCTGTGTGGCATTATCCACGCCTGTCACTGTGCAGGTGTTTGGTGTGGAGGAGCAGGTAGTGAACGATAAAGTAAACTGGCCGCTGCTGTTCACATTCACATAGCTGGCACTGTTGCCGATAGAAACAATAGCTGATCCATTCGTAACTGGTGATCCGCTGCAATTCAGCAATGTTCCTTTGATCGTTACCAATGATGTGCCGGTATTAGTGACCGTGATCACACCCAGGTTAGTATTCTGGGAAAACGGACCGATGTTTTGAGAAAAGACCGGGTTATGACAAGGATCCAGCACTTCTAATAATAAAGCTTCGTTCGCAGGTACCATGCCGCTTACCTGTCCTAATGAATCAGTATAGCCATAGGATTGTGAAAAAAGACCGGAGCCGGTACGGGTCAGCCGCACAGGTACATGCACCAATGCACCGCCTTCATTATTTTTTAAAGTCATAGAAAGATTAACAGCCTGCATGCTCACATCACAATTCCAGAAGGAAAAATGTTTTACCTGTCCCACATACTGGGTTCCGTTTTTAGCAGCTGTGCCTTCTTCTTTCCAGATACCTGTTTGTTCATCCACGTACCAAAGGCTGATGCTGGCTGGTGCAGAGGATTGTATAGATGCAGGAATTGGCATCGTGAGTGTGGCCGTACTGCCTGTTGCGATCTGTAATTTTTCGCCAGCGGCTGATTCCAGCTCTACAGCCATCATTCCATAAGAAGCCAGGGTGACCCGGTTATTATTTTTATCATCCGCCATAAAGGAACCCGGAACGGTTTCCCGGATATCCGCTGCGGTCGGATCAATATACGCTGTGTACACATTCACGGCGCCAGTATAGCTACCGCCAGCTGCTTTCACCACGGCATTGGCAGGCAATGCAACTTTAGCACCATTCGCCAGCACCACTTCGCCACCGGTGGCAGCAATGGTACCGGCCAGTGTTTTCTTAATAAGTTTAATAGAAATATTATTGGCACCCGTGGTGGCTACAAAACTGCGGTAGGATTTAAAATACCCGGTTTTATCTGCTGTAACAACAGCTGCGGTTTTATTCAGCGTTGCTTTGGGAATACGGAAAAATCCCTTGGCATCCGTGATCGTGGCCTTAGTGCCTACCCGGATGGCAACGCCGGCAGCAGGCTGACCATTCTCATCCAGGATATTTCCCTGCACGGTCGCAGTCACCGTTTCATCTGTATTGAATTGATTGCCCATAAAGCCTGCCTCTTTCTGGCATTGAAAAGACAGAATGGCTATAAAGGCAAGTGTAAAAGCAAGGACTAGTTTTTTCATACGAAAGTTTTTATGGTTAAGGTTACGGGCCCCCAGGGCTGCATTATTTGTTTGATATACTACCCGCAAAACAAAAGGGTTGGGTAAATCTCAAAAAATAATTGGTGGTTGGCCCCCTAAATCTCGCCTACCGGCAGGCCCCGCGGGACTTTAGAACCCTAATAGTTGGAGCGGATTCCCTGTAAGAAGTTTTCAATAGCCCGTCTCACATCAGTCGCCGAGTCATTGTGATTATTAACCAGTGTAGAAAAAATAAGGAGCTTGCCTTTCTTCGTATATAAAAAGCCGCTGAAAGCCACCACGCCGGATAAAGTGCCGGTCTTCCCATAGATAAACCCGGCATCCTGTTTATAATAGCTGCTGATCGTTCCTTCTCCGCCGGTTGGGAAAATTTCTTTGATCCGGTCCATCCCAAATTCGTTCTTCATCTTATTAAGGATGGCTACCATGTCCTGCGGGGTAAACAGGTTATAGCGGCTCAGCCCGGAGCCATCGGCCCAGCGGGGTTTTTGCGGCAGATCTTTAAAATCCGTTTTTAATAACGTGTCAATGATCTTTTCATCATTCATTACCCCCAACAGTTCATTGCTCACCATTAATAAGCTTTGCTCCGCAAAAAAATTATCGCTGCGGTGCATCATGGGTTTTAGGAGAGAGTCGGTGGGTTGGGAATAAACATTAAACCATGTATTTATTGTAGTTGAATCCCAGATTATGCTACCAGGTGCTCTATCACCCCATAAAAAGTTATTATTATACCCTTTGTAAAAAAAATTGAGCTTTACTTTTAAAGTGTCTTCTAAAATATACCTCACTGTTGGGTCGAATCGTTCTCCTGTAATAAAAGGAATTGTCTGTTTCGAAAATCTTAGTGTACTAGGCTTTAAAACAAAGCTATTTTCTTCCATTCTTCTGCCAATTATGAATTCTGGGTTTACTCCTATTAAGAGACTTGTGAATTCCGTATTGACAAGAGAATCAAAATAATGGCTGCCAGTTTTAAATCGCCTCGGTAGTAGTATGTTCCTTGGATTATTTTCTAACCTAATTGTGATAACATTGCCCAATACTGGAAATGTATTTCTTTCAGCCATATAAGCTGCTTCATAATCATTCCAACTCCATCCAGCTCCCCATTTTTCAACCTCCTGATCGTTGTAGTATAATAGAATCTTTTTCTTATGACTGATAGTGGTTTTTAAAAAATCAAATGTTGGTTGTTCTATAAAATCTTCATGTAAAAAAGTAGGATCACCAGCCGGACGAATAAGAATAACATCGTCACTATACCCTTTTTCTTTGGGTATGGAATATTTCAACCCCACCAAACTATCCCCCAAATATTTCATCGCTGCATAACAGGTGGGAATTTTAGTATTACTGGCCGGTACAAAATATTTATCGCCCTGGTAATTGAACCAGTATTTACCGGTGGCCGGTTCGTAAATGCTGATGCCGGTATGGGCCGCTTTGAAAGCCGGCTGCTGAAGCACGGTTTCTTTGGCCGAACGGGACAGTTGTTGCTGCACCCCGCAGGAAGCGAACAGGTATGAAGCAAGAAGTACGAGGTACACTGCATATCGTTTCAATCCGGTCATAGCTTCACTATTGCAGTTGAATGATTTTCTTAGACGCCATACTTTCCAGTGCCGCATCAATGATCCGCATATTATTTATCCCATCAGCTGGCGGAACCGGGTTGGGACCCTGGCCGGTGAGTGCTTTGTATACATCATCATAATAGCCCATATAGTTACCGGGTGTTGACATCGTTTCTTTCCGGATTAGTTCCCCGTTTATTTCGGTATGCAATAAGCCATCCGGTGCTGCCGGTGCGGGGCACCAGCTTTCCAGCGACGGTTTGGTACCGGCCTGTAATTGCTGTTCCTGCATATCAGAACGCTGTTGCAGGAAACTCCCTTTCATGCCATGAATAGTGTACGCATAGGTTGATTCACGGGCAATACAGGTGGCTTTTAACCGCACCCTTGAACGGTCATAATAAAACAACAATTCAAAATAATCGGGTACGGCCACATCATCCCGCATTTTAACCAGGTCAGCAAATAATGCTTTGGGAAATCCGAATAACTGGATCGCCTGGTCCACGAGGTGCGGACTCAGGTCATATATGATACCGGCTCCCCGCATATCACCTTCTTTATGCGGCTTGCCCCCATAGGAAGGGCGGTAACGGTCATATCTTATTTCTGCTTCCCGTATTTCACCAAGCCATCCTTGTTGCAATACTTCTTTTACGGCCCGGAAATCGCCATCGTAACGGCGGTTCTGGTACACACTGATGAATAGCTTATTCTTTTCTGCGAGGGCTGTTAATGCTTCTGCTTCTTTGGTGGTAACTGTAAAGGGTTTTTCGATCACCATGTTCTTTCCTGCTTCGAGCACCAGCTTTGCCTGTTCATAATGCAGGTGAGTAGGTGTGTTCACCACGATCAGCTGTAGTTCTTTATCTGCACAGAGCTCTTCTACGGAACGATACAGCTTGGCATCCGGGTATCTCTCTTTTGAATCCTGGTTATGCCTTTCCACAATCGCCGTCAACTCATAGCCCGGGTGGGCATGAATAAATGGTGCATGAAATAATTTACCACTCATGCCGTAAGAACAGATACCGGTTTTAATGCCCCCAGCCATAGTTTTATTGTTGAAGTTTCCTGATGCCCCTAAAGGGGAGAATCTGAAGTTACATTAATGTTGAATATGCAGTGAAAATAGGTGTTGGATTTTAAGCCCCTCCTGCGGAGGGGTTGGGGAGGCCTAACTCCTCTCCTGTGCCCTCAACCATCTTTCGGGTATCTCGTTGCTGCTGGCGAGCAGGTAATCTTTGTAGCTGCAGGCAATAAATTTTTTATCGGGTAGCTGCATCCACCAGCGGCCTGTTTTCTTGCTTTGTAAAAAAACGGTTTCCACTTCGGCAAAAGCCATATGGTATTCGTTGAAAGAATCTTTTTCATCCAGCGAGGCTTCTCTCCGGCCACGGCTGCGACCATCGAGTATATACCAGAGCATATGGCTGATCTGTTTAGCCGTCAGTTCATCTTTATCATGCTGCACATTGTATCCATAGATACCGATACTGTTCACATTCGGGCTCATGCCCGCATAGCGCAGCAGAACACAGGCTTCTTCTCCATTGAAACCATTGGGTGAAATGGAATTGGACGGCGCATAGGCACTGGCAATTGCTGATATATCAAAAGAGAAAAGATTACTGTTACGGATCACCGGCTCCATTTCATCAATACTTTCTTTGACATGGCCGACCCGGTAACAATCAAAGCGGAGTTTATCCATCGTTTCCAGCATCCGCGGGTGAACAAAATAACTCTGAAAGCCGATATGATTATAATGCCGGATATAATTGGGTTCACCGGTCAGCATTTCCATCAGGAAGTTTTCGTGGCGGAACGGGGAATCAATATTCAGGTCAATGAGTGCATCCACGCAACTGGCTTCAATGGACCGTTTATTGCTGTCATACGCATGATACTGTGATAAAGTAAGATCATGCGAGCCACCCAGGATAATCACTGTTTTTCCGTCATTCATTAATTCGGCGGTCACGGTTTTGAGGGCTGCATATGAATCCGTATATAAAGAACCCGCTTTGATATTGCCGATATCCGCTATTTTAATATCCGTATGCCAGTAAAACAAGTTATAAAAATGCCGGCGGATCACATCGGGGGCATTGCTATGTCCATGTATCAGCCCGCTGCCTCTTTGTTCGCCGCAACCCACGATCACCAACTGTACTTCATCCAGTTCAGGAAATTCCTCTTCATACACGGCAATGACCTTTCCCAGCTGGCCATCTTTATAGCCTTCATCCTGCGAGATAGCACTGGTATTGACGGGGTCTAAAAAATCGGAAATATTGAGGTGGTCTGACATGAATGCAAGATAGTGGAAAATAGAAAGAGGAAAATGGGGGCTATCGCTTGTTACCGGAGATTTCCTATCATTTTGCTCATCATTTTAAAAACAGATTCGAGATAACTCTCCAACTTACTGATCTCATTTTTTTGTAAATATTCCAGCACCAATGATATCTCAAACTGGGTATCCACTTCAACTAAGGAGCTCCTGGATATTTCATAAAATCGCTTCTTCTCGGCTTTTGAAAACCGGGCAGACCCTTCGGCAAGATTACTGCAAACGGATATGGCAGCTCTGCGAAGCTGGCTAACCAAAACAAATTGTTCCTCTTTGGGAAATTGCTGTGTCAGGAGATATACCTCCTGCACAAGGTTCAAGGCAATTTTGTAAACCTCAAGATTTTTGTGTGCCAGTTGAAGCATAGTATAAAGTTTCCTAAAAATTACGTTTTTCTTCCCCATTCTCTATTCTCTATTTTCCTATACCCTCCCCTTTCCCTCTTTTGAGCTCTTAGCCTATCTTTGCAGGATGGAACAATTGCTGAACAAGATCGAAGCGTATAAAAGTGAAATTGACAATGCGGCGGCAGCCGATGCCAAAGCCCTGGAAGAATTCCGTATCAAATGGCTGGGCACCAAAGGCATCGTGAAAGAGATCATGGGAGAGATGAAAAATGTAGCTCCCGAAAAGAAAAAAGAAGCCGGCCAGTTACTGAACGAATTCAAACAATACACCGAAGCAAAATTTGAACTGCTGAAAGAAGCAGCAGCGAACGGGCAGTCATCAACAGTAGCATCTATTGATCTCTCCTTACCCGGCGATGTGATGCCGATCGGTTCCCGTCACCCGATCACCCTGATGCGGAACAAGATCGTTTCTATTTTTCAGCGATTGGGTTTTGCAGTAGCCGAAGGGCCGGAGATCGAAGATGACTGGCATAATTTCGGCGCCCTGAATTTACCGCCTCATCATCCTGCCCGTGATATGCAGGATACCTTTTATATCCAGCAAAACCCGGATTGGGTGTTGCGTACGCATACCAGCAGTGTGCAGATACGGGAAATGGAAAAAGGCAATTTGCCGATCCGGATGCTGATGCCGGGCCGTGTATATCGCAACGAAACCATCAGTGCAAGAAGCCATTGCTTCTTTCACCAGGTGGAAGGTTTATATATTGATGAAAATGTTTCCTTCGCCGACCTGAAGCAGACCTTATACTTCTTTGTAAAAGAAATGTATGGCAAGGATGTAAAAGTTCGTTTCCGTCCTTCTTATTTTCCCTTTACCGAGCCCAGTGCAGAAATGGATGTGAGTTGTTTTATCTGCGGCGGCAGTGGTTGTAATATTTGTAAGAAAACCGGCTGGGTGGAAATATTGGGTTGCGGCATGGTGCATCCGAATGTATTGACCAATTGCGGTATTGACCCCAACAAATATTCCGGCTTTGCCTTTGGTATGGGTATTGAAAGACCGGCGATGCTGAAATACGGTATTAATGATATCCGGTTGTTCAGTGAGAATGATGTACGTTTTTTGAAACAATTTACCTCTGCGATATAATTGTAGGACAGCACATGATAAAAGCCGGTCAGTTAGTTGACCGGCTTTTATTTTTCATTACTTATTTACTTTCCCTCTTTTATCCGTTTATACCCAAAGAAAGCAGCGAGCAGAAACAATACTACTGTTAAATAGAACCATGCTGTAAATTCCACACTGATGGAAATATTGGGGTCTTTACTCATGGTTTCCTTCCCGAGATCATCTTTAATATCCATCATCATCCCAATCAAAGCAAGGCCGGCAACCACACCGGTCAGTAAAGCACCGGCACCGCCTGCTTTATGATTATTCAGCAGGGATAATAATAAACCGGCGGCTCCGAATACCAATGCCGCCAGGGCAAACATATTCGGATCTTTCTTTTCCGGCTTATTGTTGGCTTTCCGGTCATTTCCAAATCCTTCATCAAAACTATCCAGCAATGAATTATCGCCGCCCGGTCCTTTTACATGAAACCCAGTAGCCAGTTCTGCTCCGTTTACCTTTTGCAAAGACGCATTGTTACACTTGATATCGATAAACGGCATAAAGAATAACAATATACCCACGGCAAAAGCGGTCACAGAAGGAATTTTGGTACCGAAGAAGCCCGGTGCCGGTACGGGTTGTTGAATAGTTTGATCAGTTGGCTGGTTCGTGTCCATAAAAATAGTTGAGTGTTAGAAAATTTATTTCCCGATCACATATTTAAAACCAGCTTCCACGCTGGTATAGTCAAAATCTTTGATGCCCTGCTGAAAACCCAGTAGCAGGCTGTTTCTTTTCAATTTCCTTTCCATTGTAGTTCTGAAAACAATGGGCTTATCGCCACTTCCTTCAAGATAACCCAAATAACCGGCGATATACGTTTGCAGCCGCCAGTTATTTGTATTCCATTCCAGGCCGCTGCCAAATAAGAAGGCATCATCCTGGTTATGTTTTTCTGATTCGATCTGCCAGGTATAAAAACCGGCCATCCCAATCCATTTCAACGAAGAGTTCCTGAACGGCTTTCCAAAGGAAACATCAAAATGATAACCTGGTCCGTCAGTAAAACGGGCAGCTCCAAAACCAGAACCACTGGGAAAACGGTAACCGATTCTTACCGCCAGCTCAATGTACTTTCTCCATTTTTTTAACAGGCGGATATTCGTATTCAGGTGTACTTCGCCGGTAGCTTCCTGGTCATCATAAAACTGTGCAAACACATGCCGTTTCGTTTTAATGGCCTGGCTGATCGTATATCTTTCATAAGGCACCCACATCAGGTCAAATGAAATAACATCTTTTACCAACGGGTAATTAGCATACAAAGCCAGGTTTTGTGTATTGTCACCTTTGGAGAAGTGCAGGTTGCCGGTTGCAGTAATGGAGAAAATGCTGTCAGGACTGCCGTTACCAATTCGTGGTACCGGTAAAGAGTTTGGACCCTGGTAAGCAGGCATGCTGATCATATACCTTGACCAATGGGTGATGCCATCCCAGTTTACTGCCTGTTCCCAGAGTGTATAGGGCGATTGGGCCTTTGCAACTGAGCTGAACAATACAACAGAAAATACAACCAATAAACGAAAGTGCATACCAGCTAACATTGGTTTTAAAGATAATTAAATTGACTGCTCAAAAAGAAATTTACCTGTTTACCTTTACAGCTATGACTATTCATTCCATTTGTGTTTGCGGTGCCGGTACCATGGGCAGTGGTATTGCGCAGGTTTCGGCACAGGCGGGTTTTCATACCATCCTGTATGAATTGAATGAGGCTGTGCTGGAGAAAGCAAAAGGCAGCATTGAAAAAAACCTGCAATTGCTGGTGGAGAAGAAAAAGATCAGTGCAGCGGATAAAGAAAATGTGCAGCAACGAATGGTGTATACCAGCGATATACAAAGCTGCCTTGCTGATGTATTTATAGAAGCTATTGTAGAAAAGCCAGCCATTAAGATCGCCTTGTTCAACCAGCTGGCCGAACTGAACCATCGGGAATGCATTTTTGCGAGTAATACCTCTTCCTTATCCATTACCGGGATTGCAGAGAAAATAATGTGCCCGGAGAGAGTGATCGGTATGCATTTTTTTAACCCGGCCCCGCTGATGAAGCTGGTAGAAGTGGTGAATACCCGTTTTACGAACGAACAAACGACACAAACTATCATTACACTCGCCAAAGAAATGGGGAAGGTTCCGGTGCTTTGCAAAGATTCGCCGGGTTTTATTGTGAACCGGGTGGCCAGGCCTTATTACATTGAATCGTTACGGCTCGCAGAAGAAGGTCTTGCTGATTATACACAAATTGATACACTGCTGGAAGCCACCGGGTTCAAAATGGGGCCCTTCAAACTGATGGATCTCATCGGTAATGATATCAACTATGCAGTCAGTTGCTCGGTGTATGAACAATTGGGTAACCCGGAAAGGTTACAACCTTCTTATCTCCAAAAAGAAAAAGTGGATGCCGGTGACCTGGGAAGAAAAACAGGTAACGGATATTACAGGTATTAATAAAAAAGATTCTTAAAGAACCGCTGATAAACAGTTTTACTTCCATGCAGCATGAAATGAAACCAGGTAGTGTGACAACAAGTTCCTCTCTCAAAGGAACAGGAAGCATCCTGGTTACGGGCGGCACGGGTTTCCTTGGTTCTTATATCATCAAGGCATTGGTGGAAAAAGGATATATGGTCAGGGCTATACGGCGGGGCAATAAACTCCCGGGCTGGATCAGTAAGGAGATACTGGATAAAGTAGAATGGGTGGAAGGCGATATCCTGGATGTGATTTCGCTGGAAGAAGCCATGGAAGGAATTGATACCGTTATTCATTCCGCAGCCATTGTGTCGTTTGCAAAAAAAGACCGCAAGCAGATGTACCAGGTAAATGTGGAGGGTACGGCCAATGTGGTGAATATGGCACTGGAACAACAGGTAAAACGGCTGGTCTATATCAGTTCGGTGGCTGCCTTAGGCAGAACTGCCGGTGGCGGACAAGTGAATGAAGAAAAGAAATGGGAAGAAAGTAAGGTGAATACGCATTATGCCAAGAGTAAATACAAAGGCGAGTTAGAAGTATGGCGGGGAATGGCGGAAGGACTGGATGCCGTTATTTTAAATCCAAGTACGATCCTGGGTTATGGTGACTGGCACAGCAGCAGCTGTGCGATCTTTAAAAATGTATATGAAGAATTCAAATGGTACAGCCCGGGTATCAATGGTTTTGTGGATGTGGAAGATGTGGCCAAAGCTACTGTATTATTAATGGAATCAAACATCACCGAACAGCGATACATTGTCAACGGCGATACCTGGCCTTTTCAGCAACTGATGAATACCATGGCGGATCATTTCGGGAAGAAAAGACCATCCCGTGCCACCACGCCTTTTTTAATTGCCCTTGCCTGGCGGCTGGAGAAGATCAAATCCTTTTTTACCGGTAAAAAACCATTGCTGACAAAGGAGAGTGCAAGAGTGGCACAGAGCAAAACTTATTTTGCCAACGATAAAATACTGAAAACTTTACCGGGTTTTTCCTTTACCCCGCTGGAAGAAAGTATTAAAAAAGCCTGTAAAAAATACCTTGGCACAGTAAATGCCGTACAACGATAGTAGTACGGAATGTATCTTTAATCCGCAATCTTTTATCTATGCAAAAACTTCGGTTCTTCTTACTGGGTTTATTGACCGGTATCTCTTTGATCAGCTCTGCACAATTCACTGTTTACGGAACAGTACTGGATTCAGCCACCCGTGAACCACTTGGTGCGGCCTCCGTTTTTTGCCAGAACACCACCCTGGGAACAGCTACTAACAAACAGGGCGAATTCTCGCTGCAATTAAAATCGGGCGGTTATGACCTGATCTTTACATACACGGGTTATCAAACACAAACGATCCGCATTACCGGTGATGTGACCAAATTTGAGATACTGATGATCAAAGAAGATAAAAGTCTCGGCGAAGTGGTGATCAAGAGCAGTAATGAAGTAAAAGATGGCTGGGAAAAATATGGTAGTTTCTTTTTAGAGAATTTTGTCGGCTCCACCCCTAATGCTTCACAATGTGTACTTCAAAACCCGGAAGTATTGAAGTTCTACTTCCTTAAAAAAAGTAATAAGCTGCGGGTACTGGCCACTGAGCCCCTGCAAATAGCTAATAAAGCCCTTGGTTATAATCTTCGCTACCAATTGGACTCCTTTGTTTACTTCTACAACACAGATATCAATTCCTACCGGGGTTATTGCCTCTATACTGAAATGGAAGGGACTGATAGTTTGCGCAGGGTATGGAGCTCCAACAGGATGAAGGCCTATTATGGCTCCAAACTCCACTTCATGAGAAGTTATTATGACAGCACTTTGACCGAAGATGGCTGGAATATAGACATGCTGGATGAAACGGATCATACAAAATTTAACAGGGTAAAAAATGTATATGATACCTCAGTTTACAGCGAAGTAATACTCTATCCTGAAATAACCGTAATGACCAGCCCGGAAGCACCAGACAGTTTACCTGTTCCGAAAGTAATTGCAGACAGTGCCCATGGGACAATGCAGATTGAGTTCTATTATCCCCGCAAAATCAGCGTTACTTATACAAAGAGAAAGCCGGAGCCGGAGTATATTAAAAAGTTCAGGTTGCCCAAAAATGTGGCCGTTCAGATCTCCTATATTGATATGTTAGATGGAATAGCTATAAAAGAAAACGGGTATTACTATGACCAGAAGGATTGGATCAACCAGGGCTACTGGAGCTGGAAGAATATAGCAGACCTGCTGCCTTATGATTATTTGCCGGAGCGGTAATTATTTTTTACCCATTACTTTCTCCCATAGTACCGGTATTCTTTTGATCCAGACAAACTCTTTCATTTTTTCCCGGGCATCTTCCACCGGTGAACCAAAGTAAACTTTACCGCCTGGAATAGAATCTTTGACTCCACTTTGTGCATACACCACTGCATCTTTCCCGATCGTCAGTGTTTTACTAACCCCCACCTGGCCCCAGAGGATTACATTGTCTTCAATTGTCGTGGCACCGGCAATACCCACCTGCGCTGCAAAGAGACAATTCTTGCCTATCACAGTGTCATGCCCGATATGCACCATATTATCCATCTTGGTGCCCGCCCCAATGATGGTATCGCCGCTTACACCACGGTCAATGGTACAGCCTGCCCCAATCTCCACCCCATTCTCAATAACAACACGGCCGCAACTCAGCATCTTCTTGTAATGAATTTCCCTATTGGTCTTCTTATTATAGTAGAAAGCATCACTGCCAATCACAGTGGCCGCCTGTATCACCACATCATCTCCAATTATGCAATGGTCAAGTATGGTCACCCCGGGATGAATAATGCAATTTTTTCCAATAGTGACATGATTCCCGATATAGGCATTGGGGAAGATCACAGTGCCTTCTCCAACCGTTGATGAATCACTGATCAGTTTCATGGAGGGGATAAAGGGCCGGAAATGCTGAACGATCTGCTGGTACGCTTCAAACGGTTCATCCACGATCAGCAAAGCCTTTTCTTCCGGAAACTCCGTTCTCTTGTTGATGATGATAAAACTGGCCGCTGATTGAATACATTTATCATAGTACTTGGGATGATCCACAAATACAAGATCACCTTTTTCTACTTTATGGATCTCATTAATACCCGTTGCAGCAGCGGTTGTATTACCGGTTAGTTCTGCCCCAATCAATGCAGCAATGGTTGTAAGCGGAACAGGTTTGTCAAATCGCATAGAATTGATTTTGGGCAAAGGTAATAAGTGATCTATGCTGCGCTGCTATTAAAAATGTCGTGTTTTGTCCGTTCCGGGGTGTTTTACAGCTTTTACTGAAAAAAATAGTTTAATCCCCCAAAGTACCTTTTGCAACAATATTTATCACTTGCATTTTTACTTATTGCAGTAATGTATATTCATATCATCAAACATTGAATAAAGATGCAATCTCATGAAACCCTTGCTGTTCAATGGTTGTAAGCATTGATCAAAAAATAAAAAACAAAATGAAAAGCAATGATCACTGCCATTTACTTTCATTGGCAAGAAATACTAACCCGTTTGCAGCCTCCCTTATCCACAGTACTATTTAAAATGTGAATAAAATATTTTGGAAATTTTTTTTGGTTACTCAAAATTCTTTTTAATATTGTGTCGGGAAATTTATTTCCCGTACTTACTAACCCATCTATATAAATGATCCCTCTGGTACTCCGGGGGGATTTTTTATTGCTCCCTGTTTTAAATTTCTCCTTGTTTCAACTTCTCTTTTATACTATCCTGCTGAGAATATCACTAAAAGGGCGGCCTGATAACAATAGTTACCCTATTCAATAATTAAGATACCTTTACTGCAATTAAAAAAGATATGCATGCTGAAGTCAATGACCGGTTTTGGAAGAGCCGAAAAAACAGTGGGTGATAAAACGTTCCTGGTGGATATCAAATCGCTCAACGGAAAACAATTTGAACTGTCGTTACGGTTGCCCAGTATTTTAAAACCCTTTGAATTTGATATCCGCCGCCTGCTCTCCGAAAAACTGAACCGCGGCAGCGTGGATTGCAATATCAGTTTAAAAGATACCGGGGATGCCAAACCTGTTACAATCAATACCGACCTGGCCAAAGCTTATTATAAACCCCTTGCTGAATTATCGGCAACCCTGAACCTTGACCCTTCACATATCCTGAGTACATTGGTGAAGTTGCCGGAAGTCATCACCCCCAGCAGCGAAAAATTAGTGGATAAGGACTGGGAAGATTTTCAAAATGTTTTACATGCCGCTATTGATGACCTGAACCTGCATCGCCTGGATGAAGGCCGTTCCTTGGAAGAAGACCTGGTGAACCGTATCAATAATATACTGAAGCAGCAGGAAGAAGTGATCAAACTGGAACCCCTGCGCCAGGTACGCATCCGGGAGGGTATTACCAAACTGCTGGAAGAAAACGTGGGGAAAGAGAACTATGATGGCAACCGCCTAGAGCAGGAATTGATCTATTATATAGAAAAGATCGACATCAGCGAAGAACAGGTACGCCTCCGCAACCATTGCGATTACTTTAAATCATTGCTGGCAGAGGCGGAAGAATCAAAAGGCAAAAAATTGTCTTTCATCCTGCAGGAGATCGGCCGGGAAATCAATACCACCGGTTCCAAAGCCTACGATTCCACCATCCAGAAATGCGTGGTACTGATGAAAGACGAACTGGAGAAAGCAAAGGAACAGGTATTGAATGTGCTGTAAAGAACCCGGTAATTTACCGGCTGCGGGTTTGAGAATTGTTTTCTTCTTAATTAATTTTGAAAAAAAATCGTTTGCGTACTATAACAAACACCCGGGTTTACCTGCTGATAGCGGTCAGCTTGCTGCTCATAGCTTCTTCCTGCACTACTATTGACCTTTACGAAAAAACAGTTGTTATGCCGGGGCACAAATGGAGCAGTAGTTTTAAACCCAGTTTCGATTTTACTATTAAAGATACCGCTGCCAACTACCAGTTATTCCTGGTCTTACGGCATAATGAAAAATACAGCTTCAATAATATCTACGTAAACCTGTCGGCTAAATTACCGGGACAAGATACCTCGGTCAGAATACGCCGCGACCTGCAACTGGCCACCAACGAAAAAGGCTGGAACGGAACCGGCATGGATGATATTTATGAACACCGCATCAAACTGGGTGAACCACAAACCTTAAAAGCCGGCACTTACACATTCACGTTGGAGCAGATCATGCGGGAAGACCCGCTGGAGAATGTTATGAATGCGGGGCTTCGAATCGAAAAGCAACAATAATCAACTATGCCTGATTCCAGCAGCAAACGGTTAAAAAGGATCACTTTCATTTACTGGATGCTCTTGCTGTATATCGTGGCCGCACTCATCTGGTGGTTCATTTCGCTGGAAAAGCAAAATCAGACACTGGCAGAACAACGTTATGCCACCATCAATGCACAGCAAGACAGGCTGACCATCCTGCAATTGTCTGAAAAAGTAACAGCAATAGAAAAAGAAACAAAAAGGAATACGGCCAAATATGTGGCCGAAGGTATCACCTTTCTGATCCTGATCCTGATCGGTGCTGCATTTGTGTACCGGGCAGTAAGACGACAGTTTCTTTTACAATTGCAGCAGCAGAATTTCATGATGGCGGTGACCCATGAATTAAAAACACCTATATCCGTAGCCCGGCTCAACCTGGAGACCATGCAGAAGTATGCACTGGAACCGGAAAAGCAAAAGAAACTCATCCGGATGACGCTGCAGGAAACGACAAGGCTCACTTCCCTGACCAATAATATCCTGATATCCTCCCAACTGGAAGGAGGAGGGTACAAGAACACCAAAGACGAACTGGACCTTTCTGACCTGTTAAAAGATTGCCTGAATGATTTCAGGAACCGTTTCCCGGAAAGAGTCTTCAATGATTCCATTGAACCCGATGTGGATGTAAAAGGCGACCCCTTGTTGCTTCAGTTGCTGGTGAATAACCTGCTGGAGAATGCGATCAAATATTCTCCGAAAGAAAAACCGATTGCGGCCTCCCTGAAAAAGAGCAATGGGGGCATCACCCTGGAAATAACAGACGAAGGCCCCGGCATTGCAGAGGAAGAGCGAAAGAAAATATTCAGTAAGTTTTATCGGGTGGGTAATGAAACCACCCGAAAAACGCAGGGAACCGGTTTAGGCCTGTACCTTTGCAGTATCATTGCAAAAGATCACAATGCCGACATTTCGGTGACAAACAATATTCCAACCGGCTGTAACTTTGCCGTCACTTTCAGATCATGAGCGAAGAAAAGAAACCATCCATTTTGTTGGTGGAAGATGAAGAAAACCTCCACGAAGCCCTTAAGCTCAATTTAGAGCTGGAAGGTTATGATGTTACCTCTGCCTTTGATGGTGTGGCAGCGATAAAAGCCATCCAGGGAGAATATTTCGATCTTATCATCCTGGATGTGATGCTGCCGGAAATGGATGGCATTAACGTTACAGAAACAGTCCGTATCAGCAATAATGAAGTACCCATCCTGATACTGAGTGCTAAGAACAGTAGTGCCGACCGGGTATTGGGTTTAAAAAAGGGAGCGGATGATTACCTGACCAAACCCTTTAACCTGGAAGAACTGTTGCTCCGGGTAAATAAGCTCATCAATAAAAACAAGAAACTCCAGGATAAGACCACCATTGGCAACAGTTATACCTTTGGTGATAATATCATTGATTTCAAAGCCCAGGAAGCCACCAGTAAGAACGGGCAAAAAATTCAGCTGAGCAAGAAGGAAACCATGCTGCTCAAACTCCTGATCGAAAATAAAAACGAAGTGGTGCCGAGAGAAAAGATATTACAGGCCGTTTGGGGTTATAATGTGTATCCAACCACCCGAACTATCGATAACTTCATACTGAACTTCCGTAAGTATTTTGAAGATGACAGCCGTAACCCGAAATACTTTCACTCCGTAAGAGGTGTGGGTTATAAATATGCGGAGTGATCAATCCCTGATTTCTCCCAATACAGTTTTCACCTTTTCCAGTAAAACTTCCTTGTTTTCATCCAATGCTGCATTGGTAAACATGCCAGCCTCACAATGTTCCAGCAACTGTAACAGCACCGCCGGAGTATAGCTCTTTTCAACCATCCTTTGTGACAGGGCCTTTTTATTCATTTCACTTCCACGCAGGTGGAGCCGCGGTGAGATATATTTCCAGATGGCCTGCTGCACTGCTGCATAAAAATCTTTATCTGCTGCAGGGATCAGCAGGTAAGCCGGTTGCAATACTTCATCAACGGTTGGGTACACAACACCTGGTTTTTCTTCCAAAACGATCTTTTGAGGTTTCTTTTGAATGACCCAGTAAATCAATATAAACAATAAGAACGCAACAACGATCCCTGCCGCTACCAGGCTGACCCGTTGATTAATCGCTGCGATTGATTCTTTTTTTTCTGCAACGGGTATCGTCTTCGCTTTTTCTTCCGAACCTATTAATAAAGAGGCAGGCCTTGCAGCTATTGTCTTGTACCGGTTCGTATCAGGATCAAAAAAAGAAAATTTTATGGCCGGCAGCGTATAGTTACCGGGTTTTGAGGAAACAAAGGAATACCGGAATGTTTTAGTCCCTTCTAAAGGAACTGTACTCTTATCGGTTGACTCCGAAACAGCCGGTTCAAATCCTTCAATACCTGCCGGCCATTCAACAACAGGAGCAGATAACTGGGGGAAGTTCCCTTTTCCCTTTATAGTAATCACAAGATATCCTTCTTCATTTTTGGCCAGCTTAACCTTTTCAACGGATGCGCTGATACTGAATTTTCCGGTTGCCCCGTTAAAATCAACCGGCCGTGCCGGAACCGGAGATGGTTTTACCTGGATCGTTACGGGCTCAGTACTGATATTGGTTTCAAAAGTGGCTGCAGCCGGTCCGCTTACACGGTCATCGTTTCCGGACATTCCTTCTGTTACCTGTTGTTCTGTTTTCCTGTTAATTGCACTCCGGGAAAACTCCACGCTGTTCCGGATCTCCATCGGGTCAATTGTGAACCGGCCGGCCTGCAACGGGTATAACTGTACCTGCCGGATGGTATGCACATCAAAGAGTTTCCCATTCAGCTGCTCCACTGTTATTACTTTATCTGAAAGGCTAATCATATCCTGCACGGTGAACCCGTAAAAGCCAGGATTCTTTACAATATCAGACTTAGATTGCAAGCGGGAATATAATTTGAAAGTGGCGACCACAGGCTCCCCCGTATAACAGGACCTTTTATTCACCATCACTTTTACAAACAGATTCTGGCTGATCTTTCTGTACGCATCTTCACCCGGCGCCAGGTAAGCGGCATTTTCTTCTGCCAGCCCGTTCTGTTGTTGCTGGTATGCTGCTTCTTCCTTACTGATCACAGTTACTATCGCATCATTGCTCCGCCAGGTCTTCCCGTTGATTGTAACCACGGCACCCGGAATAACATATCGCCCCGGTTGAATGGCCTCCAATGTATAGGTTGTATTGTGTAAGGGCTTTGCATTCGTTTGATAGCTGGTATGACCATCATATATTTCGGGGGCGTTCACCTGTCTGAATCCTTTGAAGGAGGGTGCTGAAACAGCAAGTATCTTTTCTGCTCCTTCCACAACATATTGCACCCGGAATGACTCACCCGCCACAACAGCTTCCTGCGGCACAATGGTTTTGAACACAACCTGTGCTGAAGAGTAAACTGATGCCAGTAAAAGAAATGATATAAAAAGTACCTGCTTCATCGTATCAACCACTAATATAAAACAGGCTTTGTGAAGCTTTGTTGAAAATGTACCAAAGGAAAGCAGCCGCTATCAATGGGCTGCTGGCCTGACAGGCTGGTTACAGGTCCCCCAGTTGTGGTCTAATCACAATATCTTCCACGCAGGCCTGTGCTGATAGCTGGGAGGCGGCATAAACCAGTTGAGCAATATCCGATGCCTCCATGATCCTTTTAGAAGAGTTGTCATAGTTTCCCCAGGAATCACTCATAACAGCTCCCGGAAAAATACCCGTTACTTTAATATTGTATTCCTTCATTTCCTCCCGCAGGTTTTTGGTAAACCCGTGCATAGCATATTTACTGATACTGTAAGCTCCGCCGTTTTTGTAGGCATGCAAAGAAGCAATGGAGCACATATTGAAGATATGCCCTGCCCTGCGTTTCATCATAGCGGGTAAAATGGCCCTCGTAAGATGATAGGCACTATAGAGATTCACATTCAACTGGCTTTCCAGTAAGCCATCAGGTTCATTATTGACACTACCCGGCTCAAATAGCCCGGCATTATTGATCAATATATCAGGAACAGCCGCTGAAAGACACCAGTTACCAAAGGCCTGCGCCTCTTCTTTTTTGCCCAGGTCAAACGGTTTTGCTTTGATCGTAATCTCCGGGTACTTTGTCACCAGTTCTTCTACCGTCTTATATAAGGCCACTTCTCCCCTTGAACATAAAAAAAGGTCATGCCCGTTAGCAGCAAATATTTCTGCGATGGCCCTGCCAATTCCTTTTGAAGCCCCGGTGATAACAACATTCATTCCGCTGTGGTTTGTTTGTGTAAAGTTAAGTGGCTTAGTGATTGGAGCCGTTCACTAATTGCAAACTGCCGTTCCATAAGCTGATTTCCTGCTCCTGCTCATTTAAAATAATTATGTCCTCAGGATCATTAACTGTTAAACCCTCCTTTATATGAAACAAAATAAACTGTTGATAACGGGTGTTGCTTGTATAACCATGTCGGTTTTTTCTTCGTGCAGCAAAAGTAACGCTGACGATAATAACGGGGGAGGCACACCCAACCCGCCTGCAACAACCATCAGCGATGTATATGTAGCCGGTTACGAAATAAACAGCAGCGGAAAAAACGTAGCCAAATACTGGAAAAATGGAACAGCGGTAACATTAACCAACGGATCAAGAGATGCTGTTGCCAGGGCCATTTTTGTTTCGGGTACTGATGTGTACGTGGCGGGCTACCAGGATAAAGCGGCCAGTGTATTGAACATTGCCACCTATTGGAAAAATGGCGTAGCTTTCACGTTAAGCGTAACGGGCACAGGTGGCCCGTTTGATGCGGCCAATTCCATTTTTATTAGTGGCGACGATATATATGCCGCAGGCATAGAAAGAGCAACCAGTGGTAATGATGTGGCTAAATACTGGAAGAACGGGACACCAGTCAATTTAACCGATGGCACTAAAGATGCCGATGCGCAGGGCATTTTTGTTTCAGGCAGCGATATATATGTAGCAGGCAGTGAGGAAAAATCAGTTACCAGCAGTAAAAACGTTGCCAAATATTGGAAAAATGGTGTGGCCGTTCCACTTACTGACGGCTCAACAGATGCAAGTGCGGCAGCTATACTGGTGGTTGGTACAGATGTTTATGTGGCTGGCACCGTAAATGATGTTACAGGTTATTCTAAAGCGGTGTACTGGAAAAATGGCAATATGATATCGCTTTCAAGCGGTAGCGAAAATTCTGCCGGTTACTCCCTATTCGTAAATGGCAGCGATATATATGTGGGGGGTAAAAATGGAAATGCTGCTGTAAAATCCGGTTACTGGAAAAATTCACTTGCCGGCTTTGCCGGCCTGCCACCAGCTGCAACCTATCCTTCGGGTGAAGAAATTGTTGGGGGCATTGCCCTTAATGGTACCGATGTATATGCTGCCGGCAGTTATTTTGACGGTTCACACAGAAGAGCTGTTTGCTGGGAAAAAGGCACGGTGACTGTGCTAAGTCCATTGGGTGTACATGGCGGTGCTGCCGGTATTTTTATCAAATAAAACATCCGCTCTTTCTATTTAAAAATATATGCCATGTTTGTTAAAAGTCTTTTAGTATCTACAATAGCGTTACTGCTGCTGCATACAATAAGCAATGCCCAAAACGTAGGTATTGGCACCACAGAACCGCAAAATAAACTACAGGTGCAGGGCAGTTTGTTAGTAACTGAACCCAATACAGCCACCAGCACGGCGCCTACAGCAGGACAAATAAAAACGATGGTAAATGCCAGCACTATCTCATTCGGACATTCAGATTCTACCGGAAGAATATACGACCCAGGGGGATTTGCAGGAGGTTACCTGGCCAACATGACTGCTAATGCAAGCATTAATAATTCGTCATCCCTCGTAGGTATAGAACTTACAGTGGAAACAATGGATTTGGCTACAGGAGACTCGTTGATAATAAAAGAGCATTTAACAGGAGAAATCTTAATGGCGGTGGGCAATGGTTATATCAATACCGGTAAATGGGTTTTTAATTCAAATACCCTGTATATTATTTTTAAAAGCAATGCCGATGCCAATATTGGAGCGGGTTTTTCTTTGCTGTTTCGTAAATTATACAATACTACTTCAACACAAACTGAGGTGAGCGGCTTTGCAGGCAACATCTTGTTTTTTGATACAAAAAATAGTGTTTTCCGGAGTGGCGTTATGACTAATGCACCGAGAGGGGCATATTCTGTAGCATTGGGCTATCGACCTGAAGCAACCGATTATGCAACCGCAATAGGGCTAAGGGCTATTGCCAGTGGATTTGGAGCTTTTGCAATAGGTAATTATGCAACTGCCAGCGGTGGAGAATCTACTGCTATTGGAAGTACAAATCCACAGAGCGGGATTAAAACAACCGCAAGTGGCAGCTACTCCATTGCAATAGGAACAGCAGTCAGGGCGCAGGGAAATGCTTCTGTTGCTTTGGGTTCCTATACCACGGCCAGTGGAAATAGTGCTACTGCTATAGGAAATTTTACCACGGCCAGCGGAAATAGCACTACTGCAATGGGAACTTCCACAATAGCAAGTGGAGACAATTCCACAGCTATGGGCAACTACGTTTCTACCAACAATTTTGATGGGGCTTTAATAATTGGAGATAATTCCACCAACACCGTTTTAAATATTGCAACGGCTAACTCATTCCGTGCAAGATTTGATGGCGGCTACCGCTTCTTCACCAGTGCTGCCGCTATAAATGCCGAAAGTTGTCAATTGCCAGCTGGCGGCAATGCCTGGGTTACCGCCAGTGATTACCGGTTGAAAGAGAAATTCCATCAATCAGACGGAGAAGATTTTTTAAAGAAAATTGCCGCCATGAAAATCGGCAGTTGGAATTATCTCTCTCAAAACCCTTTGAAGCAACGCCACTACGGTCCCATGGCGCAGGATTTTTATGCAGCTTTTGGAAAAGATAAGTTTGGAACGATCGGTAACGACACTACTATCAACTCTGCGGATTTTGATGGGGTCAATTTAATTGCCATACAGGCTTTGGAGAAACGTACACAAAAGATTGAGCAACTGGAAAAAGAGAACGAAGAGTTGAAAAAAATGATGCTGCAACTGAGAAAGGAAATGGATCAACTAAAGGAGAACAAATAATTATATCACCTGTATGGGATTGTGGTAAGGAGTATTACTTTAGTACTTTGAAAAAGTCCTGGTTTCAATATAATGTATACCTGCTTTTAGTTTTCATCTTGAGCAGTGCCGGACTATTGTCGCAGCAACCGGCATCCTATACCTTCGAATTTTACAACAGTTCTCATGGTTTGCCTTCTTCCGAAATCACCGCACTGGCAAAAGATGAAAAAGGGTTTCTATGGATCGGCACAGCCGCCGGGCTCAGCCGGTATGATGGTTACACATTTCACAATTACTTCTATACAGCAGATAATGAACTGATCGGTTTTGTAAAAAAAATAAAAGCGGATAGTCAAAACCGGCTGTGGATTGGTACTGGTGCCGGGTTATTTTGTTACCAGGATAACAGAATCATAAAAATAAATGCAGCTGCGGCAGCACCACAATCGGTCAATGATATTTTGCCTGCTCCCGGAGGCCTCCTTTGGCTTGCTACTGAAACAGGTCCAATAAAAATTCGCATCCCTGATATTGATTTTACAGGCAAAAAAAAGATCATACTACAGGATCATCTGCTTCCACAATGGGATGCTGATTTCAAAAACAAATATGGGAGTATGGTCATGCGTATTGCCAACGCACCTGATGGCACTATGTATATGGCACAGTTTTCCACCTTGTTCCGGTTATCCGAAAACAAATTGGAACTGGTGCACATTGATACGGTTAGGAATAATCACATCCTTTCTCTTTTCCCGGTAAGTAAAACAAAACTGTACTATGATGCTGAAACCACAGAAATGAATATGCTGGAAAACGGTAAAGCCACCCGGCTACCAGTTAAGAAAATTGTACCCTCCATAGCAGTAAAAGATAAACCCGGCTTTTGGTATTTAGGCACTTCCGGGCTTTATTATTTTCACCCGGGCCAGGGCATTGCATCACAACATATCAATACGCTGGAAAAAGATATTATCATCCCAACTGCCTTTTTGAAAGAAGATGATTTTTTTTGGGTAGCCTCTTATGATGGGCTTATAAAGATCAAGCCCTCTTTTTTTAATTCCTTTGACTTAACTGCTATCACTGACCACAAAGATTTTTACTCCTTTCTTCAATTAAAGAATGGCAAACTACTGGCAGGAAACAACCGGGGAACAGTTTTTGAAAAAAATGAAACTGGCTTTTCTGTATATAAAAAAAATATAGTCCCCAAAGCAGAAATAAAAGCATTGTATGAAGATGAAAGAGGTTGGCTATGGGCTGGCACCGGCTACCAGGGCCTGGCCTTGGTAAGGAATAATAAAGTGCAGGTTTTTACAAAGCAGGATGGCCTGCATGATAACTCAGTGTATTCATTCCTGCCAACAAAATCAGGCCGGCTTTATGCGATCGGCGATGCCGGAATGTCAGAGATAAGTATTGGTAGAAACAATACGATCTCATTTACAAAATTTATTTATGAGCCCAGGATCTCCTGGCATGCTAATTTTTATTCCGGCATAGAAGCCCCGGACGGAACGATCTGGATAGCCGGGCAGGAAGGCCTTGTTTATTTGAGAAACGATTCTTTACATTCCTTTAAACTTAGCAACAGGTTACTGCCCGTTAATTATATCATTACCGATAAAAATGGAATTGTATGGATGGCGACCAGTACTGAAGGTATTTTAAAATGCCGCTTCAACAGTAATAATGAACCGGAGTTGCTGCAAAAATTTACTGAGACTGATGGCCTTTCCACATCAAACTATCAAACATTGATTGTTGATAATGAAAATAGTATATGGGCCGGCAGTTCAAAAGGAATAAGCCTTATTAAGCAAAACAATAATCAACCTGCCCGCATTATCAATTTTGATAAAAAAGACGGTTTTACTGAACCCGGGTATGGCTACATCAGGATATACCAGGATAATGAGCACCGCATCTGGGTGGCTACAACAAGTGGCATTACTTCATTTCATCCTTCAGCATTGCCTTTTTCAACAATCCCTCCGGTAGTTTATATTACCGGTGTGAAGATGAAAAACGGTGATTGGGTGAATATTGATTCGGCCATCACCAGTAATTTTTCCCATAAAAATAATTCCTTCGTTTTCCATTTTACTGCTCTTGATTATGCTAACCCGGAAGGGGTAAAATATTTTTATACACTAGCAGGAGTGGACACAGGTTGGATAGCTGCAGGTACACAACGGAGTGTCAGTTATGAAAATCTGGCACCGGGTAGTTATACATTCCGGGTAAAAGCCAGCAGCTCAAAAGGCAGCGGCAGTAAAGAAGATGCAACATTTACATTTTATATTAAAGCCCCCCTTTGGCAAACACTATGGTTTAAGATAGCTTCCGCCTTATTGGTATGTTTGGGAATAGTTTTTTTATTCCGGCGAAGGATACGCTTCATTAAAGAGAGGGAGGGACGTAAAACAGAAATGCAAAAAATTGAAGCCGACAGTTATTTATATAAATTAGAAATTGCCCAGGTTACCAATTATTTCAGTGCTACCATTCACCAGCAGGAGACCATGGATGAACTGCTATGGGATGTGGCGAAAAACCTCATAGGTAAACTCGGGTTTGAAGACTGTATGATATACCTGTGGAATGAAGACAAAACAATATTGCTTCAAAAAGCAGGCTACGGGATTAAAGGCTCCATGCAAAGTGATATGGATAAAGACAACTATCATGTGCCGAAAGGAAAGGGAATTGTAGGATCGGCCGTGGAAAACAGGCACTATATCCTTGCCAATGATACCACGCTGGATAAGAGGTACTATTCAGCCGATGGTAAAGTAAGGTTAAGTGAACTCTGTGTTCCGATTATTCATAATGATGAAGCGATAGGCGCCATCAATACAGAACATTCTGAAAAGAATTTCTATACCGACCGTCATTTGCAAATTTTAACCACTATTGCCTCTATGCTGGCAGATAAACTTGACAGGATAGAAGCCCAGCAGCAAACCCGGGAAAAAGAGATGGAGGTACTGAAGCTGAATAAAGATCTCGCCACTTCACAGCTAACCACATTACGGGCTCAAATGAACCCGCATTTCATTTTCAATGCCCTGAACAGTGTGCAGCAATATATTCTACAGGGAAATATTACTGAAGCGAACCGCTATTTATCCAAATTTTCAAAACTGCAACGGGAAGTACTTAATCACAGCGACCAGGATTTCATTTCACTGGAAAAAGAGTTGGAAGTGCTTCACCTGTACCTGGAACTGGAACAACTCCGTTTTGATGGAAATTTCAACTACGTAATAAAAGTGGATGAAGCAATTGACGATGATGAGATAAAAATACCCCCGATGATTGTGCAGCCCTTTGTAGAAAATGCGATCTGGCACGGCCTGATGACCAAGCAAGGTGAACGCCTGGTACATATTTATTTTACACTCAGCAGCGATGATTTGTTGGTATGCACCGTAACTGATAACGGGATAGGCCGGGAAGCAGCCTCCCGCCTGAAACAAAACAGTCATACCCAACACAAATCAAAAGGGCTTTCCTTAGTGTATGACAGGCTGAATATATTGCAGCAACAGTATGGTCATACTTTTGAAGTTACTATACAAGATATGTTTGACAATAATGTACCCGCAGGTACAGAAGTAAAGTTGCATATTTATACCGGGTAAACCTTATAACATGATAAAAGCTTTGATCATAGATGATGAGCCTTCGGCAGTAAAGACACTCTCCCTGCTATTATCGCATTATGTACCGGAGATCAGTGAATTAAAAAGCACTAATGATCCGCATGATGGTTTACGGTTATTAAAAACCTGGCACCCAGACCTGTTATTTTTAGATATACAAATGCCTCTGATGACGGGCTTTGGCTTATTGAAGCAGTTGCCTGAAATTAATTTCAATATCATTTTCACTACAGCCCATGATCAATATGCCATTGAAGCTATTCGTTTCAGTGCATTAGACTACCTGATGAAGCCAATTGACGGAGATGAACTGCAGGCAGCCATTAAACGATATACAAGTAAATTATCTTCTGCAGTAAACAACAAATCGCTGTACAACAACTTCCTTCATAATATTCATGTAAAGGACCGGAAAGGGTTTAAACTGGCCTTGCCTACCGCACAAGGAACCTTTTTTTACAACCCGGAAGAGATCATACGGCTGGAAGGGGAAAGTAATTATACTAAATTCTTTTTTACCGGGCATAAACCATTGCTCATTTCCAAAACATTAAAGGAATACGAGGAAATTCTCAGCAATCATGGCTTTATCCGTATCCATAAATCGCATATCATCAATAAAATTCATGTGGTAAACTATAGCGGAGAAGGTATTCTTACACTGGTTGACCATTCCAAAGTGGAAATATCCCGGAGACGAAGAGAGGAAGTGGCGGGGCAATTGAAATCATTTTAAGAAAAAACACTTCCTTTGCAATCACAATTTTATACCGCTAATGAAATACCGGCATCTTTTCTTCGACCTTGACCATACACTCTGGGATTTTGAATCCAACAGCAGGCTGACCTTACAGGAATTATATGACGCCATGGAATTGCAGTCAAGGGGGGTACACGATTTTGATCTTTTTCATAAACACTACCTGGTACAGAACGATAAATTATGGGACCGCTACCGGAAGGGCTTTGTAAAAGTGGATGAACTCCGCTGGAAAAGAATGTGGCTGACCTTACTCGAGTTCAAAATAGCCGATGAGTCGCTGGCCCGTGAAATGGGGGTTCGTTTTTTAGACCTGTTGCCCACCCGTAAGCTGTTATTTCCTTATGCTATCGAGATACTGGATTATCTAAAACAAAAGAATTACCAGCTGCACATGATCACCAATGGGTTTGAAAAAACGCAGCATAGTAAATTACAAAACTCAGGGTTGGCGGGCTATTTTGGCGAAGTGATCACTTCTGAAGGCAGCAATAGCCTGAAACCACATAAAGAGATATTTGACTATGCTTTTCAAAAGACAGGAGCTGCCCCGAAAGAAAGCATCATGATCGGGGATACGATTGATGTAGATATCTTAGGCGCTGTCAATGCCGGTATCGACCAGGTACACGTCAATCACCTGAGCAACGAAGTGGTGCCGGTTAAAGAAGGCTTGGTACCCACGTACACCGTCTATTCCTTAAAAGAACTGGAAACTATTTTTTAAAAAAAATACCAGTTTCTTTCAAACTGGTATCAGCTAATTAAAGAGTTTATAATAAGTCTTTGCTGTGCAACGATGGCCTTTCCCTTCAGGGAAAGGTCGGGATAGGGCATTTCTTTACCAGCTTGCAATCACCGTTACCCCGCCCTGCGGCTTATCACCGATCTTCACATGCACTTTTGCATCGAGCGGTAATAGCAGATCCACCCTGGAACCAAAACGGATAAAACCCATTTCTCCTGTTTGTTCTACTTTTTGTCCGGCCTGTAAATAGTTGATGATCCTTTTGGCCAGTGCACCGGCAATTTGCTTCACTAAAATTTCTTTGCCATTCTTTCTGTACACCACAGAATGGCGTTCATTCTCCGTAGAAGACTTGGGATGCCAGGCCACTAAATATTTTCCTTTGTGATACTGGCTATACACTACTTCCCCGCTCACCGGGTTCCGGTTCACATGCACATTCAGCGGACTCATAAAAATAGAAACCTGTATACGGCGGTCGGTAAAATATTCATCAGCCTGCACTTCTTCAATCACCACTACTTTGCCATCGGCCGGAGCAACTATCGCATTTTCCTGTACCGTCAGTGTTCTTTTGGGAATGCGGAAAAAGGAGATCACAAAGATCAGCAGCCCCAGTGTGGCAATAAAAAGCAGCCAGCTGATCACCGGCAGGCCGAAACTTAAAAAATAGAAGGAGAGAATATTGATGATACCAAAAAGTATGGTACTGATGGCTATGATCTTGTAACCTTCCTTATGAATTGTCATACTAACCAGTTGAGGGGCAAATATAGTGAATGAGGGAGAGAGAACGGAAAATGGAGTTTGCAGAATGGACAATTACAGCATCAGGAGTTTTACAAATACCCAGACAAACGGAGTGGCTAATAAAAGTGAATCAAAGCGGTCTAAAAAACCACCATGCCCCGGCATCAGGGAACCACTGTCTTTTACATCAGCCATTCGTTTCAACTTGGATTCGAGGAGATCACCGATAGTGCCTGTAACAGCAGTTACCAAAGCAACCAGGGCTATAAAAAAAGTAAACTCAAACCCAGTTAAGGGTGCTTTAAAGAAAATGGCTGGTAAGAGCAATGCAACCACCAGCACTGCCAGGATAAGTCCGCCAATAGTACCCTCCCATGTTTTTTTGGGTGATACTTTTGACAACGGGGTTTTCCCAATTAATGAGCCGACGATATAGGCCATGGTATCATTGATCCAGATACTGGCGATGATGATTACAGGAATTATTCCTTCACCTATTACAAACATTGTATCATGGATGTGAATATCAATCGTCCTTTGATACAGATCTATCATCAATCCCCAGCTCAGTGATATATACAATAAACCCAGGGCCGCCATTCCTAATGCCTTCAGATGAATTCTTTTTTGTGAGAAAATACCCAGCAGGATCAATATAAGACCCGCTGCAGAAAACGGCATTGCAATATTTTCACTCAACCCAAACCCGCCAACAACATAAGCTGGTCCGCACATCAACAACAGGAAATGATAGCCAAAGACCATGACCCCTAATTTGGTGTAGGGATGAAACTTCGTGTTATGAATTTTCTCCGCCAGTTTGAAATACTCCCACCAGCAACCAAAATGAATAATAGAAAATAATAGCAGGAAACTCCAGTGGTTCCATAACAGGCCCACTAACATCACAGCTGCAAAGACGATAGCTGTCAAAGCTCTTGTTCTGAATACAGGCCAGTTGAATGCCATGAAATGCGTTATTGGTTATGATAAGCTTCTTTATCCGAAGCGGTAATTTTTTTGAAATACAGAAGGAGCCCGATCAATGCCGGTAATAATAAGATACCCCACCAGCTGCCACTGCTGTCTTCCATCATGGCTTCTTTGATGGATTTTCCTTCTTTCATCATGGAATAAATAACAGTTATCGCCAGTGCATTATTGATAAAATGGGCCAGGATGCTCAGCCATAATTTCCCGGAATAATAATAGATCAACCCCAGTACGGCCCCTAAAAATACACGGGGCAGGAAACCATAAAAAGAAAAATGCACGGCACTGAAGATGATACTGACAATTAATATAGCAGCCCAGGGTTTCATTCCTGAGCGGGTCAGGAAATTCTGGAAGCCCCCGCGGAATAATGCTTCCTCGCATAAAGCTGGTAAAAACGCCATGATGACCAGTGCCAGTATATAATCACTCATACTCTTCAGGCTGATAATAGCAGTTACCTGCTGGTTATATTCAGCTTCCCATTTATCCGCCTTTAGTTTCCATTCAACCGGTAAAGGAATTTCCTTGTTGAAATAAGAGATCGCAAAAGAAACGAACAGCGCTGTGAAAATGATCATCACTACCAACCCTACCTGGTTTGGCCGCACCTGCGGTGAAAAACCCATCAGCCTGAAAGGCTTCCTGTTCAGCATAAAAGCGGTGGCGATAGCGGGTAATAAAAAACCGATGAGTGTTGATAGAACCTGTACCACTTTCATCGCATTAGTATCTTCCGGGGCAAATTGTCCTTCCTGGAAGGCCGTGATGGGTTTACCTGTCATGGCAGACCATATGGGAATACTGACAAGACCGGATAAGATAATACCTGCCACGGCAAACGCTATCAGCATAAAAAAGCCGGCCGTGTAGGAAATACCCTTGGATTGACTGTCGTACATAGATTTCAGCGATTAAACCGTAAATTTGCAGGTTCAAAAATAACAGTCCGCTGGCAGAAGACCGCTATTTATTTAACCTGTTAGTTTATAACAGGTAAGCGGCGAAAAGAACACAGCTAATGGTTAAGATAGGCAACATACAACTTCCTGATTTCCCCTTGCTCCTCGCCCCCATGGAGGATGTAAGCGATCCGCCATTCCGGGCCGTTTGTAAGGATAATGGTGCCGACCTGATGTATACGGAATTCATTTCTTCCGAAGGACTGATCCGTGATGCCATCAAGAGCCGCAAGAAGCTGGATATTTTCGATTATGAACGGCCGGTCGGTATACAAATATTTGGAGGTGATGAAGAAAGTCTTGCCCTGGCCGCCAAAATCGTGGAAGTCACCAATCCTGATTTGCTGGATATTAATTTCGGTTGCCCGGTCAAAAAAGTAGCCCTGAAAGGTGCCGGAGCCGGTGTCTTAAAAGATATTGACCTGATGGTGCGGTTAACTTCTGCGGTGGTGAAAGCAACCTCTTTACCTGTTACTGTTAAAACAAGACTGGGCTGGGATGATCATACAAAGAATATTGAAGAAGTGGCGGAACGGTTGCAGGACGTGGGCATAAAAGCATTAGCGATCCATGGCCGCACCCGCACCCAGATGTATAAAGGAGAAGCAGACTGGACGCTGATCGGTAAAGTGAAGAACAATCCCCGTATCAATATCCCCATCTTTGGTAATGGTGATATTGATTCACCGGAAAAAGCGCTGGAATATAAGAACCGGTATGGCGTGGATGGTATCATGATCGGCCGTGCTGCCATTGGTTATCCCTGGATCTTTAACGAGATCAAACATTTTGTAAAAACCGGTGAACATTTAGCAGCACCCTCTATTGATGACCGCATTGTTGTTTGCCGCAAACATTTACAAAAGAGTGTGGAGTGGAAAGGACCCATTGTCGGTATCAATGAGATGCGCCGTCATTATGCCAATTATTTAAAAGGCTTGCCGAACATCAAAGAATTCCGCAACCGCCTTGTTACCCTGAAAACAGAAGCCGAGATCAACGAAGTGCTGAACGAGATCGCTGTTACCTATGCCGGTTTTGAAATGCAAAAGACCCCGATTGAACTGATCAATTACCACGAGAACTGCCCGGTCAATTAAGTCATTCTTATTTTCATCACTTTCATCAGTCCATAAAGGGAAACCAATGCCCAGGTACCTTCCAGTATTACAAATGGCCAGTAATTGATCAGCAAGGAAGCATAACAGGCCAGTGCTGCACCAATAATATTCATTACAAAATATAACTTATCATCGTGCCGGATGAGTTTGGTGATATTCAGAAAATAAGCCAGCAGGATGAGACCGACACCCAGGGTGCCGATAATATCATTGTACATCATAATTAATTATTTTTTGAAATGAAAGATTCCAATCCTTTCGTGTAAGCAGCTCCTCTTCTTTCGGCAAAGAAATCTGCTACCAGGGCTGTCAGTGCCATCACTGCCAGTGCTAACCCAAAACCTCTCCAGAAATCATGCTTGAAGTCGCGGATAAAATAAATGTAGAGGCCAATACCGGCGAGAAACAGAACTATTTCCACCCAGCGGTAGATCACAAAATTCTTCATCACCGTTTTCATGCGGGGAATTTCCTTATCCTTTAGTTCACCCGGGTTCATGTCATAGGCATATACATTGCGCATACGGTCACTGTCGCTTCTTTTGTACACGGTATATCCAACAACGCCCAGCAACAAACCAACGAGTAATAAGGGAATGGCAGCGCCTTTGTAAACATTAGCTTTCAGGAAAAAGAAAAAAACAACCGCTGTAAGAATTCCGGCAATGCCAATCAGCAGGAATAAGAAGCTTTCCTGCTTTTCAGCCATGAAATATTTTTCGATATCGGTTTTGGTAAACATAACAGTCAATGTTTACCGTAAGTTAATCAATATATGGCTGCATTTATTTGACCTGGGGGGAAGAACAATCATTTATCAATAGCATCCGTTACTTCTTTGGCCAGTGGAGAAACCGAAGGATCAAAATAATTGACCAGCATGCCTTTTTCATTGACCAGGTATTTGGAGAAATTCCAGGTGGGATACTGGTTGTTCCAGCCGTTCTTTGCCGGATCAGTAAGCCACTGAAAAACGGGGTTTTGCTCTGCCGATTGTATCACCACACTTTTTTTCATCAGCGGGAAGCTGACCCCAAAATTCACTTTGCAAAATTCGGCGATCTCCTCATCCGTTCCTTTTTCCTGCTCTTTAAAATCATTGGCCGGGAAACCGAGCACCACGAGTTTGTGGCTGTATTGTTCGGATAATTTTTGCAGGTCCTCGTACTGGTTGGTATAACCACAATTGCTGGCAGTGTTCACCAGTAAGATCTTTTTACCCCGAAAACGGTCAAAACTGACCTGGTCGCCATTGTTGGCAATGGCCTGTAAACTGTAAAAAGATACAGGCGGTTCTTTGTCTTTATTTTCCAATTGTTTACTCTTTGATCCTGTTAATTTGGTGAACCACATAAGAACCGGGTACACGGCTTTCAGTACTTTCTGACGATAGGTCATGTTTTTAGAATTAGAGTTGACGATCTCCACATAGCCTGCAAAAGCTACGATTACCATAAACAGAACAATCAATAGCTTCTTTAGTTTTCGCATCCATGAATTAGCTGCCATGATCAAAAATTTATCGTATCACCCATTTGAACAATTTCAGTTTTCCTCTGAATGGCGGGTATTTGATAGCCGGGTCAAACCAGGTGGGAGTTTTCATCACCGCCTTTTTATGGCTGAATGTTTCAAAGGAATATTTCCCGTGGTAATTTCCACTGCCGCTGAAACCCCGCCCGCCAAAGGGTAAATGATGATTGGTCAGGTGCCAGCTGGCATTATTCACACAACCACCACCAAAAGCAACACTGTTGAGCCAATCTTTTTCACGGGCACCGGAAGAAGTAAAAACATAAAAAGCCAGCGGGTTGGAGTGCTGCCGGATGATTTGCATCGCCTCTTCCTTTGTTGTAAAGCTGATCACCGGAAGAACGGGACCAAATATTTCATCATTCATTACTGCGGAACCCGTTGGCATATGCGTTAAAATAGTTGGTTCGATAAACAGTTGACTTTTATCGGTACGTCCGCCAAATTCGATAGTGCCTTGTTGCAAATAGGTGGCTATCCGGTTGAATTGCTTCTCATTGACGATCTTACCATAGCTGTAACTTTCTTCCGGTTTATCACCAAAGAACTGCCGGATACTTTTTTTCAACGCCGCCAGTAAGGCTTCCTTTTTTGATGCATGCACTAGCACATAATCAGGGGCCACACACATTTGCCCGGCATTAGAAAACTTAGTGACGGCAATTCTCCGGGCAGCTACGTTGATATTCGCATCTTCTTCTACCACGCAGGGGCTTTTACCTCCCAATTCCAACGTAACGGGCACCAACCGTTCTGCTGCCATTTTATAAATGATCTTCCCAACGGCCGTACTGCCGGTATAAAAAACATGATCAAAGGAAAAATTATTCATCATGGCCGGCACCACAACAGCACCATCACCTTGTACATACCAGATATATTCCGGTGGGAAAACCGCCTCAATGATCTTTTTCATTATTTCATCTGTAGCCGGTGCAAATTCGCTGGGTTTTAAGACCACACAATTACCTGCAGCGATAGCACCGATCAGCGGATTGATGAGTAATTGAAAGGGGTAATTCCAGGGGCCTATGATCAGCACCACGCCTAATGGTTCTTTCAATACTTTACTGCCGGATGGAAGATTGAGGAGGTTGGTAGCTACCCTTTCCGGTTCCATCCAGCTTTTGAGATCCTTTATCGCTGCACTGAGTTCGGAAATAACCATTCCTGTTTCGGTAACCCAGGTTTCTTCGGGGCTTTTCTTCAGGTCAGCAAATAAAGCATCATACAAATCCTGCTCATGTGCCAGGATCGATCGTTTCAATTTAAGTAATTGCTCCTTCCTGAACGCATATGGTTTTGTAATCCCTGAATCAAAATACTGCCGCATTTTTTCCAGGTGGCTGATATGGTCCATTAGTTCTAATTTTATGGAAAGTTAGGCAAAACCCCGAGCAGTATGACCGATGAGTATTTCATGATGCAGGCACTGAAAGAAGCTAAAAAAGCTTTTGAAGATGGCGAGATACCCGTGGGTGCCGTTGTGGTGATGAACGAAAAAATAATTGCCCGCGGGCATAATATGACGGAGCGGCTGAACGATCCCACTGCTCATGCCGAAATGATTGCCTTAACCTCTGCTTTTAATTTATTGGGCAGTAAATATTTGCCGGAAGCAACTTTATATATAACCCTGGAACCTTGTTTCATGTGTGCCGGTGCTATTTACTGGAGTAAAGTTGGCAAGATCGTGTACGGAGCAGATGATGAAAAGAACGGGTATAAAAAAACTGCCGGCACTAACTGGCCTTTTCATCCGAAAGCAGAACTGATCCGGGGTGTGCTGAAAGATGACTGTGCCCAACTGATGAAAGATTTTTTTAAAGACAAAAGATAGCGCATGGCAAAGGCGACTAAATCCATTGCCTCCCACCCCCGCAGTGGAAGAGAAATGAAAATCGAAACTGCCGTATACGAACCTTTCAAGGCAGCAATTCTCCAAAGCCTCAAAGGCAGTAAAGGCAAAACTTTCACTGAACTGACTGACGATGTTGTAAAAATCATCCGGAAGAAAATGCCCGGGTTTTCCAAATCAGTTCCCTGGTACACCATTTCCATCCGGCTTGACCTGGAAACAAGGGGTATCGTGGAAACATTTACCGAAAAAGGTAAAAAACTGAACCGCCTGAAGCCCGGATTTCCGAAATAAGAAACAATTCATTTTTCATTCCCGCCGGTTCAACCACATCTTCTTACTTTTGTTATCCTTTAAACAACTAATCATCAATCTTTAAAAAATAGACTATGGCATTTACATTAGCACCCCTTCCTTATGCACACGATGCACTGGAACCGCATATTGACACACTGACCATGCAGATACATCATGGTAAACACCACCAGGCCTATGTTGATAATCTCAATAAAGCCGTTGCCGGTACCCCCAATGAAAATAAATCACTGGAAGAACTGGTTGCTGCTGCAGGTTCCATTTCTCCCGCTGTCCGTAATAATGGCGGTGGTCACTGGAACCATACTTTTTTCTGGGAAAGCCTGGCAGCAAATGCTGGTGGTGCTCCTTCCGGCAAACTGGCTGATGCGATCAACAGCGCCTTTGGCTCTTTTGATGCTTTCAAAGAAAAATTTGCTACCGCCGGTATGACCCGCTTCGGTAGTGGCTGGGCCTGGTTGCTGGTAAAAGACGGTAAACTGGAAGTTTCTTCCACTCCTAACCAGGATAATCCGCTGATGGATGTTGCGGATGTAAAAGGCACACCCATTCTCGGCGTGGATGTATGGGAACATGCCTATTACCTGAAATACCAGAACAAAAGAGCTGATTACCTGGCTGCTTTCTGGAATGTGGTGAACTGGAATAAAGTGGCCGAACGCTTTGCAAAAGCATAATTATTAAATAAACGATACCGAAAACCGTCCTGCTAAACAGGGCGGTTTTTTATTTCCGCAAGAACCGGGTTGATTACGGACCAGGGGTAACTTAGTTTTGCACCATATATGAACGACTACCAGCGCATAGCCGCCGCCATTGAATATATCAGGGCTAACAGTAAGGAACAACCCTCACTGGATGCTGTCGCTGCCCATATCCACCTCAGCCCTTTTCATTTTCAGCGGCTGTTCAAAGAATGGGCAGGTGTTTCTCCTAAAAAATTCCTGCAATATATCAGTGCTGAACATGCAAGAGATTTGCTGTTAAAGAATAAAACATTAGCAGACGTAAGTTTTGAGGCCGGCTTATCCGGTACCAGCCGCCTGCATGATCTTTTCGTTGCTGTAGAGGCCATGACTCCAGGTGAATTTAAAAACGGCGGTGAAAATTTAGAGATCAGTTATATATTCTCTGCTACTGCATTTGGTGATGTTATCATTGCTGCTACGCAAAAAGGAATCTGTAAAATTGATTTTATTGACGACAGGGAGTCCGCTGCAAAAAAGCTATCTGCTTATTGGCCGAATGCGTTCCTGAAAGAAAAAATGAATGAACATCATCAGCCGGTATTGCAATTTTTTCAGCAGGACTGGACCAATCTCTCCAGGATAAAACTCCATTTAAAAGGATCCCCTTTTCAATTAAAGGTCTGGGAAGCATTATTGAAAATCCCTTCGGGTGCACTAAGCACTTATGCTTCCATTGCTAACACCATCAATAAACCCAAAGCCTTTCGTGCAGTAGGTACTGCAATTGGAGATAACCCCGTTGCTTTCCTCATTCCTTGTCACCGGGTCATAAAATCCACCGGGATCATTGGAGAGTATCACTGGGGAAGTACCCGCAAAACGTCCATCATTGGCTGGGAACAAAGCCGGCTATCAGGCGAAGCTAGTTGATCAACTCAGCAAGAACCGGGTTGATTCTATTTCTTCCTTTCTTCAATTTGCAGGAAATAATTACCAGATGAATATTACTTATCACTCCATTCCAAAAACCTATATTGATACAATAAGAAATTCCATGCAGGACGAATTCGGTCATCCTGTTGAAGTGAGTATAGCCGGTGAAACAGGGTATGGACCCTGCCGCTGTTGTTTAAAACAATTTCAACCTGGTGAAAAAAGATTGCTCTTTTCCTATGCACCTGTTAATGCTGCAAATCCCTATAATGAAATAGGACCAGTGTATATACATGAAGATTGTACTACTTACCAGGATAACAGCATCTTCCCGCCCGAAGTAAAGAATGGAAGATTACTTATCCGTCTTGTGCTTCGTTGTTATAACAAGGAAAGAAGAATGATACTGGCCCGCTTTGTAAAGGACAACAACGAAGCCGAAAAGATCATCGGGGAATTATTTGCCGATCCGTTGATCGAATTTATTCATATCCGGAATGCCGTGTACCAGTGCTTCATTGCGGAAGTAAGAAAGGATCAGGGAACAGGGTCGTAACCACTTCCTCCCCAGGGATGACAACGGGATATTCTTTTAATGGCGAGCCATAGCCCCTTAAACACACCATGTTTTTTTAATGCTTCTGCAGCGTAGTGGGAGCAGGTGGGTGTATAGCGGCATTTCGGCCCCAGCCAGGGAGAAATGATCCACTGGTAGATTTTTATCAGGGCGATAAATGGAAGGCTAAGAATTTGCAGCAGGAGTTTCATTCACCAGTTTTAAAATTTTCTTCAGTACCATACCAACCTTACCCGCAATCAGTGAATAGTCCGGTAGTTCTTTAGCCGTGTAGATCAGGAAAATATCCAGGCCCCTTTGTTTTTCGGTTATTGCCTGCTGCAATTCATTTTTCTGCAAACGCCAGGCTTCACGGCTCAGTCGCTTTACCCGGTTACGGTCCACTGCTTTTTGAAAATTTTTTGACGACACTGTAATACCAAATTTCAATCCAGCAGCAGTAAACCGGTGGCAGACACGAAATGGCGGCACACTGAAGCGTTGCCCTTCTTTGAACAGCTGGTCAATCGCTTTACGGCTTTTTAACCGCTCCTCTTTTCCTAAAGTAAATTGTTTGGCCAAAATTGTCGCTAATAAAAAAGCTCCGGTACTACCAGAGCTATAAAATTATTGAAACCCCCGTTTATACAACGGTGGTGATTTTTACTTCAGCTTTCTTTCATCAGAAACCGTCAGCTTCTTGCGACCTTTTGCACGGCGGCTTGCCAGTACTTTACGGCCATTGGCAGTTGCCATACGCTTACGAAAACCATGTACTGATTTACGACGCTTACGATGAGGTTGAAATGTACGTTTCATAATTAATTATTTCTCTTTTTCATGTTTTGAAATACGGACCGGGAGAACGGCCCAGGTTTCAATTTCGCCTGGTAAAATGGGTCACCACAACCCGTCAGTCCCAGGCGGGATGAAAGGACGGCAAAGGTAAGGGTTGACAGGCAGAACTCAGAAGCCGGGGCAGATAATATTTGCAAACCGGTTTTTTCGCCCCGGTTTGACTTTTCTTGCAACCCCTGCCTCTCCGGCAGGCAGGCCCTGTTCATCTTCTTGTTCACTGATCGTCAGTTGGTTGGCGTTTCTACCACGGCATGTTTCGACTGTACCGGTTCGCCGAAAAAGATAGCAGCATGGTTATCGAAATCTTCCGTGGAGTCCGTTGTAAAGAAGTGCCGGGTCCCACTTTTACTGCATACTGCTTCCAGTTCGGGATGCCTTTGCAGGTAATCGGCCAGGCTCTCTGCCACAATTTCCCCTTGAGAAAGCAGCTTAACACCTACCGGTAGATATTCCTCAATTTTCTCTTTCAGCAAAGGATAATGGGTGCAGGCGAGTAAAAGAACATCGATAGTCTCCCCTTTTTCAAAAATATTCTGAAGATTCTTCCTGACAAAGTATTCTGCACCGTTACTAAGATGCTCATTATTTTCTACCAGGGGTACCCACATCGGGCAGGCTTCCTGGTATACCTTGATTCCCGGATAGAATTTTGCGATTTCGATGGGGTAAGAATCAGAAGTTACTGTTCCGTTTGTGGCCAGTATCCCCACATTTTTTGTTTCGGAGTAAGTGCCGATCACTTCTGCTGTAGGTCTTATTACGCCCAAGACCCTTTTACCCGGAGCTATGCGGGGAAGATCGTTTTGCTGAATGGTTCGCAGCGCTTTTGCAGAAGCAGTATTACAGGCCAGAATCACCAATGAACAACCCTGGCTGAAAAACCATTGTACAGATTGCAGGGTGTAGTGATAGACCGTATCAAAGGAGCGGTTGCCATACGGCGCACGGGCATTATCCCCGAGGTAGAGGTAATCGTATTGGGGCAGTTTACTGACGATCTCTTTTAAAACTGTCAATCCTCCATAGCCTGAATCAAACACACCGATAGGACCTGCTTTTTGCATAGAACAAAAATAGGCACTACGGCCAATTAAAAAACCCTGTTTCATACAAGATGAAACAGGGCTCAATTATTTTGAAAGCCGTTGCTTAATTACCGGCCGGTTTTGTTCCGGCTGGCTTAGCACCACCTGCTGCAGGCTGGTTAGGTAATTTAATACCCAGTTCTGCCAATACAGCTAATGACATATCATCTGTTTCCGGGGCTACGAGGAACACCTCTGTAGAAACGACATGTGTATACCCTTTCTTTTTGGCCACTGCATCAATGGCTTTTTTTGCTTTTGCGTAGTAGGGTTTCAGGTATTCCTGTTGTTTGTATTGTTGCACCTGCTGGATAAGGGCATCAGCGCCATCCAATTCTTCTTTATAAGCCTGCAGGTCTTTCAGTATTTCGTCTTTTACACCCTTCGGTTTGGTAGTATCTGCATACTCTTGTAGTTTACGCTGGTATTCAGACTGCACATAGTTCAAACGGGGAAGGATAGAATCCTGTACATATTTCTGTCCTACAGTATCCATATTCACTTTTGTCTGGGCTAATTCAGGCATAAGGCCTACGATATCATCGATACGGATATAACCGATCTTGGTTTGTGCAGACGCCGTTCCTGCTATCAACAGTACCATCGCCACCGCTACTAATTTCAATTTTTTCATGAGTGTTTTTTTTGACTTTTCAATTACTCACCACACCTGGTGATTTTAATTTTTACTTATTAATGATTCAGTTCAAAAACGTTTGGTTGCCTTTTGTAATTTTTTAACAATTCAGCTATTACTTCACCCCCAGTTCTTTCAGCACATCTTCGCTCTTGTCCAGTTTAGGGTCGGCAAATATAATGGTAATTCCCTCACTTTTATCCAGCACAAAATCATAGCCCCGGAGGGTAGCCATTTTCTGCACTGCGTTGTAAACCTTGTCCTGTACGGGTTTGATCAGTTCCTGTCTTTTTTTGAAGAGATCTCCTTCAAAACCAAAGCGTTTACGTTGCAGGTCCCGGAGTTCTTTTTCCTTCATAAAAAGCTGGTCCTCCCGTTTTTTCTTTAATTCATCGCTCAACATCACCTGCTCGGCTTCAAAATCCTTATACATTTTGTCCAGCTCCGCTTGCTTCCCGTCAATATCTTTCTGCCATTCTGCCGCCACATCGTCCAGCTGTTTTTGTGCTTGTTTATAATCCGGCATTTTATCCAGGATATAACGAGTGTCGATGATGGCATATTTCTGGGCCATTGCCGATCCCGCAAACAGGATAAGGCCAAGTGCAAGACATAAGATCTTTTTCATATTGCTAAATTTTCAGGGATTGAAAATACTGTTTCCTTTTTATTCCGGTTCAAAGCCCAGCATGAAGGTGAAACGGGATGCTCCTTTCAGACCGCTCTGACCCGGTTGTATACGGTCAAGACCTACCCCATAATCAAATCCAAGCAAACCAAACATCGGCAGGAAGAAACGCATACCTACCCCCACACTACGGCGGAGACGGAATGGGTTATAGTCCTTGTAATTATACCACCCGTTGGCCGCTTCAAAGAAGGTCAGCGCATAGATCGTACTGCTTGGGTTGGTCACCAGGGGGAAACGCATCTCCAACTGGTATTTATTAAAGATGGTAAAGAAGTTCTGTGCACTTTGCTGATCGGGGTTCACGGTAGGATCAGATGACTGGTAAACAGGATAACCACGGTGTGCAATGATATCGTAACCTAATAAACCGAAATTATTGGTCAGACCCGCATCACCCACCTGGAAACGCTCAAATGGTGAATACTCCAGGTCGTTGCTGTAGCGGCCCATGAAGCCATATTTAGCCGCCATCTTCAGCACAAACTGGCGGTTCTTTTCTGCACCCAATGGTTTCCCGATCGGTACAAACCATTCTGCATTGAAACGCCACTTATGATATTCTGGTGTTTTATAAGGGTTAGCCGATTTTGATAAATTCTTATTGAATAAAGAATAAGGTGGTGTGAACTGAACACTGGCCATCAGGTTAGATCCGCTGGTAGGGAAGATCGGGTTGAATACAGAAGAACGTTGTAAAGCGATCTTCATACTGATATTATTCGATGTTCCGTCGCTCAATCCCTGGAATACGGGATAGTTAGCCAGCTTATATTGAGTAAAATTCAGGGAGAACACAAGACTGAAAAAGTCATCCGGCCATTTCAACTGCTTGCCCAATGAAAGTGTAAGCCCTGTTGTTTTTAAATAGTTCGTATCGGACCTGGCCCGGTCTATCTGGCCGGTAAAAGGATCAAAGGCATTTGAAAACTTACTGCTATTGATACCTACTGTCAGTGAATTTCTTTTCTTACCTCCCAGCCAGGGTTCTGTAAAGGAAAAACTATAAGATCGATATGCTCTTCCGTTCGATTGCACTCTCAAACTCAGCTTTTGTCCATCCCCTGTTGGTAAGGGATCCCAGGCAGATTTTTTCAGGATATTTTTAATGGAGAAGTTGTTGAACGTAACACCCAATGTTCCGGTTAGTCCAACTCCACCACCCCACCCGGCAGATAGTTCCAGCTGGTCGGAAGATTTTTCTTCCAGCTTCCAGTTAATATCAACGGTTCCGTCATCTGCATTGGGTACCACACCGGGGTTGATAGTTTCCTGGTTAAAGAAGTTGAGGTTAGCTAATTCCCGCTGCGAACGGATCAGGTCGGAACGGCTGAACAATTCACCCGGAATGGTCCTTAATTCACGGCGGATAACATAATCTTTTGTTTTTTCATTACCGGCAATGGTCACATTTTTGATCCTTGCCTGTGGCCCTTCTTTGATCCTGATCTCATGATCAATGGTATCATTATATACAGCTGTTTCTATCGGTTCCACCTGGAAGAACAGGTAGCCATCATCCATGTATAGACCACTGATATCACCACCCTCCTGGGTCAATTGTTTACCCAGGCGTTTATTGAGGATGTCAATATTATAGATATCGCCTTTGTTGATACCCAGGACAAGGTTCAGGATAGAATCGCTGTACTTCGAATTTCCTTTCCAGGTAATATTTCCGAAGTAGTATTGTCTTCCTTCTTCAATTTTGATATCAATATTCAGGTTGCCGCTTTTCCCGGTATAAATAGCCGTATCGGCTATTTGTGCATCCCGGTAACCCTGGGCATTATAATAATCCAGTAATTTTTCCCGGTCCTCCTCAAATTTTTTGGGGTCGAATTTAGCACCGGTAAATAATTTGAAACGGAAATAAGGATCGACCAGCTTTTTGGTTTTACTGATGGAAAGAAAACCCCAATCCTTTGTATACTGGCTGAATTTGTAGCTTTCTTTTGTGCCGAACCGGCTGCTGTCTTTTTGAGCATATAAAGTGAACCGGCTCTTTTCTTTGGTGCCCTTCAATTGCTTTTTCAATTTCAGTTCATCAATATGATGATTGCCAAAGAAATTAATATTATTGATCTTGATCTTATCCCCTTTATCAATGTAGATGGTGAGTGCATTAGAATTGACAAAAGCGGGGTCATTTTGCTCTTCAATGCGTACAGAAACATTCTGGTAGCCTTTTTCTCTAAAATACTTGGTAGCTACTTCAATAATATTACGGCGCATATTCTCCGTAATGATCGTTTGCTTCGCCAGTCCCATCTTTCCCTGCAATTCTTCCTGGTCAGATTTTTTAACCCCTACAAATTTGAAATTCCCCAGCTTGGGTCGCTCCTGTACACTGATCTCAATACTCACTTTATCATCAACGATCTTAGTAATAAATATCTGCACATTAGAAAATAATTTTTGCCTCCAGAGATTGGCAATCGCTTTTGCAAAAATATCATTACCCGGGTGCATGAATTTATCACCCACCTGCAGACCGGATATAGATGCTACAATAGCCGTATCCAGGTACCGGATACCTGTAATACTGATCTCAGCGATGGTATATTCTTTAGGTATCCTGGCATTTTCCCATTCCAGGAGTTTGGGGTCAACCGATGTGGGTTCCTGTGCCTGAACGGTGTGAAAGGAAACTAAAGCAGTTATCAATAAAACAGTGATCCTGGATAAAAATCGTTGCATGGTTGATTATTCAAAGTCAGTCAGAAAAATTTTCTCTGTGGGTATGGTATATACGTAATTAACTTATTATCTGTTGTTTAGAGCCCAGCCATTATTTCTTTAGCTGGCAAATTAACGGTAAATATCGAAAGTGTTTGTTAAAGAAGGGAGAACCGGCTACGGAGACGGAAAGTTTGCACCCCTTTCAATTATCCACTAACCACTTGTTCACTCGTTTTTCCAAACCTTCGTTCCCGGTTCTGAAAATCCAAAATTGCTTCATACAGGTTGTCTTTCCGGAAATCGGGCCAGCGTACATTGGTAAAATATAATTCGGCATAAGCCAGTTGATACAACAGGAAATTACTGATCCGGTATTCGCCACTGGTCCTGATCATCAGTTCCGGGTCGGGAAAACCGCTGGTACAGAGGTAGCGTTGCAGGGTGTCCTGGTCAATTTCCTCTACGGTCAGCTTACCTTGTTTTACCTCATGAGCAATATTCTTGACGGCGTTCAACAGCTCCCACCGGCCACTATAACTCAATGCCATAATCAAATTGAGCCCGGTATTGTCTTTGGTAAAATCCAGGGCTTCGTTCAATTCCTGGCGGGCATATTCAGGCAGCATATTCATATCACCGATCACATGCAGCCGGATATTGTTTTTATGCAAACTCTCCACCTCTTTACGGATAGTACTTACCAGCAATTCCATAAGACCAATCACTTCGTATTCCGGCCGGTCCCAGTTTTCTGTTGAAAAAGCATAAAGGGTGAGGTATTCAATTTTTAGCTCCGCACAGCCTTCCACGATGTTTCGTACACTCTCCACTCCATGAAAATGACCATATAGCCGGTCTTGTCCCTGCTCCTTTGCCCAACGGCCATTACCATCCATAATGATGGCAATATGACGGGGTAAATGTTCCTTGTTTATTTTTTCCAAAAGCTGGGACATGAATACTTTTTCCTTAAGGGGCACGAAGGTACAAAAAACAAAGCCCGGTGCAATCCTGCGCCGGGTCTAAATTATCTTTAAATAAATGGCCTGTTTCAGGCCCATTTCGGGTTATTTAGCAGCTTGCTCTCGTTTTTAATTAGAAGTGGGGCATTTATACGACTGCAGGTTGAATGTAACGAAGAACATCGCTGTCACAAACTGGTCTTTTTGGCGGCTGTTACCTCTTTGCCTGCCCGGAAGACCAATAGGTTCCCCTAATTCGTATGACCTGTCATGCAACAAAGCAGCATTGGAAGGGCTTCCATCTGGATTAGTGGGAAAAATAGCCGCATCCACGTAAGTGGTGCTTACATCATCCAGGTAATCGGTATTGGTCAGGCGATGTAATATTTCAAACCCGATATTCATTCGTTCATTGAGTGAATATTTGATGCCGACACCAATGGGCAGGCTGATCCCCATAGAACTATATTGTTTACGTTCGGGGTAAGCGGCATTACCCTGGCCTTCGGTACCCAGTGGTCTCAAAAATATCTTCTCCCCTCTCAGGTAAGTGTAGGGGTCATAGCTGAATATACCCGCCCCCAGGGTTACATAAGGAGTAAAATTGAAACCGGGCTCACCAGGCATAAAGCGAAAGAAATTAAAATCACCCTGCAAAGCCAGCTCCCATACATTGCTGTTGAAGCTCAGGTTACGGCGGTACATGTATTCATTATGGGTATTATAAATATCCGAATATCCCAATCTTGCATAACTCACACCAATACGGGCTGCAATGTAATTACCAAAATTCTTGCGAAAGAAAACACTGGCGGCCATTTTCGACCTGTTCAGCCAGGCCCTTGTATTCAAATCACCAAAATAATGACCAGCACCGAGACCCACACCAAACTCACCTTCCTGCCTCACTGCATATTGTGATTGAGCATTCAGTTCAGCAGATATACCCCCGGTGAAAAGGGCAGCAAAAAACATTATAGCCAATAACTTTTTCATATACCTCAAATATGGTTCGGGATAAAATAGAACGGAAAAATAACTATTTTCTTTCATTCGCCTTCCACTTTAATTCCGTTTGTCAAGACCCCAGGTGAGTTTATTGTGAAGGGTTTGTAAAAAATTATTTTCGCTGAGGCGAAGCAGTTGAATGGGGAATTCTTCCTTGCGGACGGCCAGCTGTACATACTTGCCAACGATCTCCCTGCGGGAATCCAGGGCACAGATAATATTTTCTGACCGGCTTTCCACTTCAAATGATATAACATTATCATCAGGAACAATCAGTGGTCTTACGTTGAGGTTATGAGGAGCTACGGGGGTAATGACAAAACTGCCCGACTCCGGAAAAACAATCGGGCCGCCACAACTTAATGAATAGCCGGTGGAACCCGTAGGTGTTGCCACGATCAGGCCATCGGCCCAGTAGGTATTTAAAAATTCACCATTCAGGTAGGTATGAATTTTTATCATTGAAGCCGTGTCTCTCTTATGAATAGAAAATTCATTCAATGCGTAGGGTACGTTACCAAATAATGGAAGATCGGCGTCCACATGGATCATAGTACGTTTATCCACCACATACGTCCGGTTGGCAATTGCTTTTACCGCTGTTGATACTGCCTCCCGGCCAATACTGGCCAGGAAACCCAGCCGACCGAAATTGATACCCATAATAAAAACCGGTTTATCTCTTACCAGCGTTATGGTATCAAGTAATGTTCCGTCTCCGCCAAGACTGATGATGAATTCAATATCCTCGGTTAGTTGTTCTGATAGAGTAAATGTTTCTGCATTTTCCCCGACGTTGATTCTGCCTTTCACCTGCTCATAATAAGAGTGAAAAATAACCGGGGTTATTTTTTGCCGGAGCAGTTCATTAAAAAACAATTGTACATCTTCCTGCTGATCATCTTCCAGAATCCTGCTGTATATAGCTGCCTTCATTTTTAAAATATAGTCTTGCGATGTAAAAATATCCCGTTTTCGCCCAAACGGTTAAATGTCCATTCCAGCTTCAGTGTAAAATCATAAGAAGTTAAGATGTCAATCCCGATGCCGCCGGAATAAAGCATAGTATTGGACAAATTATTAAACCCGGGTAAGGGATTATGTACATATCCTGCATTGGCAAATACTTTTGCAAAGAAACGAAATGGCAGGCGTTCAGGCATTTGCCTGTTTTTACCGGGCGTCCGGACACTGAATTGTAAAAATTCACGGGTATACGTGGTCTTCACGAACCCGCCGGCAACCCCATCAACAACATAGTATTCATATCCCTGCATAAAAGCATCTCCATAGCCCAGGAAACGCTGCATAAAATAGGGTTGCTTAAAAGGTGCTTTAATATTTCCGTAGGCAATTACATTAATGAAAGATTTCTTCCCGGTGTGCCAGCTGCCGGCACCCTTGACCGAAAGATACCATACATTAATTATGTCATTGAACCCCCGTTTACCAAGGGATACTTCCGCTGCATAGCCCTTTGTGGGATAGGGAATATAATCAAGATCATAATAGCTCATCCGGTAGTATATCTCCGGGAACTGGATGCGGTTACGACCAGCTTTAAAATAATCCGGGTTCAGCTTTACTATTGTATCCTTAACGTCTTCCAGAGTATAACCAATACCAAAACGGTGTCTTGTTTTGATGGCTCTCCTGTAGGTAAGTTCTGCATTAGCGGAGACAAAGCTTCGCAGGTAATTATTTTCATCTTTAATGAACACCTGTTTATCAGCAACGGTATTATAATTCATCTCCCGGTTCTTCCCGATTGCGAACGCCGTACTCAACCCCCATTTCATTTTCTTGTCGATATACAACCGGTCATAACTAAAGGAAAATTGTTTTGTATAACCTCCTACCAGCCATAGCCTGAATTTGTCGTTCCTGCCTGTGGCATTATTATGCAAAATTTTCAACCCATAATTCAAACGACTGAGACTTGCTCCTTTTTCAAAAAGCCATTGGTTCAGGTTTCTGTCAACAGGTTTGAAATAAGGAACAGGAAAAATATACCAGCGTTCCCTTACATCCACTGACACATCTACCATATAACCCTCTGACTTAGCTAAGGCAACAACCACATCAATAAAAAGAGCCGTATTCAGCAACTGCCTGCGGGCATCTTCAAATTTTTTGACCAGGTCCTGTAAGGAATATTCCTCGCCTGAGCGAAGCGGTATTTCACGGAGAATGATGCTGGCTCTTGTCTTCTTATTACCGGTGATGATGATATTGCGGATCGTGAACGAAACATTCTCTTGTGTATTTTTGAAAGCCTGGTTTTGAAGAGTTGAATCAGGGCTGATCGCCGGACCTTTCTCCCCCATTACTTCCTGGGCAAACAGGTAATTGCCAGCCATCAGCAAGAGTACTAACCAGGTATAATATTTATAATTCTGCGGCATTGGCAGCATTCATCGGACGCATCTAAATTAGCTGGTTTTCGTAAGAGTTGCACCTTATTAAAAGGAAATCTGCCTTATATCTTCAGATAGTTCATCAGGTTGTCGTAATTGCTGCGCAATTCATTGACATATAATTCCTCGCCGAAATAGTGTTTAATGCTGTAGTCGTATCGCTGAAACGTAGCCACAATATCTGAAATCTCCGGTTTGTTGATGCGTATGGTTACCTGCATCAGGCCTGTCTCAGGGTCATTGGAGGTGTTGAGCTGGGTTATTTGTGCATCATTCGTTTCCACCAGCTTACTGATCTCGTTGAATGAATACTGGTTGCTTTCCATTTCCAGCACAATCAGGCCACCAGGTTCATTCAGGCTCATGAATTCAGAAGCATATTTCAGAAGATCTGAATAGGCGATAGTTGCTACCAGGTCATTTTCATTATTCACCACCGGTATCACACTTAATCCATTCTCTGCAGCCAGTTGTACTGCTTTTAAAAAATGTTCGTTTTCTTTAACTGAGGTATTGGCAAATGATTGCTGCAGTGTAGTTAATCCGGAGTTGTCATTTTCAGCCTGGAGCAGATCATCTTCACTGATGATGCCAACATATTTATCCCCTTCCACAATGGGCAGGTGCGTCACATGATTATCATTCATGAGTTGCAACGCCTGGTACACCTTGTCCTCAAGATGCAGACAGGGCAATGTTTGAGATGGTAATTCCCTGGTTAACATGGATAGCGGCTTTGTTTTTCATAAGACCACAACGATTACCCAACTGTTGCAGGCTCGTTGAGCTTTTTCAAAAATTTGTGAAGTATCGCATTGAATTCATCCGGTACTTCCATCATCGGTGCATGCCCGCATTTATCAATAAAATGCAGCTCACTGTTCGGAATCAGTTTATTGAACTCACGGGCTACAAATGGCGGGGTGATCGTATCATTATTTCCCCATACTAATAACGTAGGTTGTTTAATTTGATTGAGTTCTTCCCCCAGATTATTTCTGATAGCACTTTTTGCCAGGGCAATGATCTTAATGGCTTTCAGGCGGTTGTTCGTTATGCTGTATACCTCATCAACAAGCTCCTTAGTGGCAGTGTTGGGGTCGTAGAAGGTCAGTTCTGTCTTTTTCTTAATATATTCATAGTCCCCTCTCTTGGGATAACTATCACCCATACCATTTTCAAAAAGACCGGAACTGCCGGTAAGAATCAGGGATTTTATCCTTTCCGGGTGCTTTAATGTATGCACCAGGGCTACATGCCCGCCCAGGGAATTACCCATCAAATGCACTTTGTCAAGTGCTCTAGCGTCCAGGAATTTATGGACAAATTTAGCCAGCCCACCAACAGATGTATGTAATATGTCCATCTCCAGTAACGGAAGCATCGGCACTATTACTTTATTATGCTGCTTAAAATATTCTATAAGGCTCCTGAAATTGCTCAGCGCTCCGAACAGGCCATGCAAAAGCACCAACGGCTCCCCGTTGCCTTCTTCAATAAACCTGAACTTATCCTGTTGTTTGATCTCGTATTCCATGGGCAGTCAATTCGGTTCGTGCTATCCCCAAATTCAGGGACTAAAATAATCGTTTTGGCGCAAAAACGCTCAGTTTGCTGTATAAAAGGATGAGGTTGCCGCAAATATAGGCGCAACAGGCTTGTTTTAAAAAGTTGTTTTGGATTTGCAGGTTTTTGCTAATCGGGTTCATGCCTGTGCAGGGTGGACGGCACGTTAAGTTTTCGGGTATCCTGGCCAAATCATTGCCACGAATTAGCGGGGAGGAATATCTTTTGAAACAGCACCAAAGAAATTTTCAAGCTCCGTAAACATATCTTTAAAAACAGGTATGATTTTTCCAAAACCATCAATGGCTTTGGGGCCCCAGGGCTGAATATAGGAGTACATTGCCGATTGCTGAATGGTCTCAGTTTGTATAAGCTTTACCTGCTCTGCATAGAAAAGAACAACACTGAATACAATGGTATAAATTACTATATAAAGTAATATGCCGCCAATTTTATTCAACCATCCCAGCATCACCACTTCTACCGTACTTTCAATAGCATTGGCTCCCCAGCGTATCAGCAAAACCACGACCAGGAAGACTACAATAAAGGAAACAACAGGAAGCCACTGGTCAGAAATTTTTACAGCTGACCCTATATAACCGGCTGCAACAGCGGATAACTTGATAGCGGCTGCCAACCCAACGATAATGGCCACAAAAGAAAAAATGCCGATGATCAGCCCCCGCTGGTAACCCCTGATAACAGCAAGAATTAGAATAATAGCGAAAACAATATCAAGGATCATAATGGCAAAATGATGATTAATACCCTAACGTAATTATCGTTGAGCAAATTTTAGTGCCGCTTGTTGTTTTATTTGTTTAACAACTCCTTTACGAGGGCTGAGATCGTCTTTCCGTCTGCTTTTCCGGCCAGTTGTTTGGTGGCTGCTCCCATCACTTTACCCATATCTGCGGGTGAAGAAGCACCGGTTGCTGCAATGATCTTTGCTAACTCGGCTTTGATTTCATCGGGAGTTAATTGTGCCGGCAAAAACTTTTCGATCACTGCGATCTCTTCCTGTTCTTTTTGTGCCAGGTCGGCCCTGCTCTGTTGCTGAAAGATCTCTAGCGAATCTTTCCGTTGTTTCACCAGTTTCTGCAACAATTTAATTTCATCATCTTCAGTCAGGTCGCCACTGGCACCTTCTGAAGTTTTGGCTAATAAGATGGCTGCTTTTACAGCACGAAGGCTTCTTAATGCTGCTTCATTCTTGGCCAGCATGGCTGCTTTTAATTCGTTCATTATTTTTTGCTCAAGACTCATAGTATTATTTTTAAATTTTCTTACGCTTTATTTTCCTTCATTTGCTTTTCCCTGCATTTATGATAGAACTCTTTAGCAAATTTTTTCATATCCTCCACCGCCTCCGGGTGATTGGTGGCCCTTCCATAGGTATCCGCCATGGTCATCATCGTCTGGTAAAAGAAATCTGCCATCTCATCCACCATCATATCTTTTGTCCAGAGGTCAATACGTAAAGCCGTTTTTTCCGCACTATCCCAAAAAGACAGCATGAATGCCTTTGCCTTTTGGGCGTTTTCTATGCTGGTGTCTGATGCGGACCATTCAATAGATTCCGGCAACCGGTTTGCATCCATAGTCACCCCAATGGTGATTGTCGATTTACTCATAATTAATTATTAGGAAGGCAAAGGTAAATGAAATCAGCTGACCGCCTTTACTATGGATTGCCATAACAGGCCGGCTGTCCTTGCCCACGTATACTGCTGTTCTGCTATCTTTCCTTTTTCAATGAGATCAGTTCTTACGCTTTCGTCTTTATAGAGCAAGAGCATTTGATCGGCTATTGAATTATAGTTGGCCGGATCAGCATATAATGCAGCATCTTTTGCTATTTCCTGCATAGAAGAATTGGAAGATGTGATCACCGGCACCTCACAACGCATCGCTTCTAACACAGGCACCCCAAAACCTTCCCATAAGGAAGTATATACCATTGCATAAGCAGATGCAGTCAGTTTTACCAGTTCCTCTTCCGGCAGGTAGCCCGTCAGCAGCACATCATCCCGGTATTTGTATGTCTTCAACGCATCTACAAAAGAATCAAATTTCCAGGCCAGCCTCCCTGCCAGCACCAGCTTCAGGTTGCTTTTTTGCTTTTTCTTAAAAACAGAAAAAGCTTTGAGCAGGTTCATCAGGTTCTTTCGCGGATGTATAGCTCCTGTATATAAAAAATATTCCTTACCGGCGGTATACTTTTCTTTGACCAGATCTTTTACCTCCCTGCTAACCGGCTGAAAGATTCCCTTGGCCGCACTGTATACAACATCTATTTTATCCTTGTTTACCGGGTATTGTGCAAGGATATCGTTCCTGGAGAAGAGAGAAACGGTAGCTACTGATCTTGCTTTCGCCAGAAATTTCGGGGTATATCTTTTATGAAATAACAGGTGCGATTTTTTTATAAAAGCCGGGTAATGCAAAAACGAAAGATCATGCAGTACCATGCACTGCGGGATTTTTGTTGACAGGGAACAAAAACCATCACAGGAAACAAAAACGTCTGCTTTGTGCTTTCTTAAAAGGGCCGGTACTTTTATGTCGTACCACAATTTCCATAATATAGGATGGCGGGCCGGTGGACCCGTCACCACTGCTTTTACATTGTCCGCAAAGACAAAACGCCGGTTAAAGGGCCGGTCAAAAATGAAAATAAACTCATGCTGCGGGTGATCAGCAACAATTTTCCTGAGTGTTTCGTATAAAAAATAACCATACCCTTCAAGATAGCCATCCAGCAGGAACCTTGTATTTACCGCAATTTTCATGATTGAACACAAAGTTACTGGCTGATTGTGGATTTACTTAGTAAAAAAACCGTGTGTTAACTGTCAAAAAAAACAGCATACAGGTATTTTATCTTTTTATTTTACTATTACTATATACAAAGTTTACCTGTATTGAAATGTTGAATGTTACAGGAACAAACACTGTGGATATTCATTAAATACCGGTTTTAAAATAGGGCAGTTATACAATTGCTGACCAATACCTGCTTAACTACTTTTATCCTTCAAACCGATACCCGTGTGAAACCAAAACATACCCTATGAAACACATCTATACTAAAATTTTCACATCCCTTTTTCTGCTCACTACCCTGCTGTTGCTGAACAACAGGTCATCAAATGCGCAATGCCCGGTTGGGTACCCGCCAGGTTCAACCGCTTTCGATACAACCATTGCTTTTCCCACTGGTACCACTTCTATACCGGTGAAATTTCCCCAGTTTAATCCGCAGGATGGAATGGTAACCTGTGTGCGGCTGTGCGTGACTATCACGGGGATTATTGATACACTTGCCATGCAGAACTATGCTGGTTCATCACAAACAGCAACTTTCAATTATATACGAACAGACCAGATTACAGGACCCGGGATTTCAACACCGTTGTCCAACAGCACCAGTCTTTCCTATGGTCCTCCCGGAAATATACTTACTGCTTATGATGGTATACCGGGTGCCGGTACTGATTTCTATTCAATGGCTGATGATACCATTTTGAATGATGTTCTTTGCCGCACAATAAGCGATTCAGCAACCATTATCCAGTTTTATGGTACGGACAGTGTGACATATAATTATGATATCAGTGTATCAACCAGCGCCACCATATCCGGGGGTAGCAGCAGTACATTAGTATTAACATCAGCATTGGTGAATTTTCACTTTGAATATTGCACCTGCCCCGGTTATCTTTTACCCCTGAATATCTACAGGTTCTCGGTTAATAAAACAGATGATAAAAAAGCAGCACTGAAATGGTATGGATACGATAACAATCAAAACGGAGCTGGTTATCATTATGAGGTACAAATGAGCCGCGATGGCTTTAATTTTCAGCCGGTTAATAACGTACAAAGAAATACTAATGGCAATAGTGCTTATTCCTATTTATATGAAATGACCACAACCGGCCGTTATTTCTTCCGCATCCGGCAGGTTGGTGAAGATGGACGTTCGTATTTTACCGATATTAAATATGTAGATACAGAAAATAATTCCCCTGTTAAATTTAATGTCTATCCAAATCCTTCTACAGGTATTGTTGGTATCAAATTTGATAATATAACAGCCGGAAAATATGTAGTTCTTATAAACAATGCACTGGGCCAGACTGTTGTTAATAAAGAAATTGAAGTGGCAGGTAATTCCTATCAACAGGTTGCAACCTTACATAAGGGTTTCTACTGGGTTCGACTGACGAATGTAACGAGCCAGCTGTCCAGTGTCAATCAACTTTTCATTAAATGACCTCTTAGGTGGAAGAGGATGGTGGCTTGTAAAAGGGGCCTTGGTTCGGGGCCCCTTTCTTTTAACCTCCCCGCCTATATATTTTTTCTGATTTCCCAATATTTTGAAAGACTTTGACCGGAGCTCTGCCCAGCAGACCTCCGGTTTCTTTCTTCCGGCTGCATTTCATACATTTGTTGCTGACCAATTTATTTACATGGAATATAATACCACCAGGAATCACCTCACCATGAGAGAATATGGCCGGCATGTTCAGAAAATGATCGAACATGTGCTGACCATAGAAGACCCGGAAAGACGACAGCGCCAGGCCTATTCAGTTATTGAATTAATGGGCTTCCTGAACCCGCATCTCAAGAATGTAGAAGATTTTCGCCATAAACTCTGGGATCACCTTTTCCTGATCGCCGATTTTAAATTAGATGTAAAATCCCCTTACCCCATTCCAACCCGGGAGACCCTGAAAGCAAAACCAGCCCCGCTTCCTTATCCAAAACGGCACCCGAAATTCTCCCACCTGGGTAAAAACCTGGAAGTGGTCATAAATAAGGCTCTGAAAGAAGAAAACCCTGAGAAAAAATTAGGATTTGCCAATGCGGTGGCTTATTACATGAAGCTGGCTTATAACAACTGGCATAAAGAGATTGTACATGATGATGCTATTCAAAGCGAACTCAGCAGCATTACCAATGGGCAGCTTACGTTTACCAATACACCCTTTGTAAAAGCCTTCCGCCCACAACAGGAAAACAGGGACCGTGGCGGCTACGGCAAACAGAGAGGAAAATTTCAGCAGCGTGGCGGAGGTAATGGCGGAGGCCAGCGCCGCAACGACGGCCGGGATAACCGCGGTGGCGGTGGTGGCAACTTCAAGAAGAAGAGATATTAATTCAGCAGTTGAAAATTTTATACGTTAAAGGTTGACAGGTGATGCTGCTCAACCTTTTCCTTTTAAATTCATTCTCCTGTCCCTGTAAAAATTTACCTTGCACCCGTCTGTTTTTACATTTAACAGTATCAACCAATCAATTCCAAAAGATGCATTCCTTTGAAGTAAGAGGCGGCAAAAAATTACACGGTGAGATCATCCCGCAGGGTGCAAAAAACGAAGCCCTGCAGATCATCAGTGCCGTATTACTTACCCCTGAAAAAATTACAGTCACCAATATTCCCGATATACTGGATGTTAACCTCCTGATCGAATTATTGGGTGATATGGAAGTAAAGATTGAACGACCACAGCGGGATACCTGTATCTTCCAGGCAGACAATGTAAACATTGACTACCTGCACAGTGAGACTTATAAAAAGAAAAGCGGGAGATTGCGTGGATCTGTGATGCTGGCAGGCCCGATGTTATCGAGATTCAGGAAAGCATTTATTCCTAAACCCGGTGGTGATAAAATCGGCCGGAGAAGATTAGACACACACATCATAGGATTTGAAAAATTAGGTGCTTCTTTTAATTATCATGCTGAAGATGGTTTCTTTCACCTGGAAGCACCCAACCTGAAAGGAACTGACCTGTTGTTAGACGAGCCTTCTGTAACCGGTACCGCCAATATTGTGATGGCAGCGGCCATGGCCAATGGCACTACTACTATTTATAACGCTGCCTGCGAACCTTATATCCAGCAATTATGCAAGATGCTGAACCGGATGGGAGCAAAGATCAGTGGTATTGGAAGTAACCTGCTGACCATAGAAGGGGTAAGTTACCTCGGCGGCACCGAACACCGTATGCTGCCCGACATGATTGAAGTAGGCTCATTCATCGGTCTTGCCGCCATGACACAAAGTGATATCACCATCAGGAATGCAGGTATTGAACACCTGGGTATTATTCCAGAAAAATTCCGGCAGCTGGGTATCAAAATGAATTTTAGTGCTGATGATATTCATATCCCTTCCCAGGAAATATATGAGATTCAAACATTCCTGGATGGTTCTGTACTGACGATCTATGACCATCCCTGGCCCGGCTTTACACCCGATCTCCTGAGCATTGTTTTAGTAACGGCGATACAGGCCCGGGGATCCGTACTCATCCATCAGAAAATGTTTGAAAGCCGTTTGTTTTTTGTCGATAAACTGATTGATATGGGAGCCCGGATCGTTCTCTGTGATCCGCACCGGGCCGTTGTGATCGGTTTAGAAAGAGAACAGGCTCTCCGGGGTATTACTATGAGTTCTCCGGATATCCGTGCCGGTGTGTCCTTATTGATTGCCGCCCTCAGTGCAGAGGGAAAAAGTATTATTCAGAATATTGAACAGATAGACCGTGGCTACCAGGATATTGACGGACGGTTAATAAAATTAGGGGCTGATATAAAAAGAATAGAAGGATAATGGATATTAAAGTAATCGCATTTGATGCTGATGATACCTTATGGGTAAATGAACCTTATTTCCAGGAAACAGAAAAAAAATTTTGTGCCTTGCTGGAAGATTATTTACCGCAGCATACAACCGCCAAGGAATTGTTTAAAACAGAGATCGACAATCTTGCTTTATATGGTTACGGCATCAAGGGTTTTATGCTGAGTATGGTGGAAACAGCATTACGTATTGGCGGCCGGGATATCAACCCGGAAATCATTGAAAAAGCTATTGGATATGGTAAAGAACTGCTGGAAAAACCAATTGAATTACTTGAAGGCGTGGAAGACACTTTAATAGCATTAAAAGATAAATACCGGTTAGTAGTAGCAACGAAAGGTGACCTGCTGGACCAGGAACGTAAATTAAAAAAGTCTGGTCTCGAACATTATTTTCACCATATAGAGATCATGAGTGAAAAACACGAGAAGGATTATCAAAAACTGATCAGGCATCTTGATATAGACCCAAGCCAGTTCATCATGATCGGTAATTCGCTTAAATCGGATATTCTTCCCGTGCTGGCGATTGGTGGTTATGCCTGCCATATTCCTTATCATACCACCTGGGCTCATGAACATGTGGAGCATAGCATTGAACATCCGCGTTTTTCCCAACTGGAGAAAATTACAGATACGCTTTTACATTTAAAATAATACTCTGCTGTACAATTATTAATCGTTGCTTTTTTCTCCTTTTCTTTGCACATGGCATCCCGCAAAAACAAGGTCATTATTATTGCTGCCCCTTCCGGGGCAGGCAAAACATCTATCACCCGTCATTTATTGAACAGCTTATCCGGCGAACTGGCTTTTTCCATTTCTGCTGCCACCCGCAAGCCCCGGAACAATGAAAAGAATGCCGTTGATTATTATTTCATCTCCGTGAGTGAATTCAAACAGCGAATAGAAAACAATGAATTCGTGGAATGGGAAATGGTGTACGAAGGAAAATACTATGGCACACTAAAAGCAGAATTGGAAAGAATCTGGAAGGAAGGCAAATCACCTTTGCTGGATGTGGATGTGCAGGGTGGTATTCATGTGCAGCAGCAATTTCCCGGTACTTCGCTGTCTCTTTTTATAGAACCCCCTTCTATTGAAGAGTTGAAGAGAAGATTGGAGAAAAGAGGAACCGAAACACCTGAGTCCCTGCAGGCAAGGATCAATAAAGCCTCTTACGAACTTTCGTTCAAACATAATTTCGACAAGATCATCCTGAACGACAAACTGGAAACAGCCTGTTTAGATGCCGAAAAAGCGGTCAGGGACTTCCTGAAGAGCTGATGGACCGGTATTCCCGCTATACCAGCACTATATCCTTCAATACCTTTTCCTTTTCTATCTTTACCCCATGATTGACTGGAAGACGATACTCTTCTTTGCGCTGACCCTGTTGTTGATGGGCTTTTTTGCCGGCATTGAAATGGCTTTTTACAGTGCCAACAGGCTGACTATTGAATTAAAGAAAAAACAAGGTGGCAGCACCGGGCAGTTACTGGGAAAATTCGTGGATTCACCTGCTAATTTTCTCGGCACCACTCTGATCGGCTTCAATATCTTTCTTGTCTTCCTGGGCCTGCAGATCAGCACAGTGATGAAGCCTATCTGGAATTACCTGCACATTGGTTCTGATCTTGTGCATATTATAGTCGAGATCGCTATTGCCACTTTTGCAGTACTCATTTTTGCAGAGTTTATTCCCCGTGCCATTTTCAGGGCCCGCAGTAATACATTACTGAACCGCACGGCTTATGTGACGGATTTTTTTTACCAGATGTTTTACCCCGTTGCAGAAGGACTGATCAACATGGCCGAATGGTTACTCAAGTATGTATTGAATGTGCGGGTGGATAAAGACAAAGAACCCTTCAAACGCAGTGACCTGAAAAATTTGTTCCAGCATTCTATTGATGAGGAAAAGCAGGAACGCAATACCCAATTGATGGAAAATGCACAGGAACTGCCGAAGATAAAGATCCGCCAGTGCCTGGTTCCCCGTAAGGAGATCATCGGGGTCAGCAGCCTTTCAACCATGGAAGATGTAAAGAATAAATTCATCGAAACCAAGCTCAGTAAACTGGTGGTATATGAAAATAATATTGACCATATCATTGGTTATATTCACCAGTTAGATCTTTTTAAACACCCGGCTGAGATAAAATCAGTACTTCACCCGATACCTGCCGTACCAGAAAGTATGAGTGCCACTGACCTGATCGGTAAATTCAGCCGGGAAAGAAAAAGCATCGCCTGGGTGGTGGACGAATTTGGCGGTACCGCCGGCATCATCACGATGGAAGATGTGCTGGAGGAATTGTTTGGCGAGATCGAGGATGAATATGATACGGAAGAGTTTGTAGAAAAACAGATTGCCGAAAATGAGTTTATTTTTTCAGGCCGCCTGGAGCTGGACTACCTGGAGGGAAAATACGGCTTTGAATTTCCGGGTGATGATTCAGAAACCCTTTCGGGCTTCATTATTAATTATCATGAAACCATACCCCGGCAGAAAGAACGGATCATTATCGATGACTACGAATTTGATGTGATCAGCGTCAGTGATACCCGGATTGAAATGGTAAAAATGAAAAAACTGAAATAACAGGCCCGGAACTTACTATTTACTATTCACAGCAGCCGCTTATCTTTGCGGCACTCTATTTACACAGCATGGCTTTACTGGATTTTTTAAAGAAGCGGGAGAAGGAGCAGGCAGGTGAGATGACTTTCATTGACCACCTGGAACAGCTGCGCTGGCACCTGATCCGTTCCGTGATCGCTATTTTAATCGGTGCTGTTGCCACTTTTATTTATGCCCGTGAAATCGTGGATAAAATTCTATTTGCCCCGGCAGATAAAACTTTTATAACCTACAAATGGCTCTGCGACCTCAGCCATGCCATCGGAATGGGTGATGCGATATGCCTTCCGGGGGTGGATGCAAAGTTTCAGAGCAACACCATGACCGGCCAGTTCATTTCAACCTTTACCATTGCTTTTATTGGCGGTTTTATCATTGCGTTCCCCTATGTTTTTTGGGAATTTTGGAAATTTGTAAAGCCTGCATTATCTCCTAAAGAATTAAAAAAAACAAGGGGTGTTATTTTTTGGGTATCCATTCTTTTTTTTACGGGAGTTTTGTTTGGGTATTACATTCTTACCCCATTTATGGTAAATTTTTACTTCTCCTACACTTTAAGTGATAAAATAGTCAACTTCCCCAATTTTTCTGATTATATCGAAAACCTGATCTATACCACGGTTGGTATTGGTGTATTATTCCAAATGCCTTTACTGGTGATGGTACTGGCAAGGATCGGCATTTTAACCGCAAAATTCCTGCGCAAATACCGCAGGCATGCTTTTGTGATCATTGTAATTGCAGCCGCCATCATCACACCGTCTACCGACCCTTTCAGCCTTACCATTGTAACCATTCCTTTATACCTTCTTTTTGAAGCCAGTATCATTGTAGCCTCCAGGATCAATAAAAGCCAGGAAAAAGAAAAAGCGGAGTGGAGTTAATACGGCCGTCCCGTTAATTTGAAAGAATCCATTTAGATTTGCACCAGATTATTTGCTCATTTCTAATTTCATTTTTATGCATTCTCCGTTTGACCTTCGCAAACCTATTGCTATCGGAAGTGATCATGCCGGTTATGACTATAAAGAAGACCTGATCTCTTTCCTGGAAGGAAAAGGTCTGGCATTTAAAGATTTTGGTACGCATAGTAAAGACTCGGTTGATTATCCCGATTTTGCCCACCCGGTGGCCAGTGCTGTTGAAAGCGGGGAATATGCTTTTGGCATCTTACTCTGCGGTACTGCCAATGGCGTGGCTATCACAGCTAATAAACACCAGGGAATCAGGGCGGCTCTTTGCTGGGGCGAAGAAATCGCCAAAGTGGTCCGCCAACATAATGATGCCAATATCATTTGCATACCAGCCCGTTTTGTACGGGAAGGCGATGCTGAAAAAATGGTAGCGTTGTTTATGACCACCGAGTTTGAAGGTGGCCGTCATGCCACCAGGGTCAACAAGATAGCCTGTGCCTGATCAGCACCAGTCATCCTTTTTTTCTTGCCCGTTTGGATAAAGCATCTATTTTTATCCTTTACCAACATCAATCAATCACATGATAAAAAATTTGTTTGCCTTGCTGCTGCTCTGCAGCCCTGTACTGGTTATTGCCCAGAAAAAAGACAAGACTGCTGAAAAAATGGCTAAGACCATTACGGCAGAAGACATGAAAAAACATCTTTACATTATTGCCAGTAAAGAAATGGAAGGGAGAGAAACGCCTTCAGCCGGCCTGGACAAGGCAGCGGCATATATTGAAAGCCAGTTTAAGGCTATGGGACTGTTGCCCGGCAATAAAGACAGTTACCGGCAGCAATACCCTTTATTCAGGGATTCTATGACAGGTGCTTCTCTGAAAATAAACGGCACAGCATTGGAATTAAATAAAGATTACCAGCCGCAGACCAATAACTATGCTGCTACTATGCGCTTCTCAGAAGTGGTATTTGCCGGTTATGGTATCAGCGATGGGGATAAACGTGATGATTATAAGAACCTGAAAGTGGCAGGCAAACTGGTATTGATCATCGATGGCACACCCGCTGATTATAAACCTTCTCAACAAGGCTTTGCCTCACCGGCCAGCAGTTTTGGTAAAATGAATGCTGCCATGAGTAAAGGAGCAGCAGGATTACTGATCGTTTATACTAATTTTCCCCGCAGAATAATGAACACAAACAGTAACTGGAGTATGAATGGCTATAAAGCTTCACAAACTCCTTTTACGTTTACCATCTCTGCGGAAACAGCAGCAAAGATCATGGGAGAAGATGGAAAGAACCTGCTGGATAAAGTGAAAGCCGGTTCACTGGCAGCCAAAACTTATACTGCAGAGGTGGATATGGAATTTGCAAAAATTTCTAAAACAGCCTATGCTTCCAATGTGATCGGCATGGTGGAAGGATCTGACCTGAAAGATGAATATGTTTTTATCACCGGCCACTATGATCACCTGGGAAAGAGGGATACTGTTATTTATTATGGTGCAGATGATGATGGTTCCGGCACCACAGGAGTGCTGGAAATGGCGGAAGCCTTTGCCAAAGCCAAACAAGCCGGTAAAGGGCCCCGCCGCACGATGGTATTCATGGCTGTTAGTGGTGAAGAAAAGGGATTGTGGGGCTCCGGCTATTACGGTAATCACCCGATATTCCCCCTGGAAAAAACAACAGTTGACCTGAACATTGATATGATCGGAAGATCAGACGCCAGCCGCAAGCAGGGCGATTCCACTAATTATGTATATGTGGTGGGCGATGATAAGATCAGCAGCGACCTGAAACTGATCAGCGAAGCTGCCAACAAGCTCTACACCAAAATGGAGCTGGATTACAAATTCAATGATCCAAAAGATCCTAACCGTATTTATTTCAGGAGCGACCATTATAATTTTGCACAAAAAGGTGTGCCCATTATTTTCTATTATGATGGCATGCTGGGTGCAGATTATCATAAACCCACCGATACACCTGACAAGATCAATTATGAGCTGATGGTGAAAAGAACCCAGCTGATATTTTATACCGCCTGGGAAATGGCCAACCGGAATGAGATGCTGAAAAGAGATATTCCGCTGGAAATACCCGGCAGGTTCTGATCAAACAAAAAATATCTTAAGGCAGTATACAAAGAGTTCGCTGCCTTTTTTATTTTTAGATAAATAAAAAAACTATGACAGAGGAAACAAATGTTCCTGAAAAAAATAATGAACCGGAAAGTGTGGTGGCCGATTACCTGCAGGGATACCAACAACTCGAATTAAATGCCGCAGAAAATAACCTTAGAAAAGCCAGGAATGCCATTTTCGCTATAGCTGTACTTTTGTTAATCGGTGACCTTATCAGTATGGCAGGTTCGGGCGGGTTTCAAATGGAAATATTTTTATTCTCCTTGGCTGTTTCGGGAGTCTTTGTTGGGCTCGGCTTTCTTACAAAAAAGCAACCTATGACAGCCATCATCATTGCTTTACTTCTCTTTCTTGGCTTATGGATATTTACTATAATAGTGATAGGCCCGGAGCAGATATATAAGGGTATTCTTGTTAGGGGTATTATCGTTTATTTCCTGGTCACAGGAATTAAACATGCAAGAGAGGCTGAACGATTACGAAAAGAAATAAAAAATACCTGATAGTAAATTTTCAGCGAAAATAAAAGCCGGCTGATATGAACCGGCTTTTATTCATTATTACCATCCCAGCACCCAAGCAAAGATCAGCGGTGCCACAATGGTCGCATCGCTTTCTACAATGAATTTAGGTGTGTTCACATCCAGTTTACCCCAGGTGATCTTTTCATTCGGCACGGCACCGGAGTAAGAACCATAAGAAGTAGTTGAATCGCTGATCTGGCAGAAATAACTCCAGAATGGCACATCATGCCACTCCAGGTCCTGGTACATCATGGGCACCACGCAGATGGGAAAATCACCGGCTATACCACCACCGATCTGGAAGAAACCCACTCCTTTACCGGAAGAATTATTGCGGTACCATTCCGTCAGCCATACCATGTATTCAATACCGCTTTTAACCGTACTTGCTTTCAGTTCTCCCTTTACCACGTAGCTGGCGAAGATGTTACCGGTGGTACTGTCTTCCCAGCCCGGCACCACGATGGGGATATTTTTTTCTGCAGCAGCTACGATCCAGCTATCTTTCGGATCGATCTCATAATATTGTTTCAGCTCGCCGCTCAATACGACTTTGTATAAAAACTCATGCGGGAAATAACGTTCGCCTTTGGCTTCCGCTTCCTTCCATTGTTTCACCAGGTGCTTTTGCAACCGACGGAAAGCTTCTTCTTCCGGAATACAAGTGTCCGTAACCCGGTTATAGTGATTTTCCAAAAGATCCCATTCTTCCTGGGGTGTCAGGTCACGGTAATTGGGAATTCTTTTATAATGCGAATGCGCCACCAGGTTCATCACATCTTCTTCCAGGTTGGCACCGGTGCAACTGATGATATCCACTTTACCCTGGCGGATCATTTCTGCGAATGAAATTCCAAGTTCACCAGTGCTCATTGCACCAGCCAGTGTAACCATCATTTTACCACCTTCCAGTAAATGGGTTTCATACCCTTTGGCAGCATCTACCAGTGCCGCCGCATTAAAATGGCGGTAATGATGCTGGATAAATTGGGAAACAGGACCTTTGTTCATTTTACAATTGTTTTGTAAAACCGCCTTCAGATCACAATACGGTGAGACAATGCGGGATAAGCCGCAAAATTAGTGGTTTCAAGAAAAAGCCCCGCCACGTTTTACCGGGCAGGGCCATTCTTCATGTGCTGCTATTTCCGTACTTATTTCTTCAGCTTCTTCAGTTCCACGATATCACCATCAGCAGCAACTGATACTTTAAATTTTTTTCCTTCCTTTTCGATGGTCAGGTTATAACGGGTGCCTTTCTGGCCGGTCGCTTCCCGTAAATCAATAATGTCTGCATTCAGGAACTCCTTATCCAAGGAACGCATCACCACTACGGGAAGCTGGTTATAAAAAATATCACGGATCGTGCCGATCAGCTCGCCATCGGCGCCGAACCAGGCTTCGGTGCGGTGCCCGGCCAGCACAAAATTGGCTTTGCTGAATTCGTTCACTTCCGTCCACTTCACTTGTTCTGCACCTTTGAATTCTTCCTGGAAAACCTGCTGGGCTTTTTTGTTGCCTTCTGAACCTGCAAAGGCTGCTGTGGCTCCGAGCGTCAGCATTACGGCCATTGATAAAATGATTCTTTTCATACTATAAGGTTTAAATGATTAATGATTTCTTTCTATGACGCATCAAAACTATTCCGGGTTACAAGAGTATACAAGCTAAAATGTACCAGTGGACACAGTTGTTAAAGAGAATAACAAATCGTTTCTTTTATAAAGAACAAAACCCCGGTCACCGTTGATTTTACTCAGGGTCCAGGGCTTGTTTTACCACACACCAAAACTAACTGCCTATACTTTCTTTACTTTTTTATATACACTCCAGTCTTCACCCGCTGTTGCTTTCAATACAATTTTTGAATCTGCATTTTCCAGGGTGATATAATAACCGGTAATATTACTCCTGGTAATTTCAAACAGATCGCTGATCCAGAAATCTTCATATGATTTTTTCAGGCTGGCCTGCAGGTTCATGGGCAGTTCCAGCGAAGTGATGTTCCGGGTAAGTCCCATCAGTTCCCCATCCGTATTATAAAATGCATTTACATACTGGCCATTAAAGGTAAATTCAGCCTTGAAGTAATCGGGTGTTACTGTCCAGGCCACTTCTTTAGCTGCAGCGAATTCATTTTTAAATGAAGCCAGTACTCTCGGGTTTATTTCTTCACCGGCAAAAGCACTCAAAGTGCCTAGGGTGATTGCCAGCATCAGGATTATCTTTTTCATGATTGAACTATTTTATTAAAGTTGTATGTAAAAATTGTTTCTGTTATCTGTGACGCAACAAAACTAGGTCTTGTTACAGGCGGTCACAAGCCAATTGTGATTAATGGGGGCTGTTGTTAAACCAGGTTAACAGGAGTGAACATAAATTAACCAACCATCACTTCAATATAACCGCCTGTACCTGAAAGGGCTCTTTTGACATCCCCGGATTTGGTGATCTGCTTTAATATTTAGATATTTGTCTAAATATATAATGAACCAATTGAGTAATGAATACTGTTTTCAAGGCGCTGAATGATCCTACCCGTCGTGAGATCCTGCAATTACTGCAGGAAAGAGATATGACCGCCGGGGAGATCGTGGAGCAATTCAATATTTCCGGGCCGAGTATATCTCATCACCTTGACCTGCTGAAACAGGCCAACCTGGTGACATCAGAAAAAGAAGGGCAATATGTCTATTATTCGCTTAACACCACCGTGGTGGATGAAATTCTGAAATGGTTCATGCAATTCAAACCGAAAAAGAAATAGTTATGAATACAACTATCAAATACCTCATCTGGCCGATCCTGGTTGCTCCTGCTGTTTACCTGGCTTTTGCCTGGAATCAATTACCGGAGAAAGTACCCATGCATTACAATATCAGTGGCGAAATAGACCGCTATGGCAATAAAACAGAAATGCTTGCTGTGATGGGAATACTCATTGCTGTTAATATTGGTGTTTATTTTCTCCTCGTCAATATTAACAAGATCGATCCCAAAAAAAAATACACAGCAGAAAATCTGCCCCGCATGAGAAAGCTGGCTTTTGCGATCAGCATTTTTATGTCAGCCCTGGCCTGCTTCATTATTTACAGCAGCCTGCATCCTGCTGATAAATTCAATATGCAGTTTATTGTCATTGCCGTTGGGCTGCTCTTTGTAATCATCGGGAACTATATGTATAATATCAAACCCAACTATTTTGCCGGCCTCCGGTTACCCTGGACATTAGAAAACGAAGACAACTGGAAACAAACGCATTTACTGGCCGGAAAGCTATGGTTTGCCGGCGGGCTGCTGATTGTACTGGCCGGTTTCATATTACCTGTAACCGCACAACTGATTTTCCTGCTGTCTGTTGCTGCACTGATCACTATTATTCCGATTGTGTTCTCTTATCGCTTATATAAAAAACAAATATCAGGTACTGCTAAATAATAATACATGAAAAAGATACTCTTCGTTGTCTTCTTACTATCAGTTATTGGCAACTCTTTTGCTCAACCTGTAACCAATTTTACAGGAAGCTGGGAAGGAAAGCTGAATGTTGGCATTGAACTCCGGATCATTTTTCATATCAAAGAAAATGGAAAGGGTGGATTCATTTCCACAGCTGACAGCCCTGATCAGTCGGCCTATGGTTTGCAATGTGATGCTACTACTGTATCCGGTCAAACCATTACTATTGAAATGAACAGCCTTCGGGCAAGTTATTCAGGTAAATTGCTGAATGACTCCACCATTGAAGGAACCTTTACACAAGGAGCTGATATTGCCCTTACGCTTACAAGACAAAAGGGAACTACCACCCCAACTGCTGCAGTTCCCTCACCAACTACTCTTTCTTATAAAAGCAGTGAAGTAAGCCTCCCGTTAAAAGATGTAATTCTTTCCGGAACATTTTTTCAACCATTGCAGGATGATAAGAAAAATGCAGTACTCGTCATTGCAGGGTCCGGGCCAACAGACAGAGACGGCAACAGCCCGTTAATTCCCGGCAAAAACAACAGCCTGCTGCAATTAGCGGACAGTTTGGTTAATCATGGTATTGCAGTTTTACGATATGATAAAAGAGGCATCGGTAAAAGTAAAATGTCCGCAGGGCTTGGAGAGGAGAATACAACCTTCCCGGATATGACGGCCGATGCAGCTGCCTTGTATGACTGGATCAAAGAACAGGGATATACAAATATTTATATAGCCGGGCACAGTGAAGGTTCGCTGGTGGGCATGATCGCAGCCGGGCAGGTAAAGGCCCGTGGCTTTATCAGTATAGCTGGTGCAGGACGCAAAGCAGGTGATATCCTGAAAGAACAACTTTCTGCACAGCTGACTCCCGAGCTAAAACATCAATTTACAGCCGCAATAGATTCCCTTGAAAAAGGTTTCACTGTCACTAAAACAGATCCATCATTGATGTCGCTGCTGAGACCTTCCGTTCAGCCCTATATGCGGTCGTGGCTGGCCGCAGATCCGCAAAAAATCATAAGCAGGTTAAAAATTCCCGTATTGATCCTGCAAGGGTCAAAGGATCTGCAGATAAAAGAACCGGATGCACAATTGCTGGCCCAAAGCCATAAAAAAGGAACGCTTGTTATTCTTCCCAATATCAACCATGTATTGAAAGAAGTTCTTTCAGATAAAAGAGAAGAAAACCTCAAGTCATATTCTGACCCGAAATTACCTTTACCTTCTGCATTGATCAGCGCAATAACCGGTTTTATCCATCGTTCATCAAAATAAATGGATTGAACTACCTGGCCCACGCATATCTTTCTTTTAATCATCCCGAGATACTGGTCGGTAATATGATCAGTGATTATGTAAAAGGGAAAAAGAAATTTGACTACCCGGTAGCCATCCAGAAAGGTATTATCCTGCACCGGGCCATTGATACATTTACAGACGATCACCCGGCCACCAAAAAAGCCAAGGAAGTCTTCCGGCCCCACTACCGTTTATACAGTGGCGCCTTCGTGGATGTGGTCTATGATCATTTTCTTGCCACAGATGACCGGGAATTTCCCGGCAGTTCATTGCTGGATTTTTCAGAACAGGTATATAAAATACTTGGTGAATACCCGAACTGGTTCCCGGAGCCCTTTAATCGCATGTTTCCCTATATGAAGGAACAAAACTGGCTTTTTAACTACCGCGAAAAATGGGGTATCGAAAAAAGCCTGGGCGGGGTAGTTCGCAGGGCAGCCTACCTTACCGAAAGTGATACTGCCTTCCGTTTGTTTGAGGAGCACTACCAACTTTTATCCGGTTGCTATCGTCAATTCTGGGCAGATCTTCAACCTTTCGCCCGCCAGCAGTTCGACCAGCTGGTAAGTGAACAGGAATGAATCCATAAACGGAAACTGCACAATCCACAAATCAGCTATTTTTGTAACTATCTTATTCCATGATCGTATATGCAAAAGAACAGCACGATGAAAAAAATTCTCTGTCTTATTACCCTGCTACAGGTATCGTTTATTACTTTACTGGCGCAACAAAGCAGCCTGCCTCCCGTTGATAAATCCCCGGTTGATATCAGTTATTACCCTGCTAATTACCCGGTGTTGAAAATACAGGATAAGGTTACCGAACCCCTCGCTGCAAGAATTATATACAGCCGGCCCAAAAAGGAAGGAAGAACTATTTTCGGCGGACTGGTGGAATATGGAAAAGTATGGAGGCTGGGCGCCAATGAAGCCACCGAGATCGAGTTTTTTAAACCAGTAAAGATTGGCGGAAAGAAGATCAGTAAAGGCCGCTATACCATGTATGGTATCATTAACGAAAGCACCTGGACCATCATCATCAATAAGGAAACGGATACCTGGGGCCAGTTCAGGTATGATATAAAAAAAGATATTGTACGAATTGATTTGCCGGTACAAAAAATGCAGGAAGTCCTTGAATCAATGGTCATGACCTTTGAAAAATCAACTACCGGTATGAACCTGGTAATAGCCTGGGATACGATCAAAGTGGTATTACCGGTTACTCTTTAAACGCTTATTATGAAAATGAACTTGTCACTTCTTTGCGGCCCCCTTTTACTATTATGCGTTGTTGCCTGCAACTCGGAAGAAAAAAAGGAACCAGCAGAAGCAAAACCCTCATTAGTTGCCGGTACGGATACATTGCCCAAAACAACTCCTTCAGCATCCCTGAATTCATACGTAGCGGTGGATGTTTCTCCCATGGATATGTGTTATTTCCCGGTAGATTATCCCAAACTGAAAATGGTGGGCCAGGCTGATCCCTTACCATTGGCCAGGGTGATTTACAGCAGACCGCATTTACAGGGCAGAAAACTCTTCGAAGCCGTATTAAAATATGGAGAACCCTGGCGTCTGGGTGCCAATGAAGCTACCGAACTTCAGCTGTTCAAAACCGCCACCATCCAGGATAAAAAGATACCCGCAGGCCGTTATGTATTGTATTGTGTCCCGCATATTGATAACTGGACGATCGTTTTAAATTCAAATATTGATTGCTGGGGACTTAAACAGGATACTGCAAAAGATGTGGCCCGCATTGATGTGGCAGCCAAAAAAACAATCCAGCGGATCGAGTATTTTACGATGCTGTTTGAAAAGACAGATTCCGGTACCGACTTACTCATGGCCTGGGATGATACAGAGGTACGACTGCCAATTCGTTTTTAATCCCCGTTTCGTCTTACAATACTGCACATTATTCAGATATTTACAGTATGTGCGGTATCGCCGGAATCATACAAACAGGTAACTCCCGTTTTAACCAGGAACAATTGACCAGCATGACGAATGCACTGTCCCACCGCGGACCGGATGGTGCTGGTTATTGGAGAAACCCCGCAGAACAAGTACTGCTTGGCCACCGGCGGCTTTCCATACTGGATTTAAGTGAGGCCGCTGCTCAACCCATGCATTTCAGGGACCGTTATACCATTATTCATAACGGGGAAATCTATAATTATAAAGAACTCCGGGAAGAACTCGGAAAGAAAGGCTATGCATTCAAAACACAATCCGATACAGAAGTAATTCTTGCCGCCTATGATCACTGGGAGGATGAATGCGTGGATCATTTTGATGGCATGTTTGCTTTTGCCATCTGGGATGAAGAACTGAAGGAATTGTTTGCAGCCCGTGACCGGTTTGGAGAAAAACCTTTCTACTATTTTTTTGATGGGCAGGATTTCATTTTTGCTTCTGAAATAAAAGCGATCCGGGCAGCCGGTATTGAGAAACAGGCCAACCTGCAATTACTTTTTAATTTTCTTACCATTGGCTATGTTGATAATCCTGAGCGGCCGGAAGAAACATTTTATACCCATATCAATAAGCTTCCCCCTGCCTCCCTGCTTTACTACAACCCCGCCAACAAAGAATTATCAGTTGAAAAATACTGGGATATTGATATAACCGCAGTCAATAAAAAAATAACAGATGCAGTAGCGGTAGAAAAATTTAATTTTCTCTTTTCTGAATCTGTTCGTAAAAGATTGCGGAGCGATGTGTCGATCGGAACATCCTTAAGTGGCGGGCTCGACAGCTCTTCCGTTGTTGCCATTGCCGCCCGGCAAGGGGCGCATCATTTCCTGCCACAGGCTTTTACGGCTGTTTTCCCGGGCTTTGAAAAAGACGAGTCTGTATTTTCAAAAGAAGTAGCTGACGCTTTTCAGCTGGAGCAGCTCACAACAGCCGTAACGGCCGATGATCTTTTGAAAAACTGGGATAAATTATGTTATCACCAGGAAGAACCCTTTGGCTCAGCCAGTGTGCTCCCGCAGTTCAAAGTATATGAACTGGCAAAACAAAACCATACCAGGGTGTTACTTGATGGACAGGGTGCAGATGAAATGCTCGCCGGGTATTCCAAATATTACAAATGGTACTGGCAGGAATTATTTGTCAAACGAAAACTGGTCAGCAGCGGCGAGATACCCGCCGCTAAAAAAATAGGTGTACAGGAATCATTCACGGCTAAAAATATTATGGCGGCCCTGTTTCCTGATTTTGCCTCCGTGATACTGGAACGTCAATACCTGCTGAAAGCATTAAGACAGGAAGATCTTACCCGTGATTTCATCAAACTGCAAAGCAAAGAAGCTTATTACAGCACACCATCGCATTTTAATCTGAATGGTGTTTTATATTTCAACACCTGTATGCACGGCCTGGAAGAATTATTGAGATATGCTGACCGGAATGCCATGGCACATGGCTGTGAGGTACGTCTTCCTTTCCTGGATCATCAATTGGTTGAATTTGTTTTCTCCCTTCCCTCCCGGTTTAAGATCCGGCAGGGCTGGACGAAGTGGCTGCTGAGAACATCCATGCATGAAAAACTACCCGCCTCTATTGCCTGGCGGAAAGACAAAGTGGGTTTTGAGCCCCCGCAGCAACAATGGATGCAGGATAAAAAAGTGCAGGAGCTTATACATGAAGCAAAAAAGAAAATGGTCAATGAAAAGATATTGAAACCCGATATACTAACTAAACCGGTTCACCCTTTGGGTAGTACCGCTCCTGATAACTACGACTGGAGATACCTGAGTGCTGCCGCATTTCTATGAGCTTTGCGAAATGAGTCATTCCGCCTCACCGGCAATGCGGGAGAACGGAATGAGTACTCATAGCTAATATGTACCGCTGCAAACTTTCTTTATTCTTTATCGGCCCTTTTGAACTTATCCACCTGCTGGGTATTGCCGTAAGGATCTGATTTCACTGTGTACCAGTTCTTATCATCTTTTAAAGTGATATAGTAACTTAATTCTGAATCCCCGGAGGTTTCCGTCACCCCGAAAATTTCTTTTCCTGTATATTTCTTTTTCATTCTTGCCAGGATATTCGGAGGCAGGTTTTCTTCACCATAATACCTGACTGTTTCCATCAGGTTACCCTCATTATCATAAATAGCCCTTACCTGTATTTCATTTACTTTAAAATTTGCCTGGCAGCTGTTGTCCATTTCTTTCCAGGTAACCCCTTCAGCATTGGCAAATGTTTCTTTAAAGGCTTTCAATACTTTTTCGCTGATTTCCGGCGGAGTGGCAGTTGCAGTAATACTGATCAGCATCACAGCGAGATAAATTAATTTTTTCATGGTTATACTTTTAAGGTTAAAGATCATTGACAACACAAAGCTATCCCCATCAACAGCCGAAGGCAAGCGATTCTCTATTATTGGTAAGTGAAGTTGCTGTTACCGGAATATGTACAAAATCATAAAACAACCCGAAGCCGGGTAAAGCCCGATTGAGAAATAGTTTTACCACTGCCAAACATGATATTATTCACATCACTTAAGTACTACAGGCAATGTTAAATAACCTTAACGCTGGATGAATGGCAAATAAACCTGCATTTGACCGATATTTCACATCTTTGCAACCACAATAATTCCAATTATGAAGATTGCTACGAAAATGATCCATGCCGGTGCCACACCTGATCCTTCCACCGGTGCCATTATGACCCCGATCTACCAGACCTCCACCTATGTGCAGGAAGCACCCGGAAAGAACAAAGGATTTGAATATGCCCGTTCACAAAATCCCACCCGCAAAGCCCTGGAAGAAGCGTTTGCCATTATTGAAAATGGAAAATTTGGCCTGGCATTCAGCAGCGGCGTGGCAGCCACTGATGCTGTCATCAAGTTGTTAGAACCCGGCGATGAAGTGATCTGCGCCAATGATATGTATGGGGGCACTTACCGCCTTTTTACCAAAGTATTTGAAAAATTCGGTATCCGCTTTTTATATGTTGATACCAGCAACGCCGCCAATGTTGCCGCAGCGGTAACCCCTAAAACTAAACTGGTCTGGCTGGAAACCCCCACCAACCCGTTGATGAATATCACCGATATTGAAGCGGTGGCCGCTATCACGAAGCCAAAGAATATATTACTTGCTGTTGATAATACATTCGCTTCTCCTTATTTACAAAACCCGCTTGACCTGGGTGCTGATATCGTAATGCATTCCGTTACCAAATACCTCGGCGGACACAGTGATGTGATACAGGGTGCACTCATGATGAACAGTGCCGAACTGAGAGAAAAACTCTATTTCATCCAGAAAAGCTGCGGTGCTGTTCCCGGGCCAATGGATTGCTTCTTAGTGCTGAGAGGCATCAAGACATTGCATGTCCGGATGAAACAACACTGTGAAAATGGAAAGATCATTGCCAACTGGCTGCGCAAACATCCCAAAGTGGCTAAAGTATACTGGCCCGGTTTTGAAGACAGCCCCGGTTATGCCGTGGCTAAAAAACAAATGCGGGATTTTGGAGGTATGCTGAGCTTTACATTAAAGGATGACAGTGTGGAAAATGCGACAAGGGTGCTTTCCTCCACACATTTATTTTCTTTAGCGGAAAGTTTAGGTGGTGTTGAATCACTGATCAATCATCCTGCCTCTATGACCCATGCTTCCATTCCCAGGGAAGAACGGTTAAAGAATGGATTAACCGATTCGCTGATCCGGCTCAGTATTGGTATTGAAGATGCAGAGGACCTTATTGCAGACCTGGAAAAAGCAATCGGGTAGAACTATTCTAAGAAGATGAAATATATAGATTGCTATATTTTCAGCATATACAATACTTATAGGAAAATTCATGACATAGCTCCATGGATGGTATTTGGAGGGCCTAAATATAATGCAGCTATAATAGCTGCATTATATCCTGCTTTAATGGTATTTTCTACAAGCCTCCTTTTCAACATCTGGAGCTCCGCAGATTTAGTGATCTATCAGCTTTTTACAGTTCTTATTAGCCTGTTTGTTTGGTATTTCCTGAGTAACTATTTCAAGTCAAGAATAATTAAAGCTGAAACAAGTAACGTCCTGTCAAAAATTGGCTTCCGAAATATTATTGTTACAAATATTTTCATTGCTTCAATTCTGATTTTGACCATTTACTGCTTTATAATAAAGCTATGAGGTAAATAAAATTTATTGTTATTAACCAGTTCAATAAAAATGCCATCAGCGATGGTCTGGGTATCAGTATTATAAAAAAAATAGCAGAATAAAGTCGCCTTCCTCGAATTAATATAGCATTAAAATAAAATTAGATACGGGCTATTTGCCCGCATTTTTTTTAGCACAGCTTTCCTTGTGGCATAATCTTAGATTAACTGACCCTGACGACAACAGGAACCGTGCTCCAGATCATCCTTAAATCAATGATTATGCTTTACCTGATTGCGATCATACTGATCATCGGCTGGTTACTCGGGTTTTTTGTATTTTCTGTCGGCGGGCTTATTCATGTGCTGCTGGTAATTGCAATTATCGCAATTTTGCTGCGGATCATACAGGGACGAAATCCTGTGTGACGGATATGCATGCACGACAAAAATTCCTTAACTGATTTTTTAAATAAGAAGGTTGATCAGTATAATCAACCTTCTTTTATTGAAGCTGACCCTGTTTCGATCCCTCACCTCTTCACAAAGAAACAGGATATTGAGATCGCCGGCTTCTTCGCTGCCATTTTCGCCTGGGGCAACCGCACCAGCATCATTCGGAAATCAAAAGAACTGCTGCAACGGATGGAGATGCAGCCTTATGATTTTTGTTTGAATGCCGGCAATAAAGATCTGCAAAAACTGCTGGGCTTTAAACACCGGACCTTCAATGCAACTGACTTGCTCTATTTTATTGAATTCTTTAAATATCATTACACCAGCCACAAAAGCCTGGAGACGGCATTTACCATGCACGGCAATACTGCCGAAGAAATGCTGACTGGTTTTCATCATTATTTTTTTTCCCTTGAACATGTGCCCCTGCGGACGAAGAAACATATTGCCACGCCGGAAAGAAATTCTTCCTGCAAACGCCTCAACATGTTCCTGCGCTGGATGGTGAGACAGGATAACAAAGGCGTTGACTTTGGAACCTGGAAAAAAATATCCCCTTCCCAACTGGTCTGCCCGCTGGATGTGCATGTGGCCAGGGTGGCCCGCCGTTTCAATTTACTCAGCCGCCAACAAACCGACTGGAAGGCAGCAATCGAACTAACAACTTACCTTCGTACTCTTGATGCACAGGACCCGGTAAAATATGATTTTGCCTTATTTGGACTGGGCGTCATTGAAAAATTCTGATCTGATGCAACAGGAGTTGATCACAGGTATAAACAGTTCGCTGGAAATAGCCCTGCCGGAACAACTTTCACTGGAAGAGGTACGGGAAAAATTAACGGCCCACATCAATCATTTGATCAATCATGATTTTGAAAAACTGGTATTCTATCTCTACCGGATCGATATCAATGAAAAAAAGATGAAACAACTGCTTGACCAGCGAAACGGCGAGCAGGCAGCGGAACTGATAGCAGACCTGGTCATTGAACGGCAGATCCAGAAAAACAAATCCCGCCGGGAATTTCGCCGGCGGGACAATGATATCAATGAAGAAGAAAAGTGGTGAACTCTCTTTAATGATTGGAACCTTTTTTCTCAAACATCAGTTCTTTCACCTTCTCCTTATCTTCTTTTTCTTTTTTCAGGTCGAACATGGTACCGAACACATGATCCCAGATGGTGGAACTTACACCGTACCCATTATGTTCATTCTTGTAATGATGCAGGTGATGGTTTCTCCACAACGGCTTCATCCATTTGAAAGGAGGATTCCAGGCATGGATCGCATAGTGCATCGTTCCATACATCAGGTAGCCCAATAAAAACCCGGGAAAGAACATCAACGCATAAGTACCCATGATCAGGTACATCAGACTAAACAACGTAGTGGAAATGATCAGGCTGGGAACCGGCGGCATGAATAACCGTTGCTTATCCCTGGGATAATGATGGTGATTGCCATGCAGGGTATAAACAAATTTCGTGGCACGGGGTGTCTTGGGCACCCAGTGAAAAATAAAGCGATGGGCGATGTATTCAAAAAAAGTCCAGAAAAACATCCCGGCAAAGAAAACCAGCAGGATGGTTTTGGTGCTGTAGTCATATTTGGTGGCCGCCAGGTAAATAATATAACTGAGGATCGGGATATACATACCCCAGATCACCAGCGGGTGAGCTTTCGTCAGTGCCTCCAGGAAATCGTTCTTGAATAAACGAACCTGCCCCTTGTTATGAATTTTTTCGAATTCCATGCCGCAAAGATAAGGAAGGCCCTGCTTGTACAACCCACGTTAAACAAGGTTTTTACCATTGAAACAGCCTGATTTTAGTCAGCCCTTAACAACTCGTCCACCCGTTGAAACTGGTAGCCCCGGGCCTTGCAATATTGCAGCAGTTCCGGCAGGCGTTGATAAAACTTATCGGTCCGTTTGGGATCTGTTCCGGTATGTATTAATAATATAAAACCATTGAGGCCAGCCGGTCTTGTTTGCTCTGCATTAATTATAGAGGCCCAGATCTCATCGCTGCTGCGGTAACTCTTCATATCCGGTGTGGTATAGTCGGCGGTGCTGCGGGTGCCGGGAGTAAAATTGATCAGCTGAAAACCCATTTGTTTTGTCCATGCCGCAATACTGTCATTATACCATTCATAAGGTGGCAAAAAATAACGGGCCTGCTCTTCATGAATGCCGAAGCGGCTCATCATACTATAATTTTTCTGCAGGTCTTTTTTGAATTGTTCTTTCGTCACTAATAAACTATCCCGCTTGGTCCAGTCGCAATACAATAAATGTTTATCGGAATGCGGGGCGATATAGTGGCCCTTTTTTTTTAAATCAACAATGAGCTTTGTAAAAGCCGGGTTGCGAAAGAAATCCCCGGTAAAAAAGAAAGAGCCTTTTACTTTTTCCTGCTGCAGCGTACGGGCAATAAAATCACCTCCATCTGCAAATTCATGCCCGGTAAAGACTAACGAGATTTTTTTTTTAATGAGTCCCCTCTTACGATAGCACCATAACTGTAAGAATAGGTCTCATTCTTCTTTGAGAAACCCAAAGTCCCTCCTGCGGAGGGATTTAGGGAGGCACTCTCTTTCGCCGCCAGCAAATAGATCAGTGATGCTGTTCCATCCATCGTGGGTTCATTGGTACTGTAATCGCCATAGTCATCATGGTACACGGCCAGCCCACTTTGAAATGCTGCATACTCGTCCGCATCTTTCAGCTGAATACCGATCAGCCCTTTGTAAATACTGCCATAAACGGGGCCATCCACCAGTCCGCCGTCAATCGGGTAATTTTTAATATGGGTAAACGCCGAATGCGGGTCAACAGGTGTATCACCCCAGGAAGGCAGGCCATACACCATGGAGGTGCCCCAGGGATTGCAACCAAAAAGCCAGTCAAAATTGGCTTGTTCCAGTTCATCAAATTGTTTGTCACCTGTTAACTCCTTGTACCAATAACATTGAATAGCAAATGAAGTGGTGAGGTTATTGCTACACCAGATAAAAGGAATGCCGCGGTAAAAAGCATTTTGTTTGGCTTTATTCCAGACAAGCTGAATTCCTTTTTTATAATAATTTATCACATCATAATACCTTGATTTGGGTACTTTTCTTTTTATAGAAAAGTCGCCAAGCTTTTTATATAATCTTGCCAATTCATTGTGACCAATGTTTATAAATGGATACCATTGATAATGTTTGGCTGTATCCGCTCCAAGCCAGGGAGTGATTGTTTCTAATGGAGAAAAAAATAAAATGCCATCAAATTGATTACCGCAACTAAAAGAAAAATTTCTTGGGTCGAACTCCATCATTGCGATTGAAGATTGCGCAAGCTCTAGATCATCCAACCAGTTATCCTCAGCATAGATATACGGAGATCTTACAGATGCTGTCTGTGTTACTCCCATTTTTTTAATAGCAAAATTGTAAGCCGACTTAGATTTATAAAAGAGTTTTCTCGCATAAGCACTATCATAGTTCAGGAACATTTGATTTCCCAATGCAAACGCACTGGCAAATTTCCCCGCCGTCGAACTGGTTCCCGTTGTTGCATTCATAAACTTGCCCCGCTGCTGCGGTTCACCGCTTACAAAATAAACGGGGCGTTCATATCCCCTTCCATAAAACGTATCCTGGGCGGGCATCCGCATGCCCATATGGTCCCGGTCATCCGCTATCTGGTTAAACATCCAGTCATCCTTCGGGTGCATTTTCAATAACCAGTCCAGTCCCCATTTTGCTTCATCCAGCACATCGGCCATACCGTTTTGCCCATCCAGCCCGTTGGCTTGTTTTTCATCGCTGAACACTTGTGGAAAATCACGGTAGGCCATCAGCAAATGATACGTGGCATTGGCAGACGTGGTACTATACTGCAAATAATCCGACGCATCATGCCAGCCGCCCACCACATCTATCCGGGTGCTGTCTTTGATACCTGCTTTTTCACCGTACAATACATACCCGTCATGCGTATGACAACTGTCTTTTAGATAAGGATTGAAACCGGTGCGTTGCTGCCGCATATACCGCAAACAAAAATCAGCGGCTCCTTTATAGACATCATTCCCAATTTCAAATTCAGGAGAAACAGCACTGCCTGCCTGCAAATAATAACGGCCGGGTTTTTTATACGAAGAAAAATTCAGCCTGTATGTTTGTTTGAACGGGCCATATTCTCCAAATGCCTTACCCGCTTTGCCCGTAAACACCGTTTTCTTGGAAGCAGCATCCATCAATTCCCAATTACTGATTCCTTTTTCCTCCTTGCTGCACCAAACCGCTACTTTCACCCCGCCCGGTGTATAGCCCAGTTGGTTGATGCGTATCCAGCTTTGCGGTTCCTCTTTTTTACTAAAGGAAAGAACGGGCAGTACTAAAATCAATAACCATTTTTTCATGGGCTTAAGTTACAAACAAGCTTATTAACTTAGCACTTCTTAATACCGTTATATGAAATTGGTTTCTTATCTCAAAGAAGGACATGAACAGCTGGCCGTACTGATCCAGGATATGATCTATGATATGGACGTATTGCACCCTGATCTTCCCAACAGTATGAATATGTTTTTAACCTACTGGGAAGACGCCTATCCTGTTGCCCAGGCCGGTGAGATCCTCCTGCGGGAAGGAACAAGAACCAGTAATAAAGCCATTCCCCTCAGCCAGGTGGAACTGATCGCCCCGGTACCTTTTCCATCTTCCTGCCGCGATGGGTATGCATTCCGGCAACATGTGGCCGCCGCAAGAAGAAACCGCAAAGTGGAGATGATCCCGGAGTTTGACCAGTACCCGATCTTTTATTTTACCAATCACCACAGCATACAGGGACCGGGTAACATTCATTGCATGCCCGACCATTTTGAAAAACTCGATTTTGAACTGGAAGCCGCCATCGTGATCTGCAAACATGGCCGCAATATCAAAGCCGAACATGCCGATGAGTATATCGGCGGCCTCATGATCATGAATGATATGAGTGCAAGACGCTTACAAATGGAAGAAATGCTGCTGAACCTGGGCCCGGCCAAGGGAAAAGATTTCTCCACCGTTATCGGCCCCTGGCTGGTAACCCTGGATGAATTGCAGTCTTTTGAAATTCCGCCCAAAGAAAACCATATTGGCAAAAGCTGGAATTTACGAATGCAATGTTGGGTAAATGGCAAACAGGTAAGTGATGGCAACGTGGGGGATATGGACTGGACCTTTGCCGAAATTATCGAACGGGCTTCGTATGGGGTTGACCTCTACCCCGGCGATGTGATCGGCAGCGGTACCGTGGGCACCGGTTGTTTTTTAGAATTGAATGGCACGGGCAAACTCAACGACCCCAATTATACCGAGCAATGGCTGCAGCCCAATGATGTGGTGGAAATGGAAATTGACGGGCTGGGCAAACTCTCCAATACCATTATTACCGAAGAAACAGACTGGAGTATTTTGAAGTTGAAGAAAGGCTGATCAGGTTTTACAAAATGGAAATCATCCGGATCGTATTGTCCTAACGACAATACGAAATGTATATCGTTAAAGGGTTGGCTTTCAACAGCTGTATTTTTTTGTACCTTACGTCTTATAGCATCAATCTACGTGTTGGCTGCAAAACATAAACACTTCACTAATTTAAAGTGATTCACTATGTACACTAAAATGTTTTTTAAACTGGTAGACGCTAAGTCATGGAGAACTTTAACTTCAAACGAAGAAAGCAAGCTTCTTGTTCAATATAAGTCTGACAAGTTGGATATTTTACCAAAAGGATATAAAATCACAACCGGACTGCTATATACAGACATTAAGGCAATTTTTTCTATCAAATTATCAAACACGAGTCATGACATAAACATAGACAACATTATTGCAACCCGTGACGGTATCCGAGTAACAGGCAAACTATCAAGCATTATTGCTTTGCAAGACGAAGATGAGTTTATTAAGAGAGTTTTTTTAAATGAAACCGAAGAGCTTATTATTCTCAAAAATAAAATTCTAAAAGAAATTCAAGAATTCATTTCTGATAAAGATGCAAAAGAGGTCAAAACTTCTATACAAGACATAAACGAGGAGTTAGAAAGCAATCTTTATGAATTTAAAAGCAAATCTTGTTTCATCGTGAAAAGCCTTATCGTAAATAACATAAATTTAGAAATAAAAGAAATTGATTCAATTCATTCTGCTTCTTTAATTGACAAACAACAAAGGGAAAAAGATGATGAAATAAATGCAATAAAATTAAAACTTTCACAAAGTCAGAATAAGTTAAAACAAGCAGAGGCAGAATTTGAACAAAAACTTCAATTAGAAAGGAACAAGCATGAAATTTTGTTGGAAAAGGAAAGAGAAATGAATAAAATTGAATTGGCAAAGGAAAAAAGGAAAGCAGAATTAGAAATTGAAAGTCGTGAAATAGAACTTCAAGAAAAGAAAAACGAACTTGAATTTACAAGAAAGAAACAATTAGCGGAACTATTGAAATCCGAGGAAGGAAAGCTAGCACAAAATCCAGAGCTTTGGTACAAGTTGCAAGAGTTGATTGAAAATACCAAAGCCTTGAATTTAAAAGACCAACAATCTTTTGCACAGGAGTTTATAAAGAATCTATATAACACTAAACAATCATTTCAGCAAGGACAATTAATAACTCTTAAAAAAATGGTGGAGAAAGTATTCAACATACAGACACCAGATTATGAAGATTCTTCAACGAATCCTATTATTGATTCCTTGAAAAATTTTACTGAAAATGTCCTAAACTCAAACCAAGAAAACAAAAAGCAAGATGAATAGTTCTGCAGCCAACATTGGTATTGCCAATAGTGGGGCTTGACATTGGAACAATCAGCAGCGGTAATTCTGCTGTGCTGCGGTTCGGGGCTCGACGAATAAAGCCCAGCTTTAGTTCTTAATATTTAACTTTATCAAAAAGCCAGGCAGCAGTTCCGGGCGGACGGAATTCTAATTCCCCACCATCGGCAATACCTGCCCGTAAGCTACAATTATAATGCGACCCCTAATCATCACTATACTTCTTATTTCGTTGACACTGCCTGGCTACGGTCAGACATTCACAGACGCATATAAAAGTTACAAACTTGAGAGGGCTGACACAATATCAAACCGAAAGACAAGAAAAAAAATGAAGAGCTTTATAAAATCTCAAATTGTAGAGCTTGATACAGTTTTTCAATCTTACAAATCCAAAACTAATTTTGACTTCAACACAATTGACACATTATTTCTTATCTACGACTCTCCTGCCGAATCACCATTTACAAGCGACATAATAATTTGGTCAGGCAAGGACACAATTTCATATAGACAAGGATTTGAAACAATCAAACCTTTTAAATACAAAAGGATAATCACATACGCCCCTTTTATTCCAAAGGTTGACAAGCCGGAAGGCTTTAAAGTAGTGACAGAAAGAGATTCTTTAGTGACATTGGTTTCCAAAAGAGACTACACGACAATAAATCATTTAGGCGACAATCAAAACATCAATGATGGCAGCTATGTAAGTATTTATGTTGCTTACAAAAAAGGTAGACAGTATGAATTTGAAATCTGCTTTCCAAAGCAATTTATAATTCGTGACGTTTACAGGAAAGAATAAATGCAGCTTACATTGGGCTTTATGCAAGTTGGGCATGACCAGCAAACATCAGACAATTACAAATCCAAGCTTCAGTTCCAGAAGACGAATAACTATCATCTTTTGTACATAACTTCAACAATATATATTCAATCTGCATAAAGCCCTGCCCGTTGCCTGGCACTAATGAAATTCTCTTCTAATGTCTAGCCCCAAATTAAAAATACTTTTCGTTTGTACAATCAACCGGATGCGCAGCATTACTGCTCAAAATGTGTTTCAGGATGATGAGCGTTTTGAAGTAAGATCCGCAGGCACTGACAAATCAGCTACTATTACAGTAAACGATGAATTGCTAAACTGGGCAGATACTATTGTTGTTATGGAACGACACCACCGAAATACTATCAGAGGAAAATTCCCCAATCATTACGAAAATAAAAGGATTGTTTGCCTTTATATTCCGGACGACTACGACTATATGCAGCCTGAACTTATTTCGATTCTCAAAGAAAGAGTTGAGGATGTTTATAGAAAAGGTCTGTTAGGTAGTGTTTCCTAAAAGCCGCAGCTAACATATGAACCTTTAGATTTTTTTTGTTATAGAAATCTGTACAAAAAATCAAACAAAAAGGCCACCCGGCGGTCAATTTAAGCTGAATACCACATGCACATGAGAATGTTCAGTAAATACTGTAGCCCGGCGACCTTTTTGTGCAACGTCAGATCCTGACCGTATTCATTCTCCGGGCCGTGGCCGCTCCCCGGTTCACCACTTTGCCCAGCATATTGTCTTTTACTTTCAGTTCTTTTTCGGCATTCACTTCCGCACTGCCCACCCCGTTATTGGCAATGTCCATTTTCTGCACCAGGAAACCGGCGGCTTCAATGCTGCCCACGCTGTTGTTTTTGATCACCACGTTATCAGCCTTGCCCTGCAGTTTGATATTGCCTACGCTTTTGTTGTCTACCGACAATTGCTGTGCGGTGAGCTGCAGCTCCACATTGCCCACACTCTTATTCTCCAGTTGCAGTTTATCAAAGCTGAGTGTTTGCCCGGAAGAAACATTACCCACGGTTTTCAGTTCCATCGTCTTCAATGTTTTGAAACTGATATACACTTTCATTTTCTTCTTGCTGTTGATGTTCACGTCCTTCTTCATACCGATCACCAGCTTTGACCCTTCATTCTTTACTTCAAACAATTCCTGCAGGTTGTCTTCGGCCTCGATCTTCACCCCTTCACTGTTGCCCTGCGATAACTGCACACTGAATACCCCGCTGACCTTCAGTTCATCAAAAGATTTTACGGCCACATCCTTGGTGATCACATTCCCGCTGCCTTCGATCCGGGTCTTTGCTTTTCCATTTTCCTGCGCCTGGAGGGCTGACCCGGTAATTAACAGGGCTGCTACAGCCGGCAAAACATACTTTTTCATGACTGGTTGGTTTTTGATTTATTGATTATTAGACGAAATTCTTCGTAGAACGCAGGAAACAGGATTCTGTTACATCTTTTTTCAAATTCATGGTAAACGGTGCATAGAATTGCTGAATGGCAGCCCTTTATCCGCTCCTTTTTTACGGATATTTGCCCGGTCCAAACTCCCGCTATATGATCATTGACCTGGAAAAACTTAAACCGGCCGAGAAACAATATTACCTGCAGCATGTGGTGGCCCCGCGGCCCATTTGTTTTGCCTCCACCATGGATAAAGCCGGGAATGTGAACCTGAGCCCCTTTAGTTTTTTCAACCTGTTCTCCTCCAACCCGCCCATTGTTGTTTTTTCCCCTTCCCGACGGGTGCGGGATAATACCAGCAAGCATACCCTGGAAAATGTACTGGAAGTGCCGGAAGTGGTGATCAATATCGTGACCTATGATATGGTACAGCAAATGTCGCTGGCCAGTTGCGAGTTTCCCAAAGGCACCAACGAGTTTATCAAAGCCGGTTTCACTGAAGAACCAGCAACACTGGTAAAACCGCCGATGGTGAAAGAAAGCAAGGTGAAAATGGAATGCCGGGTCAACGAAGTGAAAGCCCTGGGCACCGAAGGCGGGGCCGGTAATTTAGTGATCTGCGAAGTACTGCGGATGCATATTGCGGAAGAACTGCTGGATGACCCTTCGGCTACCGCTCAAGGTTTACCTAAACTGGACCAGCGAAAGATCCACCATGTGGCCCGGCTGGGTGGCGACTGGTATTGCGTGGTCAATGAAGCCAATCTCTTCCAGGTAGCCAAACCCAATACACAGCTGGGTATCGGCGTGGATGCCCTGCCAGCCCAGATCCGGAACAGTACGATCCTTTCCGGGAACGACCTGGGCCAACTGGCCAATGTGCATGACCTGCCGGTGATCGACCCTTCTTTTGATGATGCCCACCTGAAACAGATCATCCAGTACTATAGTGTAAGCCCCGACGAAATGGAGAAAGAGCTGCATTCCTATGCCAAAAAATTATTGTCGCAGGGACAGGTACAGGAGGCCTGGCAGGTGTTGCTGGCCGGGGTTGGGGTCCTGTAAATCATCCTTTTTAGAATGAAAAAGGGGATAAACGGGGCTTAGGAATGCTATATGATCATTTTGTTACGGGTATGCCGGCCAGTCTTTGTTTTTTGGGCATAAACAGTACCTTTGCCCCGCTATAAAAAATGATTTTTTTTACATCAGGTTTCTGCTAATTTTATCGCCTTATAACCTGTGATCAAATCAGGGACATTCCCGAAATCCCGTAAAAAAAGAGTAGGGCGCCTTTACCGAAAAGCGAAACGAGTAGGTACATACAAAACTGCTGTGTTATGAAAAAGACGTTTTCTATTTTGGTTGTATTTCTTTTGGCCCTGCAGGTGGCAGGATTTTCCCAATCTTCAAGAGTAGGTTTAATCGGAGGTTTTACCATCAGTGATATCATGGGCAACCAGAACCAGATGAACCATAACGTAAAAACCGGTTATACGGTCGGTTTACTGGTAAACACGCCGCTCGGTGGGAAATTCAGCTTTCAGCCTTCTATTAATTATGTACAAAAAGGAAACCTGCTGAAAGAAGATGCCAATGTAAAAATCATCAATGCACTCCGCTATGCTGAAATTCCCTTTAATTTTCTTTATAGCACGAAGGGTAAAGACGGTGGTTTTTTTGTAGGACTTGGTCCCACCCTTTCTTTCAACGTTCCTTCTAAAAGAATAACAAAAAACAAAAAGACCGAAAAGAAAACGTCTACTGATATCATTTTCGGCGAAACAGCAGCAGCCGATTTCAGAGGAATTGATTATGGTGCCAACGCATTATTGGGATACAGGCTTCCTGGTGGCTTTTTTGCCCAGGCTTATTATAACCAGGGCATCCGGAACCTGGTAACCGGTGAAGTGATAGGTGATAAAAAAATGAGAAATGCCTGCTTTGGCATCCAGATCGGTTTCCTGTTCAATAATAAATAAGTGAGTTCTTCATGATACCAGGAAAGCCCCGCAATGCGGGGCTTTCTTATGTCTATTGCCTTTCAGGCGGCCGATAGAATACATTTTTACTTTCCGCCAAATACTTTTTTCAGCAGGTCACTTGTTCTGGCCAATGGATTGGCCCTGATATTGGCTTCTTCTTTGGCCACCTGGTCAAATAAAGCATCCACCGCTTTGCCTACTACAAACGAGGTCAGGTCGGGATTGATCTTTTTGAAGGTGGTGGGAAACTTGTTATAGGTGGTTACGATATCGCCATAATACTTCGTCGCTTCGGTTTTTTCCAATGAGCTCTGCACAGAGGGAGTGAACGCTGCGATCAGTTTGGCCGTTGTCTTTTGTTTGAAGTATTGGGTGGCCGCATCTTTATTTCCTTTCAGGATATTGAGTGCATCGGTGATCGTCATCTCTTTGATCGCTTCTACAAAGATCGGTTTGGCAAAAGCCACTGCATCTTCTGCTCCGCGGTTGATGGCGAGTATCGCTTTATCCACCTGGGCACCCATACCAGCTTTCCGTAAAGTGGTTTCTATTTTCACCGCATCGGGAGGTAAAAACATTTTATAGAACTCACTGCCAAAAAAACCATCCGTCTTGTTGAGGTTCAATACGGCGGTGGTCACACCCTGTGTGAGTGCTTCTTTAATACCCATCCCGGCTTCGTCCTGCGAAACACCCGTAGTGGCATTTTTCTTTGGTATCAGTTTAGAGAGATTGATTTGCGAAAAAGAGGCCATTGGTATGGCCACCATAATAAATAAACCCAACAGGTGCGTTTTCTTCATACGATTCAATTTTAAAATAATGAGCCAAATTAACTGCCAGCTTCTGTTTATGCAAACAACCGGCTATGGTTTGACGATACTTTAAGGGATTTCGTTTGCTCTGGCGGATTTTCCCGGTTTTTACAGCCGTGTTCTTACTTTATTAAGCGAAAAGCTGCCGGTACAGCCAGTTGGTCTGCTGGGGCTTAACCAGTACCTTTGCCGCCGCTAATAGTAAAGAATAATGAGTACACAACACTTATCAGAACAGGAACAGCTGCGCAGGGAAAAACTGGCGGAAATGATCATGATGGGCATCGACCCCTACCCGGCTCCTTTATTCCCGGTCAACAGTAATTCAGTTTATATCAAGGAAAATTATAAAGAAGAAACGAAGGAACAGTTTGCAGAGGTATGCCTGGCCGGCCGCATCATGAGTGTCCGTGATATGGGCAAAGCAAATTTTGCCGTGATCCAGGATGCGCAGGGACGTATCCAGTTATATATCCGCCGGGATGATATTTGTCCCGGGGAAGATAAAAGCCTTTATGATATTGTCTGGAAAAAATTGATTGATATTGGTGATATTATTGGTATCAAAGGGTATGCATTTATTACCAAGACCGGGGAAACCTCTGTGCATGTAAAAGAACTCACCGTACTGAGCAAATCACTCCGTCCTTTACCTATCGTTAAGGAAGCAGATGGTGAAACTTTTGATGCGGTGACCGACCCTGAATTCCGCTACCGCCAGCGGTATGCCGACCTGATCATTAATCCTGCGGTAAAAGAAGTGTTTACCAAAAGAACGAAGCTGGTGAACTCTATCCGCCAGTTCCTGAACGAACGGGGTGCTTTGGAAGTGGATACACCGGTGTTACAAAGTATCCCGGGCGGGGCGGCAGCAAGACCATTCTCCACGCACCATAATGCACTGGATATTCCGTTGTACCTGCGTATTGCCAACGAACTCTATTTAAAAAGACTGATCGTGGGTGGTTTTGACTGGGTCTACGAGTTCAGCCGCAACTTCCGCAATGAAGGAATGGACCGGACCCACAATCCTGAATTCACCATTCTTGAATTCTACACCGCCTATAAAGATTACCTGTGGATGATGGAAACCACGGAACAATTGCTGGAAAAAGCAGCGATTGATGTTTGTGGTTCCACCGATGTACCCGTAGGCAGCAATACCATCTCCTTCAAAGCACCTTTTAAACGCATCAGTATTTATGAGGCGATAAAAGAACATACCGGTTTTGATGTCAGCAATATGAGCGAAGAACATTTGCTGAGTGTATGTAAACAATTAAAAGTAGAGACTGATAAATCCATGGGCCGGGCCAAACTGATCGATGCGATCTTTGGCGAGAAATGCGAAAAGAATTATGTGCAGCCCACCTTCATCATTGACTACCCGGTAGAGATGAGCCCGTTGACAAAACGCCACCGCAGCAAACAGGGATTGGTGGAACGATTTGAATTAATGATCAATGGGAAAGAGATCGCTAATGCCTACAGTGAATTAAATGACCCGCTGGACCAACGGGATCGTTTTGAAGAACAGGTGAAACTGATGGAAAGGGGTGACGATGAAGCCATGTTCATTGACCATGATTTTCTGCGGGCATTAGAATATGGAATGCCTCCTACCGCAGGTATTGGCTTTGGTATTGACAGGTTGTGCATGTTACTGACCAACCAGCCTTCGATACAGGATGTATTATTGTTTCCGCAGATGCGGCCGGAAAAAACAGAAGAGACAAAAACAAAAGAATAAAGAATTGCGCTGCATAAAAAACCCGGAATCAGTCCGGGTTTTTTATTTAATCGACAAAAAGATCGGTGTATAAATTAGCTCCCGGTACCACCGAGTAATGACTGAGATCGGTAATCCCCTCTGCAGCAAAAACCTGTTCATCCACAAAACAATTTCCGGTGCATTGTGCTGCAGGTTTGCTGAAAATATAATAAGCCGCATCGGCCAGGATATCCGGTGTGCGGCTCATCTTGGCCAGCACTTCACCACCCAGTAAATTCCGCACGGCTGCAGTATCAATGGTGGTTCTTGGCCAGAGTGCATTGGCCGCAATATTATATTGTTTCAGTTCAGCCGCCCAGCCCATCGTCATCATACTCATATTGTACTTCGTGAGTGTATAGGCAATATGTCCGGCCAGCCATTTTGGTTTAAGATTTACCGGAGGTGATAATGTGAGGATATGTGCATTCGCTGATTTTCTCAAATGTGGAATACAGGCTTTGGTAACAAAAAATGTTCCCCGCACATTGATATCATACATCAGGTCGAATCGTTTGGGATCTGTTTGCTCCGTAGGCGTTAATGAAATAGCTGATGCATTATTCACAAGTATATCAATACCGCCAAATGTGGCTACTGCTTTATCAACCGCCGCCTGCACCTGGTCTTCAAAACGGATATCGCATTGCACAGCCAATCCTTTGCCACCGGCTTTCTCCATTTCTTCCGCAGCGGAATAAATAGTGCCTCCCAGTTTGGCATTCTCTTCGGTTGACTTGGCCGCCACCACCACATTGGCTCCTTCTTTTGCCAGTTTAAGCCCGATCGCTTTCCCGATGCCCCTGCTGGCACCAGTTATAAAGACAGTTTTGTTTTTGAACGACATGCTTGATTATTAAGTACTGAAGATAAAGATTATCCCGTTTTATACGGTGGGCATTTCGTACAGCTACGAAACCGCTTGTATTTTCAGCAATAGACCAATTCAGCAATTCTGCTCTATGCCATACTGATCGTGAACCTTAGTTTTGAACCGAAGTTGAATAACAGCTTCACCATAACCAACAGCGTCCCGTTTCTGAATCCTGATATCCAATCGAAAAACCTGAGCTAACAACTATGGAACCCAACAACTAAAACACCTGTTACGCTCAACACATTGAAAAGCTTCCTGCTCTTAACGGAGAGGAAGCTTTTCTCATTAAAATACGGTTGTTGAAAAGGGCACCCTGTTTGGAATAATAATTATTGCGGAAACCCTGCTTCCGAAACTTTAACGGTGCCGGTAGGTTCTTTGAACGTAATGCTGTTCAGGTCTTGTGTTGCCACCAGTCCCTTACCTCCGTAGATATTTTTATTGAGCCCGTGGTACGTGGCATACTTGTCGGTATAAAATATCTGCAGGTTCTGGTCCCACCAGAGATCGGGAGCTTTTAGTGTATCTCCTTTTACCGTGATCACCACCACGCTGTCTCTTAAGTACACTTTATTCTGATTCTCAAAATATTTTCCATACTTACTGTCTAACCAGGTTTCCTTTTCCGTGCTGTCGTTATAAAAATCGCAGTGCAATGAGTTAGGGAATTCAAGGTAGATCGTATCTGACATTACTCTTAACATCAGCGGTGATACCAGTTTGGCTTTGATGATACCATCCTGGCTCAGGTAGCTCTCTACCTGTTTGGCTTTTTCCACCATTACTTTATTCTTGCTCCAGGTTTCGATATCTTTTTCATCATTCTCACAACTCCAAAGCAAACAGCAGCTCATCAAGAAAGCTGCTGCCTGTAAAAAATTTGTATGGGAGGAGAAATACTTAATCATATTTACGTTTAACAAACCAAACATCACTGAGTGAGAAACCTAATGAGAAACGGAATAAATTTTCCTTCAGCAAATTATCATTATTACCTCTCTTGATAAATTCAAACGCCATATTAATGACCGTAGCCTGGCCGGGTGCCTGCCGGCTTTGTGCCAATGGTAAGCCCAAACCTAAAGTAGCTCCAAACACAGGCAACTTCTTATCAATTTTTACATAGTCAGGACCTATAAAGAAACCGGCCCGGTAGGCCACATTGCTGAAATAATTTCTTTTAGGAACAGGACGTAATTGTGTTCCCACCCGCAGTTCCCATTTATTGGCCACTAAATCGGGTTGGCCATAAAAACGGTAGTCCGCCCAGTTCTGCTGGCTGAAATCAACCCCGATCAGCCAACCTGCTTCTTTGGGTTGTGCTTCTTTCTCATACGTAAATCCAATGGTATAAGAAACCGGGTACTCAATCGTTCCTTTGATATCTGATTTGATGGATACACTGTCTAACTGAAGGTTACCTTGTGTGGCGTCTACAAAATAAGTTTCCCGGATGATATCCTGCCTGCCATTCAGTTTCTGTCCCCAGTTGCCATAGGCCCCAATGGTCAAAAATTGTCTTTTTGTTTCGTTGAGCATCTTCCTGTAGACCAACCCGGCATTGAAATACAGGTTACCGAAAGTGGTCCTGTTTTCAAAATTCCCCCGGTAATATTCTACGGTGTCGTTGATCAGGGTACGGCGGGTGCTGTAATCTTTTTTGCCAAACAGGTAGCCGGCATTGAAACCAATACTCAGGCTTTGTTTGTCTTCTCCTTTCGCTGTTTGTTGGCTGAATACTTTAAACCCCGTACCAATAGATGCCAGGTAGGAACCACCATCACCGGTATATTCTGTGTATGCACTGTCAATTGGCAGGCCAGTACCGGGATCATATAATCTTTCCCGTTGTGCGATTTTATAACTGATCCTTGAAACAGGACGAAGGCCAAAACTCATACCCCAGTTCTTTTTCAGCGGCACACCTACCTGTACATGGGAGAACAGGGCATTACTCGCTACAAACTTGGTAGGATTGTTTTGCTCCCTCAGCGTCCGGCTTTCGAAGTTCATGCCGATATCCAGGATCGCACGGCCTGAAGTCACTTTGTTGGACTTGGCTTCTTTGGCGGCAATGAAATGAGAATACGAAGCCGGGTTATTAAAATTGATGGACAGACCGTAATTATCGATATAAGCGGCGGAAATTCCTCCCATTCCTCTTGTATTGATATTGGTGGAAGGAACAAGGTCACCAATACCATAACGGGTATAGGGCGAATTGTCCTGCGCCAGGATTACCGTGCCGGAAATGACAGAAAAGAAAGCAACGAAAAAAACGCTTAAAGCAGCTGGTTTAAGGTATAATCCATTGATTTTCTTAGGGGTTGTTGACTTCACTAATTGCATATAGACCCTTAAAGATTAGATCAGGGTCTGCAAATATCTTGTTTTTCAGGTGTGAAGCCAAATGCACTAAATCCCCCCCGGTTAACAGCACGTTAAAGTTCCTGAACTTTTGGCGGTAATCATCGATGAAACCATCCATTTCCCGGGCCAATCCCAACACGGCACCGCTGAGCAGGTTGGTAGTTGTATCGTAGCCAATGAGTGGAACATTGCTGTCCGCTTTTACCAGTGGCAGCTTGGCGGTGAACTGGTGCATGGCTTTCAGTCGCATTTCCAGGCCCGGCGATATGGCCCCGCCGACGAACTCATGGTATTTATTAATGAAGTTGTACGTAACACAGGAACCCATCCCGATGACCAGGTTATTTTTTTTCGGGTAATATTTAACTGCCGCCGCACATAAGGCCAGCCGGTCGGCACCAATAGTCTCCGGCTTACCCACCGGGGTGGTAAATGCTACCTGGGTGAGGTGACTGAGCTTATGAAACCGGGTGGTCGTTGCCAGCAATTCCTCAATAGCAGGATTGTGATCAATAACGGAAGATAAAATGGATTTGGTGGGTTTGTATTTCCCGATCAGTTCGTGGATGGCAGGTATCGGATCTTCTTCCAGCACCAGTACGGTTTCGATCTCTTTCTTTTTGAAGACCGCTACTTTTTTTCTTGTATTCCCGAAATCGAAGCAAAGTGTTATGGACATGCAAATAATTTCAATAGTTGATCAGGATTGAATATCAAACCCGCCCAGGTTTTTAAAATGCCCGTTCAGTTTGATCTTCTCTTTTAAATGCTCCATCTCGGTGAGCATGGGCAATACCTTGTTCAGGTGCCGTTTCAAATATTCCTGCCGCTGCCGTTCATCGGTCAGCATTAATAATTCATATTCCTCTTCCAGCGAAAGCCCGATATGATGGGCCACTTCATAACTGGTCAGTAATTCATCCGGTTTTTTAAAATCCTTAGCCACTTTCAGCACTTCGTGCAGGTCATGGATGCTTTTCATCACTTTGCGCATCAGCTCGGGTACTCCTATTTCATAATTGTCCGGGTAGTTCACAATAGCACCGCTATATAACTTCTCCGGGATATCCTTTATCAGTTCCAGGATACGGAATACCTTATCGCCCTTTGTTTTAATGTCCATTTCACCGTTGTCATGGATCTTGGATATTTCGGTGATCTGCACCAGCGAACCAAACTCCTGTAATTTATTTTCAATAACGGTGGGAATACCGAACGATTTTTTTTGTTCATGGCATTCTGTGATCAGCTGCTTATACCTCGGTTCAAAGATGTGCAGGTTCAACTTCTCCCCCGGGTACACAACAACCTCCAGCGGGAATATCGGGATGAAATTTGTCATAGCAATTAAAAACTGTGCGTTAGGAGATACGAATTTCGGGATTTAGTTTTTAATTCCTGGTTCAGCAATCCACAGCTCTCTCAGTCTTGCATACTTAAGAAAAGTGTACCAGGCTGTCATCTTTGCACAGATATAACCGGCATGACCATCCAGGAAACCTCGTTTTAAGATATAGTAATTAAAAAATGTAAAGGCCGGCGACAACCGGAGTTTGAACCAACTGGCTTTTTTCCCCTGCCGTTTGTACTTCTCTGCATTCAGCATAGCATAATGCAGCATCTTCCGGCTGTACTCCTCCATATCCTTCATGGTCTGGTGCAATACAAACCCTTTCAGCCTTTTTATAGTCACCCCTTCCGGAAGTATAAGATTTTCATGCACCGGTGCTTCATTCCATTGTACCCGGCGGCGGTTGTACAGGCGGATATGATGATCAGCACCCCATTCCCCGTATTTTAAATGCTGGTTGCCGAGATAGTTTTTAAATCGCAGGTCAACTACTGTTTTTTCATCTGCTGCATCAAACTGCTGTAAAGACTGTTTCAGTTCTTCATCAATGGCTTCATCCGCATCGAGGTTCAGTATCCAGTCATATTTTGCCAGCTGCGTGGCCTTGCCTTTTGTTTTACCAAAACCTTCCCAGGCACCTTCGTGCAACTGTACGTTAAATTGTTTGACGACGGATTGTGTGCCGTCGGTGCTGCCATTATCATATACCACGATATCATCTGTAAGTCCGTGCAGGCTTTGCAGGGTCCTGCCAATGATAGCGGCTTCATTCTTACAAATAATAACAACAGAAAGTGGTTGCATAGTTTTGCAAAGATTACATCTTTTCAGCGATACCCCGTTTCCAGTTCAGCAATATGATAAAGGCATAGATAAAAACTCCGAACTGTACTTCCAAACCAATATCAAACAAAAAACTGAAAGCAGCGGTAGCATTCAGCAAGAACCAGGGAAGCTTTTCTTTTACCGGGGTAAAAAAAGGGATCAGCATTACCAGTGAAAATAAGAATAGTCCGGGCCACCCGGTTCCGCTCCCATAGATCATCCATTCGCTGCCGGGTAATATCTTATCTGTTTCCAGCATGGCCGGGTATTGTTTTGCATATTTCTCTTTGATCTTCGCTTCGATATCACCAAACCCAACACCGGTTACCGGGTTTTCATTGGTGAGTGCCCACCCGGCTTTGATAGAAATAACCCGGACACCATCATTGGAGCCAGGCAGGTACTTGTCTTTTTTGAAATAAGAAAGATCATAACGAAAATAATTTACCCGGTTCTGGAAAGAAGGCAACAGGAAATAAGCTGCTATTGGTAAGGAAACTAAAGTAATAAGAGCCAGTATGGCCGGTAGTGGTTTTGTTTTTTTTAGCAGGAGCCAAAAAACTAAACCCGACAGCATGATATAAAAAGAAAATAGACCTGTCCTGGCTGCCAGCAGGTGCAAGAAAATGATAAACCAAACCGTTGCGATGGCCAGCAACCATTTCTTCAGCCCGGTTTCCTTTCTTTTTTGCCAGGCTGAATAGGCCGATAACAATAAAGCCACGGCCACCAGCCAGCTGAAACGGACATGATCATTTTCCAAAGGCGTCCGCATCGTCTTTGCCTGCAGGTAACCGGCATTAATACTATCCATATCACTGACATAGTGGAACACACTCCAGACGGTAGCACCCAATACAACAACAATAAAAAATTGAAACACCCAATCCCATTGTTGTTTGGAAAGAGAAAAAGGAGCCGCAAAAGCCAGTGGTAACACAAGTAACGGCAGTTTGATCCGAAGTATATCCAGCCACTGTTGCTGATCCTCACTCCACAATCCCGATACCAGCGGCAGGATAAACAAAAGGCTCATGCCCCATAATAAAGGGGTTGAGAAAAAAGTATGGAACTGTTTTTTTATACCCGGATGAAAAAAAGATACCGCAACAAAACCGATCATGCTGAGCGATAAAACAGCACGGGAAAAAAACAAAGCTCCCGTCATCGTTATAAAAAGAAGAAAAATCAACGGGCTTCTCCATTCATTCTGTAACTTGTTCAGCATACTTTTGTAAACGTACAACATCCCGTTCATTTCATGTGGCCCGAATTATTACAACAGGTTCAGCAGGGTGATACCAAATCACTGGCGAGAAGTATTTCGCTGGTGGAAAATGAACACCCGGGTTATGAAAATATCCTGCAATCATTACCTGCATCTTCCACGAAGATCATCGGTATCACCGGGCCTCCCGGTGCCGGTAAAAGCACTTTGGTGGATGCGATGATGGGCGCATTGGTCAGCCATGGTAAGAAAGTGGGTGTGTTATGTGTGGACCCTTCCTCACCTTTTAATCTCGGTGCGGTGCTGGGCGACCGTATCCGGATGAGCGACTGGTACACGAACCCGAATGTTTTTATCCGTTCATTAGCCACAAGAGGTTCCATGGGTGGCCTGCATCCCAAGATCATTGAGATCAGCGACCTGATGAAAGCATTTCCTTTTGATCATATTATCATCGAAACCGTTGGCGTGGGACAAAGTGAAATTGAAATTGCCGGGCTTGCTGATGTAACCGTGGTGGTGGTGGTGCCGGAAGCCGGTGATGAAGTGCAAACCATGAAAGCCGGTTTGATGGAGATCGCCGATGTATTTGTGGTGAATAAAGCCGACCGGCCCGATGCGGATATGTTTGTCCGGAACCTGCGGCTGATGCTGGCACCTGCTTTCAGCAAACATTATCATGAAGTGCCGGTGGTAAAAACAGTGGCTTCCCAAAAAACAGGTATTGAAGAATTAGCTGCGATCATATTGAATCAACTACAGAAAGCACACCTGACGGATAAAAAATTCTGGCTGCTGGCCGAACGGGCTTTTTACCTGATCGAGCAAAAAAGAATGAAAGGAGTTGACAAGCTGGTATTAAAGAAAGAGATCGAACAAATTTATCCCAAAGGCAATTTCAACCTCTACCGCTTTATAGCTGATAAATAGCCCCGAAGCTATTTCTGGCGTACGAATTTTACGCTGTATGTACAGGTAATTACTGCGCATTTTTGGTGGTATTCCCCTATAATTAACCGGATAATTTTTCTATTTTTCAGTGCTCCGCGAATCGCATGATGAGAAACCGCTTCATACACCAGTCGTTCTGTAAAGCTGCATCCCTGTGGCTGGCTGGAGTTTTCTTTACTATTTCAATACAGGCACAGGTTACCACTATCAGCGGTGTGGTGAATTCTTATTACAGTGTTATCGAGACCATTCCCGTTAAAGCCTGTGTACGGGTCAGCAGTACCGCCGGGCTCAGCCTTACTACCAAAGTGATGATCATCCAGATGAAAGGCGCTGCTATTACAACTCCCAATTCGGCTGCATTTGGCGATACAACCAGTTTAGCCAATGCAGGAAATTATGAATTCAACTATATCTGTTATATCAATGGTGATTCTGTTTTCTTTACCTACAACCTGCTCAACAGTTATACTTCACCCACAGGAAAAGTGCAGCTGATCACCGTGGCACAATATGAAAATGCAACGGTAACCGATACACTTAAAGCCAAACCCTGGGACAATACAACCGGTACCGGCGGGGTGATCGTACTGGATGTGGTGGATACCTTAGTGTTGAATGCACCGGTATATGCCGACTCCAGTGGTTTCCGCGGCGGACGTTATGTGCAAACGGGAGGTAGTTGTACCAATTTTCATTCCTCGTATTATTATGATGCTTCTCTCACACCCACCCACAATGGCGCATACAAAGGAGAAGCTGTCGCTGATGTGATCACTTCACAAAGCGGCGGCCGTGGTGCCCCTGCGAATGGTGGTGGTGGTGGCAATAACCATAACAACAGTGGTGGTGGTGGTGCTAATCTTACAGCAGGAGGTTTGGGTGGAGGCAATTCCAGTTCAACCGGTTGCTTAGCCACGTTCAGGGGTATGGCAGGTAAAGCATTGAGTAACTGGAACGGTATTAAACTATTTTCCGGTGGCGGTGGCGGTGCCGGTCATAACAATGGTGGCTATGCACCATCGGGTGGCGGGAATGGAGGCGGTATCATTTTTATACACGCCGATACACTGATCAGTAATGGTTATAAAATTGCTGCGAATGGAGGACGAGGTGGCAACTCCGTCGGCGATGGTGCCGGTGGTGGCGGTGCTGGTGGTACTATTATCATGGATGTAAATACCTATCTCGATGCCGTAACCATTCAATCGAATGGAGGTGTTGGCGGAACTTCTGATGATGATGTGACAAACAATAAATGTTTTGGTGGCGGTGGTGGCGGCAGTGGTGGTGCTGTTTATTTTACTGCTGCAGCACCGGCCGGCAGCATTACGATGACGGCCGGTGCCGGCGGCCCCGAGATCAACAGGGTATCTGCTACCTGTGCAGCAGCACAACCGGGTGTGGCCGGAACAGACGGTTTGAGTTTCACGAATTATAGTTACCGTATCGCCAGTTCCTTTGCGAGTTATTGTGGTGTGATACTTCCGGCCAAACTGGTATCGTTTACAGCAAGCGTTACTAATAAAAATGTTATGCTGAACTGGCGGATGCTGAACCCGGACCTGGTGGCATATTATGAAATCGAAAGAAAAAATACGGCGGGTCAATGGCAGTTAATAGCGACTGTTGCTGCTGCAGACGGCCAGGATATCTATAGCAGCACCGATCATTCACCACAAGCAGGAGATAATTTTTACCGTTTAAAAATCACAGAGAAAAACCATTCTGCATTTTATTCACCGATACGATTGATACAGCTCCGGGATGACAATACGATATTTTCTATTTACCCCAACCCGGCGACGGATAAGATCACTGTTAATTATCATGCGCAAGGTCCGGCAACATTATTCCTGGCTGATATGAACGGCAGGGTCATCCTGCAAAAAATGATCAGCAGTCCTTCAACACAATTAACTCTTCCGGCTTTAGCAAAAGGCATTTACCTGCTGCGGGTTGATAACACGGTAAAAAAACTGCTGATCCGTTAATCCGCCCAGTCACACCCGATCGGTGCCCCCGGTGGAATCTCTTTATGAATCGTTGGCTTTGCATTTTCCGGCTTATTCATTCTTTCCAGGGCAAGCAGCAAATGACCTTTATAGACTTCATCAATAGTCATTTTGCTTTGCGTATCAATAAATGCTTTCAGGTCTTTCAATATTCTTTGCAAGGTTGCTTTCACCGCAAACGAATTATTATCGTTGATGCTGGCTGATAATAAATAAGTGAGTACTACCTGTTGTGTTTGCAGTTGTATCAACCGCTGCATACCGCTAAGCCCGGGTGCTTTCCAGGTTTTACTGATCAGCAGGTTGATCATCTCTGCCACACCCAATCCATTGTTCTGCACTTCATAGATCGCCATGCGGCTCAGCCGCTGCGGGTTGAATAAAAAAGAGAGGGGAAGATCGGCAGCCGTTTCTGCCGGTGATAAAGCATCGAAGGCAAGGCCTGTTCTTTTCTTAAATAATTCTCTTGTAAAATCATAACCAGCGGGACGTGGCGGTATCAGTTTTGAAATATGATCCGGCAGTTCCAGGAATTTAGGTTCCAGGCAATCCATTACTGCACTCAATGCTTTCAACTGCTCTTCTTTTGATAACGCTTTTGTTACAATCTGTCCATCGCCCCGTAATGCATAGTTATACCCCATACCTCCCACTAACTTCGTCACCGCTTCAATTTGATACCGGTGATAAAAATAAACCGGCACCAGCACATCTTCCAGCATGGCCATCGGCATACCGGGACGAATATTCTTTTCTCCAAATTGTGCTAACGCTTTTGCTCTCACTTTCATCACTTCTTTTAATTCAGTCACCGCATCACTGCCATTATCCCATAAATGTGCCTGCGGGTGCAAACCACCTGCTGCCCTTGCATCCTGGTCGGAAATAAACTGCAATCCTTTTTTGGAAGCATCGGTCAATATATTATTTAATGCACTTATTTCATTTGTTCCGGCGGGGAAATCCTGGTAACCCCAGGTAATGGATACCTTATCCCACTCACCGATCTTGTTATCATACGCATTGCTGAGATCGATTTGCCCTGCTGCATTCAGTTTGGCTAACGGATGCGGGTAATCCATCACACTGGCCCGGTTGCTGACACTGGCTGCATAATTATGCATCAGCCCGATGGTATGGCCCACTTCGTGTGCCGATAATTGTTTTAATCGTTCTAATGCCATCTTCAGCATCTTGTCATCAGCAGGGGTGCCATTTTCAAATGGTGCTAATAAACCCGTTGCGATCAAATAATCCTGGCGTACCCGTAATGAACCCAGTGTCACATGGCCTTTGATGATCTCACCGGTTCTCGGGTCCGTTACTGAAGCCCCATAGCTCCATCCTCTTGTTGAACGGTGTACCCAGTTGATCACATTATAGCGAACATCCATCGGGTCGGCATCTTCGGGTAATAGTTTTACCTGGAAGGCATTTTTATACCCTGCTGCTTCAAAAGCCTGGTTCCACCAGCTTGCTCCTTCCAGCAAAGCGCTGCGGATCGGTTCGGGTGTACCGTTATCTACATAATAGATAATTGGTTTTACCGGTTCACTCATCGCAGCCGAAGGATCTTTTTTCTTCAGGCGGTGCCGTACAATAAAATATTTTTCAACCGGGGTTGAAACCGGTGAACTGTAATCAAAAAATGAAACAGGGATATAGCTGCTCCGCGGATCAAATGTTCTTGGCGTATAACCGGCATCGGGTAATTGTACAAAGGAATGATGCAGACGCAAGGTTAACGCTTCGGCTGAAGGTGCCACTGCATTCACATAATTACCCGTATTGCCATCAGTATTTACAAACGTAACGGTTGCTTCGAATTCAGTGTTGAGCGGAAAATTTTTGGTGCGGGGCAAATAAACAGCTGACCTGTTTTTATCAATAGTATAGTTTCCCTGCTGGCTGCCACGGATCCGGTTGGCCACCTGCATGGCATCTCTTAATAAAAAATCAGTAGCATCCACCAGGTAATGATCACCTGTCTCTGCTTCCACCGTAAAACCCCAGAGGGTGGATTGTGCAAAAGATTGCTCCACGGCCCTTCTTTCAGCAGCATCAGTACTCACTGCCCGGTAATTATAATTCGGCTGAATGAGTAAGATCTTCCTGCCCACTTTTGAAAACTTCACAATCCTTTCTGCACCCAATAAACCCCGGTCGAGACCAATATCATTGGAACCCAAACCAGCCGGTAAAGAAGTAACGTATAATAACTCCGTATCCGTTTTACTGATCTCCAGCCAGATCTTTCCGGCATTCTCATCCCAGTAAAAAGGCAGGAAGCCTTCCTGTTTTTTCAGGTCTTTTGTTTTCTCTTCGATAGTGGGTAATTTCTGTGCGATAGCACAAACAGGGAGCAACAGCAGTATGAAGAACAGCTTACGCATGAGCAGTTAGGTTTTGTCTGCTGAAGTTAAGCAATGTGCAAACTTATACGGCGCTGAATTTTGTAAATGGAATTACGCTGCCTTATTATTCTTCCACCAGCGGTAGCCGATATAACCCACGATAGCAAAGGGAGCAAAAGCGAGGTATAAAATGCCGGAGTTCATGCCTTTGGCAGGCTGCTCACCCAGTTGCTGGGCTGTCTTGGTGCAAACAGAGCATTGTGCCTTTGTTTCCATATCTGCGACCAGCAAAAAGAAAATAAAAAACAAAATGACCGGGGCCCACTTTTTCATACCATACAATTGAGCTGTAAAAATACAACAGAAAGCTCTTGAAAAAGTTGGCATCCAGCAAAAGGATCCCGGTCGTTGTTCTTATTATGGCAGCGTACCTATTGCAATCCTTCCCTTTCCCTGGTTGGCATAACGGCTGCCGATAATATAACGGCCGGTTACTTTGCATACTGCCACCGCAGAGCCGAAGAAGGCGATCCGCTCCACTTCCACATCAGTGATCCTCCGCCGGAAAAACCAGCTTGAAAAAGGGAGGTCACCCTCAAACAACCAGGTGCCGCCTGCATTAAAATGACCATCTATGTCACGCATGGGTGCCCCTACCAGCAACTGTGCGCCTTTGAGGGCTACGGATGAACCAAAATAATCTTCTGTAGCCACCTCTTTTACATCCAAAGAGGCAGTGCCCAGCCAGTCGTTCTGGATATAACGATAAATAATAACAGCACCTGCTGCATCACTGTTATATAAATGTCTGCCGGGAACCCCAATTGCCACATGCTCACCATCTATAGACACACTGCTGCCGAACCGGTCTTCAAATGCCGAAGTGGTATTTGTTAGTTTCTTTTCCAGGCTCCAGCCGCTGTTTCCATTGGCAGAATAAAAAATAAACGCTGCACCCGCCAGTGAAATGTTATTCTCTCTTTTATCGGGAGCACCAATAACCAGCCGGTTCGCATCTACTGCCACACTTGAACCAAACTCATCTCCACCTGTAAGTTCTCCGTGCAGCAGTTTGTTGTTTTGGGTCCAGTTGCTGCCATTATACAAGAAAAGATAAGCCGCTCCCTGCTGGTTGAAACTTCCGTTACTTTTTCTTGGTGCGCCAACCAACAGCTTATTATTCTGTATCGCTACGGCTTTTCCAAATTCATCACCGGCTACAGGATCGCCATGCAGCAGTTTTGCCTGCTGTTGCCATTGATTCCCGTTCAGTTTAAACATATAGACAGCACCCCTGTTTGATTGCCCCGCAATATCCGCCCCGGATGCGCCTACGGCTAACTGGTCATTCCAGATCGAAACGCTGATACCAAACACATCCTCTGCGGCACCATCCGCAGCCGTTAGTTTCTGTTGAAATACCCATCCGTTGCCGGTGTAGAAAAAAACATACACCGAGCCCTGGTTTGTGTTGGCATTGATATCATCATAAGGAGCGGCCACCACCGCATAGTTACCATAAATAGCCACGGCCTGTCCGAAGCTGTCGCCTTCTTCTGAATCTGGTGCAGTATAATTAACCGGGTACACTTCATTTTCGGTTGTAAAAGGGAGCGGACGCCAGTTCATACCTGTGTAGATATACAAACTCTGCTTGTCGGTATCAAATACCATCAACCCTGCATCACCGGGCACTACCTGGATCGCATTTCGCTGTGCAGATGTCATCCGGGGCAGTAATACGCCTTTATCTGAACTTTTAATATCCAGTATGCTTCTGCCGTTAGGCTGGCTGCCATCGTTATTAACAGACACACTTTGCGAATTCAGTACGCCTGCAAGAATAATAAGAAGAAAAAAAGAAATAAACTTTTTCATATCGCTTGATTATGCTGTGAAACTACTGTTGCAAATCCTGTGCTCCTGTTATTGATTAGTAATTGGAAGAATAACTGAGTTCTTAACAAGAATATCATTGATAAAAGAAATACAGGCGTCCGCTCTGGTTTACTCCATTCACTGTTGCCTCCGGTGCCCCGGCAACAGCAGCATTACCTGAGATTACTACAGAAGAACCAAACTCATCCCCGGCCGTCCGGTTGGATGCAGCCAGAATGGATTGAAGTTGCCATTGGTTGTTCTCAAGAGAAAAAACATATGCTTTGCCGGCAGTGCGGGATACCCCGATGCCCGCATACCTGGCTCCTATAATAATATGTCCATTATGAAGATGTACTGAACAGCCGAATTCATCACTTTTCTGTCCATCCGGAGCAGTCAGTGTCGTTTGCAGCACCCAGTTATTGCCATTGCGCAGGTAAATCATCACTTTACCATTACCATCTGTATCCAGAAACCCATTGTACTGGCTGGTGCCAACTAATAAGGTATCGCCTTTTAAAAAAACACTGGTACCGAATTTATCATGCTGCAATGGATTATTTGCTGTCAATGAAGTTGAATAAACCCAGTCGTTGCCGTTGAAATGATAGATATAAATTTTACCTGCATTATGTACACCATTTACATTTTTAGACGTAGCAGCAATAGCGGCATACGACCCTGAGACGCTCAGGTTCTTTCCGAAAAAATCATTGGCCATACCATCTGGTGCTGTTAAACCGGTACCCATTTGGAGCCAGGTACCACTGGTCACATCATAACGGTATGCATAAACAATTCCCTGGCTTGAATTAGTTCCAACCATTTTACCGGGAGCACCAACCAAAGCATAATACCCTGAAATTCCTGATGACATACCGAAGAAATCATTTTGCTGCAGCCCAAGTGGTACCAGGCTAGCACTCAATACCGCCTGGCCGCCGGCATTAACTGTATAGATGTATGCTCTTCCGCGGTTGGACGAATTGCCCAATGCCCCAACAATGAATGTGCTTGCATCTATGTTAATACTGCTGCCGAAATGCTCTGAATTAGCAGGGAGCGGAGATGTTATTATTGTTTGTGCCTGTAGTGGCCATACCCCGTTTGTTTTTTTATAAAGGCGAACAGTTCCGGCAGCAGCCAATCCATTCTGAGCATTATAATCGCCATATGCCGCAGCTAAAAGATAATCACTGTTAGCAGATAAAGCGGAACCAAAGTAACTCCCGTAACTAGTTCCGGAGTTATACAAATTATTATAGGTGGCCTGGTTTTCTGTAGCAAAATGCTGCTGATCGCCCCAGCCCCCTTTTCCACCTGTCAAACTAACCCAGGCAGTGCCGTTATAGCCTTCAAAATCGTTTTTTGAACTGTTCCACCTGATTGCGCCGGTTGTACTGCTATTGGTGTTGCCTATCCGGATAGCTCCATTCACCTCCAGTTTCTGAGAGGGGTTAGTAGTTCCAATACCGACATTTTGTGCAGCAACAGTCAATGTAAACTGGCTTATTACTATCATCCATGCAATTTTTTTCATACAACCCGTTTAATGAATCATAAAAATATTTTCTACTCATTTTTTATTAAAGCAAGGATGAGCCATTGGAATTATTATTGAGTTACTGGCAAACCTTATAACATAAAAAAGCGGCCGGTTGGCCGCTTACACGTAAACTAACTGCATATGAAAAACCGTCCCGTTATTGTTTTTTCAAATCAAGTGTTCCCCCATCGGCCTGGCTGGGGCTATATCCCCAGGTACCGGTGATCTCTCCATTGAAATCAGTGTACAAGCCGGCCATCTTATGCGTTTGCCCGTCACTGGTATGTGTGTAGGTGCCGGAAAACTCAATACCGTTCAGCGACCAGGTGCCGGTGGCAATGGTTTGTCCCTGTTGGTTCAGTCTTGTCAGCGTTCCATTACTGCTGATATCAAATTTGATAAAATTCACCGGTGTCTGCCCGATATCACCCCATTTGCCTTCCCAGGTTCCGGCAATACCGTTAGCAGCTACTTTGTCTTTTTTACAAGCCAGCAGGCTCACTGCCAGCAATGTGGCCAGCAGTAGTTGTTTTACAATTTTCATGATTAAGGTTTATTTGATTAACGTACTTGTTTGAGTCTTTTTTTGACCATCTCCCAGGTGCCCCCATTGGAAGCATTGTTGCCATAACCCCAGTTGCCCATCAATTTTCCCTGCCGGTCGTCAAAAGCAGCCAGCAGGGAGAAAATGCTTCCATTTGTATTATAAATACCAGAGAAAATTTTATCGCTCATTTCCCACACCCCGGAGCCTGTTACATTCCCGGAACTATCCATCCTTTCAAGAATACCACCGGGCCTGATATGCAATGCATACAGGTACTCTTTCTGGTCCGGGCCATAACCAAACTTTCCTTCCCAGGTTCCTTCTATCTTAACCGGGAGAACTGTTGATTTCTCTTTTGTACAGGATGCAAAGAATGTACTGACCAGGAGAACGGCAGCAACTCCTTTGCTTACCATTACCAGGTAGTTGTTAACAATGGTCATACTTGATAAAGTTTAATGGTTGTTTTTGATTACAACACAAACCTACCGGGCTAGACGGGTGAAAAAAAGCCGGTATGAGTCAATGGAAAAATTATTGAGCCGGCAGCAAAAAAATCCCTGTTGCTTACAACAGGGATCATCGTTATACAAAAGTGCCTTCAGAATTTAGAGAACAGTTCCATGAACTCCTGCTTGCGGCTGCGGGAAATAGAAACAGTGGCATCATTATCCATAATGATATAGCCTCCATCGCCCCGCACAAATTTCCTGATCCGGTTAATATTGATCAGGAAGGAACTGTGCACCCGGTAAAAATCAGGACCACTCAATGCTTCATCAATTTCCTTAAGCACTTTCGATACCACAATTTTTTTACCCCCCGATAGTACCACGCTGGTATAATTGCTTTCTGCCTCGCAATAAATAATATCTGCCGTTGGCACAAAGATCAGCCCGTCACCGGTGGTAAGAGCGATCCGTTGCGGGGTTGTTTTTACAGGTTGTTGTATGTTTTGCAGCAAAAGATCAAACTGTTCCTTCGTCGGGATTGTCTTCTTTGCTTCGAGACGTTGTACGGTTATTTTCAGGTCTTCGGGATCGACAGGCTTCAGAAGATAATTCAGGGCACTGTACTTAAATGCTTTGATGGCAAACTGGTCATACGCCGTACAAAAGACCACATCAAAAAAGAGTTTATCAAACTTTTCCAGCATATCAAAGCCATTGAGCTTCGGCATTTCAATATCCAGGAACACCACATCAGGCCGGTGGGTATGCACCGCTTCAATACCCTGCTCAGCAGATGAGCACATGGCAGCGATTTCCACCTGCGGACAATAGGTGACTAAGAGCCACTCCATCATTTCCAGCGCATTCTTTTCGTCATCCACCAATACAGCTTTTATCATACAACAGGTTTTAGATTAACTATCAACAGGTATTTTTAAAATAACCCGGGTTCCTGCGGCTTCTCCTGCTTCTGTCTTCAAATCAAGGATCTCCACCGAAGCATTCAGTTCCGCATTCTTATTCAATAAAGCCAGCCGGTCTTCTGTCAGTTGCATTCCCAGTGATTTCTTATTCGATGCGGATTTACTTTTCAGTTCTTTGGCTTTATCCCGGCCCACCCCGTTATCTTCCACGATACATTCGAGTACAGATTTGGAACCACAGCAGATATGAACGAACAAATGACCGGCTGATTCTTTATGAAGCAGGCCATGCCAGATGGCATTCTCCACATAGGGCTGGATGATCAGCGGGGGTACATATATGCTATCCGGGTGAACGCTGTCATCCACTTTAATCGTATAACTGAATTTTTTTTCAAAACGGATACTCTCCATTTCAATATACAGGCGCAGGGCTTCCAGCTCATTGGTCAGGGTTATGGTCTTACTGTTCGAGTTATCCAGTATCAGCCGGATCAGCTTGGCAAAACGGGTAAGATAAAGAGAGGCTGTAGCCTGGTCACTTTTAACAATATACCTGTTGATCGAATTGAGGCAATTGAAAATAAAATGCGGGTTCATCTGTGCCCGCAGGGCCTGCATTTCCACATCTGCCATTTTCTGCTGGGTATCCATAAGAATTCGTTCGGCCTCTTTTTTTTCTGCCTCTGCTTTTGCTTTTACTATTTTACCGGCACACAAGGAAGCAATTGTGCTGAGAATAGACAAATGCCGCTGAGTAAAGAACCCTTTTTTTGAGTGCTCGCAATCAATAACGCCGATCACCTTATTATTTACAATAACGGGGACTGCAATCTCTGAAAACCGGCGGGTTCCATCTATAATATATCTGGAGTCCGCTGCTGTATCATTGATCAATTCTGCTTTTCCGGTAGCCGCTACCGTCCCGGTGATCCCTTTTCCAACCGGGATCTCTATGGGTTCGCTGATTTCAAAACGGCCAGGGCTTTTGGGCCCATGCGCTGCTTTTTGCTGCAACACATTTCTTTCCTCATCGAGCAAATAGATCACACAATCTTCAAAACCAAGACGACCAATACAATTCTTCGCCACATCCCAGAGTATTCCGTCCACTGATTGCTGGTCGGCTATGCTTGAAGAAAAATAATTAATGGCCTGTTCTGCTTCCAGCTCTTCCTGTTTGTCGGCGATCTTCCGGTTGCGGTTGCGGATGAACAACCACAGCACCGTAAAGACGCTTATGAACAGCAGGCCCAGGAACCACCACTGCAACCAGAATGGTTTTTTTATCGTGAAAGAAAAACTGTTAGCTGCTGCAGCCCAGTCAACATTGTTGATACTGGCTTCCACCAGCAATGTATAATCGCCTGCCGGCAGGGAGGTGAAGCGGACCGAATTAATATTTCCCAGGTATTTCCATTCTTTATCAAACCCTTCCAGCCGGTAGCGGTATTTTACTTTTTCGGGGTTATTATAATAAGGCGATACAAATTCTGCTTCCAGTGATCGTTGTGAATATGAGAGCAGTGCTTTCCTGTCCAGGGGATAGGTAAGGCTATCATTGCTGCTGTTTTTTACCTGTTGAATATAAACGCGGAGAGAATCGGTTCTTGTGGCAAATTTTTCCGGCTGCAGGTAGTTCAGGCCGTTCACTCCTCCCATGAACAACACCCCATCACGGCTCTTGTGCCAGCTGTTGAGATTAAAGCCATAGCCCTGCACATTGTCTGAGTGATCAAAAAGATTGAGCCGGGAATTCAAACTGTCATACCGGTAAATACCATTATCCGATGTTGCCCAGATAAACCCTTTGTCATCCATAAAAAGGGAAGTGATGAACACATCATCAAAAACAGGAGTGAATTTTTTTATACGGATATTACCCTCCTGCACACTGGCTGTATACAAGCCTTTGTCTATCGCAAACAGCAACCGCCCGTCCTGCAACATCAACCCGGCACTGACCGGGGAGCTGCCGGCTGGCAGTACTGCTTTTTGTTTGTAGACAAGATTGGAGTCAAGCAGGTGTAACCCCTGTATAGTCGTGATCCATACCCAGCCATCTTTTCCCTGGAAAACATAATTACTGTTTTCCTTTGCGGCGGGATTGTCCAATGTATCCAGCCGGTAGGTTTTCCCTTCCAGCACATACAATGCATCACGACCGGTTATGACATGATTGCCGTTGCGAAGCGTATAAACATCATCCGCAAAATCCCTCAAATTCATTTCCTGCACTGCAGCAGAAGCATATACCGGCCTTTTATATTTTTCAGTAACGGGGTTGAATAACCAAACACCCAGGTCGGCCGGGCCAAGGATCACATAGCGACCATCGTATGCAATGCCCCGAACAGATGGATAGGCCAGCCGGTCCGTTCTTCCTTCTTCAGGCAAGTAGCTTACCCATTGATTGGTTGCAGGTTTCCAGCACAACACCCCATTGCCCGTTGCCATCCACAGGTTTCCTTTTTCGTCTTCGGTGATATTCCGGATATTATTAGCATTGGACTGGCTAACATCATTCCTCAGGGGTATCCGCATCAACCCGAATGACTGGCCATGCAAGGGGAAACGGGCAATCCCATCTACGGTAGACATCCATACATACCCCTCCTTATCGGCATAAATGGAATTCGCAATATCACCGGTTAAAACAGGATTTCCTTTATAATACAAGTTCAGTGATTTGTATTGCCGGGCCGAAGCCAGGTATTCAAATACTCCCTCTGCAGAAGTGATAATATATTTTGCCGGCCCCACTTCCACCATACTCCGGGCGGCGAAAGCATCCGAAGCCGGTTTGCTGCGCAATGATGCCGGCGGCTTCGCTTCATGAACGGTGTTGCCGGAAAAATTATACCAGTAGGAATGGAGTGACCAGGTATTGATCAGCACACTGTCTTCATTTAACGGAAAGATCCTCCGCATGGAACGATCAGGGAGACTATCAAGCTTTTTGCTGGTAATATTATACCGGTAAACATACCCTTTATGGCCAAAGAAAATGGTAGCTCCTTTATAACCAAATGACCGGGTTCCATATCCTGGCGGAACCGGGAGATCCCGAAGGGCGGGCACAAATTGATCTCTGCCTGCATCATACTCAAAGAAACCACTGCTGGCATTCAGCAATGTTCTTTTACCCGGCATACTGAAAACAGTCCCGGTGGCATAAACACTGTCAGGGCTTTTAACCCTTACTTCTTTAAACTGTTGTCCTTCTTCATCAAAGCGATATACTTTTCCCGATGAACCCACCCACACCCTTCCCTGTTCATCACAATGAATATTGGTCATCCCGTTGCCCGCTTTATAAGAAACAGCTTTCCTGCCATCAAAACGCTGCACACTGCGGGGGTATAAGATCCATAAAAAACCTTTGTTATCTTTTGTAACCGCTTCAATAGTACCCGGGCGCAGGCCAGCCGTATAATCAAACAATTGCAAGTGGTAATCGGGTAACTGTGCAGGCAGGCCAGCTACCAGCAAGAGAGTGATAGCGGTAATACCCAATCGTTGTATGATCGCAGCTATAGCCAATTTTCCAGCAGTTAAGGGATAGCACCAGCGGCGAGGCTGATGAATGCCGAAATTTAGCTGACAAGTTAATGAACCCGGTAAACTTTTGCGTAAATCACCCAAAAATTGAGTGGTTGGTCAGATGGATTTGGGCGGCTCCCCGCCGGTTCCGCATAATTTCTTGATCCTGGCATCCGCATTTTTATTCCCCGCTTTTTTTGCTTTTTCAAAATCCGCACAGGCTTCTGTTTTCTTTTCCAGCATTTCATAACAGCCGCCCCGGTAATAATACACATTGTCATTAGCCCCTTTGGCAAATTCCAGCACTTTGCTATAATCGGCGATTGCTTTTGCATATTCTTTTTTGTTATGGAGCAATACGGCCCGCTGCCAGTAGCCCGTTGTGTCTTTCGGGTAATGCTTCAGGTAGGTATCGTAATCAGCCAGGGCAGCAGCCGTATCTTTTTGGGCCAGGTATATTTTGGCCCTCCAGCTTAACCCGTCTTTATTTTTCGGTTGTTTTTTTAATGCCGTTGTCATATCCGCCAGTGCGGAATCATATTTACCAAGATTACTGTAGGAAACGCCCCGGAATAAATACACACTGTCCTCTTTTATATTTTGTGCAATGGCTTTATGGAATGCCAGCAGTGCTTCTGCATTTTTCTTGTAGGCAAACAAGGCCCGACCCCTTACATAGTCAGGGACCGCTTCACTCATTTTTACCGAATGGATATAGGTCGGCGATTTGATCGTTTTGTTTTCATATTTACCCACCATAATCTTACCCGAAGAGCTTAGCAGGAATCCTTCGTTGGGTTGTATACTGGCAATACTGCCATAATACCCGATGTCTTTGATACTGCCGAAAAAAACAGAGTTATCAGGATACCAGATCTCGAAGAAAGAGCCATCGGAGAAGGTGGTGCGCCGGGCAAAGGTGCCGTCTTTCAGCAGCCAGTTCTTTGCCGTGGAATAGGTGGACGTACCATCAAAATTTCCTTCATAAAACAGTTGACCGTTGCGGTATAGTTTTCCTTTGCCTGAGGGGTACCCGGCCACAAATTTTCCTTCGTATCTATTTTTATCCGTCCAGCTTAATACACCGGTCCCTGCATAAAATCCATTACTCCACTCGCCTTCATAGATAACTCCGTCATGATTGATCTTCTTCCCTTTGCCCGACATGGCATCCGCCAAAAAACCACCTGTATAGGTATCCCCGTTTTTCCAGGTATAGGTCCCCTGGCCATGTAATTTATCCTCCTTCCATTCGCCGGTATACTTGTCACCATCCTTATATAATTTGGTGCCGGTTCCGTTGGCTTTTCCGTTCATCCATTGTCCTTCATAGGTGGCCCCATCTTTCCAGGTGCATTTCCCCTTTCCTTCCCATTTCCCATTTACCCACTGGCCTTCGTATCTTTTACCATCTGCATAAATGCCAACTCCATATCCATCTGCTAACGCCTTTTTGAAATCACCTTCATAACTATCTTTATTTCCTAATACTAATTTCCCTTTTCCTTCTGCCTGCCCATCCACATACTCACCTTCATAGACCTGGCCATCTTTTTTAGTGATGTACTTCCCGGTGCCACTTCTTTTTCCCTCCTTAAATCCTCCTTCATAGATATCGCCATTATTATAAATATATTTTCCTTTACCCTGTTGCTTATCAGCCACCCAATCTCCCTCGTACATACTGCTGTCTTTATAGACCCGTTTGCCAAAACCATCAAACTTATCTTCCTTCCAGTAACCATCATAAGTGCCTGATTCGGGCCAGGTGAATTTTCCTTTCCCGGTTTTGGTTCCTTTTACCCAGCTTCCTTCATAAAACCGTCCGTTCTTAAAATAATATTTCCCTTGCCCGTCATACTTACCCAATTTCCAGTAACCTTCATAGCGGCTGCTGTCGGTGGAATAGAAAACACCATAGCCTTCAAAATAACCATCCTTGGTGTCGCCTTCATATTTACGGCCATCTTTCCAGTTATACTTTGCTTTTCCGTTCCAACTGCCATTCACCCAGTCACCATCATAGAGATCGCCATTGGAGTAATACATTTTTCCTTTGCCATGACAATAGCTGTTCTTGAAATATCCTTCATACACATCTTCATTCTTATACTTGTATTTACCAAAACCATCTTTGCAATCGCCGCTCAGGCATTGGGCAACGGTAACAGAGGAAATCATACTGGCCAATAAAACGAAAAGGATCCGGCTAACCATAATTTACAGTTTGTATAAAAGTAAAAGGATCCCTGCAGCCGGTAAATACCCTGTGGCTGGTATATTCAGTATGCAGCTTTACACATGGCTATGGCAGAAATAAAAAATGCCGCCTAAAGGCGGCATCGTATAAAGTTCGTAGTATGATTAAACAGCTTCTGTCTCCATTTTCTTCTGCACTTTCTTTCTTTCATCCTCGTTCAGGATCACTTTCCGCATCCGGATAAAATTCGGCGTTACTTCAATACACTCATCCTGCTGGATATATTCCATACACTCTTCCAGTGTCATCAGCGTTTTGGGAGCAATACGGGTGGCATCATCACTGCCGCTGGCCCGGTGGTTGGTCAGTTTTTTTCCTTCGGTGGCATTCACCACGAGATCACCCGGTTTGATATTCTCGGCGATGATCTGTCCTGCATATACATCTTCACCCGGATCCACGAAGAAAGTTCCCCGGTCCTGTAATTTATCAATGGAATAACCTGTTGTCTTATCGGTGTTCTTGGAAAGTAATACCCCGTTGTTTCTTCCGGGTATGGGTCCTTTCCAGGGTTTGTATTCACTGAAACGATGAGCCATCACCGCTTCACCAGTGGTAGCGGTCAGCATTTGTGTACGCAGACCGATCAATCCCCTGGAAGGAATATCAAATTCCAAATGCTGCATTTCTCCTTTGGTTTCCATGATCAGCATCTCTCCTTTCCGGCGGCTTACCAGGTCAATTACTTTAGAAGCAAATTCCTGGGGCACATCCACCACCAGGGTTTCATACGGCTCACATTTTTTACCGTTGATCTCTTTCACGATCACCTGTGGCTGACCTACTGTTAACTCGTATCCTTCCCGGCGCATGGTTTCGATCAATATACCAAGGTGAAGAATACCACGGCCATATACCATTAAGCTGTCACCATCTTCACTGTCCACCACTTTCAGCGCCAGGTTCTTTTCGGTTTCTTTCATCAGGCGGTCACGCAGGTGACGGGAGGTCACAAATTTTCCATCCTTACCAAAGAACGGTGAGTTGTTCACGGAAAACAACATGTTCATCGTGGGTTCATCCACACTGATCACCGGCAATGCTTCAGGATTTTCTGCATCAGCGATCGTGTCACCGATATTAAAATCTTCGATACCGACCACAGCACAAAGATCACCCGCTATTACTTCCGCAACTTTTTTCTTGCCCATGCCTTCAAACACATACAGCTCTTTCACTTTGGTCTTTCTTACCGTACCATCGGCCTGCATCAATACCACGTTCTGTCCTTCTTTCAATACACCCCGGCTTACTTTTCCTACGGCAATACGGCCCAGGAAAGAAGAGTAATCTAAGGAAGTGATCTGCATCTGCACCGGTCCTTCATTCACTTTGGGTGGCGGCACATATTTAATGATACCATCCAGTAACGGGTTGATATTATCGATCTGCTCTAAGGAATCATTGAACCAGCCGTTCTTACCACTTCCGTAGAAAGTCGGGAAATTCAATTGCTCCTCGGTTGCATCCAGGTTGAAGAACAATTCAAACACGGCATCATGTACTTCATCCGGGCGGCAATTCGGTTTGTCCACTTTGTTGATGATCACGATGGGTTTCAGGTTCAGCTGTAAGGCCTTTTGCAACACAAAACGGGTTTGTGGCATGGGACCTTCAAAAGCATCCACCAGCAGGCAAACACCATCGGCCATTTTCAATACCCTTTCCACTTCACCACCAAAGTCGGCGTGACCCGGTGTATCAATCACATTGATCTTTACATCCTTGTACGTCACCGCAGCATTCTTACTGAAAATGGTGATACCCCGTTCTCTTTCGAGATCGTTGCTGTCCATGATCAGGTCACCGGTTTCCTGGTTTTCCCGGAACACTTTTGTGGTATGTAATATTTTGTCAACCAGTGTAGTTTTACCGTGGTCAACGTGGGCAATGATTGCGATGTTCCTTATTTGCATTTTTTCTGCTTTTAGCGGTTAGCTTTGGGCCGTTAGCTTTGAATCTCATCAGCTAACGGCTATCGGCTAATAGCTGTTTTTTAACGAGCGGCAAAGGTAAGCTAATTAAGCGGGGGGAGCAAACGAAAGGAGAAATGTAGACATAAAATAATACAACCAATAGTGAAAAAATTGCTGAAATATTGGATTAAACGGCTGAGTCCTGTCCCTTTAACAAAAAACCACCGGTATGACAGGTTGACCAACAAGATATTAAAGCGTTCTTGTCGACCTGATAGTAATTGTGTGGATGTCGGGTCACATGAAGGTGAATTTCTTACATTATTTCTCAAAATTGCACCCAAAGGCACCCACTTTGGTTTTGAACCGCTACCTTATTTGTATAACTCTCTTTTAGACAGGTTCAATGACAATCCCAACTGTACGGTTTATAATTATGCCCTCAGTGATAAAGAGGGTCTCAGTAGCTTTAATCATGTCATTTCAAACCCGGCTTACAGTGGGATTAAAAAAAGGAGATATGACAGACCAAATGAAAAAGATGAAACAATCTCAGTAGCCACCAAAAAGTTAGATACTGTTATCCCGGAAGGTGTACAAATTGATTTTCTTAAAATAGACGTGGAGGGTGGTGAATTTGATGTATTGAAAGGAGCAGAAAGGATATTATCGTCCTATCATCCCTTAATTATTTTCGAATTTGGAATAGGTGGTAGTGATATTTATGGAGTTAGCCCGGAATTAATTTTCGATTTTATGGATGCAAGAGGGTATGAAATTTTTTTATTGGAACAATATTTAGCCCTTAAAAAGGCGATGACGCTTTCTGAATTCAAAAAACAGGTTAACGAAAAAATAAACTATTATTTCCTGGCTTGTAAAAAAAATAAACCTCCTTTATAGTAGCTTTATACAAACCGACTACCATGAAATTCCTGAAATGGCTGGGTATTCTTATTCTCATTCTCATCGTTGTTTATTTCCTCGGCCCTAAACCCGGCACTCCAAAATATACCAATGACCTCCCGGCGCTGCCGGCTGAACCCGTTTTGCTGGAACAATATATCCGTAATGAAGAAGCCACACATCAATTAAAACCCGATAACGAAGCAAGGATCATTTGGTTGAATGATTCCACAAAAGCTTTGACAGAATATGCCGTGGTATATATCCACGGTTTCTCGGCCAGCCAGGAAGAAGGTGACCCGGTACATATCAACTTTGCCAAACAATTCGGCTGCAATTTATTTCTCAACCGGCTGGCTGATCATGGACTGGACACTTCCGAAGCCTTGCTTACCGTGAGTGCAGAACGTTTGTGGAACTCGGCCAAAGAAGCCTATGCCATCGGCAAACAGATCGGGAAGAAAGTGATCATCATGGCTACCTCCACCGGCGGCACACTCGCTTTAAAACTTGCTGCCGAATATCCCGACATCGCCGGTTTGATCTTACTCTCGCCCAATATCGCCATCAATGATCCCAATGCCTGGTTACTCAATAATCACTGGGGTTTGCAGATTGCCCGTCTCGTGCAGGGAAAATACATGCATGCAAAAGATACCACTGCGTTATATGCTAAATACTGGGACCCAAAGTACCGTATGGAATCAGCCGTGCAGTTAGAAGAACTGTTAGAGACCACGATGAAAGAATCCACCTTCAGCCGGGTGAAACAACCCACTCTCGTTTTATATTATTTTAAAGATGAGGATCACCAGGACCCCGTGGTAAAAGTATCGGCCATGAAAAGAATGTTTGCCCAACTCGGTACCGCAGCAGAGCAGAAAAGAATGATCGCTGTTCCCAATGCCGGTGATCATGTCATCGGGTCTTATGTCAAATCAAAAGATATACAGACTGTACAACAGGAAGCTGGCAAGTTTGCCAAAGAGATTTTAAAATTGGTACCGCAGCAGCAATGATCAGACCCGCACATATATTTTTCGTTTGTCCAATATATATCCTACCAGCCAGCAAAACAGCGTCACCGTGATGGCAAAGAGGAAGGAGCCGAAATATGCTCCCGCATGCACAAACACATTCTCATATAACCAGGAATACAAAGGCTGCCGGTTGTTCCCCACCGGGATAAACCATAATAAGATCGCCGCAATTTCTGACAAGAGATAAATGAACAGCGGGTTCTTCCCAAACACTTCAAAGAAATAGGTCCATTTCCGGATTGCTAAAAAATCGATCACATATAACAACGCAGCGATCAGCACACAATCAATGCCCACGGTCAGCAAGACAAAACTGCCCGTCCATAATTTTTTATTGACCGGGAAACTGGTATCCCATACTAAAGCCAGGGCGATCAGCACCGTTCCGGCCAGTAATAATTTCGCCAGGCCTTCATAGGTTTTTCCTTTCTCCTGTATCCATTTACCCGCCACATAGCCAAAGGTTACATTCGCAATAGCCGGCAACGTACTCAGTAATCCTTCGGGATCAAAGGCCACGCCTTCGCCATGGTACAAATGATCTTCTCCCAATAACCATGTATCAAAACGGTTGCCCGCATTCGTCAGCATAGCATAGGGATCAGCACTGCCACTGAATACTAAAAGGAGCAACCAGTAGGCTAAGAGAAAAACAACCGAAAGGCGGATGATCGTTGACAGTTGCAGATACCTTACCATCAGGGCAGCAAAAAAATAACCCAGTGCGATCCGTTGCAGCACTCCCATCACTCTTGTGTTCGCAAAAGGATTCGCTTCCAGTCCACCCTGTTCATTCCAGTGCAAAAAAGGAAACCAGTACATCAGGAAGCCCAATAAAAAGATGATCAGCGTTCGTTTGCCAATGATCCACCACACCTGCGCATCGCTCAACTTTTCCCATTTCTTGCTCACAAAGCTCATTGCATTGCCTACTACAAATAGAAACGTGGGGAAAACCAAATCCGTCGGGGTGAACCCATGCCAGGAAGCATGTTGCAAAGGGGCCCAGGTCGTAGCACCATTGCCCGGTGTATTCACGATGATCATAAAACAAACCGTCATGCCCCGCAATACATCCAGTGCTAAAAAACGGGGGGAAGAACTGTTAGTCATACAGCAGTTATTATTTTTCGAATATATCAAATTACAGGCGTTAAATATTTGTACCTTTCGCATGATTATTATCCTGCTCATTTAAAAACGATCCGCATGTCCAATCAATTCTCCCGCCGTGATGTTTTAAAATTCTTAGGTCTGTCCGCCACTGCCCTGCCGCTTTCTTCCTGGGCCACGAACGAAAAAGGCGAAAAAATAATTTTACCCGATAATCCTTTGCACCGGAAACCGGCCAAAGCGGTGACGGCTATCACACTCGGTGCCGGATCAAGAGGCAATGTCTATGGCAACTATGCCGTGCAGTATCCCGAGCAATTAGATATTGTTGGCGTGGCCGAACCCATTGCCATCCGCAATGAACGCTATACCAAAAAACATAAGATCGAAGAAGCCAATCGTTTCAATACCTGGGAAGATGTATTCAAGCGGCCCAAGTTTGCCGATGCCGTCATCATCTCCACGCCGGATAACCTCCATTATGGTCCCTGCATGGCGGCCTTGAAAATGGGCTATGATGTATTACTCGAAAAACCCATTTCGCCCAGCGAACAGGAATGCCGGGATATCCTGGCCCTGGCCAAAAAGAACGGCCGCATTGTCGCCGTTTGCCATGTGCTGCGCTATGCGCCGTATTTTGTAAAGCTGAAAGAACTCATGCACAATGGTTCCATTGGCGAAGTCATCAGCATCCAGCATTTTGAACCCATCATGCATGTGCACATGAGCCATTCCTATGTGCGGGGCAACTGGCACAACAGCAAACAAACCACGCCGATCATCCTCGCCAAGTCCTGCCACGACCTGGATATTTTAAAATGGATGCTCGATAAAAATTGCAACAGCATACAGGCTTTTGGCGACCTCAAATGGTTCCGTAAAGAAAATGCACCCGCCGGCAGCACCGACCGCTGCGTGGATGGTTGCGCCATTGAAGGGCAATGTCCTTATTCGGCCAAACGCATCTATTTTGAAAAACGAAGCTGGCTGCACCATTTTGACCTGCCGGAAGATAAAGCGCAGCAGGGCGATGCTATCATGAACTATTTAAAGACCAGCAACTATGGCCGCTGTGTCTATCGCATGGACAACGACCAGCCCGATCATTACACCACGAATATCTTATTCGACAATAATGTCACCGCTTCCTTCTCCATGGAAGCCTTTACCAGTTATGAAGGCCGCCGCACCAGGGTGATGGGCAGCATGGGCGATATCGTGGGTGATATGTCTGCCTTCACGCATACGGATTTCCGCACGGGCAAAGTAACCGAGTGGAAACAAAACAGCGATACCCATGGCGGTGGCGACTGGCGCCTCGTGGCCGATTGGGTGCAGGCCGTTTCCCAGCAAAACCCGGCCCTGCTCACTTCCACCATTGATGCGTCTATCGAAAGCCATGTGATGGGCTTTGCCGCCGAAAAAAGCCGGAAGGAAAAAAAGGTGGTGGATATTAAGATGTGACGACCCCACCCTGAGCTTGTCGAAGGGGGCATCTTTCGTTGCGACGCTCCGTTCATCGTTCGGTTCTTTAGGCATTATTTGTTGCTATGGCCTGTATAGATGCGAAGGATATGATTCAGGCTAGTACTCTTCATGATTCTGTTCGCTCTGTTCGCTATTCAACAAAACAATACAGAATATATTACAGGAAAGCTTACTTTTAAAATATGTTTAATTCAAGTCTAGAAAATTTTCCTAGAAGCGATAAGTTATTGGATTTCTTTGACAAGATTTCTGACAATGAAATGAAAACTATTAGCGTTATACCTTTCGGAACTATTGTCGACATAGAAAAAATCATTACTCAAAGAGTATTTGCAAACAGACTCGCAAAGAAAGTAAAAAAGAAAAACGAAAGTACGCTTTATAAGCTTGAATGCCATGATGCAAAAAGTGGTAAAATAATCTCTTCCGGAAATTTCCTTCTTCACAAACTACCTGAATATGAGTTTACTTATTTATTGTTTACAATAGAGGAAGGAGATTTTTTTCATAGACACTTGAGACCTTTTGTTAAATCATTTTATTCAGAAATTATTTTACCCTTTATAAAAAGCAAGGAATTAATAAATCTTATTGAAGAGTATCAGGCTTTAAACTCAATAACAAGTGTAAAAATAATTCAAGCTTCTCAGCGGGTTCGATACCTTGAAGAAAAAACAATGTCAACTCTGACTTGGAATAATTCAAGCCTAGACGACGCTAACACTTGGTTGAAGGAGAATAATGGATGGTTTAAATCTATTCGGTTTAAATCTTACCGACATGAAAAAAACATATCTACTACATTTATAGATAGGAGAGGTGTTGTAAGAGCTGAAAAAAACTTTATTCGAGTCTATGACTCATTAATAATTCCAACATGTAATTTAATCGATAAGTATATTAAATTATTTCAAAATAGAAGCCGGAGGGATTCTGAAGATTTAAGCATAAGGCCACTCGCAATAGAATACGAATCAGAAATATTTAAGGAAATCTCAAATAATAAAAAATTTATTGAGACAATTTCAACCTTAAAAGATTCATCAGTATCTGTCTTACATGGTAATCCCTATGTTCATTTATCGATTATTGATTATATGGATGCAAGTTCGTTTGATTTGTGGATACTTAACTCTAAGCGCATCCTAATTGCACCACAATTAAGATGTTCTATTATTAGCTTAAAAAGATTAGTGAATCACATTTTCGACAATTATGCAGAAGGCGAAATAAAAAATTATGAAATCTAAAGCATTATTAATTCAGGATATTAAGAATAAAAATGATGAGTATCTAAACACTGTTTATGCTATCATTGGTTTTTTAAATGAGTATAAATTTCAACTTAGAAAAGCTCAAAAAGATGTAGTTATCTTTCAAGGCAGGAAATTATTTTCTGATACTAAAAAAGAGATTTTTTGTACTCCTGATTTTGGGTTAGTAATTTCAAATACAAATGGTGTTATAGGAGAAGTAAAATACTCATTTCCGGCCGATAAAAAACATTGGGAAGAAGTATTTGAACAGATTTACAAATACTGTAACTCAACCTTTGGGTGGCCAACAATTAATGGGAAAGTAAACGAATATGATATTGTTTTATTAGTACACCAATCACGATCAAGAGACGTGGTTGATTATTTTAACAAAACTCTCAAACAGGACCTAAAGCCAACTAATAATTTTATTATTGTTGAATTTAATCGTTCAAGCCAAGGGAAGGAATATTTTCATTTTCGAATTGAACTTGGAACTCTTAGTGAGAAAACGGTTCACGAAAGAATATACAAAGGCCTAGAAGTACCGATGGAAGTATATGTCACATACTATTCTAGAATCCAAATTTATGACACAGAGCCTCATGTTTCCTTTCTGATGTATTTAATTTATTTGTGCATTCTTGATAAATCAAAGGGGGAGGGTACATTCAAAAAGCTCACAAAGAAGCAAAAAGTTATAATAGATACTTCAGTAAAAGAAATTACTCATTTACTAAGAACCGCATACTCTTTCCAGAGTTTACAAAATACTGATAATACTTATGGCCAACCTGAAAATCCCAAGCAAGATTGGGTTAGAAATGCTATAGACAAATTGTCTTCAATAGGAGAAGTAAATTGGGTTAATAGAAGCGATGGTTCTTTTCAATACATATTGAGTTATAAAGAAGGAAATATTCTTGATTATTATATTGAAAACTGTGTTGACGAATCAGCCAAACAGATTGAACTATTTTGATAGTACCCCCGGTTATCCTCGGTGTTCAACGTCATTCAGAGAATCAAAACCACTTCTGCGAGACTTTCCATTTCTCAGTTATTATTTACCGACACATTTTGATTTATCTCGAGCTTACCCCGCCATTCGCTTTATAAGCATAGAAGATATTGTTATCTTAGCATCAATTGCCCCACGTCAAGGGGTATTTAAGAGAAATAACACCTTTTCATATGGACAAATTAATGCTTATAGTAACAGGAATTGGTGGGGGACTAATAGTTTTTCTGTTGGAATTATTACTCAAAAGAGGCAAAATTAAAATAGATAATTATAGTCTTAAGGCAAGTTATTATCATACAAATGATTTCCAGAATAACATAACACAATTTGATTTAGATATCCAGTTTATAAACACCTCAGGTAATAATAAAATCATAAACAACATATCTGCCGTTTATTTTGATGGGCAAAAAAGCCACGATCTAGTATTCGAAGGCTATAATGTACCCCCAGCCGGTGTGATCGAATCAAAGCAGGTGAAATGCTTACAATTTAAGTTAAGACCGTCTATAGGGTATGCTAGGTTACCAATAGAAGAAACTTTTTACGTAATTATTAATTATACCCTTGGAAAAAAATTACATCAAATAAGAATAAACGGGCATGAGTTTGACGCACAAGACATTACTTCGCCAGCCTTTAATTATATGGGGTAATTTTTAATTAACCAGCCTGCGAAACTTCCACGTTCGCAGCTTCACTATTTCGTCTTTGTCCATTTTTTCTTCATTCTCACACCAAGCATTTGTTCTAAATCTTATCCTAAATGAACCTTCTTTATTTAGCCCAAGGCTTGTGGCCTAAAATTTTCAACAATTATTATAGTTGGCTAGCTTTAGCAAACAAAAAATTGAAGACTACTATATGTATAATATAACAATTGTTTTTACACACCATTCCAATCTTGGAAAATGTAATGCTGATGAATTACATAAAATCATAGATGCTATAAGGCCGGAAGTAATTTTTGAAGAGTTGCCAACCGATTTATCTGATATAGTATATAAAAGTCCTGAGCAGCCTAATGAGCCCCCTGAAATAGGATCTATCAAAAGATACCTGCTTAATCATAACATTTGCCTTATTCCCGTAGATATTAATCTAACTCAAAATTTGAAAGGAAATGAGATTAACCATGTGTTTAATTTTTGTAAACAATACCACTTTTATAGAGAGCTGGAAGAAGAGCAAATCAAAATGACAGTGCAAGATGGCTTTGCTTTTCTAAATAGTAAAAAATGCATGGAATTATTTGAAGAGAAAATGTTACTGGAAGAAGGTTTAATAAATATGAGTATAAATAGAAATCAGCTAATACGTATTCGAAAATTATTTTATGAAGAGCAGGATATAAGAGAAGCTGAAATGCTTAAAAATATTTATAACTACAGTAAAGAAAATCAATATAACAAAGCAATTTTTTTTATTGGCTCAGGGCACCAAAAAACACTTATTGAAAAAATAGAAAAATATAAGACACAAGAATCTTTAAAATTGAATTGGACATTTTATAAACCACTTTTGTAACCCTCTGCGAAACTTCCCCTTTCACAGCTTTACTATTTTACCTTTGGCGATTGCTATGCTACTATCCATCTTCCCATTTGTTATTATCTTCAAGCCCGGCCCAACCGCTGTCGTTTTACATGAACCTTACCACCACCAAATTAACACTGCATCCGCTCACGGCCCCGGAGCTGGTAATATATATACAGGACAACCGGCAACTGGAACAGGAGCTGGGGCTGGCCAGCGGCAGCCGGGAGCTAACGGAACGGGTAAAAAACAAGATCGCCGAAAGGATTATCCCCGCTGTTACCCGGGCGGGTGAACGGTATGGGTTCCATACCATCTGGATCGTTATTGATACCAGCACCAAAACCATCGTGGCAGATCTTTATTGCAAAGGCGAACCTGATGCTAATGGCGAAGTGGAGATCGGCTATGGCACTTACCCCGCTTACCAGGGCAGAGGGTTAATGACCGAAGCCGTGGCCGGGTTGGTCCGCTGGGCCTTTACACAAAAAAATATCAAAGCCGTATTGGCCGAAACCGATCCGGGCAATACGGCTTCGCAAAAAGTATTGCAACGAAATCATTTCCGCATCAGTAATCAAACACCCGATAATATTTGCTGGCGGCTGGAGCGGAAAGACCTGGTCTCCATCCGCAAAGCAACGGAAGAAGATGCCCCACTGCTGGCGGCTATTGCTGCAGCTTCCTTTACCGAATCACATGGCCACAGTGCCCCCGCCGCCGATATACAGGCTTACGTGGAGGAGAAATATAACCCCGCTGTCTTGCAACAGGAATTGCAGGACCCCAATAATATCTATCACATCCTGTATTACCAGGAACAACCGGCCGGTTACTCCAGGATCATTTTCAATGCCCCGTACCCCGAAAGCCCGGAACAAAATATTTGCAAACTGGAACGACTGTATTTGCTCAAAGCGTTTTACAAGCTGCAACTCGGCACTGCGTTGTTCGCATTCAACGTTAACCTCATGAAAGAAAATAAGCAGGCAGGTGCCTGGCTCTATGTATGGAAAGACAACCGGCGGGCGGTGCAGTTTTACCAGCAGGCCGGCTTTGTGATCAACGGCAGTCATGATTTCCAGATTTCAGCAACTCATTCCAATCCCAATCACCGGATGCTGCTGTGCTTCCGTTAATACAACAACATGTTTAGGTTCAACTCCCGGTTCTTCCTGCTCACTCTCTTCTTGTTTGTGATTGAAGTGTTGATCGCCCTGTATGTGCATGACAATTTCGTCCGTCCTTACTTTGGCGATTACCTGGTGGTAATGCTGATCTATTGTGCTGTGCGGACTTTTATCAACGCCTCCCCGTTGAAAATAGCCATAGCTGTTTTACTGTTCGCTTACCTCATCGAGTTGTTACAATACTTTCATCTTGTTGACCGGCTGGGGCTGGCGGATAATCTCCTTGCCAGGACCGTTATCGGGTATGGTTTCGAGTGGCTGGACCTGCTGGCGTATACACTCGGTGTCATCACGATCCTGCTGCTGGAATATTTTTTTGGTAGTGGTATATCCAAACAGGATAAATAAGATGGGTCACAGTCTTCCTGCTTTTCGGGTAAAAGCATAACTTAGATACAATCCCTCAACTCCATTCAACCAACTATATGGCAACAGCAAAACCAAAGACCACCGAAACCAGCAACAGTGTTACTGCATTTATAAAAAAAGTTGATAAAGCAAGACAGGCCGATTGTCTCGGTATTATTGCGGTCATGGAACAACAATCCGGTTACCCGGCAAAGATGTGGGGACCGGCGATCATCGGTTTCGGCAGTTATCATTATGTGTACGACAGCGGCCACGAGGGTGATGCACCGATGGTGGGCTTCTCGCCCCGCAAAAATGAGTTCGCTTTATACATTGCCAACTTTGAAGGCAAAGCAGAACTGCTGAAAGCCTTTGGCAAACACAAAGCGGCCAAAGCCTGTGTGTATATCAAAAAGCTAGAAGACATCCAGGTGCCCGTATTAAAAAAATTAGTCGCCGGTTCGGTAAAGCATTATAAAGCAAAGTACCCGGGGAAATAAATACATCAGCTTGAAAAACAAACTAAGAAAAATCACTATTGAGCAGGTAAAATACCTGTATATAACTTCCACTACTTTTCACGCAGCAACCCAAAACAATACACTTAGAGTTAGAATATTCCTGGCTGGTCAAAAGAAAACACCTTTAATAGTAGAATTTTTAACCCCCGATCACTATTATTCAGGGCAGCTTTTAAACACAGGTATTGAATTATTTAACACCAAAAAGAACATAGCAGAAAAAATGAACATCAATGAACCTAAAAATATAAGGGAATTGATTTTAAAAGGAATTGAAAAGGGCTGGACCGGTACCAATAAAATGGCGATACAGGATGGAATAGTTTATCTCCATGAATTAGGTTACGAAACAAGTATATTAAATCCTAACCAATAAGTCAGATGCCTCGTGCCTCGGCATGACAAGACTCCGTTGTTCGAATTACCCGAATAGAAACAAAGACCCCGAACTAAAAGACATTCCCAGCGCATTGTTCCGTCTTGCCAGCAACCACTCACTGCTGTAAAGACATCCAGGCGGAATACAGCGCCACCGGAGTTGCCATATTCCACGCCTTTGCATCCACCACCTTGCCGATCACCATACGCATGCAAACTATATTTCCGCTGCCCGTCACAACATAAGTGGGTGGGCCGGTAAAACGGCCGGAGGCATTCGTTTTACATAGACCTTTTTGTTACTTTTTGGGGCAATGCCAAAAAGTAAATAAAGAAAATGAAGTACCGCCATAGATCGTGTTGCTGCTGAGCCCTTCGACAGGCTCAGGACACCAGCAACGGCGTAAAGTAAGATCAGCACGGTCTTTCTGCGCTGGCTGTAAAATCATACCTTAGATACAGCTCCTTTTACTCCATTCAACCAAACATATGGCAACAGCAAAACCAAAAACCACGGAAACCGGCAACAGTGTAGCCGCGTTTATAAAAAAAGTTGATAAAGCAAGACAGGCCGATTGTCTCGGTATTATTGCGGTCATGGAGCAACAATCCGGTTACCCGGCCAAAATGTGGGGACCGGCTATTATTGGTTTCGGCAGTTATCATTATGTGTACGACAGCGGCCATGAAGGCGATGCACCGATGGTGGGTTTCTCGCCCCGCAAAAATGAGTTCGCTTTATACATTGCCAACTTTGCAGGCAAAGAAGAATTGCTGAAAATCTTCGGCAAACACAAAGCTGCCAAAGCCTGTGTGTATATCAAAAAACTCGAAGACATCCAGGTGCCGGTATTAAAAAAATTAGTCGCCGGTTCGGTGAAGCATTATAAAGCAAAGTACCCGGGGAAATAAAACAAGGATGCAAAGTAACAGCAGCTTAAATGAATTTCCCGGCGCCTTGTTCCGTCCCGCCAGCAACCACTAACTGCTGTAAAGACATACAGACGGAACACAGGGCAATCGGAGTCTTTGCCAACCACGCCTCCGCATCCCCGACCTTGCCGCTCACCACACGAATGCAAACTATATTTCCGCTGCCGGTCACACCATAAGTGGGTGGGCCGGCAAAGCTGCGGAGCATAAGCGTTTGCCTTGATCTTTTTGCTTCTTTTTCTATCAAGAGAAAAAGAAGAGATACTCCTGGGAGAGTCGAAGGAATATTTCAAGACAAAGAAAAGTAAGGCTCCCCTGCAACCATTACAAAACACAACCGTTTCATTTCCCCTCTATTTCCTATCTTCCTTGCTCAAACGCTTGCTATGTTTCAATCGAAGATCGCCGGGATTGGTAAATACCTGCCGGCCACCGTGGTGACCAATAACGACCTCCTGCAATATATGGATACCAGTGATGAATGGATACAGGAACGGACCGGTATCAAAGAACGCCGCTATGCCCACCGCACCGAAGAAACCACCACCACGATGGGAGTGGAAGCGGCGAAGATCGCCATTGAAAGAGCCGGTCTCACCCCGCAGGATATTGACTTTATCGTCTTCGCCACCCTATCACCCGATTATTATTTTCCCGGTTGCGGTGTCTTGCTGCAACGGGCCTTACACATGAAAGAGATCGGTGCCCTGGATGTACGGAACCAGTGCAGTGGTTTTGTGTATGCCCTCAGCGTGGCCGACCAGTTCATTAAAACAGGGATGTATAAAAATATTTTAGTGGTGGGGGCCGAGAAACATTCTTTTGGTCTCGACTTCAGCACCCGGGGCCGGAATGTGTCGGTGATTTTTGGTGACGGGGCCGGTGCCGTGGTATTGCAACCCAGCACCAATGAGAAGCAAGGTATCCTGTCAACACATTTACACAGTGATGGAGAAAGTGCCGAGATACTGGCTATGTATAATCCCGGCACCCATGCCAACCACTGGAAGGCCGAACAATATGCCGACTTTGATGAAGCGGTGATCGGGCAAATGTTCTTCAGTCATAAAATGATCGACCAGGCACAGGTCTTTCCTTTTATGGATGGCCCGGCCGTATTTAAAAAAGCCATTGTGAAATTCCCGGAAGTAATTATAGAATCACTAACCGCCAATGGTCTTCAAACATCTGATCTCAACCTATTGATCCCGCACCAGGCCAACCTGCGCATCGCCCAGTTTGTGCAGCAGAAACTGCAACTGAAAGACGAGCAGGTCTATAATAATATCCAGCAATACGGTAATACCACCGCCGCCTCTGTTCCCATTGCTTTATGTGAAGCCTGGGAAAAAGGAAAGATCAAAGACGGTGACCTGGTTTGCCTGGCCGCTTTCGGCAGCGGGTTTACCTGGGCCAGTGCTTTATTAAGATGGTAACTTGTGTAATCAGCGGGCAACGTTCATCCTGTAGCTGACATCATAAAGAATATGAAAAAGATCATCTCCATCATTGTATTACTCATGGCTGCAACCAGTATGCAGGCACAAACAGGCAGCTGGACAATAAAGCTGAACAATAAATTGCTGCTGGCTACGGCCAAAGAAGATGAAGTAAAGAATGTAAAAAAGATCACAGCCGCCGAATGGAAAAAGAATGGCAAGCTGGAGATCTATTTTACAGAAACCGATCCTGATACCTGGTACCGGGCCTTTCGTTTCTGTGATGAAGCAGACAATGAACTGCTGGTAACCGACAGCAGCAGTGCTGTTAAAATCCCCATCAGTAAACTCCGTGCAGTATTCAAAGGCAAAAAGAAGATCGTTATCTATACCACGATCAGTCCCCGTGATTCCAACCTGGCAGTACGCATCCGAAGAGTACATTTATGTACCTTGCGGCTTCAGTAACCCATGCGGAAAATCATTTACATCATCAATCCTGTTTCCGGTACCCGGACCAAAAAGGATCTGCAGGCTTTTGTGGAGCAACAAACCAAAGCGAAGGGAATCCCATTCCAGGTCTTTCCTTCCGTGGCAAGTGCTGATTATTCTTTTCTCTTACCCATTATTGAAGAAGAAAAGATCACCGATGTGGTGATCGCCGGTGGCGATGGCACGGTGAGCCAGGTGGTGAACAGCCTGATGAAAACGGATGTGAACTTTGGAATCATTCCCTGCGGCTCGGGGAATGGATTGGCTTTCGCTGCTAAAATTCCCAAACAACCGGAAAAGGCTTTGTCCGTAATTTTCAATGGCACCGCTTCTGCTATTGACGGGTTTATGATCAACGACCAGTTTGCCTGTATGCTCAGCGGTATTGGCTTTGATGCAAAAGTGGCCCATGAATTTGCAGAACAACCGAAACGGGGTTTGAAGACCTATGCGTCCTTGGTGAGTAAGAATTTTTTCAGTGCTGCTCCTTATCATTTCAGCATTGAAAGCAACGGGCTGCAATTTTCCACGGAAGCATATTTTATCAGCATCGCCAACAGCAACCAGTTTGGCAATCATTTCACCATTGCCCCCAAGGCATTATTGTCGGATGGGTTACTGGATATAGTGATCGCTAAAAAAACAGCCAAACCTTTATTATTATTTAATTTATTACGACAGATCCTGGCAGGTAAACTCAACCTTGTCGAGAATTCACTGAACCAGCCGGTGATCTATTTTCAAACCGAAAAGATCGTCATTGAAAATACCCATGAAGCCCCGCTTCATATTGATGGTGACCCGGCAGAAACGCCGTCCACGATCACCGCAACGATCCTGAAAAAATGTTTCCGGCTTATTCAGCCTTAAGACTATCAGCTACTGGTTTCACCTTCAATAATTCCAGTAATTGACGGGAGCTCTCTTTATTATAGGGAGAAAATACAGAGGCCATAATATCTTTTGCTTCCCGTTTGGTCAGGTGAAAATTCAGCGCTGCTTTTTTCTCTTCATTCCCGCCGGCATACTGAAAAGTGATCTTGTGTACATTCCGTCCTTCATGATCGGCATAATAACTCAGCATATCATTCTGGAAAAATTCCATCATCTTAAACCAGTTGTGCTGCAGCAATAAAAAAGGTTTGGTGGCATGATCACTGATATCATCCGATAAATAAGGATATTCCCAGGCACCGGCACCCCGGTCTCTTATCTGTAAGATCAGCACAGCACTGGTATTGGCTTTGATCCATTCATCAAAGGCCTCCATGAAACGGATGGAAGTTTCCTGTCCATAGTTATCTCTTAATCCTGCATCCATCACATCAATAACAGGATCAGAGGGCAGCCATACATTGGGCAGTACCACCGGGAAAGTGGCGTTCATCCGCAAAGCGGTTAGCATTCTTAATTCATAGGGATCCTGCTTTGCAAAAAAAGAAGCAAAGTCGATCGCATCCGGATCCATGGCCGGCATGCGGGTGCTGTCCTGCCAGCCCTGCATCATAAACCGGACGGGCTGTGTGCTGATGATCATCTTGCGGCTGTCTCTTGTCACCACCGAATTAAAAAACATCAATGGTATATTCGCTGCTTTCTCATCCGCTGCATACTCTTTCAATTGTTTGTCTAAAAAACCTCTTGTATTCTGGTTCAGTTTTTCTTCAAAGGCATAGCCCCGGTCTTTTACATATTCATGATTACCGGCTTTGAATTTTTGCGCCGGTGCGATCAGGTCTCTTGCCACAAAAGAAGAGAACAGGGGATTGAGCAGGTCACCGGTGATATCATCCACGTATTTTTTATCCCGCAGTTTCACATTTTTTCCCTGCTGCTGCCGCAGGTATAATTCCCGGAAATAGGTAGCGCCGATCATACCACCCGATGCGCCGGATACCAGGAAAACCTTTTTCATGATCGTTCCGTTGGTGATGCTGTCGAGATGCTGCAGCACACTCATCGTGAAAGTGGCACTGCGGTGCCCACCGCCACTGGTATTGATCAGTACCAGTACCGGTTTATCACTGTCCTGTTTTTTCTTCCAGTTCTCCAGGATGGCGATCATATTCTTTTTATCGGCTTCCACGTTGGGGGCCGAACTCATTTCCAATAAGGTCTCTCTTGTATAAGCCGGTCTTTCTTTTTTATTGGTATAGTTCAGCCCATAGGCTTTGTTCCGCGGATCGATCCAGTCCAGTTTATAAAAAACATTCAGCAGGAGAATCAGTCCCAGGAGGTAAGGGATACTCCAGCTTTGCAGGAAATAAGAAAAAGCACCGGCCACGCCAATCAATATCGAAAAGAAAATTGTTATGCTGGCTGCTGCGGGTATCTGGAAAAAAGGTTGTTCCAGGAAAAAACCGATGCCGATCAGAAACAGGAAGGCAATGAATACTGAGATGATCGCTGCAAAGTGATGCCGTTTGAAAATAGAATCCACATAAGCCTGCGTATAATGTGATACATCCCGGGTAGGCCGCAGCCGCAGGGGTGATTCAAAATACCATTCCACCTTGAGCAGCGGACCTCCATGGTGTATTTCTTTGATCGGTGAAAGATGGGTGATATAAGAGCTGGGGTTGCTGATCACCGGCATCATTTGCCGCAGGATGGAACGGTCGGCCCGGAAGAAATAAATAAAAGAAACAGCGAGTATAAAAATCAATCCGCTTAAAAACCCGCCGACTAAAAACAGTATTTCAGTTACCGGGATCAGTTCCTTAAAATGATCAAACTCGAATGCTTTAAAAAAATAAAAGATCAAAAAAAGCAGCGGGATCACCGCATTATTGATACAATATTTTAAAAAAGGATTGGTGGTGGCAGCGAGGAACCTGAAATGTTTGCTGAACAAAACGAAGGTGGCGATATTCCAGCTCATGATGAACATACCAATGGAAATACCCACAATGGCCGAGCTGATCGCATTTACATTTCCTAAATACTCCGGTGCCAGGTACAAGGAATCGGCACCAAAGGTTTTCATGAAGGTACCGTTGATGGTGCTGAACAGGATGAACCAAAACAATAACAGCACCTGGTATTTCCTGAAATGAAGAAATAACAATTGCACAGGAAAAGAATAATAGAAACCCCGCAGCCAGGTCTTCATGGTTATTTAATGGTTATAACTTAAAAGTACAGATTATTAACTGGCCGTTCAAACTGGCGGGATTATAAAATAGCGTTAATAAGAACTTTTACCACGAACGAGGTAAACCACCCAGCATAAAGAAAGTAAAAGGAACATGGCCACTAACTGGTGCAGCTGTGCCATCCATTCAAAAGCTCCCCACTGATTGGGAATGATCTGCAGGCTAAACAGCACTGATAAAATACCCAGTACTACTTGTATCGTTACAAGGAATGCCGGCAGCCAACCAGTTTTGCGCAGCAGGGAAGAACCTGCTGTCTTGTATAGTTTAACCGATAATATAATTACAAGCAGTAATAGCAGGTATGCAAGACCCCGATGGATAAAGTGAATAGTGATCTTATTGTCCACGAGATTCAGCAAGCCTTCATGATTACCCATCATATTGGAAGGAATGATATTGCCATTGATATCCGGCCAGGTGGGAGCAGCTGTTGCGGCTTTATGCCCGGCCATGAATGCACCATAAACTAATTGAATAGAAAGTATGGCAATGATCCACCAACTGAATTTCCGGATGGATGTATTGACAATCAATTTTTCTTTCGGCACCAATAATTCCAGTGCAAACCAGAATGTATAACACAATAAGCCCAATGCAAAAATAAAATGCAGGGCCAGTTTGGTGGGTTTCACATAAATAGCATCACCGGTCAGTCCGCTGGCCACCATGATCCAGCCGATGGCGCCCTGCAAAGCACCCAGTAAAAACAGGATGAGCATCGGTTTCACCATCGATGGTTTGAAACGCTTTTGCAGTAAGAAAATAATAAAGGGAACAGCGAATACCACCCCTATCAACCGGGCCCAGAAACGATGGAACCATTCCCAGAAGAAAATGAATTTGAAATCTTTTAATGTAAAATCAAAATTGAGCAGGCTGAACTGGGGTGTTTGCTTGTATTTATCAAATTCGGTCAGCCATTGCTGTTCATTCATGGGTGGCAGGGTGCCGGTCACCACGTTCCATTCCGTAATGGATAAACCCGAACCGGTCAGCCGGGTAATCCCCCCGAGTAAGATCTGGATCATGATCATTCCCACACCCACCAGCAGCCAGGCGGCGATTGGTTTGGAAGAACGCTGTGATAGTTCATTCGCCATAGCGGCTGCAAAGTTAGGAGTGGAACAGGGGTCAAAATAATTTTTGTTCCGTATTATTGATGAAATTGCAGGGGATGCTTCAACCCTTTTACCAGGAACAGTTTGTGGAAGCCGGATGTGATGAAGCCGGCCGGGGTTGTTATGCCGGGCCGGTGTATGCAGCAGCAGTTATTTTGCCTGTTGATTTTTATCACCCGCTGCTGAATGATTCCAAACAGTTGTCCGAAAAGCAACGGGATGAGCTGCGGCCTGTTATTGAAAAAGAAGCGATCGCTTTTGCGGTGGCTGCTGTTGATAATGAAGAGATCGACCAAACCAATATCCTGAAAGCTTCTTTCAAAGCCATGCACCTGGCCATTGATCAACTCAATAAAAGACCCGGTTTACTTTTAATTGACGGCAACCGTTTTATCCCTTATCAAAAAATACCGCACCAGTGTTTTGTAAAAGGTGACGGACGTTTTGCCTCCATTGCCGCCGCCAGCATTTTAGCCAAGACCTGGCGGGATGAATACATGTATCGCATTCATGCAGCATTTCCGCAATATGGCTGGAATAAAAATAAAGGGTACGGCACGGCTGTTCACCGCAAAGCCATTGAAGAACATGGCTTATGCCGCTTTCACCGGAAAAGTTTTCGCCTTCTTCCCTCTCAAAAGGAACTGTTTTAGTTGTTAAAGTTTTCTAAGCTCATTAAACGGTTAGTACCTGTTGCCGTCATAGCAGCACATCATTTTTGAATAACAATTAAAACAAGCCCCATGAAAAAGATCTTAGCTTTCGCCGTTATCATGTTATTGATTGGCACCACCGCGTCTGCACAGGTAGCCGGTAACCGCATCCAGCGTCATCGTATCCACCAGGGTGTCCGCAGTGGTGAACTGACCAGGCCTGAAGCCTTTGAACTGAGAAAAGACCAGGTGCGTTTAAACAATATGCAAAGGATGGCCCGCCGTGATGGTATAATTACCCCGCATGAAAGAAGGAAGATCCATAAAATGAAAGCTCATACCCGTAAGGAAACTTTTCGTTTTAAACATAACCGGCGCCACCGGGTGATATAATACTATCAGTAATCCATCATAGAGCAGGAGTTTGTGTTTGAGTTGGGAAAGCATCACTTGTTACAAGTGGTGCTTTTATTTTTTGCCGCTTATTCTTCCCATTTTCCCAATCCTTCCCTGGTAACAATTGGTTCATCACCGGTGCAGTCAATGATCGTGGAAGGTATGGTTCCCCCGGGACCTCCATCAATAACAAAATCAACCAGCTTGTTGAAATTCTCATACATCACTTCGGGATCGGTATAATCTTCCACCATTTCGCCCGGTAAAGACGCACTCAGGATGGGACGGCCCAGTTCTTTCACGATCGCCATGGCAATAGCATTGTCCGGGATACGTAAACCGATCGTATCTTTTTTGCTTTGCAAAATTTTCGGCACCAGCTTACTGGCCGGGAGAATAAATGTATAGGGACCGGGCAGGTATTCTTTTAATAAGCGATAGGTAGATGTTTGTATTTGTTTGGCATATTCACTCAGGTGACTGAGGTCGGAACAAACAAATGATAACTGTGCTTTTTGTGGTTCTATTTTTTTGATCCGGGCAATCCGTTCAATGGCTTTGGGTTGAAAAATATCACAACCCAATCCATAAATAGTATCGGTGGGGTAAATGATGATCCCGCCTTTTTGCAGGCTTTCCACCACCTGTTTGACGAGGCGGGGCTGGGGATCTTTGGGATGAATATGCAGTAACATCGTGATCAGTCTTTCTAAAAATACAGGCTTTTATCAATACATTTATTGATTATCGCCATTTGCACGACAATTTGTAATTTGGTCACTTATTAAGTTTGCCCCATGCAATTAAAACCAGTTGCTAAAGTTGACTCCATCGAACCTGAAGTATTCCGGAAGGAATATTATGAACCGGCCCTGCCCGTTATCATCAAAAATCTTGCTAAGGATTGGCCGGCTTATACTAAATGGAACTGGGATTATTTTAAGCAACTGGTGGGTCATCAGAAAGTGCCGCTGTACAACAATGTAAAAAGCGACGCTTACACACCGATCAATAAGGCCGACGATTACAAGACCTTTGGTGAATATATTGATATGATCAGCAAAGGACCGGCCGGCTGGCGCATCTTCCTGTTCAATATTTTTGATCATGCCCCGGAGCTGACCAAAGATTTTACCTGGCCCGAACACCTGATGAAGGGTTTTGTAAAAAAATACCCGATGCTGTTTACCGGTGGTGCCAGCAGCATCACCCATATGCATTTTGATATTGATCTCTCCCATATTTTACATACACAGTTTGGTGGCCGTAAAAGAGTGCTCATGTTCCCTTTTAAAGAACAATACAAACTCTACCGTAAACCTTTTGAGGTACTGAGCATGGCCGATTTTTCCAACTATTACCAGGAAGGCAAACTGGATTTTGAAAAATTCCCGGCCCTGAAACTGGCCGAAGGCTATGATTTTATTTTAGAACCTGGTGATACTTTATTTATGCCCGCCGGTTACTGGCATCATATGGAATACTTAGACAGTGGCTTTGCCATGAGTTTACGGGCCCTTCAACCTTCCATCAGCGGCAAACTGAAAGGCGCCTGGAATTTATTCGGCATGCGGAGCATTGATACCATGATGAAAAAAACCGTACCGCAATGGTGGTATGAAAAAAAGAAAAAGAAAGTGTTTGCAAATGCGGAAAGGGAATTAGCTGGTGCATAATAATTTCTACCTCTTTTATTCGTTATGGAATAAAACTTCATGAAGCCAGTTCTGCTTGTCCTGCTATCTCTCTCTGTAATTACCGGGTATTCTCAATCCTTCACAGCTGCCGTTCTAAGACCGGGTCAAACAGCTTATATAGGAATAGAAAATACCGTTTCCTGCACGGTGGAAGGATTAAAGTGTAAATCAGTAGTACTGACAACAAATAATGGAAGTATTGAAAAGATTGACTGTGGTTTATATGTTTTCAAGCCTGAATATCTTTCTGACGGCCCGATCATAATCAACAAAAAAGTAAAAAACAAACTGGTAAAAATTGGCGAGTTCTTCCTGCGGGTCAGAAATATACTTGCTCCGATAGCTTATGTTGGCGGAGGCAACCAGGATACGATAACAAAGGCGGCTTTAGCTGTACAAGCTGGTTTGGGGGCATATGCCCATCCCAGTTTGGGATTCGAATTAAAGTATACTGTAACCAGTTTTGCAATAACCATTATCAGGAACAAGGAAGTCCTTCATTTCAAAAGTACAGAGGGCAATCTTTTTGCCCAGGAAACGAAAGAAGTATTCAGGCTATTGGAGAAAAATGACAAAGTTGTTTTCTCATCCATAGTAGTTGCTATGCCTGATTAGAAAACAACTTTAATAAAGCCGTTTGAGTTAACTATAAAGTAAACAGGATTACTGGATCGTCCACACTTCATTTCCCTTCAGCAACTTGTCAAGATCGGCTGGTTTCCGGGAAGCCGCTTCATCCAATTGTGCCTGCATCACATCTTCATAACAAGGCCGGTTGGATTGGTAGAAGACACCAAATGGTCTTGGTAAATGACCGTCTGCTTTAGGATCATCAAAAATGCGGGTCAGTATCTGTGCTTTGTAAATATCATTTTCATCATGCACCCAGCAATCATCGGCACTGTAGCCATCACTGAAATTAATCACCACGGGACGGAAACCCTCTAATTTAATTCCTTTATCCGCTGCTGCACCAAATACCAATGGTTTGCCCTGCTCCAGGAATAATGTTTCCTGTGCTTTCGTTCCTTTCTCGGTGAATATCTCGAAGGCTCCATCATTAAAGATGTTACAGTTCTGGTAGATCTCCAGGAAAGAAGCGCCTTTGTGCTGCTGTGTTCTTATCAGCATCGCCTGCAGGTGTTTGGGATCACGGTCCATGGTCCTGGCAACAAATGTGGCATCAGCACCTAATGCCAGTGCAGCAGGATTGAACGGGTGATCAATACTTCCCATGGGAGTAGATTTGGTGATCTTCTTCTCTTCCGAAGTAGGAGAGTATTGTCCCTTGGTCAGTCCATAGATCTGGTTATTGAACAATAAAATATTGACATCGAAATTCCGGCGTAGTAAATGGATGGTATGGTTACCCCCGATACTTAAACTATCGCCATCACCGGTCACGATCCACACACTCAGTTCAGGGCGGCTGGCTTTTAAACCGGAGGCAATGGCTGTAGCACGGCCATGAATGGAGTGCATACCATAGGTATTCATATAATATGGGAAACGGCTGCTGCAACCGATACCGGATACGATCACAATATTTTCTTTGGGGATGCCCAGCGTTGGCATCACTTTCTGCACCTGTGCAAGGATCGAATAATCACCACAGCCGGGGCACCAGCGTACTTCCTGGTCGGTGGCAAAATCTTTAGCGGTTAAAACAGGGGCGGTTGTTGTTTCACTCATAGTATAAAATGCTTCTGACAAATTTAAAGAATATGCGACACCGGGCAAGTGATTAAAAACAGTTGTCCCGGAAACCTGTATCAGCTCTTATTTAGTACCCGCCAGCTCTTCCCAGTATTCAGCAGCCCGGCGGGTATGTGGTATAACGATGGTGCCGCCCACTATGTTGGCCACGGCAAAGATCTCGTACATCTGCTCGGTGGTCACCCCCAGCTCATGCGACTTACCCAGGTGGTACTTGATACAATCATCACAACGCAATACCATACTGGCCACCAGGCCCAGCATTTCCTTGGTTTTTGTGTCCAGGGCACCTTCCGCATAGGTATTTGTGTCTAAGTTCCAGAGACGTTTGATCACCAGGTTGTCTTTACTGAGAATGACCTCGTTCATCCGGGTGCGATAATCGTTGAATTCGCTGACCAGTGTACTCATAGCATCAATTTTAGTCCACAAAAGTAGGAAACCAGCCCTTTCGTCATTTCCTTATGCAGGAAAACCTGCCAGTTACTACATTTAGTCTTCCTTAAGATTTTGGGGTTATTTTGCCACGATAAAAGCTTGTATAGCGTCATTGTATCATTAAACAAATCAAGTAATGCAATCCATATCAAAACTGCCAGTAATTATCCTTCTCGTAGTCTTTGTAGGAACAGCGGCTGCCTTTACCCGTCCGCCCGCCGGTAAATTCAAAAACCTGCAGGTGCTGCCCCAGGATATTAGTGAGCAAAAACTAGACAGTATCATGGAGAGCTACAACAAGGCACTGGGGGTGAATTGTAAGTTCTGCCATGTAACCTCTGTGGTATTCCCCGGTACTGAAATGGATTATGCTTCTGATAAAGAACCCATGAAAGAAAATGCCCGGAAGATGATGCGGATGACGATTGACATCAATAAGACCCATTTTTACTTTAATAAAGAAGAAAGACCGGAATATTTAAATGTCGTCACCTGCCGCACCTGTCACCGGGGCGAGCCCTTCCCGGAACAGTAGTAAACGGGAATATCGTAAGTTAACAGCAATAGTTTCCAAAAACCCTTTACTGTGCTTTCCGTAGAATTACTGGCAGCTTTCATGGTTTTACTGAATTTTAGCATAAACCCTTATTGGTAAGCACTATAGGTCATTAAATCTCGTTAATATTACAGACGCAAAAAAACGCATTAGGTTTTTTTGCTGAACCTGTCCCTTGAAAAAACCAATATCGTATGAGCTGGAATGACACGATGGGTTTGATGTCAACCGTCGCCCTTTCTTTACCTGTTTTATTCATCATTGCCTTCCGGCTTGCCGGATACAGAACTTTCCCTGCCTTATTAGCTTATTATATTATTGCCGTCGCCTATAATTTCCTGACGGAAGGATATATCCACATCAACAAAAATGCGATCTTATACACCGGGCTTATCAATAACCTGCTGGATGCGCCGCTGATGCTGTTATTCCTGACTTATTTCAGCCGGTCGGTTGAAAATACAAAGCGGATGCACTGGCTGATCGGCGGATTAGTTGTTTTTGATATTATTCTTGTTTCGATCTGGGGTTTGAATTTCAATACCATTACCATTGCGATGGCACCCGGTCTTATCGCTATACTCGGCTTCTCGGTTGTTTTCTTTGTGCACCAGGTAAAGATAACCGTGACCCAGCAAAAGGCAACCGGCCGGGCCCTGATCAGTGCTTCTTTACTTTTTGTATATGGTTGCTTCAGCATTATTTACCTGATCCATTATGTACTCAGAAGCCCGGATGTCGAAAATACATTCCTGGTTTACTTTATAGCCACAATCCTTTCTTCCATTTTAATGAGCACCGGTATCTACCTTGAAAGTAAGAGAGTAAAAAAATTATCAGAACTGAAAGTGGTGCGCCGGGAGTTATCAGAGATATACGGAGACGAAAAAACGGCTACCCCGTTAAGGCCAGCCGTTCTTGATTTTGACAGTGAGCAGTGGAATTAAAAGCAATATTTTCCCTCACTGATCATTTGATCAGCAATTCTTCTTCTCGCATCTTTTGCGTTGAATGGTTCTGCTTTGGTGAACCGTTTCAATCCCATCAGTATCATCCGTTGCTCATCTCCTTCTGCAAAAGAATTGATCGCATCTTTTCCTGATTTATTGATCCTGTCTGCAGCATCATACAGGTAAGTCCGCATGATGTCGATATAGAGCTGGCAGGCGGCTTCGCCCTTCTGGTCCACCATTTTCATCACTCTTAGTAATACGCTTTCCGCATTATAAGTTTCAATCGCCATATCAGCCAGGTTCATCAATACTTCCTGTTCGTTCTCGATCTTCATCATCAGTTTTTGCACAGCAGCACCCGCCGCCATCAGGATGGCTTTTTTAAGATTGGCCACCAGCTTTCTTTCTTTCGCAAAAGGTGTTTCATCCTCTGCACCAAAATCGGGAATGCTCATCAGTTCTTTCTGTACCGACATAGCTGGCCCCATCAGGTCCAGTCTTCCACCCATGGCTCTTTTCAGGGTCATGTCTAATGTCAGCAGGCGATTGATCTCGTTGGTTCCTTCGTAGATCCGGTTGATGCGGCTGTCGCGGTAAGCTCTTGAAATATTATACTCCGCACTGAAACCATTGCCTCCATGCACCTGCACACCTTCGTCCACCACATAATCCAGCACTTCACTGCCATATACTTTCAGGATGGCACATTCGATGGCATACTCTTCCGCAGCACCAAGCAATGCTTCATTGAAGGGTTTACCTGCTGCCAGCAATTCATGTTCCTTATCATCCACCCATTTGGCAGTACGGTATAAGGCTGATTCGCCAACAAATACCCTGATCGCCATTTCTGCCAGCTTATGTTTGATCGCTCCGAAATTAGAAATGGGCTGTTTGAACTGCTCTCTTGTTTTAGCATATTCAACCGTGCCGCTCAATGAACGCCTGGCACCACCGATAGCTGCCGCACATAATTTCAAACGGCCAATATTAAGAATGTTGAAAGCGATCTTATGTCCTTTACCTACTTCGCCCAATAAATTTTCTACCGGTACTTTGCAATCCTGGAAATACAACTGCACCGTAGAAGAACCTTTGATACCCATTTTATGTTCTTCGGGTCCCTGTGTAAATCCTTCAGTTCCCCGGTCTACAATAAAGCCGGTGAATTTATCTCCATCCACTTTAGCAAATACCGTATATACCTGTGCAAAACCACCGTTGGTGATCCAGCATTTCTGGCCGTTTAAAATATAATGTTTGCCATCCTCACTCAGCTTCGCTGTTGTTTTAGCACCCAGTGCATCACTGCCGCTGTTGGGTTCTGTCAATCCGTATGCACCGGCCCATTCACCGGTGATCAGTTTGGGTATATACTTTTGTTTTTGTTCCGGTGTACCGAAATATAAAATAGGTAATGTGCCGATCCCGGTGTGTGCGGCAATGGCAACAGAAAAAGAATGACCCGCACCCAGGTATTCATTCACCATGGTAGCAGTGATAAAATCTTTGCCCAGGCCACCATACTCTTCGGGAAATGATACGGATAATAATCCCTGCTCACCGGCTTTGGTCAGCAACGATTTCATCAGACCCGGCTCCAGGTTATCGATCCGGTCGAGAATGGGATAGACTTCTGCATCCAGGAACTGGTCACACATATCCCGGATCATCCGTTGCTCTTCCCCAAAATCTTCGGGAGTAAACGTTTCAAACGGCGATGATTCCTTCACCAGCCATTCCCCGCCTTTTAAAGCGGTTTTTGTTTCTGCGGCAGCACTCATGATTATAAGTTTAAAAGGTTTAAGAAGTTCAATAGGTTTAAACGGTTTGGGAAGCTGCTATTTCAAATTATCGTATACGATCTGCAACACTTCTTTACACACATCTACTTTATCAGCGGGCACTGTTTCCAACGCCTCATTCAATGTTTCCTCTGCCAGCAACATCGATTCTTCCTGTAGTTTTTGTGCTTGTTTGGTCAGGTAGATCAGGTTGATCCGCCTGTCCGTCTCAGAAGGAACCCTTTTCACCAGGTTTTGTTTTTCAAGATTATCCACCAGGCGGGTAATACTGGGCTTATCCCGGAATGTGGCATTACATAACTCCTGCTGGCTGATGCCTTCCTGTTTCCATAAATGATACAACACACTCCATTGTTCAATAGTCAGGTTGAGGCCGGCTGTATTGAATTTCTTTTGCAAGCGACGGGCAATGGCGGTGGAGGCTTTACCCGTGATAAAGCTGTAAAGTTCCCCTCGTTTAAATTGGTTGTTTGGCATATAGTTGTTTGTGCAACTATTCAAATATAGGGAAATTTCCCTGATTCCATAATTCTCCTATTAAATTATTTGCCGTTTTTCCTGCTTTATATCATTGAGCTGACATTTATAATTTCTTATCTTTAGTTCCCACTCCTATTTAATCCCCCTGCCAATCCTTTTTGGCATCCGCCCACCCCTGAAGCTGCCCAAAAAATACCGAAAAATGAAAAAGATATTATTTTACCTGCTCCTGCTGGTAAATAGTTTATGGCTGCCGCAACTCCTGTCAGCCCAGAAAAAAGTAGTCATCATGGGATCTTCCACAGCTGCCGGCCAGGGATCAAGCTCTCCTGCCACATCATGGGTTGGCCGCCTGCAAACCCATTTCCGGCAAAATAACAGTGATGGTTTGGACACAACAGTGACCAGTATTGCCAGGAGCGGACATACCTCCTATGACCAGATGCCAACCGGTTTTGTTCCCGCAATTGCAGGAAGGCCACTGCCGGACCCCAACCATAATGTAACAAGAGCCTTAAGTTTTTCACCCGATGTTATCATCATCAACCTCCCCACCAATGATATTGCCAATGGTTATACCAAAAAAGAAAACATGGACAATTTCCGCACCATGTACCAGGCCATCACCGCTGCTAACGTTAAATGCTATATCACAACCAGTCAGCCAAGAAGTTTGTCCGTTGCCTTACGGGATTCTTTGAAAACACTGGCTGATTCCGTACGAAATAATTTTGGGCTTTATGCTATTGATTTCTGGACAGACCTGGTGAGTACTGACGGGCTCAATTTTATCCGGCCTGAAGTGAGTGTGGGTGATGGTATCCATATCAATGACCTTGGGCATAACTATGTGTTTATCCGAACCCGTGACAGGAATATTTTCGCCAACAATATTCCGCTTCCGCTCCGGCTGCTTGATTTCAAAGCACAGTTAGTTAATAATAACGTTGTACTGACATGGCGTTCCGAACTGGAAGAAGCAGGCACTACTTATGAATTGCAAAGAAAAACAGTTAGTGGTACCAGTTTTCAACCCATTTTTTTGAAGACTGCCAACGGAACAGCACAGGTATCTGCTTATAACTGGACAGATCAAAATCCACTGCCCGGTCAAAACCAGTACCGGTTGAAAATGATCGAACCGAATAAAGAATCTTATTCCTCTACAGTTAGTGTAACGTATAAACCGAAGAGTTTTGATATCCGCCAGCTTTATCTTGATAACTCCTCTTCTAACCTGGTCGTGCAGCTCAGCAGTCAAAAAGAGCAGCAGGTGCTGGTAGAACTAATCAATACTGCAGGAGTAATATTGTTGCAGCGGAAACAAACAGTAAGCAGTTCCTTTAACCAATTTAGCTTACAGGTTGCCCAACTTGCAGCCGGACAGTATTTCTTACGGATCAGAGACAACGGGAATAACTATGCTATACAGGCATTCCTGAAATAACAAACTGTTCCTGCACCAACTTATTGCCGGTATGATTAGCTTCATACCGGCTTTTTATTTATTTTCCAGCAGTGCAATCCTTCTATTTACCATACAAATCTTCCACCGTTCATTTTTTGAAAGCAGGCGCTGGTCATACAGTCATCCTTTGTTTCCATGGTTATGGAGAAACAGCTGCCCATTTTAAATTTCTTGCTGAACACCTGCTCCCGGAACAATATTGTCTCGTTGCGGTGGATCTTCCTTTTCACGGGCAAACCGTATGGAAGGAGGGACTTGATTTTTCTCCGGACGATCTGCAAAAGATCACCGGGTTAATATTGGAACAGGCCTCCATCCCTGCTGGTCAGAAAATAATACTGATGGGCTTTAGCCTCGGTGGCAGGATGGCGTTGCAGTTGTATCAAACCCTGCCTGCTCAAATACATAAATTAGTATTAATGGCACCGGACGGACTAAAAGTAAACTTCTGGTACTGGCTGGCCACACAAACAAGGGCTGGTAACAGATTCTTTGCTTTCACCATGAAAAAGCCCGGCTGGTTCTTTGGCCTGCTCAGGCTGATGAATAAACTGAAATTAGTGAACAGCAGTATTTTCAAATTCGTAAACTATTATATCGGGGATCCGGAAGTAAGACGTTTATTGTACAGCCGCTGGACCACATTACGAAAAATAAAACCTGCTCTTCCGGCGATCAAAAATTACATCAACGAGAATAAAACAGCCGTACGCCTTGTTTATGGAAAACATGACCGGATCATTTTATCGTCGGTGGGTGAAAAATTCAAGACGGGTATTGAAGAGCAGTGTACGCTTACCGTAATCAACTCCGGTCACCAGGTGTTGCATGAAAAACATGCTGGAGAAATTATGAAAGCCTTATTATAATTATCCCAAAAAGAGGTAATAAAATTCAAAATCCAAGAAGAAATTTTCCTTAATAAAAAGTTGTCATCTTATTAACTCCATTTGATATTTAACAGCTTAACCATTATTTCCACTTATTTCCTCGGGATTTTTCCACCAGGGAATGGTTTTGTGTCGTTTTGACTTTGGAACTAAACTCCAAAATCTTCTATCTACTTCTTCGTTGAAAATAACATCTATTTTTGCGCTTTCCAAATTTCCTTTTGCCATTGAAAAAATAATTTGATTAAGCTTTTCATCTTGATTATACCTGAAAATAAAAGAGAAAATCTTATGATTAATATCTTCATTAAAATCAATCAAAGCAATTGGAATATTTTGCCCATCCCTAGATTTAACTATTTGTGAAGCTCTGAATCCTCTATTGATATAAGGCGGAAAATCAATCTCAATTATTACAGATGCCCACTCATTATTTTTTGAGACAACGACAGCTTTAATTAGGTCATCTTTTAGGCTATTTAACGTTTCCTGCATACCTATACATTTATATTAGTTAGAATGTCGATAATTGGTAACATTTCCATTAACTGTTGCAATTAATGAGAATCAAGATAATTTTTTGCCTGTTTTTTAAAATAATGAGCCTTAGGATTTTCGATTTTTATCGGGCAATCAATAAGCTGTTGAGCCCAATAACTCGCTTTGTCAATCCTCTTATACCGATCATAAAACATCACAAGGTCATATCTACTCGCAAGTAGATGTGGAGTAATATATAAAGCTATAAGGTATTCTTTTTCAGCTTTTGAATAGTTACCAGTCTCATCATAACACCTTGCTATTGTTGTGTGGGCTCTTTGATTACAATGAAAAGGGTGAAATTCATTGAACCAACGGACGGCTTCTCCCAATCTGTTAGTTTCATAAAGCAATTCTAAATAAAAAATAGTGAATGAATAATCTTTTTTCATTTCGGGAGCAATTTTCTTACAAATACCAATTGCTTCTGTTTTAAATCCTGCTTCCCGGCTTTCCTTTGCTGCAGAATACTCTTGCTGATAGTTATAATATTTATATGAGAAATAGAGAAGAAGTAAGATTAAAACGGTTACAAAAGACATTTGTAATCTGAAGGAAACTTTGAAAGGCATCTTTATAATATCTTTTGTGAGAAAGCCAGCTAAAAAAGCTGTTGCCCCTGCTATGAAAAGATTATGAAGCGGATATGAAAACATACAGGCAACCAAAATCGCTATCATTAAAGCCCCTGCCCATATTTTGGGAGAACTCATACTCTTAATGCAAGCCTTTAAAATAACCCAGGTTACAAGTAATGAAATTGCAAATCCTCCCACTCCAAATTCAATTGCAAAATGCAGCCACTCATTGAAGGCAAAATAACCATCATTAGCCAGCATTGCTTCTTTTGACACTAATGAATGAGTTGAAAAATACTCCGCCTGAAGATGATTAAAATTAGGGTTGAATTTCCCGTATCCCACTCCTTTAAGCCAGTGGTCTTTAAACAGATAAAAGGACTTTTGTAATATGAACCATCTCCCAGATGTGGATTCTACTTTAAAAAATCCTGCCAATAAAAAGATTACACCCAGGAAAATAAACAGAACTATAGCAAGAACCGTTCTTTGGTTATTCTCATTACGAAGCTTTGGATATAGTAAGAATAAAACAAATGCAACTGCGGCTAATATTGCCGTACGGCTGGACATTTATAAAATATTTATAACTAAAAAAAGCCATACTGAATTGTTGTACCAAAAATTATTTTCCCATTTAGTTGTTTCCCTTTAAAAAGAAACATCTTATCATTTATAAACCAGTCATTATGATTTTTTATCAATGGTCTACATGAATTTTTATCATAAATAAAAAAAACAGGGTAAATTAAAATGCACTTCTTCAGATTACTAGCTTTTATCAAAGAATCAAGTTTTTTCTTATTTATTTTTCCCTCCATATTCTTGACCTCATTATGCCATAATTCACTTGCGTTATCAGAAAGCTCCATGGACATAACCTTATGCTTCTTATTGACTTCAATTTTCAATAGCGCATTTGAATAATAACAAGAGTCGCGGTCAACTGAGGAAGTACTCGCCTCTAGTATAAGGGAATTAGTAATATAATTTGTTAGTTCGCTTTGCTGTGCTTTCAAAACAAAAAAGCATCCAAAAGAAATTAGTAGACAAGTTATTTTTTTCATCGTTAAAGAGATTTTATGGCGTACAAGGAGTTCCCGAAGACCCATTTTTGAAATTCGCATTTGTTTGAATTATTCTATCCCTTTCTTGGGCGGATAAATTTTGCCATGCGATCGTATTTCCTAAGCCTCCCCAAGTTAAATCATATGCATCCTGATCAGATATATTAGGGAAAATTTCTTTTAGCGCATTAAACATTAAATTAAATTTACCTGGATCTGCCATTGATTCATGGTGCTGACTAGCCTCTGTTAAGATTGGGTAATTGTAATCAATCCATGCATGTATTGCTTCATGAAAAATTGTTGCCACTATATACTCACTGGAAGCATTGGACAATTGGTTATTATTTAAATTAATCTGAATTTTTAACTTATCTGGCAAATTCATAGGAAAGCAACTAGTATTTGCATCCTCTGTACCTACAAATGGATTGTCAATAAAATAAAGATGATGTGTTTGGCTTGATCCGAATTTTGAATTAATGAAATTTGTAATTTTATTTGAACATCCTCCGTTTATAGCATAGTTCACCATACTCCTTAAACAGGGATCATCAACTTGGTTATCAATTTCAGGAAGAGAGCCCCCTTGTCCCGGATCTCCTTCACCCGGATCACAATTAATTCCATACCACTGACACAATTCCTCATCAGTAGGTGGATCTTCCTCTTCGCAGGGAGGGTATTCATAATAACCTCCATTTTCCTCCCAATGCCCCTGTTCCTGGCATCTTTCTGCATCTGCCAGATCATCACCTGACGGAGCTATCACACATACCCACACCAAATGAGGTACCCAAACAGGCGGCGGGCAGCTGCTTAATCTTGATAGATGACCTTTTAACTTCAACTCCGAAAGCATTTTTCCTGTTATGATTTTTAGTTTTTGGTAAGGCTTCCCACTTTTAATACTGAAGGCATTTTTCTCTCCACCAGCCCAATCAGTGATTATAACATAGCCATCAAAATCTGCCGGCAGTTTTTCCATATTTACATGGCTAATATCGTAATGGTATTTTTTTGCATAGGCTGCTGCCGGAACTATAGTTACTACTCTGACATCTTGTACTCCAGACCGACCTTTGATAATGATCAGTTTGTGAGTACCTGATTTCGCAACCCGAGCTCCTTCAGCTGTGTTGTTCAAATCCTGCATCCCGGGTAATAATATACTATTGGTTTCAAATACTAGTGGCATTTCAACAATTTGCAGTCCCTTTTTAGTGTAATTTATTGCCCTTTTCCAGCGAGGATACTTCTTGGTTGAGCTCCCTTCCGGTAAGGCATACGGACTTTTTCTATCTAATTGTGTGTATGATTCTGATTTTCGGAAGGTGCCATACCACCATTCTTTAGCAGCAACTACATCAAATTTTTCAGCAATGCTGGCTGTGGTATCATTTTTACGACAAGCGGTAATCATAGTAAAGAACAGAAGAGTAACCGCTGCCAAAGCAGGAATGAATCGAATCTTCATAAGTAGTGTTTAATGTTTCAAAACAAACGTAGCTGAAAAAAAAAAAAGGGCCAAATTTGTGTCTAATTATTTTCATAAGTGTTAATCCTTATTGTTACTTTATTATTAAGTATTGGCTACGGCCTTCTTATCATTTACTACTGGCAGAGCTGGCGTTCTGTTCCTTATTTTACTCCTGCAGCCGTACAACCACAAACAACAATATCCGTTATCATTCCTGCCAGGAACGAAGAAGAAAATATAGCGGCATTGTTACAGGCTTTGGAAAAACAAAGCTATCCTTCTTCATTGTTCGAAGTGATCGTTATCGATGATCATTCCACGGATCATACCGCCGCTATAGTGCAGCAATATTCCTCAGTAAAACTGCTGCAACTCAGGGCTGATCATATCAACTCGTATAAAAAGAAAGCCATTGAAACCGGGATTGCTGCCGCCGCCGGGGAGCTGATCGTTACCACCGATGCAGATTGTGTACCTCCGCCAACATGGCTGGAGACCCTTGCTGCCTGCAAAGAAAAAACCAATGCCGTTTTTATTGCCGCACCGGTAGTGATGCATTGTAATTCATCTGTACTGCAGGTTTTCCAGGCCATGGATTTTATGGTGCTGCAGGGTATAACAGGTGCGGTGGTTCATAAAAACCAGCTTTCGATGTGCAATGGTGCTAACCTGGCGTATGAAAAAAAAGCCTTTGAAGCGGTGAATGGTTTTTCCGGTATTGATTCGATTGCTTCGGGAGATGATATGTTGCTGATGCATAAGATCGCCACCCGGTTTCCCGGTCGTGTGCAGTACCTGAAAGCAAAGGAAGGCATTGTGTCCACTGCTCCCATGAAAACATGGTCAGCTTTTTTTTACCAGCGTATCCGCTGGGCCAGCAAAGCAGCTAAGTATAATGATAAGAGGATCTTTCCTGTGTTGCTACTGGTCTATCTTTTTAACCTGTCATTCCTTGTAACAGCTATTTCAGGTTTCTGGAACAGCTACTACTGGTTATTACTACTGATACTATGGGTTTTCAAAACGCTTACTGAATTTCCACTGTTCAGTTCTGTTGCCGGTTTCTTTAATAAACAATGGACCCTGTCCTTCTTTTTCTTCTTTCAGCCACTGCATATTCTTTATACGATCATTGCTGGTTTATTCGGGCAGTTGGGTAGCTACAAATGGAAGGGAAGAAAAGTCAGTTAAAGACCAAAAGAAGTTTAGGGTTTTCATTTATCTTCAACCTTCATGAGCAACGGGTCATTATCTTTTCAACAAGCTGCCTGGAAGCGGTTAAAGAAAAACAAAGGTGCTGTCTTTGGACTGATCGTGATCATTATGGCCGTATTCGTCGCCGTATTTGCTTACTTCATTTCACCTGATCCTTCTCCGAATGCTAACCGCATTATCGTGGAAATTGACGGGGAGAAACCAGGTTTCAAACAGGATTTCCTGAAGATCAAAAAAGAAAAAGATGTTGCCCCGGTTTCCTTTCTTGCACAACTGGTCAGCGGAAAGGAAGATGCATATTATTATGTGCCGGTAACAGCTTACCAACAAAAAGGCGACAGTATGATCGTCCAAAAATTCATTGATGAGGAGGTCAGTGAACGGCAGGCTTATCATCTTTCACAAGTAGATAAAGACCCGTTAACGACAAAAAAATTCCTGCTGGGCACCGATAATTTTGGACGGGATATTGTAAGCAGGCTTATTGTTGGCACAAGAGTAAGTCTCAGTGTGGGATTGATCACCGTTATCATCTCCCTGAGTATCGGGTTGATACTCGGTTCGCTGGCGGGTTATTTTCGCGGCAGAACAGATAATATCATTATGTGGTTCATCAATGTGATCTGGAGTATTCCGACATTACTCCTCGTGTTTGCGATCACCCTGGCCCTGGGCAAAGGTTTCTGGCAGGTTTTTATTGCCGTTGGATTAACGATGTGGGTGAGTGTGGCAAGACTGGTAAGAGGACAGGTGCTGGCCGTTCGTGAATTGGAATATGTGGAAGCCACAAGAGCTTTGGGTTTCTCCAATGCCCGGACCATCGTCCGCCATATCTGGCCCAATATCATGGGGCCGGTGATGGTGATCGCTGCTTCCAATTTTGCTTCTGCTATTGTAATTGAAGCAGGCCTGAGTTTCCTGGGCGTGGGGGTGCAACCTCCGCAACCCAGCTGGGGGCTGATGATCAAGGAGAATTATAATTTTATCATTACGCAGAATCCCATGCTGGCTTTAGCACCTGGTTTTGCCATCATGCTGTTAGTGCTCGCCTTTAATTTGCTCGGGAATGGTTTAAGAGATGCGCTGAACGTCCGGGGGCGATTGTGATGATTTTTTTGTGTTGATATCCGTCATCACCAGTATTGATAAACAAAGAAAAAACAAGCTGCCAATCTTATCTGTTTCTACCAGGTCACTCAGCATATTCACAGTTACGATCATAACAATGATCACCCCGGTCATTATAGCCACTGTTTTGTAAAAAACATCTTCTGCCCGGTGGTACAGCTGTTGTGCATAGAACAACATCGCCCCCAATAACAACAGGAACAAAATAAGCCCGGGTATGCCCTGTTCAACTGCCAGTAATAAAAAATAATTATGCACCGTGGAATGTTCGGTGTTATTGCTTACCCATGTTTTATAGGCCGGTATGGTATAAGGCCGGTAGTTATCATAAAACGTATTCGGTCCATATCCCGTCAGCCATTCATATTTTATCATCCGCACAGCTGCCACCCAGCGATAAAAACGTTCAGCAGAAGAAACATCTTTCAGTTTATATGTAGCTATTAAATGTTCCTGGAAGTCCTCATGAAAAACGGTGGTATCATGATCATGGGCGAATTCAAGATACCGGTCATTACCCTTGATCCAGAATATAGCGGACACCGTAATCATGATACCTGCTATATAAAGTGTCAGCAGGGAACGTTTCTTGATCAGCCAATAAGCTAAGCCGCCCATCAGCAGTGCCAGCCAGGCCCCTCGTGCATAGGATAAAAAAAGGGCGACAAGTAATAAGATGATGGATGTCTTTGTAATAGCTTTTATACGCTTGCTGGTATTTAGTTGATGAATGGCTACAAATACGGGCAATGCACAAACCAGCATAGCTGAGTAATTCACATGATTACGAAAGAAAGGCGCCACCGCATCGCTGACTGCAGCAAAACTAAAATCATATATAAGATGGTTGACCATGGCGATAATCGCTACCGCCAGCATGGAGGCTGCAAAAATCACAGCCGCCGCTTTAATATGTTTTTTCTCCCTGAATACAATCAATGGGGCCAGTACAAATGCACCCATGTACCATCCTTTGGCCAGGAAGAATTTTATGGACAACGTGAGATCAGATGAAAATAATGTGGTGACCAGTATCCAACCGAGATGGGCAACGAGTAAAATCAGCAGCGGGTGCTGAATTGTTTTTAATGGCAATGATCCGGGATCATATACCCAATACCCGGCAAACAATACCGAAACAAATAACATGAGTCCTTCATCAGGAATATCAGATCCAAAGGATGGGGTAAAATTATATTCAAACGAAAAAGGCAGGGAAAGGAGGAGCAGGAAGAAAACAAGATAACTATTCGTCCAACCATTATATAACAACACAGCCACAAAAGGCAGCACTGCCAGGAAATACCATTCCGTTAATACCGCCCCAACAAGAAAAGCAATAAACAGTCCTCCCAGTAAGGCAAAATTGATAGTTGTATGATTGATGCGGCTGTTCACTTTCTGTTTGCTTGCCTTCTTTCCAATACCAATGCAGTAAATAAACCAAACAAAACCGATAAGAAAGCTGTAACCGCCATGATCTCCAGCCTTCTTGGTTTATCCGCTTTAATAGCCGGTCTTGCTCTTTCAACAATCAATAAGGCGGGTGGTTTGGAATCAACCATCAACTGGTATTCCCCGATCAGCTTTTCATATTGTGTCAACTGACCTGTCAGCGCAGTTTGTCTTGCAACCAGAATTTCACGACCGGGAGCATCAGAAGGTTTATTCCGTAATAAATTTCCAATACTATCCAGTACCGCCTGTATCTTATACTGTCCCTTTTCAAGACCAGATAAGGTGGCCATATTACTTTCGCTTTTCAACCGCTGGTGCAGGGTTTGTAACCTGTCCAGTAATGTATTCGCCATTACGGCAGCCAGTTGCTTATCGGTATCCCATACTTTGATCTTTAATTCGCCGTACTCGCTTTTGATGACCTGTGATCTTTTTCTCAGCAGGATCGCTGTTCTTGCCCGCTTTGTTGAATCTGTTCCTTTTACTTTATAGTGTTTAATAAGATTAAACTGGTCTGTCATGGCGAGGTACACTGTATCTAATTGTGCTGTACCGATGATCATATCGAGGTCATCCGAATTTCCCAAAGCAGAATAAAGGCCTTCAATATTTTCATTAAAGATCCTTGCTTTATCTGTTGAAACCGTACTTACCGGTAAAGCAGTGGCGGTAGCTAAATATTTCCGGGGTTGCAGAAATACGATCAGGCCAACTGTCAGCAATGCAAAAAATACGACAAGACATATTTGCTTCCACCATTTTGAAACGAGATAGAATAGATCTGGCATGTATAGCTGTTTATTTGTCAAAGATTAGATTTATTCAGGAAACTCAGCCATTCTCCCGGTTTTAATAATTGAGTAAGGAGCAAGAATAAAAAAGTAATGATCATGGCGGCTGAGATAAGCAGTACAGTATTTAAACCTGCCTGGTTTCCATAGTAAAACAGTCCGGACAATAATGATGCAAGGATAATATAGATCAGCAAGGACCTGTAATCAACGGCGACATTCAACTTGTTCTTTACCAGCAGCAGCGTGGCCACCCCGCAAAAACCCTGGCTCAGCAATGCAGCGATGCAGCAGCCTTTGGCTCCCCAGGCAGGAATCAGCAGCAGGTTGAGTACAATATTGATCAGCACGGCAATAAAAGTGATCCCACAAAATTGTTTGATATAGCCGGTGGCGGTCAGTACTGTTCCATAAATAGCAACCAGCGAATAACCCATCAATGCCGGGATACAGTACTGAATAACTGCAGCCGTATTACTATTTCCGGAATATAAAACGGATTGTATCCATGGTGCCATAAAAACAGCCAGCACCGATACTCCCACAGAAAAAGCGATCAATACATGACGGGTGGTAAGAATTACATAGGTAATATCTTTCTTTTCACTCCATTGTTTTGCAATAAAGGGCAGGAGAAAAGAAGCAAACAAATAACCGATCATATTCGCTGCATCCAGCAGCCGGTACGCCGCTGCATAATTACCGGCCTGCTCAGCCCCGGCCGGATGAATCCGTTCTAATAAAAAACCATCCAGCCGGAAATGAATACCCATTAATAAAACGATAAGTGCATAAGGAAATGCTGAACGAAATATTTTGGAGAATGAAAATGATCCGGCGAACGACAATTTTATTTCTTGCTTAACTAATATTAAAATAGTAACCAGCACGGAAAAGGCGAGGCAACCGGCCTGCGTCCACAGAAATTTATTGATATTCATTCTGCCCGCAACTGCCGGGAAAAAAAGAAAGGTCCCGCAGATAAAGATCATTAAGGACTTATCTAATACGGACAACACCGCATCTGTTTTAAACCACTGCCTGGCGGTAATGATGGCACGAAAAAAAAGAAAGAAGGAGGTAAATACCTGTACCAGTATCACAGGGATCACTATATCCCACCTGTCAATACCAGTGCTGAAGGCCACGAGCAGGACAACCAGTACATAAAAAAGAGAGAACAGGAATTTTACCAGCAGGAAATACCCTGCGGCATTGGTCATCGTTGCTTCTTTAGCTGCCAGCTGACGGTTATAAAAACTGGTAAAGCCCCAGTCTAATAAGAAACTAAAAACAACAGAAAGGTTGACCAGGGAAAAATAGTTGCCATATTCAACAGTGCCCACCACATTCTGTACCTGCCGGTCAATGGCAAATATCCAGATCGGTTTAATGACCAGGTTCAGGATGATCAGCAAACCAAGCGAAGCGTAAAACTGTCGGGGTGATTTTTGCATTTGTTACGGGCAGGTTACATCACTTTTACGTTTCTGCTGAAACTTTCTTCCAGGGAGATGAATGTTTCGGTCCGCTCAATCCCTTTTATTTTCTGCAACTGGTCGTGCAGCACTGAACGAAGCTGGTTGATATCCTTACAGACGATTTCAGCAAACATGCTGTAATTTCCGGTGGTATAATTCAATCGGACGATCTCCGGCATTTTCTGGAGTTCTTTTGCTACGGAATCATACAGCGAACTTTCTTTCAGGTAGATCCCAATGAAGGCAATCACATCATAGCCCAGCTTCCGGATATCTGCATTCAATCTTGTACCTTTGACGACACCGGCTTCCTGTAGTTTTTTGATACGTACATGGATGGTGCCGCCGGATACAAAAAGTTTCTTGCCAAGATCAGCATACGAGATCTCAGCGTTCTCCATCATGTGGTGAATGATCTCCAGGTCCAGTTTATCAAGATTTAATTTGCTCGCCATTTTTTGTACTGATTTTTGATTTTATTCATAATATTACGCATTTAATTGAATATTATCTATACTTTTAAAATAATTGTTAGAAAATTTGGAACCAAATGACTTGTTTCTTTATTTTTGATCTATCAAGCTCTTCGAAAAGCAAACATACTGTGGGGTGATGAAATTTTTGGCAGACATGCCCTCTTGTCTCGGGGGTGAGGATAACAGGATAAATATAGCATAGAGCCGCTTTCGCAGCAATGCGGGAGCGACCAGGGTCGACCACTGAACTTTGTGCTACAACTAACTGCCTCGTGGAGGTTCGATCCCTCCCCCTACAGCTCATTTTTCTCATGTGATTTTAGCCTTTCCACTCTTGTGGAGAGGCTTTTTTGTTTTAATACCTTTGCAAGACGTTCAACCAAACCTTTTTTATGAAGCATCTTCTGCAACTGCTGCTCTTTGGCCTTGTATTAACGGCCTGTTCACCCACCAAACAAATTGAGAAGCGCTATACACCCGATGATAAACTCGTTTTTGATCTTATTGAACGGTTAAAGAAAAACCCGAATGATGCAGATGCCGCCAAACAATTACCCGAAGCGTATGAACAAGCGGCAGAGGTCCGTAAGAATATCAATAGCAACACCTTTAATAATATGAATGAAGGGGACCGCTGGATCGAGATCTCCAGACAATTACTGGTAGCACAGCAATTATACAGCGAGATCAAGGGAAGCCCGGTGATCAGCAAGATCATTTCCAATCCCTGGGACCCTACTGTCAAGATCCAGGAGGCCAAACAAAAAGCAGCAGCAGAATATTATAATCAGGGACAGCAATACCTTACTTACAATAACCGGCCTTATGCCCGCAAGGCCTACGATATGTTTGTAAAAGCCAATACTGCTTATCCCAATTATAAAGATGTGCGGGAAATGATGGAGCAATCGAAACTGCTTGCCACGATCAAAGTGGTGGTGAACCCGGTGAACTATGATAATTATGGCTGGAACTACTGGGGCTTCAATAATGATTACCTGCAATACAAGATCATCAGAGATCTCAATAATTCTTCCTACCGCGATGTAAAGTTTTATTCCGAAGACGAAGCCAGGAGATCGAATATTCGTCCTGACCGGATCGTGAACCTAACCTTTACTGATCTTTATATCGGGCAGTTATTCAATGACCGTTATTCCATTGACCGAACCAAACAAATAGAAGTGGGGCAAACCAAAACCAATCCGCCACAGCCCATTTATGAAACAGTAAAAGCCACGGTGTATGTTACCCGCCGGGTATTGCAAAGCCGTGCCTCGCTGGAATGCAGGATCTATGACTGGGCCTCCAACCGCAATATCTTATTTGACCGCTTCCCGGATAACAATACTTGGAAAGATGAATCGGCCCGCTACACCGGTGATAAAAGAGCCCTGGAACAATCGGACTGGAACCTGATCAACAATAGCAGTACTATCAACCCGCCTTCCCGCAATGAACTGGCGCAACGATTAATTGATAATTGTTACAACCAGTTACTGTCCCGGATCAGGAACGGCGTGAGTTTTGATTATTAAATTGAATGTACTTATCAATAACACCAAAATAGATTTATATGAGGAAAAAGATGATGCTGGCAGCGGCATTAAGTTTATGCCTGCTGTCCATGGCCCAGGATGAAACTGTAAAAAGTTTAAAAACAGAATCTGCCAAATCAATCAAAAAAGACCCGGCGGATACCAGTACTAAAAGATGGAAGAAAGGAGGATTGTACAGCCTCAATGTATCACAGGGTTCGCTGAGTAACTGGGCTGCCGGTGGTGATAATTTTTCTTTATCCGTGAATTCCCTGCTCAGTCTCTTTGCCTTTTATAAAAACGACAAACACAGCTGGGATAATACTTTTGATTTTAACCTGGGTTATGTAAATACCACCAGTCTCGGCAACCGGAAAAATGATGACCGTTTCGATTTCTTATCCAAATACGGTTATGCCTTAAATCCCAAACTCAATGTATCCGGCCTCTTTAACCTGCGGTCACAATTCTTTAAAGGGTACACGTTCCCGGATAATGTAAAGACTTATGCATCCACTTTCATGGCACCGGGTTATATACTAGTTAGCCCCGGACTGGATTATAAACCGGTAAAAGATCTTTCCATCTTTGTTTCACCAGCCACTGCCCGCTGGGTAATCGTAAGAGATACGGCTCTTTCTAATAAAGGCCTGTATGGTGTTGACCCTGGAGAGAAAAGTAAACTGGAGCTTGGTGCTTTTGCGACCATCAGTTATATGAAAGAGATCAGTAAGAATATTACGTATAAAGGAAGGCTTGATCTTTTTTCTAATTACAGGAACAAACCGCAAAATGTGGACCTGTTCATGTCCAATGTACTGAATGTAAAATTGTCCAAAGTTTTATCCGCCACCTGGGGTGTCGACCTGATCTATGATGATGACGTACGATTATTCGGGCCTAACCAGCGGTCTGCCGCCTTGCAGGTAAAATCATTAGTGGGTTTGGGGTTACTGGTAAAATTTTAAACCTGGTTCAAAGTATACCGCAAATGCCCTGTTTATCCCAACAGGGCATTTTTCATTCTCGCCTATCTTTGCTGGCGCATGGGACAAAAAAAATTAGTACGATTTGCAGAACTGACCAGCTTTCCGAATGTGCTGCAGTTTCCGCAGGATACCGCCGGCAAATGGAAGGGTTTTTTTAAGAATGAGAACTCCCTTACCCTGGAACTGGCCTGTGGTAAAGGAGAATATGCAGTAGGTCTTGGCCGGATGTATCCCTCCCGTAATTTCATTGGTATTGACCTGAAAGGAAACCGCATCTGGGTGGGTGCTAAAAAGGCACTGCGAGAGAATTTAAACAATATCGCATTTGTCCGTACCCAGATCGACCTGGTAGCCACCTATTTTGCCAAAGATGAAGTGGAAGAGATATGGATCACCTTTCCTGATCCCCAGCTGCGTTTATCAAAAGCTAAAAAAAGGCTGACCCACCCCAAATTCCTCCGGTTATATCAACAATTTCTTGTTCCCGGTGGTTTAGTACATTTGAAGACCGATAGCCCGGACCTGCACCGTTTCACCAAAACAGTTATAGAGTTATACGGTTGTACCGTGCACCAGGATTTTGATGATCTGTACCAGCAGGAGAAAATAGCGGAGGAACTGCGGATCAAAACACATTACGAGTCCCTGGATATTGCCGGCAGTAACCGCATTCATTACCTGTGTTTTTCTTTGCCCGGAATTTTACCCGGAATTGAAAAAGACGGGGAATTAAAAAAAATTATCGAACAACATGGAGTCACTGATTGAAGGCGTACACTACTACATCAATGAAGATGGATACGTGGTACTCACAGAAAAGTATCACCTGGAAAGAGGTTATTGCTGCGGCAATGCCTGCAAACACTGCCCATTTGATCATATCAGCGTTCCGGAATCTGACACTGGCGAAGAGCAAAGCCCAACGGTAAAGAAAGATTCCTAAGCGCCACACAAACTTTATTTTATTCCATGCCGGCCAAAAAGAAATCATCTGCAAAACTGAAATCAGTAAAACCTTCGGGGAAAAGAGAGGAAAGTTTTTTTGAACTGGTCTATGAAGTGGCCCGGCAAATTCCAAAAGGAAGGGTGACTTCCTATGGAGCAATTGCAGCTTGTTTGGGTACCAGGCTTTCTGCAAGAATGGTGGGCTGGGCGATGAACGGGGCGGGCAAGGTAAAACCAAAAGTACCTGCACACCGCGTCGTGAACAGGAATGGTATGCTGAGTGGTAAATTTCATTTCAAAACACCGGATGCCATGGAAAATCTCCTGAAGAAAGAAGGCATCAAAGTAAAAAATGATACCGTGGTTGATTTTGCTAAAAAATTCTGGAACCCCGCTGAAGAATTGGGATTCTGATGATGAGAACAAAGTCCTGCTTATTATACTCGTTGTACTATGGCAACACCTGCTCCCTATGATACACTCACCAACCGGCAAAAAGATATATGCAGTTATGGCGGAGCTTTCGGCCTCCTTCTGTCACTGACCTGTCTTATTCAGCATATCATGATCACCCGGTCCCATTGGATCACTTTTGTAATGCTGGGCATTTATTTTTTTGCTGCCCTGGCTTTCTTCCTGCTGGCCCTTCAAAAACATATCGCTCCGTTTCTACTCATCATCAGTACGGCATTTTCCTTTATCGCACAAGTGATACTGATGAGGTATGGCTTATTTTCTTTAGTGGTGGTATTACTGCTGATGTATCATGTGGTGACCGTTGTAATAATCTACGTGGAGCAGATACCGAAACGGCTGAAGCTGAAGGCACAATTACTGAGGGTGGAAGAAGAGAATTGGAGAGATAAGATATAGCAGTTTACTACTGCTAAATAGCATCCCCAATAAAATACTGTAAAGCCCAGAAATACAAAACGATTGAAAGGATAAAATAGATCCCGGTTTTATACTCTTTCTCAAAAAATAAATCAATCCCGGCAGCAAGTACAATTACTAGGTTTATATAATTAATATAAAAAAGAAAACCCATCAATGGTGTAAGAATATTAATTATCCATGAGGAATTTGCAGATGAGCCCCTTGGTGGTAAAGCTGAAGAAAGCATCAATATGCCTATAAACAAAAGCAGGCAACCGGCTGAAAAATGCCCTATTTTTTTTATACAGGCTGTCATATTCTTGCTGGATATTTATAGTAGAATAATTAATAAAACCCTTCAGCCTTTAAAAAAACTCTCATTTCTTCCGGAGATCTTTATGCACTATTTAATTATAATAAGGGCTGATCATCAGGTAAACAACCACACCTGTCACCGCCACATAGAACCAGACCGGCCAGGTAATCTTTGCCAGCTTTTTATGTCCCGGCCATTCACCGATCAGGGCCCTGTAAGCAGTAAATAAAATAAAAGGAAGTATCAATCCTGCCAGCGGAATGTGGGTGAAGAGAATAATGTAGTAGATCGTCTTCATGGTTCCTTCTCCACCGAATTTGGTTTCCCCGGCAAAAAGGTGGTGACAGATATAGCTTACCAGGAAGAGGATAGAAAGCACCATTGCCGACAGCATCATCTTTTTATGCAGCTCATACTTCTTACTCTTAACGGCCACCAGTGCGGCTACTAATAAAACGGCCACACAAGAATTGATAATGGCGTTGATCGTGGCAAACAGGTGTACATCAAAGCCCAGGTTGGCTTTCAGGGTAATGCGCCCCAATGCCACGACCGCAATAAATACGATTGCTGAAAAGGTGAAGATGAGTACTCTTGCTTTACGATCATTCTTTTTCCAGGCTGCTTGTAACATCCGTATTCTTTTTTCTCAGTAAATAAAATAAAAAACCGACTAAGGCAATGGCTACCAGGAAAACAACAGCCATCAGCTGAAGTTTACCGGCAAAGAAGCTTTTTCTCCCGGGATTTTTCTCCATCGTCAGCATCACAAGGTTGCGGGAAAGATCGGAGAGGGAGGCAGAGTCAAGCCCATCATAATATCCCCTTACATGCCGCATGCTGTCAATCAGTATAAATTTATCGCTGTGCACAAAGTTGGTATCAATGATGCCCCCGTCCTCCACACCCACCTTCATTTCATTCAATGCCAGGTCATAGATCATTTTCTTATCCCCTGTCAGCAGCCACCATTTTTCAGGGTCCACCTGGAAACGGTCGGCCCAGTATTTTAACCGTTCCACTGAATCCCGTTCCGGGTCAATACTGAAAGAAATAAAATGCACCAGGTCGTTGGTTTTATCACCCACCCTTTTACCGTTATGAATAGATTGCTGCAGCCTGCGCATATTCCGGGTCATCGGCGGACAGATAGTGGGGCAATGCGTAAAGAAGAGATCAGCCACCACAATTTTCCCTTTCAGGCTGTCCCAGGTGATTGTTTGACCCAATTGATTGGTTAACTTAAAATCAGCTACAGTATGCCACACCGTATCGGTGTAAATTTTTCCCTTCTCCGTCCTGGTGATGGTAGAATCCGGCAGGTAATGCCGGGGCATCAGCACGTTGGATTCGCTATAGTTCTTTACAATAAAATAGCCCAGTAAGGGAAGCAGCAGGGCAATCAATATGGCGTATAAGGCATTCTTGTTCACGGGTTCATTTTTCTGTTGAAAGATATTTCCTGCTGTTACCAGCGGGTGTAAAATCAAAAACCATTGTCCTGCTAATAACGGTTCAGCTAAGACAATGGTTTTGGTAAAAATTTCTGTTCTTATCTTCTATTGCTTGCCCCCGGCATCGGCAGGTTTTCCTTCCGCACTATGATGCTTGGCAGGCATGGTTGTTTCCTGGAAATGCTTATCGTACTTATTACGAAGATTTTTGTAAGAGTTACCATCGGCAACAAAGGCGATAATGAACCAGATAAAGAGCAAGAGCGGAACCACAATGGTCATGATCATGTTCCGGATCTCATCACCGAGGTGCATGAAAACAGATACGATATAATACGCTTTGGCTAAGGTGAGGATGCAAACAGCTCCTTTGAACATCAGCACCAGCAATTCACTTGGGTTTTCTCCTTTATGAATATTATAAATAGCAAGCCCGATAGCCAGCTCAATGATGGTGATCACTGATAACAGGATCGTTGTCTTACGAACCTTCTTTTTAAAAGCGGCATCATCTGTATCATGATGATGGAAACTTACTTCAGGGTAGGCCGCTGAAGAAGAAATATGTTTTGTGGGATCAAAATGAGTACTCATAATCTAAATAGCTTCAAAAATTAATTAAATAAGATAAAAACAAAGGAATACGAATACCCAGACCAGGTCTACAAAGTGCCAGTACAACCCGGCCTTTTCGATCATCAGGTAATGGCCTCTTTTCTGGAATACATCTTTCTGTGTCATGATCAGCATAACGATATTGATGACCACACCGGAGAATACGTGGAAACCGTGGAAACCGGTGATACCATAAAAATAACCACCGAAAGCCACCGGCCCGTTTTCACGGATATGCAGGTCTGCTGTATTCACCATGCCCATCAGTTTCTCATGTGACATGCCGGCCAGCTGCTCATGCGATACAGAATGATCATGGGAGCTTATCAACTGTACCAACGTTTCATGTGATGTATTTTTCAGGGCATCGGCAACTGCTGAGGCAGAGGCAAGATCACCCCAGGGATTTACTGTTGTTGTTTGTCCCACCATTTTGATCTGCCCGTCAATCAGGGTGGCATGTTCACCGGTGATCAGGTGATGCCATTCCCATGCCTGGCAACCAAGGAATGCCAAACCACCCACAATCGTCCAGCCCAGCCATTTCACTACAGCCTGTTTGTCTCCCTTATGACCGGCATGTACAGCCAGCACCATGGTAACAGAACTAATGATGAGGATAAAGGTCATTACACTCACAAAAGCCAGCGGCAGGTTGGCATGACCGGCTCCGGGAAATGCATTGAAGACCACGTTCGGATCCGGCCAGAAATTCTGGCTGAAACGGATAGAACCATAAGAGATCAGGAATGCACCAAAGGTGAACGCATCACTCATCAAAAAATACCACATCATCAATTTACCATACTCCATGTTGAAGGGGCTTTTGCCGCCACTCCACCATTTCGTCTGATGCACATTTGCTGTTGTCGCCATGTTAGTTGTCTTTATTAATTTCTTTATACACTATAATTATTAACCGATGACGAGGAAGAATACCAGCAGGTAGATCCACAATCCATCTACAAAATGCCAGTATGTTGCTGCTACCTCCACCGGAACCGAACTATATGTTTTTGTTTTCCCAAAAAAAGCTTTGATGAACATCACGATCAAAGCAACAATTCCACCCAGCACATGCAACGCATGCAAACCAAATATTACATAAAGGAATTGTCCGCCTCCTGCTCCTTTAAAGGTGATTTGCTGGTCCCACAACTCTCCAAACCCTAACCACTGAAATACGATAAAAAGAACTCCGAGTACCAGCGTTGTTGCAATCAGCGACCTGTACCTGCCCATTTCCCGTTGCTGAAAAGCCCGCAGTGCCATCTGGATGGCCAGGCTGCTCAGCAGGATCGCCACAGTTGAATACCAAAAGAACTTCGGCATTTCCTCCACCCCCTGCCAGTTGGCCTGGTTGCTTTTTACGATAAAAGCACTGGTCAGACCTGCAAACATCATCAGGATACTTGCAATAGCAACCCACAAGGTGAACTTGTGTGGATGAAGTTTTTTTCGTTGTTGATTGGTCACTATATCCATCTCACTTTTATTGTTATCAAGCTTTACTCATTAATAAGGCCAGCAATACCACCGGCAAATACATATAACTTCCAAACATCACTTTTCTTGCTGAGCTCACATCCATCTTTTTGTACAAACTGATACAACGCCAGAGCATAAAAAAATTGGCCAGCAATATCAGCACCAGGCTTATTATCCCGGTTACTCCCGCATAGGTACTCATGCCTGTAAAATAAGGCAACACCGTGACCGGGAACAACAACAGGGAATACATGATCGTCTGCAGCGCCGTGAACTTTGTCGGGCCTTCATCAGCAGGTAATAATTTAAATCCTACGGATGAATAATCCCGGTGTGCCACCCAGGCAATTGCCCAGAAATGGGGAAACTGCCAGAAGAACTGGAAGGCAAACAAGATCCAGCCACCGGTTGACAACTGATCATCTCCCGCTGTCCAGCCGATCAAACAAGGCAATGCACCAGGAACTGCTCCCATCAATACTGCAATTGAATTGACTTTCTTCAACGGCGTATAAATAAAAGCATACAGGAACAAACTAAACGCTGCCAAACCTGCCGACAACCAGTTGAAATAATAACCAAGAATAAAAACACCCAGCGCACCGGTTATGATGGCGAAAACCCAGCCTTCTGTCACACTCATCCTTCCGGCCGCTACGGGCCTCGTGGAGGTTCGCTTCATTTGTGCATCGGTATCTTTTTCAACTACCTGGTTGATGGCATTGGCACTGCCTGTTACCAGCATCCCACCTGCAAAGAGCAAAACGATCATCACCCAATCATACTCCACCACTTTCGGCGCCAGCAGGTAACTGATCACACTGCTGAACACCACCATTATACTCAGCGAAAGTTTGATTAACTGTAAATAGTCTTTTACCTTCTTCATCTTTCGCTTATAATATTAAAGAACAACCTCACTCTCACAATACCTGCGACTTAATCACTTCCCGTTAGTGCTTACTTTCATTTGCACCAATCGGTTCTGTCTGCGGAATGAACTCTCTTCCGTCTTTACCATAGTCATAAGGCCACCTGTGCACCTCAGGAATTTCTCCCACCCAGTTACCATGACCAGGACGGATCGGCGTTGTCCATTCCAGTGTATTCGCACCCCAGGGATTCTGTGTAGTCACTTTTCTTCCTTTGAAAATAGAATAGAAGAAATTGAATACAAACATCAACTGTACTGCAAATACAATGATAGAAACAACAGTGATCATTTTATCAAGGTCGCCAAACTGGTTGAAGGATACCCAGCCGCTCTTATCAAGATAACGGCGTGGCATACCTGCCAACCCTTCATAGTGCATGGGCCAGAAGATCAGGTAAGCACCCACCATTGTAACCCAGAAGTGGATATAGCCTAATGTATTGTTCAGGTAGCGGCCAAACATTTTCGGGAACCAGTGATACACACCGGCAAACATGCCGAAGAAAGAAGCCACACCCATTACAATATGGAAGTGAGCTACCACGAACATGGTATCATGCAGGTGAATATCGATAGTGGAGTTACCCAGGAAAATACCTGTTAAGCCCCCGGAAATGAATAAGCTTACAAAACCGATCGCAAACAACATGGCCGGCGTAAAGCGGATATTACCTCTCCATAATGTGGTGAGCCAGTTGAACACTTTGATAGCGGATGGTACAGCGATCAGTAATGTCAGTAACACGAAAATGGAACCCAGGAAGGGATTCAAGCCGGTTACAAACATATGGTGTGCCCACACCAGGAAGGCGAGGATAGCGATCGCAAATAAAGAACCGAGCATCGCCATATAACCAAAGATCGGCTTGCGTGAGTTCACCGACATGATCTCCGATACCATACCCATGGCAGGTAACAGGATGATATATACTTCAGGGTGACCGAGGAACCAGAACAAGTGCTGGAACAGGATGGCACTACCACCTTCGTTGGGCAATACTTCACCATTCACCACGATATCACTCAGGAAGAAGCTGGTGCCGAGGTTACGGTCAAACAATAATAAGATCGCACCGGATAATAATACCGGGAAGGACAATACTCCTAACACGGCTGTAAAGAACATCGCCCAGATGGTCAGCGGCATTCTTGTCATGCTCATCCCTTTGGTACGCATGTTCAGAATGGTAGAAATATAGTTAAGACCACCCAATAATGAAGACACAATGAACATCGCCATACTCACCAGCCACAGGTCCATCCCCAGTTTAGAACCATCCGAGGCCTGGCCTAATGCACTCAATGGCGGATAAATGGTCCAGCCACCGGAAGCAGGCCCGGTTTGAATGAATAAGGAAGAAAGCATGATCACACTGGCCAGGAAAAAGAACCAGTAAGACAACATGTTCAGCATAGGGGATGCCATATCCCTGGCACCGATCTGCAATGGAATAAGAATGTTTGCGAAGGTACCGCTCAATCCCGCTGTCAATACAAAGAACACTAACACGGTGCCGTGCATGGTAACAAGGGCATAATAAAATTCAGGTTGTATCTGGCCTCCTTTAGCCCAATGACCAAAGAAAGTTTCCAGTATCGGGAACGACTGGTCAGGGTAACCTAATTGCAAACGAAACAACACCGAGAACAAGCCACCAATAATAGCCCAGATGATACCGGTAATCAGGAACTGTTTACCGATGGTCTTATGGTCCATGCTAAAGATGTACTTACTGATGAAGGTCTCTTTATGGTGACCGCCACCATGTTCATCATGATGAACATCATGTGTTGTAACAATTTCAGGATGTACAGACATTGCTTCGCTCATAATCGTATCGTTTACCGCAGGTTTAAGGGCTGCGTTGCTATTAATTATTTTATTACCTGTGCAATTACCGAATCTTTCAGGACAGCCGGTGCTGTTGTTGAATCTTTAGCCGGTTCCATCTTTTTAGCCGGGGCGATCTTTGCATACTGCGGATCTTTCTTCGCCAGCCAGGCATCAAATTCTTCCTGTGTTTCCACAATGATCTCCCCCCTCATACTCCAGTGCCCCTTACCACACATCTGGTCGCAGGAAATTTCATATACGAAATCAGGGTTCTTGGTTTCTTTCTTCATATCGGCTGTGGTCTTGGTAGGTGTGAACCACATGGTGGTAGGTGTACCCGGAACCGCATCCATTTTCATCCGGAAATGTGCCAGGCCCACATCATGAATTACATCTTTGGCACCGATCACCAGCTTCACCGGTTTATTCACCACCAGGTGCATCGGCTCACCACTTACATAAATATCATCATGGTTGGCAGGGTCATCCCATAATTGTCCCAGTGGATTGTTCTTAGCATCACTGATCTCCTTGTAATATTTTTTTCCCAGCACTTTGTCTGCACCCGGATAGCGGTATTCCCATTTAAACTGGCTGCCCACTATTTCCACTTGCATAGCATCTTTAGGTGCTTCGCCGGTAATTTTAAACCAATAAAAGATACCAAAACCTACCAGTACGGTCAAGGTGATAGCCGGGATAACGGTCCAGATCACTTCCAGTTTGTTATTATGCGGGTAGTAGAAAGCCTTCCTGTTATCAGACTCCTGGTATTTATAAGAAAACCAGAACAGGGCCACCTGTGTAATAACAAATACGATAAAGGTCAGTGCCAAAGTGATATAAAGCATCCTGTCAACCAGCACACCATGGTCAGAAGCTGGTGCACCCAGGATCTTTCCTTTCAATTGTTCATTGCAATAATAAACACCGATCAATCCCGCAATCAGGAATACCAGCAGCAAAAAGCCGTTGATCTTATTAGATTGTTTTCGGGATCTTTCTTCACCCCTCAGAATGGCTACATATTCGCTGGCCTTGGCGATCTGGAACGTGACCAGGAAACCGAGGACCAGTATCGCTACGATGAACGTTGTTTGCATAAACTATAATTCAATTTTTTCTTCCTGATTAACTACTCAAGCGGTTAACGATATCATTAATTATGTATGGTGTATCAGACTTTCTTTTACAAAAGGATGATTCTTTGCCAGCAGCGGAGCTTTGCTTAATGCTCTTCCTGTTGCAAACATGATCAGTCCTACAAAACCCAATGCCACGCCAAAATCATACAGGATCATGGGTACATGTGTAACTCCTTTTTCATCGGTCATCGGACTGGGGAATACCATCTGGTAGAAATCCAGCCAGTGGCCAAAAATGATCAGCAATGCCATGAACGTAATAGTTCCATAGTTCCTTTTAGCACCCCTTGTCATTAGTATTAACAACGGAGCAAGGAAATTGATTAAGAACATAAGCCAGAAAATTCCGCTATAGGCTCCTTCTGCCCTTGGTTTGAAATAAACTGTTTCTTCCGGAATGTTTGCATACCAGATCAGCATGAACTGCGAAAACCAGAGATAGGTCCAGAATACCGAGAATGCGAACATGAATTTACCGATATCATGCAGGTGTTCATTGGTGGCATATTCCAGGTAACCATTGTTTTTCAGGAATACCACGAACAAGGCGATCAGTGCCATACCCGCAACAAATGTACTGGCGAATGTGTACCAGCTGTACATAGTGGAATACCAGTGTGCATCGATGCTCATCAGCCACAACCAGGGCAGTGAAGACATTACGGTCAATGCAAACACCACAATGTAGCCGGCCGCCCATACAGTGTTCTTCCAGATATATTTTCTTCTTTCTTCTACTGTTTTAAGGGGTTCGTTATCCAGGCTGCGGGATAACTGTCTCATCTTCCAGCCCAGTACAGACCACAATACCACCGTTAATACAGTAGCAATGGCGAAAAATCCTTTATTTAAAAATCCTTCTTTGTGTAATAAGGTTGGATCATGTTTTACATGCTCTGCGTCTGTCCAGTGATAGATTGCATGATTGCCTCCAAAAGTAATTGCCAGTAAAATAGCTGCACAGATCACACCCACAACAGGCACTACCGCAGATATTGCCTCCGGCACCCGGCGGAATGCCATCTGCCAGCCACCCCATGCCAGTGTGGTGGCACAGATAAAGAACATACTCGCATTCACTACTAATAAGAAATAAACGCTGTTTTGCAGCAGCGATGCCCAGAAACGGGCCTGTTGGTGCGCATCATCCTTTGATCCACTGGTTACATACAAACCCACGATGGCAAGAATTCCCACTACCATCAAAGATATTGCTATCGTATTGTATCGCTTTGGTACTACAAAATTTTCCCGGATAGACATCAGTTTACATTTATAATTTCTTCAAAAACAGGTTCAGTTATTTTCCAGTCGTTGTTGTTGCTTTCACACTATCAGCAGCGGCAGCAGCCGGCGCAGCAACAGTTGTTTTTCCCTGCGCTTGTTTCATTTTTACATAGGCTATCACCTCCCAGCGTTGTTTGGTGCTCATTTGAGAAGCATAACTTCCCATCGTATTCCTTCCGTATGTTAAAGAATGGAACATGGTTCCTTCGGCCATATTCGCCACTACAGGATCCGTCAGCAAGTTTCTTGGTGCGTTGGGAAAAGGACCATCGCCACCTTTCCACAAAGGACCGTTACCATCCAGTTTGGTACCATGGCAGATGCCGCAATTCACCAAGTATAAACGCTCTGCTTCTTTCATATCGACAGTAGCAGGATCAAGAGGGCTTTTTACATTCACAGACATGGCATAACCGGCTGAGTCGTTCTTATACGGGTAGGCCGCCATATCGCCTCTTGCCATCGTTCCTTCCACAGGTCTTGCGTTGTAAAAAACACCGGCTTTATCCAACGCCTCGGTGGAAGCATAGGTTTCATAAGCACGGCTATAGGACATGTCCGGCATATATACCCGTCCTTCCTCACGGCGGATATTGCTGCAACTAACTGCACCCAGCACCATCGCTGCAAACCCTGTTATGATCAAAAATTTTTTCATCACTGTTTATTAATAATTAATGAACTGCTTCTGCTTTTTTCTCGAAACGCTTCGTGTCTTTGTCGTAACGACCCAGCCACCAGCCGGTTTCTTTATAATCAACTTTTACTTCTTTAGCACCGATACTTTGTAAAAAACTGATCGCTTCTGCTTCGTTCGTTTTCTCTGTACACTCCAGCGCCATCACAAATGTATCGTCTGTTGAACGGGGGTTAAAGTGGTCTTTCTTTACAAAGGGGGCCAATTGACAGAGATAGCAAAACGTCAACACCATTCCCACGGCAGCAAACAATACGGTCAGCTCAAACGTGATGGGAATCCACGCAGGTAACGAAAAGAATGGTTTACCGCCAAAGTTCAGCTGCCAGTCAATGGTGAGTGCCCAGGTAATGAAACTTACAGCCGTGGTTGTTCCGGTAATGCCATAGATGAAACCGGCCGTATGCAGGCTGGTATCACGAAGACCCATCGCATGATCTAAACCATGGATCGGGAATGGCGTGAATACATCATGGATCTTATACCCGGCCCGGCGTACTTTTTTCACCGCAGGAAAAAGGACCGCTTCATCATCAAAATTTCCAACTACAAATTTTTTAACTCCCATTGTATGTTAGCTTTTAGCTGACAGTTTTTAGCTGTTAGCAAGAAAAAATCATTTTTATACCTTGGTTAGCTATTAGCCAACCACTTTCTCTTTATGCTCCGTGGTCGTGTCCGTGTTTATTACCGAATTCATCCGTTGTTTCTTTTTCCACTTCATCCATTTTCTCTTTATAATTCTCCCCGCTTCGTTTCAGGATATGCTTGATCTCTGCCAGCGCAATAACCGGGAAGAATTTAGAGAACAGGAAATAACAGGTAAAGAACAACCCGAATGTTCCCATATAGAAACCAACTTCCCAGATAGTAGGTGTATAATACGTACTCCATGCACTCGGCAGGTAGTCCCGGTATACCGAAGTAACGATGATCACAAAACGTTCAAACCACATACCGATATTGACCAGGATCGACATGAAGAAAGTAACCAGCAGGTTCCTTCTCATTTTGCGGAACCAGAAGATCTGTGGCGATAATACGTTACAGCCCATCATCAGCCAGTAGCTCCAGCCATAAGGACTGCTCAGGCTTAACCGGTTTTCTTTGAACGCAAACCATTCGTAGTCCACATGTGAATACCAGGCCATGAACAACTCGGTGAGGTAAGCGATACCCACGATAGAACCCGTGAGTACGATTACTTTATTCATCACTTCAATATGTTCAAGAGTAATATAATCTTCGAGGGCTAATACTTTTCTTGTTACCAGCAACAGGGTTTGTACCATCGCAAAACCGGAGAAGATGGCACCTGCTACGAAGTAAGGCGGGAAGATCGTGGTATGCCAGCCCGGAACAACGGAAGTGGCGAAGTCGAAGGATACAATTGTGTGTACTGATAATACAAGTGGTGTACTCAACCCGGCCAATACCAGTGATAAGGCTTCATGACGCTGCCAGTGCTTGGTGGAACCCGTCCATCCGAAAGCGGCTACGCCATAAAAAGCTTTTCTCCATTTTTCTTTGGCACGGTCACGCAGGGTGGCCAGGTCAGGTAATAAACCAGAATACCAGAATAATAAAGAAACCGTAAAGTAAGTTGAGATCGCAAATACGTCCCAGAGCAAGGGTGAGTTAAAGTTCACCCACAAAGGACCTCTTGTATTGGCATAAGGAAGTACAAAGAACGCATTCCACACACGACCCATGTGCCAGATCGGGAACTGTCCCGCACACATTACCGCAAAGATGGTCATCGCTTCTGCGGCCCGGTTCACACCCGTTCTCCATCCCTGGCGGAACAATAATAAGATCGCAGAGATCAGGGTTCCGGCGTGACCGATACCCACCCACCATACGAAGTTGGTGATATCCCAACCCCATCCGATCGTTTTATTCAGGTTCCACTGACCCGTACCATATATTACCTCCATAGTAACGGATACAATACCGAAGATCAGCAGTGCAACAGAGATCAAAAATCCCATCCACCAGAGCCGGGAAGGTTTTGCTTCAACCGGGCGGCAAATATCTTCTGTTACCTGGTGATAATCCTTGTTACCATCTACCAGCGGTGGTCTTACCTGTGATTCGTATCTGAGTAATGCCATATTAATTTAGCTTTTAGCCTTTAGCTGCGAGCTTCGAGCTTTTTATTATTTAGTCAACTTTCAGTTCTTTCCAATAATCAATGTGCAGCTTCTTCTTTCTTGCCTTCGCCGGCAGGAATAACCGCATCATGTTTTTCAGCTGCTGCATGTTCACCATGTCCACCCCAGTTCGCCGCTTCTTCATCGGTATTTCTCACCTTGGTGAGGTAGCTAACATTCGGCAACACATGCAACTGTTCCAGCACATAGAAACTGCGGTGCGTATTTTCTGCCCTCACTTTGCTGATCTGGCTGTCTTTATCATTTGCGTTACCGAATACGATCGCATCAGCAGAACAAGCCATTTGACAAGCTGTTTTTGCTTCGCCATCTTTCAGCGGACGGTTATCTTTTTTCGCATCCAGTTTGGCAGCCTGTAATTTCTGTACACAGAAAGAACATTTTTCGATCACCCCTCTTGAACGAACGGTTACATCAGGGTTCAACACCATTCTTGTCAGGTCATCATTCATCTGGAATACAACCGGGTCCAGTTTGCCCACCAGTTGCTGATCCTGGTTATCAGTAAAGCTGTCAGCCCCTGTATAATCAGACCAGTTGAAACGACGTACTTTGAAGGGACAGTTATTAGCGCAATACCTTGTACCGATACAACGGTTATAGGTCATCTGGTTCAAACCTTCCGCACTGTGGTTGGTGGCAGCTACGGGGCAAACGTTCTCACAAGGAGCATTATCGCAATGCTGGCACATCATCGGCTGGAATACCACTCCTTTCAGGTCATCCGGGGTTTCACCCGATACAAAGTAGCGGTCAATACGCAGCCAGTGCATATCATGGTAACGGAGCACTTCACTCTTACCCACCACAGGAACGTTATTCTCTGCATGGCAGGCCACCACGCAGGCGCCGCAACCATAACAGGCGTTCATGTCGATATTCATTCCCCATTTCAGGCCCGGCTGTTCATGCACACCATACAGTGTTGCTTCCTTCCGGTAGTCACCCGAGGTCTTTGCGTATTTTTCTTTCAGATCATTGCGGTAGTCGGTTATCACATTCGGGTTCTTTTTATAAGCACCCAGTGTTGTTTCTCTTACCACTTCCACACGATCCTCGTAACTGTTATGGATCTGCGTTTGTGCAATTTTTTTCTTGTCGCCCGTATTGGCAATAGTTACTGCATTGCTGTAGTTAACATGACTGCCATCAAAGGAAGCAAACTGGTAAACGTTTTTACCGGCACCAAAAGCTGTCTTACCCAATTCTTCATTTCTTCCATAACCAACTGCCACCGCAATGGTGTTGGCATTCATGCCCGGAATAACCAGGATCGGTAATTCAACATCACCCTTTCCTGCCACACTGATTTTGATAACCGGTTTTTGCGGGTAATATTCGTAATCCACATCGAGCTTAATGCCCAGTTCTTTGGCTTTGGCCATGGAGATCATCGCATAGTTGTCCCAGGTAGCTTTTGATATCGTATCAGGCAATTCCTGTAACCAGGGGTTGGTGGCACCGGTTCCTGTGCCTATAGAAACTTTCTGGTACAACACGATCTCATCTGCAGTTATTTTCTTTGCTGCATTGATGGCAGCACTGGCTGCAGCTACCCCGGCACCACTATAAGAACCCGCTACAGCAGCCGGTGGAACGGCTTCCATCACGCCATCCTGCAAAGCCTTATCAAAAGCTTCAAGGCTGCCTAATTTGGTGGTCCAGTAATTTTTAAAATAAACAGCGTAGTCCGTATTGTTACCGGCCCATTTCAACAAAGCGGTTTGGTAAGGGCGGGTTTTGAATAAAGGATAAATAGTCGGCTGAATGAAACTGGTATAGCCTGTTTTTGCTTCTGCATCACCCCAGCTTTCCAGGTAATGATGGGTTGGGATAGCATAAGAACAAAGCTTCGTGGTCTCATCCATTCTTTCATTGAAAGAAATAGAAGTCTTTACTTTTTTCAATGCAGCTGTGAATTTAGCCGCATCGTGATAGGTATAAGCAGGGTTAGCACCATAGATCATCAAGGTACCCACTTGTCCTGCTTCCATCTGGACCACCAGGTCGGTAAGGTCTTTATCAATACCCTGGCGGTAATTCACCGGGGTGCTCCAGTCAATGGTCTTACCATACGCACCAATTGCATTATTGATCGCATTCACGATGACCTGCACATTCGCATCATTGCTGCCCGCCACCACTAATGCTTCACCGGCATGTGCTTTCAGGTCGGCTGCCACTTTCGCAATACCGGCTTTTAGTTTTGCATCTTCAAGAGCAGGAGCTGTAACAGAACCATCTATTGCGGCTAATAAAGCCAGTGCAACCGCACCTGTTTCAGAAGGCCTGTGTGTGAATCGTTCATCCGCATTAGCACCCGTGGTACTTAAATACCCTTCAAACTGGTAGTGTTTGCTCATGGAAGGGTTCTTCTCGTCGATCTTGCGACCGGCAGAATAACCTTTGGCAAATTCAACCGGGCTAAGCCAGGTTCCGAGGAAATCAGCACCCAGGCTCACGATCACTTTCGCCGCATCAAAATGATAGGTTGGTATTTTTCTGCCAAACCCGCTGGCTTCATTGGCCAGCAGCATACCGCTGTAAGAAACCGGATCAGCCTGCACATGTTTGCTGCCGGGATATTTGGCTAAAAATTCAGTAATGATCTGTAAAGTGGAAGGAGAGTTAATAGTGCTGGTCAGCAGCACGATGTTGCCACCGGCAGCCAGTCCTTCCCCGATTGTTTTATCAACAAATTCGTAGGTGGTTTCTTCAAATTTATCACCCACTTTGCGCTGGGGGAAACGGAGGCGGTGCGTATCATACAGATCCAGCACAGAAGCTTGTGCACGGGCAGTAGTACCTGCTTTGGTGAAAGCCAGTTCATTTCCTTCAATCTTGATCGGGCGGCCGTCTCTTACTTTGGCTACTACGGGAATTACATCACCATCCTGTACATAGGTAGTAGCATAATATTTAGCCACACCCGGAATGATATTCTCCGGACGGTTGGCAAAAGGAATGGCTTTCTTAACCGGTATCTTACAGCTGGCGGCTAAGGTAGCAGCAGCCGTACTGAATCCGAGATACTTTAAGAAATCCCTGCGGGGAGCTTTGGCATCAATTAATCCTTTGTCATCAAAACCTTCAAAAGGAAGTTCTTCTTTGAACTCGTCCTGTTGCTGCTTCTGAAAGTTCTCCTGATCATTCACCTCTCCGAAACTCTGCCAGTACTTTTTTTGGCTCATATAATTTACCCCAAACCCCTAAAGGGGCTTTTAGACCTTGAATTTTGTAATCACTTCTCTTGCTGTCAAAAACCGGAAATTCAAGTGCTGGTTAAAAAATTGTTTTTATAATCGATCTGTTCAAAACTACTTAGTGATATTCCTCCTGAGTTCCCCTTTAGGGGACAGGGGTTTAATAGTGACATTTCTGGCATTCCAGTCCGCCGATATCTTTTACCGTCACACTATCCATTTTACCAGATTTGATATCGTTATGGAATTTCTCGTAAATGCTGTAGAACTGGTTACCGGTGCTGTCGCTGTAGTTAAAGTTCACCTTGGTCTGACGGTGACAGTTCACACACCAGCCCATGCTCAGTTCACTCACCTGTTTCACTTCGTCCATCGCAGTGATCTCACCATGACAGCTCTGGCACTGTACATTACCGGCTTTGACGTGCTGGGAGTGATTGAAGTAAACATGATCAGGCAGGTTGTGGATCTTGATCCATTGAATAGGCTTGGCCATGGAAGGATCCCATTTGGCTGCATTGGCAGGATCGAAGCCTGCATATTGATATAGCTTCTGAATTTCTGCAGTACCATCGATTTCTTTACCGTCTTCGGTATAGAGTTTAGGTCCCTTCTCGTAGGTATTGATGGCTTTGTGACAGTTCATACACACATTCACCGAAGGAATAGCGGCATGTTTACTTTCCATTGCACTGCCGTGGCAATAAAGACAGTTGATCTGGTTGATGCCGGCATGTACTTTATGGGAATAATAAATAGGTTGTTCGGGCTGGTAATTGGTTTGACGGCCGAGACCAATCGCTCCTTTGGTAACCATGAAACCACCCACGATAAAGAACACGATGGCAGCCATGGCGATATAGACTTTATTACGGTAGAAAGGAACCGGCTCGGGGCGCAGGATACCTTCCACATCATCCGACATTTTTTTCAGGTTGCTGTTCACCTGCATCAGAATCAGGGCAATGATAGCCAGGATCAGGGAGATAACACCAAAGATGATGGCGTTCTGGTTAGAGGAATCGGGAGTTGGGGCTCCGGGAGTTGCAACAGGCCCTTTGGCCTTATTAGCCACCTCGTCATTAATATACTTAACTATAGCATCTACCTCAGGAAGAGTAATATCTGGAAACCCAAGCATTAAGGAACCATACTCAGCTTTTAGTCCCTGTGTGTAAGCATCACCCTCCATGTATTTGGCAGGGTTTTTAATCCATGCTAACAGTTCATTATGGTCGGCCCATTTATGTCTTTCCTCAAGTCCCATCAGTGCAGGACCAGTTCCCTTTTTAAATACGTTGTGACAAGCTGCACATTTACTCATATACAACGCCTTCCCGTCTTGTGCCGAAACACTAATCACCGAAAAAACAAAAAGGGATAGAAATAGTACAGTCAGTCTCTGGCCGATTGGTTTACAAAGAATCATAGACTCAATTAATCTGAAAAATGTGGATAAAAAGCTCTAACCAGCCGCAAAAATAAGTCAGGAACTTAACAAAACGACAACAGGTTTAAATTTTTTTTAACCCGCTACCAGCCTGCATTTCAGGGGATTTATATGTGTTTTCCGACAGCCGGTAAATTTGTTTGTCATAAATCAGTCAACCTTTCCAGAATGTTCAACAGATGTGAAAATTGAGCTGTTTAATGGATGTTTTTTCCTGACTTTTGCAGCGCTTTTAGCAGCAATCGTTTTAACGCCGCCACTAGTATACAATCATGTTCGATCGCTTACAACAAAAATGGAAGGTCAATGGCCTTCAGCTGGCCCTGATCCTTTGCACATTTGCCATTGGCGGCAGCCTCACCGGGTATGTTGGCCGCCGGCTAATGCCCCTGCTGGATATTGAACAGGATTGGCTCTGGATTATTGTATATATAATAGTAGTTACCCTGCTCTGGCCCCTGTCCGTCTTATTGGTCAGCATCCCCTTCGGCCAGTTCCGGTTCTTTGTGCAATATTTAAAGAAGATCGGGAAGCGGATGGGACTTACCGGAGTCGGAAGCCAGGAGTCGAAAGTCAGGAGCCAGCAGCCAGGAATAACCTCAAACTTCAAACCTCAAACCTCAGACCCCTGCCGTATCGCCATTTTTGCCTCCGGTGCGGGTTCCAATGCGCAAAAGATCATTGAGCATTTCCGTTATTCCAAAAAAGCGAGGGTGACCCTGATCGTTTGTAATAAACCCGGTGCTGCCGTGCTTTCTATCGCTGCAACAGAACATATCCCTGTATTATTATTGGAGAAAGAAAAATTCAGCAACGGTAACGGCTATGCAGCAGAACTGAAAGAAAAAGAAATTGACCTCATCGTACTGGCCGGTTTTCTCTGGAAGATACCGGCGGCACTGATCAAAGCTTTTCCCAACCGTATCCTTAATATACATCCTGCTTTGTTGCCGGGCTACGGCGGCAAAGGCATGTTTGGCCTCCATGTGCACCAGGCGGTCATTGATAATAAAGAAAAGGAAAGCGGCATCAGCATTCATTACGTGGATGAGATCTACGACCATGGCCAGGTCATCTTCCAGGCCAGGTGCCCCTTGCTGGAGCATGAAACCGCTGCTTCACTGGCACAACGCATCCATAAACTGGAACATGAGCATTATCCAAGGATCATTGAACGGTTAATTGAAGGCAATGGCTCATTTTAGATTAGCTTTTGCATTTTCTTTCGTTACTTGCCAGCCAATACAAACCTGTTGCACCGCTATCGTATAATTATACCATTCCTGTTTATTGTTTTGCTGGCTTCGCAGTCTGCAACTGCTCAATATAAGATCAGGGGCACCGTGTATGACAGCACCCGCAATTACCCGCTTGAACTGGTATCCGTATTGACCAGTGCCGGAAAAGGAACCGTGACCAATGCGGAAGGTGTATATGAAATAGAGGTATCGGAAAAGGATTCCATCTGGTTCAGTTATCTCGGCAAGCCCACTATCAAGTTTCCCGTGTTGAAGATCGCCAACCCTTTTGGTTTTGATATTTCGCTGCAGGTGAATGTGACCGTTCTGAAAGAAGTAAAAGTGCGGCCGAGGAATTACAAGCAGGATTCGACTCAGAACCGGATTGATTATGCCAAAGTTTTCAATTACAAAAAACCGGGGCTGAAAACCGTAACCCCGCAATATGGGGTGGGGGCCGGGTTCGACCTGAACGAGATCATCAATGCCTTCCGGTTCAAACGCAACCGGAGTATGCTCTCCTTCCAGAAACGGCTGCTGGAACAGGAACGGGAAAAATCAGTCACCCATCGTTTCAATAAAGCCCTGGTGCGCCGGTTAACGCTGCTGGATGGTGCGGAACTGGATAGTTTCATGCTGGTCTTCCGTCCTTCGTATGAATTCACCATGTCCACCGGTGATTATGATTTTCAGCAGTACATCAAAACGGCGCATGCCCGTTTCAAAAGAGGCCTGCCGCCTATGCAGTTCCTGCGGCCGGAAGAGATTGAAGAATAAAGCAGCTGTTTCCTTTCGGGCCATAAAAATTAAAAGTATTTTTCAGGTCCAAATTTCAGAACAGACATGGAACAAACCACACTCGGCATTGGCACCCGGCTACAACATACTTTATACGGCCCCGGCGTTATCGTGGGTATTAAATATGCCACGTATCTTATTTCTTTTATCAACCACGGCATCAAAGAAATTGACAAGACCGATACACAACTGGATGAGATCATTCCAGAAAACGTAACAGCGGAAATAGAAACGCATTCAGAAGCAGAAAGATCATTGCTGAAAATACTGCGGCTCTGGGGCGGCCTTACTGAAACAGTGCCGCTGGGAGAAAAATGGCTCAATGGAACATTATTAATTCAACCTGCTGATAAAACACTGAAGCCAAAAGAAATTCCTATTGATGATTTTTTTCACAAGATCGTCATGTTGCGGGACCGGCTGCGGGTGCTGGAACAAAATATCAACAGCCATAAAAAACTCAATGATGAGGAAAAAGTGAACCTGCAGCAATATATCACCCGTTGTTATGGCTCTCTCACCACCTTCAATGTATTGTTTAAAAACAAAGAGCATTGGTTTGTGGGAGAGAAGGGTGGGAAGGAAGAATAAGGAACTCACTTAGAAATATCCCGGTAAAATAACAGCTTGTATGAGCCTGGTTACTGTTCAGCTAAACCCTAAAAAAGTTGGCTTTTTGCTTGGTTTTTTACACAGTTCATGTTAGCGGCAGTGCTATCTCGTATCTGCAGCGTTACTTCTGTAAACATCAATTAATTCCTTTATCTTTTTGGGGCTTTTATCAAGCCATGATAGTGTTATTTTCTTGTCTCCATCAAGGGTGCTCACTTTCAAATAAGAATTGGAATCTTCTAAATAGACAGATACATCTTGAATATTATTCCATTTATATGAATGTTCAATATCACCCTCTGAAAAGCTAAGAGCACCTTTCGATATTGTTAATGTTGGACGGTTAGATCGCAATAGTCGTATTAATTTGTAAATGCTATAAATTAAGTACGCATTAAAAACTATGTATCCAATTTTGATTAGTGAATTGTTGGCATATTTAGCACTTGTAAATATGTAGATAGTCATTCCTATCATGACAAGAAGTATAAATATCATAAACGCACCTAATAGCTTTTTATTTGGCTTTATTTCAATTGTTTCCATACAAGATTTAATAATACTGAAGTTTTCAATTTGGCATTGCCGCTAACTCGTGTATTGGCGTAATTGCTGGTACAGTTATGTTTTGATAATCAGTACCAATCTGTACCAGTTATTCTTAAATGTAATGAGTCTTTTTCATCCCGCCACGGAAAGAAGAACTAAAAAAAACCTTAGCCGGCATACGGGAAGCAGGCATATCCCGGTAAAAGACAAGTTCCGTAATTTTATGACCGGGAATTCTTTATTAATCTATTTTGATGAGCAACACCCTTCAACCCGCTGACTGGGTTAATTTATACGGCGATTATTTATATTCCCTGGCCCTGCTGAAAACCGGGAACAAGGAAATAGCGGAAGACCTGGTACAGGATACTTTTCTTGCGGCTTTTAAAGCCCGGGAAGGTTTTAAAGGGAACAGTTCAGAAAAAACATGGCTGGCCACGATCCTGAAAAATAAGATCACTGATCTTTACCGGAAAAAAGATGTGCTGAAAAATACAGGTGATTACCTGGCAGCTACGGAAGATAGTTTTCATAACTCCTTTTTTACTGCCGGCGACCATGCCGGGCACTGGACCCCGGCAGCAGCACCCAAAGAATGGCATACGGAAAATGCCGACAACCCTGTGAATAAACGTGAATTTTACAAGATTCTCCAGTATTGCATTCAGAAAATGCCGCCCAAACTGGTGCCCGTATTCCTGGCCCGCTTTGTTGACCAGGAAAATGCAGATACAATTTGTAAGGAATTCAATATTTCTTCGTCCAATTACTGGGTCATCATCCACCGGGCCAAATTGCTGATGCGCAGCTGCCTTGAAAAAAACTGGTTTGGCGTTTAATAACAGAACACATGGCTTTTATATCGGTCCGAAATAGTATTTATAACTGCAAACAGGCAACCCTGTTCGTTCTTAAAAAGAAGGAACGAAAGCTTTCTATAGCCGAAAGAGCCAGCTTATTTGTTCACCTACTTTTTTGTGACCCCTGCAAACGATTTGTCAAACAATCCGATTTTATCGATCGCTCCTTGCATCATTGCGAGGAAATGCAGCATGAGCAGCCTGTTCACTCTTTACCAGAGGCAACCCGCAGAAAGATACAACAGGAACTGGATGCTGCCAGCTGACCTGTTTTCCTTACCATTTTCTTAACACAGTTCCTGTAAGGTTTGCTTCTCCTGCACGACCATATCGTTATCATCAAATCTATCTGGTATGAGCATAACGACATTACCTGCCCTGTATTCCAGGGTGCTTCTTTTTTCTTCCGCCTTGTTTTCCCTGCTGGTTTTATCCTGCACCAAACAAAACACAGCCAGTATCCCGCTGGATGATGTGCCTGCTACCAGCGCTGTATTAAAATACAGCGGTACCTTTCAACCCACAGCCGGTATTACCATTACCGGATCTGCAAAAGTCTATTTGGCTAACGGGCAGTACCAACTGGCCTTAGACAGTTTTCGTGTCAGCAATGGCCCGGACCTGAAAGTGTACCTGAGCAAGGAATACCCGCCTGCTAATTTTATCAACCTGGGGGCATTGCAATCCACAGCAGGGCAGCAATTGTATATTATCCCCGGTCAGCCCGATTTTACTATTTATAAGTATGCATTGATCCATTGCCGTCAATTCAACCATCTTTTCGGTATTGCAGAATTAAACCCATAAACCATGAAGCAACTAATCTTATTAAGCAGCTTACTAGTATTACTGATCAGCAAGACCATTGCCCAGGGATGCAGCGATGCCGGGTTTTGCACTTTGCAATATCACCAGCAACAAACAACAAAGGGAGATCAATCATTACGCAATAGTATTACCACCGATATTACTTTCGGTCTGGGTGATGGAAACACAAAATTGCTGACTCCTTCAATATTATACAGCCGGAAATTAGGCCATCGTTTTTCCTGGGATACTAAAGTCACCGCGACTTATGTCACGGGTTCGCTGGGAACAATTTTTAACGCCGGTGACTGGTATTCCACCATCAATTATGCCCTGCCACGTCATAATAAGAAAGAAATAAATCTTTTAGCCGGTATAAAAATACCAATGACCAGTGCCAATGATAAAATAAAAGGACAGCCGCTGCCGATGGCCTATCAAACCAGCCTGGGAACCTATGACCTGTTGCTCGGCACTGCCTGGGTACTGAACCAGAAAATTGATATCAATGCGGCTTTTCAACTTCCGGTGATCAACAGTAATAAAAATACATTCATCAAAGAATATGCTGCTGATAACCGTTTTGAAACCACGAATAATTTCAGGCGGAAACCCGATGCACTGTTACGGCTGGGTTATATCCTGAACAGTGCGAATAAAAAATGGCTGTTCCGGCCCAACGCACTGGCCATATATCATCTGGGGGAAGACAGTTATGAAAATATCTTCGGGCAACGCCAGGATCTCCCGGGTTCATCCGGTCTTACACTCAACCTGAACCTGCAGGCCCAGTACAAGCTCTCTGCCGCAAGGGCCATTGGTTTCTCTGTGGCCACACCAGTTATTGTAAGAGACATCCGCCCGGACGGGCTCACCCGGTCGCTGACCATCGGGGTTAATTATCTTTTTGGATTTTAAAATCCGTGTAAGGATTTAAACAGGATTACGTCTATAAACTAAAAAACATGATCAAGCTTCTGACAACGGTTATAGTAATACTCACCCTGCAGGCAACTGCATTTTCACAAGCTGCTGCTTTGCGCAGCAAACAATTCAATCTTGAAAAAAAGAGTATCGCTATCCAGGGATATGACCCCGTGAGTTATTTTACCCAGGGCAAAGCGGTAAAGGGTAAAAAAGAGATGGCGGTACTGGCCGATGGTATTACCTACTATTTCTCCACAGCGGAAAACAAAGAACTCTTCAAAAAAAATTATACTGCCTATGAACCCCAATATGGTGGCTGGTGTGCTTATGCCATGGGTGCCAAGGGTGAAAAAGTGGAGGTAGATCCTGAAACGTTTAAGATCATTAACGGGAAACTCTACCTCTTTTACAATTCATTTTTTAATAACACACTTAAAAGCTGGAACAAGGATGAAAATAACCTGAAAGTGAAAGCGGATAATAACTGGAAAAACTTATTTCATTAACTACTAAACAGCATAATAAATGCAAAAGATACTATTGGCCGTTTTTACACTTATGCTCACCGGCCTTGCTGGTTATGGCCAGCAGCCCGCTATCTTTCAAACCGAAGGAAAAGCAATCAACGGGTATGATGTGGTGGCTTATTACAATGAGGGGAAGCCCATACCGGGACATGACAGCTTATCGTTTCAGTGGAGCAACAGCCGCTGGTTATTTTCTTCAACGGCTAATCTGGAGCTGTTCCGGCAAAACCCGGAACAATATGTACCGCAATATGGCGGCTACTGTGCGTATGGAACAGCCAGCGGGTACAAGGCACCTACCCAACCGGATGCCTGGGCCATTGTGAATGGCAAATTATATTTCAACTATAATAAGAAAGTAAAAGCCAGCTGGGATAAGGACCAGGCTGGTTATATCAGCAAAGCCGATGCAAACTGGCTGCTCATTAAAGACAAATAATAAATCAGACAACTTCACATCATGAACAAAGTAAATATCATTAGCTGGGTGCTGCGCCTGGTTGCCGCTATCATCATGCTGCAAACACTGTATTTCAAATTCACGGCACAGGAAGAATCGGTGCAATTATTCACCGCACTGGGAATGGAACCCTGGGGACGCATCGGTACCGGTGTACTGGAACTGGTTGCCAGTATCCTGATATTGATACCCCGCACTACTTTACCCGGTGCAGTATTGGGAGCCGGGCTGATGAGTGGTGCTATCTTTTTTCACCTAACCAAACTGGGAATCAATTTTGGCGGCGATGCTCTTTTATTCAGCTATGCTGTGATTGTTTTTGCATGCTGCGCAATACTGATAGTGCTGAACAGAAAAGGCATTCCACGGTTATTACAACTTAATTTCTGATCTATGTTTTACAGCTCTCAAAAGAATCTCGGGGAATTAATACAGGTGCTGCAGCATTTACCAGATAATAAATCGTACCTGCACCCGGTACCATCACTCAGCGGGGCCAGTATCGGACAGCATACCCGCCATATCATTGAATTGTATCAATGCCTGCTCAATGGGTATGACGGAGCAATAGTTAATTATGATAACCGTAAAAGAGACCTGCTGCTGGAAACCGATCGTGAAGCAGCGATTATTGCACTTCAATATATCAGTTCAAAATTAGAACAACCCGATAAAGAGATAACGATTCAATATGAGCTGCATGAATCCCCATTGCTCATTCTGTCCAATTATTTCCGGGAAGTATATTATAACCTGGAGCACTGCATCCATCACCAGGCGTTGATCAAAGTGGCATTAGTAGCCATGAATATGCATCTTGCCTCCGAACAATTTGGTGTGGCTCCCTCCACTATTCAATACCGGAAACAATGTGCACAGTAAGTTATATCGTACAGGGAAGGGATAAATATTTTACTTCCAACAGGGATGAAAATAAATTACGGCCTGCTGCGGCCATGCCCCAAACCATTACCCGGAAAGAAGAGAATATAACCTTTCCCCGGGACCCGCATGCCGGCGGCACCTGGTTTGCCGTTACGCAAACTGGTACTATTGGTATTTTACTCAACGGTGCTTTTGAAAAACATATCCCGGTCTATCCGTACCGGAAAAGCCGGGGATTGCTATTGCTGGAGATGGTTGCCGAAGAATCCGCCCGGGAATTCTTTGAACAATATGATCTTACCGGCATCGAACCTTTTACAATCATTTTGTTCAGCAATGACCAGTTATTTGAATTTCGCTGGGACAGCAACCGGAAATTCAGCAAGCAGTTACCATTGGATAAAAACTATATCTGGTCCTCTGCCACGTTGTATGATGCAGCAGCAATGAACAAACGAGAGGAGCTCTTCCGGAACTTTACAGCAACACATTCCCTGCCAGATGCAGCGCTTATCCGTCATTTTCACAGTGATAATCATGGTGATGATCAAAACGGGTTTATCATCAACCGGAGTAACGGCATAGAAACCCAAAGTATAACACAAGCTGTTGTGCAGGAAGATCAACTGATTTTAATACACCAGGACCTGATCAGTCTGCAGCAACAGGAACAGATCATTCCACTACAAAAAAGAATAACGATTAGTGAGTAAGTTTAAACTCTTGCTGCATAAGCTGACCCATTGGGAATACTGGCCCTTTGGTATTGTGTACTTTCCCATGTATTTTGCCTGGCTCTATTATGCAGCTAAAGCAAAAACCTGGTTCTTCTTTTTACCTGCCAACCCCCGCATTACCAATGCAGGTTTTTTGCTCGAGTCAAAAAAAGAGATCTATGACAGCATCCCGGCGTATGCTATTCCAAAAACATTATTATTTCCGCGGCACAGCGACAGCAGCTATATCCTGGAAAAAATGAAAGAAGCCGGTATTGGTTTTCCCTGTATCGCCAAACCGGATATTGGTATGAAAGGACTGGCTGTTTCGAGGCTGGAACAGGAGGAAGACCTCGACACTTATTTAAGAAAGATTCAACTGGATTTTTTGATTCAAGAGTATATCAGTTTACCGAATGAAATGGGTGTTTTTTATTACCGGCTGCCGGGGGAACCCAGCGGTTGCATCTCCGGAATTGTACACAAAGAATTACTGAGCATCACCGGCGATGGAAATAGTTCGATGGAAGAATTACTCCATAAAGATCCCCGCTACCAGTTTCAGATCCCGGCACTGCGGAAAATATATGGAAGGGATCTTGGGGAGATACCCGTCCGTGGAGAGATCAAATATCTTGTGCCTTATGGCAATCATGCAAGAGGAGCTAAGTTTACCGACAGTTCTGCCCATGCCGATGTACAGCTCGTAACATTCATTGATCAGCTGTGCAGGCAGGTACCCGAATTTTATTATGGCCGCCTTGATCTAAAATATAATACACTCGAAGAACTAAAGCAGGGCAAGAATTTTTGCATCATCGAACTGAATGGTGCGGGCAGTGAACCCACCCATATTTATGATCCTGCCCATTCCATCTTTTTTGCCTGGAAAGAAATACTCCGTCATTACCGGTTGTTATGGGAGATCAGTATGAAAAACCACCAGCGGGGTATCCCGCATATGCGGTGGCGGGAAGGACTGAAAATGCTGCGGCAACATAAAGAGGTGGTAAAGAAATTACAGGCCTTTTAATTATAGCTATTGTTCCCCGATAGTAACGACCCACAACAAGAAAGCGGGGCTATGACTATAGTCCCGCTTTTGTTTTATCACCAACCAACGACATCTGCCATAGAGATGGCAGAATAAGTTCTTATTTAGGCCCCTCTTTCCGGGGACAGGTATTCAATCCGATTAATGTGTACAGGGGGCAGAAACCCACCAGGCTGGTCAGCAGGAACACCCCGCCTAATACCACTAATACTAATCCCAGCGTGCCGGTTACCGTACCACTGAAATAGAGATAGGCTAAAACAGCAGCCAGTAAAATGCGGATAATGCGGTCCGCACCGCCCATGTTTTGTTTCATATGTTTGGTTTATCGTTTATCTAACCATTTCACCACCGACACCCACCCGGTCAGCATCGCTACACAGGTTACAGCAACCAGGATTCTTCTCTTCCATTTGCTCATCATGTTGTAAAACTAACAGTCCCTATTGCTGCCTGCGGTGACTTTACTCACCAATCTTCATGATTTTTGGCCGGGTTTTTTGCTCCGCCGCCTCAGTATCACTATATTTAGAAGCCTTCCGTTCCCATCCGGGCCATCCCCTTTACCACCAAAACCAACGACATGCAAGCTTTAGCTCCCGTCCGGGCAACTGAACGGATCAACCTGATGGACGCCCTGCGGGGATTCGCTATCCTCGGCATCTTTATCGCCAACCTCAATGGGTTCAGCGGCTACCGGGAAGAAGCAAATGCCACCGGGCCTTACCTGCTGCCCGGGTTTGATCACAAAATGGGCTTCCTGCACCATATGTTCATTGAAGGAAAATTTTATTCCATCTTCAGCTTACTTTTTGGATGGGGTATTGCCCTGCAATTTAAAAGAGCAGAAGAAAGAGGCAGTAATGCCACACCTGTTGTACTCAGGCGTTTGCTCTTTATGCTTTTGCTGGGTGCTGTTCATTTGCTGATCTGGTCCGGCGATATCGTTTTCTTTTATGCGGTGCTGGGTTTTATCCTGTTGCCCCTGCGAAGATTTTCTAACAGAACACTACTGGTAACAGGAGCGGTGCTGATACTTTCTCCCATCCTGTTGTATGCTGCCAAATCACACTGGCTATGGCTGAATGAACCGGCCAGTTTTTTCTATACCACCGGGCAACGATTAGATACCCGACTGCTGGGCATACAATCAGAGGCAGATTATTTTGCGATGGTCAAAACGGCCGGCTGGTGGGAGGTCCTGAAAGGCAATGTTTCCGGTTTCTTTTACCGGTATGGTTATTTAATGTTTGTGAGCCGGGTGCCGAAGGTACTGGGCATGTTCCTGATCGGTTATGTGCTGGGACGGTCCGGTTTTTATAAAAACATAGAGCAGCATAAAAAAACGGTTTACATCATCATTGCAGCAGGCTTGCTGCTTGGTTTGCCGGCCAATTTTTACCTGGCCCGCTACATGACCTATTATATGGGCGATTACTGGAACCTGGGAATAAAAGGACTTTACCAGACTATTTTCTATGCCCTGGGTGTGGTGCCGCTGGCCCTTGCGTATGTGGGCTTGTTCATGGTAAGCTTTCAGACCGTTGTGGGTAAAAAACTATTACTGGTACTGGCACCAGTGGGTAAGATGGCTTTCAGCAATTATATCATGCACTCACTGATCGGCAATTTTATTTTCCTTGGGGCCGGGTTGGGCTATATGGGACAAGTGGGACCGGTTTACTATACGCTGCTGGGGGTCCTGGTTTTTGTCATCCAGGTTGTCCTGAGTACTGCCTGGCTAAAGTATTTTAATTATGGCCTTGTGGAATGGCTCTGGCGAAGTGCTACGTATAAAAAGTGGCAGCCGATGAAAAAAAGAAAAGATGAGCAAGAAGGATAAAAGGAAAAAAACAAATAAAAAACAGCAGGAAACTACAGCGCCAGTTGTAGTGCCGGCTCCACCGGTCAGCCCGGCAGCTGCAGGCCATCCTGGAGAACCCAATCAAATTGCTATGGAAGTACATCATCATGCCCACACCGCCCGTAAAAAATGGACACATTATTTCTGGGAGTTTCTCATGTTATTCCTGGCAGTGTTCTGCGGTTTTTTAGCAGAGTATCAACTGGAGCAAACCATTGAACGGCACAGGGAAAAGGAATTTATTATTTCCATGATAGAAGATGCTGCTACTGATACGGCGATGATACATGAGATCATTCCCGAAAACCTGTACCGGATCGCTTATGCAGACAGCCAGGCCCTTGCCTGCATGGATTACAAAGGCACACAAATAGAAAACTCCAGTATCTATAGATTCCATAGAAATTTCGTGTACCGTCCCGACCTCGTTTATCCAACTGACCGAACGCTATTCCAGTTAAAGAATTCCGGTGGCATGCGGCTTATCAGGAATAAGAAAGCCGCCGCCTGTATAAATGCATACGACAGCAGGGGCAAAAAAGTTCTCAACCAGCAAGGGTATTATGAAGAATACCTGACACAAACTACACAAGCCGCTGCTAAACTCTTGAGTTTTGCAGAGCTTCATAAACAACACAGAGACTCTTCCTTAAGGTACGATGCTGCCAAACTTATGAATCCGGATCAGGCAAAGTTATTGGAGCTCTCCAACAAATCGATCATGTTCAAAGGCGTTTTACAGATGTATGTAGTCCGCCTGGAAGAAATGGAAAAAGAAGCCATCGGGCTGATAGCTACTTTAAAAAAGGAATACCATCTACAATAATCTAATTATGGAAGTACACCACCACTCACACACGGCAAGAAAAAAATGGACCCACTATTTCTGGGAGTTTCTGATGTTATTCCTCGCTGTGTTCTGCGGATTTTTGGCAGAGTACCAGTTAGAACATAAGATTGAAAAAGACAGGGAAAAACAATATATCATTTCAATGATTAAAGAACTGGAAGCTGATACAGCAAAAATAAATTATGTTTTGAAAGATTCAGTACGGGTTCATGGTATTGATAGCCTGGTTAGGTATATCAATACGCATGATTTAACAAACATTGATACCAGGTTGCTCTATTACTATAAGAGAAAGTACCTTCAAAATGTGAGAGAAATGAATTTTAGCAGAAACACCTTGTCTCAATTGAAAAATGCCGGCAATATGCGGCTTATCAGAAAAAGAAATGTGGTGGACAGTCTTAACAAGCTTGATAACAAGATTAGCGAAGCTGAAAAGCAGATGGGACTGGTTTATTACCATTATCAATTCCACAAGCTCTATGAAGCCGAAATATTTAATGAATGGTATAGCTATCCTGATAGTGCCAGTAACAGAAATTTCACCAACGAGCAGGAATTTTTAAATCAACCTGTTGCTCCCCCATTACTAACGAAAGAATACCAGCAACTTGTTAAATATGCAAACCTGGCTTCACAATGGAGAGGTTTTGTCCGAAATTATCATAGAATGCTTACAACTAATCATAATTTTTCGGCAGAGCTTATTGGTTTTATAAAAAAAGAATATCATCTCAAATAATATTTTATGGAGGTACATGCACACACCCATACTGCCCGAAAAAAATGGACCCATTATTTCTGGGAGTTCCTCATGCTCTTCCTCGCTGTGTTCTGCGGATTTTTGGCAGAGTACCAGTTAGAACATAAAATAGAAAAAGACCGGGAGAAGCAGTTCATTAAATCTTATATCGAAGATTTGAAAATGGATACGGCTTCCATCAGCACAAATCTTGTTTACCAGGAAACAAGAAAAGAGCAATTGGATTCTATGATGAATTTTTTAGAAACACAAACCATAAAAGGTAATGAAAGTGATTTTTATCTTTTAGGAAGGCTTCTTATCAGAACAAAACGTTTTCAAACAAGCGACAGAACCATTACCCAATTAAAAAATTCAGGAGCATTGAGGCTTATAAGGAGTGAGCAGGCAGCAGACAGCATCATCAGTTACCAGAAACTGGTTGAAACAATTCTTACCAATATAGCAGACGAAGGACAAGAACGAAGGGATGTTGACCCTTTAATGTCACTCATTTTTAACCCTTATATTTTTGATAAAATGCTGGACGATGACAACATCATCCATAAACCTGTTGGTAATCCGCCCTTGCGTTCATATGATGCCTCGTTGCACCAGGATTTAGCTTATCGCATTCATCAATTAAAAGGGAGCAACAGAATTCTTTATACAAGGCTCACACAACTACATAAAAAGGCAACCGTAATTATTGCCTTTTTACAAAAAGAATATCACCTGAAATAAAATCACACGGACATGAATGAATCACTCAACCTTCGTCCCAGACGAATTGAATCCATTGACCTGCTTCGTGGATTAGTCATGATCATCATGGCCCTTGATCATACCCGTGACTTTTTTCACAGCGACGCATTCACCGGTGATCCGCTGAATCCCGAAACCACCACTCCCATTTTATACTTCACGAGGTGGATCACTCATTTCTGTGCTCCCACCTTTGTATTTCTGTCGGGCCTTTCTGCCTGGTTGCAAAGCAGGAAAAAAACAACAAAAGAATTAAGCCGTTTTTTAATTACCCGTGGCCTCTGGCTGATCTTTTTAGAAGTTACCGTAATGACAGGAATGCTGGGAGATATACATTTTAGTGTTGTTATGCTGGCAACTATTTGGGCTATCGGTATCAGCATGGTACTACTCGGATTGTTTATCTGGTTTCCTTTTCGGGTATTGCTCCTGCTAGGATTAATAATTGTACTGGGACATAATAGCCTGGATTTTGCCGAAGCTAATCGGAACGGGGTTGTTCCCTTATGGTGGAGCTTTTTACACCGGCCCACATTCACTCAGTTAAGCAGCAATTTTACATTAGGTGTCTTTTATCCTTTTCTACCCTGGACGGGGTTGATGATACTTGGTTATTGCTGCGGCAAATTATTCAGTGATACAACAACAGAACGAAGAAATAAAATATTGCTATTGCTGGGAATTGGCTCACTGGTAGTATTTGTGGCACTCAGGTCAATTGATATTTATGGCGACCCTCTTCATTGGAGCCAGCAAAAAACCGGTTTTCGTACTTTTCTTTCCTTTATGAATGTACAGAAGTATCCTCCATCGCTTCTGTTCATGTGTGCCACCATTGGTTGTGCTCTTATTTTTTTAGCGTTGGTAAAAAATACAAGTGGCCGGTTAGCAAAGATCATTTCGGTGTATGGAAGGGTGCCGCTCTTTTATTATGTCATCCATTTTTATTTATTACATATTATTTCTGCCTTGTTCTATTTATCAAGAGGGCATAGCGTAGCCGAAGGAATGAAAGGAGTGCCGGGGCTTCCCTTTAAGTTCATTATTCCCGGCGAAGGTTATGATCTATGGGTAGTGTATGTTGTTTGGCTTGCTGTTGTTATCGGATTGTACCCCTTGTGTAAGTGGTACGACAGGTATAAAACCAATCATAAGGAAAAGTGGTGGTTGAGTTATTTGTAATAACTTAATAAGAGCCTTCTAAAATAATAACCATGCAACCAAACCTAACCAACCAAAAACGAATTGAATCCATTGACATAGTCCGGGGCATTGTTATGGTCATTATGGCGTTGGATCATGTTCGTGACTACTTTCACATCACCGCCAATACGGATGACCCCTTGAATTTAGCAACGACGACACCGGCATTATATTTCACCCGGTGGATCACCCATTTTTGTGCTCCTGTTTTTGTCTTCCTATCCGGCACTTCTATTTATTTGCAGAGTTTACGAAAAACTAAAAAAGAACTCGGCATCTTTTTACTCAAGCGGGGTTTCTGGCTGATCATTGCTGAGTGGACCATTATTGCATTTGCCTGGACATTCAATACTAACTTCAACATTATTCCCTTCCAGGTTATCTGGGCCATTGGTATCAGCATGTTTATCCTCGGATTGCTGATGCTGGTAAAACTTCCTTACAAAATGATTTTGTTGCTGGGTGTCATCATTGTTGCAGGCCACAACCTGCTTGACATACCAGAGTCCAGGCCGGGTTTTCAACCTTCTTTTATGTGGGATTTTTTACATCACGGTGTATTTGCTGTTTACCCGATTGCAGATAATCATGTTGCCATGCTGGTCTATCCCTTTGTAGCATGGACGGGGCTGATGATGCTGGGTTATTGTGCAGGCGTTTTCTTTACATCATCTTACACCGAACAGCAGCGAAGAAAAATATTGCTACGCACCGGGATAGGTTTAATTCTTTTCTTTATCATTCTTCGTTTCAGCAATATGTATGGCGACCCCGGGGATTGGACTGATCAAAAAAACAGTCTCTATACTTTCTTTTCCTTTATAAAAGTGACCAAGTACCCCCCATCCTTATTATATCTCTGTGCCACTATTGGCCCGGCATTGCTGCTGCTGGCATTTATAGAAAAAATTAAAAATAAGTTTACTGGTATAATGATCGTCTTTGGCCGCACAGCATTCTTTTACTATATCCTTCATATTTATTTAATACACCTTATCGCTGCTATTTTCTTTTTTTCTAGAGGGCATTCCTTTGCCGAAGCAAAAAGAGTGGGGCAGCAATTTCCATTTATGTATGTAGCTCCGGGTGAAGGGAATAGCCTGCCCGTGGTATACCTTGTTTGGATAGCTGTTGTACTGATACTATACCCTGTATGCAAAAAATATGACAGGTATAAAACCCATCACAAGGAAAAATGGTGGTTGAGTTATTTGTAAGAAATAGGATTATTAATTTTTAAAATAGCCTGGTTATGATGACCCGTTTTTTAAAAGCACTTATTGCGCTGCCGTCAATATTGTTTTGCTTCTATGCAACAGCACAATCATCGATTGAATATGATATTGTATTATCCGGCGGCCGGGTAATTGACCCCGAGACAAAATTAGATGCGGTAAGAAACGTAGGCATCCTCAACAACCGCATTGCCCAAATTTCTTCAGCACCCCTAAAAGGAAAACAAACCATTAATGTAAGTGGCCTGGTGGTAGCCCCCGGCTTTATTGATCTGCATATACATGGCCGCAGCAATGTGGAACAGGAGTATCAATTGCATGATGGTGTTACTACTGCCCTGGAGTTAGAATGGGGAATTGAAAACCTGAAGGAATGGTATGCAAGCCGGCAATCAAAGGCACTCATTAATTACGGTGCCAGTGTTTGCTGGCCTTACGAACGGTTTAAAACGATTGATAAATTCAAAGAAGAAGCCATAAAATTTTACAAGGCAAGCAGCACCGGTGAAACAACGATTGCTGAACTGACAAATACCATCCTGCCTGCCAAAGATGAAGTGTTAACTGCTGAACAACTCACACAAACATTAAACAACATTAAAATTTCACTGGCAGAAGGCGGTATCGGTATTGGCGCACCTATCGGCTACCTGCCTAAATCAAACCCGAACGAACTGTACCGGGTTTTTGAATTAGCGGGGGAAATGAATGCCCTCGTATTTACCCATGTAAGAAACCCCGATATTATTTCTATACAGGAAGTGATAACGGATGCTGTACTTACCCATGCACCGCTGCACATCGTTCATATCAACAGTATGTCGCTGGGCAATATTCAGCTTTCAGTAGATATGGTAGCTGCAGCAAAAAACAAAGGCTTTGATATCACTACCGAACTATACCCCTATACCGCCGGTTCCACCGGGCTGCAAAGTGCCATGTTTGATGAAGGATGGCAGCAACGGCTTGGCATTAGTTATGGCGACTTACAATGGGTGGCTACCGGCGAACGGTTAACCAAAGAAACTTTTGAAGCATACCGCAAAACCGGTGGCGTAGTGATTTTGCATGTGATGAAGCCTGAATGGATTAAAACGGGCATTGCTGCTCCGGGAGTAATGATTGCATCAGACGGAATGCAGTATGCGAAGTTGGCACATCCCAGAACGGCCGGAACTTTCTCCCGGGTGCTGGGCAAATATGTAAGAGAAGACAAAGTCATTGACTTGAATACTGCTATTGAAAAAATGACACTGCTGCCTGCAAAGCGTTTGGAAAATATTGCTCCGTCCATGCGTTTCAAAGGAAGAATACAAGTGGGAGCCGATGCTGATATTACCATCTTTAATCCCAACACAATCATTGATAAAGCAACATTTGAAAAAGGATTAGAATTTTCGGCAGGTATAGAATATGTATTAGTGAATGGAACACTTGTGTTGAAGAATGGGAAAACAGTGAGTACTGTTTTTCCGGGACAGGCAGTGTTTGGAAAGTTTAAAAAGTAAATCATGAGAAAAAAAATATTACTTCTGCCTGCAATTTTTTGCATTACCCTGTTACAGGCTCAACCAGCAGCAACAAATCAACAAGCCGTACAGCAAACGGTTATCAATTTCTTTAATGCTTTATCCAACCGGGATTCAATCAGCCTGAAAAATTATAGCACAACCGATATTACCTTATACGAATATGGGCAGATATGGAATATAGATACACTTATCCAGAAGGCAATCACATTAAACCAGTCAGCCGATTTTAAACGTACCAATAGCTTTGAATTCATCAACACTATTACAGACAAAAACACGGCATGGGTTACGTATCGTTTGCAGTCAGTAATAATAAAGGATGGAAAACAGTCAACGGTACAATGGCTGGAAACAGTAGCTTTGGTGAGAGAAAGAAAACAATGGAAAGTAAATCATCTGCATTCAACACTTATTAAAAGAAGTTAGAAAAAACATTTTAATTGACTGATGAAAAAAATAATAATCCTTTTTTGTTTTGTTACAAGTGTGCAATTAGTTTTTGCTCAAAAAGCAAACGTAGATTCCATACTTCAAAAAGTGGCTGTGGAAAAAGACGAAAACAAAAGATTTGATTTGTTCATAAGCATGGTGGGTACAGAAATTAACAATGACCCGAAGTGGTGCATTGAGACCGGGTTAAAAATATTAAACCAGGCACAAAGAGAAAATGATAACATTGGACAGACAATGGCCTATTCATTTTTGGGGCAGGGTTACCGGCTGCTGGGCAATCCTATTAAAGCCCTTGATTATCATCATAAAGCCATTGCTATCGCAGAAACAACCAATAATCTGTCTTTATTGGCTTCCGCAGAAAATCAAACAGCACATATTTACAGGGACAGGGAGGAATACGATAAGGCTGCCAGCATTTACCTGTCATCCACAGCACATGCTGATAAAGGGCACAATGAAAAAATGAAAGCCTGGGCTCCTTCAAACCTGGGTGCCGTATATCTTGCCACCAATAACCTTGATTCCTCGTTGATGTATTCACAAAGAGCTTATGAAATTTTTACCCGGCTAAAAATAGTTTCCAATAATCCTTATGTATTTATAAACCTCGGTGGCGTACATAGTAAATTGGGCAATACCCCGCTGGCTATGGGCTATTTTAATATGGCTCTCAACCGAAGTGACGGTGCCAATAATATAAGATACCGCAATCTGACATGCACAGCCCTGGCAGAGCATTTTCAGCGGAATAATCAAACAGATTCCTGTGCATTTTATGCAAGAAAAGCGATTGAAACGGTAAACAATACACCCTTCTTTTACCTGAGCAGTAAACCGGCAAAATTACTTGCGGATACTTATGAAAAAACAAATTGTGACAGCACATTAAAATATGCAAAGCTTATAAAAACAGCCAGCGATTCGTTAACCAGCAACAAAACCAACCAGCAAATTTTGTTGATGACCTTTGAAGAAGATTTACGGCAACAGGAAGCTGCGGCAGAAAAAGTAAAAGAAGAACAACGACGAAAGCAAAATATCCAATATGCTTTACTAGCACTAGGCATCCTCACCTTCATTATTCTGTTTTTAGCTCTCAGCCGCCGCCATATTACCAATACAAAACTGATTCAGTTCTTAGGCGTGGTTGCTCTATTATTAGTTTTTGAATTTCTCAATCTTTTACTTCATCCTTTTTTAGAACGCATCACCCATCACTCCCCGGTACTGATGTTACTGGCATTGGTTTGTATTGCAGCATTGCTGGTTCCATTACATCATAAATTGGAGAAATGGGCTACCCATAAATTAGTGGAGAAGAATAAAGCTATCCGCCTGGCGGCAGCGAAGAAAACGATTGAGGAACTGGAGAAGAAATAACTAACTTGTAAAAAGGATTTATCTCATGTTTGGCGATAGCACAAATTGGAAAGGCCGGCTACTGCGTTTTATTATTTATGTTGCCGTTGGGTTTGCCTGTGCCTTTCTTTACCGTTACATTAAAAAATAAAAATCGTATGAAACAACTGCTGCTACTCCTTCTCTTTCCTTCCCTGCTGTTTGCACAAACAGACAGCACCGATATTATTGTACAAAACCTGATGAAGCAGCAAAAGATCGTGGGTCTTTCGCTGGCTGTAGTTAAAAAAGGGCAACCAGTAGTAAACAAGGGTTATGGGCTTGCGAATATTGAGCTCAATGTACCAGTCAGCAGTGAAACAGTTATTCGGCTCGGCTCTGTCAGCAAGCAATTTTTTACCACGGCCATTTTAAAATTGCAGGAAGAAGGCAAACTCTCCATTACTGATTCTGTTCATCGCTTTTTTCCGGATGCACCGGAAACATGGCGGCCCATACTGGTAAAACATTTAATGTCGCACACATCAGGATTAAAAAGAGAAAGCCCGGCCTATGATAATTTTAAAATGACCAGCGACCTTGATCTTATTAAGGCTGCTTATTCCTTACCATTAGATTTTAAAACAGGTGAAAAATATCAGTACTGCAATCTTGGGTATTATATGCTGGCACAAATTATTACCCAGGTAAGCGGCCAGCATTGGGGTAAATACATTGAAGAAAAATTATTTGTACCGGCAGGAATGAGTAATAGCCGCATGACCGATTTCTATCCCATCATCCCCAACAGGGCCAGTGGTTATATGCACAAAGGGGATACCTTGCTGAACGCAACGGCTATGTTTGCCATCCGGCCCAGCGGTGGTTTCTATTCCACCAGTACCGACATGATAAAATGGGACAGGGTGCTTGCCGAAAAGAAAATAATTCTCAAAAAAGAGAGCTGGGAAATGCTTTGGGAACCATTTATTAAAACTTCAAACGATGAAAAATCAAAATCCTATTATGGTTTTGGATGGATGATAGATGAATTTGATGGCCACAAATTTGTTGGGCATGGCGGAGCTAATATTGGTTTCCGGTCATATTATACCCGTTTTATAAATGATGGTTTGTCAATTATTATAATCACGAATACCGATGAAGCCAATCCTGTTGCTATTACAAAAGCACTGGCTTCTTACTATTTAAAAAAATAATCCTTCCTGCAAATGAAAAAACTATTGTTGTTCCTCCTGCTTCCTGTACAATTAATTGCTCAGCATTTTTCAACAGCAGAAATAACCCGCTGGGAAAAACAGGCTAAGCGGGTAACTATTATCCGGGACAACTGGGGCATTCCTCATATCTATGGCAAAACAGATGCCGATGCAGTATTTGGTTTATTGTATGCACAGTGCGAAGATGATTTTAAGCGGGTGGAGATGAATTATATTGAAAAACTGGGAAGGATGAGTGAGATAAAAGGAGAAAGTTCATTGCAGGATGATTTATACATTAAACTCATAATAGATTCTGCAGAAGCAGTGGCCGATTATAAAAAAAGTCCGTTGTGGCTACAACAATTACTGAATGCCTATGCTGATGGCATTAATTATTATCTCTACAAACACCCGGCAATAAAACCAGCCTTGCTTACCCGTTTCAAACCCTGGTATCCCTTACTATGGACGGATGGCAGCATTGGTGCCATCAGCACGGGTGATGTAACAGAGGATGATGTAAAAAAATTTTATCTTGGAGATGCAGCACCATCCGTTACAAAAGCAAAGGATTTTTTTGAAGAACAGGTAACCGGCTCCAATGGTTTTGCCATTGCACCTTCAAAAACAGTATCAGGGAATGCAATTCTATACATTAACCCGCATGTTACATTTTACTTTCGCCCGGAAGTGCATGTAGTAAGTAATGAGGGCCTGAATGTATATGGAGCTGTTACCTGGGGACAGCTATTCGTTTACCAGGGATTTAATGAGTATTGCGGCTGGATGCACACCAGCAGCAATGTAGATGTGGCCGATATGTACAAAGAAAAAATAGTGAAAAAGGAGAACAGGATTTTTTATGAGTATGAAAAGCAATTAAAGCCGGTAAAGCAAAAATTGATTAAACTTCGCTATAAAGAGGGTGATGAAATAAAAACAAAAGTAATTACCGCTTACTACACCCATCATGGCCCTGTTATGGCCAATCGTAATGGCCAATGGATTAGTGTGAAGGGATATAACCGGGCTTTAAAAAGTTTAATACAGAGCTTTCAACGAACCAAGGCAAAAGGCCTGGAAGATTATAAAAAGAATATGTCCTTATATGCCAACACCTCCAACAACACCGTGTTTGCCGACAATAAAGGGAACATTGCTTACTGGCATGGCGATTATGTTCCCCGCAGGGATAAAAACCTGAATTGGAGCAACCCGGTAGATGGCACTACAGCTGCCACTGAGTGGAAAGGTCTGCACACTTTGGATGAAATAGTGCATGTATATAATCCTGCAACCGGCTGGATACAAAATTGCAACTCCACCCCCTTTACTGTTTCCGGCAGCAGCAGCCCGAAAAAAGAAAACTATCCGGCCTATATGGCCCCTGATGGAGAAAACTTCAGGGGAGTAAATGCTGCAAGGGTATTAAGCAACGAAAACCAATTTACTATTGAAAAAACAATTGCTGCCGGTTACGACCAAAAACTTTCCGCTATGGAAGTTTTAATTCCTGCTTTAGTTTCGTCATTTGAAAAAAATATAACTGCTACCGATTCCTTATACCACCCGTTGTTCGAACCCATCCGGGTTTTGAAAAAATGGGATTATTATTCAGGAGAAAATTCAGTAGCTACTACACTGGCTGTTGAGTGGGCACAAAAGTTAACAGCTTCTATTCAGCGTATCTATATTGATGAAGGATGGGACGACCAGGTTACGTTAACCAAAAAATTTGCTGCCACAGCCACGGCTAAAGAGTTGCTGCCACCATTGCTGGCTGTTGTAAAAGAATTAAAAACAAAGTTTGGCAAATGGGATGTTGCCTGGGGAGAGATTAACCGCTACCAACGTATTTCAAGCGATATTATACAAAAATACAAAGACGACCAACGCAGCTATCCTGTTGGTTTTGCTTCAGCATCGTGGGGTCAGTTACCTTCTTATAACAGCAGGTATTATTCTGCTACCAATAAAAGGTATGGGGTAAGCGGTAATAGTTTTATCTGCGCTGTAGAGTTTGGCAAAAAAATAAAAGCAAAATCATTGCTGGCAGGTGGGAATAGCGGCAACCCCTCATCTAAACACTTTACTGATCAACTGGAAATGTACACCAAAGGTCAGTTTAAAGATGTTCTCTTTTATAAAGAAGACGTATTGAAATATGCAGAAAGAAGCTATCACCCAGGCGAGCAGGAACAATACTAATCAAAATCGTTATAATTAAATTACCAAGAAGGATTTTTAAAGGACGTATCTTAAATAAACATATTATTAAATGATCCGCCTGGTTATTTCTTCTCAATAGTTATCAATGGCTGAGGATTCTAAAAGAGAAAGAAAAGAATATCTTCTTCATAACAAATTTGTTCGGCTTCATTTTGTAACTTGATGCAATGAAATGGATTTTCTTTCTCCTTTTTTTTCCATCGGCCGCACTGGCACAGGATTGTGATCTATTGATCAAAAACGGTAAGATCATTGACGGTACCGGTAACAGCTGGTATTATGGAAATATGGCTGTAAAGGATGGTAAGATCCTGAAGATTGGAAGAGACGTTAACCTATCTTCTAAAAAAACCATTGATGCCAAAGGGCTGATCGTAGCCCCGGGTTTTATTGATGTGCATACCCACCTGGAAGGAGATGAGAGCAAAGAACCGAATGCCACCAACTTTATCTTAGATGGTGTGACCACCTGCATTACCGGTAACTGTGGTTCTTCCAACGTGGATATTGGCAAATACCTGCACTGGATCGATTCTTTACAATTATCCATCAATGTAGCCAGCCTTGTCGGCCACAATGATATCCGGAAAGCAGTGATGGGCCGTGCCAACCGGGATGCCCGTGCGGATGAATTACAACAAATGGAGGCACTGGTGGACAAAGCGATGAAGGATGGAGCTGTTGGTTTATCCACCGGCCTGATTTATATACCCGGTACCTATACCAAAACGCCGGAGATCGTTGCACTCGCTAAAGTGGCTGCTAAATATGATGGGGTGTACGCCACCCATATGCGGGATGAAGGGGATAGTGTGACCTATGCTATCGAAGAAGCCCTTACGATCGGGAGAGAAGCGAATATACCGGTAGAGATCTCGCATTTCAAACTAAGCGGCCAGCACAACTGGGGCAGAAGTAAGGAAACCGTGGCGATGATCAAAAAAGCAAGAGAAGAAGGACTGGAAGTAACCATTGATCAGTATCCCTATACGGCCAGCAGTACTTCAATCAGTACACTATTACCGGATGAAGTGCTGGCTGATGGGCAGGATTCCATCAAAGCAAGATTACAACGGCCCGACATAAGAAAACAGGTCACCAACCATATTTTAGCAAGACTGAAAAAGAGAAAGCTAAAGCATCTCAGTTATGCCGTGGTTGCATTCTACGGACCTGACACAACTTATAATGGTAAAAGTATTGAACAGATCAACCTGCTGAAAGGAAGGAAGCATAAAGCGAAGCTGGAAGCAGCCACCGTGATGGATATCATGATGAATGGCGGTGCCAGTGCCGTTTTCCATGGCATGGGGGAAGAAGATGTAAAACGCATCCTGCAATATCCCTTTAATATGTTTGCCAGTGATGCCACTATCCGGGTACTGAATGCCGGTATGCCACACCCGAGAGGATATGGTACGAATGCAAGGGTGTTGGCAAAATATGTACGGGAAGAAAAAGTGATCTCTTTAGAAGAAGCCATCCGCCGGATGACCTCCTTACCGGCACAAAAATTTCAACTCAAAGACCGCGGCTTGCTGAAAGAAGGTATGGCTGCAGATATTGTTATTTTCGATGAGAAAGAAGTACGGGATGTTTCCACCTTTGAAAAACCGCATGCCTATTCTGCAGGTTTTCACTTTGTCATCGTAAACGGTGTTCTTACCGTTGAAAACGAAAAACACCTCGGCATAAGAGCTGGTAAGGCATTGTTTAATAAAACACTGTAAGCTGCCCTTTACACCACTGTTAAAAATCAATTGTAAACTATACCCGTTCAGTTGATCATTACACAAATGTGTAATTGCAGGGTTTACCGGCAATAGCTACTTTTATAATTCAAATTTAAACTTGTCAGCTATGAAACGAATCGATATTTCTATCAGCAGTTTTTTGTTGCTCCTTTTTTCAGCAATAGCCGTCCAGGCCCAGTTGAAAGACGGCGAGATCGTACGGATCAAAAATGTAAAGAGTGGTAAATATGCCAAACCTACAGCCGTAGCCGCAGGGGGGCAGGAAGTGAACACGCAGATTGTACTATATACCCTTGGTGAGGATGCCCGTATGAAATGGAAAGCGGTTGCAGTAGCGGGTGGCTATTTTAAGTTTCAAAATCTTGCAACGAATAAGTTCCTGGGTGTACTCAACCGGAGCAAAGAACAATACGGGTTTCTTTGCCAGAAAAACGAAATGGTGCCCAGGCCCATGAATGTAACACCCATCAACAATGAGGACCTGTATTGGAAGCTTGAAAAAACAGCCACGGGTTATAAATTGAAAAATAAAAACTCAGGGCTTCTTGCAGCGGCGGAAGGCGGCGGCGTCAACAATAACACAAAACTTATACAATGGTCTGACCAGGGGCAACCCGATATCGAATGGCAGTTTGAAACGGTTGGCACCAACAACTCTACTGCAACTGGTAAAAAAGTATTATTTGATGTGGTACTGAATTATATCGCTGTTGCTGAAGCTACCCGTAACCGGATAGATAATGGCGATTGCAGAAGGGTATTCGGGCAGGTCAGCACCGAACTCTGGGAGCTGGATGAAAACAATGAGATGAAAACAAGGCTGCGTTCGTATAATAATATGTCGGAGCTGGTGTACAACCAGACCAATTTCCAGGGACCACCTACTGCCGGGTTAAGCTATTACCAGGATGACCGCAATGCATCGGCCAACAGCCAAATGGGAAAAGTAACTTATAATATCCCGGAAATTCTTTTAAAAGAGAAAAAGCTGATGCTGGTTGTTAAAACCTTTATCGGAACCCGTCACAAGGACAGTGATCTGTCTTCCTATGATGCTTTAAAAATGAGTGAAGAGCAACGAAGCACTTATATCCTTGATTACAGGGCAAGCCGCACCGAAACCATTGAAGCCATTACCGATCTGGCAAACACGAATCAAAACATGAATTTGCTGAACCTTGTAATCCCGTTCAGCAATTTTGCCCGGGCAGATGATACGCACAAGCTCTGGGTAAAATTCACTTGTAAAAAGAACTGATGATTCCCCTGAAAACGATCATAGAAGCAACCCCCGGGTTGCTTTTTTTGCGGGTATTGATTATGACCAGTAACTTTAAAGCACTTAAACTTCCTGTATGCGTAAATATGCTTTCCTTCTCCTGGTTGTTATACTTCAATTTTCTATTGCTGTTGCCCAGCAGATCGTTTCTGTTCCCAAACCTGAAGCGGCAGGTTTCTCCTCTGAACGGCTGAAACGGCTGGACCGGGAAATGAATGAATGGGTGAACAAAGGCTGGATGAATGGTGGCGCTGCGCTGATCATCCGGAATGGTAAGATCGCTTATTACAAAGCAGTTGGTTATAATGACCTGGATACAAAGTCGCCCATGCAGAAAGAACATATCTTCCGCATTGCTTCGCAAACCAAGGCCATTACCAGTGTGGCCATTATGATATTGTTTGAGGAGGGGAAACTATTATTAGACGATCCTGTTTCCAAATATATCCCCGCTTTCAGGAAACAACAGGTGCTGGATAAATTCAATCCTGCCGATACGACGTATACAACCGTGCCGGCGAAAATGGATATCACGATCCGGCAGTTGTTAACGCATACATCCGGCTTGGGCTATGCGCAAATCGGTTCCAAAGAAGCCAATGCCATCTATGCAAAAAGTAATCTTACCGCCGGTATCGGTGTACAGGACGATAAATTATTAGATGCGATGACCCGGCTGGGCAAACTGCCGCTGATGCACCAGCCCGGTGAAAAATGGACGTATGGATTAAATACCGACCTGCTGGGTTGTTTGGTAGAAATAATCTCCGGTATGACATTGAATGATTTTTTCAAGACCCGCATCTTTGAACCACTGGGTATGAAGGATACTTATTTTCATATTCCCGCTGAAAAAGCCAACCGGCTGGTCAATCTTTACCGGGAAGATTCAACAGGTAAACTCATAAGGGCAAAAGCAGATATGCTCAACGGGAAAACAATCACTGCCGATTACCCGCTTACCGCTTCTGGTTATTATTCCGGTGGAGCCGGCTTATCATCCACGATCTATGATTATGCGGTCTTCTTACAAATGTTATTGAATGAAGGGCAATACAATGGTAAAAGAATTGTAAGCCGCAACAGTGTCCGGATGATGACCATGAACCAGATCGGTGACCTGAGCAGGGGTGATGATAAATTCGGGCTCGGTTTTCAAATTGTTACGGATCGTGGCAGTGCCAGGACACCTGCACAAGCCGGCACCTTTAGCTGGGGTGGTGCGTTTGCCACTTCTTATTGGGTGGATCCCAAAGAAAAAATGGTGATGCTGTTCTACCGCCAGTTGCAAAGCAGTACCAAAGGAGAAGTGGTTGAAAAATTCAGGGCACTGACTTACCAGGCGATCATTGATTAACTGAATGGACTATTTTTCTTCTTTCGGTAATTCCCGGATATGATATTCCTGTATCAATGGCGGGTTTTCGGGTGATAAGGTGAAATAGATCTCAATAGAGGCTTTTTCACCATTGATAATAAACGAACCTCTTAGCTGGTTCTCAGGTTTCACCGTACTGACAGTAACTATTTTCCCGGCCTTACCTAACAGGTCAGTTGCATATTTTTTTAATGTATCAATGGGATAATCCGGGAAGAAATTCTCTGCGAAGATGCCGCTCTGTTTTCCTTTATCCCAATCAGGTAATATTTTAACGAGTTCATTTTTTCGTTGCTCTAATATTTTTGAAGCCGGTAATTCCCGTGGTTGCAGTTCTGCCAGTCTGATCAGTGTATCCAGCACCCGTAAATTCACAGCACCGAATGGGGCATAGGTCCTGTTCGCAAATGCCACCACTCCAATTCCATAATCAGGCATGATGCGCCATTGACTGCCGAAGCCGGGCAGCCCACCACTGTGAGAAATATACGTTTTACCATCACAGTCTTTCATCCACCCCAATCCATAACAATAAGCAGAGGTAACAGCACAATTTCTTCCATCAGGATATTTAAAATTGGGATTAAATCCGTTCCATCTCCATGGATGATGCATCTCTCTCACTGAACTTCTTTTCACAGGTCCTGTTTCCGCAGCATTTGAGGGTGGCCAGGCTGATAAATGAAACGCCATATAATTGGCAAATTCATCAATGGAACAGATCATACTTCCCATTGCCCCCCAGCTGCCATCCGGTGTATCATGCAATAATTGTTCCTCCACCCAATTCTCATTCAGCCAGCGGTACCCATGCGCCAGTTTATCCGCCGGCACATTTCCATATTCCCACTCAGCACTTTTCATACCCAGCGGTTCCCAGATCGCTGTTTTGATATAATCCTGGTATCGCTGACCGGAAACATTCGTAATAATCTTTCCCAGCAACGCAAAACCCAGGTTACTGTATTCAAAAGCAATTCCCGGCGGGTTAGAAAAAGTAATTTGTTTACCGATAAATTCCATCAGCTCTTTATCGGTATCCGCCAGTTGCCGGTCGCCCCAGGGATTATCTTCCGGGAAACCGGCCCCATGTGTCAGCAGGTGACGGATAGTGATATGCGGAGCATCCGCTGTTGGATATTTTATGTTCTTTAATTCAGGAATGTAGAAATAAGCAGGATCATCCAGGTTCAACTTTCCTTCATCCCTTAATTTTAAAATAGCCATGGCTGTAACGCTTTTGCTCATGGAAGCAATGCGGAATAAAGAAGAAGTGCTTGCTGCTACTTTCTTGTCAATATCGGTATAGCCATACGCATTTTTATAGATCAGCTGGCCGTCCACCACGATACCAAAGGCAATGCCGGGAAAATGATTCTCCAGTGCATGCTTTTGATAAAGACTGTCAATGACCGGTAAATATTTTTTGATCTTCTCCATCCGGGTCGCATCAGTAAATACCGCAGGCTGGTAAGAACTATCGTATTGAACGGCTGCAATTTCTTTGGCCTGCTCCGTTTGCTGGCAGGAAAAAAAGAAAGCCGTTGCTAAAAAAGAAAGCAGGAAATATTTCATGTGTTAAAAGGGTATTATTTCTGTTATCATTAAAATCCTTTCTTCTCCCCGATATAGCTGTCAAACCATTCCAGGTTGGTCTGCATGGTTTTTAATACCATTCTTGGCTCCTGCGGACCATGCGGCTGTCTTGGCAAGGCCAGTAAACGAACCGGTACATTTCTGCGGCGCAGGGCATTATAAAACATCACCGAGTTGCTGAAAGGAACCCGCAGATCGGCTTCACCATGTTGCAGCATCACCGGTGTCTTTACATTTTGTATAAACCGTAACGGGGAATGTGCATCATACTTACTCCAGTCATCCCAGGGATTGGATTTGAAATAAGAGGGTAGGAATCCTTCTATATCATCTGTAAGGTTCTGGTGTGATAAGTCAACCACAGGTGCACCAATAGAAGCTACTTTGAAACGATTGGTATGCCCAACGATCCAGCTGCTCATAAACCCGCCATAGCTCCAGCCCATTACTCCCATTCGGTTTTCATCAGCTACTCCCATTTTTATTACAAGATCAACACCTGCCATCAGGTCCAGGTAATCTTTGCCACCCCAGTCTTCCCGGTTTGCTGTTCTGAATTCAGTGCCATAGCCGGACGAGCCTCTCGGGTTGGGACGCAGCACGGCATAACCGGCTTCTGCAAAAGCAGCAATGGGATAAGTGCCCTGGTTAACCGCAATACAGGTTTGCGAAAACACACCAGCAGGTCCGCCGTGTACATTTAATATAAAAGGCACTTTTTGCCCGGGCTTATAATTGACAGGGTACGTCAGCAATCCTTCAATTTCCCTTCCATCCGGCCCTTTCCATTTTACCAGTTCAGTTTTGGGTAATGGTTTATTGGCCCAGGCTACATTAATGTCCGTAACTTTTGCAGGAGAAAAAGCAGCCAATGGGCTGATATAGGCCTCAGGCAGTTTTGATGTATTCTGCAATGTAAAAGCAATATGGGTACCTGTGGAGTTTATAGAAACGGCACCCAGCAGATCTTTTGAACCCTTTGTCCATTCTGTAATTGATTTTCCATCCGCACTCAGCAGGTAAATACTGTTCAACGTTTTATTGGCTTCTGCCCATAATACATTTTTACCATCGGCTGTCCAGCCAAAGATGCCATTAGCCCCAATCCCTCCATTCTCATCCGGTGTGGCTTTCAACCGCCAGCTTTTTCCATCCGCAATTGAATAAATTTTTGCGTGTCTCGCTCCCGACCAGTCAACGGGGTCTGTGGAGCAGTAGTAAGCGATCCATTTACCATCCGGGCTGAACAGGGGATTGGTTTCTCCTGCACCGGTGGCCGCTATTGATTTTATCGTTCCACTTTCCACTTCTATCAATGAGATATCACTATATATATTATCATTGACCTCCGGAGATTTTCCGTGACTGTAAGCAATGCTTTTCCCGTCAGCACTCCAGTCGAAAGCATTCACATTATAATTCTCTTTGGTTAATTTCTTTTGTACATATTTTCCAGCCGTGTCTTTCTGGTTCAACCATAAAACATACAAACGATTCTGTTTTACCTGTTCGTCCATATAATACCAGTCATCCTTTGCTTTTTTATCTTTCTCTTCTTTGCTTTCTGCCGGATCGATCATTACAAAAGCAATGGCATTCCCGTCGTGGCGCCACTCGTATTCACCCACGGCTGATTTCACATCAGTAATTTTTTCCGCCTCACCACCACCTACGGGTAAGATGTACAAATTGTTTTTACCCTCCCGGGATGAAGTAAAAGCGATCAACTTACCATCAGGGCTCCATTTGGGATTGGAAGAATTTTTTTCGCCCTTGGTTAACTGAACGGCATTGCTGCCATCTGCATTACAAAGCCACACCTGGTTGACATACTCACTGCGGTCATCCGTCATCACTGCTTCCCGGACAGTGTATAATAGCTTCGCTCCATCAGGTGAAACCCGGGCAGCTGTTATATTTTTTATTTTCAAACATTGTTCGGGGCTCCAGTTTGTCTGGGCGGAGCTTTTGTATGCAAAAAACAAAATACCGAGGACTACCAAAGCTTTTTTCATATATGCAGTTTTAAAGTGACCGTATAATTTATTGGAGCGATCGCATTGCCCTTACTAATTTAAATCATTCCCACGGGGCCTGCTCCTGATTTTTCTTTTTTAAGTGGTTGTCGTTTCCAATAGGTCAAACTTCTCCAGCACCATTCCAGCGGACCAAACCGGAAGTAACGCAACCAGGCATGGCTCCATATTATTTCAATGACCCACACCACCCCCACCACATAATAGATCTCGTAGCGTTGCAGTTGACCCTGCATCCCAAATCCTATCCCGAAGAAAAACAAACCGCACATAAAGGATTGCATCAGGTAATTGGTAAAGGCCATTTGTCCCACTGGTCTTACTAAAGCAAACAGCCATTTAAACCAGCCCGACTTATAGAGCAGCATGATTAATCCAAATAAACCCAGTGAACGTAATGTCCTGGCGATCTCGTAATATTCAAATGACTTGAATTTTGTGATCTGGAACTGGTTGAACTGGTGCTGCAGCATGAACTGCAGTTTGAACCAGGTAAGTGTAAGCCCGGCTCCCATCCCCAGGATGAATAGGGCCCAATACACTTTGGCTGAAGCAGCCCCGGTCAATATTCCCGATTTATAAAAGGCCATACCGATAAGCATGAATAACAATACATCCCAGATCCCGTAATAGGTATAATTAAATTCCAGCATCGCACTTACATTACTGATATACTCATAGAGTTCAGCATAACTACCTGTTGTCTTTTGCAGGTTTTTCTTCATTTCCTTCCGCAGGCCGGCCGTATCGGATCTTTCCTTCATAGAGGTCATGGCTCCCAGTTGTTCCTGCTGCATGTCGGTCAGCTTTACTTTCGTGGTATCGATCTTTGCCACCAGTTCCCCTTTCTGAATTTTTCCTTTTTGCTGGTAGAGATCCCTGTTCTCTCTTGCTGTCATCAGGAGTAAGCAAACCCCGGCTGCGATCAATAATCCTTTTACCGAAAGTCTCCGGAATGCAAACGCCACAATACCGATAATAGCATACTGGAATAAAATATCACCGGGCCAAAGCAGGACGAATGCATTGAACAAACCAAAGACAAGCAACCATAACTGGCGGCGCAGGAAATATTCAGCCGGCCACATACCCGTGGTTCTTTTTTCCAACCGGGTTACAAATAAAATGATACCCGCACCGAATAACATCGAAAAGATGGCCCGCTGTGTTCCTTCCGGTATCCAGTTGACAAGGAACCAGACCTTCTGGTTAATGGTACCCAACTCATTGTTCAGCATAAGATGATCAAAGGAAGGTTCCGGCAATCCCATATACGGAATATTCATCAGCAGGATGCCCAGCAGTGCAAAACCTCTCAGTGAATCAATAATAGTAATGCGTTCGTTTTGTAATACAGGCGCCACAGACGCCGTCTCTGGGTGGGATGACATGTTGGTTCCGTTTTGGTTGGTAATAAATGAGGGCGGCGAAAACCTTACAGAGGGAGCGGAAAGATTTTCTTAAGATACTCTTTTATAGTATACGGCCAAAAGAAAACCTGTGTATGAGGTATGAGTATCCGGCAAGATCTGGATTTTTAAACAGGAAAAACCTACTCCTCTTCACCAAGCAGTTTTTCCTGCTGCAATAACTCTGCCTGGGATTTTGTAAGATAAATAGCTTTGAGGCCATCTGTAGGATAAACAGGGTAAAAAGAACCTCTTTTATCCTGTTCTTCTATTGCAACCATGATGAGGGTCCAAAATTCAGTATCTAACCAATCGTCATCTTGATACAAGTCACGTTCATACCTTTTACCGTTTAGGGTGAACCCATATTTGAATTTCTTATTCTTATCGAAATTGTATGTGTCAATAATATCTACCGGGTTAAATTGACCCCTTGACGCAAGGGCGATACGTTCTGTAAGGCCCTTGTATTGCCCATCTGCAATTCCAAACTCGAGGTCATCAATCTCAAATACAAGGTTTTTAAAACAGGATAATATATCACCTGCATAAATAATTTCCTTTTCATTGATTGCTTTTATACAACTATCTCTCTCTTTTACACTCAGATGAGAAAGTAAGCCGGCCGAATCAAGAATACTGATAACTTCCTGTATCCTTTTTTGTGTGATTTTGTTAGTGAATTTTTCATACTCCGCCTCGAGATAGCCCCCGGTACGCATGCCATCATACCACCATATTAAATTATTGTATTGTTCTTTTGTTAAAGGCAAAATGCCGATTTTACCGGGGCCCATTTTTACAAGATGTAGCCGGTAGGGTGAAAGCTGGTCGGCCAGCATTTTATTAAAAATCGTATGATATCTTTCCGGGATTTTTATAAACGTTTCTTCGGTTTTATTTTTATACGCAGCATCATAAAAGCTGCTGTAAGTATAACTTTTTTCCCCCTGTTTCAATGTTACTGCCATATCAAAAATGACAAACCCGGAATCAGACTCCTTTTTGTTTGGAGTAATAGTATAATCAAGACTATCGAAATGGAGCCCGGGAAAAGAAGTTACCGTTAGCCGGTAAACGGGTTCGAGATACTGCTCTGGTCCTCCTTTATACTTATTCAAATCTATCACCACAAGGTTTTTAATGTACGGATACAACTGATCATAGGTTGTGAAAAGGCCTTTAGCCGACTTGTCCATTATTTCATTGTACCCGCCTTGTGTTACCAGTTCTTTTGATAATAGCTGCTTGGCAAATTTTTCGAGTTTTTGAGGCCCCAGAAACCAGGCTTTCTCAGCCATTGCAGCAGCCGCTGCTGTTACTTCATAAGGCGACCTTAATACCAGTTGTTTAATTTTAGGAAGAAGTCTGTCCTTTATTGGCACAGAGACAAGTCCTGCTGTATGCAATCTTTCAGTGTATTTCAGCAGCTCACTAATAAATCTTCCTTCCTGGCTTTTTTTAATAACCACTTCGCTGGGTCGAAATATCATCAGACTCCTGATTCCTGCAGTTGAGTACATTTTTACATTTAACAGGAAATAAAGCTGGTTATAGGTTTTGCTTAAATCATCCCCTTCGTCTTTCTTATGTGAAGACCTGTCAATTCCCTTTTTCTTATAATATGCTTCCTGTAATTTTTTTTCTTTAAGAAACTCTTTTTTTTCATAGGAGCTCACCAGGCCTTTCTTATATAGTATTTCTAGAAGCTCATACTCTGATTGACCAAAAACGGTTGCTGACATAACACATAATATAAGGCTTAAGATATATTTACTCATAAGCAGCTTAGTAAGACAATAGTTTTTGCAGCACTTCATCCAGCCTCGCTTTCGCCATAAAATTATTTTCCAGTTCAATATTAAAGGGAATCGGCGTATCCAATGATGCACAACGCATCACCGGTGCATCTAATAAATGAAAACAATGTTCGGCGATCCAGGCTGCGATCTCGCCGCCTACGCCGCCCGTCAATGTGTCTTCATGTAATAATAATACACGGCCGGTACGTTGCACAGCTTCACGAATAGCTAAATAATCCAATGGTAACAGTGTCCGCAGGTCCAGGATATCAATAGAAATTTCAGGATGTTCTGCTGCGTAATCCTCAGCCCAATGCACCCCGCTGCCGTAAGTGATGATCGAAATCTCATCGCCTTCTCTTACATGCCTTGCTTTGCCGATCTCAATTTCATAATAGTCCGCCGGCACTTGCCCGCTTACCGAACGGTACAGGGCTTTGTGTTCAAAGAATAAGACCGGGTTGGGATCATTGATCGCAGCGATCAGTAATCCTTTTGCATCAATCGGTGTGCTTGGATAAACTACTTTTAATCCCGGCGTTTTTACAAACCAGGCTTCATTGCTCTGGCTGTGAAAAGGGCCTGCACCCACACCGCCACCTGTTGGCATCCGGATCACCACATCCGCATTTTGCCCCCAACGGTAATGGATCTTCGCCAGGTTATTGATGATCTGGTTGAAACCTACCGTGACAAAATCGGCAAACTGCATTTCCATCATACTCTTATATCCTTCCAGCGATAATCCTAAGGCTGTGCCCACGATCGCACTTTCACAAAGTGGTGTATTTCTCACTCTTTCTTTTCCAAATTCACTCACAAATCCTTCGGTGATCTTAAATGCTCCTCCATATTCAGCAATATCCTGTCCCATCAATATGAGATTAGCATGTTGCTGCATGGATTGATGAAGTCCTTCTTTGATCGCATCGATCAGCCGGGATTCTTTAGCCGGGAGTCCCGGGTCTGCATTGACTTGTGAATTATCAATGACCCTTGCTGTGGTCCGTCGTCCATCGTCCGTTGTCCTTTCTGCATATACATCTTCCAATTCCTCCTCCGTATTCACCTGTACCGGCCTGGCTGCAAAACCAACGGCCAGTTCATGATCTATTTTTTCTTTGAATTCATTTTTGATCTCTTCCAGTTGTTCGGTGGTCAGCACATTTTCTTTCAGCAGGAATGCTTCATAATTTTTGATCGGGTCTTTCATTTCCCATAGCTTGAACAGATCCTGCGGCACATACTTGGTACCACTGGCTTCTTCATGTCCCCGCATCCTGAACGTGAGGCATTCTATTAAATAGGGTTTCTGGTTTTTAATACAATACTCTCTTACTCCTTTGATCGTATCATACACAGACAGCACGTTGTTACCATCTATCTGCACCCCTTCCATGCCATAGCCTTTGGCTTTATCTACGAGGCTGATGCAACGGTATTGTTCATTCACTGGTGTGCTTAATCCATAGCCATTATTCTCTATTACAAAAATGACCGGCAGGTCCCAGACAGCTGCGGTGTTCAGGGCTTCGTGAAAATCTCCTTCACTGGTACCGCCATCACCGCTGAATGCTAAGGATACTTTTTTTTCTTTACGAAGTTTATACGCCAATGCCACTCCATCGGCTATCGCCAACTGCGGGCCCAGGTGCGAGATCATCCCGCAGATATGATGTTCTTTATTTCCAAAATGAAAACTTCTTTCTCTTCCTTTACTATATCCTTCCTGTGCACCCTGCCATTGCATAAAGAGTTTACTCAACGGCATATTGCGGCTGGTGAACACCCCGAGATTGCGGTGCAGGGGCATGATCCATTCATCTTCTTGCAGGGCCAGAGTGGCGCCGACCGAGATCGCTTCCTGCCCGATACCACTAAACCATTTGGAGATCTTACCCTGCCGGAGCAGCACCAGCATTTTTTCTTCGATCATGCGGGGCCAAAGCAGGTTTCTGTAAATATGTACAAGCTGATCGTTAGCAATGTCTTTTCTGTCGAAAGTCATACTGCAAACCTATTAAAAAAGGGACAAGGAACAAGAAACCAGTGCATAAGACCGGGCAACAGGGTATGAACAAATTGTGAAACCAGTTCCGGCTGCCTGTTAAAGCAATGACAAAAAGCTATTGAGCGGTTGTGAAATTCTCCGGCTATTGGCATCTTGGACTAAAATACTACCTATGCATACGCTGCTGAAACCCTCTGTTGCCGTGTTTTCCATCTTCCTCGGATTAGCGGCGCTTGATACCGCCTTTCCCCCACAACAAAAAACTCCATCAGCACCCGTGCCGGGAGTTCATAAAACAGGGCCGAAGATCCAGGCTGCCATTTTACTGGATGTAAGTAATAGTATGGATGGCCTGATAGAGCAGGCCAAAGCCCAGCTCTGGAATATGGTGACGGTCATGGGAAAAGCAAAATGTAATGAAGGGGTGCCCCAGATCGAGATCGCCTTATATGAATACGGCCGGGATAGCAACCCCATAAAAGATGGTTATGTAAAACAGGTATCTGCATTTACGGCAGATCTTGATAAATTATCGCAGGATCTTTTTAAGCTGACCACCAACGGCGGACAGGAATATTGTGGCGAAGTGATCTATACCTCGCTGAATGAATTAAAATGGGACACTTCTTCTGCCAGTTACAAAGTGATCTTTATTTCCGGCAATGAAGATTTCTTACAGGGTGGTGTCACGTATACCAAAGCCTGTGCAGAAGCCCGGAAAAAAGGAGTGATCGTGAACACGATTTATTGTGGTGATAAAATGCAGGGTATCCGTGAACACTGGAACCTGGGCGGGGAATGTGGTAGCGGCAGTTTCACCAATATTGACCCCAATGCAGCCCTGGATGATATTGTTACTCCGTACGACAGCACTTTATATGTATTGAACTATAAACTCAACGGCACCTATATTGGTTATGGAGTTGCGGGTGCTTCCAATGTGGCCCGCCAGGCCGAAATGGATCAGTCGAATTATCAATTGAACAAAGCGGCGATGGCAAAAAGAGCAGCTGTGAAAGGAAACAGGCAACTCTATAATAATTCTTCCTGGGATTTACTGGATGCTGTAGCGGCCGACAGTTCATTTGTTGCTAAAGTGGACCTGAAAACATTGCCTGATAGTTTGAAGAATAAAAGCCGTGCAGAATTACAACAGATCGTTGCGGCGAAAAATAATGAAAGAAGCCTGGTACAAAAGCAGATCGGTGAGATCAGTATAAAGCGGGATGCTTATATCGCTGCTGAGAGAGCCCGGGCAGCCGGGAATAATAATACAGCTACTTTGGAAACACAGGTGGAGAAGATCATCAAAGAACAGGCAAAACGATTCAATATGATCATTCAATAAAAGATCGCACAGAGAAAAGGAGGTAAAAGAGAATCATCCTATCTCCTTTTCTCTTTATTCCTCTGTGCGACTTCGCTTATATCACCACCAGTTCATAAAAATCATCCGGCTTCAGATAGTGTTGTGCCAATGCCTGTATCTCTTCTGCCGATATAGTTTTGATCGTATGGATGGAATTATAAAAGTATTGTTCATCCAACCCGTTCAATACAATATTCTTCCAGCGGGCAATGATCTGGAAAGGGCCATCCAGGTCTCCGAGTATTCCCCCCATCATATAGTTCCGGACGAGCAGGAGTTCTTCTTCACCCACCCGTTCTTCCCGCAGGGCTTTCATTTCTTTATATACTTCTGTAATGGCGGCTTCGCAAACATCTTTACCTGCTTCCGTACTGATCATCCAGGCGGAATCATGAATGTGGTTTTGCAAATAACTATGTATGCCATAGGTATAGCCCTTATCCTCCCGGATATTACTCATCAGTCTTGAACCAAAGAAACCACCGAACAAAGCATTCAGCACCTGCACTTTTACAAAATCCGGGTGGTGCCGGTTTGGGAAAGGTCTTGCGATTCGTATGGATCCCTGCACCCCTTCCGGGTCGTTCGTGATCCGGAATTTCTTTTCCGCCGTTGTTGCCCGTTTTATTTCTTTTAAGGTGACCGGTTTATTCGGCAGGTCACCAAAATGTTCATTTAGTAATGTTTCAAGATTGGCCGGGAGCTTTCCGGCAGCGAATAAGATCAGTTTACCATTGCGGTAATACTCGTCATAAAATTTCAGCAACTGTTCCCTTTGCAGGCTATCAAAATCTTCTGCTTTGCTGTATTTGCCATACGGGTGTTGCTCCCCATACAGGTAAACATCGATCAGGCGGCTGGCCACGAAATCACTTTTCTTCAGGCTCACTTTCAGCCGCTGTTTCATATTCTGTTTATAGATAGCCAGTTCTTCTTCGGGCATGATGGAATCCAGGATCAGTTCCTTCACCACCGGCAGCAATTCATGGATGTGTTTATTCAAACAATGCAACGTGATCGTCGCGGTTTCATTGTAGCAGGCCCGGTTCAGGTAAGAACCGTAATACTCAAAATGCTCATTGATCTGGAAAGCCGTTCTTTTGGATGTACCATTGCGCAGTAAAAAATTGGCAGAAGCGGCCACCAGGTTTTGTTCTTCCTGCCAGTTACCGGCGAAGAAGACCCATTCCAGCGAGAGCACTTCCTCAGCTCCTGCATTCACGGCATATACTTCCACGCCGTTGCGCAGGGTGAACTTATCAGCGGCCTTTAATTGTAAATGAAAATTAACCGCATCAACAATAGCAGGGGCTTTTTTCCTTTCTAACGGGGTCATTGTTCCTTTCATCAGTGCTTGTATCAGTTATCCGACAGGTAATAAATAGTGTTACTGTTCTCTTTCCGGAAAATATTCCTGCTTTCCTGTAAAATATCTTCGGTGGTTACCGTACCATATTTTTCCAGTTCAAAGTTCATCCAGGAAGCATCTCCCAGCAATTCATAATATGCGAGGCTTTCAGCCCGGCTCATCACACTCATATCTTCAAAAGCCGTGAGACTTTCTGTTTTATTTTTCACTTTCTGCAATTCTGCTTCCGGTACCAGTTCATTCTTCATCTTATCCAGTTCGGCTTCCACTGCCTTCTCTGCCTCTTCTATCTTTACCCCTTTCACCAGTTTACCATCAATGGCCAGCAGGCCATTATCACTGCTGCCGAAATGATAACATTCAATATTGCTGAACAATTGCTTTTCTTTCACCAGCGACTGGTATAGCCGGGAGGAGCCACCGCCACTCAGTATATCGGTGAGCAGGTCGGTTACATAATATCTCCGGTCAAGCCGGGGATAAATATGCCATGTTTTATACAAGGCATCCAGCGGCACTTTCGCTTTGATCTCTATTTTTCGTTCTTCGTTTTGCGGAGCTTCCTGCGGCAGGTTACGTTTATATTTTTCACCGGAAGGAATATCACCAAACCATTTTTCCGCCAGTTCCTTTACTTTTTCTGTGGTTACATTGCCGGCTACGACCATAATGGCATTTACCGGGCGGTAATGTTTAAAAAAGAAATGTTTTACATCTTCCAGTTTTGCATTTTCAATATGCGATAGCTCTTTACCAATAGTCATCCACCTGTACGGGTGTTTTTTATACGCCAGTTCCCGCATCTTATGCCATACATCACCATAAGGTTTGGTGAGATAATGTTCTTTGAATTCTTCACAGACCACTTTACGCTGTGTTTCCAGGCTTTTCTCTCCAAAAGCCAGTGATAACATCCGGTCACTTTCCAGCCAGAAAGCTGTTTCTAAATTTTCTGCCGGCAACTGGATGTAATAATTGGTCAGGTCGTTGGTTGTATACGCATTATTCTCCCCGCCGGCCATTTGCAAGGGCTCATCATAATCAGGAATATTGACCGAGCCGCCAAACATCAGGTGTTCAAACAGGTGAGCAAACCCCGTTCTTTCCGGGTCTTCGTCCCTTGCCCCTACATCATACAGGATATTCATCACCGCCATCGGCGTGGAGAGGTCCTGGTGAACAATGACCCGCAGCCCGTTGGCCAGTGTAAATTTTTCAAATTGAATCATAATTGTATAACAATGATTGAAAGATAAAAGTTGTTCGCCCCCGGCGAAGAGGTAAAATTATCGAAAAATGAGCTTCGGGCTATAACTGGCGAGAAGGCATTCGCTAACGGATGCTCCTGACCTTAAAAATGATCTCTTTCAACGCCAGGTCTCTCCGGACGATCATTTTGATTTTTTCATTAGGTGCCTGCAGGGCAATCTTGTATTGGTTCAGGTTCTGCGAAAAATTATTATTGACAGCGATCACCACATCATTCTCTTTTAACCCCGCTGCTTCAGCCGGTGAATTCTTAGCCACATCCCCCACAATGATATTTCCCTGTACATAATAAAGCTCAATACCGGAATAAGAATAATCAAAGGGGGCGTTGAAATGCGTATTCGGCACCAGGTAAAAATCTTTTTTCTCATAATTCAGGATCGTATTGAACCTTCGCAGGATATCATTCCCGATCAAACCACCGAGATAGGGATAAGAAGTCACATTATAAACATCATCAAAAATATAGGTAGGTACTGATCTGAAACGATATGGCCCCAGTTTTACTTCTTTAATTACTGTTACAAACATATCGATCTTACCACCAACGCCTTCTCCTTCTTTGGACAAGAGCTTTCTCTTTTTATTCAGTAAAGCACTGTCGGCAACAAATTCGGTAGATAACATCATACACACACCGGCACCGATATCGTATAAAAAACGGGTGTTGATGGTGGCTGCATCCTTTACCCGCAGCGGCTGAATAGGCAGGCTCCCGATAGATGGTTTAAGCATGAACCCGCCTTTGGGATACCGGATGGTACCCCGGCTGCAGATATCAATGAACATGCTGTCATAATTGATCTTTACGATATAGCGGCTCAGCAGGGAATAGCCGATGATACCATCGATCTGTTCACCGTACACGGCCGTAAGTATAGAGTAATCGTTGACATGAAAATCAAGACTGTCCACTTTCAGGTTGGGGAGACGCAGGGATTGGTTAAATAAGAAGGGCACATTCCGGATGCCGGCAATACCGCGGATCGTCCGGTCGGTGGCCAGCGGACTTAGTTTCAGGTAATCTGCTGTTGTTGAATCCAACGAAATACCGCTGCTGCCGGTATCGAGTATAAAATTCAGTGTGTCCGGGAAGTTATTCAGTTTGGCCTGCAGGATCACAATACCCCCGGTCACCTGGGTAAAGGGAATACGGGTCAGAAAGCGGGAAGGCGGTTCTATGAATTCTTCCTGGGCAACAGTTTGCTGCTGCAAGAACAGCAGCAAAAAGGTCAGCAAGGATACTATTTTTTTCATGCGAAGGTTTTTGGTCGGCAATCGTTCTTATTCAGGACAATAAACAGGACTAAAATGATGCAAGGCCGTTTACCGTTCATACCTGTGTGCCGTCAGACCGGTAAATTTAGTTGAAGGAGTGACCGGAACAAAACCGTTCAGCCTGTTTTCTGTTATTCGGGTGTACCTTTGCGCTTTCCTGGTTTATTCATCCCGCAAAGCTGTTTTGGAAAGGCCGCAATGATCTTCGCAGCTGATGGGATACAAAATGCGAAACCTGTATGCAGCTCAACGAACTCTATGATAAAGCTTCGGCTTTCGGTGCTCTTTCCGTAGAAGAAGGAGTGTACCTCTATCACCACGCCCCGCTGGCCGACCTGATGTTCATTGCCGATGAACTCCGTAAAAAACAAGTGCCCCACGGTAAAGTGACCTGGCAGATCGACCGGAATGTGAACACCACTAATGTTTGCATTGCCAACTGCAAGTTTTGCAATTTCTACCGCATACCCGGCCATGCAGAAGCTTATATCACCGATATGCCCACCTACCGGCAAAAGATCACCGAGACCTTAAAATATGGCGGCGACCAGTTATTGTTACAGGGCGGGCATCATCCTGATCTCGGTCTGCAGTTCTATGTAGATACTTTCCGCCAGATCAAGGAAGAATTTCCGACGATCAAACTGCATACACTCGGGCCCCCCGAAGTGGCGCATATCACCAAGCTGGAGAAATCAACGCACCATGAAGTATTGAAAGCGCTGAAAGAAGCGGGTATGGACTCATTGCCCGGTGCCGGCGCAGAAATACTGGTCGACAGGGTCCGGCGACTGATCAGCAAAGGCAAGTGTGGTGCACAGGAATGGCTTGATATTATGCACGAAGCTCATAAACTTAATATCACTACCTCTGCCACCATGATGTTTGGTCATGTGGAAACGATCGAAGAACGGTTTGAGCATTTGGTGAAAATAAGAGAGGTGCAGAGTCGCAAACCGGCTGATGCAAAAGGTTTTCTTGCTTTTATTCCCTGGACCTTCCAGGATGTGGACACTTTATTGGCAAAGATCCGTGGCGTACATAATCTTACCACGGCGGATGAATATATCCGGATGATCGCTTTGAGCCGCATCATGCTGCCCAATGTAAAGAATATCCAGGCCAGCTGGTTAACCGTGGGCAAACAAACGGCTTCCATTTGTTTACATGCCGGCGCCAATGATTTTGGTTCCATCATGATCGAGGAGAATGTGGTAAGCGCTGCCGGTGCCCCGCACCGGTTTACGTATAAAACCATCCAGGAAGCTATCCGGGAAGCCGGTTTTGAACCTCAATTGCGCAACCAGCAATACGAGTGGAGAGAAATTCCCGCAACGATCGAAGAACAAGTGATCAATTATTAACCCCCTGTCCCCCTGAAGGGGGAACGCAGGCCGGAGGTACTTGTATATTTATTTAGCTCTTTTTATAGCAGTGTTGAAAACAATTTCTTTTTACCGACTGCTCAATACTATTCATCAAACAAACAAGCTCAACTTCTGAACAGGAGTTGGGTGTAAAGCCCCTTTAGGGGTTGGGTCTATGAAAAAAACATATAGCTGGTTCCGGAAAATTGCCTTTGCAGAAGGTATATCCTTTTTGGTTTTATTACTAATCGCCATGCCGCTGAAATATTTGGCGGGCATGCCCAAAGCCGTGACCATCATTGGCAGCCTGCACGGGGTTTTGTTTGTGGCACTGACGGTGGCGGCTTATATGGTAAAAGACCAGTACAACAGATCTATTGGCTGGGGTTTTAAAGTCTTTATCTCTTCCATCATCCCCTTTGGCACTTTTTATATGGACAAGGAGTGGAAGCGGGAAGAAGAGGCGGTGGCATAATATTCAGCTGTGATAAGCAGTAGAAACTTATAGCAGCCCAATCGTATATTTAAGTGTTATATACAACCACATGAGCCGCCTACTACTTATAGTTTTCTTTCTTATAGCAAACACAGGCTCTTTTGGGCAATTACCAAAAAGAGTATTAAAAAAAATGGGACAAACCCCAATCATATTTTTGGACAGTATTCAGACTGAAATGAATTCATTACAGAAACTTAATCCATTTGACATTTCAAACATCTCTATTATTAAACCGAAAAAAGCGAAAAAACTTTTGGGCGAGGAAGGCGTTGACGGAGCGATTTATGTAACGACTGTTAAAGCAGCGAAAGTTATTTATTGGAATTACTTCAGTTCAAAGTCTGACGAGTATAGACAAATTTTCAACTCGCCACAGGCTGACTCTACTGCTCAATATATATTAAACGGTGAGGCCCTGCCTGATAGTGCCGCCCCAGGAAGTTTATTTATTATCAATGACAAAGTATTTAAGACCATAAATGTTATTGACAAAGTGGACAGAAAATATATGATGGACAATGAAATCTCAAAACGCTATATAGTTGTTGTTACTGCAAAGCGACCCAAAGGACTTGTAAAAAAGAAGAACTAGAAAATTTACGGCATACAACAGGCGGCATGGCAATATGGCGGGCGACGTATATAGTTTCAGCTTTTGTTCGATAATCGGCTTCGGTTACAGGCTGATGATTTTCAAATGCAGTCACAAATGCCAAGACACCGATCATTAGATATTATCATAACATGCATCAACCAAGGAAATACTTCAATCATGCTTAGCTTAAAATTGCTTGCTGGTCTCGGAACCATTTTCATTTTCATTTCTTTTTATTTAATAAAGCCAGCTCTTAGTAGAAAAGCATTGAAAGAAGAATTAAGGTATGTACATTATAAGCCGGTAAAGAACTATGGAAGAATATATCGCATCTTCCTGGGCTGCATAGTTGGAGCTATTGGTATATGGTTACTATTAAAGGCGTTTAAAGCCATATAGCCCAACATCACCCGTAAAAACCGTTCAAAACCCTACCCTCCTCCCGGTATTTCCCCGTTGCGGTTCTTCCGTTATTTTAGTGCTTACTAAAGCCCGCCACCATGAGTTTATGGATGCCCACCATTTGCACCGTTATTGTGACCATTATTTTTTTAGTGTGGGAACGGGTGGTGCCCGGCCGGGAACTGCCCAACAGCAAGGGCTGGTATTTCCGGGTGCTGCTGGTGAATGCTTTCCAGGTCGGTATTACGTTCGGCACCAATCAACTCTGGTTCAGCTGGCTCAGCGGTTCATCGTTATTTCAGTTATCCAACCTGCAACAACCCATACTGGAAGGTTTTATTGGCTGGCTCATCAGCACTTTCTTTTTTTACTGGTGGCACCGCATCCGGCATGCCAACGGGTTCTGGGTCATCTTTCACCAGGTGCATCATTCCCCCTCAAGAATTGAAACCCTCACTTCGTTTTACAAACACCCCGTGGAGATACTGGCGGATTCATTTTTAATTGCGCTGCTCATGTACCCGCTGCTGGGTTCCTCCCTGGAAGGGGCTTTCTGGCTTAACTTCTTTGCCGCCACCGGTGAATACTATTATCATTCCAATATCCGGTCACCGCGGTGGATGAAATATTTTTTACAAACCCCGGAACTGCATTCCATTCATCACCAGCTGGGAGTGCATAAATACAATTTCTCCGACCTGCCTTTGTGGGATAAACTCTTCGGTACGTATAAAGACACGAATGAATTTGCGGAACGTTGTGGTTTCCCAAGAGAGAATGAACGCAAGCTGTGGAAGATGCTGCTGTTTAAAGATGTGTACTTTGACAAAGAGCCGCTGGAGGATACAAAAGAAAATCGCACAGAGCAAAGGAGCTAAAAAAGAATACTTTTTTCTCCTTCTCTCTTTTTGTTCTGTGCGATGTCTCTCTACTGCGGGTATTTCTCCACTTTATTACTCACCGGTTTAATAGTACGGAGGTATGCATAGATCGCTTTCAGATCGCCATCGGTCATACCTGCATACGATACCAGCGGCATCACGTTGTTCTTATTGCCGGGATTATAATTATGGGCTTTCTCTTCCCGGTACATCGTGAATTTTTTCAGGAACATTTCTTCTGTCCAGGCACCGATACCGGTGGAGTCAGGAGTGATATTCGCCGAGGTTACCCTGGTATCACCAAGATGAAACGTATTACCACCGCCAAATACTTTGCTCATGTCCGGTTCTCCTTTTACAAAAGGGGTATGACAGGCGGCGCAATCCGCCATCGTGGAAATATATTCCCCATATTTCACCAGGTCTGTTTCCGGCGGACGGGTATTGCCATCTACGGAAGGTTGTAAGAACCGGGCCGGGTAGGCCATACTGATCGGTATCATCAGCTGGCGGTCGGGTACTTTGTTGTTGATAGGTTTCAGTGTTTTGATATACGCAATAATGCTCAGCAGGTCATCCTTCGCCATCCGGTTGAAATTGCCGTAAGGCATCAATGGGAAAAGCGTATCCCCATTCTTACTGATACCCTGGGTGATGGCCCGCAAGATTTGTTCATCGGTCCAGCTGCCGATACCTGTTTCAACATCGGGGGTGATATTCTTTCCGTAGATCGTTCCGGGAATAGCATCGAGGATATTGTGGTCAAATACATCACCGCCGCCGCCTTCCGAACCGGGAACATTCGGACCGGCATATTTGGTAAAATCCCGTTTACTGTGGCAATGGATACAGGCCGCCACATGATTGGCCAGGTAAGATCCCCGTTCAATGACTTTGGCAAGGGAATCTTTTGCTTTGTCTTCAGCAGAAATGGTGGATGAATTGTTGTTGCAGGAAGCGAGGTAAGTGGCAGCAACTGTTGTCAGCAACAGGACTGCCACGACAAGAAACTTTTTCATACTTGTTGGCTCGTTTAGGTGGAGAAAATCGTTGGTTGCTCTTTAAAGGTTGGAAAAATTTTCAGTACCTGCAATTAATTCTCAGGAAACATAGCCCGGCTGGAAGGTCAGCGGGATCTTGAGCCCGTCATTCTGCGGGTAAAGATTGTGAGTGAGTAACAAAGATTTGCAAAAACAAAATACAGATCCATACAGCGATTGGCCTTTGCAGAAGTGCCATCAGGGGATCAGTTTAACCGGTTCCAGTTGCTCATTAAGAACGACCAGTGAAGCTGCATATCCTTTTTCAATTTTACCAAGCTGTTGATCCATCCCCATCACCCGGGCAGGATATAAACTGCACATCCGTAATGCTTCTTCCAGGCTGGTCACATTATTATCAACAAGATTTCTGACTGCTTTTATCATCGTTAATGCCGACCCGCTTAAAATACCGGCGGCTTCATATTTGTCACCGTTCATGGCATGTTTGTAATATCCTTCCGTGGTAGCCGTTACCGCATCAGTGATCACAAATAATCTTTCTTTCATCACTTTTTTGGCGATCCGGATGGCGGCATAGTCAACATGAAACCCATCAGGGATGATACTGGAGAATATTTTATCATCATCCATCACGGCACCCGCAAGTCCCGGCTCCCGGTGCTGCAACGGACTCATGGCATTGAATAAATGGGTGACCGTTGTTATTCCATGAGCAAAACCCTCTTTGGCCTGTCGGTAAGTGGCATTGCTATGCCCGGCTGAAATGATGATGCCGTACGAAAGAATAAGATCAATGATCGCTTTGCTGCAAACTTCCGGTGCCAGGGTGATCATTTTGATAACGTCTTTCCCATAATCCAGTAATTCTTTTACTTCTGCAACTGTGGGAGAGTGGATCAGTGCTTCAATATGAGCCCCTCTTTTCAATGGGTTGATCCAGGGACCTTCGAGGTGCAAACCCAAAACACCCTTGCCTCCTTCTTTCCAGTAAGCTTTTACTGCATCAATCGCATTGATAAAAACTTCTTTTGTATTTGTTGCTACGGTTGGCAGGCAATACAGGGCTCCGCCTTTGTTGCAATATTCATTGAGCTTATATAAAGCATCTGTTTCAGGAAAAACGGACAGCAGTTTGCCATAAGCACCGTATATCTGCAGATCCATAAAGGCCGGGGCGATGATGCAGTTATCAAAATGCTGAACGGCTGCCTGATCAGGAATAGCAGAAAAGGGTACTACTGCGGATATCTTGCTGTTCTCTGTAATGATGACATGATCATCCAGCCAGGTAACACCGGTAAAAATGCGGGAAGCTTTGTATAGCTGTTGGAGGGGCATCTTGTGATCGGTAAAAATACAATCTGCAACGGATCTTTTGCCGCAGAAATTCCGGCAGCGGTACAGCAGTTGCCTATCCTGTTACAAACCGGTAACCAATTCCCTTGATGGTAATGATCTCTAACGCAGGATCATCTTTTAAATAACTGCGAAGCTTGGTAATATACACATCCAGGTTGCGGCTGTTGAAGAAAGAATCATTGCCCCATAACAGGTTCAGGATGTCTTTGCGGTCGATCACCGTGGAGCGGTTCTCGTATAATAATTTCAGCAATTCACTTTCCCGGTACGAGAGTTTTCTTTCTTCCTTGCCGTTGGTCAGCACCTGGCGGTGGAGTTGAAAGGTATATTTTCCGAAGGAAACCGTATCAGCAGTCAGTTTGGTGGTTCCTTCTGCTTTGTTGCGCAGCAAACTTTGAATGCGGACGATCAGCTCTTCCATGCTGAAGGGTTTGCGGACATAATCATTGCCACCCAGTGAAAAGCCTTTCACCACATCTTCCGTTTGTGTCTTCGCGGTGAGGAAAATGATCGGTACCGTTTCATTCAGTTCCCTGATCTCATCGGCAATAGTAAAACCATCTTTGTTCGGCAACATCACATCCAGCACACAGATATCGGGATTGGATTGTTTAAACACTTCCAGCACTTTAGCCCCGTCACTTTCCATCGTTACGGCAAAGCCCCTGCTCTCTAAGCTTTCCCGGACGATCTTCCCTAAAAAAAGTTCATCCTCCACGTAGAGGACCTTTGTTGTGCTCATCGTTGTTGCTTGGGTAAGTTGATAATAAATATTGACCCGGTACCGGTTCCGCTTTCCACGGCAATCGTTCCCTTGTGTTTTTTCACCACATGTGCCACATAACTCAATCCTAATCCATATCCTTTGGCATCATGCGTATCCCCATGGGGAATGCGGAAGAATTTATCAAACACTTTGTCTTTGTACTCCGCAGGAATACCGATACCATTATCCGTCACTTTCAGTTCAATACTGTTCTCTTTTTCTTCCAGGCTGATCTGCACCGCGGGGTTTTCTTTGCCATACTTCAGTGCATTGTCCAATAAATTGAACACCACACTCAGCAAATGCAACCGGTCAGCCTGCAGGGTACAATCGCCTTCTGTATTCACGGTTACGGTTGCCCGGTATTTCTCTGTTTGCAAGCGCATCGAAGCCACCACTTCATCCACCACATCGGCCAGGTTCAGTGTTTCGTATTTCAGTTCGATCTCTTTCTTTTCAAACATCGATAGTTTCAGCACTTTGTCCACTAAAAGATTCAGCCGCTGCAATTCGTTCTGCGAAATATTTAAATATTCTTTGGTGCGCTGCGGGTTATCTATGGCATTGAAACTCTTCAGTGCTTCAATGGCCACTCCAACAGTAGCGATCGGTGTTTTTAATTCATGGGTGATATTGCTGATGAATTCATTCTTCAGGTCGGCCAATCGTTTTTGCTGCATCATATTCCGGTAGAGCAATACAAAGGAAGCAATGGTGATACCCACGAGCAATAATGAAAACAGGATCGGCAGTTTCAGCTGGCCCAGCATATAACCCCAGGTATCCTGCAACGCATAGGTAAAATGTGTGGGCTTTGAAAAACCAAGCGTTACCGCATTGGCGGGAATGGATTGCACACTGTCTAACCGGCTCACCGAAAAACCAACGGCGATCTTCTCTTCCTTCAGCCGTTTGGCGAAAGCCGAATCGATCTCCTGCAGGGTCACCGAATCTTTCTGCGACAGGGAATCCACATCATATAAAAAACGGAAGACTGATTTTTCGCCGGGCTCTTTTTGTCCCCGTGCAGCCGCAAATACATCCGGTGCCACCGGCATATCCCTCACTTCTTTTTGAATAAAATAGCCTTCCCCGTGTTCTCCTTTAAACCTGGTGATAGAATCAGCAGGCTTCTTACCTGTCTCGCTCTTGTAAGTGATCGTTACATTACCGGCTGCTGATGGATTGCTTTTATCAACATGAATACTCCGTATCATTTCCGGGTTAGGGACCAGGGAATCGATCCGCTGGCTCATACCTACTGAATGGATCACTGTCCGTATCCTGCCACTGCTGTCTTTGATCATCCTGCGTACCAGTGAATCATTATTTCCCCGCAGCAGCATGATCATGCCTGTATCCCGCCGCAATGAATCTTTTAGTTTTTCCTGCAGCAGGTTCAGCAGGGAGATAGCTGGTTCCGAAGGAGAAGGAGGGCGGCTGATTCGCCGGGTACTGCTTTTTGCATTGGAGATCGTTACGCCTGCCATCCTCGTGGTATCAAAACTGAGACTGATCGTTTCTAATTGCAGTTTGCCGGCCTGCAATTGCAAAATGGTTTGCCGGAAAGCAGCGGCTGTTTTGATATCGAGGTTCTGTTGCTCCCGGTCATAGTTATTCTTCAGCCAGTAGCCCTGGAAGCCGCAGATGCCGAGAATGGCGATCATCATTAATATGGCCGAACCTCTTATCTTTTTCATGCTGTGATCACAAATGTACTGCTTTGCCGCAGGCCTTTCCAGTCCCGTTAACCTTTATTAACCTTAATGAAAGGTGGGTTAACCTGCTTTCCCTTCCCGGCCTTTTAGTTTTGGAGCAAAATCAACAACAATGAAAAAGATAGTTATTCTCGGTTGTGCCCTTGTTGCAGTTATGACCGCCACTGCACAACAAAAAGAAGGAAAAGTGATCTACGAAAGAACCGTGCAGGTACAGATCAGTTTCAGCGGCATGAATGAAGAAATGGAACGCATGATCCCCAAAACAAGAACGGATAAATTTGAACTCAGTTTTGGCAATAACCAATCCCTGTGGCGGCAGGCCGAACAGGAAAATGAAGATGACGGCAGTTTTACCAGTGCTGATGGCGGTATGCAGATCCGGACTTTCTCGGCCGGTTCCAGTGATGTGGTCTATACCAATTTTGACAAAGGCACCAAGGTGGAAAAAAGAGAAATCTTTGACAAGGTCTTTATCATTGACGACAGCACCCGCCCGATAAAATGGAAGATGACCGGCGAAACAAAAACCATCCTTGGTCATACCTGTATGAAAGCAGAAGCCAGCCAGATGAGAAAGCGGATGCAGATGAATATGGACAATGGTAAAATGGAACGCAAAGAAGTAAATGACACGGTGGTGGTGGTAGCCTGGATCACCAGCGATATACCCGTGGCAGCGGGACCGGCCGAATACCAGGGACAGTTGCCGGGCCTGATCCTGGAAATGGATATCAATAAAGGACAGCAAACTTTTAAAGCCTTGTCCATTGATCCCAAAGCAGACATTGCTGCTATCAAAGAACCCACCGGTAAAAAACGGTATACCCTAGCCGAGTTCAATAAAGAAAGAGATAAGATGATGAGCGATATGCAGCAGAACGGCGGTGGGCCCGGACGCACCCTGCGGTTTAGTAATTAATTGTAACACTAATATAGCGTTGAGCCCTTAGCTGATACGGCTAAGGGTTTTATGTATAAGACTGTTGAAGAAATGATTGGGATATTGTACAGGAATTTCGGTGGCTACAAAAGAATTATTAAATTTAGAGATAGGTAGTACAAAATATAAAACTGTACCAGGAGTTACGCCAATTTTCGAGTTGGTTGCAATAATAATTTAATACACGTATGAAAGTAAAAAACGGAAGCAATGATCTCCTAACGTCGGGAGTAATAATTCCAGAAATTGGAAAACCAATTGAGATAATGTTAGGTGATGCGGACAATTTAACAATAGTTATTTACCTCATTCAAGACGCATCAAAGGGAAATTTTATTATGGAATCAAAGGTGGTAAGTAATACTCGACTTGAGGTATCATTAATAAATTTCATTACTAAAGGAATTGGTGGTGGTGGTAGTAAAAACCTCCTTAAAATTGGGACTGTACAAAATAGAGTGTTATATTTTTCCTTTAACATCTTATCAATAACACCCGACATAATGCCGGTATTTCAATATAACTTTTATCTTGGGGAGGGGGTTCAAAATGGCTAATAAATTTGAACTTCCACAGGATACTAAGCTTGCCCAAAAAGTGATTGACGGAGAAGCAAGGACAGCTCGTATGAGAATAAAATCTGGCTGGCTTGGTCGTTTTTTTGGAGATACAGGAAATACTTCTCTGTATATTGTTGGGCTCATTTGTATTTTGCTTTTACTATGTGCTATTGCTTATACATTTATCCCTGACACATGGCGTAATACATCATTGTCCGTTGAAAAACTTTGGACGATTATTCTTCCTGTCTTAACAACATTAATTGGATATCTTTTGGGCTATAGCACACGACAAGGGCAAGAAGATAACTTCACTGAAAAATAAATACAGCCAACATGGGGTTTTTGCTATGCTGGCTGACGAATATGTTCTCATCTCCCCGTTCGTGTATCATCCACAGTTCGGGCTGGCGCATCACAGAATATCAGCACAGCAGAAAGGCCTGGGCGTTATATGCCATTATACAATCAGTATGAAACCTGAACAAATACAAAAATTAAAATCTCAAATTACAAAAGGAGGCTTTCCTTTTGAATTAGAAGTAGCTCGTGTATTTCTTAAATGCAAATGGGAGGTCGAGAATAATACTTATTATATTGATCATGACGAGAAGAAAGGAAGGGAAATTGATATAATAGCAAAATATTATAAGCAATTTAATGGCCCCAAAAACCACTACTCTGAATTTATATTCTCATTCATTATAGAAATAAAAAAAGAATTAGAAAAGCCTTGGGTAATATTCTCAACTGAAACCACTGATTTTGAAAATGCTATTTATGAGTTTCATAGCAATAAAGTGGCGACAAATTTTAATGATAAAGTATTATATGATTCTTTTAAGAAGCACAATCAAAAATTGAATAAAAGCATAGGTCGTTCTTTTACAGAAGGGTTTTCAAATGGACGGGATAAAATATTTGCTTCTCTATGTAATGTTACAAAGGCTTACATACACAAATTTGAAAGTACTAAAAAAGATGAATCAACAGATAGTCTCTTATATTATTATGAACCTTTAATTGTATTGAACGGTCAGCTTTTCGAAGCCTACCTAAATAAGGAAGACGAATTGGATATTGTTAATAGAGAACATATTCAATTTCGATTTAATTACTTATCTGATTACTATAAGGAGAGAATGAACGGTTATATCATTAATATTGTTACAAAACAATTTCTCCCAGAATATATCAAATTGAGATCAATGCAATTCGACAAAATATTTGAAGCGAATAAGCTCGGCATTTAATTATACATTTAGGGATTGGCAGATGGTTGGTTAATACAGCAACTGTACAAAGACTTGAACGTTACGCCAACTTTCAAACCATTTTTAAAATTGAAATCTATGAATTATTCTTATCCCTTTTTATTATGCATTTTGCTGATTTTCTCTGCATGCAAGTCTGAAACGCCTTCAAGGCATAAAGCTTTAAAGAAGTTTGTTTTTGAAATTAATAATGGGTGCCCGATACAATTGGATAGTGATACAAGATTAGATAGCGTAACTCTGTCCAAAGACGACAACGTTCAATTTAATCAGACTGTTTGGATTGATACTTTCAAATATGATATTCGTGAATTTAATAAATCCCTTATGGAAGCAGCCTCTGTAGGGGTTAAAACCAGCCACGATATAAAATTGTTTGAAGATAATTCTGCGATACTTGAATATCACTATTTTGATACTTTAGGCAACAAGCTATTCTCATTTGTCCTTCCACCTGAAAAATATAGTCGCAACACTTCTGTAAAATAATTTACGCCGTTGTTGGTGCTTGTCGGCCGGTAGCGGCCAGCCAGGAATGACAACCCCCAGCAAAAAAATGCCAGGTAAACACCCAAATATAATTTTTGAACGGCTTGCCAGGGGGCAACAAATACCGTATGAACTTTTGTTGCTTGCAGACCCGTCAAAAGACCTGATTGACGAATACCTGGAGCAGTCAGTCATTTATACCGCAAGACAAAATGATAAAACTATTGGCGTTGTGGTTTTGTTCCCCTTGACAACTGAAACAGTTGAAATAAAAAATATTGCTGTAGCAGCAGAATTTCAAGGACAGGGTATTGGAAGCTTTTTGATTGAAAACGCTGTCCGGGTTGCTTTGCTTAACAAGCAAAAAAGTATTTGCATCGGGACAGCCAATTCAAGTGTGGGGCAGCTTTATTTGTATCAGAAACTTGGCTTTGAAATAACCGGTATAAAAAGAGATTTTTTTACGGTCAACTATGCTGAACCTGTTTACGAAAATGGTATCCAGGCTAAACATATGCTGGTTCTGACAAGAAAATTATCTTAACAAATGCCCGGACTGCTGACATGAACTGCGAAAAAAGCACTCAAAAAGCCGGGCAATACTGCGTTCCGCATAGCGGTTAGTATTGGCTTTTATAGTTAATTTCAGCAACCCAATTTTAAATTTATAAACAGAAGCAGCATGGTTTATAGTAAATACATCCCATGGTTCTTTTCCCTGGTACTGTTGCTGGCTTGCAAAACAGGTCAGCTGAAACAGTCTGCCCTCCCGGAAAAAGGCGGGTTCAAAGTAACGGTGCTCTACCCGGACGGTGAGGGTAAAACCTTTGATATGGATTATTATGAAAAGAAACATATGCCCATGGTGGCGGGCTTCCTGGGAAAGAACTTAGTGTTGTACGAGATCGATAAGGGAATTGCCGGCCGGGCACCCGGCGAGAAGGCACCCTTTGCAGCGATCGGTTCTTTTTATGTCAGGGATATCACTGCCTACAACCAGGCGATTGCCCGGAACATCGATACCATTCTTAACGATATCCCGAAATACACGAATATCCGGCCGCTGATCCAGGTCAGTGAGATCAGGCATGCAGGATATACTATCATCAAATAAAGAAAACAGCATGAGAAAAATAATTTCCTTTATGCACCTGTCGCTGGACGGTTTTGTGGCCGGGCCAAACGGGGAAATGAACTGGATCAACGTGAATGAAGAAATTTTTGAGCATGTCGGCAAGCGGATAAGAACCGGCGACACTTCCCTGTATGGCCGGGTCACTTACCAGCTGATGGAAAGCTACTGGCCGACGGCAGCCGATAAACCCAACGCCACCCGGCATGATATTGAACACGCCGGGTGGTACAGCAAGGTGCGCAAACTTGTTTTATCCAACACCCTGCAGGAAGAAGGCTTGGTCAACACAAAAATTATCAGTATTGATCTTAAGGACCGCCTACAGGAAATAAAACAAGAGCCGGGCCCGGATATCCTGTTGTTTGGCAGCCCCACAGCCACTCATTCGCTTCAGCAACTGAACTTGATTGACGGGTACTGGCTGTTTGTGAACCCGGTCATTCTTGGCAAAGGCATTCCGCTGTTTACAGGTATGAACGACAAAATAAAACTACAGCTGCTGCACACCCGGGCATTTGCCTGCGGGGTAACCGAACTGGATTATATCGTGGACCGGCAATAACAAAGAACTATTGTGAAGAGTTGCCAGTACTCCCGCCCAAGCTGTTTTTCCATAGCTTTGATGGCTCATGAACTCCGTTTTACTAATAGACGATGAAGAAAAAATAAGTCTATGATGTAAGGACTGATTTTTAATCGCATAGCAAAACCGCCTGACATATCTTTAAAAGTTACAGCATAATAAAACCGGCTAATTTTGAACCATGAGCAACATTAAGCTTTTTCAAAGTAAGCAGATTAGAACAGCGTGGAATGAAGCTGAACAGAAATGGTACTTCTCTGTACAAGACGTTGTTGAAATATTGACTGAAAGTTCGGACGTGAAGCAGTATATAAAAAAGATGCTTAGCAGGGATGAACAGCTTAAAAGCAACTGGGGTACAATCTGTACCCTAGTTGAAATGGAGGCAGCAGACGGTAAAAGACGCAAGGTACAAGCAGCGGACACAAAGGGGCTTTTAAGAATTATCCAGTCAATTCCCTCTCCGAAAGCAGAACCTTTCAAATTATGGTTAGCACAGGTGGGCTCTGACAGGTTAGATGAAATTGAAAATCCCGAATTAGCTACACAACGAACAAGAGAGTTATACAAACTTAAAGGTTATCCCGACGACTGGATCGAAAAACGAATGCGAAGCATTGCCATTCGTGAAGAGTTGACCGGGGAATGGAAAACAAGAGGAGTAAAGGAACAAAAGGAATATGCAATCCTGACCGCAGAAATTTCAAAAGCTACTTTTGGTTTGACGCCTGCCCAATACAAAAAAGTTAAAGGTTTGAAAAGTCAAAATCTGCGGGACCATATGAACGATCTCGAATTGATCTTTTCAATGTTAGGCGAAGCTTCCACAACTGCCATTGTAAAGACCAGGAACCCGAAAGGCTTTATTGAAAATAAAATAGCTGCAAAACAAGGTGGCTCAGTTGCCGGAAAAGCAAGAAAGGACCTCGAAATGAAAACCGGTAAGAGAGTCGTATCATCTGAAAACTATTTGCCTGAACCAAAGAACAACAAGCAACTAAACAAAGGAAAAAAGAAATAGCACTGCATGGCACACTAAGCCGGGACACTGTTTCCCAGTTTCAATTTCCATAGCTTTGATCTTCCATGAACTCCGTTTTACTCATAGACGATGAAGAAAAACTCAGGCAGTTGCTGCTGCGCATTATCCGCCTCGAAGGTTTTGATGTGCAGGAAGCCACTAACGGCCAGGCTGCCCTTAAACAATTAGCCACCCAGGATTTTGATGTGGTGCTCTGCGATGTAAAACTCCCCGACAGTAACGGTGTGGACCTGGTGAAACAGATCAAGGCCCTGCAACCAGTTGCAGAAGTGATCTTACTGACCGCCTATGGCAATGTGGCGGATGGGGGTGCAGGCCATGCGCAACGGGGCTTTTGATTATATCATGAAGGGAGATGATAATGATAAGATCATTCCCTTGCTGCACCGGGCTGTGGAGAAAGTGCAACTGCGGCGCAAACTGGAACAACTGCAGCAGCGGGTGGCCAAACAATATGCTTTCGACAGCATCATCGGTGAATCAGCAGCCATACAGGAAGCCATCGCACTGGCCCGGAAAGTAGCGGCCACCGATGCCACCGTGTTGTTACTCGGTGAGACCGGCAGCGGCAAAGAAGTATTTGCACAGGCCATTCATCATAACAGCGAACGCCGCAACAAAAGTTTTGTGGCGGTGAATTGCAGTGCCTTCGGCAAAGAATTACTGGAAAGCGAATTGTTTGGTCATAAAGCCGGCGCCTTTACGGGGGCCATAAAAGATAAAAAAGGATTGTTTGAAGAAGCCAATGGCGGCACTCTCTTTTTGGATGAGATCGGCGAGATGCCGGCCGAACTGCAGGCCAAATTACTACGGGTGCTGGAAGCCGGTGAGTTCATCAAAGTGGGGGATACCAAAACTATTAACGTGAATGTCCGCATCATTGCCGCCACCAACCGCAACCTGCAACAGGAAATTGAAGCGGGTCATTTCCGGTCCGATCTTTTTTACCGGCTGGCGGTTTTCCAGGTTACGCTGCCGGCATTACGGGAACGGGTAAAAGATATTCCTTCCCTGGCATTGCATTTCGCCATCCTCTTTGCGGGCAAAACGAATAAAGCCATCCCGGTGTTGCAGAAAGAATATATAGCTGCACTACAACAATACCACTGGCCCGGCAATATCCGGGAACTGAAGAATGTAATAGAACGGAGTGTGATCCTGGAAAACGGGAATGAACTTACCACGGCCACGTTACCATTTACGATGCAGCATCCTGCTGATCCTAAAACAGGATCCTTTGAACTGGCCGAAGTGGAGAAACAGCATATCCGCAAAGTATTATTGCATACAAATGGTAATAAAACCGAAACGGCAAGACTGCTGGATATCGGTCTCACCACTTTGTACCGGAAGATCGAGGAATACAGCCTGCACTAAAAGCTTTTCATTTTGAAAACCCACCCTTCCATTTTGGAAGGGTTTTTTAATTGGAAACGGCCCAATTCCAAATCCTCAATTTCACAAAACCCATAGCACACAAGCCTTTCAGCCTTTCCCAATTCCTTATTCTCCAAAAAGGCATTGCATTTGGCATATCCTGTCAAACAGTTGTAGTATGAAAACAGAACGACAACATAACAGGTACCGGCTCCGGCCTCATATACTGTTGCCGGTAGTATTTGTAAGTCTCCTGCTGATCGGCTTATTCATTAAACATTTTAACTCATAACCATGCTGACAATTCTTCTTTTACTGGCCGGGCTGATTTGCTTCGGGCTCTTTTTTAAATCTATTGACTGGTTCGAAAAAATATAAGCCCTGAGTATGTCGAAGGGCTGTTGCTCTTAAAACTATGTAACATGATGACCGTATTATTTATCCTGTCAACCCTCGTATTCGTTTATCTCGTTTACGTTTTAATTAAACCCGAAAAATTCTGAACACATGAACAGCGAAATTCTGGGTGTGGTAATAATCTTCCTGGTCACGGTGCTGCTGGCCTACCCGCTGGGAAAATATATAGCCAGGGTCTTTGCCGGTGAAAAGACCATCACCGGTTTTATGAACCCGCTTGAAAAAATCATTTTCCGCATCTGTGGTATTAATCCGCAGGAAAGTATGAACTGGAAGCAATTCCTGAAAGCCATGCTGACCATTAATATGCTCTGGCTGGTCTATGCTTTCTTTCTGCTCATCTTCCAGGATAAACTCCCGTTGAATCCCGATGGCAATCCCGGTCAGTCACCGGACCTTGCCTTTAATACAGCGATCAGTTTTTTAGTGAACTGTAACCTGCAGCACTATTCCGGTGAATCAGGCCTGACTTATTTCACCCAGTTATTGGTGATCACTTTCCTGCAATTTGTCAGTGCTGCCACCGGTATTGCAGCCATGATGGCTCTCTTTAACGGGTTAAAAGAAAAGACCACCAATAACCTTGGTAATTTCTGGAATTACCTGGTGAAGAGTGTTACCCGGATCTTATTGCCCTTATCCATTATCGTGGCGGTGATATTGGCCTTCAATGGCACACCTACCAGTTATGATGGAAAGGATAACATTGTTACCCTGCAGGGAGATAGTGTCCAGGTATCAAGAGGTCCGGCTGCAGGGATGATCGCTATCAAACAACTCGGCACCAATGGCGGTGGCTGGTTTGGGGTAAACTCTGCGCATCCGCTGGAGAATCCCAATTACCTGACCAATGCCGTGGAAACTATTTCGATCCTCATCATTCCCATTGCACTGGTATTTGCGTTGGGTTTTTATATCAACAAAAGAAAACTGGCCAACGTCATCTTTGGCGTGATGACATTTTTGTTTGTTCTCTTTTGCGCCATCAATATCTATTTTGAAACAAGGGGCAACCCGGCCATTGATCAACTCGGCATTGCACAAACCGCCGGAAGCATGGAAGGTAAAGAAGTAAGATTGGGTGCAGCAGCTACAGCCTTCTGGAGTGTGGCGACCACTTCCACTTCCAACGGATCGGTGAATGGAATGCATGATAGTTTAACACCCATCTCCGGCGGCGTGGTGATCCTTGATATGATGATCAATGCACTCTATGGCGGCGTGGGTGTGGGCCTGCTCAACTATTTCATCTTTATCATCATTGCTGTTTTTATTTCAGGACTGATGGTGGGACGTACCCCGGAATTCATGGGACATAAAGTGGAAGCGAGGGAAGTAAAGATCGCTGCGCTGGTCACCTTATTGTCTGCATTCCTGATAAAAGGTTTCACCGCATTAGCGGCGTATATGGTAGCTCATCATCCCGATATTGCCTGGCAGGTGAAACCGGGAGCCTGGTTGAACAATCCGTCTTATCATGGTTTCTCCGAAATGTTGTATGAATTCACTTCGGCCAATGCCAATAACGGAAGCGGCTTTGAGGGACTTGGTGATAACAATATCTTCTGGAATGTAACAACAGGTATTGTATTACTCTTAGGAAGGTTCCTGCCCATTATTGCACCGGTTGCCATTATGGGTTTGCTGGCGAATAAGAAATTCATTCCCGAATCACCCGGCACCCTGAGAACCGATTCCGGCACTTTCGGTGTGATGACACTGGCAGTGATTATCATCCTTACGGCTTTATCCTATTTACCGGCACTGGCCCTGGGACCAATAGCTGAATATTTTGCCCTAAATCCCTAAAGGGACTTAAGAAAGAAACTGTAACAATGAAAAAACTTTTATAATAAAAAATAACAAAGCTCTCCTTCCAGGGAGGGTTAGGGAGGTTATATGACACATAATAAACGTTCAATACAATTATTTGACCCCGCACTGATCGGCACAGCAGTGAAACAGTCTTTTGTAAAGCTGAATCCTGTAGTGATGATCAAAAACCCGGTGATGTTTACTGTGGAAATCGGTACCGTCGTGATGCTGGCTGTTTCCATTTACCAGCTGGCCACCGGTGATACTTCACAGGGAGCATTATGGTACAATATCAGTATCTTCTGTATTCTTCTTATTACGGTGCTCTTTGCCAACTTTGCAGAAGCACTTGCCGAAGCAAGAGGTAAGGCACAGGCACAAAGTTTACGGAAGACCCGGGAAGATACGCCGGCTAAGAAAGTATTGTTGGTAGGTGAAATATCGCTCAACGAAATAAAACATGTTCCTTCTTCTCAACTGAACAAAGGAGATGTTTTTTTATGCGAAGCCGGTGATGTGATCCCCATGGATGGTGAGATCATTGAAGGGTTGGCCACGATTGATGAATCAGCTATTACCGGTGAATCAGCTCCTGTCATCCGCGAAGCAGGTGGTGATAAATCATCGGTGACCGGTGGTACCAAAGTACTGAGTGACCGTATCAAAGTAAAAGTGACCACCGAACCCGGTGAATCATTCTTAGACAAGATGATCGCCTTAGTGGAAGGTGCATCCAGGCAAAAGACGCCTAACGAGATCGCATTAACCATCTTACTGGCCGCCTTCACACTTATATTCATTATCGTGTGTGTTACATTGAAGCCATTTGCTGACTATGCGAATACCCCGATCACCATTGCTGCTTTCATTTCTTTGTTTGTTTGTCTTATACCCACCACCATCGGTGGTCTATTATCTGCCATTGGTATTGCCGGTATGGACAGGGCATTGCGGGCCAACGTGATTGCCAAAAGTGGTAAAGCTGTGGAAACAGCCGGTGATGTGGATGTATTATTACTGGATAAAACAGGAACCATTACCATTGGTAACCGGAAGGCTACCCATTTTTACCCGGCTGATGGAGTGAATGAAACTGAATTCATACAATTCAGCACATTGAGTTCACTGGCAGATGATACTCCCGAAGGGAAATCCATTGTTGAACTGGCTGCACAAAAAGGAGTGCAGGCCAGAAAAGAAACCGGGATGACCTTTATCAAATTCACAGCAGAAACAAGAAGCAGTGGTGTGAATACTGCCGATGGGCTCAGCATCCGCAAAGGTGCTTTTGATGCCATCCGGGATATGGCGGCCAAAGCCGGGCATACGGTTCCTGCTGAAACAGCAGAGAGAGTAAAGACCATTTCTTCCAATGGCGGTACGCCGCTGGTGGTTGCCGTGAACCATATCATAAAAGGAGTGATCGAATTACAGGATATCATCAAGCCCGGTATCCAGGAACGTTTTGAACGTTTACGCAAAATGGGTGTGAAGACCGTGATGGTGACCGGTGATAATCCATTAACGGCAAAATATATTGCCACCGTAGCCGGTGTGGATGATTTTATTGCGGAAGCCAAGCCGGAAGATAAAATGAACTATATCCGCCAGGAACAACAAAGTTGCAAATTAGTAGCGATGATGGGTGATGGCACCAATGATGCACCTGCATTAGCACAGGCGGATGTGGGTGTTGCGATGAATAGTGGTACCCAGGCTGCCAAAGAAGCAGGAAATATGGTGGACCTGGATAATGATCCCACCAAGCTGATCGAAGTGGTGGAAATAGGAAAACAATTATTGATAACAAGAGGAACACTCACTACGTTTTCCATAGCGAATGATGTGGCCAAATACTTTGCGATAGTTCCGGCCCTGTTCATTGCATCCATCCCTGCTTTGCAATCGCTGAATATTATGGGATTGAAAAGCCCGGAATCAGCGATCCTGTCGGCGGTAATCTTCAATGCGATCATTATCCCCATGCTGATACCACTGGCATTGAAAGGAGTGGCGTATAAACCGATTGGTGCTTCTGCTTTATTGAGAAGAAATTTATTGATCTATGGATTGGGCGGTGTCATCGTTCCTTTTATTGGGATCAAATTAATTGATCTGCTGCTTGGATTATTTATGTAAAAAATCGCCGGTAAGATAGTAAGGCTGCTATTTTCCGGCAACTCAAAACAAGAAAAAATGAAAAAGAATCTTTTAATATCGCTAAAGCTCACACTTGTAATGATCATCCTGTGTGCAGTACTGTATCCCCTGCTGATCGCAGGTATTGGCAAAGCCACACCCGGCGGCGGAAAAGGTGAAACGCTTTCTGTAAATGGCAAAGTGGTGGGTTATGAAAAGATCGGGCAGCAATTTACCGATGATAAATACTTCCAGGGTCGCCCCTCGGCGGTGGATTATAATGCAGCAGGTTCAGGCGGCAGTAACAAAGGACCTTCTAATCCTGGTTATTTACAAATTGTAAAAGACAGGATCGACAGTTTCCTGGTACATAACCCCGGAATAAAGAAAGAAGAAATTCCTGCCGACCTTGTAACCGCCAGCGGCAGCGGACTTGACCCGCATATTTCCCCGGCTGCTGCTTATGTACAGGTAAAACGCATTGCCAGCATAAGAGGATTAGCAGACCATAAAGTAAGAACTTTGGTGGACCAGCAGGTTGAAAAAAATGTACTTGGTCCTTCTGTAGTGAACGTATTGAAAATAAATATTGCCTTAGATAACTTAAAATAAACGACCCGTAAACTATAAAAGATGAAAAAGATTTTTGTTGGAGCAGCTTTATTGATCAGTACACAATTAATAGGCCAGGACACAACCGGTTCACTGACCATCAGTGGTTATGTGGAAGCGTATTACCAGTATGACTTTAATAAACCCGCTGATAATAACCGGCCCGGTTTTGTTTACAGCCACAATCGGCATAATGAATTTAACCTGAACCTTGGCTTTATAAAAGCTAACTATACTGCGGAGAGAGTAAGAGCTAACCTTGCCCTGGCAGCCGGTACGTATATGAATGCCAACTATGCTGCCGAGCCGGGTGTATTAAAAAATGTGTATGAGGCCAATACAGGAGTGAAACTGAGTAAAAGTAAAAATCTCTGGCTGGATGCAGGGATCTTCGCTTCGCATATCGGTTTTGAAAGTGCTGTAAGCAAAGATTGCTGGTCACTGACCAGGAGTATATTGGCAGATAATTCACCTTACTATGAAGCCGGGGCCAAACTTACCTATACCACCGACAATGGTAAATGGTTGCTGAGCGGCATGGCGCTGAACGGCTGGCAACGGATCAAAAGAGTGGATGGCAATTCACTGATGAGCTGGGGCACACAAATACAGTTCAAACCATCGGATAAAGTACTACTCAACTACAGCACATTTATCGGTACTGATAAACCGGATAGTGCCCGGCTGTCAAGATTCTTCCATAATCTCTATGGCATTTTTACACTGAGCAATAAGATTGGACTGACACTGGGTGTTGATATCGGCACGGAAGAAAAAAATGTTTCCGGCAATGGCAGCAATACCTGGTACAGCCCGGTTGGAATTATTAAATATAGCATCAGCGATAAATGGAGTATGGCTGCAAGAGCAGAGTATTACAGTGATGCAAACGGGGTGATCATTGCCACCGGTACTCCCAATGGTTTTAAGACGACCGGCTTTTCGCTGAATATTGATCATGCACCGGCAAAGAATGTGTTGGTGCGGCTGGAAGCAAGAAGCCTCAACAGTACCGATAAGATATTTACGAAGGGAACAGGATTCACGGCAACAAATACTTTTATTACTTCATCCATAGCAGTAGCATTTTGATATGCCCGACCAGGAAGCAAATAGTTGGTTAGAAAAAATTCAGCAGGAGCGAAAAGGCAAGCTGAAGATATATATTGGCATGAGTGCCGGTGTGGGCAAAAGTTATCGTATGCTTCAGGAAGCCCATACCCTGTTGCGTAATGGCGTGAACGTTAAGATCGGTTATATAGAAACACACGGACGGAAAGAAACTGAAGCCCTGGTGGAGGGCTTACCGGTAATTCCCCGGCGAAAAGTTTTTTATAAAGGCAAAGAATTAGAGGAGCTGGATGTGCAGGCTATTCTTTTACTCTATCCCGAAGTGGTGATTGTGGATGAACTGGCGCATACCAATATTCCTGGCAGCAAGAATGAAAAACGCTGGCAGGATGTGCTGGATATCATTGATGCGGGTATCAATGTGATCTCTGCCGTCAATATCCAGCATATTGAAAGTATCAATGAAGATGTGAAAGAGATCACCGGGGTAGAAGTAAAGGAACGGGTACCGGATAAAATATTACAACTGGCAGATGAAGTGGTGAATATTGACCTCACGGCAGATGAACTCATTACCCGTCTCAAAGAAGGAAAGATCTACGATCACAGTAAAGTGCAGCAGGCGTTGACCAATTTTTTCCAGTCAGAGAAGATTTTGCAATTGCGGGAACTGGCACTGAAAGAAGTGGCCGGCCAGGTGGAACGAAAAGTGGATCATGAAGTAACAGCGAAAGACAGGCCCTGGCGGCATGAACACTTCCTGGCCTGTATCTCTTCCAACCATGAAATGGCGCAGAACATTATCCGGAAAACGGCCAGGCTGGCTTCTTACTATAACAGCAAGTGGTATGTATTGTATGTGCAGACACCAAAGGAATCGTCCGACAAGATCCCGCTGGCGGCACAGCGCCACCTGATCAATAATTTTAAGAATGCCACAGAACTGGGAGCCGAAGTATTGCAGGTAAAAGACAACAATGTAGCCAAAGTAATTATGGAGATCGTGGAAGAAAAGCAGATCACCACAGTTTGTATCGGCAAACCTCACCTAAATTTGTTCCAGGTTATTCTCCGTACCAATATATTCAACCAGCTGCTGAAAACGCTTTCGAAAAACGATATTGACCTGATCATACTATCATGACCACAAATAATTTTATATGGCCACGAATTACACAAATTTACACGAATAAATACAAGATAGTTTCCTGTGGTCAGAAAGCTAAAGTAATCCGGGGCGATTGAAAGGAGGGATAGCAAATTCGTGTTAATCTGTGCAATCCAGGGCTAAACCAATCCGCTGCAGGCGGTACAACAATGGCAATTAAACTAAAAACAAAAGTCGCCCTCGGCGGCATCTTCCTCTTCGCCCTGCTGATCCTGGTGGGAGCCGTTAGTTTTTATTACCTCAACCGTATTGCCGAGGAAGCCGGTGATATCATAAAAGATAATTACGAAACGCTGAACTATTCCAGGGATATGCTCAATGAGATGGATGCATTGAGTGGTAAGGACAGCACTAAAGCCTTTACCAATTTTGAACAGAACCTGCAGTTGCAGGAAAAGAACATCACGGAACCGGGTGAAAAAGAACTAACCGAATCACTGCGGAAGAATTTTGAATCAATCAAACAAAAAGGCTCTGCTGATTCTCTCCGCTCCCTGATCCGTAAAGATATCAGCGGCATCATGCAGGTAAATCTTGCTGCCATTGATAAAAAGAACCAGGCCGCACAGGCTTCTGCGCAGAGAGCTAAAACGGTCATTACATTTTGTCTCACTATTTGCCTGCTGATCGGTTTTACCTTTCTTTTCAATTTCCCGGCCCTGGTGGCATCACCGGTGGCCTCCCTCACGGAAGGTATCAAAGCAGTTGCTGATAAGAATTACAGCCAGCGCATCCACCTCAACCGGAAAGATGAATTTGGAGAACTGGCCAATGCATTCAACACAATGGCAGAACGGCTGGATGAATATGAACACAGCAATCTTTCAAAGATCCTCTTTGAAAAACAAAGGGCTGAAACCGTGATCAACTCATTGAAAGATGCCAGTATCGGTATTGATAATAAAGGCATCGTTTTATTTGCCAACCAGCAGGCCCTGCAACTGCTCCATCTTGTGAATACCGATATCATCGGCCAGCCGCAGGAAGAGGTGAAAAAACGAAACGACCTGTTCCGTTTTCTTATCAATGAACAAAACAGTATTCCATTTAAGATTGTGGTGGAAGGCAAAGAGAATTATTTTACCAAGGAGATCATTGAACTGAGCCATGAGAACCAGAAAGCCGGTCATGTGATCGTACTAAAAAACATCACTCCCTTTAAAGAACTGGATGTGGCCAAGACTAATTTTATTGCCACGGTATCTCATGAATTAAAAACACCGCTGGCTTCTTCAGATTTCAGTTTAAAATTACTGGAAGATGAACGGGTGGGCACATTGACCGCCGAGCAAAAAGAACTGGTACAAAACCTGAAAGATGATAATAAACGCCTGCTTCGGATACTGAGTGAATTGCTCGATATGTCGCAGGTGGAAAGTGGTAAGATACAACTGAACCTGCAGGCTGTTCAACCGGTTGTATTAGTTAATAAAGCCATTGAATCTGTCCAGAACGTGGCGAAAGAAAAAAACATCAGCATCAAAATCACTCTCCCGGAAAATCTTCCTGCCATTAAAGCTGATGCTGATAAAACTACCTGGGTGCTTAATAATTTTCTGACCAATGCCATCCGTTATTCCGTCACTAATACCGACATCTTACTGACCATTCAACAAAAACAGGATAGCATTTTGTTCAGCATACAGGATTTTGGCAAAGGCATTGATCCGCAATACAAGGATAAAATATTTGACCGCTATTTCCGGGTGCCCGGCTCCAAAGAAGGCACGGGTCTTGGTCTTGCCATCTGCAAAGAATTTATCGAAGCCCAGGGTGGCCGGGTAATGGTTGAATCCGATTTTGGCAAAGGCAGCCGTTTCAGCTTTGAATTATTAATAATCTGAGCGGGAATAAAAAACAAGTGATACTTTCAACCAAATTTTTGCCACTATGAAATGGTTAAGCCTGCTTATTGTATCTCTGTTTAGTTTTTCCGTTACTGCCCAGGATAGTATGGTGCTGCATTACAAGATCTACGATACAAGAACCCAACAGATAGTTACTATTGACAAGATCGTGGCCGATATGGCCAATGCCGATGTGTTATTCTTTGGAGAAGAACATAACGACAGTGCCGGGCATTATTTAGAAAATAGAATTTTCCGGGCCCTGCATGCTGTTTATGGAAACCAGTTAGCCTTAAGTTTAGAAATGTTTGAGACCGACGGGCAGTTGGTATTGAATGAATACCTGGCAGGAAAAATAGATGAAAGCCGGTTTGCCAAAGATGTACGGCTCTGGAGTAATTATAAGGATTACCGCCCGATGATCGAATATGCGAAGCAAAACAAAGTGGCGGTGATCGCTGCGAACCCGCCCCGCCGTTATGTAACGATGGTAAGCCGCAAAGGCATGCGATCATTGGACAGTTTGAGTAAGGCCGCCAAAAAATTATTGCCGCCTTTACCTTATGATACGTTAAGCGGCCGCTACCGGGAAAAATTCCAGGAGATCATGCAGGGGAGTCCCGGCTCCGGCAGTTCCAATATTTACCATAGCCAGAGTTTGTGGGATGCGGGTATGAGTTACAGTATCTATGCTTACCTGAAAAAGAATAAACGCCAAAAGGTATTCCATTGCGTGGGCAAGTTTCACAGTGATGAAAAACTGGGTACGGCAGCGCAGCTGCAACAGCGGAATAAAAAACTGCGGATACTAAACATCAGTTGTTTCCCGGATAAAAGCTTTGCTAATCCCGACTGGACGGCTTTTACCGCATTGGGAGATTATGTGATACTGACGAACCCGGAGCTGAAGAAGACGTATTGATGCCGTCTTCCCGGTTTCTATTTCTTTAATATTCTTTGCAACTGCCTTGCTGTTTTAAAGCCACAGCGGGATGCGATATACTCGATCGTGTATTCGGGATTATTCAGCATGGTGCTGGCATATTCCTTCCGCAGCAGGGTCAGGTATTCCAGGATCGTTGAACCCGTCTTTTCTTTGAACACCCGGCTCAGGTTCCGGGGGCTCATCCCCACCAGTGACGCCAGCGATTCAATATCATTTTCGTTAGAAAGATTATCGATCAGGTAATCCTGCACTTCATGCACCTGCGGATTGATATGATTCCTGTAATCCAGGTAAATGCTTTGTTGTTTATGTGAACCACTCCGCCGGTGATACACCACAAGACCTCTTGCCACTTTGTGTGTAAACAGCGGTCCTTTCAGGTCTTCCAGTATGGCCAGTGCCAGGTCAATACCGGCACTGATGCCTGCACTGGTATAGATATTATTGCTCTTGATAAATAGAATATCCGATACCACCCTTGCCTGCGGAAATAATTGCTGCAAGTCCTTCACCCTTCTCCAGTGGGTGGTGCACTCGGTATCTTTTAATAACCCGGCATAGCCCAGCGCAAAAGCCCCGTTACAAATGGAACCTACAATCACCTTTTGATCTGAACATTGTTTGAGCCAGCTGAAAAATTCCTTTTCGGCTTTGAAAGAAAAACTGCTGACATATTCATAATCCATACCGGGTACAAACACAAAATCACCTTCCTTTAACACCGCTTCTTTGTACTGCTTTGTCTTTTCAAATCCCAAACCGGCCGTACTTACCGGTGACTCCCGGAAATGATAAAATTCAATAGCAATTTCAAATCCATAAAATTTAGCTTCGGTAAAAACCTGTACCGGGCCGGCCAGGTCCAGCAGTTCAACAGTGGGAGGAATAATAAAAACGACCTTTCGCATAGTTTGCTTTTTTGCTTCACTAAAGGTAAGCAGAACCCGGAGGCGGGAACGGACAATATGCTGTCGGTTACGGACAAAAAAAGCCGCCCTGGTCAGAGCAGCTTCGGGAGTCTTGAGCAGGCAGTATTTATTTGCAATTGGCACAGGTACATGCTGAACCACAATTACAATTCACGCAGGTACAATTTTCGTTACCACATTTTACGTTTGCTGACTGCTGAGCGGCTTTGCTTGTTGTTGTTGATTTCATAACTGATTTTTTTTATTGTTAATTGATACTGTAAAAATAGCCCGGGAAAGAAGGAGCGTTGTTACAGCAGTTTGGGTATGCGTTACACAATTTTGGGATCAGATCGCATCGAGTGATCTTCGTTTGTCCAGGCCTATCATTTTAAAATGAGTAGGCGTTAACCCGGTGATCTTTTTAAACTGGTTGGAAAGATGGGCCACACTGCTGTATTCAAGATCAAAGGCGATCTGGGACAGGGTCAGCTGGCCGTATACCAATAATTCCTTTGCCTTTTCAATACGCTGTTCAATAAAATAATTCTCGATCGTTCTTCCTTCCACCGAAGAAAAGAGGCTGCTCAGGTAGGTATATTCATGATGGACCTTCCCGGAAAGATAATGGGAGAGTTTCATTTTTCTTTCCGGTTCATTCACTTCATTGCGGGCCCTTTTGATAACAAGATTCTTGATCTTTTCAATAAGTCCGCCTGAATGGTTATCAATTATCTCTAACCCGATTGCTGTCAGCCTTTTTACCAGCCGTTCCTGCTGCTCCTGCACGGGTGCTTCTGTAAAATGGATCTCCCCGAAACTTACTTTTTGAAACGGGATCATTTCAGCCTGTAAAATATCTTCCACAGCCAGTATACAGCGGTTGCAGACCATATTCTTTACCAGCAGTGTGGTGGATGACATAGAATTATTTTAGCGGGTAGTTTGTTTTATGCTGAACTGTTTCTTACATGCTAATATATAAAAGCCGATCGTGAAATCGATGGACAGGCAAAACAGGTCATACGTTGGCGGAATGAGCCCGGGCGTTGCCACCATATGGTAAATAATATCCCAGCTTCCATGCAGAAAATAACCGGCGGCAAGGATGTAAACACTCTTTACAATACCATAATAAGCTAAAAATAAAAAGAAGATCGCCTGGATCGCCGTGATGATAAGAGCGGATAAATCTGTCCAGGTAAACCCGACATACAGGAATCCGATACCCGACAGGATGAGTCCGTAGAGAATATTTTTACCGTGAAATTTCAATACCATAAACAGGAGTATCACGAAGAGTCCTGAAGTAATTCCGATTAGTGCAGGTATCATTGTTGTAGTTTTAAATGTGATGCCAGATAAGAGATCAGTGACTTGCCAGGTACTGGCTGAGACATTGCCCGGAACAAAAATAAAGTTCGTTATCAACAGGGTGAGGCGTTGCCTTTTGCGTATCCAGGATCAGCATCCGGCAAATGGGGTCAATATAATCCGGTTGCCTTGTATTGCTGTATAGTTCAAACACTTCTTTCCCGCTATTGATATTTTTGAAATGATAATGCCCTTTGGATATAAAATCGCAGGCCGCCGGGTTGGTAATTGACTGTACAAATTCATCCGAACACCAAAATGTTCCGGCGGTTGCTTGGGCAGCGATCCGGGATACGAGGTTGATAGCAGACCCAAAATAGCTATCCGCTCTTTGCAACAGCTTTCCAACATGAAGTCCGCCATGCACCTGGAGAAAATTTTCTTCCCTCGCCGCTGCCGCTTCTAACTTCAGTGCCGTTGCCAGTAAGTGATCGGGTGAATCGGAGATAAACATGATTTCATCTCCCGTACGCTGCTGCAATTGGCTATCACCAACGAGACAGTTTTTAGCAATATGGATATACTTGTCAATCAGGTCGGCCGCTGAAACAGCTCCATGCGTTTCTGTAAGAGCGGTATAACCCGACAGGTCAGCCATGAGTATGGCAACATTTTTTTCCATGCTTAAAAGATATTAAAGAGGTTATGCTCAATTCGTATAAAAAAACCATTCGGCGCTGTCCGCAGCAAAGTACTGCTCAACTCTTTTCTATACCCGATATCGATCTTGCTTTGGCTGTTCACGACTACCTGCACAATGGAGGCCATATCGATGTAATATTTCCCTGACCCGGTATTCACCTGGCCCATGACTTCTGCCATCAGGTTGATATTGGTTTGCCGGTAATCCCTGTATGCTTTGGGCAGCATCAATTTCCCGGCGGAAAAACTGTAATTAATAGCCCTGCTGTTGTCGAATCCATAAATAAACTTATTATTCCTGCCGTTGTCGCTGGCCTTTGCAATGGATACGGTTGAGGATAAAGCAACTTTTTGCAGCAATTGGGTGGCTACAATACCCACTTCAAATCCTGTATTATGCCCATTCATACTAATTTCTTCCTGGTGAATATCACTGTTATTATAGCTTATTGTTCCAAAGATGGCCATCCGGAAATGTCTTTGCATGGCATCCTTGCTCAAAAAACGGTACTTGGCATAGAGGCTGCCGCCTTCGTTTTTAAATTGCTCGCTACGGTTACTGAAAAACGTACTTGCCCGTACCATCAATTTCGTTGACAGTCCAACCGCTACTTCCGGTATCAGGTGATAGTTGATCTTTGAAGTACCAATTTCATCCATCACCAGGTTATCAACCCGGAGAGAGATGCTCCGGGAAGCAATATTGCTGGCCGGCTCTGTCATGGAGAATAATTCCTGTGCCGGGCAAGTTATTGAAAGAAAAAAGGAAAGGATAATAAGCAGCTTTTTCATGTTGTTGCGTTTAGAAGTTGTTGAGCAATGATTATAAGCTGACATGGAATGTCCCTAAAGCCAAATCCGGAAACGCATTCTTTTTATACTCTTTGGGAGAAACGAAACCTTTGTCCAGTATTTTCACCTGCTTGTTCCCGTTGAGTACCTGGTCCCCGGCATTTATGAAAAGCAGTTTTTTATCCTGGACCATTACCGGTGAGTCTTTCCTGACCTGCACATTATTAAAATAGATATCAGCGATAAAAGCATACACCGTAAACCCGGCATCCACCACTTTCTTCCTGATCTTATCAAAGTCAATTACGCTGTTGGGCTTAAACGATATTTTAAATGTATAGGTCTTGATATCAGCATCCACATCCAGGACAAAATCAAGTGTTCGCAGCGCTTTGTTGATGGCATTGCTGCACATACTGCAGGTTAAACCGCTGGCCTGTAAAGAAACGTTGTTGACCTGCGCCGTAGTTATCATGGATACTGTAATGGCGATGATGAATAAGATCTTTTTCATGTTAAAGCGATTTGATTTTTAAATAAATGATAATTAATTGAACACAAAGATGAAGCGGTTAAAACCAGCATTGCAGACAGGATGATGTCAGAAACGGACAAACTGGTGGCAACGGGCTACGGAAACTGAAGATCATGGGAACTGGCTGACGGCCGTTCTTACAAAACGTAATAAATCAACTCAATAACAGAATTACAGGGGCTGTTCTGCCCCAAAAAAAATAGCTGTTCAATGAAAATGAACAGCTACGTTTCGATGCCTGGTAAATAATAAAAGCCCTATCTCGTTATCCCCCTCACTCCGCCACCACCATTATTCAAACCACTCTTGCTTAAACTATAGGTAAAGCTCAGCAGGAAGAACCTCCGCAGCGTATTCACTTCTTTGTCTTCAATAAAGAGCTGGTTGCTTGTCCGGCTGATACTTATATTGCGGTTCAGCAGGTCGGTGGCAGCGAATTTGATTTCTCCCCGGTTGTATTTCAGGAACTGCTTACTGATACTTGCATTCCAGATCGGGATCTTTGCATTGAAACCGGATGACAACTGGTTATTGATGGTATAATTGAATTCCGTTGCCAGGAAGAATCCTTTGGGCAACTGCCAGTCGGCAGATACATTGTATTCCTGCGACACATAATTATTGTTCTGCGTGGGCTGTGCCGAATATGTTGCATCATTGTAATCAAAGTTGGCAGCCACTCCCAAATTCAGTTTGTCAGTAGGGTTAATATCTAACCTCAGTTCAGGCCCCCAGGAAAAAGTTTTGATCTCGTTGGTCACCGTGTTGAAAAACTGTTTGCCTTTATTATAACGAAGCCGGTTGCCCATTTCCAGCGATGCTTTCATGAATTTCAGCGGGAAGCTGTAATTGATATTTGCATTCAGGTTATACACTCCATCCACATTCACCGGTTTGGAACGGCGGATGCCGGTGGAAAGATCGAGGGTATCGTAGCTTACGATCTTGTTTTGTGTCAGCATGGCGGTAAAGAACATAAAAAAGTTCTTGTTCTTGTACGGACTCAGCAGGTTGAGGTTGCCCCTGAAAGTATGACTGTATTCCTGTTTCAGATCAGGGTTACCTTCCCGTATATACAGGGGGTTGGTATTATCCGGTACCGGCTGCAGCTGCGACATATTCGGCTGGTTGGTGGAAGCCGAATAATTCAGTGAAAATGTTTTAAACCTCGTGAAGTTATATTTGAAACTGGCATTGGGCAGCAGGTTGGTAAAACTCTTACTGATCAGTGAATCTTTCACCCCGCTGATGATCTTTCCTTTCAGTTCGGCGTCCTGCCAGGTAAGGCCCAGCGAGTAATTGTATTTTCTCGCTTGTTTGCGCATGCGGATACCGGCCGTTGTATACCCATAGGTATTTTCAAAATCATTACTCAGGTTCTCGTTCAGCTCATCATATTTGCTGTTGCTGTTATTATAATCATAGGTTGTTTTCCGCGACGTACTTGTATTTTTATTATTGCTCACACTGAGTTCCAGCAAGGTTCTTTTCCAGAGTGGTTCCGTGTACACAGCCCTTGCCATATATCCTTTCAAATCACTTTTCGATTCACTGCGCTGGTCCAGCGTATCCCGGCGGTTAATAATACCGGCATTATAGTAATTGATGATCGAATTTAAACTTCCCGCTCCCTTGCTTTCATTGAAACTGTTTTGCAAACTCAGGGAGAAGGTTCTTCCCTTGCGGGCAAATTTTTTTCGGAAGGTCAGGTCGTTCCTGAAATTATAGCCTTCACTTTCGGAATTGCTGTTGCTGAAGCCTTCATTGATCAGGTCACCATCAGCATTAGTAGTAGTATAATTTCGTTGCGACCGGTTCCTGGTGTTTTGAAAACCAAAAGTAGGATTGATTCGCAGGGAATGCATCGAATCAATTTGCCAGAGATCATTCAGGTTGAAGCGGTGCGAATTGTTCAGGTTATCAGAATTGGAATTCTCATTGTAAAAGTTGGTAGCACCCCCGAAATTATTTTGCCGGAAGATCCTGCTTTTTATATTCGGATTAAACCGGTTGTAGAAGTAATTGCTCTGGAAATCATGTTTAGTGCCGATGATATTATTATAATTAACGCCACCACCAAACACGGTTTTGATACCGGCATTGCCAGCCCCACCCAATCCGAGTGCCGCCGCTTCATCAGCAGATACATTGATGTTAAGATTACCACCGCCATTCTGCCGCATCTGGCTGAGTGCCCCGCTGAAGTTGAGCATATCCATGAACGAAAATCCTTCAGCATTGGTATTATTCCCCAACCCGATCGCCGACAACTGTCTTGCTCCTTTGAAGGAGTTCACATTGAAACGTCCTTCATACCGCTCTTTATCACCGGCGCCAGCCATCACTTTTCCAAACACCCCTTTCTTTTTATCCTTCTTCAGTTTCAGGTTGATCGTTTTTTCATAATTGCCGTCGTCAAAACCGGTCAGTTGTGCCTGGTCGCTTTGTTTATCATAGACCTGCACTTTGTCTACTGCATCAGCCGGTAAATTTCTCGTGGCAATTTTGGGATCATTACCAAAGAATTCTTTCCCATCCACCAGTACCCGGTTCACTTTTTCACCCTGCGCTTTGATCGTTCCGTCTTTTTCCACTTTCACACCGGGCAGTTTTTTTAATAGCTGCTCCACGCTGGCATTGGGTTGTGTTTTAAAAGAACCTGCATTGTACTGCACCGTATCACCCACTAAGGTTACCGGCGGCGCTTCATTACTGATAACTACTTCACCCAGTACTTTAGCCACATCATTCATCGTGATGCGACCCAGGTCTTTGTTCTTATTGTTCTCATCAATGGTAAAAAGGGTATTACTGTTATGATAGTTCACATGGGTGATCATGAGCCGGTAATCCCCGTTGGGAATTCCTTTCAATTCAAAATTGCCCGCATTGTCTGTCAGGGTAAAACTGACCAGCGAAGAATCTTTTCGGTCCAGCAGCGAAATGGTGGCAGAGCCAACCGGCTGTTTGGCAATGGTATCAAATGCAATGCCTTTAACGCTGCCGTTCTTTTGAGCCGATACAGTGATCGCTGCCACTACCAGTACTAACAAAAAGTAAATCTTCCTCATAGCTGTTTTCATTTACAGCTACGAAAATATTCTTACCCAACCGGTAAGGCGGTTAATTTGGATTGCTTTAATGTTAATGAAGGTTAATGTTTCGGTTAACCAGTTGACTGGTTAACTAGTTAACAGGTTGGTTGGCATTGAGCTTTTCCTCCCGGCACCCGATTAACTTATAAACTAATCAACTTAATCCCTTGCAGGGCCCCTTTCATCATCTTCCCGTTCCTTATCGTAAACCAGCACTTTCACTTTCCATTCCATGGGTTCATACAGCATTTGCAGTTCGACTTTGAGTTTTTTCAATTTATTGCCACCGTTATCAACGGAGAAAATAACCGTGGTAAATTTCTTTTCTTCCACCGGTTCCTCGTAGGCTCCTTTTAGCTGGAAGTAAACTCCTTCTTCCATGCGTACAGAAAGATTGTTGAGTTCTTTGTAGAGCGACCTGAATTTCTTTTTAGCCTCCTCAAATTCTTCCGTGGTTAATAACAATGCCTGCCAGCTCATGATATCATACTGGTTGGCGGCGCTGTATTTGGTGATCGAAGCTTCTTCAGCTTCCTTCATTTTAAAATTACAGGCATAGACGGTAGATTGCGGGTTCTGAACAATCACTTCTCCCAGCAGGTTATGAAACTGATGCGGATAATCCTGTATCACCTTCTTTATATCCGGTGCAATACTGTTTGCTGCGGCCAATTTTAACTGGGACCGGGCAGAGCTGCCCAGGCATAGAGACATCGTAATAATCACAAGTAGTTTTACGGATTTTTTCATCTGTATGGATTTAACGGGTTAGTAACAAAGGGCAATATTATAAAATCTTAGTTTTAATACGTACTTTATACATTCATTTTTTCGTTAACCCTTTTTAAAACCAATCGATATGAAAAACAGGAATATTGTACATGCCCGTGAAGAAGCAAAGATCTACCGCCAGTATTACAAACCTTCTTTCAATTTTCTCCGTTTAATGAAGTCTGTATTGTGTGTATTTATCTCCGGCACATCACCGGCAGCAGGTACGTATGCAAGAAGAAAATAACGAGTCTCTTACTAACCCCCATTATATTAAAAACCCTGACCAATTGGCCAGGGTTTTTTAATTAGTTGATCCGGATGTCCCGCATATTCCGTTGCATACCCGGTGGCATGGGCGGCATCCCGGTCCGTTGACCCGCATTACCACCCATTTTGTTCAGGTTGAATAAAAGGCTCACCATAAAATAACGTCGCAGCACCATACTTCTTGTATCCTGTATATAGTTATCACCGGTGGAACGGGTGATGCTCTGGTTCTGGTTCAGGATATCATTGACAGAAATTTTGATCTCGCCATTCTTCTTTTTAAATACCTGTTTGCTCATGCTCGCATTCCACAAAGGAATATTTTGATTGAACCCTTCTGCACGACCCGTATTGACCAGGTAATCAAAATCGGTGGAAATAATAAAATTGCCTTTAAAGGTATACGAGAAGTCTCCTGAATAGGTTTGTGTGAAATAGTTTTCATTCAGCGATGTATTCACGGAATATTTGACATCTGTGTACGCTATATTCAGCTTCACACCAAAATCAATCTTTTCTTTATTGATATTGATACCGGCACCCTGGTTTACGGAGATCGTTTTACCAATGTTGCGTTGTTTATACAATAAGCTCACATCCCGGGTATAGGAAATATTATTGGTGAAATTGATACTGGAACCTTTCAGTTTGGGGTTCTTGAAGGGCAGGCCCAATGTGATGAATGAAAATCCACGGTAATACCCATTTACGTTATCCGGTACCGTCAGCTGCACACCACGCCCCAGTGTATCAATACTGTTGACGATCTTATTACTGGTGGCACTGAAGTTGATACTGGCCGCTATGAATTTAAAAGTGAGAATATTAAAGCTGTTATAGTTGATATTGAAATTATGATTGAACTCCTGTTTCAGTTCGGGGTTACCGGATCTGACATTCAGCGGATCGGAGTTATCAATTACATTCTGCAACTGCGAAACAGAAGGCTGGTTGGTTCTGCCATTATAAGCTATCCTGAAGTTCTTTCCGCGGTTAGGCGTGTAATTAAAATTCGCTGTCGGAAAGAAGTTGGTAAAACTCTGGCTGGTTAAGGAATCCTTCCCGGTCATAGCCAAATAACTGTCGCTTTCCAGGGTAGCCCGTTGCACTCCGACACCAAACTGGTAGTTATATTTCTTTTCCTGCACCCGGAAGTTCATACCTACCCGGTGAGCCACAAATGTATTTTCAAAATCATTGGTCAGTTGCAGGTTGGGGTTATCGTATTTATCGGTACTGGAATTATAGTTATACGTTTTCCTGTCAGAAGTACTAAGGTTATGTGTATAGGCATAATTGATCTCCAGTAATTTATTCAGGCCGAAAGGTTCTGTGTAAGAAGTACTGAATACATTATTATTGGTCGTTGTCTTTTGCTGGTTCTGCTGGTTTTGCTGAATGGTCCTGTAGGGAGTGCCATCCGGCTGGTAGAAAATATTCCTCGACAAAGTGAAGCCATCGCTTTCGCTGTTGCCGATGGTTCCGTTCCAGCCTAAGGTTAAGGTGCGGCCGATTTTTGCAAACTTGTGGCGGAACAAAAGATTATTCCCCCAGTTCAATCCGTCCCTTTTGTTGCTGTTATTCGTTCTTCCGGTTATGGAAAGAAAATCATCTGAAGGAATGGTTGAATTGGTAAAAGAAGTATCCTGGCTATAACTTTCCGAATGCTGTAAAGTCAGTGTCGGTGTATAGAGGATCGAGTTCATTGAATCAATCTGGTATTCAAACCGCAGATTGAAACGATGATTGGTGTTTTTATTATTGGAAGATGATTCTTTAGTAAGGGCAACTACAGAATCCACGAAAGTGGTGCGACGGAAAATGCTTTGTTCCTGGTCGGTATTACTGTTGGATAAAAAATAACTGCCTGTTACTTTGATCTTACTGCCCCACTGGTCGGTATAGTTAAGACCCGTTGACAAAGAACGGATCAAACCGGTACTGCCGCCGCCGCCAAACCCACCAAAACCTCCGCCACCACCACGGACAGACATGACCTGCATACCACCACCACCACCCATTCCGCCGCCACCGCCGCCGAATCCGCTGAACCCACCCATAGTGCTGATGATATCAGAAAAAGAGAAGCCCTGCTTATTAATATTATTGGCGTTGAAGAGAACAGAAAACCGCTGGTTGCCTTTGAATTTATTGAAACTAAGATTGGTCTCATAGCGGCCATTATCACCATACGATGCGAGAGCCCTGGCGAAATAACCTTTGTTACGGTCTTTCTTCAATTTAATATTGAGTGTCTTGCTCCGGCTGCCATCATCTATTTTGGTAAACTTAGCCTGGTCGCTCATATCATCAAAGACCTGTACACTTTCGATCATATCAGCTGTTAAGTTCTTCGTAGCCAGTTTGGGATCGGTACCAAAAAACTCTTTACCATCCACATACACTTTTTGTATCTGTTCGCCCTGTGCCTTTACGTTTCCTTCTTTATCCACTTCCACGCCGGGTAGTTTTTTCAACAGGTCTTCTGCGGTTGCGTTGGGTTTTGTTCTAAACGCTTCTGCATTGAACTGTACTGTATCTCCTTTCACTGTGATCGGAACCGTGTTGGTCACCACCACTTCGCCGAGTGATTTAAAATCTTTGGCCACGGCGATATCGCCAAAGTCGGCAGTTTTTTTATCGGCTGTCACGGTGGCCAGTCTCTTAAACGGCTGATAGGCCTGGTGGGAAAAGACCAATTGATACTCGCCTTCCGCCAGCCCCTTGATCTCAAAAGCCCCCAGCTTATTGCTCAGGGTAAACGTGACCAGCGAGGAATCTTTGGTATTGATTACCGAGATGGTGGCATCCACAATCGGCTGTTTAGCAGCGGTATCGGTCAGTTTGCCTTTAATGATACCATCGGTTTTTTGCGCTTGTGCAAGGGTGAACAAGGATAAGGTCAGAACGACCAGCGTCAGTATTTTCTTCATAAACGGTTACAATGTGTACGAAGTTAGACGTAAGAGTGTCAATTAACCTTCGCCGGGGCAGGTAATAATGCGGAAAAATGGATGAACGGGCAGGGAGAGCCGATGAACTGCTTAACTAAACAAATACTCCACATCTTCCCTTGTCAGTGCTTTTACAAACGAGGTATCATCGGAGATAATGTCTTTAGCTAAAGCTCTTTTCTTTTCCTGCAGCTGGATGATCTTATCTTCAATCGTGTCTTTACAGATCATGCGGTAGGCAAAGATATTTTTGGTTTGCCCGATACGGTGGGTACGGTCAATGGCCTGTTGCTCCACGGCCGGGTTCCACCAGGGATCCACAATATAGACATAGTCTGCCGCTGTCAGGTTAAGTCCCACTCCACCGGCTTTGAGGGAGATTAAAAATACCCGCACTTCATCATCCTTCTGGAAACTTTGTATGGCTTTCTCCCGGTCAGGTGCTGCCGTGCTGCCATCAAAATATTCATATTTGATACCAAGCTCTTCCAGTTTGGCTCTTATCAAGGCCAACATACCGAGGAACTGGGAAAACACCAGTGCTTTATGATCACCAATATTCTCCACGATCTCCCTGGCCAGTTCATCCAGTTTGATGGAATGGTTCTCAAATTTTTCCTGCTCATTCAATATTGCCGGTGAATCACAGATCTGCCGTAGTTTCATCAATCCCTGCAAGATCGTGAGCTGCGATTTCTGGATGCCCTGCTCCTGTATCGTCCCCAGTATCTTATCCCGGAAATCATTCCGGTAAGCATCATATATTTTTCGTTGTTCATCTTCCATCTCACACCAGAGGATCATTTCCTGTTTTTCCGGCAGGTCTTTCGCCACCTGTTCTTTTGTTCTTCGTAAAATGAACGGGTATAATATTTTTTTCAAATGCTCCTTGCGGTCCTGTTCGCCAAACTTATCAATCGGGATCGCAAATTCCTGGCGGAAGAATTCCATCGTACCCAGCATACCGGGATTCAGGAAATTCATTTGTGCAAACACATCAAAGGTGTTGTTCTGCAGTGGCGTACCACTCATGCACAACCGGTGTTTGGCATTGAGTAATCCTGCTGCCTTGGTCACTTTACTCGCCGGGTTTTTGATGGCCTGGCTTTCATCCAGTATCACATAATCAAATTCCACACTCAATAATAATTTGATATCACTTCGTAAGGTGCCATACGTAGTGATCGTCACATCATGATCAATTAATTCTTCCCGCACTCTTGTCCGCTGGCCGCCATGATGAATGCGGTAGGTCAGTTTCGGGGTGAATTTTTTAATCTCGTTCTCCCAGTTATAAATAAGCGTTGTCGGACAAACCACTAATGCTTTCAGGTTGCCTTTTTCCGCTTTATAATGATCCATGAAAGAGAGGGCCTGCACAGTTTTACCCAAACCCATATCATCGGCCAGGATGCCGCCCCAGTTAATATCTTTCAGGTAATTCAGCCATTGATAACCGGCTACCTGGTAAGGACGGAGTATCATTTTTAAGTTATACGGTGGTTCAATTTCTTTAATGGTATTGAACTCTCTCAGTTTCTCATATTTTTCTTCGAGCTGTACCGAAAGCTCTTCCTCATCCCTTTGTTCATAGAGTTCATCCACCACGCTGAGATGGTAGCGGGATAGTTTGAGTGAATTATTCTTTCCTTCGCCCACCCGGAACAGCAATGAATATTTTTTGATCCATTCTTCCGGGAGGATACCCAATGTGCCATCACTCAATTGTACAAACTGCTGTTTATTGGCTAAGGCTCTTTTTACTTCGGCCACCGTTACTTTCTGGTCGCCAAACACGATATCCACTTTGGCATCAAACCAATCGGTATTGCTGCTGATAAAGATCTTTGTTTGTGGCTTGGCCGTATTGAAACGGAAATTTTTTAATGCCTCAAACCCAAAGACCGGTGTCTTCATATCTTTCATGGCATCCACGAACAGGAAGAACCAGTTGTTCTTCAATACATCTGTTCCTTTTAATGCCAGTGATCCGTTCTCTTCATTAAAAATAAAATTGGAATGCAGGTTTTGTAACTGCTGTACAAACTCGTTTTCTTTTTCCCGGTTACGGTGAACGATCAGCACCCGGTCGCCCTGCGGTACCACGATCTCATCCCGGTCCCTTGTCCTGGTTTCAAATCCTTTGTAGGAATAGGAAGGTTGAAAAACGAGGTAATCCCCTTTCTCCACCAAAAAGAGTTTCACTTCCGGGTCACCGTCTTTTATTTCCTGTACCAGTGCTTTATCAAAATCAACTTTATGTTCTTTTGCTAAGGGTAAAATAAATTGTTGCAAGGTCTTATTCCAGTCCTCTTCTTTCACTTCCATTTTACCTGTGGGTAAAAATTGTTCCACCAGGTGGATCACTTCATTATTCTTCCAGAGATGGAGCTGTTCATTGTATAAAAAGAAAAGAGGGCTGGGGCTTTCATTTTCTCCCAGGTCATATTCCATACTGCCCAGGTTCACCCTGCAATGGATCGTATAATGCGAATTCTTTTTGATGATGAAATGCGGTCTTGCTTCTTCTGCCGCCAGTTGCAGTGTTCCAAGATTACCGGTCTTGAAAGGTTTCTTGTCCGGCAACAAAAACACCAGTGCATTACCTGCTGCTTCGGTAAATAATTTCTTCAGCTTGGGGAGCAGGTATTCCGCCATCAGTTCTTTGGTCTCACCCGGCAGATCATCATCTTCCTGGTGAATGATATTTTCCCAGATACCCGAGAAGGGAGAATTACGGCTGATATATTTATTGATCTCTGTTTCCTGCAGCTTACGCAGCATGGTGAGTAATTCTTTATCCGTATCGGCGAGTTTATCTGTTTCCACGTAGCGGCTGATATCCAGCTTCTCCACCTTACCTGCAAAAGCGGTTCCTTCATCATTGCCTTCGCCGATCACCACATCCACCGTAAACTGCGGGTAGTTTTTTTTATTGAAATTAAAAACAACTCCCAGCCGTTGTGTTGGTTTCACCACTTCGGCTTGTACAAATGCCGGCTCCTGCAATTCTGCTTCTGCCTGTTTTTCTTTGATCGGTAATAAAACGGGACGGCTGGGCTGGGTGGCAGGGGCCACTCTTTTGATAGAGGTATCTAATACCCGTAAAAAGGGTTTCCCTTCCTTATAGGCAAATTCAAATTTCCCTTTCAGGTCATCACTCAATGAATAGCCATAGGCTTCTAACAATTTATTTTTTTCCTTATCCCAGTTACGGATGCTGTCGAAATAATTAACCCCGTAAGAATTTAATAACTGTACCAGCACAATGATCTTGGGCAAACACAAAGGATGATCCGGGTCGTCATAGTCACAACTTGTATCAAAATTCCGTTCCTCATTCTTGCGGATGATCACTTTGTATTCCTGTCCATTCAGTATTACGGTTGCTTTCACGGTTTCATTCTCTGCAAAATCGATCCTGGCTTTCTGTGTCCGTAAATAAGTTTCCGCCTCCTGTATCGTTTCCTGGGAAGAAAGCAGGCGTAATGTTTTCAGGTCAATAGTCTTCATCTTGGCAACAGTATGTCGCTGATCGTATTTGACTTCACCGGTTTGTAAATGTCCCCTGTCAATGAGTTCCTGCAATTGAAAAAGAGAAGCCGCTTCATGCCGGCAGATATCACCGAGATTATACGGGCAGGTGCAGCGCAGTGAAAGTCCTTTCGGGTCTTTGAATTTCTGAATATAGACTTTGTAAAAAGTAGAATAGATATCATCCTTCACCCGGAAGATAGCAGAACCAAAAAGATCATCATACTCCACCAGTTCACAAAAACCAATGGCATGGATCTTTTTGCCGCGGCGGATCACTTCATCAGTTCCATGGGTGTACACATATTTGATAAGGTGCGGTAAGGCCATAACAGAAATTCAATAGACAATGGGCAATAGCAACCGGCGATTTTCAACTGTCATTTAAATTGCCCGCAGCCAATTGCATATTGCTGATTCAAAAAAGGGCAATCGGCAAATCTAAAGGAATACAGGGCGGATTTCCATGCAAAACAGGAGAAATAAAAAATAATTTTTTGAGCAGGAGGGTGCAAAAAAAATAAAGTATCTTAGTAGGTTTTTGCCTCTCCTAAGAAGAGGAACAACGCACAGCCCCTGCTTGTTTAACCACCAAACTATTGTTGAAAATTATTACTTAGCCGTCAGCTTTCCTTCTTTGTATAAAGGCAATACATTCGCCAGGTCGGCAGTCAAACAAAATTTGATATCTTCTATCAAACCAAATCTTTCCACCAGGCGATGATAGTGTGTGAGCTTCGGGGCAAAACCGGCTAAATTGTTTTTATGCTTATTGTACATCGTTTCTGCCATCAGTGAGCTATCGCAGTGGATCGTAAAATCTTTTTTCAACCGGCTGATCACCGCTCCTGCAAACAAAGTGTCTTCCAGGTTGAAACGATCTTTCCAGCCGGCGCAGCCTAATACCACGTTCTTTTTTTCAGCAGTAAGATAATCGCATACAGCAGAAAGGTTGGGAAATGAACCCGAGATGATCGTATCGGCACCTTTGTCCAGGGCCATTTGTAATAAACGGGTACCGTTAGTAGTGGTCAGTACCAATGTTTGGTTTTCGATAAACTCACGGCCATATTCTAATGGGGAATTGCCGTGCTGCAGCCCTTCTGCTATCATTCCATCTCTTTCGCCGGCAGCAATACCACCGATACTCTTACTGATCTCAATAGCTTTAGGGACCGAGTCAACCGGTATCACACATTTGGCACCGTTGTATAATGCTGAAGCAATGGTGGAGGTGGCACGAAATACATCAATGATCACCACCACGCTGTTACTAAGATCATATAAATGAAGCAGGGCAGGAGAGAGTGAGGTATTGAGGGTTGGTTTGTTACTCATATAGTGCTGCAAAAATAAGAGAACATTTGCTAACGGTCAGTTGCCCTATTTCTGCAACAGCTTCTTCCATTTATCCGTCTCCGCATAGTCTTTGATGACCTGGTTGCGGTGTTCGATCAAACGGCGCATATAATTAGTAAGATAAACAGAGTTGAAGAAGCGTCCTATTGCCCCATAGGGACTTTCAAAATGCAGCAGGTCGATCATAATCGTTCCATTATCACAGGGCTTGAAATGATGTTCGTGTTTCATCATTTTAAAATCCCCTTCGGCCTGTTCATCGGTAAACATTTCCGGCTTTTTCATCCCGGTGATCTTTGCCCGCAGCAATCGGTTCTTGAATAAATGCCGGGCCCGCCAGGTAACAGTTTCATCCTTTTCAATTAACCCGAACCGGGTGCCCGCCACCGCTTCTTCTTTATATTTTGACATGGACTCGGCGTGCAAACCGATATGACGGCTGAGATCAAATACAATATCAGCAGGTGCTGCAATAAAGGTGGTCAGGTGGATAGTTGGCATATTGAACAAGTACGATGTTTGAAGTACGAAGTATATCGCTCCGGTTAAAATACAATCTTATACCTGTTCCTGCAAAAATCCGACCATATCAATCTATGCAAAAGGGATCTTTGCCACTTTAGTCTGTAGTAATTTATCCCGCACTTTAATATAAATGGGCGAATCAATAGCTGCAAAAGCCGGGGTCACATAGCCCATGCCAATAGCTTTACCCAGGCTGGGGGCCTGTGTACCGGAAGTAACATGGCCAATAGTAGTCCCGGAGAAATCTTTTATTTCATAGCCGTGGCGGGGGATTCCTTTGTCGATCATTTCAAAGCCTACCAGTTTTTTTTGTACGCCTTCTGCTTTTTGTTTGGCAAATATTTCTTTGGAAGTAAACTCTTTCGTGAATTTGGTGATCCAGCCAAGACCCGCTTCTATCGGTGAAGTGGTATCATCAATATCGTTACCATATAAACAGAAGCCCATTTCCAGCCGCAGCGTATCTCTTGCACCAAGACCTACCGGTTTTAATCCCTGCGGGCCACCCACTTCAAAAATGGCATTCCATATTTTATCCGCAGCCCCGTCTTTATCTTCAAAATAGATCTCCACACCACCGGCACCGGTATAACCCGTCGCACTGATCAGTACATTTTCCACGCCGGCAAATTTTCCTTTGGTAAACGTGTAGTATTTCAGGTTGAGAATATCCATCTCTGTCAATGGCTGCAAGATCTTCGTGGCATTAGGTCCCTGTATCGCTAACAAACAAGTTTTTTCAGAAATATTATGCATCTCTGCATTGTTGGTATTGTGTTTACTGATCCAGTTCCAGTCCTTTTCAATATTGGAAGCATTCACCACCAGCATATACACTTTGTTTTCTTCCACACAATAGACCAGCAGGTCATCTACTATACCTCCGTTTTCATTGGGCAGGCAACTGTATTGAGCCTGCCCGGCTTTCAATTTGGAGGCATCATTGCTGGTTGTTCTTTGAATAAGGTCCAATGCATACTCTCCTTTCAGGATAAACTCACCCATATGGCTCACATCAAAGATGCCGGCATTCTTTCTTACCGCCGCATGTTCGTCGTTGATGCCGGAATAAGAGATCGGCATATTGTACCCGGCAAATTCCGCCATTTTAGCACCGAGGGCAATATGTTTTTCAGTAAAAGGAGTATTCTTCATATGAACAAAATTGTCCGCAAATGTAGAGCAAAAAGCTAAGAGGGGAAAGAAACAAAAAGCCCCGCTGTATAAACAGGCAGGGCATTCCCGGTTTGCCGGGTCCAACTTCAACCGAGTTAAAACCAGTTGAGCAACGATAAAACAGGGGATGGTGAAGAAGTGCCGGTAACAGTACCTTCCGTTTCGTCATCCATCGTTTCCATTTTATGTGTGACGGGTTTGTTTTGTTTTTGCTTTTCTTCCAGGTCTTTGATCCGCTTGTCGCTTTCTTCCCTTAACCTTTTTTCTTCTTTCAATTGCTCTTCCAGCTGCAGCGAATCACTCGTTTTACTATCATACCTGTAATTCACATCATTTACTTTTTTTCCATTCATATCCTTCAGGCTGCCATCCGCATCCATGATATAATCCTTATTGGTATCAAAATAGAAGGAATCATGGTCTTCATAATCTGTGATGGTTATACCATTCCGTTTGTATTTCCTGTTGATACGGAAGCTCACCATATTCAGCTTATCGGTAACGGATTCATCAAAATTGATCCGCTTACCAACCGGCACCTGGATCTCGATCTCCACATGCTGCCACCTGAACTTGCTATTTTTATCAATAGCATACCCGCTGGCCAGGTCGAGGATACTGTCTTTTGAAAACACCTTGTAGTTTATTTTTTCTGCCCGGACCCTGGCTTCCTGTTCTGTTCTGCCATTACTTTTTCTTACTACCAGCACATGATATTGTGCATCTTCACTTTTGCTGACCCTGATCTTGACAAAAGAAAGTTTCATGGTATCCTCGCTCAGGCTCCAACCCATTCCTTCATCATTTACCCAGCTGAAATTGCCGTTGTATTTAAGTTCAGGTTGAGAAACCGCCACAATCATTCTGCCATTTACCGGTTGTGTTATCTCTGCCACTTCGGGAATCTCACTCTCCTGCCGGAAGTCTTTGGTGATACTGGCCACCAGCAATACTGCCGATACCCAACCTACCGTCCACAGGAAACCAAATGTCCAGCCCAGGTAGCTGCTTCTTGAACGTACACGAACGATGCGGCGTATTACCCAGGTAATAAAAGCGATCAGGGGCACAGCGAAGAAAAAGATCAAGGTGCACCATGCATAGATCTGCTGCCATTTACTGGTCCATAAAAAATTATTGACCGGCCACCAGGCCACCCCGCCAAAGATGAAACCAATAAGTGCTACAAACAAAGCAAAAGCAATGGTGCCAAAAATGAACAGGAAAAAAGCTTTGAATACCACACCGATCGCATGACCAATACCACCACCCGTTCTCCGGGCTGTTTCATTGAATTCACGGGTAAATTCTTTTCCTCTTGTATTGCCGAACTCCCTGGCTTTCTCACTGAAATTTTGTGCTGATGCTTTTACTTCTTCACTCCATCCTTTCATCCGGTCCTTCATATTATCCACCCCTTCTTTTACATTCTGGCGAATGGTATTCACGTCCACTTTCTCTCCCCGCATTTCCATTTTTTCATACGGGCTTCTTGCTTCGGGTAACACCATCCATAAGATCACATACGCCAGGAAGAATGTTCCACTCAGTGAGCCTGAAACTATATTGGGGAAGAAATCAAAATCATAACCATAACTAAAACCACGCAGCATGCTAAAGAGGATACTTAATATAAAGGGAGCTGCAAAAATGAGACGAATCGTTGTTACACTCCGGTCGAAATAAGCCGCCAAACCGCCTGCCACACCGCCGATCACTTTATCATCGGGGTTACGAAACAATCTTTTGCCACCGTAGGGTTCAATATCTTTTGCCGGTAAGATCATCCACATTAAGATATAGGCCAGGAAACCGATACCAAAACCACCAAAGGTTACGATGGCGAATAAAATCCTTACAATAGCAGGATCCACATTCAGGTAAGCTGCGATACCGCTACAAACACCACCAATGAATTTATCGCCTGTATCACGGTACAACCGGCCTCTTGACGTCTTTGTTTTTTCTGAATAACTGCTACTGAATTGTTGTTGCTGGCTTTGCTGCGATGAGGAGGACGATGAAGAAGAGGTCTTTGCTCCCGCTGCACCGGCATCCATGGTCTCTTCGGCCTCAAAATCTTCCGGTCTTCCCATAGAAGTGGCAATATCATCCACATCCGCATCGGTGATACTGTCTGCCCCTTTGCGTACTCTTTCACTCATCAGTTCAGCAATGCGGCTCTCAATATCATTAATGATCTCATCACGGCTCTCTTCTTTGGCAAAGTATCGCCGCAAACTTTCTATATAGGCCTGCAATTTTTCGTAAGCCGAATCTTCGATCGGTATCACCCGGCCGCTGAGGTTTATGTTAATGATCTTTTTCATTGTATAAAAGTTTGGTTGAGGTTGTTATTGGTTAAGCGGTTGGCCATCTTTCCGGGCCAGTGCATTCACGGCGTTGGATAATTCGTTCCATGTTTGCTCCAGCTCTTTATAAAAATCATCCCCTTTTTCTGTCAGGGAAAAATATTTGCGGGGGGGGCCTGAATTACTTTCCACCCACCGGTACGTCAGCATACTTGCATTCTTCAGGCGGGTAAGCAACGGGTACAGGGTGCCTTCCAGTATCTGCAGGTTGGCGGCCCGCATCTCTTCTACAATATCACTGGGATACGCTTCACCCCGGCGAATGATGGAAAGAATGCAAAACTCCAGTATCCCTTTCCGCATCTGGCTCTGTGTGTTTTCTATATTCATACTTCCTGGATTTGTAGTTTTTTAATGTCAGCACTTTTTCATCAATGATCATAGCTGATGATCCGGGTGATCTTCCATTGTCCATTCTTTATTTGCCACAGGTGAATGAACTTGAATGTTCCCCCCAATACTTCGGGCCCTTTCTCTGTATTATAAAACCGGTGTGACCCGATCTGCACAGCACCATAATTGTTGATCGGGTAAACTTCGGAACTGTCTGCCACCAGTTCTCTCCTCACTTTCCATGTTCGTTCACACGTGGTTTTCATAAAGTCAACGGTGTGTCCATAATTGGTCAACCCGCCTTTGTCGTGATAGAATTCAAGGTTGGTTGCAAAAAAACTATTGAATTTTTCCAGCTGACAGGTATTAAAAGCATGGAACAAAACGCTGTCCATATAAAGAACTGAATCATATAAAACTTTATCCACCGGTAATTTATGAGCAGGAGTTCTGCCGGTTGATTTTGTTGCCGAACAGGCCGCCAGTAAAACCGTTACAAAAAGCACTGTTATGATTACCGTGTTCCTCATATTTTATCTTTCTGAACCAAAGATAGGGTGATATTTGGTACTATGCAAGACAAAGTACTGTATTTTTTCAGGTAATTATTTTAGAAAAGTAGCTATTTCTTCGCCAAACCCTTTACTGTATTGCATCCTATCGATTTTAAGTGCTTAAAAAAAACGGGCAGGCATTTGACAAGCGGTTTCCCCAGAGGATGGATTGCCGATTGTGCCGTTTATTGAGTTATTTTGCTTTATGCGTCTTTTTTTGCCTGTTTTAGTCCTTTTTTTGAGCTTTTTCCTGCCTTCCTGTAATAAATACATGGCTTTAAAAGGTCATTACCGTTTTAAAAGTGAAAGCGGCCGACCGGCATATGACAGCCTGAATTATTGGGCAGCACACCCCTGGAAATGGGATCCTTCCGACAGTGTTCCGAAACCCTTGCGGAATGAAATGCGGGACTCCCTGGTGGATGTTTTCTTTTTACACCCCACCACCTACACCACAAAGTCAAAGAATAAGAAACTGAACGCCGCCATTGATGACAGCTATATCAATGCAAAGACAGATTATTCCACCATTCTCTACCAGGCCAGTGTATTTAACCAGCAGTGCCGGGTTTTTGCACCAAGGTACCGGCAGGCACATATTGGTAACTTTTTCAGTAAAGATGAAACAGCAAGACAAGAAGCATTCGCCGTTGCTTATGCAGATATCAAAGCTGCTTTTACGCATTATTTAAATTACTGGAACGATGGGAGACCTATTATCATTGCCGCACACAGCCAGGGAAGTTTTTTAGCAGAAAAACTATTGAAAGAATTCTTTGAAGACAGCCCGTTGAAAAACAAACTGGTTGTTGCTTACATTATCGGATGGCCGGTCCCCAAAGAATATTTTACTTATTTGAAAATGTGTGAAGACTCTTTACAAACCGGGTGTATCTGCAGCTGGCGCACCCTGCGGAAAGGATACATTCCTCCTTATATTACCGAAGAAAAAGGGAACTCGTTTGTCACCAACCCATTAACATGGACAACGGGTATTGACTATGCTTCTAACAAACTAAATAAAGGAAGTGTGCTGACCAAATTCAATAAAATATACAAGTACACGACCGATGCCCAGGTCAGTAATGGATTGCTGTTTGTAAAAAGACCTAAGTTTCCCTGGAGCTTTTTATACTTCTCTAAAAATTATCATCCCGGTGATATCAATTTGTTTTATCTCAATATGAGAGCAAATATCAAACAGCGTATTGATCTTTTCTGGAAGCACTGATCACTGCTGCCTGTTCAAGTAATCAATTTCATCCTTCTCCTGTTTCAGCAAGGCATATTTCTTTACGTTATTGATCATGGCTTCGTCCAGCATATCGACAACATTCTGGTAAGATGCCTGCTCTCCCGGTTTGATCAACAGCATCAGCCCGTCTTTCCCTTCTTTGCTGGCAGGATGAGCAGCCAATTGCTTTTGTTTTGCCCGGATGATCGTCCCGATTCCTTTATCAACAGCAAAACTGGTTTTATAGACCTGACCTTCTGCAAATGCTTTACCCGGGTTTCCATGATAATAGTACACAGCATCGTTCTTTCCCAGCAGCACAGTTAATGCATCCGACTCGCCAAGTGTTGTCCGGCCTTCCTCTGTTGGCATCACCAGTTTGGTAACCACCGGTTTGCTCAACTCCGATGTAAAAACAAAAAAGGTAATAAGCAGAAAACCAAGGTCCACCATCGGCGTCATATCTGTACGCAGGGAATGTTTTTTCACCCGGTGGACCCCCGGCCTGTTCTTTGCTGATACAGGAGAGTAGTTATTGTTATCCAGAGCAGCCATAAGCAAGGTTTACTATTAGATACAGGGATAGCCTTTATTCCATAACGAAATCATCCGGGCATCTGACCCGAATCATGGTAAAGAGCTTCCTGCCCATAATAACTTTACATACAACTCAGAATCATGAAAACGATAATCATTCCAACCGACTTTTCTCCGGCAGCTACCAATGCCATGAATTATGGATTGGATATGGCCAAAGCCATCAACGCCAGTGTGATGCTGTTTCATGTATATAATGTGCCGGTCAGTATGTCGGATGTGCCGGTGCTGCTTGTTTCCGTGGAAGAGTTGAAACATGATGCCGAGGCAAAAATGAAGGAAGTAAAAGCTGCGGCTGAGCATGTGACTTCGGGCAAAGTGAAAATTTATAGTGAAACCCGTCTGGGTGATGTGATGGATGAACTCGAAGATCTTTGTAACCATTTGCATCCCTTTGCAATCATTATGGGCAGCCGGGGTTCATCCGGGCTGGAAAGAGTGATCTTTGGCAGCACCACCCTTTCAGCTATCCGTCATCTTGCTTACCCGGTGATTGCTGTTCCTCCCGGAAAAGAATATGGAAATGGTATCCGGAAGATCGGTTTTGCCTGTGATTTCAGAAATGTGGTAAAAGAAACACCGGCCCCGGCTATTAAAGCGATCGTCAGGGAGTTCAATGCAGAACTGCATGTGTTGAATGTAGATTATAAAGACAAACATTTTAAGCCCGACACACCCGAGGAATCTTTATTGCTGCACACCCTGCTGGAAGACCTGCATCCGAAATATGATTTTATCCAGCACGAAGACATTGAGGACGGGCTGAATGATTTCGCTGAAAAGAATAACCTGGATCTTATTATTACGATACCCAAGAAACATAAATTATTACAGGGCATCTTTAAAACAAGCTCAACCAAGCAATTGATCTATCACTCCCATGTCCCTGTGATGTGTGTACACGAGAGCTAAGAGTTCAAAGCGTAAAGGAGAATATCTAACCGTCAGCTCTCCTCTTACTTCTTAGCCGTATTTACTCAGTGTACGATAACATGAAAAGAGGCCAAAGAATTTTTTCTTTGGCCTCTTTTTCAAATGAAATTGCCGAATTATTAAAACTCCGCACTGCCGGGTGTTCTCGGGAAGGCAATGACGTCACGGATATTGGTCATTCCGGTTACAAACTGCACCATTCTTTCAAAACCTAAACCAAAACCGGCATGTGGCACAGAACCAAATCTTCTTGTATCCAGGTACCACCACAATTCTTCAGCAGGTACCTGCATCTTCTCCATCCTGGCGAGCAGTTTATCCATTCTTTCCTCCCGTTGTGAACCACCCACGATCTCACCAATGCCCGGTGCTAAAATATCCATAGCAGCCACTGTTTTCCCATCATCATTCATCCGCATGTAAAAGGCCTTGATCTGCTCGGGGTAGTTGATCAGGATAACCGGTTTTTTAAAATGCTTTTCCACCAGGTAGCGTTCATGTTCACTTTGCAGGTCCATGCCCCAGCCGGTGATCTCGTATTGGAATTTCTTTTTCTTATTATGATTGCTCTCTCTCAGGATATCGATCGCTTCCGTGTAAGTAAGGCGCTGAAAATCGTTATTCAACACAAATTCCAGTTTTTCGATCAGGCCCATTTCACTCCGCTTATCCTGTGGCAATTGTTTTTCTTCTTCGGCCAAACGCTGCGCAAGGAATTCCAGGTCTTCCCGGTTGTTTTGCATTACATAATTGATGAGGTACTTGATGAACTCTTCAGCGAGGTTCATGTTGTCCTCCAGGTCACAAAAGGCCATTTCGGGTTCTATCATCCAGAATTCAGCGAGGTGTCTTGCCGTGTTACTGTTCTCTGCCCGGAACGTGGGACCGAATGTATATATCTCACCAAAAGCAGTAGCACCTAGTTCTCCTTCTAATTGTCCGCTAACCGTAAGATTGGTGCTGCGGCCAAAAAAATCTTCTTTGAAATTGATCGAACCGTCTTCGTTTTTTGGTGCGGTGCCATCAATCGGCAGTGTAGTTACACGAAACATTTCACCCGCACCTTCTGCATCACTGGCTGTGATGATGGGGGTGTGCATGTACACAAAACCTTTATCGTTGTAAAATTTATGTACGGCAAATGCCAAGGCATGACGTACACGGAATACAGAACCGAATGTATTGGTACGAAACCGCAAATGAGCTTTCTCTCTCAGAAACTCAAGACTGTGCTTCTTGGGTTGCAAGGGATAGACTTCTGCATCGCTGTCGCCAAGTATTTCTATAGTATCTGCCTGCAGGTCCATCTTCTGCCCTTTTCCTAAAGAAGGCACCACTTTACCGGTTACTTTCAACGAAGCAGAAGTGGTAATTCTTTTCAGCAATTCTTCATCAAACTTGCCCAACTCGGCCACTACTTGCAGATTATTATTGGTGCTGCCATCGTTCAGGGCGATAAACTGGTTGTTGCGAAAGGTCCGCACCCAGCCCATCACCGTTACTTCCTGTCCGGTTGGCTCCTGCGCCAGCAGCTCTTTGATCTTGATTCGTTTGTTGAACATACCTGAATTTTAGGTCGGCAAAGATAGGACATGAAATACAGCCCCGGTATAACACTATCCAAAAACCATCACCTCCATAAAATGGGTCTACCACAAATTTTGTAGATTTGTTAAAACAGACACATATGAAAGGAGTAACTATTTTAACCGACGAAAAGAAAAAAAGGAAGATCCTCCAGGTGGATATAAAAGAAGTGGCAAAAAACCCTGCTGATTTCGAAGATCTAATTGATGTTTTGGTGGCAGAAAGCCGGAAAACTGAGTCTAAAAAGTCGTGGGGTGACGTGAAAAAATCGCTTAAAAAAAAGGGTAAATTATAAATTACGGTATACATCTTTCCGGTGCCGGATACGCCTGATATTTACAATTTTAATTTCTTCTGCAACAGCATATACAATCCTGTAATCTCCGCTTCTGATTCTGTATAAGTTCTCGTCCGATGCCTTTAGTTTTTTGACCCCGGATGGCCGAGGCTCTCTTTCCAACCCATTAATCAACCTGACAACTTTCCGAAGAGCTTCTTTTGGCAAAGCCGCAAGCTCCTTTTCAGCTGATTGGTCTATTTCTATTTTGTACATAGCCATTATTAATTAAAGTTATCAATTCGCTTAATAATAAAATATCCGTATTTACACCTACAGTAACTATCTACAACAAAACTCCATTTTACTTATAAAATCAGAAAGGACAATAGCCAAACGTCCCAATTAGCAGGAGGTAATTTGATTCACCTCTCAAAAAGAAAAAAGCAACAAAACTATCCCCAACCCACCCTTTCCGATCCACCCGAAACCTGCAACGACTATAAAATCAGTGTTGTGCAGACGGAAATCTCCAAAATCCCTTCCTCCAAAAATTTTTGATTTTCCCGATTTAGCCGTATTATTGCAGCCGAAAGAGGCCGATAAGTATAGTTCTCCCAAGGCTTTGATACATCATTTACCTGCCGATTTCATTCAACATAAATTCAAACTTTTTTCTGTTTTCAAGTCTGGTGACCCTTCGTCGTGACTAACTTCAAGATTTCTATATGTATGACATTCTGCAACTGAACGATATGCTCGTTCCTGAACTGCTGGACATAGCCGAGCAGTTAAAGATACCCAACGCCAAAAAATTAGATAAACAAGGTCTCGTCTACAAGATCCTTGACAGCCAGGCCATTGCCGGTTCCAAAGGTGCCTCTGCCAGTAATGATGGCAAGCGGAAACGCATCATCAAGACCAGCACCAGCACCGGTAGTGAAGAAGCCGTGGTGGAAAGTGGCGGAGAGGAGAAAGCGATCGTTAAAAAACCCAATATGCCTGTAAAGAAAGAAGACAAAGCTCCCCCGATCAAGAAAGCCCGTGCCAGGAAACACGAGGACAGAGAGCCCGAAGCCGATCAAACTAATCAACAGGTGGAACAACAACCAATTCAATCCGAAGTACCGCAACCGGTGATTGTTAGTGAACCGGAACAGCAGTCCGCAGAAAATCCTTCCGGCGGCAATCTTCCCAATAAAGTATATCCCCAGCGCAGGGACCAGCAATTCAATATTGAATTCGATGGCGTGATACTGGGTGAAGGCGTACTGGAAATGATGCCCGATGGTTATGGTTTCCTCCGCTCTTCTGATTACAACTATTTATCATCACCGGATGATGTTTATGTTTCCCCTTCCCAGATAAAATTGTTTGGATTAAAAACAGGCGATACCGTACACGGTGCCGTTCGTCCCCCGAAAGAAGGAGAGAAATATTTCGCTTTACTGAAAGTGGATACGATCAATAACAAGAGCCCGGAAGAAGTTCGTGACCGGGTTCCGTTTGATTACCTGACACCCTTGTTCCCGTATGAAAAGCTGAACCTGTTTACACAGCCTTCTGATTATTCCACCCGTATTATGGACCTGTTTACCCCCATTGGTAAAGGACAGCGGGGATTGATCGTGGCACAGCCCAAAACAGGTAAAACGATGTTGCTGAAAGCAGTGGCCAATGCCATTGCAGCCAACCATCCTGAATGTTACCTGATGGTAGTGCTGGTGGATGAACGTCCCGAAGAGGTGACCGATATGGAACGCAGTATCAAAGGAGAAGTGATCGCTTCCACTTTTGATGAACCGGCAGAGAAACACGTTAAAGTATCTACGATAGCTTTACAAAAAGCAAAACGCCTGGTGGAGTGCGGACATGATGTGGTGATCCTGTTAGACTCAATCACCCGTTTGGCCCGTGCACACAATACCGTAGCCCCATCCAGTGGTAAAGTATTATCCGGTGGTGTGGAAGCAAATGCTATGCAGAAACCCAAACAGTTTTTTGGTGCTGCCCGTAAAATTGAAGATGGCGGTTCACTGACTATTATTGCTACTGCACTGGTGGATACCGGCAGTAAAATGGATGAGGTGATCTTTGAAGAATTCAAAGGAACCGGTAATATGGAATTGCAACTGGACCGTCGCCTGGCCAACAAACGTATCTATCCTGCCATTGACCTGGTGGCATCATCCACCCGTCGTGATGACCTGTTACTCGACAGGGATGTGCTGCAACGTATGAACCTGCTCCGTGTGTATTTAACCGATATGAATGCTGAGGAAGCGATGCGGGAATTGCAGAACCGGATGAAAGGAACAAAGAACAATGAAGAGTTCCTGGCAAGTATGAATCGTTAATTTGCCAATTAGATAATTCGTCAATGAAAAGCTGTTCCTACCCGGAACAGCTTTTTTAATTCGGTCTTCTTTATTCCTTCTCAAATTGATTAATTTTCCGATTGGCTTATTGTCCTGATGGCTGTTGAAAGAATACATATTGAAAAATTCCTGGCACTGGCTAAAGAGCATCCTGTTATTGATGTCCGTTCGCCGGGAGAATATAACCATGCACATATTCCCGGTGCTCACTCGCTGCCTTTGTTCAGCGATGAAGAACGAAAAGTAGTCGGCACCACTTATAAACAGCAAAGCCGGGAGAAGGCAATTAAGGTTGGTCTCGATTATTTCGGACCCAAGATGCGGAAGATGGTGGAGGAGGCGGAGGGAATTAGTAAAAAGGTATTGGGGTTTGAGGAGGAGCACTCCGGTAAACAGGTACAAATTCCCAATTCCAGAATCCTGCTTATTTACTGCTGGCGGGGGGGTATGCGCAGCGGCGCTGTTTCCTGGCTACTGGATATGTATGGGTTTAAAGTGTACACACTGGCCGGTGGTTATAAAAGTTTCCGCAATTATGTGCTGGATACGTTCAAACAATCTTTTCCCTTCAACATCATTGGCGGCTATACCGGTTCGGGTAAAACAGAAACTCTAAAAGCTTTACAGGAAAAGGGGGCTGCTGTTATTGATCTGGAGGGGTTAGCGAATCACAAAGGGTCGGCATTTGGCAATATCGGGATGCCGGAACAACCCACACAGGAAATGTTTGAAAACAGGTTAGGTTGCGAGCTAAGAGCTAAGAGCCATGGGTCAACACCGGGGGGCACCTGGCTTGAAGACGAATCGCAGCGCATCGGCCTGGTCAATATTCCGCATGAACTCTGGAAAACCATGCGCCGGTCACCTGTTTACTTCCTGGATATTCCGTTTGAAGAACGCTTACAACATATCACGGAAGAATACGGTCAACTGGACCGGCAAAAACTCATTGATGCCATTGGCCGTATCAAAGAAAAGCTGGGCGGACTGAACGCCAAAACCGCCATCCAGTTGCTGGAAGAGGGGAATACCCCCGAAAGTTTCCGCATTTTGCTGAAATATTACGACAAGTTTTATTTCAAGGGGTTACACAATCGGGAAGGGCTGGAAACGTTATTACATACGATAGATTGTAAAACTGTTTCCGCTGACAATGCCGGCCTGCTGCTGGCAGCACTACAACATCAATATGAAAAACCTTAAGCTGATCCTGGTCCTGCTGCTGGCATTTTCCCCGCTTTCTTTTTTTGCACAACAACTTTCCGGTTTATGGATGGGTACATTGAGCAATGACAGCAATACGGTTCGTAAAGATGAATCTTTTGAAATTGCGTTGTCTGAATACAAGGGAAAAGTGATGGGTTATTCCCGCAGCACTTTTTTTGTCAACGATACATTGTACTATATCATCAAAAGGGTAAGGGGAACAATTGAAGGAGATATCTGCGAGGTAAAAGATGATTATGTGATCTCCCACAATTTTCCTAAAAAGCCGGAGAAGAAAGTAAGAGTGATCAGCACCTTCCGCAGAAATGAATCCGACAGCACCTGGTATTTATCCGGTGACTGGAAAACAACAAAGACCAGAAAATATTATACCATCTCCGGTAAAGTAGCATTGAAAGAAGAAAAGGATTATGAAATTTCCAAGCTCTTCCCGCACCTGGAAGAACTGAAGCTTGATAATGAAATGCCATTTTATGCGGAAGCCAAAAAAAAGGCGGCCGAAAAAGAAGCCATTGTCAGATCAGCACCGCCGGTTAAAAATCCGGCTCCTGCAAAAGAAATTCCTGTCGTTGCTAAAACAGAAAACAAACCTGTTGAAAAAAATTCTGTAATAAAACCAGAGATCGTTGCCACCGGGAAGAAACCAACTGATGCTGAAAAACCAATTGTAAAAACCACGAAACCTGTTATTGAAGAAAAAACCCCGGCGGCGGAAGAAACAAAAACAACAGTTGCTACTGAAACCAAAGCAACGCCAGCGATCAGTGATCCGTTTGCCAATACCAAACAACCGGAACAACCTGTGGCAAAAACAATAACTACTCCTCCTGTTACCAAAAATACAGAAGCGCAACAACCCGTTGCGGTTGCAAAAGTAGAAGCGCAAAAAACGATTGAACAACCGGCAAACAGTGTTACGAATAACCAGGCAGATGTGGTAAAAAGAACAGTACCTGCAACCGTTGTTCCTGAAAAGGCAATAGCAAAACCTGAAGAAAAGAAAGTAGTTCCTGCGGTTACCACACCGCCGGTTGTTGTAAAAAAAGAAGCACCCGTAATTCCGGCCACGGTTACAACTCCCACACAACCCGTACTGGTTGCTGCGGAGATCAAAAAGCCGGTCGCTGATCATGCCGGTGCGGCAACCTTTATTGCAGAAAGAAAAACAGAAACTCCCCAAACGATCAACTTCATGAATGATAGTTTGGTGATTGCCCTGTATGATAATGGTGAAGTGGACGGCGATACGGTAAGTGTGTTGCTGAACGGTGAACTATTCTGGGCCAAACAGGGTTTGAAAACAACATCCATCAAGAAAACGATCTATATCGCTCCCGGGCAGGAAGAAATGACACTGGTACTCTATGCAGAGAACCTCGGTAAATATCCGCCTAATACCGGCCTGCTGATGGTCTATGATGGTGAAGAAAGATACCAGGTCCGTTTCAGTGCTGATCTTAACAAGAATGCGGCGATCACATTCCGGAGAAAAAAGTAAATTGAAGAATGATACGATCATTTCTTCTTTTATTACTTGCAACGCTTATTACGGGTAACAGCTTTTCACAGGTAACAGAAGTGGATACGGTTTATTCCGGTCATGTCAAAGATGCTTATGTTATCACAGTCAGAAAACCAGCCGGTTATTCCGATAAAAATAAATACCATCATGTGTATATCACCGATGGCTCCATCGGTATCGGTGATTATATCCTCGGCAAAAGCGATAGCTGGAAAGCGACCATTCCTTCCAACTGTGTCATTATCGCCATTTCCCATATTGGCGACTGGCATGATAAACGACCCCGGGATTTTATTCCTTCCGATATTTCTAAAAATGTGGAGACCAATTTTGGTAAGGCAGACAAGTTCTATCTCTTCCTGCAAAAAGAGCTGATCCCAAGGATCGAAAAGAAATACAGCAATAAAAAGGACCGGGTATTCATCGGCCATTCTTTTGGCGGGTTATTTTGTTTGTACACCCTGTTTAAAGATGATAAACTGTTCGACAGGCATTTTGCCATCAGTCCTTCCATCTGGGCCAACTACTATGAACTGGACAAGATCGAAGAAGCCTATTTCAAAAAGTCGAAAGCGTTAAAAGCCAATGTAACGATCTATGTTGGCGGGCTGGAATTTTTAAACAAGGTCCTCTATTCCTCCAGAGCTTTTTTTAAAACCACCACGGATAGAAAATATGCCGGCTTTACGATCAAAAAAGACGAGATCGGGAATGCCAACCATTTCAGCATCCGCAAACCCGCGGTGGACAGGATATTTGAGTCCCTCAAATAATGCCTTTAACTTGCAGGCAGAATTTTATTTATGACAACACAAACAGACGTTCCCGTAATAAAACTTACGAAATTCTCACATGGTGCAGGCTGTGGCTGCAAAATCGCTCCGAAAGTATTGGATGAGATCCTGAAAACTAATATCGCCATGCCCGATCATCGGAACCTGCTGGTCGGCAATCACAGTAAAGATGATGCGGCAGCTTATGATCTCGGGAATGGAATGGCATTGATCTCCACCACCGATTTCTTTATGCCGATCGTAGATGATGCTTTTGATTTTGGAAGAATTGCCGCAGCCAATTCGATCAGTGATGTATATGCCATGGGTGGAAAGCCTTTGATGGCGATCGCTATCCTCGGCTGGCCGGTGAACAAATTGTCTCCCGACGTGGCACAACGGGTGGTGGAGGGCGGCCGTACCATTTGCGCAGAAGCCGGTATCCCTTTAGCTGGAGGACATAGTATTGATTCACCCGAACCTATTTTTGGTTTGGCAGTAACGGGCATAGTTCCCATTGAAAACCTGAAGCAAAACAATACCGCACAGGAAGGTGATCATTTATTCCTCACCAAACCATTGGGTGTTGGTATTTTATCCACGGCGCAAAAAAGAGGGTTGCTGAAGGAAGAAATATTACCCGTGATCGTAAAGCAAATGACCACATTGAACAAACTGGGCGAAGAGCTTGGAAAAATAAACGGCGTGCATGCCATGACCGATGTAACCGGCTTTGGTTTGCTCGGCCACCTGATAGAAATGGCAGAAGGCAGTGGCCTGAGTGCGGAGATCTTTTATGAAAAAATCCCTGCTATTCCCGCTGTGAAGGATTGTATCGCCCAGGGCATATTCCCTGATGGCACCACCCGCAACTGGAGCAGCTATGGTGAGAAAGTAAAATTTGAAAAAGGAGTGAATGTGGCGGAAGCTTTTAAACTATTGCCCGACCCGCAAACCAATGGCGGCCTGCTGATCGCTGTACAAGAAAAGGCGTTGGAAGAAGTAAAGGCTTTACTGGGTAAAAATGGATTGATAGATTTTACGGAGCCTGTTGGAAAGATGGTGGCTGCGGGGGAGAAAAGAGTGTATGTGAAAACAATTACCGGATAATTTTAATTGACCGATACATTCAAAAATGATCAGCACCTCAAGAACCAACTCCAACGATCCCGCCTTCCAGGAACTGGTAAAAGCCCTGGATCTTGAATTGCAAATAAGGGATGGTGAAGAACATGCGTTCTATGCACAACTGAATAAGACCGATCATATCAAACATGTTATTCTAGCCTGGGAAAATAATGAAGCCGTGGGTTGTGGTGCCCTACGGGCTTATACAGGTGACACCATAGAGGTGAAGCGGATGTTCGTCCCGCTGCAACACCGGAGAAAAGGTATTGCTTCTATTGTGTTGTCTGAGCTGGAGAACTGGTGCCGGGAATTGGGTTATCAAAAATGCATACTCGAAACCGGCAGGAACCAACCCGAAGCCATTGCTATGTATCAAAGAAATAACTATACGATCATCCCCAATTTTGGAAAATATGAAGGGGTGGAAAACAGTGTTTGTTTTGAAAAAGACTTCCGTAAAGAACAGTAACTTTAGAAATGCCTATTCATAACAAACAGGAGATCATCCGGGAACTGGATGAAAAAATAACTGCCTTCAACGATTTTATAACCAGGCTGGATAAGCCCTCTTTTGAAGCCACTCCCAATAATAAATGGAGTGCCGGGCAAAACCTGGATCACCTGGTCAAAGCGATACAGCCACTGCAACCTGCTTATAGTTTACCGAAATTTATCCTTCGTTTATTATTCGGCAAAGCCAACCGCCCTTCCCGTACGTATGAGGAAGTGGTGGCTAAATACAAAGCAAAACTCGCCGCCGGTGGCCGGGCCAGCGGTCGTTTCATTCCGCCTGTTATTTTGTTTGAACAAAAAGAATCGCTGATCAAAAAATACACCTTTCAAAAAGAAAAGCTGTTCAGAAAAATTGAACAGCAAAGCGAAGAAGCCCTTGATCAGTATATCCTGCCGCACCCTTTATTGGGAAAACTGACCCTTCGGGAAATGCTGTTGTTTACAATATATCACAATGAGCACCATCTGGAGTTGCTGAAACAGCGGTAATCAATCACTAACAGAATTACACAAGTAACTTTTTGTGAGTAAAAAACGACAACAACTAACTCTTTTTCCTGATGAAAAGGATACGTTGATCATTGAATTGATCCGCAACCAATTTAATCCCGAACAGGCAGCATTGATAAAAGCACATGTTACTTTATGCAGGGAAGATGAAATTGTACCTATAGAAAAAGTATTGAAGAACCTTGAATCATTAAATGAGCCTGTCATTACCATTAATTTTGGAGAAGTGGTGCGTTTCTCCGAAGGAAAAGGCGTTTTGCTGCCGGCAATAGGAAGTACTAAATCGTTTCATCAATTAAGAAAGGCTGTTCTAACGGGAATAATGGAGCAGCCGAGGTTACATGAACCACATATTACTATCCTGCATCCCCGAAACGCAACCTGTACAGATGCAATATTTAACCAGCTCAAAGCCAATCGTTTTCCTGGTACATTAAAATTTCAAACCATCAGCCTCATCGAACAGGAAGAAGGAAAAGAGTGGACCTTGCTGAGAGAATTTAAGTTGGGGGATAAATACTAAACGGCTTTTATTTTTTTGCCAAAAAAATCTCGGCCATCATACACCTTACACTGCCGCCTTCCACCGCTTCAATCGTTGGTACGGCAACGGGTAATAATTTTGCATACCCTTCCAGGATGGTCTTCTGGTCTTTGCGCAGGGAATTGAAGGCGGCCTGGCTCAGCACCAATATGTTTTCACCCTTTGTATTTTTTACTTCCAGCATATTCCCTGCAAATGCATGCATCTGGTCTCTTGTTATCGGGATAATGGTATGCCCGGTTGATTGGAGTAATTGCCGGACAGCAATGAGTTCCCACTCTTCTTCAATCGCTTCTTCACATAACACACAAAAACCATCCCCCATTGCCATCACCACGTTGGTATGATAAACAGGATTACCCTTTTTATCCGTGGCCAAAAAAACAATGGCCTGGTAATGATTTGTACTGGCAAATTTTTCCAGCAACGGCATACTGGTCCGTTCAGAAATACAAGCAAAGATCATTTTCTCCTCATGATCAATCACCATACTGCCGGTACCTTCTAAAAATCGGCCTTCCACTTCGTATTCACTCCAGTCCTGTACATCTTTTACCACAAATTCTTTTGCCAGTTGTTCCAGTATATCATCCCTTTTCTCCGCCCTCCTGTTCGGGGCATACATCGGGAATACGATCACTAATCCTTCAGGGGTTGTGCTGAGCCAGTTGTTGGGGAAGACTGCATCCGGCTTGGGAGGTTCTTTCGTATCTTCTATAACTATTACATGGATAGAATGATGGCGGAGCGTTTGCAGCATATTGTCAAACTCGGCCAGTGCGGTTTGTTGTAATTCTTCTTTACTGATGCCGGGGTTCGTTTGAAAATAATTATTGGTGGCCGTCTCTGTATTAAAGCCAAAGGCTGCCGGGCGAACCATTAATATCGTAGATGCGAGTGGCATGGCAGCTTACTGCTTTAACAGGGTATCAATTTTAGCAGCCAACTGGTGATCTTTTTCTGTTACAATATCCCCGGCATCGTGGGTGCTTAACCATATCTCCACGGTATTATATACATTGGTCCAGAAGGGATGATGATCCATTTTCTCGGCTTCGATGGCCACTCTCGTCATGAAAGCAAAGGCTTCACTGAAATTGTTGAACCGGAATTTCCGGTAGAGTTTATGATCCTTTTCCTGCCACATGCTGATGAATTTACAAATTAAAAGACCAGGTGCTCCTTGTTCTTTATTTTTTCATTGGTCAGTTCCACCACCAGCTGCACCCCATTGATAGAACGGATAGAGCTGATGGTTTGCTGCAGCATCTCATCGGTAACCAGGTCCCCTTTCATCAGCCATAAAAAATCAAGGTGTTTGAATTCAGGCAGCAGGTATTCTCCTTCGAACTGGTTATTGTATACATAATGCGATAAAGAACCCGTGGGTTCACAAAACTCATAGACCGCAAAAAAATAATTTCTTCTTTTCTTCGTAAGCTGGATCTCTATTTCATGGTTCACCCGGAAATCCATCCCCATCATACTGTTGAGGTGCCAGCAAAACTGGTAATCCTTCACGGGTGACATGATCCCCAGCAATCGTGTTTCATCAAAAAACTCGTTGGTAAGGTCTTGTGTATTCAGCGATAATTTGGCGCTTCTTTCTGCCATAGCAGTTTATTCGTTCTTTCAATTTACGATCAGAATTCCACAGTTCCTTCCAGCACTTCATTTCCTCTTTTATATTTCACTTTGGTCTTATCGCCCTTTTTGAATTTGCCCAGTGTTTGCATATAGCTTTCCATACTGGTAATATTATATTCTCCTAATTGCAAAATAATATCGCCTGTCTTCAACCCGGCTTTAGCACCCGGTCTTCCTTCGGTAACCCCGTCAGCCCTTACACCCGTTCCGGCAAATGTATAATCAGGCATAATTCCCATGGTGACCCGGAAAGAGGCATTGGTGGTTGTTTGTGTTTCCCTTGTTTTGGTAAAAGCCAGTTTGCCTTTATCATTTAATGATTCAATCACACTATTCACATGCTGGATGATCTTCCATTGCCCGTCATAGTTGATCTTATCGGCGTCATCCGATGGTTTATGATAATCGGTATGCAGGCCGGTGAAATAAAATAACACGGGAATATCTTTTCTGTAAAAAGAAGTATGATCACTGGGACCGGTACCGCTGCTGTCGTATTTGAAATTTAATTCTGTCTTTTTTACGTGAGCCTGGTTATAAACACCATAGAATTGTCCCCAATATGGCGAAGTGCCATAACCTCCAACTGTCAGTACTTTGCTGCTATCGTTCAGCCGACCGACCATATCCATATTAATCATGGCTATTGCGGAAGACAAATTAATAGTCGGGTTGTCTGCAAAATATTTAGAACCAAACAATCCCAGTTCCTCACCAGAAAAAGCAATAAAGAGGTAGTTATTGTTCTTTGCTTTGGATTGCTTTAATATTCTGGCCAGTTCGATCAGGGCTGCGGTACCGCTGGCATTATCATCAGCGCCGTTATGTATGGCGTGGTCTGTCGTGCTGTTCCTTGAATTACCATCTTCGCCATAACCAAGATGATCGAAGTGTGCACCCAGCACAACTGTTGTGGTGGCTCCATTGTCGATATATCCCACCACATTATGTCCCACCCGTTTCTTTTCGCCAATATCTGCTTTAAACTTGATCGTAAGTGCCGTGGCAGGGTCTTTAAAATATTTTTGTGCTGTTTCCTTATGAATATAAAATACAGGAATGCTCAGCGTTGCTGATTTATCCTTCGCATTGAATTGCAATTTATCGTCTGTCGTGGTGCTGTTGTATAAGATCACGGCTGAAGCGCCACGTTCTTTTGCTTTTTTAGCATTGTTATAGATATAATCATTCAGATCAAAATGCGGGTTGTTCTTGTTTTCCTCCAATACATCTTTCAGATCAAAAAACCAGGGCATTTCAATTTCCTGGATGGCGAGGGAAGGCAATGCTTCTATTTTCTGGCTGCTGCTATAGGGAAACGGGAAAAAATCTTTCCCTGCGTTCAATTCATTGCCATTGATAATAAAGAAGCTGCCAGGGTTAATTTGTTTGCCGTCGTTCACATCAAAGGGCTGGTAATAGCCATCGGTTCCTTTGGCAGCAAGACCAATAGTGCTGAACTGGGTGCTGATATACTGCATCGCCAGTTTTTCGCCTTCTGAACCGGTTCTTCTTCCCTCCAGTTTATCATCGGCCAGGTATTGCACATGGGCTTTCAGGTTTGTGATGACCTGTGTGTTTGTTTTACCCATTTTTTGCTGGGAAGAACAAGCAACTAACAATACAGAGAGAATAAAAGTGGCAAAGGAAGAGAAACGCATAACAGTATAGGTTGATGACAGCCGCAAAGGTATTGCAGGGGAAAGAGATTTCACGGGTTCAGCAACGGGATTTGATAATAAAATGACCGTATCTTCTCAGCCGGGCAAAAGTTCCGCATTGCAGGGGTTCAAACATCGTATTTCGTAAGGTGGTTTCAACCAGCCAATTTATTTTTGCCAATTATACCTGAAGGTGAAAAAAGAGACACTCCATATCGCACTGGTTGGAAATCCTAACAGCGGAAAAACCTCCCTGTTCAATTACCTCACCGGTATGCATCAGCAGGTAGGCAATTTCCCGGGTGTTACAGTGGACAAAAAGACAGGAATTACTTCCATTTCAGATACGCTCAGTGCAGAAGTGATCGATTTACCCGGTTCTTACAGTCTTTATCCCCGCAGGCTGGATGAATGGGTGAGCTATAAAGTATTGCTGAACCAGGACAAGGAGATAAAGGCCGATGTGATCGTAGCTGTAGCCGATGCCAGCAACCTGAAACGAAACCTGTTGTTCTGCACCCAGATCATTGACCTGAAGCTCCCGGTGGTGGTAGTGCTTACTATGATGGACCTGGCCAAAAAGAAAGGAATTCTCATTGATCTTGTGGCCCTGGAAAGAGAGCTCGGGGTTCCCGTAGTAGCGGTAAACCCCCGGAAACAAAAAGGGCTGGCCCAATTAAAAAAAGCTATTGAACTGACTAACCAACAACGGTATCAATCTCCTGCCCGGGATTTTATAGATAATAAAGCACTGGCGGCTGCGCCTATTGAGGATATAAAAAAGGAAATCCCCGAACTGAGCGACTATACAGCGATCCATTACCTGATCAATCATGAGTCATTCGAACTTGATACGGCCACACAGGATAAAATAGAAAATATAGAGCGAAAGCATAGCTTCAACCCGACCAAAACACAGGCGGAAGAGATCTTGCAGCGCTATGCCCGGATCAAGCAGATCATGCAACAAGCCGTTTCCGAACCCGATCCGTTACAAAAAAAATTATTTACCGAAAAACTGGATAATGTATTACTGCACCGCCGCTGGGGTTATTTGATCCTTCTTGGCGTATTGTTCTTATTATTCCAGAGTGTTTTTTTACTGGCCCAGTTCCCGATGGACTGGATCGATATGGGTTTTGCGAAAATCAGTGAGTCATTATCGGCTTCTTTACCCGATAACCGCTGGACCGATTTATTATTAAATGGTGTACTGGCGGGGCTAAGCGGCATTTTGGTGTTTGTGCCCCAGATCATGATACTTTTCGGGCTCATCACCTTGTTAGAAGACTCGGGCTATATGGCCCGGATCAGTTTTTTATCCGACCGTTTGATGCGGGTCGTTGGACTCAACGGGAAAAGTGTGATGCCGATGATCAGTGGTTTTGCCTGTGCGGTACCGGCGATCATGAGTGCAAGAAATATTGAGAACCGGAAAGAAAGATTATTGACCATCCTCATCACACCGTTGATGAGCTGCTCGGCGAGATTACCCGTTTATGCTATCCTGATCGGGTTGGTCATTCCAAAAACTTACCTGCTGGGATTCCTGAGTGTGCAGGGTTTGGTCATGATGGGATTGTACCTGCTGGGCCTGGTCATAGCACTGATCGTTTCTTATATCGCCAAATGGTTTATCCATATCAATGAACGAAGTTTTTTTATTCTTGAATTGCCTGCTTATCGTTCGCCGCGTTGGAGCAATGCGGTCAGAACAATGATCAGCAAGGCAAGAATATTTGTATTTGATGCGGGAAAGATCATTATGGTGATCAGTCTTATTCTCTGGGCACTAAGTTCTTTTGGTCCCGGAAATACCATGCAGGAGCTACAGCAGCAACATGAGATTGCGATTGCGCAGCCCGGTGCGGATATAGAAGCAGCGGCCAGGAATTACCAGACCGCAAAACTGGAGAAATCCTATGCGGGCATTTTAGGTAAATCCATTGAGCCGGTAATCGAGCCCCTGGGTTATGATTGGAAAATTGGTATTGCCCTGATCACTTCATTTGCAGCCAGGGAAGTATTTGTCGGTACGATGGCAACTTTATACAGTGTGGGTGATGCCGACAATGAATTATTGTTGAAAGAAAAAATGAAAGGAGCTGTTCGCCCCGATGGCACTCCTGTTTTTAACCTGGCTACCGGTTTATCCCTGATGATCTTTTATGTATTTGCCATGCAATGTATGAGTACGCTGGCCGTGGTGAAACGGGAAACAAGAAGCTGGAAATGGCCGGTTATTCAATTAGTGTATATGACGGCACTGGCTTACCTGATGAGCTGGGTCGCTTACACGATTTTTAAATAATCACTCCGGGGCTACCCATCTATCTTTCGGTTCAAAATAATCCCATAATAGTGCGGATAATTTCCGGGCCAGTGTCCATGCTTCATTCTGGTGTGTCCAGCTGATATCTTTATTGTTTTTGGTGAAAATGCAAAAGATATAAGGATTATTCGGGGCATTCACGAGCAAAGCTTCACTTCTCACAGCATTTACACAACCATTCTTACTGAATACTTCTATATAAGGAGGGATTTGAGAAATCGCTTCGTCCTCATCCCAGAAGTTGCGGCCCATACAACGCAGCATCCTGTCGCTGATAGCCGGAGAAAAGATCTTATTACGGTAGATATTTTCATAGATGGTTCCCATTTCAAAGGGAGATGTTTGTCCCCACCCATATTGGGTACGGTTATTTTCTCTTCCTGCTGTTCTTGAATTTACCCGGGTACTTTTGAAACCAAGGCTATCCAGCAGTTCATTGATCCGGGTCCCGGTGCCGGCAATGCTTTGCAGCCATAAACTGGCTGTATTATCGCTGGTGGTCATCATCAGCAGGATAATCTTTTTCAAAGCAATTTTTTCCCCGCTTTTAAAGGACCCTAAAATATCTGAACCGGCATACAGTAACGAATCCTTATACTCAAACGCAGAATCATAGCTCAATTCACCTTTTTGCAGTTTATCCATAATCCCCATTAGTATCGGTACTTTCACAATACTGGCAGTCGGGAAAACCGTATCTGCATTGATTGCAACGATCTTTCCTGTCCGCAGGTTCTTGACATAGATACCAATATCGCCATTGAAACCGGCAATGGCTTCCTGGATTTTAGCCTGCAGCTTCTTGTCTATCTTTTGGGCTGACGCAAAAAATGACAAGCCACAGATGAGCAGGAAGAAAGATAGTTTCTTAATAATCCTCATTGATATAGCATTTTGATTGACCTGTCAGCAAGCCCTATTTCATATTCATATAATCAATCACCAGGTGGCAAAAGGCTTTGACCCCTGTTTTCATTCCTGCATCATCCACAAAAAAATCAGCGGTATGGTGTGGTGGTGCTTTTTTAGGATTGTTTCCTTTGGGCATACCCCCGAGATAGAAAAAGAAAGAAGGGGCTTTGGTTCCGTAATAAGAAAAATCTTCTGCCCCGGTCACCCATTCTCTTTCCGTAACATTATTGGTTCCCGCTGCTGATTGCAGGGAGGCAATCATTTTTTTTACCAGCTCCGGTGTATTATATGTTACCAGTGTTTTGGTATCAATGCTCACTTCGGCTTTAGCACCACCGGCTTCTGCAATCTTCTCAGCGGTATGTTTGATGCGTTGGTGAACTTCCTGTTGCATGGCATTATCCAGTGTACGGATAGTACCATCCAGCACACATTCCTCAGGGATAATATTATTTCTTACGCCACCTTGTATTTTGCCCACAGTTATTACCACAGGTGCTTTGGTCAGCTCGGACTGGCGGCTTACAATAGTTTGCAAGCCTTCAATGATCTGTGCCGCAATGGCAATCGGGTCAACACCCAACCAGGGTTGAGAACCATGGCTGCCCTTACCTTTCACTTTTATACTGAACCAATCAGATGACGCCATGAAAGCACCCGGTTTATACTGTATTTGTCCGGCTTCAATATTGGACTCAATATGCAAACCAAAGATCACATCTACTTTAGGGTTATCCATTACCCCTTCTTTGACCATCAGGTTGGCACCGCCTTCTTCTCCTTCGGGCGGACCTTCTTCAGCCGGTTGAAAGATGAATTTGATGGTTCCTTTCAGTTCGTTCTTCATACCGGATAAAATTTCTGCTACACTCATAAGCATCGCCACATGGGTATCATGCCCGCAGGCATGCATCACCCCAACTTCCTGTCCGTTGTAAACGGATTTTACCCTGGACGCAAAAGGAACATTTACCTTTTCAATGATGGGCAAAGCATCCATATCTGCACGCAAAGCAATGCAGGGACCCGGCTTTGCTCCTTTTAAAATACCTACGACCCCGGTTTTGGCAACGCCTTCCGTTACTTCCAAACCCAGTTTGCGTAAATGAGCGGCTACTAATTTAGCCGTGTTGGTTTCCCGGTTGCCCAGTTCAGGAAACTGGTGCAGTTGTTTTCGCCAGGCAATGCATTGCGGTTCTATTTTATCGGCTGCTGTTGCTACTTTCTCCTTTAGTTTTATGCCTTCAGTTTGTGCAAAGGCTGACACGGATATTACCAGCAATCCGGCTATCATGTAGGATCTGGGCATGAATATATTTTTCATGAATTTAGTGTAATTGGGTTTTAATTGGTTTATCATCGGCTGCTTTGCTGATTTTTTTTATATTTAACCACCATGCTGCTTCGCCACTATTCATTTCTGCGGGCCGTATTTCTTCACAGCCTGACTGCTTTTGGCGGACCGCAGGCACATATTGCGATGATGCTGAAAACATTTGTCCACCAGCATCCCTATGTGACCGAAAAGGAATTAATGGAGTACAATGCTTTTTGCCAGTTGCTGCCGGGAGCCTCCTCCACGCAAACACTCACATTAATCGGTTATAAAAGAGGTGGTGTTCCTTTAGCGGTGCTAACGCTGATCATCTGGATATTTCCAGCCAGTGCATTAATGGGAGCTTTATCATTTTTACTGCATTATATCGATAAGAAAGCGCTGGATACAGATATTTTCAAATTCATTGCACCGATGGCTGCCGGATTCCTTGTTTATGCAGCGGTTGTAGCTTTTCCGCTGGCCATCAGGAATACAATTACCTGGGTCATTATGATTGCAGGAACGATTGCTACATATCTTTTATTCAAACAACCCTGGATATTCCCGCTGCTGATCGTATTAGGCGGTGTAGCAACCAATATCAGCCGTAAACGTATTCCGCAACTGGAAGAGAAACCTAAAAAGATCCGGTGGTGGAATTTTTGGTTATTCGGGATCATTTTTATTCTTGCCGGAATTCTTAGTGACACCGCCCGAAAACATGATTGGCCCGACCGGAAGCCGATTAACCTTTTTGAGAACACTTATCGGATGGGCAGCCTGGTGTTTGGTGGCGGCCAGGTGTTGATGCCGCTGATGTATGAACAATTCAGTGTCCGACCCGAGGCAATAAAAGACAAGGACAAAGATGTGGTACAGATAGATAAAGAAGAGATGTATACAGGGATGGGAATCGTAAGAGCACTACCGGGGCCTGTTTTTTCAATTGCTTCCTTTGCCGGAGGAATGGCCTTAAAAGATATGGGAAGCACACCGGAAGAGCGGAATATGATGCAGCTGCTCGGATGTCTTATTGGTACTGTTGGTATCTTTTTACCGAGTGCACTATTGGTCTTGTTCTTTTTTCCGATTTGGAATAATTTAAAAAAATATGCCGCTGTTTACCGTTCTCTCGAAGGGATCAATGCAGTAGTGGTGGGTATTATGATTGCCTCTACATTTTATATCATGAAAGATATATCACTTATAGAAGCAAAGACAGTAAGTGTGATAAATGTAATTGTTATACTCGGAACCTTTGTACTGTTGAATTTTACCAGGATATCTTCTCCACTGATTGTACTGGCTTGTTTACTGCTTGGCTATTTTTTATAATAACCTCCTCTTTCAATTTCATCCTGCACTTTTTGCGTAACCATATACCGGATGGATTTTCCTTCTTTGATCAGTGCTCTTATTTGAGTGGCTGAAATTTGTAATAGCGGGGCATCAACAATTTTTACATCCGCATTGATTGAATTTACGATTTCAAAACCGGGTCGTTTATAAACATAAACAGGACATCGTTTAATGATCACTTCATAGTTTTTCCATTTGTGCAGGTTTTGAAAACTATCACTACCCATGATGATAGAAAATTCATGTTCCGGGTACTTTTCGCCCAGGTAGGCCAATGTATCAACCGTATAAGATGGTTTGGGAAGATTGAATTCAATATCTGACGCTTTGATCCGGTTATCGTCTTCGACTGCCGTTCTCACCAGGTGCAGGCGATCATATTCATTCAATAAACCATTGGCGGGCTTAAAGGGGTTTTGGGGAGAAACAACAAACCATACTTTCTCCAGCTCTGTTTCATTTAAAATATGGTTAGCAATAATAAGATGGCCTGTATGAACAGGATTAAAAGATCCAAAATAGAGGCCGATTTTCATTTAAATTATTGATAATCAATTAATTACATCAACAACAATATTTTCGGCTTCATCTCTCCGCAAACTAAGGGAATAACCAGCTATGTTAACCGAGATCGGATCGCCCAATGGAGCTATCTGTTCCAATGTGATTGTTTCCCCAGGCAGGCAGCCCATTTCCATTAATTTCAGAAACAAATCATCATTGATGAATTTTTGAATAATCCCTCCCTGGCCTGGTTCGAGTTCCGAAAGTTTTTTTTCCATTTTCTATTCTTAGAACAAAACTACCATTGTATTTAATGTAATGTTTACGAATTTTGAAAATATGGTTTCTCCTTCACAATCAAAAGTTTACTTCTTTTTTGATACTGTTAAAGCAACACTTGACAACAGGAAAGAGTTGAAGCATTTTATTGAACAGATTTTCCGTAAAGAAAGGAAAAAGCTTCTCTCCTTGAATTATGTCTTTTGTTCCGATAAAAAACTTCTTCAAGTTAACCGGGACTACCTGAGGCATGATTATTATACTGATATCATCACATTTGACCTTTCCTCCGCCCCAGGCTCTATTATTGGCGAGATTTATATAAGTGTTGACCGGGTGAGGGATAATGCAGGACAATTTGGTGTTTCGTTTCGGTCGGAGCTCCATAGGGTGATCTTTCATGGAGCACTTCATTTGTGTGGATATGCCGATAAGAATAAAACACAAGTTCAAGAAATGAGAAGGCTTGAAGACAAATATCTTCATCTTTATCAAGCGTTTCACATGAAACACTAATTTTTTTCTTTTGATGTTTCATGTGAAACGTTACCTTTTTAAAAGAATTTATCTCCCACTTCCTAGCCTTTCATTTGTACCTTTGCCTCCCTATTTATGTTTCAAGAATACGATGTAATAGTAGTTGGGGCAGGCCATGCTGGCTGTGAAGCAGCAGCAGCAGCAGCAAATCTTGGTTCCAAAACTCTTTTGGTGACCATGAATATGCAGACGATTGCCCAAATGAGCTGCAATCCTGCCATGGGTGGTATTGCCAAAGGGCAGATCGTAAGGGAAATAGATGCGATGGGTGGTTACTCTGGTATTGTCACGGATCTTTCGATGATCCAGTTCCGGATGTTAAACAGGTCTAAAGGTCCTGCTATGTGGAGCCCAAGGGCTCAAAGCGACCGGATGCTATTTCATCTTAAATGGAGGGAGATGCTGGAGAACACTCCCAATCTTGATTTTTACCAGGAAATGGTAAAAAGCCTTTTGGTAAAAGACGGCAAAGTCTTTGGCGTAGTAACAGGTCTTGGCCATGAGATAAAAGCAAAATCAGTTGTATTAACTAACGGAACCTTCCTGAATGGGATCGTTCATATTGGTGAAAAGAACTTTGGTGGCGGCCGGATGGCCGAAAAAGCAGCAACAGGTATAACTGAACAATTAGTTTCCCTTGGTTTTGAAAGCGACCGGCTTAAGACGGGTACACCTCCAAGAATAGATGGTAGAAGCCTGGATTATTCCAAGATGGAAGAACAACCCGGCGATAAAGAGATCATTGGATTCTCCTACCTCAAAACAGATAAACCAATAAAACAAAGAAGCTGTTGGATCACCTACACCAATCAAACCGTACACGATATTTTAAAAACCGGCTTTGACAGGAGCCCCATGTTTGCCGGGCGAATTGACGGAGTTGGTCCAAGATACTGCCCAAGTATTGAGGACAAGATCAACCGGTTTGCTGAAAGGGAAAGACACCAGCTCTTTATCGAACCCGAAGGTTGGAACACAGTTGAAATATATGTCAACGGGTTTTCTACCTCGTTGCCTGAAGAAGTACAATACGAAGCCATTCGTAATATAGTGGGTTTTGAAAAAGTCAAAATATTCCGTCCCGGATATGCAATCGAATATGACTATTTCCCGCCCACACAACTTAAGTACTCGTTGGAAACAAAACTCATAGAAAATTTATTTTTTGCTGGTCAGATAAATGGAACCACCGGCTATGAAGAAGCAGCCTGCCAGGGATTAATGGCTGGCATTAATGCTCACCAAAAAACAATACAGAAAGAAGAAGTGGTGTTGAAAAGAAGTGAAGCATATATCGGTGTATTGATAGATGACCTGATCAGTAAAGGAACACAGGAGCCTTATCGCATGTTTACCTCCAGGGCTGAATTCAGAACCCTGCTACGGCAAGACAATGCTGATCTCCGGTTAACAGAATTAAGTTATCGCCTGGGACTTGCATCACAGGAAAGAATGGATGCTGTTATTGAAAAAAAGAGTTCGGTTGAAAAGATAAAGAACATACTCAAAGATTTTTCGGTAACCCCTGAACAGATCAATCCCTTTTTTGAAAGTATTAATTCGTCTGTCATATCAGAGAAACAGAAAATTCAAAAAGTCCTGCTCCGTCCCGATGTGGAGTTGTATCAACTTACTGAAGCTGTTCCGGAACTAGATACCCTGCTTACAGATTATTCTGTGGACTCACTAGAACAAGCCTCCATCCAGGTGAAATATGAGGTCTATATAGAAAAAGAGAAAGAGTTAGTAAAACGAATGAGCCAGCTGGAAGAATTGGAAATACCTGAGACATTCGATTATAAAAAAATTATATCCTTAGGTAACGAGGCCCGGGAAAAACTTTCCCGCATAAAGCCCAGAACATTGGGACAAGCCAGCCGGATATCAGGTATTAACCCAAGTGATGTGCAGATACTGATGGTGTTTATGGGGAGATAATATTGCTCTTAACGCTGCTTGTAGTTTTCGGAAATCTCCAAAGGATGCATATTCATTTCTCTTGTATTCAGTGAGTTTCCAACTGGTCCTGAAATAAGGCCCCTGCACGAAGCTGCCCCACACTTGCATTGAAAGGGTTCCATATTTTCATCCAGGAAATCAGCATAATCCAATGTTAGTTCCTGTCCTTTTTCAATATTCTGAAGAGCTAAAACATTCAATCCATCAAAAGCCGTATTGGCATCACAGCAATGGTTTTGCGGGGCCCATTCAGAAGGATCATCATCCCATAAGATAAAGAGTTCTTCACTCACCGGATAAGCATACCTTCTGAAATGAAGCTTTTCCTCTTCATTCCAGTTTTTTTCAACAAATCGTTTTGTTATAATTCGCTGTGCTCTGCCCTCTCCTTTAAAAATGATCTCTCCTGCTTTTATATCCCGACTTGCGTAAATACCATACCCCGCAATTGAGTTGCCCTTCATGACAAAGGGTTTCTTTTTCCGTTTGTGCCGGGCAATACCTTCCGCTATCATGTGACGAAGGAACCCGGCCTGGCCGATCCCATCAAACTTCAAAATAAAATCAGCTGATCCTTCGTACCCGTCTTTATAAAAAACCGAGCAGGTAAAATTAATTTCCAGGAAAAAGATCTCTCCTTTATCATTTACCCTGAAATCGAGACGAGCATAACCCACCCCGTTGAATCCCTTAAATATCCTTTCCGTGGCCTGCCGAAGCTTGGTATCCAACAGCACATCCGTACAGGGAACATTGCAGTCAGGGTGGAGCTCGGATGTCTTAAGGGCATAGGTTTTAAATTCTCTGCCATCAGGAAAAAGATATTCTACCGGACGGAAAACCGTGCAGCTATGCTCGTCAACATTGGCGGCTACCAGCACCGTAAACTCCCTACCGGCAATATACTCTTCCACCAGCAGGGGTCCGTATTCATCCAGTATGCTGATACATTTTTGTTGCAATTCAATTTTGGTATGCACCAGCGAATGCTCATCCACACCAAGACTATCTCCGGCCTTAGCTGGTTTAACAAAAAGCGGGAATTTCAAATGCATCACCACCTCGTCCACATCTTTTAATTCATGAATGATAACATAGCCCGGCGTCTTCACTCCCTCACAGTAAGCCAGGTATTTCATCAATTCCTTGGGAGGGTCATATAACTTCGTAGTAGGACCAGTAAATGGAAGGTCCAACAACTCCATGGTATAGATCACATCAATACTGGGCACTTCCCATTCCAGGTATCCCTCACAGAGGTTTACAAAAATATCATAGCCCTGTTTTCCTAACTCCTTCAGTTGTTTGTAAGTAGTAAGCTTATTGAGGAAAACAGTATGCACTTCTGCCTCGGGAATCAGGGATGCAAGATCTCGGGGAGGATCATAGTTTTTATAATCAACTCCGGTAGTGGAATAGTCGGGTTGCAGAACACATACTCTCATGAATTGCTAAGGTAATAAGTAGAACTATATAAACGTCAGGCCCAGGAAGTGATCGCAAAACTTATTTGACAGTGACCGTCTTCTTTGTGGCGGCCTTCCTGCCCGGCGTTCTTTTCGTCACAGCTTTATTGCCCATACTTCTTCGCAGGGCATCTCTTAGTATCTCGGTAATCACTTCCGTAAAACTAACATTAGACACTTTTAAAATAGCCCCGATAGATGTGTAGTTTTCGTCCTCACTTAATCCGCACTGTGCATTGGCTTCCAGCATGTATAATTTACCGGTGGCAGCATCCTGCCGGATGTCAATCCGGGTATATCCCTTGCCTCCACAAGCCTTATAGGCGTCCAGGCTTAATTTTTTTAATGCGGATATAAGCTCCGGTTCTGCGGGGCCATATTCATAAAAATTTCCGTTTCCCGGCATTGGCTTTTCGTCCTCATAGATCTCCCACAACCTGTCGAACGAAAGGAACTTTTCTGATTCGGGTAATGATTCATGAAATATCCTTTTTACCGGTTCATACACGACACAATTGTCAGGATCATCTGCTGACCCCGTTATAAACGTAGTGTATTCAGGACCGGTAATAAATTGTTCCACAAAAAGGCCGTCCGCTAATAAATTCCATCCCCGATAGCCCTTCTTGATTTCTTCCACCCGTGCTGCCAGCTCTTCTTCCGTATGAACCACGTTTTTTACGGATACACCCATACTGCCACCAGAAACCGCCGGTTTAATGATGATGGGTGTTCCCACCCTTTTCGCAATTCCTTTGGTTGACCCTTTCTTATCAGTAATTACCCTCCAGTTGGCTGATGAAACACCGGCTTTATCAAAAGCCTTCTTCATCGGGATCTTGGAAGTGGTGATATTGTAAAAATGAGCATCCGACCCGGTATAGATCAGGCCATATTTTTCTATTTCATGGATCACCGAAACGCCGGGAGTACCATTCACCTCATCACCGTCGCATAAATTGAAGATTAGCGGCGTCTTTCCATTTTTACTTTCGGCAATCGTTCGAATGACCTCTTTAAAGTTATTGATGGTAACAGGCTGCCATTTCCATTCGGCCTTCAGCTCTTCAAACACTTTCTTATATTCGGCAATGCTTTGGGTGAAATCATAGTAATAGTTGAGATGCGGGTCTTCAGATTCAAGATGCGGGGCCAGCACCCAAATAACATACGGCTTCAGTAACCGGGAGGCTTCAGGTATTTTCATACAATCAGGCTACTTTCCTGGCCGCCCTTTTCGCCAGTTGTTGTTGAATAAAATCGGTAAAGCGGTATTGCTTCGTTACATCGTCTGATAAATAAAAGGCTCCCCTTATATCCCCTAAACAATTGGAGCTTCCACAATAACAATTGAAGGACTGTGTCATTTTCCACTCGGTGGAGGGATAAAAGAAAGTCATTTCATCTCCGGGCCGGAGTTCCCTTAATGCCACCAGTTGCATCAACGTGGTATCAAAGAAAACATTGGGATCACAACTGTGATTGATGTATTGAAGAAATTCTGGTTGCAAAGTGATATGCTTACCAATATCTACCTGGACCGTCAGGTAGGTGGGCTCCGCCGCAATGGTCCCGGCCCAGAACTCAGCAATCACTTCGCCAGGCTGAAATGATTGAAGTGCAAATAATGCGTTTTGTTCGTTGGAAACTTTTTGTCTCATTTCAGCAATGCCATGATTGCTGATAATGCGATAAGCGGGGGTAGTAAGTATTGCCATGGTTTATTCGTTAATGAAAGATATATATAAACTTTTATGTGACAAGTTTATTGAACGTAAATGTGAATAATTAAGGATGGTAGCTTAATAACATTAATCATCCGTTGAATAACACCACTAAGTAGTTCATTGATCCATTGACCATTTCCATACATATCTAATGAGCATTAGATTGTATTTTTGCTGCTTGTTTTATAAACAGGCATTGCTAATGTCCGGCTTATTTATACGATCACTATTACTATCTTCTTTTCTTGTTTGGGGAAGCAGTCCCGTTATGGCACAATGTGTCACACCTATTAACAGTTTTCCCTATCAGGCGGGTTTTGAAACGAATGATGGTGGCTGGGTTACCGGAGGAATCGGTTCTGACTGGGCCTGGGGAACACCCTCAAAGCCGGTGATACAAACCGCGGGCTCAGGAAGCCGTTGCTGGATCGTTGGTGGTTTAACAGGTAGTTCTTATACCAATGGTGAAGCCTCCTGGTTGCAAAGCCCTTGTTTTAATTTTACCAACCTGCAGTTTCCTTACCTGTCCATGAAAGTTTTCTGGGAAATGGAACGACAGTTTGATGGAGCTTCTTTTCAATATTCTATTGATGACGGGGCAACATGGGTAACATTGGGGGCTGCAAATGAAACGGCAAACTGTTTAAATACCAATTGGTTCAACTTTGGATCTATTACTTATTTATCTCCGCTTACCAGTACAAGGGATGGTTGGTCGGGTAATATTCAACTGGCCACAGGCAGTTGCCGGGCCGGGAATGGCAGCAATGGTTGGGTAACCGCAACTCACAGTATGATACAATTAGCCGGGGAGCCCTCAGTTATTTTCCGGTTCATCTTTGGGGCCGGCACCATTTGTAATGATTATGATGGTTTTGCTGTTGATGATATCTATATCGGCGAAGCCCCTCCCAATAATGCTGCTTTTACCTATGCATGTACGAATGGCAATACCGTAAACTTTACCAATACATCATCCTTATGCCCTGGTTCATTCAACTGGAGTTTTGGCGACCTCGCATCAGGAAGCAATAACTCATCTGCATCAGAAAACCCGGCACATAGCTTTTCGGGACCCGGAGTTTATACGGTTACACTAACTGTAGCTGGTCCGGGGAATGCTCCATCCACCATTTCAAGAGATATAACCATCCTGGGATTAACAACATCCGTTATAAAAGAAGCGGATTGCCAAACGAATACCGGGGGCTCGGCATCTGTTGTGGCAACAGGGGGTAGCGGCTCTTATTCCTATAGCTGGACTACAACACCCATTCAGACGGGTGATATCATGACCAATGTGCCACAAGGAACTTATGATGTAACGGTCAGCCAGGCCAACGCCTGTCCTGCTACTGTAGCTGTCCTTATCCCTTTAGATAATACCTGTACCGGTATCTATTTTCCGTCTGTCTTTACACCGAATAAGGATGGCCGCAATGATGAGTTTGGGGTAATTGGTGGCGTGGGGGCTATTACCAGTTACAAACTATCCATTTATAACCGTTGGGGGCAGCTTGTATTTCAAACATCCAATCCTTTTCAAAAATGGGATGGAACATTCAAGGGATCTCAACTGGAAACCGGTAGCCTTGTTTGGTATGCAGAACTTACACTCAGGGGCCAGTCACCGGAAAAGAAAAAAGGAACCGTAACCATTATCCGTTAACTGTTTTGCTGTTTCAGGTATTCCTGCCAGGCCAGCATCATCCGGATTTCTCCAAAACTCACTTCCTCACCAACCTGTTCTTTGAGGGCTGTAATTGATCCGCCGGCAAACTCTTTGGTAAGTGGTTCCATCATCATTATCTTTTCTTGCGACAATAACTCTTCAATCCTGATTTCTCCCTGTGTTACATAAAACGCAAGATGACCTTCGATTGTCTGCAGGGTAAGGTTTCTCTGCTTCGCTATTTCAGAAATGGGGTTTCCCTCCCGGAATAAACGAAAGGTTTCTTCTTTGGTATTGGTCTTTTTCTCTTTCTTTTCCTTCTTAATTTTTTTTACCGCCCGTTCATCAATCCTTGATTCAAGACCATGCTCATCGCAATACGCTGTAATGATATCCAGGAAATCAGGTCCGTAGGATTTGATCTTGGCCGGACCAAAGCCGGTGATCTGTTCTAACTCTTTTGCTGTTTGGGGCAGGTAGGTACACATTTCCACCAAAGTTTGGGAACCAGCTACCATGTAGATGGGTGACCCTTTTCGTTCACAGATCGCATCTCGTTTCTTTCTCAATTGCTGGTAAAGAATGGGATTGGGAATATCTGTTGCCTGTTGATGAGATGTCCCTGCGTAAGCATTCGCAGAAATAGCGGGGGCTACAAAACTCTTCTTTCTTGTATGATAGGCTTCAATACCCGAAATGCCGCCCTCCTCTAGTATGTGTTTCTTTGCCGCCAGTTGTATAATGATCTCTTTCAGCAGGTCGTTATATTCTTTGGCATGAAGACGGCTATCGGTCACCGCAGGAGATCCATGCAATTTCCCGATCAAAGAAATTGTTTCTTTATAAAAATGCCCGGCTGCTGCATTTACCCGTTCCTGTAACCGGGAATCATCATTCACAGCAAATAATTGTTGCAGTTGCTGCTGAAACCTTTCGGCCACTTCCTGCTGGGAAATCAGTTGCCCGTTAATGGCTTCTACCCAGGGCAAGACTTCCGGATTGAATGAGGATGCATGTTCAATTAGATAATTCATCAACTCTTTATTGTTGGCAACCATATTCCTGAAATCAAACAGGGAGAGCAGTATCTTTTGCCAGTATTGCTTTTGAGAGACGATCAATTCTTCTTCCAGCTTATTTACAGATGCAGCTGCTCTGGAAAAATTGACAATCCGCTGGTCGGTTCTTAAACTATCCGTATTGATCCGGCTTTGTAGTACCATTCCTTCCAGGCTGGTGCAACGGCTGAGCGCCACGTATACCTGCCCGGCGGCAAAAGATTTACCCGCATCAATGATCGCTTTCTCAAAGGTCAGCCCCTGGCTTTTATGAATCGTAATGGCCCAGGCCAGCCGTAGAGGGTATTGGGAAAAAGACCCCAAGAGTTTTTCTTCCAATTGGCGGGTGGTTTTATTGAGATCGTAGCGGATATTTTCCCATTTATCTTTTTTTACTTCAATCTCTCCGGACTCATCGGCACATTGCACAAATATCTTCTCATCTTCAAGTTTAGTAACCGTACCGATTTTACCATTGAAGTATCGCTTGCTTTTGTCCAGGTCATTTTTAATGAACATCACCTGTGCGCCCACCTTGAGTTGCAATAGCTCATCCGCCGGGTAAGCATTAGCCGGGAAGTCATCATCTATGTCCGCTTTAAAGGAATATAGTTTCCCGGTTAATCCCTGTAGCTTTTCTGCATTGGTCTGCCGGGCCATTTCATTATGTGTGGTCAGGATAATAAATCCATCCTCCTTTGTTCTTCTGAAAGCCGGGTTAAAGCGGCTTTCCAGTATTTTCATCCCGTCGTCGTCCAGGTTATTATTTCGTACCTGGTTCAATAAGCGGATAAACCGTTCTTCGCTTTGCCGGTAAATCTTATCGAACTCAATATAGACAGGCTGCTCCTGCCGGATCACGAGGCTGTCGAAAAAATAGGGGCCTGTATAATATTCCGATAACAGGTTCCATTCCTGTTCTTTGATAACGGGTGGCAACTGGAACATATCACCAATAAACAATACCTGTACGCCACCGAATGGTTCCTGGTACCTGTTTCTTACATGCCGTAAAACGGTATCCACAGCATCCAGGGTATCACAACGGACCATGCTGATCTCATCAATGATCAGCAGCTCCAGCTCCTGTAATACTTTCTTTTTATCCGTATTCATCCGTAGCCGGCTGATGAGGCTGTGCCGGTTGACGGTTTCTTCATTTTTTGAAAACCCTTTTGCTTCTGGTATAAACGGGGAGATCGGCAGTTGAAATAAAGAATGGATCGTAACACCACCGGCATTGATGGCGGCTACTCCTGTTGGGGCCACTACTGCCATTTGCTTATGACAGTTTTCCCGGATGTATTTTAGAAACGTGGTCTTACCCGTACCGGCTTTCCCGGTCAGGAAGATATTCCGGGAGCTCTGGTTCACCAGCTGTACGGCCATGCCGAACATTTTATTGGATATATCAGGAGAGAAGGATGCCACAGTTAAGATTTTTTGCCACGAATTACACAAATACCACGAATAAAATACAATTGACTGAATCAGAAAATAATTCTTTTGTACTCCAATCTTCTTTTTCCGAAATTAATAATTACTCCAACCCTGTTCCCGGATGCTTTGAGATAGTTTAACGTTTGTGCAATTGCTTCTTCAGAAATCCCTTCTGCGTTTGCCTTTACTTCAATAATTATTTTATTGAACAAAAAGTAATCAGCATAAAAGATCCGTTTTAGCCGGATTCCTATATAAAAAATCGGAAATGGGTTTTCCCTGGAATAAGTCATTTTCCTTTCTTTAAACTCAATTTCCATGACATCTTTATACACGACTTCCAGGAAACCATACCCAAGACAATTGTAGACATCCATACATGCGCCTGCTATTGCATAAACTTCTTCTTTGTATAAAATGGTCATAGCTGGATATTAAAAGCCTTCAATAAGAAATGGCACGAATATCAAACCGAAATCATTCGTGATATTCGTGCCATTCGTGGCCATCAATTTATGCTTCTGTGGCTTTCACGCCGAGCATCAGCAATTCACTCACCTGCACTTCGGTGATGTATTTTTTGTTGCCGTCTTTGTCATTATAGCTACGGCTGATCAGCTTGCCTTCAATGGCTACCTCTTTTCCTTTGGTCAGGTATTTTTCAACGATCTCGGCCACTTTACCCCAGGCAACCAGGTTATGCCACTGCGTTTCGGTTACTTTCTCACCCTTGGCGTTGCGATAGCTTTCACTCGTGGCGACGGAAAAACGGGCCATTTTCTTTCCACTTTCAAGGGTTTTAACTTCAGGTGCATTACCCAGGTTACCGATCAGTTGTACTTTGTTTTTTAAAGCGTACATAGTTTTAAAATTTGTGCTCCCGGTTGTGTTTTGACGGAAGCGGTTTTGAATTTTGTTATCTCAGTCAGCCGGTGACGTCATTGCCGATTGACAACACAAAGATGCCGGTGCCGGAAAGCGATAGCCGGTTTTTACCCGTTTACTCCCGAAGCTAAACGTGTAAAAACGTTTGCACACGGATAAAAAAGCCTATCTTAATCTTCTGAAACCTTTGCTATGACTGCATCTGACACCAAAACCTGCCTTGCCTGCGGCCGAACCCTGAAGGGCCGTGTTGATAAGAAATTCTGCGACGATAACTGCCGGAATAATTACAATAACCAGCAAAAAGCCAAGGGGAGTCACAGTACCTATGTCCGGAATATCAACAATACGCTGCTGAAAAACCGGAAAATATTAGAAAGCATATTGCCCGAAGGAGAAGAAACCGCCAAAGCGAGTAAAGACAAACTGCAACGCCTGGGATTTCAATTCAGGTACCTGACCCATTTGTATACCACCAAAACCGGCAAGACCTATTTCTATTGTTACGACTATGGCTACCTTCCTTTAGAAAATGATTGGTTTTTGATTGTAAAAAAGAAGGAGGAATAAGAGAATAGTCATAATTAAAAACTTTTTTCTTACCCCCCTTTAGGGGCTGGGGGTTTACATTTGCAGCATGTCAAACCCTGTTATTTGTATCGGTGCATCTTTAGTAGATGAACTGTTCCATGCCAGCAGCGAGATGTTGCTGGCCACCACCAATGAAGCGGTGGTCACCAAAACCGCCGGAGGCGTCAGCCGTAATATTGCCCACCAGCTGGCACTGCTTAGCGTTCCTGTTCAGCTGATCAGTGTCTTTGGAAACGACAGTGATGGTGACTGGTTAAAAAAAGTGTGCCGTGAGGCAGGCGTTAAACTGGATGCTTCTATTACCCGGAACGGGCTTTCCGGTAAATACACCGGTATTCTGAATGTGGATGGTTCCTTGTTCTCTGCATTCTTAACCAATGCAGCTAATCAATTGATCACTCCCGAACATTTGGAACAACACAGGGATTTACTGAAGACCGCATCGTTCTTACTTGCTGATGCCAATATTAATGTATCCACCGCTGCGTGGTTATTAGAGTTCAGTGCTGAAACCGGTATTCCCTTCATCCTGGAACCTGTTTCTGTACCGCCTGCCAAAAAATACAAAGGGGTAGATCTGACCGGTCTGTATATGATCACACCCAACGAAGATGAACTACCGGTGCTTTGTTCAGAGAAATCATTTCTTACTCAATTGCAGGTGGAAGAATTACTAGAGAAAGGAGTTCAAAATATCTGGTTACACAATGGCAAGCATGGCTCTGCCCTGTATAACAAAGAGAAAGCAATCACCCTCCATGCGCCGGATATTGAAGTGGTGGATTGCACCGGGGCGGGCGATGGTTCGCTGTCGGGCTATTTACTGGCAAAACACCTGGGCAAGGATGATATTGGTTGCCTGAAGCTGGCCCATACGCTATCTGCAGAAATATTACAGGTGAATGGAGCCATTGCCACCCATTTAACCCAGGAAAAATTGTTGAGTCTTGTTTCCAAATATTATCCTGACTAATGAATCAATTTCTTACTATACACCCTGAAGTACAAGAAGCATTACAAGCTGGGAAAGCAGTTGTTGCCCTGGAATCAACCATCATTTCCCACGGCATGCCTTACCCAAAGAATGTAGAAACTGCATTGGCGGTGGAACAAGTGGTAAGAGATAATGCTGCCATTCCCGCAACGATAGCCATCATGAACGGTCAATGTTATGTGGGTTTATCCGAAGGGCAAATCGAACTTTTCGGAAAGGAAAAAAATGTGTGGAAGGTAAGCCTGCGGGACATGCCCTATGTGATCAGTAAAAATTTATATGGCGCCACTACTGTGGCGGCCACCATGCGCATAGCCAGTATGGCCAGAATAAAAATATTCGTAACCGGCGGTATCGGCGGTGTGCATCGGGGTGCTGAAACCAGTATGGATATATCCGCCGACCTTACGGAGATGGCACAAACTTCAGTCGCTGTTGTATCTGCCGGTGTAAAATCAATTCTAGATATCGGCTTAACGCTGGAGTATTTAGAAACCATGGGCATTCCTGTTGTAACCTATGGGCAGGATGAGTTCCCGAGTTTTTACTCCCGCCAAAGCGGTTTTACATCTCCCCTTCGTGCAGACACAGCGGAAGAAATCGCCGCCCTGCTGAAAACAAAATGGAGCCTGGGCTTAACCGGTTCTGTCCTTATTGCCAACCCGGTTCCGGCAACGCAGGAAATAGCTACGGATGAAATGGAAAAACATATTGTACTGGCCTTAGAGGCGGCAAAAGAAAAAAACATCAACGGTAAAGAGGTAACACCTTTTCTATTACAATACATCGCTAACCATACCAAAGGTGAAAGCCTGGAAGCGAATATTGCTTTGATAAAACACAATGCGAAAGTGGGAGCAGGGGTAGCGGTTGCTTTTGCCGGGTAATTTTCTCACATTACGTTCAAGGTTTCTTTCAACCTGATATCCGTCGACGAAGCTCCTATCAGTATTTTGAACTCTCCCGGCTCCACCACTTTGTTCAATTGACTATCCAGCATCGAAAGCATTTCGGGAGTAATGGTAAAAGAAAGGGTTCTTGCTTCGCCTGCTTTTAGATGCACCCGCTGAAATCCTTTTAATTCCATGACCGGCCGTGCAACAGATGCCAATACATCCCGGATATAGAGCTGCACCACTTCATCACCCTCACGGGTACCGGTATTTTTGATGGTTACAGAAACCTGTACGGTATCACTTTTATTAATATTGTTTTTGCTTAAACGAATATCGTTGTATTCAAACGTTGTATAACTCAATCCATACCCAAAGGGAAAAAGCGGCAAGCCTGATAAATTATTATAATCATCGCCACGGCCTGTGGGCTTGTGGTTGTACACTAATGGCAGTTGTCCTTCGTGTAATGGAAAAGTGATGGGCAACCTCCCGGCAGGGTTGTAATCGCCAAACAATATATTGGCGATAGCATGTCCGCCTTCTTCTCCGGGATACCAGGCCGATGCGACGGCCTGCACATCATTTATCCAGTTGTTCATTGTTACAGCACTGCCACCCACCAGCAAAACAACAACATGCTTACCAGTAGCAGCAACAGCTTTTATCATTTCTTCCTGCCGTCCGGGAAGCGATAACAAAGCCCTGTCCTGGAATTCACCTTCGTTAATACCTGCTACTATAACGGCAATATCTGATTGTTTTGCTGCTGCAACGGCATCATTTATTTTTTTCCGCCAGTTATTATCAATACCCGCATTCCAAACTAATTTGATAGTGGCATTTCCTTTGGGTTCATAAAATTCTACTTTGATATCGTAGGCTTTTCCTTTTTCAAACAGGTAGTTGGCTAACAGGCTGTGATAACTTTGTTTCTGCCAATTATCAACCAGCAGTTTGTTGTTGATGTATAAACGATAGCCGTCATTTCCCTCCAGCCCTATTTTGTAGGTTCCCGTAACCGGGGAGATCAGTTTACCTGTCCATCTTACAGAATAAAAGTCAGCTTCCAAACCGGGGCCGGGGCCAAAGAGTGTCCAGCGAAAATCAACCTGCTTATCGTTTCGTTTTATAATCGGCTCGCCGCTTAGTGTAACATTATTGAAATATTCAGCCTGTAAACCTTCTGCATTATTACTTTTTAATTGCGCTGATGGAATAACAATATACTCCTCGCTGCTTCTGCTACAACCCGGCTGATAATTTACCTTGATATTTTTACCGGCTCTTTGTTGTAAGCCGGCAAGTATGCTCACTTTGTTATTACCGGGACCACTATACCCACCCAGCCTGGCTTCGGCGGCGTCAACTCCGATCAAAGCAATGCTGCGGATATTTTTGGAGAAGGGAAGTGTGTTGTTCTTGTTCTTTAACAATACAAAAGATTCCAGCGCCGCCTGTTTAGCAATTTGTTTATGTGAGTTGTTGGCGTTTATATTTTCTGTCACATACGGATTTTCAAAAAGCCCCAGTTCAAACTTTGCCTTCAGTACTCTTGCCACCGCATCATTGATCCTGTTGCTGCCGATCTGTCCATCCAGGAAAGGCGGCATGAACAACTGGTGATGCTTGTATTCCGTTTGAAAAATCACATCAAGTCCTCCGTTAATTGCATGTTCACCGCTTTGCGGGTAATCTTTGGCAGTATTATGCAATACCACTTCGCCACCCACCGCATTGGCATCCGATATCACAAAGCCGGTAAAACCCCATTGCTTTTTTAATTTTTCGGTGAGCAGCCAGTAATTAGATGAGGCAGCGGTTCCATCTACAGAATTATACGCCGTCATAACAGAACGGCTGCCGCCTTTTTCAATACAGGCTTTAAAGGGCGGCAAATAAATCTCTTCAAGTATCCGTTCATTCAAATGAACAGGATAACTATCCCTTCCACCGTCGCCCACATTGGCAATAAAATGTTTGGGGGTGGTGATGATGCCTTTCTTTTCAAAGGCACTGACAAACGCCACACCCATCGCTGCCGAAAGAAAAGGGTCTTCACCATAGGTTTCTTCTGTACGGCCCCAGCGAACATCCGCTGCAATATTCACCACCGGAGAAAGTATTTGGCGGATGCCCCGTTGTTTTGTTTCGGTGGCAATGGCATTGGAAACTTTACTCATTAACGTTGTATCCCAGGTGGCCGCTAAACCAATCGCTTGCGGGAAAGCGGTACAGCCATCCCTGACCAGGCCATGCAAGGCTTCGTCAAACGGAATGACCGGTATACCCAATCTCGTTTGCTCCACAAAGTATTTCTGAATGGCATTTATCTTTTTGGTCAGCGTAATCGCTGGTTCGGTGGTATTATAAGTGAGTAACTGTCCGCCTGCATCTCCTTTATTGCCCGCACTCACCTGGAAACCAAAAAGGCCCTTTTTATATTGTGCAGTATCTGCATTATTTAAATCACCCGGAATCATGAACAATTGCCAGAATTTTTCTTCCGGGGTCATCCGGCTAAGTAAATCACGGACCCTTTTTTCGATTGGCTGTGATGGGTCCTTGTATAAAGGCTGTTGGGAAAAAGAGAACTGGCCGTAACAGAAGAGAAACAAGAAAAGAAAATTTCTTTTGCCCATACTTGAGGAAGATTAGGGGGAGAAGGTAAAATAAAAAAGCCCGATAGTTTTAAACGCTACCAGGCTTTTTCTGCTTTAGGGTGGTGTGGGGCGGGATCGAACCGCCGACACAAGGATTTTCAGTCCTTTGCTCTACCGACTGAGCTACCGCACCGTTCCTGAAACACATCAACTTGGTAAGTGGAAGCCTATCCTCGCTTTTGTGCTTCGGGGCTGCAAATATAGAGGGAATTCACAAAAAATCCACAATTACAGCCAATAAAGTTTAGAACTACATCCCGTATTCACTCAGGAACTTGATCCGCATGATCTTGAGCTGTTCCCAGTTGAAATTATGGTCGGATAGCTCTTCCTGGGCCACCTGCAGCGAAGAAGTGTCACAACTTTTGAAATACTCAATGATCTCGTCCTGCTCATCCTCGTCCAGCATCTCATCAATAGCATAGTCCAGGTTTAGCTTGGTACCGCTGGCAGCAATGGTCTCCATTTCTTCCAGCATTTCATCCAATCTCCAGCCTTTATTCTTGGCGATGGTCTCTAAAGACACTTTTTTATCTGTGTTCTGGATGATATATACCTTGTTGCCGCTTTTATTCACCACACTCTTCATCACAAAATCGTCCGGCTTTTCAATATTATTATCCGCCACATATTGAGCGATCATTTCCACAAAGGGTTTTCCGTACCGCATGGCTTTTCCTTTACTTACACCCTGGCATTTTTCCAGGTCGGTAATATTGGTAGGATACATGGTGGCCATATCCTGCAAAGAGGTTTCAAGAAAGATCACAAACGGCGGCAGGTTCTTTTTCTTCGCTTCTTTCTGACGCAATTCTTTCAGCATATCAAACAACTTCTCGTCAGTAGCAGAACCAACTGATGCTTCAGCATTTCCTTCTTCATCATCTGCATTGGCATCATCGTAAAGATGATTCAATATCACTTTGAATGATTTGGGTTTCTTCAGGAAGGCTTCTGCCTTTTTGGTGAATTTCAATACACCATACTCTTCAATATCTTTTACCAGCATTCCTTCCAGGATCAGCTGCCGGATCAATGAATTCCAGAACAAGGCATCTTTATCATTACCACTGGCGAATATATCCAACCCATCATGACGGAACATTTGTATCTGCGGTGTCAGCCTGCCGATCAGGATCTGCACCACGTATTCCGTAGCAAATCTTTCATCCAGTGCTTTGATCGCCTTCAGCGCAATGGTGGCTTCCTCTTTAGCTTCTACTTTCTCTTTCGGGTGCTTGCAGTTATCACATTCGCCGCAATTTTCTTTTTCATATTCTTCGCCGAAATAGCTCATCAGAACTTTGCGGCGGCAAACACCGCTTTCTGCATAGGCCACCGTTTCGCTGATCAGTTGTGCTCCCACTTCCCGTTCGCTGAGTGGTTTATCCCGCATCAGGTGTTCCAGCTTGCTCACATCTTTGTGGGAGTAGTATAAGATACATTTTCCTTCCAGTCCATCACGGCCGGCACGACCTGTTTCCTGGTAATAATTCTCGATGGATTTGGGAATATTATAGTGAATAACGAAACGGATATCCGGTTTGTCGATTCCCATTCCAAAAGCGATCGTGGCACAGATCACCTGCACATCTTCGCCCAGGAACTGGTCCTGCCGCTCTGCCCTCAGTTTACTGTCCAAGCCGGCATGATAAGCAACGGCTTTGATGCCATTGGCATTTAATATATCAGCCAGCTCTTCAGTAGTCTTCCTGTTGAGGGTATAAATAATGCCGCTTTTTTTCTTCATGCTTTTGATGAAGCGGACAATACTTTCATCCGTCTGCGATTTTTTGATCTTGGGCAGAATCTCGTAATACAGGTTGGTCCTGTTGAAAGAAGAGATAAAGATCTTGGGGTCTTTCAGATCAAGGTTCTTTACAATATCACTTTGCACTTTGGGCGTGGCGGTAGCTGTTAAAGCGATCACCGGTATATCCGGGTTTATCTGGATCATCATTTCCCGCAGCCTGCGGTATTCCGGCCGGAAATCATGTCCCCATTCCGAGATACAGTGTGCTTCATCTACGGCGAAGAACGATATTTTGAGATCTGAGAAGAATTCGAGGTTCTCCTGCTTAGTCAGTGTTTCCGGGGCCACGTATAACATTTTTGTTTTGCCGGAGAGCAGGTCATCATGTACCTCTTTGATCTCTTTTTTATTCAGGGTGGAGTTCAGGAAATGCGCCACTTCATCATTACTGCTGTAGCCCCGGACCAGGTCCACCTGGTTTTTCATCAGGGCGATCAGCGGGGACACAATGATCGCCACTCCTTCACTCACCAGGGCTGGTAATTGGTAACAAAGGCTTTTGCCACCGCCCGTCGGCATGATCACAAACGTGTCATGACCGGCCATCAATGATTCGATCACTTTTTCCTGGGTGCCTTTAAATTTATCAAACCCAAAATGTTCCTGCAGGGCTTTATGAAGATCAAATTTCTTTTTTGCAGGGGCTGCTTCTTTGCTCTTACTCTTTGCCGTTTTTGTTGCAGCGGCTTTTTTTGTTGTTGCCATTACTCTTAGATTTCCATCGCAGTTCTCAATAAAACTGCAGATTTATTAAGTTACTCATTTTTGACCGATCTTATTTCTCCCGGCGATCATTTTTAAGACCGGGTCAGAAACAATTATCGGGTGAATAAGTGTTTTCTCTTTCTAATCAGCGGGGCGGGGGTGGCAGGACTTCCTGACAGGCTACACAGGCCCCTTTTTTAGAGGACGGCGAAGGTACGACTTGATTCCCTGTTTAGCCGGTCAGATCCGTTAAAATTCAGGGGTAACGCTTGCATAAAGACCTGCTGGTTCATAGCAAATCCTCTAATTTTGCCCCTTCTTATGGCCATTGACATTAAAAAGATCGCTTTAGACACCATCCGGCTGGAGGCTCAATCCATTGCAGGGCTGGCTGCCTTTATCAATGCTGATTTTGAAAAAGCAATAGCTGCCATTTCAAAATGCAAAGGAAGGGTGGTTATCAGCGGGATAGGCAAAAGCGCCGTCATTGCCCAGAAGATCGTGGCCACCTTCAACTCCACCGGTACTCCTTCCATTTTTATGCATGCTGCTGATGCCATCCATGGCGACCTCGGTATGGTGCAGGAGCAGGATGTGGTCATTATTATCAGTAAAAGCGGGGAAAGCCCCGAGATAAAAGTGCTGGTTCCCCTGATCAGGAATTTTGGAAATACGCTGATCAGTATCGTGGGTAATGTGGAGTCGTCATTAGCCAAACTCTCTGATATCATTTTAAATACAACCGTTGAGCAGGAAGCTTGTCCTAATAACCTGGCGCCTACTTCCAGTACGACGGCACAATTAGTAATGGGAGATGCGCTGGCGGTTTGCCTGATGGAGCTGAACGGCTTTCAATCGGATGATTTTGCCAAGTTCCATCCCGGCGGTTCACTGGGAAAGAAATTATACCTGCGGGTGTCCGATCTTTATGTGAATAATGAAAAACCAAAAGTATTGGCAGGTGATTCCTTAAAAGAAGTGATCGTGGAGATGACCCAAAAAAGATTGGGTATTACCGCCGTGGTGGATCCGGAGAATCATTTACTCGGCATCATTACCGATGGGGACCTGCGCCGGATGCTGGAAAAAAATGTACAGATCAATAAAATAACAGCCGGGGATATTATGACAAAGGATCCCATTGTCATCGGCCCCGATGAAATGGCCGTGGACGCTTTGGATCTCTTGCGAAAAAAAGAAATTACGCAACTGGCGGTTACAGAAAACAGGAAATATGCAGGCATCATACATTTGCATGACCTGATCAGGGAAGGGTTAATATAGTTGACAAGTTAACAGGCGATCCCTGTCAACTTATAAACCAGTCAACTTTTCAACAGAACACAATGAACAAACATCACTACGTAGCCATTATGGCCGGCGGCATCGGCAGCCGGTTCTGGCCCATGAGCCGTACGAACTATCCGAAACAGTTTCTCGACATACTGAATGTAGGAAAAACGCTGATCCAGCAGACCTTTGAACGCTACAGCAAGTTTGTACCCAAAGAAAACATCTACATTGTTACCTCGCAGGATTATGTAGAGCTGGTAAAAAAACAATTACCTCATATCTCTGGTGAAAATATAATCAGTGAACCTTCCCGCAAGAACACAGCACCCTGTATTGCATACATTGCTTTTAAGCTGATGAAGAAGGATCCCAAAGCGGTGATGATCGCAGCACCTTCTGACAACCTGATCCTGGATACAGAGGAGTTCATTAAGACCGCCACCAAAGCACTGAATTTTGTCGATCATATCAATGCCTTTGTTACCATTGGTATAAAACCCACCTATCCCAACACCGGCTATGGTTATATACAACACGATACCATTGAAGCGGCCCCGGATATCCATAAAGTAAAAACCTTTACCGAGAAACCCAATGAAGAGCTGGCAAAAGCATTTATTGCCAGTGGTGATTTTTTATGGAATGCTGGCATCTTTACCTGGAAAGTAAGCAATATCATTACTGCCTTTGAAAAGCATCTCCCGGAAATGTATGAAGTGTTTGCCGCTGAGAAAGACAAATTCAATACCCCGGAAGAGGCCGAAGCCATTGAACAGATCTATCCCCAGTGTACCAATATCTCGATCGATTTCGGCATCATGGAAAAAGCAGATAATGTATATGTGATCCCTGCTTCCTTTTCCTGGAGTGATCTCGGCACCTGGAACAGTGCCTGGGAAAATATGGAGAAAGACTATTTCGGCAATGCCGTGTCGGGCAACAGTGTGATGGTGGTGGATGCGAATAACTGCATGGTGCATGTTCCCGATAATAAATTAGTATTGTTACAGGGCTTGCATGATTATATTATTGTAGACACCAAAGATGTATTGCTGATTTGCAAGAAAGACCAGGAACAGGAGATCAAAGAATATGTGGCCGAGGTGAAACGAAATAAAGGAGATAAATTCTTATAATTGGAAATCCCCGGTAATTATGCCGGGGATTTTTTAATTTTAGTTACAATTCTTTTTATGACCCCTTATCCCCTCCACAACATTCTTTTTCTCGATATTGAAACTGTGCCGCAGCACCCCTCTTTTGAGTTGGTGCCCAACGACTGGAAAGATCTCTGGACCAAAAAAGCAGAAGCCTTGCTCCGTAACCGGGAAGATGAAACCACCGAAAGCATTTATCCAAGAGCAGGCATCTATGCAGAATTCGGAAAGATCATCTGCATCAGCTGTGGTGTGTTACAAGGAACCGGAGAACAGAAAAAGATCGTTCTCAAATCCTTTGCAGGTGATAATGAAAAAATAGTATTGCATGAGTTTTCAGAGATGCTGAAAAAATGGTCGGCCGGTGATCCCAAATTTTTATGTGCCCACAATGGGAAAGAGTTTGACTTTCCTTATTTGTGCCGCAGGCTGATCATCAACGGGCTTCCTATCCCCGGTATTCTCAATGCCAGCGGCAAAAAACCCTGGGAAGTAAGTCACCTGGATACCATGGAGCTCTGGAAGTTTGGTGATTTTAAAAGTTATACATCACTCAACCTGCTGGCCCATGCCCTTGGTATTGCCACACCCAAAGATGATATTGATGGCAGCATGGTCTGGGAAGTGTACTGGAAAGAAAAGAATACGGAACGCATTGTGACCTATTGCCAGAAAGATGTGGTCACGGTGGTACAGATCTTTTTAAGAATGCAGGGCGAACCGCTGATCAAAAATGAAAATATAGAAATAAAAAGCTAAGAGGAGCTAAGAGAAAAAGAGCAAGGGGGATTCCACGAAAGGTTGTTACATCCTTTACTGCTTTATCATAACAGGAGAAATAAATTATATGCAAAGAACCAACTATTCGTCGGGAGCCAAATGGGAAGATATTGTCGGCTACAGCCGTGCCGTGAAGATTGGTAATACCATTGAAGTCACAGGAACAGTGGCCGTTGATGAAAACAGCCAGCTGGTGGGAAAAGATGATGCCTATGCACAAACAAAGTTTATCATTGAAAAAATAGAGGCGGTGTTGAAAAGAGCCGGTGCCTCCCTGCAGGATGTCGTGAGGACAAGAATGTTTGTGACCGATATTGCCCGCTGGGAAGAATATGGTAAAGCTCATGGTGAATTCTTTAGCCAGGTCAAACCGTGCACCAGCATGATCGAAGTAAAAGGTTTAATAGATCCGGAATACCTGATCGAAATAGAAGCCACCGCCATTATTGCATAATATGAATATTGAAAGTTTACGGGAGTACTGCTTATCCAAACCGGGGGTGGAAGAAACACTTCCTTTCGGGCCGGATACCTTAGTGTTCAAGGTCAATAATAAAGTATTCCTGTTAACAGGACTTGATGAAGCAGAACTGCGCTTCAATGTAAAATGCGACCCGGATAAAGCTATTGAACTGCGGGAAGTATTTTCCTGTGTATTACCTGGTTATCATATGAACAAGAAACACTGGAATACCATTGTAGTGGACGGTTCTGTTTCCAATAAACAACTCAAAGAATGGATCGATCATTCCTATGAATTGGTGGTGGGTAAAAAGAAAAACTGATCTTCCGCTTGGTTTCATTGATTAATTTGCACATTATCTCATTTTCAAATTGCTCCCTTGCAACTCCCATCCAAACTCCCCAAGGTCGGCACCACCATTTTCACGGTGATGAGTGCTTTAGCGAATGAATACAAAGCCGTAAACCTGGGCCAGGGTTTTCCTGATTTCCCGATGAGCCATGAACTGACGGGGCTGGTGACCGAGGCCATGACAAATAATTTCAACCAGTATGCGCCCATGCCGGGCTGGATGCCGTTGCGGGAAGCCATCGCTGAAAAAGCGGAGTTCTTATATGCTGCAAATATCAACCCGGAAACAGAGATCACCATTACTCCCGGTGGCACTTATGCGATCTATTCGTCGCTTACTGCTATCCTGCAGCCGGGTGATGAAGTGATCGTATTTGAACCGGCTTACGACAGTTATATTCCCAATATTGAGATCAATGGGGCGAAAGCGGTGACCATTGACCTGGTCTATCCCAATTATCATATTGACTGGCAGGCCGTGAAAAAAGCGGTGACGCCAAAAACAAAAGCGATCATTATTAATTCGCCACATAACCCGACGGGAAGTGTGATCGGTGAAAACGATATACAGGAACTGAGAAAGATCACGGAGGGCACCAATATTTTCATCATCAGTGATGAAGTATATGAACACCTGATCTTTGATCATATCCCGCACCAGAGTATGCTGCGTTACCCCGACCTGCTGCAACGGAGTTTTGTCTGCTTTTCCTTTGGCAAAACTTATAACTGCACCGGCTGGAAGCTGGGCTATTGTATTGCCCCGGCAGCTCTGACCAAAGAGTTCAGGAAAGTACACCAGTATAATTGCTTTAGCTGTTTTACACCTGCACAAGTGGCATTAGCCACATTTCTTAAGCAAAAGGAGGCTTACCTGTCACTGTCTTCGTTTATACAGGAGAAAAGAGACTATTTCAAACAACTGATGCAGGCAACAAGATTCTCGCTGAAAGATTCGTACGGCAGTTATTTTATCTGTGGCACCTATGAACAGATCAGTGAGGAAGCAGATAAAGACTTTGCTATTCGTCTTACCAAAGAAGCCGGCGTGGCCACGATCCCCGTTTCTGCTTTTTACCAAAACGGGAAAGATGATAAAGTGCTGCGTTTTTGTTTTTCAAAAAAGAAAGAAACACTGGAGGCCGCGGTTGAAAAATTAGCCCGCATCTGATGTCTATTGACCCCCGCTATAAAGGAATCATCTATATGCTCCTGGCAGCATTGGGTTTTTCATTAATGGGTGGTGCTGCCAAATTGCTGAAAGGAAGTTTTGGTGCGGGCCAGCTGGTGTTCTGGAGAAACCTCGTCGGACTGCTGGTACTAATAGCCGGGTTTATGATGCGGCCGCCGGTCAACAAAGGCGGCAAGTTTCATCTGCTCCTTTTCCGGGGCATGATGGGTACAACGGCTTTGTACACTTTATTGTATTGTATTCTTCATCTGCCGCTGGGCACCGCCATGACCTACAACCTGACCTCTGCCTTATTCATTGCTGTATTTTCTTTTTTATTGTTCCGGGAATACCATGGCCGTGTTGTATTACTGGCAGTTGTGCTTGGCTTTCTCGGTATGTTACTCATCTATAAACCGGCTATTCATTTTCCCTGGTATTATCATGTGGCGGGTTTGCTTTCTGGTATAACCTCAGCCCTGGCTTATATCACCGTGAACCGGCTGGCCGGTTATTATGATACCCGGATCATAGTACTGGCTTTTATCGGCACCGGCGTTTTGATCCCCTTAACTTTTATGGGCTGCGGCTATCTTTTTCATGTGCCTGCAGATGATGTTTTCTTTATCCGCTGGAAATGGCCGGCGGGTATGGAATGGTTCTATGTGCTATGGCTGGGCCTCGCCGCTTTGTTTGGCCAATACTTCGTGACCAAAGCCTATGGAGCCGATAAGGCGGGTATGGTTTCTGCGATTGGTTATGCCAATATCGTCTTCTCCGTCTTCATTGGTATGGCACTGGGCGATGCTTTTCCCGACTGGATGTCACTGACCGGCATCCTCTGCATCATTGCCAGCGGGGTGATCATTTCGCTGGTGAAAAAAAGCCGCTCATAAGAGTTTTCCGCTAATTCATAAACTTTTATTTGCTCGTCTAGCTTCTTTAATCGTATATTTGCGATATAAGATTAAACAATGGCGCAACAACAACACTGGGAAAAGGTCTATACCAGCAAATCCTTCACGGATGTCAGCTGGTACCAGCCCACGCCGCAGGTCTCGCTGGACTTCTTAAAAGAACTGTCCATTCCAACAGATGCGGCCATCATTGATGTGGGAGCCGGGGACAGCTATTTTGTTGATCACCTGCTGCTCGCAGGCTATACCGATATCACTGTGCTGGATATTTCTTCCGTGGCAATCGAAAAAGCAAAACAACGGTTAGGAGAAAGAGCTTCCCTTGTCAACTGGATCGTTAGTGATATTACCGAATTTAATCCGGTCCGTAAATATGATTACTGGCACGACCGGGCTGCCTTCCATTTCCTGACTACCCGGGAAGAAATAGCGGCTTACTTATCCGTTGCCAACAATGCTATGAAAGAGGGTGGCAAATTGCTGATCGGCACTTTTTCGGAGAGTGGCCCGGAAAAATGCAGCGGCCTCCCGGTAAAACAATATACAGAGAACGCACTGACCGGTACATTAAAAAAATGGTTTAAAAAGATCAGGTGTATTCATACCGATCACCTGACACCCTTTAATACAATACAGAATTTTTTATTCTGCAGTTTTCAAAAATCTGCTGCCTAAACTTAATTAATATGGCCTTTCATAAGAAAGAAGAATTTACCCAAAAAGAACAGGACCTGGCCAATTTTGCCAAGGCCATGAGTCATCCTGCCCGTATCGCTATCCTGAAAGTACTGGCGCAGCGGAATGAATGTATCTGTGGCGAGATCGTGGATATATTACCCCTGGCCCAATCCACCGTATCACAACATTTGAAAGAACTGAAGAATGCCGGGCTGATCAACGGAACCGTTGACGGGCCCCGCAGCTGTTATTGCATCAACTGGAAGGCCTTTGAGAAATTCAACAGCGAATTCACTTCCTTATTCAATAACCTGAAAGTGAAAAATGAAAAAGCCTGTTGTTAATTAACTTTTTAAACAACCAGCGTATGAACATTACTTATCGCATGGCTGATAAAGCAGAGTTCCCGGTTATCGCCGGTCTGCTGACAAAAAACAATTTACCCGCCTCGGATATTACAGACATCCCGGTTGATTTTATAATTGCTACGGGTGACAACAATGAAGTGATTGGAAGCATCGCCCTGGAGCGGTTTGAAGAAGATGGTTTATTGCGATCCTTTGCCGTAGATAAAGCATACCGGGATCAAAAGATCGGCAGCCATTTATTCGACCAGCTCATCGCTTATAGTATTCAGTCGGGTATTACCAACCTGCACTTACTGACCACCACAGCAGAAAAATATTTTGCAGCAAAAGGGTTTGCCGTTCATAGCCGGGAGGAAGCACCGGCTTCCATCAAATCAACGACCGAGTTCTCGCAGCTTTGCCCCTCTTCCTCTACATATATGAAAAGAGTATTAACAGATAATATCAACTAAACAATTTAAAACAGAAGCCATGAATAACGATGCACAATTAAAAGAATTAGTCAAAGAAAAGTACAGCGAGATTGCCAAGCAGTCCAAAGACCTGAATGCAGCTTCCTGCTGCGGGGCCACTTCCGCCTGTTGCGGAGATGATGTGTACAACATCATGGCCGACGATTACACAAAACTGGAAGGCTATAACCCCGATGCGGACCTGGGCCTGGGTTGCGGATTGCCGACAGAATTTGCTAAGATCAAAGAAGGCGATACAGTGATCGATCTCGGCAGTGGTGCCGGTAACGATGCTTTTGTAGCCCATAAAATTGCGGGTGATAAAGGAAAGATCATTGGTATTGATTTTACGGAAGCCATGATCAGCCGTGCTAGAGAGAATGCGGAGAAATTAGGATTCAACAACGTGGAGTTCCGCCAGGGCGATATTGAAGACATGCCGGTTACTTCCAACAAAGCCGATGTGATCGTCAGCAATTGTGTGCTCAACCTCGTTCCCAATAAACATAAAGTATTCAGCGAAGTGTACCGTGTATTAAAACCCGGCGGTCATTTCTCCATCTCTGATATTGTGCTGGAAGGTGAATTACCGGCCAAATGGAAAGAAGTGGCAGAACTCTATGCTGGTTGTGTATCCGGTGCTATTCAAAAAAGTGAATACCTCGGTATCATTGAAGAAGCGGGTTTCAAAAATATCACCCTGCAAAAAGATAAGACCATTGTCATTCCTGATTCGATCCTGGCTGAATACTTCAGTGCCGATGAAATCGCTGACTATAAGAACGCAAAAACAAGGATTACCAGCATTACGGTCTATGCAGAAAAACCGGCTAAAGATGACCGCAACTGCTGCGAACCCGGAAGTGGTTGTTGCTGATATAAAGTTGCTAAAGATTGTCTCACATTTTATAACATCTTCAGTCCCCTTCAGGGGGCTGGGAGCAAAAGTAAAGCCATGAACACAAACAATCAACTACAGAAAGATCCCGGCTGTTGCGAAACAGGCAGTCTTTGCTGTGAAATGGGCGGCGGTTGCTGCTAAGATTTGAAGAGGAGGGACTATTCCCTCCTCTCTTCTAAACTAACTGACATGATGCAAAAAAAATTATCCTTCCTGGACAATTACCTGACGCTATGGATCTTTCTTGCCATGGGCGTTGGGGTGGCAATTGGTTATTTTATACCATCTGCCGAAGCCTTTATTAATTCGTTTCAATCCGGCAGTACCAATATTCCCATTGCGATCGGTTTGATATTGATGATGTATCCCCCACTGGCCAAAGTGAAGTATGAAGAGCTGCCCAAGGTATTTGCCAATAAAAAAATATTACTGCTCTCCTTGGTACAAAACTGGATCGTGGGCCCGGTGCTGATGTTTGCCTTAGCCGTTATTTTTCTCCGGGATGAGCCGGGCTATATGACCGGCCTGATCCTGATCGGCATTGCCCGTTGCATTGCGATGGTGATCGTCTGGAATGACCTGGCAGGTGGCGACAGGCTCTATGCTGCAGGCCTGGTTGCTTTCAACAGCATCTTCCAGGTGGTATTCTATAGTTTTTATGCCTGGATATTTATTACCAAACTTCCGCCTTTGTTGGGATTAAAAGGATATGAAGTTAATATCACCATCGGCGAAGTGGCACAAAGTGTATTTATCTATCTCGGTATTCCTTTTCTTGCCGGGATGATCTCCCGGTACCTCCTAATCCGGTGGAAAGGAGAAAACTGGTTCACCCAAAAATACCTTCCGGCGATTAGTCCTATTACGTTGATAGCCCTGCTATTCACCATCGTCGTAATGTTCAGCCTCAAGGGCACCCTGATTGTTCAGATCCCCGGGGATGTATTGCTGATCGCCATCCCGCTGACTATTTATTTTGCCATCATGTTCTTTTCAGCATTCTATCTCTCTAAAAAAGCCGGTGCTGATTATTCCAAATCCACCTCCCTGGCTTTTACAGCAGCCGGGAATAATTTTGAACTGGGTATCGCTGTCGCTATTGCTGTATTTGGTATCAATTCACCCGCAGCTTTTGCCGCCGTGATCGGTCCGCTGATCGAAGTGCCGGTATTAATACTACTCGTTCGCTTTGCGCTTGCGCAACAAAAAAAATTCAAACCAACCAACGCATGAAAAAGAAACTGCTTTTTGTTTGTATCGAGAACAGCAATCGTTCGCAGATGAGCCAGGCTTTCGCCAGGATGCTCGGTGGCGAAAATGTAGAAGCCTATAGTGCCGGTTCCAAACCTTCGGGTATTGTGAACCCCAAAGCGATTGCGGCCATGAAAGAGCTGGGCTATGACCTCAGTACCCATGACAGTAAAAGTTTGGATGAGGTGAAAGCCTTTGCTCCATTTGATGCAGTAGTCACGATGGGATGTGGTGATGCCTGCCCCTGGATGCCCGCCAAACAATTTATTGACTGGCAGATCCCTGATCCCAAACATATGGAGCCGGGAGAATTCAATAAAGTGCGGGATTTTATCCGGGATAAAGTAAAAGAATTACTGGTTTCGCTGTAAGCCAAAAACAAACTTACTTTGCGCAAACTCTTAGCGTTTGAACAGCCCTTTCTTACCAGCCGGTATTTATAAATTACTTTTTGTTGTACTGGCTATTGCCTGTATTCCCGGCCTCTTTGTGCCCTTGCTGGATAATGATTCGGCGCACCATGCCAGCATTGCCCTGCGCATGCACCTGACCGGTGATTATGTAAGTTTGATTGACCAGTCCGGCGATTATTTAGATAAACCGCATTTATTGTTCTGGCTTTGTGCCGCCAGTTATAAGATCTTTGGCGTGACTTCGTTTGCCTATAAATTTCCAACGCTGCTTTTTACTATCCTCGGCACCTATTCCACCTATCGTCTCGGAAGATCATTATACAATAACGAAGTGGGTAAACTCGCTGCTCTTGTTATTGCCTCTGCCTTTGCTTACCTGCTGGCCAATAATGATGTCCGCATGGATGGCATACTCGGTGCGGCCATTGCCTTTTCCTGCTGGCAGCTGGTGGAGTTTATACAGCATAAAAAATTATGGAATGTCGCCGGTGCCGCATTGGGCCTGGCCATTGGTTTTTCCACCAAGGGACATATCGCCGTTTTTGTTCCGGCAGTCATGGCATTCTTTTATATTCTCTACCGGAAAGAATGGAACATTTTCCTGAACTGGAAATGGTTGCTGCTGTTGCTGCTCTTTGGTTTGTTCATTTCACCGGTGGTATATAGTTATTACCTGCAATACAACCTGCACCCGGAGAAAATAGTAAGAGGCAAGGATCATATCAATGGCGTTTCTTTTATATTATTCAACCAAAGTGTTGAACGCTTCAGCGGTGGCATGGGTGGGGACGCCAAAAATGATTATTTCTTTTTCCTGCATTCCTTTCTCTGGGCTTTTGCCCCCTGGAGCATAATCACCTATATCGCCATGGCCGGAAGGATCAAACATTTCTTACAGCGCCAACAGGAATGGGCCAGCACAGGCACATTTATTATAGTAGCATTGGTTGTTTCCTTCTCCGGGTTCAAACTGCCGCACTATATCAATATCATTTTCCCATTAGCGGCTGTGATCGCTGCTGTTTTTATTCTTGCTAAGGCAACTAATCCCCGTTGGGTCAAAATAATTTTCTCTATTCAATTAACCACAGCCATTTTATTATTGCTGCTAAGTGCTGTGATCAATATATGGGCCTTCCCGCTGAAAAGCTGGTGGATCGCAGTGGTACTGATCTTGTTACTCGCCGTTGTTTTCTATTGTATCAAAACCACAACACTGGATCGTTTGCAAAAAGCAATCAGTCTTTCCGTGGCCACCATGGCGCTGGTTTTCTTTTTACTCAACAGCAATTTTTACCCGCAGTTATTAAAATACCAGGCAGGTGAATCACTCGCAACAATGACAAAGGGGAAGGTTGACCCGGCTGATGTATATATTCAGCCCCATAGCTACAGTGCTTCTTATGTTTTCTATTCTTCCTCGCTGTTCCAACGCTTTGATGATTCCTTGTTGCAAACCGGAAAGAAAGTCTGGTTACTCACAGAACCCGGCGGGCTGGAGAAATTAAAGGCCGATGGCTACACAACCGGGCAGCAATATACCGCCACCCATTTCCGCATCACCAAGCTGAGCCTGAAATTTGTAAACCCCACCACCCGGGATAAAGAATGTTCTTCCATGATGATCGTGGAGATCACCGGAAAGAAAGAAACCTCGATTACTGAATAATGATAACGGTCCTGAAAAATATTTCCCGCAAACTGACCATCACCCAGGTGATCGGTATCGGTTTGTTCATCCGTCTCATCGCTGTATTCTTTTCTCCCGGTTATGCTTTTCATGATGATCATTTTGAAATGCCCGAGCTGGTTTTTAAATGGAAGGACGGGGTTTCCTTTCTATGGACCGGCAGCGATGTGCATGTGTTCAGTCTTATCTACCCGGGAATGATGTACCTGTTGTTTGATGCCTGTCATGCACTGGGTATCCGGCAGCCGGAAGACATGATGTTCGTGGTGCGGCTGTTGCATGCATTGGTTTCTTTACTCACTATATATTATGCATATGCATTAACGCTCCGTCTCGGCGCACAAAAAGATACGGCCATCCTGGTGGCGCTGGCCATGGCCTTGTTCTGGATCTTCCCGTTCATGTCCGTCCGCAACCTGCGGGAATTTTTTTGTATCCCCTTTTTACTGATGGGCAGTTATTATATCGCTGACACGAAAGCAGGCACCCGTTCCATTTTTTTGGCAGCTCTTTTTTTTGCGATCTCTTTTTCCATCCGCCTGCAGGTCATCTTTATCCCGCTGGGTATCGGTCTTTGCTGGCTTTTTTATAAACCCCTGCATAAACAAGCGATCCTGTTTGCAGTGGCATTTGGCATCATGTATATGCTCACCCAGGGATTGTTCGATTTCATTTACTACGGCGATCCCATTGCGTCCATCAAAGAATATTTCCGTTTCAATTCCGACCCGGTGAATATCGGCATACAACCACAAGGTCCCTGGTACCAGTATATCGGCACGGTGGCCGGTGTGGTTTGGGGTTTGCCGTTTTTTCTATTAGCGTTTGGTTATCTCTATTCGTTACGGATGTCTTTCCATATAAAGATTCTCTGTATTTCAACCCTGCTCTTCTTTGCCTTTCATTCGTATTACAGCAATAAACAGGAACGCTTTATTCTTCCCTTCCTTCCTTATTTTATCCTGCTCGGCATTATTGGTTTCCGGGAGTATATTCACCGCAATGGTTGGAAACCGGCCCTGAAAAAAACAACCACTGTTTTTTTGATTTGGTTCCTGCTGCTCAATACGGTTGGCCTGGCGGTGCTGAGTTGCACCTATTCAAAACGATCAAGAATTGAATCCATGATTTACCTGCGAAAGAAAGGCGATGTGAGCAATATTATTATGGAAGGGGATGTATCGCTGCAAAGGCCTCCCTTATTTTATCTCGGTAAACATCTTGATACCTATGTGCTGGCTGCGGATGGCGATCTGAACCAACTAAAGGAAGAAATAGCGAAAGCCGATAAACCGGCTCCCAATTATATCATCATGGCCGGTAACCTGCAGCTGGACCAGCGACTGGCCCGGCTACAAACAATATTTCCTTCGCTGACCGCAGAGACAACCATTCAAACCAGTTTCGTGGATAACCTGGCCCACTGGCTGAACCCGAAACACAACCAGAACGAGGATTGGTATATTTATAAGATTCAATAAAGAGAGCTACCCGCTTATTTGAGTTCGGAGAGAATGATTTTTTTCTGGGTCAGTGTATTCTTCATGGCTTTCTCCCTTACTTTAGGGTCATCGCTGTGTATCAATTCAAAATATTCCGTGGGCACCACCTGCCAGGATAATCCGTATTTATCCTTACACCATCCGCAGGAACCTTCTTCACCCCCGTTTTTAGTAAGGGCATCCCAGTAATAATCCGTTTCTGCCTGGTCCTTTGTATTGATCACAAAAGAAATGGCTTCATTGAATTTGAACAGCGGGCCGGCAGCCAGTATGCTAAATTCCATTCCTGCTATTTCAATTACCGCCGTTTCTATACCTGCTTCATTGCCACTTTCGTCGCCGCTGAACTTGCGGAAATCTTTCAGCTTACCATCCTTAAATATGGATAAGTAGTACTCAGCAACCGCTTTGGCATCTTTCTCCACCCATAAATAGGGGGTGATCTTTTGAATAGCAGCATTCATGGTGGTAGGTTTTTTATTGTCAGAACAGGACGTTAGTAAAAGGGCTGCTGCAACAAACGTTGCGATCCGGAAGATACTTACTGGCTTCATCCGATATAGCTTTACAAATAAATAAATGAAACTAATTGCTTGTAAACGTATATCCAACTTTTCGGTTTCTCAAATTTTTTTTCTCATCTGGCGGATGTTGAAAAAGGCCGGAGGCTTCGTTCAGCATCAACTACTGTGGCTGTCGTATGGTAATAACAGGGCTAACTGATCTCACCACTGTTGAAATATAATGCACACCTGGTGATCCCTTAGGGCGAATTCTTTTGCTCCCCAGGGGCGAAGCGTAACTTCTTTCAGATTTGGATGAAGGAATTCCGGGTGAGATTTTGATACTTTTTCATACACCTCCCCGATATTTTTGGTAACCAACCTGAACTCAGGATTATGTTCCCTGGCCAGCTTTTCATGCTCAAAAAGATAAATACCCAATTCGTCTTTAGCCAGTACGCAAAAAGGCTGATCAGATTTTATCTCATTATGTCCGATGGCAAAGCCCAAACAGTCTGCAAACATTTTCAAACCATCGGCAATATTCACATAATAGACATTCGGAATGAGTTGGTTAAAGTTCATTATTCTTTTATTTATGAAGAAGTGTTCTACTATAAGTCCGGTGTTTTCTACGGTTCGTTTTGAATTCTGTTACCGGTTTTATTCATTCACCCCGGATAGTTCTAAGGTAACCGAGATATCATAAAGCCGGTGAGCTTTACTTTTATCCTCGTACAAAGCTACATTCATTGTTTTTCCCTCCGCATTCCATTGCCATCCATCAGAAATAATCCGGTTATCCGGTGACTGTAAGAATCTCTTTTTCTGGCCCGGGTTTTTCCATTGCTCTTTTAAAAATTTACACAGCTCACGAAATTCACGTTTTGCTCTTTTGCTATAGTCCGGGTAAAACCTGGGCAGGTAAAGACTAATGAGCATTATCCTTACAAGAGTGTCGGATACATAAGTAAGGGCAACGGTTTTAAATTGCACGCCCCCCAACAGGTAAGGATGGCTAATAACTCCCTGGTACGAATAGGTAATTTCAGTTCTGCCCCTATACTCCAGTTTTCCTGCTTCTGTCAGCTGAAAGGAGCTGTCCTGCTGTGCCCGGGTGGTACCTAAAAAGAAAGGGTACATCCCCCTGCGGATATCAAACTCCCCCGGTTGCTGTGCTTCGGTAAAGAGAAAAGTACACAATAGCGGCAGTATGGATATGTATTTTTGAAACAAGTGTATCGCTTGTTGTATTTGCCAACGTCCACAGCTTTGCGTTCGGCAGGGTATTTGGAAAACGTCCAGCCCGTAACCGCTGCTAAATTTATAACTAAAAGTTCATTGTTTATTCTATTGCTTGGTGTTATTCGACGGCTGGAACTGAAGCCGAATAGCGAACAAAAAGTTGAGAATATATTCGTCGCCCCGCCATATTGCCAAACCGCCTCCTATGTTTACATTTCAATAGTTTTAGGTAGCAGGAAGAAATCAAATTCAGA